>CAVXXK010000001.1:0-2357500 GCA_963765675.1 uncultured delta proteobacterium | reverse complement strand
CGGACGCGCCAGCCCGGTTCCATCAGGCCAAAGTACGCGGCGCCCAGGAGCGCCACCGCTCCCGACACGACGAACATCGGCCCGTATCCGTAGAGCATCGCGACCGCGCCGAGCGAGTACGGCCCCGCCATCGATCCGAGATCGTAGAGCGATTGGTAGATGCTCGAGGAGCGCCCGATCGCGCCCTCGTGCGTGCGTCCGATCACCATCGCGCTCAGCGCCGGGTAGACGTACGCGTGGCCGAGGCCGCCGAGCGCCGCGGCGATGTACAGCATCCGGTAGTGCCCGGTTCCCGCGATCAGCGCCATACCGACAGAGAGGATGATCATCGAGGGTAACAGCGCGCGTTCCAGCCCGATTCGATCCATGAAGCGCGCGCCGCCGATCCGGATGACGATTGCGATCACGCTGTAGATCGTAAAATACCAAGCGACGCCGACGATCCCGCGTTCGGACGCAAACGGGGCGACGAAACTTAAGCGCGACGAGATCGAGAGCGCGAACAGCAGCGTCACGATCCACAGCGGCAACAAACCGGAATCGACCAGCAGCGCGCGATAGCTCATTGCGCCCGCGCGCGATGCGGCCGCGGGTTCTGCAATCGGGCGCGGCGGGCGATCATCGGGGACCGTCCAGGCGAAATAGGCCGCGATTGCCGTCAGCGCAATCGCCGCGAGAAAAAACCAATCGAAGCCAAGATTCCGAATCAGCACCTCCGCCACGATCGGCGCGATTGCCGCCGACCCCATCCCGCACACGCTGAACACCGACATCGCTTCGCCCTCGCGCCCCTCGGGCAGCAGGTCGAAGACCATCGCAAACAGCGCGACCCGCGCGGTTCCCTCGACCGCGCCGTGCAGCGCGCGCACCGCGTAGACATGCCATCCGATCGCGCCGATCGGCAGGTAAAGCGCAACGACCAGGATATCGGCGCATAACAGCCACATCGCGGTGCTGCGCCGGCCCAGGCGCTCGATAAGCGGGCTCGCAACAGGTCGCGACGCGAGCGACGCAAGCGACCAGGTGCCGATCACGGCGCCGATAACGCCGGCGCTCGCGCCGAAATCGACCAGTTGCAGAGGGTAGAGAACGAACAGGTTGCTCGACGAGTTGAGCGCGAAGCTTGACCAGAACACCAGCCAGAAGCTGCGCCCATATCCGCCGCGCCGCCGCTCGCCCGGCGTTGCACTACCGGTCGCGACCGCCTCGCTCATCGCGTGGCTTCGTTTCGCGCGGCGCGCATCGCAATCAACCCCTCCGACACCACGTCGCGAATAGTAGCCAATGTGAAGCGATTAAGCATCCGCAGATCGCAATCTGCAGGCGGCCACACGAAGACTAAGAGATCGAATTCAGCAGAAAGAGCCTTTTCTTCGTGTCTTGGTGTCTTAGTGGCCGCCTGACGGTTTACTCACCGGGATGCGATACTCCTCAGCACCGTCGGGCCCGTCGGCGCCGACGGCGGATCGCCGGTGTCCGGCTCGACCGTGACCAGCACCGAAGCCATCGACTTGGGCGCCGGCCTGAGCGGCACCGTCGCTTTTCCATCGGGCTCGACATGGAACTGGCCGGCCAACGCCAAATGCCCCCGCTTGCCTACCCACCATACCGCGTACAGATGGTTCCGCGGCTCGGCGCCTAGGCCTCCGACCTGCAGAATCGAGGCACCTTCGCTCTCGCTCGAGGCAAGCGTCGCCGTCGCCGGAGTCGGGGTATTCGGATGATTCGGCAACATCGGCGGCGCGGCCGTCTTCAGTTTGATCGTCCGCAAATCGTGAGCTGCAAGGACGCGTTTGAGAAGCTCGTCTGCTTTCGTTTTTTCTTCGGCTGCCCGCGATCTCCGTTCCTCTGACGATACCCGCGCGCGAAGGTGGTGCACCGCCGTGTTCAATGAGGCGATTCGCCGATTCAGATAGCTCGTGCGATGCACCAGCACGGCGGAAAACTCCGCGCTGACGATGAGAGCGCCGACCGCCAGCGCCACCGCCATCCCGGCTATAGCGCGCCACAGCCCGATCCGACGCCACCATCGCCGCCGCCGTACAATCGGACGAGCGTCCGGCCGGGCGCCGGATTCGATTGTTTCGTTGGGAACCATGCGAGCAATCGAGCGAGTCGAACGGAGCAAAAGCCGTCGTGCCAATGCCTGACGCGCGGATCAAATTCGTTGCGCGCGCGAGCCCAATAAACCGAGACTAAACCTGCGATTGGTCCGCGGCAAGTTGTTCCTGCCGCCACCGAACAGCGGCTGCTATGTTGTCCCGCCGGATTCCGCTAATACTTATTGGTCTGACTATGCATCGAATTCAGGACTTACACGTTCTCGGCAACGAAGCGCTCATCGCGCCAAGGCTGCTTAAGGACGAACTACCGGTTGACGCCGCGATCGTAAAGACCGTCGTCGAGGCGCGCGAGGCGGTACGCGCCGCGCTTGCCGGACGCGATCTTCGCACTATCTGTATCGTCGGGCCATGTTCGATTCACGATCCCGATGCCGCGCTCGAATACGCCCGGCGCTTGGCCGCTCTGCGGCGCGAACTCTCATCGCAGCTCTGCATAATCATGCGGGTCTATTTCGAAAAGCCGCGCACGACGGTCGGATGGAAGGGGCTTATCAACGACCCGCACATGGACGACTCCTGCGCGATGGGCGAAGGGCTTCGCATCGCGCGCAAGCTCCTGCTCGAAATCAACCGGCTCGGACTTCCCGCGGCGACCGAGATGCTCGATCCGATCACGCCGCAATATATCGCCGACCTGATCGCGTGGTCGGCGATCGGCGCGCGCACCGCCGAGTCGCAGACGCATCGCGAGATGGCGAGCGGCCTCTCGATGCCGGTGGGATTCAAAAACACGACCGAGGGCAACCTTGATGCCGCGATCAACGGCGTCGAGTCCTCGCGCCGCCCGCATTCTTTTTTGGGCATCACCCAGGACGGCGCCGCCGCGGTCGTGCGCACGACGGGAAATCCCGACACCCATGTGGTCCTGCGCGGAGGACGGATTCCTAATTTCGATTCGCGCAGTATCGGCGAGTGCGTCGCGATGCTCGAACGGCACCATCTCGAGCCGCGCGTGATCGTGGACTGCTCGCACGCGCAGACCAACAAGGACTATCGGCGCCAGCCCGCCGTTCTCGAAGAGCTGATAGGCCAGATAAGCGGCGGCTCGCGCGCGATCATGGGCGTGATGCTCGAAAGCAATCTCGAGGCGGGCAACCAATCGCTCGCTGGCGGACGCGCCTCGCTCAAGTACGGCGTCTCGGTCACCGATCCCTGCATCGACTGGCCGACCACCGAGCGCCACCTCCGCGCCGCCGCCGCGGCGCTTGTAGAGCCAGGCACGTCGGCGATCTCACCTGCCGGAAATTAGTCGATTTTCATCCGCCCACCGCGCAGCAGCGCAAGTCGCAGCACTGCGCGCGCGCGGCTAGTTGCAGGGATGCAACAACAATAACCATTAAAGGCGATTTTTAGCGGCACGCCGCTTGCTCTACTTGCCGCGACGAGCCGGGGAGGGGAGTGCGGTGGACGGTTCGACAGACGGCGCGACGAATCACGCGGGTGCGGCTCGCGCGTTGTCGATCGGCTCTGTAAGCGGCATTTCCGAGCGTGCGGTTTATGAATACGCGTCCGCCGCCGCGATTTTCGGCGTATCGCGCCTGATAATCCTTCTGGCCGTTTCCCTGTCCCCGAGAATCCTGCCACTGAACCTTCATGCGGCTGATTGGAATTCCGGCAGCAGCATCTTTCATTACCTCCTCAGATGGGACTCCGGCTGGTACCTAGAAATAATGCGCGACGGATACCGCTTTCTGCCGGGCTCATCGATTCAACAAAATGTAGCATTCTTTCCGCTCTATCCTCTGGTGTCTTTTGGTGTAGCGAGCCTCTCCGGGCTTGCGAATTCGACCGCCGCGCTTGTGGTTGCGAATCTATGCGCGGTCGCATCGGTCTTGCTGTTGTATAAATACGCTCGCGACAAATACGGGTCTCAGATCGCGCTGTCTGCTGTGGCGATCCTGAGCTTCTTCCCGGCCTCGCTGTTCCTCTCAGCCGGATACGCCGAGTCGCTCGCGCTGCTGCTCACGCTGGCGGCATTCCTGGAACTCGAACGCGGCCGGGTCCTGAGCGCCGCGATATGGTGCGGGCTCCTGACGGCGACGCGCCCGACGGGAATCGTGATGCTTGCGCCAATCGCATACTGCGCATGGCCTCGGCAGGGATGGAGCCGCGCGGCGGCGATGAAGCTTGCGGCGGCGCTCGCGATCGCGGGATCGGGACTTGCCGCGTACATGGCCTATCTCGCCTTCAAGTTTCACGCGCCGCTTGCGTTCATAGCTTCGCAGGCGGGATGGACGCATGGCGCGCACTGGTCGCTGATGACTGGATTCTACTCACTGGCAAGCTTCGCTGATCTGTTTCGAATGATCCCGGTTCCGTACACGCTGGATCCGTGGATATTTGCGGGCTTTGCCATTGTTGTATTTGCGGTGCGCTCGCGACTCAGTATTCCGGAGTTATTATTCGCGGCTGTCTCATTCGCATTCCTCGTAGCTACTCGCCTTTGCGGCGGCTACGGCTTTTCGTCGATGAGCCGTTATTTGGTTGACGTCTTTCCTGCGTACATCGCCGCCTCCGATTTGCTGGCGAGTCGGCCGCGTGCTCTTAAAGCGGTGTGCCTCTGCACAGCCGCCTTGCTTTTCTGGCACTCGGCGCTTTTCGCTCAATGGCACTGGATTGACTGAACAAGACTGGACTATCCACAGAAGTAAACAGCCATAACGCTTCGCCCCAAAACAACCGTCTGAAATATGAATACCCAGAGCTACGCATCAGACCTGCCGGCGAATCATTCAAACACAATTGAACGCGATCGCGGGAGCGTCGATCGATATCAAGTACTACTCCTATGTCTAGTCTTTTCGGCTGAAGTAATTGTGTATTGGATCGGATGGCTTCCGCTCGATCTAAGCCTCGATAACTTCGGCTTCGGCGATCAAGGGGCTAACCTGACCGTTCAATTTCTGGTTTCGCACGGCCTACGACCTGCGATCGACTTTGGCTATGCCTACGGTTTACTACCACTTTTCGTGGGAAAGCTCTGGTTCGGACTATTTGGCACAACCCCATTCGCGTACCAGACGCTGATTCTCCTATGTGACATACTAATGGCGGCTGGCATCGCCGCTGTGGTTACTCGACTCCGGATCGGCGCGATAGGAATAGCGCTACTTGTCATCGCGCTTGGATTAATCATACAGGCAAGTTACCCATCGCTTGCCGAGGCGACAGAACAGGTTCTTTTAACCTTGGCGCTAGCGGAGCAGGCTCACGGCAAACCTCGCACAGCTTTGGCATTTGCGACGGCTGCGACTTTCGCCAAGCCTAGTATGGCGTACTTTTACGGCCTCATTCTCACAGTCCTGATTGCGGTCGATCTACTGCGCTCAAAAATGCCTTTACGCGGCTGGATTCGCGCATTCATCCCCGCTGCCGTAACAGGCCTTACTCTCGCGCTGGTCCTCGGGTATCAGTATGGGCCTTCTAGCCTTTTGAAGACGTTGTTCCCGATTGAAGGCTTCCGTAACTATCAGGCTCTTGGCTTCGGTTTTTTTGGGGGATCGGGCCGTGGGTTTTGGGATATTGGCAACATTCCGTGGCTCGCATACTTCCTTGAAATGACAGCGTTTTGGACTGCGGCGACGCTTTTTTTGATCAGCGTTGCGCCGTTTGCGGCCGCACGGTGGATTCGAGATCTCGGAAGAGACGAGCTGTCGCTGCAGTTCCGCCAGTCAGAGCTAATAGTAACTTGCGCGGTTCTGCATGTGCTGTTCATCACGGTTCTATTTGGTAACCAGTGGTCATGGTTTTACTACGCTTATCTCTTGGTGTTGGGAAGCGCTATCGCAGTCGGTATTTCGCCGATCGGCAGGCGTGCAGGCATCGTGCTTTGTGCGCTTGGGCTGGTTGTGTGGGCGTATAGAACCTGGTCAGTCAATCGTCATTGGACAACCGATCGCAGGTACGCGGCGACTGGGCAGGTTTGGACCTCGCCCGCCGAAATGGCTGAATGGAATAAGGCGCTCAATCTAGTTCACGACAAGTCCACAGTTGTTCTCGACATCAACGGCGCCGTCGAATTGATGGTGCCAGGGTTTGCACCTCCTACTTCGCTTTATCTTCTGCCCGGCCTTATGCGTCCAAGCGAAGTGAATCGCAAGCTAAATCAACTTGATAAGGCGACACTGGTGCTGGTGCCGATTGGAATCCACTCGCCCTGCAAAGGGGTGCCGAACAATCCCTTGCTTAGAAGCGCTTTGAATGCTTTCGAACCCGAATGGAAAGGAGAGTACTTCGAGGTATTTCGAAGGAAAACCAGCCTGGTGCGCGCGTCGCATGATGCGGATTGAGCACTAGCCATGAGAGGACGCTTTCGTATTGCGGTTTCGCTCTCTATCGCGCGCGGTGCGCTTGCCGCGGCAATCTTTTGCCTGATTTCGTACCTGATTTTCGGACGCGGGCTGAGCGCCGGATTGACTACCCACTTTATCGGCACCGGCATCAGCACTGATCCGTCCGCATTCTTCTGGTTCCTCGCGTGGTGGCCGTACGCGCTGAGTAAGCATCTCAATCCGTTATTTACCAATCTCTTGTGGGCGCCCGCGGGCACCAGCCTTGCCTGGGCGACGCCTATACCGCTGCCGGCACTTGTCGCCGCACCGATTACTAATTTGTTCGGGCCGGTCGCAGCGTACAATCTCTTGTGCCTCACGGCACCTCCGGCTGCGGCGTTTTGCGCGTACATCCTATGCCGATGGATCACGGGCAAATTCTGGCCGTCGATTCTGGGAGGACTGATATTCGGATTTTCGCCCTACATGCTCGGCCAGCTTCTCGCGCATATCGATTTGGCAATGGTCTTTCCAGTACCGCTGGCAATACTCGTGGTGCTGAAATATCTCGCGGGTGAGACTCGCACGCGCACCTACGTGGCCGCGATTGCCGCGCTCATGGCCGTGCAGTTTTTGTGCTTCCCCGAGATCTTTGCAACCAGCGTGATGTTCGCAGTGATCGCATTCGCGATCGCGCTGCGCGTTTCGCCCGAGCGTTCCCGTCTGCTGGGGATGATCGCGCCCAGCGCCGTCGCTCTCGCCATCGCGATCGCGATCCTTTCGCCGTATTTGTACGCGATGCTCTCGGCAGGAGCGCCGCGCGAAGCGATCTATCCGCCCAGCCTCTATTCGGCGGACATTTTGAACCTGGTCGTCCCGGAGCGCTTCAACTGGCTCGGCAACCTCGCGCCGATGCGTGCAGTCAGCGAACATTTCGCCGGATTCTGGATCGAGCACGGCGCCTGCTTCGGGATTCCCTTGCTTCTGGTCGCAGGCGCGTATTGCCGACGCAACTGGATAGCGCCGGCAACGAGGATTGCGCTCTTTTCATTCGCCGCTATCGTGCTCGCCATGCTCGGCCCTGCACTTCTGATAGCGGGCAGACCGGTGCTGCCGATGCCGTGGTGGCTCGCGACCCACGCACCGCTGATCGCGAACGCATTGCCAGTTCGATTTGCGATGTACGGGTTTCTGATCCTCGCGATTATCGCCGCTTTGTGGTTCGCGTCGAGTCGGCGCGAGCGTAGCGCTCAAAGCGGCCGCAGCCGTCGCGATCCTCGTCATGATGCTGCCGCGGTTCGACGCCGGATTCTGGACCACCGCCGTGCAGCAACCGGCGATGTTCACCGACGGCTCGTGGCGTTCGGTGATCTCGCCAAACGAAATAATCCTTCCGCTACCGTACGAACGAAACGGCACTTCGATGCTCTGGCAAACCACCGCGAACATGGGCTTTCGAATGGCGAGCGGCTATACCTCAATTGTTCCGCCGAGCTTCAAGAGCTTTCCGGCGGTGAGGCTTTTTCTCGGCGCGATCGACCTCCCCGAGGCGCCGCAACAGATTATGGCTTTCGCCGCGCAGCATCAGATCGGCGCGATCGTAATCGACGACACCGATCCTGATCTGAAAAGCTGGCGGAGCGCGATCGATCCGCTCGGATTGCATCTTATCGCCACCGGCGGCGCGCAGGTCTACCAGATACCGCCTGATGCTTTGGCGCCGTACGCAAGGCTGAGCGTCGCCAGCCTCGAGACGCGCGCGGTCGCTCTCAGAGCCGATATCCTGGTCGAGGCGCTGGCACGATGGTTCCGCGACGGGCGGGAGCTGCGGTCGCTCTCCCCGGCGGCGCTGGGAGCGGCGGGCATGCTGCCCACCGACTGGATCATCCAGTCCGGACTCTACCACTACCGCGACTTTACCGTGGCGCCGATTGACTCCGCTCACGTCGCGATAGTGCTGGCTGGCAGCTATGGCGCTCTGCGGCCGCTTGCGGAGCGATATAGCGGCTGCGCGTCGAAAATCTTCGCGCCGTTTCCAACGCTATGGCCGAGCGGAAAAAAATATCCTGACGACGATCAGATGCGTTTCGTTTTCGTGTTCACACCGGCCGCTCTGGAGGCCGCCGCAGACCATCTGAAGTCTTCGCCACCGCCCGAGCGCACGGAATCGTTCTGGCCCGCCGCGAAGTGACGAAGAAGCTTGGCGGTGAGGTACAGGCTCGCGAAGACGGGCGGCTCCCGAGCCGCCCCTAAGAAGAAAGGTCATCCGAGTCTTGGTGGCACCGGCTTTAGCCTGTGCTCCGCACCGGCTGAAGCCGGTGCCGCTTGATGCCCGGCCCGTTTCTAGCGTGACGCGTCGCGCCTGCAGCGGAATCGCATTTGATTCGTAGGGGCGCGTCGCGACGCGCCCGTCTTCGCATGGCGATGATCGCGCGAAGGATCCTGCTGATATCCTCTCCCTCCGGGAGATGCCACCAGCATATGGCGACGCGGTCCTGTGCTCATACCCTCTCCCGCCGGGAGAGGCGACGCGGCGCGATGCTTGCGTTTTTTTTCGCAAGCATCGTGACGCGTGGGTGAGGGTGCTGCTCTGCTCTTTTAATCGCGCGGCGCTGCGCGCCATGCTGAAAGATGGCGCTTCGCGTCGGCCGACGGGCCGTCGGCATCCACTGGCGGATGCTCCACTGGCGTTATTCCTGCCGATGGTCGGCGCGGACTTTTTCGGTTATTACCATCGCGTTTATTGCGGCGCTGGTGCGCACCGGATACTCCGAGGGCTTGCGAATCATCCGGCAGCGCGGATCGAGCTTCGCTATCGCGGCGGCAACTCGCGCGCGGCTGTCGTTCAACTCGGGCCGCGGCATCTTTCGCACACCGCGCTCCATCTGGATCTCGAGCATCGGCAGAACCCGCGCTTCGGACATTTTCATCACCCGGGCGACCGTCCCCGGACTTTCGTCAATCGCTCCGATCAGGTCGCCGGCGTATTCGCCCGTGCTGCTGCACGCGCGGAAGATTTGTTTGCGCCCGGGCGCCGAGGCCTTGCCCGCCGACAGCTTGAGGCGCGGCTGCCCCCGATACTCGACCAGCTTGTAAGTAAAGTCGCCGGCCGGAGCATCGTCGCTGACCGCGAGCGCGGTGCCGACTCCGAAGGCGTCGATCGGCGCTTTCGCAGCGAGCAGCTCTTCGATTTTGTATTCGTCGAGGTTGCCGCTGGCGAAAATCGCGGTCTCGTTCAGGCCGTGCTGATCGAGAATTTTGCGCGCGCGCAATGCGAGCGCGCCCAGGTTCCCGCTGTCGAGTCTGACTCCGGCCAGCTTCGCGCCCGACTCGCGCAGCTTCACGCCAAGCGCGGCGGCGTTCTCGACTCCGCGCGCCGTGTCGTAGGTGTCGACCAGGATCGTCGCCGGAGCCGAAAAGCTCGCGGCGAAATTCTCGAACGCCGCGCGCTCACTCTCATGCGCCATCACGAAGCTGTGGCTCATCGTGCCGAACACCGGAATTCCGTAGCGCTGCCCCGCGAGGACGCTGGCGGTCCCGGCGAAGCCGGCAAGGTAGCTCGAGCGCGCCGCGATCAGGGCCGCGTCCGCGCCCTGCGCGCGCCGCGCGCCGAAGTCGATCGCGCGCCTACCCTGCGCCGCGCCGACGCATCGCGCGGCCTTGGTCGCCGCCATCGTGGCGAATCCGACCTGATTCAGCGCGAGCGTCTCTACGATCTGTCCTTCGATCAGGGGCGCGTGAATCTCGAGGATCGGTTCTCCGGCGAAAAAGATCGTTCCCTCCGGAAGCGCGCGCACCTCTCCGCTGAAGCGAAAGCCGGCGAGATAATCCAGGAACGCGGGTTTGAAAATTTTAAGCGTTTCGAGATACGCGATCGCCGCCGCGTCGAAGTGGTAGGCCTCGAGCGCTTCAAGCAGCCGCTCGACTCCCGCCGCGATCATGTAGCCGCGGTTCGGCGGCATCCGCCGCAGCGCCATCTCGAACGCGGCCTGCTCGTTCATCGAGTGCTCGAAAAACGCGGCGCTGACGGTCAGCTCATACAGGTCGGTGCACAGCGCGACTTCGCCCGCCTCGAGCCGCAGGTCGATTGGCATCGCGACCGCTCCCGCGCGCGCTCAGCGCGGCGGCTCCGGAGGCGAGGGCGGCTTGGGCGCCGGCGGCGTGCTATCGACTTCATGCACGACGCGCGTCTCGCGATTGCCCGAGTTGCGCAGCACGTCGGCCATCGCTCGCAGGCGTTGATCGACCAAGTAGTTGATCGTTCCGGGCTCATCGACGGTGCCCGCGCGCACGCCGGTTAGCAACTCGATCCCGTGATCGATCGTGTCGATCGCATAGATGTGGAATTCGCCGCGCTCGACCGCCGCGACCGTCTCAGGCTCGAGCATCAGGTTCTCGACGTTGGTCTTCGGCACCATCACGCCCTGCGTCCCGGTCATCCCGATCGCCTTGCAGACGCGGTAGTAGCCTTCAATTTTCTCGTTGGCGCCGCCAATCGCCTGCACATGGCCGTGTTGGTCGACCGATCCCGTCACCGCGAGATCCTGCCGGATCGGCACGCCCGAGAGCGCCGAGAGTAGCGCGTAGAGCTCGGTCGAGCTGGCGCTGTCGCCGTCGATTCCGGAATACGATTGCTCGAACGCGATCGACGCGGTCATCGCCAGCGGATGCGCCTGGCCGAATCGCGCGCGCAGAAACCCCGAGAGGATCATGATTCCCTTGTCGTGGGTCGAGCCCGACAGGCGCGCCTCGCGCTCGATATTGATAAGGCCCGCCTGTCCCAGCGCGACGGTCGCGGTCACGCGCGAGGGGCGGCCGAACGCATAGCCGCCGACGTCGATCACGGCGAGCCCATTTATCTGTCCGACGGCTTTGCCCGTGATCTGCACCACCAGGGTGCCGCGCGCGATCATCCGGCGGATTTCCTCTTCGATATGATTAAGCCGCAGCACCCGCTCCGCCAGCGCGCGTTCGACGTGCGCGCCCGAGACCTCGGTGGCGTGGTCGGCGCGCGCGAAGTAGGCGGACTCGCGCGCCAGATCGTCGATCGGCTCGAGCATCGCGAGCACCCGGGTGCGGTCGCCCGCCTGGCGCATCCCGAACTCGACGATTTTGCGCAGCGCGTCGCCGGAGAACGGCGGCAGGTTCTCGCGCCGGGCAAGCGAGCCCACGTGGCCGGCGTAGTGGCGCGCGGCGCTCGCGTCCGCGTCGATCGACGGGCGCATCTCGGCCTTGACCTTGAACAGGTCCGAAAACTCCGAGTCGTAGAAATAGAGCATGTTGTAGAGATACGCGCCGCCCAGAACCACCAGCTTGGTGTGCACCTCGATCGGCTCGGGCTTGAGCCCGCTCATCGAGAAAAACGGCAGCGGCTCAAACGTCTCGAGCGTCATGCGCCCGGACTTGAGGCTGCGCTTGAGTGTCTTCCACACCCCCGGCTCGACCACCGCGTCGTCGAGGTCCAGGACCAGGAAGCCGCCGTGCGATTTCAAAAACGACCCGCCGATAATCCGGGTGAAGTTGGTGCCCGAGCGCCCCAGCGGATCGATCCACCGCTCGATCGTGCCGAACAGGTTGCGATAATTCGGCGCGTCCTCGCTCACCACCGGCGCTCCCTGGGTGGTCGAGTTATCGACCATGACGTTGACCTGGTACTCGAACCATCGCGGTCCGTCCTCGGGCGTGGGCGGCTGCGGCTCGGCGCCCGGCTGCTGTGGCGCCAGCTTCGCGGAAGCGATCCAGATGCGAGAGCATGTGATCGGCGACCTGGTCGAGGTATCCCGTCACTCCGGGATTATTAAAGTGGCGCTTTAAGTCTTCGACCGAGGGGATGATGAGCTTGGCGGCGAACGCGCGCTCGATCGCGCGGATATCGTCGACCAGGTCGCGCATCAGCTCCTGCTGGCGGCCAACCAGTCCGCTGAATTCGTTTTCGAGCTCGGCCTGCGCGCGCATCATCTGCTCGCGCTCGGCGTCGGTCTTGGCGCTCATCGCTTTTTGCAGCACCTCGGGGGATTCGGGAACCTTGCCCTCGATCAGCGGGATGAAGATAACCTGGCCGCCGGGGCCGCCCTGGAGCGCGAAGCCGCGCTCGCGCGCGCGAGTCTCGATTTGCTTGAACAGCTCCTGCGCGCGCTGATTGTACTTGTCGCGCAAAGCCGTGCGCTCCTGATCAAAATCCTCGCGTCGGAAGGCCTTGGGTAATTGCTCGACGATCAGCGCGACCAGATCGTGCATCCGCTGCGCGAGATCGCGCCCCTGCCCTGCGCGCAGATAGATCGCGCTCGGAGACTCGGGGTTGCGAAAATTGTTGACGTAAACCCAGTCGCCCGGCGTCGGTATCGTGGCGGCTTTTTCCGCCAGCAGCGCCAGCACGGTGTCGCGCTCGATCCGGGTACGCAGTCCGCTCACGTACACGTTGTAGCCCGGCGCGTCGATTCCGATCGCGAGCTTGATCGCGTCGATCGCGCGGCTCTGCCCGAGCAGCTCCGCATCACCGTCAGTCTCCGCGGCGCGTTTAAGTTCGGCGCCGTCGATCGCAACGCTGGCGCGGAGCTCCGCCGGACGGAGCTCCGCGGCGGCTTCTGCCGCTTTCGGCTCGATTGGGATTACAGGACCGGCGGGTGCGATGTCTTCGGCCATGCGGGCTCCGGCAAACAGGCGGGATTCAATCCGCCTTGAGCGCGATTTTTCGGGCTTTGTGTTTGGGGACGACGACCGTCAAAACGCCGCGCGACCAGGTGGCCGAGGCCGAATCGGACTCCACCGTCTCCGCCAAAGTGAAGATACTCTCGAGGCGTCCGAATTCCGCCGCGCCCGCGCGCACGGTCAGGCGCTGGCCCCGGCTCTCGACCTCGATCGATTTCGGATCGACTCCGCGCGACGCGAGGCGGATCTCGTAGCGGTCGGGAAGATCGGAAAGCACGGCGCTCTCGAATCCGGACGCGGTCCCGCACTTCCATCGATCGACCAGCATCTCATCGAAGAACGCGTCAACCGCGCGCTCGAAATCGCCGAAGATAAGATCGCTCGGCGTGGGTTTGGATTTAGGAGTACGTGCCGCCACGCGTTCATTCTAATGCCACGACGCCTCCGCGGTCGAGACGCAAGAGCGATGGCCGTCGCCCCTATCTCGAAACAATTGCGCCACCCTTCGGGAAAACGTGCAAATGCCGAGGGCGAGATTCCTCGCGACGAGTGCCGTGCGGCCTGATGCGCACGACGCGACAGGCGTTGCCCGCATGCGCTCGGAATGACACAAACCCCGCGCGGGTTGTCATTCCGAGCGCGACTCCACCGCCCGCTGCGTGTCGTGCAGATTGTCGCGCGCGGTAGACATCGCGAGGAATCTCGCCAGCCGCGAAGGCACGCCTTGGAATGAGTCACTCATAGCGGTGTGCGCTCACTCGCGCGCGCTTGCCAGCCGCGATACGGCGGGCTATCGTCCCGGTCGTGCCCACGATCTCGAAAGTCCTTGCTGCAACCGATTTTTCTGAAGATTCCTCGCTCGCCTTCAGCTACGCCGAGGATATCGCGCGCAAGTTCGGAGCCGAGATCGTCGTGCTGCACGTCGATCAGCCGCTCGCACCGGTGATGGTTTCGCCCGACCTGGGACCGGCCATGGACGTGGGCGCCATGAGCAGGATCGCCGAGGAGCAGCGGCTCATCGCGCAGCGCGAGCTCGACAAAATCGTGCAACGCCTGCGCGACGACGGGATCAAGGCCAAGAGTCTGCTGAAGGTAGGATCTCCGTTCCTGGAAATCCTGCGCGCGTCGCAGACCGAGAATGCCGACCTGATCGTGCTCGGGACCCACGGCCGCACCGGCCTCGCTCACGTCCTGATGGGCAGTGTCGCGGAGCGTGTGGTCCAGAAGTCGGCGGTCCCGGTCATGACGATTCGTCACCCCGACCGCAAATTCAAGCATCCGCTCGACAAGTAGGGATCGCGAAATAGAGAATAGGGCGCGCCGGCACGCGCCCTTTTGCCGTACCTTATTTGCCCTGATACTTCGCCGGCCGCTTTTCCATAAACGCCTTCACGCCTTCCTTGAAATCGTCGGATTGCGTCATCGCGGTCATCGACTCGTCGTCGTCGCGAATCGCGGTAGCAAGGTCGGTGAACAGATGCTTGTACACCAGCTTCTTGGCGTGCGAGACGCCGAGCGGCGAGCACTTGTTCGCGATATGCCCCGCGACCTCGCGCGCGGTTTCCATCAGCTTGTCCGCGGGAACCACACGATTTACCAGACCCATCGCGAGCGCCTCTTGCGCGTCAACCAGGCGCCCCGTCACCGCCATCTCGACCGCGCGCGCGAGTCCCACGATCCGCGGCAGCATCCACGAGGATCCGTGCTCGATCGCAAGACCGCGCTGCACGAAGATCAATCCCATCCGCGCCGTGTCGGACGCAATCCTGATGTCCTGGTAGAGACAGGTCGTGAAGCCGAGCCCCACGCACGCGCCGTTGATCGCGCCGATAACCGGCTTCTTCAGCGCCAGCAAGTACGAATACTGATTGCGGTAGTCGACGCGCTGCTGAGCAAGCCAATCGTCCTGCGCAGCCGCGGCGTTTCCGCCGGTTGCCGACGCTCGCCCCTGGGATATTTCCGACAGCGCGCCCATGTCCGCGCCCGAGCAATACGCGCGTCCCGCGCCGGTCATGATTATCGCGCCGACGTTCGGGTCGCGTTCGGCGTCCATCAGGGCGCTGCGCGTCTCGACCCCCATCTTCGGGGTCCATGAGTTGAGCTTGGCGGGACGATTGAAGGTGACCGTCGCGATTCGATCCGATTTTTCGTAAATGATGTCTGCGAATTCCATCGTGGGCCTCCAGCGCGGTAGTTCTGCGATCAAAGCACTATCGCGGCACGAAATCTAACCGCGCCACGTTCTTTCCTCTCCTGACGGCGGCTGTTAGTAAAGACCGGTGATGCTTTTTCGCGCTCAATCTCCCTGTTCGGCACGAGCTCGCCGCGCCGCTATCGCGTTTTTCTTGTCGTTGATCGTTTTTGTATCGACCGCGGTCGCCGCCGATTCTCCGACCGACACTTCGGTCAGGGGCGCGCACGCGATGGTCGTGGCCGAGACTCCCGAGGCTGCGGCCGCCGGAGTAGAGATTCTCAAGCAGGGTGGCAATGCGATCGACGCGGCGGCAGCGGCCTCGCTCGCTACCGGAGTGACGCACTCAGCCTCATGCGGGATCGGCGGCGGCGGCTTCATGTTGATCTATATGGCCAGCACCGGAAAATTCTACGCGCTTGACTATCGCGAGACCGCGCCGCTCAAGGCCACCTCGACGATGTACCTGCGCGACGGCAAACCTGACGAGGAGCTCGCCCGCAACGGAGCGCTCGCGATCGCGGTGCCCGGCGAGATCGCCGGACTCGACGCCGCGCTGACCCGGTTCGGCACGATGAAATTCCAGCAAGTCGCCGCGCCCGCCGTAACCCTCGCGCGCGACGGCTTTTCGCTCGGACCGCATCTGGCAGGAGAGATCGCGCGGATGGCGCCGCAGCTCGCGCAGGCTCCCGGTCTCGCTTCGGTATTTCTCAAAGCTGACGGCACCGCGCCGAAAGCCGGCGACCTGATTTTTGAGAAGAAACTTGCCGACACGATCGTAGCCCTCGGCGACAAACCCGCCGACAAGTTTTACCACGGCGCTTTCGCGGCCGAGCTGGCCAGCTTTATCGACGCACACGGCGGAATCATTTCGACCGACGATCTCGCCGCCTATAAGCCGGTCTGGCGCGAGCCTCTGCATCGCGCCTACCAGGGCGACGAGGTTTACGTGATGCCGCCGCCGTCGTCGGGCGGCGTGGTGCTCGAGATGCTCGGGATGCTCGAGCCGGGGCATCTGGGCGGCCTCGGCGTCAACTCGCCGCCGTATCTGGCGCGGCTCATCGAAGTGATGCGCCAGGGATTTATCGATCGCGAACAATACAGCGATCCGGCGTTCGTCAAGGTTCCGATCGCGACTCTCCTCTCGCCCCAGCATATCGATCAGGCGCGCGACCGCGCGTTGCATCACGGCGCTCCCGAGCCCACGCCCACGGCGGCCCACGATCATGGCACGGCGAACCTCGCGGTGGTCGACAGTGCGGGCAACGTGGTCGTGCTGACGACGACGATCAACACGGTTTTCGGATCGAAGCTGATGGAGCCGAAGAGCGGCGTCATCCTCAACGATGAGATGGACGACTTCGCGGTCGCGCCCAACGTGCCCAACGCATACCGGCTCGAGGGCGTCGTGGCCAACGAGATCGCGCCGGGCAAGCGGCCGCTCTCCTCGATGACGCCGACGATCGTCGTGAAAAACGGCAAGCCGATCCTCGCGGTCGGCGGCTCCGGCGGACCAACGATAATCACCGGCGTGCTGCAAATCCTGCTGGACGTGATCGATTTCCACTTGGGCCCCCGCGCCGCGGTCGAAGAAGCGCGCATCCACGAACAGGCCGAACCGTCCACGGTGATCATAGAAGAAAAGATGCCAGCCGAGACTCGCGCCGCCCTCGAGCAGATGGGCTACAAAATCCGCGTAGTTCCGATGCTCGGCGCGGTAGGCGCAATTACGATCGCGCCCGGCAGCCTCCGAGGCGCAGGCGATCCTCGAAAAGGCGGCATGGCCGCAGGATATTGATTGCTGACGCTGCCCATTGTTGTCTGCCATCGAGGATTAAAGGAGTGCAGCGGCGGCATCATCGCGCCGCGCACATTCCACGGTCGTCTTCGACCTATCTCCATGCATGAGCATCGCGGTTCGCAATCGCGCGACCCGACGATAACCAGCCGCAAAGCGGCGCTCACTTTCTGTTGACAATATCGTCTGGGGGGGGGTACGGTTACGCCCTTGGGGTTCACAAGAGCAGTGGATCCATTAGGGAAGACCGCGCTGAGGGTTCAACGCGGCGACGTTCAAGGGGGCCACGATGACTTGGAAGATATCATATCTCCTCGCAATGGTTCTGGCAGTCGCGGGCGCTTCGATTGCGTACGGCGCGGGCGTGGGTAATCAGCAGCTTTACTCGCGCCCTATCCCGCTGGGAGTTGACGGAGCAAATAGTCTCGTTAACATCGCTCAAAACACAGGGGTTTGCCTGTTCGAGGATGGCACCCTCGGCGGGTTGGTGACTGACGGGACGAGCCTATATATATTAGGCGCGGCGCACGTATTAGCATTGGCGCCCACCGGCTATCTCTCTACGGGTTCTTCCTGAACCGATCATCCAGCCTAATTTCGGGATCGCGGCGTCTATTAACCCCCTTCCTTCCGCTTATCCTACTCCAACGTGTCCACCCACTGCTGCTCAGATCACGGCTTATCAAGTAGCATCGCTAAGCACGGTTATTCCCATCAACTTCAGCAGCGGGGTTTTGAACACTTACGACGCCGCTCTTGCGAAGGTCCTTCCCGGGCAGGTCAGCAGCTCCATAGAAGGCTTTGGCGTATTCAGCGGCACGCCGATCTCGTCACTTAAAAGAAAGACGAAGGTTCAGAAGGTGGGCGCGTGGACCGGCCTTACACATGGGCAATACAAAGAAATTTTGAAGACGGTCCACTACAGTATCTGTTCTCATACCTACACCAAGTCGACTGTCGTCGATGGCAAAATTGTGGGGGATAAGGCAAGCTGTGGCTATACCGAGGTCAAGTTCGGGCCGCATGTCGTCGTGACGCCAGCCGGATTTGACCATCCGGGCGACTCGGGCGCGCTAGTCTTTACGGAAGGCCTGTGCCCGCAGCCGATAGGAATCGACGTCGGCGGGACCTCCAACGTCACTTATGTTGCGCCGATCGGCGCCGTGCTGAATTACCTGCAGATGGCTGCGGGCTCGTCCGCGAGCCTCGTCGTGGTTCCGGGCGGCGGCGGATGCACGGCGACGAATCAGATCGATGTGGCGCTCGACGACGGAACGACCGAAAGTGAGGACGGCACAGTGCCGGACCCCGACATCCTGACTGCAATGTTGGCGCGGAATGATTTCCTGAGTGGTGGCTGGATTCCCGTTTTGATGGATGATGGCGTGATTGATGGCGTCGCTATCGACTTTTCCACCAATCCGGCGTCGCTTGACGTAACGGCCAACGACAGCACCTACGAAGGTGTGGACGACAAAACCATGGCCGAAGACCTGTTGCCCACCTCGTTTGAAGGCGTTCCTGTCGAATTCAGTGTAACAGACGTCATCGATTTGACCACGAGCGGCGGCGCTTATGGTAATTAGCCGACGGCAGAGATGGGAGTCGGGAATCCAGCAATGAGGCTGGGATTCGTACGCATCAGTGCTTCTTTGGCGGTCGTCGTACTGATGGCATCGTTCCAAGCTGCCACAGGGATGTCGGCGTTCGCAGCGGAAACCGCCACCTTCTCAGAAGTGGCGAGCTCCCTGTATGACTTCTCGAATCAGCCCCCATTAAGGAAACTAATTGCAAGCGGCGCTGTGGTGAGCCTTGGCGTAGTCTATGATAGAGAAGTTTCTCCCCCGCATTTCAAATTCCTGGTCGCTGTTCCGCCAGGTTCGGATAGTACCGGCAGGCATTTTATTGAGCTTGCCAAGAGCTGGCTACCCAAGAATTTCGAGGGATTTGAGGTAGCTTTCGGGGGTGGCGATAAACCCGAGAGCCCAACGAAAGACCAAGACATCTCGTTGGCACTAAAGGCGCTCACCGATTTTGTCGCGACGCCAGGACTGCGGAGCCTATTCGCGAAGCAAGGATGGGTTTTCATGAGCGTCAGTGTCAACTTTATAACCCCGCCTCCGGAACTGGATGTGGGACTGTCTCTTGGAATTTCCGGTCGTGGCATTTTTGAAAGTACCTTGGAAAGAGACATTCCGGCCGTGTTCGAGGGCTTTCCCGTGCGCGTCAATTGGAGCGGCCGAAATTTCTACGGCACCCTGCGGTCGCGGCCCGGAAGGACCCGAAAGGCAGACATCAAAGGCTGAAGCCTGTGTCACTTCATTCAGTCGAGCCGCTCACCGGTCGAGAGGAACTGTGCACCTTGTAAACTAAATGATTATTGCATATGATTACTAGTGGACGGAGGGGCGAGAGCGGGCGGGGAGCGGACCGTGACCGAATGGCGATCGAGTGGCGAAACACAGGACGTAATTTGACGGAAATCTCAAACGAAGCCACGATCCATCGGCAAAAACTCCAATGATTTCAAGCTAAATTTTCGTCGGCACCACCTGCCGCGACATCAAAATTTACCAAACGAACCCACCGTTTTTTGTTGGTTGAGCAACCGCTCTTGTGCGGACGGGCGAATCCTTGGGCGGAATTCTCCGCGCCGCGATAGCATCGCTCGCGAGGCTTCTGCCAGTTAGACTCTCACCCCGTGTCTGAAACTCTCGAATCGATCGCAGAGCCGCGTTCCGACGGCCTCACGCACGAGCGCCGGGACAACGCGATCGCGATAGCCGCGCCGACCGCGCTCGCCGCTATCGTCTGCTTCTTCAATCTTTGGCGCTACGGGCTGTGGGAGCCGGACGAAGCGCGCTACGCCGAGATCGCGCGCGAAATGATCACTAGCGGCGGCTATCTGGTGCCGCATCTCAACTACGTCATCTACGTTGAGAAGCCGCCCCTGCTCTACTGGCTGACGGCGCTCTCGTATCACGTTTTCGGCACGACCGAATTCGCCGCGCGATTTTTTCCCGCGACGTTCGCAGTCCTCGGCGTCGCCGCCACCGCGTATTTTGCGCTGCGCACGTTCGGCCGGCGCCACGCGATCCTTTCGGGCGCAATCCTCGCGACGACGCCGCTATATGCCGTGATGGCGCAAGTCCTCCTGACCGACATGATCCTGGCGGTGCTCGTCACGATCGCGAACTTCGCGATGTACCTGCATTGGCGCGAGGCCCGCGGCGGCTTCGGAAAATGGTGGTGGATCGCGTCGCTCGCGATGGCGCTCGGCGTGCTCACCAAGGGACCCGTCGCGGTTGCGCTGCCTGTCCTCGCGATGCTCGCGTTTCTCGCATGGCAAGGCGACTGGCACGGCGCGCTCCGTCGCTTTCACGCGATCTGGGGCGCGATTCTGATCGCGGTAATCGCCGCGCCCTGGTTTATCGCGATAATCGTCAAGGTCCCCGGCTACTTCGATTTCTATTTCGTCGGAGAGCATCTGCGGCGCATCTTTCAATCGAGCTACAGCCACGGCGAACCGTTCTGGTTCTATGCGCCCGCGCTCGCGGTCGGGCTGTTGCCATGGTCGATGCTGGTGCCGTTCCTGGTCTGGCGCGCGATACCGCCAAATCCGGCTCGGCGCTTCTGCGTCGTCTGCGCGATCGTGATCGTCGGCGCGTTCTCGTGCGCGAGCGCCAAGCTCATTCCATACATCCTGCCCGCGGTGCCGATGCTGGCAATCCTGATCGCCGATGGACTGATCTCCTGCGCATGGCCCGAGCGCTCGGACTCCACGCGGCGCGCGTTGCGTCCACCCGATTCGCGGATACTCGTCGAGAGCGGTCCGATGCTCGGGATACTGGGAGCGTGCGTGATCGCCGCCGCCGTCCTCGCGCCCATTTTCCGCACGCCTTATCCGATCTACGTTCAGCCGGCGCTCTATGCGATTGGCGCGATTCTCGTCGCCGGCGGAGCGGTTGCCGCCGCGGCATTTTTCATGCGACGCAACGCCGTGGGACTCAGTGCGATCGTGATCACGACGGCGCTCGCGCTCGTCGCGGGAACCTGGGCGCGGATCGAGGCCGAGCCGCTGCGATCGTATGCAGTCCTTGGGCGAGAGGTCGCCGCGCGCGCGCCCGACGCGGAGCTGATTTGCTACCATCGCTATGTCCAGTCGCTGGCGTTTTATACCAGGCGGCGCGTGATACTGGTCGGAACCAAAACCGAGCTTGGCTTCGGGGCGGCGCTCGCGCCGGACGAGAAGGATTACTTTTTCAAGTCCGACGCCGACTTGATGCGCTTGTGGGACGCGCCCGGCGCAAAGGTGCTCGTGCTCGACGCGCCCGACTTCGAGCGGCTTCGCGGACGACTCGGCAATTACACCCTGATTGGAGCCGAATTTCACAAGCGCGCGATTTTGAAATCGAATGAACCCGCATCGCACCGCTGACGCAGCACCGCCCGACGCTGCCGTAACCGCGCCCAAGCGGGCGCATCCGTATCGCGCGTTCGCGATGCGCGCCGGGCTGGGCCTGGTCGTGATCGCTTTCCTGCTGTGGCATTACGACGCGCGCCCGGTCCTGCGAATCCTGCCGCGCGAAAATCTCGGATGGTTCGCCGGCGCGATCGCGCTGTACGTCGCGGGACAGGTGATGTCGGCGTGGCGATGGCAACTGCTCGGCGCGGTGCTGCACGTGCATGAGCGCTTCGCGCAGTACCTGCGGTTCTACTTTATCGGGATGTTCACGAATCTGTTCGTGCCGGGGCTCGTCGGCGGTGACGCCGCGCGCGCGATCTACCTCGGACGCGACAGCGGCAGGATGGGCGAGGCGGTGGCCTCGGTCGTCGCCGATCGCGGGATCGGATTGCTCGCACTGTTCTGGCTCGCGGCCGCGATGGCGATGCTCGAACACAGCGCGCTGTCGGCGGAAGTGCTGCGCCCGACGATCGTTGTCGGCGTGATCGCGCTCGCGGGATTCCTCGCCGCGCCGTTACTCGCGCGGATCGTGCATCTGATGCCGCGGCCGATCCGCCGCGCCGGAAATATCGTGATGCCGTATCTGCATCGTCCGCAGACGATGCTCCCGGCGGCCGTGCTTTCGCTGATCCTGCAGATCTCGCTCGCGATCTGCCAGTGGATGCTCGCGCGCGGGCTCGGGCTTACGACGCCGGTCGCGATTTTTCTTCTCTGCGTGCCGATCGCGAACGTATTCGCAAGCCTGCCGCTCACGCTCAACGGCCTCGGCATCCGCGAGACCGCCTACCTGATGCTGTTCGGGATGGCTGGCGTGCGCCACGACGACGCAATCGCGCTCGGCCTGCTATGGTTCGCCGCAACGATGATCGGCGGCCTGACCGGCGCCATCGCATTCGTAACCACCCCCGCTCCCGTCGCCCCGATTGCTGAGGAATGAGCTTACCTGTTGAAATTGCCACAATTTCGGACTGATTCTTGCGCATCGAGGCTCGCGCCCATATACTGAGCGACTAACCAAGCGGACAGGCTGGGGAGTTGCTCAAATATGGACGTTATGAAGACGCTTTTCCTGAACCCGCCCTCGTATGACGACTTCGATGGCGGCGCAGGCTCGCGATATCAGGCCACGCGCGAGGTCTGGTCCTTTTGGTACCCTACCTGGCTCGCCTACCCGGCCGGAATGATTCCGGGGGCGCGCCTGCTCGACGCACCACCGCATGGCTATACGGTGGAGAAGACGATCGAGGAGGCAAAAGGTTACGATCTGGTCGTGCTCCACACCTCGACGCCATCGCTCCGGATGGACGCGCGGACTGCCGAAGCTATAAAGGCCGCTAATCCAAACACGATCATCGCATTCGTCGGAGGCCATCCTACCGCCCGTCCTGACGAGGTGCTGAAGCTCTCGCCGGCCATCGATATCGCAGGCCGCAAAGAGTTCGACCATTCGATGGTCGAAGTTGCGCAGGGGATGGATTGGTCGAAGATCAACGGAATCAGCTACAAGCAAAACGGCGTGATCAGCCACAATCCCGACCGTGCGGCGATGACTGACGAAGAGCTCGATCGGCTGCCGTTCGTGACCGAGGTTTATGAAAAGAACCTCGACTACCTGAAGTACAACAGTCCCTACTGTCAGTATCCTTACGTCTCGATGTACACCGGGCGCGGATGTCCGGCTAAGTGCACCTTTTGCCTGTGGCCGCAGGTGACGCAGGGCCATCGCTATCGCGTACGCAGCCCCGAGAACGTGTTCGAGGAAGTCTCGGCGATGAAGGCCAAGTTCCCCAAGATGAAGGAACTGTTCTTCGATGATGACACTTTCACCGCCGACCCCGCGCGCGCACGCAAGATCGCGCAACTGCTGAAGCCGCTCGGGATCACCTGGTCCACCAACTCGCGCGCCAACGTCGATTACGAAACCCTGAAGATCATGAAGGACGGCGGCCTGCGCCTGTTCGTGGTCGGCTACGAATCCGGCAACGCGCAGATCCTGAAGAACATCAAGAAGGGTGTCGGCCTCGACCGCGCGCGCCGCTTCACCCGCGATTGTCATGAAATCGGCATATTGATCCACGGCACCTTTATCCTGGGCCTGCCCGGCGAGACCAAGGACACGATCCAGGAATCGATGAGGTTCGCGCGCGAGATGGATTGCGAAACGATCCAGGTTTCGCTTGCCTCGCCATACCCCGGCACCGAGCTGTTCGAGTACGTGACCGCCAATGGATTCCTGGCCGTCGATCCGCTGCTCGATGGCGACGGTTACCAGAAATGCACCATTACTTATCCGGGCCTGACCAACGACGAGATTTACGGATCGGTCGAGGCGTTCTACCGCAGCTTTTATTTCCGCCCCCGCTACATCTTCAAATCCGTGCGCAAGATGATGGGGTCGGCGGAGGAGACCAGGCGCCTGCTGAAAGAAGGGATGCAGTTCCTGTCCACGATGCGTGCGCGCCGCAATCAAATGAAACAGGAGGCTGCGGCCTGAACGCGGCCGCGCCCGCGTCCGGCTGCGGTCCGGGCGCGTCCGTATAGCATTGACTTCGCTCCAATGATCATTCTGCGCACTTTCGCGCTGGCTTGCGTAATCGTATCGATCCTCTACTACGTTGCGGCGACGGTGGCGGCGGCGCGGTTCGCGAGCCGCGCGGCAAAACCTCCGGGCCCGCTTCCGAAGATTGCACCGCGCGTCGCGGTGCTGAAACCGCTGCACGGCCTTAATCGCGCGCTTGCCGACAATATCGTGAGCATCCTCGAAGCCACCTATTCGCGCATCGACTATTTCTTCGCGGTCTCCTCGTACGAAGATCCCGCCGCACCGATTCCGGCCGCGCTGCGCGCCCGCTACCAGTTCGCCAACCTGACCCTGGTGGTCGGCGAAGAGCCGGATTGCGTGAACCTGAAGATCGCAAAGGCGATCAAGATGGAAGAGCGCGCGGAGAAAGCCGAGATCTTCGTCATCAGCGACGCCGACATCTATGTCGAGCGCGACTACCTGCAGCGCGTCGTCAGCGAACTGCTCTCCGACGAAAAGGTTGGCGTCGTCACCTGCGCCTACCGGGCGCATCCGAATAACTCGATCACCTCGCGCATGGAAGCGCTCTTCATCAACACCGACTTCGCGCCGCAGGTGATGCTGTCCGAGATGATCGAGCCGATGCGCCATGCGCTGGGCGCGACGATCGCGATGAAGCGCGCCGCGCTCGAATCGATTGGCGGCTTTCGCGCGGTGAAGGACAACCTCGCCGACGATTTCTATCTCGGCCGGATGGCCGCGGACCACGGATGGAAGGTCAAGTTGTCGTCGGCGCTGGTCACGATTACCGCCGAAGAAGATCAATTCAGCCACTTCTGGAATCATCAGCTCAGGTGGGCGCGAACCTATCGGATGGTGCGTCCGGTCAGCATGGCGACGATCGTGGCGCACGGACCGTTCTGGGCGCTGGTCCTGGTACTGGTCTCGAAGGCGAGCCTCGCGTCGATAGTGGCGCTGGTGGCGGTTATCGCCGCGCGAATCGCGATGTCGGCGTTCATGCTGCGGCGCGTACTCAAGTTGCCCGAGCTCATGCGCGACCTGTGGCTGGTTCCGATCAAGGATCTCATCCTGACCGCAATCTGGTTTGCGAGCTTCGCCAGCAATAAAGTGCTCTGGGGTGGACGCAAGCTGATGGTAACGCGCGGTGGTGTGATGCACGAGATCAAGGCCGGCCAGTAGTCGCGCGAGATGCTGATCTATCTTCTTCTGGCCGCGGTCGCCTCGATGTTCATGGGCGGCGGCCTGGTGATGATGAAGAGCCGTTCCGGGCATCTTCCGGTAGCTTCAGGAAAAAAGATGCTGCACGCGCTGGGCGCGTGGCTGGCCGACCCCATGTGGCTCGGCGGACTTGGCGTTCAAACCGTCGGCTTCGCGATTTACGTGGTCGCCCTTTCGCAGGCGCAAGTCTCGATGGTCGCGGTGATGATGCAGGGCGGCACCGCGATGTTCGTGGTGATCGCGGTTGCGACTCTGAAGGAGCGCGCTGACTTGCGCGAATGGATCGGAATCGGCGCGACCGTGCTCGGGATGGCGATGCTGGCGGCGTCGCTGTCGAGCGCGGACACCGAAGGCACGCTCGACGTGCAGGCGCTCACGGTTTTGTCGGCGGTGTTGATCGCGCTGGCGCTGGCGCCGATGGCGACCGTGCGGCTGCGTGAGACGGGAGCGGCGGCAGCGATTTTGTCAGGCGTCGCGTTCGGTCTGGCGAGTCTTTACACCAAGGGAATGACGACCGACTTTATCGCGCGGCCCGACGCCGCGCTTGTGCTCAGAATCGGCGCGAATCCGTACGTGTATCTGCTGGTGATCGCGAATATCGCCGGAACCATTCTGCTGCAGAACTCATTTCATGACTCGAGGGGAATTATCGCGGTGCCGCTGTCGTCAGCACTCTCGAACGTGGTGCCGATCCTGGGCGGCATCATCGCGTTTGGAGAGCATCTGCCCTCCGCACCCTCGGCCGCTGTGCTGAGAGTCGGCGCATTCGCGCTAACGGTCGCGGCCAGCGCAGTCCTGGCCGGCTCGCGCGACTCCCCACTGGTAATCAGTCGCCTGCTTCCTCCTCCGTTGCCTGACATGGAGGAGGAAGCAGGCACAGGCTCGAAATAATCAGAACTTCGCCAGAGGCACCGGCAGACCGGCTACTTCTGCGCGCAACTTAAAGATTGTCCCCTTGCGATCGGGATGTTCAGTGTTGTCGGCTGTGACGACATAGAGATCCATCAGGTCGCGTCCGCCGAAGGTCAGGCTCGTCACCATCGTGGCGGGAAACTTTATCCGCTTTTTGACGGTCGCATCCGCACCGATATGCACCACTTCGCCAGAGCGCACCGCCGCGACCCATACGCCACCTTCCGCATCGACGGCAAGTCCGTCCGGCATTCCAGCCGGAAGCTTTGCGAAAATCCTCCGGTCCTTGACGCTGCGGTCCGCCGCCACGTCATAAACCCAAACTGCCTGCGTGGGCGAATCGGAATGATAGAGCAGCTTGCGGTCGGGGCTCAGCCCGAGGCCGTTGGTCACCTGGATTCCGTCCCACAGCTTGGTCGCGCGACCGGGCGCATCGACGCGGAACAGGCTGCCCGGCTTGGGCGTGTTGTTGCTGAGCGGGTCGAAGCTGAGCGAGCCGGTATAGACGCTGCCCTGATCGTCGGTGGTCAGATCGTTCAGGCCCATCAGGGGTTTGCCGTCCCACTCGGCGAACAGATCACGGCTCTTGCCGGTGGTCTCGTCGAACAAAATCAATCCGCGTCCGGTGGTGACCAGTCCACCGCCCGCGTTGAACATCATTCCGCCGACGCCGCGGCGTTTGGGAATCACGGTGTCGATCTTGCCGTCGGGATTTCGCCGATAGACGCCGCCGTTGGGAACATCGCTGAAGTAGAGCCGCCCCTGCGCGTCAGCGCGCGGAGCCTCGAGCAGTCCGAAGCCGCTTGCCAATGTATCCATCGCCTGTCGCCTCCATCGCGGGTTTACCACGACGTGCGCCGCCGCTGCGAGCGCTTATACGTTGGCGGGACGGGGACTGGCAGCGTCGGCAAGACGCAGCCGGCGATGGCATAGATAGATCAGGATCGGCTGCAAGAGCCGGGTGATCACCATGATCGCGATCGCGCCGCCGATCACGACGATCGCGAGCGGCTTCTGCGTCTGCGCGCCAATCTTGGTCGAAAGTGCGGCGGGCAGAAGCCCCACGCAATCGACCATCGCGGTCATGATGATCGCGCGGAAGCGCCGGTCCGAGCCCATGATGATCGATTCGAGAAACGGATGACCCTCGTCCCAAAGCTGGCGGATATAGAAGCTCAGGAGAATTCCGTCCATCACGGCGATTCCGAAAATCGAAATGAAACCGACCGCGGCGGAGATGCTGAAAGGCGTGCCTGTTATATACAACGCGACGATACCGCCCAGGCACGCGACTGGTAGCTGCGCCATGATAATGAAGGTGTCGATGAGCGAGGTCGTCGCGCCGTAGAGCACACCCGCGATCAGCAGCAGCGCGAACGGCACGACGATCATCAGGCGCCGGTTCGCCGCCTCGAGTTCGCCATATTCGCCGGCCCACTCGAGATGCACTCCCTCCGGCATCTTCACCTGTTTTTTTATCGCCGCCTGAGCCTCGCTTATCGCCGAGGCCAGATCGCGTCCGTTCACTGAAAAGCGCAACGGCACGTAGCGCTCGAGCGCCTCGCGATAGATGAACGACGCGCCCTGCGCGCTCTGGACATCGGCGACCTGCGCCAGCGGAACCTGTCCGCCGCTGGGAACGTTGATACGAATCTGCTTGATCGCGTCGAGACTCTGGCGATACTGCGGCTTCCATCGCACGACCAGGTCGAAACGGCGGTCGCCTTCGAGCACCTGGGTGACGGCCTGCCCTCCGATCGCTGCCTGCACCACTGCGGCGACGTCGCCGGAATTCAGTCCATATCGGGCGCACTCGGCGCGATTGGGTGAGATCACCAAATTGGGTTGGCCGAGTGAACGCAGCACGAATACGTCGGTGATTCCGCGAATGCTCCGCAAGATATCGGCGATCCGGTTGGCGAGTGATTCATCGGTATCAAGATCGTAACCGAACACTTTGACCGCGTTGGAGCCGGCCTTTACGCCCGACAGCGCCTCGTCGACGTTGTCCTCAATATTCTGGCTGTAGGAAAATCCGACCCCGGGAAACTGCTTGCGCAGATGGTCATCCATCGCGGCGACCAGCTTGTCCTTGGTCATTCCGGCGGGCCACTGTTCCTGCGGCCTGAGATCGACGGAGAATTCGATACTGAAGAAGCCGGTGGTCTCGGTGCCGTCATCCGGACGCCCGAGCTGCGAGACCACGTTGGTCACTTCCGGATAGGACAGGAAGATCCGGCGCATCCGGTTGGTCATTGCGGCGCCATGATCGAGCGAAATCGTCAGCGGCATCATCGCGTGCGCCCAGATATTGCCCTCTTCGAGCTTGGGCAGAAACTCGCCGCCCAGGCGCGGGAACAGCGAGAACCCAGCCACGATAATTACTATAATTACGCCCAGCGAAACACGCGGCCACGACAGGACCCGGACAAACAACCCGTGGTAGAAATGCCGGAACGCCTCCCACACCGGATTGTGCGCTTCCTTAATTCCGCGCGCGAAAAAGAACGAGCTCAGCACCGGCGACAGCGTGACCGCGAGCAGAATCGCGACGCCGAGCGCGTAGGCATAGGTGTGCGACATTGGCGAAAAGATCGCGCCCTCGACTCCGCGCATCGTGAACAGCGGCAGGAAGGCGATCACAAAGATCAGGGTCGAAAACAGCATCGGGCCGCCGACTTCCTGCGCCGCATGCTGAATTCGCGCACGCACGCTCTCGTGCTGATGCTCTTCGGCCGAGAGATGGCGATAGATATTCTCGATTACGATCACGGTCGAGTCGATGATGATGCCGAAATCGATCGCGCCCAGCGAAATCAGGTTCGCGGGCGTGTTAGTCAGATGCATCAAGATGAACGCGCCAAACAGCGCGAGCGGAATATTGATCGCCGCGATAATCGCTGCGCGCAGATTACCCAGGAAGAAAATCAGTACCAGGAAAACCAGCAGGATCCCGACCCCGACGTTTTCCATCACCGTATGCAACGTCGTCTCGACCAGGCCGGTGCGGTCGTAATACGGCACTACCTTGTAACCCGGGGGCAGCATCCCTTCAGTGTTTAGCTGCTGAACTTTCTTCTCCACGCCCTTAAGAGTAGTGAGCGTGTTGCCGAATTTGCGCATCAGAACGATACCCTCGACCACTTCGTTCTGATTATTCATTCCGACAATCCCCAGCCGCGGAGCGTACCCGACTGAGACGTCGGCCACGTTGGCCACCGTGATCGGAGTCGATTTGGTCGAGCTGAGAACGATCTTCCTGATATCGTCGAGCGTGGTGATAAGACCGAGCCCACGAACGTCGAAAGCCTGTTCACCGACGTTCAGGTAGTTACCGCCAGCGTTGACGTTGGCGTTCTGGATCGAGCTGATCAAGGTCGAAAGCGGGACGTTGTAATAATTGAGGCGCTGTGGATCTACGTCGACGTGGTACTGCTTGGTCAAGCCGCCAAAGCCCGAAACGTCGATCACTCCCTCGACCGATTTGAGCTGCTTTTCCAGAACCCAGTCTTCGATCTCCTTCTGCTTGATCAAGTCATGGTCCGGGCTTTGGACCGTGTAGCGATAAATCTCTCCGATCGGATTTTCCGGCGAGATACCCGGAGTTATACCCTGCGGTAGAGTGATAAAACTGAGTTGGTTGATCGACTCGATGCGATCCATGTAGTAGTCGCTGTCCCAACTGAAGTAGCATCGGATATCGGACAGCCCAAACAGAGATATCGAGTCCATCCGAGTCATATTACGCAGCCCGCCTAGTCCATATTCAGTCGGAACCGTGACCAGCTTCTCGACCTCTTCCGCGCTGAGCCCGTTGGGCAGAGTCAGGATTTCGACCATCGGTTGCACGGGATCGGGATAGGCTTCGATATCGATCTGAGTAAATGAGAAAATGCCCGCCAGCAGCAGGACGATAGCCAGTCCTATGACGACAATCCGCTCGCGCAGCGCGAGCCCCATGAGCGATTGGATCATGATTCGATCGAATCCGTATTGCGCGGCTTAGGAGCTTTCTCCGTGCGCTTGATGCCAGAGCGCGTCGACCTGGATGGTCTGTCCCGTGACTACGCGGTCACCCGGCTTGAGCCCGGAGACCACTCGGGCATAACCTTTTTCTCCCCACGACGCGATCGCTACCTTGCGCCGTTCGAGGCGGTCGTTGCCGACATCGACATACGCATAGTAGCCGTCGGTCTCAAAGATCAGCGCGTCCTGCGGGACCACCAGCGCCTGTCCCGGCCGGGTCACGATCTTTACCCGCGCCAGCATCTGCGGCTTGAGCTTCAATCCGGGATTTTGCACCTCGCATCGAATCTGGATCGTGTGAGTATTCGGATCGACGCCCGGGCTGATGCGCGCGATGGTGCCGTGGAAAACCTCAGTCGGATACGCAGTCGTTACCGCATCGAGATGCTGCCCGACGTTGACCCGAGACAGGTCGTCTTCGTAGATATCACCGGTTATCCAGACGTCCTCGAGGGTTCCGAGTGAGTACAGCTCATCGCCGGGATTCACGGCGCCGCCGCGAAGCGCCTTGTTCTCGACGACGGTGCCCGAGATCGGCGCGCGCATCCAGACCACCGGGTTCGGCGCCTTGATCGCCGCGATATCGGCCTCGTCCATCCCGAGTAGCTCGAGCTTGCGCTTGGCCGCCGATACGAGAGACTCGGCAAGGTTCACTCCACCGCTCATTTCGGGAGCGCCGGTCAGATTCGCGGTGGTCTTGGCTTGGAGCAACTCGGCCTCGGCGGTCATGAAGTCGGGGCTGTAGAGTGAGACGATCGGCTCACCGCGTCGCACGTTGTCCCACAGCGACACGCGCGTCTGCTCGATCCGGCCCTGCACGCGCGAGACGATCGTTGAGACGCGGCGATCGTCGAAGGTCACCTGCCCCGTGGTTTCGAGAACTCCCGGCAGCTCGACCTCGTGCACGTCGCTGAAAGTGGCGCCGGGCACCGTGGACAGCTTGAGTTCGATCATCTCAGGCTGGCCGCTCTGATGAATCAGAACCGGGACCTCGGCCTGAGGACCGGGGGCGGCGCTGCTGTTCAGCGCGGAGCGACATCCCGCGATCGCGAGTATCGCGCATCCGGCGATCGTCAGTTGAAAGATGTTTCGCGTGGTCATTTGGGTAACGACGTCCCGATCGTCTGTTCGAGCGCGACCTTGCCGGCCAGAAACTGGTTGGCAGCCTGCAAATAGTTGATGCGCGCGGTATAGTCGCGGCCGAGTGCGCTCGCCAGGGTGGTGAAATCAATCTTTCCCGATTGATAGGCGATGAGCGCGACGTTGAAGTCCTGCCGCGCAAGTCCCATCAGAGAGTCCCGATACAAAAGCGCCGTCTGGTACGCGAGCTGGGTGGTGCGAAAGGTCGAGGTCACCGCGGCCGCGGTCTGGGTGCGCACCGAATCCAGATCGTCGCGCGAGGCGGCAAGGTCGTGCCGCGCTTTCTCGACATCCTCCTTCTGATGCCACCAGAAAAATATAGGCACGTTGAACCCGACGATCAGCGAATGATCCTGGGTTTCCGAGGTTTGCGGCGCAAAGTTGGGCACCAAGTAGTTGTCGAACTGGTAGCCAACCGTAAAGTCGGGCAGGTATTCCATTTTCGCCAGATACAGCGCGGTATCGGTGTTCCGCTCGGTCAGCGCGGTTTCGAGAATCTCCTGACGCACCTGCCACGCGAGATCCACCAGCGCATCGACGCGCGCATTCAACGGGGCAAGCACAAGGGAGCGATCGACCGAAAGCGGATTGCCGGGGGCGCGATTCAGCAGTTGATTGAGCGTCGTCTCGTCGTTCAGTACCGAGGTCTCATATTGCGCTTGTTGCTGGCGCGCCGCGGCGAGATCGAATTCGGCACTGATGAAATCGGTTTGCGTGGCCTGATTCGCGGTGTACGCAATCTGCGTCACCTTCAGCACGCGCGAGAGATTATCCAGATTCTCCGCGTTGACATTGGACAGGGCGGAGTCGAGCACGAGTTGATAGTAGCCGGTCTCGACCGCGGCCCGCGTGTCGCGCAGCGAGGCCTCGTAGGCAAGCCGCGCGATCTGCGCGTTGCGCTTGGCCTGATCGGTCTGCAACAGCGCCTTGCCGGGGAATTGAAACGACTCGGTGAGGTTGTACGATTGCTCTCCGGGGCGGCTGAACGGATTCTTCGGACTGTCAGTGTTGTAAAAGGTGAAGATCGGATCGTTGGGTGCGTAGGCCTGCTTTATCGAATGCTCGGCTGAGTACCATCTTTCGCGCGCCGCCTTGACGGTGGGATTTGCCTGCTCGGCAAGCTGCACGAGCTGATCGACCGTCAGCACCATCTCGGTCGACGGCGCGAGGGTCGGCTGCTGGGCCGCGCGCGCAGCGCGAGTTGCGAGTACCGCAACAACAATCGCGGCCATGATTCCCCATCGCAGCATCGACAATCTCCGAACGCGCCTCCAAGCCGAGCATATGTGCCCGCTCGAAACCCCAACACAAACCTAATTAAACAGGTTTAGAGCAACGCGCGGAAGCATCGTGCGCGCCAAAAATTGTTAACGATTGTTTAGCGTAAAAGCCGCTGTGTGATGCGCAAACAAGCGCAAGGAGCATCTGCTCGGAAGTGCGAGCCGGGGTCCCCAGAAATGGCCGACAAGCTACGAGACGATAGCTATTTTGAGGCGGTCTTTGCCGCCGCGCTGCCAGCCTGCTGCAGCGAGCGCACGTACATCACAACGTCCCACCGCTCGTGCGCCGACATCGCGTCGTCGTACGAGGGCATCAGCAAAATCCCGTCGCGAATCACTCCGTAGATATATCCGTCAGGAAGATCTTTGCTGGTGCCGGAAACCAGATTCTTGGGCGGATCATGCAGCAGATGCGCAACCGGACCGTCGCCGGTCGCGTTCTCGCCGTGGCATGGCGCGCAATTGTTCATGAACAATTCTTTGCCGTGCGCGAGATCTTTCGGAGTCGCGGTGTACGGATTTTTCATCTTCACCGTCATCGCTTCAAGCGTCATCGGTGGCTCACCGCGATCCACAGGCATCGTGTCGTCCGGCATCACGCGCGGAGCACGAGACAGTGGCTGCACCGCATCGCCGCGATACATATCGATACTCCATGGAAACGACCACGCCGCGCCCGCTGAAAGGGCCAGCACTCCGCAGAAGACGATCGACGCGCACAACGCTTGATGCACGCGCCGCGGACTTATCAACCCACCCCGGTTCTTCAAGGCTCGAACTCTCTACTTCTTCACCGTCACAACACCGACCATACCCGCCTTTTCGTGGGGAACGCAAAAGTAATGATACGTCCCCGGAACGGTGAATGTGTAGCTGAAAGTTCCGCCCGGCGGCATGAAGCCTGAGTCAAAGGTCTTGGCGCCGGCGGGCTCGGAAGCGTCCTTTGGGTTCTGCGCGTCGTCGGGCACCAGGGTCACCGAATGAACCGACTTCCCGGTATTGATCCATTGGACCGGCTCGCCAACCTTTACGCTCACGTGCGCTGGTTCGTAGACCGCAGGAGTATCCGCCATCTTGATGACGACCGGCGCCGTGGTGGCGCCGGCAGGGTCGGGCAGGAACGCGAGCGCCAGGATCGCGCCGATTGCGACTAGAATCACGGCGATACGCAGCCACAGGCGCGCTGGCGTCAGACGGGTCGAGGGCCTGAGACTCAGATCGATAATTCCGCTAGCCATTTGGCAAACCTCTAAAAACTGGCCGAAATTGCGGGACTTTTCCGCTTGAGTGAATCGAAAAGGACGATCGCAACTTCAATTTGATATTATAAATACTAATAACACAGCGTCTGCACAATCATTCTGTCTTAAGTATAGACATTAGAAGAGCGGAAGCAAGAGCCTCCGCTCCATTAGGATTTGCGATGAATCTGTGGCCCGGCCGCGGACTGCGGATCAGGCCGCGGCGGACGGCAGCGGTTCGCTCTTGAATCCCAGCCCGCGGCCGGTCGCGTCGACGATAACCTTCGAGCCGTCGCGAATCTCGCTGGTGAGGATCTTGCGCGCGAGCGCGGTCTCGAGCTCGCTCTGGATGAGGCGCTTCAGCGGGCGAGCGCCATACGACGGGTCGTAGCCGTGCTCGGCCAGGTAGTCGAGCGCCTTGGAGGTCAGCTCGATCGTAATCTTGCGATCCTCGAGCCGCTTGCGCAGCCGGCCTAGCTGGACCTCAACGATCTTGCGAAGTTCGTCGCGCGCGAGCGGATGGAACACCACGATCTCGTCCACGCGGTTTAAGAACTCGGGCCGAAAACTCTGACGCAGCACGTCGAGGCACTCGGCCTTCATCTTGTCGTAGTCCTGGCCCTTGAATCCCAGGATGAGCTGACTTGCGATATTCGACGTCATGATCACGACGCAGTTGCGGAAATCGACCGTGCGTCCGTGACCGTCGGTGAGGCGTCCGTCGTCAAGAAGCTGGAGCAGGATGTTGAATACGTCGCTGTGGGCTTTCTCGATCTCGTCGAACAGGATTACGGAATACGGGCGGCGCCGCACCGCTTCGGTGAGCTGCCCGCCTTCATCGTAGCCGACGTACCCCGGAGGCGCGCCGACCAGGCGTGAGACGGTGTGCTTCTCCATGTATTCGGACATGTCGATCCGGATCATCGCGGACTCGTCATCGAACAGAAATTCGGCCAGAGCGCGCGCCAGTTCGGTTTTGCCGACTCCAGTCGGTCCGAGAAAGATAAACGATCCGATCGGACGATTGGGATCTTTGAGTCCCGCACGTGCGCGAACCACCGCGTCGGCGACGGCGGAGACCGCCTCGTCCTGGCCGATGACGCGCTTGTGCAGATGCTCTTCGAGATGCACCAGCTTCTGCATTTCGCCTTCCAGCAGGCGCGCGACCGGGATGTGGGTCCATCGCGAAACCACTTCCGCGATATCGTCTTCATCCACTTCTTCTTTGATCAGCCGATCGGCGCCGCCGGGCTGTTTGGCGAGCTTGCCTTCGTCGGCGGCGAGCGCCTTTTCAAGCCCGGCGAGCTTGCCGTATTGAAGCTCAGCGACCTTGTTGAGATCGTACTCGCGCTTGGCTTTTTCGATCGCGAGGCGGGTCTGCTCGATCTCGGCTTTGATTTTCGAAAGATTTTCGAGGCCGCCTTTTTCGCTCTGCCATTGGGCCTGAAGCGCCGAGCGCTTCTCGTTGGCTTCGGCGAGTTCTTTCTCGAGCCGATCAAGACGATCTTTCGACGCCGCGTCGGTCTCGCGCTTGAGCGCCTGCCGCTCGATCTCGAGCTGCATCACGCGGCGATTGACTTCGTCCAGCTCAACCGGCATCGATTCTTTTTCAGTGCGCAGCTTGGCCGCGGCTTCATCGACCAGGTCGATCGCCTTGTCGGGCAGAAAACGGTCGGTGATATAGCGCTTGGACAAAATCGCTGCGGTCACCAGCGCCGAATCCTTGATCCGGATCCCGTGATGGACCTCGTAGCGTTCTTTTAATCCGCGCAGGATCGATATGGTGTCCTCGACGCTCGGCTCATTGACCATCACCGGCTGAAAGCGCCGCTCGAGCGCCGCGTCTTTCTCAATATATTTGCGATACTCGTTGAGCGTGGTCGCACCGATGCAGTGCAGTTCTCCGCGCGCGAGCATCGGCTTCAGCAGATTCGACGCGTCCATCGCACCTTCCGCGGCGCCTGCGCCGACGACGGTATGCAGCTCGTCGATAAACAGGATCACCTCGCCGGCCGCATCCTGCACTTCCTTTAGTACCGCTTTGAGCCGCTCTTCGAATTCGCCGCGAAACTTCGCCCCGGCGATTAGCGCGCCCATATCCAGCGCGACGACTTTGCGGTTCTTCAGCCCCTCGGGAACGTCGCCGCGCACAATACGCTGCGCAAGCCCCTCGACGATTGCGGTCTTGCCAACGCCGGGTTCTCCGATCAGCACGGGATTATTTTTGGTCCTGCGCGACAGCACCTGGATCACGCGCCGAATCTCTTCGTCGCGTCCGATGACAGGATCAACCTTGCCTTGCGAGGCAAGCTTGGTCAGATCGCGGCCATATTTTTCGAGCGACTGGTAAGTCGCCTCCGGATTCGCCGAAGTGACGCGCTGGTTTCCGCGCACCTGCTTGAGCGTCGCCATCAGCTTGTCATGCGTCAGGCCCGTTTCGCGCAGTATCTTTGCCGCGGCGCCGGGTTCGTCGAGAATCGCGATCAGGACATGCTCGACGGACACGTAGTCGTCCTTGAGCTTGCCCGCCTCCTGCTCCGCCCGCGATAGCACGCGGCCCAGGCGCTGGGTCGCATAGACCTGCGCCGAATCGGAGCCGCCGCCGGTGACCTGTGGAATCTTCTTGAGCTCGGCTGCAAGCTTGCTCTGAACGGCGACACGATCGACTCCGGCCAGGCTCAGGATCGAGCTGCCAAGACCGTCGTTGTCTTCGAGCAACGCCGCCAGCAGATGCTCAACATCGACGGCCTGGTTATGCGCTGCAAGGGCCGCGTTCTGCGCTCGTCCGAGCGCTTCCTGAAGCTTTTCGGTGAATCGATTTGCGTTCATCCACCTTCAAAGGTAACCATCGCGTCACTTTTGGCAAGCATTTACCTGCGGTCGCGTGCGGTTCGCGTTGGCCGTTTTCGCGGTGATTTGGTAAGTCTGCGTCCAACGGAGAGACAACACATGCGCCTGAACCTTACCATCAACGGAGAGCAGCGTGAGGACGATATCGATCCCCGCATGCTGCTGGTCCACTACATCCGCGAAACCGCAGGCCTTACCGGTACTCACGTCGGTTGCGAAACGTCGCTTTGCGGCGCGTGCACGATCCACCTGGATGGCCGGGCCGTGAAATCATGCACGATTCTGGCACTCCAGGCCGAGGGCGCCGCGCTCACGACGATCGAGGGCCTCGCCGATGGCGCCGTGATGCATCCGCTCCAGGAGGGCTTCTGGGAGGAGCATGGCCTCCAATGTGGCTATTGCACACCGGGGATGATCATGACGGCGGCGGACCTGCTGGGTCGCAACCCGAACCCGAGCGACGCCGAGATTCGCGAGGCCCTCGAGGGCAATCTGTGCCGATGCACTGGCTATCAGCATATCGTGAACGCGATCCAGTCGGCGGCGCGAAAACTGCGCGAAAAGCAGGCAGCGTAGGCGAGGACTCCGATGGCGGTAATACCGAAATTTGTGGGCGAGCGAATCAAGCGTCGCGAGGATCCGCGCCTGGTAACGGGCACCGGAACCTACGTCGATGACGTGCGGATTCCTGGAATGCTGAGTGCTGTAGTCCTGAGAAGCCCGTACGCGCACGCGAAAATCAATTCGATCAACCTCGAAAAGGCACGCGCGCTCAAAGGAGTTGTATGCGTCATTTCCGGCGTCGATCTGAAGGACAAAATTGGCGGCGTGCCGTGCGTCGCGCCGGCCGATCACGTGCCGTTCCATCCTGTCCTCGCGCAGGGAAAAGTCCGCTTCATCGGCGAAGGAGTTGCAGTCGCCGTGGCGCCGTCGCCCTACGTCGCGCAGGATGCGCTCGATCTGATCGAGGTCGACTACGAACCGCTCGACGCAGTGATTGATCCGGAAAAGGCGCTTGATCCGGGGGCGCCGATCCTGCACGAGGAATTTGGCTCCAACTCGGTTACGCTCGCGAACGTGGCGAATCCGGCAGTCGACGACGCGATGCGCCGCGCGGACAAGATCATCAAGTTCCGCATCTACAATCAGCGCCTCGCGGCGGTTCCGATGGAGCCGCGGGGAACAGTCGCCAAGTGGGAGGCCGGATACAAGCAGTTGACGGTGTGGTCCTCGACCCAGATTCCGCATCTGCTGCGCTCGCAACTCGCCGAGCAGCTCAAGCTCGGCGAAAACAAGATCCGCGTGATCGCGCCTGAGGTCGGCGGCGGCTTCGGCGCCAAGCTCAACGTTTACGCGGAAGAAGCGCTGGTCGCTTACCTGGCGATGTCGCTCAACAAACCGATCAAGTGGATCGAGCGGCGCCGCGAGAATCTCTCGGGCACCACGCACGGACGCGATCAGATCGCGTACCTGGAAGTGGCCGCGCAAAAAGACGGCACCGTAAACGCCGTTAAAGCGAAATTCATCTGTGATATGGGCGCGTACCTGCAACTCCTGACGCCCGCGATTCCGGGTTTCTCAGGCTTGATGATGACGGGGTGCTACAAAATCCCGGCGCTGTCATTTGATCAACAGATGGTCTTCACCAACAAGATGGCCACCGACGCGTATCGCGGCGCTGGACGTCCCGAGGCCGCGTACATCGCCGAGCGCATCATGGACATGGTCGCGGGCGAATTCGGTCTCGACCCGGCCGAGGTGCGGCGCAAGAATTTCATCGCCAAGGAATCATTTCCCGCATCGACCGCGGGCGGACTGGTCTATGACTCGGGCGACTACGATCTCGCGCTCACGAAGGCGCTCGATATCATCGATTACAAAAAAGTTCGCGCCGAGCAGGCCGAGGCGCGCAAGCATGGCCGGTATCTCGGAATCGGAATCGCCTCGTACGTCGAGATTTGCGGAATCGGTCCGTCCTCGCTGCTGCCGCCCAAGCTCAAGGGCGGAGGATGGGAAAGCTCGACTGTCAGGATCGAGCCAGATTGCAAAGTCACGGTGCTGACCGGCGTTTCGCCCCACGGCCAGGGCCAGGAAACTACGTTCGCGCAGCTCGTCGCCGACGCGTTCGGAATCGATATCGATGACGTCAATGTCGTACATGGCGACACCGCGATCGTGCAGTACGGGATCGGCACCTTCGGGAGCCGCGGCACTACGGTCGGCGGTCCCGCGCTGATGCTCTCGGTCGGGAAGCTGCAGGCGAAGATGAAACAGATCGCCTCTACGATGATGGAAGTGCCGCCCGACAGCCTGATCTTCAACAATCGGACAATCGCGCTTGGATCCGATCCGTCGAAATCGATCGCACTGCAGCAAATCGTCGATGCCGCATACGGATACAAGCAGCCGTTTCCGGGCCTCGAACCTGGACTCGATGCGACCAGCTTCTACGAGCCTGCCAACTGCACCTTTCCCTTCGGCACCCACGTCGCGGTGGTCGAAGTCGATCCTCAAACCGGGGTGACAAAGTTTCTGCGCTACGTCGCAGTGGATGATTGCGGCAGAATCCTGAGTCCGCTTCTGGTCGAAGGACAAATTCACGGCGGAATCGCGCAGGGTATCGCGCAGGCGCTATATGAGGAAATCGTTTACGACGAGAACGGACAGCTAATCACCGCGACCCTAATGGACTACGCGGTGCCCAAGGCCAACATGCTGCCGCACTATGAGTTGGCCTCGACGGTCACGCCGTCACCGGTAAATCCGCTCGGCGTCAAAGGCGTGGGCGAAGCCGGAACCATCGGTTCGACACCGTGTGTGGTCAACGCGGTGCTCGACGCGCTCAGCCCGCTCGGCATCCGTCATCTCGACATGCCGCTTAAGCCCGAGACGGTCTGGCGCGCGATTCGCGACGCAAAGGCAAAGGCATAACCGCAATGTATCCATCGGCGTTCGAATACCATCGTGCTTCTTCCGTGAAAGAGGCGCTCGCGATGCTCTCGGAGTACGGCGAAGACAGCAAGCTTATCGCGGGCGGCCACAGCCTCCTCCCGATCATGAAGCTGCGCCTGGCGCAGCCCGCGCATTTGGTCGATATCAGCGGGGTGCGCGAGCTGGCTTCGATTCGGGAGGAATCCGGCAAAATTCTGATCGGCGCGATGACGACGCATCAGGCGGTCGAGGCGTCTCCCCTCGTCCGCGCGAAGCTTGGGCTGCTGGCCGAATGCGCCGCGATGATCGGCGACGTGCAGGTGCGCAACCGCGGAACGATCGGCGGCTCGATCGCCCACGCCGATCCAGCGGCGGACTATCCGGCGGCGGTCCTGGCGCTCGAGGCTGAAATCAAAATCGAAGGCGCCGGTGGCGCGCGAGTCGTCAAGGCCGACGATTTCTTCCTCGACCTGATGACGACGGCGGTGCGTTCCGGCGAGATCGTGACGCAGGTTGCATTCGCGCCCATTCCGGCGGGACGCGGCTTCGCATATTTGAAGCATCGGCAGCCCGCGTCCGGGTTCGCGACTGTCGGAGTCGCGGCGATGGTCGCGCTTGGGAAAAACGGCGCCTGCGAAAACGTTCGCGTCGGAATAACCGGGCTCGGCCCGAAACCGTTTCGCGCCAAAGCGGTCGAAGCCGCGCTGGTGGGTAAAGCGCCCGCCCAGGAAATCGCGGCGGCCGCCGCGCACGCCGCCGACGGTATCGATGCACTGGCGGACATTCACGCCTCTGCTGATTTCCGTGCCGAACTCGCGCGTGTTTATACTCGCCGCGCCCTCGAAAACACATTTGCACGCGTCAGGCCCTGAGCCCGCTAGGTTCAAATCGGATCGAAAGGAACGGCCTACCTGCAGATGAAGCTCGCTGGAGAAACCGTCTTGTCGGGGCCGCGCGCACGGGTGTGGGAACTGTTCAACAATCCCGAGCGGCTCTCCAAGCTCATACCCGGATGCGAAAAGCTCGAGACGCTCGGCCCGGACGAATACGGCGGTACGCTCAACGTCGGTATCGCGTCGGTCAAAGGCGTCTATTCCGGCAAACTGAAGCTCGAAGACCAACGCCCGCCCGAGCACTATCGGATGATCGTCGACGGCAAGGGCAAGCAGGGCTTTATCCGCGGCTCGGGAACCTTGGACCTCGAAGCGCGCGACGCGAAATCCACCACCGTCAGGTACGCCGGCGATATCCAGGTCGGCGGACCGTTGGTGCAAGTCGGCCAGCGCGTGATTGATAGCGCGGCCAAGATGATGCTCGGGCAGTTTTTTGCCGCCGCCGACGCGGAGCTTAAGGCCGAAGCCGCCGGCACCGTCGCCCGCCAGGGAATCTTGATCAATCTGTGGCGATCGATCGTCCGCCTGGTTGCTTCGATCTTGGGCCGGAATTAGCGAGCCAAAAAAGAAGCGCGCGTCCGGCTCGGACGCGCGCCCCCCTTTCAATGCGGGAATATCAGTTTCGGATCGCTATGCCACTGCGGCACCGCGCGCAGGCGGACGCACCACGGCGGGCGCAGGCGCCGATGCGCTGGTGCGGAACAGCGGCAGCGACGGCAACAGATTCGACTTCGGCACGCCAACCAGGATTCGCCGCCGGCCATCGCGAGCAAGCAGCCCCTGCTGCGTCATCTCCATCAGCAGCTTCGACACCATCGGACGCGAGCTGCCGATCATCTCTGCCAGCTCCTCCTGCGCGAGCTCGGGTGTGAGCAGCACTCCGCGCGCGTCGGGCACGCCGAAGCGCAGTGCCAGCTCGTTGAGTACGACCTCGAGCCGCTGCCGCAGCGACATCCCCAGGAAGGTTGCATACCGGTATGCGACCGACGACCAGAGCGAGTTGATCGATTCGGCAAGATGCAACAGCGTCTCGCCGTCGAGGCTCTTCAGCACTTCGGCGATATGATGGCGGGTGAAAAGCGCGACCGTGCATCCGGTCAACGCTTCGGCTTCGAAAAGCTGCGAGCGTTCCCCCGAGCTCTCGGAGAAATCCGCGTACCCCACGATATCCCCAGGTCCCGCCAGTTCGGTCAAAATCTTGTCGCTGCCGGGCCGGGTGCTGTGAACCTTGACCACTCCGCTCAGCACGGCGAAGACAACGTCGGCGGGCGAGCCTTTTGCGAACAGTGGCGCGCCCTTCGGATAGCGGACGGGAGTGTACCTGTCGAGCAGCGCGGTGATTGCCACGCGCGGCAAGCCCAAGCTCACCAACCGCGCGAGCAGTTTGTCAGTAGGATGCTCCATTCCTGGACCATTCATATTTCGACCCCTTGAGTTGATTGCGGCGCCCATTTTTTCGTGACCTCCGCTACCCGGCGGTTGCCGACAACCGGCTCCGCCACACCCGCCCAACCGATGCTACTGTAAGTATCAACAGTTCGACGTGCTGGTAGCTCTAAATTCCTACACTTTGTTAGTACATTCAGCGCAATCGGTCAAGAGGTGCAATCTTGAGCGAAAACGCGCTTTATGCGCCAGCAATTGTCATTTCGGAAATCTTGATTGTCGGCGCAACCGTTGACGAGCGCCAATGCAGATCGTTTCCAACCATCTCGACGTTCAGAAACATCTCCTTCAGATTGCCTGCGATGGTTATTTCCTGCACCGGGTAAGCGAGTTGGCCGTCTTCGATCCACATACCGCCCGCACCGCGCGAATAATCACCGGTCACCATATTGACGCCGAACCCGATGAGTTCGGTCAAATATAAACCCTGCTTGACCGAGCCGATTATCTGCTCTGGAGTGTAGGCGCCCGCTTCAAGATAGAGGTTGGTGGTCGAGACCGTCGGCGCCTGCCCTACCGAACGCGAGGCGTTGCCGGTCGGTTGCAGCTTAAGCTTGCGCGCCGAATAGCAATCGAGGAGGTAAGTTTTGAGCACGCCTTTTTCGACCAAATGCTTGCGATTGGTCGCGAGGCCCTCGCCGTCGAACGGTTTCGAGCCGAGCGCTCCCGGCATCCGCGCGTCGTCAATAATCGACACTGCGGGCGCCATCACCTGAGATCCCAGCTGATCGATCAAAAATGACGCACCCTTATAGAGCGACGGACCCGATGCGGCGCCCGCGAGCGAACGAATCAGTCCGGCGGCCATGTCGGGATCGAATACCACCGGCACTCGGGTGGTTTTAACCTTGCGCGAACCGAGGCGGCGCAGGGCTCGTTTGGCGGCGGTGAGGCCGACGGCCTCGGCGTCCTCGAGCTTCGCAAAGCGGCGATTCGACGTGTACCAGAAGCCCTGCTGCATCGCGCCGCCATCCTGCGCGATCGGCGCGACCACGAGGCTGAACGACGAGCCTTCGTACTCACCGACGAACCCATTGCTGTTGGCGAACAGAACCCGATAGCGGCCGGAGTCGAACTCTGCGCCTTCGGAATTCTTGATCCGCGGATCGGCGGCGAGCGCGGCTTTCTCGCCCTTGCGCGCGATTTCGAGCGCGCGATCGGCGTCGATTATTCCCGCGTCGGGATCGGTGAGCCCGAGATCCGGAATTGACTTCGGATGCATCGTGGCCTCGGGAAGTCCCGCCCACGGATCTGCCGCAGTTAATCGCGCGAGTGTAACGGTGTTGGCGATAAACTCGGCCAGCGACGCACGCTCGAGCTCTGCGGTCGACGCGGTGGCCGAAGATTGTCCGGCAAAAACTCGCACGCCGAGCCGCCGCTCGCGCGAGCTCTTGAGCTTTTCGACTTCGCCCAGGCGCACGCCTGCGGCCAGCGACTCCGCACCGACGAACAGCACTTCGGCCGCGCTGGCGCCATGCTTTTTCGCTTCGCTCAGCACCCACTCAGCCAGAGCGCTGTCGAGCGTTTCCGTCGCCGAGACGTTTCCATTTCCAGATTGATTTTTCATGCGCGAGTGCCGCCCACCGTGAGCCCGTCGATCCGAATCGTCGGAAGTCCTACGCCCACCGGCACCGATTGGCCGTCCTTGCCGCAGGTGCCGACGCCCGAATCCAGTGCGAGGTCGTTGCCGACCATCGCGACGCGCGTCAGCACGTCGGGACCGTCGCCGATCAGCGTTGCGCCCTTTACCGGGCGTGTCACCTGGCCGTCCTCGATCAGGTAGGCCTCGCTCGCGGAGAAGACGAATTTGCCATTAGTGATATCGACCTGCCCACCGCCAAAGTTGACCGCGTAGAGGCCCTTTTTCACCGACTTGATGATTTCCTCTTTGGTCGAATCCCCGGCGAGCATGAAGGTGTTGGTCATTCGCGGCATCGGCGTATGCGCAAAGCTCTCGCGGCGGCCGTTACCTGTCGGCTTCATCTTCATCAGGCGCGCGTTCATCCGATCCTGCAAATATCCGCGCAGGATTCCTTTTTCGATCAGCACCGTGCGCGAGGTCGGCGTGCCTTCGTCATCGACGTTCAGGCTGCCGCGGCGCATCGGGATCGTGCCGTCGTCAACGACGGTGCAGAGTTCGCTTGCGACCTTCTGACCGATCCGCCCGGAGAAGGCAGAAACGCCCTTGCGATTAAAGTCGCCCTCGAGCCCATGACCGATCGCCTCGTGAAGCAGGATTCCCGGCCATCCCGGCCCAAGGACCACGACCATCTCGCCCGCGGGCGCGTCACCCGCGTCAAGGTTGACGATCGCCTGGCGTGCGGCTTCGTGCGCGTACTGGCGCCATCGGTCGCCTTCGAGAAAATACTTGTACTCGACGCGTCCGCCGCCGCCGAAGGTTCCGGATTGGCGGCCGCCTTTCCCATCTTCCGCGATCACCGTCACGTTCAAGCGGCATAGCGGCTGCACATCGGCGGCGAGCTTGCCTTCGCTGGTGACGATCATGACGATCTTGCGCTCGGCCGCGATCGAGGCCATCACGTTCTTCACTCGGGGATCATACGCACGCGCTGCGGCGTCGATCTCGCGCAAGAGCCGGGCGCGCTCTTCGAGCGGAATTTCCAGCGGCGTCGTCTCGACCTCGTACAGCGCATGGCGCGGGGCCGGAGCTCCTACCTGCACCGCGGGTACCGTCGCGCGCTGGTCGGCGATTGCGCGGGCGGCTTCGGCCGCGAGCTGCATCCTGTCGATCGTGACTTCGTCGGAGTAGGCGTAGCCAGTGCGATCTTCGGCGCATACGCGGACGCCGACGCCGTGGCTGATGCTCTTGGAGGTATGATTGACCATCGACTCTTCAAGCGCGAGCGACTCTGCGCTCTGGTATTCGAAGAACAGGTCGGCGTAGTCAGCTTTGCGTTCGAGCGCGGTGCCCAAGATCCGCTCGAAAGCGCGGTCGCTCATGCCGAAGCGATTGAGAAAGAACTTTTCCGGATGCGCCAGTTCATTTGCCATCGGGGTTTGTCACCTTCACAATCAAGCCTATCAGACCGCTTCACACTCAAGAAGTTGGAGTGGTCAGCGGCGTGGGTATTTCGTAAAAACGCGCGAATTCGCTAGGATTTTGCTATGGCTACAGACGATTTCATGATTGGCGGCGACCTACGCGTCGGCCGGCTCGGTTTCGGAGCGATGCGAGTCACCGGCAACGGTGTTTGGGGCAACCCGCCGGACCGCGGCGAAGCAATCCGGGTAATCAAGCGCGCGGTTGAATTGGGCGTTAACCTGATTGACACCGCCGACGCCTACGGCCCCGAAGTCTCCGAGAATCTTATCGCCGAAGCTATCCATCCCTATCCCGCCAACCTGGTAATCGCGACCAAGGGCGGCTACACGCGGCCAGGCCCCAATTCGTGGGTGCCGAACGGGCGCCCGCAGCATCTGAAACAGGCGTGCGAAGGCAGTCTCAGGCGGCTGAAACTCGACCGAATTGACCTCTACCAGCTTCACACTCCCGATCCGAAAGTGCCGCTCGAAGAGTCGATCACGGCGCTCGCCGAATTGCGCGCGGAAGGAAAGATCCGGCATGTCGGGGTCTCGAATTTCAGCGCCGAGCAGGTCAAGGCCGCGCGCAAGATCGTCCCGATCGTCTCGGTTCAGAATAATTACAATCTGGCGTATCGCGAATCGGAGCCGGTGCTCGACTATTGCGAAGCCGAGGGCCTTGGCTTTATCCCATATTTTCCACTTGGCGCCAGCAACCTGCTCATGAAACAAGCGCCTGAAGGAGATCGCGTCGCGCGTCGATGCCACGCCCGGCCAGATCGCGCTTGCGTGGCTGCTCAGGCGCTCGCGCGCGATGCTGCCGATTCCCGGCACCTCGAGCGTCGCGCATCTGGAGGAAAACACGCAGGCGCGCGCCGTCAAGCTCGACGACACGGATTACCGCGCGCTGGATCGCGCGGCGCGCTCGATTTGAAAACCGAGGCATTTGCGATGACCGACGCTCTCCCGCGGCTGACGCGCGACCTCGTGCAGGCGAAGCGTGATTTGGATTCGTTCGGCTATTGCCTGATCGCCGAGGCTCTCGACGCGAGCGACTTGCGCGCACTTCGCGAACGGCTGGTCGAGCAGGCAGCCGCCGAAGCGGAAATCGGCCGCGCCACCCGCGACGGCGGCCCGAGCCTCCCCAATCAGCGGGTCTGGAACCTCATCAACAAGGGCCGTGAGTTTCGCGATTTGATCCTGCATCTGCTGGTAGACGCGATTATGCCGCATCTGCTCGGCACCGGATTCATCCTGTCGAGCCTGACCGCAAATATCGCGGGACCCGGCGGCGCCCCGATGTATCTGCATCGCGATCAAGGCTACTTGCCATTCCACACACCGATTCCGGTGGTCGCGAATATTGCGTGGATGCTCGATGACGTCACGAGCGCCAACGGCGGAACGCGGCTGGTGCCACGAAGCCATCTGAGCGCCGCGCCGCTGGCCAACCCCGCCGACACTTCGCAGACTGTCGCGGCGCAAGGACCGGCAGGCTCGGCACTGGTCTTCGACGGACGCATCTTTCATGGCACGGGACCGAATTCGACCGAGAGCCGGCGCCACGTGCTGCTGAGTTACTTTGCGCGGCCGTTCATGCGCGCGCAGGAGAATCCGTTTCTGTCGCTCGATGTGGAAGTCGAGCGCGCGCTTTCCGATCAACTGAAATCGCGGCTGGGTTACAAGGTTTGGGGAACCCTCGGCGGCGTCGAAGGACCGATGGAAGCCGCGATCGTCACGCGCCCGGAGCATCTCCTCGGAGAGCTGCGGCCACAATCAACTGACAGCGGCGGACGAGCGCAAAAGAACAAGGGCGGCCAGATGGCCGCCCCTGCGAAGAAATCGTAGCGATAACGTTCGGTTCAGCCTGCGGCGGCGGCGCGCCGGGCGCTTTGTTCTTCGGTCTTCTTGGCCGATTTCTTGCGCGGCTTCTTGGCGGCGGATCGTTCTTCGTTGCCGGTGAATTCGATGACCGAGATCGGCGCGGCGTCGCCACGGCGCACGCCAAACTTGATCACGCGTGTGTAGCCGCCATTGCGATCTTTGAAGCGCGGCGCGATCTCGTCGAACAGTTTCTTGACCGCCTCATGCGACTGCAGGAACGCGAATGCGCGGCGATGCGCCGGCAAATCGCCCTGCTTGCCCAGCGTCACCATCCGATCGGCAAAACGCCGCATTTCTTTGGCCTTGGCGTCCGTGGTTTGAATCCGCTCATGATGAATCAGCGCGAGCACAAGGTTCTTGAACAGCGCCTTGCGATGCGCGGAAGTGCGATTTAGCTTACGGCCCTGGTTGAGATGACGCATCGCCTACTCCAACAAACTTGAGGTCGCGTGCACGAGCCGCGCTTACGCGGATTCGCGCCGCTCCTGCTCTTCCCACATGCGATCGAGTTCGCTGCGGGGCGGCAGATTTTCCAACCGCATCCCGAGCGAAAGGCTCATGTCGGTGAGCACTTCCTTGATCTCGTTCAATGACTTGCGGCCGAAGTTCTTGATCTTGAGCATGTCCTGCTCGGTGCGCTGCACCAACTCGCCGATATACTTGATGTCGGCGTTCTGGAGGCCGTTGAAGGCCCGGACCGAAATTGGCAGCCCCTCGACCGGGCGGTAGAGCAGCTCGTTGAGCGTGGGACGCTCCTGCGAGCCTTCGACGCCGGGAGCGACCGCCCCGGTTTCGGCTTCTTCCTCGACGCCGGCGAAGATCGACATCTGATCGCGCATCACGCGGGCCGCGTAGGTCAGCGCCTCGCGCGGGCCGATCGAGCCGTCGGTCCAGAGCTCGAGCGCAAGCCGATCGTAGTCGGTGCGCTGTCCGACGCGAGCGTTGGTGACGGTGAAGTTGACTTTCTTGATCGGCGAATAGATCGCGTCCAGGCGCACGGTTCCGATCGGCTCGTCTTCTTCGCCGCGCTCGGCCGGCACGTAACCGCGCCCGCGCTTGATCACGAGTTCCATATCGAGGTCGGCGCCCTTGTCGAGCGAGGCGATATGCTGATCGGGCGTGAGAATCTCGAGGCTCGCGCCGCCGGTGATATCGCGCGCGGTCACTACCGCTTCTCCCTTGACCTTGAGCGTCGCGGTTATCTGGTCGCCCTCGTGCAGGCGCACGCGGACTTCCTTCAGGTTGAGGACGATATCGGTCACGTCCTCTTTGACGCCGGGCAGGGTCGAGAATTCGTGGAGCACGCCCTTGATCCGGACCGCGCAAATCGCAAAGCCCGGAAGCGACGACAGCAGCACGCGCCGGAGCGCGTTGCCGATCGTGATTCCGTAGCCGCGTTCCAGCGGTTCGGCGAAGAAACGCCCGTAGCTGGACGTTAGTTCTTTTTCTTCGAATTCAACCGACTTGGGTTTGGTCAGATCTCGCCAATCGTTCTGCATAATTTCGCCGCTTCAAGAGCTGTTGGGACTTTTGCCGCAGTCGGGTCCGCCACGGACCCCGCAGGCAGCTCCGCCTCCGTTAGGGGTTATCTCGAATAATGTTCCACGATCAGCTTTTCGCTGATCGGCATGGTCAAATCGCCACGCGCGGGCAACGCCTTGAAGGTGCCGCGGAACTGCTCGCGCTCGAGCGCCATCCACGGCGGCGTGCCGCGCCGCTGCGCCATCTCAATCGCCTCGACGATCACCTTCTTGGTCCTGCTCTTCTCGGTGATACTCACCACGTCGCCGACTTCGAGCTGATACGACGGAATCGTAACGGTCCTGCCGTTAACCTGGTAATGACCGTGGCGCACGAGCTGGCGCGACTGCGCCAGCGAGCTCGCGAAACCGAGCTTGTACACCGCGTTGTCGAGCCGCCGCTCGAGCAGCACCAGCAGATTCTCGCCGGTGATTCCGGGCAGGCGCTCGGCTTCCTCGAAGTAATGCGAGAACTGCTTCTCGAGCATCCCGTAGATCCGCTTCACCTTCTGCTTTTCACGCAGACGGATGGCGAACTCGGAGAACCGGGTGCGCGATTGTCCGTGCGCACCGGGCGGATAATTGCGCCGCTCGATCGCACACTTGTCGCTGAAGCATCGCTCTCCCTTGAGGAAGAGCTTCAAGCCTTCGCGCCGGCATAGCCGGCATACAGGACCAAGATTTCTCGCCACGTGCCTTCGTCCTTCCTAAAAGGTGATCAGACCCTGCGCCGCTTCGGCGGACGGCATCCGTTGTGCGGTATCGGGGTCACGTCTTTGATTGAAATTACGCCCAAGCCGGCCGCCTGCAGCGCGCGCACCGCCGATTCGCGGCCGCCGCCGGGTCCCTTCACGTAGGCGACCACCGCGCGCATCCCGACTTCCGAGCATTTGCGCGCGCACGCCTCTGCCGCCATCTGCGCTGCGTAAGGAGTTCCCTTGCGCGAGCCTTTGAAGCCGACCGATCCGGCGCTGGCCCACGCGATCACGAGGCCGCCCTGATCGGTGATCGTGACGATCGTGTTGTTGAAGGTCGCATGGATATGCGCGACGCCCTCGGGCACCGAGCGCTTGGTGCGCTTGCGCCGCGGTGCGGGAGCCGCGGCGGCGGCGCCGGCAGCGGTAGCCGCGCCCTTTTCCGCGCCAGCCGCGGGCGCGGGTGCGTCTTTGGTCTCTTTGATTTCGTCTGCCATCTGGTCTCTCGTCTAAAGCTCCCGGTCAAAACTTCCTGGCGCCATTACACGCGGCGGCCGTTTTACTTGGTCGGCGCTTGCTTCTTGCCCGCGACGACTTTGCGCGGACCTTTGCGGGTGCGCGCGTTAGTGTGAGTACGCTGGCCGCGCACCGGCAAGCGAGCGGCGATGACGGATGCCGCGGTAGCATCCGAGGTCCATCAGACGCTTGATATTCTGCTGCATCTCGCGCCGCAGATCGCCTTCGACCTCGAAGTCGGTATCGATCACCTGGCGGATGCGGCTCTGCTCTTCGGCGCTAAGATCGTCGCTCTTGCGCGCCCGGTCGACGCCCGCCTTGTCGAGAATCTTGACCGCGGCAGAGCGCCCGATCCCATAGATATAGGTGAGCGCGATTTCCATCCGCTTGTTCTTCGGCAGTTCAACTCCCGCTACACGTGCCATCGCAAATTCCTTCTGAGCCTTCCGGCCCTGACCGCGGCTCTAGCCCTGGCGCTGCTTATGGCGCGGGTTGGAGCACAGGATGCGCACGACGCCTTGCCGGCGCACCACCTTGCAGTTCTTGCAAATCTTTTTTACCGAAGCTCGAACCTTCATCGTTTCGTACCGTTTAGCCGGCGCTTAACGCTGCCGGTAAGTAATCCGGCCGCGGGTCAGATCATACGGGGACAGTTCCACCGTGACCTTGTCGCCGGGAAGAATCTTGATGTAATGCATCCGCATCTTGCCTGAAATATGCGCCAACACCTTGTGCCCGTTGTCGAGCGTCACCCGAAACACCGCGTTCGGCAGCGCCTCATTGACCGTTCCCTGAACTTCGATAGAGTCGCCCTTAGACATTGTCCAGCTCGCTCAGGATAATCGGCCCGTTTGAGGTGATCGCGATGGAATGCTCGAAGTGGGCCGATAGTTTACCGTCTGCGGTTACCGCAGTCCACCCGTCGGCGAGTATCTCCAATTCGGCCGTTCCCTCGTTAACCATCGGCTCGATCGCCAGTGCCATCCCCTCCTGCAGGCGGGGATTCGGCATCCCGCGCCGGAAATAATTGGGTACCTGCGGATCTTCGTGGAGCCGCCGGCCGATTCCGTGTCCGGCGAAATCCGTCACCACTGAATATCCCGCGTTTTCAGCCACCGCCTGCACCGCGCGCCCGATATCCGAAATCCTGTTGCCCGCGTGCGCCTGCGCGATTCCCGCGTACAGCGCCTCGCGCGTGACGCGCAGCAGACGCTGAGTGCTCTCCGGCACCTGGCCGACGGGAACGGTGCGTGCGGAATCTCCGAAGAAGCCCTCGTACACGACGCCGTAGTCGAGTCCGACGATATCGCCCGCCTTGAGCTTTCGGCCCGACGGGATGCCGTGGACTATCTCTTCGTTGATCGACACGCACAGCGACTTCGGATAAACCACATCGCCCGGCTTGTAGCCCTTGAAGGCAGGGCGCGCGCCTTTTTCGAGCGTGAGCCGCTCGGCCAGCGCGTCGAGCTCCTGGGTCGCAACGCCGGGGCGCACCGCACCGACCAACGCGTCGAGCACCTCGGCCACGATCTGGCTCGCGCGGCGCATGATCGCGATTTCCTCGGTAGTCTTGATCGTGATCATCGTAGTGCCGGCTTCGGCCGGGTCGCCTTGGCGCGCGCGGCCTTGTTCGATCCGTTCTTGGGCAGCAGTCCATCGAGCGTAGCAATAATTCGCTCGTCAACTTCTTCGGGCTTACCCATTCCGTCGATCTGCGCCAGCACTCCCAGGCTGCCGTAGAAATCGAGCAGCGGCCGCGTGGTGGCATTGTAGACGCTCAAGCGCTTGCGAACCGTGGGTTCGGAATCATCCTCACGCAGATAGAGCTCGCCGCCGCACTTGTCGCATACGCCGGGTTTTTTGGGCGGCTCGAAAATCAGATGATACATCGCTCCGCATTTGGTGCAGGTGCGCCGCCCCGAAATGCGCCGGACGATCTCCTCGTCGGGAACGCCGAGCGCGATTACTTTATCGAGCGACTTGCCGCGCCGCTTCAGCAGCATCGCACGCAACGCCTCGGCCTGCGCGACCGAGCGCGGAAAGCCATCAAGGATAAAGCCGTGTTTCGCATCGTCGGCGCCGAGCCGGCTGTCAATGAGGTTCAACACCAGATCATCCGGGACCAGTTCTCCACGGTCCATGTAGCTGGCTGCTTCGACGCCGAACGGAGTCTTCTCGTGAACCGCGGCACGCAGCAGATCGCCGCTGGAGATTTGCGGAATCCCCGCCAGCTCCCGAAGCATCCGCGCCTGCGTGCCCTTGCCCGCCCCGGGCGGGCCCAAGAGTACCAATCGCACAGTCTACGCACCTTTGCGCGATTTCACCCGCCCGCGACGCATGAACCCTTCGTAGTTGCGCGTGAGCAGATGGGTTTCGATCTGGGCGATCGTGTCGAGCGCGACGCCGACCACGATCAGGAGTGCGGTGCCGCCGAAGTAGAACGGCACGTTGAAGCGCGCGATCAGAATCGTCGGCAGAACGCATACTGCGCTGACGTAGATCGCGCCACCCAGCGTGATTCGCGACAGCACGCGATCGATATATTCCGCCGTGTAGCGGCCCGGCCTGATACCGGGAATAAAGCCGCCGTATTTTTTCAGGTTGTCGGCCACGTCAACCGGGTTGAACGTGACCGCCGTGTAAAAATAACAGAAGAAGACGATCAGGATGACGTAGATCAGATCATAGGTGAACCCGCCCGGCATCAGGAAGGCCGAGTAATCCTTGAGCTGAGGCAAAAACTGCGCGACCGTCGCCGGAAAGACCAGGATCGACGAAGCGAAGATCGGCGGAATAACTCCCGAGGTGTTGATCTTGAGCGGCAGATGCGACGCCTGCCCGCCGTATACGCGCCGTCCGACCACGCGGCGCGCGTATTGGATCGGGATACGCCGCTGCGCCGTTTCGAGATAGACGATCAGCGCGGTGACGCCAACCGCTAACAGCAGAATGAAGGTCAGTGCGAAGACGCTCATTTCGCCCGATCGCACGTACTGGGTCGTGGCGCCAAGTGCGCTCGGCAGCCGCGCGACGATACCCGCCATGATCACCAGCGAAATGCCGTTGCCGATTCCGCGCTCAGTGATCTGCTCGCCGAGCCACATGACGAACATCGCGCCGGCCGTGACCGTGATCACGGTCATCGTGATAAACGCCGGCCCCGGCGAATACACAACCGAGCCGCCGCCGGGAGCCTGGATCTTCTCGAGTCCGATCGCGATCATCGTGCCCTGCAGGATCGAAAGGCCCACCGTCGCGTAACGCGTGTACTGCGTTATCTTGCGGCGGCCGGCCTCGCCTTCCTTGTAGAGCTCGTCGATATAGGGCGATGCGACCTTGAGCAGATCGATGATGATCGCCACCGTGATGTACGGCATGATCCCGAGCGCGAAGACCGAGAATTGTTCGAGCGCGCCGCCCGAGAACAGGTTCACCCAGCCGAACATCGTGCCCGACGCCGCGTCGAAGAACGACGCGAGCGCCTGCCCGTCGATTCCCGGCGTCGGCACCGCCACGCCAAGCCGGAATACCGCCAGCATCATGGCGGTAAACAGCAGCCGGCGGCGCAGCTCCGGTATATGAGAGGCGTTTGATAACCCGTCAAGCATCAGGCATTGGCCGGGGCGATAAGCTCCGCGCTGCCGCCGGCGGCGGCGATCTTCTCGCGCGCGCTGCCGGAGAAGGCGTCGGCGCGAACCGTGAGCCTGGTCTTCAACTCACCCGAACCGAGAATCTTGATCTTACGTCCTTTGCGGGTGATTCCGCGAGCGGCCAGCGCGGCCGCGTCGATCGTCTCCCCGTCGGCGAACCCAGAGAGGCTGCCGATATTGACCAGATCGAACTTCTCGCGCCGGGTCTCGTTCTTCTGCAGCCGGCGAAACCCCTGCTTGGGCGTCCGGCGCTGCAAAGGCATCTGCCCGCCTTCATAGCCCGGCGGCGTATTACCGTGCGAGCGCGAGCCCAGGCCTTTGTGTCCGCGGCCGGAAGTCTTTCCGTGGCCCGAGCCGATTCCGCGTCCGATCCGCTTGATGCGATGCTTCGAGCGGGGAGCAGGTTTCAAATCGCTGAGATTCATCGGGTCCTCTGATTATTGCACTTAATGCGGATATCGCGCGTCGCCCGAAGATCAGCTCTCGATCACGGCCACCAGATGCTTGAGCCGCTTGATCATCCCTTCGACCGGCGCCGTGCGTTCGAGCTCGCGTTCGCTGCCGACCTTGGTGAGGCCGAGGCCGCGCACGGTTGCGCGCACGCGCTTGTTGGTCCCGATCGGGCTGTGCACGAGTTTGACTCGGACTTTCTGGCTCATCTTAATCGACCTGCCTGACTGATTGCCCGCCCGCCTCAAGCCGCCTCAGGACGTTCGCCGGTTCCGGAGCGCGCGCGCAGCTTCAAAATATCTTCGGGGCTGCGAAGTTCGAGCAGCGCCTCGAGGGTTGCCTTGACCAGGTTGTGCGGATTCGAGGAGCCCAGCCGCTTGGTCAGAATATTGCGGATTCCACAAAGCTCGACCACCGCGCGCACTCCGCCCGCCGCGATAACGCCGGTTCCTTCCGCCGCCGGACGCAGCACGACGCGGCCCGCGCCGAAATGACCGACCACTTCGTGCGGAATGGTGCCGTTGCGCAGCGGCACTCGGATAAGGCTCTTCTTGGCGCGCTCGACGCCCTTGCGAATCGCCTCGGGAACCTCGTTGGCTTTGCCAAGGCCGAAGCCGACGAGGCCGTTATGATCGCCCGCGACCACCAGCGCCGAGAAGCTGAAGCGGCGTCCGCCCTTCACAACCTTCGCGACGCGGTTGATATGGACGACCTTTTCCTTGATTTCGAGCCCTTGCGGGTCAATGCGTTGCGCCACTTCGTGCCTCGATTTTCAGAACTTTAATCCGGCTTCGCGCGCCGCGTCGGCCAGCGCCTTTACCCGTCCATGATAGAGAAAGCCGTTGCGATCGAACACCACGCTCTGGATTCCCGCAGCCTGGCATTTCTCGGCGATCGCCTTGCCGACCGCTTTGGCGGCGGCGAGATTGCGCTTGCTCTTGAGCGCGTCGCGCACCGCCTCGCTCTGGGTCGAAGCCGCCGCGATCGTGTTGCCGCTCTGGTCGGAAATCACCTGCGCGTAAATATGATTGAGCGACCGGTAGATCGAAAGCCGCGGCCGCGCGTCGGTGCCCGTCGCCTTGCGGCGCACGCGCTGACGGCGCAAACCCCGTTTTTCTGCCCGCTGTGATTGCATCGTGGTTGACTCTTGCTGCCCTGCTTATGCGCTCTACGCCGAAGTCGATCCGGCGGCGGCCTTTCCCGCCTTGCGGCGAATCGTTTCGGTCGCGTACTTGATTCCCTTGCCCTTGTACGGTTCCGGCGGCCTGAGCTCGCGCACCTCTGAGGCGACCGAGCCGAGCAACTGGCGATCCGCGCTCTCGAGCGTGATCAGCACCTGCCGCTCGACTTTCGCAGTCACGCCCGGCGGCAACTGATACACAATCGGATGCGAGTAGCCGAGGCTCAAATTGATCTGAGCGCCCTTTGCCTCCGCCCGGTAGCCGACTCCGTTGATCTCGAGAACCTTGGTGAAGCCCTTGCTGACGCCCTCGGCCATATTGGCGATCAGCTTGCGCGTCAGCCCATGCAGTGAACGCTCGAGGTTCGAATCCCCCGGGCGTTTGACGGTCAGCTCGGCGCCGTTGATCTCGACCGTAAAGCCGGGCGGCAACGGATGCGAGAGCTTGCCCTTGGGGCCCTCGACTTTGAGCGTGGTGCCGGAAAGCTCGGCTTTGACGCCCTTTTCGAGTTTTACCGGTAATCTTCCTATGCGCGACATCGACGGCTCCGTTTACCAGACCCGGCAGAGAATTTCGCCGCCGACTCGTTTGCGGCGCGCCTCGCGCCCGCTCATCACACCGAGCGGCGTCGAGACGATATGCACGCCCATCGCGCCGCGCGCCTTCGAGATCTCGTCGGCGCCGGCGTAGCGCCGCAGGCTCGGCTTGCTCACCCGCTCGATTCCCTTGATCACCGGCTCGCGCGCGGCCGAGTAGCGCAGTTTGATCACGAGCTTGCGCTTGGGATCTTCGCCCGCGGGCTCGACACCGTCGAGAAAGCCCTCGGCGACCAGCACGCGGCAGATCGCTTCGCGCAGCCGCGAGTGTTCGAGCGTGACCTCATTGTACCGCGCACGCATCGCGTTGCGGATTCGGGTCAGCAGTTCTGCGATCGGGTCGGTCCTCGACATTATTCCCTCTACCAGCTCGCCTTGACGACGCCGGGAAGCTGTCCTCTGAGAGCGTATTTGCGCAGGCACAGCCGGCACATCTTGAAGCGCCGGTAATAGGCCCGCGAGCGCCCGCATAGCGGGCAGCGGTTATGCGTGCGCACCTTGAACTTCGGAGTGCGTAACGCCTTGATTCTGAGGCACTTCTTAGCCATCGATCTTTGTGTCCTGCACCCCTCTAGCCTTACGCCTGCGCGGGCTCCGGTGCCGCTGCCGCTTTTGCGGGCGCCGCGGCGGGCTCGCCCTCGCGCTCGGCCTGGTTCCTAAACGGCATCCCGAGCGCCTTCAGAAGGGTCAGTCCCTCGAAGTCGCTGCGCGCGCTGGTGGTGATTGAAATCGTAAGTCCCTTTATTTTATCAACCTTGTCCAGATTGAGCTCGGGAAAAATCGTATGCTCGCGCAGGCCGAGCGAATAATTTCCGCGTCCGTCGAATGCCTTGTCGCTGATTCCGCGGAAGTCGCGCACGCGCGGCAGCGCGACGTTAACCAGCCGGTCGAAAAATTCCCACATCCGCTCGCGCCGCAGCGTGACCATCGTGCCGATCGGCATCCCCTGGCGCAGCTTGAAATTCGATATCGCTTTGCGCGCGCGCGTCAGCACCGGCTTCTGTCCCGAGATCTGTGCCAGCTCCTCGACCGCGAGGTCGAGCACCTTGACGTTGTCGCGCGCTTCGCTGAGCGCCATGTTAATCGTGATCTTCGACAGCCGTGGCACCCGCATCTTGTTCTCGATCTTCAGCTCGCGCATCAGCGTCGGCACGATCTCGCTCTCATAGCGCAGGCGCATCCGGGCCGGAATCTTTGGCTCGGGCTCGCGCGGCGCCGCCTTCGCGGCCGCGGCCTGTTCCGCACGCGCGGCCTTGTCCTTCGCAGCCTGAGCCTTTTGCGCCTGCCCCTTGGCGGCGGCGTCCGGGTTCTTGGCCTTTTGCGGCTTTTCGGTTTTGTCGTTCTTGTCGGCCATCAGTCGTTACCCACCGCTTCGCCGCACCGGCGGCATACGCGGGTTCGAGTCTTGTCGTCGCCGAGCTTCACGGCCAGGCGCACGGGCGCGTTGCATCGATCGCAAAAGAACATCACGTTGGCGATATTGAGCGGCGCCTCTTTTTCCACGATCCCGCCGGGACTCGCTGCGCCGCGCGGCTTCGAGTGGCGCTTGACGATATTGAGCCGCTCGACGATCACGCGTCCGCGCTCCGACAGCACCCGCATCACCTTGCCGGTCTTGCCGCGATCGCGCCCTTTGACGACCATCACCATGTCGTTCTTGCGGATCTTGTATTTTGCTGCGGCGGACGCCATCTCACAGAACCTCTGGTGCGAGTGAAATTATTTTCATGAACTTTTTGGCGCGCAGCTCGCGCGCGACCGGCCCGAAAATTCGGGTACCAATCGGTTCGTGCTGCGCGTCGATCAGCACCGCCGAATTGCCGTCGAAGCGGATATAGCTGCCGTCGTCGCGGCTGATCTCGCGCGCGGTCCGCACGATCACAGCGCGTGCGACCTCGCCCTTTTTCACCTTGGCGTTGGGGATCGCTTCCTTGACCGCGACCACGATCACATCGCCCACCGAGGCGTAACGCCGGCGCGAGCCGCCAAGCACCTTGATGCACATGACCTTGCGGGCGCCCGAATTATCGGCGACATCGAGAACTGTCTGCACCTGAATCATCGCGCTTGTCTAATCCTCAGCCTGCCGCCCGCTTGACTATCTTGCTGATGCGCCAGCGCTTGCTCTTGCTTATCGGCCGCGACTCGACGATCTGGACGCGGTCGCCCTCGTGGCACTGGCTGGTTTCGTCGTGCGCCATGTAGCGCTTGCGCCGGCGCATCCGCTTTCCGTACAGGGGATGCTCGACCAGGCGATCGACCTGGACCACCACGGTCTTGGTCATCTTGGCGGAGACCACCGTACCTTCGCGCCGTTTGATTCGCTCACGCATCGAGTTACTTCGCTTTCGCGGCGCCGTCAGCGCTCGCGGACTTTTGTTTGATCACGGTCAAAATTCTCGCGAGCTCGCGCCGCGCGATGGTGAGCGCCGCCGACTTGTCGAGCTGATTGGTCTTCAGCTTGAGCCGCAAGCGGAAAATCTCCTCGCGCGTCTCCCGTTCCTTCACGCGAAGGTCGCCCTCGTTCATCTGCCTGATCTCGTCAAGCTCCAAGGCCGCCCTCCTCGCGTTCCACGACGATCGTCTTGATCGGCAGCTTGTGCGCCGCGAGACGCATCGCCTCGCGCGCGGTCGGCCGGTCCACACCTTCCATCTCGAACAGGATCCGTCCGGGCCGCACCACCGCGGTCCATCCCTCGGGTCCGCCCTTGCCCTTGCCCATCCGGGTTTCCGCAGGCTTCTTGGTAAAGGGCTTGTCCGGGAACACGCGAATCCATACGCGGCCACCGCGTTTGATATGCCGGGTCAGCGCGATACGAGCCGCTTCGAGCGCGCGCGCATCGACGCGCGCCGTCTCAGTGGCCTTCAGGCCGTAGTCGCCGAACGCCAGTTCGAGCCCGCGCGATTCAGCGCCGCGCACGCGGCCCTTCTGCATCTTGCGCCATTTTACTTTTTTGGGTGAGAGCATGGTGCTACTGCTGCTGCGCGGCCTGTCCGGTGCGTTTGGCTTCTTCTTCCTGGCGGGTCAGGATTTCGCCGCGGAAGATCCAGACTTTGACTCCGATCACTCCGTAGGTCGTGCGCGCTTCGGCAAATCCGTAAGCGACGTCGGCGCGCAGCGTCTGAAGCGGCACGCGGCCCTCGCGGTACCATTCCTGGCGCGCGATTTCCGCACCGCCCAGGCGTCCGGCAACGTGAACTTTGACTCCCTGCGCGCCCATCCGCATCGCGCGCGTAACCGCTTCTTTCATCGCGCGGCGAAACGCGACCCGGCGCTCGAGCTGGAGCGCGATATTCTCGGCGACCAGTTGCGGATCGAGATCGGGGCGGCGGACTTCGTGGATATTGATAAAGGTGTCCTTGCCCTTCATCAGCTTGGCGATATCCGCCTTGAGCTTGTCGATCTCGACGCCCTTTTTCCCGATCACGATTCCCGGACGCGCGGTATAGATATTCACCTTGGCCTTGTTGGCCATCCGCTCGATCTCGATCTTCGAGATTCCCGCGTGGTAGAGGCGGCGCTTGATAAACTCGCGCAGCTTGATGTCTTCGTGGAGCAGCGCGGTGTAGTCGTGACTCGAAAACCAGCGCGAGTCCCAGCCCTCGATAATTCCGAGCCTAAGCCCGCGCGGATGTGATTTCTGGCCCATCGATAGTCCTCAGATAGCGCGCTCGTCCACGATCACGGTCAGATGGCTGGTGCGCTTGAGAATCGGCGTTGCATGCATGTGCGCGCGCGGCAGCGAGCGCTTCAAAGTCGGTCCGGTTTCGGCAGTCGCGCGCTTTACGAACAGCTTGTCCTCGTCCACGTTCTGCTGGTCACGCGCATTGGCGACGGCCGACAGAAGCGTCTTCGATACGAACTTCGCGCCCTTCTTGGGCGTGAATTCGAGAATCGACAGCGCCTGTCCCACAGGCTTGCCGACGACCAGATCGCACACCAGCTTCAGCTTGCGCGGCGAAATTCTGATGTACCGATGACGCGATAACGCTTCCATGATTGCAACTCGTCTCTGTTTGGCGCGCGCCCTACGCGCCCGCCTTCGCGGCAGTGGGCGGCGGCGCCGCAGGCGCGGCCGATTGCTTGACTTCGCCCTTGCGGTCGCCCGCATGGCCGTGAAAAGTCCGCGTGCCCGAAAATTCTCCAAGCTTGTGCCCGACCATGTTCTCCGTGCAGTACACCGGAATGAACTTGTGGCCGTTATGCACCGCGAACGTTAGCCCCACCATCTCGGGCAGGATCATCGACCGGCGCGACCAGGTGCGGATAATCCGCTTGTCACCTGCCGCGGCGGCCGCTTCAGCCTTTTTTTTCAGATGCCCGTCGATAAACGGGCCCTTCTTTACTGATCGTGCCATGGCTTAAGAATGCTTCCCGCGCGGCCGGCGGCTTACGATATACCGGTCCGACGGCTTCTTTTTACGCGTCTTGTAACCCTTGGCCGGCTGTCCCCACGGCGACTGGGGATGATTCCCCTTGGAGCGGCCTTCGCCGCCGCCGTGCGGATGATCAACCGGATTCATCGCAACTCCGCGGACGTGTCCACGCTTGCCGAGCCACCTCGAGCGCCCGGCCTTGCCGATCGAAATATTTTCGTGGTCGAGATTGCCGACCTGTCCGATACTGGCGCGGCATTCCGCCTGCACCATCCGCTGCTCGCCCGAAGGGAGCTTGAGCAACGCGAACTTGCCTTCCTTGGCCATCAACTGAGCCGATACTCCGGCGCCGCGTACGAGCTGCGCGCCCGCGCCGGGCTTGAGCTCGACCGCGTGGATAATCGTGCCGAGCGGAATATTCTTAAGCTTCAGCGCGTTGCCCGGCTTGATATCGGCGTTCTCGCCCGACTCGACCTTCGCGCCCACTTTGAGTCCGTCGGGCGCCAGGATGTAGGCCTTGGTGCCGTCGGCATAATGGAGCAGCGCGATATTGGCCGAGCGATTCGGATCGTACTCGAGCGAAGCTACGACCGCCGGCACGCCATCATGCGTGCGCTTGAAGTCGATCAGGCGCAGGCGCCGCTTGTGGCCGCCGCCGCGATGACGCGAAGTCATCCGGCCACGATTATTGCGTCCGCCCGTGCGCTTGACCGGCTCGAGCAGATTTTTCTCGGGCTCTTTTTTCGTAAGCTCCGAGAAATCGGCAATCTGCATGAAGCGCTGGCCGGGTGTGCGCGGATTTAGCTGGATTACTGCCATGTTCGTATCGCTTCTCTAAACCCCTTCAAAGAACTCGATCCGATCGCCTTCCTTGAGCGTCACGTAAGCTTTTTTCCAATCCGAACGGCGCCCCTTGATCGCGCCGCGCCGCCGGTTCTTGCCCATCAGCTTGATCGTCCTGACCTTCAGCACCGTAACCTTGAATAGCTGCTCGACCGCTTCGCGAATCACATCCTTGCTCGCGTCGAGACGGACCCGAAACACAACCTGGTTGCTCTTCTCGCCGACGAAAGTGCCTTTTTCGGTGATGAGCGGCGCCATCACGATTTGCTCGAGGTTCATCGCGCGTCACCTTCTGACTGCTTCGCTTCAGCGTCCTGGCGCGAAGTATCTGCCGCCAGACGCGTCTCGATCGCGCGGGCGGTCGCCTCGGTCATCACCAATTCATCGTAATTCAGTAAGTCGAAAACATTGAGCCCGACTGCCGCGAGAATCTTGTGCGCCGCGAGATTGCGCGCCGCGCGGTAGAAGGCCGCGTCGGCTTCGCCAATCACGATCAGCGCGTGCTTCACTCCGAGCTTTTCCAGAAACGCTTTGGCGTTTTTGGTCTTGGCTTCGGCGAGCTCAAACGATTCGACGATAAAAACCTTGCCCTCGCGCGCGCGATCCGACAGCGCCAGACAAAGCGCACGCCGCCACGCCTTCTTGGGCATCTTGTAAGAATAATCGCGCGGAACGGGACCAAAGATCGTGCCGCCACTGCGCCATATCGGCGAGCGAGTCGATCCCGAGCGTGCGCGGCCGGTGCCTTTCTGGCGCCACGGCTTGCGTCCGCCGCCCGAGATAAGCCCGCGCGTCTTGGTCGACGCGGTCCCCGAACGCCGCTTGGCCAGCTGCATCTGTACCGCTTCGTGGACCACGGAATTATCGCCCTCGCGACCGAAAACCGCGCCTGCGAATTCGACCTCGCCTGAGCGTTCCTGCGCCGCCGAGTAGAGCGGCAGTTTCACCGGATTATGTTTTGCACGCCGCTCAGCCATTGGCCGCCACCACATTCGCATTCGCACGTCGCCGCGGACGCGCCGCGTGCTCAACGATCACGACTGCGCCGTCGGGACCCGGCAGCGCGCCGGTAATTACGATCGCGTTTTCCTCGGGCAGGATCTCGACCACTTCGAGATTGAGCACGGTCGCGGTTTCGTTGCCGAGCTGCCCCGCCATCCGAAGTCCCTTGCGCACGCGTCCCGGATAAGAACGGTTACCGATCGATCCGCCGTGGCGGAAATACTCGTGAGTACCGTGCGAGCCGGGGAATCCGGAAAAGTGATGCCGCCGGATAACGCCCGCGTAGCCGCGTCCCTTGGAGACGCCCTCGACGTCAACCTGGTCGCCTGGCTTGAACACCTCGCCCGCGCTGATCGCCTGTCCGAGCTTGATCTCGCCCTCGCCGCGGCGCTCGAACTCGACGGTGCGCACGCCCGGCGCGATAGCGGCGGCCTTGAAATGGCCGCGCAGCGCGCTGTTCACTCGCGAGAGTTTTTTCTTGCCCCACGTCACCTGCACGGCTTCGTAGCCGTCAGTCGGCTTGGTCTTGAGCTGCGACACGGTGCACGGTCCGAGCTGGACGACGGTCACGGCGCGCACGCGTCCCTGCGCGTCGGCCACCTGCGTCATCCCGAGTTTCTTTCCAATCAGTCCGGTAAGCATCGCCGCTACTCGAGCTTGATCTCAACGTCCACGCCGGCGGCCAGGTCGAGCTTGCCGAGCGCGTCGATGGTTTGCTGGGTCGGTTCGAGCACGTCGAGCAGCCGCTTATGCGTGCGGATCTCGAAATGTTCGCGCGACTTCTTGTCAACGTGCGGAGATCGGTTGACGGTGAAGCGCTCTATCCGGGTCGGCAGCGGGATCGGGCCGGCGACCCTTCCGCCGGTGCGGCGGATAGTATCGACGATCTCGCGGACCGACTGATCGAGCAGGCGGTAGTCGTACGCCTTAAGACGTATGCGTATCTTGTCGTTCATCCTGGAAACCGCGCCCGATTCTCAAGCGCTCAGTTGTATCCTCTGTAAATCCCGGTAAACCTGCCGCCGCACGTAGTTCATTCGCTCTTGCCCGCGTGAGGCAATTGCTACTTGAGTATCTTGGAGACCACACCCGCGCCGACGGTGCGGCCGCCCTCGCGGATAGCGAAGCGCAGCCCCTCGTCCATCGCGACCGGCGTGATCAGTTCGCCCAGTATCTTGATATTGTCGCCCGGCATTACCATCTCGGTGCCTTCGGGCAGCGTCAGCACTCCCGTCACGTCGGTGGTGCGGAAGTAGAACTGCGGGCGATAGCCGGAGAAGAACGGCGTATGCCGTCCGCCTTCGTCCTTGGTCAGGATATACGCCGAGCCCTCGAACTGGGTATGCGGCGTGATCGAGCCGGGCTTCGCGAGCACCTGTCCGCGCTCGATATCTTCGCGCTTGACGCCGCGCAGCAGCACGCCGATATTGTCGCCGGCCTGCCCTTCGTCCAAGAGCTTGCGGAACATCTCGACGCCGGTCACGACCGTCTTGGTCGTGTCCTTGAAGCCGACGATCTCGATTTCTTCGCCGACCTTCACCTTGCCCTTCTCGACCCTGCCGGTGACGACGGTGCCGCGGCCCGAGATCGAGAACACGTCTTCGATCGGCATCAGGAACGGCTTGTCCGTCTCGCGCTTGGGCTGCGGAATATAGTTGTCGATCGCATCCATGAGATCGAGGATCGGCTTGCAATTGGGGCAATCGTCTTTGCCGCATCCGCAATTGAGCGCCTTGATCGCGCTGCCGCGAATAACGGGAACGTCGTCGCCCGGATAGTTCTGCTTCTTCAGCAGGTCGCGGACTTCGAGCTCGACCAGATCGAGCAGCTCGGGATCGTCGACCATGTCGACCTTGTTCATGAACACCACGATCGCGGGAACGCCGACCTGGTAGGCGAGCAGGATATGCTCGCGCGTCTGCGGCATCGGGCCGTCGTTGGCGCCGACCACCAGGATCGCGCCGTCCATCTGCGCGGCGCCGGTGATCATGTTCTTGATGTAGTCGGCGTGGCCCGGGCAATCGACGTGCGCGTAGTGGCGCTTGGCGGTTTCGTACTCGACGTGCGCGATCGCGATCGTGATTCCGCGTTCACGCTCTTCGGGCGCCTTGTCGATCTGATCGAACGCGGTGAACTGGGCGAGCTTCTTTGACGCCAGCACCTTGGTGATCGCCGCTGTCAACGTGGTCTTGCCGTGATCGATATGGCCGATCGTGCCAACGTTCGCATGCGGCTTTGTACGTTCGAATTTAGCCTTGCCCATCGTATTTCTCCCGGGTTCTGCCCTGGTCCTAGGCGCGCGCCCGCGACGGCTGATCGCCGTCGGCGTTGCGCGCCATCAGTTCCTGAAAAATATTCTGCGGTACCTGTTCGTACGCGCCGAACTGCATCGTGTAATTTGCGCGGCCCTGGGTAATCGAGCGCAGCCGCGTCGCATAGCCGAACATGGTGGCCAGCGGCACTCGTGCCTCGATCACCTGCGCGCCCGCGCGGCTTTCCATATCCAGAATCTTGCCGCGGCGCGAGTTCAGATCGCCGATAACTTCGCCCATGAACTCCTGCGGCGTCACCACTTCGACGTCCATCACCGGCTCGAGCAGCACGGCGTCGGCCTTTTCACAAGCTTCCTTGAACGCAATCGAGCCCGCGATTTTGAACGCCAATTCGGACGAATCGACGTCGTGCGACTTGCCGTCGAGCAGCGTCGCGCGCAGATCGACCATCGGATAGCCGGCCAAGACGCCGTTATCCATCGCCTCTTTGATCCCGTTTTCGATCGGCTTGATAAAGTTGCGCGGAATCGCGTCACCCTTGGTGCCGTCGACGAATTCGAAGCCACCGCCTTTTTCCATCGGCTCGATCCGCAGCTCGACCACGCCGAACTGGCCGTGGCCTCCGGTCTGGCGCACGAATCTGCCCTCGGCCTCGGACGCCTTGCGAATCGTTTCGCGGTAGGCGACCTGCGGCTTGCCGACGTTGGCGTCAACCTTGAACTCGCGCAACAGCCGATCGACGATAATCTCGAGATGTAACTCGCCCATCCCGGCGATCAGCGTCTGCGAGGTCTCCTTGTTCACCGACACGCGGAACGACGGATCTTCTTTGGCGAGCTTCTGCAGCGCCTCACCTAGCTTCTCCTGATCGGCCTTGGTCTTGGGCTCGATCGCGATCTGGATAACCGGATCGGGAAACTCGATCGATTCGAGGATAATCGGCGCCGCCGGATCGCATAGCGTATCGCCAGTGGTCGTGTCGCGCAGACCGATCGCGCAGATATCGCCGGCGAAGACTTCGGAGATCGCTTCCTGCTTGTTCGCGTGCATCCGCACCAGGCGTCCGATCCGCTCGCGCTTGCCGCGGGTCGAATTCAGAACCGACGAGCCGCTTTCGAGCTTGCCCGAGTAAACCCGGACGAAGGTCAGGGTGCCGATATAAGGATCGGTCATGATCTTGAAAGCCAACGCCGAAAACGGCGCGTCGTCGCGCGGCCATCGCTCTTCCAGCTTGCCGTCAACGTTGCCGACCACCGGAGGCAGATCGAGCGGAGACGGCAGATAGTCCACCACCGCGTCGAGCATCGGCTGCACGCCCTTGTTGCGAAACGCGGAGCCGAGCAGCACCGGCGTCACCGCCATCTTGAGGGTTGCGGCGCGAATCGCGGCGCGGATCTGTTCCGGCGCGGGCACCTTGCCCTCCAGGTACAACTCCATCAGATGCTCGTCGTGGTCGGCGAGCGTCTCGATCATCTTGTCACGATAACCTGCCGCCTGTTCCTTCAGCGCGGCCGGAATCTCTTCGACCCGGTAGTTGGCGCCCAGGCGATCTTCGTCCCAGATAAGCGCGCGCTGCTCGACCAGATCGATCACGCCGGTGAACTTGTCTTCGGCGCCGATCGGGAGCTGGAGCAGAAGCGGAACCGCCTTGAGCTTGTCGCGCATCTCCTGCACGACGCGCTCGAACTCGGCGCCCACGCGGTCCATCTTATTGATAAACGCGATCCGCGGAACGCGATACTTGTCGGCCTGCCGCCACACGGTCTCGGACTGCGGCTCGACGCCGCCGACCGCGCAGAACACGGCGACCGCGCCGTCGAGGATGCGCAGGCTGCGTTCGACTTCGATCGTGAAATCGACGTGTCCCGGCGTGTCGATAATATTAAAATGATGCTCGCGCCAGAAGCAGGTGGTCGCCGCCGACGTGATCGTGATGCCGCGTTCCTGCTCTTGCACCATCCAGTCCATCGTCGCGGTGCCTTCATGCACCTCGCCGATCTTGTAATTGATGCCGGTGTAGTACAGCACCCGTTCGGTAGTGGTGGTCTTGCCGGCATCGATGTGGGCCATGATGCCGATATTGCGCACCCGTTCTATTGGCGTGGTACGAGCCATGAATAAGAACTCGACTGTTTACCAGCGATAATGGGCAAACGCCTTGTTGGCGTCGGCCATGCGGTGAGTGTCTTCGCGTTTCTTGACGCCGCCACCGCGGTTTTGCGCGGCCTCGAGGATTTCCGCCGCCAGCCGCTCGCGCATCGACTTCTCTCCGCGCGCGCGCGCCGCCGTCACCAGCCAGCGCATCGCAAGCGAATTACGCCGGACCGGACGAACCTCGACCGGGACCTGATAGTTCGCGCCGCCGACGCGCCGTGAGCGCACCTCGACGGAGGGGCGCACATTATCGAGCGCCTTTTTGAACATCGCGAGCCCGTCTTCCTTCGAGCGTTCCGCAACCAGCTCGAGCGCTCCGTAAAGGATCCGCTCGGCGGTGGATTTCTTTCCGCGTTCCATCACCACGTTTACAAACTTCGCAACCGTGCGATCGTGAAACTTCGGGTCAGCCGCGATCTCGCGGACTTTAGCTTGTCCTTTGCGTGACATGGCGGTTACTTCGGCTTCTTCGATCCGTACTTGGAGCGGCTCTTGCGCCGTTCCTGCACGCCGATCGAATCAAGGGTGCCGCGGATCACGTGATAGCGCACACCCGGCAGATCGCGCACGCGGCCGCCGCGGATCAGCACGACCGAATGCTCCTGGAGATTGTGGCCGACACCCGGAATATAAGTATTAACTTCGATTCCGTTGGACAGCCGCACGCGCGCCACTTTGCGCAAGGCGGAGTTCGGCTTCTTGGGCGTGGTGGTCTTCACCTGGGTGCATACGCCGCGTTTCTGGGGCGAGCCCTCGAGGGCGCGCGCTTTTACTTTGAAGCGCTTCTTGACGCGCGCTTGCCGGATCAACTGGTTTATCGAGGGCACGTTAAATTCCGTTCGTCCGTAACTTCTCGTCCATTAGTCCAATCGAGTAACTTAAGCACGACTTCCGTATCGGCAACTCCGCGTCTTCTATTCCCCCAGGTGCGCGGACAATTCCGCGCGGCCTTCCGCTTTTGCGATGTCCCCCGGGTATCGGTCGAGGTGGAAACGCGTGAGTTCAAACAAACCCCCCAAGGGCGGGACAAGCCCTTGGGGGAACTACAAGTATGTACGCGCAGTCCGCGTGCGTGTCAATCTCCGACGGGTGCCGCGGCCGCTTCAAGCTCGCTTTTCGCGCCTTCTTCGGGCTCGGCCACGCCTTCGACTTTGAGCTCCATCCGGTTGTACGAAGGCAGGCCCGTACCGGCCGGAATCAGGCGTCCCATGATCACGTTTTCTTTGAGGCCCACCAGCCGATCGACCTTGCCGTTGATCGCGGCCTCGGTCAGCACCCGGGTGGTCTCCTGGAACGACGCCGCCGAGATGAAGCTTTCGGTCGAAAGCGACGCCTTGGTGATCCCGAGCAGGAGCGGCTCGGCGATCGCCGGCTCTCCGCCCTTGTCGAGCACGCGGGCATTCTCCTCGTCGAAGCGCCATTTCTCGACCTGGTCGCCAACCAGGAAGGTGGTGTCGCCGACCTCCTTGATTCGCACGCGGCGCAGCATCTGGCGCACGATCACTTCGATATGCTTGTCGTTGATTCGCACGCCCTGCAGCCGGTAAATCTCCTGGATTTCGTCGACCAGGTATTTCGCCAGCGCCTTCTCGCCGAGAATGGTCAGGATGTCGTGCGGATTCGACGAGCCTTCCATCAGCGGCTCGCCCGCCTTCACCAGGTCGCCTTCATGCACTCCGATATGCTTGCCCTTGGCGATCAGGTATTCGCGCGGCTCGCCGACTTCGGGCGTAACCACGACCTTGCGCTTGCCCTTGGTGTCCTTGCCGAAGGAAACCTGTCCGTCGATTTCCGAGATGACGGCGAATTCCTTGGGCTTGCGCGCCTCGAACAGCTCAGCCACTCGCGGCAGACCGCCGGTGATGTCCTTGGTCTTGGTGGTCTCGCGCGGCAGCTTGGCGATCACGTCGCCGGCCCGGACCTCGGTGCCCTCGGCGACGTTGATATACGCGCCGACCGGCAGGAAGTAGCGTGCGAAGAGGTTCGAGTCGGGAATCTTCGCGGTCTTGCCGGCGCTGTCCTTGATCGAGATGCGCGGGCGCACGTCGAGGTCTTTGAACTCGACGATTACGTTCGATCGCGCTCCGGTGCGCTCGTCGACGACTTCGTTCATCGTCTTGCCGTCGAGGATATCGCCGAACTTAACCACGCCGTCGACTTCGGTGATGATCGGGGTGGTGTACGGATCCCACTCGGCGATCATCTCGCCCGCTTTGACGTGGTCGCCGTCCTTCTTGTACAGCTTGGCGCCGTACACCAGCGGATAGCGTTCGCGTTCGCGCTCGCGCACGTGGCCGTCTTCGCCCTTGATCTGCGCGGCGACAGTCACTTCGCCGTGACGGGACATCACGATGTACTTGCCGTCGCGGCCGGCACGCACTACGGCGTTGTGCAGCCGGATGACGCCCTCGGTGCGCGGCTCTAACGTGGTCTGCTCGGCGCGCCGGCTCGCGGTACCACCGATATGGAACGTGCGCATCGTGAGCTGGGTTCCCGGCTCGCCGATCGATTGCGCCGCGATCGTTCCGATCGCCTCGCCCAGGTTCACCAGATGCCCGCGGCCGAGGTCGCGGCCGTAGCAGCTCACGCATACGCCCTGGCGCGATTGGCAGGTCAGAACCGAACGAATCTTGATCTTCTCGATACCGGCATCCTCGATTCGCCGGACTTTTTCCTCGTCGATCGTGTCGTTGGCGTTCACCACTACTTCGCCGGTGAACGGATCGGCGACGTCTTCGAGCGCGACGCGGCCCAGCACGCGGTCGCCGAGTCCTTCGATCACTTCGCCGCCTTCGACCAGCGGTCCCATGTCGATCCCGTCGAGCGTGCCGCAATCCTGCTCGGTGATGATCGAATCCTGCGCGACGTCGACCAGGCGCCGGGTCAGGTAGCCCGAGTTCGCGGTTTTGAGCGCGGTGTCGGCAAGACCCTTGCGCGCGCCGTGGGTCGAGGTGAAGTACTCGCCGACGGTCAGACCCTCGCGGAAGTTCGCCGTGATCGGCGTTTCGATAATTTCGCCCGACGGCTTGGCCATCAGGCCGCGCAATCCGGCAAGCTGGCGAATCTGCTGTTCCGATCCGCGTGCGCCGGAGTCGGCCATGATGAAGATCGGATTGAACGAGGGGCCGGAGATTTCCTTGCCCTCTTTGTCCTTGCCGTACACTTCGGTCGAGAGGCCCTTGATAACCGAAGAGCCGATCTCGTCCTGCACTTCGGCCCAGATATCGACGACCTTGTTGTAGCGCTCGCCGTCGGTGATAACGCCGTTGTTGTACTGCTTCTGGATCTCGCCGACCTGCTTTTGCGCCTGGTCGAGCAAGGACGCCTTCTGCGCCGGAATCACCATGTCCTTGATCGAAATCGAGATGCCGGCCTTGGTCGCGAATTCGAAGCCGATATCCTTCAGCCGATCGGCGAAGATTACCGTCGATTTGTTGCCCGCGCGGCGGTACACGATATCGATCAGGTTACCGAGTTCCTTTTTCTTGAGAGTCTTGTTGACCTCTGCAAACGGAACCTCGGGCGGTACGATCTCGTACAGCAACACGCGTCCGACCGTGGTCTCGATCCGCTCGTGCGTCGGCAGCGCGGCCGCGGGCGCCGCGTGCTTGTCCTTTTTCTTGCGCACCGGAGCGTCGTGATCGACCGCCGGCTCGACCGGCGCCGCGGCCGGCATTCTGACCGTTATCTTCGCGTGCAGATCGATCTCGTCGTGATCGTACGCGATCCGCACTTCCGAGGTGCTCGAGAATGCTTTGCCTTCGCCGCGCGCCAGCGGACGCTCACGCGTCATGTAGTAGAGCCCCAACACCATGTCCTGCGTCGGCACGATGATCGGCTTGCCGGAAGCCGGCGACAGGATGTTGTTGGTGGACATCATGAGCGCGCGCGACTCGACCTGCGCCTCGATCGACAGCGGCACATGCACTGCCATCTGGTCGCCGTCGAAGTCGGCGTTGTAGGCGACGCACACGAGCGGATGAAGCTGGATCGCCTTGCCCTCGATCAGTACCGGCTCGAACGCCTGAATACCGAGCCGATGCAGCGTTGGTGCGCGATTCAGCAACACCGGATGCTCGCGGATTACGTCGTCGAGAATATCCCAGACATCCTTGCCCTCTTTCTCGACCATCTTCTTGGCGCTCTTGATGGTCGTGACGTAGCCCTTTTCTTCGAGCTTGTTGTAGATGAACGGCTTGAACAGCTCGAGCGCCATCTTCTTGGGCAGTCCGCACTGATGCAGCCGCAGCTCGGGGCCGACTACGATAACCGAACGGCCCGAGTAATCGACGCGCTTGCCGAGCAGGTTCTGCCGGAAGCGTCCCGACTTGCCCTTGAGCATGTCGGAGAGCGACTTCAGCGGACGCTTGCTCGGTCCGGTGATCGCGCGGCCGCGCCGTCCGTTGTCGAACAGCGCATCGACGGCTTCCTGCAGCATCCGCTTTTCGTTGCGGATGATGATGTCGGGCGCATTGAGCTCGATCAGGCGCTTCAGGCGGTTGTTGCGGTTGATCACGCGCCGATAGAGGTCGTTCAGATCAGAGGTGGCGAAGCGTCCGCCGTCGAGCGGAACCAGCGGCCGCAAGTCGGGAGGAATGACCGGCAGGATCGTCAGGATCATCCATTCGGGCCGGTTGCCCGACTCGCGAAACGCATTGATAACTTTCAGGCGCTTGGCAACTTTCTTGCGCCGCGCCTCGGAATTGGTCGCCTTCATCTCGACCCGGAGATCCGTGGCGAGCTTGTCGAGCTGAAGCTGCGAGAGCAGCGAGCGAATCGCCTCGGCGCCCATGTCGGCCTTGAAGCCGTCGGCGTACTGCTCGCGCGCCTCCCGGTACTTGCGCTCGGTGAGCAGCTCTTTCTGCGTCAGCGGAGTCTCGCCCGGATCGGTGACGACGTAGCACTCGAAATACAGCACCTTCTCGAGTTCCTTGAGCGTCATGTCGAGCAGGGTGCCGATCCGCGAAGGGAGCGAGCGCAGAAACCAGATGTGCGCAACCGGCGCTGCCAGATCGATATGGCCCATCCGCTCGCGCCGGACTTTCGACTGGATCACCTCGACGCCGCACTTTTCGCATACGACGCCGCGATGGCGCATGCGCTTGTACTTGCCGCAGTTGCACTCGTAGTCCTTGGTCGGTCCGAAAATCTTGGCGCAGAAAAGCCCGTCGCGTTCCGGCTTGAAGGTGCGGTAGTTGATGGTTTCCGGCTTCTTCACCTCGCCGTGCGACCACGACCGGATCATCTCCGGCGACGCGATCGAGATCCGGATCGAGTTGAAGGCGAGCGGGTTCTTGGGTTTTTCAAATACCCCGAAGAGATCTTCCATCCTTCGTTACTCCTTATCGCGCCAGCTAGGCGCGCTCCGGTTCTTCAAGCAGCTCCATGTTGAGGCACAACGACTGGAGCTCCTTGACCATTACGTTGAATGACTCGGGCAGTCCGGGCTCGAGGGTGTTCTCGCCCTTGACGATCGCTTCGTACATCCGGGTGCGTCCCGCCACGTCGTCCGACTTGACGGTCAGCATCTCCTGCAGAGTGTACGCGGCGCCGTAAGCTTCGAGCGCCCAGACTTCCATTTCTCCCAGCCGCTGTCCGCCGAACTGAGCCTTGCCGCCCAGTGGCTGCTGCGTGACCAGGCTGTATGGACCAGTCGAGCGCGCGTGGATTTTGTCTTCCACCAGATGATGCAGCTTCATCATGTACATCACGCCGACTGTGACCGGCTGCTCAAACGAGAGTCCGGTGCGTCCGTCGTAAAGCGTGGTCTGCCCGCTTTCGGGCAATCCCGCCCGCGCGAGCATCTGGAAGATTTCTTCTTCGCGCGCGCCGTCGAACACCGGCGAGGCGACGTGAACTCCCGCGGCGGCCTTGGCCGCGAACTTGTACACGTCGTTATCGGCCAACTCGTCGATAAATGTTCCCGTATCCTTGTCGGGATAGGCTTCCTTGATGTGCTTTTTGAGCTGCGCGACCGTTGCGCTGGCGCGGAGATCGCGTTCGATCCGGCGTCCGAGCTCGAGCGCGGCCCATCCGAGATGAGTCTCGAGAATCTGGCCGACGTTCATGCGCGAAGGCACGCCGAGCGGATTGAGCACGATGTCGACCGGAGTCCCGTCGGCGAGCGACGGCATGTCTTCCTCGGGCAGAATGCGCGAGAGCACGCCCTTGTTGCCGTGACGTCCCGCCATCTTGTCGCCGACCTGCAGGCGGCGCTTGATCGCGACGAAGACCTTGATCATCTTGATCACGCCCGGCGCGAGCTCGTCGCCAGCTTTAAGGCGCTCGACCTTCGAGCCGTAATGCTGCTGCACCGTCTCGACGTTCGAGTTCATCGCGGCAATCGCCTGCGCCGCTTCGGCCTGCGCGGTTTCGTTCTCGACCCGGACCTGGCCCCATAGCGTTGGCGGCAACTCTTCGAGTTGCTCGGCGGTCAGGCTGTCGCCCTTGGCGAGGAGCTGATGCCGCTCTTCGGCGTCGTCTGACATCACGCGCGCAGCGAGCTTCTTGCCCACCAGCGACTTCTTGAGCTTGCGAATCGTCTCCTGCCGGATGATGCGGATCTCTTCCTGCTCATCCTGCTTGAGGCGTTCGGCTTCGAGCATTTCGATCTCCTGGGTGCGATCGTCCTTGGCGACTCCGCGGCGCGAGAAAACCCGCCCGTCGATTACCGTGCCTTCGACGCCCGGCGGAACGCGCAGGCTGGTGTCGCGCACCTCGCCCGCCTTCTCGCCGAAGATCGCGCGCAGCAGCTTCTCTTCGGGACTTAGCTGAGTCTCGCCCTTGGGCGTGATCTTTCCCACCAGGATATCGCCGGGACGCACTTCGGCGCCGATCCGGATGATTCCCGACGAGTCGAGATCCTTGAGCGCCTCTTCGCCGACGTTCGGGATGTCGCGCGTGATTTCTTCCGGTCCGAGCTTGGTGTCGCGCGCGACGCATTCGAATTCCTCGATATGCACCGAGGTGAACAGGTCTTCCTTGACCACGCGCTCGGAAATCAGGATCGAGTCTTCGAAGTTGTAGCCGCCCCACGGCATGAACGCGACCAGCACGTTGCGGCCGAGCGCCAACTCGCCCATGTCGGTCGAAGGTCCGTCGGCCAGCACGTCGCCGGCCTTTACGCGTTCACCCTTGACCACGATCGGACGCTGGTTGATGCAGGTGTTCTGGTTGGAGCGCTGGTACTTGACCAGGTTGTAGATATCGACGCCGGCGTCGCGCAGATCCTTGCTCTGCTTGTCGGCGCGCACCACGATTCGTTCCGCGTCGACGCTTTCGACCACGCCGTCGCGCTTTCCGACCACGGTGACGCCCGAGTCGCGGCCCACGGTTCCTTCAAGCCCGGTGCCTACCAGAGGAGCGTCGGTCTTGAGCAGCGGAACCGCCTGGCGCTGCATGTTCGAGCCCATCAGGGCGCGATTCGCGTCGTCGTTTTCGAGAAACGGAATCAGCGACGCCGCCACCGACACGAGCTGATTGGGCGACACGTCCATGTACTGCACGTCTTCGGCGCGGACCACGGTAAACTCGCCGCTGACTCGCGCCGAGACGATGTCTTGCGTGAATTTTCCGTGCGCGTCGATAGGAGCGTTGGCCTGCGCGATCGTCTTCTCCTCCTCATCGAGGGCGGAGAGATAAACGATACGGTCAGTGACGCGGCTGTTTTCGACTTCGCGGTACGGAGTCTCGATAAAGCCGAAGTCGTTGACGCGTGCGTAGGTCGAGAGCGCCGCGATTAGCCCGATATTCGGGCCCTCCGGCGTTTCGATTGGGCAGACGCGGCCGTAATGGGTCGGATGCACGTCGCGAACCTCGAAGCCCGCGCGCTCGCGCGTCAAGCCTCCGGGTCCGAGCGCCGAGAGCCGCCGCTTGTGTGCGATCTCCGACAGCGGATTGGTCTGATCCATGAACTGCGAGAGCTGCGACGAGCCGAAAAATTCCTTGATCACGGCGCTGGCCGGCTTGTAGTTGACCAGCTCCTGCGGCATCAGGGTTTCGATATCCTGCAGGCTCATCCGCTCTTTGATCGCGCGCTCCATCCGGACCAGTCCGATGCGGAACTGGTTTTCGACCAGCTCTCCGACCGCGCGCACCCGCCGATTCCCGAGATGATCGATATCGTCCACCTGTCCGTTGCCGTTCTTGAGCTCGACCAGGTAGCGGACGACTTCGAGAATATCTTCGCGGCGCAGCGTGCCCTGCTCGAGCGGCATGTCGATCTTGAGCTTGTGATTGAGCTTGAGGCGTCCGACGCGCGACAGGTCGTAGCGCTCGGGATTGAAAAACAGGTTATTGAAAAAAGTGGTCGCAGTTTCCTTGGTCGGGGGATCGCCGGGGCGCAGGCGGCGGTAGATTTCGATCACCGCTTCCTCAGGCGTGCCGAGCTTGTCCTGCGCGAGAGTCAGGCGCAGCGGTCCTCCGCCGGCCTGCTCGTCGGTAAACAGCACTTCGATTTTCTTGATGCCGGCGACCTTGAGCTTCTCGACGATCTCCTCGGTCAGCTCCTCGTTGGTCTGGACAATGACTTCGCCGGTCGAAGGATTGACGACATCGTGAGCGCTGACCCGGCCGAAGACTTCATCGGGCGAGATCGGCACGTCGTTAATCTTCGCGCTTTCCATCGCGCGTACGATCGCCTTGTTGAACTTGCGCCCTTCGCGAGCCAGGACTTCGCCACTCTTGGGATCTTTCACGTCGCGGCCGACGCGCTGTCCGATCAGATGATCGGGGATGAACTGCTTGGAATAACGCGCCGCTTCGAGCGTGAGAACGTCCTTCTGGTAGTAGTAATTAAGCAGGTCCTCGGTGGTCATCCCGAGCGCGCGCAGGAGCACGGTCGCGGGGAACTTGCGCCGCCGATCGATCCGCACGTAAAGCACGTCGCGCGGATCGAATTCGAAATCGATCCAGCTCCCGCGATACGGGATAATGCGCGCCGAGAACAAGAGCTTGCCGCTGGTATGCGTGCGGCCCTTGTCGTGCTCGAAGAACACTCCGGGCGAGCGATGCAACTGCGAGACGATTACGCGCTCGGTCCCGTTGACCATGAAAGTTCCGTTCGGCGTCATCAGAGGAATTTCGCCGAAGTAAACTTCCTGCTCTTTGACGTTCTTGATCGAACGGCGTCCGCTTTCGACGTCCCAGATGACGAGCTGAATCTTGACCTTCAGCGGAGCGGCGTAAGTCATGCCGCGCTGATGGCATTCCTCGACGTCGTACTTGGGCGTGCCGAGCTCGTAGCTGACGAACTCGAGCGACGCGGTCTCGTTGAAGTCCTTGATCGGAAAGACGGATTTGAACACCGCCTGCAACCCGGCGTCGTCCTTGCGATCCTCGACCGCAACTCCTGCTTGCAGGAATTCGTCGTAAGACCGCTTCTGGATTTCGATCAGATTCGGGATCTCGATAATCTTCTTGATCTTGCCGAACGAACGGCGCACACGAAGATTGCTCGTTACCTGCGACTGAGCCATTACCTACCCCGCCTTGCGTGCGCTGAAAATTCGCGCGCGCGGTGCAGCGCTAAAAGCCGTGAACGCACGGGTATTCCCCGCGTCCACGGCAGCGTCGAATTGACCGGGAGAACACGCGAGGCCCAGGCCGCGCCAATAGCGCGCCCAAGCGGCGAATTTCCCATCCGGTAGTCGTCGTGCAAAAACTAGGGCTCTCCTACTTGAGCTCCACCGAACCGCCAGCTTCGGTAATCTTCTTTTTCAGATCTTCGGCTTCGGCCTTGGTGACGCCTTCCTTGACCGGCTTGGGCGCGCCATCGACCAGATCCTTGGCCTCCTTGAGGCCGAGTCCCGTGATTTCGCGCACGACCTTGATCACCTGGATCTTCTTGTCGCCCGATCCCGTGAGCACGACCGTGAACTCGTCCTTCTCTGCCGCTGGAGCCGCTGCGCCCGCAGCCGCCGGCGCCGCAGCCACCGCCATCGGAGCGGCCGCGGATACGCCGAGTTCGGTCTCGAGTTCCTTCACCAGAGCAGCCGCTTCGATCAGCGAAAGATTCTTCAGGTAGTCCTTCACCTGATCGCGGCTGAGTTGTGCTTCTGACATTGTTCCGTTCTCTCCTTAAGTAAGTGGCGCGCGGGGACGGATGTGGGAGCGCCCCGAAAGCCTGATTTCCTAACTGAATTCTTCCGCCGGTCATATGCCGGCTAATAAATCCCGAGCCTTTATTCCTGTGCCGCCGCAGGCGCCGCGGGTGTTGTATCCGCTGCCGCCGGCGCTGTCGGAGCGGCCGCAGGCGCCGCGTCGCCGTTCTTTTTTCCGATAGCGTCGATCGCGCGGGCAAGCATCGAGCCCGGCTCATTGATCAATCTAACCAGTTGCGTCGCGGGCGCATTGAGCAGTCCCAGTAGCTGCGCCATCACGACTTCCTTGGGCGGCAGCGTCGCGAGCGTGTTGATCTCTTCAGCCGTGAGCGTCTGCCCGGCCATCACGGCGCCGCGCAGCTTGAACTTGTCGCCCAGGTCCTTGAAACCGACGATCGTCTTGACCAGCTCGACCGGATCGCTCTCGGTCAGGATAAGGCCGACCGGCCCGCCGAGCTTTTCGCCCAGCGGCGCGTACGAGGTCCCTTCGATCGCGCGGCGCACCAGAGAGTTCTTCGCGACCTTCATCTCGCCGCGGACCGCGCGGATCTTGCGGCGCATCTCTGCGGTCTCGCCCGCGTTCATTCCTTTATATTCAGAGACCAGCGCGATACTGGCGCTTCCGAAACGATCGCGCAGGTCTTTGACTACCGAGGTCTTTTGTTCTTTTCTCATCGCCTGATTCAGGTTCCTGATAAATAAGCCGCGAGCTTAAGCTGCTGCCGCCTCGGTCTTTTGCGCCGACGCGATATCGACCCGCACCCCGGGTCCCATCGTCGATGACAGCGCGACGCTTCGGACGTAGTTACCCTTGGCGCTCGACGGCTTGGAGCGCACGATCGCAGACATCAGGGCGTGCGCGTTGTCGAGCAGCTTCTTCTCGCCGAAGCTCAGCTTGCCGATACGCGCGTGGACGACACCGGCCTTGTCGACCCGGTAATCGACCTTGCCCGCCTTGACCTCGGAAACCGCCTTGCTCACGTCGAAGGTGACGGTGCCGACTTTAGGATTGGGCATCAGACCGCGAGGACCGAGGATTTTCCCGATCCGCCCGACTTGCGCCATCATGTCGGGAGTTGCGATCACTCGGTCGAAATCGAGCCAGTTCTCTTCCTGGATCTTCTTGATAATCTCGTCGCTGCCGACGAAGTCAGCGCCCGCTTCGCGCGCCTCGCGCTCTTTCTCGCCCTTGGCGATCACCAGAACGCGCGCGACTTTGCCGGTGCCGTGCGGAAGTACGACCGTGCCGCGGACATTCTGATCCGCCTGGCGCGGATCGACGCCGAGGCGCACCGCAATTTCGACCGTCTCGTCGAACTTGGCGATTTTGTGTCCGGAGACCATCTTGATCGCCTCTTCGAGCGGATAGCGCCGTTCCGGATCGATTTCCTTGGCCGCCGCCTGATATTTCTTTCCTGCCATCGCGAATAATCCCTTGTGGTCCGCCGTAAGTTGACGGACTCGTCAGTCGGTCACGTCGATTCCCATCGAGCGCGCGGTTCCGGATACGGTATTTACCGCCGCCGCGAGGTCAGCCGCCGTCAGATCCTTGAGCTTGGTCTTGGCGATCTCTTCGACCTGCGCGCGGGTGACTTTGCCGACCTTGTTCTTGTTCGGCATCGGCGAGCCTTTCTCGACTCCTGCCGCCTTGAGCAGAAGAATCGAGGCGGGCGGACTCTTGGTTACGAAGGTGAACGAGCGATCGGCGTAGACCGTGATGATCACGGGAATCACCAGTCCGGCCATCGCCTGGGTCTGCGCGTTGAACGCCTTGCAGAACTCCATGATATTGACGCCGCGCTGTCCGAGTGCGGGTCCGACCGGGGGCGAGGGATTAGCCGCGCCCGCGGGAATTTGCAGCTTTACTTGTCCGACTACTTTCTTTGCCACTTGGCTCTCACTGGATCGAAATCAACCGGCCCTCGACTGATGCGTGCGTAATCCACGCGCGCGGCCGATCGTCAGGCTGATGATGCTTCAGGATTTCTCTACCTGCACAAAGTCGAGTTCCACCGGAGTCGCGCGTCCGAAGATCGAGATCAGGACCCGGACCTTGCCTTTTTCGGGCTTCACTTCCTCGACGGTGCCATTGAAGTCCTGAAACGGTCCGTCAACTACTTTGATCGCCTCGCCGACTTCGAACAGAACCTTGGGTTTGGGCCTGAGCGCCCCTTCCTCCATCTGTTCCTTGATTCCGCGGGCTTCGGACTCGGGTACTTCCGGTGGCTCGGTGTTATGTCCGACAAAGCCCGTGATCTTGGGCGTGTTCTTGATCACGTGCCAGGTTTCGTCGTCGAGCACCATGTTCACAAAGATGTAGCCCGGAAAGAACTTGCGCGAGGCGATCTTGCGCTGGCCGCCCTTGCCCAGCTCTTGCACCCGCTCGACCGGCACCAGAACCTCGCCGATCCTGTCTTCCATGTGCATCGAGCGCACGCGTTCCTCGAGCGCCTTTTTGGCTTTCTGCTCGTAGCCCGAATAGGTGTGTACGACGTACCACTTCATCCTGGAGTCGGGGCTAGTTGCTTTGGCGCTGTCGGTCTGAGGTTCAGTCATCGGTGCCTTACGAAGTGGCGTGCCTTAAGTCGGTTGAGGTCGCGCGCCGGCCGGATAATCCGCCGGCGTCTGCTAATTTCCAAGCGTCCTCATTTCAGAAGCGCCCGCACGATACGGGTTGCGCCCGCATCGACCAGCCCCAGCCATATCGCCATCACGAAGGTCAACGCGATAACCACAATCGTCGCCTGCATGGTTTCTTTGGGCGACGGGTAATGGACCTTCGCAAGTTCGTTCCAGGATTCCTGGACGAAGCTAACGCCCTGGTTGAGGTAACTTTTTAGGCTATCCATTTTTACATCACCGTACAAGAGCCGCGGCGGCCGCGGATAATTTGGCGGGCCAGGCAGGGGTCGAACCTGCAACCCTCGGATTTGGAGTCCGATGCTCTGCCAATTAGAGCTACTGACCCGCTATTCACGCGTCCGCGCTTGCCCGGGCTAGCTGACCTTGTGCTCGCGGTGCAGCGTATGGGTCCGGCAGCTCGGACAAAACTTTTTGATCGAAAACTTGTCAGTGTGTGTTTTGCGGTTCTTGGTGGTCGTATAGTTGCGCCGCTTGCATCCGTCACATGCGAGGCCGATTAGTTCTCTTACTGCCGCCATCTTAAGATCCTCACGCGCGATCCGCTAAATTAGCACAATTTGTATTTTGGAGCCCACGACGGGAATCGAACCCGTGACCTCTTCCTTACCAAGGAAGTGCTCTACCGGCTGAGCTACATGGGCCCGGTTCTGCAATCTCATCCAGGCGCCTCCCGCGCGAAACTTCCGGCGCGAGCTTGGAGTGGAGCGGGAAACGGGACTCGAACCCGCGACCCCGAGCTTGGAAGGCTCGCGCTCTACCAACTGAGCTATTCCCGCTCTCCTGGTTCCGAGTATATCTGGTGGAGAGGGGAGGATTCGAACCTCCGTAGGCATAAGCCGGCAGATTTACAGTCTGCTCCCTTTGGCCACTCGGGAACCTCTCCGCTAGGCCTTTCCTTCCGTGCCAAGCCGATGGCGAGAATCGAACTCGCAACCTACTGATTACAAATCAGTTGCTCTACCGTTGAGCTACATCGGCAAATCGACGTTAAGGAGGGAAACTTATTAGGCCCCTTTAGAAGAGTCAAGCTCAGGCCAGTCTGAGCGAGGATAAGGGCGCACTTCTTGCTCTCTTACCCTCCCCTCGGCGCCAGGAACCTCTGATCGGCACGGGCTCCTATCTTCCAAGGACGGGCAGTCGGTTCGAACATGGGACACTCTCGTCTCATCTGGAAGCATCCCGACCACCCCCATTCAAGGTCAGACCGCCGGGTCCGAGCTTTACGCCGCGCAATCCGGTGTCACGCCCGCCTTGAGGCCTCCAAGGTTCCGCAAAACACGCGCCGCCGATGGCATCGCGATTGCTCCCCTTGCTTGGAGCCTCCGATGCGCCGCGACGCTGATCGCTTCGCATCCCACCGCGGTCGGCTTCACTTATGAAGAATGATCCGGCAATTCCTCGCCGCCTCAATGGCGTCGCTACATCTTCGACGCCGATCGCGGCCGGCGACGACAAGTTCCGGCGCATCTTCCAGTACAGCACCGACGCGATGTCGATTACGCGAATCGAGACCGGCCGCTACCTCGAGGTAAACGACGAATTCGTCCGGATGAGCGGATATCCGCGCGAGCAGGTGATCGGCCATACTCCGGAGGAGCTCGGCTTCTGGCGCGATTCGCCGGAGAGCCGCGCCTTCAGCGAACAGCTGCTGCGCGACGGCGTAGTGCGCAATCACGAAACCTCTGTCGCCGTTAGCGGTGGTCGCCTTCTCGACGTTTTGATTTCCGCCGTGTTTATCGAAGTTGACGGCGAGCAATGCTCGCTTGGCATCAGCCGCGATATCAGCGACCTTAAACGCACGCAAGCTCAACTCCGGTACGCCGATGGCCGGTTACAGGATGTCCTGACTAACGCGCCGGTCACGATGACGGTGATGAACACCAAGTCGATAGTAACCGTGTCGAAAGGTGCCGGACTTGGCGCGTTGGGACTGGCACAGGACGAGATGGTGGGTCGCTCGATTTACGACATCGTCTTGCCTGAAAGCCCGACCGCGATTCACGCGCGCGAGGCCCTGGCGGGCAAGGCGCAGACCGCGATCGAGAACCTCAATGGGCATATTTTCGAGGTTTGGTATTCGCCGGTGCGCAGTGCGCATCAGCGGATCGTCGGCGCGATGTCGGTAGCGACCGATATCACCGAACGGATGCTGGCCGAGCAGGAGCTTCGGCGCAAAGAACAGTACTATCGTTCGCTTATCGAGATCTCCGCCGACACCGTGCTCGCGATGGATGCGGCGGGCACAATCCTGTTCGCGGGTGGAGACGGGCCGCGCTCCCTGGGATATTCGCATGCTCAGATAGTCGGGCGCAGCGCCCTCGAATTTGTGCATCGCGAGAACACCGGCGAGCAGGCCGCGAATATCAGGACGGCGTTTGAGAATCCCGGCCGCGCGATTCGTTCCGAGGCTCGCATCGTCGCGCCCGACGGCAGTTGGATTCCGGTCGAATTCATGGCGCGCGTCTCGGCCGGTCCCGATGGAAATCCGATCCTGGTCGCGACGATGCGCAATATCGCGGAGCGCAAGCGCGCGCGGGAAGAGCTCAGCCGCCGCGACGAATTTCTTCGCACCGTTATCGATGCCTCTTCCGATCTGATCGTCGCGGTCGACCGCGCCGGAGTCCTGGTTTTCGTCGGCGGGGAGGGGCTGCACGATATCGGCCGCCACGCCGTGGATGTTCTCGGCCGTCCCGCCTACGAGCTCGAGCATCCCGAAGATGTCGACGAGCAAAAGCGGGTCCTGACGTGGTGCTTCGAGAACCCGGGCCAGACCGTCAACACCCAGGTACGGCTGCTTGGAATCTCCGGCGACTGGATTCCGTTTGATTTCGCCGGACGCGTGATCACCGGCGCCGACGGCGAACCGCTGTTGGTCACCACCGGACGCAATTTTACCGAACGCAAGCGGATCGAATCCGAGCTTGCCGCCGCGCGCGATGCCGCCCTAGCCGCCTCTCGCGCGAAGTCCGAATTTGTCTCGAGCATGTCGCACGAGATCCGTACCCCGATGAACGCGATCCTCGGGATGGCGGATTTGCTGTGGGATTCCGAGCTCAGCGCGGACCAGCGCCGCTATCTGGCCACCGTGATCTCGAGCGGCAACGCGTTGCTCGAGTTGATCAACGGAGTGCTCGACTTCGCCAAGGTTGAAAGCGGACGGATGAGCCTCGAGCACGCGAAGTTCGATCTGGCCGATCTGCTCGCGGGTGTGGGCGAGATGTTCTCGGTGCGCGCTGGCGAAAAGCAGCTTCAACTCGTGACCCGGATGGATCCCGCGGTTTCTCCGATCGTCGAAGGCGACGCGCTGCGCTTGCGGCAAATCCTGATCAACCTGGTCGGCAACGCGATCAAGTTCACCGAAACCGGCACGATCACGATCAGCGTCGCGCCCGCCGCCGGCTCGGGCGAAAGTCGTCCCGCGATGCTCGAATTTACGGTGGCCGATACTGGTATCGGCCTGACCCCGCGCGAGCTGGCGAACGTTTTCTCTCCATTTACGCAGGCTGATTCCTCGACCACGCGCAAATACGGCGGCAGCGGCCTGGGACTTGCCATCGTCGATCGGCTGGCGACGTTGATGGGCGGAAAGGTGTGGGTCGAAAGCACACCGGGTACTGGCAGCAGATTCCATTTCACCGCGCATCTGGAACCGATCTCCGCGGCCAGTTCCGAAGCGCCGGTGCCGGTCGCGCCACTACTTGCGCGCATCCTCGATCGACCTCTGCGAATCCTGCTCGCCGACGATTCGGCGGATAATCGGATGCTGGTCGAGGCGTACCTGAAGAAGACTCCCTACCATCTCGATATGGCCGAGAACGGCAAAGTCGCCTACGACAAATTTGTCACCGGACAACCCGACCTGATCCTGATGGACATCCAGATGCCGGTGCTCGACGGCTATGGCGCGACGCGGATGATCCGGCGCTACGAGGCTCAAACTGGGCGCGCGCACACGCCGATTATCGCGCTCAGCGCCTCGGCGCTCGATGAATCAATTCATCGCTCGCTCGAAGCCGGATGCGATCTGCATGTCAGCAAGCCGGTGAAGCGCGCAACTTTGCTGGGCGCGATCGCAGACGCGGTCGAGGCTGCCTCAGCGAGCACGTAAACTTTCCGCCGTGGCAATCCGCCGCCGCGCGATCTCGAACAGCGCAACCGCCGCCGCTACCGAGACATTGAGCGAATCGACCCGTCCGCGCATCGGGATTGCCGCCACGTAGTCCGCCGTCTTCTTCACGATTTCGCGCACCCCCGCGCCTTCGGAGCCGACCACGATCGCGAGCTTGCGCGCGGTGTCGAGATCGTAGATCGACGTCGTTGCGCCCGGCGCGAGCGCGACTACCCAGTAGCCCGCCTCTTTCATCTGCTCGAGCGCGCGCGCGACATTGCCGCATCGCGCGATCTTCAAATGCACCCACGCTCCCGCCGAAGATTTGATCGCCGCCGGCGTTACTCCTACCGTTCGGTCGCGCGCGAGGATCACCGCCGGAACGCCGGCGCCTTCGGCCGAGCGCATCAGCGCCCCCAGGTTGCGCGGGTCGGTTACTCCATCGACGATGATTAGTGGGTCGTAGCCCGCGGCGATTACCTCATCGAAGGCGGCGTACGAATATTCGCGGACCTCGGCGACTACTCCTTGATGACGCGCGTCGCGGCCGGCCATCCGAATGAGCGCGTCATCCTCGGCGCTCGCGATTCGTCCTCCTGCCGCGCGCACTCGCTCGATTTCGGTGATGAAGCGGCGCTCGTCGCCGGCGCGGACGTGCAGCACGCGAACGGCGTTGGGAGCAGCCGCGATCAGCTCGCGTATCGGCTCGGCGCCGAACACGATATCGCGATCGCTTCCAGAGCGGCTGTCGCGCCGATCAGGTATCGCGCGATCATCGCGACGCTCCGGATTCTGGCTGCGCTCGCGGGGATCGCGCGGCGGAACATTCGTCGCGCGCGAGTCGCGCCGATCGAAGCGCTTGCCGTGCGGATAGGTTTTCTTCATCGTCTCCGATGTTATCAGACCGCTGCTGCTTGTGCCTGTCGGAGGCGGGGCAGCGGTTTCAATCGCGCGCGCCAACCTTTAGACTCGGATGATTCGGATGAATCCCGCGCGAATCGGGCGGCTGTATTGAAGCTCGCGTTTCCAAGAATAACGATTATCGACCGCTACGTTGCGCTCGAAGTGCTCCTGCCGTTCGGAATGGGCGTGGGCCTGCTCACCTTTACTCTCGTCACCGGACGGATGCTCAAACTAACCGAGATGGTGGTGAATCATGGGGTCAGCATCGGCGAGGTGATCGGCCTTATCGCCTATATCATGCCGGCGTTTCTCGAATTGACGCTCGGGATGGCGGTGCTGCTGGGCGTCCTGCTCGGCTTCGGGCGGATGTCGAACGACCAGGAGATGACGGCGGCCCGCGCCAGCGGAATCAGCCTCTATCGGCTCGCGGTGCCGGTGATGGCGGTCGCTTTCGTTGTTTACCTGGTGGCGTCGTGGTTCGCGTTCTCGGTGCGACCGTGGGCGGACTCGCGCCTGCAGGATCAACTCTACTACCTGACCCGAACCAAGGCCGCGGCCGGCCTGCGCGAAAAAGTCTTCAACGACGATCTGCCGCGAATCATGATCTACGTCGACAAGATCTCCGATGAAGACGGCAGCCTGCATGGCGTCCTGATCGCCGACTCGCGCGACCCCAAGCAGCAGAACACAATTATCGCGACTCACGGCCTGGTGCTGCCCGACGAAAAGACCGGCGGCACCACGCTCAGGCTGTTCGACGGGTCGCTGTTCGGTTCCGAGGCGGCGAGCGATCAAAGCCACGTGACGAGTTTTCGGGTTTACGATTTGACCATTCGTCCCAAGGAAGGCGGCGCCGCTTCGCTCGATCGCGACGCGGACGAACTCTCGTATGGCGCGCTGATTCAGCGAATCGACGCGGCGCGCGCGCGCGGCAAGCCCGACCACGAAGCCGAGACCGAGCTCGCCGCAAAATACATGGTTCCGTTTGCCACCCTGCTGTTCGCGCTGCTCGGGATCTCGCTCGGGCTGAAGCCCGCGCGCGGAGGCCATTCGGAGCGCTTCGGCGTCGCGGTGGCGTTGTTTTTTCTTTACTACTCGATCATGCGCGTCGGCAGGACGCTCGCGGAGCGCGGCTCGCTCAACGCCTACATCGCGATGAGCATACCTGACGTGGTTTTCCTGGTGCTGGCGGTATGGCTGTTCGTCCGCGCCGCGCAGGACAAGGGCAACCAGGGGCGCGGCCCCGGCGACTTCCTGTGGGAATTTGTCGAACGCTACGAAAAAAACCGGCAGGCCGCATGACGATACGCCCGCGCCTATCGCCAGTTATGGACCGCTTTCTGGCGGGCCAATTCTTCGGCCCGTTCCTGGTCTGCGTCGCCGCGTTCACCGCGGCCTATCTGCTCGGCGACATGTTCGACCGCGTCAACGATCTGATCAAGTACGGCGGTCTCGGACTTATCGGGCTCGAATATTTCGCGCTCAAGATTCCACTGATCGTCTCGCAGATAACGCCGGTCGCATGCCTTGCCGGCGTGCTGCTCGGCTTCGCGATTCTGAATCGCTCGGGCGAGGTGCTTGCCTGCCAGCAGCTTGGCATCAGCCGCCTCGAGATGGCGATCCCGGTGCTGTTCGTCGCTTTTCTGATCTCGATTTTCAACTTCGCGCTCAGCGAGACATTGGTTCCCGCCGCGACCCGCGAAGCGACCTACCTCTACCATGTCGAGCTCAAGAAGCGGCAGCTCGAAGGTGTGTTCGCCGACCGGCGTATCTGGGTGCGCCTGGGCAACGGCTTCGCTTCCGCCGACGCCTACGACAAGAAGAAGCGGATGCTCAGCGGGATCACCGTCTACCACGTCAACAAGAACTTCGAGCTGAGCAGTATCGTCCACGCGCAGAGCGCCGTGTGGAAAGACAATCGATGGGTCCCGTCCGATATCAGCACCTACTCGGTCGGCGAGAATGGAACCGTCACCTCTTCGGACGCCGACAAGCTTCGCGTCGGACTGAAGCCTGCCGACTTTGAAATCCTGCGCCTTGACCCCGAGGAGTTCAGCCTGTGGGAACTCAACGACTATATCGCAAGCCTCAGGCAGAAGGGGCTCGACCCCGGCGGATATATCGTCGATCGCGATTTGAAATACGCGATGCCGATCTCGTGCCTCATTATGGTCGCACTCGGGATGGCGCTGTCGCTCGACCCTCTGCCGCGCAACTTGAGCCTCGGGCGCAGCTTCGGCCTCGCGATCGCGATCGGCTTCGGCTATTGGCTCGCGTTCGGAATCACGTCGTCGCTCGGGCGCTCGGGCCTGATGCCGGCGTGGGTCGCGGCATGGCTGCCGAACACAACCTTCGCGCTGATTGCGTTTTCAATCTTCCTCTTCGGCGAAGAGCATTAAGCGCTTTCATTCCGTCGTGTGGCTCCCGCGCGCGCGGAATCCCGTTCTTGCCCGCCGGTCCATCGCCACTCGCAGGTTAGTGCACGAGCGTCTCGGGATTTCTCGCCTATGGCTCGAAATGACGATTGTGGGATCGGTAGAGGCCACGGTAGTTCCGCACCGCGCCCACATCCGTCATTTCGACCGAAGGGAGAAATCCCGAGGCGTACATGCGCCGAGCGTCGCCTCACGCAGTGGCCCCTCGATCGGGATTCCTCGCGCGCGGCGGCCACGCGCGCGGGAATGACACCTTAATTCGCCGGAATGCGTGAAATCGGTGCTGTGGATTGTTTGAGTCTGCGAGCCTACGATCACTGCGTGGCCGTGCTCGATGCGATCATCCTGCCGTCGATTATGCCGCTTCAACCTGCGGGCCTCGAACTTTATCTGTTCGAGCGCCTAAGTGCGCCAACTCTGATCGTCTTTGCGACGCCGGGTCGTATGGTCTCGCTCGGGCGTTATCATCTTTTTGCGGGCGCGCCGGAGCGCGCTGGAATCAGCGCGATGCGGCGGCTCACCGGCGGCCGCGCGATCGGCGCGGGCGACGGATGGATCTCGATTGCACTCATACTGCCGCATATCGGTGCACTGCTGCCCGAGCGCGACGCCGCGCTGAAACCCGATCAGGTGATGAATCGCTACGTGCGCGGACTGCTCGCCGCCCTTCGCGCGCTCGGCGTCGAGTGTTTCTACCCCGGACGCGACGCGATAACCTTTGACCATCGCGAGCTCGCAGCCTGCTCGTTCGAGGTCGCCGCCAGCGGCGCGATGCTGTTCGAGGCGACAATCGCGGTGAATCGCGGGATGGAAGAACTGGTACACGATCTCGATCGGCTCGACCCCGAAGGCATCGTGAGCTGTCCGATGTACGGGCCCGAGAGCGCGACGACGTTGGCGCGCATCCTCGGTCGCAATATCGGATTCGCGGAAATCGCGCGCGCGATCGTCGTCGGCTACGGCGATTTTGCGGGCTCGATACGCGAGCGCGCGCTCGAACCCGAAGAGCATGCGCAGGTCGAGCGCCGTGCAGCGGAGCTTGCCGCGTCGCGATGGCCGCGCCTGTCGGCCGATCCGCAATCGTTCAATCGCAGCAATCGGATCGCGGCGCAGCTCGGCGCGGTCGAGGCGTGGCTGGAGGTCGCGGACAATTTTACGATCGAGCGGCTGATGCTGACCGGTGACTTTATCGCCAACTCGCCCGGCGTCGCCGAGCTCGACCGCGAACTCGCCGGCACGACCCTCGATCTGCCGTCAGTAACTCGCGCGGTGATGAATACATACGGCGACAGGCGCAATTTTATCCTGGGTCTCGGCGATCTCGAAAATCTTATCCGGCTTATCGCGGAGGCGGCGTGAGTATCGCGATCGACGCAGACGAAATCGCCGCCGCGCTCGAGGATCCTGAGATTCAGCTCGGCGCGATCGCCCAGATCGCGCGCGCTCCCGATATCCGCCTGAGCGACGCAGCAGTTCGCGCTCTAATGCGATGCCTCGGCGCGGAAAGCAAAGCGGTTCGCCGCCACGCTGCCGAGGCCGCCGCGATTGCCGCCCCGCACAATCCCGCGATCGTGACATCGCTTCACGCTCTCCTGGCGACCGTCGCGCCGCGCGCGCGGTTTGGCGCCGCCTACGCACTCGGTCTTATCAGCGGCGAGGCGTTCGAACTCCGCGCCGCTGATGCGCTCTACGAAGCTCTCGGCGATTCCGACGGCGACGTGCGATGGGCCGCGCACGATCTGATCATGCGGCTCGGCGCCGAATATCCCGCTGAAGTCCGCACGGGACTGCTGGCACTCGCCCGTCGCGGCGCTCCCGACGCGCGCAAGATGGCGCTCTATTGCCTGCGCGACCTCGCTCCCGACGGCGAAGACGTACTCGCGGCCGCGATCCTCGCCAGTGCCGCCGAGGACACGCACGTCCGCCTGGCGAGCCTTGCGATTCTCGCGCGCCTGCCGGCCTATCCGTCTGAGGCGTCCGCGATCGCGGCGCAAATTCTCGAGTCCGATCCGAATCCCGGTGTGCGCCGCGCCGCCGCCGCCGCGCTGGGGCTTATCTCGCACGCGTCGCCGCAGGTGCTCGAGGCTTTGGAACGCGCCGCCAGTCGGGAGCTCGATTCCGGACTCTCGCGAGCCGCGCGTGCGGCACTAAAACGCCTTGCGGGAGACGGACAGGAGCCTGACAGATGAGCCAGTCGCCGATCGCCGTGCTCGAGGAACCGCGCGTGCGCGATTTTCTTGGCGCCGCGCGAATCGCGCATCTGGCCACCGCCGACGCGGCCGCCTCGCCTCACGCGGTCCCGCTGTGTTACTGGTTCGACGGCGCGCATTTCTATTTCGTGATCGACGAGAAGCCCAAGCGACGCGGTTCCGGCGGCGCGATCAAGCGGATGCGCAATATCGCCGCTAATCCTTCCGTCGCGATTGTCATCGATCACTACGAGGAAGACTGGGGCCAGCTCGCGTTCGTGATGGTGCGTGGACGCGCAACCGTCGTCGCCGACGGAGAGGAGTACATGCTCGCGCTGCGCAACCTGCGCGACAAGTATATCCAGTACCGTGCGATGGTCCTGGCTCCGGAGCGCAACCCGATCGTGCGAATCGATCCCGAACGCGTAAACCTGTGGGGCGCACGTTTTGCGTCGGCCGGCGGCGCGTCATGAAGGAGCGGTTGACGGAAATTTCCCGCGCGCTGGTATCCGCCGGCCTCGACGGCTGGCTCTTCTACGATTTTCGCCTGAGCGATCCGATCGCCTACCGCGTCCTCGGGCTCTCCGAACACGGCACGACGACCCGGCGATGGTTCTGCTACGTGCCGGCGCGCGGCCAGGCGCGCGCGCTCGTCTCGGCGGTAGAGGCGCATCGCCTTGATTCGCTCGGCGTCGAGCGCGTCGTCTATCAATCGGGCGCCGAGCTGCTCGCAGGATTGAGCACGATCCTCACCGGCGCGCGGCGCGTCGCGATGAACTATTCGCCGCGCGGCGCGATTCCGTATGTGTCGCGCGTCGATGCGGGCACGATCGAGCTGGTCCGCTCGCTCGGTATCGAAATAGTCTCAGCCGCCGACCTGATCCAGGAATTCGAAGCGACGCTCAGCCCCGCCCAGATGGAAGGCCATCGCCGGGCTGGCGTTGCGCTCGGTGCCGTCGTGGAGCAGACCTTCGCCGAAATTGCGCGCCGCGTCGCGGCAGACAAGTCCGCGACCGAGTATTCAATCCAGCAATTCATGCTCGAGCGAATCGAGCGGGCGGGGCTCATCACGCGCGAGCCACCGATCGTCGCTGTCAACGCGCATAGCGCCGATCCGCATTTCGGTACCGCAGAGCGAGATTCCGCGTCCATGGGCCGCGGAGATTTTGTTCTGCTCGACGTGTGGGCAAAGGAGCCGGGCGCTGACTCTGTTTACGCCGATATCACGTGGACCGGTGTTGTCGGCGAAGCGGCGCCGGACTATCACGCGGAGATCTTCGCGATTGTCCGCGCCGCGCGCGACGCCGCCGTCGAGCTGGTGAAATCGCGCATCGCGGCCGAGATACCGCTTACCGGGCGCGAGGCTGATCGCGCGGCGCGCGGCGTGATCGAGCATGCCGGATTCGGCACCGAATTCGTGCATCGCACCGGCCATTCGATCGGCCGCGAGGTTCACGGGATGGGCGCCAATCTCGATTCGCTCGAAACCGATGACGACCGCCGCCTCATGGATCGTACCTGTTTCTCGGTCGAGCCGGGAATCTATCTGCCGGGGCACTTCGGCGTCCGCAGCGAGCTCGACATGACGATCGAGTCGAGCCGCGCGGAGATCTCCGCGCCCGCGCCGCAACGCGCAATCGTGCCGATCATGGCGCGCGGCGCTCGCGAAACTTAAGAAAATGATCCGCGCGATCATTTTCGACCTCGAAGGCACCCTGCTCGACGGCGACCGGCTCTATCGCGGCGCCGCAGAGTTCGTGCGGAAATGCGCCGAGCGTTTCCCGCTGATGCTCGCGACCGGAGCGCCGCGGCGCTACGCCGAGAATCGACTGCGCCGCGTGAATCTACGCGATGCGTTTCTCGACGTGCTCGGCGCCGAGGACGCGGAGCGGGCCAAGCCCGCTCCCGACCTGTTTGTCGCGGCTCTCGGCCGAATCGGATTTCTGCTCCGCCAGCGTGACCCGGTCGAACCTTCGCAATGCCTGGTGGTCGAGGATTCGACTGTGGGAATCGAAGCGGCTCATCGCGCCGGGATGTACGTCCTTGCGCTTGCGCATACCCGCGCCCCGGACGCGCTCGCCGCGGCGGACTTCGTGCATCTCTCTTTCGACGAAATTGACCTCGACACAATCCTCCGCATCTGCGCATTCTGACGCGCGCGTGGTAACCTCGAGCTTCAAAGAGTGTGAGAGTGCCAAGGGCGAGATTCCTCGCGATCGCGCGATACGCATCGGCTGCTCGCGCTCGGAATGACACCATTCGGCAGCGATTTGGAAATGATACAAAACCACGAGAACGTGTCATTCCGAGCGCGAATGTACCGCCAATTTCGCGGCGTGCGTGCCAATTCGCACAGCGCGCGCCGCGAGGAATCTCGCCAGTCGTGAAAGCGGACTCGCGCAATGATTTACGCAAAACACTCGTCGACAATGGCCAACTCGATGCGGAGCGAATCAAGATGACGGCAACGCTCTACCAGTTCGCGGGCAGTCCGTACTGCGCCAAGGTGCGCAAGATCCTGGATTTCAAAGGAATCGACTACGAGATCATCGAGGTCGATTATCTCGAACGCAAAGAACTGCTCGCCGCGTCAGGCCAGTTGATGGTGCCGGCACTCACGCTCGAGGGCGGCGAGACGATCGTCGATTCCGCGCGAATCGCTTCGCGGCTCGAAGAGCTACAGCCGGAGCCAACCTTGCTGCCCACGGGATGGCGCGGGATGCATCGGATACTCGCCGACTATATCGATAATCAACTCGAGGACGCGCTGTTCCGCGCCGCGATTCCCGACGAGCTGGCATACTGGCGCGAGCGCGGCAACGATCGCGCCGCGCTCTGGCGGTTGATCCGAGAGCGCAAGTACGGTGCGGGCTTCGTCGATCGGATGATCTCAGATCACGCGTTCGAGATGACGCGCGCATGCGAGGCACTCGCGCCGTTTGAAGAGGCTCTCGGCGAACGCCCATTTCTGTTCGGCCGGATCGGCTTGGCCGATTTCGCGTTATACGGCCAGCTCAGTTATTTTGCATTCCGGGGTGAGCTCAAGCTCCCCGCGCAGCTCAGCAATCTGCGAGCGTTCTACGGCCGGATGGATCGAATCTCATCGGCGCCCGAACCCGTCTAGCGGGTGCTACTGAACTCTCACTCAGCGAATCTCGTTCACCGCCGCGGTCAGAAATCCGCAGAAGACCGCGCCGGTCGAATCCAGCGCGACGTCATAGAGCGAGGCCGTGCGCCCCGGCACGAAGATCTGGTGCCCCTCGTCCAGAAACGCCCACGCGACGCATATCGCGAGCGCCAGGTATGGGCGGCCGATCAAAGGACCATGCGCCAGCAGCCAATACAAAACTGCGTATTCGGTGAAATGTGCGCACTTGCGAATCAGCGCGTGCGCGACATTGAGCGACGTCGGCGAGATCCCGGGGATCAGCCAAAGCAAAATCGGATCGACGATGCGGCCGGTGTTTGCCGCCGAAAAGGCGGAGGTCGAAAGCGTGAACATCACCGCGCCCCACAGCACGACCGGGAGCCACTCGGAAAGACGTGAAGGTATCGCGGCGGGAGCGGCGGCAGAATCTCCGTTCATCGCGGTACTTCCGAAATTCGCGGCGGCGCGGTTAAAGTCCCGGTGTAATGAAATAGCGGTTTCATTCGCGGCAGGTATCTATTGAATATCAAGCAGGATTCGGCCAATCCAGCTAGCGCCTCGCGAGGCCGCCTGCGGTAGAGTCTTTTCATGGATGAGATCCTCACCGTCCAACGCACGCGTCCGACGCCGCCTTCGACGATTGTGATTTTCGGCGCCTCGGGCGATCTCGCGCGGCGCAAGCTCCTGCCCGCGCTCTACAACCTGGTGCATTGCGGCGGCGGGATGATGCCGCCAAACAGCGCGATCCTGGGCTTCGCGCGCACCCAGATGTCGCAGGAGGAGTTCCGCAAATCCTCTCGCGAAGCGGTGCAGAAGTACTCGCGGCTCAAGGTCGAGGATGAGTGCTGGACGAAATTCTCCGACTCGCTCGACTATCTGGGCGCGCTCGCCGCGCCCGACGCAATGAAGCAGCTTCGCGAGCGCCTGGAGCAGATCGCGAAAGCGCGCGGGTTGCCGCCCAACCGCGTGTTCTATCTGTCGATTCCGCCCGAGGCGGTCGGCGACTCGATCGCGCGCCTCGCCGATGCGGGGCTTATCGCAAAGCCCGACGCGCCGCACTTCAGCCGCGTGGTGGTCGAGAAGCCTATTGGCCACGACCTTCCAAGCGCGCTCGAAATAAATCGCGTCCTGCTGAAGCATCTGGACGAGTCGCAGGTTTTCCGGATCGATCATTATCTCGGCAAAGAGACGGTGCAGAATCTGATGGTGCTGCGCTTTGCCAATTCGATCTTCGAGCGCCTGTGGGGCAGCCGCAACGTCGATCACGTGCAAATCACGGTCGCCGAGACTGAGGGCGTCGGCACCCGCGCCGGCTACTACGATCATTCGGGCGCGCTGCGCGACATGGTGCAGAACCATATTCTGCAAGTACTCACGATGCTCACGATGGAGGCGCCGGTGACGCTCGGCGCGGCGGCGATCCGCGAGGCCAAGCTCAACGTGCTGCGCGCGATTCGCCCGATCCGTTCCGCCGAGGCGCGCGCGATGACGGTGCGGGGGCGCTACACGGCGGGCACGATCGAGGGCAAAGCGGTGCCCGGCTACCTGGAGGAAAAAGGCGTCGCCCGCGACTCGCGCACCGAGACCTTCGTCGCGCTGAAACTGCTGATCGACAACTGGCGCTGGTCCGGCGTTCCATTTTATCTGCGCACCGGCAAGCGCCTGCCGCGGCGCGCGAGCTCGATTATCGTGCGTTTCAAGGACGTGCCACAGATCCTGTTCAATCGCGAGGGATTGCTCACGCCGAATCGTCTGACCGTCCGGCTTCAACCCGACGAAGGCTTTTCCTTCGACGTGGTTTCCAAGCAGCCGGGCCTCGATGTCGCGATCAAGCCGGTCAGGATGAACCTCAGCTACGAAAGCGAATTCGGTGGCGAAAGCTCTCCCGACGCTTACGAGCGCCTGCTGCTCGACGTGATGGACGGCGACCATACGCTGTTTCCCAGCGGCGAGTACGTGCAGAAGTCGTGGGAGCTGATGCAGGGAATCCTGGACGCGTGGAGCGACGGCGACCGTGTGCCGATCGAGGAGTATCCCGCGGGCAGTTGGGGACCGCGGGCAGCTGAAAATCTGATCAGCGAGCCCGGCCGCGCATGGCGCGAGCCGTAAATTAGCGCCGTACAATCGCGGCGGAGGTATGACGTGGGACATGAGCATCATCATCATGGCGCCGACCATGACGCGCCGATCGCGTGTAATCTGGGCGTCTTCACGCCAGAGCAGAAGCGGCGTCATCAGGCGCTGGCGAAAAAGCTGGCGGGCGCGATCCTCGAGCGGCGCGAGCTCGATCGCGGCTACGCGCTCAAGGTCGCGAGCGCAAAGATCGGCATCGCAGAAGCCGGCGAATGGATGCTGCTGGAGGGTAAGTGCTGCTCGTTCCTGGAACTGACGCTGGATCCGGAAGGGCTTGATTTCTGGATCAACCTGACCGGCCGCGAAGGCGTAAAAGAATTCTTAAAGCAAGAGTTGAAGTTTTGATTTTCTGATTCCTCGCCGGTTGTCTGACACTGGGGAGGATTGAAGGAACGGGGTGCCTCTTTCAAGTACGTAAACTGTGTGATTCTCATATTGCCATGAAGTCGCTCGCGTCGCGCCTTGCGATTCTTCTCCTTCCAACAATTTTGCTGTTGGCAGCGCAGCAATCGCGCGCCGATATGTGGTGCGGCGACGGGCCCGGAACCAGGCTTAGCCATCCGTGTACCGACGACGACGACGATCCCGCAGTGTCCGCGGTGATCGAGAAATACCAGGACCAGTGGATAAAGCTGGACGGCGTGTACGAGGTCGATGACGGCGACACCTATCACAATCGCGTCCCAAGTATCGCGGTTCATGTGGACCCCGCGTTCGCGTCTGTGGACTCCGTGAGAAAGCGGATTCCCGCGTCCGCGGACGGAATTCCTGTCGTGGTTGTTCCAGGCAAGACGCCCGAGGCTGGAGGCGCCGTTGGACACTTCTCATACAATGCGACGCAACCTGATCCCGAGGAAGTCGCTCGCCGCGCCCGGAAGCAGGACGAGCAAGCGCGGGCCCAAAAATCGTACAATCTGGTTCTCCATCATTACGGCGAGGGCTGGGATGATCTGCCGGGAGTGCTTGGGATGGGACCGAAGTGCGCCTCCAACGGCTGCGACTTCAAGACGATCGAAATAACCGTCCAGAGAGACCTTCTTTCCCAAGCTCGCGACGAGATTCCAAGCTCCGTGAACGGCGTGCGTATCGTGCTGACGCCTGACGACGATTGAATGTCCGCGGCGCAAAAATCCTTAGTGGCGTGGGAATTGCCCTTCGGATAACATCGTCGGCGGCTTGAGGAGCAATGCGCGCACGCATCGCCGTGGCGTTCGCCGCGAGAGAGAAAATTCCGGGGAACGGGGAATCTGATTGAGCGAGAATATGAAGGTTGCGATTCTGGGCGCCAATGGCACCATGGGCGCCGGCGCGGCCGGTGTCTTTGCCGGCGCGGGCTTTGAAGTGACGATGCTCGCGCGCGGGCGCGACAAGGCCGAAGCCGGGATGAAGGCCGTGCAGAACGCGGCGCGCGCCGAGGCCATCGCCGATCGGATCAAACTCGGCAGCTACGACGCCGACCTCGAGCGCACAGTCCGCGAAGCGGGCTTCGTGTTCGAATCGCTGGCCGAGGATCTCGCGCTGAAGCGCCACTTTTTCGAACTGGTCGATCGCTTCCGCACCCCCGGCGCGATTATCGCCACCGGTTCGTCGGGCCTCTCGATCGCGGAAATGTCCAAGGGCCGCAGCGACTCGTTCCGCAAGCATTTCCTGGGCGTGCATCTGTTCAACCCGCCGCACGTGATCGTCGGCACCGAGGTTATCCCCGGCGCGGAAACGGACTCCGCGATGCTCAAGGCAGTCATCGCGATGCTGACCCATCGCCTCGGGCGCAAGGTGATCGTCACCAAGGATCGCCCGGCGTTCGTCGGCAATCGAGTCGGCTTCAAAGTGCTGAACGAGGTTGCGCAACTCGCCGCCGAGCATGGCGTCGCGTACATGGATTACCTGGTCGGTCCGCAGACCGGGCGCGCGATGGCGCCGCTGGCCACGGTCGATCTGGTCGGATGGGACGTCCACAAGGCGATCGTCGATAACGTGCACCAGAACTGCGAGGACGAAGCGCATCGATGCTTTGCGCTGCCCGCGTTCATGGATAAAGGAATCGGCGAGGGCAGGCTCGGCGACAAGACTCCCGAGCGGGGAGGCTTCTACCGCAAGGCGGGCAAGGAGACGCTGGTGCTCGATCCGACAACCGGCTCGCACGAGCCTCTGGCGCCTCCCGCGCGGATCGAGTTCGTCGAAAAAATGAAATCGCTCAATCACGTCGGCCGCTACCGCGAGGCGATGGCGGTGCTGCGCGAAGCTCGCGGCTCCGACGCCGACCTCTGCCGGCGCGTGGTCCTCGGCTACGTGAGCTATGGGCTGAATCGCGTCGGCGAGGTTGCCGCGTCGGCCGCGGACGTCGATTCGATCATGAGCAACGGCTTCAACTGGGCGCCGCCGACCGCGATCGTCGATCTGATCGGCGCGCGCGAGACGATCGCATTGCTGAACGGACTTAAGCTCACCGTCCCGCCGGTGCTGGAGCATGCGGCGCGCGACGGTGCTAAGATGTTTTCAGGCGGCCTGCTCGAATATGGCCGCGCTTTTGTCGGATAAAGACGAGGAAAAAATGTCAAAACCCGCGCCGATTTATATCCTGGGTGGAGCGCAGACCGACTTCGCCCGCAATTGGTCCAAGGAAGGAAAGCATTTCGTCGCGATGATGCGCGAGGCAGTGCTCGGCGGACTCGCCGCGACCAAAATCGATCCGAAAGAAGTTGAGACCGCGCACGTCGGAAATTTCGCGGCCGAGCTATATGCCAAACAGGGCCATATCGGCGCGTTCTTCGTCGAAATCGACCCGGCGTTCAGCGGACTTCCCACCTCGCGCCACGAGGCCGCGTGCGCCTCGGGCTCGATCGCGATTATCGCCGCGTCGGCGGAGATCGAGGCGGGCCGCTACGACCTCGCTTGCGTGACCGGCGTCGAGCAGATGAAGACCGTCGATTCCACCACCGGCGGAGACTACCTTGGCACGGCGGCATGGTACGAGCGCGAGGCCAAGGGAATTGAATTTCCGTTTCCGAAACTCTTCGGCCGCCTGGGCGACGAATACGACAAGCGCTACGGCCTGAAGGACGAGCATCTCGCGCATATCTCGGCGGTGAATTACTCGAACGCCAAGCGCAACCCCAACGCGCAGACCCGCAACTGGTTCATGAGCGAGAGCCACGCGCAGCACGAATCGAAGTTCAACACGGTTATCGGCGGACGGATCAAGATCAGCGATTGCTCGCAGGTGACCGACGGCTCGGTGGCCGTGTTCCTCGCCTCGGAGAAATTCGCGGCGGCATGGGCCAAGCGCAACGGCAAACAGCTCTCCGATATTCCGCGCATCCTCGGATGGGGCCATCACACCGCCCCGCTCGAGTTCGACGCCAAGGTCGCCGAGAGCAGGGACAATGCCTACGTGCTGCCGCATACGCGCGCCGCGATAATCGACGCGTTCAAGCGCGCCGGAATCGCGGGCGTCGAGCAGCTCTCGGGAATCGAGACCCACGACTGTTTCACCACCTCCGAATACATGGCGATCGATCACTTCGGACTGACCAAGCCGGGCGAGTCCTGGAAAGCGGTCGAGGGCGGCGTGATCGAGCTCGGCGGCAAATGCCCGATCAATCCGAGCGGCGGCCTTATCGGCGCCGGGCATCCGGTCGGCGCGACAGGCGTCCGCCAGATGCTGGATTGTCATCGCCAGATCACCGACAGCGCGGGCGAGTATCAGGTCGAAGACGCGAAGAAATTTGCGATGCTAAATATCGGCGGCAGCGGTACGACGAGCTGCGTGTTCGTGATCGGCAAGTAGGCCCCATCCAAAGATTACGCCCAAGCGGTCCCCTAAGCGCTTGTGCGCAGTCGGCGTATGTGACACATCAAATATAGATGTGACACCATTGCTGGAGCATCGCGTGAAGACACTGAGTATCAGGGAGATGAGGACCGCGCTCCCGCACCTTGACGAGATCGTTGCCGAGGCCGGTGAGGTCGTCGTCACCCGCCGAGGACGGCCCCTGGCCCGGATCCTGCCCGCGCGATCCCGGCGCGGCATCCCTTCGCGCGGCGAATTGCGTGCGTCGATGCCGCGATTGAAAGTTCCCAGTGAAACGCTGATTCGTCAGGATCGGGAACGGCGCTGAGCAGCGCCATCTATATCGACACCAGCGCTCTGGCCAAACGCTATCTGCGCGAAGCAGGATCGGAAGAGTTCGACCGATTCCTGGGACGCCTGACCTCGGTATCAATCAGCCGTCTCACGATGGTCGAGCTGCGGTGCCTGCTGGGACGCCGCCGCCGGAACCGGGACATCGATGCCGCGGCGGAGCACAGGGTGGCACGAGCCTTCGAAAGCGATATCGCGCAGGGATTCCTCGAGATACATGCGCTCGAAGATCGGCACGCCATCGGCGCCGGCGATATTCTGATCCGTCTCGCCTCAATCCCGCTCCGGACGCTCGACGCGCTTCATTTGGCGATCGCGACCGATATCGGAGCGGATACCGTCGCCACCGCCGATGACACATTCGCGAAAGCCGCTACCGCGCTTCGCATACGCATCGAATGGTTTGGCGGACCCGGACGAACTGGCAGGCGTCGATAGACCCACCGGCTTGACGATCGAGGAGCGGTTCGAGGATTGGGACGGGAAACCGCTCGCCGATACGAGCCCCAGGGGCAGGTAGAACGACGACTTCAATCGGCAAATCCCGTCCGCTTGGAGGCCCCGGATCCGCCAGATTGGATAATGACAGAGTTGCGCGTGGCCGATAGAATCGCGCGATGGACGAGCAGCAGCATCCGCCTGCGATGGGCGAGACGGTTCCCGATATCGCACTTCCCGACACCGACGGAAGATCGCGCCGGCTCGGTGAGCTCGCGGCGGGCGGATTTTGCGTGGTGGTTTTCTACCGAGGGCATTGGTGACCGTTCTGCCTTCGCCAGTTGGCGGATTATGCGCGCGAGTATGAAAAAATCCGTGCGGTTGGCGCTGACCTCGCCGCGATTTCCGTGGATCGGATCGACCAGGCGTCCGGAATGAAACGCGACCTCAATTTGCCCTTCCACGTTCTGTGCGATACCGAGCGCAAGGCAATCACCGCGTGGGGTCTCGTCAATCATAGCGAGGGCGATATCGCATTCCCCGCGTCGTTCATCATCGATCGCGAGCTGCGCGTGCGCTGGAGCGTGGCGGAAAGCCACGCGAGCCGCGCAGTGCCGTCGGGAGTCGCAGCGGCGGTAATCGATCTTGCCGCGAGCCGCCCGGTCTCCGGCGAAGTTCGCAAGCATACAATCTGGCCGGGCGCGATGTTCCTGCGGGCTGCGATGAACACGCTCGCACGGGGCTTCAAATCGCGCTAGCTCAACCGTCGTAGAGAAAAGGATTCCGATTCTTATGCGCGTATCCAGGATAGATCTCGCCAAGATGATTCTTGCGCGCGGCGCAGCCGCAATATTCGCGCTCGCCGCGCTCGCGATGCTCGCAGGATGCACCGAGCCGATCACGGAGCAGCCGGTGGTGTTCACCAATTCGCTCGGCGATCAGGTGCAGGAGCTCGCGATGACATCGCCGCGCGCTAACCATGCGGCCGCGGAGCTGACGGATGGACGGGTCCTGATTTGCGGAGGCACTGTTAACGGAAATGTCGGCGGCGTCCTCTCTTCCGCAGAGATTTTCGATCCCGCAACGCAGACTTTCTCGGCGACCGGATCGATGAGTGTCGCGCGGATGGGCCAGACCGCAACCGTTCTGCAAAGCGGAAAGGTGCTGATCGTCGGCGGCCAGCGGAATATAGGCTTTCGCACCGCACTCTCGAGCGCCGAGCTCTATGATCCCTCAAGCGGAGCGTTTACCAGTACCGCCCCGATGTCGGTCGCGCGCGAGGGCCATACCGCCACGCTCCTGCGCGACGGCCGGGTGCTCGTCACCGGCGGCAGCAGCAACGGGACGGTCACGATCGACAGCGCGGAGATTTACGATCCATCTGCCGGCCGATGGTTGTCCGCCGGGCATATGACTGTCCCGCGCGAGGCGCACGTCGCGGTGTTGCTTGGAAGCGGCAAGGTTCTGATCGCGGGCGGGGGACGCGGCGGTATGCCGGGCGGCTATATCTCGTATCAGAACGCAGAGATATTTGATCCCACGACCGGACGCTTCACCGCTATCGCGGATCGCATGCGCAGCGATCGCGTCGGCGCCGCCGCGGTGCTGCTCGACACCGGCAAGGCGCTGATCATCGGCGGCAAGAGCGGCAAGGTCCTGTACGGACCGGGCGCGCGAAACATCGCCTCCTTCACCCCGCTCGACACCTCGGAATTTTTCGATCCTGAAACCTTGACCTTCCTTCCCGCCGCGCCGATGCGCGTGCCACACTACCTTGCTACCGCGACGCTGCTCGGAAACGGCAACGTGCTGGTGGTCGGAGGATGGCGCATCCAGGGCAACGTGATCGTTGGAATGATGGACGCCGAAGAATTTACTCCGGGAACGCCGGGCGAATACCAAAGCGTGGGCCCACTCCACGTCGGCCGGCTATTGAACTCCGCTACGCTGCTGCCTGACGGCGACGTCATGATCGCCGGCGGATTCGACCAGAACGGCAAAGTAACCTCGTCGGTCTCGTTCTATTCACCCTCGCGCCATCGCTTCGAGCGATCGGATACGCCCGCGGCACCCGTCTCCGCCGCCAATTGAATCGAATCGCGCCCGCTCGACGCGCGGGGCGTCTCGGGAGCATTGTGTCCTTGGCATAGCTTTGATGTTTGAGATCGGCGAAAAAATTCCGGCTTTCAAACTCGTCGCGCTCGACGGCGCTGAGCGCGCTTTTCCCACCGGACGCCCCGCTCTGCTGTGCTTCGTCAAGGAAGACTGCCCGACCTGCGTCGCGACGATTCCGATTATCGAGAAGATGCATCGCGCTTTTGGCGCGAAGGCCGATATTTTCGCGATCGGGCAAGAGGCTGCGGGAAATCGCGCGCTGGCCGAACGTTTCGCCCTTTCGTGCCCGATGCTCGACGACTCGGCGCTCGCGGTTTCATTCGCCTACGACCTCGATACCGTGCCGACCATCATCATGGCCGACGGCGGCGGCGCTCTTATTTCTGAATCCGTCGGTCTCGCGCGCGACGACTGGAAGACGCTCGCGGCCAAGCTCGCGGAACTCACCGGAGAGCCCGCTCCGGAAATGGATTGGGAGACGATCCCCAAACTGCGCGCCGGATGCGGCTCGAGATCAGTCGAACCTGGAATCGCCGAACGTCTCGCGGCCGAGGCGCGCGGCGAGAGGATGCAGGCACGGCAGATTGAACTCGGCGAAGGCGAGGATGTCTTCGAATTCATGTTCGAGCGCGGATTGACCGACGGACTGCCGGTCGTGCCGCCGACCCCCGAACGCGTCGCGTGGATGCTGACCGGGACGCGGCGCGACCCGCGCGAGGTGGTCGCGATCGCGCCGCCGAACCTCGCGCCGGTAACGATCGAGAAAATCGCCGTCAACGCCGTGATGGCGGGATGCCGTCCCGAGTATCTGCCGGTCGTGACGGCAGCTCTGGAAGCGGTTTGCACCGACCAGTTCAATATTCATGGCGTGATGGCGACGACGTGGGGCGCGACCCCGGTGATCGTGGTGAGCGGTCCGATTCGCAAACGAATCGGCATGAACATGGCGATGATGGCGCTGGGCTACGGTACCCGCGCCAACGCTACCATCGGACGCGCACTTAAACTGGTGCTGCGCAACCTGGGCGGCGCGCGGCCGGGTGATATCGAGCGCTCGACGATGGGCGCGATCGGCAAGTTCACCACCTGCTTCGCCGAGTGGGAAGAACGCAGCCCGTGGGAACCCCTGCACGTCGAGCGCGGCTTCGCGCGCGAAGACAGTGTGGTGACGGTGTTCGGGCTCGAAGCCGGCTCGCGCCAGATTGCGGACCAGGTTTCGCGCACCGCGCGCGCTCTGGTCGGGTCGCTCGGAATGGGACTCGAAGCCTGCTGGCATCCGAAACAGCACGGCGCGGGCGAGGTTCTGCTGGTGGTATGCCCCGAGCACGCCGACACGATCGCGCGCGAGAAATGGAGCAAGGATCAGGTGCGCGCGCGCATCCAGGAAGTGACTTCGCGGCCGATTCGCGAGCTCCTTCCCGACGCAGATAGCGCCGAGGGCGTGTCCCCGCGTGCGCTGGGGTTGGTGAACCCGACACCCGAGCAGCTCGAGGCGAAAATTCCGAAGTTCCGCCGTCCGGAGTATATTAATATGATCGTTGCGGGCGGCGAGGCCGGAAAATTCTCGGCGGTGTTCGCAGGATGGGTTTCCGGACCGATGGGATCGTCGAGCGTGAGCCGCAAAATCGAAGAGGTTCTGTAAGGATCAGGGGCAAGGAGAAAATACGATGCGACAGGTAATCGTCGATCCGACTGATGAGCGCGTGCCGCTACGGCGCACGCTCGCGACGCGCAGCAGCGACATTGCCGGCCGCGTAGCGCTGCTCGATATTGCCAAGCCGCGCGGCGACGTGCTGATCCAGCGCCTCGCCGAACAACTCGAGGACCGTCTTCCGGGAGTCGAGATCAAGCGCTTCCGCAAACCCACCTTCACCAAGCCGGCGCCGGACACATTGCGCCGCCAGATCGCCGAGGAGAGCGACTTCGTTATCGAAGCGCTTGCCGATTGAGGGTCATGCACAACGTGCAGTGTGCACGATTCAGTATGGTTCGAGACTAATCGCAAGCCGTCGGTGATGATCGCGTCGGACGTATTTATCGACGCGGCGGAAAAGCAGGCCGCGGCGCTGGGATTGCCGGAAGTCCGGCGCGTGTTCGTTCCGCATCCGATCCAGGACGCGACCGACGAAGAGATGCGCGCCAAAGCCGACGCGATCGTGGATCAGGTAATCGCCGCGCTGAAAAAGTGAGTCTCGAGCTACTCGTTTGTGAGAATCAGATCGGCGGATTCCTGCGGCCGGACGTGTTCCAGGTACCAGTCCTCGGCCGCCATCCAGGGTATCATCCAGTCGCTGTTGTCAGGACCTCGCGCGAGCATCCGGCGGCGGCGCACGTCGCGTGGGGCGTCGATGAAAATGATCGCGTCGAGCAGCTCGCGAAGTTCGGGACGACTCGAATATACGCCCTCGACGATCACGATTGGGTTCGGCTCGACGCTCACCCATTCTCCGAGCGCGTCGCGCGTCCAGTCATGTCGTTGATATCTCACCGTCCTGCCCTGGCGCAGCGGCGCGAGCGCCTCGTCGCGCATTCGCTCCCACGAGAAATAGAGTTCGTATGCCCTGGAGGGCGCGAGTGCTGTGTCTGAGAGTTGACGCAGCGGACGGAAAAAATCATCGGTGCGGACAATACTGACGTTCGGCATGGAATTCTGAATGCCGCGCGCGAGCGTGGATTTTCCCGCGCCGCCGCATCCGTCAATCGCCACGAACACGCGCTCTCGGCTCGCCCTGCGCTGCGCGACCAGCGCGCACGCCGCGGCGATCATCTCATCAGGATTCATCCATGCGCTATTGCCCCACAACTGCGCCGGCCGCGTATGCTACGTCGACCGGCATCGCCGCGGTGAGCGTGAACTGTCCGGTGGCGGGACTGTAAACCTCGGCGTTGTCCGAGTGTCCGCCCGCGATCAGCACGCTTGAGTCAGGAAGAATCGAGGCAACCCCGCCGACGTGCACGCTTCGCATCGGCGCAGTCGCCGAGAATGCCCCTTTGGCCGGATCAAATGTCTCCGCGGTCGCAAGTGACGCGTCGGCGACGCTCTGCCCTCCGGCGATTAATACTTCCCCGTTGGGCATCAGCACCGCGGCCTGGTATGCGCGCGCGGCCATCATCGTCCCGGCGGGAATGAAGGTCTCTCCCGCGGGATCGAAGATTTCGGCAGTATCGCTGATGCCGTCCTCGGTCAATCCGCCCGCAACCAGGATCTGTCCGGCGAACTCCCCGGTGACGACTGACGGATCGAGCCAGGTCGCGGTCTGGTACGCACGCGCCGTGGACATCGGCGACGTCGCGGTGAAAACCCCCGTGCGCGGATCGTAAATCTCCGCCGACGCGAGCGCGACCGCCTTGGCGCCCACTCCACCCGCGATCAGGATGTCGCCGGCCAGCGTACCCGATCCGATAAGCGAAGCCGTCTGCCACGCGCGCGCCTGGTTCATCGCGCCGGTCGCTGTGAAGGAGCCGGTTGTGGGATCGTAAAGCTCGGCGCTGGCGAGAGGCGCGGCTGGGTCGGTGGAACGTCCACCCGCAATCAGAATTTTCCCGTCCGCCGGACATCCGCATCCAGAGATCGTCGTGGCGGTGTGCCCGGCGCGGGCCACCGTCATCGCACCGGTCGAGGAAAATATCCCCGTAACCGGATCGTACAACTCGGCGCTCGGCAATCGCATGCCCCTGCGCGTCGTCGCCGCCCGCGACCAGGGTCTGACCCGCGCTTAAGTCCGCCGCCACAAAATGCGCGCGCGGCGAGTGCATCGCACCGGTCGCGACGAAATCCATCTGGTTCGGATCAAACAACTCGGCCTTGCTCAGCGCAATCTTGCCTCCGCTCTGTCCGCCCGCGATCAGCACCCATCCTGAGTGCCCCGCCGCGGCGGTTCTGTGCGCGCCCATCGGCGCCGGACCGGAGGGCGTGCGTAATTGGAGTCCCGCAGGATTCGAGTTCGCAGCCGACGCGAGCGCCGCTCCTGCCGCAACTCCAGAGCCGGATGCGGGAGCCACTGGGCCTGGGCTTCCGACCGCACTAAATGCTGCGAGATCGGCCGCGAGTTGCTGCGGGCTAAGGATCATTGGACTGATTGAGGTTCGCGCCGGGGTATAGATCGGAATCGCGACGACGGCGGCATTGTAGCTGTCGGATTCCACGGCCCGCTCCGCCTGAACGGAGCTCGGAAGATTTATCAGGGTAGCAGGCGCCTCTTCTGGCAATGCCGGAAGGCCATGGGATTCATACGTGACCACAGAGGGTGCCGATGCGCGACTCGGCATCGGCGCGGAACGATTGTGATCTCGCACAAAGAACATCGCGGCCAGCGCTACGACGATGACCACGATCGAAGCAGACCTGATCACGCGAATCTTTTGTGGATCTCGCATCATTTTTGATCGCGACGCGTGCGAAAGATCCCCCTCGGCGGATATTAGTACGATGGGAGTTGTACCGGAAGCGACGAATTTGTGGCCATCCACAACCCGGTCGCTGGATTCCATTGGACCGGCCGCCATGATGGAATCGCGGCAGTATCGATGGCCGAAGTATCCAATTCTATCTCCGTGATTTCGCCGTCGGCCGATCGTGAGGCCCCGATCGCTCCGGCGCCGCGGCGGATCATGGTCAAGGAAGTCAATTGGCTGGGCGACGTGGTGATGAGCCTGCCGGCGCTACGCGCGATCAGGCGCACGTGGCCCGACGCGCATCTTGCGATCCTCATCAAGCGCGAGCTGGCAGGCTTCTTTGACGGCGCCCGATGGCTCGACGAAGTGATTGCGTATTCAGTCGCGCGCGGGACGCGCGGGCTCGGCGACCGGCTGCGGATCGTCGGCGAAATTCGCAAGCGCGATTTCGATCTGGCGGTTCTGTTTCCAAACAGCTTTGAATCCGCTTTGTGGACTACCCTCGCGCGAGTGCCGCGTCGCGCAGGATACGCCGCCGATTCGCGTAGCGCGATGCTGACGATACGCGCGCGGCCGACCCCGCTCGCGATGGGAGCGCATCAGGCACACTACTGGCTCGAAATGGTTCGTGCGAGTATCGGAGCATCCGGCGACGCGGATGACTTCGCGATCGAGGCGTCTCCGCCGCATCTCGAAAAAATGCGGGCGTGGCTCGCAGCGCGGCGCAAACGCGCTGATGCGCGGCTGGTCGCGCTCGCTCCTGGAGCGGCATTCGGTCCGGCCAAGGAATGGCCCGCGAATCACTACGCGCGCCTGATCGATCTGCTCGCCGAGCGCTATGGCGCCGAATCCCTGATGGTCGGCGCGCCGGGCGAGCGCGCGCGATGCGCCGAAATCGCGGCGGCTTCGCGTAGCGGCGCGATCGTCGCGGCGGGCGAAACCAATATCGGCGAGCTGCTCGCGCTCCTTGCGATCGCGGACGGATTTATCGGCAACGACTCCGGCGCGATGCACGTCGCGGCGGCGCTCGGACGGCCGACCGTTGGAATTTTCGGATCGACCAATCCGGTTCGCACCGGACCGATGGGCTCGAGTGCGCGCGTGATTTGGCGTCATCTCGAATGCAGCCCGTGCTTGGCGCGCACCTGCCGCTTTGGCCATTACAACTGCCTGGTCGACATCGCCCCGGAGGAAGTCGCGAACGCTCTCGCGGAGTTGGGCGGCGTGGCGCTTTCTAATACTCTCGATCATCGGTGAGAAAATGAAACTGAGCGAACTCGCCCAGAAGCTGGGTCTTGAACTCCGCGGCGACGGCACTGTCGAGGTCTTCGCGCCCGCGCCGATCGAGGCGGCCGCGCCGGGCATGATCATCTTCGTCGCGAGCGCGAAGTACGCGCCGATCCTCGCGGGCACCAGCGCGGCGGCAGCGATCGTCGCGCCAGAGTTCGCCGAGAACGCGAAATGTGCTGTTCTGATCAGCGCGAATCCGTACGCCGATTTCGCGCGCGTGATCGAAATCTTTTTTCCGCCTTATCGGCCCGCGCCGGGAATCGACCCGACGGCGAAAATCGCGCCCGACGCGCGGATCGGCGCCGACGCGTCAATCGGCGCATTCGCAGTGGTCGGCGCCGGCGTCACGATCGGCGCGCGCGCCGTGCTGCATCCACACGCCGTCATCTATCCGAACGTCCGTATCGGCGACGACTTTACCGCGCACAGCCACGTTATCGTGCGCGAAGGATGCTCGATCGGAAATCGCGTGACGCTCCTCGACGGCGCGGTGATCGGCGCCGACGGCTTCGGCTTCGTCGAGAACGCCGGCGGCCTGGTCAAGATTCCGCAGGTCGGAATCGTGGTGCTGGAAGACGAAGTCGAAATCGGCGCGAAGTCCACCGTCGATCGCGCAACCCTCGGTGCGACGATCCTGCATCGCGGGGTCAAGCTCGACGACCAGGTGCATATCGGGCACAACTGCGAAATCGGCGAGTACTCGCGCTTCGCCGCGCACGTCGGAATCGCCGGCTCGACCACGATCGGCAAATGGTGCCAGTTCGGCGGACAAGTCGGATGCGCCGATCACGCGAAGATCGGCGACCGCGTAATGGCGGCCGGACAATCTGGTCTGCACGGCGAGATCGCCAACGACGCGATGGTGGGCGGAACTCCGTTCGCCGATTTGAAATACTTCCGGCGCTACGCTGCCCTATGGTGGCGGCTGCCGGAGCTGTTTCGGCGCGTGCGCGCGATCGAAAGCCGCTCGGAAATCGACGACAAATAGCCTCGAGCACCTATGGCCCGACTCGAATTCAGCCTCCGCGCGCGAGCGCCGTTTCGCCTCGACCATACCGTGTGGGCGCTCAGGCGGCGTCCACACAACGCGGTCGATCGCTTCGACGCCGGCGTATGGCGCCGCGTCCTCGCGATTGACGGCAAGCCGGCCGCGCTCGCGGTGCGCCAGCTTCGCGCGGGCGCGCGGCCCGAGATCGAGATAACCGCGACCGGCACAGGGGCGACGCGCGCGGCCTGCGCGCAGATCGAATCGATCGTGACGAGAACCCTCGGCCTCGAACGCGACCTCGCGCCGTTCTACCGAATGGCCGAACGCGATCCGGTTCTGGCGTCTATCGTCTCGCGCCTCAGCGGAATGAAGCCGCCCCGCTTCCCGAGTATCTTCGAAGCTTTCGGTAACGCGATCAGCTGCCAACTGCTATCGCTGACCGCGGGGCTTCACGTGCTCAACCGCGTCGCCGGAGCATACGGCCTCGAGGCGGACTGCGATGGCGTCGCGATTCATTCGTTCCCGGAGCCGCGGCTGCTGGTGCGGAGCACTCCCGATAAACTGCGAGCGTTGGGGCTCTCCCGCCGCAAGGCGAGCTACCTGATCGATCTCGCGCGCGCCTCGATGAATCCGCGCGATCGCGACTTCGCCTCGCTCGAGGCTCTGGATGACGCCGCGGCGGTCGCGCGGCTGTGCTCGCTCAGCGGCGTCGGGCGCTGGACCGCGGAGTATGTTTTACTCCGCGGTCTGGGCCGTGTGCATGTTTTTCCCGGCGACGATGTCGGCGGACAGAATGGGCTTGCGAAATTTCTTGGCATCAAGCGCAAGCTCGACCACGCGAGCGTGCGCGCGCTGCTCGCGCGCTGGCATCCCTACGCCGGCCTCATCTACCTTCACCTGCTGGTGGACGCCATTGCTGGCCGCGGCGAAGGGGCTTAATTAGACTCCTTACAACAGCTGACAGGAGAAATTTCGATGGAAACCAAACACATCAATCCACAAACTCTTCTCGAACCGCGCGGTTACACGCACGTCGTGACCGTCAGCGCGCCGGGCAGGATCATTTTCATTTCGGGGCAGGTCGCGGTTGACAAGGACGGCAAGCTCGTCAGCCCCGGCGACCTGAAGGGACAAGTGCGGCAGGCAGCCGCCAATCTGAAGCTTGCGCTCGAAGCCGCCGGCGCGACTCCGGCCGATATCGTCAAGACCAACACCTATATCGTGAACTACAAGCAGTCCGATTACTCCGCGATGCGCGAGGCACGCGCCGCGCTGTTTCCAGAGGGCACCAAGGCGCCGGCTTCGACGATGGTGGGCGTGACGGCGCTCGCGATCGAGGGGCTGATGGTCGAGATGGAAGCGATCGCGATCGCGCGTTGAACGCCGCGATGGCATCGGACGCGCGGTTTCCCGACGATCGCGACCCTACTCTTCCGGGGCATCCCGACCCCTACCCGCTTTATCACCGCCTGCGCCGCGAGGACCCCGTTTATTGGAGTCCCTTCGCGCAGGCGTGGATGCTGACGCGATACGCGGACGCTTCGGCCTATCTGCGTGATCGCCGCTTCTCGCGGGTGGCGTATCTGGACGCGATGCGCGCGAAGTTCGGGGCCGATGCACCGATCCTGAAATTCCAGAGCCAGGAACTCTCGTTCCTCGACGGCGAGAATCACACCTGGATGCGCGACGTGGTCGGCAAGGCTTTCACTCCGCATCGGATCGCCGCGATGCGCCCGCAGATCGAGTCGGCGGTGGCGTCGCGTCTCGACGAACTCGCGGTGGCGGGCCGCATGGACGTGATCGCTGACTACGCCTATCCACTTCCCGCCGACGTTATCTCCGCGATGATCGGCGTTCCGCGCGAGGATTGGGCGATGCTGCGGCAATGGGTGGACGGGATCATCGTGTCGCGCGGAATTGTGCGCACGTCCGAAATGATGGCCGAGGGCGACTCGTCGGCGCGCGCGTTCGGCGATTACCTGCGCGCTCTGATCGCGCAAAGAAAAGCGCGTCCCGCCGACGATCTGATGAGCGCGCTGATTTCGGCACGCGAAAAAGACCGCAACATGACCGACGATCAGCTCGTCTCGATCACGGAGACGCTCTTCGCCGCAGGCCACGGCACCACCCGCAGCCTGATCGGGCTCGCGATTCTGGCACTCCTGCGCAATCCGAGCGAGCTGGCGCGCCTGCGCGCCGAGCCAGGTTTAATCACGAGCGCCGTCGAGGAAGCGCTGCGCTACGATTCACCCACGCAGGCGCCGTCGCCGCAGGTAGCGACACAGGACGTCGAGATTGCTGGCACGACGATTCGCAAGGGACAGGCGGTATCGGTCCTGCTCGGCGCGGCCAACCGCGATCCTGCGCGATTCCCAGATCCCGACCGCTTCGATATCACGCGCAAGGACAACGACCATCTCGCCTTCAGCCTCGGACCGCACTATTGCCTTGGCGCCAGCCTCGCCCGCGCCGAGGCGCAAATCGCGATCTCGGCACTCGTCGCGCGGACGTCAAATCTGCGCCTCGCGGACACCGAAATCCGCTATCAAGTCGCCGGCCGCTTCCGTTCTCCCGCCGCCCTGCCGATCGAGTTTACGCCCACCCCACGTTGACATCGCCAACGCCACGTCATCAAATGACGCGCATGACGGTGACCGTTTGATGCTGATCTGTCATTCCCGCGAGGCGCGCCAGTTCTTATATACCCTCTCCCCCCGGGAGAGGGCGGCGCGGCGCGATGCTTGCTCTTTTCGCAAGCATCGTGACGCGCGGGTGAGGGTGCCGCTCTGCCAAGGTCGAGCACAATCCGAACTCGGGATTTCTCGCGCGGCAGCTTTACGCACGAGAATGACTTCCAACACGTCAAAACGAACCGCCTACCCTCCAGCAAATAGAGATGCTTGACTCGCCTTCGACATTAAGGCGCAAATAATAACATCTAGACTAAAGAACATTCGGCGATTGAATCGATGAGCGCGGAGGCGGGCGCAGGAGGAGGCAGTAGCAAAAAATGAGCAAAATTGAAGAGCAGTACAAAGCCGCGACGCCAAAGTCGGCCGAGATGGCCTCGCGCGCCGAGCGGGTCCTGCCCGGCGGCGACACCCGCACCACCGCGCACTATCGCCCCTACTCGCTCACTATCGCGCGCGGCGAAGGCCCTTTTTTGCACGATATTGACGGTAATCGCTACATCGATCTGCTCGGCAACTACACCAGCCTGGTCCATGGCCACGCCTATCCGCCCATCGTCGAGGCGATAACTCGCGCCGCGAAAGACGGCACCGCGTGGCCTGCGCGCTCGGAAGCTCAGGTCGCGCTGGCCGAGCTCTTGTGCAATCGCGTTGCCTCGGTCGAGCGGGTGCGTTTTTGCAACTCCGGCACCGAGGCCGGGATGCTCGCATGCCACGTCGCGCGGCGCCTCACCGGGCGCAAGCTGATCCTGATGGCGCGCTATGGCTATCACGGCTCTTACGACGATCTCGAGCTCGGCCTTGCCGGGCATGACGGCGAGCGCACGATGCTCGCGGATTTCGGCGAGGCGACTTCCTTCGAGGCGCTGCTCACCGAACGCGGGCAGGAAATCGCAGGCGTGTTCCTCGAGCCGGTTCTCGGCTCGGCCGGAGTCGTCGCTCCGCCCGACGGATTTCTCGAGCGCGTGGGCGAAGCGGCGCATCGCGCGGGCGCGCTGTTCATTCTGGACGAAGTGATCACACTGCGCCTCGCCACAGGCGGCGCGCAGGCGATCTTCAGCGCGAAGCCCGACCTCACGATGATGGGCAAAATTATCGGCGGCGGATTGCCGGTCGGTGCGCTAGGCGGCAGTGCCGAAGTGATGTCGGCGTTCGACCCGCGCGAGCGCGGCGCGCTATTTCATTCGGGCACCTTCAACGGAAATCCCGCGACCTGCGCGGCGGGAATCGTGTCGGTCAAGGAACTGACGGGCGAGCGGATCGACGCGATGGAGAAGCGGGCGAAAAAGCTCGCCGAAGATCTGAAACGCGCGGCGCGCCAGGCGGAGTTGCCGTTCTCGGTGCGCCAATTCGGATCGTTGATGAACATTTTCTTCCTGAACGAAGCGCCCTCCGCGACCATCAACCGCGAGGATTCGCGTACGATCGCCGCATTCCACCTGGCCGCGCTCAACCAGGGGCTGTTCATCGCGCCGCGCGGATTGATCGCTCTTTCGACCGTGATGACCGACGACCTGATGACTGAGGTCGCCGACCGCGCCGCCAAAGCAATGCTGGACGTCGCCCGCGCCGACGCCTAGCGCAGGGATGTCCCGCTGGGAAGCAGAATCAAATTGGATTCGCTGCGCGCACCCTGATGGATGAAAATCGGATGCCCTCGGACGGAATATGATTCTCAGGCAATCGACCCAACCCTCTCCCCTTCGCCGTTCGCACGTTTTTGTTCATGGCGTCAGCACTGCGTTGTCGATCAGGCGGGTCTTGCCGACCCGGGCCGCGATTGCGATTAGGAGCGGCGCGGCGAGAGAGCGTGTTGGGGCGAGCGTGCGCGCGTCTACCGCTTCCACGTACTCTATCTCGATTCCGGGGGTCTTGCGCAGGACGCGCGAGGCGGCGGCGACCAGCTCCTCGACGCAGCAGGAACCGCACTTGAAACGATCGCGCGCGGCGCGCAGGGCGAGACTCAGCCCGAGGGCGCGCTCGCGCTCGTCGGGCGAGAGGTAGGCGTTGCGTGAGCTCATCGCGAGACCGTCTTTTTCGCGCACGATCGGCACCGGAACAATTTCCAGATCGAAATTCAGATCGGCGACCATCCTTTCGATCGCGCGCAGTTGCTGAAAATCTTTCTCGCCGAACACCGCGAGATGCGGCTTCACGATATTGAACAGTTTTGCGACGATCGTCGTCACGCCGCGAAAATGGCCCGGCCGAAACGGGCCGCATAGCCCGCGCGTGACGCCGGTCACCTCGACCCACGTCTCGGCATCCGCCGAGTACATCGCGGAGGCCTCCGGCGCGAAGACGACGTCCACCGGCACCGTCTCGAGCATCGCGAGATCGCGCTCGAAGTCGCGCGGGTAGCGCGCCAGATCCTCATTCGGACCGAACTGGGTTGGATTGACGAAGATCGACGCGACCAGCGCCTCCGCACGCGCCCGCCCTTGCCGCATCAGGGTTAGATGACCGTCGTGCAGAAAGCCCATCGTCGGCACCAGTGCGATCCGTTCGCCGCGCGCGCGAGCCGCGTCGGCCCACCTGGCCATTTCATCGGGATGATTGATTATTTGCATCGTCAAATCTCGCCTTCGATTCGCTTGGCGGCAGGTGCGCCGCCCTCTGCATAGCAATGTTCTGGTGCTGGAAACGCGCGTTCGCGAACCTCGCGCACGTAGCTCTGTGCCGCGGCGGATGCGTCCTTCCACAACGCCGCGAATGGTTTTGCGAAGCGCGGGATGAACGATTCGCCGAGTCCGAGCATGTCGTGCATCACCAGCACCTGGCCGTCGAGGTCCGGCCCCGCGCCGATCCCGATCGCGGGAATTCGCACGCGCGTCGCGATCTCGCGGCCGAGCGACGGGGGCACTCCTTCGACCACGAGCGCGAATGCGCCGGCCGCCTCGATCGCGAGCGCGTCTTCGATAAGGCGCTCGCGGCATCCGGGCGCACCGCCCGATTTGCGGCCCTGCACGCGATGCCCGCCCATCCGATGGACCGACTGCGGCGTCAGACCGACGTGCCCCATCACCGGAATATCGACCGCCGCGAGCCTGCGCACCGTCTCGGCGATCGCGACGCCGCCTTCGAGCTTGACCGCCTCTGCGCCGCCCTCTTTGATCAGGCGCCCCGCGTTGCGCAGGGCGTCTTCCGGCGTGACCTGGTAGGAGAGAAACGGCATGTCGGCGACGAGCAGCGCGCGTTTGCGAGCGCGCGCAACGGCGCGGGTGTGGTAGATGATCTCGTCGATTGTAACGGCCAGGGTGCTATCTTCCCCCCGCACCGCCATCGCCAGGCTGTCGCCGACCAGCAGGAGGTCAACCCCGGCAAGATCGAAGATGCGCGCGAACGGGTAGTCATACGCGGTCAGCATCGTGATCGGCCGCCGCGCCGATTTCATCCGCGCCAGATCGGGCACGTGAACTTTTTCTTCGTGCATCGCAGGCTCCCGGAAACGCAAGCGGGGCTGCCGCATTCCGGCAACCCCGTGTGGGAGCGAACTTATCAGGCATCCGATCTTTCCGATCGGCGCTGAGTAGTGCTCAAGTCCCGTTGGAGTCCCGGTCCGTGTCGCGGATCCAGGCGCGAGCCCAAGCTGCGTATCTTTTCAATCTCGTCCGCCCAAATGAGCGGAGCTTTGCGCCCGTCAGGGGCGGTTGCCTCAAGCCTCGCCGGGAAAGATTCCTCGACGGGCAGACAAAACACTTAGTACGAAATTTGATGCGCGGTAAAGAGCTACGATCGATTTACCAGGAGGCGAGATTGGTGCCGAGTGGAACGTTCACGCGGAACTGATGGCGGCGTCCGTCGCGCACCACACTCAGGTAGACGATCTCGCCCGGCTTGAGGTCGCGCATTCGATCCTGAAAATCAAGGAAGTCGGTTACGCGGACTCCGTCGACGCCGATGATCAGGTCATAGCTCTCGCCGACTTCCGCGTAGTCGAGCAGAGGGACGCCGATAATCGCCGGCGGAAATACCAGCGCCGCGGCGATCATCGCACCGGTCAACGCGTTGTGAATCCCGCGAGAGTACGCATGCAGCCCCGCAACCGCGGCGGGACTGCCCTTGGTGACCTCTGTGATCAGAAGGCCGTCGGCCTCTTCGCCCGATTTGAGGGTGCGCCGCGCCTCGCGCAATTCAAGTCCAATCGGCGAAGAAATCGCGTCTTCGGACAGCGCCGACATCTGCATCGAGGACGGACCGAACGCGCCGGGAGGACCGGGGAACGTGGCGTCTTCCTGATGCTTCTCGTAGTCAACCACTTCCGGACTGTTTACGAAGCTCGAAGAATCTTCCTCGATGAGTGGCGGCGATGGCGACGCGGCCGGTTCGGCCATCGCGGGCGCTATCTCGACCGTCGTCGAGGGGACGGCGTACGGGTCGGTAAGTGTCTTCACGAGATTCGGCGGAATAGTGGCGATAGGCGTTTCGGCGGGATCGGGCGCGTCGGCGCCGGGTTCACCAAGATCGGCCACCGGTGAAGATACTGGCGACGCGAGCCTCGGAGGCGCCGTGCTGTCGGCCACGTAGGACGAAACGCCTCCGACGGCGGAGGGAGCCGCGGCGGGAGTGACCGCGGCGGCTGGAGCCGTCGCCGCTGCTATCGGTACTATCGGGGAAGCTGCCGGCGACGAGGTCACTGCCGGAGCCGCACCTGACGCATCCGCCGCGGCGCACACGCGCGTGCGACCTGCAGCGCAGGCGAGCGCTATCGCGCATACGACGCCGAGGATCGGCGCTCGAAAAGCTCCGGGCTGCCGCTCCCGCTTAGTTAAGACTCCAGTGCTGCTCATGCTCCGTAACCCGGCCCTCTCTACCGAGCTTCTTCAGATGGGAGCGAACCGAACGAGCCGCGGCCGGATGCAGATATTCCGGCACGTCGGTGTAAATCTTCTTCACGATCGCGACCACCTCCAGCGGGCCAGCAGCCAGCGCCTCGAGGATCTGGCGGTCACGCAGTTCACGATGCGCGATATATTCGCGAATCTTTTCCTTTGGATTGCGGATGACCGGGCCGTGCGCCGGATAGATCGTCTCGAGATCGAGCTCGAGCAGCCGACGCAGCGAGTCCATGTACTGCGCCAAGTCTCCAGTGTCATCAGGAATCACCGTGGTTCCCGCACCCAGGACAACGTCGCCGGTAAAGAGCGCGCGTTCCTCGGCCAGATAATAGCACAGATGATCCGGCGCATGGCCGGGAGTATGGATCGCGCGCAGCGTCACGCCTTCGGCCTCGACTACGGCGTCGGCTCCGATGACGGTAATCGAATCGGGCGCGACCTTGTCGTGTCCGGGCCACGGCATCTTCAGCACCGGCACGTCGCCGAAACGTTCGCGCGCGTGCGCGACGCCGCCGTCGTGATCGGGATGCGCATGCGTCACGACGATTCGATCGAGTTCGTTCGAGTGCGACAGCTCCTTCATCGCATCGACCAGCAGTTCGGCCCAGATCGGAACTCCCTGCCCGGTGTCGAGCAGCATCGGACGCCGGCTCGAGCCGACGATATAAGTATTGGTTCCCGGTCCGGTAAACGGCCCAGGGTTATGGCCGAGCACGGTTGCAACGCGCGGCGAATGGCGCGCGTAGTCCGGCAGCTTCATTCCGATCATGGAATCGGTAACGATCCGCGCGGGCTGCTTGTCCATCAAACCTTCCTCTCTGCCCGATCTTGCCTATCTGCGGTTGCGCTCGAAAATCAGCCGAAGCCCCTTGAGCGTCAGGAACTCGTCCACCTCTTCTATGGTCTCGCTCTCGGGCGCGATCAAGCCCGCGAGGCCGCCGGTCGCGAGTACCCGGGTCTTTTCGCCGCGTTCCTTACGAATCCGCTGCACGAGTCCGTCGACCAGCGCGGTATAGCCGAAAATCAAGCCTGACTGAATCGAGCCGATAGTCGTGCGCCCCACGACCTCGCGCGGACGGACCAGCTCGACGCGATAGAGCTTGGCCGCTCGCTGGATCAGCGCATTCATCGAGACGTCCAGCCCCGGTGCCAACGCGCCGCCGGCGTACTCACCGCGGCCGGTAACGTAGTCGAGCGTGGTTGCGGTTCCAAAATCGACGACGATACAGGCGCTCGCGTATTTATCGAAAGCGGCGACGGCGTTGACGATTCGATCGGCGCCCACCTCTTTGGGATTCTCGTACAGAATCGGCATCCCGGTTTTGATTCCCGGTCCGACCATCAGCGGGGCGCATCGGAAATACCGTTCCGACAGTTGCTCCATCGCCTGGTTGAGAGGAGGCACCACGCACGCGATGATCACGCCATCGGGCCTGAAGCCGGGCTCGATTCCCGCGCCCAGCAAGAGCGTATTCAGCAAAGCGCCATGTTCGTCGGTCGTGCGTTCCGGGACGGTTTGGATCCGCCAGTGATGAGCCAGACGCTCGCCTTCGTAAATTCCAATGACAGTGTGGCTGTTGCCTACATCAAGCGTGATGAGCATGAAGTGACGCTCCGCCGCGGACGCGAGCCGCGTGCGAGAATGACGGTGCGCAGATAATAGCGCCCCGCTTCAGCGGACGCGAAACGGCCGCGAGCCCCCATGAAACGGAAACCCACCCCGCAAGCCGCGCCGCGGCGGGATCATCCACGGACCATGGCCGAACGGCCGCGCGATCGTGACCGGAGCCACCGGAACCAGAACAATCGGCGCGGCAGGCACAAAATAGGTTGACGGGCCATACGGAACGATAGTCTCGCCCGAGGTATAGACCGGAGCGATCGGCGCCTCGACGATACCCTGGTTTTCGTAGTCCTGCAGATTGCCGAGACTCGGGTCGCTCGAGGCCTCGTCGGTATTGCTGGAACCGGCCGAACTCGCCACGGCGCTCGGGTCGGCAGCGGGATCGGCGCTGGCGGAACCATCGACTGCGGCAGTGCTGGAGGAATCGTCGCCGGGGGCGAGCGCGTCGCACGTCATCACGACGCCATCGGGGATGCACGCCTGAGGAATTTCGAGCACCTGCTCGGAGAGCTCCCAATCGTCGGGAGCGGGTGCAGGATCTTCGGCCAGCGCGATTCGCGGAGCGCTCAAGCTGATCAGCAGCATCGAGCAGGCGGTGCCCGCGATCAGTCGGCCGAACTTGCGGGCGAATTTGCTCTCGGATCTTCGGGCGGATTTTTGATACTCATCCACCGGCGTGCCGAGCCGCGCGCAAAACCACGCGGCGCTCCTTGATCGAAAGGCTACCACTCGCAACGTGCGTCGCCAAGGCTCTCGCACAAACGGGTTTGCAGGCGCGCGCAGTCTGGATAAGATTGCCGCCTATGCCGGAAGCAAAAATCGCTCTAGTCACTGGCGCTGGCCGCGGAATCGGCCGCGACATCGCTCTTGGTCTCGCGCGCGAAGGCTATGCCTGCGGACTAATCGCACGCACCAAATCGCAGCTTGACGAAACCGCGGACTTGATCCGCAAAGCCGGAGGCAAGGCTCTGGTCACGCCGACCGACGTCTCCAAGCGCGAGCAGGTGCTCGCGTCGGTCGAGGCGGTCGAGCGCGAGCTCGGGCCAATCTCGGTGCTGATCAACAACGCGGGCGCGTACCTGAAGAAGCCGCTGCTCGAAATCACCGAAGAGGATTTCGATTTCCAGCTCAAGGTCAACACATACGGTCCGTTCTTCTGCACCCAAGCCGTTGTGGGCAAGATGGCCGAGCGCGGACACGGCACGATCATTTTCGTGCTCGGATCAGAGACGCGCGGCGGGCCGGCGCAGTACTCGGCCTACACGGCATCCAAGGTCGCGCAGCGTGCGATCGCGGAATCGGTCGCCTACGAGTTTATGCATCGGGGGATCCACGCGGCGGCGCTCGACGTCGACGGCGCGGTGGACAGCGCGCGAGTGCGCGAGGCGATGCCCGACACGGATCCGTCGCACTTCGTCGCTCCGGCGCAAATCTGCGCCGAGATTGTTCATCTGATCAATCAGCCGAAAAGTTCGTGGACGTTTCAGGTCGACCTGCGCTCCTACGTCCAATGGCGCCCGCGCGTAGCCGCGAAAAAGAAGCCGTAGGTGCGCGCCTCGCGCAGCGGCGATTCGGTGATCCAGTTCGATTTTGAGAACCGCGCGAATGTGGATGTGTCATTCCCGCGCGCGTGGCTGCCGGGCGCGAGGAATCCCGGATTTGCTCCTGCGCATATGCTGAACGATGGTTCGAGCACTATCCGAATTCGGGATTCCTCGCGCGGCAGCCACGCGCGGGAATGACAACCGGCGGGAAGTTCGTCTTGTAGAGTAGTCGCGGCGGAAATTATACTGTCGGATTCGATACCCGCGAATTCACGGTCGGGGTGTGGCGCAGACTGGTAGCGCACTCGCTTGGGGTGCGAGTGGTCGCCGGTTCAAATCCGGCCACCCCGACCAACTACACTGCTAATCAGCTCAATTTTGGACGCGCGTGAGGTCTACCACTTCGGTGCGCGATTCGAGCGTGGCGGTTTTGCCGTCGGGTGCTATGTGCAGCGTGTCGATATCGGCGCTGGTGTCGCCCTTGCGCGATTGGAGAATCCGGACGTTGGTTGCGCCGCTATCCATCCCTCCTACGCTGTAGTCGATATTGTTCTCGGTCTGGTCCGCGGCGCCGCCGCTGATCACGATCGAGTCCTTGCGAAATTCGATCGTGGTCGCACCGGTCGAGGTTCGGATGTCATGCGTCAGCTCATCGATATCCGAAGTTTCGACTTCCTTCTCGCGTTTACCGATGCTCCATTTGCCAAGCGCCGGATTGTGGCCGCATCCGACCAGCGTCAGCGCCACAACCATGATTCCGCATCGCCACCATCGCACGCCGCCCAAAGCATCAACCAAGCCCTCTGCACCCGCCATCGACAAGTCCTCCAAGTGAAGCGACGGTATCACCCAACCGCGCCGCAAAATCAATAACGCTACGGCGCCAGAGGGGCCAGCGAGCCTACCGAGTCGGGAATTCCCGAGGCGGGCAGCTTGCGCGAGCCGGGCTTTACGTCAAACGGCGATACCAGGCCGAGCTCCTTTGCGATTTCGCGCGTCGCGGGCATCACCTCTTCCGCGATCATTCGGATGTTCTGCGTGCGCGCCTCGGCCGAGATCGGGCCGTCGTTCTGCCAGAAGCCGAAGATGCCGGGGCGCAGCACTTCGAGCACCTTGCGGATTTTCGGGATGACCGTTTCGGCGTGCCGCAGATTACCTGCATCGCGCGCTCGACTTGAGGGAAGGCGTCGAAGATCTGCTTGCGCGTGGCTTCGATATCGATATGCTCGTCCGACCACGCGCCCGCGCGCATATCGATTTGCGACTGCGCGATTCGCTCTTCCGCGGTGGAATCTTTGGCCGGCGCCGCGCCGCCATTGCCGGCGAATGGGCTGCCCTTGGCTGCCGCCGGGTCCGAGAACTGGCGCGCGACGCGGCGAGTCGCATCCTTGCTGTTGTACCCGGGCGGGAACATCCACTGCGGCTTGCCGAACAGGCTGTAGCCGATTCCCGCGCCGCCGAACATGTCCCACTTCGCGAGCTCGCGCGCCTTCTCGTCGGTCTCGGCAACGAAGACCTTTTGCAGATAGCCGAAATTCTCGGGACCGACCTGATAGCCCTCTTTCGCCGCCGCGTCGCGATAGATGTTCCACAGCTCGACGGTGGGTTCGAGGAAGGTCGCAAGCGCGATGTACGGGTAGCGATGCTGTGCGCACCAGACCACCGTCTCGGGGCTCAGCAGGCCGGGAATCCAGATCGGAGGATGCGGCTTCTGCAGCGGCAGCGCCCACGGATCGACAAAGCGGTAGTGGAAATGCTTGCCCTCGTAGCGCCACGGACCGGGCCGCGTCCACGCCTGCACGACGAGGTCATGCGCCTCGTTGAAGTACTCGCGGTTGAAGCCTGGATTGGCGTTGGTCGCGAACTGTTCGCTGCCTGCGCCACGAACCCATCCGGTGACCAGCCGGCCGTGCGAGATCATGTCGATCATCGCCAGCTCCTCGGCCATCCTGAGCGGATTACCGGTCACCGGAAGCGGATTGCCGAGCAAAATGATCCGGACGCGCTTGGTGATTCGCGCGAGGATCGATGCCTCGACGTTCATCACCGAACCCATGCAGAAGGCGGTGTCGTGATGCTCGTTCAGCATCACGCCGTCGAAGCCAAGCTCCTCGGCGAGAATCTTTTCGTCGAGATATTCGTTGAGCAGGACCGAGCCCTTCTCGGAGTCGAAGTGCTTGTTCGGAATTCCAAAGAATCCGTTCTTGATCACTTCATCGTTGGGAACCGCCCGGTACGGACGCTCGGTAAAATACATTATGTGCATCGTCGAACCTCCCTGGCGCTCTAGTCGCCGAGGAACGCTTCCGCCTCGCGGATGAAATCCGCGGACCTTTCTATTTCCGGGCGATGGCCGCACGCGTCGAACATCACAACTCGCGCGCCCTTGATCGCCGCACGCCACGACTCCGCCGCGCTTGGCGGCACCACGGCGTCCTGCCTGCCCCACATCACGAGCGTAGGCAATCCCGCCGCGACCCCCAGCAGATGCGGCAGCGAGGGATTGTGCATGAAGGGAGTCCACGCCAGGCGCGCGGTTTGCGCGCGCGCGTCTTCAAACGACTCGAACTGCTCCGGCGACATCGGACCGCCGTACAGCTCGGCAAATTCGGGTGTGCCCGCTGGATCGCGCACACTCGCGAGCACCTGCTGCGGCGCCATCATCTGGAAGAAATCGAGAATGTCGCCCTGCGGCGGACGGATTCCCGCCGGAGCAACCAGGATCATCTTGCGGAACTGGCCCGGATTGCACGCCGCCATCTCGGCCGCGATCCATCCGCCGAGCGAAAAGCCGATCACGTCGATCGGCGCGAGATTATTTTCGATCAGATAGCGCGCGTAAAAAGCCGCGAGGTCGCGAATCGAGGCGATCCATTCCGCGCGCGGCGTCCGGCCGAAGCCCGGATGAAGCGGCGTGACGACCGTGCGCCGCGCGGCCAGCGCGCGATTCCATTTGAGCAATCCGGGATTTCCCAGCTCGTCGTGCAGCACCAGGATCGGCTTGCCCGCGCCGCCGATCGCAATGCTCAGCTCAGTGCCGTCCACGCGGACGGTCTCTTCGCGCCATGGTTTCGCGCCATCAGCCATCGCCGTTTCACTCCATCGGCATCGCGGTCACGCCCATCGCCGCAAACTTCAAACCCTTCAATTCCGGGTAACATATCGGTTCCGAATTTTCCATGCCGTGTTAAATGATAGTGTCCTGATTCGAAGTTCAGGCCCTGTTTCCGCGAGGCGAAAGAAAATGAGCGAAGCACGGCAGCGTGGCGGGACGCCAATCGAGTTCTGGTTCGACTTTGCTTCAGGCTACGCCTATTTCGGTGCGCTCGAAATTGAGGCGCTGGCCGAGCGCCACGGCAGGACAGTCGCGTGGCGTCCGTTTACGCTCGGCGCCGCGTTCAAAATCACAGGCGCACAAGGCCTGAGCCGCACACCGCTGAAGCGCGACTATGCGCGCCGTGACTGGGAGCGCCTCGCAAGGCTCAAGGGAGTGCCGTTCAGCTTGCCTGGAAATCATCCAAGGACGGGATTGCCGGCGATCCGCGCCTTTTATTACCTCGAGCGAAAGGATGCGCATGCCGCCGCCGCTTTGGCAAAGCACATCATCATCGGCTACTTCCAGAACGGCCTCGATACCGACGATCCCAACGCCATCGCCGCCGCAGCCGCGTCCCTCGGGATCGACCGGGATATGCTCTTGGCGGGTATCGCCGATCCCGAGGTTAAAATCATAGCGCGCCAGCAAGGCGAACAGGCGGTCGCCCGCGGCGTGTTCGGGTCGCCTTGGATCTTCGTCGACGGCGAGCCTTTTTGGGGCAGCGATCGGCTGCCGATGGTTGAGCGGTGGCTCGACGGTCCATGGTAGTGAAATCGTCCGCCTTACTCGACGCGGGCGCCGCGGGTATAATTGAGTGGCGATGGCTGACGACCTGGATCGGGCGCGCGAGCGGATGGTTGCCGAGCAACTCGCCGCGCGCGGAATAAGCGACCGGCGAGTGCTGGCCGCGATGCGCGCGATTGAGCGCCATCGTTTCCTTCCGCCCGAATACGTAGGCCACGCATACGACGACGGGCCCCTGCCGATCGGCGATTCGCAGACTATCTCTCAGCCTTATATGGTCGCGCTGACCGCGCAGGCTGCGGCACTGACCGGGCGCGAGCGCGTGCTGGAAATCGGGACCGGTTCGGGCTACCAGGCCGCCGTGTTGGCTTCGCTCGCGCGCGAGGTGTGGTCGGTCGAATGTCTGGCGCATCTGCATGATCGCGCGCACGTGATTCTGGCTTCCCTCGGCGTGTCGAATGTCTATTTGAAGCTCGCCGACGGCTCCGAAGGATGGGAAGAGCCCGCGCCGTTCGACGTGATCGTGGTCAGCGCCGCGATGCCGGGCATCCCGATGCCGCTGCTCGGCCAGCTCACTCCGGCGGGGCGTCTGGTCGCTCCGATCGGCGAGGACGAGTTGCAGAGCCTGGTGCGAATCAGCCGCAAGAGCGGCCATTGGCAGGAAGAATATTTCGGCGAATGCCGATACGTGAAAATGACCGGCAAGTACGGCTTCAAAGACGAGTGACGTTAGTCAGTAGCGCCCTCGATTGACCGGCGGCCGGCCGCGCACGCGTTTTTCGCGGTGGACGGCGACGGTGGATGTGGTGGTGGATGGGATGGCGGCGGTGCGCGACAGCGCAACAGGTATCAGACGAGCGGCGATATCCGCGGCGCTCGTGCTTTGTGTTGCGCTCGCAATCTCGGGATGCGGCGGCGGCTCGGAGTCTTTCACTTCGGCTGGTTCCGAACGATCGTATACGGTGCAGCCGGGCGACACTGTTTATCATATCGCGACAAAATTCGGCGTCAGTGTCGGACGGCTGATGACCGCAAACGGGATCTCGGACGCGCGCGATTTGCGCGTTGGGCAGACGCTCACGATTCCAGGTTCGCATCCGGTAACCGCTCTCAGCAGTGCTCCGCACGGACCCTCGAACGCGATGCCGTATCGCGGGATGCGCGAGTCGCGGCAATTCGCGTGGCCGGTCGCCGAGGGGGTCGTGTCCTCGGGATTTGGAATCCGCAACGGCGCGATGCACGAAGGTGTCGATATCGCGGCGCCCGCTGGAACTCCCGTGCTCGCCGCCGGCAATGGCGTCGTGGTTTTCTCGGGAGTCCTGCACGGCTACGGCAACACCGTGATCATCCAGCACGACGATCATTATGCGACGGTGTACGGCCACGACGAGCGCAATTTCGTGCGCGAAGGCGACCACGTATCGCGCGGGCAGATGATCGGCGAAATCGGCACCAGCGGACGCACCACCGGCGCGAATCTGCACTTCGAGGTCCGCCACGACAACATCGCGCGCAACCCGCTCGCCTTTTTACCCGAACCTCCCGCGGCACCTGGCATCACCTATGCCGCCGAAGGCGGCATGTAGCATGGCGGAAATTCCGCGCGGATCGGCATTGCTCAAAATGGATTTTCCGCTCGGCGCCGAGTAAGCTCTCTGGTTCGCGCCGGGCACCAGCGAAATTCACAAGTGAAGTGGAAATGACTCCAGAAGAAATCAAGAAACTCATTCGCGACATCCCCGACTTTCCCAAGACCGGAATCCTGTTCCGCGATATCACGCCGCTTATCGCCGACCCGCGGGGCTTTGCGGCAATAGTTGACGGACTCGCCGAGCCCTACCTGGGACAGGTCGATACGGTGTTGGGAATCGAATCGCGCGGCTTCATTATCGGCGCTCCCGTCGCCTATCGGCTGGGCGTCGGCCTTGCGATCGCGCGCAAGCCGGGCAAGCTGCCGTTTACGACCGTTGATGAATCATATGACCTCGAGTACGGCAGCGCGTCGCTGCAGATGCATAGCGACGCGATAAAGCCGGGTTCGCGCGTGCTGATCGTCGATGACTTGCTGGCAACCGGCGGCACCGCCGAAGCTGCTCTCAAGCTGGTGCGCAAGATTGGCGGCGTGGTGGTCGGGTGCGCATTTATCGTCGAATTGTCGGCGCTCGGCGGCCTTGCGCGCATCGCGCCCGCGAAGAGCTTTTCGCTCGTCAGCTACTAGCAGCTCGATCGTATACGCGTCCGGAAGGACGAGGCGGCATTCAGTCGTGGAAGCATCCAACCATAACGCTCGCCTTCCGACCGATCGCCGCCGCCTCTATCTCGTGCTCGCGATTGCCGTGGGCTATTTCGCGCTCGAGCTTGTCGCTGGATGGCTGACCAACAGCCTCGCGCTGTTCTCCGACGCGATCCACATGCTGACCGACATCGCGGCGATCTGCCTGAGCCTGCTGACGCTTTGGATTTCGGCGCGTCCCGCAAACCAGGGTAAGACTTTCGGCTACCTGCGCGCGGAAATTCTGGGCGCATTGCTCAACGGACTATTTTTATGGCTGCTGGTCGCGTTCATCTGGATCGAGGCGTTCGCGCGCCTGCGGCATCCCGAGCACGTGCATGGTCTCGGCGTGATGGCGGTCGCGGTAATCGGGATCGCTGTGAACTCGCTGGCCGCATGGATCACCGCGGACACTCACCCCTCCGGCGGCAGACGCGGTCTAGCGGTGCGGGCGGTTTTCGTCCACGTGATCTCGGACCTGATCGGCTCGATCGGCGTGCTGGTTGCGGGCGCGCTGGTTTATTTCACCGGCACCTGGCAGGCCGACCCCGCCGTCAGCATCCTGATCGGCGCGCTGGTGCTCTACAGCTCATGGGGCCTGGTGCGCGAGGGCGTCGACATCCTGATGGAGTCGGTGCCGGAGCATATCGACCTCGAGCGGCTGCGCGGCGATCTGCTGGCGGTCGAGGGCGCCGAGGAGGTTCATGACTTGCACGTATGGTGCCTGACCTCGCATCAGTTTGCGCTGGCGGCGCACTGCGTAGTGCGCGCGGATATCGATCAGGACCTGGTGCTGCATCAGATGTCGGAAATGCTGCGCGCCAATTTCAACATCCATCACATGACCGTGCAGCTCGAGCGCGACAGCCGCCGCCAGCACGAACCGGAATTTTAACTCCGATCATGAACGTTGAATCCTCCGGCTTCCCGCCGGAACCCGACGAAGAATGGATCCCGCCGCCGTTCCAGCCGGTGCGCGCGATCGCGGCGATCCTCCTGACCGCCTGCGGGTTCGGACTCTACGAGTTCGTGCTGCTGAACTTCTGGTCGTCGCCAGCACTCGGAATTCACGACCGGATTCCGTGGCCCGCCTTCGGCGCGCTCGCGCTTGCGATGCTGCTGGCGCTGGCCGCGTTTGGCACCGCGCTGGGGATTTGGTCGCCGCACGCAAAGCTGGGCTTCGGGCTGCTCGCGTTTTTCGCCTGCGTCGTGATCGGAGTCGGGGGCGGAAGGTTCGCCAGCTATATCATGCGCGGAACGCTCAACCCGCCCTATCATCTGACGCTCGCGGTCGGCGACCGCTTTCCGCAATTCTCGCTCGCCGATCAAACCGGTGCTGCGGTTCAGATGCTGACGCCGCCGGGCGACCGCGCGACGCTGGTGTTCGTCTATCGCGGAGACTTCTGTCCGTTCGCGCGGCACGAGCTGGCCGAGCTGACGGCGCTCGCGCCCGAGCTCAAGCGAGCGAACGCGAACGTCGTCGCGATCAGCGCTGATCCTGTCGATCGATCGAAGATGCTCTCCAGCTATCTGCAGACCGACATTCCGCTGCTCAGCGATGAGCATGAGACGATTCTCGCGCCGATGGGCCTGGTGCAGCGGCATCGCGACGGCCAGCCCGACAGCGCGATTCCAGCTTTCTTCGTAGTCGACGGCAGCAGGACGATCCGATGGATTTACACGTCGCCGTATTATCGAATCCTGCCGCGCACGAGCGACCTGATGGCGGCAGTGCGCACGGTCACGCGGCCGTGGAAGAAGTGAGCGCCGCCAGCATCGCGCGCATCGCTTCGGCGGGAGATTCCGCACCGATAATCGATCCGATTCCCGCCGCTCCCGCTGGACGCGCGCCGGGATCTGAATTGCTCATCAACTCGCGCGCTCGCTCCGGCGTGATCCCGCCCAGCGCATAAACCGGCACCGATCCTGCCCGGCACGCGGCGGAAAGGCCGTCGCTTCCCCACGCCGGTCCGTACGCGCCCTTCGAGATCGGATCGAAGACCGGACCGAACACAACGAAATCCGCGCCCTCGCGAGCCGCCGACGCGACGTCCGGTGGTGAATGCGTCGATGCGCCGATCAGCATGTCAGCGCCGATCAGCTTGCGCGCCATCGCAACTCCGATCGAGTCGAACGGCAAATGCACTCCGTCGGCGCGCGCGGCGAGCGCGATATCCGCGCGATCGTTCACGATCATCGGCGCGCCGTAGCGCTTGCAGACTTCGCGCAACTCCAGCGCGAGCCGGTAGAGCTCGCGCGCGGACAGATCTTTCTCGCGCACCTGGAGCGCGACCGCGCCGCGCGGAGCCACAGACAACGCCGCCGCGCACGCATCGACCAACGTGCCGGTCCGCACCGCATTGCGGTCGGTTATCAGGTAGAAAAGGAATTCCGCGCGCCGCACAGTGTCACTGGATCATCCCGGTGATCGGACTCGATGCGGTCGCATAGAGCCTGCGGCCGATACGCCCTGCTCCGTATGCAATCCGCCCCGCTTCGACCGCGAGCTTCATCGCGCGCGCCATCGCGATCGGATCCTTTGCTCCCGCGATCGCCGTGTTCATCAGGATCGCGTCGCTGCCGAGCTCCATCGCGTACGCGGCGTCCGACGCTGTCCCTACGCCCGCATCGACGATCACCGGCACCTTCGCCTGCTCGATAATGATCGCGAGGTTGTACGGATTGCGGATGCCGAGGCCCGATCCGATCGGCGCCGCCAGCGGCATCACCGCCGCGCACCCGAGCTCCGCAAGCCGCAGACAGGTGACCGGATCGTCGGTGACGTAGGGCAGCACCTTGAAGCCTTCCTTTACGAGAATTTTTGCCGCCTCGATCGTCGCGGGCACGTCGGGAAACAGCGTCTTCTGATCGCCGATAACTTCGAGCTTCACCATGTCGCCGACCCCGACCTCGCGCGCGAGCCTGCACGTGCGCACCGCTTCCTCGGCGGTGTAGCATCCTGCAGTGTTGGGCAGAATCTGGTAGCGCTTGGGATCGAGGTAGTCGAGCAGATTCTCCGACTTGCGATCGGTGATATTCACCCGCCGCACCGCGACGGTGACCATCTCCGCGCCGCTTTCTTCGACCGCACGGCGCGTCTCGGCGAAGTCTTTGTACTTGCCGGTTCCGACGATCAGCCGCGAGCTGAATTTCCTGCCGCCGAGTTCCAGGGGAGTATCCACAGTCTTACCTCACGCGCCGGAGTTTGATGAGCAGTGGCGCTCATCCGCCTCCGACGAAGTTGATTATTTCGACCTCGTCGCCCGTGCGCAGAATCGTGGCTGCGTAGTCCGATTTCGGCACCACCTGCCGGTTGATCTCGACCGCGATTCGCTGCGGACGCATCCTGAGCTTCTCGATCAGCGCGCTCAGGTGCGCGTCGCCCTCGATTCGGCTGGGCTCGCCATTCAGCGTGATTGTGATTGTCGCCTCGGGCATTTGAGAAAGCCGCCCTCCGGGCACCCGGGGAAGCGGCTTTCGGCCGAACTGCGATCGTTCGGTCCTTGCGGGCTTCCCTACGCCGGCATGACCCGGATCAGGTTCGAGGGGTTCTCTCCTGCGAGAGTTCTCAGCGCGTACCACGCGCGCCCCCAGCCTGCTTTGTGTTATAGCATCGCACGCCGCGGAGAAAAACCGTCCACAGATCCGGCGATCCGCGAGCTTGAATCCACAGCTCCCGCGCAGTTTGATTGACTGTCCGTTCGGCGGATGGTTATCTGATTGCGCCTTCACAACGGACGTAATTCTGCAACTCCCACGCGGCGCGATACTTAGTCACCGATCGATACTGCGTGAAGCCCATAGCGATGAATTCCGAGGAACAGCGTCCAACTATCGCGGAGATCGATCTCGGCGCGCTGCGCTCGAACTACCACGCGCTGCGCGCAGTCGCCGCGCACGGCGAGCTGATGGTGGTGGTCAAGGCGGACGGTTATGGACACGGCGCGGTTACGGTTGCGCGCACGCTCGGAGCCGAAGGATGCCGCAATTTCGGAGTCGCGACGATCGACGAGGCTCGCGAGCTGCGCCGCGCCGGAATCACCGCGCGGATTTTTTTGCAAGCCGGTTTCTTCGCCGCGCAGGCGCGCGAGATTGTCGCACTCGGGCTCACGCCGTTCGTGTTCGACGCGGCGCTGATCGCGCCACTCGAGGCCGCTGCCTCGGCCACGCACGCGCGCTTTCCGATCCATGTGAAGATCGACACGGGCGCAAGCCGGCTCGGCGTGCTGCCTGCGGACCTTCCCGCGCTTATCGATGCGATGCGCGCGGCGCCGTCGTTGCATCTCGAAGGCCTATGCACCCTGCTCGCAAACGCCGGAGATCCTGCGAGCCCCATCACCGATCGGCAACTGGGAGTGTTTCGCGCCGCGCTCGAAACGTTGCGCGCCGCCGGCTTCGCGCCGATCGCGCATGTCGCAAATTCCGCCGCGCTGGTGCTGCGCGACGATTCGCATTTCAACCTGGTCCGTCCCGGCCTCGCGATCTATGGCCTGCCTCCCGTCGCCGCAGTCCGCGAGCGCGTCGAGTTGCGGCCTGTAATGACGTTCAAGACCCTTCTGATGCAGACCAAGCGCGTGCCTGCCGGCAGCGGCGTCGGCTATGGACACACCTTCGTCACGCCGCGCGAAAGCGTGATCGGCGTGCTGCCGGTAGGTTATGCCGACGGTTACCGCCGCGGACTCCAGCACGGCGGCGAAGTCCTGGTGCGCGGCGCGCGCGCTCCGGTGGTCGGCGCGGTTTCGATGGACCTGACCACGATCGATCTTACCGACGTGCCCGGCGCGGCAGTCGGTGACGAAGTGATATTGTGGGGCCAGAGCAGCGAGCATCCGGACGCCGAGGCAGTGATCAGCGTCAACGACGTCGCGCGCCTGGCGCAAACCATCTCCTATGAAATGCTGTGCACGGTCGGCAAGCGCGTACCGCGAATCTGCCGCGGATAGTGTCCAAAGGGTTGAGACGAAATGAATAGCGACAAGATCATCATACGCCGCGCACTGCTCGGCGTATCCGACAAGGGAGGCCTCGCGGATTTCGCACGCACGCTCGCGCATCGCGGCGTCGAGCTCGTCTCGACCGGAGGCACTAAGGCATCGCTTGAGGCGGCGGGCGTGCGGGTCAAGGCGGTCGAAGAGTTTACCGGCTTTCCCGAGATGCTCGACGGCCGCGTGAAGACGCTGCACCCGAAGATTCACGGCGGAATCCTCGGCCGGCGCTCCGAACCGAGCCATCAGAAGCAGATGAAGGATCACGGAATCGAGCCGATCGATCTGGTCGTCGTCAACTTCTATCCGTTCGAAAGCACAGTAGCGAAGCCCGGCGTCACCCGCGACGAAGCGATCGAGAATATCGATATCGGCGGTCCGACTCTGGTGCGCGCCGCGGCGAAGAATTATCCCGACGTCGCGATCGTCGTCGATCCCGCCGACTACGCCGCGATCGCCGGCGAAATGGAAAAGAACGAGGGCGCGCTCACTCTCGCGACGCGATGGCGCCTCGCGCGCAAGGCCTTCGCACGCGTCGCCGCCTACGACTCGGCGATCGCCAACTGGCTCGGCGCAAATTCCGGCGAGGGCGAGCCCTCCGCGCTCGGCGAGACTTTCAGCCTGACCCTCGAACGCGAGCAGAAGCTCCGCTACGGCGAGAATCCTCACCAGGAAGGCGCGCTCTACGGCAACTTCCTCAAGATCGCGGAACAACTCCACGGCAAGGAGCTCTCGTTCAACAACGTCTTCGACATCAGCTCGGCGGCCAACCTGATGCTCGAGTTTCAGAGCGAGCCGCAGGCCGTCGTCGCGATTCTCAAGCACAACACCCCGTGCGGCGTCGGAATCGGCTCGACGCTCAAAGCCGCGTGGGACAAGGCGTTCGCGACCGATCCCGATTCTCCGTTCGGTGGAATAATCATCTCCAACCGGCCGTGGGACATGGAGTTCGCGCGCGCCGTCAACGAACTTTTCACCGAGGTTCTGATCGGTCCCGACTTTCCGGCCGAGGTGCTCGAGTTTCTGAAGAAGAACAAAAACCGCCGCCTGATGCGCTTCCATCCCGAGGCGGTTCCGCGCGGCGAGTTCGACCTCAAGAAAGTCGTCGGCGGCTTGCTGGTGCAATCGCCCGATCTCTCGATCGAGGATCCGCGCCAGGGCAAAGTCGTCACCAAGCGCGCGCCCACCGCCGCCGAACTGCGCGCGCTCGAATTCGGCATCAAGGTCTGCAAGCACATCAAGTCCAACGCGATCGCATTCGTGGCCGAGGATCGCACGCTCGCGGTCGGAGGCGGCGCAACCTCGCGCATCGATCCGGTGTATTCCGCGCGAGAGAAAGCCGCGCGCCTCAAGGTCTCGCTCGAAGGCTCGGTGCTGGTCTCCGAAGCTCTCTTCCCGATGCCCGACGGCCCGACGCTCACGGCCGAGGCGGGCGCGACCGCGATCGCGCAGCCGGGCGGCTCGATCCGCGACAAAGACGTGATCGCCGCGGCGGACAAGTACGGCCTCGCGATGGTCTTCACTGGGGTGCGGCACTTCCGCCATTAGGCCGCGATGAAAGTTCTCGTCATCGGACAGGGCGCGCGCGAACACGCGCTATGCTGGCGGCTGCATCAGAGCCAATCGGTGTGGGGACTCTACTGCGCACCGGGAAATCCGGGAATCAACCAGCTCGCAGAGCCGGTCGCGATCGCGCCGGACAACTTCGCCGCGCTGATCGATTTCGCTCGCGAGAAAAAAATCGATCTGACGATCGTCGGCCCCGACGATCCGCTCGGCGCCGGAATCGTGGACGAGTTCCGCCGCGCCGGCCTTACGATCTTCGGACCGACGCGCGCCGCCGCGCAGATCGAAAGCAGCAAGTCGTTCGCAAAATCGGTGATGCAGGCGACCGGCGTGCGCACCGCCGCCTATCGCTCCTTCGACGACGCCGCCGCCGCGCGCGAGTATCTTCGCGGCGTCGATCGTCCGGTCGTCGTCAAGGCCGACGGTCTCGCGCTCGGCAAGGGCGTCACTATCTGCCCCGATCGCGCCTCCGCGCTCGCGGCGGTTGACGCGGCGATGACCGAAGCGAAGTTCGGCGCGGCGGGAAAGCGGATCGTGATCGAGGAATTTCTCACCGGCGAGGAAGTTTCGTTCTTCGCGCTCTGCCACGGTGAAAACGCGGTCGCATTCGGCCTGTTCCAGGATCACAAACCGATCTTCGACGGCGACCGCGGCCCCAACACCGGCGGGATGGGCGCGTACTCGCCTCTTCCCCAATTCGGTCCCGATCTGGAAGAGCGCGCGATGCGCGAAGTCGTGCGGCCGGTCCTGCGCGAGATGGCCGCGCGCGGAACTCCGTTCACGGGCGTGCTGTTCGCGGGATTGATGATCGATGCGGACGCGATCAGCGTGATCGAGTTCAACGCGCGCTTCGGCGATCCCGAAACCCAACCGATGATGATGCGCTTCGACGGCGACCTGGCCGCGACCCTGCTCGCCGCCGCCGAGGGAAGGATCGCCGACGCCGACGTGCGCCTGTCGCCACGCTCCGCCGTCACCGTGGTTCTCGCTTCGGGCGGATATCCGGGCGACTATCGCAAAGGGATCGCGATCACCGGAGTTGAGAAAGTCGAAGGCGGCGCGCCGTCGGAGCTTAAAGTCGATTGGGCGATGAAAAAAATCCGCGTCAAGGTTTTTCACGCCGGCACTGCGCTCAAAGACGGCCAACTCGTCACCAACGGCGGCCGCGTGCTCGCGGTGACCGCGATGGCGCCGGAGCTCGAGACCGCGGTCGCGGCGGCGTACCAGGTCGCGGACCTGATAGAATTCGACGGCAAGCAATTGCGCCGCGATATCGCGCATCACGGACTCGCCGCGCGCGCGAAAGCTGGCCGAAAATAAATTGGAAGGAGCACTTTAAGTTCTTGCCTGCCAGGAAATCCGCCAACACGGCAAATCGCGATCGTTCGAGCCTCGATGAAGCTGTCGCTGCGCTGCGCGCAGCCGAGTTGGTTGTATATCCGACCGAGACATTTTACGGCCTCGGCGCGGACCCATTTTCGTCCGCCGCACTCGAGCGCCTGTTCGCCGCCAAGGGCCGCGACGCGGAAAAGACCGTCGCGCTGATCGCCGCCGACGCGGATTCCGCGCTCGCCCTCGCGCGCGAGGTCTCTCCAGTCGCGCGGCGTCTTGCGGACATGTTCTGGCCCGGAGCGCTGACCCTCGTGCTCCCGGCGCGTGCGGATTTGCCCGACGCGATCGTCGGAATCGGCGGCGGCGTGGGTGTGCGCGTATCGCCGCATTCTGTGGCCCGCGCACTCGCGGCGGGCCTCGGGCATCCCGTGACCGCTACCAGCGCGAACCGCGCGGGAGAGTCTCCTGCGCGAACCCTCGCCGAAGCGCGCGCCGCACTCGGAGACAAAGTTAAAGTGTTTCTTGAAGGCGGCACGCTGAGCGCGCCGGCGCCAAGCACCGTCGTCGCGGTCGAGGACGACACCTGGCGGCTAATCCGCGCCGGCGCCATCAGCGAGCTTCAACTCGCCGCCGCGCTCTCGGGCGAGGTGCTCGAATGAGCGCCGAGCGAATCGAGCCGTTCCGCGCGCTGCTCTACGATCGTGCGATCGCCGGCGAGCCAGCGGCCGTCGTGGCGCCTCCATACGACCTGATCGGCGCGGCGCGGCAGAACGAGCTCTACGAGCGCAGCCGCTACAATATCGTGCGGCTCGAATTTGGCCGCGACGCGGATCGCTACGCTGCCGCCGCCACGACGCTTCGCGACTGGCTCGCAGCCGGAGTGCTGCGCCGTCTCGAACGCCCCGCGATCTTCCATTACACGCAGCGCTTCACGATCGAGGGCCGCAGCCTCGCCCGCACCGGGCTCATCGCGCGCATCCGGCTCGAACCGTTTGCGTCCGGTAGGATTCTGCCGCACGAAAAAACTTTTCCCGCCGCCAAGGAAGATCGGCTGAAGCTGCTGACCGCGATCCGCACCAACACCAGCTCGATCTTCGGCCTCTACTCGGGACAGCATCCGGAGCTCGATCGTCTGCGCGCGGAAGTCGCGGCTCGCGCGCCGCTCATCGAGCTGACCGACGACCTCGCGATTCGTAACGAGCTGCGAGTGATCGACGCGTCAACGGAAATCGCGACGGTCCAGCGCGCCCTTGCCACGCCGCGCGTCCTAATCGCCGACGGGCATCATCGTTATGAAACCGCGCTCAACTACCAGCGCATCCGCCGCGCGGCCGAGAATCCCTCTGCGCCGCAAGGCTTTGACTACACGATGATGACAATGGTTGCGTGCGACGATCCCGGCCTCGTGATTCTGCCGACCCATCGCGTCGTCCATCGTTTGCGGCCCGAATCGATCGCGGCGTTCGCCGCCGAGGCGCGCAGAATCTTCGTGCTCGAAGAAATCGCCGATCGCGAGATTCTGCGGGCGCGGCTTCACGCCGCCGGACGCGGTGCGCTCGCGGTCGCGCTCAAGGGGCATCGCTCGCATTACCTTTTGCAGATTCGCGATCGCGCCGCCGTCTCCGCCGCGATTCCCGAAACTCCGCCGCCCGTCCGCGAGCTCGACATCACTCTGCTCCATGCGATGATCTTCGACCGGATTTTCTCGCTCACTGCCGCCGAGATTCGCAAAGGCGGAAATATCGAGTACACGATCGACGCGGCCGCCGCGCTCGAAGCGGTCGCGAGCGGCGTCGCCGACGGCGCGTTCCTGATGAATCCGCCGTCGATCGAAGACGTCGAGCGCGTCAGCGACGCGGGCGCCACGATGCCGGAAAAATCGACCTACTTTCATCCCAAGCTCTTGACCGGCCTCGTGATGAACCCGCTCGACGATTGATCGAGCGCATGCCGCCGAGCATCAATGACGCCTCAATCATTTCATCGCGCAACGCTGATCCTCGTGCGCCACGGTGAGACCGAAGGCGAATCGAGCATCCGCTATCACGGGCGCAACGACGTGCCGCTCTCCAAGCTTGGGCGCGCGCAGATGCGCGCCGCGCGTACCGCGATCGAAGCGACTCACGGCGGTCTCGCGTTCGATCGCGTCTTCACCAGTCCGCTCGTTCGGGCAGCCGAGGGCGCGCGGATTATTGCTAGTGCAGACGCGCCATCAGCGATCGCGCTCGAGGAATTCGCCGAGGTCCACTTCGGTGATTTCGAGGGGCTGACGCGAGAGGAAATCAGCGCGCGCTTTCCCGACGAGTACGCGCGATGGCGCGCCGACCCGCTCTCAGCCGCTTTTACCTATCCCGGCGGAGAGAGCCGCGCGGCGTTTACCGCGCGCGTCGAACGCGGAGTCGTGCTGATGCTCTCGCGATGGACTCCCGAGCGCTCGCCCGGCGTCACTCGCGCGCTGGTGGTCGCGCATCGCGGAGTGATCCGCACAATCGTCAAGACCCTCGCCGGCGCCGAGCCAACCGTCGATCTCGGATCGATCCAGATTCTCAAATACACAGACGCATGGAACCCCGCCGCGCTCGATTTGATCGCGCACCTGGCGGACGTGCGCGGCTGACGAGCAGTTCACACGCGCCGCAGGATGCCCCACCATCGCCGCTCGCAGTTGTCCATCGCGATGTCGAACGACAAGTCGGCGTAGGCCGCGATCATCTCGAATTTGCCCGACGCGCGAGCGAGCAGATCGAGCGTCGGCGGAATCGTGTAGCGCACCGGCACCAGATCGCGCGTCTTCACCGATCGGCCGGGAAATTCGAGGTCGCATTCGAGATCGAAAACTGAATGGACTCCCGAATGCCACGGCATCGTGCGGCTGTGCGCCCGCACACGAACGATCGCGCCGCCAACTTTGAGCGTGCGTTCCCGCCATAACTGCCGCTCGCGCGTGACGCGAGAGCCGTCCTGACGATCGACGTCGATCACGTACAGCCCACCGTGTTTGAGCGTCGCCGCGACCGATTTTAGATGCGACAGAATCGCGTCGTTCGCCGTCATCACGGGAAACGTCTCGGACATGAAGATCGCCGCGTCGAATCCGCGCGCCGGAATTTTGAAGCGCTCGATCGGCCGCCGATAGAAGCGAATATTTTTGAGTCCGCGCGATTCGCGCCGCCCCGCCGCGATCATCGTGGCCGAGCGATCGACGCCCGCGACCTCGATCCCGCCGCGCGCGAGGATTTGCCCATGCGGCGAGTTGCCGCACGCCAGATCGATCACGCGCCGGAGCGGACCCCGCGCGTGGCGTTTCCATACCTTGCGCAGAAATCGCACTTCCTCGCCGATTTCGTAAGGCTGCTCCTTGTGCACGCGGCGAAAGATGTCGGGGAACTCGTAGATGCTCGATACCATGGCGCGCAAGTGTAGCCGCAGCCGCCGCACGCGCAAATCCCCGCCTAATGCGCTTGAGATTTGCGCGGCGGCGCGATAGTTCCATCGGAAGGATACCTGCCTGAACGACCGTTTAGCTGGAGCGAAAAGCGATGACGAAGCCGCTGGATGGAATCAAAGTGATCGAGATCGGCCAGGAGATCCAAGGTCCGTTCGCGGGACTGTTTCTCGCCGACATGGGCGCCGACGTGGTCAAGATCGAGAACAAGGAGACCGGAGATCTCAGCCGCTGGATGCTGACCGCGCTGATCGGCGGCCCCGAGGTCCGCAACGCCCAAGTCTCGCACTACTTTATCGCGATGAATCGCGGCAAGCGCAGCATCTCGTGCGATCTCAAAAATCCGCAGGCGATCGAGCTCGTGCGCAGGATGGCGAAAACCTACGACGTTCTGCTGACCAACTATCGCCCCGGCGTGCTCGACCGGCTCGGCCTCGGCTACGATCAGATCCGCAAGATCAATCCGAAGATCGTCTATGCGCAAGGCAGCTCCTGGGGGCCGAAAGGGCCGTGGGTCACCCGCCCGAGCCGCGACACGCTGGCGCAGGCTGCGAGCGGCGTGATGGCGAAGACCGGGATGCCGTCCGATCCGCCGCTGGCGGCCGGAATGTTCATCGCGGATCACTCGGGCGCGCTCAGCCTGGCCAGCGGCGTTCTGGCCGCGCTGTTTGCGCGCGAGCGGACCGGCAAGAGCCAGAAAGTCGACGCGTCGATCTACGGCACGATGATCGCGATGCAAGGGATGGAGATCAATTACACCTCGATCACGCAGCAGGAGCCCGAGCGCGCCGGCCGCGGGCATCAATTCCTGCACGGAGTGTGGGGCGCGTTTCCGACGAGCGACGGTCATATCTGTATCGCGGGCGTCGATGACAAGCGCTGGCCCGCGTTCTGCAAGATTCTCGGAATCGAGCATCTCGAGAAAGATGTCGAGTACGGCGACAACGTGGTGCGCAATTTCCACGGCGACAAGATCGCGGCGGTGCTTGACGCGATCTTCCCGAAGAAGACCAGCGCCGAATGGCTCGCCGCGCTGCACGACGCCGATATTCTCGCGACCGAGGTCGTGGACTATCGCACGATGCTCAAAAGCGAACAGGCGCGCGAAAACGGCTACCTGCAGGAGCTCGACCATCCGGTGGCCGGCCGCGTGCTGGTCTCCGGAACGCCGGTGACGCTCAACGGCGAGGTCGAGAAGCAGACCCGGATGCCGCCCGAGCTGGGACAGCATGCGGAAGAGGTGATGCTCGAGCTCGGATACTCGTGGGAAGAGATCGGCGCGATGCGCGAGTCGGGCGCGATTCTGTAACGCTCCGTCCGCGGCTGCTACGATACCGCGATGCCCGAGCGTCATATTGTCGCGATGGGCGGCGGCGGGTTCTCAATGGAACCCAAAAATCCGCTGCTCGACGACTTCGTGCTCGACCTCGCGCGCCGCACCCGGCGCATCCGCAATCGCAAGCCGCGCATCGCGTTCGTCGGCACCGCCAGCGGCGACAGCGACAGCTACGCGCGGAATTTTTTCGAATCGTTTCCGCCCGCACGCGCCGACGCGATGGTGCTGCGCTTCTTCGAGCGCACCGTCACCGATCTGCGCGGATTCGTTCTCGCGCAGGATGTGATCTACGTCGGCGGCGGCAGCACCGCGAACCTGCTCGCCATCTGGCGTCTGCACGGACTCGACCGCGCTCTCCGCGCGGCGTGGAACGTGGGCGTCGTGCTCGCGGGCATCAGCGCCGGAGCGCTCTGCTGGTTCCAGGACGGACTCACAGATTCTTTCGGCGGAGGCCCTCGCGCTCTAGGCACCGGTCTTGGATTCCTGCATGGCGGATTCTGCCCCCATTACGACGGCGAAGCAGCGCGCCGCCCTGCCCTGCATCGCCTCGTAAAACGCGGCTTCCTTCCGACGCTAGCGCTCGACGACGGCGCCGCCGCCCATTTCGCCGGCACGCGGCTAAAAGAAGTAGTCTCGTCCCGCCCGCGCGCCCGCGCCTTCCGCGTAACCTCCAGCGCCGGCAAAGTGATCGAGACCCCGCTGCCTGTGCGATATCTCGGCCGCACGCGCTCTGCGAAATCGCCCACCTGAACCCTACGTTCTGAACTAAGCCCCCGATCGTCATTTCGACCGAAGGGAGAAATCTCGAGGCGTCCATGCAGTCACCCGCAACCAGTTCGCAAGCCAAGGGCCGAGCTCGGGATTTCTTCTCTTCGTAGGGGCGGCTCGGGAGCCGCCCGCCTCCCGATCCAGACACGTCCGTTTACGATAGTCTGCCCGCCATCCTGAATGGTCGATGCTCATTTGGCCCCGTCCCAGCACTGGTTTAACGCATTTTCGCCGACGCTGCCGTTCCCTAACGATCGTTAGAGTTTTTGCCAGATTTGTTCATGGCTGAACTGTTCAGCCTTATGCCCAACTCCACTTCGTGCAAAAATGTTTCCGTGGAAGCAACCCGCACACCATCACGCACCAGTTTGCTGCCTCACTCCAGTGAGACGCTCCCGCAGCCAGCCGCAGACGTCAATCCAACCACCAAGACACCAAGGCACAAAGAACTGACCCATTTCCGCGCGCCGCGCGCGGAAATGGGTATTCTTCGTGTCTTAGTGTCTGCGTCTTCGTTGGTGTCTTCGTGTTTAATTTTTTACTCCGAAATTCGATGACCGAAAAAGCTGCTGAAACGAACCCATTGGCGCGAATTCGGCAGCATTTTCAAGGAGTTTATTTTTTAAGCCACTAGAAAAGATACCAAACGAACCCACCGCAAAATGACCGAAATCAAAAAATCAAAGGCACAGCCTTGTCCGGAGTCCGGCGAAACGCGCACTGATGACAGCGCTCTGGATTCTGGCCTAGAATCCCGCTCTCCATTGACGCGAGAGGAAGCACATGGCGGCAGGAACGAGGATCAGTGAAATCAGAGCGCGCGAGATACTCGACTCGCGCGGAAATCCCACCGTCGAAGTTGACGTGAGGCTCGAAGGCGGAGCGCTCGGGCGCGCCGCCGTCCCCTCGGGCGCATCGACCGGCGTGCACGAGGCGCTCGAGCTTCGCGACGGCGACAAGCGGCGCTTCGGCGGCAAGGGCGTCCTGAAAGCGATCGCTAATGTGACCACCACGATCGCCGCGAAGCTCAAGGGCGCCGACGCCGCGGACCAGAAGGCGATCGACGAGGCTCTTATCGCGCTCGACGGAACGCCGAACAAATCGAAGCTGGGAGCCAACGCGATCCTGGGCGTGTCGCTCGCTACCGCCCACGCGGCCGCGGCCGCGCGCGGCCTGCCGCTCTATCGTTATCTGAATCCCGACGCGCATATCCTGCCGGTGCCGATGATGAACGTGCTGAACGGCGGGGCGCACGCCGACTCGAGCGTCGATATGCAGGAGTTCATGCTCGTGCCGCAGGGCGCGCCAACTTTCGCCGAGGCGGTTCGCGCCGGCGCCGAGGTTTTTCACGCGCTCGCCGCCGTGCTCAAGAAGGCCGGCCATTCGACCAACGTCGGCGACGAAGGCGGCTTCGCGCCCAGTCTCAAAAGCAACGAGGAGCCGATCGAGGTGATCCTGCAGGCGATCACCAACGCGGGCTACAAGCCGGGCGCAGACGTCGCGATCGCGCTCGATCCCGCGTCGAGCGAGTTTTTCGACAACGGCAAATACGTTTTCGCGCGATCGGACAAAAGCTCGCGCGACGCGGCGGCGATGGTGGAATTCTACGGCGGATGGCTCGCGAAATATCCGATCGTGTCGCTCGAAGATCCTCTCGCCGAGGACGATTGGGCCGGATGGCAACTGCTGACGCGCGAGCTTGGCGCAAAGGTCCAGATCGTCGGCGACGATATCTTCGTGACCAATCGCGAACGCCTGGCGCGCGGAATCAAGGAGAAGACCGCCAACTCGATTCTGATCAAGCTCAATCAGATCGGCACGCTGACCGAGACGCTGGCGACGATCGCGATGGCGCGCGAGGCCGGCTTCACCTGCGTCATCTCGCATCGCTCGGGCGAGACCGAAGACACCACGATCGCGGACCTCGCGGTCGCTACAGGAGCGGGCCAGATCAAAACCGGCTCGCTGAGCCGCAGCGAGCGCAACGCGAAATACAATCGCCTGCTCCGAATCGCCGAGGAGCTGGGCAAGCGCGCAGTCTATCCCGGCGCGTCGGCATTCGCGCGCGGCGGAACGCAACGATGACGGAACGACCGCCGGTCGCGGCGCTGATTATTTTCGACGGATGGGGCCTAAGCTCCGGGCGCGAGTCCAACGCGATCGCGAAAGCGCGCACGCCCGTGATGGAAGCGCTGCTCAAGAGCTGCGCGCATACCGCGCTCGACGCGTCGGGCGAGTCGGTCGGCCTGCCGCCCGGAGTAATGGGAAATTCGGAAGTCGGCCATCTGACGATCGGCTCGGGCCGCGTGATCTATCAGGACCTGATGCGGATCACGAAAGCGATCGAGAGCGGAGCGTTCGCGCGCAACGAGGCGATTCTCGGCGCGATCCGTGCCGCCAAATCCTCGCATCGCACGCTGCATCTGTGGGGCCTCCTCTCCGACGGCAGCGTGCACAGCCATATCGATCATCTGTTCGCGGTTCTTGATCTCGCCGCGCACGAGGGGCTCGAAGATATCGCCGTGCACGCGGTCCTCGACGGACGCGACAAGCCTCCGCGCTCGGCGCTGCCGTTTATCGACGCGCTCGAAGCGAAGCTGAAGCAGATCGGACGCGGGCGAATCGCGACGGTGCAGGGACGCTACTACGCGATGGATCGCGACAAGCGATGGGACCGTATCGAGCGGGCGTGGCGTGCGATGGTCGAGGGCGAAGGCGCGCCGGCGAAGAGCGCGCGCGAGGCGATCGAGCGATCCTACGCCGCAGGCAAGAACGACGAGTTCGTCGAGCCGTGCATCGTCGGCGCGCCCGCGAAGATCACCGACGGCGATCAAATCATCTGTTTCAACTTCCGCGCCGATCGCGCGCGCGAACTTACGGCCGCGCTTGCGCTTGCGGAGTTCAACGGCTTTCAGCGTCCGCGAGCGCCGAAGGTCGGATACGTCTGCATGACTGAGTACGACCGCTCATTCGGACTGCCGCTCGCGTTCGGTCCCGAGGATGTGCGCAACACGCTAGCCGAGGTTCTGGCCGCCGCAAAAATTCCGAATCTCCGCATCGCCGAGACCGAGAAGTACGCGCACGTGACCTATTTCCTGAACGGCGGAATCGAAAAGCCATTCGCCGGCGAAGAGCGGATCATGATCCCTTCGGCGAAAGTTGCGACTTACGATCTTGAACCCGCGATGCGCGCGCATGAGATCGCGGCTCGCGCGGCGCAAGAAATCGAAAGCGGAAAATTCGGCGTCGTGGTGATGAATTTCGCGAACCCCGACATGGTCGGCCACACCGGAAATTTCGACGCGACTGTCAAAGCGGTCGAGGCCAGCGACGCGGCGCTGGGAATCGTGCTCGACGCGATCGCGAAACGCGGCGGCGCGGCACTCATCACCGCCGATCACGGCAACGCCGAGTTCATGGCCGATCCCGCGACCGGCCAGCCGCACACCGCGCACACCACCAACCCGGTTCCGCTGATTCTCGTCGATCCGAAATTCCACGGCCGCCTGCGCGACGCCGGCACCCTCGCCGACGTAGCGCCAACTTTCTTGGCGATGCTCGGACTAGCAGCACCTCGCGAAATGACCGGCCACGATCTGCGCGAAGCAGCTTCGTAGCTAACGCGCGAGGCTTACCAGCGGACGACTTGTTCGTAGATTTTCGGTAACTGGCGCGGCAGCGAGGCGATGTCCTCGATCACCAGGTAGCGCGAGGATTGGCACATCTGGCGCAGGTAGTCGTGGCCGGTTTTGTCCACCGTGATGCAGAACGGCAGCACGCCCGCCATCTCGAGTTCCTTCAGCGCCACCATCGTGTCCTGGATTCCGTAGGCGTTCGAGCGGCGGTCGTGGCCGTAGTCGAAATCCTGCGGGAAGCCGTCGCTCAGCAGGATCATGTGCCGGGCGCGCGAGTTGACGTTCTTGAATTTCTCGCGCACGTGGCGAATCGCCGCGCCCATCCGGGTCGAGCGTTTCGGCTCGACCGCGCCGACTCGCGCGCGCACGTCGTCGGAGAGTTCCTGGTCGAATTCCTTGATCACGTAAAACTCGACGTTGTCGCGCCCATGCCCGGAAAATCCCATGATCGCGTACTGGTCGCCCAGCTCTTCGAGCGACTGCGCCATGATGATCAGCGCTTCCTTGTTGACGTCGATAATCCGGCGCGGACGCTGCGCGGCTTGCGGTCGCCGCTGCCACGCCTTCATCCAGTCGTCGTTGTCGTCATCGTCGGTGAACTTGCGCGGCTCGCGATGAATCGGCTCGTCGGTCGAGGCCGACATGTCGAGCAGGAACAGCGTCGCGACGTCGCGGGCTTCCTTCTTGCGCGCCTTGTACACGCGGCCGTCGGGAATCTCGCCCATCTTGCGCGCGACGTGCGACTCGACGGTCTTGTCGAAATCGATCTCCTCGCCGTCTTCGAGTCCGCGCACCATCCGGTAGGACGCCGGGCGGATGCGCTGAAAGTTGCGGCGGATCACCGGCAGCAAATCGGCGTAGCGCAGGAGCGTGTTGTTGTAGAAGTCGCCGTCGTCGCCGGTGAGCTGGATTTCGCGCAGTCGGCACCAGTTGCGCCGGTAGTCGGCCAGCACGTAGTCCCACTCGTCGTAGGCGTAGTAGGAATCCTGGCGCGAGCGCGCGATCATCAGGCGCCCCTGCCCGGTCACGCTGCCGACTTCGGCAAGCTGCTCGCGCATCGCCTCGAGCTCGCTCATCTGCTTGTTCGTGAGTTGCGTCAGGTACATCCCGTCGCCGTCGGCGTTGCCTTCGCCTTGCGAGGGATTGATCTGCGCGCCCTGCTCGATCAGTTTGCGCAGCTCCTCGGGCGAGAGCGCGCGGCCCTGGTTGCCCTTGGACTGCCGGCCCGAGGCGTCCATGCTGAGCTTCTGGTCGGGCTCGCCGCCCGCCTCGCCCTGATCGCCCTCGCCTTCCGCGCCGTCGTCGGCGCCGTCGCCGCCTTTGACGCCGCTTATCAGGTCGTTGCGCATCTGCTCGGCCTGGCCCGCGAGCGGATCGGCGTTGCCTGCGGCGCGCGCCTGCTCGATCAGCTCCTGCAGCCATTTGTAGAGCGCGGTGGTCTGGCGCGCTGTGGTGAAGATGTCGGCATCAGCGCCGCGCAGCGGCGCGAAGAAGCGCTGCGCCATCCGCGCGAAGCCCTGCTCACCCGGCTCGCCGTCGACCAGGTCGAGCGACCCGCGCACCAGCATCGTCGAGAGCGCCTCCGGCGGCAGGAGCGCGGTGAGCGAGCGGTTGATCGCCGCGATTCGCGGCGCGAGTCCGAGGTAGCGCCGCCCGAGCGCCGCGTCGATTCGCGCGGCCTCGCCCAGGCGCATCAGCGCGCCGGCCAGCGCGGCGTCGTCGAAGGAGGCAACGAAGCTGTCGATCGCCTCGACGCCGGTCTCGGCTCGATCCTCGAAGCCCTCGATATCGGCCAGGCGAAAATCGAAGGTGCCGAAGTCGTGGCGCGAGGCCAGGTGCGCGGTGGTGACGAGGTAATAGATATATTCGTCGCCCTCGGCGCCGAACGCGTCGATTTTTTCGGGCAGGTAGATCATCTCGCCCGGCAGGAGCGGGAAATGAAACGGCAGCATCGGGCCGCAGTTCGCGATCGAGTCGATGCGGAACTCCAGCGGAAACAGCATCCGCATGAACTTCGTGAGCACGCCCTTGATTTCGAATAGTGGCTGGCTGGCAGGCTGGGTCATCGGGTTACTGATGCTGATTGTGGCAAACTCACGGCCCGCGATGCAATTTGCCGCCGCACGGTGAATCGCGACGGCGCGACGGGCTTTCTTGACTCCACGCCAAGGCACGGCGTTAGATGGTTATTCGTCATGAAAATTATCTTCCCGCGTAACTACCATCTTGCCGGATCCATTTCGCTTCTCATAGCCGTGATGCTGCTGTGCGCCGGCGCCGCGCGTGCCGGAATGACCGACGCGGTCAAGACCGAAACGCTGCCGAACGGGCTCCAAGTGATCGTGCTCGAGAATCACAAGGCGCCGGTCGCGTCGTTCAACGTCTTCTATCATGTCGGCTCGCGCAACGAGCAATTCGGCAAGACCGGAATCTCCCATCTGATCGAGCATCTGATGTTCAAGGGAACCAGGAAGATCGGGCCCGAGGAATTCTCAAAGATCATCCAGGCCAACGGCGGCGAAGACAACGCGATGACCAGCTCGGACTACACCGAGTACTTCGAGAATATCAACCGCGATCGCCTGAGCGTTCCGATCTCGCTCGAATCGGACCGGATGGCGAATTTCGACCCGCAGGAGTTCGACAAGGAGCGCGCGGTGGTCGCCGAAGAGCGCCGCCTGCGCACCGACGACGAGCCCGAGGACGCGCTCGACGAGCAGGTGCGCGCGGCGGCGTTCGTCGAGCACCCGTACCACTGGCCGGTCATCGGATGGATGCAGGATATCCAGCGGCTGACGCTGCAGGACGCGCTCGCGTATCACCAGATTTACTACTCGCCGCAAAACGCAATCGTCGTGGTAGTGGGCGATTTCAACGCCGACCAGGTGCTCAAGCAAATCAGCGAGGCGTTCGGCGCGATCAAGAACGGGCCCAAGCCTCCGCCGATGCCCGAGGTCGAGCCCCAGCAGGAAGGCGAGCGCCGCGTCGAGTTGCGCCACGCCGCAAATCTGCCGGCGTTCGAAGAGGCCTATCACGTTCCGAATATCGAAAGCCCGGACGCGTTTGCGCTCGAAATCGCGTCGGAGGTTCTCTCCGACGGCAAGAGCTCGCGCCTGTACAAGAAGCTGGTGGTCGATAAGCGGATGGTGGTCGAGGTCGGCGCGGGCTACGACCTGACCTCGTTTGACCCGAACCTGTTCGTGGTATCGGCGCAGATGCGGCCAGGCGTGAAGACCGACGACGCAATGGCGGAGGCGGACAAAGAGATTGCAGCTGCTGCGAGACCAACCTGTTGGCGCGCAGGAGTTGCAGAAGGCCAAGAATCTCGAGCAGGCGGAGTTCGTCTTCTCGCAGGATTCGATCCTCGAGGAGGCGATGCTGCTCGGGGTCTACCAGATGCTCGGCAGCTACAAGATGGTTGACCAGTATCTCTCGAATATCGACAAGGTCACCGCGGCCGACGTGCAGCGCGTCGCGCGAAAATATTTCGTCGATACCAACCGCACCGTCGGCGTCCTGATTCCAACTGGTGTGCTCCCGCACGAGATGGCCGGAGGCGCAAGCGGCGGCGGAGTCCGCCACGCCGACATCATCGGCGAAGCGGCGTTCGGCGAGGTGGCGCGATGAACCGCCGCAAACAGAATATCGGTAAGCTCGCGGGCGGGGCGCTCGCGATCCTCACGATACTGGCGCTCGCGCCGCGCGCGCACGCGCTCGAAATCAAGCGGATGACGCTGTCAAACGGAGCAGTGCTGCTGGTATCGGAAGAGCATCAGCTCCCGATGGTTACAATGTCGATCGCGTTCGACGCCGGCGCACGGCGCGACCCCGACGGCAAAGCCGGACTCGCCGCGTTGACCGCGCAATCGCTCGGGCAGGGAACCCGGAGTCTTAGCGCTGCTGACTTCAATCAGAAAGTCGATTTCATGGGCAGCTCGGTCGAGGTTGGCGCGGACCGCGATTATGCGGTCGCCGGCTTCACTTCCCTTAAAAAATACCAGGCCGATACTTTGGCGCTGCTGGCGGGAATCCTGACCGAGCCCGGCCTGCGCGATGCCGATATCGAGCGCAAGCGCGCCGAGACCGTCGCCGATATTCACGCACAGGAAGAAGAGCCCGGGTACACCGCCAGCGTGAAGTTCGAAAAAGCGCTGTTCGGCGATTCGCCGTATGGTCATCCGCAGGACGGCAGCGCGGAGTCGGTTGCCAAGCTCACGCCCGACGACGTGCGCGCCTTCTATCACGAGTATTACAAGCTCGGCAGCGCGGTGATCGCGGTGACCGGCGACGTGCACGCGGACGAAATTAAAGCAACACTTGAGAAATCTCTGACCGGCCTCAGCGGCGCCGTCCCGCCGCAAGCGGTACCGCCCCCGCCGCCCGCGCCCAAGGGCCTCGAGGCCAAGCTCATCGATCGCAGCGTGCAGCAGGCCAATATCATCATGGGCTTCGGCGGAATTGCGCGCTCGAACCCCGACTTCTACAAGCTGCAAGTGATGAACTACATCTTCGGCGGCGGCGGCTTCGCCTCGCGCCTGGTGCAGGTCGTGCGCAGCGAGCACGGCCTCGCCTACTCGGTCGGCAGCGTCGTCTCGGCGGCCAAGTTCGAGGGCGCTTACGGCATCCGGCTGCAAACCAAGAACTCGAGCGCCAACGAGGCGATCAAGCTCATCCTCCAGCAGATGCGGATCATGCAGGAGCATCCGGTGACCGACGCCGAGCTCGACGGCGCGAAGAAATTTCTGATCGGAAGCTTCCCGCTCAAGTTCGATCGGCAGAGCGCGATCGCCGGCTTCATGCTCGGCATCGAGCTCAACGGCCTCGGGCTTGATTACGCCGATCGTTATCCGAAGCTGATCCAGGCCGTCACCAAACAGGACGTTCAGGACATGGCGCGCAAGTATCTGCATCCCGACGCGATCCTGCTGGTCGCGGTCGCGAATCTAAAGGACGCCGCGATCAACACCGCGATGCTCTCGCAGGTCGCCTCGGGAGATTTCGCCGCGCCCGCCAAGCAGTAGCGTGTCCGTCGCGCGCCGCGCGGAAAATCAGGCGAGGGTTCGATGCCGAGAGCATCAAAAAAGCCCGTGGCGGAACAGCCGCTGATTTTCACCTTCGGTCATTCGACGCATCCAATCGAGGAATTCCTCGCGCTGCTCGGGCAGCATCGTATTGCGACACTTGCCGACGTGCGCTCGTTTCCATCGTCGCGCAAATGGCCGCAGTTCAACCAGGAGACGCTCGCCGAATCGCTGGTGCGAGCGGGAATCGCGTACCGATGGATGAAGCTGCTGGGAGGACGACGGCACAGCAAGCGCGCCGATTCACCGCACGGCGCATGGCAGCATCCGGCGTTCCGCTCGTACGCTGACTACACCGACAGCGAGGAATTCGCAGCCGGTCTCGCGGAGTTGATCGAGCTCGCGACGACAGCGCGTACGGCCTACATGTGCTCGGAAGGATTGTGGTGGCGATGCCATCGCCGGATCATCTCGGACTATTTGGTGGTTCGCGGATGGCGCGTCGAGCACATCATGCCGACCGGCAAGCTCTCGCCGCACGTGCTGTCGCCGTTCGCGCGCGTCGACGACGGAAAAATCATCTACGACGGGAGCACGATCCAGGGCAGCGACGGAACCACCGCGTCGAAACCCGCGCGATAAGGTTTCTGCTGCTGATAGAGCGCGAGCAACTGCTGCTCCTTGGTCGCAAGAGGATTCGGCGACATTTTATTGTGCGAGATTGCCTGCTGCTGCACCGCGACGGCCTGCTGAAAATCTCCCGACTCGGCGTACGCGGCCGCAAGCGCGTCGAGCGACCACGCCACCGCCGAATTGTTATGCGCCGGTCTTGATTTGGCATCTGACTTGACTGCGCCGCCGGATACAGTCGCGACAGGCATCGCGGGCGCGCCGAGTCCCGCGCCACGCTTCGCGTTCTCGATCGCCTGCTTGGCGTCGCGGAATTTAGCGTCCGGACAGGTGGCCTGGAGCCATCCGAGCGCGCTGTAAGCCGGCCCATAATCCGAACGCATCTTGATCGCGGCTTGCCAGTCGGCCTGAGTCTCGGCGTAGCGGCCCGCCATGCCGTATGCGAACCCGCGCTGCACCAGGAACATCGCATTGTTCGGATCAAGCTCGATCGCGTGCGAGAGGTCGGCAATCGCCTTGGAGCTCTCGCCCATCGCCATGTAGACGTAGCCGCGTGACGAGTAGCAGTAGGCGGTATTGGGTGCGATCCGGATTGCCTCGTTGGCGTCGTCGAGTGCGAGATCGAACCGCGGGATGCGCGTGTACGCTTGCGAGCGGAAGATGCGATATTCGGCGGCGTTGGGCTCGAGCTCGATCGCGCGGCTCACGTCCGCGATTTCCTGATCGGCCTCGCCCGCCTCGAAATAATCGTAAGCCTGCGCCATGTACGCCTGCGGATTTTCCGGATAGGCCGCGACGATAGGATTGAGATCGAGCGCCGCGGTTTTGTAATCGCCCTGCGCGCGAGCAGCCTGCGAATCCGCGCTCGCTTGCTGAAGCGCGGCCTGCTGCGCGCATCCGCCGCAGAGCATCGCGACCGTCAATGCAAAAGTGAGTGTAATCGATTTCATCATCGGCTGATCCCGGCTTGATCTCAGTGCTGATACGCTCGCTTGCGCTGTGGCCTACTGGCCATAGCGCGATGACCACCAGTCATACTACGAGCGGCAGAGGCGGGTCGAGATGAGCGGATGAGCTCCGAACCTTCAGGCGGCAGCGCGCTGGCCCAGCGCTTGGCGCAGGAACTGGCCGGTGTATGAATCAGGGGCGGCGGCGACTTCCTCGGGCGTGCCCTTCGCGACGATCGTGCCGCCGCGATCGCCGCCCTCGGGACCGAGATCGATCACGTAATCAGAGGTCTTGATCACGTCGAGATTGTGCTCGATCACAATGATCGTGTTGCCGGCGTCCGCCAGCCGGCCGAGCACTGCGAGCAGACGCTTGATATCGTCGAAGTGCAGCCCCGTGGTCGGCTCGTCGAGGATATAAAGCGTGCGGCCGGTAGCGCGGCGCGAGAGTTCCTTCGCGAGCTTGATACGCTGGGCCTCGCCCCCCGACAGCGTCGTCGCAGATTGCCCGAGATGGATATAGTCGAGGCCGACGTCGCGCAGCGTTTCGAGCTTCTGCCTGATCGGCGGGACCGAGCCCATGAACTCGACCGCCTCGGCCACGGTCATGTTCAGCACCTCGGCGATATTCCTGCCCTTGTACTGGATTTCCAGCGTGTCGCGGTTATAGCGCATCCCGGCGCAGACCTCGCAGGTGACGTACACGTCGGGCAGGAAGTGCATCTCGATCCGGATGATGCCGTCGCCCTCGCACGCCTCGCAGCGTCCGCCCTTGACGTTGAACGAGAAGCGTCCGGGACCGTAGCCGCGCATGCGGGCTTCGGGCAATTGCGCGAACAGCTCGCGGATATGGGTGAACAGGCCGGTGTAGGTCGCGGGGTTCGAGCGCGGGGTGCGTCCGATCGGGCTCTGATCGACGTGGACGATTTTGTCCAGATGCTCAATTCCCTCGATCGATTTGAACACGCCCGAGCGCTCGCGCGAATGATTGAGCCTCTGCGCGAGCGCGCGATAGAGCGTATCGAGCACCAGCGTGGATTTGCCCGAGCCCGAAACTCCGGTGACGCAGGTGACGACGCCGAGCGGAAACTGCACGGTCAGATCACGCAAGTTATTTTCGCGCGCGCCCTTGATCACTAAAGTGCGGCCGCTCGCCTGCCGCCTGCGTGACGGCACCGCGATCTCGACTTCGCCGGAAAGATATTTTCCGGTCAGCGACTTCGGATTTCTGATCACCTGCTCGGGCGTGCCCTGCGCGACCACGTATCCGCCGAGCGCGCCGGCGCCCGGGCCCATGTCGATCAGATGATCGGCCTCGAGCATCGTGTCGCGATCGTGCTCGACCACCAGCACGGTGTTGCCGAGCTCCCGCAGCCGTTTCAGCGTCGCGAGCAGGCGCTGGTTGTCGCGCTGATGGAGTCCGATCGACGGCTCGTCGAGAATGTACAGCACGCCGACCAGGCTCGATCCGATTTGCGTCGCCAGCCGGATACGCTGACCCTCGCCGCCCGAAAGGCTGCCCGAGGTGCGATCGAGAGTCAGGTAGTCGAGCCCAACGTCGCCGAGGAACGACAGCCGCTCGCGGATCTCTTTGAGTATCAGCCTGCCGATCTCGGTCTCCTGCCTGGTGAGCTTGGGCGCGACGAAAAACGCGAGCGCCTGCTTGATCGACATCGCGGTCACTTCCGAGATCGACTTGCCCTGGAAGCGGACGAACAGGCTTTCCTTCTTGAGCCGCGCGCCGGCGCATACGGGGCACGGGCGCATATTCATGTAGCCCTCGAGGACCTCGCGGATTCCCTCGGACTCGGTTTCCTTGTAGCGGCGATCGAGCCATTGCAGCACGCCCTCGAACGCGCGCGAGTACTCGGACCGATGATGCCCGCGCTGGTAGGCGAACTCGATCTCCTCCGCGCCGGAGCCGCCGAGGATCGCCTTGCGCACCTTGGGCGGAATATTTTTCCACGGCGTATCGAGGCTGAACTTGTAGTGCGCGGCCAGCGCTTCGAGCACCGGCTGCATATAGTTCATCGTGGCCCACGGCGCGATCGCACCGTCGGCGATGCTCAGGTCCTCGTTCTGCACCACCAGCTCCGGATCGAAGTACATGATCGATCCGATTCCGGAGCATTCGGTGCACGCGCCGTGCGGGCTGTTGAACGAGAACATCCGCGGCGTGATCTCCGGATACGAGATTCCGCATTCGACGCAGGCGAAGCGCTGGCTGAAGTAAACTCCCTCCGCGCCCTTCTTGTCGTCGAGCTTCTCGACCTTGAGCAGGTCCTGTCCGTACTTGAACGCCACTTCGAGCGAGTCGGCCAGGCGCTTCTCGATGCCCTTGTGGATCGCAAGCCGATCGACCATCACCTCGATCGTATGGCGCGTGTTCTTGTTGAGCGCGGGCTCCTCGCCGAGCTCATAGAGCTTGCCGTCGATCTTGACCCGCACGAAGCCTGCGCGGCGCATCTCGGACAGCTCTTTTTTGTACTCGCCCTTGCGATCGCGCACGATTGGCGCCAGCACGTGGATTCGCGAGCCCTCTGGCCACGCCATCAGGCGATCGACGATCTGCTGCACGCTCTGCTGCGAGATCTCGCGTCCGCAGTTGTAGCAAAACGCATGTCCGACGCGCGCGAACAGCAGCCGCAGGTAGTCGTAGATCTCGGTGATCGTGCCGACCGTCGAGCGCGGATTGCGCGAGGTGGTCTTCTGCTCGATCGAGATCGCGGGCGACAGCCCCTCGATCGAATCGACGTCGGGCTTCTCCATCTGCTCCAGGAACTGCCGCGCGTACGCCGAGAGCGACTCGACGTAACGGCGCTGGCCTTCGGCATAGATGGTGTCGAAGGCGAGTGAGGATTTGCCCGAACCCGAGAGCCCGGTGATCACCACCAGCTTGTCGCGCGGAATCTCGAGGTCGATGTCCTTGAGATTATGCTCGCGCGCACCCTTGATTATGATTTTATCGGCCATCGCGATTCGTGCCGTTCAGTCCTTGCGGCTGCGCGCCGCCGCCGCCGCGTATTCGATTGCCGCCAGCATGCTTGAGGGACTGGCCGCGCCCTTGCCCGCAATGGCGAACGCGGTGCCGTGGTCGGGCGAGGTGCGGATAAATGGAATCCCCAAAGTGACATTCACCGCGCGATCAAACTCCAGGGTCTTGAGCGCAATCAAGCCCTGATCATGGTACATTGCCACCGCCGCGTCGAAACCGAAACGTCCGCGCGTGCGGATAAAAGCAGTATCGGGCGCAAGCGGCCCGAACGCGTCGATTCCGGCGCGCCGCGCCGCCGCGATCGCCGGCTCGATCACGCGAATCTCCTCTTTTCCAAATAGTCCGTCTTCGCCCGCATGCGGATTAAATCCCAGCACTCCGATTCGCGGCCGCGCAACTCCGAGCCGCGCACGCATATGGTCGCGAAGCAGCACGATTGTGTCGAGCACTGCCGCCCGCGTGAGCTTCTTCGATACGCCGGCGAGACCCATATGCACCGTCACCAGCGCGAGCTTCAAATGATCCCCGGCGAACATCATGCGCCATCGCCGCGCTCGCCCGAGATGCGCCAGCAGCTCCGAATGGCCGGGATAGCGATGCCCCGCGCGATCCCACCATTGCTTGCTGATCGGAGCCGTCACGAGGGCGTCGACCGCGCCGCCGAGCGCCATCTTCGCGCCCTCGACGACGTAGCCGAACGACGCATCGCCGCCCTCGATCGAGGGCTTTCCGACGCGCCGCCCCCGAGCGCTCAGAGGCTTGCGCGTGATCACCCTGAGATTGCGGCCGCTCGGCGCGGGTTCATCCGGATTCCATGCGCGCGGCTGAATCCGGGAATGCAGACGGCGCGCGGTCTCTGTCATCACGTTCAAGTCGCCCACGACGACCAGCGCCGGAGCGTCGCGCCGTGACGCGAACCGCGCCGCCGATTTCAGGATCACCTCCGCGCCAATTCCCGCCGGATCGCCCATGCTGATAGCGATGAGGGGGTGCGCCTTTGCTCGCGGCGCCATCAAACCTAGTACAGCGTCTCGACGTCGTGTTGTTTAACCAACTGGGTCTCGACCCACTCCTGGGTTTCCGCCTTGGCCTTTTCGTCGATCAGCTTTTCACGGATCACGTCCTTGACGTCGGAGAGCGGACGAACTCCGGGAACCTCGTGAGCTTCAACCTTCAAAATATGGAAGCCATGGCTGGTCTGGACGACCTGGGAGACATCGCCGGGCTTGACCGTCTTAATCGCAGCCAGAATCTGGTCCATGATGTCCTGCGGCTCGAACCATCCGAGCTCTCCGGCGTTATTCTTGGAAACGTCGTCGGAGTATTTGTGCGCCAGCTCGCCAAAGTCCGCGCCCTTGGCGGCTTCACTTCTTAGCTGCTGGGCTTTGTTCTTAAGCTGCGCGATCTGTTGCGGAGTCGCGTTGGCGGGAGTTCCTATCAGGATCTGCGACAGGCGGTAGCGCTCTTTTGTAATCGTGAACTCGTCCGGATGTTGATCATAGTAGGTCTGGATATCCGCGTTGGAGATATCAACCCGGTCGCGGACCTGCTGCTGGATCATCATTGCCTTTTCGAGCTCTTCGCGGGCGTGTTTGCGGAAATCGTGCATGCTCATTCCGCTCTGAGCGATCGCGTCCTTGAACTGATCGGGCGTCATGTGCCGGTCTTGCCGGAGCTGATCGACGTAACGATCGACCTGCGCGTCGTCGATCTTGTCCGAATACTTCTGCGCTTCGTTCTGGAACAGCTTGGCCGCAATCAGCTCCTTGAGCATCAGCTTCGCTTCCGGATTGTTCGCGATATCGTCAGTAGTAACCGGACGCCCGATCGCGACGCTGAACGCCTGCACGTCATGCGCGGTAATCGGATCGCCGTCAACGCTGGCAACGACGCGATCGACCGATTGCTGCGCCGAGGCGGGTGCCGCCACGCACAGGAAAAGCGCGAGCACGGCGCCAAGCGTACCGGCGCGAATGACATTCGCCGAGATAAAGATCCGCATGAATCTAGTTGGGAGCCGGTCCTGCGTGACCTACCGGCCAGTTGTCCAATTTTTCACAGCCCGCCAACGCCTGCAAGACGCCGTCGACCTGCGCAAACAGGCGCTCGTATTCGCCCGCCGCGGTCTCGATTCGCACCAGAACCTGGAACGACGGCGTCAGTTTCATCGTGCGCCGATTCGCTTCGGCCATCGCAGCGAGCTTGGCGGTATCGACCGGCGCGTCGGGATGAAACCGCACCTCGAGCTGATTGCCCTTCAGGATCGCGCTGACGATCAGCAGAAGCCGCATCTGCCGCCGCACGTTCATCGCCGCGACCAGATTATCGATCAGAGTCGGCACCGGACCAAAGCGGTCGCGCATCTCATCTTTCAACTCGGCGAGATCCTGCTCGGACTCGGCGCGTGCAAACCTGCGGTAGAGCACCAAGCGCTCGTTCTCGTCGGGCACGTAGGTCTCGGGAATGTAGGCGGGAATTCCGAGCTTCAGCTCAGGCTCGAAATCGGGCCGCCGCTCCTCGCCGCGAAGCTCGGCGATCGCCTGCTCCATCATCTCGGTATAGAGCTCGAAGCCGACCGCCTCGATCTCGCCATGCTGCTCGCGCCCGAGTAGATTGCCGGCCCCCCGATGCTCCAGGTCCGCCATCGCGAGTTTGAACCCGCTGCCTGTCTCCGCGTCAACCAGCTCGCGCAGCGCGTCGATACGCCGCTTGGCGTCGCGCGTGATGATGTGCTCGCCCGGAATCAGCAAATACGCGAACGCCTTCTGGCGCGAGCGCCCGACGCGTCCGCGCAACTGGTAGAGCTGCGCCAGCCCGAAATGATCGGCGCGGTTGATGATCATCGTATTCGCGTTCGGGATGTCGAGGCCGGACTCGATAATCGCCGAGCACACCAGCACGTTCACCCGGTTCTCGATAAATCCGCGCATCACGTCTTCGAGCTTCTTCTCGTGCATCTGGCCGTGCGCGACCGCGATCTTCGCTTCGGGAATGAGGGTATGGAGATGGCGCGCCATGTACTCGATATTCTCGACGCGGTTGTGAACGAAGAACACCTGCCCGCCGCGGTTGAGCTCGCGCATGATCACGTCGCGAATCAGGCTGTCGTCGAAATGCGCGACGAAAGTACGAATCTGCTGGCGATCGGGCGGCGCGGTCTGAATCACCGACAGGTCGCGGATTCCCAGCATCGCCATGTGCAGCGTGCGCGGAATCGGCGTCGCAGTCATCGTCAGCACCGGCACCATCTTCTTGAGCTTCTTGATCCTCTCCTTGTCGGCCACGCCGAAACGATGCTCCTCGTCGATAATCAGCAGGCCCAGGCGCGGAACGTTGACGTCGGCCGAGAGCAGGCGATGCGTTCCGACGACGATATCGACCTTGCCACGCGCGACGTCGTCGATAACCGCCTTGTTCTCCTTCGCGCTGCGGAAGCGCGAAATCATCTCGACCCGCACCGGAAGCTCTTCGAACCGCTTGCGCATCGTGTTCCAATGCTGCTCGGCCAGAATCGTGGTCGGCACCAGCACCGCGACCTGCCGCCCGTCCATCACCGCGATAAACGCGGCGCGCATCGCGACCTCCGTCTTGCCGAAGCCCGCGTCGCCACAGATCAGGCGATCCATGGGCTTGGCGCGCGTCAGGTCACGAATCACGTCGTCGATCGCGGCCTGCTGGTCGGGCGTTTCCTCGAATTCGAATCGATCCGCGAACTCATGATAGTCGCGGCCCGGATGCGGAAACGCGTGGCCCTCAAGGACTTCGCGCGCGGCGTAAATTTCGAGCAGCTCCGACGCCATCGCGAGCACCGCCTGCCGCGTGCGCCGCTTGACCTTCTCCCACGAGCCGCTGCCGAGCTTGTCCAGGCGAGGCGCCTCGCTGTCGCTGCCGATATAGCGCTGGACCAGGTTAATTCGCTCGACCGGTACATACATCGTGTCGTTGCCGGCGTACTCGAGGTTCAGGAAATCGCCCTCGACGTCGGCGACCTTCAGATGCTTCAGCCCTCGGTAGCGCCCGATTCCGTGATCGATATGCACGACGATGTCGTCGGGCTTGAGCTCCGCGAGATTCAGCATCGCGCCTTTGGCGGTCGGGCGATGCTTCCGGCGCGCGCGCGGCTCGCCGAAAATCTCTTCCTCGCTGTAAAGATAGATTCCGTCGTCCTGCAAAACGGCGCCCGCCGAGATTTCGCCCTCCATGATCGCGGGACGGAAATCGGGCCATGCGAGCAGCGCGCCGAAGGTCTTGCACTCGGTGTTCACTTCCAGATCGTAGGCTTCGAGATGACGCCGCAGGCGCGCCGCCTGGTTCGGCCCCTCGACGATCATCAGCGACCTGCCCTGTCCGCGCTGAACCTCGCGAAGCTGCTCTGCCAGAGGTTCGAAACTGATCGCGGCGCGCGCGCCGACAAGCTCGGGCGAAGCGAGGCGCAGGCTCGGCTGCGATTTAACCTCGATCGGAGGAGCCCATCCTTCGCGCGGCGGCGCGGCGGTGATGAGCGATCCGATCTCAACCGCGGCGAAGCCCGCCAGCGCGCGCTCGAACTCCTCGGCCGACAGGTACATCGATTCCGGCTCCGGAAAAAATCGTGGGCGCGCCCGCTGCGATCGCGGCCTCTTCGGCAACTCGGGTCGCGAACCGATCCGCGTCGGCTCGAATCCGCCCGGGATCGACCAGCCACAGCACCGTGTCGGACGGCAGATAGTCGGCGACCGATTGCAGCGGCGCACCGTAGACATAGGGCATCAACAATTCCGCGCCCGGAAAGAGCAGGCCGTTCTCGAGCGTCTCGGCCAGCTCGCCGGCTTCTTTGCGGACCATCCCGATATCCGCGGCGCGCACCGCCGCTCGATCGCGCACGCGAATGTCCTTGAGCGATTCGGGCGCGACCAGCCGCGTGCGCACGATTGTGGCTTCATCCAGCTCACCCGCCGAGCGCTGGCTTGCGATATCGAAGCGCCGAATCGACGTGACCATGTCGTCTTCCAGCTCGAGCCGGACCGGCGAGCGGTAGAGCGGCGAAAACACGTCGACGATTCCGCCGCGCACGCTGAAGTCGCCCGGCTCCTCGACCTGCGGCAGCCGCTGATAGCCCGCATTGGCGAGGGCCTCGACCAGCAGCTCAAGGTCGAGCCGCTCGCCCGCGGTGACGCGGATGATCGAGTCGTTCAAAATTTCGCGCGGGATCGTGCGCGTCATCATCGCCTCGACCGACGTGATCACGATCGGCGCGGGAGTGCGAAGCAGCGCGAACATCGCGGCGATCTGCGCAGCCTGCGTGTCCGACCCAGGCGAGAGATTCGCGAGCGGCTTCAACTCCCACGCGGGCAGATGATGCACGCGGCGTCGGGTAGTGTCGGCGTCAGCGGATTCGTCGAGAAAAAACGCGGCCTCATGCGCGAACGCCTCGGCCTCGGCCGCGCGTGCGGTCACCACGACGATCGGGCGCGTAACGCCGAGCGCGGTCTCGCGCAGCAGCACAACGCCAGCCGCGCCTTTCAGCCCCATCACGGGAAAACGGCGCTCGCTCCCGTTCTTGAGCCGCGCTTGAATTTCGCCGGCCGCATCTTTGACGCTTCGAAGCACGATTTTATCGCCTGCGCAAAACGCAACTCCGCCTACCCGCGGCGGACGAAAGGCTCCACGCGGGCGGCATCTGGAGGAGTATATCAGAGATTCGAGCGCGAAGGATTCAGGCCGCCGCAATCCTCGGACGATGGCAGGCGCTACTCCGTCAGCGGCGGACCAGCATTAGCGACCGGCTGTCCCACCTGCCCTACCTGTCCGACATGCACGGCGATCTTTTGCGTCGTATGACTTCTATCAGGTCCAGGGCGGATAACGGTCAGGTACATCGTGTCACCAGGCTTGAGCCGCGCCATCGCGTCGTCGAGGTCCTGCTGAGTGCGCACGCGCTGATCGTCGATCGCGACGATCAAATCGCCCGACATCCCCAGGTCGCCGTGCTTCTCGAGCTGCGAGGCGATGACCGTTCCTGCAAAAGGAATCAGAGCGCCGAGCGTCGACGCCGTCGCGCCGATCGCATTTGCGCCGGTGCTGCCCTTTACTCCGGCGGCAGCCGCGGGGCTGTTCGGATCAACGGTGAGGACCTCGAGTCCGTGCTCCTCTTTTCCCTTGAAGCACTTGTCGGTCTCTGCGACCGTGATGCCGAGATAGGGCCGGCCGTGGCGCGCGAGGCTGCTGGGATTATTGCCGTTGCTGGAATTGGAATCGCCGTTCTCGGTCCCCGGCCGATAATTGGGATTGACCGAGTCCGTATTCTCGCCGGGCCTGAAGCTGTCGCCGCCGGGAATTTCGTCCACACCGGTCTTAGGTGCGGTGACTCCCGGCTGCGGCGCGATTTCAAGCGTCGTATCCGGGTTACTCTCCTGTGAGTTGATTCCCGGAGGCTGCGCGCCCGCTCCCTCCTGCATCTGCGGATCGGATGGCGGCGCGGAGGTTTGCGCAGCGGCGATTCCCACGACCGCCGCGATCGTGACGGCGAATGCACCCAGCGCGAGATTGCGAAGCCTGCTCATGGTTACCGGCCGATTGGCCCGGCCAACCGATCATAGGCCGCCGATCGGCGCTTCTCAAGCAGCGTCAGATAGCGCTTGATGCGCCCGGCGCAGCGTGCGAAATTTGGGTCTCATCACCCATCCGGGTTTTGCCAATCATGAAGATCATTTCGACCGTCGCCCTCGAGGAACCGCAGCGCGCCACGATTCTTGCGGCCGCGCCCGGCGCGAAACTGGTTGACCGTCCGTGCAAGTCGCCGGAGGAAATCTCGGAGCTGGTTTCCGGCGGATGCGACGTGCTGCTCTCGTTCCGGATGCCGAGCGACATCCTCGAGCGTGCGCGGGGACTCAAGTGGGTGCAACTGCTCAGCGCCGGCGCCGATCACGCCCTCGGCGGACCGATGAAATCGGCGAAGATTCCGATCACCACCGCCAGCGGCGTCCACGCGACTCCGATCGCGGAGTACACGATTGCCTCGATGCTTGCGTACGCACGGCGCCTGCATGTCACCATCCGCGCGCAGGAGCGCCACGAATGGTCGCGGCGCACGGTTATCTCCAGCCTCGACGTGATTCGCGGCAAGACGCTCGGCATCGTCGGCTATGGATCGATCGGGCGCGAGACCGCGCGGCTCGCCGATGCGTTTGGGATGAGAATTCTCGCGCTCAAGCGCAATCCGTCTGAGCGGCGCGAGACCGGATGGACTCCGCGCGGGCTCGGCGACCCGGACGGAAAGATTCCCGCGCGATGGTTCGGCTCCGAAGCGTGCGCGGAACTGCTTGGCGAATCTGACTACATCAGTGTGACGCTGCCGCTGACCGATGCGACGCGAAAATTTGTCGGCGCGAAAGAGATCGCGGCGATAAAGCCCGGCGCATATTTCGTCAATATCGGACGCGGCGCGGTCGTCGATGAAGCCGCACTCGCCGCGGCGCTGAGCGCCGGGAAAATCGGCGGCGCCGGCCTGGACGTGTTCGAGCGCGAGCCGCTGCCGGCAGAGAGTCCCCTTTGGGACATCGAGCAGGCGATCCTGACGCCTCACGTCTCCGGCGATTTTCGCGGCTACATGGAACTGGCAAGCGAACTATTCGCCGAAAACCTCCGCCGCTTCCAATCCGGCACCCCGCTACTGAATCAAGTAGACCCCGCACACGGCTACTAGGATTCGCCCATTGGCCTTCCGCTGTTGTCATCCTGAGCCGTAGGCGAAGGATCTCCGCGAAGCGATTAGTGCAACCAACTTGGGATTTCCACACTAATCGCTTTGAGGAGATCCTTCACGGGTCCGATGGACCCGCCACGCGAGATGAAAGTTTGCGTGTAGCGACAGGCTGCGCGAAAGACGGGCGGCTCGCGAGCCGCCCCTACGAAGAAAGGTGCGGTTGTCATTCCCGCGCGTGGCTGCCGCGCGAGGAATCCCGAGCGAAGGACCTCTGCATGTGGTGTTGGCGCGAGCATGGGCGCCTCGGGATTTCTCCCTTCGGTCGAAATGACGATGGGGGTCTCGGCTGAGGCTACCGTACTCATCGCCTACCACAGACGCTTTCATGGCAGGATGACGGACACAAAACTCAGAGCCTGAAACGGCGGGAGAGGAGTCCATCAGGCAGCATCACTCGCGCGCGCGCAGGGCGGCGAGGAAGCGGTCTTTCAGTCCGTCGAAAGGGCCGTTGGACATGAACAAGGCTATGTCGCCCGCCCGGGCGTCAGAGAGCATCCGCTCGAGGATTTCGTCGTTTGATGCGCAGGCGAATGCCTGCGGACCGCGCGCTGATATCGCCGTGACGAGAGTGTCGGTAGCGAGACGCTCGGCGGCTGGAATCGGATCGTTCGCCTTGAAATAGACGGGGCCAAGATAAACGCGCGCGGCGCGGTCGAATGCCGCCGCGAACGAATCCTGAAATACATTGCGGCGCGCGGTGTTCGAGCGCGGCTCGAACGCTGCCAGGATCCTGCGGCCCGCGAAGCGCTCGGCGATCGCTTCGAGAGTTACTCCAATCGCAGTCGGATGATGCGCGAAATCGTCCACGACGGTCACGCCCGCAGCCTCACCGATAATTTCCTGGCGGCGGACCACGCCGGTGAACGACGCGATGCCCCGCGCGATCTCCTCTGCGCCGAATCCGCATTCGCGGAGCAACACGAGTACTCCCAGCGCGTTGGCGACGTTCATCCGTCCGCCGATCGGCAGAAAAATCTCCGGCGCGAGGCGCGCGCCGCGATGCTCGACCGTGAAATGCGCGCCGTCCGCGCCGATTCGAATCGCGGCTGCGCGCCAGTCGCCCGCGCGCAGGCCGAACGTGCTGACCCGCGCGCGCGCGCCCTTGCTGACTTCGAGTGCGTGCGGAAAATCCGCGCAGACCGCGAGCACGTGCGACGCGTCCATCGAATCGACCAGCGCGCGGAAGCTCGACTTGACGTGCTCGAGGTCGCGGTAGATATCGGCATGATCGAACTCGACCGCCGTGATAATCGCGCCGTGCGCGCGGTAGTGCAGAAACTTGGGCCCCTTGTCGAAAAATGCAGTGTCGTACTCGTCACCTTCGATCACGAAATCGCCGCCCGCGCCGAGCCTGTAGTTCGAGCCAAAGTCCTTCGCGACTCCACCCACCAGCATCGAGGGATCGTGCCCCGCCGCCGCGAGAATTTGCGCCATCATCGCGGTCGAAGTGGTCTTCCCGTGCGTTCCGGCTACCATCAGCACACGCCGCTCGCGCAGAAAGAAATGCCACAGCGCCTCAGGCATCGAGAGGTACGGAATCTCCGACGCAAGCAGCGCCTGCGCCTCCGGATTGTCGCGGACGATGACGTTGCCGACGATCGCCAAGTCGGGCGCGGGCGAGAGATTTGCCGCCGAAAAACCCGTCCGCCGCTCGACCTTCAGCTTCGCGAGCAGCGAGGCCGTCGGCTCATAAAATTGATTGTCGGAGCCGCTGACCCGATAACCGCGCTCCGCCAGCATCCCCGCCAGCGCGGCCATCGCGGTGCCTGCCACGCCGATCAGATGCACGTGATGGACGCGAGCGGGAACTCGCGCAAGGCGCGCGGCGCTTTCTGTTTCATTCACCGTCGATCGCTTCCATGATCAGATCGTGGATTCGCGGGCGGAACTCGCGAATCGCCTGGTTGTCGCGGCGCGGATGCACCCGATTGGTCATGATTGAAATCGCGATCTCGCGCGCCGGCTCGATCCAGATCGAAGTGCCGGTGAAGCCCAGATGCCCGATCGCGTCGGGCGAGAAATGGCGGCCCGAGCTCGAACCCTGCGGCGACGGCATGTCCCATCCGAGCGCCCAGGTCGATTCGGGAACGGTTTTATCGCGCGCCCAAAACTCGCGGAGGATTTTCTTCGGAACAAAATCCGAGCGCCCGGCCCAGCAGGCGATAAGCTCGCGCGCGATCCGATCGACCTCGCGAACCGGCGCGAACAACCCCGCATGTCCCGACACTCCGCCCATCGCGTACGCGTTTTCGTCGTCCACTTCGCCGACCAGCAGCCGCTTGCGCGAGGGGCACACCTCCGTCGGCGCGAACATGTCGGCGACCGGCTCGAGACGGCGCGAGCGCACCAGCGCGATATCGATAAAGTCAGTCGCGCGCAGCCCGAGCGGCCGGAAAATTTTGTCGCGGCTGAAGCGGTTGAGCGCGACGCCCGAGACTTTCTCGACGGTTTCGCCGAGCACGATAAAATTCAGGTCCGAATAGATAGCCTTGGTCGCGGGCGTGGCCTCGGGCTTCTCGCGATGAATCTCCTCGCACACAAATTCCTTGGCGCCGTAGCTCGCCATGAAATTCACCTTGCCCGAACGCTCGACTTCTGCGACCCGCTCGTAGAACGGCCGCCACGGCGCCAGGCCCGAGCAGTGCGCGAGCAGATGGCGAAAGGTGACGCCGGTTTTTCCGTGCACGCCGAAATTGTGGAAGAACCGCGTCACGCGATCGTCGAGCCGAAGCTTGCCGTCGCGCGTGAGGAGCATGACCGCGACCGTCGTCGCGAGCGCCTTGGTCAGCGACGACAAATCGAAGACCGTATCGATCTTCATCGGCGTGCGTTCGGGCACGATCGAGCGAAATCCAAACGCACCTTCGAAGGCGACCTGAGCTCCGACGCGGACCACGACCGTCGCTCCGGGGATCGCACTCCGCTCGACCGCATCTTCGAACGCTCTTTCAACCTCTCTCCAGCCCACGAAACACCCGCTGTCTATGCGCGCGATCAGCTATCGCTCGATAAAAATCGATGTAAGTCCAAATATGCGGCGAATATGTCGCGCGCTGCAACCATGCGCGCAGACGTCGGCAGATTTAATTTTCAGCGCGGTTCACGCGATGACCGCCGGCTCGAGGACTTGAAGCGTCTTCGTGCCCGCGTCGAGCCGCGCGCGCACCCCGAACGGGAGCGCAAGATTCTCGGTGCCGTGGCCCGCCTCGATTCCTGCGATCACTGGAATTCCGAAACCGGCGGTCTGCTCGGCGATAAACCGCGCGATCAGCCTGGCTTCGTCGGCGTTGCCTTCAACCGGACGAATCGCGCCGAAAACAATTCCTGCCGCCGCGGTGAAGACGCCCGCCTGCCGAAGCTGCACCAGCATCCGATCGATCCGATAGGCACGCTCGCCGGTATCTTCCAGAAAAAGAATCTTGCCGCGAAAGTCCGGCGCGAACGGCGTCGCCAGCATCGCGACCACCACCGACAGGCATCCTCCGATCAACTCGCCCTCGGCGACGCCCGGGTGCACGCTCTCGCGCGCTTCGAGATCGAACGCTCCGAGGTCGCCTGTGAGCATCCGGCGCAGATGCTCGAAGCTGCGCGTGGTCAGTCCGCGCGCGAAGTCCATCGCGACCATCGGTCCGTGAATCGCGACGATACCGGCGCGGGTCACCAGAGGATTGAGAATAAATGTCTCATCGGAGAACCCTATGAAGGGCTTGGGGGCACGCGCGATTCGCGCGAAGTCGAGCAGCGGAAGGAGACGGCCGCATCCGTAGCCGCCGCGAGCGGCGAAGATCGCGCGCACCGAATCGTCGGCGAAATAATCCTGCAGCTCGGCGGCGCGCTCGCGATCGTCACCGGCCAGGATTCCCGAACGCGCCAGCGCGCGCGCCGAAACCTTGACCCGAAAGCCCATCGCCGCGAGCGCGCCGACCCCGCGCTCCAGATATTCGCGATCGATCGCCGCCGCCGGCGCGACCACGCCAACGGTATCGCCGAGGCGCAGTGCGGGAGGCTTCACAAGGTTGGCCGGCGCTGCCACGCATCACCTATAGATTATTTTTGTAATCCTGCTCGATGGCCTGATCGATCTTGCGCGCGAGGTCCTCGGCGCCGCCGCCAAGCTGCTTCCCGAACGATATTCTGGCGTGAGCCGCCCAGGTTTCCGGCTGCCACAGCGCGGAGCGGATGAGCGCCTTGCCGCAGTGGAAGAAGCATTCGCGGACGCTAACCCGCATCGCGAGCAATGCGGGCGCGCCGCGCGCGGCGAGAGTCGCGAGCAGCGCGGGATCGGCGGTCAGCTCGGCAGTGCCATTGACGCGCAGGGTCTCGTCGGTGTTGGGAACCAGGAAAATCAGTCCGATGTGCGGATTGGCAAGGATGTTACGAAAACCAAACTTGAGCTTGTTGCCTTTGCGTTCGGGGATCAGCAGCGTATTTCGATCCACGACCTCGACGAATCCGGGATGATCGCCTTTGGGAGATACGTCCTGGTTGCCGTCCGCGTCGGCGGTACCGATCACGAGCAGCGGCGAGCGCTTGATAAAGCCAACCGCGATCTCGTCGAGCGCGGTGAGCAGCTTCCTGCGCGTCATCGGATTTGGTGCGCCGAGCAGCTTGTCCAGTTGTTCCTCGGTCGAGATGCGATGCGGATCCGGATTTTCCACCGATACGTTCCTCCGTTCAACGCAAGGCTAAGCGATACGCACGCGCTAGTCGAATCGTCATAGCGAGCGCCCGACCGCGGCGGCGACGGGTTTTGCCGCCCGGACGAGATCGGCGAAGCGCTCGGGCTTGAGCTGCTGCGGGCCGTCGGAGCGGGCGACCGAAGGATTCGGGTGCACCTCGATCAGCAACCCGTCGGCACCCGCCGCGATCGACGCCAGCGCCATCGGCGCGACCAGCGACCAGATGCCGGTGCCGTGGCTGGGATCGACGATCACTGGCAGATGGGTCCATTCCTTGAGCAGCGGCACCGCGGTCAGATCGAGGGTGTTGCGAGTCGCGGTCTCGAAGGTGCGGATTCCGCGTTCGCACAGCACGACGTTGGGATTTCCTTCGGACAGGATGTACTCCGCCGCCATCAGGAATTCCTCGAGCCGCGTGGACATCCCGCGTTTCAGCAGGATCGGTTTTTTGGTTCGCCCCAGGCGTCGGAGCAGCGAAAAATTTTGCGCGTTGCGCGCGCCGACTTGCAGCATATCGGCGTGTTCGACGAACAGATCGATATCGTGCGGATCCATTATCTCGGTGACGACCGGCAGCCCGACCCGTTTGCCCGCGTTTTCGAGCAGGGTGAGCCCCTCGCCCTCCATGCCCTGAAAAGCGTAGGGAGAAGTGCGCGGCTTGAACGCGCCGCCGCGCAGCAGATGTGCTCCTCCCGCCTTGACCGCGTCGGCAGCAGCCTCGACCTGCTCGAAGCTCTCGACCGCGCAGGGTCCCGCCATGATCACGAGCTTGTTGCCGCCGATCTTTACGCCGCCAACATCGATGATGGAGCCTTCGGGACGAACCTCGCGCGCCGCGAGCTTGAACGATCGCAGCACCGGCATCACGCGCTCGACGTAGCTAAGCGCCTCGAGATGCTCGAGCTGATGCTCGCCGCGCTCTTCGCCGACGCAGGCGACAACGGTGCGCTCGACGCCGCGGATAATATGCGCGCGATAGTCGAGTTCTTCGACCATCTTCACGATCGTGCCGATCTGCTCTTCAGTAACCTTCGATTTGAGTACGACGATCAAATGATTCCCCGGCTCACGGCCGCGCGCGCATCATGAAAGCGATGGAATGCGCGGCGGAAGTCTAGTATCTAAAGTGTATAGCACACGCGGAATTGCTGGAACCCGCGCCGCCCATACCTCGTGACCAATCGCACCAATCGCTCGCTTCGGATGCTCCATACGTCAGATGTGCATCTCGAGACCGACACTTTCGGCGCGGGGCCGCGCGGCGAGGAGTTGCGCGACCGCGTGCGCGGCGCGTTCTCGCGAGTGATCGATCTTGCCAACGAGCGCTCGGCCGATTTGCTGCTGATCGTCGGCGATTTGTTCGACTCGGCCCGCGTCAGCGAGGCGGGTCTTGCGTTCGCACTGGGAACGATCGGACGCGCGCGGATGCCGGTGGTGATGATTCCGGGCAATCACGACGCGCACGATGAGCGATCGATATACGCGGGACTGGCGCCGTCGGCGCTGCCGCCGAATCTGCATCTGATCCTCGAGCCCGAAGGCCGCACGATCGAGATTCCCGAGCTTGCGGCGCGGCTATGGGGGCGAGCGCTGGTCGAGCACACGCCGGAGTATCGGCCGCTCGCGGGCATTCCTGCGTCGAATCCCGATTTGTGGAATATCGCGCTCGCGCACGGATTCTACATGGAAGACGGCGACAGTTACCGCTCGTCGCCAATCACAGGCGAAGAGATTGCGGCGTCGGGGTATGACTATATCGCGCTCGGACATGTTCACGTCTGGGGAGATGTCTCGCACGGCGCGACGCGCGCGTTCTATTGCGGCACGCCTGCGCCGCTCTACTCGGGCGATCACTGCGGATGGGCTGCGTGGGTGGAATGCCTTCCCGGCGAGCCAGTGCGAATCGAGCGAGTAATCGTCACGCCCGGACGGCCGGAAGACCCACCGATCTGATCGCTCACCCTCTGTCGGTTCCTCGCAGAGCAGCACCCTCGCCCGCGCATCACGATGCTTGCGGAAAAAATCGCAAGCGTCGCGCCGCGCCGCCCTCTCCCGGTGGAGAGGGTATCGGCAACGGTTCGAAGTAAAAATAATTAGCCAGAAAGAGGACGGTTTAATCTCGATTGCTGCCGTTGCGGCGGGCGGCTTTGGCGTGCGGTAGTTCTACCGGTCGGAGCTCCGGAAAGCGCGTCAGCAGCTTGCGCCATACGCGCTCAAAGCCGTCGCTGACCACTGGCTGGACGAGGCACTCGAGCGCGCCCTCGTCGATAAATGCGCGCGCGCGTTCGGAATCGCTCGCAGGAATCACCGCGATAATTGCGGTGTCGGGAGAGTCCTGACGAATCATCCGGACCAGGCCGAGCGCGTCGAGGTCGCCGCCAGTCTTAAGAGCGCTATCAAGGATCACTACTTGCGGGTGCACGGTTCGAAAAAGATTTGCGGTCTGCACCGCGTTGTCCGTCTCGGCGATCACGTCGCATCCCATGCAGTTCAGATGATGCCGCATCACTTCGCGGCCCTCACCTGAGCTATCGGCTATCAGCACACGGACAGACATTCGGGACGACCTCCTGCCCACCCCCGGGCCTGACTTCATCAGTACGGCTTCGCGAATCATCGAAGGAAGAGGTAGCAAGCGGCAGGCCAATAACAATGTGCAAGCGCTGCAACGCAAATTTGGCCATCAATTGTCAAATTTACGCGATCAGACCGTTTCATTTGGTTGCGAGTCGCATCGCGGGACAAGCTCGCGCTTCCGAAGTTCGTACACCGTGTCGGTAAATTCGCCTGTATCTACAATACGGACGAACCGGCCGGCGGCTACGGATTTGTTCGCGGTACGCGACCGGAAAATCGTCCCGAGAGTCCGCGTGCGGATGACATGCGATACACCGCGTTAATGTCAAAATGTGCAAGCAGCGCTAATGAATAGCATCGTAACGTAGCACCGGCGTGAATTGTTGCATGCTCGTGACAGGCGCCGCGGCTGAAAATCGCTCCGAGCCGCGAAGATGGAATCCGTGAAAAAAGACGGCGGGACCGGATAATCCGGCCCCGCCGCTTCGCTAACAGTTAACTTGTTCCGACGCAGTTACATCATGCCGCCCGGAGGCATCTGCGGTCCGCCGCCGCCGCCCTTATTCTCGTCGGGCTTCTCGGCGATCATGCACTCGGTGGTGAGCAGCAGGCTCGCGACCGACGCCGCATTCTGCAGCGCGCTGCGCACGACCTTGGTCGGATCCATGATCCCGGCCTTGGTCAGGTCTTCGAACTCTTCGCTGGCCGCGTTGAATCCGAACGAGCCCTTATTGCTCTTGATCTTGTCAACCACGACCGAGCCTTCCCAGCCGGCGTTGTGCGCGATCCACCACGCGGGTCCTTCGACCGCGCGCTTGATGATCCCGATGCCGACCTTTTCGGCTTCTCCGGCGCGCAGGTTGTCGAGCACTGCCGACGCGCGCACGAGAGCCACGCCGCCGCCAGGCACGACGCCTTCTTCGACCGCGGCGCGCGTCGCATGCAGAGCATCCTCAACGCGGGCCTTCTTTTCTTTCATTTCCATTTCGGTCGCCGCGCCGACGCGAATCACCGCGACGCCGCCGACCAGCTTGGCCAGCCGCTCCTGCAGCTTCTCGCGATCGTAGTCCGAGGTGGTCTCCTCGATCTGCGCGCGAATCTGCTTGATACGGCCCTCGATGTCGGCCTTCTTGCCCGCGCCGTCGATAATCGTGCAGTTGTCCTTGTCCACCACGATCCGCTTGGCGCGGCCGAGGTCCTGCAGCGTGACGTTTTCGAGCTTGATTCCCAGCTCTTCAGAGATCGCGCGGCCACCGGTCAGAATCGCGATATCTTCGAGCATCGCCTTGCGCCGATCGCCGAAGCCCGGCGCCTTGACCGCGATACACGAGAGCGTGCCGCGAATCTTGTTCACGACCAACGTCGCGAGCGCCTCGCCCTCGATATCCTCGGCGATCATCAGGAAGGGCTTGCCCGCCTTCGCGATCGTCTCGAGAATCGGCAGCAGATCCTTCATCGAGGAGATCTTCTTCTCGTTGATCAGGATAAACGCATCGTCGAGCTTCGCTTCCATCCGCTCCGGATCGGTCACGAAGTACGGTGACAGGTAGCCGCGGTCGAACTGCATTCCCTCGACCACTTCGAGCTGGGTCTCGAGTCCGCGCGCCTCTTCAACCGTGATGACGCCTTCCTTGCCGACCTTCTCCATCGCCTCGGCAATGATGTCGCCGATGGTGGAGTCGTTGTTGGCCGAGATAGTGCCGACCTGCGCGATCTCCTTGCGATCCTTGGTGGGCTTGGACAGGCTCTTGAGCTCGCCGGTAATCGCCTCGACCGCGCGATCGATGCCGCGCTTGAGCGACATCGGGTCGTGTCCCGCGGCGACCATCTTGATGCCCTCAGTGTAGATCGAGCGGGCCAGAACGGTCGCGGTGGTGGTGCCGTCGCCGGCGACGTCGGAAGTCTTGGAGGCGACTTCCTTGACCATCTGCGCGCCCATGTTTTCGAACTTGTCTTCGAGCTCGACTTCCTTGGCGACCGTCACGCCGTCCTTGGTAACGGTCGGAGCGCCAAAGCTCTTTTCGAGAACGACGTTGCGGCCCTTGGGGCCGAGCGTCACGGTAACGGCGTCAGCGAGGACATTGACCCCTTTCAGGATCTTCTCGCGCGCCTCTTGAGAAAAACGAAGTATCTTCGCAGGCATGGATTCTTGCCTCTCCTCTTCAGATTTTGGTTAAGCGCATCGGACAGGAAACTTCTTTGCGAAGCTTCGCTCAGTCGAGGATGCCCAGGATGTCGTCCTCGCGCAGGATGATATGCTCATCGCCTTCGAGCTTGATCTCGCTGCCGGAATATTTTCCGAACAGGATCTTGTCGCCCGCCTTCACCTCGATCGGGATGAGCTTGCCATCGTCGCCATACTTGCCCTTGCCGACCGCGACTACTTTGCCCTCCTGGGGCTTTTCTTTCGCGGTGTCGGGGATGATGATGCCGCCCTTGGTCTTCTCTTCTTCCTTGATACGCTTGACCAGAATGCGATCGCCCAGCGGTCTGAATTTCATTGGGACTAGCCGCCTCCTACTGTGGAATTTCGATTGTTACTCGGCCTGTGAATAGATCGAGTCGAGTCAAATTTAATCACGATCGACCGGATGTCAATTGGCACTCTCGCGATGAGAGTGCCAACCGGCTCAGTCTTTCATGTGATTATGACAAATACAAGCGCGTGAACGTGAAATCGCCGTGACGGCGGGATCGAATTTTCTTGGGTTTGTTGAGGTGCCCAGGCTTTTTTGCCTATTCTTCGCCTTCCGTAAGGTGCCTGGACCTCGCGAGGAGTACTGGAGCGTCCGGAGCGCCCGCCGCGTCAGGTTTCGAATTCGATCGGACGGCCTACCTGTTCGGAAACGAATTGCGCGAGACGCGTGTAGAGGTCGTGATGGTCTTTGTCGTCGCGCCACGCGTCGCTCGCGGAGTCGTAATCGTAGTGGTATCCGTGCGCGGCTGCTGCCAGCCAGATTTGGTTGGTCGCGGATTGGCGGCTCAGGATGAATTTCATTCCGTCGGGAAACTCGATCGTGACCGAGCCGTCGGAGGTCGAGTAGTCGGCGTCGTCGGGATCGAGACCCTCGAGCCATTTGGCGACTCGAGCGAGACAGGCATCGGCGGCTTTTTGAAATTCACGATCGTCCATCATTCCGATCCTATCATTTGCGCGCGTCAGGCGCGGTCGGCGACGACTATCATTCTGCGGCCGAACAGGAGCGCGGGGGACAGAACGTCCGCGAAGAGTTCGCGCGTCACGCGCGGGTCTGGAGCGCGCTGGCCGCCGTGGCGGACGTTGCGCGCCGAGACCGCGACCGCGAATTTCATCGACATCCACAGAAGCGGGACGAGCGGCGCCATCGCGATCGAGGTCGGGCTCAGACGGTCGGTATGTATCGCGAGGTTGTCGAAACCACACACGCGCAGGATGTAGCGCATCCTGAAGTAGTCGAGCAGAAAAACGTGGCCATGGTACAGGCGCGAGCCGTTGCGCGCGCGCAGGGTCTGGACTTCATTGACGAGTCCGCGGCGCAGGTTTCGCTGGCCGGTAAGAAACGCACTCGCACGCGCCGCCAGATGCATCACGTTGGGCGTCGTCAAAACGATCTTGCCGCCCGGCTTGAGCACGCGCGCGCATTCGCGGATAAAGCCCATCTGGTCTTCCAGATGCTCGATTCCCTCGCGACACAGTACGTAGTCGAACGCGCCGGCGGCAAACGGCAGCGAGCCATTGGCGTCGGCACGGACCCACGACCATGACGGCGTTCCGCGCCCGTTGGCGAACAGATCCGCCGAGAGAACGCGGTAGCCGAGCTGCGCGAGCGCGGCGGATTGAGCGCCGCCGCCGGCCGGGATATCGAGCACGAGTCCGGGCGGCATCGCGGCGAAGAGTCCGTGCATTCCGCCGCGTGCGCGGACGGCGATATCGCCAGGGATTAAAGCGGAGGAGTTTTCAGCGGGACGCGGCGCCATCAGCGCAACAGGCCGCGCTTGCGCAGTTCCTCATCGCGATAGCGGCGGAACAGGATGGTCCATTCGTTGCTGCCCTCGACGATACCGCGCTTGATCGAAGTGATCTTGCGTCGCACGATTTGATCGATCTCATCGCCCTTTTCGTTCCATTCCGCGATCAGCTCGCGGCCCTGGCGCAGCGCGAGCGGGAAGTTCGCGATTTCGGCCAAGCCTTCGTCGCGCAACCGCGCGAGCGACTCCCGCGCCAGGAACAGAATTCGTGCTTCGCTGAGTTTCACGCTTGAGAATCCCTCGCGATGGATACGACCGTATCTTTCATCTAGCATCCTCGCGTTCCGCACGCACGCTCGTAAGGCAGAAATCAACCGGCCACAAAGACACTAAGACATTAAGAAGAAGCGGACCTTTTCCCGCAGGAAAGGTCCGCTTTGATTTCTTTGTGTCTTCGTGTCTTTGTGGCCGATTGAGTTTTTCTTCTCTCCCGCGCGAATCGTCAAAGCGTGAAGCCTTTTTTTTCGGCGATTTTTTGCCGGATCATCGATCGCAGGCGTTCGCCGTCCAGGCGCGAGTCCTTGCGCATCAGATCCTCGACCATGTTGTCGGTCTCGAGGTCGATTGCGGCTTCGGTCTCGAAGTTCGAAGACATCAGCTCGACCACGCAGGCAATCAGATCCTTCTCATCCGCCTTGGGTTTGATTATGCCCTTGGCGATCAGACCCTGGACCAGAAAACTCGCCAGTGAGTCGATCTGTGTTTCGCGCATCGCCATAGGCATTCAACCTGCACCGATCGCGATACGTGTGTCAAAGCCGCGCGGTCAGAATCCGAAGCTGCTCAAACCGGGATGGCCGTCGGGGCGGCGGCCCAGCGGCCAGTGATATTTTCGTTCATCGGCGCGAATCGGGAGATCATTGATACAGGCGTGGCGGACGGCGTTCAGGCCGCGTTCATCGTACTCCCAGTTTTCGTTGCCGTAGGAGCGGAACCAGTTTCCCGAATCGTCGTGCCATTCGTAGGCGAAGCGTACGGCGATTCGGTTGTCGCGAAACGCCCACAGCTCCTTGATCAGACGATAGTCGAGTTCGCGCGCCCATTTGCGCTCGAGGAAAGCGACTATCTGCTCGCGGCCGACGATAAACTCCGACCGATTACGCCAGCGGCTCTGCGCGCTGTAGCCGAGCGAGACTCGCACCGGATCGTGGGAATTCCAGGCGTCCTCGGCGCCCCTGACCTTTTGAATCGCGGTTTCCAGCGTGAACGGCGGAAGCGGCGGGTGCGGACTTTCGATCGTTTCCAAGATTGATTCCTCCTGAAACCCGAAGCCGCGCAGGATCCCGGCGCGGACCGCTGCGATGCTTAGCGCGCCCCGGGCTGCTTCTTGGCGTTCTCTTTTTCCTGTTCCTTCTGGTAGACCTCGTCCATCATCGGCTCGAGCGTTTCGGTGAACTGCTTGATATGCCCGATGTTCGCGCCGAAGTCCCCGGGGAAATAGCGCCCGAGCGAGGTCGAATCGGGACGCGACGAACCCGAGCGCGAGCACAGATTGATCTCGCTCTTGGACGTGACCGTGATCCGGATATCGTCCTGCGATTGGAGAATCCGCGAGGTGTAGATGCAATCGATCACTCCGTTCCTCGGATTGGAGTTCACGATCTTCCATCCGCCGAGCGAGTTGATCACCTGCTGCGAGAGCGCGAAAAGCTTGGCCTGTCCGATTCCCGGATAGCTCGGCGTGATCAGCTCGGGATAGACGTCGTCTTCGGGATTTGTCGCGGCGGGGCTCGCAGTGGAAGCAGGACTCGGCGCGGTGCGGGCCTCCTCCTTCGCGTGCTTGCGGGGTGATTCATGTTTGGCCGGCGACGGCGAAGCGGCGGGCGCTGGCTGCGATACCGCTGGCGAAGCGGCGCCGACCTCGTCCGGCCATTTGCAAGTCGCGGAGCCGAGGCCTTTCTCGCTGGTGGCGGCGCCGCTCTGGGTGAAGAAGCGGATCGAGCGCGCCTCGACGCCGGGCTTCTCGAAGATGGTCTCGTTGTTCATCAGCATCGAGATGCCGCCGATCGCAACGATGATCGCGCCGACGGCGATCACGATTCTAAGCAGCAGGGAGACGAGCCGTCTGATCGGGCGCACGAAGATCAGGATCAGGATTATGACGACGGCGATGATTTCTGGAGCGTAGGGAATATTCGCCATGGCGGTACCGGTGGATGAATTCGTATCCGCTTTGGGCGGCAGCAGGCAAGCGCAGAAAGGTCAGGCGGTCGGACGGAGCAGTCAGGCGGCTCCGATCAAGTGGCGGGCGGCGCGAGAAGAATCCAGGCGGCCACGAAGACACCAAGACACAAAAAAGAAGCGGGCCTTTCCGGTGGGAAAGGCCCGCTTTAGTCTTCTTGGTGTCTTCGAGTCTTTGTGGCTGGTTGATTTATGTCTTTACGCGGGGGCGGCCGCGAAGCCGCCGGCGTCGCCGCGCAGGATTGCGTCGAATCGCATCCCGCCCAGATAGTGGCGACGCGCTTCGTCGTCAGTCACGGCGATCCGGCGCACGTCACGGCGCAGGATCGGCCAGATACCGCCGACCATCGGATGACGCCCCTGCCGATACGAAAAGAAGTAGTACATGAACTGGCGCAGGGTCGAGCGGCGCGATTCGGGAGCAAGGCCGCGTCCGCCGGCGACGGTGAAGATCGTGTGCAGCATCCGCGGGATCGAATAGAAGCCCTTGAACGCGTCCCGATACGCCTGCATCCAGGCCGCGCTGTCGAGCTTCGGATGCTTCAGCGTCACGTGCTGCGAATCGAGCTGATTGAAGTCCCAATCGATGATCTCGCCGGCTTCGGCGTAGCGCACCTGGTCCTCGGTGCCGGGAAGCGGGGTCATGATGAAGAACGACACGATGTCGAAGCCGATCTTCTTGAGCGTCTCCGCCGCGACGCGGCCGCAATCGGGTCCGTCGAACGGGAAGCCGAGCATGTAGCCGGCGTGAACCGAGATGCCGACCTTGTGCCAGTTATCGACGACGCGCCGGTACTTGTCGATCACGCGGGCGCGCGACTCTTCGAGCTTCATCTTGTGCTGGCGATCGTCAGTGTTCTGGTACTTGGTCGCGAAGTTGAGGTTGTCCGGATTGAGCGATTCGATTCCGACGAACGCCTGGTAGCATCCCGCGGCCGCGCACAACTCGGTGAAACGCTTGGAGCGCCGATGCTTTGCGGTCTCGGTCTCGCCCGGCGCGGCGGTCGCGTAGCACGACGCGTCCACGTCGACCTGCATCATGAACGAGAAGTCCGGATATTCTTTTTTGACTTCGATAAGGCCGGTGAGAATCTCTTCCCATCTGGGCGAGCGGAAAAAATCGTCATCGACCAGGAACAGCGACTGGATACCGTGGTTGCGGCATGCGTCGCGCACCCAGGTGACAACCGAGTCCGGTTCCCGCGAGCGCATCGTGCGGCCCATCACGTTCTTCACGCTGCAGTAGGAGCAGGTGAACGGACATCCGCGCGATGTGTCGATCGTGGTCATCGAGGTGTTGAAAAAACGCGTCAGGTAGCGATCGTCGAGCACCGGCAGGAGCGACTCGGTGATGAGCGGGACGATAATATCCTCGCGGCCGGTCTTTGCGCGGATTCCCTCGGTGACCGAGTAGTTGAGCTTCAACTCGCCGCGCAGAAAATCCTCGACGATTCCGCCCCACAGATTCTCGGCTTCGCCGACGATGGTGGTGATGCCGCACTCGTTCAGGAACTTGACCGACTCAGGATAGCCGCTGACGTGGAACCCGCCCATCATCACCGGCACTTCCAGCGCCTTGAACTGCAGCGCGATATCGCGGCCGCGCGGGTATTGATTTGATTGCACACCCGCCATCCCGACCAGCAGCTCGACGCCGTCCTCGTGCGCCTTTTCCTTAATCGCCTTGATCGTATCGGGACTGATCACGCCGTCGCAAATCTCATCCCAAATGACGGTCTCGAGCTGCACGTTACGCTCGGCCGCGAACTTGTTGTTGAACGCCGCGTTGAGCGCGGTCAAAACCGTCAGCGTGTTGTTGGGCTGAACTCCGAAACGAAAGAACTGGACATAACCCTCTTCGGTGTAGCGCGAGGGCTTGATGAAATAGACGCGAATCGTGCGGACCGGCTCGGGCTTCACGGCGGCATTCGCGAGCGCGCTGGGCGACGCGGCAATCTGCAGCGGCACCGTGGAACTGTCTCCGCCGTAGCGGTTACGCCCGAGCAACATGTATAGAACCACCGTCGCGAAGACGAGGAAGCTCACGAGTGCGACCAGAGTTAATACCATCGATAAATCCTCTTCAGTATCCCAACCCGCAACCTCGGCGCGGGGCCTCGGCAAGGGTCTCGGTCAAAGTCTTGGCCCGGACACCTAACCGACCGGTTAGAGATTAACTAATCCCGGCGTTTGAAGTCAACAATTTTCGGGGAAAAAGCCCGTCATGGCGACGTTTTAAGGTGCTTTGGAGAACTTTGGGTCGTCTCGCTATCGGTACATCTCGACCAGATTTATGAGTCCCAAGTCCCGATAGCGCTCGACGAGGTAGCCCTTGATTTCCTGGACTGACGCCATCTGCAAGCACTCGCGCGCGATGAGCCGGGTGGTTTGAAAATCGACTTCGCGCACCAGCTTGCGCACGACGGGGATAAACAGCGGCGAGAGGCTCAGCTCGTCGAGCCCGATCCCGACCAGGAGCAGAGTCGCGAGCGGGTCGCTGGCCATCTCGCCGCACAGGCCGACTTCCTTGTCGGCGGCGCGGGCGACGTTGACGACTTCGGCGATCGCGGAGATGACGGCGGGATGAAACGCCTCGTATAGATGCGCGACTTTCGGATTGTTGCGATCGGCGGCAAGCAGATACTGGATCAGGTCGTTGGTGCCGATCGAAAAAAAATCGACTTCGCGTGCAAGCCGCGGCGCGAGCCATACCGCCGACGGCACCTCGACCATGATCCCGACCTCGATGTTGGGATTATGTTCGAGGCCTTCCTTATAGAGCTCGGCTTGCGACTCCGCCAGCAGCTCCTTGGCGCGGCGTAGCTCTTCGAGCGAGGAGATCATCGGAAACAGGATACGGACGTTGTAGCGTGCGGCGGCGCGCAAGATCGCGCGCAACTGAACCTTGAACAGACCCGACATTTCGAGCGAGATCCGGATCGAGCGCCAGCCGAGAAACGGATTCTCCTCGCGCGGAACCCGCATGTAGGGCGGGTACTTATCGGCGCCGATATCGAGGGTGCGAATCGTGACCGGCTTGCGTCCGCCGACCGCTTCGAGCATCTGGTTGTAGAGCGCGAGCTGCTGTGTCTCGTCGGGAAAATCCTCGTAGGTCAGGAACGAAAACTCCGAGCGCAAAAGGCCGACACCCTCCGCCCCGTAACGCTTTGCCAAATGGATATCGGCAAGCAGCGCGATATTCGCGAGCATCATGACGCGATGCCCGTCGCTGGTCGCGGCCGGCTCGTTGCCATCTTCCATCAGCTCGCGCTTGAACGCCTCGTACCGGCGCGTCATCCCCTGGTAGTCCTTTTCGATGTCGGCGGGAGGATTGACGTAAACCACGCCCGAATTGCCGTCGAGGACCAGATGGTCGCCCTCGATGACCGATTCCATCAGATGCTCGACGCCGACGACCGTGGGAATCTCAAACGAACGCGCGAGGATCGCGGCGTGCGAGGTGACGCCGCCCGATTGGAGCGCGATAGCGGCAAGATTCTCATGCGAAACCAGGGTCAGCTGCGAGAGCGTCAGCTCTTCGGCGACGAGGATCGTCGGCTTCGCGTAAGCGCCCTTGCGATCTTCCTGGCGCAGATGGCGCAGCACGCGGTGCCCGACATCGCGGAAGTCGGTGGCGCGCTCGCGCAGGTAGCCGTCGGCGACGGCGAGCATCTGGGCCGAAAGCTCGTCGATCACCCGGAACAGCGCGCTCTCGGCGGAGAAGCCCTTGTCGACGGTGTCGCGAATTCGGCCGACGAATTCATCGTCCTCGAGAATCAGGCGATGGCCGTCGAAGATCTTGAGGTCCTGCTCGGGCATCAGCGGCGCCATCCGGGCCTTCAGCACTTCGAGCTCGGCGCGCGAGCGTTCGAGCGCCTCATCCAGGCGCTTGCGTTCCGCCTTGGTGTCGCGCGCGCGTTGATTGCGATCGATAGTGCTGAGGAAAGTGCCGACCACGTGGGCGACACCCTGCGCGAAGCCGGGAGCGGCGGGCAGTCCGACCAGGCGCGGGCGGCGAATCTTCTGCGGCGGCTTCATCCGCGCCTTGCCGCCGACTTTTTCGTAGTCCTTGAGTTGGCGATTGGCTTCGATCATCCGGCGGCGGTACTCGGCGCGCTCTTTTTCCTTGGTGGCGAGCGTCTCGCGCAGCCGGAAGTGCGACAGGATTTGCGCGACCTGGGTCGCGGCGGTGCGCAGCAGGCGCTCGTCGGTGCGGGTGAATTTGCGGCGCGAGAGCGTCTGCGCGACCATCACGCCGATCGCCTTCTGCCTGCTCTCCTGCACCGGCACGCCAAGGAAGCTGTGAAAGCGCTCTTCGCCGGTCTCGGGAAAATATTTGTAGCGCGGATGGCTGATCGCGTCCGGCACCGTGACCGCTTCGCCCGATTCGATCACCATTCCTACCAATCCCTCGCTCGGGCGCAGCGAGACCTTGCCGACCGAGTCGCGATCGAGACCGAAGGTCGAGCGCAAGACCAGGCGCTCTCCCTGCGGATCGAACAGGTAGAGCGAGCAGACCTCGGCCTGCATGCCTTCCGCGATAGCGGCGACAATACGATCGAGCGCGGAGCGCAGATCTTCGTGATCTTCACCGCCGATCGAGGAAATTTCCTCGATCAGCGTAAAGCGATCTCGATTGGTTGCCATCAATGATGCCGCGTGTCAGCCCGCGAATTGTATCGTACCACTGAAAGCGCAAACAATCGCGGAAGAGAATCCAGAGGGCCACTAAGACACAAAGACACTAAGAAGAAACGGGTCTCTTTCCAGGAAAAAGTTTCTTCTTCGTGTCTTCGTGTCTTAGTGGCCGGTTGCCTTTCTTCTCACGCGGGCAGGTCGAACTCGGCCAGGGCGTGCTGCAACAGGCCGCGGCCGGCGCGGCATCGGCGCGATTTGATCGACTCGATCAGCTCGCGCTCGTCGGCGACCGGAGCGTCGAGCAGCGTCGTCACGCATCCGACTGAATTCATCGAATGAGAATCCGAGCCCGCGACCTCGGGCATCCCCAGATGGCGCGCGACGCGGAGCGCGAAGACGTTTTCGTCTTCCGAGCAGGCGCCGTTCAGGACTTCGATCGCATCGACCAGCTCGAAAATCTTGAGCTTCGCCGCCCGATCCGGATATCCCGCGTCGATCGGTTCATGATCGGGATTGATAAATGAAAAGCGCGGGTCGAGCTTGTAACGGAACGGATGATTCGCAACCAGCAGCGCGCCATTCTGATCGGCAACCTTGCGCAACTCGGCGAGCTTGTAGATTCCGCCGATATAGTGGTCGAGGCCGAAGACCCCGATATGCCCCATGTCGGTGGTGACTTCCATCCCGCGCAGGAACAGCAGGCCGGAATCGCGCCCGAGCGCGGGAACCTCGCGCAGATCCCACATCGTATCGTGCTCGGTGATACAGACCGCGCCGATTCCGGTCTTGCGCGCGCGATCGACCAGGTCGGTCAGCGCGAGGTTCGAGTCCGAGCTGCCGCGGTTGGTGTGGAGGTGCAGATCGACGCTGAAGTAGGGCCCGTTTGGGTGCCCGCTTGCGTTAGCCGCCATCGCGAAGTTCGCGCGCTTACTTTGGCGGCTCGCTCGATAGCGTGATCGTCTTCATATGGTCGCCCTTCTGAATCTGATCGACCACGTCCATCCCCTTAACCACGCCGCCGAAAATCGTGTAGTCGCCGTCGAGGCCGGGCTGCGGCTTGAGGCAGATGTAGAACTGGCTGCCCGACGACGCGCGCGTCGGATTCACCTGGTCGCCGGTGCGGGCGGTCGCGACGGTGCCGCGCAGGTGATGCTCATTCTTGTCGATCTCGGCGGGAACGGTGTAGCCGGGGCCGCCGGTGCCGGTGCCGTCGGGGTCGCCGCCCTGGACGACGAAGTCAGGCACGACGCGATGAAACGTCAGCCCGTTGTAGAAACCCTTTTTGACCAGGGTTTCGAAGTTCTCGACCGTTTTCGGCGCGACCTTCGGATAAAGTTCGATCACGAAAGTCCCGTGTTCGGTGGTCACGATTGCGTAATGTCCGGTGTTTCTCAATGGTAGTCCGTCCGTTGAGCCGTTGCAGGCCGAGGCGACGATTAGTATCGCGGCGAAGGCGGCAAGGCAGGATAGTTTCTTAAGTTTCACTCTTACGTCTCCGATCGTCATCGTTGCACGCAATTTCCTTTGAGTATTCGACCCCGCGCGTGCGCGCAAGCGCGTGGCTGGATAAGTCCGGCCGGCTTAGCGCTCTCCGCGCCTCCTCGATGGACGGGCGGACGAGCCGTCCGCCCCCACTGGCATATTATTTCCGTCAGTCAATTGCTTCTTCCCGTCAGTGGCGGCCGACGGCTCGTCGGCCCGCTTTTCAATGCGTAGGGCCTCGGATTTCCTTCGCTCACTACTTCAAAAACTTCGTGACGGCGGCGGCTACTTTGCCGGGGTCTTCGACGGTCATCATGTGGGCGCCGCCCGCGATCAATTCCACCTTGGCGTCGTGAATCGCTTTGCGGAAGTCCTCGGCGTAGATCGGCGCGACGACCTTGTCTTCCTTGCCCCACAGAATCAGGGTCGGCGCGGTAATCCGATGCAGCCGTTTCTTCAGACCCTTGTCGGGGATCGGCCAGTAGAATTTGCTGGTGCATCCGAGCGACCAGGTGATTCGGATGAAGCCCTGCTGATCCTCGGGATTGAGCACGATTCGCTTGAGCGCGGGATGATGCGGATCGCGAAACAGGAGCTCGGGCAATTTTGTCTGCGCCGTGATCACATAGTTCGCGACCGGATACGCGTCGCGCCACAGGCCGAGCGCGTTTATCAGCACCAGCTTGCTCACGCGAGTAGGATCGGTCGCCGCGACCTCGGCCGCCACCATCGCACCGAACGAATGCCCGACCACCGCGGGCGACTTGAGCCCGAGCTTGTCGAACAGGTCATAGTAATAGAGGACCAGATCCCAGAAATCGTCGAGTGCCTTGATCGCGTCTTCGTCGCCGGCGGTAAGCCCCGGATGCTCGGGCGCATAGACGGTGTGATGCTTCCCCAGCTCCTCGATTAATTCGGTGTCGATCGGTCCATAGCCGCCGTGCAGATAGACGACGGGCGATCCGGTGCCGGAAATTTTTACCTTGGGATGAACTCTGTCGCCCCAGACGCTGATGCTTTTTTCGGTGGCCATATCAACCTGTCTCGTCTTTCCCTGATTCGCTCAGGCGTGCGCGTGCTTCGGCTTGCCGCCTGATTTTCCGTTGCCGCCTTTCGCAATCGCGTTGGTGCCGCGCGCGCCGCGCAACTTTTCCGGCCACCATTTATTTTCCCACTCGTTATCCCAGACATCGCGGAAATTGGGCAGCACCTCTTTGCAGAACAGCTCGACATTTTTCATCGTCAGCTCATGCGGCATCGAGCCGATATGCAAAAGCACCATCAGGTTGCCGACGCGCAGCTTCTTGACCGCCTCCATCAACTGCTGCGTGACGGTCTTGGGCGAGCCCGCGATGACGAACTGGTTGTCGATAAAGTCCTTGTACTTCCAGGTCGGAATCTTCGCCATCAGATCGAACATTTGCGGATTTAGCTTGGTGACCGAGTTCACGAGGCTCTTGTAATCCTGGTTGCCGGCGACAGGGAAATACTCGGGCTGGATATGCAGGCATTTATCGTAAAAATACCTGATGTGCTTGTAGTAATCTTTTTCAGCGCTCGCATCGGTTTCGGAGACGGCGACGAGCTGCAGAAATCCGGCGCGGTACGGATTCGGATCGTGATTGCCCTTGGCGACGAAATCCCACCATCCGTCCATCACGCGTTTGCCGAAATTATTTCCCCAATAGCTGAGGAAGCAGTAGCAATGGTCGTTGCGCGCGGAGAAATCCCAGGTCGAAAGACTGCCGCTGCCGGGAATCCATACGGGAGGATGCGGCTTCTGAATCGGACGCGGCCAGATATTGACCATCGGGAGTTTGAAATACTTGCCGTTCCACGGAAAGATTTCCTTCGCCGTCCACGCCTTGATGATCAGATCGTGCGCCTCGTAGTAGCGCTCGCGCTGCTCGATCGGCGAGATCCCGTAGCAGAGATTCACGTCCTGCGAGGTTCCCAGCGGCATCCCGGCGACCATCCGCCCGCCCGAGATACAATCGATCATCGAGTATTCCTCGGCGACGCGAATCGGCGGATTCGAGGTCGGCAGCGTCGAGCCCATCTGCACGATCGCGACGTCGGTGCCGTTGGTCGCGCGCGCCAGGATCGAGCCCATCAGATCGGGATTCGGCATGAATCCGTAGGCGTTCTGGTGATGCTCGTTCACGCAAATTCCGTCGATGCCGTTATTGGCGGCGTGGATCAGCTCGTCGAGCGTCCAGTTGTAGTACTGGCCGACCTTGTTCGAGTCGGCGAGTTCCCAGTACGGCGGATCGACCCAGACCGAATTGTAATGCTGCTCGAAATCCGCGGGCAGATCGCGGTAGGGCATCAGATGGAACATCGAGATCTTCATCGCGCGTCGCCTCCTCAGAGGTGCGGTCGCCGTACGCGGCCGGCACCTGATCGATTGCATACCACGAGGATGCGCCGATCCTCAAAGCGGACGGTTTAGGTAGACCAGGCGGACCATCATGCGCGAGCCGCCCTCACCCACGCGTCACGATGCTTGCGAGACAAACGCAAGCATCGCGCCGCGTCGCCCTCTCCCGGAGGGCGAGGGTATCCAGAGGCGGTCGAGCGGCGCGGCGATTGCTCCTTTTTGCAATCGCCGTGGCGCGCGGGTGAGTCGGGATGGGCTGCGCGCACCTTGATGGATGAAAATAAGATGCCCTGGGGTGGCGCTTCTCAGGCAATCGACCTAACCCCTGTCCCCTTCCCGCACGGGAAGGGGCACACTGGTCGCAAGGGTTGGAGTGAACTGGCAAATTCCCGGCGCCGCTAGCGACGCTGCGCGTGCCAGGTTGTCATCGAGGCTAGGTTTCTGACTCCCCTTCCCGTGCGGGAAGGGGTCGGGGGTTAGGTCCGTCTTTCTTGGGCTTCTCCGCAGCCAGGTTCATTTCGCGTATCGCGCCAGACGCGCAGTGACTTTCTTGATAGGGTGCTTAGCGCAAAATCGCGCGATGGACATCGCTCCCGAGGAACGGCACAATCCGCAGCGTCATGCAAAAATGGTTCGATACCGCTCGCTTCGGGATGTTCATTCATTGGGCGCCCTCGTCACAACGCGGATGGGAACTGTCGTGGCCGCTGGTCGGCAGCATCAACTCGCTGCCCAACGCTCAGGTCGTCGCGGTGGACGAATATCATTCAGCCGCGGCGACGTTTAATCCCACGAAATTCGACGCGCGTGCGATCGCGCGGCTCGCCAAACGCGCCGGGATGACCTACGGCGTCCTGACGACCAAGCATCATGACGGCTTCGCGATGTTCCATACCGCGACCTCGGATTACGGCGTCGCGCATACGCCGTTCAAACGCGATATCGTGCGCGAATACTCCGACGCGTTTCGCGCCGAGGGCCTGCGCGTCGGCTTCTACTTCTCGCTGATCGATTGGCATCATCCCGACTACCCGGCCTTCACCGAGGCCGACAAGCCCTACAAGTGGGGCGAATGGCGCCGCGGCACGCCGGAGCAGTGGGAGCGGTTTATCGGCGTGATGTTCGCGCAGGTACGCGAGTTGCTGACGAACTACGGCAAGATCGATCTGCTGTGGTTCGACGGCGGATGGGAGCGCTCGCCCGAGGAATGGAAAGCGCGCGAGCTCGAAAAGATGATCCGCGAGCTGCAGCCGGAAATCGTCATCAACGATCGCCTGCCCGGATGCGGCGACTACGACTCTCCAGAGCAAGCCGTTCCCGCCGCAGCACCCGCGCGCGCGTGGGAAACCTGCATGACGATGAACAATAGCTGGGGCTACAACCCGGGCGATCGCCATTACAAATCGGCGCGCAATCTCGTCCACACGCTCGAAGAGGTCGCGGGCAAAGGCGGAAATCTTCTGCTCAACGTCAGCCCGACCGGCGACGGCACGCTGCCGCCCGAGCATGTCGAGCGGCTCGAAGCCTTCGCCCGATGGAACGAGCGCAACGGCGAGAGTATCGCGGGGACGACGCCGGGCCTCGAGCCGTGGCAGTTCTACGGACCCTCGACGCGGCGCGGCAGTCGCGTCTACCTGCACTGCGTGATGCGCCCGTACGAGGCAGTCTCGGTGCGCGGGCTGCACGTCAGGCAGGTGACGAGCGCGACAGTGCTAGGCTCTACGGAGAAGCTCAAGCTTCATCGCCGAATAGCCGCGATGGACGCGGTATTCAACAAAGACCCGGTAGGCGAATTGATAATCGACGTCCCCGAGCACCTGCTCGATCCAATCGCAACAGTAATCGCGCTCGATTTCTGATCGCGGCCGCACGCGAAGCTGAGTGGCATGCGCAAACGGGCGCGTCCCGACGCGCCCCTACGAGCATTGCCCCTGTTTGACTCTTCGTAGGGGCCGCTCGCGAGCCGCCCGCGATCGTGCATCGCAGATGTTAGGGCGCGGTAGAGAACGACCAAGTGTAGCGCTTGCCGTTGATCGTGATCGTTACCCGATAACTCGTCGCGCGTTGCAGCGGCCTTCGCGGCACAATCACGACCTCACCGAATCCGTGGAGTATCGAGCGCACAAGATCCTGCTCCGTGCGTTCAGGATTTGTGTAGCTGACCGCATCGAATCCGCAAACGTCCTGGGCAGCTCCGGCCGAGTGCCCGCTCGTTATGACGAGCGAGTAGCCTCCAAGCCTCGCGTCGGCGTAGTAGCCAATCTGCACGGTGATGGGACTCCCTGCAGGAAACGAATAGCCCGGACACACCGAAAGCGGGCTGGGCCATTCGCCGATCAGGGCATCTAGGTTGGTGGTCGACGCGGGCGCCGGGAACTCAACGGGCTGGCCATAGATTGTCCCCGACGGCGGAATAGGATCGATTCCCCCAATTGTATTGAGCACTGATACGCAGACGTTCCGCTCACAGCTCTCGCCGTATCCCACCCGTTGCAGGTCCGGATTCAAGATATTGGCGCGGTGGAACGGCCCAGCCATCCACGAATCGATGGCCCACGACGGCAGGATGCGATGACCTGGATATTCGATCACGCTATCGACATCGCCCTGGTGAGCCGCCTCGAGCCCTTCCGCGGTATAATACGGACTGGCTGGATTTTCGTTGTGCATTTCTGCGCCGGGGCTCTTACCCTTCGCGATTTGTGCGCCAAAACTCCTGACCAAATATTTCGCGTGTGCTAAATCGCCGGCTCCCAGCTTGGGATCGGCTATCACAGGATCGAGATGCACCATGGCGCGATAGGCGTTCAATGCTCCGAGCCAGCCGGGAGCTGCGGTAGGGTGAATAGAAACCGGCTTCGGCCGCGCTGCCGCGATAGTTGACGATAGGTTTTCCGCCGACTCGTTCGGAGGCTCCGCAGAAGGCGCGGAACGCGTAACCAAAACCGCTTTGGACGAAGCCCGTCGCTCGGACGCAGGTGTGCGGCGCGCGTGTGGCGTTGTTCGACTGGCGGAAACGCCTAAGGGTACCGGCGACACTGTCACACCTGGCGAAGCCATCGCGCTGCGCGAGGTGGAAGCAGCGGGCGAGGGAGTGCTCGTGCGTGTAGTGGTCGGAACGGGCGTCGCCGTTGGTGCTGCGTAAAGTGCGATCGACAGCGGAGTTGGCGTTGGTCGCTCAACATAATCGGACGCCTGCTCGATCATCGTCCAATTCGAGACGAATACGTACGTAGCAAACCCTGCAGCAACAAGACCGAGGGCCAGTGCGATCGCTCGTACCCTCGTTCGGCCACGCCGCGGAGCACCTTCCTCGAATCGAAGGCGATGCGCACCGATCTGAATTTCGTCGCCGTCCTCAAGCTGGACGGGCGTGTTGACGCGGTCACCGTTGAGCAGCGTGCCGGATGGGGAACCAAGATCACGAACAATACTTTTGCCACGCGGCGTGCGAATTTCGGCATGATGCCCGGCAACCTGCGGCCCTTCGAGCACGATCGAATTGGTCGTAGCGCTCCCAATGCTGACGACTGGCGCATCGAGCGGATACTCACGCGCTCGCCGAGAACCGACCGCGACGAGTCTCGCTCGGCGCGCTGGCTCTATTCGTTCCCCCTTTGCCATTAATCCTCTAGGCTGTCGGATATTCATCTCGCGACAGAAAATGTCCATCGATACTGCGTGCCGCTTGCGGTGATTGATACGCGATAGGTTGCGCCCGCTGTCAGGGGGACTTGCGGGATTACCACTACCGTGCCGTGAGCGAGCAGGACTTCGCGGGCGGTTTTCTGCGTGGTTGGGTCGAGGTTGGTGTAAGTCGAGGAGTCGAAGCCGCAGGCGTCGAGCTTCGATGCGGCGCCGTCAGAGGAGATTCGCTCGAAGGAATACGCGTCGAGGCTGGTGCGGATCTGGTATCCGGTCGCGAGCGTGATCGGCAGCCCGGTCGGTGCTTTGTAGCCAGCGCACGCGCTCAGAGGATCGGGCCATTCGTTGGTGAAGGTCCGCAGATTGATTGTCGCGCCATCGGCGGGGAACTCGATCGGCGCCGCGTAGGCTGTCCCCGGCGCGCTCGGCGCGACGCCGCTTTGTGCGTCGAGCGCGGCGACGCACAGCCCCCTATCGCATACTTGATTGAAGCCGACGCGGCGCAGACGCGGACTCAAGAGCGGCAGGCGATGAAACGCGCCGCTTATCCAATCGACCAGCGCCCATCCTGCGGGATCTTTGACCTTCATGCCGCCGAACGCGATGAAATCGACGTCGCTGGATTCGCCGGCGCGCGCTCCCACCGCCGAGTAGCCGGGTTTGTCCGCGCTTTCGAGATGCGAATCGATTCCCGGATTAGCGCCCGCGCGCAGCGCCGGACCAAGATTTTCGACCAGGTACTTTACATGCGCGCTGTCGCCCGCGCTGAGCGTCGGATCTTCCGCAACCGGCGCGACTTTGGCCATCGCGCGATACGCGTTGAGCCGCTTGAGCCATTCAGGTTGCGGACCCGACGGCGTCGGGATGGAAGTCGGTAACGATTCCGAAGACAATCCCGATGACGCGAGCGTAGCGCTTGCCGCGGGCGCGACGGATTCTTTCGCCGCGGGCGATTCGACCAGCATCTCGCGAGCTTCGCGCTGAAGCCACCTGCGGGTCAGCGAAAAGGCGGCAAGAAAAAGCAGGAGCATCAGCGGAATCGCGACGCGCAGGCCCGGTCCGCGCGCGGCCGGACCGGGCATGAAAACGTAGCGCGCCTGACCGAAACCGATCTCGTCGCCGCGCTTGAGCCTCGTGGGGTTCGTCACGCGCTTGCCGTTGAGGTACGTGCCGTTGGTCGATTCGAGATCGATCAGATCGTAGCCGCGGAGCCGGCGGCGAATTACCGCGTGACGGCGTGAGACGGTCTTTTCGGCCAGTACGAAATAGTTGCCGATCGCGCTGCCGATGGTGGTCTTGCGTCTGACCAGCGGCAACTCGCGCGCGCCAGTGCCGCCTCCGATCGCGACCAGGCGCGGCTGTTTGTTCGTACGCTTGGCTCCTGCCGCCACCAGCCCCTCCCCTTCTTTCCTGCGATTCGATCAGCCGAGGTTCCAGAATTTGCCGACGCCGTGCGCGGCGCGCTCGATTATCGGCATCACCCGGTCGCCGCCACGCGCTTTTGTGATCGGCTCGTCGGCTTCGCGCCCAAGCTCCTCTATCACCGCGCGTCCGGAATCGACGATCGCTTCGATATCGTAGCCACCTTCGAGCGCCGCGATCATCCTGCCGCCGCAGCATTCGGCCGCGAGCTCCTTGACGCGCCGGGTCATCGCAACGAACCCGTCTTCGGTCACGCGCATTTCGCCGAGCGGGTCGCGGAAGTGGCAATCGAAACCGCACGACACAATTATAAATTGCGGCTGGAACTTGCGCCCGATCGGCAAAATGAACTCGTCGAAGAAGCGCAGATATTCGGCGTCGCCATACTCCGCCGGCATCGGGGCGTTCACGGTGAATCCCGCGCCCTCGCCCGCGCCCATTTCGTGGAGCGATCCGGTGCCCGGATAGTGCGGATACTGATGCGTCGAGGCGTAGAGCACCTGCGCCGACTCGTAAAAGATTTCCTGGGTGCCGTTGCCGTGATGCAGATCCCAATCGACGATCATCACGCGCTCGAGTCCATGCTTCTCGAGCAACCACCGCGCAGTAATTGCGACGTTATTGAAGAAGCAGAAGCCCATCGCGCGTGCAGGGAGCGCATGATGCCCCGGAGGCCGCACGAGCGCGAACGCGTTGTCGGCCGCGCCGTCGATCACCGCCTCGGCCGCCGTCAGCACGCCGCCGACGGCAAGCAGCGCGGTCCGGTAGGTATCGGCGCAGGTGTGCGTATCGGGATCGAAATCAAAGCGCGGGACCGACGCGGTGCGCTCGACCGACGCGATATAGTCCGCGTCATGGCAGAGCGCGATCTCCTCGAGCGTCGCTGGCCGCGGCGTAAGCATCCGGAGATTCGGGCGGTCGAGCGACTCCGCCATCTCGATCATCGCCTCTATCCGCGCGGGGCGTTCAGGATGCGACCGTCCGGCGAAGTGTTTCAGATACAATCGGTCGGTCACTATCGCGGTCTTGAGCATCGTTGACTCCACCATCTGTGCTAAGAATGATCAGTCGAGCGATATGCACCCAAATCTGCTGAAACAATATAGCGCCTGCGCGGCGCGATCTTGCGAGTGGACCTGTTTGAAATAGTAATCGTGTTGGCGATCGCGCTGGTGGTGCTCGGTCCGGAGCGTTTGCCCGAGGTCTTGCGCACGGTAGGCAAGATATTGCGCGAGCTTCGCGCCGCGAGCAACACCGTGATGCGCGAGCTGAGCGACGTGCTCGAAGAGCAGCCGAATGACCAGCCGCGTCGCGGCGATTCCGCCGCACCGCCGCCGCTCGAGGATCCCGCGCGTGCGACTCGTCCCGCGGTGCCGCAGCCGATAGCCGCGCCTGCGCGAGCACCGGAAACCTCGGCGGCGCCCGCTGCCGAAACTCCGGCGGCGAAGCCCGATCCGCCGGGGCATGAGCCCTCCTGAGCGCGCGCGACTGTGGGAACCCAGGACCTGACCACGCCGCCGACGAATCCGCCCGAGGCGGCTGAACCGGCGACACCCGTCGTGCCGCCATCGGTCACGCCCGAGCCGCTCGATGACGGCGACGGCGGACTGCTCGGCCGGATGTCGCTGATCGAGCATCTGAAGGAACTGCGTCTGCGGCTGGTCTACGCGGCGATCGCGCTTCTGGCCGGATTTCTGATCGCGTACGCGATCGCCGATCCGATCTTCGCCGCGCTGACGCTGCCGATTCGCGAGGTCGCGCACGGCAAGCTGCTGCTGATCGGGACGGGCGTCGGCGAGGCGTTTTTCACCAAGATCAAGGTCGCGCTGATCGCGGGATTGTTCATCGCGAGCCCGGCGGTGTTCTATCAAATCTGGAAATTCATCGCGCCGGGACTGTACGAGAACGAGCGGCGGATGGCGATTCCGTTTATCGTATCCGCGACGGTGTTCTTTATTCTGGGCGGATATTTCTGCTGGGCGGTGGTGTTCCACATCGGCTACGCGTTCTTCCTGAGCGAGTACGCGAGTATCGGAATCACGCCGACCATCCGGATCAGCGAGTACCTCGCGTTCTCGGCCAAGCTGCTGCTGGCCTTTGGAATCACGTTCGAGATGCCGATCTTCGCGTTCTTTCTGACCAAGCTCGGCATGATCGACTACAAGCAGATGATCCACTACTTCCGCTACGCGATATTGGTGATTTTCGTCGTCTCGGCGATACTCACGCCGCCCGACATGGTGTCGCAATTCCTGCTCGCGATTCCGCTGCTCGGCCTGTACGGACTGAGTATCGGAGTGGCTTATGTTTTCCGCACCACCGCGGCCGCGGCGCCCGCGCCTGCGCCAACCGGCGGAGCGAACGCCGGTTAGCATTCGAGGAACGCGCGCGCTACAAGAGGAATTCACATGGCAATACTTCAAGATCAGCCGCGCGCCACGGGCGCTCCGGGAATTCCGCCGCGATGGACGCGCAGCGCCAAAGAGGTCGTCGGCACGGCGTATTCGTCGGTCAGCCGGGTGTGGTTCACGCTCTCGAAGGGGGTGCTCAACGAAGTTTATTATCCGACGATCGATCAGCCGCAGGTGCGCGACCTGCAGTTGCTGGTGACCGACGGCAAGACTTTCTTCCACGAAGAGCGCCGCGACCTGATTAGCCATACCGAGTACCTGGCGCAGCACGGACTCGGCGTGCGAATCGTCAATAGCGATCCCGCCGGACGCTACCAGATCGAAAAAGAAGTCATTTCCGATCCGCATCGCAATTCGATCCTGATGGACGTGCGCCTGGCCGGCGATCCTGATTTCATCGCGAAGCTGCATCTGTACGTATTGCTCTCGCCGCATCTGTGCGTCGGCGGATGGGGCAACAACGGCAACCTCACCAGCATCATCGGCCGCGAATTTATCACCGCGAACAAAAACGGAGTGTGGCTCGCGATGGCGGCGACGGTGCCGTTCGTCAAACGCTCGTGCGGATACGTCGGGACGACCGACGGATGGCAGGATCTGTCGCAGAACTTCCAGCTTGATTATCAATTCGGCTCCGCGCCCGACGGCAATATCGCGCTGACCGGCGAAATCGATCTGAGCGCGTCGCGCAAATTCACCCTGGGGCTCGGCTTTGGCAGCTCGACGCATCGCGCGGTGACCTGTCTGTTCCAGTCGCTCGGAACTCCGTTCGAGGAGCATCGCGAGCGCTTCATCGAGCAGTGGGAGCGCGCCGCGCGCCACTTCCTGCCGATCGGCGCATCGTCGGGCGACGGCGGCGAGCTCTATAGCCGCAGCCACGAGCTGCTGCTCGCGCATGAGGACAAAAGTTTTCCCGGCGCGATAATCGCCTCGCTCAGCATCCCGTGGGGCGAAGCGAAAGGCGACGAAGATTTGGGCGGATACCATCTGGTATGGACCCGCGACATGGTCAACAGCGCGACCGGACTGCTCGCCTCGGGCGACGCCGCCACTGCGATGCGCGCGCTTATCTATCTTGCCTGCACCCAGCACGCCGACGGCGGCTTCTCGCAAAATTTCTGGATCGACGGGATGCCCTACTGGCAGGGAATCCAGCTCGACGAAGTCGCCTTTCCGATCATGCTCGCGTGGCGGATGCACAAGGCGAACGCGCTGCAGAATTTCGATCCTTATCCGATGGTGCTGGCGGGGTCGCGCTATCTTCTGCGCCACGGACCCGCAACCCAGCAGGAGCGGTGGGAAGAGAACAGCGGATTTTCGCCCTCGACGCTCGCGAGCAATATCGCCGCGCTGGTTTGCGCCGCCTGCTTTGCGCTCGAGCGCGGCGATCGCGTGACCGCGCAACTGCTGGAGGAATACGCGGACTTCCTCGAGTCGCACGTCGAGCGATGGACCGTAACCAATCACGGCTTCCTGGTGCCCGGCATCCGCCGCCACTATGTTCGCATCACGACGGCCGACGCGGAGAGCCCCTACCCCAACGAAGATCCCGACGCGCTGCCGGTGCATATTCATAATCGGCCGCCCGGCGTGCAGACCGATTTTCCGGCGGCAGCGATCGTCGATGCCGGCTTCCTGGAGCTGGTGCGCTATGGAATCCGCCGCGCCGGTGATCCGCTGATGGAGGATTCGCTGCGCGTGATCGATGCGGCGCTCAAGACCAACTTGCCGCAGGGACCGTGCTGGCGGCGCTATACCTACGACGGATACGGCCAACAGGATAACGGCGGTCCATTCATGGGTTCCGGACGCGGCCGTCCGTGGCCGCTTCTGACCGGCGAGCGGGGACATTACGAGCTCGCCGCCGGACGCGATCCGGCTCCCTACCTGCGAGCGCTCGAGGCTTTCGCCAACGAGACGCGCCTACTGCCCGAGCAGGTCTGGGATCAGCCCGACATACCATCTGCGCTGCTGTTCCTGGGCAAACAGACCGGAGCCGCGATGCCGCTGATGTGGGCGCATGCGGAATATATCAAGCTGCTGCGCTCGTCGTGGGACGGACAGGTGTTCGATCTGATTCCCGAAGTGGCCGAGCGCTACCTGATGCCGCGGCCGCGCCGCGCGATGGAGATCTGGAAATACAATCGGCGGCGAATACGCCAGGTCAAGGCTCCCGTGCGCTTGCGCATCCTCGTGGGGCGCCCGTTCATCCTGCATTGGACCAAGGACGAATGGCGCCACGCGATCGATACGACAGCCAATTCCGCACCGCTCGGAGTTTATTTCGTCGATATCGATATCGGCAGCGCCGATCGCGCGCCGGTGCGCTTCACCTTTCATTGGCCGGACACGGACCAGTGGGAGGGCAAGGATTACGCGGTCGAGATCGAGCAGTAGTTCTCTCAGTCGAGGCGGCGAATCCCGAATTGCGCGGTGAGCGAGTCGAGCACCTGCTCGACGTCGGCGCGTTGATCCTCGCCAAAGGTAATCCGCAGGTAGTGCCGCACGGGATCTTCAGTCCGCAGCGTCGCCAGGTTGTCGTACGCCTCGAGGATCGACTTGAACAGCACGATCTCCGCGGGCGGAATCGCAATCAGGATACTGCCGAGCCTGGGCGTCGAATCGTTCATACCGCGCGTGGAGAGCTTTGCATAATTGCTCGTGAGTGCGTGCCAGCGCGTGAGGGCGAGATTCCTCGCGATTTCCGCCACTCCAAGTGGTGCGCACGTTCCCATCTGCACTGCCGATACGCGCTCGGAATGACAATCTTTCCTGCCTTTGTGTCATTCCGAGCGCGATCAGACAACCTGTATCGCTTCGTCTGCTTCGTGTCGCGCGGCAGATCCCGCGAGAAATCCCGGGACGCGAGGGCGCCGCATGAGGCGTGAACTCCGAGCATGGCCGCCTCGGGATTTCTCTCGGAGCCTGCCCTGAGCAGCGTCGAAGGGGTCGAAATGACGTGCGTGGGCTAGGCGTATCAGTATCGTAGCTTCCGCCGAACCGCCTACCGTCATTTCGAGCCGTAGGCGAGAAATCCCGGAGCGTTCATGCACCCGCCCGCGAGCCGCGTAAAGGCCGATGGCCGAGCACGGGATTTCCTTCGGCGTTGCTCAGGACACGCCCCTCGCGTGAGAGCCATGCGCTCAATCCGGCCCACCACTTGGCTTGCGGTTTACTGCGCGGCGCGCGCTCCATAGATTCAAGGCGATGGCGCTCGCGCGGCTTCTCTTCGTAACCGGAAAGGGCGGCACCGGCAAGAGCACGGTCGCCGCGGCGCTGGCCCATTCGCTGTCGCTCGAGCGCCCTACCATTCTCGCCGACCTCGATCCGCGGATGAGCGCGGCCGCGATGCTGCTCGGCGCGCCGATGTCGGCGGGCGCTCCTGTCAGAGCGAGCGCGACGCTCGAAGTCATGGCGCTTAACCCTCATGCCGAGCTCGAGGCGTTCATGCGCCGGATCGTGCCGGTCGCCGCGATCTCGCGCCGGATGCTCAAGAGCAGAACCTTCGGCTACGTCACCGCCGCGCTGCCGGGCCTCGAAGCCTTCCTGATGCTCGAGCGGCTGCGGATCATGGCGGGCGACGCCGCGCTGGAGGATCGCTACGTCGTCGTCGATGGGCCCGCGTCGGGCAGCGCGCTCGAGCTTCTCGCGGTCGCACGCGGGGTGAAAGGAATCGCGCCGGTCGGCTCGCTTAATCGAATCGCGCACAGCGTCGAGACGCTTTCTCGTCGATCGCGGGCGCTTCGGCGTCGTGCTGACCGTAACGCCCGAGGAGCTCGCGATCCGCGAGGCGCTGGAGCTCTCGGCCGCGCTGCGGGAGCATCTTGGAATCGCGACGGTCGCCGCGATCATGAATCGCACGCCCGCGCCACTTTTCAGCAAGGCGGACATGCACGCGATCGCGGAGCTCGGAGCGCACTTCGCGCTGGCGCAGCGTCGCGAGCGCGAACGCACCGCCGCCGGCCGTGCGCGCAAGGAATTTATCCGCGCTGGAGTGCCGATGATCGAGCTCGAGATGCTCTATCGGCCCGCGATGGGACGCCCGGAAATCGCGGAGCTCGGAGCGGTCCTCGCGGCGGAGATGCCGCGCGCGATGAACCGGCTCGATCTTGCAGGATGCAAGCTCGCGATCTGCCTCGGTCCCGGCGGCGTCGGCAAAACCACGATCAGCGCCGCGCTCGCGATCGACAGCGCATGCAGCGGGCGCGCGGTCGACGTGATGACGGTCGATCCTGCCCCGCGGCTGCTCGACGCGCTCGGCCTCGACGCCGGCGCGTCGGAGCCGCGCGAGGTTGATCTCGATTCCGTCGCTCACGCTGCTCGTGCAGGTGCCGCGCGGGCGGCTGCGCGCGCTGCGCCTCGATCCGCGGGCGACTTTCGACGCGATCGTTCGCCGCTACGCCGCGTCGCCCGCCGCGGCCGAAGCGATTATCGCGGGGCGGATTTATGCAAACCTCGCGAGCGCCTTCGCCGGCGTCGCCGATTACATGGCGATGGAGAAATTACTGGAGCTGGCCGCCGAACCCACTACTGATTTTATCGTGCTCGACACTCCCCCCGCCGCCGAGGCGCTCGACTTCCTCGACGCTCCGCGGCGGCTCCTGGAGCTGCTCAGCTCGCGCGCGGTCACCCTGCTCGGCACGCGACAAGGTCGCTTCGCCGACTGGGATGGTGGACCTTGCGGCGCGGGCGGTCCTGTCGGCGTTCGATCGCGTGACGGGACTCAAGCTGCTCGGCGACGTGCAGGCGTTCGTCCGGAACTTCGAGGGCATGTACGAAGGTTTCGCCGAGCGCGCAAAACGCGCCCGCGCGATGCTGCACGCGGACAGCACCGCGGTGATCGTCGTGACGACTGCGGAGGCCGGGCGGATCGCGCAAGCGGGCGAGTTTATCGCCGCCCTCGGACGCGCCGATCTGCGGGTGCGCGCAGTGATCGTGAACCGCGCGATGGCTGATCTTCCCGACGCGGCCGAAATCAGCCACGCGAAAATCCCCGCTGCATTAAGGCGCAAGCTCAAACGCAATCTCGATGACTACGCCGCTCTCAAAGAGCGCGAATCGATCTCGTTCGAGACTCTGCGCGCCGCGATGCCCGCCGGGGCCGCCCTGATGCTCTCGCCCGAGCTCGACCACGAACCCCGCACGCTCGCCGACCTCGCGCAAATCGGCGCCAACCTCCATCCCGCCTGATTCCTCCCCCGTTCCTTAACGGGGGAGGATTAAAGGAGGGGGTGCAGCGACGATATTCCGTATCACCAGCAACCGCCCGATCGTTTCAGCATCGCAATGCGCTCCGCGCCAATCGCTTCGCGGAGATCCTTCGCCTGCGCCTCAGACCCTCACGGGTCCGATGGACCACCACGCGAGATGAAAGTTGGCGAGTAGCGACAGGCTGCGCGAAAGACGGGCGGCTCCGAGCCGCCCCTACGAAGACTCGTGCGGTGGTCTGTCATTCCCGCGCGTGGCTGCCGCGCGAGGAATCCCGGACGAAGGGCCTCTGCAGGTGGTGTTGGTGTGAAGCATGGACGCTGGGGATTTCTCCCTTCGGTCGAAATGACGGCCGCAGGATCGGCTGAGAATACGATGCTCGTCGCCCACACACTTTCATAGGAGGACGACAACAGCCGGGGGTTTGCAAAAAAATCGACACGTCCGCGTAAGAAGGGGGCGCCGGTGAGCTCGATCTTCACAGGTCGCAAAACCCTTGGGACACAGGCGTTTCACGCGATCCAGAGACACCGCCACTTCCCTAACGAGTGTTCGGGTTTTTGCCAGATTTGTTCATGGCTGAACTGTTCAGCCTTATGCTCAAATTCACTTCGTGCGAAAATGATCGGGTGGAAGCAACTCGCACACTATCGCGAACCACTTTACGTGCCTCACCCAAGTGGAATGCTCCCGCGACGCGCGCAGTCATCAGTCCAACCACCAAGACACGAAGACACAAAGGACTGACCCATTTCCGGCGCGCCGCGCGCGGAAAAGAATATTCTTCGTGCCTTAGTGTCTTCCTCTTCCTTGGTGTCTTCGTGTTTAGTCTTTTCTTCCCGCGCCGGAGGGTCCAAAAATCGGTGACCGAAAAAGCTGCCGAAAGGAAGCCACCATCACGAAATCGGCAGCATTTTCAAGGAGTTTATTTTTTGCGCAACTAGAAAAGATACCAAACGAACCCACCGCAAATTGACCGAATTCTAAAAATCCAGGGCACAGTCTTGCCCGGAATCTGGCGCACCGCGTGCTAACGCTTCGGAGCTTTTCTTATCGGCTTGATCGAGGCGGGTCGATCTTTTTCGGCGAGCACGCGGTCGAGCTTGATGCTGAGGTTCAGGAGCTGCGAACTCAGATGATCGAGGCGCTGCTTCAGATCGCGCACGTCTCTCTTCGACGGGATATTCACGAAGTCGAGCATCGACTCTACGTTGCGGTCGAACGACGATTTGTTCGCCATCAGCTTCTCGCCCGCGCGGCCCAACCCAGAGCGCAGTTTTCTGTTGGTCATCGCTTCGCTGACGATACTCGAAAGCCCTTCCTCGCCCATCTGCCGGAGCTTCGCGATCACACTCTCAAGGTCCTGTCGTGCCATGGCTTGTGACTATATCATGGATGCGGCGCAGCGGCGCAAAAACGATGGATACCCTAGCGACTATCCTGAGCATCACTTCGGGCTTTGCCTTGATGGGCAACCGGCTCGCTCCCGAGACGATCATCGCAACCTCGATCGTGGTCGACCTCGCGCTCGCGCCGCTGATCGCCGTGATCGCCGCGCGCCGCGGACGCCGCGCGTCCCTTTGGGCGGCCGCCGGAATTTTCGGGATGTGGACGCTCGCGGCTGTTCTGATACTGCCTGCCGTATCCGCCGAGCGCACGGCGCGTCCGGAGCCTCCCGCCTATCCGCCTACTTCGCATGCCGCCTGAGCCATTCGAGCGTCCGCGCAAAGACCTCGGCCTCGGCGGCGTTCCCGCATAGCACGTCCAGATGGCCCCATCCGGGAAACTTGGTGAAGGTCGGATTGCTGGTCCCGGTGGACGTTGCGGATTCGTACACCCACGCCGGCCAGTCGGTGGCGATATTGGTGCTCGAGAATGCGATCACCGGAATCTTCGACGCGTTGAGCGCCTGCAGGCGCGGCGGCGTGAACGGATTTTCGTAATCCTGCACCGCGGGCCAATAGCGATCGTAGCCGATCAGCAAGCGCGCCAGCACAACCGGATCGGAGTGGCCGTCAACAGGATTGGCAAGTCCTCCCTTGCCGCCGAAATCCTTGGCGTCATAGACGACATGAATCAGGTTCTCGCGCGCGGTTTTGTATTTCGGAATCGGCGCCGGACCGTCCGGATTGTCGATCACAAACTGCATCAGCGTCCGCCGCTTCTCGTAGGTCAAATGCGCGCCGCCGATATCGTCGACGATTCGGTCGGGCGGCTGCTGCGCGGTCGGATGGCGCGGCAGAAAGCCGTCGAGCGCGATAATCCCGCGAACCTGCGCCGGATGAATCGCGGCGAACAGGTAGGCGAACTCGACTCCGCGGCTGAAGCCCGCGACAAAGATCTTGTCCGACTTGGTCTGGTTCAGAATAAATTCCGCCGCCGATTCGATATCGCCGGCGAACAGCTCGTTGGTCCAGCGCCTCATCACCGGCGCGATCACGCTTACTGGAACCGCGGCAGGAACGAAATGCGTGCGATAGTCCATCGTCCACACGTCGACGCCGTGTGCGGCCAGATAGACCGGAAAGGAGTAGCGCGGATTCTCGAGCACGGCCTCGCCGTTCATGTTGGTGCCCGGGAGATAGAGCACCGTGATCGCGCGATGCGCCTCGAGCTGGGGGCCGAGCGCAATTCGATGCAGCGCGATCTCGTCGTATTCGGTCGGCCCGGGCTTCGCGATATAGCGCCATTCGTAAACTCCGGGCGCCTTCTCGATCGCGCGCGGACCGCCGGCGTTGGTGAACTGCGCCTCGGCGCTCGGCCGCGGCGCCGCGCTCGCCGCGCGAGGAATGAATCCCACGACGAGCAGGAAAGCTGTCGCGATTGCGATTCGCGCGAATCGTAAGAGGATTGCCGCCTTTCGCGGTTCTCTGGATGCGCCTGGCAGTGCCATCGATAACCCTCCGGGTTGCCGCGCTCTTATAGCATCCGGACCGCCACGGTGCATCGGCGGTTGACCCTTCGCCACAAGCCGTGCGAAACCATTGCGGTAACCCGATTCTTCGCAATCATCAGGTGGGAGTTTTTACGATGGCCACAGAAACCGCAATTCGCCTTGTTCTCTCCGCAGGCCGGACTCAACTTCAAGGGGCTGCTCGAACGCGCGCTGCTCTGCGAAAAGCTCGGCTATCATTCGATCTGGCTGGTCGATCACATGTGGACCCGCGGGATGCCGGATCTCGACCATATCGAATGCCTGACCGCGATGGCGGGACTCGCCGCGCGCACCGAAAAAATCCGCATCGGCACGCTGGTCATCTGCAACTCGTACCGCAACCCGGCGCTGCTCGCGAAGTCGCTGACCACGATCGATCAGATCTCGAACGGACGCCTCGAAGTCGGAATCGGCGCCGGCTGGATGAACGAGGAATACAAGGCCTACGGATACGAGTTCCCCTCGATGGGCGTGCGGCTCAAGCAGTTCGAGGAAGGCGTGCATATTCTGCGGATGATGTTCACGGAGAAGCGCGCGACGTTTAAGGGGCGGCATTACACGATCGACGAAGCGATCAACAGTCCCAAGCCGGTGCAGAAGCCGCATCCTCCGATCACAATTGGCGGCAGCGGAGAGAAGGTGATGCTGAAGCTGGTCGCGCGCTACGCCGACCGCTGGAACTGCCCCGCCGGCTACACCAGTTTCGAGCACAAGCTGGGCGTGCTGAAGCAGCATTGCAAGGACGTGGACCGCGATATCAACCATATCGATATCTCCGAGCAGTTGCTGATCGCGATCGGCGCGACCGACGCCGAGGTCGAGCAGAAGTGGAAGATGGCGCAGGCGCTGCCGTTCGCTTCGACCGCGATCAAGGGCACGCCGAAGGTGGTGGTCGAAGAGCTCAAGAAGCGCGTCGCGATGGGCATCCACACCTTCACGATCATGTTCGCGGACTTTAATCAGCCCCAGTCGGTCGAGTTGTTCGCGCACGAGGTGATGCCGGCGTTCGCGTAAGTGCGGCTGATGCGCAAAATCCTGGCAATCGTCGCGCGGAGTTTCGGCTGCGCGATTGCGATCGTACTCGCCTTCGCGCTCTCGGCATGCGCCGGACCGGCGCACTTTTCGACCGTGCTCGACGCGCCCGACGGCCTCGGTCCCGGCGATCCTGTGATCCATGGCGGCACGACTATCGGCACCGTGACAGGAGTGACGCCGCTTGCCACCGGCGACTCCCAGGCCGCGATTACGATCAACTCGGGATATTCGGAGAGCGTGCGCGTCGATTCAATTCTGATCCTGTCCGGCACCGGCGTCGGCCCTTCGCTCGAACTCGAGAATCGGGATCTCTCGAGCGCGTACGCGCCCGAGGGTGCGGTCATCTACGGCGCGTCGAATCAGAGCCAGGCGGCGCTGTTCGAATCGAGCCTCGGGCCGACGACGATCGCCAAACGCTACGCCAACCTGTTCGCAAAGATGCAGGCCACCGCGCCCTCGCCTGCGGCGTCGCCGGGTGCGGGCACTTCTCCAAATGTACTCTCGCAGCAATTGCAACAGCTCACGCAACAGACCCTCGCTGCAGTCGCGGCGACTGCACCGCCGAGCGCCGCGCAGATGGATGACTTCCGTCACGACGCGGCGTCCGTCGAGCGCCAGCTTCGCGCGCACGGCAAGAATGCCGAGGCTGACCAGCTACAGGCCTCTGTCGATCAAATGAATGCGGCCGCGCCGCCCGGCGTGCCCGCTGGTAGCGGTTCGCCCGCTGCTCCACCCAACACGCTGACCGTGCCGCCCGCGGTTCCGACGACACCTTAGCTCCGGAGGCGCGCCACAATAGAGGCATGGACCATCCACGACTAACCGAATATCTGAAGCGCGCGATGCCGCAGGCGGAAGACCTCCGCGTGCAAGGACTCAAGCGTATCTCCGGCGGCTCCTCGCGCGAGACCTACGCGTTCGAGCTCGAATGGAACGACGGCGGCGAGCCGCGCTCGCGACCGCTAATCGGTCGGCGCGATCCGACGGGAGGATTGCTCAAATCCGATCGCGAGCGCGAGTTTCGCGTGCTCGAAGCAATGTACCGCGCCGGGTTGCGCGTGCCCGAACCGCTGTACCTGGAGCTCGATCCGGCGGTGATGGATCGTCCGTTCTTCATCATGCATCGCGCGGGTGGACGAACGTCGGGCGGCGCATTTCCCGAGACCGAGCCGGCCGCGTTGCGCGAGAAAGTCGCGCATCAATTTCTCGAAGAGCTGGCCAAGCTCCAGTCACTTGACTATCACGCGCTCGGACTCGAGTTCCTGGGCGAACCTATAGACCTGGCCGATTCCGCACGCGCCCAGACCGCGCATTGGCGCGAAATCTACGACCGCGACCGGATGGGCGAGCATTATCCGATCCTCGACGCGGCGTTCGCGTGGCTCGCCGCCAACCCGGTCGTCACCGATCGGGTCGTGATCGTGCACGGCGACTATCGTTCAGGAAATTATCTCTACGACGACAGCGGGATGCTCGCGATGCTGGATTGGGAGATGACGCATCTCGGCGATCCGATGGAAGACCTCGCGTGGGCGTCGATGATGTTCTGGGGACGCGGCGAAGTTGCCGCCGGACTGATGGAGCGCGAGGCGTTCTATCGCCTGTACGAGGAAAAGACCGGCCGCAGTGTCGATCGCGCGCGGCTGTTCTTCTACCAGGTGCTCGGCAACGCCAAGATGGCGACGATCTGCCTGACCGGCGTGTGCGACTTCACCCAAGGCCGCACCGCCGACGCGCAGATGCCGTTTCTGGAACAACTGCTCGCGCCGCTGTGCGACGACCTGGCGCTGCAACTGAAGCTCATCTAGGGGATTGCGAGCGCGATGCTTCGACCAACGATCAAGGAATTGCTGACGAGCCTGCAGGGAACCGTGGGCGGAATCCTGATGCCCGAATTGACTTCTCCCTATGCACAGGGACAAGCGGCGTACGTGGTGGCGATGCTCGCGCGGGCGGCGGCGGTCTACGATCGCGAGGCCGACTACAACGCCGCCGAGCTGAAGGACCTGCGCGCGACGCTCACGGCGCTCGCGCGCCTGGCGCCAAAGCATCTCGGTCGCGGCCTCGGCGATTTGAAAAAGGCGATCGGTCGCGGACTAAAGGCCGCGAAAATGGACCCGCCAGATCATCGCGCGATGGAAGCGGCCATCTCGGAGTTCGCCGGGGCGCTCGCACTCGGCCGTCTCGACGACGCGGTCGCGCGCCTGATGCGCGCGTATCTGAAGCGCCATCTCGATCGCACGCGCGAGTTCCTGGGCAACGTCGTCATGGGCTGAAAGCGCCGCGCGTCCGGGCGCACCTCTCGAGAAAATCACTGCACCTATCAGGCAATACGGGAAAATGAACCTGGTTGCAGAGCAGAGCCAAGAAGACCGACCTAACCCCCGACCCCTTCCCGCACGGGAAGGGGAGTCAGAAACCGAACCTCGATGACAACCCTGGCACCGAAGCGTCGCTAGTGACGGCGGGAATTTGCCAGACCACTCCAGCCCTTGCGACCGGTGTTCCCCTTCCCGTGCGGGAAGGGGACAGGGGTTAGGTCGATTGCCTGAGAAGCACCTCCGCGCGACGCCATCCGATTTTCATCCATCAGGGTGCGCTCCGCCCACGCCAACTCACCCTCAATAGAAATATTCCCGATGCGTAGTGAAACGCTGCGGGACGATCCAGCGCTGCGAGATTATGCCCTGGTTGATGAACCACGTATCGTGCTGCGGCCGCTCGGGATTGGGTGTGAACAGTATAGTCGAATAGCCACTTTGCACGTCTTCATCGACCATCGCGGTCTGAAACAGCCGATCGAACGAATAGACCGCCGCCTTCGAGTTCGGGTATTCGCGGCCGCGTACCGTGTTGAAGACTACAAGCGTCTTCCATAGCTGGCCGCCATGGTCATATTGGTCCGACGCGGTGATAAACCATCCTTCGGAATCGATGTACAAGATCCTTTTGGCGATCGGAGGAATATCGCCAAACCGGCTGGGCCTGCGCGCGTCGGCTTCGATAACGTACACATGGCGCAGCTCCCAATTCTCGGGACAAATCGTGCGGCCGCCGTCGGCCTGGCACGACTTGGCGGGAAGATCCTTTGCGTGCACCACCGCCAGCATCTCTCGCTCGCCCAGGAACTTGAAATCAAAATTCTGGAATTTTCCGGCAAAGCCGAATAACGAGTCCATATCCAGATTGCCGAAGAACGAATTCTCCATTAGATAGTCCGGCATGAGGTATGGCCCCGGCCAGTAGTCGTTACCGCCCATTGACGACCAGGCCAGATCCGACCTCTTCGGACTCGAGTAACGATACCGCACGATCGAGGTCCAGGGCGATTGCCAGAACGGCGGCTCGATCGGAACCATAATCGGTCCGAGCGCGATTCGTTCCATGATCCCAGTATCGCCGTCATGGTCAGTAGGCGCCGGGGCTACTTCCTCGCGCCCGGCATTGCGATAAACGGCTATGTGCCCAATCGGATAAACCGCCCACGGCTCTCCCGAACCATCCGGGGCGTAGTTCGCGATCGAGGCATCCTGCGCGTCGAGATCGTCGGTGTACGAGGGACCGAACTGGAAGTTCCACATGATCTTCTGTGCGACATTCGGATCGTTCGCATCGATCATCGGAAACGGCAGTCCCGCCAGATAGTTAGTCAACTCGCCATTGGGTCCGAGCTTCACCTGCGGAGAATATTGCTCAGTCGAGCTCCAGAACGGAGCCGGCCAGTTGTATTCCTTAGTCGGGACGATATTCATTTCCATCCCCTGGCGCACGAGCACATAGTTGCCGGGACTAACCAGGTCGGCGACCTTGGCTGCATTTTTCGCCGTGATGTGATCGCCGGGCTTGGCCCGCTGGACCGCCGGTTCCGGCTTCATTTCGCCCGCGAAAGCCGACTGGACGCCGACGATCAACGAAGTGATTGCGATCGTGAGAATTAGCGCGCGGTTCATGGGTCACCTCCCGGCGCTGAGGGCGCGCGACGCCTGTTTCTCAAGGCGTCCGGCACGATTTGTAGGTCCGCGGCTCTTTCAACAACCCTGTAATGGGCGTACCAGTTAGCGCCGTGAGGGTCAACGCGCGTCCGCCGACGCCGGCTCCGCGTGCGAAGGTCGCCCTCGCCGAGGTTCCGATGAGCAGTTTGTGGCAGCGCGGACACAGATTTTCGTCCTCTGGCTACTATTTGCTCCTAATGGTATAAAGCAATACAGTTTGGTGGGGTGGAAACGACAGTTGCGCCAGATACGTCATATGACCCACAGGCCCGCGCTTTGGAGCGCGGCCTAAATCGCGGCACCGACGATCCTGCTCGCCACGATTCGATCTTTTCGTGGAGGTACCGGGCAATGGAAATTCTGACTATCGCAACTCCCGGCGAACCTGCTGGCCCATGCCGGGGCTCGTGCGGGCATCCGGCCTGCCTGTCAATCAGGAGGCTCGCGTCAGAGCACTGTCCCCAATGCCATCTGATGCTCGGCTTCGGAGCGCAGGTAACGGGCACGCCGCCGATGCATCTGCGATGCGCGCGCAGGAGCGGAATTGTGGACGGCGACAACCCGACGCAGACCAGCCCGCGCCCGAATCGCCCGATCTGAGTATCTCTGGGCGCAAGACTCGCCCTTGACAGCGCGAGATAGCGCGCGCTAGCGGTCGCTCATTGCGGCGAGGGGCTCTGTCGCCGGTCCTCAGGAGTGTGCGGCCCATGGAATCGGACAAATCTCGAAGCGTAAAAGCGCTGCGGGCGAAACTCGACCATCCGGTAATCGACGCGGACGGACATCTGATCGAGCCGCAGCCATTGTTTCATCATTACCTGACCAAAATCGGCGGTGCGCAGATGGCGGATCGCTATCGCGCCGAGCTGCGCGAGCATCCTACCGGTTCGCGCGGGAGTCGCGACTCGGGCGACATGCGCGGCGCATGGTGGGGAATCGGCAACAACGCTTACGACCTCGCGACCGTGATGGCGCCGCGGCTGCTGCATGACCGGCTCGAAGAAATCGGAATCGATTTCGCCGTGATGTACCCGACGCTTGGGCTGGCGCTCCCGACGATCCACGACGCCGACGTGCGGCGGGCGGCATGCCGCGCGCTCAACACGATGAACGCGGAGATCTGCGGCGCCTACCGCGATCGGCTGGTGCCCGCCGCCGCGATTCCGATGCATACGCCCGCCGAGGCGATTGCGGAGTTGGAGTATGCGTCGCGGCTCGGGCTCAAGGTCGCGATGATTCCGCCCGGAGTCGCGCGCCCGATTCCCGTCCTGGATGAAAAGGCGCCCGACGCGTTTCCGAACGCCGCGTACTTCGACAACTACGGACTCGACAGCTTCCACGACTACGATCCGGTGTGGCGCAAATTCACCGAGCTGCGCATCGCCGTCACTTCTCACGGCGGCGTAGGACTGCGCTACCTGCCGCTCGGGCGCCGCTCACCGTCGAACTACATGTTCAATCATATCGGGGGCCATTCGTATCAGCAGGGCGAACTGTGCCGCTCGCTTATCTTCGGCGGAGTTCCCGCGCGTTTTCCTGATCTGGCGTTTGGATTCCTGGAATGCGGAGCGGGATGGGCGGTCGATTTGCTGCACTCGCTCGAAGAGCATTGGGAAAAGCGCAATCTCGAAGGGCTCAAGAATTATGACCCCGCACTGCTGGATCGGCCAAAGCTGCACGGCCTTCTGCGCGAATATGGCGGAGCGGCTTTCGTTGACGCTTCGACCGCGGCCGGGATGAGCCGCGCGTACGACGAAGGTATCGCGCGCCATGATCGCGCCGCCGATCGCGACGAATGGGCGGCGACGGGAGTTCGCGACGAGGCGGACTTCGCTCGGATGTTCGGCAAATTTTTCTTCGGATGCGAGGCCGACGATCCGAGCGTGTTCCGCGCGCTCGACGCGCGCGCCAATCCCAAGCGCACGCGCCTGCAACCGATCTTCAGCTCCGATATCGGGCATTGGGACGTTCCCGATATCGCGAGCGTTCTGCTCGAAAGCCATCAATTGGTGGACAAGGGAATCCTGACCGACGCCGACTATCGCGATTTCGTCTTCACCTACCCCGCACGGATGCATCTGGCAGCGAATCCGGATTTCTTCGCGGGAACGGTCGTCGAAGGCGCCACCTCGAAGCTCGCGGCGTGAGCATCACCAAAGCGTGTGCCCGTGCCGAGGGCGAGATTTTTCGCGCTGCTCGTCACTCGTCGCGCTACGCATGACGCGACACGCGTTGTGTATTCGCGCTCGGAATGACAACAACTTCGGGAAGTCGCACAGAATTCGGAGAACGGTGTCACTCCGAGCGCGATCAGACAGCGCGTATAGCTTCGTGTGCTTCATGTTGCGGGGCAGATGTCGCGAGGAATCTCGCCAGCCGCAAGAGCAGACCCTTCCTATGGGCGCACCGATGAGTTGCGCGCGCTCAGGGCGCAGTCAGCTTGACCAACATACGATCGAGTGCAGAGGGCAGGTCCGCGATGCTTGCGATGCGGCGGTCGTGCTCGACGCGCGGTCCTACCGCGATGAAATGCACCCCCGCCTCCAGCGCCGCGACGCGATCGATCGGGCTGTCGCCGACGTATATCGCGCGCTCGCGCGGCACTCCTGCGCGTTCGATGCACAGGTTCAGGATGTCGGGTGCAGGTTTGGGCCGCACGCGGTCGCGAGCGCAGGCGATCGCGTCGAAGAGATCAGCCAGGTCAAGATGCTCGACCAGCGCCGGAACCGTGCCCGAGCGATTGGTCGCAAGCCCCAGCCGGAAGCGGCGGCGCAGCTCGAGCATGAACGGACGGAGCTCGAACGGCGGACGGAGCAGCTTCAGGAACGGCGCCGAATCCAGCGTCCGCGCGATCTCCTTCATCCTGCGGAGCTTGGCTTCGTCGCCGCGCGTGCGCAGCGCGAAGACCTGCTCGGTCGCGTAGGAGATCGCCTTGGCCGCCTCGTCAGCGTCGAGCGGCGGCTCGTCCATCTGCGCATAGATCGCATTGTAGTAGGCGACATTCGACGCGTCGGAATCGAACAGGACGCCGTCGGCGTCGAATATAACGAGATCGATCATCGAGGCGCTTTAGTTTAGCGCGAGGCGCGACGGCGCTCGATCCGGTCGGTGCGGCGGGCAGGATGCGCCGCGCGACGCGTGACCGCAATCATGTCGCGCGCGCCTACAGGGTCTCCGCAATGCGGGCATACCAGCGACGGCATCGCCTTCGCGCCGCAGCCGCGATGCACCAGTTGGAGCGGCGGACGGTTATCGCCGGCGGGCCACAGCCACGCGTCGCCCCACTTCAGCATCGCGACCATCACCGGATACAGCTCCATCCCTTTTCTGGTCAGGCGATACTCGACGCGCGCATGCTCACCGTCGGCGCGGGAGCGCTCAAGGATTCCATCTTTGACCAGCGCGCGCAGGCGGGTCGCGAGGATATTGCGCGCGATTCCGATGTTGCGCTGGAAATCGTCGAAGCGATGGCGCCCCATGAACGCTTCGCGCAGGATAAGCATCGTCCAGCGCTCGCCGATCACGGAAAGCGTGCGCGCCACCGAGCAGTTGACTTCACCGACCGAACGCCATCGCATCGAATGTATTCGCTCCCCCGAGCGGTACCGTATCCGCCCGGCGGCATCCCCAATGCCGCGAGACCGACGCCTGTATAGTTGCACTTTGAAACTCTGTTCGCTAGATGGGCGATATGCGGCGGCGCGGGTACCGTTTGCGCGCCGCACAGGAGACCATCATGAAGGCAATCATCTTCGACAAACTCGGCGGCCCCGAGGTCATGCATCTCGGCGAGCTGCCCAAGCCCGAAACCAAGCCCGGCACCGTGCTAATAAGGGTGCGCGCCGCCGGAATCAATTTCGCCGACACGCTGTTTCGCCAGGGACAGTACGTGATGGAGCCGAAGCTGCCTGATACTCCGGGCCTCGAAGGCGCGGGCGAGATCGAGGCGGTTGGTCCGGACGTGCAGGGGTTCAAGCCCGGTACGCGCGTCGCGTTTATTGGCTCAAAATCCTACGCCGAGTACGCGCTCGCGCCCGCCACCCAGGTGATCCCGCTGCCCGCCGGCCTCAGCTTCGAGCAAGGTGCCGCCTTCCCGATCCAGGTGCTCACCGCGTGGCACATGCTGCATACCGCGCATCACACCGCGCCCGGGCAGACGGTGCTGGTGCATTCCGCAGCGGGCGGAGTCGGAATTGTGGCGGTGCAAATCGCGAAGGCCGCGGGAGCACGCGTGATCGGCACGGTGTCGAGCGAATCCAAGGCGGCGCTCGCAAAAGAGTACGGCGCTGACGAGGTGATCAATTACTCGAGCGGAGATTTCGCCGCCGAGGCGCTGCGGTTGACCGGCGGCCGCGGTATCGACCTGGTGCTCGACGCTGTGGGCTCGACGCTGGATCAAGGCCTCGCCTGCCTGGCGCCGTTCGGGCATCTGATTCTGTACGGGCGCTCGGGCGGAGTTCCGCAGCCGCTCAACCTGTTCCGGCTGTTCCCGAAATCGCAGAAGGTGAGCGGATTTATCTTGTACACCGCGCAAGCCGAACCCGCGGTGATGCGGCGCGGAATCGACGAGTCGTTCAAGCTGATCGAGCAGAAGAAACTCCGGCTGCTGGTCGGGCGCAGCTTTGCGCTCGCGCAGGCGGCGGATGCGCATCGCTTCATGGAATCGCGCGGGTCGGTCGGCAAGCTGGTGTTGATCCCGTGACCGAATTTTCGACCTGAACTTTGCAAGGCGGGCGGCCGGAGATGGCCGCCCGTTTTTTATTGCACCTCGCGAAGAACTTTTTGCGAAACATCAGTTGCATTTTGCAACTATAAGTCCGCGCGTAATTTCCTGAGCCGTGGCATTAGCGATCGCCCTCGCGATCATGCGCAAAGCCGCACTGGCGCGGCGATTTTCGATCGGCCGCAAATCAGCTGCGCGCGGACGCGGCGCAATCCACACGCGGTGTCGCTCGCATCCTGCGCAGAAAATAATTTGCTCGGAGCGTCACGATCCGCGCGTATCCTCGATTTCTTCGAGCGCCTCGCATTGGCCGCGAGTTTGCTTACTCGCAACGACTTCCGCCAAGGAGGAGGTTTTTATGCGCCTTGCATATGCAGGGAGACGAATGCTCGCGCAGCTTCTGCGCGCCACCGCTGGATTTGCAACGATCGCCGCGATCGCGGTGCTCACCATGCTCGCCGCGTCTACGAACGCGGTTGCGCAAGTGAAGCCAGGTGACGTGATCACGACCGACAATGCCGCGAAAGTAAAAGACCTGGTCTCGCCCGGGGTCTATTACAAAGTGCAAAACGGGATGTCGATGAAGATCATTCCGGGCGACCGGATCGATTGGCCGCCGCCCTACAAAGACGCGACCGAAAAGTACTCATCGCAGGTCAGGCTGAGCCACGACAATCGCTCGCTGGTCGGATACGTGGCGGGGCAGCCGTTTCCGCTGATCGATCCGAATGATCCGTACGTGGCGACAAAGATTATGTGGAACAACGTGTTCCGCCCGCTTCTGACCGACGACTACGATCTGCGTTTCTACGATTGCGACAGCGTTTACGGCGGACACAACAAATCTTTTTCGCCGATCCAGTATTACCAGATTGGCCATTACGCCGGTTACGATTTGGTTGGCCGCGTCGAGGTCGAGCCGATGCCAACCGATCCCGACTTCAAGGCGACCGGGCGGCTGTGGCTGTTCGGACTCTACCCGGTGATGGCGCCGGCGACTGATCGCGGCGACGGGTTCATCCGCTATCGCTACGCCGATCCTAATCGCGGCGACGACGATTGGTCGTGGACTCCAGGCTCACGCCGCGTGCGCCGCGACAACGAATCGATCATGAGCACCGCCAGCGGTCCGACCGCATGGAATCCCGATCACTACTCGGGCTTCAACGCCAAGACCGAGGAATACAACTACCGCTTCCTGGGCGACCGCGAGATGCTCGGCGTCGTGCATGCCGAGCATGCCCCAGAGATCCGATGCTCGACCGACGCAGGCGCGAGCGCGTGTCCCGAAGCGTGGGAGATGCGCCACATCTACGTGGTCGAAGCGACTCCGCGGCGGGACCGGATCGCCGGCGCGCTGCAATCGAAGACGCTCGTCTACATGGACTCGGAAGCGTGGTTCGAACCGTACATCGACGAATACGATCAGAAAGGACAGCTCTGGTACAACCACATCTGGTGGATGACCTATCGCGATCGTCCGGTTCCTGACGCGCGCGTCGCGATCTATCCGTTCAAGCGCGAGTTCGAGGTCGGCGCCGTCTCGACCGACGTGCAAAGCGGTTTCGCGACCATGTGCTACCTGCCGGGCCTGAGCACGCCCGAGCGCGAATGCTGGTACATCAACATGGGCGCGGTGGACCGCGACTTCTTCACCACCCAGTCGATGGTGAAAGCCGCGCCGTGATTTCGCGGGGATCGCGCGTTCAGCTTTGCGCGCGATCCCCGATCTTCCGCCGCGCATGATTTCAACGCCCGGCTTCTCGAAGGAGCAGTTATGAGAGCCAAGGCTTCGGCAATCCTCGTCGTCGCGATCATCCTCTCGATCATTTCTCTCACCGGCCTCGCGCAGGCCGTATCGTTAACCCTGGGCGCGGGCGGCGCCGAGCTTGCGATGGACCAGGTCGCGGTTTTGTACGCGAGCCGCCCGGGAGGCAGCGCGGTTCCGATTCTCCGCGTGGGCGATCCCGCTCCCGGCGGGACGATCAGCGAGTTCGGGGTTCCTTATCAGCTGATCGGCGGACGGGTGTTGTTCGGCGCGGACATTATCGATGCCCGGCAGCATGAGTCGTGGGACATCTTCGTCGCGAATCCTGGCGCGCATGGCGGCGTTCAAGTTACGCGGGCGCTGGAACATGCGGCGGTATCGCCCGGATGCGTTCCGCGCTTCGTCGAGGATCCGTCGCCGGTCGCGAACGCCGACGGCGCGATCGCGTTTGCCACGCCGGTCAAGCCGGGAGTTGACGCGGTCTTCGTCTATCGCGAGGGCGAGCTGCGATGCGTCGCGCGCACCGGCGACAAGACGGATCGAGGCCATCGGATCGCAAGATTTTCATTCGGCAGCCTGCAACTCGCGGCCGACGGGGCGACGATCGTAGCCAACGCCTACCTGCACGGCGGCGGAGTATCGCCTGGCGCGCTATGGTGGCATGACGATCCGCTGGCGATCGTCGAAATCGCACCCGCGCGCACAATTTCCGAGATCGCGGTCGAAGGCGAATCCGCTCCTGGCGGCAAACGGTACGCCGTGCTCGGTCTGCCCGCCCTGGCGGGCGCGCACGGAGAAGTCGTTTTCGCTGACGACGGCCCCGGCGAAAACTCGGTCTACGTTTTCGAACATCGCCGGACCCGCCTCGCGCTCGAGCGCGGCTCCGCGAGCCCCGGCGGCGCGATCATCTACATCGGACAGGGACGGCCCGGGATGGCGCCGGACGGATCGATCGCGCTGCGCGGCGCGAGCCGATCACGCGAGATGATTTTGCGGCTTGACCAGCACGGACGGATTCGAGTCGTCGCGACCGCGCGCGAGACCGCGTCGGCGCCCGGCGAGCTTGCGAGCTTCGGCGATCCGGTTGCCGCGGTGGGCGCGGCGACGATCTTTCCGGCGCAGGATTCGGCCGGCGACCAGGGAGTCTTTTTCGCGGACCCGAGCGGCTCGATTCACGAAGTGGATTTTGCTCCGCTCCACGACGCCGCGTTCGAGATCGACGCGCCTGCTCGCCACTTTGTCGCGACCCCGACGCTCTCGGTCGCGCCGGACGGGAGCTTTTGCTATTTGGGCGGACGCTGAAGGCCGAGGCCGCGCGACGCGCCGCTGGTCATGAAGGTCGCGATCAGATGCGCGAGCGCATTCGGGTCCGAGACCGGCCTTGCGCAAGCGGTGCCGGCGCAGACGAAAGCGAGTGGAGCGTCGTGGCTGGCGGCCGCGGCGTACATCGCCTGCGCCGCCATCGGCATCGCGCCTGATTTCGCGCGCGCCGGATCGACGCGGACCACGACCTTCGCGGGGCGATACGCGGCGAACGCGGCCGCGAGTAGCGCCGCGGTTTTCGCATCGTCGGACGCGCCGACGATCGCGATTGTCGCGCCGCCATCAGCCTCCGCTTCGAGCGCGAGACCGACTGTGCCAAGCGAGGAATCCGCGCCACCGCCGGCGAGAGCAGCAGCCGGAGCGAGCAATTCGTCGGCCTGCTTCTGGTAGCGCGCATCAGAGGTTATCTCGCCGAGCGTGCGCATCACGATCGCGGCCTGTCCCTGCACCGACGGCATCGGCGAGTCGTACATGACCTGCGCGCTCGACGCGGACATCGCGAGCACGTTGTCTTTGGGCTCCGTGCTCTGATTCCTGACGAGTCCGGAGGCGGGGTCGCGAAATTTCGTGAAGATCAGATCTCCGAGCGCGCGCGCTTGGGCCAGGTATTTCTGATCGCCCGTCGCCTCGAAGGCGTCGAGCAGCGCCGACGCGAGATAGATCTGGTCGGCGGCGATTCCCGGAACCGCCGCGCGGCCCATCGACCATTCGTGATAGAAGCCGCCGCCGGGCGCGCGCAGATGCTCGAGGATGAAGTCGAGCGTCGCGAGCGCGGTCTTCTCATAGCGCGCATCGCCGGTCGCGGCCGATACCGCTATGAATGCCGACGCCATCAGCGCGTTGCGATCCGTCATCACCGCCTCATCGACCGGCGGGGTGCGGCGACGGCTGCGCACCGCGAGCAGGCCGCGATTCGCGTTCGAGATGATCGTCCGCGCATCGACCGCAGAAATTTTCAATGCATCCCCAAGCTGTCCGGCCGTGAGCGCTTGCGCCAAAACGATACGCCCGTCGGGAGCGCGCGGAGGCGACGGCGCATCCATTCCATAGAAAAGAATCGCCGCGCGCGCCTGTTCGGCGGGGAGCGCGCGCTTCACTTCGTCGATCGTCCAGGTGTAGTAGCTGCCGTCATCGCCCTTGAAAGAATCCGCGTCCTGATGCGCATAGAAACCGTGCCCGCGCGGATCGAGCAGCGTGCCGCCGACATACGCGAGCGTCCGTTCGATCACCGCGAGCAGCCGCGGATCGCGCGTGAGCTGATACGCGTCGCAGTAAGCCGTGAGCGCCATCGCCTGGTCGTACGACATCTTCTCGAAGTGCGGCACGCGCCATCGCGGGTCGGTCGAGTAGCGATGAAATCCGCCGCCCAGTTGATCGAACACGCCCCCGCGCGAAATCTTGACCAGCGAATCGACCGCGATCCGCTGGTACTCCGGATGTCCGAAAAATCCGTAGGCGAGCGCCAGGCGAATCGCCGGGAAGTCGTAAAAGCGCGGCCCCGCGCCGCTGCCGAAACCTCCGGCTTGCGGATCGTACGCCGCTTTCAGGGCCGCGAGAATCTGCGCTTGCAGCGCGCGCGAATCTGCGCTTGAACCCGAAGGCGGCGGATGTGCTTCGGCGGCGAGCTTCATCGCGAGCGCATTCGCCTGCCCGCTGAGCTCGTGCTGATCGCTCGCCCATGCCGTCGCGATACGCCGCAGGAGCGGAATCATCGCGGCCGACGCTCCGCGGTCTCCGGCCTTGGCCGCGGCGGGCAGGTATCCCGTCGCGTACATCAGCGCTCCGTCGGGCGTAACGAAGCAGACCAGCGGCCATCCACCCGCGCCGGTCAGGTTCGCCGCGGCAGCCTGATAATAGGAATCGACGTCGGGGCGCTCGTCGCTATCCACCTTGATCGGAACGAACTGCGCGTTCAGGATTCGCGCGACCTCCGGATTGGCGTAGGTCGTATTGTCCATCACGTGGCACCAATGGCACCACACGGCGCCGATATCGATCATGACCGGACGATCGAGCTTGCGCGCGAGCGCGAACGACGCGTCGCTCCACGGTTGCCATCGAATTTTGTCCGACGCCGCGTCGCGCAGATAAAGGCTCGCGCTGTGCGTCAGCGCGCCTGCCGGCAACGCATCGGGCGCGGCGGTGGGCTGCGCGGCGAGCACACGCGATCCGGGAAACAAGGCGATCAGCACCGGCAGCACTGATGCAAGCAGGATTTTCGTTGACAACTTCATCGACGCGCGATAGCAAGGGCTCTATCGGCCCGACCGGCCGCGAAGAGATCGACCAGAGCATAGCCGGATTCACATGAGCGGCACCATGAACGGACGCTCCGCCAGCAGACGATCGACGACGCATCGCGCAAATCGCGGTCCCGCCAAGGTGATCCGGATGCCGACGCCGCTGATTGTTCGGCGCCGCCGCGCGATCCGGGCGGGCGTGGGCGTTCTGATGGTTTCGCTGGTCAGCGCGGCGATTGTGCGAGTTTATATTTTCCGGACTGTGCAGCGATCGCCCGAGCAGGTGGCGCAAACCAGCGAGCAGGAAGCGCAAATTCTCTCGCGAGTGAATCTGGAACGCGCGCATGCCGGAGTTCCGGCACTGAAATTCTCCGCGCGCCTGGCGGTGGTCGCACGCGGCCACAGCTACGACATGGCGCTGCGCCACTACCTGTCGCATCAGAGTCCAGAGGGAATCGGCCCCGCGCAGCGGATCGCCGGCGAGGGCATTGCCTACCAGACGGCTGGCGAAAATATTTATTCCGACGACTACCGCGAGCTGAACGACTTGGCCGCGCACGCGGTCGCCGCGTGGATGAGCAGCCCGGAACATCGCGCCGCGATGCTCTCGGACCGGTTCTCTGAAACCGGAGTCGGGGTGGCGCATTCCGCCGACGGGACGATTTACGTCACCCAGGATTTCGTGCGCTGAACGAAAGATCCAACCGAGATGGAATTTGCCGAGCTTGCAGCGATGGCGGGTGCGCACGCCGAGGCGCGCGCGATCCAGGTCGCGCTAAAACTCGGAATCTTCGAGGCGCTGACGCATCACCCCGCCTCCGCCGCCGATCTCGCGCGCATCCTCGGTGCCGATCCGCGTGCGGGAGAAATCCTGGCCAACGCGATCGCGGCGCTCGGCCTGCTCGAGCTCAAAGAAGGCCGCTACCAGCTTGAGGCGACCGCGCGCCGCTTCCTTGTCAAAGCGTCGCCGGAATATCTCGGCGGGCTAATCCTGTTCGACGAGGCGATCTTCCCGCTGTGGTCCTCGCTCGAAGACGCGGTACGAAGCGGCCGCCCCGCCCGCACGCCCGACATGTTCCAGGGCGATCCTGCTGAGACCGAACGCTTCATCCGCGCGATGGACAGCCTCGTTCGCGCGCGCGGCGACGCGCAGTGGGTGGCGGAGCATCTGGATCTGCACGGCGCGCGCACGATCGCGGACCTGGGCGGGGGCCCGGGAACCTATCTGGCCGCGCTCTTGCGCAAATATCCGGCGGCGTCGGGCGAGATCTGGGATCTTAAAGCAACACTTGAAGTTGCGCGGAAGATCCTCGCCGAGCGCGAAGCGGAGACCGCCAAGCGAATCACGCTGCGCACGGTAGACTATCTCACAGATGAACTGCCCGGCCCGGTCGATGCGATTTTCGTTTCCAACATCGTTCACAGCGAGACCGCACAGGCCAGCTCGGAACTGATGCGCAAGTGCTTTCGATCGCTCGCCCGAGGTGGCACCATTGTGATCAAGGATCACGTGATGAACCGCGAACTGATCAGTCCGCGCACCGGCGCGATATTCTCGCTCTACCTGTTGCTCGCGACGCGAGGCCGCGACTATTCGTTCGAGGAGATCGCCGGATGGCTCGGCGACGCCGGGTTCAGCGGCGCGCGCCGCCAGGATCTGCCGAGCCCGCCCTTCACTTCCTCGCTCGTGATCGCTGACAAGCCGTGATGGGTTCGCGATGGTCGAAATTGCCGGCCTGCGCGCGGGCTCTGCCGCTGGCGTTTTTGTGCGCAGGGCTGAGCGCGCTTGCAGGATGTGCTCTCGGGCTCACCACTGTTGCGCCTGCGGCGTTGAGCCTCGGCGAATACGCCGGAATTCAAGTTGCCAAGGGGCCTGACCGCAATACCGCCGGACCGGAAGATGAGCAGGGCGAGCGATGCGACACGCTGGTGCAAACTCCGCCCGGAGTCGAGGAAGTTCGCAAGAACGCGGACGGCGATATCGAGGCGCGACAGTGGCGGCTGATCAATTCCGACGACGGAATGAAGTGGGCGATCGTGCAACAGAAGATGGCGCCGGCCGACGGATGGCAGCCCAAGCCCGGAATCGCCAAGCTGCAATTTTCGCCGGAGCTCAAGAGCCAGCTCAAACGCGGCGGCGATCCGAAGTACCTCGCCTACGCGCCCGAAGATACGGAAACCATCGCCGACAGCGATCAGGAAACGACCGTGACTGAAGTGTTCGGGCCGCCTATCGGCAAATTCCAATGGCACGGGCGCACCTACGGATACGTGCTGGTCAAAAAGCTCCCCTGCTTCAAGCCGCTCAATTGAAAATCACTGGCGGTTCCCGAATGAAGCGCCGATCGGCGGCGCTGTGGATCTTCGGCGCCGCAACCGCGCTCGCACTGGCGTACGCGGGCGCACGATCGTACGCTGGTGCGATGGAACCCGCCGCGGACGAATCTGTCGGCCATCCGAATCCCGCCGCATGGCCGGACAGCGCTCTCACCATCGCGAACCTCGGCCACGCGACGCTGTTGATGAACTACCTGGGCGTGCGCGTGCTGACCGATCCGTCGCTGTTCGACCGGGTCGGACTCGCATTCGATTCGATCTTCACGATCGGGCCGCGCCGCGTGACTCCGCCGCCGCTTGCGCCGGCTGATCTGCAGAACCTCGACGTCATCCTGATCACGCACGCGCACATGGATCATCTGGATATTCCGTCGCTCAAGACGCTTCCGAAAAGCGCGACGGTGATCGCGTGCGCCAAGTGTTCGGCGCTGATCGCGCCGCTCGGCTTCACCGACGTGCGCGAGCTCAAGTGGGGCGAATCAACCGAGGTCAAGGGGCTGACCGTGCGCGCGATGGCGGCGAAGCATTGGGGCAAGCGCTGGCCACCGTTCGGCGAAGATTACGGCTTCAACAGCTACGTGCTCGAAAAGAACGGGGTGCGGATGCTGCTGGCGTGCGACAGCGCGAACACCGACGTGTTCGGGGCGCTGGCGAGCGACCCGCCCGAGGTCGCGGCGTTTTCGATTGGCGCATACGACCCGTGGATCTACAATCATGCGAATCCCGAGCAGGTCTGGTCGATGTTCCAGCAGACCGGCGCAAAATACCTGCTGCCGATTCATTGGGGGACGTTCAAGCTCTCGAAGGAGCCGATGGACGAACCACTCTCGCGCCTCGTCCGCGCGGCCGGAGATCAGTCCAATCGGATCGTGCTCAGGCAGATCGGCGGAACCTGGCAGCTACCCGAGAGCGACGCCGCGCACGCGGCCGCTGAAGAGCCTTCGCCCCGCGCGGCGTCATCGCCCGCGCGATAATTCCGCGATACGGCTGCGCGCGATCGCCGCATACGCGGGGTCGCGCTCGATCCCAATCCATCGCCGTCCGAGCTTTTCGGCGGCCACCGCCGTCGTCCCCGTGCCGAGAAAGCAATCGAGCACGGTGTCACCCGGCTTCGTCCAGAGCCGCACGATCCTCTCAGCAATTTCGAGCGGCTTCTGCGTCGGATGCTTGCCGGCACCGCGTTCGGAGCGTGGCGTGCACGGAATATTCCACAGGTTACGCAGTTGCTTGCCGCCGCCGATCTCCTTGGAGACCGCGTAGTCGAAGCTCCAGTGACTCGCGCGCTCGGGCGTGTTGTTGCACGCCCAAATCACATACTCGGTGCTCTCGGTCGGAAGCCTGCCGGTGATGTTCGGCTGCGCGTTGGGCTTGAACCACGTGATCTGCTGCAGGATGCGCCGATTGAGCAACTGTCCGAGGACGTATCCGATCACGTAGATGTTGTGGAAGCTTCCGAACACCAGGATGTTTCCGTTGGGACGGACCACGCGGCAAACCTCGGCGAGCCATCGCCGCGTAAACTCGACGTACTCTTCCGGGGTGAACTGGTCCCACCGCTGCTCCATCGTGACGTGCGTACTGAACGCCCACTTGAGGCCTTTGCGCCCGCTCATGTTGTAGGGAGGATCGGTGATGCACGCGTCGATCGACGCGTCGGGCCATCCGCTCATCACCGCGATCGCGTCGCCCTCGTGGATGACGCCCGGCGCGACGGCGGCGGCGGCCTGATCGCGGCGCGGTTCAGGCACGCTTGCGCTTCTTGGAGAGATAATCGACCAGCATGTACTCGCCCAGATGATCGGGACGGGTGTAGAGCGCGCGGCCGCGATTTATCTGCGTCATCTTCTCGACGAAGGCGCGCAGGCTCGGCGAATCGTCGAGCATGAAGGTGTTGATGGTGATGCCCTTGCGCGTGATGCGCTCGACTTCCTTTAGCGTCTCCTGCGCGGCGCGCATGCTGATGCCGCCGAATGAGAGCGGCCATTCGCAATAGAGCCGTTTGTTCAGGAAATACGCGGTCGGCTGCCCGTCGGTGATCACGATGATGTGCTGGTTGCGCGACGGATGCCGCCCGAGCAGGTCCGACGCGAGGCGCAGCCCGTCCTGCAGATTGGTGAACGGGTCGCCCATGTTCCACGACGCCTCGGGCAGGTCCTTGAGCTTGAGCTCGACCGCGCGGGTGAAGAAACCGACGATCGAAAAGAAATCGCGCGGGAACTTCGAGCGGATCAGCGTCTCCATCGCCATCGCGACTTTCTTCGCCGCCGCAAACCGCCCCTCCCAGCTCATCGACCACGACATATCAAGGCACAGCACCGTCGATGAGGTGCTGCCGAAATCGCTTTCGTAAATCTCGAAGTCGCTCGGCGCGAGCTCGAGCGGCACGCCGGCCTTGCGCGCCAGCGCTTTCTTGAGGGTGCCGACCAGATCGAGATTCATCGGGTCGCCGAACGCGTAGGGCTTGGTCTCGTCGGGACGCATCTCGGTGACGCCGCGATGGTCGGTCATATGCGAGCCGCCGCGATCTTTCAGCAGGTTCTGGTAGATGTCGCGCAGCGCGAGCTGGCCGATTCGCCGGACGCCTTTGGGCGAGAGCTGAAAATGATCGCCCTTGGGCATCACGTAGCCCGAGTCCGCCAGCAGCACCATCACCTGTTTCAGATTCTGAAAATCCTTGGCCGCCTGCTGCCCGAGGATCTGCTGTAGATCCTCCATCGAGATGGTCTCGAAGTTCCCGGACATCAGGTCCTGTTCGAGCTGGCGCATCCGCTCCATCTCGCGCATCAGGTCGAGCGACTCCTGGTAGCCGAGGCTCTTCTGTCCGTGGAACATGTGCTGATTGCGGTCGCGGAAGTTCTCGAGGTCGCGGATATTTTCGTACTCTTCGAGCAGCTCGTCGAAATCGGCTTTGGCCTGGGCATCTTCGAAGTCGTAGCCTTCGAGCTTTCGGATCGCTTCCGAGAGCCGTCGCGGCGTGCGCGAGAGCTCGCGCTGCTTGTCCTCAACGCCGGGCTTCTGCCCCTTCAGCGAATCAAGGGTGTTGCGCTCGCGGTTCAGGATGTCTTCGAGCTTCTGCTCCATCTCGGACAGCGAGCTCTTGAGATTGAAATCGCGGTAGCGCTGGCGCATCTCCTGGCGCAGTTGCTCGATGAACTCCTCGAGTCCCATCACCTGCACGCCGTCGAACTCCATCCCCTGGCGCATCATCCAGTCCATCGCCTGGCGGACATCGTCGGTATAGGACATGTACTCCGCGAGCTTCTCGAACACCTTGTCGGCGTCGAGCTTGAGCTTCTGAGTGCCGTCCCACTGCGTGTAGCGTGTATTGACCATCGCGCGCCTGTTTATCCGTCAGGATCAGGAATGATACGCGAAGCGGCCGCCCTGGCGGTCCTTGTTTAATTTCTGATGCAGATGCAGACCCTCGAAAATAAATTCGCTCGCGGCAGCCATCAGCCCCGGAGTCTCGAACGGGCCGAGCGCCGCGATCGCCTCGCGCAGGCCGGTGACTTCGCGCAGCGGCTCCATGTATTCCGACGAGGGCGCGCGATCGGAAACCTCGACGCCCCATCCCTGCTCGAAATAGCTGCTGACCTTTTTCAGATCGTCGAGCTTCAAGTAGCGATCGAAAACTTTGAGCACCGCGCGATTTATCAGCCGCTCGACCAGGTCGTCTTCCTTCTTGTCCTCGCCCACGTATTCGAGCTCGATCTTTCCGGCGGTCGAGGCGTAGAGCGAATGTAGATCCGAGATGCGCGGCACGATCTCATTCTCGCCGTTGATAACCGAACGCTTCTCCGCGTTCGAGAGCACCGACTCGAAGTTGTTGATCGTGACGCGGACCGATACGCCCGACGACTGGTTAATCTCGTTCGAGCCGCGCGCCTCGAAGGTGATCTGCGCGATAATGTCCTTCAAGAATTGCGGAACGCGCACGTCCATCCCGGGGCGCGGCGGGTAGAGCGCCTCCTGCTCCATGATCGCGATTTCGTCTTCGATCTTCTTGGGATAATGCGTGCGAATCTGAATATCGAAACGATCCTTGAGCGGCGTGATAATCCTGCCGCGCGAGGTGTAATCCTCCGGGTTCGCGCTCGCTACGAACACCACGTCGACCGGCAGGCGAATCTTGTAGCCCTTGATCTGGACGTCTTTCTCTTCCATCAGGTTGAACAGTCCGACCTGCACCTTCTCGGTCAGGTCGGGCAGCTCGTTGATCGCGAAGATACCGCGATTGGTGCGCGGGATAAGGCCGTAGTGGATCGTCTCCTCGTCGGCGAGGTAGCGCCCCTCGGCGACCTTGATCGGATCGATCTCGCCGATCAGGTCGGCAACCGAGACGTCCGGCGTCGCGAGCTTCTCGGCGTAGCGGCGGTCGCGGCCGATCCAATGAATCTCGAGCTCGTCGCCTTTCTCCTCGGCTAGTCGGCGGCATCGGCGGCAAATCGGCGCGAACGGATCGTCGTCGATCTCGCATCCCGCCACCGCTGGCACGAACTCGTCGAGCAGGCTCACCAGCGCGCGGATGATCCGCGACTTCGCCTGTCCGCGCTCGCCCAGGAAGATCATGTGATGCCCCGCGAGGATCCCGTTTTCGATCTCGGGCACCACCGTCTCTTCGTAGCCGACGATCCCCGGCAGGATGCCCTCTTTCGCGCGCAGCCGCGCGAGCAGATTGCGGCGCATCTCCATGCGCACCGGGAGCGTTTCATAACCGGCGGAACGAAGGCCGCCGAGCGTACGGATATTGGTCAGAGTTTGGTCCATCGATTATTCCCGGAGCGCCCTTCCCTGTTCAGGATAAACCAGCCTCGATCGCTTTGAAAAGCGGGCTCAGTTGCGCGTAGCTGTCTTCGAGACTCTGCGACAGCACGCGCGTCGAGGCAAGCACCGGCATGAAGTTGTTGTCACCGTCCCAGCGCGGGACCACGTGCCAATGCATGTGCTCGGCGAATCCCGCGCCGGCGCTGCGCCCCAGATTGGCGCCCACGTTGATGCCAGAGGGCCTCAGTTCCGTGCGCAGGATAGTGATCGCTTCCGCCACGAGCTCTCCGATTTCGATCCGCTCGTCGCGAGTCAGTAGCTCAGGCGACGCGACATGCCGGCGCGGCGCGATCATCACGTGTCCATTGCTGTAGGGATAACGATTGAGCATCACGACCGAGCGCCCGGCCTCGAGCATCACCAGCCGCTTGCGCCGTTCGGCCGCGGTCAGACGCTCGAAGCAGAAGATGCATTCGGGCTTTCGGCCCGGCGCCGAACGCAGGTAGGTGTAACGCCAAGGCGCCCACAGGCGCATCCCGGCCGGCGGCGACGGCGGGAGCGCTCGCGGCCTTAGCGCGCCGCGTCGTCCGAGCCATTAACCTCGATGCGGAGTTCCTTGCCCGCGCGGAAAAACGGGATGCGCTTGGCGTCCACCGGCACTACTTCTCCGGTCTTGGGATTGCGCCCCTGGCGCGCACGGCGATCCTTGACCCCGAAGCTGCCGAAGCCGCGAATCTTCAATTCGCTTGCCGTCGGCCAGCACATTCGCCATCGCGTCGAACATCGCGTTGACGATCGTCTCGGACTGCCGATGCGAGCAGCTATGATGCCGCGAGAGCAGTTCTTCGATAATCGCGCGCTTGGTCATGGCCGTCGCGGTGCAATTTTCCCGTCGCGCGTTTAGCGGTCGCGGCGCCCGCGCGAGGCGCGGCGGTCGCCGTCATCGCGATCGAGGCGCAGTTCCTCGTTCAGGATATCCTCCATCGAGAACCGCGCATTCTCATGCTCGCGCTTGAGATACGCCTGCATCTCCTCGCGCTCCTCGTGCGCCTTGAGCGCCTTGATCGACAACCCGATGCGCCGCTCCTTCGGATCGAGCTGAACCACCAGCGCTTCGAGCTGGTCGTCAACCTTGAACAGCGACGACGGCTTGTCCACGCGCTCGTTGGAGAGCTGCGAGATGTGGATCAGCCCTTCGATTCCCTCTTCGATCTCGACGAACACGCCAAAATCCGCAACCGAGCTGACCTTGCCATGGATTCGGGTGTTGAGCGGATAACGCTCCGCGATCGTGTTCCACGGATCGGGCGTAAGCTGCTTGACGCCCAGGCTGACGCGCTCGTTCTCGGCGTCGATTCCAAGCACCACCGCCTCGACGTCATCACCCTTCTTCACCATCTCGCTCGGATGCCGGATTTTCTTGGTCCACGACAAGTCCGAGATATGCACCAGTCCGTCGATTCCCGGCTCGATCTCGACAAACGCGCCGAAGTCGGTGATCGACTTGACCTTGCCCGAGACGTGGCTGCCCACCGGATGCTGCTCCGCCAGCGCGACCCACGGATTCGGTTCGGTCTGCTTGAGGCCGAGCGAGATGCGCCGGTTGGCTTCATCGACGCCGAGCACCTGCACTTCCACTCCGTCGCCCGGATTGACGACCTTCGACGGATGAACCGCGCGCTTGCTCCAGCTCATCTCGGAGACGTGAATCAGTCCCTCGACGCCTTTTTCGAGCTCGACGAATGCGCCGTAGTCGGTGACGCTGACGACCTTGCCGTGAACCCGCGTGCCCGGAGGATAAAGCTCGTTCACCTTGCTCCACGGGTCGGCCATGATCTGCTTCATCCCCAGCGACACGCGCTCGCGCTGCGCGTCGTACTTGAGGACGACGACCTTGACCTTCTCGCCGACCTTCAGAACCTCCGACGGGTGAGCGAGGCGCCCCCACGACATGTCGGTGATATGGAGCAGGCCGTCGATTCCGCCGAGATCGATGAATGCACCGTAATCGGTGATGTTCTTGACGGTGCCTTCGAGGATGACGCCCTCTTCGAGAACCTTGAGCGTCTGCTCCTTGAGCGAAGAGCGTTCGCGTTCGAGCACACTGCGGCGCGACACGACCACGTTGCCGCGCGCGCGATTGAACTTGAGGATCTGAAAACGCCCGCGCTGGCCCACATAGCGATCGAGGTTACGCGCGGGACGGATATCCACGTGCGAGCCGGGCAGGAATGCCGGCACGCCGATATCGACCTTGAGGCCCCCTTTGACTTTGCCCAGCACGACGCCTTCGACCGGCGTCTCGCTCTGGAAGGCGCGGTCGAGCTCGCGCCAGACTTTGAATTTCTCGGCCTTCGCGTGCGAGAGCATCACCGTGCCGTTCTCGGTCTCGGTGCCCTCGAAGTAAACGTCAACCTCGTCGCCTTCCTTGACGGTCGGATTTCCGTTGGCGTCATAGAATTCGGCGACGGGGACCTGGCCCTCGCACTTGTAGTTGATATCGATGATGACATAGTCGCGGGTTATGAGAAGGACTCGTCCGATGAGCACATCACCGGGACGCGGAGCCTTCAGGCTCTCTTCCATCAGCGACTCGAAATCATTTTCTCCTCCGCCGAGCTTTTCAGGCAAAACTTTCTCCATGTAGTGGGACCTTCCGGGAACTTCGAAGCTGCTGCGAAACTTACAACCGGACTAGCTGCGTTTCAACCCCTTATCTGCGTTGACCGCGGCCAGTATGTGTTCTTTTATCGCATTTATGACCGCCGGTATATCGAGCGCGGTCGAGTCAATCACTATAGCATCATCCGCACGCTTAAGCGGAGCGAGCGCGCGGCTCGAATCGCGCGCGTCGCGCTCACGCAACTGATCGAGCACCTGGTCGTAACTTATCTGCGAACCCTTGGCCGCGAGTTCCTCGTACCGGCGGCGCGCGCGCACTGCCACGTCGGCGTCGAGAAAGAACTTGAACTCGGCGTCGGGGAAGATCGCGGTGCCGATATCGCGCCCTTCCATGACTACTCCGCCCTCGCTTCCGGCCGCGCGCTGCAACTCGCGCATCCGAGCCCGCACCGCGCCCAAGGCGGACAGACGTGAGGCAAGATCGCTGATCGCCGGATCGGTGACGCGCCCGGTCACGTCGGCGCCATTTAGCAGGATTCGCTCGCCCTCGAATGAAATCCGAATCGCGGCGAGCCCAGGCGCAAGGCGCGCTTCGAGGTCCGGCGACCGACTGGATCGATTCCCGCCTCGCTCGCGGCAATCGCGACCGCGCGGTACATCGCGCCGGTGTTCAGGTAGCGGAAGCCCAGCTCTCGCGCCAACTCCCGAGCGACGGTCGATTTGCCGGCGCCGACCGGTCCGTCGATCGCGACGATAGGTTTCGCGCGCGTCACTTTAGTTTCTCGCGCATCGCGCGGCCGCGGTTGAAGATGTTTTCGAGCGCGGCGAGATCGCCGGTCTCGATCAGCTCCTGGAATTCATCGACCGTCGATCCGAACAGTTTGAGCGCGGCGACGATCGCGTCGCGATTGGTGATAAAGATGTCGCGCCACATCTCCCACGACGATCCCGCAAGCCGCGTCGTGTCGCGCAATCCACTCGCCCCGAACTCCGCCGCAAGCATCCCGCCCACGCGCTCGTCGGCGAGAGCCGCGCCCAGCGCACTCGCGACGATCTGCGGCAGATGGCTTGCGCGCGCGAGGATCGCGTCGTGCAGGTCGGGATCCATCTTCTCGACCCGCGCGCCGGTCGCCGACCAGAGCGCCTCGACCCGCGCGACCGCGTCGGCGGTGCTTTTCGCCGAGGGGGTGATAATCACGCGCCGTCCGCGGAACAGTTCCGGATCGGCGGAAACGGCGCCGACGGTTTCTTTTCCGGCCACCGGATGCGCTGCGACCAGCGCCATCCTGGCGGGAATCAGCGGCTCGAGTTCGCGCACCACCCATCCCTTGACGCTGCCGACATCGGTGATGACGGCGTTCGGCGCAAGATTCGGGAGCATCTGTTCGAGCGTCGCGCGCATCGTGAGGATTGGCACCGCGAGCATCAGCAGGTCCGCGCCGCGCGCCGCCTCGGCCGGATCGCGGGTGGCGGCGTCGAGCATCCCGCGCTCGAGCGCGACATCGAGGTTCGCCTCCGTGCGGCCGAGCCCCACGATTCGTCCGGCCAGACCCTCGCGCCGCGCAACCATCGCGAGCGATCCGCCGATAAGCCCGACGCCCGCGATCGTCATCTGTTTGAATAGCTGCGCCATCGGATCGCGCAATTAGCGCGGGATTACTTGTTCGAGCGCTTCGACCAGGCGGCGATTTTCCTCCGGCAGCCCGACGCTGATTCTCACATGGCGCGGATAGCCGTAGCCGTTCATCGGGCGCACGATCACGCCCTTGCGCAGAAGCGCGTCGTACACCGCGCGGCCGTCGCCGACCTCGGTCAGGAAAAAATTCGCATGGCTCGGCACGAAGGAGAGCCCGAGGCGGCGGAACTCGCCTTCGAGATAGGCCATCCCCTGCGCGTTGACTTTGAGCGTGCGCTCGACGTGCGCCGTATCGTCCATCGCGGCGAGCACCGCGACCTGCGCGAGCGAGGTCACGTTGAACGGCTGGCGGACGTTGTTCAGCAGGCGGACGATATCCGGCTGCGCAACCGCGTAGCCAACGCGGAGTCCCGCGAGCCCGAAAATTTTCGAGAACGTGCGCATCGTGACGATCAGCCGCCGCCCGTCATGATCTTCGAGCGAATCCGGATACTCGGGGTCGCGCACGAACTCGAAGTAGGCCTCGTCGGCGACGATCACGACGTGCTCCGGCACGCGCGCGAGGAACCGTTTCCACTCGGCGCGGCGATAGATCGTGCCGGTGGGATTATTTGGATTGCCGAGAAATACGATGCGCGTGTTCGCGTCGATCGCGTCGGCGATCGCGTCGAGGTCGTGCGAGTAGCCGTCGCTGGTCGGCGCAGCCTTGAAGCTTCCACCCGCGGCCAGAGTCGCCAGCGGATAGATCGCGAAAGCATGCTCAGAGAAGACTGAGTTCAAGCCGGGCCGGATAAACAGGAACGCGAGCAGGTTGATCACCTCGACCGAGCCGCCTGCCGCGAAGATCTGCTCGGGCGCAACTTGATGCTTCTGCGCGATTCTTTTGCGCAGCTCGTAGCATCCTCCGTCGGGGTAGCGATTCAGTTCCGCAAGCGCCGCTTTGACCGCGGCGACCGCGCGCGGCGAAGGGCCGAGAGGATTTTCGTTCGACGCGAGCTTGACCGGCTCTCCGATTCCGAGTTCGCGCTGCAGCTCCTCGATCGGCTTCCCGGGCTCGTAGGGATTTAGCGCCGCAACCGGCGGCAGAACCAGATCGTCAGCTTTGATCAAGGGAGTTGAGCGGCCGCGCTAGCCGGCGGCCGACCTGCCTTCAGGATACGATCCCAGCACCTTGGAAAAAAGGGCTTCGCGTTCGAGCGCCTTGAGCGCGCGCTTGAGCTTGGGGTCCTCGCTATGCCCGCCGAGATCGACAAAGAAAATATATTCCCACGGACGCGAGCGCAGCGGACGTGATTCAATTTTCGAGATGTTGATCGAGTTGCGTGCAAACAGGCTGATCGCCTTGAACAGTGCGCCTACTTTATCGGCAACCGCGAACAGCACCGTGGTCTTGTCCGCGCCGGTGCGCTCGACCGGCCGCGGACCCATCACGAGAAACCGCGTGGTGTTGGTTGCGAGGTCCTGGATATTTTCGGCAATCGTGGTCAGTCCATACGCGGTTCCCGCCGCACGCGAGGCGATCGCCGCGATCGACGCGTCGCGGGCCGCGCGCTCCGCCGCAAACGCGTTCGACGCAACCGCTTCGATCTCGCAATTCGGAAAATTTGCCTGCAGGTAGGCGCGGCACTGGCCGAGCGACTGCTGATGCGACACGATTTTGACGATCGCGCGCGGGTCTCCGCTCAGCGACAGGAGCGCGTGACGAACTGGCAGCAGGATCTCCCCGATAATCTTAAGCGCGCGTATCGATCAGCAAATCCAGCGTCAGGCCAACGGATCCTTCGGTCGAGTTCTCGACCGGCACTACGCCGAAATCCGCGCGCCCGCTCTCGACCGCCTGGAACACCGCCGCAAACGAGCTCAGCGGCGCGAACTCGACGCTCGAGCCGAAGCGCTCGCGCGCGGCCTCGTGCGAGTAGGTATGCTCCGGACCCAGAAACGCAATTCGCGCCGCGTGCTCGAGCCCGCGGCAGGCGGAAATCACTTCGGTGAAAATATTCTTGATATGCTCGGCCGCGAGCGGACCCGGGTTCTCCGCGATCATCCGATCGATAATCTCCCGCTCGCGCGAAGGCACGTAGACGATCTCGCCGGTCGAGTGCTTGAGCTGGCCGACTTGCTCGACGATTCCGCCGCGCATCGCGACCAGCGCGAGGATCTTGTGATCGATCTCGTCGATCCGTTCGCGCAGGCTCGTGAGCGAGGGACGCTCTTCCGCATCCGCGTCGCGCTGCTCGACGCGAGTCGGCTTCGTACGCGCGGGAGCGCGATTTTTCGCAGTCCGGGAGGCCATGAGGAACGACTATGGCTAACTGATCGTCGCGGGGTTTTCAACGCGCGTCAGGTAGGCGTTTCCAATCGCGGCAAACTTGCGCTCGCGCGCCATCCGCAGCTCTGCCGGGGCGCGTTTGGACAGACGCGCCAGATGCCGCTCGATCGCCTCGCCCAGGATATGCGCCGCTTCGTCGGGCGCGGTATGCGCGCCGCCCGGAGGCTCGGGAACGATCTCGTCAATCACGCCGAATTCGAGCAGATCGGGCGCGGAGATTCTGAGCGCCGACGCCGCGCGCGCTACGTTTTCATCCGTCGCGTCGCGCCACAAAATCGCGGCGCAGCCCTCGGGCGTGATGACCGAGTACGAGCCGTTCTCCTGCATCAGCACGACGTTCGCCACTCCGAGCGCGAGCGCGCCGCCGGAGCCGCCCTCGCCGATCACGCATGCGATGACCGGAATCTCGAGGCGCGCCATCAGCTCGAGGTCGCGCGCGATCGCCTCATGCTGCCCGCGCTCCTCCGCGCCCACTCCAGACTCGGCGCCTTGCGTGTCGATAAAAGTGATCAGCGGAAGGCGGAAATGATCCGCGAGCTCGTAAATTCGCGCCGCCTTGCGGTAGCCCTCTGGATGCGGCTTGCCGAAGTTGCGTTTGATCCGCTCGGTCGTGGTGCGTCCGCGCTGCTGCCCGACGATCGCAACCGGATGTTTGCCGAAGTAGCCGAGGCCCGCGACGATCGCGCCATCGTCGGCAAACCGCCGGTCGCCGTGAATCTCGATAAACTCGCCGATGAGCGCGCCGATATAATCGAGCGTCTGCGGACGCGCCGGATGCCGCGCCAGGCGCACGCGCTCTATCGGGGTCAACCCCGCGGCGGCCTCCACCGCGACCGCCGCTTCGGGCTTCGCGTGCGGACGATTGCCGTTGTGATTGGGTTTGGGTTGGCGTTTCACCTTTTCTCTCGCGATTCTTTCGGAGCGAAAAATTCCGCGAACAACTCCAAAGCGTGCTCGGTCGGACGCGCCAGGTCAAGCCATTTGAGTTCCGGGTCAGCGCGAAACCAGGTGAGCTGGCGCTTGGCCAGGCGGCGCGAGTCGCGCTTGGCGAGCGCTATTGCTTCGGCCAGCGTGATTTCGCCGCCGAGATGCCGCGCGATTTGCTTGTAGCCGATCGTCGCGAGCGGAGGACGCTCGGGCGCATATCCCGCCGCGAGCAGCGCGCGGACTTCGGCCACCAATCCGGCGGCGAGCATCGCATCGAAGCGCGCATCGATCGCTTGGTAGAGTTTCTCGCGCTCGGGCGAGATCCCGACGGTCAGGCTTTCGTACTCGCGTGCTGAAAACGCGTGACGGGCTTGATGCGCGCTTATCGGCTCACCAGTCAGCTCGAATACTTCGAGCGCGCGCATGATGCGATAAAGATCGTTGTGGCCGATTCGCGCCGCCGCCGCAGGATCGATCTCGCGCAGGCGGCCATGCAGATGCTCCAGACCGTGCTCGTCCGCCTCGCGCGAAAGACGTCCGCGGATTTCCGCCGACGCGCCCGGACCGCGGAAAATCCCGCCGCGCATCGCGCGCAGGTACAGTCCGCTGCCACCGACGACCAGGACGCGCCGATTGCGCGCCGCGATCTCTTCGATCGCCTCGCGCGCAATCGCGACAAACCCCGCCACGTCGAGCGGAGCGTCGGGCGCGCGAACATCTATGAGGTGATGCGGCACGCGGGCGCGTTCGGCAGCCGTCGGCTTCGCGGTGCCGAGATCCATTCCGCGATAAAACTGCCGCGAGTCCGCGTTGACGATTTCTGCGCCGAGTCGCTCCGCTACTTCGAGCGCGAGCGCGGTCTTGCCGGCGCCGGTTGGCCCGACGATAAACCCCACGCGAATTCGCGCGGGCGCGTTCTCCGGAACGGCGCCACGCGGCGCCGAGAGCGCGGTCATCGGCGGAACATTCGCTCGATCTGCCCGCGCGGGAAGCGAATATGCACCGGGCGGCCGTGCGGACAGTTGGTTTTGAATTCGGTGCGATCGAGCTCGGCCAGCAGTGCGTGAATCTCCGCCGCTTCGAGCACGCGGCCGACCCGCACCGAGCCGTGGCAGGCGAGCTGCTTGAGCAGATTTTCAAACGCCGCCTCTCCGCCCGCGCGAATCGGCGCCTCGCCGATACTGTCGATCATGTCCGCTAGCAGCTTCGCGCCGCCCTCGGCTCCGAACACCGCCGGCGTACCCTTAAGGATCAGCGACGAAGGACCGAAGCTCTCGACGTCAAAGCCCATCGCGCGCAACTCCGGTATCGCGCCGTGAATCTGTGCCGCGCGCGCCGGGTTGAGCTCGATCGTGGCCGCGACCAGCAGTGACTGGACGCGGACTCCGCCGTCGCGCAGCTCGGCGCGCAGTTTTTCAAACGTGACCCGTTCATGCGCGGCATGCTGATCGACCAACAGCATTCCCTCGTCGCTTTCGAGCGCGATATATCCGGCGAAAATCTGCCCAAGCACGCGCAGTTGCGAGTACATCGGCACTCCCGCCTGCGGATGCGCATCGGCGCGAGCCGGATCGGCTGCCGCAGCGAAGCCCAAGCCAAGTGCGCGTTGCGTCGCGACCGATCGCGCCGCGTCGGGAACCAGTCGTAGCGCACGCGGCGCGTCCATCGCAGGAGCAGGGAAATCGCGCGGGACAGATTCGGGCGCGCGCGCGAGCGTCGCCGCCGCTTCGATGCTCGCAGCCTCGGCCGAAACTGCGGCATCGTCGAGACGCTCCTGCCCAGCTTCGCTCTGATTCGAGAGCCGATCGCGCAGCGCGTGATAGACCGCTTCGAACACCGCGCCCGAATTGCGAAACCGGACCTCGGTCTTCATCGGATGGACATTCACGTCCACTTCTTCGTGGCGCAGCTCGACGAACAGCACCACGGCCGGATAGCGTCCGCGCGGCAACAGCGTCTGATAGGCCTGCGCGATCGCGCGCGCGAGCAGCTTGTCGCGCACGACGCGGCCATTGACGAAGGTGAAGACCATCCGCGCAGAGGCGAACGACTCCTGGCTCATCGTCGCCAGCCCGCGCACCCGAATCGCCTCGCGTCCGCCGTCGAACCCGAGCATCCGCTCGGCGAGCTTGGCGCCGAAGAGTTGCCGCACGCGCTCGAGCGGCGACGCCGCGCGGATGAGATCGAACATCACGCGGCCGTCGGAATTGAGCGAAAATGCAACCCGATGATTCGCCAGCGCGACGCGCTGGATCGCCTCGGCGATCGCGCCCTGCTCGGTCGCAACGGTTTTGAGGAATTTGAGCCGCGCGGGAGTGTTGAAGAAAAGATCGCGGACGTCGATCTGCGTGCCCGGCGCCGCAGCCGAGTCGCGAACCTCCTCGATCTCGCCGCCCAGCGCCACGATCTCGACCGCCGATGAATCGGCTGAGCGCGTCCGCAGCGTCATGCGCGCGACGCTCGCGATCGAGGCGAGCGCCTCGCCGCGAAAGCCCAGCGTGCGAATCGCAACCAGGTCGGAGGCGCTGCGAATCTTCGAGGTCGCATGGCGGCGCAGCGCGAGAATCGCGTCCTCGCGGCTCATCCCGCATCCGTCGTCCGCGACCGCGAAGCGCGCGCATCCGCCGCGCTCGATCGTGATGTCAATCCGGCTCGCGCCCGCGTCGAGCGAGTTCTCGACCAGCTCCTTGACCGCGGACGCCGGCCGCTCGACGACCTCTCCGGCCGCTATCTGGCTCGCAACTTGTTCGGGCAGGATGTGGATCAGCCGCTCGCCCATCGCACCACGACCGTCGTTGGAAGGAAATACATCCCGCTAGACAATGCGGCTTTTGCACCGGATACTCAAGCCGCTCCGCGGCGGTCGGCCTGAAATTGAACTTCGACGCGCACTCAGGATAGCTTGGCGGGTCTCGCAAGGGAGCTTTTCAGGATGACACGCAAATTCTCCATCACATTGATGCTCGCGCTCACGGCGGCGGTGCTGCAATTCGCGGCTCCCGCGCTAGCCGAGGTCAAGATTGGCGTCGGAGCGCTCGGCCCGATTTCGCCCCAGGCTGAAAACGATATCGAGAAGCTGGTCGGCGCGATGCCTAACGTCACCGCGGTGCCAATTCAGCCGCCCGGCGACGTTGACGCGTGCGTGAAGCGTTTCGTCGCGGGCGAGCTCGACGACAGGCTCGACGCCGTGATCGTCGTGAGTCTGCCGACCGACTCGTTCAAGGTCGTGCAGACCGGCTCAGAAGCCAAGTTCACTGGCTCGTACCAGATCTGGACGCTCAATCTTTCGACCCTCGCTGAAGATCGGCACACCTTCACCTTCACCGACAGCGAGACGATCATCAGCGGACCGGCGGCGATTCTTTCGATCCCGGCGCAGTTCCTGTTCGAGCGCACCAGCGGCCAGCGTCTGATTTCGAGCAGCACGTGGCAGGCTTACGAATCGATCCAGGTGCGAGTCGAGGCGAAGCTGGTCGCGGCGACCAAGCTGTATCTATCGACTTCGACTCTGGGCGCGACGCAGCCGCTCAACCTGCTCGAATGCGCCCAGGCCCTCGTCAATCGCGGCGACCCGGACACTGCGCTCGCGGTGTTCAAAGCCGCGGGGGTGGATAATCCTGAAGTGCGCAGGATGATGGCCGATGCGCAGGAGAAGATGCGGCGCGCGAAAGCGCAGGCGCTGCTTGGCCGCACGCTCGGCGCGATCGCGGGCGGGAACATCGGCTCCGCGTCCACGATCCTGTCCCAGTACCAGAAGGAGCCAACCGCCGAACCGTCGCGCGGCGAGCAGGTGCGCCGCGCGCTCGCGACGCAGACCGATACTCGCGCCGACGCGGCATATCGCCAACTCCTTATGAGCGACGTGCCCGGACTCGATCAGACCGCGTTTATCGCGATGCTCTCCCAGATGATGTTCGACGCAACCGGCTCGACGCCCGAGCAGGTCGTCGTCAGCGACAAGGACGTATCGATCGACGACAAGAAAGCCGAGGGCGGCCTCAAGACCGCGCTCGATCAGTACGCAACGGCGCTCGGCAAGGCCGCATGGCTGATGAGTATCAGGTGCCGATGCGACGCGGGCGCGCTGTTGACCGCCGAACCCGCAGGGCAGGCGCTGCTGCGGGCGAGCTTCACGCCCTCTTTCACCAGACCGCAGGTCGGGCTACCCTAGGGCGTTCGACTTCAGCATCGGAATTCATCAGAGAGACAACCTCATGCGACAATGCGCACTTTGCGGCAAGCAGCCGTCAGTCGGAAATAACGTCAGCCACGCCAACAACAAGACCAAGCGGCGATGGGAGCCGAACCTGCAGGAGGTTCGCGCGAAGATCGGCGGCGGCGTGATGCGAATCCGCGTCTGCACCCGATGCATCCGCAGCGGCAAAGTACAGAAGGTCGCCTAGCCCCGCTCTAGAACAGCGCGTCGAGCTTTTCGGGCGGGCGCGCTATCACCGCGCGCCCTCCGCGCACGACGACCGGCCGCTGCATCAGCTCCGGATGCTTCAGCAACAGCGCGATCACCTGCTCGCGGGTCGTGTAGTTCTCGCGCTTCAGTTTGAGTTCCTCGAAGCGCTTGTCCTTGCGCACCAGATCGGCAGGCGGATTCTCAATCATCGAGAGAACGCGTTGCAGTCCCGCGCGATCGAGCGGAGTCTTCAGATACTCGATAGTTTCGAAATCGATCCCGCGTTCAGTCATCCGGGCGACCGCGCCGCGCGAGCTTCCGCACTTCGGGTTGTGATAGATTGTGGTTCGGTCCATGCTTTCCTCGCTCGAGAATTTTGATAAGCATAGGCGCCAAGCGGCGGCGGCATCAAATCGAGTATCAAGGGATAATCCGATGCGTGCGAAACTGAAAACCTCCGGACTGTTGGCGCTCTCGATCCTCGCGGCGGCGGCGATCGCCGTACCCGGCGCGAACGCCGCCGTCGTAAGCGGCAGCTTCGTCTATCGCGGCGGCCGGCCCGCGAATCAGCGCCAGCTTCATTTCGAAAATCGCATCTCGCACGACATGTTCATCGCGCCCACCGGCAACGACGGTACCTATTCCGTCGATCTGCCGCCGGGAGTTTACGACCTGCGCGCCGAGCGCGGCCTGATCCTGAAATCCGCAGTGGTGGTGGCTGGCGATCAGCCGATCGACGTCGGCCAGGCAGTCGAGCCTGCGCCGCTGGACGTGCGGCGTCCGTTCGAGCGCGAAGGAGTTGGCGAGGCTATCGTTCAGACCGAAGCGCCCGCGACCGCGAATCTGCACGGCCGCCCGCAGGAAGCGATGGCGTACGGCCACGGCCTGATCCAGAAGCTATGGGGCCCCGCACAGCCGCTGCCGCCAATTCCCGAAGCGGCAGCCTCGCCCGCCGCGGCGCCGACAGTATCCGCGACAACCAGCGGCCCCAACCTCTAGAAGTCTGAAGCCCGCTGCTCCGCGGTAGAGAGTGAAAGTTCAGCGGCGTTTGGCGGCGGTACTTGGATGCACGGGAAGGTCGGCCGTGCTGTCCTGCGCGATATAGTCCTGGAGCCTCAGCGCCAGCTCCGGAGATAGCGTTTTCAGCACACCATACTCGCGCGTCGCGAGGTCGCGGCGGCCTTGGTCGGCGTAGGCGACACCCAAATCATAATGCGCGTGCGCGAACCCGGGCTTCAGCCGCACCGCTCGATCGAAGGCGCCAATCGCGTCGCCAGCGCGTCCGTCGTCGCTCAGGCAGAGTCCCCTGCCCCACCATGCTTCGGCGAATTCGGGATCGCGCTCGAGCGCGCGCTTGAAATAATTCAGACCGGTATCACAATCCTGCAGCCGCCACGACGCCATCCCGTCAACATAGAGGTCGTTCGAGTCGGGCGCGCGACGCGGCAGATGCCACTGCGCGAAGGTGCGCGGTTGATGACGCCCGAGCGCGAGAATTCTTTCGAGCGGCACCGCGAAGCTCAGGTTTTCGCCGTCGCGCATGAATGCCGTCGCAACCCCGATCACTTCTCCGTTCGCGTTCAGTACCGGGCCGCCGCTCGACCCTTCCGAGATCGCGGCGGTGATCTGCAAGGTGGCGGGAACCAGATCGCTCTGGTCGTCGCGCTGCTCGGGAACCGCCGAGACGATCCCCTGCGTGATGGTTTCCTCGAGCCCCATCGGACTGCCGACGACGATAACGCTGTCGCCGACCTGCGGACGCTGCGCGGCGATCTTCAGGTACGGCGCATCGGAGTCAACGAAGGCCAGGAGCTTGGCCAGATCGGCGTCCTTGTCGTCGGCGAGGACGACCTGCACCGGATGCGTCGCGCCGTCGGCGGTGCGCGCCTTGACCGACGATGCGCCTTCGATCACGTGATGATTAGTCAATATCTCGCCGTTGCGGTTGATAAAGAATCCGCTGCCGAAACCGATCTCCTTGCCGCGAGCGTCGTATATCTCGAGCGTCACCACCGCGGGCCGCACGCGCTTGATGAGCGCTCCCAGCGGTTCAGCGGCGGGCGCAGCCACAGGTTTCGCGGCCGCGATTTTCTGATCTTCTGGGTGGCGCACGATCAGGGTCATAAGGAGTGCAGTCACGAGCGTTCCGGCGATCGCTCCCGCAATCACAAGCGCAGCCGCGCGCCATCGGCCGGCGCCCGGATACTCGCCAGCGCTGCGAGACGCGGAGTCGATCTCCGCGCCGCAGGCGCGGCAGAACCGGTCAGCCTCATTGGCTCGGGCGCTGCCGCATCGTCCGCAAAATCCGGCTCGCATCACTCACGCTCGCCCGGGAATTGCACCGCAGCGCATTTTATTACCCGCCGATTTGGTACTTTGACTAGAAAGTCTGTAAGGACGTGCAACACAAGCACTCATCTACATTCTGCCGTGCAGCAAGTAGCGACAAATACAGTGATTGATAACATCGTGGCTGTCAAAGTGGGTGTCAGATCGCGCGCGTAGATCTTCCGAATTGGCTAAAGGCTACAAATACGATGACACGGGGGCGTGGCATTGGCACCCGCGGCCTTTGCCACGCCCGCCTTGCTTGACGATTCGATCAAGCCAGTCCTCGCGCGCTGATCAGGGCTGCACGCTGCCGTTGAGCGACGCCTGCGAAGGAACGCCACTCCCACCCGGCGCAGTCACGAACAGGAACGACGCGCTCGCGCCGATGGTGCCCGCGCCGGTGGCTGAAGAATATTTTCCGGTTCCACCGTTGATCACATAGGACCCGGTGAACACGTCGACCGCGCTGTTGGTAGTTGAGCATACCGGCCCCGACGCGAGAAAGGTGATCGTCTGACGGCCTTTCTTATCGCTGAGGGCGCCGACTCCGGTTGCAGGGGCGCAGGATGGTAATGCAGTGATTGGGTCCCCCAAATTGGTTATATCGATGCCCAGGGTGAGTGATGCGGTCCCGCCGTTGAAGCCATTGTTACCCATGATTGAGTAGGTGCCGGTCATACACAAGCACGCGTGCCCGGTGGGGCAGGAGATCGCGGGTGTCGTGCATCCGCCGGAATTAGTAACTGCGGTCCCAGTAGCTTGCGCGCTGAGCGGCCCGAGTCCTGCCGTTGCGCTGTCAGCTGCGAACGCTCCCGAAGCGAAAAACAACCCGGCGGCGACCGCCGTTATTATTGTACCAAGTTTGAAAAACGGTTTTCCCGAAAACATCGACTGACCTCCCATCTGAATCGATTGATAAAAACTAGTCGTCCATTACACGTGCTCACGCGGGACAGATTGCTACGACGTGTCTCGAAATTTGGTGACGGACGGCCTGCCCGCTTCGCATTTCATTAGCACCTCCTCCTGCAAATTCGTGTTACAGATTTCCAACGGAATCCAATCCCCGCGCCTCATCGGACCGAAGGTCCGGGATGATCGGGATGAAGCGGTACGGCTAGTTTCCCTTGAGGCGGGGATCGTCGGTCGCGATGCAGGCGGCGTTGTCAACGCGCCCACGTGCGAGTTCGGGGTCGGCCGCTTGCCGTCTCTGAAAGCGTCTCAGCTCCCCGGTAGCGTCAAGCTTCGCTGGATCGCCATTCTTATTCCGGAGTTCCGTGAGCGCCGTCTTGCAAATATCCGCGCTATCAAAACTGGTTACGATCGTCCAGTGCGAAGTTGGAGCTGTCGGGTCAACGGAATGAGGACGACCTTTGAAATCGGGCGGCACGATCAGATACCAGCCCACAAGCGCGAGCGCGGCGGTGTGGCGGAGTTTCATTCGAGCAGTTTCGCTTCGGGCCGCAGCGCCGTCAACGGATGCACGGAGGTCTCCTGAACCTCAGGCGCATGCAAAACCCAACGTACAAACGGTTTTCGAGCGGCATCGGGCAGGACAGTAAAGTCTAAGGAATCGGATGCTTACCCGCCGATTTGGTACATCGAACGGTCGCGGGTTGAGCGGCCTTCCAGCAGGTGATGGCCGGTCGGTTTCAGCTCTACCGCACGCCTTAAGATCTGCGCGACTTCATCGTGCTCGTTGCCCGAGCCCGAGCGGAGCGCGCGGCGCACGTCGAGCTCGTCGTCGTTCAGCAGGCACAAATGAAATCTTCCGTCCGCGGTCAGGCGCATCCGGTTGCAGGTGCCGCAGTAGGGTTCGCTGACCGGGCTGATGAATCCGATCACGCCGCGCGCGCCCGCGATACGATAATTGCGCGATTCGTCGGCGAGGTTCTCGGTCGGCAACTCGCGCATCGGACCGAGCGCCGCCTCGATTCGCCGCCGGGTTTCAATGTTCGAGACGTAACGCTTGACCGACAGCGTGGCGCATTCGCCGCCGCCCAGCGGCATCAGCTCGATAAACCGCACGTGCCAGTCGCGCTCGAGCGTCAGCCGCGCCAGCTCGACCACGCCGTCCTCGTTGTAACCCGCGGCCACGACCGCGTTGAGCTTGATCGGCGTAAGCCCGGCGTCTTCCGCCGCCATGATGCCGCGCCAGATCTTCTCGAAACTGCCCCATCGCATTTGCCGCTCAACTGTCGCCGGATCGAGGCTGTCGAGATGAACGTTGATTCGGGTAAGGCCCGCGCGCTTGAGCGGCGCCGCCAGCTCGTTGAGCATCAGCGCGTTGGTGGTCAGCGCCAGCCCTTCGACTCCGTCGACACGCGCGATCCGCTCGACGATTTCGATCAGGTCGGCACGCAGCGTCGGCTCGCCTCCCGTCAGGCGGAACTTGCGGAAACCGACGCTCACGGCCGCGCGCGCGACGGTCTCGATCTCGGCCGGAGTCAAAAGCTCGGAGTTGGGCAGGAAGCGCAGTCCCTCGAGCGGCATGCAATAGACGCAGCGCAGGTTGCATCGGTCGATGACCGAGATGCGCAAGTAGTCGATTTCGCGGTTGAAGGAATCGCGCGGCACAAAGGCAATACTAATCGGAGCAATCATCGGGAAACAACCGCGGTTTCGTAATGCAACCCCAGCTCCGCGGCCGACGAGCTGGCTTCGCAGTCCGCGCTGAAACTGTTAGGGTTTGCGCCGTGGCAGATCTCGAACGGAAAAGTTTTGAAGCAATCAGCGTCGGGGAGAAGATAGCCGGCGCCGCCGCGCTGCGCCGCGCCGCCATGCTCGCGCTGGCGATTGGCGCGCTCGCAGTATTTTCCGCTACCCGCGCGCCCGCGGCGGGAACTCGCGCCGAGTCGGACCAGATGGTCGCGCAGGCGGAGGCGACGATTCGAGCGGCGGGAAAGACCAATCCAGTCGATACCGCGAAGGTGCATCAGGCGATGGACGAGCTGCACAAGGCGCTCGCCTCCGATCCAAATAATGATTCCGCGTATGTCGATCTGGGTTTCTGCTACGGCTTGCTGCGTGACGGACCGACCGCGATCGATATGTACATGCATGCGGTGCATATCAATCCGTCGCCGGCGAACTTCCTGGAGCTCTCCGACATCTACATGCGGGTCGGCGATGCCGAACATGCGCTGATGGCGGCGAATGCGGGAATTGTCAAAGCGCCCCGCAGCGCGCGGCTGTATAACGCCAAGGGGATGGCGCTCAACGACCTCGAGCGTCCGGCCGAGGCGGCCGAAGCGTTCCAGAAAGCGATCGAGATCGATCCGAATTTCCAGGTCGCGCGGGATAACCTGCATTCACTCAATTCCGGGGCGACCGGGCGGGGCAGCGTCAGCCAGCACTGAGACCGGCGCGCGACGCTCATTTATCATTTAGTCGAGACAGACTTCACCACGAAAAACGGACTGGTTCGATCGAAGACGTAGCCCTGGACCTTTATCGGCTGAGCCTTGTCGGCCGAGGCCATGATCCGATCGCGCAGGTCTTGCTGGCCGACTACCTCGATGCGCTTGGTCAGAATCGAGCGATAAAGGTCGCGTGCGTAACCCGCGTTCGGATCGAACTGCAAGTCGGCGCCGTTGAGTTCCGTATCGAGGCGCATGAAGACGTCGTGCCCATCGACGCGCAGGCGCACGATTGTCGCACCCGCGGGCAGATCGGATTCCTTAAGCCCAACGTCGCCGACCACGGTCAGGTCGCGGAACCGCTGCGGCGCCCGCTCCCTCGGAGTAGGCGGAACCGTTATTCCGGACAGGTTCGACCCGGTATTGATCTGGAGCCCGCTGGCTCCGCTGAGATTCACCGGGAAGGCGTGCGCTGCGCCAATTCCGGCAGCCAGGAACAGACCGAGTGCAAAAGCAATCGTTAAACGTTTAGGCATCGGAGCTCTCCAATGAAGCGATGCGATGATGCGCGGATGACTTTCATCCCGTGATCGGACGCTCCGGCTCCGCGACGCAGTAGGCGCATCGGCAGATGTCGCGTAGCTGGCGCATCGTAAAGATCGTTTCATGCCCGTCGGCCCATCCGAGGAACATCGCCTGCTCGCCCAATCGCGACAGCCGCTCGAGGCGCTGGCTGGCCGGCGGAATCTCGCCCTCGACGCTGCCGTGGCAGGCGTCGCATGGACAATGGCGGCGTAGATTGTCCAGCGGGTAGATGCTGTCGTGGCCGTCGGTCCACTGCACGCCGACGGCGTAGCGGCCGACTTCATTGAGCCCCTTGATCTTTGGGTTCTTAGGCTTGATAAGAGCCATAGGTGATCTCTCGGGCAAGATTATATCACTCGCGCATCGCGCAAGACGAAGCCCGAGCGATACGCTCGAAGGTAGCGAATTCCGCTTAAAACTGGAGGCTCCAAAATCATGGATGAGAAAGCAAAAAAACAGGCGTTGCTGATGATCCCATATGGACTGTTCGTGCTCGGCGCCGCTCATGGAGGAACCAGCACCGTCGCGACGGTCAACTGGGTGACGCAAGCGAGCTTCAATCCTCCGCTGGTGGTGGTTGGGATCAAGAAGGATTCGGGTTCGCACGCGATGGTGAAAGACTCGAAGAAGTTCGCGCTCTCGGTGCTGGGCGCCGGGCAAAAGGGTATCGCGGGCGCGTTCTTCCGCCACGTCGAGCCCAAGGACGGCAAGTTCGGCGACTTCGCCTACGAGAACGGCAAGAATGGCGCACCGATCGTCAGCGACGCGCCGGCGTCCGTCGAATGCGAAGTGGTCGGCTTCTACGAGCTCGGCGACCACAGCATCGTGGTCGGCAAGGTGACCGAAGCGCACGTCAAGAAAGACAGCGAAGTTCTGACGATGAAGGAAACCGGCTGGAACTACGGCGGCTAGGGTTTCACGACGCGCGCGCCGTATCAGGAGAGAAAGTTGCCAAACAAGAAAGTTGTGGTGCTGCCCGGCGACGACGCCGCGCCCGAGGCGATGGCGGCGACGATGGAAGTGCTGCGCGCGATCGAGCTGCCGATCGATTACCTGGAATTTCCGCCGGGCGAAAAATGGGTGCGCGGCGAGACCGACGCGAAGGCGCGCGCCGCGATTGACGCCTCGGACACGACGCTGTTCGGCTCGACCTCGGGCAAGACGACCTCGATCACCTATTTGCGCTGGGGCAAACAGACGTTTGCCAACGTGCGGCCGGCGCGATGGTCGAAGGGTTATCGCAGTCCGATGGCGCGGCCCGAAGGAATCGATTTCGTGATCGTGCGCGAGAACCTGGAAGACCTGTACCTTGGACTCGAAGGACCGATCGCGAACCTGGCGCCGCTCGCGCCCTACAGCAGGATCCTGCGCGCTCCGCTCGATACGGGGGAGCGCGGAATCTACGCGATCAAGATCATCACCGAGCGCAACACCCGGCGCGTCGCCGAGTTCGCCTGCCGGCTCACGCTCAAGCGCAAGCGCGCGGGCGGAAAAGGCAAGCTCACCTGCTCCTCGAAATACAACATGCTGCACGAGTCGGACGGATTGTTCCGCAAGATCGTCGAGGAGACGGCAGCTAAGTATCCGGAGATCAAGTACGAGCAGTTCATCGTCGACGACTTCGCGCGCAGGCTGGTCGCGTCGCCGCACGATCTCGACGTGGTCGTGATGCCTAATCTCTACGGCGATATCCTGTCGGACGCGGCGGCCGGAATTATCGGTGGGCTCGGACTCGCGCCGAGCGGATGCTACGGCGAGGACTACGCGTACTTCGAGTCGGTGCACGGAACCGCGCCGGATATCGTAGGACAGGGGATAATCAATCCGAGCGCGACGATGATGTCGGCGGCGTTGATGCTCGAGTACCTGGGCTTCGACGACGCGGGGCATCGCTTCGACGCGGCGGTGCGCAAGGTGTACGCCGAGGGCAAAGTGCTGACTCCCGACCAGGGCGGGAAGGCGAAGACGATGGAGTTCGCGCGCGCGGTGATCGCGAATTTGTAAGATCGCAGACAAGGTGGTGCCTTGGATTTTTGATATCGGGCAAATTTCGGTGGGTTCGTTTGGTATCTTTTTTAGTAGCTCAAAAAATAAACTCCTTGATTATGCTGGTGAATTCGCGACATTGGGTTCGTTTCAGCAGCTTTTTTGGTCATCGATTTTTGGACCCTCCGGCGCCGGAAGAAAAAACTAAACACGAAGACACCAAGGAAGAGGAAGACACTAAGACACGAAGAATATTCTTTTCTGCGCGCGGCGCGCCGGAAATGGGTTATTTCTTTGTGTCTTCGTGTCTTGGTGGTCTGACTGATTTTTGCGCCTGATGCTTCCACGGGATCAGTTTTGCACGAAGTGAATTTGTGCATAAGGCTGAACAGTTCAGCCATGAACAAATCTGGCAAAAACCCGAACGATCGTTAGGGAAGCGGCGCGGCAACAAAGTAAACCGAAGTGCCTGTGCGAGAAGGGGTTTGGCGGATCGAGGATCCTGCCAGGCCAAGGAGGCTCGCGAAAATCGACGTGCTGATTTTTCGCCAATCGCGCTGAAAAGTAGCACACGATGCGCAAGAGACAGCAGCGAAACATGGGCGCATATCGTCGGCGTACAAAGACGGGCGCGGCGCGACGCGCCCCTACGAAGAGAAGATTCCGGTTCGTAGAGGCGCGTCGCGACGCGCCCGTATAAGCAATATTGTGATCGCGCGGGCGGAGATGGCTTTATACCCTCTCCCTCCCGGAGAGGGCGACGCGGCGCGGCGATTGCTCTTTTTTGCAATCGCCGTGACGCGTGGGTGAGGGTGCTGCTCCGAGTAATATGCGCACAGAGATAGCCCTGCATAGAAGCAGCAGAGCAGCACCCTCACCCGCCGCTTCGCGGCACCCTCTCCCGGAGGGAGAGGGTATACAGCGGCGCTGCGGATTCCGGTTTGCTCGCGCGCGGCAGCCATGCGTGCGAATGATAAGTAGGCATCGCTAACAGTACAAATCTCAAACTAACCCGATATCGACAGCTTGACTCTATAGTGCGCCGCGGTAAAGTTGGAGGCATCCCGGAAGGAGGAGCAAATCGCGATGAAGAGTACACGAAATGAACTTGCGCAAATTCGCCGCGTCGCGCCTTCCGTGATCGCCGTCCGGTAACTACCGGAATCTCCACTGCATATCGGCCACGGAGGCGAGCGCCCCGTGGTTTTTTTTGCGTCTGCAAAGTGCCGCGCGGCGCGGGTGTGCGTTCGCGCACGCCTGTCGACGATCGATTTTCGACGCGGCGGCACCAACATCAGAGGAAGGAGGATTCGCAATGACCGTACTCAATTTATGGCGACCGGGTTTCAAGAAACTCGCAACGGCCCCAAAACGTGGAGCACCCAATGACCGAGAATCAGCAAATCGAAGCCGACAACGTACTCGATGCGTTTTTCGGCGAGGGCTTGATCACTGAAGTTTTGTACATCGTGCGCAGCGGCAAGGAGGCCACCGTCTATTGCTGCCGCGCCTCAGCGGATTTGGGCCGCGACCTGGTTGCGGCCAAAGTCTATCAACCGCTCGAGAAGCGCGGCTTCCGCAACGACGCGGTCTACCAGGCCGGACGCGGAGCGGATTGGGAAACGCGCAACCGCCGGGCGTTCGTGAACAAGTCGCGCCACGGACGCGCGGTCCAATACGCCACCTGGATCGGCGCGGAGTATGAAACGCTCGAAATACTGTATAGCGCGGGCGCCGACGTGCCCGAACCGATCGCGAAAGCGCCGGGCGCGATCCTGATGGAATATTTTGGCGACGAGACCGCGGCCGCGCCGATGCTGGTGCGGGCGGAGATGGATTCGTCCGCCGCGCAACGATGCCTTAGAGGGATCATCGAGAACGTCGCGCTGTGGCTCGCGAACCATCGCGTGCACGGCGATCTCTCGGCGTACAATCTGCTCTACTCGGAGGGCCGTGCGGTGGCGATCGATTTTCCGCAAGCGGTCGATGCGCGGATGAATCCGAATGCACGGTCGCTGCTCAGGCGCGATCTCGAAAATATCTGCGGACATTTCACGCGCGCCGGAATCCACGCGGATCCGATTCGTATCGCGGAGGATTTGTGGCGCGGCTATCGGGTCGGGCAGCTATGAACGCTCGGGCGCATCGGGAGAACGGGATTCGTCGCGCTCGCGATCCGACGAATCGCGAGCGGGCGTGCTGCGCCGCGCCCACCAGAACGCGTCGCACAGCGCGCCGCACGCGCGGATGTAGAGATACGGCGGCTCCGGCGTCGTGGCGGGAGCCTCGGGAGCGACGAGATTTTCAGATTCGCGCGACATCGTGGGGGAATCGTAGCGGATCGGAGACATCTTCGTAAGATGGATCGCGCTGCCACGGTACGGCAGCCCGTACGTCATCCTGAGCGGAGGCCGTTGCGACCGGAGTCGAAGGATCCCGAGGCGTCCATGCACAGCATCGTGACTCCTCCTGAAGGCCCCGGCGCTTGCTGATCGCCGCGCGACACGCGAGGATCATGCCGATGCGCACTTTTTCCGTGTACATCGTCGCGAGCCCCTCGCGCGTGATCTACGTTGGCGTGACAAACGACCTTGAGCGGCGCATCGCAGAGCATCGGGAGAAAGCGAGCGCGGGTTTCACCGCACGTTACAATGTCACGCGCCTGGTTTACTTCGAGCAATACGATCGCGCCGCGGATGCGATCGCGAGAGAGAAACAACTCAAGGGATGGGTGCGCGCGAAAAAGATTGCGTTGATCGAAAAGGACAATCCCGCCTGGCGCGATCTCGCCAGCGAATGAAAACGGCGCGATGGTGATCGGCGTCCCAAGGTCAGAGCAGGCGATCATGATACTTCGCACGGTCGTCCCGGGATCCTTCGACTCCGGCCGCAACGGCCTCCGCTCAGGATGACAGAAGGGACAGCGGCCGCAGGCGGCGCGAGTGGAGTCTCTCGATTAAATCGTCGCGAGGATGGTTGTCCGACCTAGTAAAAGCGCTCTTCGCCGGGGGGGCGGGTTTTCCAGCGGCGATGGATCCAGTTCCAGTGGTCCGGATGCGCGCGGATCATCGATTCGATCGGACGGACGAAACGCTGGGTGTTCTCGATTACGTCGGCGGCGCGATCGTCGGTCTGCTGAATCTCGACCGGCGGATGAATCGTGATCTTGTTCTTTGCGCCGGTGCCCTGGCGCACCATGAAGGTCGGGACCACCGGCGCGCCGGTGGCGAGCGCAAGGCGGGCGGCGCCGTCGCTGGTCGAGGCGAGCAGGCTGAAGAAATCGACGAACACGCCCTTGCGCACGTCGAGGTCGAGCGTGATCGCGACCTGCCAGTTCTTCCGGAGCAGGCGCATCGCGGTGAGGCCGCCGGTCTTGCGCTCGATCAGCGCGTTCCCGAAGCTGACGCGCGCGGCGCGCACCGCTTTGTCCATCAGGGGGTTGCGCAACACGCGATTTACGATCGCGATCCGGTAGCCGTAGACCGAATGCGCGACGTTGAGCAATTCCCAATTACCGAAGTGCGCCGTCAGCACGATAATTCCGCGCCCTTTCGAGATGCGCTCGGCTTCGTCCCAATGCTCCTTGCCCTGGTAGGTGACGACCTCTTCGATATTGGCGCGGTTGAGCTTGCGGATGTGCGACCACTCGGCGGCCATCCGTCCCCAGTTGCGGTAGCTGCCGCGCAGGATTTCGAGATGCTCGGCGACGGATTTTTCGGGAAATGCGATTTCGAGATTCTTGAGCGCGATCGGACGATTCGGCCGATCTACTTCCATCGCGATTCTGCCCAGCTTTGCGCCCAGGCGCACCGCGCGGGAAAGCGGCAACGCGCGCATCGCGGCGATATATGCCGCGGCGCCGGCCCATTCGACTCGGGCCTGAATTCCGCCTATCTGCCGAGGCATCGCGGTGGGCAAAGAGCGGCGCGCGGGTCTAAGCCCGCGCGCCGCGTGCGAGGAAAAATTGCGTTCACGATCAAGTCTGAAGGTTGATCAGGGTGCCGCCGGCGCCATCCCCGCCCGGGTCGCATCGAAGGCGCGTGAAGACGGCATGATCCCGCTGCTGGCGACCGGAGCCGAGGATCCGCTCGAGCCGGACGGAGCGCGCATGCTCGAAGGCCCGATCTCCTCGGTGTTGAAAGGCGTGTCGCTCGACGGCGAGCCGCTCGAGGCCGGCGGGGGTACATCGGCGGCGGACGGCGCGCCCGGAGCCGAGGGCGTGCCGAGATCAGCCGATGGCGGCACCGCGATCGAGAACGACGGCTTGTACAGCTCGTGGATCTGGGAAGCCGGCATGTCGTGAACTTCCTTGCGGCCGATCGAATTGATGTACTGATGGCGCTCGTCGAGAGCGAGATCGCGCAACTGCGAGCGGTCGCGAATCACGTGCGGAGTCAGGAAGACAATCAAATTGTCTTTCTGCCGATCGGTGCTCTTGAAGCTGAACAGGTTGCCAATCACGGGAATGCTGGAGATGTACGGGATACCCTGGTTTGAGGCGCTGTCCTGGCTCGAAAGCAATCCGCCAACCACGGCGGTGCGATGATTTTGCACCATCACGCTGGTCGACGCGGAGCGGATAGTGGTTGTCGGTCCGAGCGGATTATTCGCCGTGCTCGCGACCACGTTGGAGACCTCCTCATACATATCGAGCTTGACGTAGTCGCCCTCGGAAACCTGCGGCACGATATCGAGCGTGATACCGACGTTCTGGCGATCGACCGAATTGAAGATCTGTCCAGGCAGGCCGGCATTGGCCGAGGCCGAGCCGACGAAAGGCACGTTCTGGCCGACCACAATCATCGCCTCTTCGTTGTCGGCGGTGAGCAGGGTCGGCGCTGAGAGGACGTTGGTATGGGTATCGGTCTCGAGCGCCTCGAGCAGGGCGACATCGCAGGGAACCGTGATCAGACTCGCCGCTGAAGCGGCTGCGGTTCCGGTCGCCGAAACGCCCGCGGCGACGGTCGAGGGAATCGAGCACAGGCTCTTTGAGGCCATCCCGATCGCAAGACCACTCAATCCCAGCGGATTAGTGAGTGCGTTCTGAAGGTTTCCATAATTCAACGAGGCAACGCCGATGCCGTTGAGGGCACTGTACTCGAAACCAAGCTGACGGCTGCGTTCGGCGCTGACCTCGACGATCACCGCCTGCACGAAGACCTGCACGCGCGGAACGTCGAGCTCATCGATAATCTGCTTCAGGGTAGACCAGTCTTGCGGCGAAGCGCTCACCACCATCGAGTTGGTCGCGGGGTCGGCAGTGATATTGACCGGGTTCAGAAAATTGGTGCCTTTGCCACCCTCGGTGCTGGCCGAAGCGGCGCCGGAGGTTCCCGATGAATTGCCGCCCATCATGCCCCTGCCGCTGCCCATGCCTCCGCTTATTCCGCCCATGCCACCCATGCCGCCCATGCTCGAGCCGCCGTATCCGCTCATCATGCCGCCCATACTCGAGCCGCCGTAGCCACCCATCCCGCCGCCCATGCCGCCGAAACCGCTGCTCATGCCGCCCATAGAGCCCATCATGCCGCCCATCGAGCTGCTGCGGCCCAGCGAGCCGCGGCCAGTGGTGGGCGATAGTGTGGTTGGAGCGCCGCCGCCGTTGAGCAGGTTGTTCATGACCTGGACCATCTCGAGCGCCTGCGCATTTTTCAGCCGGTAGACGTGGATGCGGGAAGTCACGTTGGGCGGCACGATATCGAGCTTGGCAATGACGTCTTTGATATCGCGCATCTGGAGCGGAGCGGCGAGCACGATGAGAGAATTGGTGCGCTCGTCAGGGATCACCTTGAAGGAGTTGGAAGGACCGCTCGAGACCGGTGCGACGACGCCCATCCCCGGGCGTGGACCCTGCGGAGTGGAGGTCGAGCCGCCGTAGCGCGCCGCCATGATCTGTTCGATCTCTGGAGCGAGCTCGCCCGCGAACGCGAGCTTCAGCGGAATCACGGCGACCGTCTCCTGGGTGCCCGCGATATCGAGGCTGCCGATCACCTGGAGCAGGCGCTGCACGTTATACGCGTCGTCGGTGATGATGAGGGTGTTGTCTTCGGGATAGGCCGCGACCAGACCGTCGTGCGAAACCATCGGCTGCACGACTCCGACCAGCGTGCCGGCGTCAATATTCTTGAGCTTGACCATCCGGGTGACGTACTCGTCGCCGTGGGTATCGGCCGGGAGCTGCGACTCGGTGAGCGGCGCGTCGGAGCGCACGTTGCGGGCGGGGACGATCTTAATGACCTTGCCCGCCTGCACGGTGGTGAAGCCCTTGATCTGAAGCACGGACTGGAACAGCGAATAGGCCTGCGCAGGAGTAACCTTGGTGGGCGAGATGATCGTCACCTTGCCGCGCACGCTTTCGTCGATGATGAAATTCTTGCCGGTGATCTCGCTGATGAATTTGGCCAGAACCGGGATATCCACGTTCTGGAAGTTCATCGTGATCTGGTCAGGAGGGACCCGAGGTTCCGCCGCCTTCACGCCGCTGGTCGATACAAATAAAAATGTAATCAACGCCACGGCGATCGCCGCAGGCCAGTAGCGGTTCATCCGCGCAACCTCCAGAACCGATTTCGGCGTGAGCATATGGCACCCCCACGAGGAAGCGCAACCTCTTCTCGTTGCATGACCGTTGCAAAAGCCAAATCGGTCGCGGACTATAGACGAATCCCGCGTCCGCTTGATTCAATGAAACCCTCCCGTCGCCCCTACGACCCCCGGCTGGCCTCGCGATCGCGCTCGATCCGACAAATCCAGGCTGCCTGAATATGCGCTTCGAGTACCTGATCGGCATCCGCTACCTACGCGCCCGGCGCCGCGAACGCTTCGTTTCGCTGATCGCCGTGATCTCGCTTACCGGAGTTACGCTGGGCACTCTGGCGCTGACGGTGGCGCTCTCGGTGATGAGCGGATTCCAGGAAGATTTGCGTTCGCGCCTTTTGGCTTTCACCCCCGAAGTGACGGTCGAACGCAGCGACGGCGCGGTATGGAATCCCGCCCAGTTGCGCCAGGCGATCACGGCGATGCCGCCGGTGACCGCGGTGGCGCCGTTCGTCACCTCACCGGTGATGGCGGTATCGAATACTCCGTCGGGCGCGCCGGGGTATGTCTCGGGCGGGATTTTGCGCGGGGTCGAGGCGGCGAACAATCCGGTATTGACGGAGCTGCAGCAGACCCTCCAATCCGGCACGCTCGCATCGCTGGAGGTGGAGCATCCGGTGCAGATCGTCGAGCAGGGGCATAAGCGCAAAGTCGATCTGCCGGGAGCGATAGTCGGCAAGACGTTGGCGTTTGACCTTGGGCTGCAAGTGGGAGATTCGGTGATCCTGATTTCGCCTGCGAGCCTGGCCAGCGGACTGGGGGCGCCGCGACTCAAGCGGTTTGTGATCACGGGCTACTTCTACTCCGGGATGTATGACTTCGACTCGACGCTGGTGTTCGTTGCGCTGAAGGACGGACGCGCGCTCTTGTCCGACGATTCCGAGATGCAATCGGGACTCGAAGTCAAGTTAAGGAACATGTTCGACGCGCCTGCGGTGGCGGCGGCGATCGAAAAAATCGCGGGCGCCGACTACACCGTTTCGGATTGGACGCGCGCCAATGCGCCGTTGTTCTCGGCGCTGCAGCTCGAGAAATTCACTTACTTTATGGTGCTGCTGCTGATCGTGCTGGTGGCGGCGTTTAATATTCTCTCGACGCTGGTGATGATCGCGATGGAGCGGCGCAAGGAGATCGCGATTCTGCGCGCGATGGGCACGCGGACGCAGTCGATCTTCCTGATTTTCCTGTGCGAGGGCGTCGCGCTCGGAATCGTTGGCACCGCGCTCGGGGTCGGCGGCGGATTTTTGGTCTCGTGGGCTATCGGTCACTTCCATCTGATCCATCTGCCGGCCGATCTATTTATGGTCAGCGCGGTTCCAGTGCGGCTTTATGCGATAAATTTTATCGCGGTCGCGGCGGCCTCGATCGCGCTGTGCATCGTGGCGGCGATCTATCCGGCACTCCACGCGTGCTCGCTGTCTCCGGTCGAGGTTATCCGCTATGAGTGACACGCCGGCGCCTCGCGCGCCTGACGGAAATCCGCTTATCGATGCGCGCGGGCTGGTGAAGACCTTCCACGATGCGACGCGCGAGATTCGCGTGCTGCGCGAGCTGGATCTGGTCGTGCGCGCGGGAGAGGAGATCGCGATCGTCGGACAGTCGGGCGAGGGCAAGTCCACGCTGCTGCACGTGCTCGGCAGCCTGGAGGAGCCGAGCGCGGGTAAAGTCTTCTTCGAGGGCCAGGATTTGTTCGCGCTCGATCCGAAAGCGATCGCGGAGTTCCGCAATCTTCGTCTCGGCTTCGTGTTCCAGTTCCATTACCTGCTTGCGGATTTCGACGCGCTCGAAAACGTGATGATGCCGGCGCTGATCGCGCGGATGCCGGATCGGGAAGCCGAAGAGCGCGCGGCCGAGATGCTGCGCGTGGTTGGCCTTGGCGAAAAACTGCATCGCCGGCCGGCCGAGCTGTCCGGTGGCGAACAGCAGCGGGTCGCGGTCGCGCGGGCGGTGGTGCTGAAGCCGCGCCTGGTGCTGGCCGACGAGCCAACCGGCAACCTCGACCCGCATACCGCCGACGAAGTTCACGATTTGTTTCATCTGCTCAATGCGGAATTGGGCGTCACGCTGGTGATCGCGACCCACAACGAACGACTGATGCGGAGCATGAGCCGCGCACTAAGACTCAAGGAAGGAAAACTGTCTGACGAGCCGCGCGTCTAGTCAGAAGTATGAGGTGAAGCGCGCCGGACGCGGATCGCAGAATCAATTTTCGGTTTACTTACCGGGACTGATTGGTTACGTTGGTCGCCGCTTTTTGGTGTTTTTCTGTGACAATCCCTACCCCTATCGCCAGCGCGAGGCGCTCGCTCGCCAGATGCGCGCCAATCGTGATGCTGGCGTTGATTTTTACCGTCACCAGCGCATTCGCGCAGGGCTCCGCGCCGATCATCACGGCGATCAGGATTGAGGGCAATCAGCGCGTCGAGACCGACGCGATCCGAATTCATATCTCGCAGACCGTTGGTCAGCCGCTCGATCAAAACGCGGTCGACCAGGATGTCAAAGCCATCTACAAGATGGGCTTTTTCCAAAATGTCGAGACCGTGGTCGAGAACGTCAACGGCGGCCACGTGCTGGTGTACAAAGTCATCGAGCGGCCGCAGATTACCGACGTCCGGATCGAAGGGATGAAGGCGATCCGCTCGACCGACGACAAGATCACCTCGGCGACCAAGCTTCATCCGGGCGCGATTCTCGATCCCGGCCAGGTCAAGGAGACGATCAACGGGATCACGAAAGTCTACCAGGATAAGGGCTACCTCGACGCCAAGGTTAACTTCCGCACCATCCTGCAGCCGGACAACACCGCGGTTGCGGTCTTCGACGTGACCGAAGGACCGAAGGTCGAGATCACCAAGATCGATTTCCAGGGCAACAAGGCCTTCAGTTCGGCGGAGTTGCGCTCAGTAATGGAGACCAGCACGCACAGCTTCCTTTTGAGCTGGCTCACAGGCCAGGGGGCGCTCGACCAGCAGAAACTGCAGGACGACGTCGATCATCTGACCGCGTTCTATTACCAGAACGGCTATCTGAACGTTCATATCAGCACCCCCAACGTCCAGCGCGTCGGCAACTCGCTGCACATCACGATCGACGTCGACGAAGGGACCGCGTATCGGGTGGGCAGGGTCGCTCTGGCAGGCAACATGAAGTTTCCGCATCGCGAGCTGGCGCGGCTGCTCACGATCAAGCGCGGGCAACATTTCCGGGGCGCAACCTTGCAGCACAACGTGCTGACGCTGTCGGATTTCTACTCGAACCGCGGCTACGCGTTCGTCAATGTCGATCCGCGCACCCAGCTCGATCCGGTCACCCATCGGATCAACATCACGTTCTACATCAACCCGGGGCACGAAGTGCTGGTTAACCGGATCAATATCACCGGCAACACCAAGACCTCCGACAAGGTGATCCGGCGCGAGCTGCAAATCCAGGAGCAGGAGCCGTACTCGGCCGAAGCGATCCGCGAGTCGAAGAAGCGGCTGGACCGGCTGGGCTATTTCAGCGAGGTTCGGATCACCACCGAGCCCGCGCAGCAACCGGACAAGATCAATCTCGACGTCAACGTGGCGGAAGCAAACACCTCGTCATTGCAGGTCGCCGGCGGATACGACACCTACTCGTCGGTTTTTGGCAATTTCACACTGGGCAACACCAACCTGTTCGGCGGCGGCGAATCGATCGTGCTCAACGCGCAGATCGGATTCCTGTTCCAGAATTATTCGATCAGCTACACCGAGCCGTGGTTTCTCGACATGCCGCTGAGCGTCGGGATGCAGCTCTTCGACAACAAGGAATTCCTGCTGAGCTTCAACCAGTCGGCCGCGGGATTCGCGCTCAATACCTACTATCCGTTGACGGAGCTGGGATTTAAGAAACTCGGTCCCTTCTCGCTCAAGGACGTAAGCGTGGGACTCGGCTATCAGTTCCAGAGCGTCGGTATCACCGGGCTGAACCCACTGACGACTTTCGATATCCTGCGCTACAAGGGCTACACGCAGACCTCCGAATTGCTGCCGAGCTTCCGCCGCTTCACGGTCGATAACCCGGTCGATCCGCGGACCGGAACCGTGCTGACTTTCAACGGTCAGATTGGTGGACTCGGCGGCGGTAATTCGTTCGTCAAGGGAGTTTTGCACGGCCGCTATTTCTACCCGTTCATCAAGAGCTCGACCTGGGGAACCTGGGTGGTCTCGCAGGGTCTGACCTATGGCGTGGGCACGAACCTCAGCAGCGGCACGGGCGGCGAGCTGCCGCTTTACGAGCGCTTTTTCCCGGGCGGCAGTAGCGGCCCTGCCGAGGTGCGCGGCTACCAGCTCTACTCGTTGGGACCGCTGGTCACGATCTACAATGCGGCCGGCCAGCCGATCAGCGTCCAGGACGTCGGCGGCAGCGAGGAATTGATTCTGAGCAACGAGATCACCTTCCCGATTCTGTCGGGACTCGGGCTGCGCGGGGTGCTCTTCTCCGACGCCGGGCAAGCATACACGCTTAAGCAAGGAATCGACTTCACGGAACTGCAAGCCTCAGTCGGTTTCGGGGTCAGGTGGCGTTCGCCGTTCGGACCGCTCAGCGTCGATCTGGCGTTCCCGATCAATCCGCGGCCTGCCGACCAGCGCACGGTGTTCGAGATCGGGGCTGGCGCGCCGCTCTAGCGCCGACGGGCCAAAACTGGCTTTAATGTCGGCACATGCCCGCGGCATTATCGTCGGGACGAACTTGCTGGTGCCCGAGCCGAATTTTCGAGGAGGAATTTGCTCACGATGAGGTTACGTCTGATAACCGGTGCGCTGCTGTTGGCGATGCTGGCCGCCGCTCAACCCGCGCGCGCCGACATAAGGGTCGCGTACGTGGACGTGCAACGCGCGCTCAACGAATGCGATGCGGGCAAGCGCGCCAAGGCGGATTTCCAGGGCCGCGTCCAGGCGCTCGAAAGCAAGCTTCAGCACGAACAGAACCAAGTCCAATCGCTCAAGGACGAGATCGAGAAAAAAGGGATGCTCATGAATCCCGATCAGCGCCAGAGCCTGCAGGACCAGTACGTCGCCAAGGCCAAGGATTTCGATCGCGAGTACAAAGACGCTCGCGACGAGCTGCAGAGCAAAGACAACGAGATCACCAGCCGGATCGTCCACGACCTCGCGCAGATCATCCGCAACCTCGGCGAGCGCGACGGATACACGCTGGTGCTCGAGAAGGGATCGATCCTGTGGGGCGCGCCGTCGATCGATATCACCGACCAGGTAATCCGCAGCTACAACGCAACCCACGTCAAGATCGGAACTCTCGGTGAGAACGGCACCAGCGTGGCGCCTACGTCGGCCTCGCAAAGCAGCGCGCCTGCACTGGGCGATTTCGGATCGGCGGCGGCCCGGCGCTCGACAATCTCGAAATAGCGGCTCCTCTACCGATCGGATTTTCAGGATAGGCCCAATGGCTGCGGACGAAAAAATGAGCGAGCTTAAGCGGGTCCTCGACTGCCTGCCGCATCGCTACCCGTTCCTGCTGGTCGACCGGATCCTCGAAATCGGCGAGGGGCGAATCCTCACGCTCAAGAACGTCACCTTCAACGAGCCGTTCTTCCAGGGCCACTTTCCCGACTATCCGGTCATGCCCGGCGTCCTGATCGTCGAGGCGATGGCGCAATCGGGTGCGATGCTGGCGCTCAGCCAATTGGGCGCCGACCCTGGCCGCCTGTTCATGCTGACCGGGCTCGACAAGGTGCGGATTCGCCGCCGCGTCGTGCCGGGCGATGCGCTCAAACTCGAAGTGACGATCATCAAGTACCGCCGCCCGCTATGGCGGATGCACGCGATCGCGCGGGTCGGCGACGAAATGGCTGCCGAAGCGGAGCTATCCGCGATGGAAGTCCAGGAGCAAGTAAAATAGCCGGCCGAATTCATCCTTCCGCCGTAATCGACGCGAGCGCGGAACTCGATTCGACGGTGGAAGTGGGTCCCGGCGCGGTTATCGGGCCCAAGGTCCGTGTCGGCGCCAAGACCGTAATCGACGCGCACGCGCTGATCGAGAGCAATACTATCATCGGCAAGCGCAACCGCTTCTTCCCTTTCGCGGCGATTGGGCTCGCAACTCCCGATCTTAAATTTCGCGGTGAGCCCTCGACTCTCGAGATCGGCGACGACAACATCTTTCGCGAATTCACCTCGATTCATCGCGGGACGGAAGTCGGCGGGATGGTCACGCGGATCGCTAATCACACGCTGGTGATGCCGTACGTGCACGTCGCGCATGACTGCCAGATCGGCGACCATTGCATCCTGGTCAATTCGACCCAACTTGCCGGACACTGCGTGATCGAGGAATGGGTAAATATCGAAGGGATGTGCGGGGTGCATCAGTTCTGCCGCGTCGGCGCGCATTCGATCCTCGCCGCGGGCGCGAAGGCGGCGCAGGATGTGCCGCCCTACACGATGGTCGCGGGTGACAGGGCGCGGCTGGTCGGAATCAACGTGATTGGCCTGCAACGCCGCGGCTTTCCGGCCGAAACTATTACCGCGCTTAAAGCCGCCATCCGCACGCTCTTTTATTCCGGGCTGCTGCGCGAAGACGCGATCGCTCAAGTTTTGAAACAACACGACGGCGTTCCCGAGGTTCGCCGCTTGGTCGATTTTATTGCCGCGTCCGAGCGGGGCGTGGTCGGCCGCGAGCGTGAATAGTCTCGGACTCATCGCCGGCAACGGAGTATTTCCGCTCGAAGTCGCAGATGCGGCGCACCGCCGCGGAATCCGGGTGATCGCGATCGCGCATCTGAGAGAGACCCGTCCGGAACTGGAATCCCGCGTCGATCAGATCACATGGATCAAGGTCGGCGAACTCGAAAAGATGATCGAGGTTTTTCGCCGCGCGGACTTGAGCGAGGTAGCGATGGCGGGCGGAATCTCGCGCGAGCGTCTGAAGGATTCCTTCGCTCCAGACGCGCGCGCGATCAAAATGCTATCCGGATTGGGCCGCATGAGCGACGACGCCGTGCTGCGCGGCGTGGCGGGAGAAATCGAGGCCGAAGGAATCGCAGTGATCGACCCGGTTCCGATGGTGGAAAATTGCCTCGCGCATCCAGGCCTCGCCGCAGGACCGGAACCATCTGAAGGCCAGCTTCGCGATCTCGATCTCGCCTTCGCGGTCGCGCGCCAACTCGGCAGTTTCGATATCGGTCAGACCGTGGCAGTGCGCGACGGAATTGTCGGCGCGGTCGAAGCGGTCGAGGGCACTGACGCCGCGCTTCGTCGCGCTGCATCGCTGGTCGGACCGCGGCTGATAATCGCCAAGGCGGCCAAGCCGGGGCAGGATTTGCGTTTCGACCGCCCTGCGATCGGGCCGGAGACGATCGCGCTGGTTGCGGAGATCGGTGCCGCGATGCTGGGGGTCGAAGCGGGCGTCACCCTGGTGCTCGAGCGCGAGCGCACGATGCAGCTTGCGGCGCAGTCCAAAGTTTCGGTGTACGGCCATGTCTGAGCTGCGCGCCGCGGTGATTGGCGCGGGGCGGCTCGGCACCCTGCACGCGCGCAAATATGCGGCGCAAGAAGGGGTTCGCGTCGCGGCGATTGTTGATATCGATCGCGCGGCGGCGGAGAAACTCGCTGCCGAGACTGGCGCCGTCGCGATGACGGATTTTCGCGATCTGGCGGGCACGGTCGATCTGGTCACGGTGGCCGCACCGGGCAGCACGCACTTCGAGATCGCATCCGCGATGCTGCGCGCGGGAATCGACGTGCTGCTGGAAAAACCGATGGCGACAACGCTGGATGAAGCATTCGAGCTGGCCGCGTTGGGCACGGAGTCTGGACGCGTGCTCCAGATCGGCCATCTCGAACGCTTCAACCCCGCAATTGTGCGGCTGCGCTCGATAATTTCGCATCCACGTTTCGTCGAATGCCATCGGCTGGCGCCGTTCACCGAACGCGGCACCGACGTGGACGTGATCCTCGACCTGATGGTGCACGACCTGGACGTGATCCTGTCGCTGGCGCCGTCGGAAGTGGTCTCAGTGGAGGCGGTGGGGGTCGCGATTCTGACCGATTCGATCGATCTCGCCAACACTCGTATCCGCTTCAAGAGCGGGCTTATCGCGAATATCAGCACGAGCCGGGTCGCGCCAAAACGCGAGCGCAAGATCCGCTTCTTCCAGCCCGACGCGTACATCTCGGTCGACTACGAGGCGCGCCGGGTGCAGGTTTATCGCAAGAGCCCGCCGCCGCCGGGTGCGAAATTTCCGATCATCTCCGCCGACCAGATTGATCTCGAAAGCGGCGACCCACTGGCCGATGAAGTCGCCGCGTTCGTCACCGCTGTCCGCACGCGAGGGATTCCCGCGGTCACGGCCGAAGACGGCTTGCGCGTGATGGAGCTGAGCGAGCGAATCAAACGCGAAATGATCGTCGAGGAAAACAGCCATCGCGAGGCCGGGGGTTGACCCTTCGCTTACACCGCGCAAGTCTTGGTGAGCGATTCAATGCGGCTCGGCAGAAATAAAATAATAATTCTCGGCGCCTGTGTCGCAATCCTCGCGGCGGGATGGATGATTCACATCACGCGCGCGAGCTGCGTTCAGGTCTCGGGCGACCGCGCTGTCACCATCAGCGTCGCGAGTCTGCTGCGCGGCAGGGCGCAGAGCTATTGTTACACCGACTCGGCGGGTAGGAGGCTGCGCTTCATTCTGGCGCGCGGAAGCGACGGAAAAGTGCGTTCCGTGTTCGACGCGTGCCGACAGTGCTTTACATACCACCGCGGCTTCAAGGTCTCGGACGGCGAACTCATCTGCCGCGTGTGCGGAAATCATTACCCGATGAACCACATGACCGAAGGCAAAGCCTCGTGCGTTCCCGCAAGCCTGCCGCATCAGGACAACGGCGCGACCGTGACGATCAAGACCTCCGACCTCGAATCGGGCCGCTATTTGTTTTAGGCGCTGACCCGAGAAAGATGTATCGTTTAGACAAATCGGTCGCGCGCGCGCGAATTTTCGCGTGTATCTTGGCCGCTATGCTCGCACCGATATTGCTGGCAAGCGCCGGATGCTCTCGCGGCGAGGCGCCTGGTTCCTATCCGGCGGTCAATCAAGCGCAGTGCCTGCCGGATAATCTGGCGCTGGTCGATCAATCCGGGAAGCGGATTCCGCTCGATTCGCTGCGCGGAACTCCGGTGCTGGTCGATTTCATTTACACCACCTGCACCTCGACCTGCCCGCTCCTGACACAAAAGATGGCGGCGGTCGCGAAGCTCTTGGGCCCCGCACTCGGCACTAAAGTGAAGATCGTTTCGTTCACGATCGATCCGGCGCACGACGGCCCTCCCGAACTCGCCAAGTACGCGGATCGGATGGGAGCAAGCGACCCGGGATGGATTTTTTTGACCGGCACGCCCGCACAGATCGCGCAGGTACTCGGGATCTACGGACTGAAGATCGGCCAAGGTTCCGACGGCTCGATCATGCACATGACGGCCGCATTTCTGCTCGGCCCAAGCGGCCGCCAGTTGCGCCAATACAACGGCCTGGAAGTAAGCGCGCAAACGATCGTAAGCGACATCAACCGCGCCAGCTAGCGCGAGCGCCTGGCAGACAACGCCTGCTCGATGTCTCTTAGGGGAAGAAACATCGGCGTCGGCGAAGGCCGCTCTTCGAGGATTCCCTCGATCGCTTCTAGTGCGACGAATCCAAAGCGCGAATCGTAAGGCACCGCGCCAAGTTTCGCGTCGACCACCACTCCGACGCATCCCATCTTCTCGCGCATTTCGAGCGCAGCGAGAAACACAGCGCGCATCAGCTGTTCGCCAACACCGCCGCCCTGTGCACCGATGTTCACGGCAAGCCGAGCGAGCCGAAGAATAGGGAGGGGATAGTTCGGGAGCTTCTTGCGAAGCGCGGCGGGAATGCTCTCGATCTCGATGTGCCCGGCGGCCACGGTTGCAAAGCCGCAGATCGCTCCATCATCGACGGCGACGTATGTGATGCCGATATGATGGCGGAATTGGTTCTGTCCGGCGTAGCGGCGAAAGAAGAGGTCGAGCTGGTCGTCACCGCAATGGAAAGACGAACAGTCATCGTCCTCGCGAAGCAGGCGAACCTCAATCGCCACCGCGGATCAACTCGATTAGTTTCCGGGTCGGCTTTCTCCGCTTGGTGAGCAACTCGACAATCTTGCGCCCGCTAGCCGTGCTGACAACCAGACGCGGCGGGATGATAACACCGGCGGGGAGGTTCTCCAGCGCGTGAATATGATGGAGGACCGCGTTCTCGATCAGGAATTGCTTCTTGACGCCGTGAGCCCGTGAATAGCGTTCGAGCAGCAGCCTGGTTCCCGCTGAAATTTCTGCTGAGATCTGCATGATGTTTACGTATCCGTTCCTACGTAAACGTAGATTAATTTCAAGTCGCGGTAAAGCGCCGCGCGTCGGGGACAATTACTCCCACGCGGGGAGCGATTGCGCGAGGCCCTGCTCGAGCGGGGTAAACTCTGCCGTGTAGCCTGCCGCCCTTAGCGCGGTGAGGTCGGCCTGGGTGAAGCTTTGGTATTTTCCCTTCAGGCGCTCGTCGAACGGCACGTATTCGATCTCGCCGTGGCGGCGGCCGCGAAGATCGATCAGGATTCGCGCCAGCTCGTTGAAGCTTCTGCTTGCTCCCGTGCCGACGTTGATGATCTCCCGGCGCGCGGACGCGGCCGCAAAATACAGATTTACTTTGACGACATCCTCGACGAATACGAAATCGCGGCGCTGCTCGCCATCGCCGAAGCCGTCGGTGCCGACAAACAGGCGCGCGATATCGGTTTCGCGAAGCTGGCGGAAGAGCTGATACGCCATCGAGGCCATGTTGCCCTTATGCGCCTCGCGCGGACCGTAGACGTTGAAATAGCGCAGGCCCACGACGGTGCTGGTGGCGCTCTTCGCAGCGTGACGGACGTGATTATCGAACGCGAGCTTCGAGAGCGCGTAGAGATTGAGCGGCCGTTCGTTCGCGGGCTCGGCAAGCGTCACGCGATTGGACCCGTAGACCGCGGCGCTCGACGCGTACACGATCGGGACCCGGCGAGAGAGTGCGAAGCGCAGCAGCTCGCGGGAGAACGCGAAGTTATTTTCCATCATGTAGCGGCCGTCGGACTCGGTAGTATCGGCGCACGCGCCCTGATGGAAAATCGCCTCGACCGCGGACGGCATCGCGTCACGCCCGATCGCGCCGAGCAGCGCCTCGGGTTCCATGAAGTCGGAGAAGCGCAGGTCGCTCAAGTTGCGGAAATTCGTGCCCAGCCGATCAACCACCAGAATATCGGTGTCGCCACGCTGGTTCAGCGCGCGGAGCAAATTGCTCCCGATAAATCCAGCAGCCCCGGTAACGATAATCATCGCAGGTCCCCAGTCCGCCAGATCATACGGAGTCCGGCCCGCGCGATAAACCCCGGCGAAGTTGAGTGCGCTGGCGGCTTGAAACCTGAAGCTGACGCAGCTTGGCCGCACCCGCATCCGCGAGCAGGTTCGGATGTGGTTAAGCGTTCCCGCTTACGACCTCGGGAATCTGTGGCGGCGAACCTTGCGCCGGGCGACCGTTCGGTCTATACGAGAAACGACAATCAGGAAGTAAAAACAGAGACTCGCTATCAGGTACTTGCTTTCAAAATCAGACTGGCGGGCGCTGAGTTCGATGCTCGCGCTGATGGTGTTATTGGGCAGCGTTCCGTTGTCCGCCGGCGTTGTGATTGTCTTCAGTCCCAATCAGCCCGAGCTGACTGTAAACATCTGCCGCCCGATTCAAATGTTCGATCGCGTGTCCAATACCTTGTTTGCCCGCCCGGCGATGCATTCGCCTGGGTTCGTTCTCGAGTTTTCGGGTTCAGTCACAATTAAGCTGATCGCCCCGATAATCGAGTGTAAGGTTGTCCCTGATACCCCGCCCCCAGAACCGTTCGTCTAAGAGCCCTTTCAGCAACGACAAATTTCTTCACTTGACTTCCGACGCTCCGAGCGTCGTGTGGGGTCGGTTCTTTTTGGGGCGATGCGTGCCGCCGAGGCAGAAATCTTATGGGACCGTTTGCGGACAATTTGGTTTCGTCACCAGAGGACAGTCGCACTTGTTGGCTGTCCTCTCGCATCGCCGAACGCGTGGTACTCGTAGCCGGGTTTGTCGTAATGATGGCGCCCGGGGTGGTGTGGGCGTGCGCCTGTGGATGTGGCGTGTTTGAGGTATCAACCCACGCACTACTCCCTACCGGGGCCGGAGGGATAGTGTGGACCAAGTATGACTATATGGACCAGAAGATAAATTCCACGCGAGCCAGCCAGGCTCCAGCGGGCAGAACAATGACAAGTATCTGGAAACCAACTTCGTCACCGCCGGCGGACAATACATGTTCAATCGGAGTTGGGGCGTGATGCTCGAGGTGCCCTATTGGCAGAGAAATTATACGGGCGCTTACTCCGGCAACAATGCGGACATCAATTCGTTCGAATGAATTCGATCGGCGACATCCGGATAATGGGTCTCTGGACCGGATGGTCTGAAGACATGTCAACCGGGCTTATCGGTGGCTTCAAGCTGCCGAGCGGTGATTGGCATTATCCGCCCTTCGACCGCGACACGCAAATCGGGACCGGCAGCACGGACCTGCTGCTAGGCGGTTATCACATCGGGCGTTACCGGAGAGCCGGGAACCTTGCCGTTGACCTGCTGGACCGTCCAGTGAACTGCTATTGTCAGGGGCAGTACGATCTGCCGTTCGCGTACCAGGACCACTACAAACCCGGCCCCGAATTCGATGGTCGCTCGGCGCCTATTACAACTTCGGCAAAGTTGGTCCGCTCAATGAACTCGCTCCGATATTTTCTTTTCTCGGCCTCGACCGGGCGCGGGATACGCGGCGAACGCGAATCCCGCAGCCTCCGGCTACGACACGCTGACGTCGCTCCGGGCGGCGTTCGAAACTCGGGATCGACCCGGGACTCTACGCAGACATCGAGGTTCCAATTTTTCAGAACATGAAGGGTTATCAGCTAACCGCGCCATACGCGACCAAGATGATCGCGAGCTACAACTTCTGAAGGAGCGATATCTTGAGTCGAAACGTGTTATGGGTGGTCGCGTTCGGTGCTGGTATCGCCGCTGTCTTCTGCAGCGCGGGTTCGGCGTTCGCGCGGGCTGAAATCGGCCAGCCAGCGCCTTCACTACTCGTCAAGCAACTGGGCGGCAAGTCCTTCGATCTGGCGCAGGACCGCGGCAAGGTCGTAGTCGTCAACTTCTGGGCAACGTGGTGTCCGCCGTGTCGCAAGGAAATGCCAGCGCTGGATGCCGTCTACCGGCTTTACCACGATCGAGGACTGGAAATGATCGGTTTGAGTGCCGATCGGCCGCATGATCGGTCCGATGTGATAAAGGTGATGCAATCGTTCAGCTACCCGGCCGCGATGTTGGACGACGCCAACGACAATGGTTTCGGCGATCCCAGTGAACTGCCGGTGACATACGTCGTCGATGCCCAAGGTATCGTTCGCGCGAAACTCACCCCGGATGAGAATCCGGTGACGGAGAAGGCTCTCGAGGACCTGGTGCTGCCACTGCTGCCGCCAAAGTCGGCGACTGCCAACTCCCCCGTGACGCATTAGAGAAGGGAAGTTAGAGATAAGATCAGTGAACAGCCGGAGACTCACGACGAAAATGCTCTTATTGGCCGTTGTCGTGACCGCCGGATGCGCGAACGGCCCAGCCATGACCTCGGACTCCGATCCGAGCTTCGACCATCTGGAACAGGCAATCCAGAAGATCGACGACGGCGAGAAGCGCTGCGTCGACGATATAACGGTACGGACCAATGATGAATCTGCGCAGATAGCCGGGACTCCTGAGACTTCGACTGACCCGCGGATTCAGATGCTCGTTGATGAGCGCGATCGCACGATTCTTGAGTGTCAAGACCACGGGGACCGATTGAGAGAAACCCTGACTTCAGGCGAACGCGCGGAGTATCAGGCTCGCGTACAGGAAGAACGCGACCGCAACTCGCTGATGGCAATCATGACTGTATCGAGCCCGCGCTGAAGCAAGATTTATTGGGAGAAGAGCGATGTATTCTTTGAACGATGCGACGGCGGCTAGAATACCAATAGCCCCGCCGCTATTGATCTTGCTTGCAAGTGTGGTAGGCGGAACCGGATGCCGCCAAGCAAGTGACGGCCCTGACAGCGAGCGGAGGGTTCGCGGTATTGCACGCCGCTGACTGCCTGCCCGATGTCACCCTGCTCGATCGGCACAGGCAAAAGGTTTCGCTGGCGTCACTTAAAGGCTAACTGTCCTTCTCGATTTTATCTACCCGACCTGAGCGCGTCGTCGCCACTTCCGATGGTTTATCAGACGCTGGAGCGGCGATTCGACCTCGAGGAGACCTCCCTGGTTGCGGTACCGCCGTTTAAGATCGCACCGGCCGCAACCGTCGGACTCCTGGAGTTTCGTTCGGCGGCGAAAACAAAAACGCTCTCGTCCTCGACGCAAGTTTGTGGTCATACACGGCATGATAGGAGAACGCTTTGAGAAGGATCGCACTACTGATTTTTACGCTGACGATTCTGACTGGAGCGCCGTTTGCGCACGCCCACGGAGTGGTGGGCGACTATATTTTCCTGGAACCGCTGGTCGCCGAGGATCCAACCACGGCCAACGAGCTCGATATCGTACAGCCTCAATGGACTCGCACCGCTGAGGGACGCACGTTCTCGATTGGAAGCGCGATCGAAAAAGTCCTCGGCACCGACAGCGAAGGACTGCCGCGCTTCAGTGTCGGCGGCAGCACTTCGTGGATCTACCAGTCGCCGAAAGAGGGGCCGAATGAAGAGGGTTTCGGCAATCTTGAGTTGTTCGCAAAATACGCATTCCTGATCATTCCGGAACACGAATTCCTGATGTCGTTCGTCCTGCAGATGCAGATCCCGGCGGGAAATCCCAGCGTCGAGGAACAGCAGCATACGAGCCTTGGTCCGGAGCTGCTGTGGGAAAAGGCACTCGGTGACCTGCCCAATCTACCCTACATCAGATTCCTGCGTCCGTTGGGATTTCAGGCAGACGTTGGATATCTGCCCGCGCTCGGCGGACATACCAGCCATCAACTGAACGCGGACCAGGTGATCGAATACTCACTTCCGTACCTGAGCAATAACGTGCAGGATATCGGCCTCAAGGGACCGCTCAGGAATCTGTTTCTTTTCACCGAAATAAATTACTCACAATTGGTCAGAGGACCTTCCGGCGAGACCTTTCCAAATGTGGTCGCCACGCCGGGAATCGCATACGTGGGATATCGGTTCGAGGTGAGCGTGGGTACGCAAATCCCCCTCAACAACGCGAGCGTGCCCAATACTCACGCCGCGGTCCTGGGTCTGCTGGATATCTTTTACGATTCGATCATTCCGCAAGGCAACTTCAAGCTGTTCGGTAACTGAGGCAAATGGCGATGCGCACACAACTACTCAGAACGTGGATAACGCGAACCTCATTTGCGGGCTTCATTGCCGCGCTCGTCCTGATCGCGAGTGCCGCGATGGCGCATGCGCATTCGTTTCCCGAGGAAGAGTCCCCCTCGGCCGGGCAGACCCTGTCCGCGGCACCGGCAGAAGTCACGATCAAATTCGACGCGCCGATCGAACACCTGTTCGCAAAACTGGAAGTGGACGGTCCCGACGGAAAGAATTGCGCCGTCGGTGATCCGACGTTCGGCGACGACACCCGGACTCTCGCGGTGAAGGTCGGAGCGCGCGCGCCCGGGGTCTATACAGTCAAGTGGGCAGTGGTCGGAATCGACACGCACCACACGAACGGTTCTTACATCTTCACCGTGAAAGGAACCGGCGCTTGATCGCAGGCCCTGCGACTTTTGCGTGGCTGCTGCTCGCCGCGCAACTACTCATCTTTGGAACCGCGGCATTCGCGCTGCTCGCGCCGGACCTGCCGGTGAGCGCGAGCGCCGCGTTTCATCGCCGCCTCGCGACTCTCTGGCGGATGCTCGCGCTGGCGCTGCTCGTGATCTCTCCGCTCGCGTTCATGGACATGGCGTGCGGGATGGCGCAGGCGCGCTGGTGGCAGGTGTTGCCGCTGGTGCCGGAGATCGTGCGGCAGACCGACGCTGGACGCGTGTGGATCTGGCGGATGGGCGTGGTTGTGATACTCGCCGCCGCCGCGTGGATCCCGTTACGCGCGCGAGGATTGGCGATCGCGATGCTGCTGCTGACGACGCTCGTGCTGGCACTCGCGAGCATCACCAGCCACGCGATCGATTTCGGACGCCTCGCGATCGCGGTTTATTTCGTGCATCAAGCGTGCGCGGGCGTCTGGATCGGAGCGCTCGCGGCGCTGATGCTCGGGTGCATCGACAAATCTGAGCGGGCCGAATGGATTCGCGCCGTAACGCCGCGAGTCTCTACGGTCGCCTTCTACGCAGTGGGGATTTTGACGCTCACGGGGCTCTGCAATGCCTACGAACGAATCGGATTTGATCTGCACCTGATGATCGACGCGATGTACGGACGCACGCTTTTGTGGAAGCTCATCACCTTCGCCGTGATCATCGTATTCGCCGCGCATAATCGGTTCCGGGTCGTGGGGCGGCTCGATGAATCGGGCGCACGCGAAATTCTGCTCCGCAACGTCGCCGTCGAATGCGTGCTCCTGGCGATCGTGCTCGCGTGGTCGGCGATGTTGGCGAATACTCCGCCGCCGCATTAAGCGCGTGCACCCCGTGGTGCGAAGCAGGATTTTCAATCACAATTTGCCCGATGCCGCTTTCGACTGACCCCAGCGCTTCCGCTACGCGCGCGAATCGCCTCACGCGGCGTATCATGATCGTCGCCGGCGAGGCTTCAGGTGATCTCCACGGCGCCGACTTGGCACGCGAAATCCTCGTGCGCGACCCAGGTTGCGATCTATTCGGGATCGCAGGCGAGAAGATGCGCGCGGCCGGCGTGCGCGCGCTGGTCACGATGGAGGAAATTCACGGACTCGGGCTGTCCGAACTCGCCTCGACAATCGGACGCACCGCCAAGGCGTTCCTGCATCTGCGCCGGATCATCCAGCGCGATCCACCTGACCTGCTGATCCTGATCGACTACGCTGAGTTCAATCTGATCCTGTCGGGCGTCGCCAAGCGCGCGGGCGTGAAGGTGCTTTACTACATCACGCCGCAGGTGTGGGCGTGGCGTCGCGGGCGGGTAAAGAAAATTTCCGATCGCGCTGAACATATGGCGGTGGTGCTGCCGTTCGAAAAACAGGTATTCGCCCGCGCCGGCGACCGCGTGAGCTTCGTCGGCCATCCCCTGCTCGACCGCGTCGCCACCGCTGCGCCGCGCGCCGAGACGCTCGCACGTTACGGTCTTGGCGCCGATGCGAAAATTCTCGCGCTGCTGCCGGGCAGCCGCCGCGCCGAGGTTCGCCTGATGCTGCCGGCGTTCGCCGATGCGGCCAGGATCCTCGCGCGCGATCATGGCTTGACGCCGATCCTCGCGCTCGCGCCGACGCTCAGCGCTGACACTATCGCGGCCGAGTCGGGCGCCGACCTGTCGGGAATCCGTATAATCGCGGGCGACACGTATAGTATTATCGCGGCCAGCGAGCTTGCGCTGGTAACCTCTGGCACCGCGACACTGGAGACCGCGCTGCTCGGCTGTCCGATGGTGATAGCGTATAAAGTGTCAGCTCTGACCTATATTCTGGGTCGCATGCTGATAACCGGGGTCGATTTTATTGGGATGCCGAATATCTTGGCGGGACGAAAAATCGTACCGGAGCTGATCCAGGGCGAAATGACGGCGAATAACCTGGTGCGCGCCGCCGAACCTTTGTTGAGCGAAACTCTCCATAGCGAAACTACCGCCGCGCTGCATTCCCTGCGCGATCTGCTGGGCGCTCCGGGAGCGGCTGCGCGCGTCGCCGCGATCGCGCTCGAGATTTCCGCATGAAGCTCCTGTCACCGATGCATCGGCGCCTGTTCAACTATCTGCGCCCTTACCTGTTTCCGTATACCGCGCTGCTCGGCGTCTCGATGCTAGTGCTGGCGGGCGCGAACGCCGGTATCCCGTTTGTGATCAAGAACTTCGTCAATGACATGACGCGGACCCAGGGGGCCGGCGGGCTGCACGTGCTCTCGTTCATGCTGGCGGGTCTGTTCCTGCTGCGCGCGGGCGGGAACCTTACCGACGATTACCTGAGCGCTTACATTACGCAGAAACTCGTGCTCGACATGCGCGCCGACTTGAACGAAAGCCTGCAGCGCCAGTCGCTGAGCTTTTTCAACCGAACTCCGACCGGCATGATGGTCTCGCGGGTGCTCAACGACGTGAACGTCGTCGTGCAGACGCTGAGCAACGGCGTGTTCTCGCTGTTCGGCGACGGACTCTCGCTCGTCGCGCTGATCGGCGCCGCGTTTTACATGGATTGGCAGCTTGCGCTGGTCGCGTTCGTCGGATTTCCGCTCACGATCGGACCGATCGTCAGCTTCTCGAAGCGGGTCCGCAAGGAAACCAAGAATGCGCAGAAGCAGCTTGGCGGCCTGCAGGCGCTGCTCCAGGAAACCTTCCAGGGCAATCGCGTGGTCAAGGCTTTTGGGATGGAAGACTACGAGCGCCGCCGCTTCAACGCCGAGCTGCGCCGCCTTTTCCGAATCTACATGCGGGTCGCGCGGATCAAGGCGATCACCGGACCGATGATCGAGTCACTCGGCGCGGTGGCGGTGGTGGTCGTGGTGTGGTGGGCGTTTCCGTCGGTCGCAGCCGGTCGGCGCACGCTCGGATCGTTCGCCGGATTTTTCACCACGATGCTGTTGGTCTATGCGCCGTTTAAATCGGTCAGCAAAACCAACAACACCATCCAGCAGGGGCTCGCCGCGGCCGAACGCGTGTTTGAAATGATGGACGAGCCGAGCGATGTGCCCGACGATCCCGAAGGGGTCGAGCTGGCGGCAGGCTCGCACAGCGTGCGCTTCGAGCACGTGAGCTTCCGCTACGGCGCCGAATGGGTTCTGCACGATATCAACCTCGAAATCGGCGCGGGCAAAGTGGTCGCGCTGGTCGGGATGAGCGGCGGCGGCAAGTCCACCCTCGCGGATCTGATCCCGCGCTTCTATGACGTGCAGGAGGGCCGCGTCGCTGTGGACGGAATTGACGTGCGGCGAATCCAGATCGATTCGTTGCGCGCGCAGATCGGCCTGGTGACGCAGCATACTTTTTTGTTCAACGACACGATCCGCGCCAATATCGCGTACGGCTCGGAGTCGCGAAAGCTGGAACGCGTTACTGCCGCGGCCAAGCTGGCGAACGCCCACGACTTCATCATGCGGCTACCCAACGGTTACGACACAATCGTCGGCGAGCTCGGAATTCGCCTGAGCGGGGGTGAGCGCCAGCGAATCGCGATCGCGCGTGCGCTCCTGAAAGACGCCCCGATTCTGATCCTCGACGAAGCTACGTCGTCGCTCGATTCCGAATCCGAGCGCTCGGTGCAGGAAGCGCTGGAACTGCTGATGCGCAACCGCACTACATTGGTGATCGCGCATCGCCTGTCCACCGTGCGCCGCGCCGATCGGATCGTGGTGGTGGTCCACGGGCGGATTGTCGAGGAAGGCTCGCACGACGAACTCTTCGAGCGCGACGGCGAGTATCGAAAGCTTTACGATCTCCAGTTCGCGTCGAGTGATGAACCGATTCCCGAGGACGGCTTGGTAAATTAGGCGGACGCCGCGCGGTTTTGCGCGCGGCCGCGCAAATGATGCTACGCGTAATATACAACGCGCTTTGGTACCCTGCTCTGCCGTTCGCCTTGGCGACGACGGGCGCGCGCGACCGGCAGGACCGCCGCGAGCGGATGGGAGCGATTGAGCTTCCGCCCAACGGAGCCGGTCCGCGCATTTGGATTCACGCCTCGTCGGTGGGCGAAGTCGAAGCGATGCGGCCCGTAGCCTCGGGATTGCATCGCGAGCTCGACGGCGCGCGGATTGTCGTCACCACCATGACTACGACCGGACGCGACGCCGCACGCCGCCGAATCCCGTCGGCCACCACGTGCGCCCTCGCGCCGCTCGATTGTCCCGCGACCGTCCGCAGGTTCCTGCGCGGAGTGCGTCCGAGCCTGGTGCTGATCGGCGAGACCGAGCTGTGGCCAAATTATTTTATCGAGGCGCGGCGGGCGGGCGCGCGCGTCGCGATCGTCAATGGACGAATCTCAGAGCGTTCGCTGCGCCGCTACAAACGCGCGAAGTCGCTGTTCGGCCACGCGCTCAAATCCGCGCATCTGATTCTTGCCCAAAGCGATGAAGACGCGCGGCGTTTTACCACGCTTGGCGCGGCGAGCGATAAGATCACGGTAACGGGCAATACCAAGTTTGATGTCTCTTTCGCGGGAGAGGAAATTGCGCTGCGCGACGCATTGACCCGGTTCGCGCACGGGCGTCCTCTCCTGGTCGCGGGCTCGACCGCGCGCGGCGAAGAGGCGATCGTGATCGCCGCTTTCCAGATCTTGCGCAAACGCTTTGGCGCGCTCGCGTTGGTGCTCGCGCCGCGTCATCCGGCGCGCACTCCCGAAGTCGAAGAGGCGCTGCGCGCTGCCGAAGTGTCGTACTTGCGCGCAAGCGCGCTAGAGACTGGAACCTCGCTCGCCGAGGACGCCTCGGTGATGCTGCTGGACACGATGGGCGAGCTGCGCGGGATGTATCGGCGCGCTAGTGTCGCGTTTGTCGGCGGCAGCATGATCGCGGGACGCGGCGGCCAGAACGTCGGCGAACCGGCGGCGGTTTCCGCGCCGGTCATGTTCGGACCCTTCCACGAAAATCAGCGCGCGATGGCGACGGCGCTGGTCGAGTCTGGCGGCGGCGCGATCGTCCGCGACGCAGCCGAGCTGGCTGAGCAGTGCGCCAAGTGGCTCGGCGATGAGAGCGCTCGTGCTCACGCAGGCACACGCGCGAAGGCCGCCGCCGAAAATGCCGGAGGCGCGGCGCGCGCTACCGTCGAGCATCTGCGCCGTCTGGCTTTGGACGCGTGACGCTCGATGTCGACGCGACCCACGCGCCGCCCGCGCCTGGAGAGTTTGTGGCGCGGCGATCCCAAGCCCATTCATCATCTGCTCGCACTGCCGCTGCGCGGCGCGGCCGGAATTTTCCGCGGCGCTGTCGCGGCAAGAAACCGCTGGTGGCGATGGCGCTCGGCGGATCCGGGAGTGCCGGTAATCAGCGTCGGCAATCTGACCGTCGGCGGCAACGCAAAGACTCCGTTTACACTTTTTCTCGCCGCACGCCTGCAAGCCCGCGGGCTGCGCGTTGCGATTGTCAGCCGCGGCTACAGCGGAGCCCCGGGCTCCGCGAGCGCCGCGCTGGTCTCGGAGCATGGCGAATTGCTGCTCGACGTGAGTGTAGCGGGCGACGAGCCGGCGATGATGGCGCGGCGGTTTACCGGGCCGATCGCTATCGCGCGCAGACGTATCGACGCGATCGAGCTCCTGCGCTCGCGCGGCCCGCTCGACGTGGTCATCCTCGATGACGGCTTCCAGCACGCGCGCCTGCGCCGCGATCTTGATCTGGTCTTGATCAGCCGCGAGCGCGGACTCGGCAACGGATGGATGCTGCCCGCCGGACCGATGCGCGAGCCGCTGTCCGCGCTGCGGCGCGCCGCCGCAGTCGTGATCGTTTCGGCCGACGCGAGCCTTAAGAGCGCGCTGTCCGCGGCGCAGCTAGCGCGTATCAACCAGAGCCGCGTGCTGAGCGCCGCGCTTCATCCCCAAAGCTTGGTCAGCGTCGCGAACGGGAATTGGTGCGAATCCGCAGCGTCGCTCACCGGACGCCGCGTGCTCGCCGTCAGCGGGCTTGCGGATCCAGCGGCGTTTCACGCCATGTTGCGTGAGCTCGAAGCCGATTTGATCGGCGTGCTCGACTTTCCGGACCATCATTCGTACACGGCCTCCGACTGGCAGGAAATCGCGTCGGCCGCGCGCAACGTTGATCTGATCGTCACTACGGAAAAGGACTTGGTGAAGCTCGAGAGATTTCCGTTCGCACGCGATTCCTTGTACGCTTTGCGCCTTGAGGTGACGATGCCGGAAGGCGACGCGCGTGCGCTCGACGAGTTGATCCTCGCGCGAATCCGTCCCAACGTCGGAGCCGCCGCCGCACAGGAGGTTTCCCGCGATGCCCGTTAGCCAGGATTTGCTCGAAATTCTTGCCTGCCCGAAATGCAAGGGCGGACTGCAGCTTACCGACGCGAAAGACGGCCTGGTCTGCGGCGCATGCCGCCTGATCTATCCGATCCGCGAAGATATCCCGATCATGCTGATCGACGAGGCCCAGCCGCTAAAGTGACGCGCACGCATTCGCCATGATCCCGCTCGAGGCCGAGCGCGCGCGCAAACTCGCGTGGTGTGCGCTCGCAATCTATCTCATCGCACTTGGAGTCTCGGCCACTCTTCGCATGCAGGGCGACTTCGCGGTGTATTACGCCGCCGGAAAGCGCGTGTTGCACAGCGCCGCAATCTATCCACCCGGCGAAAAAGATCATTTCTTATACGCGCCGATCTTCGCGATCGTGCTGGCGCCGTTCGCGATACTGCCGCGCCATGCCGCGCAGGGCGCGTTCTTTCTGGTCAACGCATGGGGACTGGTCGCGCTGATCCTCGGGTCGGGAGCGATGCTGTTCGGACGCGGACGGACTCTGCCCGCGACGCTGATTGTCGTGCCGGTGGTTTTGAGCTCGATCTTGATCAACAACAATTTTGAGCACGGGCAGGTGAATCTTCCGGTGCTCGCGCTGTGCGTGTGGGCGATCGTTTACGCGCGCGAATCGCGCTCGATCGCTTCAGGAGCGATGCTCGCAGCCGCGATCCTGATAAAACCATTTGCCCTTTTGGCTGGGCTTTACCTACTGCTGCGCGGCAGATTCGCGGCGATCGGGTGGACTATCGTCGCCGCTGCGGTGCTGCTCGCCGCACCTATCCTAATCTTTGGTCCGCACGGACTCGTCGAACAGACCGAAGCGTACATTCAATCGGTAGCCTCGATGACCGATCGCTATCGCACGATGCTCACGAATCAATCGGCGGTGGCTGGGATCGCACGGCTGGAGCTGAGCGCCGGAGGCGAGGCGGCGGCGGCAAGCTCGCGCCCGCTGTGGATGGGGATGGGATTCGAGGCAGTGCTGATCGCGCTCGAGGCGCAGTGGATCTGGCGCGCGGTGCGCACTCCCGGCGATGAAGTCGAACACGATCGCTCTGCGCTGGCAGGACTATTCTGCCTGATGCCGGGGTTCGCGCCGATCTCGTGGAAAAGCTATTTCGCCGCGCTGATCGTGCCGTACATGCTGCTCTGCGCGATGCTGCTGGCCGCGCCGCCGACCGGTGCGCGCCTGCGGCCCAAAGCGATCGCGTACTTTGCAATCTCCGTGTTGCTGAACTTCGTGCCCGGACGCCGGCTTGGCAATCTCGCGCTCTTTTACTCCGCCCATTTCCTGTCGTCGATCGCGGCATTCTTTGCGGTCGCAACCGGAATCTGGCGGATGCCGCGCGCCGTCGAGGCCGACGGCGACGCGAGTCCCGCCGCGGCCGTGCGATGAGACCGCGCGGGGAAATCGACTGGCGTCCCGATCCGAATTTTGCGCGGATCGCGCAGGGTCGCCGCGTGCTGATATTGCATCGCGAGATTCTTCCCTACGCTCCCGTTATCGCCGCGCGCCTGCGCGAGCTCGAATCGCCGACGCGAATGGCGGGAGCGGGCAATCGCGCAAGCGGCTACCCAATCAGCCTCGACGGCGGGCCGGAGTTGTTCGCGCGGCGCGCCAGGCGCGGCGGTATGATGCGCTTCCTGCTGGAAGAGACGTTCTTCGGACTCAAGCCTCGGCTGTTCGAGGAGCTTAAGATCGCCGCCGAGGCCCGCAGGCGGGGAATCGGCGTCGCGGAACCGATGGGCGCAAGCGTCGAGTCGGTCGCACCGGGCTTCTATCGCGGTTTTTTTCTGACTCGCGCGATTCCCGGGAATGACGTTGTGGGAATTCGTGCGCGCCGACGACGATCCTGTCGTCCGCAGCCACGTCCTGCTGAAGGCGCGCGCCGCGATCGCGACGATGCACAACCAGGGGCTGTTTCACGCCGACCTGAACCTGCACAATCTGTTCGTCACGCAAGCCGGTGAAAGCTTCGCGGTCGTGATTCTTGATCTCGACAAGGCCCGGCTCTACGACGCGGCCGCTGTCCCCCGCTCTCAGGCGCGAAAACGCGCAGCGCCTGATTCGCTCGGCGCGCAAGCTCGATCCCTCGGGCCGCTACTTCGACGACGCGGCGCTGAAAGTGCTGGATGTGAGCTAGCGGCGCCGCGACGTGCTGGGGCGCGGCCGCTTCATCGCGATAACTTCGATTTCGATTCTCGCGCCCCGCGGGAGTGCCGCAGCCTGAACCGTCGAACGGGCGGGAAACGGCGGCTCGAAGTGTTCGCCATAGATGCGGTTGACCAAATCGAAATCGCCAAGGTCGGCGAGAAAAATCGTAGTCTTGACCACGTCCGCGAATTCCAGTTTCGCGGCGGTCAGGACCTCGCGAATATTGGTGAGCACGCGCCGCGTCTCGGCCTCGATTCCGCCTGAAACGATCGCGCCAGTGTGGGGATCAAGTCCGATCTGCCCCGAACAAAAGACCATCGAGCCCACAACGACCGCCTGCGAGTAAGGTCCGATCGCGGCCGGCGCACTTTTGGTTTCGATCGCCCGCTTCATGTCTCGTCGCGAGTCGCGTTGTGGTACCCGATCCGCGAGACCCGCATCACGCCGTCGATCGCGCCGATCGCGTTCATCAGCAGGTTCAGTTGCCGGGCGCTCGACACGCTAACCTCGAAGATCGAAAGCGCGCGTCCGTCCGAGCCGCGAGTCTTAACTTCCGCGGTCGAGATGTTCACGCCCGCCGACGCGATCGTCTTCGTCATCGCGGCCAGCAGCCCCGGCTGATCGACGCACAGCACTTCGAGTCGCGTCGGCCGCGGCGATTCCTCGCCGTCCTTCCATACTACCGGCACGCGGCGCTGCGGATCGGTCGAGAGCGCGTGCTGGCACGAGGCGACGTGAACCGTGACCCCGCGTCCGCGCGTGATGAAGCCGGTTATCGCCTCGCCCGGCAGCGGATTGCAGCATCGCGCGAACCGCACCAGAACGTCGCCGATACCCGACACCACGACGGCTCCGCTCGCCGCCTTGCGCGCGGCTTTCTCGGCGCGCTCGCGCGTGGTTGCGGGCGGAACGGGCGCTGTCGGCGCGACCTTGCCGTCGCGATAGAGCTTCAGCTCGTCGGGGGTGAGTACCTTGTTGAGCAACTGGCCCGGCGTGACTATCCCGTAGCCGATCGCCGCAAGCAATCCATCGATATCGCGCTGCGAAAATTCCTTGAGCATCGGCTCGAGCCGCTTGGCGCCGCGCAGTTGCGCGACGCTCAGATGAATTCCCTCAAGCTCGCGATCGAGCAGTTGAATGCCCATCTCGCGCGAGCGCTCGGACTGCTGCGCGCGCAGCCATTGCCGGATGCGCGACTTGGCGCGCGCGGTGACGCAGAAGTTCGCCCAGTCTTTTCCGGGGGTCTGCCGCTCTGACGTGATTACCTCAATCGTGTCGCCCGAGCGCATCTTGTAGCGCAGCGGAACCATCCGTCCGTTGACTCGCGCCCCCGACAGATGCGTTCCGACCTGCGAATGGATGCGGTATGCGAAATCGATCACGGTCGCGCCTTGAGGAAAATCCAGCACGTCACCCTTTGGCGTGAAGACGAAAACCTCTTCGGGAAAAAGGTCGTCCTTGACCGTCGAGAGAAATTCCTGCGGGTCTTTCAGGTTCTGCTGCCATTCGATAAGCCGCCGCAGCCACGCGAACCGTTCAGTCTCCTTGATCTCCTTGGCGCGCACGCCTTCCTTGTAGCTCCAATGCGCGGCGATTCCTTCCTCCGCCACCGCATGCATCTCGCGCGTGCGAATCTGCACTTCCATCCGCTGCCCGCGCGGACCGATCAGCGTCGAATGCAGCGACTGATACATATTGGCTTTCGGCAGCGCGATATAATCCTTGAAGCGGCCCGGCACCGGCTTCCAGTTCGCGTGCACCACTCCTAGCGCCTCGTAGCACTCGCGCACCGACGCCACGATGATCCGGAAAGCGACCAGGTCATAGATCTGATCGAACGACAGCGCGAGCTCCTGCATCTTGGAGTGAATCGAAAAAAAATGTTTCGGGCGGCCGGTGACCTCCGCCTTGACGCCCGACTCCTCGAGCCGCCGCGACAGAATCGCGATCACGTCGCGGATATATTCCTCGCGCTCCTTGCGGGTCTTGGCGACGAACGCCTTAAGCGTCGAGTACGACGACGGGTTCAGGTAGCGGAACGCATGGTCTTCGAGCTCGGACTTGAGCCAGTAGATGCCGAGGCGATGCGCGATTGGCGCGTAGATCTCGATCGTCTCACGCGAGATTTCGAGCTGCCGTTCCGCGCTCAGCGATTCGAGCGTGCGCATATTATGCAGCCGGTCGGCCAGCTTGATCAGGACCACCCGGATGTCATGCGACATCGCGATGATCATTTTGCGGAAGTTCTCGGCCTGCTTCTCCGCGCGGCTCTGGAAGGTGATCTTGGAAACTTTCGTGAGCCCGTCGACCAGTTGCGCGACCTCGTCGCCAAAGAGCGCGCGCACCTCGTCGAGCGGCGTCGCGGTGTCTTCGACCACGTCGTGCAGCAGCGCCGCGACGATCGACGCGACATCGAGCTTCAGCTCGGCCGCGATCATCGCGACATTCAGCGGATGCGTGACGTACGGCTCGCCCGAAACGCGCTTCTGCTCCGCATGCATCCGCGCCGAGAAGTCGTACGCGCGGCGGATCAGTTGGAGGTCGGCGGCGGAGTTGTAGGATTGCACCCGCGCGATGAGCGGGGCGAGTTCGTCGGGCGCGGTGGCGGCAGCTTGCGCTAGCTCTTCCACGGCGCGAACCCCTCGCGCAGGCGACAGGCTCTCAAGCGTTCAGCGTTGACGATCGCGGACAGCTCGCCAACCGAACGGTTGATTTCGTTGTTGATGATCAGAAAATCGTACGAAGGCCATTCGCGAGCTTCCTCGCGCGCGCGTTTGAGCCGCCGCTGGATCGAGTCTTCGGTTTCGGTCCCGCGTCCGCGCAGGCGTCCTTCAAGCTCGGCGAAGCTGGGCGGCAGAACGAAGATCGCGACCGCGTCGTCCGGATACTTCTTGCGAATCTGGAGCGCGCCCTGGATGTCGATATCAAGCAGGATGTCGCGGCCCTCACTGACCGCATTTTCCAGCGGCGCGCGCGGGGTTCCGTACGAAGCGTCAAACACGCGCGCCCATTCGGCGAGTCCGCCGGCGTCGCGCCTGGCGATGAATTCCTCTTCGCTCACAAAATGATAATCGATCCCCTGAACCTCTGCTCCGCGGGCGGGCCGCGTGGTCAGCGAGACCGAGAATTCCAGTCCCGCGATTCCTTTCAGGGCCGCGCGATAGAGCGTGGTCTTACCCGCCCCAGACGGAGCGGAAAGTATAAATATTATACCGCGTCTGGGAGGCGGAAGGTGTATCGAGTTTGACACTATAAGAGCGTCCGGCCGATTGCAAATAATGTTTTATACTACGCTCATTCGATGTTTTGCACCTGCTCGCGCATCTTTTCCGCTTCTGCCTTCACCTCGACCGTTACCTGCGACAGCGCCGCATTTTGCGACTTCGAGCCCATCGTGTTCACCTCCCGATTGATTTCCTGCAGCAGGAACTCGATCGATTTCCCAACCGGCCCCTTGCGATCGAGCAGCGCTTCCAGGCCTTCGAGATGGGTTTTCAGCCGCGCGATTTCCTCGCTGATATCGCCGTGCTGCGACGCAATCGAGGCCTCTTCGTAGAGACGCTTCTCGTTCACCGGCAGCGCCGCGAGCAGTTCGCGAATCCGCGCCTCGAAAGTTTTCATAATTTCGGCGCGCGTCTCTTCCGCCAGCTGCTCGATCCGCGGCAGCGCCGCGTGAATCCGTTTGATCCGTTCGCCGAAATCTCGTCGCGTGCTGATACCCTCGCGCACGCGTTCAGCGTCAAGCGCCTTGAGCGCGCCCTTAAGCGCGGTGGTCGCGAGCTTGACCGCCTGGCGCGTGTCGTTTTCTTCTTCGACGACGTGGAAGATCTCGGGGCGGTTCAGTATCGCCTCGATTCCGGGTTCTCCCTTGAGATGCAGCCGCTTGCCCATCCGGCGCAGCTCGGCGACGTACTGATTGGCGAGTTTCTCATTGACTTCGAGCCGCGCCGGCGGCGGCTTGAGCGCGGTGTACTTGATAAATAACTCGACCCGGCCGCGCGCGACCGACGCCTGGATAGTCTTGCGGATGTCGGCCTCGTATTCGCCCCATCCGCGCGGCAAATTGAGCTTCAGCTCGAAAAAACGTTGATTGAGGGATCGAATTTCCGCCACCACGCGTACGCCCGCGCGCTCGACCACCGCTCGTCCAAATCCGGTCATGCTCCGCATCGTGCTCAGTTCTTCCTTCCGATCGCGGCAAGGCAGGAACGGTAGAGTTCAACCGTCCGCGCCGCCATCGTGGTCATCGCAAAATCCCGCTCCGCACGAGTGCGTGCGGCTTGTCCCATCGCGGCGCGCTCACTCGGTGCCGCCGCCATCCGCTCGATCGCGCCCGCAAGCGCCTCGCTGTCGCCCGGCTTCACCAATATTCCGTTGACCCCGCTCTCGATCACGTCGCCAATTCCTCCTGTATCGCTTGCCACGATGGCCAGTCCGCTCGCCGCCGCTTCCAGGACCGCGACACCCAACCCCTCGCGCATCGAAGGGAACACAAAGATATCGGTTGCGGCCAGCACAGTGCGAACGTCATCGACGCGCCCCAGAAAGCGCACCTGCCGCGCGATTCCGAGCAACTCGGCGTCGCGCTGCAACTCGGCGCGCAGGCTGCCATCACCTGCAATCAAGCAGATCATGTTAGCGCCCTCCCCTCCGCGCACTATGCGCGCGAGCGCTTCGAGCAGATGGCGATGGCCCTTGCGCGCCTCGAGCATCCCGACTGTCCCCAGCACCATCGCATCAGGCGCCATTTCCAGCTCGGCACGCGCCGCCGTGCGCGCGGCCGGATCGGCGAAATGAAAATGTTCGCAGTCGACACCGCTTGGGATAATTGTGATGCGCTCGGGCGGGACTCCAGCGAGCGCGAGCGAATCCGCGACGCCGTGTGAAATCGCCGCGATACCGTCCACCGCACGGCCGTAAAGCAGCGGCGCGAACAGCCGATTCGGCCGATAGTCCATCCTGCGCGTGACGACCAGGGCGCGCGCGAATCCGCGCGCATACGGCGCCATCGCGTGCGCCCGTGCGGTATGAAAATGCACTACATCGTAGCGCGCGTGGCGCAGGATCGCGCGAAACCGGATCGCCGCGGGCAGATCAACCGAGTTGTGAATCTTGAGCGAATGGCAGATGACGCCCTCACGCCGCGCGCGCTCGTAGAGCCGTCCCGCCGGATCGCAGATCAGTTCGGCGCGATGACCCATTCGCAGGAGTTCGAGCGTCAGACCCAGCACCTGTGTTTCTCCGCCGGCGAAGCCACGCTCCGGATCGACGCCGGCCACGCGCAGCGGCGCATTCGATTCGAGATGCGGCGGTTCAGATGAGGCTTGCGGCATCTCTGCTCAATCGAAGAACCGGTAGTAGAAAATCGCGCCGAGCGCGGCGATCGCGTCGCGCCACCCGATCTTCTTGCCTTCGTCGTAGGTACGGCCCGAGTAGGAGATCGGAACCTCGTAGATTCGCCACCTGGCGCGCGCCGCCTTGGCGGTGATTTCCGGCTCGAAGTTGAACCGGTCGGCCGACAATTTCAGTTGCATCAGCTTGTCGCGCACGAACGCCTTCTGCCCGGTCTCCATGTCGCTCAGGTTGAGATCGCTGATGATATTCGACGCGAGCGTCAGCATCCGATTGCCAAGGTAATGCCAGTAGAACAGCACGCGATGCGGTCCGCCGAGAAAGCGCGAGCCATATACCATGTCGGCGCGGCCGTCGAGCAGCGGACCAATCATCAGCCGGTAGTCGTTGGGATCATATTCGAGATCGGCGTCCTGCACGAAGACGTAAGGATTCGCCGCGGCCGCGAATCCCAGCCGCAGCGCCGCGCCTTTGCCCTTGTTGTGCGAATGAAAAAAGCATCGGACCTTCGGATGCTCGAACTTCCGCAGGAACTCGGCGGTGCCGTCGGACGATCCGTCATCGACGACGATCACCTCGGCGTCGAAGCCGCAATTGAGTGCGCGATCGATTATCGTGCCGATCGTCGCCACTTCGTTGAAGACCGGGATGACGACGGAAATTTTCGCGGTCTGATCGATCTTCTTTTCCATCAGGCCTCCCGCACTCCGCCGGCCGCCGGAATTTGCGGCGCGTGAAAAATTTCCGGCGCGCCGTCGCGAGCGATTCGCGCGTCGAGCATCTTGAGCACGCGGCGCAGCTCCTCGCGTCCGAGCGCAGGCGCCGACGCCGCGGCATAGCTTGACCACAAGCGCATCCTGTCGCTGCGGGTCAGTCCCGAAAACGCAAATCTGCCGAGCTGAACCAGGTTTCTCCGGCGCGCGCGCGCCGCGATACGCCAGAACCATACTCTGCGCGTGCGTTCATGATCGATAAAAGAGATCCGCGGCGATTCGTCCGCGATGATGTTGAAAGGCGTCAGGTCGCCGTGGATGAAACCGGCGGCGTGAATGACGGGCGATTTCCGCGCCGAGCGCGCGGAGCAGAACGCGTTTGCGCACGAAGCCCGCCTCGGGCGCGCCGCGCAGGTATCGTGTCGCCAGCACTCCCGGCGCGCGCCGCGTCATCACCAGCTCGCGGCCGCTCGAGCGTTCGCGGCCCCACAACACGACCGCCGGCGCGTTCAGACCCGCGCGGCAAATCGCGTCCGAAATCGCCTGGATATGCGCCGCGCGCGATCCCGAAAACCATCGCTTGAATTTCCCGAAACCTCGCGGCGCGTCGATTATCTTTACAAAAAATGCCTCCCCTGACGGGCCGCCTACACGCATACGGTAGGTTGACCCGCGCCGCGAGCGGCGCTGCAGTCGCGCCCCATTTCCCGACGCCGCGTTCAGCGCCGCTGCGACTATCGGGTCGCGGAGAGCCGCCTCGATCACGTCTTCGCCCGCGAGACGAAGCCGCCATCCGGCGCGCTCGATAAAGTCGCCGCTCATCGCAGCGCCTCGCTCGTGATCGCATCGACCGATTCAGATGGCGCGGCGCCAATCGCTCGACGGACTGCCGCCGCGACGTCGCCTGGCGCGATCCGCCGCATGCATTCGCGGCCGATCGGACACTCGCGCAGATAACACGGATGACACGGGATCGCGCCGGTAATTGCGAACCGGGCATAACCCCAAGGCGCGGAACGCTCGGGCGCAGTTGCGCCCCACAGCGACACGATGGGACATCCCACGGCAGCAGCGATATGCATCGGTCCCGAGTCCGGACCAAACGCGGCGGCGCATTCCGGGAAGATCGCGATCAGGTCGCGCAACTGCGTTCGTCCGGCCAGGTTGAGCGCGGGGACATCGCCGAGATTGCGCATCACCGCGGCGGCAATTTCAGTTTCGTCCGGACTGCCGAGCAGAACAGGATACATCGCGGGCGCGCTGTCGGAAGGCCGGGCCAGCTCTTTGATTGCGGCGGCGACCGACTCGGGAAAATAGATCCGGCTCGGCCACGACGAACCCAAAATCACGCCGAGGAGCGGACGCGGCGCGCCGGCAAGCAATTCGTGCACACGCGATTTTTCTTCGACCGACGCTTCGAGTCCGAACTCGATCGGCGCGGGCGGCAATCCCAGCCGGTCGCCAAATGCCTGGTACTGCAGGAGCTTTCGACGCAGATTCGGTTGCGGCGCAATCTGGATCGTGGAAAAGCGATGGTTAAGTTCCTTGGTGTTGGCGGGACCAAAGCCGATTCGATCGGGCGCACCCGAAACGATAGAGGTGAGGCCACTCTTCAGATGCCGCTGGAGATCGACGACCAAATCGAAATGTCCGCCGCGGACTTCGCGCAGGAACGGGACGAACGACCACGGCGCGCGCCGCCGATCGTAGAGAATAATTTCGTCGAGCCACGGATGACGCTCGAGAATCGGCGCCGATTTCGGTTCAACCGCCCACGCGATAAACGCATCCGGCCATCCGCGGCGTATCCGGCCCAAAAGCGGCAGCGCGCGCACCACGTCGCCGATCGCGCCGTGCAGGACGATTAATATCCGCCGCGGAGGACGCGCGAGCGCCGGAGCGGTCTTAGCTTCGAGGTCGTTCATGGTCGAGGCGGAAGGACACGCCCCTCGCGCACGATGATATCGGCGCAGACGCTGCGGGCAAAGCGGGGCTCGGGGAGTGCTTGCGGTCGCGGCCCCGCGGCAGGTAAAACGCGCGACAATGGCTGAGACATCCGCGACTTCCGGTCCCTCCTCCGCTTCCATCCCCGACCCCGCATATTCGAGTGGTCCGATTGTCCTGATCCTGGCGATCATCCTGGCAATCGCGGCGATCCAGAAGAGCGGGCCACCGGCCGTCGTCGGCGCGGGCGCTCCCGCGATGGATTTTTCGGCGGCGCGCGCGATGCCCGATCTGCGCGAGATTGCCGCGCGGCCGCATCCGCTCGCCTCGGCGGAGAATGCACGCGTGCGCGGCTACCTGATGAAGCGCCTCGCCGAGCTTGGCGTTGCGCCAGAGATTCAAACCGCAACCGTAGCGCGCACGAACCCGTCGGGACTGCGAACTTTCGCGAGCGTCAACAATATCGTCGCACGCATTCCGGGCAGCGCCAGCACCGGCGCGATCATGCTCGTGGCGCACTACGATTCAGTCCCGAGCGGACCCGGTGCGGGCGACGACTCGGCGGCGGTCGCGGCGATTCTGGAGACCGTCCGCGCGCTCAAAAGCCGGTCCTCCCCTGCGCAACGATTTGATCGTGCTCTTCACTGACGGCGAAGAGCTCGGGATGCTCGGCGCGAAGGCGTTCGTCGAGAACTATCCTGCTCTGCACGACGTGAAAGTCGCGCTCAACTTCGAGATGCGCGGCGACTACGGTCCGGTCGCGATGTTTCAGACCAGCGACGACAATGCGTGGTTGATTCAGGCGCTCTCCGCGGCTCCGTTCCCACGCGCAAGCTCGCTCGCGCCGACAGCGTATCGAAGGATGCCGAACGACACCGATCTCACGGTTTTTCTGCGCGCCGGGATGGCCGGGATGAACTTCGCCGCGACGCGAGGGCTGACGCGCTATCACACGCGGCTCGACAATATCGCGAATCTCGATCCGCGCTCGATGCAGCATCAGGGAAGCTACGCGCTATCGCTCGCGCGCGAGTTCGGCGCCGCCGATTTGAGCCAGCCTCACGCGGGCAACGCGATTTATTTCTCCGCGTTCGGCGAGTTCTTCCACTATCCAGCGTCGATGGCGATGCCGCTCGCGATTCTTGTCTCCGTGATTTTGCTGATCTCGCTTATCGCCGGCATCAGGCGCGGATCGTTCAGCGTCGGCGGAATCTGTGCAGGCTTCGGGATCTATGCGGCGGCGATCGTGCTGTCCTTGGTCGAGAGCCGCATCGTCTTGACCATCTTCACCCATTTCGTTTCGCGCGAGATGCTCCCAATCGGGACCAGCTATGGCGGCGCATTTTTCGTCGCCGCATCAATCGCCTTCGTCTTCGCGACTCTTTGCGCGATTTACTGGTGGCTGGCTCGCCGTATCTCGCGCGCGAATCTTGCCGCCGCTGCGCTCGCGATCTTGGCCCTTCTGGCGCTCGGATGCGCGGCCGCGCTCCCGGGCGGCAGTTATCTGCTGACGTGGCCGCTGCTATTCGCGGCGCTCGCACTCAATCTCAGATGGACCAGACGGCAATCGCGTGATCCGATTCCGGCGATATTGGCGACCATAGTCGCGGTCATCCCCTGCGCGGTCATGCTCGCGCCGATCTTCGTCTCGACCGGCGATGCAACCCCGATGATGTTTTGGGTAAGCGCGATTCTCACCGTGCTGATGTTCGGAATCTTTATTCCTTACATCGATCTCCTGACCGGGAATCATGAAGCCGTGCTCGCCGCTGTGCTGGCAGTGGCCGGAATTGCGCTGTTCGCGATCGGGATGCGCGAGAGCCGCTTCAGCGACACGCAGCCGCGTCCCGACAGCATCTTTTACATCCTCGACGCGAACTCCGGCCACGCGACTTGGGCGAGCCTCGATCGTGCGCCCGACCGCTTCACCGCGCAGTTCTTCCAGAGTCATGTTCGAGCAGGATCGCTCGCGCTCGTGACGGGAGAGATCGCATCGCCGCCGCAAGACGCCGACGGGGCCGCGCACAAACTCGCGGTCGATGCGGGACGCTTCTGCAAGCTCAACGGCGGCGCGACGATCGAGGGCGATGCACCGGCGGCTGAGATCGCCGCGCCTGAACTTCGCGTGCTCGACGACTCAACCACGGCTGGAGTTCGCACGATGACGATGCATATCGCGTCGGCGCGCGGCGCGCCGATCGTGTGGATCACAATCGCGCACGGAGTGGAGGTGTTGGCTTCGTCGATCGACGGAAAATCGCCGAGCGCCGGCGCGAGTAACGGTTACTCAGCCTGGTTTTGGGGCGTGCCCGACGGTGGCTTCGATTTGACGCTCAAGCTAGCAACGACGGCCCCGGTCAGAATCAACCTGATCGATCAGACCGACGGGCTGCCGAATTTTCCCGGGATGGCGATAACTCCGCGCTCCACCGACGTGATGCCGACGCCGTTTCTGTTCTTTGACTCGTCGACGCTGGTCAGAAAAACCTTCATCGTCGGTGGACTACCGACCATCCCGAACGCCTGAACTATCTATCGGATCGCGATCAACCGCCTGGCAGACGGCAAGAAACTTGACCATGCAGTATGTCTATGATCTTTTGAATGTTGCGCAAGAGCGGTTCTCAACCTGAGGGGGGCGACATGCTGCCTGGAATGGGGCTCGACCAATATTTCTCGCGCGTCGACTTATCTGGAACTTCGACGATTTTGCCAGATCTGCTCGGCTCGACACTTGGGTTAGTGAACTCCTCGGGAGCGATCGGGAGGAATTACGCGTACGGACCGTTCGGCCAGACGACGACGAGCGGAACTGCTAGCACAAACGCATTTCAGTACACGGGGCGAGAGATGGATTCGACGGGGCTTTATTTCCTGCGTTCGCGCTACTACAACCCCATCGCGCAGCGTTTCATCTCTCCAGACCCGATCGGTCTTTCTGGCGGCCAGGTAAATTTCTACGCGTACGTCTTCAACCAACCGACGGACTGGAAGGATCCGCTGGGACTCAAAAGCGGTAGCAGCGGAGGAAGTGGCTCGCCGCCACCGACGACTTGGAGTTGGGATAACAAAAACCAGAGGTGGGTAGGTTACGATGGCCTTGTAACCTACAATGGGGTTCAGGTCCCAACGGGAAGCAGCCAGATTGCCGTTCAGCCCGGCCCGATACAACAACCTGGCAACACCCCGGTAGGAATGACAGTCCTGATGGTTACTAACGTGACAGTATACGGCATAGCAGGGTATCAATACGGAATGGATGTAGACATCGCGTTGGCGATAATTACGGGTAATCCCGCATTCATCGGTGCGGGAGCGGGCTTAGGCGCTTTGGCTGGTCTGATTTATGGCTCTGCTTTGACTTTCAGTGAGCTAGGATATCTCCCAGATCTGCCGACTTTACCGGGAACTCCATAGTTCGGTATTGGTGACTAACGATGAATAGTTTGCGGAACGATGCGCTGGGGCTTTCGTTTCTGGTCTTCATGCTCTTGGGGGTCGTGTTAGGAGCTGGCGTGGGTCTTGTTGTAGTGACCGCGTTTAGCATTCGAGATTTTGTCGGGGTACAAGCGATCTTTGTATGTGGCGGCGGAATCATAGGATGGACAATAGCTCTTATCAGACGAAATCGTGGAACGCCCGCGAGCAGATCGTTAATTTACGGGAAAGGTCTATTTCTCCTACTACTAATCTCGGCCGCCGTGGGCTGCGTGGTTTTTGTGCGACCGTTGTTATTGGGGGTTCATGCAGCGGTACTTTCGATTTTAGTCGGAATTTTTGTCCTTTCAAACCGTCAAGGGAAAACACTAGCAATTATCTCCGGCCTCTGCTTTCTAGATGCTTGCGCAGCATACTACTTTATCGGTGGCTCCGCGTTCGCAACCGAAATGGCAGTATTTGGCGGAGGGACATTGCTTGCGCTCTATTCAGGTTGGTATTTTAATCGTCGCAAGGACTTGATTGAAAAAATCTTGAACAGCGAAAATTAGTTCCACACAGCGCTTTTCGGAGCGGAACCTGCGACCGTGACTAAGTGAAGCGAAAACGCCTTACGCGCTTGTAGTAGAGTGACAGCGCGCCATTTGAGCGCGGCGAAGCGGGAACCGCAGGAGCTCCTCCGATATGCAGGCATTCGCTAGTGTCCGCACCTCGAAATCGAGAGTCGTGGCAGCTCGAAATCCTGATTTTTTCGTCAGTGCGATCGCTTCGACGTCCCAGATCGCCGATCAGGCTCTGAGTGTGAATGCCATGTGGCGTACTAAGATATGCGCACCACGACCACCACTACCACCAGCATTCTCTGATCCGTTCGGGCACTGCTTAGATTTGGTCCGCAACAACCTTCAGGTGGCAGAATCCGTGCGTTCCGTAGCTAGCAGATCGCCGTCAGTCGCCCTGGTGCTCGACGAAGGAAGCGCATTGGCCTTGATTCTTGAACGGCGGGTCGCTGAAATTTTTCCATCCGCCGTCTTTGCAGTCTTTGATCAACTGCGGCTGGAGCGTGTGCAGAGCGGTATCGTCTAGTGCGAGCTGATCGATCTCCTGGTTCGCGAACCATCCATAGGCGTTCCCGCCCACCGCGGATACCGGCAGAGGCTGGCCCTCAGAGCATAGACCGAGCGATTGCGGCATCTCGCAGTTCGGATGCAGCGTCCAGCTCGCCGCGACGGCGCCCGTCTGCTTATTCGTGATCGTCATGTCGACTTCAAGATTGCCATTCGCGTCGGGCTTGAAGACATGCTGGAACGTGTACCATCCCGAAGCCGTGATGCACTGCGGGTTGTGATTCGGATCCTCGGGGGATGAACTTTCGCGCAGCGCATTGGTCGAGGCGGCAATCACGAAATGCGAATTACCGGTCGCAACTCCCGACTCGATGCACGGATCGTTCGGGACCGCGGTGCCGGCGTTGAACACGTAATCCTGCAGGAACTGTCCCGTCGAGTCGTTCAGCGCCGAGTCCCAATCGAAGCGGTAGTCCTTGTGCGCGGCGGCAAACGCCGTATCGAGGTAGATATCCGCCGAGGTCGAAACTCCGCCGGTAGGGAAGCGGCCGGCCGAAAACGAGAGACCCCAATCCGTATAAGGCCCGATGCAATCCTTCGAGCCGGGAGCGCATTCGGGATTGCCGGCGTTGCCGAAGTTGGCGGCAGGATCGACGTGCAGGCGCGCGTGATCACTGCCTTGGGCCGAGTTTATCGCGTCCGCATAACCGCCTCCGGTCGAAAAGCCGGATGGAACGCGGGTGATACTGCCGTTGCCCTGGTTATACCAGCCGCTGGTATCGGTCTCGAAACCTTGCGAAAACGCCTGCGCATGCGCCGCCACAGGAAGCAGCAGCACGATCAGTAACGCAAGCGTACGAATGGCGAATGCTCTCATCTCCCACCGCCGAGAACTGATTCCCCTGCCTGTCTCCGGTAGACACCGCAGCCGCATGTTACAGCCCGGCAGAGACGGCCCCTATTTATGGTTAGCAAAACCGGCAGAGACGGCGCAATCGGGCAGATTAACGGACGTTTAATAGCTCAACTAATAGCTCAACGATCGCATTCGCCGCCGATCATGTTGATCATGCCAAAAGTCGTGATGACATCGGGGATCATATGCCCGATAAGCATCTGACCAAGCGCCCCCATCCCGAAAAAGCATGGCGGACGCACCCGCACCCGGTACGGCCGCCCGCTGCCGTCGCTGACCACGTAGAAGCCCAATTCGCCGTTGGCGCCCTCGACCGCGGTATAGGTCTCGCCCGGCGGCACCTTGATTCCTTCCATCACCAGCTTGAAGTGGTTCATCAAACCTTCGATCGAGTTGTACACGCGCTCCTTGGGCGGCATCACGACGCGCGGATTGTCGATCGATACGGGACCCTCGGGAATCGAAGCCATCGCCTGCTCGATAATCCTGCGCGACTGCGCGATCTCCTGGAAGCGGACGTTGAAGCGGTCGTAGTTGTCGCCGCGCTCGCCGATTGGGATGTCGAAATCGAAGCGATCGTAAACCAGGTAGGGATGCGCCTTGCGCACGTCGTATGACACGCCCGACGCGCGCAGCAACGGCCCGGTGAGGCCATAGGAGATCGCATCCTCGCGCGGGATGATGCCGATGTCGCTCATCCGATCGACAAACACGCGGTTGCGCGATAGCAGCTTGTCGCAATCGGACATGACCGAATCCAGGCACTTGAACGACGCGCGAATCCGCTCGGAAAAATCAGCCGGCAGGTCGGTTGCGAGGCCGCCGACCCTGCACCACGTGATAGTCAGCCGCGCGCCGGTCACCGCCTCGATCAGGTCGTACAGGAACTCGCGCGCCTCGAGCATGTAGAACATCACGGTCTGCGCGCCGACCTCGCCGGACGCCATCCCGAGACAGGTGAGATGGTCGGCGATACGCGAGACCTCGCTCATGATCACGCGCACGTATTTGCATCGCTCGGTGATCTCGAGATCGAGCAGATTCTCGACCGCCAGCGCGAAGGCGACGTTGTTGATGCAGGGCGACGCGTAATTCAGCCGGTCGGTGTAGGGAAACGCCTGGGTCCAGGTCCCCTGCTCGCACATCTTTTCGAACCCACGATGCAGGTAGCCGACCTCGACATCGCAATCGACAATCCGTTCGCCGTCGAGCTTGAGATTGAACTTGATAGTGCCGTGCGACGCCGGATGCGACGGCCCCATCTGGATCTCCATCACCTCGTCGGCGGGGTCCGCGGCCTCGAGCTTGTTTTTCCAGCGAGCGGGTAAGGGCATCGGCTTTTCTCAGGCGGTCTATCGCGACATCGGAATCGGTTTCACGATCGCATCGACTTCGGGCACGATCGGCTGGCGCTTGCGGTACGGGTAGTCCTTGCGCAGCGGATGGCCCTCGAAAGTGTCGTAGAGCAGAATGCGGCGCAAATCCGGATGCCCGCTGAACACGATTCCAAACATGTCGTAGCATTCGCGCTCGAGCCAATCCGCCGCCTTCCATATGGCGACCGCGCTGGGAATCGATGCGTCGTCGCCGGGAACCGCCACCTTGACGCGCACGCGATGGTTCCGCGTAAGCGAGTTGAGGTTGTAGACCACCTCGAAGCGCGGATTGCGCTCGGGCCAGTCCACCGCCGTGAGGTCTGATAGCGAGTTGAACTCGAAGCCCGCTTCGGTAGCCAATGCGCGCAGAACCTCGAGCGCATTTTCGCGCGCGACGACGATGAAATCCTGACCGTGCGTGGTTCCGGCCTCGGAAATCGCGGCGCCGAAGCGTTCCTTTAGTTTTTCGATAAGCATGATTTCATTCTCGCGCGCTGACGCATTCGCCGCGGTCCGCTGGACGCGGCCTTCGTCGTGATCGCGCGGACCCTCAAGTCTAGTCCCAATCGAGCGCGCCGCGCTGCCACGCGTAAATCAATCCGACCGCAAGGATCGCGATGAAAACCACCGCCTCGACGAACCCAAACATCCCGAGTTTGCGGATTTCAACCGCCCACGGATAGAGGAAGACCAGGTCCACGTCGAAAATCAGGAACAGCAGGGCGGTCAGATAAAAACGAACCGAAAACCGTCCCCATGCGCTGCCGCTCGACGGGTTGCCGCACTCAAACGCCTCGCTCTTGATCGCGCTCGGCCGCTTGGGCCCGATGATCGAATTGATCGAGACCATCACGCCCACGACGATCGCGGCGAAAATAAAGGTTACGAGAACCGGAAACCAAGTCGTCATCTGTTTCTACTGCCGCCGATCCCGAAGGATGCGCGAGGCGGCTCAACTTCAATTAGTATCGCAATTAATACCGGATGAGAATGCGCTTTACCAACCGGCGATCGCAAAGTTGGCCGGAGAACCCATCGGCGGCACATACCGATCGTTCAGGAATGAGCTTCTACCTAACATAAGTTATCATTCAGCGGCTCGGGTCGCTCGCTTATCCTTTAAGAGTCCCCGACGTTGCGTCGGCAGCATCGCCGGAAAATCGGAAAAGTCCTTATTTCTTGAGTATTTACGATCTTTGACGGCTGTAGCGCCAGCGGTCTGATCAGCTCCGTTGACATTTTAAAGTAATCTGACTAATGAGGAAGCCGTAACATCGGGGATTTCGGGGAACATCCATCAACCTCCGGCATCGTGCTGGAGAGGGGGTCACTATGGACCGTGCGAGAAGTTCACTTATTTCCTTGGTAATCGGTTTCGCGTCGATGCTGTTGGTGACCGCAGCGCCGGCCTCGGCGCAGGTCAAGCCGGGCGATTACATCAGTGTCCAGAATGCTTACAAGGTTAAGGACCTGGTTTCGCCGGGCGTTTACTGGCGCGTGCAAAGCGGAATGACGATGAAAATCGTCCCGACTGAGCGGATCGATTGGCCGCCGCCGTACAATGAGGCGACGGAGAAATATTCGCCGCAGGTGCGCCTGAGCAGCGATCATCGTTCACTGGTCGGCTACGTTGCCGGGCAACCATTCCCACTGCTCGACCCGAACGATCCAGACGTTGCGAACAAGATCATGTGGAACTACTTCTTCCGCCCGATCTCGACCGACGACTACGATCTGCGCTTTTTCGACTGCGAAAGCGTGTACGCCGGACTCAATAGACCCTACAAGGTGCTCTGGTACTACTCGGTAGGCCACTATGCCGGATACAACGAAGTCGGTCGTACCGAGGTCGAGCCACTACCGGTTGATCCCGATTTTCCGGTCTCGGGGCGATACTCGATGACCGGCCTGTATCCGCAGCTTTCGCCCCAGGACGGCGCCGGTGCCGGCTTCATCCGCTACCGCTACGCCGCTCCTAACAGGGCCGACGACGCATACACCTATACTCCATCGGCTCAGCGTCTGCGCCGACTCAACGACAGCCTGATGAGCACGGCTCAGGATGCGGGTCCGGAGTCTTACAGCCCCGACGATTTCGAGTGTTTCGCCGGCAAAAACGAGAACTACGATTGGAAGTATCTGGGCGAAAAGGAGATGCTGGCGCCGATCGACGACCCGGTGATGCCCGCACGTACCTGTGCGACTGACGGCGGCGCAAGCCATTGCCCAGCCGACTGGCAAATGCGCCATCTCTATATCCTTCAGGGTATTGCTCGCCATGACCGGCTGCCTGGCGACCTTTACTCCAAGCATATTCTGTATATCGATTCCGAAGCCGACTTCGGGATGTATCAGGACCAGTACGACCGCCGCGGCCAGCTTTTCATCAACTACACCTCGTGGCTGAAATACGCTGACCGGGTGACGCCTCAGGCGCGCATCGCGATCTACCCGTTCAAGCGGCTGTTCCAGAGCGGTTCGTCGTCCACCGATGTTCAGTCGGGCCTCTCGACGGTCTGCTACCATCCTGGCTATTCGACCGCCGAAAAAGAGTGCTGGTATATCAACATGGGCGCGGTGGATCGGGCGTTCTTCGATCCGATGGCGATCGTGAAAGCGTCCCGCCGCTAACTCGACGCGCAACTGAGTTGCAAGTAGATGACCGGCGCAGCCCAAGAGGCTGCGCCGGTTTTTTTCGCTTGCGCTTCGCGTGCTGCATATCCGCACGCACGCCGATAGAATCCTGATCGATGGATACAGTTGACGCGCAGCGCATAGCCTGGGCGCGTACCGAGGCTTCGCGCAGATGGCCCGGCGCAAAGACCGCCGAGATCGATTTGCTGCGTGGCGACGCTTCCGCGCGCCGCTTCTGGCGCCTACGCTTTGCGCCCGGTGCCGACCCCGCCAGCGCTATCCTGGTTGATCTCGGGCCGGACGACCTGCCCCGCTACGTTCGCGTGCTCGGCCTGATGCGCGAGCCTGTGTCCGAGCCTCCGTGGATAAACCTGCATCGATTTCTGACCGCGCTCGGCGCTCCTGTACCCGCGCTGTATGCGTTCGAGGCGACGCAGCGCGCAATTCTCGTCGAAGATGTAGGCGAAGTCGCACTGTTCGATATCTTGCGCGCGGGCGGGGCCGACAGCGCCGATCTGTTGCGGCTCGCGGTGGAAAATCTGTTTGTGCTGCATGTCGACGGAACCCGGCAAATCGACGCACGATGCATCGCCGCGCAAATCGCGTACGACGAGAGGCTGTTTCGTTGGGAAATGACCGAATTCGTCGACCTCGGATGCGCCCTTGTCGCGCCCGGCGCCGATCCGGCCGCGCTGGCGCCGGAACTGGACGCGCTCGCGCGCGAGTTGGGGAATCTGCCCCGGGTCTTTTCGCATCGCGACTACCACAGCCACAATCTGTACGTACAAAGACGCGGCGCGCACCCCGTTCTGCGCATTATCGACTTCCAGGACGCGCTGATGGCGCCGGCGGCGCAGGATCTGGCCCTATTGCTCACCACGCGCGACGCCGGAACGATCATCGCTCCCGCGCTGGAGGACAAGCTGCTTCATTTCTACTACACCGGCTTGGTGCGCCGGGGCGCGGCCCAGCTTTCGTCCGACGAATTTCGTCGAAGCTACCGGCTGTGCGTTCTGCAGCACGCGCTCAAGATGATCGGCCGGTTCATCCTGTTCGAGCGCGAAGGCAAATCCAGTTACACCGCGTTCCTTCCGCATCTCGTCGCGCAGACACGCCGGATCCTTGCCGGACCCGAGCAGCAGAGTTTTCCGCGCCTGGCGGGTGCGTTTGGCGCGGTGGGTCGGCCATGAGAGCGCTGGTTCTGGCTGCGGGACGCGGCGAGCGGCTTCGGCCCCTGACCGACACGGTCGCGAAACCGATGGTCCAGGTCGGAGGCCGTGCGCTTATCGAGTATCCGCTCGGGATGCTCGTGCGGGCGGGAATCACCGAGGTCGCGATCAATGTCCATCACCTGGCCGGCGGGATTCAGGCAGAGCTGGGAACCGGCGCGCGGCTCGGAATCCACATCGTATGGTCGCCGGAACCTGCGCTGTTCGGGACCGGCGGCCCGCTCAACGGACTGGCGGGATTCCTTGGCGATGGAACCTTCGTAGTCGCGAACAGCGATACGATTTTGAACCTCGATCTGGCCGCGATGATAGCGTTTCATCGCGATTGCGGCGCGCTCGCCACCCTGGCCCTCGCACGGCCCGAGAACCTTGGCTATTACAGCAAAATCGAGATCGACGCCAGCTCAAGGATCCGCAGGATGCGCCTGCTAACGTCGGTCGCAGGCGGCACCTACGACGATTACAAGGACCCGGGTATCGACGATTCCGTCTCGGGCCTTTCGCCGTACATGTACTGCGGAGTGATTATCGCCGAGCCTGCCGTGCTGAAGCTGATTCCGCCCTCGCCACCGTGGAGCATCATGGCCGGACTGCTGGCCCCGATGGTCCGCGTCGGCCTGCCCGTGTTCGGATTCGTGCATCACGGCTACATGCGCACCGTCGACGATCTGGCGGCGTACGAGAGGTTGCGCGCCGAGTTCGTGTCGAACCCACCCGAACTGAATTTCCTGGAGCTTGCTCACAGATGAAATTTTTCTGTTTTTTTTCTGCGCCGCGACTTTTTTATTGACTTAACAGGTGGAGCGCGCGTCAAATGAAAACAGGCAGTCGCGCGGATGGCGAGGCCGCACGTCTCTGCATCAGGCGTTCTCGGGAGTCAGTATCATGCCGAGATTGGTTCTGTACCACACCATCCAGTCGCCGTTCGCACGCAAGGTGCGGATCGCGATGGCGGAAAAGAAAATCTCCTGCCAGAAGGTCGCTCTCGACCTCGCCAAAGGCGAAAACCGCACTCCCCAGTACCTGCGCCTTAATCCGCACGGCCGCGTCCCCACGCTGCTGATCGATTCGATTCCGATTTATGAATCAACCTCGATCGTCGAGTATCTGAACGAAGCCTACCCCGAGCCCGCGCTGCTGCCGCGCAGCCTGGTCGAGCGCGCACGGGTCAGGATGATCGAGGAGACGATCGATGGATCGTTCATCACCGCGCTGCGCACCGTGCTGATGAATGTGTTTCGGCTGCCCGAGCCCGAGCGCAACCAGAAAGCCGCGCGGGAAGCGCGCGCGCAAATCGAGTGGCACAACGAATGGCTCGACAACGAGCTGGCAGGACGCGCGTTTCTGGTCAACGGCGGCGTTTCGGTCGCGGATATCGCCGGGCTATGCGCGCTCGAATTTCAGAAGCGCCTCGAGATAGGTATCGACCCGCGCCATCGCGATCTCGTCACCTGGTACGAGCGCATGAAATCGCGGCCCTCCGCTAAAGCCCTGATGGAATAATCACCTCAGCCCTCCTGAGCCACGGCGCGTCGATCTCTTTCACCTCGCCCTGAAAGGGCGAGGGCTAAGGTAGTGCTTCGTCAATCTCAAGCCCGGCGGTTCCAATGCCGTCACTGCAAGCGCAACCGCAAGATCAGGAAGACGGCTGCTTGCTTACCGCGGGAGTATGCACCCGATTCTCAAACAAAAGCACTGAGATATTGGGGAACCCAGTGTAGGTCGGCTTGCCATACACTCTCTGAAGGTACTTTTCGCTCGCTGGGCGCCAATGGCCCGGTAGTGGCGGCCAATCCGCCGGGCGCTCAATCAGCCATACCCGTCGATTACCGTCTGCCAGACCGGGCGGCGGCTCTGGGTTCTGATCGAACCGGTTTGTCACGAACCGGTCGCCGCCGACAACATCTCGATTGGTATCGGGAATAACTGGTCTGACGAGATCAGGTTGCTGTACGAAGTAGTATTGAAAGACATAGCGATCCATTCCGACCGAGAACAAAATGGCGTCGTTTGGTTTTGCTCGCGCCATGACGTACTTGGCGACACCCCGCCAGTCCTCTCGCTGGCCAGATGTGTAATATCCACCCAGATCCCATGCCGTCAGGAGCACGACTGCCCCGACCAGAACCGGGAATGCTTTCCACGCGCGCATTCGATTGAATCCGAGCGCTAGAAGAATCAGCGTCGGCGGTTCGCAGATCAGCATATATCGATCCACTAGGATTGGCTTGATAAGACAAATGGCTATGACCAAAATAAACGGAACCGCGATTCCGGTCGTCACCATCAAATAGCCAGACCACGCGCTCCAGTCGTTCCTGCGCTCATACATCGAGTAAATTGCGACGATTGCGACTAACCCGTATGCGCACGCGAGTACGTTTCCGGAAGCTGCGTGAGTCCCTCCCAGCAGACCGCGAGCAGCGCTGACGACGTGGCGCGGCCAGCGCGCGTCAATCCAATCTTGCTGACCGCCATACGCAGTCAAAACAAAGGCCGGAATGAATAACACCAATAGACCTGTAATCGCGGCAGCGGCCACGAACCGCCGCAGCATCCGCGGCGGACAGCGAGTCAAGAGCAAGTATATCCACTGGCCCGGGATTACCAAGATCGCGAAAACATGGGTATACACTGACAGTGTTGATAGTGCTGCGAATGATGCGAAATTTTTGAATGAGTCCACTCGAGTTATGGCCAGAAATGATATCCATACTCCGGTCATGACAAAAACTAGCAGAGCATACGAGCGCGCGTCCTGTGAGTGCCATATTTGGTATGGGCTAAATGCGAGAACCAGAGCTGCAATCAGACCAGTATGTCGATCGAAAAGCCGTTTGCCGAATACATAGATCGCCGGGATCGCGAAAACCCCGGCGCATACGGAGAGCGATCGTAGCGCAACCTCATTCGTCCCAAAATACGACCAGAACCACTGCACCAGGTAATAGAAGGTATTGAATGGTTCATACCTTATAGTAAGAACAAGCTGATTCCACGGCTGCCGGACCACGGCCGCCGTGAAGCCTTCGTCCGTCCAAAAGCATTCGTGGCCAAGCCTGAAGATGCGCAGCATCAAGCCGGATAGAGTAATCGCTGCGAGAATCAAATAGCTTTTTGTGTTTGTCCGTCCCAACGCTTCAGACCGAAGATTTCCGCTCCCCACCGAATTCGCTTCCAAACTCGGACACCATCCAGCGTGCCAGAGACTACGCGAGCGCTTCGTGGAGCTCCAGGCCCGCGGCGCCGCCGCTGCTCTCGATCGTGCGGATCGACCCGATTCGTTTTATGCCGGCGACCCCGGCGATCAACTCGAGCAGGTTGATTGCCACTACGATCCAGAACACCGCCATCGCGACTTCCGCGGTGCCGGGCAAAACGCCGCGGATTATCCGCGAGGCGGCCCATGCTCCGAGCGGAGACCCAATCGTGCCAAACAGATGCAGTACGACGCGGGCCCATCGCGGGCTCGCGACGTATGCGCCGAACTGCATTTTGAAGCGCGGCTCGCCGCGGAGCAGGTATGCGTACTCGTAGCCGACGCCGAACACCGCCGCGGCCGAGATCTTCACCAGCGGCTGAAGCGCCGCGACCCACAAAAGCGCGCCGATCAGCGCGAGCACAATCGATAGCTCCCGCACGCTCATCCAGAGCAGCACGCCGCCCAGCACCAGCGCGACCAGCTCAATCGTAACGCCGGCGCGCACGGAAATCGTTTTGCGCGGCGTGCGCAGATGAAGCTTGCGGCTGACGCGGTTTACGTCAGCGCAGAGCGCGATGCGAGCCGCGGCCGGACGCCGCTTGAGCTCGCGGATGTAGCGCTCCCACGGGCCGGGGCGATAATGGCCCTCGTTGAGGTTGTGCTCGATTTTTAAAAGCTCGATGCGGAGATCGTCGGGCGCGGCGCTTCCCTGCGGCCCCAGTCCCGAACCTCCCTCGCCGATCGAACCCATCAGCGATGAAAAAACGCCGCGGCCAGGAACGCGACGATCATCAGCAGTCCATACTCCATGTGGAGCTGGACCGATCGCATCAGCGCAAGGTTGAGTTTTTTCGCCGCCGTTTCGCGCATCACGATTTTGATTTGACTAATCGCGCGCGGAACGGTCAGCAACGCGATCAGTCCGATCCACGGGATTGCGCCGCCGATGATCGCGAGCAGCGTTGTCGCGTACGCCAGCACGTCGAGCGCGACGAGCTCGTAGTTGGCGCCCGCGCGCCCGAGCATCGTGGCGAGGGTGCGTTTGCCGTGAACGCGGTCGCTATCGATATCGCGAATATTGTTCGCGTGCAAAATTCCCGCGACCAGAAAGCCAAGCGGAATCGATGCGACGAGCGCGCCCCACGTGAAATGCAGCGCCATTACGTAAAACGAACCCACCACGATCGCGGGTCCCATGAAGAGAAATACGGTCAGCTCGCCGAGCGCGATATATGCAAGCGAAACCGGACGCGCGGTGTAGAAGTAACCGGCCGCGACCGACGGAATTCCGATCGCGAGAATCGGCCATCCGCACAGATAGACCAGGACGAGTCCCGCCGCCGCGCCAATCGCGAACGCCGTGATTCCGCCGCGCCAGACCTCGTCGGGCGCTAGCAATCCACGCTGGATAACCATGCTCGGGCCGAGCGACTCACTCGAATCGGCACCGCTCTGGAAATCGTAATAGTCATTGATGAGATTTGTGCCCGCCTGAATCGCCATCGCCCCCGCGAGCGCGAGGAGCATCCGTCCAGGCGAAAAGAAGCCGTCGCGCGCCGCGATCGCAACGCCGAGCAGGACCGGAATCGCCGCGGCGCTGAGTGAGGGAGCGCGAATTGCCTGAATCCAGACTCCGAACGTGCCGGGACGCGCGCCGCCGCCGTGGGGAATTGCCGATACGTCTGTCATCTCTAAGCTGCTCCGCGATCCTACAACAGAACTTTGTCTTCCCTGAGCCTGGCGATCTCGTCCGCACTCATCCCAAGCAGCTCGGAGAGCACTTCGCCGGTATGCTCGCCGATCATCGGCGCACCAAAGAAGCGCGGCTCGATCGCGCCGAAACGCACCGGCAGCGTCGGCACCATCCGCTCGCCGACTTCACCGTGCTTGAGCGTCGCGAGCATCCCCGAGGAAAGAAACGCGTTGTCGTGCATCAGGTCCTGGGTATTGTACACCGGTCCGGCAGCGAGATCGCGCTCGCGCATCCGCGCGACCAGGTCTTCACGGATGAAATTCCGCGTGCGTGCGGCGACCTCGGCGTCGAGCGCGTCAACGTTGCGCAGCCGGTCCGCCATCCGCGCGAACTTCTGGTCCGACGCCATCGACGCGACGCCCAGGATCTCGCACAGCGCGGCAAATTCCGCGTCGGTGGAAATCGCGATCGCAACCCACTGGTCGTCGCCCGCCACCGGATAGACTCCATGCGGCGCCATCGCGTCGTCGCGATTTCCGACCGGCCCCGGGTCGCGCCCGTTCATAAAATGCTCGAGCATCGCCTCGGGGATCATGGTGGTGACCATCTCGGCCATCGACAAATCGAGGTATTGCCCCTCGCCGGTGCGCTCGCGATGGTACAGCGCCGCGAGCAGGAAGAAGGCCATCCCGGTGCCGACCGCGAAATCCGGCCAGGTCCCGCCGATCCCGCACGGAAAGCTGTTCGGGTATCCGGTCAAATGGCACAGGCCCGCGTATGCCTGCGTGGTCGGCCCGAATCCTACAGTGCGCGCATAGGGGCCGCTCTGTCCGAGCGGAGTTCCGGACAGCATGATGATATCGGGACGAATCTTGCGCAGGTCTTCGTAGCCGAGACCGTACTTGTGCATGTTACCGACAGTGAAATTTTCCGTCACGACGTCGCTGAGCTTGACCAGGCGGCGCGCGATCTCCTGGGCCTTCGGATGCGCCAGATGGAGCGTGATTCCGCGCCGCGAAAAATTTATCGCGTCGTAGATACCGCTGCGATTGAAGCCCGGTATCCCGTCGGTGCCCGTAAGGAATCGCACCAGATCCGGCGCCGAGGTCGATTCGACCCGGATCACGTCGGCGCCGAGCGCGCCCAGCCATGCGGTCGCGTGCGGGACGGCGAAGATCCAGCCGAAATCGAGAATCCTGATTCCCTCGAGCGGCAGCCGCGCCATCAGATCACCTTCGCGGCCCGCAGGCTTTCGAGTTCACTCGATGAAAGCCCCAGCCGTTCGACAAAAATTTTGCGATTGTGCTCGCCCAGGCGCGGCGCGCCGCGCTTGATTCGCCACGGCGTCGCGCTCAAGCGGCACGGCGCTCCCGGCATCCGCACTTCCTTCGCGCCGGGATGATCATAATTGACGAAGAAGCCGCGCGCCTTGTATTGCGCATTGTCGGCGACCTCGGCGGCGGTATGCACCGGGAAACATGGGACGTGCTCGGCCTGCGCCTTCTCGAACGCGGTGGTGCGGGTCTCGTTCGAGAGCCAGTCGATCACCGCGGCCTCGATCGCGTCGATATGCGCGGCGCGCGCGACCGGAGATCCGAACATCTCGGTCTCCATCCATTCGGGATCGCCCATCACCTTTTTCCATCCGCGCCAGAACCGGTCAGTACCGGCATTGAAGCTGACCCATCCGTCAGTCGATGGATAAACCCACTGCGCACCGCGCTTGATCCGTTTGCGGGTGCGCTCGTAGATCGGCGCTTCGGGCGACTCGTGCGAATAGACGCCGATGTTGGGCCGCAGCATCGAGACCATCGCAAGCCACTGGCTCGCGTCGATATGCTGGCCGCGTCCGGTTTGCTTGCGATCGAATATCGCCGCCATCGCGGCTGCCGCCGCGGTATATCCGGTCAGATAATCCGCCTGCCGCCCCGCGAGCTTCAGCGGAGGCTCGTTCGGTGGATCGGTCACCTGATGCCACGGCGTCTCGAAGCCAACGCCGCTCATGTGGGTGGCGACCAGGTCGCCGCCGCGAAAATCGCGATAGGGAGAATCGCTGCCGAAGTAAGTGACTGACACGACGATCAGTTTTGGAAATCGATCGGTGAGCGTGCGCCAATCCAGGCCCAGCCGCTCGCAAATCGCGGGCGCGTTCGGATTGAAAACGATATCGGCGCGTTCGAGCATCCGCATCAGAACCTCACGCGCGCGCGTGTCTTCCAGATCGAGCGTCACGCCGAATTTGTTGGTGTTGAGAAACAGATGCAGCCCGCCCGTTTCGGGATCCGGCTTCTCGTCGCGAAACGGACCGAGCCGGCGCTCGCGCGCGCCGGAGCGCGGCGGCTCGACCTTTAGAACTTCGGCGCCAAAGTCGGCAAACGATTTTGCCGCCATCGCCGCCGCGAGAAACGGCATCGTGTCCAAGCACGGCAACTCGACGACGCACAGTCCGTCGAGCGCCTCGGGCGGTTCGGTATGCTCCGCGGACCGCGCCATCAGGGATGCTCCTGCGCGATACGATCGATAAGCCCGAGGAGCTCACCCATCGAGTCGATCACATGGTCGGGCTTAAAGCTCGGATGCGTCTGCAGATAATCGGCCGACGCGGTGCCGGTCGCGACGGCGACGGACGCGCCGAATCCCGCCTGTGCGGACGCCATGATGTCGCGCGGCTCGTCGCCGACGTACATGCAGGCTCGCGGAATGATCGCGGCGCGCGCGGCGGTCTGGCGAAGGAGCTCGGTCTTGTCGAGCAGCTCTTTCATCGAGGAGACCGGCTGCGTCACCACCTGGTCGAGATGCGCCGCGATCCCGACCATCGCAAGCTTGGCGACGAGCTGCTTCGGATCGCCCGGGCGGCTGGTGATCACGGCGGTCGCGTAGCCGCGGCGCTTCAGCTCGGCGAGAGTCTCCACCACGTGCGGTAGGAGCTCGAGCCTTTCGGTCTGATCGATCTCGGTCATAAAGTAGGCGAACGCGAGCTTCATGTACTCGGGCCGTTTATTTTCGGGAACGCCGAGCCAGAGATCGGAGTTGCGCAGCGCCTCGTGATAACGCTCGCGGGTAAGCTCCGGCTGATGCCCGAAATCGCGCAGAGTGTTGCGCGCGGCGATATACAGCGGGCCATGGATATCGACCAGCGTACCGTCCAAATCGAAAAATATCGCCTTGAATTTCCGTACTGACAACCGGATTACCTTCGCGCGGCCAAACGAACCCCAAACGAACCCAATTGATCGCCGCGGCCTCGCGATACTTCTGCCTTTAGAAGCCCTTTGCTTCGGCGCTTGTCAAGCGTGGCTATCCCGCTGAGCGCTCGCTGGCGCGGGTGGACGCGGTCGGAGCCTGGCGCTGATACAGCAGCAGATATTCGCGTCGGCCGCCGATAACTCTTTTCACGTACTCGCGCGTCTCGCGGTAGCCGATATTTTCGACCCATTCGTCGTCGGGGCCGGGAAATTTGCTGGTCCAGTTCTGCACCGCGTGCTCGCCGCCATTGTAAGCGGCCACGGCCTTGAACTCGTCGCCCCCGAACATCGCGAAGAGATTTTCGAGGTACGAAGTCCCAAGCGAGATGTTGAGCTCGGGATCGTAGAGGTTGAGTCCGCCGCCGGTTTGCATCCCGCTCTGCTGAGCCACGCGCCGCGCGGTCGAGGGCAGCAGTTGCATCAGGCCTTGCGCGTCGGAACCCGACTTCGCGTGCGGATTGAACAGGCTTTCCTGACGCGCCAGAGCCAACACCAGCCACGGATCGAGCGAACGTTGATGCGCGGCCGAGCGGAACAGGTTCCAGTACGCGCGCGGATAGCGAATTCGTTCGGCCTCGGCGGCGCCAAGGTCGCCGCGCTTCTCCATCCGGACGGCGGCACCGATCGCGTCATACCACGCGTCGGCGGAGATCAATCCGGCGAGCACGAACGCGCGGAGATTCGGATCTCCCGCCGACTCGCCTTCAAGCGCTCGGAACTCTCCCGCCTCGAGTTCCTTCAACCCAACGGAACGCAGCGCATAGATACGGCTCAGATGAAAGCGGACCAGGGCCGAGTTGCTCGACGGCACTCCCTCGAACGACGGATCAGGCGCCGAGGCCGCGGGCAACTCGGCTGTGAATCCCGCGACGCGGCGGCTCGCGAGCGCGGGATAGTAATTGCTGTCGGTGCTGCCTGCCAGCCGCTGGTAGATCGCGCGCGCAGCGGAGGGGTCGCCGCTCTTCTCGAGCGCCCGCGCGTGCCAGTAATCGAACATGTCGCGGTCCGCGACGCTGTGCGCGTGCGGACGCATCGCGGCGAACATCCGCGCGGCAGATGCATAGCGGCGGGTCATGTAGTAGGTCCACGGCGCGCGAAAACGCGCCTCCTCAGCGGAATCGCTCGACGGATATTTCTCGTACAGCCGCGCGTACTCGGCGCGCGCCGTGTCGTAGTCGTGAAGCTCCTCGGCGATTCGCCCGAGCCGCAGCATCGCGCCCGGCGCAAGCGCGCTACCCGGGAAGTCCGCGACGATTCGCTGGAACGCATCGCGGGCGCGATCGGAATCATCCTCGCGCCAGTAGAGCAGCGCGAGGGCGTTCAGCACCGACGCCGCCGAAGGTCCGGCCGGCGCCAGAGCGAGATATTTGAGCAGCGCGCTCTTCTCGCGGGCCGGATCACCGTGCGAGGCTTGCGCTTCGAGCCACAACAGCTCCGCACGAATCGGAGTGGGCGGATTGGCGGCAAGGGCGCGCTCGATTTGCGCCATCGCCAGAGCGGGTTGCCCCTCGCGGAGCAGCAGCTCGGCCTCGCTTCTCTGGTAGTCGAGCGACCCGGTCGGCGCGAGCGCGGGGTTCGCCGCGAGCATCATGTACGCGAGCGTGCGCGCGTCGGTATCGGCGCCGCTGTGCGGATAAAGGTTTCGCAACTCCATCGCCTGCGCGTACGCGTCGCTCTGGCGCCCCATCGCGGCCATCGCCATCGCTTCGGTCACGCGAGCGTTCTGCTCAAGCGCGGTGCCCGATGACTGAGTCGCCAGATGCGCCGCGACCGATGCCGATTCAGACGCGCGCCCGAGCTTCAGAAGCGCACGCGCGAGTTCGAGGTCTCCGGGCGGAGTCATCACACTTTCCGGATAGGCATTTCGCAGCCGCTCAAAGGTCGTCGCAGCGCCGGCGAGATCGCCCTGATCGCGCTGGGCTGAACCCAGGTAGAAAAGAGCGTAATCGGCGAGGTCCGGAAAATTATTCGCCGCGAAAGTCAGCTTACCGATCGCGCCGGCCGCGTCGTGCGACTGGTAGGCGCGGTAGCCGTCGACGAATGCTTGTCGCGCGTTCGCCGGCGCGGTGTCCGGCGGCAAAGCCGGAGGCGTCGCTTGCATAGCGGCTCCAGGAGCCATCGTCGAGGGCTCGGCGCTCGCGGAACGCGAATGCGCCACCGCGCTGGCGCATCCGTAAAGCACGATCGCTCCGAGAATCGTCAATCGCACACGGCGTCGCAAAATACTTTCCATCTGATCGTGGTTAGCGCACGCCGAGCGCCGCTTCAATCGACCATCGCGATTCGCGCCACTGGCCCGCGACGCGCTGCTACCGGTATTCTTGGCTCGCAGCCGCAAATGACTTCGTCATCACAATCGCCGAAGCTGATACTCGCCTCGGGCTCGCCCCGACGCAGCCAACTTCTGTCCGCCGCGGAGATCGAGTTCGAGGCGATCGAGAGCGCGATTCCCGAGCGCCGCCGCGATAGCGAAACTGCTCGCGACTACGCTCCTCGAATGGCGCGCGAGAAGGCGCTCGCGGTCGCCTCGAGGTTCCCGGCGGCTATCGTGCTGGGGGCGGATACCGTCGTCGAATGCAACGGGAGTGTGCTCGAAAAGCCGGTGGACGCAAACGACGCGCACCGGATGCTCGCGATGCTGTCGGGGCGCACTCATACTGTCGTGACCGCGTTCGCGATCGCGCGCGACACGCGGATACTCGCGGCCGAGGCGGTCGAAAGCCGCGTGACCTTCCGCACGCTCGGCGCCGTCGAGATCGATGAATACATCGCGGGCGGCGAGCCGTTCGACAAGGCGGGCGGATACGGAATCCAGGGAATCGGCGGAGGATTCATCGCAGCAGTCGATGGCCCACGCGACAACGTGATGGGCCTGCCGGTCGACAAGGTGCTGTCGGCTTTGCGCCGCGTTGGGTTCAAGCGATGCTGACTCCGAATGAGATCGGGGAACGGCTGGCTGCCGCGCGCAGGCGAATCGCCGATGCGGCGCGACGTTCGGGCCGCGCGGCTGATGCGGTCACTCTCGTGCTCGCGAGCAAGACTCAGCCACCCGAGGCGATTCGCGCGGCCTACGACGCGGGCGCGCGCGACTTCGGCGAGAACTACGTGCAGGAGGCCGCTACCAAGCTCGCGGCGGTTGGTACGCTCGCCGGTGCACGATGGCATCTCATCGGACATCTGCAGACCAACAAGGCGAAGCTCGCCGTCTCGATTTTCGATCTGATTCAAAGTGTCGATTCCGTCCGCCTCGTTTCGGCACTTGCGAAAGCTCATCCGGCGCCGCCAGTGCACGCGCTGATCGAAGTAAACCTTGGAGGCGAAGCGACCAAGACCGGCGTCGCGCCGGACAGCGTTGAGGGGATCGTCGAAGCGGCGCGCGATCGAGTGGACATCATCGGACTGATGACTGTTCCGCCGCCCGGCGCGGAGCCTGCCACCGCGCGCGGGTATTTCGCGCAGTTGCGCACGATGCGCGATCGCCTTGCGGCGCATAGCGGCCTTGCGCTAAGCGAGCTTTCGATGGGGATGACGGACGACTTCGAGATCGCGATCGAGGAGGGCGCCACGATGGTGCGGATTGGCCGCGCAATTTTCGGCGAACGGATGCGATGAAGAAACTCGGATTTATCGGCGGCGGCAACATGGCCGAGGCGCTGGCCCATGGCCTTATCGTGCACAAGGTTTTCAAGCCAGCCGATCTGATCGTATCTGACGTAGTTGCGGCTCGCCGCACCTACTTGAAGCGAAAACTCAAGATCAGCGTCACTGCGGATAACCTGGAGGTGATCAAGAACTCGCGTACCATTTTATTCGCGGTCAAGCCGCAAACGATCGACGACGTGCTCGAATCGATTGCGAAGGCGCTCGGCCCCAACCCGAAGCATCACCTGTTCATCTCGATCGCCGCTGGAGTGCCGATCGCGCGGATTTGCGGATACCTGGGTCCCCGCGCGCGCGTGATTCGCGTGATGCCGAACGCGCCCGCGATGGTCGGCGAAGGGATGGCGGCGATAGTGCGCAGCCGCGGCGCGAGCAAATCCGACGAAGCCGTCGCGCTGAGAATCTTCAACTCGGTCGGAGAGGCGGTCGCGCTCAAGGACGAGGAGCTGCTTGACGCCATCACCGCCGTCTCCGGCAGCGGCCCCGCCTACGTCTACCTGTTCGCCAAGGCGATGATCGACGCCGCAGTCAGCGCCGGGCTTGCCCGCCCTCTCGCCATCACAGTCACGCTCAAGACGATTCGCGGCGCGGAAGCGGTGATGCGTTCATCAAAGCTCGACACCGCCGAGCTGATAAAAGTAGTCGCATCGCCGGGTGGGACGACGGTCGCCGCCTTGCGCCGATTCGCCGAGGCGGGATTTTCTGATATTGTTGCCCGCGCGATTCATGCCGCTGCCGATCGCTCGCGCGAACTCGGCCGCGCGCGATAACTGGTCAAGCGAACCCACTAAACGTCGGAACAAATACCCGTGACTTCGCCCAGTCTGGTACTCTTTATTGCCAATACGCTGTCGAGCATCCTCACGATCTATTTCTGGATCGTGATCATCGCCGCGCTGCTAACCTGGATCGAACCCAATCCGTACAACCCGATCGTTAGGTTTCTGTATTCGGTCACCGAACCGGTCTTCGACTGGATCCGCGAGCATATGCCGGTCTTTTTCGGCGGAATCGATTTTTCGCCGATCGTCGTGATTATCGTGATAGAATTTTTTCAACAATACCTGATTCCGAAAATCGCGATGCTCCTGATGTATGGCACCACCTAGCGGCGCACGGTCGATTTGGCGAAGATTTATCGAAAATCGCCATCTGCGCGTTGACACGGAGAATGGTGGTGGTTAGTTGATCATCAGAAGCTGGCGCGAACCGTCAGCACTCTGGAAGCCAGAATGCCAATCTACGAATACAAGTGTCCCAAATGCGGCGTGGTTGAGGTGATGCAACGAATCACCGAGCCAGCGCTGAAAAAATGCCCAAACTGCAAGAGCAAAGTTGAGAGGCAAATCTCGCTGAACTCCTTCGTGCTCAAGGGCACTGGATGGTACGCGAGCGATTACGGCAAAAAGACTCCGCCCCCGCCCGCTTCCGACGGCGGCAGCAGTTCTGGCGATGGCGCTGCGAACGGCTCAGCGTCCAACGGTGAATCGAAAACGGCCGAGTCGAAAACGGAGTCCAAGTCCGAATCGAAGCCAAAGAAGGAATCGAAGCCATCGACAGAAAAGGCGACCGCGCCGAAACCCGCCGATTGACCACCGCTATCGGATCGTCCGAGCCGTAGGGTAGCCTGCCCTGCGGCTTTTTTGTTTCAATGGCCGCGAGCGCGGATGAACCCACGCTCTGGAGAGAGTTTCATCCGATGCGAGCGCTCGAATTTGACGGCCAGCTCAACTATCGCGCCGACTATCCGAATCCGGCCGCCGCGGGCGAGAGCCTTGTGCGCGTGCGGCTGGCGGGAATCTGCGGCACCGACCTGGAACTCACGCGCGGTTACATGGCGTTTCGCGGAATCCCCGGCCACGAGTTCGTGGGCGAGGTCGTTAGATCCGCGAATCGGGCGTTGGTCGGGCGGCGAGTTGCAGGTGAGATCAACGCTGGATGCGGCCGCGCGAGCTGTCAATGGTGCCGCGGCGCTATGGCGCGCCATTGCCCGAATCGTACCGTCCTTGGAATCCTCGGCCGCAACGGCGCCTTCGCCGAAATGCTCGCGCTGCCGGAGGCGAACCTGTTCGCGATTCCCGATTCGATTCCCGACGAGCTGGCGATCTTCATCGAACCGCTGGCGGCGGCGTACGAGATTTTCGAGCAGCTCCATCTGTCACGCGACCGCAGCGTCGCGGTCTTGGGCGACGGACGCCTTGGCGCGACGGTCGCGCTCGCGCTCCGCGCCGAGGGTCACCTGCCGGTCGTCCTCGGGCGGCATCGTGGGAAGCTCGATCGGCTTGCTCGGCTGGGACTGGAGACGAAACCGGAATCCGGATTCGCCGGCAAATTTGACGTGGTCGTTGACTGCACCGGCAAATCCGATGGGTTCGTTCGAGCGATCGCGATCACCGTGCCGCGCGGAACGATCATTCTCAAGAGCACGGCGGCCGCCGGAGCTGAGCTGAACCTGGCTCCGATCGTGATCAACGAAATCAATGTAATCGGTTCGCGATGCGGCCGGTTCGCGCCGGCGATCGCCGCGATGGAAGCCGGCAGGATCGACCTGCGCCCGTTGATCGACGCGGAATTTCCGCTCGACGAATGGCGCTCGGCTTTCGCTGCGGCGGAGAACTCGTCGACATTCAAAATTCTGCTGAGACCGGCGTGAATCGCGCGAAACCGCATCGCCGCGCCACCCGTAGCGCTAATTCGATCACGGTCGGCGTTGATACCGGAGGCACCTTTACCGACCTGGTCGCGATCGTGGAAGGCCGCCTGCGCGTGCACAAAGTTCTCTCGACGCCGGACGATCCCGCCGCCGCCGTGATCAGCGGACTCGATGCGATGCTTGCGGGCGTTCGTCCCGATCTCCTCACCTACAGCTCAACCGTCGCGACCAACGCGCTGCTCGAGAGGAAAGGTGCGCGAGTTGCGATTGTCACCAACGCGGGCTTCCAGGATCTAATCGAGATTGGGCGCCAGAATCGCGACGACCTGTACGCGCTGGCGCCCTCGCGGCCCGAGCCGCTGGTGCCGCGCGTGCGGCGAATCGGAGTCGCTGAGCGCACTCTCTTTGACGCGAAGATCCTGCTGCCGCTGACGCACGCGGAACTCTATCGCGTGCGCCGCGCCGCCGACCGCAGCGGCGCTCAGGCGTTTGCGATTTGCCTGCTGCATTCCTACGCGAATCCCAAGAGTGAAAACGCGCTCGCGCGCGCGCTCGCGCCGCTTGGGCGTCCGCTGTCTGTGTCACATCGAATTCTCGCTGAATACCGTGAATACGAGCGCTTCTCGACAACCGTCATCAACGCATATGTCGCGCCGCGGATGGCGACGCATCTGGCGAATCTCGAGCGGCGCCTTTCCGGCGCGCGTCTCAGAATCATGCAATCAGGCGGCAGCGCGATCGGCTCCGCGCTAGCGCGCGCCGAGCCGGTGCGCACGATTCTGTCCGGCCCGGCCGCGGGGGTGATTGGCGCGGCCGCGATGGCGCGCGAGATCGGCACCGACCGCTTCATCACGTTCGACATGGGCGGGACTTCGACCGACGTGTCGCTGTTCGACCGGCGCGCGAAAATTCGCACGCTCAGCTATCCCAGCGGTTACGCCGTCCGCACGCCGGTGATTGATATCCACACGGTCGGCGCGGGCGGCGGATCGATCGCGCGCGTTGACGCGGGAGGATCGCTGCGCGTCGGGCCGCAGAGCGCCGGCGCCGATCCCGGACCCGCATGCTACGGACGCGGCATCGCACCGACGGTCACTGATGCCGACCTGTTCGCAGGGCGGCTGGTCGCGACGAATTTTCTGGGCGGCGCGATGCGCCTGTACCCGGACCGCGCGGCGCGCGCTCTCGGGTCAATTGCCCGCGCGATGAAAACGACGCCACTCAAAGCCGCGCGCGGCGTGATTCGCGTAGTCAATGCGAACATGGAACGCGCAATCCGTGTGATCACGGTAGAACGCGGATTCGACCCGCGCGACTTCGCGCTGCTCGCGTTCGGCGGCGCCGGACCCATGCACGCGGCGGAACTGGCGCTCGACCTGGGAATCCGGCGGATCGTGATGCCGCGAAACCCCGGCCTTCTTTGCGCATGGGGCGCGGTAGGCGCTCCGCTGGGACGCGAATATTCGCTGACGGTGCGCGTTGCCAACCCATCGTATCGGACAATTGTCGCGCGAGCCTCGGTGATGCAGCGGCGGGCGCGCTCCGAACTTCGCGTCGAGGGCGTTGCGCCATCCGCGATCATGACCGAGATTCATCTCGACCTGCGTTACCTTGGACAATCGTACGAACTCGAGATTCCGCTGACGCGCGATTTTGTCGGTGCATTCCACGCCGCACATCGGCGCGCTTTCGGACATTCGACGCCGGACGCACCGGTCGAGGTCGTGAATATCAGAATGCGCGCCCACGCTGGCGCAGTCACCGTGCCGATTGCCCGGATTGCGCCACAGCGCGGAGCGCCGTCGCCGATCTCGCACGGGCAGGTGCTGGTGGGCGAGCGCGCACGAAACGTTCCGATCTATTCGCGCGACGCGCTGGGTGCGGGCGCGCGAATCCACGGACCCGCGATCGTCGTCGAGTTGAGTTCGACGGCATATATCGCGCCGGAATTCACGATGCGCACGGACGATTACGGCAATCTCCATCTGGAGGCAGGCCGATGAAACTAGACGCGGTCGCGCTGGCGGTGATGAACAGCCGACTCTCCGCAATTGCCGACGAGATGGGCGTCGTGCTCGGCCAGACCGCGTTCTCGCCCAATATCAAAGAGCGGCGCGATTACTCGTGCGCGATCTTCGACTCGCGCGCCGAGCTGGTTGCGCAGGCGGCCCATATCCCCGTTCATTTGGGCTCAACTCCGCTCTCGGTGCGCGCCGCGGTCGCGCGGCTCGATATGCGGCCCGGCGACGTCGCCGCGCTGAACGATCCGTTCGCGGGCGGTACTCATCTGCCGGACCTGACAGTCGTCACGCCGATATTTCTCGGCCGCGAGACCCGCCCGTTCGCGTACGCGGCGAACCGGGCGCATCACGCGGATATCGGCGGGATGGCGCCGGGATCGATGGCGCTTTCGACCGAAATCTACCAGGAAGGTTTCCGGCTGCCGCCGGTGAAGATAGTCGAAGCGGGCGTGATCTCACGCGACGTGCTGGCGCTGTTCCTGGCGAACACTCGCGTGAGCGAGGAACGCGAGGGCGACCTGCGCGCGCAGCTTGCCGCGCTGAGCGTCGGTTCGGACCGTCTGCGCGCGCTGGTGAAAACCACAGGCCGCGCGACAGTCGCAACCTCGATGAATGCGCTCAAGGATTATTCCGCGCGCCTGATGGCTGCGGCGCTGCGCGACCTGCCGCGCGGGACTTATCGCGCGCGCGATTTTCTGGACGACGACGGCGTCGGCACGACGCGCATTCCGATCGAGGTTGCGATCCGAATCGGCGGCGGACGCGCGATCGTCGATTTCACCGGCTCCGCTCCGCAGGTGCGCGGATCGGTCAACGCCAACTATGCGATCACGCTCTCGGCGACGTTCTATGCGATGAAATGCCTCGCTACCGAGGCGGTGCCGGCCAACGAAGGCTTGATGCGCCCGATCGAACTGATCGCGCCGCCCGGCTCGATCGTCAACGCGCTCGCACCGGCAGCGGTTGCGGGCGGAAACGTCGAGACCTCGCAGCGAATCGTCGACGTGCTGTTTCGCGCACTGGCTAAAGCCGCGCCGGATCGGATTCCGGCGGCGAGCTCGGGCTCGATGTCGAATCTCACCGTCGGCGGCTTCGATAGTTTTCGCAAGCGCCATTTTTCCTACTACGAAACGATCGCGGGCGGTGCAGGCGCTGCTCCCGGAATTCCCGGAGCGTCGGGAATTCATACTCACATGACCAACACGCTTAACACGCCGATCGAAGCGCTCGAAGCGTACTACCCGATGCGGATAACCGAGTACCGGATCCGGCATGGGTCTGGAGGACGCGGACGCGCGCGCGGCGGCGACGGACTGGTGCGCGAGCTCGAATGCCTAGTCGATTCGAGCGTGAGTCTCCTGACTGAGCGCCGGACGATCGCGCCGTATGGACTGGCCGGCGGCGGCGAGGGTGCGAAAGGCGCGAATTTTTTGGTGCGCGCCGGCCGCAGGAGAAAACTGCCCGCCAAAACCAACGTATCGCTCGGCGCGGGCGACCGTGTGAGAATCGAAACTCCGGGCGGTGGCGGATGGGGCCGTTGAGCGCGCGATCAGATGACGCCGTCCGCTTTGAGCCGTTTGCGCGCGGCCGCGTCGATACCGAGTGCCTCCAGGATCTCGTCGTTGTGCGCGCCTAGCGGCGCGGACCCGGTCCGAACGCGTGTCGGCGTGCGCGAGAACTTTGCTGGCGGACCTACAATCGGCGCGCTCGCCCCACCCTCCTGCACAGCCGGCTGCATCATGTCGCGCGCGAGTACGTGTGGATCGCGCGCGGCATCGCCGTAGGTCTGCACTGGTTCGCACGCGATCGCCTCGCGCGCGCAAATCTCGACCACCTGCTCGACCGTGCGCTCCGAGCACCATCGCGCAACCATCGCATTGCACTCGCCGCGATGCGTGATGCGCTGAGCGATGCGCGCGTATTCCGGATCGTCGCCAAGCTCCGGCCGGCCGACGATCCGCGCCAGCACCTTCCAGTGCGAATCGAGTAGCGTCCCCAGCATCACGATTCCGTCGCGGCAATGAAAGGTGTTCGTCGGAACCGAGAATCCGAACTCGTTGCCCATCCTCGGCGGCGCAATTCCGAGCGCGCCCAAAGTCGGATAGCCGTTGGATTGAAAGAGCATCGCGTCGAGCAGCGCGACGTCGCAATGCTGCCCCTCGCCGGTCGTCGCGCGATGGCGCAGCGCGGCGAGCGCGGCGATCGCGCCGTGCAGTCCTGCCAGATCGTCGCACAGGAAAGTCGGCGCCTTGATCGGGCTGCCGTCAACGGCGCCGTTGAGCGACATGAAGCCGGACAGCGCCTGCGCCAGCGGATCGTAGCCGACGCGATCGTGAATCGGGCCGAACTGCCCGAAGCCGCTGATCGAGACGTAGATGATGTCGGGCTTGACGCGGCGGCATTCGGCGAACCCGACGCCCCACTTGTCGAGCGTGCCGGGACGAAAATTCTGCACGACGATATCGCTTTGCTGCGTGAGGGCGAGAAAAATATCGCGGCCGCGCGGCGTGCGCAGATCGAGGGTCAGGCTGCGTTTGTTCCGGTTGACGGTGGCCTGCGCGAAACTGACCGGCGGATTCGTATCGGGCAGAAATGGCGGCAGGCGGCGTGCGACTTCGCCCTGCGGATCTTCGACCTTGATCACGTCGGCGCCAAGATCGGCGAGCACGCACGCACACATCGGACCGGCCCAGCTGGTGGTCGCTTCAAGGACGCGCACGCCGGCCAGCGGGCCGGGGATATCGCTGCGCGCGTCGCGAAAGAATTCGGATTTTTCCATCGCCGCTCCCTCTCTCGAAATCGCACGCGAATCCTACTGCGCGCGGGTGTCATACGACAATCAGCGCGGAAAATGGGAACCCTCGATTGCGATCGGCCTTGTTGGCAGCAGAGCAGCACCCTCACCCACGCGTCACGGCGATTGCTAAAAAAGAGCAATCGCCGCGCCGCGTCGCCCTCTCCCGGAGGGAGAGGGTATAAGAAAAAACCCATCATGCGGCAATGTCGGGGGAATGGCGGAACTAGAACTTCATCACACTTATGTAGCGCAGCATTGGACCGGCGCGTAGTTTTAGGTCCGTGTATCCAGAGGCGAAATAGCGATGGCGGAAGCGCAGTTCTATGTTGGCGTACATGGCGTGATTGCAAACCGGGGGCGAATGCTGGTGCTGCGGCGCGCGCCGACGATGCGCTACGCTCCGGGAGCGTGGGATCTGCCAGGAGGGCATCTGGCAATCGGCGAGAGCGCCGAGGAGTGCCTGCTGCGCGAGGTGAAAGAGGAGACCGCGCTCGACGTCGCGCTCGAGGGGCTGCTCGGCATCAACACCATGATCGGCCAGCCGTATCTGCAAGTGATATACGCGTGCCGGCTCAGCGTATATCAGGCTGTGCGGCTGCGGCCCGACGAGCACGTCGAGTCGTCGTGGGTAAAGCCTAACGAGCTCGCCGCGATGAACACGATTCCGTACCTCGCGGAAATTCTAAAACGCAGGATGCTCGCGTACCTGAAGTAACACAGGGCGCGAGGTCATTTCCTCCGCACGAGCATCCGGCCGCGCCAGTAGCCTAAGAAATTTGCGCATTCCAGTTCATGAAAGATCGCGCGCTCGGAGTCGCCGCGCACTGCGGCGGCGGCCATCCGGGCGGCATTGCGAATCAGCTTGCCCGGATGATTATGATGCCGCCCGGCGGCGAACGCGCTGCCGACGCCATACGCGAAGCTCTTGCGGCGCAGGTACTTGCGCGTCATCCGCTCGGCGGGAATCAGGTGATTGACGATCGCGCGCGGCGCAAAACCCATCCGTCCGCCGCGTGCGATTATGCGCGCGAACAGTTCGGTGTCCTCGCCCGACATCGGATTGCCGCCGACGTTGCCAAGATCCTCGCGGAAATTTCCGAACCGCGTAATCGCGTCGCGCCTGAGACCTACGTTGGCGCTGAAATAATTCGCAAGATTCTCCGCGCGCTCCGCGGGCTCGGCTTCGATTCGCTCCCGGTCATGCACCGCGAGCTTGACCCACAGGCTTCGCCCGAGCCACGGCGGCGGCGAAGCGGTCCATCGCGGCAGGACCAGTCCACACGCGCCGTCGAGCGCGCGCTCATTCATCGCGCAGAGCATCTCGGCCGCCCACGAGGTTTCCGCCAGCGCGTCATCGTCGATAAAGAAAATAAACTCGGATTGTGACTCGACGATCGCGCGATTGCGGGCGAAGCTCGAGCCCAGGCGCTCCTCGAACACGCGGCGGATCGGAAAGGGCGCGGATTTCGCGCAGGCCTCGACCACGGAGGGTGTCGCGTCGGTCGAACCGTTGTCGACCACGATACAATCGAGCTCGCCGCCCGCCGGAATCGCGAGCGCCACTATACCGCCGAGCGTCGCGCGGAGCGTGGCAGCCCGGTTGTGCGTCGGAATCGCGACCGTGATCGTGGTTGGCAAATTGAGATCCGCGCGCTGGGCGCACCCCCGATAATAGCCGAACCGCGCCGGCCGCCGGAAATTCCGGCACGCGGGCGCGGTTCGGGATCGTGTCAGCGGTTGCGCAGCCTACTTCTTCTGCGGCGGAGGAGGCGGCGGCAGAGCTGCCTGCGACGGCGCTCCGCTGGCGGCCGGAGACGCGGCAGCGGCCGGCGTTGCCGTCTCAGACGGAGTCGGTGTAGGCGGCTTCGGCAGCGGCGCACTCGACTGCGTAAAGACGATCGAGGTCACGTTGAGATCGGGCGTCGCCTTCTGCTGGATGTCGGGCGGCGCGGTCAGCTTGAAGCCGAAATTGCGCGTCTCACCCGGAACAAACGGCAGCACGGGACGCGCGAAATCGGTGAACTCGAGCGGCGTCGCGATCGGCACATGAACTTCGGTGAAGACCTGCTGCTTCTTTTTGCCCTTGCCCTCCGAATAGGTGACGGTGAACTGAACCTCGTCGATCGCCTTGTCACCGCTGTTGGTCATTTTGCCGAAGATCGCCGGCACGCGTGATTCCGACATCTTCATGTCCACGTCGGACAGCACGATCTTTGGGATATAGGCCTGCGCGTCGGGAATCTGGTTCTTTGCGTTCTGAACGTCGGTCAGCTCGCGATTGTAGATGAATTTGGTGCCGGCGTTGCCGGTGGCCTGCTCCTTATCGAGCTCAGCGATAGCCTGCTGATACAGGCCGATCGCCTTATCGTAGTCATGCTGATGATACGCGGCGATCGCGTCAGTGTGGATTTTCTTGATCTTGTCCTGGTTCGGAAAATCCACGAAGACTTTCCATTCGCCGCCCTGCTGCACCAGCGCGATATTGTCGTCGTAGGTCAGCTTCGGGTAGCTCTTGTCGTTGATTTGCTTCTGCGCGACCGCGTCTGGCGTGTCGTTGGGTCCGAGCGTCGCGTCGATCGTGCGCTCCCACAGCGGCAGATCGGGTCGCGTCACGTGCACCACGACGTTGGCCTTGTCGCCATCAACCTTGGTGTCGCCAACTTCGAAATCGACCGCGTGCAGGACGGTCTTGAACCAGTCCTTGCTGACGTCGGGCGCCAGCGGAATCTCGCTCAGGAACTGGTCCATCGTGCGATCGACCTGGTCCTGATGCGTCAGCGCCTGGTAGCACGCGGGATAGTTGAACAGCTTGAGCGAATCGAGATAGTTCCCTGCCGCGCGCTGCGGCGTATGACCGCATCCGACGATGATCACCGCGCACAGCGCCGCTATCGCGAAGCTTCTGGTTCGAGCAAGTTTGATAGTCTTCAAGAAACCCACCTCCACGGTCGGCAAACGCTAGGATTCTAGTGTCTCGGCAGTCAAAAACAAGGGCGTGCGCGAGACTCCGCGCTACGCCTGCGCCGGCATCTGCTTGAGCTCGACGACGTTTCCCTCTGGATCGCGTATGTAAAGCGATAGCCCCATCCCGCGTGCTCCGTAACGCTGAACCGGCTCGCCCATCACTTCGACGCCAATTTGCCGGAGTTCCGCGGCAACCGCCGCAAGATCGCGCGCCTCGATACCGAGGCAGAAGTGATCGACATTCGCGCCGTCGTCTACGCGTGGATGCTCGGCGGGAATGAGGTCGATCATGCCGCGTCCCGCGCGTAGCTGTATCAGACCAAGCTGTACAATCCTCCGTTCTTCGCTGAGACCCAGAACGCGAGTGTAGAAATCCAGCGTGCGCTCGATTGTACGGCATCGCAGCACGACGTGATCCAGTTCCGCGACTTTCAGCTCTGCGGTCATATTGATTGTTCCCTTGTCAGGCGCGCCTTCTTTTTCAACGCTCGACCGGCATCCTCGCCTCCACCCATTCGAGCATCCCGCCCTTAAGATTCCAGACTCGATCAAAACCGAGACCGGTCAAAATCGCAGCGGCGGTGGCGCTGCGAACGCCAACTCTGCAGATCGCGACGATATCGCGCTCGCGAAATTGCATGAGTTCGCCGGCGCGATCGGCCAATTCCGCGAGCGGGAAGAGAATCGCACCTGCAATATGGCCCAGCTCGCCGCTGAATTCGCCGGCCCCGCGCACATCGATCAATACCGGCGGGTTCGCTCCAGCCATCCTGTCGCGAAGCTCCAGAGGTGTGAGCTGGCGCACCGCGTTTAGTTGCGCAAGATCCGGAAATTTAATCTGTCCCGCCTCGACCTCGGACTGATTCGGCTGCAGCGCTTCCTGGATTCCGTCGGGCAGCGGCAGTCCAAGGTTGGACATTATCGCGACATATTCTGCGCGGGTCTTTCCAGCCAGCCGCGGGTTCGATCGCTTTTCCTCGCCAATCGTCGATTGCCTGTGGCCGCGGTAATCATGAGCGGGCAGAACTACTGTCGCGTCCGGTAGCGTGAATAAACGGGAGGTGATCGAGTCGTATTGCTGACCGGCGTCGCCCCCGGCGAAGTCCGCGCGTCCCGTTCCGTGGATCAGCATGCAATCACCAGTGAGCACATGACCATCCGCCTGGAGGCTTATCGAATCGGGCGTGTGACCTGGCGTATAAAGCACGCGCAGGATCGTGTCGCCGAGCGCAAGCGTCTGCCCATCGTCGACGTGAATCGCAACCTGCGGCGACGGCGCCCGGCGATGCATCACCACCGCCGCTCCGGTCAGATCCGAGAGCTCTGTCGCGCCGCTGCGGTGGTCAGCATGAGTATGCGTATCGATAACGAATTCGAGATCGAGGCGGTGGTAGGCGAGAACGCCAAGGTAGCGCGCAATTTCGTCGCGCCGCGGATCAACCAACGCGGCCTTGCGCGACGCGCGCGACGCAATGAGATAGCATTTGCACTTGGCGTAGTTGAGCTCGAGCAAGAGCATCGCGTCGCTCATGGTTTGGCACTATATCGCCATGCGCAGGCGAGTGTGAACTACCAATTTGCCGCTTGATTACCGGCAGCGCGGCCCAGATTATGAGAACCGGCAGGCGCTGAATCCACAAGCTGATAAGACAAATCCTCCCCCTCTGATGAATCCACACAGCGCAATTGCTCTCGCGATTTTCGCGCTGACCTACTTCGTGATCGCGGTCGGCAAGCTGCCGTTTTTGCGCATCGACCGCACCGGCGCCGCTCTCGCGGGTGCGGTCGCGATGGTGGCGGCAGGCGTGCTGTCCGAGCAAGCAACCCTCAGGGCAATTGACTTTCACACCATCGCGCTGCTGCTCGGGATGATGATCGTCGTCGCGAATCTGCGCCTGTCGGGCGCGTTCCAGCTCTTCGCGCGGGCGCTGCTCGACCGCGCTGAAACCGGCTACGGCCTGCTGGCGATGACGGTGGCGGTGTCGGGCGTGCTCGCGGCGTTTTTCATCAACGACGTGGTCTGCCTTGCGCTGACTCCTCTGCTGATCGACGTTACCGAGATGCTGGGCGCCGAGCCGGTGCCGTTCCTTTTGGCGCTGGCGACCGCGAGCAATATCGGCAGCGCCGCGACGATCACCGGCAATCCGCAGAACATGATCGTCGCCGGCTTTGCCCATCTCGGATACTTGCCGTTCGCCATTCACCTGGCGCCGTCGGCGATTCTCGGATTGGTGATCGATTTTGCGATTTTGGCGTTCGTCTATCGCGGATCGCTCGGAAAACTGCATCGCACGGCCGGCACCGACTCTCCCGCGCTGCCGGACGCGAACCGTTTCCTGATGATCAAATCCACCGCCGTCGCGATCGCCGCGCTCGGTTTGTTCGTCGCCGGCTTTCCGACCGACCTGGTCGCGATGGGCGCGGGCGTGGTGTTGCTGTTCACGCGCCAAATCAATCCGGACCGCGTGTACGCGCTGATCGATTGGACGATGCTCGCGATGTTCACCGGGCTGTTCATCGTGGTGGCCGGGTTTCAGACCACCGGGGTGCAGGACGACATCATCAGGTGGACCGGCGTCCAGGCGCTGGCCAATCCACTTACGCTCTCTGCCGTGACAGCAATCCTCTCGAACCTGGTGAGCAACGTGCCTGCCGTGCTGCTGTTTCGCCCACTTTATCCACTGCTCGGCGGCACGCGCGAAGTCGCTTTCGTGATCGCGGGCTCGAGCACGATGGCGGGAAATCTGACCATCGTGGGATCGATGGCGAACCTGATCGTGATCGAGCAGGCGCGCGCACGCGGGGTGCTGATCAGCTTCGGCGATTATCTGAGGGTCGGTTTGCCGATTGCCATATTAACGCTGCTGGTCAATGCCGCGGTTCTGGCGCTGCACTTTTGACCGCGCGATCGGATAGCGGCGGAAACACGAAGCGCCGCACCTCGGCCGCGTCGACCGCCTCGGTCACCATCCGCGCCAAATCCAGCCGCGACTCCGCCGCCTCGACTTCATCGAGCCGCGCGTGAGTTTCCGGATGCGCCGGCACGAACAGCGTGCAGCAATCCTCGTCGGGAAGAATCGAGGTCTCGAAAGTGCCGAGCAAGCGCGCCTGATCGATAATCTCATTCTTGTCGCTGCCGACCAGCGGACGCAGGATCGGCATGCTCGCGGCGTTTTCGATCACCGCCATGTTGTCGAGCGTCTGCGAGGCGACCTGCCCCAGGCTCTCGCCCGTGACGATCGCGGTGGCGCGCGTCTTCTCGGCCAGCGCGCATGCGATCCGCACCATCAGGCGCCGATAGAGAATCACGCGCAGCGGACGCAGCGAACTCGCGACGATCTCGCGCTGGAAATTCCCGAATGCGACCAGCGCCAGCGTGGACGACGACTGGTAGCGTGTCAGGTGCGTCACCAGCTCGCAGGCCTTCTCGCGGCTCGCGGGAGAGACGAGAGGATGCGCATGAAAGTGCACAAAGTCGAGCTTGAGTCCCCGCCGCATCATCCGAAAGGCCGCGACCGGCGAATCGATTCCGCCCGAGAGCAGCGCGACGGCGCGCCCGGAAACGCCGACCGGCAATCCTCCCGCGCCGGGAATCTTACCCGCCGACACGAACGCGCTGTTTGCGAGCATCTCGATCGAGATCACCAGCTCGGGATGATTAAGATTGACCTCGTAACCCAGCTCGTCCTGAACCGCGCCGCCAACTTCGCGATCTATCTCCATCGAGTTCATCGCGAAGCGCTTGTCGCCGCGGCGCGTGGTCACGCGGAACGTACGCGCCGGATGCTCCCGCGCGCGCGCGATCGCCTCTCGTTTGATCGCTTCGAGCTCGAGCGGAACCTGGTAGCTGAGCGAAAAATTCTGCAGGCCGAACACCAGCCCCGCGCGCTCGATCACGGTCGCATCGGCAACGCCGTCGGGAATTTCGGCGAGCACACGCGGACCCTCGCCGCGCATCTTGCCGATCCCGACGTCGGCAAAGACGGCACGAAGATTGTGGCGCAATTGATCGACGAAGCGCCACTGGTTGCGGCCCTTAAGCGCAATCTCGTGATATCTGCCGATTAGATAACGCATCGCAAAATCCGCACGCGCTGCCCCCAATCCGAAGGCGCCGCGCATCGGAGCTTAGCTGCGCTCCAGCGTCGAACCAAACGCCCAAGCCTTGCAAGCGCACCGCCGCCACAGGATTATCTGATGCGATGGAACCATCGAACGCAAACCTTGCGGTTGCCGAATTCGCAAATCTCACGGCAGGATCATTCGCATGAACGCCGCACTCGATTTCACGGGCAACGTCGAGCGGCTGCGCTCGCATCTTTCCAAGACCAAACCTCCTCCGCGCGATCTGCTCGCGAACAATCGCAAAGGCGCCGCCGTTCTGATTCCAATCCTCGAGCGCGCGGGCGAGTTGCGCGTCGTGTACATTCGCCGTTCCGATCACGTCGAGAGTCATCGCGGACAGGTCGCCTTTCCTGGCGGCCGGGTCGATCCTGGCGACGCGACTCTGCTGAATACCGCGCTGCGCGAAGCCCATGAGGAAGTCGCGATCCCGCCCCACGCGGTCGACGTGCTCGGCGCGTTCCCGGTCGAGAGCACTCTCACGAGCGGAATCATCGTCGCGCCGTTCGCGGGCGTGATCGCAGCGACTACTCCGATGCGGCCGAGTCCCGACGAAGTTGCGGAGATCTTCGAGGTGCCGCTGAGCGCGCTGCGCGATCCGCGCTTTCGCGGCGACTACGAATGGAGCCGTGACGGCAACGGCGCGCACGTTTCAAAATTTCCCGCGATCCTTTACGGCGGACAAACCATCTGGGGACTCACGCTCCGGATCACGCTCGATCTGCTCGCGATCCTCGAAGCGTAAACGCGCCTCGCGCGATAGCGTCGATTCGAATTGATGCTTGCCCGTCATTCCCGCGAGTGGCTGCCGCGCGCGAGGAACGGCGTCCGGAGAAACGAGCTCCTTGTATTTGCACTCCCAATGTAATAATTATCCAGCATGACAAATTTGCAGATCGTTCCCGCCGACGGCCGCGCTGCGCGCGGGCATCGCGCTCGCACCGCGGTCGCAGCCGCGATGCTCGATCTGCTCAACGACGGCGTTGTCAAGCCGACCGCCGCGCAGATCGCCGCGCGCGCCGGCGTTTCGCTGCGGCTGGTTTTTCATCACTTTGGCGATATGGAAGCGATTCTCGCCGACGCCGCCGATTTGCAATTTGAGCGCCTACGTCCTCTACTCCGATCGGTTCCGCCCTCTCTCGCCCTTGACCGCCGTATCGCAGAGTTCGTGCGAATTCGCACCGAGCTCCATGAGACGGTCTCGCCGGTCCGGCGAGCGTCGATTCGGCTCGAGCCGTTCTCACCCGTGATCGCCGAGCGGCTGGGCGCTGCGCGCGCGATCCTGCGCAACGAAGTTCGGCTGGTGTTTCGGAGCGAACTCGGCGCGCTTGCTTCCGCCGACCGACGCGACTTGCTCGCGGCGCTCGAGGCGATTAGCGCCTGGGAAACCTGGGAAGTGATGCGCGCGCAGCAGGGCTTGAATCCGGCGCAGGCGCGCAAGGCTATCGCACACGCGATCGCCGCTATTCTTCGCGATAGAACCTAATCCAACGCTTTAAGAATTGACCGCAAGGTAAAAAAGATGGGACGCAAGATTCTCTTCATCACTACCGATCAGCAGCGCTACGACTCGCTCGGATGCAACGGCGGCAAGATCGCGCAGACTCCGAACATCGATCGCCTCGCTGCCACCGGCATCAACTACCGCCGCGCGCACAACCAGAACGTGGTCTGCATGCCGGCGCGCGCAACGATGCTCACGGGCCAGTACGTGCGCACCCACGGCGTCTTCGCCAATGGCATCGCACTGCCGGCCGACGCTCCAAACGCTGCCGCATGGCTTCATGAAAAGGCGGGATACCGCACCGCGCTGCTCGGCAAGGCGCATTTCGAGCCCGCCTTCGACATTCAAGGGCGGTGGTTCGAGAACGCGATGGCGCGCAAGGGTTCGACCGGTCCGTATCGCGGCTTCGAGCGGATGGAGCTCGCGATGCACGGGCCTGTCGGCGGATGGCATTACTCGCTGTGGCTGCAGCAGAAGCATCCGGAGGATATCGGCGGCTTCGCTCCGCTCCTGACCGCGCAGGCCGGCGGCGATACCGGCGCTCCCGAGGTCAAGTACAATCCGATTCCGCGCGAGCACTATCATACCGACTGGGTCGCTGAGCGCACGCTCGCGTTTCTCAATTCGCTCGATTCGAATGAGGACTGGTTCGTGTGGATGAGTTTTCCCGACCCGCATCATCCGTGGGATCCGCCGGAGAAAGAAGCGCGCCGCATCAACTGGCGCGATCTCGATTTGCCCGCCGGTTATCCGCGCTCGCGCGAGCAGGCGGAAAAGATCCTCGCGCAGAAACCGCGCCACTGGCTCGACTGGTACGAAGGCCGGTTCAGCAATCCCGAAGGCGGACCAATGAGCTTTGTGCCTGCGCGGATGACGCCCGACCAGGTGCGCGAAGTCAACGCGATGACTCACGTCGAGAACGAGCTTATCGACCAGGCCGTTGGCCGCGTGATGGCGCGAATAGCAGAGCGCGGATGGGACGCCGACACCGACGTTATTTTCACCACCGATCATGGCGAGCTGCAGGGCGATTTCGGCCTGCTATACAAAGGCCCGTACCACGTAGACGCGCTGATGCATCTGCCGATGATCTGGCGGCCGGCTCCGTCGGCCAAAATCGCGCCCGCGCAAATCAGCGAACCGGTCGGCCAGCTCGATCTGGCGCCTACGTTCTGCAAAATCGCGGGCGCTCCAATTCCGGATTGGATCGAGGGCAAACCGCTTCCGACCGCATCCGGCTCGGGCCGCGAGCGCGTCATCACCGAATGGGACAGTCAGTTCAAGCAGCTCGGGATGCATCTGCGGACGATCTATCGCGACGGATGGGTCTGCACCGTGTACGAAAAGTCCACGCGCGATGTTGGCTACGACGTCGACCAAGTACCCGCGATGCTCCGCGGTACGCAGGCGATTCTCGACATCCGCTACGACGGCACCGAGGGCGAGCTCTACAATCTGAAGGATGATCCGAATCAGTGGCGAAATCTGTGGAACGACGCGGGCTACGAGAAGATGAAATCCAACCTGATCGCCGACCTTTATGATCATCTGCCGAAGCCGCGGGATCCACAGCTTCCGGTCGAGGCGCCCGCGTAGGAGGCCTTTGCGATGCTTCCATTGAAACTGGTGGGCGGCTACGGATCGCCGTATTCGCGCAAGATGCGCGCGGTGCTGCGCTATCGGCGAATCGAATTTCGATGGATCATGCGCGGCTCGGCCGCCGATCTCGAGAATTCCGCCGGTTCCGGTCGCCTTGATTCCGGTGCTGGTTTTCCCGGGTCAAAACGGCTGCGCCCGACGAGGCGATGATCGATTCGACTTTCCAGATCAAGCGCCTCGAAAAAATGTTCGCCGAGCGCTCGCTGGTACCGCCCGACCCGGCGCTCGCGTTCCTGCAAGAGATGCTCGAGGACTACGGCGACGAATGGCTGACCAAGCCGATGTTTCACTACCGATGGAAGTACGACGCCGATATCCACAAGGCCTCGCACGTCCTCGCGCTCGACCGCGACCTGCATCTGGATGACGCGCGCGTGAAGAAGGCCTCGACCTATATCGCCGAGCGGCAAATCGCGCGCCTCGGCGTGGTCGGCTCCAACGACGTCACGACGCCGGTGATCGAGGACAGTTACCGCCGCTTCATTCATCTGCTCGACGAGCATCTGAAGGCGGGCAACTATTTCCTGATGGGTTCGCGGCCTGGCGTTGGCGACTTTCGGAATCTTCGGACAGCTGAGCCAGCTCGCGCATTTCGATCCGACCCCAGCCGCGCTTACGGCGCGCGAAGCGCCCCGCGTCATTTCGTGGGTCTCGCACGTGGACGATCTATCGGCGCTCGAGCCCACAGATTGGCCCTCGCGCCAGGCGCTCGCGCCGACACTGCGCGCGTTCTTCATCGAGATTGGCCGCGTGTACGCGCCGTTCCTCGTCGCGAACGCGCGCGCGATCGAATCGCGAGCCACTCGGGTCGAATGCGAAATCGACGGACGCCCGTGGACGCAGCAGCCGTTCCCGTACCAGGCCAAGTGCCTCAAATGGCTGCGCGAGGGGCGCGCCGCGTTGTCGCCGAGCGACCGCGCGTTCGTCGATTCCTATCTCGACGGGACCGGCGCGGCCGCAATTTTCACCGCGAAAATTTGAAAGCATCGCGTGAAGAGCGCAGAGCCACGGCTGCGTTCCCCCGCGCCGACGCGTTAGTTACGATAACGCGCGATGCTCGAACCGGTACTCGAAGGTGATCGCAATCGCGCCGCGCGAATCGCGACCTGGTCGATCCTCGGCATCAACGCAATGCTGCTTGCGATCTCGTTGCCCGACTACCGCGTCAGCATCGACTCCGGCTACCACATCTCGCTTGCCGAATGGTACGCGGCGCACGGCCAGGCGTGGTGGGATCACATAAACTTCGGACCCGGCGGACGTCCGAACCTGCAAGGGCCCGCACTGCATATCGCGATCGCACTCCTGGGCAAATTGCTCGGCGGCACACCCGACCGCTTTATCCTGGCCAACGCGATCCTGGGCATCGCGCAGTGGAGCGCCGCGATGCTGACGGTTCTGTATTTCGCGCGCAGGCTTGGCGGCGACATGGCGGCGATGTTCGCGGTCGCGATGCTCGCGGGCAGCGCGTTCGCCGCCGGCTCCTTCTATATCGGAATTCCTTCGGGATGGCTGTTTATCTCGATTCCGTGGGCGATCTACTTTTTTCTCGAAGACCGGCTCGTCGCCGCGACCGCGGTGACGGTGCTCGCGTGTTACACGCATCTCGGTGGCTTTCTGAGCGCGCCGGCCGGAATCACGATCGCGGCAGTAATCGAGCGGCGATGGCGCTCGCTTCTGATTGTCGCCGTCGCCACCGCGCTTCTGACCGCACCCTACTCGATTCACTTCATCGCCAATCTCGCGTGGTATCGCGGCAGGCACGGACACGAGGCGGTGCACTTCGATCTGATGATCGATCTCCTCGCGATAGCCGGCATCATCGCGTTTCTGCGCCATCCAATGCGGCATCGATTTCTCTTCGCCTGGACGCTCGCGCCGATCGCGTGGCTGTTGCAGGATCCGGCCCGCTTCGCCGCACAATCAACCCTGGCCGGTTCGGTGCTCGGCGGACTGTTTCTTGCCTGGGCAACCCGCTCAATTTCAGTTCCCGCCGCACGCCGCGCGTTCGCGATCGCTCTGGTGGCGATCGCTACGCTGATCCCACTGGAGCCCGCGAGCATTTTCGCGGAAGCGGGATGGGCCGCGGGTACGCACTTCCCGCGCGCGCTCAATTGGAATCGCGCGCGCGCAATCGCCAACGTGATCGCGCGCAATCATCTCAATGACCATTTGCTTCAACTTTACCAGCCCTCCTTCGGACCGGCGATCGCAGTCTTCACGCCGGTGGTGCTTGAACGCGGCCATTGGGTCGAGGTGCAGCCGTTGCACGATCCCGCCGAGCTTCTGTCGGCGAGCGTCAAGGCGTATGTGATGCCGCTGGCGCCCGACGATCCTGTTCTCGAATCGCTGAGCAAGCAGGGTCTGTTGCGTGTGTGGGGCGGCACCGACGATACCGCGGTGGTCACGCTCGTCCATCCTGCCGATCCAGCGGAGATCGAACCGATGGTCTCGCAGACGCTGCAGGAGAATGCGCGCTGGCTGGCCACTAACATGATCAATAACGCGATGCCGCCAATTGGCGATCTCGCGCGGATGCTTGTCTCTCGTGACGTGCTCGCGAAGCGGCGCGCGGTGATGGATGTGCAAAGGTTTCACGCCGGGCGCATGCAGGCTGTGACTCTTGTGATGGCCTATGCGTTCGAATCGCGCTCGCCCGATCTGGCCCGCCAACTGCGCCTTTCGGCGCGCGGATTTGCCGAGATGGGCAGCTTCATGAGCGACGACGATCCGATCGGATATATCGATGGGGCGCGCGAGGCGAGGTGCCGCGCGAATCTGCTGGCATTCGCATCGGCATTGCAAGCGGCGGGCAACCGGGGACTATCCGATCCGCAGGTGGAAAGGACGAGCAGCCGGATGTTCGACGATTACTACGGCGGCGGGGCTTAGCCGCGCACAGGCGCATTTTGGCGCGCGGCTATCATCTCGAAGTATGAGACGCCGATCAGATCTCCGCGGCCAATGCCAAGTGCGGTGAGCAACTCGTCCACTGCGGCGCGGCTGCTTTCGGGATCGTCGCCCTCGGCGATAACCGCTTCGATTTCGCCGAAATTTCCAAGGTCCTCGACGCGATCGAGATGCAGCCGCACGTTCGCGCGCATCAGCAGGGTTCGCTCCTTACGCACCTCCGCCAGAACTCCAAGCGCCGCCGCAAGCATCGTGCGCATCGCGACCGGATCGGACACCGGCACAATTTCGTAGCGGCTCAGCTGGAGCTCGCCGCTCGATTCGCGTCCATAGTAGATCAGCGCGCCAGGGGCCTCTTCCGCGCCTTCGCGCAACTTGAGTTTGCCCCGCGCGACGCGGAAAAACGTGTCGCGCTGGCGGAGGATTGCGCGCTCGGTATATCCAATTGCTTCGGCGCTCGCACGGGCGCTGGCGTGATCACGCAGCGGAAATTTCGCTTCCAGGTTTCGCATCAGGGTTGGAAGATTATGCGAATTCACGCGCGCGTGGAAAAGATCCGAACTTGACATCGATTGAAAACCCCGCGTACGCTCGCTCGACTTGGGAAGAGTTTTTATCACGGCAGTGGCCCACGAGAAGACAATCAAACCGCACAAGTCCGTCGATCCCGACGACGCAAAGCTCGCCGCCGCCGGCTTCGACGCTCATGCGCCCGCCACCGACGCGCTGAAGAAGCTCGCCGAGATTCGCGCGAGCGTCGGTGAGGTAGCGTTCGCGCGTGGGCTCGGGAATATCGCCGACCCCGCTGCCGCCGCGATTCTCGCCGGGATGGAGACCTCCGCTACGGGCGTGCTCCGGCGTGAAATTCGCCGCGCGCTCTTCAAGCTCAGGCAACGCGGAATCGACGCGCCCGTGACCGCGACTTCAATCGAGCATGCCGCGCACTCCCCTGCTTCCGATCGGCTCACGGCGCTGTTCTCTCCGATCGACGGCGAGGGCGCGCGCATTATCTGGATCACGAAACCGCGCATGCAGGGCGGCGTGACGCGCCTGTGGGGCCTCGTTTCGGAATCCGACGGATTGGTCGGAGCGATCGCGGCCGGTCTCTCGCGCAAGGAACTCAAATCGGAACGCGAGGAGCTCGAAAGCCGCGCCGGGATGCGAATGATCGAAGGCGACCCTCGGCTTGCGGATTTCATTTTGTGCGAGGCATACCGCCGCACTCCCGAGGCGCGCCGCGCGCGGGTCGGTAATTTCCTCGCCTTGCGCACCGAGATTATCGCCGCGCCCGTGCCGACTCATCTGGCGCATCCAATTTACGATGAGCTCGGCGCCGATATCCCGTCCGAGCCGGCGCTCGATCTGCTCGAGGAGCCTGAGTTGCTCGAATGGCGGCTGACTCCCGCCGAGATCGGTCCGTACGTCGAGGAGCTTGGCCGCGCGAACGAAAGCGTGATCGTGCTCAACGAGATTCAGCAGCGCGAGCGAATCAACATCATCGTCGAGCGTGCGGTCGGCGAGCTGTTTTCCGGCGAACCCGGAATCCGCGCACGCCGCCGATTCGAGGACCTCGCCTACTACATGCTGCATAGCGGCCGCCGCGAGCCGGCAGCATGGGCGGCCGCAGCCGCGAAACAGATCCAAAGCGAATCCGACCTGAAGCGCAGCCTGTTCTTTCAGAGCATGGTGCGAACCCAGCTCGGCGCGATAGTCGCCGAAGAGCAGCAGCACGCGCAGCAGGAACCCCGGCTGATCGTAACTCCCGCCGAAGCGATGCGCGCGAGCGACGCCGCGCGCCGTCGCCGCTGACTCCTACTCGACTCCGAGCGAATATCCGTAGTGCGTACGGCGCCATCCGAGCCGCTCGTAGAAACGATGCGCACGCAGCCGCCGCATGTTGGTCGTAAGCGCCAGCTTATAGCATCCAAGGCTGATTGCCAGCGCGGAAGCCGCCTGCATCATCGCCTCTCCAACTCCGAGCGAGCGCGCGTCGGTCGCGACCACGACATTCTCGACGATCGCGAACGGCTTGAGCCCATGACCAAGATGCGGCAGCACGATCAGATGTATGGTGCCGAGAATTCTGCCTGCGCTCTCCGCCACCAGGATGCGATGATTGCGATCACGCGACAGCCGCCGAAATGCCGCGCGCATCCGCGCCGGCGCCACCTCGAGGCTCGCGTAGTTATCCGGATGCAACTCGCGATAAAGTGCGACGATCGAAGGGATATCTTTTTCTCGCGCGCGTCGCACCGCAACGCGCGAAGAACCGCGAGTCTTCATACGGGGTTAATCGTGCCATAGAATCGAGTGCGTTCCGATCAGGCTGCGCTTGGCAAAAATCGTAGCCAGGCTTATGCGGTGAAGCCTTTTCCGCTACGATCGGCGAAACGAAGCCGTCAAATATTTGATTTCAGAGGTTCTCTCATTTTGACAACTGAAACGAAGTCCGTTTTGAACGCCTTGGGACGGTATTCATCCGCATCGGCGAGGTTCCCGCGATGATTGCAAAACGTCCACTCGACGGCGTGCGCGTGCTCGATCTCACTCGCGTACTCGCGGGACCGTTTTGCACGATGAACCTGGCGGATCTCGGCGCGGAAGTAATCAAGATCGAGTTACCCGGCCGCGGAGACGACTCGCGCCAGTTCGCGCCGACCCTGCCGACGGGCGACTCGGGCTATTACTACAGCGTCAACCGCGGCAAGAAGAGCGTGACGATCGACTTGCGCACGGCGGAGGGCGCGGCGCTGTTTCTCGAGCTCGCGACGAAGTGCGACGTCGTGGTCGAGAACTTCGCGCCCGGCACGCTCGAAAGATTCGGGATCGATTTTGCTCATCTGAAGGCGGCGAATCCGCGCGTCATCCTGTGCTCTATCTCGGGTTTCGGCCAGACCGGGCCGATGGCGTCGGCTCCCGCTTACGATATCGTCGCGCAGGCTCTGGGCGGCACCATGAGTATCACCGGAGCGCCGGACGGCGAGCCGACGCGATGCGGAGTCTCGGTAGGCGATCTGTCGGCGGCGCTTTACGGAGTTATTGCGATCCTGGCGGCCTTGCGCGTGCGCGATCGCGACGGCGGCGCGCAGCATCTGGATATCGCGATGCTCGATTGCCAGGTCGCGATGCTCGAGGACGCGCTCGCGCGTTACTCGGTATCGCACAAGGTTCCGGGGCCGCTCGGCACACGCCATCCGTCGATCACACCGTTTCAACAGTTCCGCGCCTCCGATGGATTTTTTGTCGCGGGGGCGGGCAATGAAGCAATTTGGCAGCGGATGTGCGACGCAATCGGGATGCCGGAGCTGAAAGAGCATCCGCATTTTATTGCGAATCGTGATCGTACTGCGAACCATCCCGAGCTCGAGGCGATTCTCGCGCGCAAGTTCGCAACCGCGCCGCGTGCTCACTGGCTCGCCGCGCTCAGCGCCGCCAGCGTCCCGTGCGCACCGATCGCCAATGTCGAGGAAGTCACCCGCAATCCGCACCTGGAAGCGCGCGCGATGATTCTGCACGCGGATCATCCCGGCTTCGACGGACTGATCGTTCCCGGCTCGCCGCTGAAAATCGCCGGTTCGCAGTCCGCGCCCAATACCCGCGCGCCCGAACTTGGCGCGGACACCGAAACGGTTCTGCAAGACTTGCTCGGCGGGGACAAATCGCGCCTGTCCGAACTCAAACGAAAGAGTATTATATGAAGATTCCCAGCCCGTCTGGATTGGATCTCGCCGCGGTGACCAAACAAGTATGAAACGATCGAACGGACGTGGAGGAGGCTTCGTGCGTGGCGTGCTGACGCTTGCGCTTGCCGTGGCGATGCTCATCGTCACGCAGACGCTCGCATCCGCGGCCGAGGCCGACGGCGCGCCCCTCGATTTTCAACTGCGCACGCTCGACGGAACGTCCATGAAGCTCAGCCAGTTCCGCGGGCATCCGGTGATCGTCGATTTCTGGGCGACTTGGTGCGGCCCGTGCCGCCGCGAGATTCCGGAGCTCAAGAGCATTTACTCACGCTACCATAAATCGCGCGGGCTCGAGGTCATCGGCGTCGCCTGCGACACCATCCAGGGCGACGGGATTCGCGCGGTGGCGCCGTTCGTCGAGGAGTTCAAGATCAACTATCCGATTCTGGTTGCCGATGACGCCGTGATTGACGCGCTTGGCGTCGAGGCTATCCCGACCACGCTGTTCATCGGACGCGACGGCCGCCTGGTCTCGCGCGTGATGGGCGCGGGCCACGCCGGCGAATTGACCCAGAGCGCACGCGCATTGATGGACGGCGCGAAGCACGGCAAGAGCCTGCCGAAGCCCGACAGCAACGCGGTCGATTTGTAGCCAGTGGATTTGATTCGCCCACTGCCGATAAGATAGACGGTTGAGACGCCAGTATGGATACGAATGAAGTTCAGAACTTGATAGCCGCTGGAATCCCGGGAGCTCGCGTGGAAGTCCGCGACACCACCGGCGGCGGAGACCATTTTGAAGCCACCGTCGTGAGCCCGGTGTTCGAGGGCAAAGGCCTCGTGCAGCGCCATCAAGTGGTTTACGCAGCGCTGGGCGAAGCGATGCGCGTGCGGGTGCATGCGCTCACACTCAAGACGTTGACTCCTGCGGAATCGGAAAAACGGAGGTAGATGCCGCCATGGCAAATGTGACCGAACTGATTGAATCGGCGATTCGCGAGAACAAGGTAATGATTTTCATGAAGGGCAATCGCAGCTTTCCGCAATGCGGATTCTCCGCTGCGACCGTCCAGATTTTCGAAGAGCTGGGCGTCCCGTTCGCGACTGCCGACGTGCTCGCCGACCCGGAGCTGCGCGACGCGATCAAGCGCTATAGCAACTGGCCGACGATTCCGCAGGTCTATGTCGACGGGAAGTTTGTCGGCGGATGCGACATCGTCCGCGAAATGTACGAAAACGGAGAGCTCGAACCGCTAGTAAAAGCCGCGGTCGGACAATCCGCACAGCACTGAATCAAAATTGCTTTTCGCGACAGGGCGTGACCGGCGACGGTCGCGCCCTTTGCGCTTCCGGGCCGTGCGATCGCAGCCGCTACGAACGCCCGCGCATCGCGTCCATGCTCAAAGCGCCCGCGCCCATCGAGGCGACCATCAGCAATCCGCCCATGATCGCTATATTCTTCATCGTGTTGACCTGATTCGCCATTCCGCCCGGCAGGATGTGGAACAGAATCGTGACCGGGATCAGGAACAGAAAGAGCACGATCGCGGCGATCCGCGCATGGAACCCAAACACCAGCATCAGGCCGCCCGCCAATTCGATAATCCCGGCGACGTAAACCAGCACCTCCGACATCGAGCCTGGAATGTGATGCGCGGCCATGTATCCCGCCATCGCGGCTCCATGGCCAAGCTTGGTCGCGCCGCTGAGAATAAAAATCACGGCGAGCAGAATGCGGCCGACGAGCGCGCCGGTCTTGTCGAGTCCCTGCATAGCGAGCCTCCTTGACCGACGGTTAATAGCATCCGCACCGCTCAATTCCCACGCGTATGATTTGCTCAGGTTATAGATTATGGCGTGCGGCCCAATATGCTTGATCCGCTTTGCGCGGACGGGAACGCTAGTGTCACACATGCAGCGTCCGGACAAAATCCGGGATGAATGACACGCGAGGACAACGCGATGAGCCAATGGTTCGAGCAGGATTCGTTCTGGGAGACCTTCGGCGACCTGATGTTCGATCCGTGGCGCATTGATATTGCGCGCGGCGAAGTCGATCGGATGATCGAGCTCACGCATCTCGCGCCGGGCGCGAAGGTTCTCGATCTATGCTGCGGCATCGGGCGTCACTCCCTGGAATTCGCGCGGCGCGGATATTCCGTGACCGGAGTGGATCGCACCAGTTCGTACTTGCAACGCGCTCGAGAGGCCGCAAGCAAAGAGGGCCTCGTAGCCGAATTTGTCGAATCGGACATGCGTAAATTCTCGCGCCCAAATACTTTCGACTGCGCGCTCAACGTTTTCACGGCATTCGGCTATTTCGATGATCCCGCGGACGACCAAACCACCGCCGCTAACGTACATGCCTCCCTCCGCGACGGCGGGCGATTCATGCTCGACATGAACGGCAAGGAAACCCTGGCGCGGATATTTCGCGAGCGCGATTGGCGCCGCCGCCACGATGGCAGCATTCTCCTCGAGGAGCGCCGCCTTCTCGACGGATGGTCGAAGATCGAGACGCACTGGATCCTGCTTGACGGGAACACGCGCCACGAAGCGAGGTTCTCACTGCGCCTCTATTCCGGCGCGGAGTTGGCGGCGTTGCTGCGTGGAGTTGGATTCCGGAGCGTCGAATTATACGGAACGCTGGCTGGAGCGCCGTACGATCACGCGGCTCAGCGCCTGATCGCAGTCGCGGCCAAATGAGAATCTGTCAGCCCATCCACCAGCGGACGCGGCCCGTATCTACGTGAACAAAATTTGAGTTGGGATAGTAGCCGACTCCGCCGCGACGCAGCGACAGCGCCGCGAGTCTTACCGTTCTGAGGTTGCGCCCGGGCACGTGGATGTCGATCGCCTTGCCCTGCACGTGCATGCTGTGCAGCGCCACACCTTCGGTCGTGTTGAACAGCATCGCGTTCGTTATCGGAGATCGGTAGCCGGATATCACTTCGTAGGGAGCGCTGGTATGCAGCCGGGTGCGCAGCGCGACCAGCAGATCGAGCAGCTTCGGATCGATCGGCTTTACTTCGTCGCGGCGGTAGTCGCGCAAAATATAGTTGATTTGTTCCAGTCCGCCGGGAACGTACTCGCCGTGCTCCCAGTAGACCGCGTGCAGCCGTCTCGCCGGTGTGCAGATTATTGAAGCTGAGCGAGCGCGCCGATTCGTCCAGCGTGATGACGAATGTGGCGCCGCACGCGTATCCGCGCCCACGCCGATGCGGGAATGACCATCGGCGCCGCGCCGACGATTCCTGCGCTGACGGCGCTCTTGATGAAGCGCCGGCGCGATATCGATTGGTGCGCGTCGTCTCCGCTTTTCATTTTCCTATCCCCACCTCAATTCCCGCCGTAACCTCGCGCGCAACTCCGTCGGCGCGGTCGGTCACCTCCCCTGCGCGGGACCAATCAATTAGATCGCTCAAATGGTCGGCGTCTGCAAGCTTTCGAACGTAGCCGATTCCGCTGATTCCCTTATTGTACGCGTCGCGATTCACTTCCAGATAGATATGGCCGTCGCCGGTTCGCGCCAGCATGATCGGCTGATAGATGATCACGCCGCGATCACCCATATCGACCGACTGGTAAAGCGCCTCGACATCCGCCGGATTCAGCCGGATACATCCGTGCGTGTGAAATCCGTAAATCCCCATCGGCGAGTTGGTGCCGTGAATCCCGATCGAGGGCAGGTTGATGCCGATCCAATAGTCGCCGAGCGGATTGTCCGGGCCCGGCTGCACGACGCTCACCGGCACCTTGCCATTGGCGAGCATCTCCTCGCGGACCGAATCGGGAACGCGCCAGATTGGCGCCTCTCGCATCTGGATAATCCTGAACTTGCCGGTCGGCGTGCGCCACTGCGGAGCGACGCGCCCGACCGCCACCGGATAGGCGCCCTTGAGCGCGTAGTCCTCGAAGTAAAACAGCATCCGCTGCGGAAGATTGATCACGATGCCGTCGACGAACTGAATCGGCACGATGTGGCGATTGTCGATGTGCAGCGTCTTGCCCGCCGTCATCGTCGAACCGAGCGCAACATTGTTGTCGGCGGCGATTACCGCGGCGCCCACGCCGAGCCGCGCGCCCAGCCGAATCCAGTTGTCGCCCTTCTGAATTGTATAGTCGATGCTCTGCCCGACGATCTGATTGGAGAGCGGTGCCAGCTCCTGCGCGTCCGAAATGCCGCTAAGCGCCACCGAAAAAATCGCGATGACGATAAGAATTTTGCGCACGCGGAAGCACCCAACCACGCTGTGGAGTATGCCGCCGCGATGCGCGCGAGTCGAAAGTGCGGCTGACGGCTATCTGGCGGATTTCTTGAGCGCCTGCTCGACCCCGGGCATCCGTTTCGGCAGCACCTGCCCTCTTCCGAGTTGCGGAGAAGCGGTCCCACGCCGAGCAGCATATGATGCGAGTGCGCGTTGCGCACCGAGTTGCGAAATCCCATCTCATCCTGCGCGTTATTGATCGCGAATTTGAGCATCCTGAGCGTCATCCGATCGCTCTCGGCAATCCGCTCGGCCAGCGCCAGCGTCTCCGCCTCGAGCTTTTCGCGCGGGACCACGATATTGACGAAGCCGAGCCGGCAGGCCTCTTCGGCGCTAACGAACCGGCTCTGAAACAGGACCTCCTTCGCCTTGCGGATCGGCAGATCCCACGGAATCGAAAAGTATTGGAGCAGCGAGGGCAGGAACTGCGCGTCCTCCGACGCGACGATCAGGTCCATCGCCGCCGCGAACATCCATCCGCCAAAGATACAGTAGCCTTGAACCATCGCGATTGTCGGTTTGTCCAGGTCGCGCCAGCGCATCGTGTTATCCAGGAACAGCTTTCGCGAGCGCGAATATATCGCGCGCAATCCTTTGCCATACGGACGGCGCGCAGCATCTTCTTTTTCCTCCGGCGTTCCGAGATCGTGGCCGGAGCAAAAATGTTCGCCCTTGCCGGAGAGCACGATCACGCGGACCTCGTCGTCGTCGTTGGCATCGGTGAACGCCGCGTCCATCTCTTCGAGCAGAATGCGCGATTGGGCGTTACGCCGCTCGGGCCGGGCAAGGATCACGCGCGCGATCCGTCCGTTCTTTTCATATTCGATATGCTTGTACGCCATCGTAGATACTCCTTTGCGGACGCCGGCGTCGCCGAATCTTCGATGCGCCTAACTTAGGACAAAGCCGGTCCGCATGACCATCGCTAGCGCCAGCCGCTCCGCGCTTTGCGTGAACATGAAGCGTGAGTTAGCTTCGGAGCAACCGTTGCCCGGAGGTATTTGACGATGGCGCTGTGGAAACCGGACCAGACCTTTTATCCTTCCGCCAAGATGGCGATGAATGCGCCGCGCGAGAAGCTCGGCTATGTGGTGACCTTCAACCCTACTCCCGACAACGGCCGCCGCGACGCGCTGTGCGTACTCGACGTTGACCCGCAATCCGCCGAGTATGGACAAGTCGTCGGACGCACCGAGACCGAATTTGCCGGCGACGAGCTGCATCACTTCGGATGGAATGCATGCAGCGCCGCGCTGTGCCCCTACGCGCCTCATCCGCATGTCGAGCGGCGCTACCTGCTGGTGCCCGGGCTGCGTTCTTCTCGAATCTATATCTTCGATACCAAGCCCGACCCGCGAAAGCCCAAGATCGTCAAGATCATCGAGGCCAAGGAAATCGCCGACCGCACCGGCTACAGCCGGCCGCATACGATCCACTGCGGGCCTGACGCGATTTATGTCAGCGCGATTGGCGCTCCGAACGGCGACGGACCAGGCGGAATCTTTCTGCTCGATCACGAGAGCTTCGACGTACTGGGGCGATGGGAAGTCGATCGCGGGCCGCAGTACTTCGCCTACGATTTCTGGTGGCATCTCGGCTACGACATCGCAATCACCAGCGAATGGGGCACGCCCAAGATGATCGAAGACGGGGTGGTGCCGGAATTGCTGCTCGGCGGCAAATACGGCCACGCGATCCATCTGTGGGATTTGCGCAAGCGGCGTCATCTGAAGACGCTGGATCTCGGCGCTGAGCAGCAGATGCCGCTCGAGCTGCGTCCCTCGCACGATCCCACCAAGACTTTCGGCTTCGTTGGGGTTGTCATATCGACCAAGGATCTTTCGGCGTCAGTGTGGATGTGGAATCGCACCGGCGACGACTGGTCGATCAAGAAGGTAATCGAAATTCCCGCTGAGCCAGCCGATCCCTCGGTGCTGCCGCCCGCGCTCAAACCCTTCAAGGCGGTGCCACCGCTCGTTACCGACATCAACTTGAGCCTCGACGATCGCTTTCTGTACGTCGCATGCTTCGGCACCGGAGACCTGAAGCAATATGACGTTACCGACCCCGCGCATCCGAAGCTCACTGGCACCGTTCGCCTGGGCGGAATCACGTCGCACGCCGCGCATCCGAAAAGCGGCGCGCTCAATGGCGGTACCCAAATGATCGAGCTCAGCCGCGACGGACGCCGCTTGTACGTCAGCAACTCGCTGTATAATTCGTGGGACGCGCAGTTCTATCCCGAAGGCATTCGCGGATGGGTCGCCAAGATCGACACGAATCCTGCCGGCGGTATTGCGCTCGATCCAAAATTCTTCACCAAGTTCGACGGTGAGCGACCACATCAGATTCGGCTCGAGGGTGGCGACACCTCTTCAGACTCGTTCTGCTATCCGTGAGCGGCGCATGGCCCTGGATCGCGGTTGCTGCCCTGGGCGCCTACCACGGCATCGATCCCTCGATGGGCTGGCTGTTCGCGGTGGCGCTCGGCCTGCAAGAGCGCAGTCGCGCAAAAGTTCTTGGCGCGCTGATTCCGATCGCGATCGGGCATCTGGTCTCGATCGCGGTGGTCGTGGCGGCGATCTCGCTCCTTCAATCCTCGTTCCCGTTTGCGATGGTCCGGCCGGCCGGCGCGGGCGCGCTGATCATCTTCGGATTGTTCCGCTTCTTCTGGCCCCGAGCGCATCCGCGATGGGTCGCGATGCGCGTGAGTTTCGGCGACCTGGCGCTCTGGTCGTTCCTGATGGCGTCCGCGCATGGCGCGGGCCTGATGCTGTTTCCGATTCTGCTCGGGATGAACACTCCCGCGGGCGCTCCGATGCATCATCACGGCATGCCGATGCTACCGCAGGCTCATCCCGTGGTGACGGCCGCGGCAGTTGTGATCCTGCATACCGGCGCGATGCTGATCGTGATGGGCACGATCGCGGTCGTCGTTTACGAGAAAGTCGGGCTCAAAATTCTGCGCAGCGCCTGGATCAACCTCGATACCGTATGGGCCGGCGCCTTGATCGCCGCGGGCGTGCTCTGCCTCGTGATTTGAGACCCCTCATCTACCCGCTTTAATTGCCCGCGCGCCCGTGCCAGCATCTAGGGTATGCAGTCCTTGGGCGTGCTGCTGATCGAAGACGAAGAGAGACTCGCCGGCAATCTGCGCCAGGGCCTTACCGAAGAGGGTATAGCCTTGGATTGGGTCAAGTCCGCCGAGGAAGCCGCGCAGATCCTCGCGCGCAAAACCTACGACCTGATGGTGCTCGATATCGGGCTGCCCGGGAAGAGCGGCGTCGATTTTCTGCGCGAACGGCGGGCTGCCGGCGACACCACGCCGGTGCTGTTCCTGACCGCGCGCAGCTCGGTGGAAGATCGCGTGACCGGACTCGACAGCGGCGGCGACGATTACCTGGTCAAGCCGTTCGCTTTCGCGGAGCTGCTCGCGAGAATTCACGCGCTCGCACGGCGGCGACCGGCGGCGCGAACCCCAGTGCTCAAGGTCGGCGAGCTCGAATTCGATACGGTCAAGCGCCGCGCCAAGCGCGCTGGCAAAGCGATCGCGCTTTCGCCGAAAGAGGCGATGCTACTGGAGCTGCTGATGCGGCGCGCTGGTGAAACCGTCACGCGCGACATGATCGCCGAGTCGGTGTGGGACTCCGACTACAATGTCTTCACCAATTTGATCGAGGTGTTCGTCAATCGGCTGCGGCAGAAAATCGACGACGATGCGAAAAACTCGATGATCACCACCGTGCGTGGCGTTGGCTACATGATGCGCGCGGGCTAGCCCCGCGGGCGTTGACGGACGCAATGAGCATCCGGCTCCGGCTCACGATCTATTGGGCGCTCGTGCTGGGCGCGATCCTGCTCATTGCCGCATTTGCTGCCCTCAAGCTCTTTGAGCGCGAGCAGTATGGCGCGCTCCACGCCGCGTTGCTCGAAGAAGCCGACACCAGCGCGCATGAGCTCGCGGTCGCCGACCGTCCGCGCGCTGCCGCCCTGCTGCGCGGGCTCAGCCTCGAACGCGATCTTGGCCCGCGCCGGCGCGTCGTGCTGATCACTCAAGGCGGCGTGGTCGCCGACTTCGGCGCCCAGACTATTCAGCTTCCTAATATCGCGGTGGGAAGCCGCTTTCGCGGTATATCGCGCGTCGCCAAGGACAATTTCAGCTTTGCGATCAAACCGCTGATGTTCTCGGGCGAGGACGCGCTCCTGATGGATGGCGCTGATGTGACCCCGATTCGCCAGTCGGTGAAACGTTTGCGCGATACGCTGTTGCTGGTCGTGCCGATGCTATTGATCCTGTGCGTCGCCGGCGGCTATCTGCTTGCGGGCCGCGCGCTCGCGCCGGTCGCGTCGCTTGCAGCCTCACTCGGCGATATCCAACCGCACGATTTGAATCGCCGCCTGCCCGCACCAGAAGCTTACGATGAAATCGGAAGGCTCACCGACGTCATCAACGCACTGCTCGACCGGCTCGAAAGCGCATCGGTCACCGAGCGGCGCTTTGCCTCCGACGCCGCGCACGAGCTGCGCACTCCATTGGCGGTGCTGCGCACTGGGCTCGACGTGGCGCTGACGCGGGAGCGCTCTAGCGCCGAAAATCGCGCGGCGCTCGAGAATGCGCATCGCGAGGTCATCGGACTATGCAAGATCGCCGAAGAGCTGCTGATGCTCACGCGGCTCAACGGTGAAGTCGCAATCGAGCGCAAACCGGTCGACCTGCGCGCGCTGGTCGCCGAAGTCACCGCGACGGTCGAGCCGCTTGCGACCGCGAAAAATGTCGAGTTGCGCAACGCCGAGCTCGCGTCGGCGATCATCGAGGGCAGCGCGCCGCATCTGCGCCGCCTGGTGATCAACCTGATCGACAATGCGCTCAAGTTCACGCCCGCCGGCGGCAAAATCGAGATCGGCCTAGCCAATGTCGAGGGACGCGCGGTCCTCCGCGTCGCGGATACCGGACCCGGGATCGAACCCACCGAGCTGCCCCTGGTCTTCGAGCGCTTTTTCCGCGGTGCGCATGCCGGCGGCGAGGGCAGCGGACTGGGCTTGAGCCTGTGCCGCGAAATCGCACGCTATCACGGCGGGCAAATCGCCGCCGCCAACCGGCCCTCCGGAGGGGCGGTATTTGTGGTCAAACTGCCGCTGCGCGGGACTCGCGCGCTGCAACCCTCTGAAAGCGCTCAACTCACAGCCAGGGTTGCTTAATTTCCGTTCACTAGGCTTGCGTCCGCCGTCAATGTTAATTTCCGGCTTATGACGCATCCGCATTCTCATATCCGTGTGGCTGCGGTGACCGCCTTGATGCTGCTGCTGGCTGCCGGCAGTGCGATGGCCGCGCCGCTGACGCTCAAGGAAGCGATCGATCGCGCGCTGGTGTTCGCTCCGTCGATCGCGGTGGCTTCGGGAACCAGTGACCTGACCGAAGCGCACGCACGCGAAGCGCGCGCCCCGCTGTTTCCGAGCATCACCGCCGGGGCTGAGTATTCCCAATCGCCCGGCTACAACGAAGTGGTCACCAACCGCGGTCTGTCCAGTGCGCTTCTCGCGCTGAACTACACCGCGTTCGACTGGGGCCGCCGCGAGGCTCGCTACCGTGCGGCGCGCTACGTCAGCGAGGCGGCGACGCTCGGCGTTGCTGCCGCGCGCGCCCAGATCGCTTTCGATACTCGCAGCGCCTACTACGAGCTGCTGCGCGCTCACGCTACCGAGCATGAAGTGTCGGGCAGCGTTCAGCGCCTTAACCGCTACGTCGCGACGGTCGAGCAGTTGCATGGCACCGGACGCGCGATCGCGAACGACGAGCTCAAGATTCGCAGCGCGCGCGATGCAACCGAGCTCGCACTGGCCAGCGCGCAGGGCGACGTGCGCCGCGCGTCGGCCAATTTGGGTTCGTTAATCGGCGACTTTGATGCGACCGATATCGCGATCGCCGGTCCGGACGGATTGCCCGCCGAGCCCGAAAGCGATATCGCGCACAGCCCCGCGATGCTGGCGGCGCAGCGCGCGATTTCCGCCGCCGACCTCCAGGTGCGCGCCGCGCGCGCCGAACGCCTGCCGACTTTTCAGATCGCGCTGACCACCGGAGCTCTCGGGGTCGATCCACCCGCCACGATCAACCACGATTACGGCGCCTCGTACGACGGGGTAATCTCGATGCCGGTGTTCGAAGGCGGGCTAATCGACGCGCACGTCGATCAGGCGAAAGCGAAGGAGCAGACCGCACATGCGCAGTTGCGCCAAACCGAGTATCTGCTCGAACGGCGGCTCAAGGATGCGGCGCTGCGTTACCAGCAGGCAAACGAGCAATTGAAAATCCTCGCCCAGGCGCAGCCCACCGCCGACGACGCGTTCGCGCTCACCTGGACGCGCTTTCTGGGCGGCGGCAGCGCCACCGTGCTCGAGGTGCTTGATGCCTATCAGCAGTCCGAGCAGCTTCGCGTGCAGCGCTTCGTCTACCAATTCGACGCGCGCGAGGCGGTAGCCGAATCGCTATTGCTGGTCGGCAAGGTTCAGTGATCTTACCCAATTTCAAACCCACTCGGATCGCGCTCGCTTTGGGCGCGGCGCTCGCGATTTTCGTCGCTGCGGGATGCCGCGGCGCGCATTCCAGCGACGATGAGAGCGACGCGCCCGCCCTTCCTCCAGTCCTGATGGTGACGGCCGCGCGCGCGGAGACTGCGCCGATGCGCAAAGAGTTGCACGTGCTGGGCAGCACGGTCGCGCTCACCCGCGTTACCATTCGCTCGCCTACGGCGGGCCGCGTGAGCAATATCCATATCAAGAACGGAGATATGGTCCGCAAGGGACAGGTGATCGCGCACGTCGTCAATCGCGAGATCGACGCCGCTCGTGCCGGACTCTCGGTCGCGCAGAGGCTCGACCCTCAGGATGCCTCCGCCCTCGGCAAATCGGTCGGACGTTATGACAAAGGTCCGGGAATTCCGGTTATCGCGCCTGAGTCAGGAGTAGTTGCCGCGCCGCCGGTGGTCAGCGGCCAGATAGTCGCCGATCTCGACACGATCGCCGAGCTGGTCAATCCGGCCAGCATCTACGTCAACGCTCCTGTGCCGATCGGTGACATCCATCTGCTCCATCCGGGGATGGCCGCTACCGTCACCTCGCCGTTGCGTCCCGGGGTCGAGTTCCCCGCGCGTGTCGCCGCCATCTTTCCTTCCTTCGACATGCAGAGCGCGACCGCACCCGTCAGGATCGATTTCGTGCGTCCGCAGGGAATCTACGAGACCGACGCGCCGGTCGAAGTGCGCATCGTGGTGTCGGAGGTTCCCGACGCGATCGTGGTTCCGTCGGTCGCGTTGTTCCAGGACGCGGGTATGAATCACTATCACGTCTTCGTCGTCGGCGACGACGGCAGGGCGCATCGCGTCGACGTCTCGCTTGGAATCCGCAACGGCGATCGCGTGCAGGTTATCGGCGGGGTCAAGGCCAGAGATCAAGTGATCACTTCGGGCGGTTACGCCTTGTCCGACGGCCTGAAGGTCAAAGTCGGAGCCGCGCCCTAGCGATGCGCCCCATCAATTCGACACTGGCGGTTCTGTCGGTCCTTGCGCTGAGCGCACTCGGCGTCGTCCTCGCATTTTCGATCCCGAGCTCGGTATTTCCCGAGGTCACCTTCGGCCGTGCGATCATCCTGGCCGACAGCGGCGACCTTCCCTCAGAACAGATGCTGGTGAGCGTCACGCGTCCGCTCGAAGAGGCGGCCTACGGCGTCGTCGGCGTAAGCCTGGTTCGCTCGACGACCACGCGCGGCAGCTCGGAGATCGACGTCAACTTTGCTTCGTCCGCCAATCCGATGACTTCATATCAACTGCTTAACGCCGCGCTCGGCGAGGTGCGGGCGCGGCTTCCCGGCGGGACCGACATCGCAACCCGGCTGCTGACCAGCGGCACGTTTCCGATCCTCGATGTGAGCATGAGTTCAAAGGGCCGCAGCCTGGCCGACCTGACGGATATCGCGCTCTACGACGTGGTGCCCAGCTTCCACCGAATCGCCGGCGTCTATCGGGTCGAGGTGGTCGGCGGAAAATACCGGGAGTTTGTGGTGCGCCTGGATCCGACGCGGATGCTCGAGCACAACCTTTCGCCGCAGGAGATCGTTGACGGCCTCGCCAAGGCAAATATCGTCGCTTCCGCCGGCCGGGTGCTCGATTCGCATCGGATGCTCCTGACGGTCGTCACCGACAACGTTCACGACGCGGATGAACTGGCCGCCCTGCCCGTTGCCAGCGCCAAAGGCACGCCGGTGCGGGTAAGTGATGTGGGCGCGGTCGAGTTGGGTATCCGCGAGGATTATATCCGTACCGCCTCCGAGCACGGGCCCGCGGTGCTGGTGGGAATCTCGCGCCAGCCGGCTGGCAACACCAATGCGATCTCCGCCCAAACGCACGCGATCCTGAATACGATGCGCCAGCGGTATCCGAATGTCGATTTCTCACTGTCCTACGATCAGTCCGTGCTGGTGACTGAATCTTTTCTGAGCGTGCGCGACGCAATCGTGCTCGGACTGGTGCTCGCAGTATTGGTGGTGTTCGCATTCACGCGCAGCCTCGCCAGCGCGGCCGTCGCCGCAATCGTGGTGCCGTGTACGCTTGCGATTACATTCGTCGTGATGAAAGCCGCGGGGTTGACCTTCAACATGATGACGCTCGGCGGACTCGCCGCCGGAATCGGCTTGTTCATCGACGATGCGATCGTGATGATCGAAGCGATCCATCGCGCGCGCTCTTCCGGGAAGGCGACGATCGACGCGGTTCCCGCCGCGCTCACCGAACTCTCGCGCGCCCTGGTCGCATCGACGCTGACGGTAATCGTCGTATTCGCGCCGCTGGTGTTCGTAAGCGGCGTGACCGGCGTGTTCTTTCGCTCACTGGCCGCGACGCTCGGAGCCGGTCTCGCGATCTCGCTGGCGCTGGCGCTGTATTTCACGCCGGCACTCGAGATGATCGTCGAACCGATTCGCCGCAAGAGCCGCGAACCGGGGCGCCTGTTCGATCTGCTGCGCGACGCATACCTTTTCACGCTGCGTCCGGTTATGCGGGTTCCGATGCTGTCGGTTGTGCTCGCGGCAATCGCAATCGGCGCGGCGGTCTTGTTGTACGGAAGCGTCGGAACGGACTACATGCCCGCGCTTGACGAAGGCGAGTTCATCCTCGACTATATCACCCCGCCCGAGAGCACGCTGGCCGATACGCAGGCGATGCTCGGCCGGATCCAGCAGATCCTGCTCGCGACGCCCGAGGTAGCGGCGTTCTCGCGCCGCACCGGCACCCAACTCGGTTTTCAGCTCAGCGAATCGAACACCGGCGACTTCTCGGTGCGTCTAAAAGCCAATCGCACCCGCGGAATCGACCAGATCATCCGTTCCGTCCGCAGCCGCGTGCTCGCGTCCGTTCCGGGTGTGCAGGTCGATTTCTCGCAGATGCTGCAGGATCTGCTCGGCGATCTTTCGGGAACGCCGCAACCGATCGAAGTAAAGGTCTTCGGCGCCGATCAGAATCAGATCGAAGCCACCGCGCGCCGCGTCGCTGCCGAGCTGCGCAAGATTCCCGGCCTGGTGGACGTGTTCAGCGGCGTGGTGCTGAGCAGCCCCGAGGAGGAAGTGCTGGTCAACCAATCCGCGGCCGCGCGCTATGGACTCTCGGCCACCGATATCCAGACCGCGCTGCACGCGATCGTCCAAGGAACCGTCGCGACCAATATCCGGATGGGCGATCGGTTGGTCGGCGTGCGCGTGCGCTACCCCGAGCAGTTTCATCTCGACCTCGGCGCACTGTCCGAAGTGATGCTCAAGACGCCCTCCAACGGCCGGGTTCCACTCTCCTCGGTGACGAAATTTGATTTCACGGGCGAGAAGACCGAGATGAATCGCGAGCGCCTGCGTCCCGTCGTCCACGTCACCGCGCGGCTCGAGGGCGTCGATCTCGGAACCGCGATGAATCACGTGCGCACGGCGCTGGCGAGATTTCCGCTCCCTGCCGGCGTCACGCTCGAATACGGAGGGCTCTACGCGCAGCAACAGCAGGCGTTCAGCCAACTTGCCCTGGTGCTGATCGCAGGGACCGTCACGATGTTTCTAATCCTGGTCTGGGAATTTGGCCGCCTGACTCCCGCGCTGGCGTGCCTGATCGCGGCGGTAGCGTCGCTGGCCGGGAGCTTCCTCGGCCTCGACCTCACCGGTATCACGCTCAACATCTCGTCGTTTATGGGGATCATCATGGTCGCCGGCATCACGGCGAAAAATGGAATCCTGTTGCTTGATCACGCCGAACACGAGGTTGCGGCGGGGCTTAGGCCGATCGAGGCGCTCGCCGACGCCGCGCGTATCCGGATGCGGCCGATCCTGATGACGACGCTCGCGACCGCCGCCGGGCTGTTTCCGCTCGCTCTTGGCCTCGGCGCGGGCGCGAAGGTGCAGCAGCCACTTAGTATCGCGGTGATTGGAGGACTGATATTCGCGATGCTGCTGTCGACGCACATCGCGGGTGGAATTTATCTGCTCGGAACGCGGCAGCGAACGATCGATTAAGCACGCGAAAGTTAGGTTGTTTAAAAAGTTGGGTTCGTTTCAGATCACTCCCGGCCATAACCGGAACCGGACCTTGTGCTGGTAGGCGCGGTAGTCGGGCTCGAGCGCGAGCAGCCCTTCTTCCATCTGGATTCGCCAGACCATGAACGGAATTGACGCGACGATCAAAAGCACGTTGCGCGCGGTCGGATACGAGAACGCAAATCCAATCGTGAGGATGAGCCATCCGAGATAGATCGGATGACGCACGCTCGAGAACGGCCCCGTCGACACGAGGCCTCGATTCGCCGGCAGAATTCCGAAGCTCCGCCCCATGTAGATTCGCGCGATCTGCGAGAGCGCCACGCCAACCAGCTCGAGCGCGATTCCCACGATCGCCGGCAACCCGTCTGAGGGCGAGACCGGACGCATCAGGCACGGAATCACGAGCATCCCGGCAGAGGCCGCAATCGCAGGCACCGTCACCATCGCGGTTTTCGGCGGCAGGCGAACGAGCGAGAACGCTCCCATGATGACGGCGCCGATAATCCAGATCGCGTTGGCGAGATCGATCGGAGCCTGGTTCGCACTCGGCAACGCGGCAACGAAGAACGACGCCGCGAGCAGCACGTTTCCAAGAGCATGTTTCAATCCCGCCGAAGAAACCGCCGGCGGCTTAATCGAGAGCGGCGCCGCAATCAGCGGGACGGTAGCTTCCAATTGAGACATGAATTCTCCGTATGCGAGCGATATCGTCGCGCGATCGCCTACGCGTCCCGAATCAGGACATCAAAGATCGACACGGAGAGAAGGGGGAGCAACCGACGTGCCACCGTTGCCGGAGTATTGAAGGTCTCGTATAAGTGGAGTGGACGACCGGGATGCCGAGGTGGCGAAATGGCAGACGCAGAGGACTCAAAATCCTCCGTCCTCACGGACATGCGGGTTCAAGTCCCGCCCTCGGTACCATCAGATCAACCCACTGCGTCAATGGTTTTGTCGAATTGCCAAAGATATGCACGCTCGAGCGTGAGCGACGGCTCGGGCCAATTTGGGCTGTTCTTGGGCTGTTTTCAGATTTTGAGAATCATCTCCGCCCCGCCGGTCGCGACATAGTGAGGACCAGAATGCGATGGACCAACGTGATGAAATGGAAGCCGCATGTCACTGCGGGACGGTGCGCTTTAGAGTTAAGTTATTGGATGGTCTCAAGACCGCCCGCCGTTGCACGTGTTCGTATTGTCGGATGAGAGGTGCAGTGGCTGTGTCTGCCGAGCTCGGAGACATTACGTTCGAGTCCGGTGAAGAAGCACTGACACTTTATCGATTCAACACAGGTGTGGCGGAGCATTATTTTTGCTCCAAATGCGGCATCTACACACATCACCGACGACGCTCGAATCCCAATCAATATGGCATCAACGCGGCATGCTTAAAGGGCGTGAGCCCGTTCGACTTTGACGAAGTACCAGTATTCGACGGGATCACTCATCCCAAGGATCGCGGACCTGACGCGGGTTACCGGCTCGTTGGCCATTTGCACTACATTCGCTCCGGACAGCCGCTTAAGCCGTAGCGTCCGCCGATCTTCGCTTCCCACCTTCGCGATAGATTCACACCCGACGTGATGTTCCGGTGCGGGGCGGATGTGACGTCGAAGTTTCGGCAGGCGCTTCGTATGGCCTCACGTCCGCGAGGTTGTCTATATCCCGAATCTCGGGGAATCCCCACCACCAGAGCGCGACAACCACTAGCGTCCCGATGCCGCCGATCACCACCGAAGGAACGGTACCAAACCATTCGGCGGTGACGCCCGATTCGAAGCCGCCGAGTTCATTGGACGCGCCGACGAAGAGTCTCTCGACCGAGCTTACGCGCCCACGCATCACGTCGGGTGTCGCAAGCTGCATCAAGGTTCGTCGCACATAAACGCTGACCATGTCTGCGGCGCCGAGCGTCGTCAGCATCCCAAGTGAAAGGACAAAACTGGTCGAGAGGCCGAACGCGATCGTCGCGGTGCCGAATATTCCGACGCACGCGAACATTCTGGCGCCCGATTTGCGCGTAAGCGGCCTCCTGCTGAGCGCGACGCCCATCATGACCGCGCCTGCGGCTGGCGCGCTCCTCATCAGGCCGAGCCGCGCGGGGCCGACGTGCAGAATGTCACGAGCGTAGATCGGTAAAAGCGCCGTGGCGCCACCGAGCAGTACCGCAAACAGGTCAAGCGAGATCGCTCCGAGGATGATTCGATGCGCGCGCACGTATGAAATGCCCGCGGTGAGCGTCGCGAGACGGCTCGCGCCGTGTTGAATTTCGCCTCGGCTCCTGGTTTGAATTGCGGCCGCGCCGATCGCACTTATGAGGAACAGCACGCAGCAAGCCGCGTATGCCGGAGTCGGGCCGAGGAGGTAAAGCGTACCGCCCAAAGCGGGACCCGCAATGATTGCGATCTGGCCAGTCGAGGAAGACCATGCGACCGCGTCGGCGAATCGCAACTCCGGAACCACGCGCGGCAGGAGCGAGTCGGCCGCGGGAGCAGCGAACGTGCGCGCCGCGGCGAAAACCGCGAGCGTCGCATAGAACGGCCAGATCAGCTCGACCTTTGCGATTGAGAGCGCAACGAAGGCGGCTGCCGTGAGCGCGCGAGACGCCCCGCTCACGCACATCACCATTCGCCGGTCGTATCGATCCGCGACAGCGCCTGCCGGCAGCATCATCAGCAACGCAGGCAGGAATTGCACCAATCCAACGTAGCCGAGAGCGAGCGGCGAGCGCGTGATCTTGTAGACCTGCCATCCGACGGCGACAGATTGAGCCTGCACGGCGAGGCTCGCGAGAAAAGTCGCGCCGAGATAGATGCGGAAGTCGTGGATTTCGAACAGTGACGATGGCCGGCTGTCAGAACTGATCATGCGCCAAAGCGTCCCCTTCTGGCAGGTTGGCTGATCAGATTCAATAGATCATCAGAGGCAGACAAGGAACTGGCTATGCGGGCTGGCGGGCGAAGTCCACCAGCTCTTCCAGCAGGCGCTCGGATTCAGCGCGTGTCTAGGTTCGGGATGCAGTAGGCGTGACGGCAGATCACCAGCGACTTTCTGTTCATCTCGCCCAAGGGACCGGTGCTCATCGTTGTCAGCTAATGCGCTGAGCTGTCCACGTAAACCCCGCGATCCATTACCACCTGAGGCGCGACGCGCAGTATAAGTGACGTTGGCCGTGGCGCTGTGAGCTATTCGGCCCGTACGCGAGAAATTTCAGACCGTTTAAGGAGTTGGCTGCCGTTATGATGACTGGAGAGCAATACAAGAAATCGCTTGACGATAATCGCGAGACTTTTTTCGAGGGCGAGCGGGTGCGCGATTTGGTGGGGCATCCGATCCTGGGACCTTGTGTGTCGCGAGTGGCGGCCGGATACGACCGATGGTACTCGCCCAAGCCCGACGCGGTCAGTCCGCTGATGTCGATTCCGCATTCGGCCGAGGAGCTGAAGGAGCGGATCCCGCTTCAGCACGAATCTGACATCGTGTCGGCCGTCACCTATCAATCGATCATGACGCTCACCACCGCCGCGACGCGGATTGCGGATGCGCTGCCGGAAAACGCCGACCGTATCCACCACTACGTCCAGGGTGCGCAGCGCCGCGACGTCCGGATCGTCGAGTGCATCACCGACGCCAAGGGAGATCGCAGTCGCCCTCCCGGCAAGCAGGACGATCCCGACGCGTACACGCACGTAGTCGATCGCCGCAAGGACGGCGTGGTGATTCGCGGCGCCAAGCTGCACATTACCGGCGCGTCGCTGAGCCACGAGCTGATGACGATTCCGACCAAGGCGATGAAGCCCGGGGAGGAATCCTACGCGATCGCGTGCGTGGTGCCGGTCAATGCGCCCGGGGTGAAGATCGTCAATACCACCTATGCGCCGCGTCATCCGGACCCGCGCGACTTTCCGATCTCCTCAATTACTCACATGCCCGAAGGCTTCGTGATCTTCGACGACGTGTTTGTCCCGAACGAGCGGGTCTTTCTCGATGGTGAAGTGAAATACGCGGCGATTTTCGCGCATTCACTGGGTCTGTGGGAGCGGCTGGGCGGCCTCTCCGCGATGGCGGAAGAAGCCGATCAACTGGTTGGGTTCGCTCAGCTAATTGCCGAGGCGAACGGTCTGGCCGGCGAGAGCCACATCAAGGAGAAAATCTCCGAGATGATCATCCATGCGACCCTGGTGCGCGCCTCGCTCGAAGCCGCCGTCGCGAATTGCAAGGTCACCTCCGAAGGCGCGTTTCCCGACGAGCTATACACCAACGCGGGCAAGTATCATGCGGCGGCAAATTACAACGTGATGGTGCGTCATCTGCACGACATCTCGGGCGGTTCGATTCTGACCGCTCCAGGAATCGCCGACTTCGATAACGAAGTCACCGGTCCGCTCCTGCGCAAATACATGGGCACGATGACCGGGATGGACGGCGAGTATCGCGCACGCCTCTTTCATGCGATTCGCGACCTGACCGCCGACGCGTACGGTGGATGGAAAGCGGTCACCAACGTGCAGGCGGGCGGCGGACTCTACGCGCAGCGCATCGTCACGCGCAAATACTACGATTTGAAGAGCGCAAAGGAGAAGGCGCTGCACACCGCGGGAATAAAAACGCCCGGCCAACAATAGCGGACCGGCGAGTCATGCCAGCGCGGATTCCGTAGCGGGGTCGCCCGCGATGCGGCTGTGCCACATCGTGCGAGGTTCGCGCATGTCCCATGGCGTCGCTTGATGCAGGAGGCAGCGGTTGTCCCATACTACTGCATCGCCTGAGGTCCATTGGTGATGATAGATGCGCGGAGGTTGGCAGCCGAAGTCCACCAGCTCTTGCAGCAGCCGCTCGGACTCGGCGGGGTCCAGGTTCGGGATGCCGTAAGCGTGGCGGCCTATCACCAGCGACTTGCGGCCCGTCTCCGGATGGACTTTGACAATCGGACGCAGCGGCACGGGGCCATCGTGGAAGCCGTAGCCGCTGTAGTCGCTGCCCGGCTTCGGCGTGTGCCCGATTTTCGCCTGGCTGTAGCGGAGCGAGTGGTATGCCGCGAGATGCTCGATCTTCGAGCGCATCGCGTCATCGAGCGCCTCGTAGGCGGCGCGCATGTCGGCCCACCCGGTCGCTCCGCCTGACTTCGGAACTATATCGGCCGTGAACACCGCTCCCTTGGCCTGCACGGGCATGTAGGTGCTGTCGCAATGCCATCCCATGTTGCCCTTGAGAATCTTCAGGATGTCGTTGTCCTGATCGACGATCAGCGTGCCGTCGGGTTTCACGTTGCTGAGCGCCGCGATCGCGAACTCGAGCGGTCCGAAGCGTTTGGCGAAGGCGACCTGCTCGTCGCGGCTCAGATGCTGTCCCGGGAAAATCAGGAGCGCGTACTTGAGCCACGCGGCATGGAGATCATCCCACGTGGCATCGTCGAGCGTGGCGAGCTTCACGCCCGTCACGACGGCGCCAAAGGTCGCGTTTAGAGGCTGGATCTCGAATGCGCGTGCCACGGTTGCCCTCCGATAGATCGCGAGGCGCTCGTCCGCGCCTATATCAAGGCTATCGAAACCACCCCCGGCTGATCAAACCAGTCGCCATGAGGACCGAAAACGCGAGAAGGCGGGGCCGGAGAATCCGGGCCCGCCTTCAGTTAGGAACTTCGTGAGAACTTGCGCGATTCTGCAAGCCGGCGTTGACGACTATCCTATTTGGCCTTGCCGCAACAATCCTTGTAAGCCTTGCCGGAACCGCACGGACATTTGTCATTGGGCTGTGGCATAAAACATCACCTCCATCCGTTTGATACCCCATTTTCTGGCGGTACCGGGCGACCGTCAATAAGAAAATTTTCCTCGATTCTGCCCCGGACAACTCACGATAACCATCCGCCGCGAAAATTCGCGCGCCGCAATCCCTCGACCACGTAGGGACAGCGCCGCATCAGCTCCCACAAAAGCCCCGTGCGGAAATTCTCGATCATCATGACGATCGGTCCCTGGTTCAGTCCGTAGTGCCACGGAGTTATCCAGCCGAAGGTGCGTCCGCTCTCGTCGGGATAGGTAGGATTGAAGGTCGCCTTGAAGCCGTATGGGTTGGTTCCCCGCAGGTGCAGCTCGTTGAAATGCTTGACCGTCGGCAGGACGATCTCCGGCGCGAATGGCAACGACGCGACGACCGCCCACGGCGCGATAGTGCCGTCGTCGGGGCCGAAGGGAGCGCCGCGGGCCTCGTATCCGAAGAAGTTGCGCGCGATCCCCGCAACCCGCAGCGTCATCGGTCCGGGACCGTCGCTCGCGGTGATGCCCCAGCAATGCTCGCCGTACTGCGCGAACTGATGAGGGTTGCGGATCGCATAGAGTTGCTGAACCAGCGTCGCGCGGCGGCTATTTTCAAAATAGTCGATGCCCTTGCCGCGCATGAAGTCGTCCTGGATCCCGCGCAGATCGAGCCACAGATGCGACAACTGATGAATGAAGAGCGGGCCCGCATACAGAAACTCGACATCGTAAATGCTCTTCCATTCGTAGGTGGAGCTCCACGCGCGATAGCTCTCGGCAGGCAGCGGAAACGTCGGCGAGCCGAGGGCCAGGGCATACAGGATCAAAGCCTCGTCGTAGCCTTCCCATCGGTATTTGATGAATCCGGTTTCGGGGTGCCATCCGTGGCTGACCGTCAGCCCATTGTTCTGCGCCCAATGCCAATCCGCGCGGCGGTAGAGCGAATCGGCAAGCTCGCGAATCTCGCGTTCGTCGGAAGTATCGCGCTCGAAGTACATCGCGGCGGTCAGAGCGCCGGCAAGCAGAATCGCGGAGTCGATGGTAGAGAGCTCGCACTTCCATGCGCGCCTGCCGGTCTTCAAGTCGAGAAAGTGATAGTAAAATCCGCGATATCCCGTCGCGTCCGGCTCCGTTCCTTGCGGGCTCGAGGCGAAAAACCGAAGCGCCGCGAGCGTTCTGGTGATCGCGTCTTCGCGAGTCAGAAAGGCGCGCTCGACTCCTACTGGATACGACGCCAGGGCGAGCCCGGTAGCGGCGATGCTGGCGGGAGAATCTTTTTTGGTCTTATCCAGTATCAGGCCATTCTTTGGGTTTGATTCATGCAGGAAATAGTCGAGCGTTTCCCGCTGGAGCTTGTCCAGCATTGCGTCTTCGGACGAATCTCGAGAACCGGCGGGAATTTTCAGAGGCATCTCAATTTCAAGATTAGTCGAATTCGCGTGCGTATACGGCGAGTAAGTGAGGTGGAAGAGAGCAAGAGATGTCTATATTCTTGCGCCCACAGGGTCAAATGCGTTCCCGATTTCGCCACACGGCAGGGTAATCCAGATTGCGCAATCAGGTCGGGCCGCTCACTACTCTCGAGAGGGTCAATATCGCAGTTGCGATGACCTGGGCTGCCGGCTTTGTCGATCTGGTTGGCTTCGTTTCTCTGTTCGGACTCTATACCGCAAACATGACCGGAAACACGGTCGGGATGGCGCGGCATATTTCCGAGCTGCAATGGGCCGGCGTCGTGCGTCGCGGATGGCCGATCGCAATGTTTGTTTTCGGGCTGTTGCTGGGAGCGTTTATTTACGAGGCGGAGGAACGCCGGAGGATCAAGGTCCCCTTCCCACCGGCGATAGGCCTCGAGGCTGTGATGATCGCGATCTTCATCGCGGCGGGAATCGGAAGCGGTTTCAAGGCGAATATTCCGCCGCAGCCCGCGGGCAAGTTCTTCGTGATGGTGGCGCTGCTGGCGATCCCGATGGGGATCCAGAACGTCGTCATCAGAAAGGTCGGCGGGATAAATGTCTATACGACGTTCGTTACCGGGACATTGGTGAAATTCGCCGAAAGCCTGGCGGAATACCTGTTCTGGATACGCGATCGAACCCATCGTCGTTTTCGCAGCCGGATCATGAAGGTCCTCAGGGTCTCGCCCCGCACGCTTCCCTTTCAGCGCAGCGCGCTGACTCTCGGCTTATGGACAGCATATCTTATCGGCGCGGTCTGCGGCGGTTTTTCGATCCGGCGATGGGAGCTCCTGGGAATGATCGCACCGTTCGCGCTGCTATTGTTTATCGCTCTGTATGGTGCGTTCCGTCCGTTCCTGCCGCTGTCGACCGACGAATGGTGAACCTGTCTGCGCCGAATTCGGCGTACTCCTGATTCAAAATATTTCCAGCAAAAACCCGCCCACGGACGTAGGATGGATGTACGCCTGCGCGGACGCGGATTTCGCGTCCAAAGCGGGTTTGCGCAGGTTTATTGGAGTCGCGGTAGTTCCCGACCAATCGCAACCCGGTGCCTGATGAATCGCGTCCTCCCAACGCGCGGTGTCGCATCGGCACTTGCCGCGCTGGCGCAGTTATTTGTCCGCTGACGAACGAAATGAAACGACACGAGATGAAATTAGACCGCTCGGCGCTTCTTTATTCTGAGGGGCGCGCGTGAATCTGGTGTCCTTTCGGGCTCTGAAGGCTCCCCCCTCCGTCTTCACCACTAACGCCGACGCGCCGATCCTCGCCGAACTGTTCGGAATCGAGCGTCTGGAGCAACACGCCGAGAGTCTGGCCGCAGCGCAGCCGGTCACGATGAATCCAAAGACCGGGCGGCGGCTGGCAACGCGTCTGCGCGACAACGGCCGGGTGTTGCTGGCCGCATATCGGAGCATCGCCACCGCGATCCGCGAGGAACGGGCCATTACGCCCGCGGCGGAATGGCTGGTGGACAACTTTCACGTCGTCGAAGAACAGATTCGGGAAATCCGCGACGACCTTCCGCGAGGCTACTACCGTCAATTGCCAAAACTTGCCGATGGCCCCCTGGAGGGCTACCCACGCGTGTTCGGAATCGCGTGGGCCTTTGTCGCGCATACCGACAGCAGGTTCGATCCGCAGATGCTCGCCAAATTTGTGCAGGCCTATCAGCGCGTGCAGCCGCTCGCGATCGGCGAGCTCTGGGCAGTGGCGATCACGCTGAGAATCGTTCTGGTGGAAAATCTGCGGCGTTCGGCCGACCGAATTGTCAATGGCCGCGCGGCTCGTCAACATGCCGACGTCCTGGCGAATCGGCTGCTCGGAATCGGCGGGCGCGAAGCGGAGCCTGCGGAAACCGTCCTCAAGGGGCTCGATCACACGCCGTTGCCGCAGGCCTTTGCGGTCCAACTGGTGCAGCGTCTGCGCGATCAGGATCCCAAAGTTACGCCGGCGCTTTTGTGGCTGGACCGCCGCCTGCTCGCGCAGGGGACCACGGCCGACGAAAGCGTGAACAAGGAGCATCACGAGCAAGGCGCGATGAACGTGACCGTGCGCAACGTGATCACGAGCATGCGCTTCATGTCCGCGGTCGATTGGGCCGATTTTTTCGAAAGCGTCAGCCAGGTGGATGCGGTGTTGCGCGCGAACAGCAACTTCGCGGCGATGGATTTTCCGACCCGCGATCTCTATCGGCACGCGATCGAAGAATTGGCTCGTGGCACGCACCGCACCGAGATCGAGATCGCCCAGCTCGCGATTGCGGCTGTCAAGCGCGCGGCGCCCGAGGGTTCCGGCCGCAGCAGCACGACCGTTCGGCGCGAGCAGGATCCGGGCTACTACCTGATTTCGGCCGGGCGTAAGTTGATCGAAAAAGAGATCGGATTCCGCCCGCCCTTGCGCGACCGGATCGCCCACGCCAACGCGACTGCAGGGCTTCTGGACTACCTAGGGGCGATCGCGACCATCACCGCGATCATTGTGATTCTGGTTTTCTACCTGTTGTGGAAATCCGGCGTGTCCGGATGGACCGGCGTCATCCTGGCGATTCTCTCGGTGATTCCCGCCGCGGATGCGGCGGTCGCGTTGGTGAACCGTGCGGTCGCCTTCTTTATCGGCCCGACTCCTCTGCCCGGCCTCGAGCTTCGCGACGGAGTACCCGCCGAACTGCGCACGATGCTTGTGGTGCCCACGCTCCTGACGACGCAACAGGAGATCGAGGAGCAAGTCGAGCGGCTCGAGGTGCACTACCTGGCGAGTCAGGACGGCGACCTTCGATTCGCTCTGCTCTCGGATTGGACTGACCATACCGCTGAAACGGCGCCCGGCGACGAAGAGCTTCTGGGGGCTGCCGCTGCGGCGATCGCACGCTTGAACGATCGCCATGGACCCGCGTCCGACGGCGAGCGATTTCTTCTGCTCCATCGCCGGCGTTCCTGGAACGCCGCTCAGGGAAAGTGGATGGGATGGGAGCGCAAACGCGGAAAACTTCAAGAGCTTAATCGGCTACTGCGCGGCGCTACCGACACCAACTTCATCGCGATTGGCGGACGGCCCCCCGTCGTGCCCGCCGGGGTCCGCTACGTGATCACCCTTGATGCTGACACCCGCCTACCGCGCGGAGCCGCGAAGCGGATGGTCGGCAAGATGGCTCACGCACTCAACGGTCCTGAGTTCGACGTCGATTGCGGCCGCGTGGTCGCGGGGTACGGGGTGCTTCAGCCGCGAGTGACGCCGTCGCTGCCGACGGGGCGCGACGGTTCGATCTTCCAGCGCGTTTTCTCGAGCGCCAGCGGTATCGATCCTTACGCGTTTGCGGTTTCCGATGTGTACCAGGATCTGTTCGGCGAAGGATCGTTCAGCGGAAAGGGAATCTACGACGTCGACATTTTCGAAGCCGCGATGAACGGCCGGGTTCCGGACAACGCGCTGCTGAGTCATGATCTTTTCGAGGGAATTTTCGCGCGCTCCGGATTAACCTCCGACATTGAGGTGGTCGAGGAATTTCCGCCTCGCTATGACGTCGCCGCTGCACGGCAGCATCGATGGGCTCGCGGCGATTGGCAACTGCTACCCTGGATCTTCGCGCGTGGGTACCGATCAAAGCCAAAGCGGCGCTCGACCACGCCGCTGCGGCACCGGCGTGTGATACCGCTGGTCGGACGCTGGAAAATGATCGACAACCTGCGCCGCACATTGTCGGCGCCGGCCGCCTATCTGGCATTGATCGCGGGATGGACTCTCGCGCCGATTTCCGCCGCGATCTGGACTGGGTTCGTTCTGGCGACGATAGCCACTCCCGCGATGCTGCCGGTGCTGAGCGGGCTGGTGCCGCGGCGGCTTGGTTTCTCCAAGCGCACATACGTGCGCGCGGTCGCCGCTGATATCTCGACGGCGGCGACGCAGTTCGCGATGCAGATTACTTTGCTCGCGCATCAGGCGTGGCTGATGACCGACGCGATCGCGCGAACCCTCTACCGGCTATTCGTGAGCCGGCGGAAAATGCTCGAGTGGAAGACCGCCGCGCAGGCCAAGATGGCGCGCCGCCTCGATCTTCAAGGATTCTATCGCAGCATGGCTGGCGGCGTCGCGCTGGGCATCGCGGCCGCCGCAGTCGCCGGATTCGCAGGACGCGGCGGCGGTTTGATCGCGGCTCCGTTTGCGATTCTGTGGATTCTGTCGCCGGGGATCGCGCGATGGGTCAGCCAGCCGCCCCGATTACAGGGATTAAAACCGCTCGCGGCAGCCGACGCTACCGCGCTCAGACTGGCTGCGCGCCGCACCTGGCGTTTCTTTGAGACGTTCGTGACGGCGGAGGACCACATGCTTCCGCCCGACAACTTTCAGGAAGATCCGAAGCCCGTGCTGGCGCATCGGACCTCGCCGACCAACCTCGGCCTGTACCTGCTGTCAATCGTGGCCGCGCACGATTTCGGCTGGCTTGGCACGCATACGACGGTGGAGAAAATCGAAGCCACGGTCGAAACGATGACCCAGCTCGAACTCTTTCGCGGACATTTCTACAACTGGTACGAGACGCGCGACCTGCGTCCTCTCGAACCTAAGTACGTTTCGTCGGTGGACAGCGGGAACCTGGCCGGCCACCTGATCGCGTTTGGAAACGCCTGCCGCGAGATGATCGAGCGCCCGATCGTGGGTTCGGCCTGGCGGTCCGGGATTGAAGATGCGGTCGCCCTCGTTCGGGAGTCTCTGCCGGCGCTCGCCGGCGATCTCCGCACCTCGAGCGTAACTCCCAAACAGCTTGATGAAGCGCTCGAGGCGCTTTCCGCGATGCTTCAGCCGCAACCGCGAACGCCAGCGGCTGTCGCGGCACAGTTGGCGGAGCTAACGCTCCAGGCCGATTCAGTCATCGATATCGCCCAGACTCTCACCACTGAGCGCGGCGACAGCGCCGGTGCCGGGCTACTGGCATGGGCCAACGCCATCCGCACTTGTATCAATAGCCACCAGCGCGAGGTCGAGCTGCTGATGCCGTGGGCGATTGCGCCTTCAATCTCGAGTGGCTCGAAAGCGATCTGCAGAAATCTTCCTGAAGAACTGTTCGGCTCTATCTTCGATTCGATCCCGACCTTGGGCGAGCTGCCGGACCGCTGTGAGCAGGCGCTCGAGATCCTCGCATCGCACAAGGCAGAGCTGGCGGCGAATCCCGGGACGACCGCCGATTCGCTTGCGCGGATCGACCTGATTGCAGCCGTACTGAACCACTCCTGCTCAGCGGCCCGAGTGCTGGAGCGAAGACTTACGGCGCTCGCTACGACTGCGGGAGACATTTTCGACGCGATGAAATTTGATTTCCTGTTCGACCACGCGCGTCATCTATTTTCGATCGGATACCGCGTCGCCGACGGCAGCCTTGATTCAAACTGCTACGATCTCCTCGCGTCCGAGGCGCGGCTGGCGAGTTTCGTCGCGATCGCCAAGGGAGACGTATCGGCGCGGCACTGGTTTCGCCTTGGGCGCGGCATGACGCCGGTGGACCGCGGTTCGGCGCTGATCTCGTGGTCGGGCTCGATGTTCGAATACCTGATGCCTTCGTTGGTGATGCGCGCGCCGCTGGGGAGTTTGCTCGAACAAACCAACCGGATGGTTGTTCGTCGGCAGATGGAATATGGCGCGCAACTCGGAGTGCCGTGGGGAATCTCGGAATCCGCCTACAACGCGAGAGACCTCGAACTCACTTATCAGTACTCGAATTTCGGGGTCCCCGGCCTGGGGCTTAAACGTGGACTTCGGGAGAACGCCGTCATCGCGCCGTATGCGACCGCGCTCGCGGCGATGATCGATCCGGAGGCGGCGGCGCGGAATTTCTCGCGGCTGCGTGAAGCTGGCGGCCTGGGCCGATTCGGCTGGTATGAAGCGCTGGACTATACGCGGTCACGAGTGCCGGAGGGCGAGGCGGTTGCGATCGTGCGCGCGTACATGGCGCATCATCAGGGGATGACTCTGGTCGCGATCGCCGACGCGCTTTTGCGCGGGGTGATGCGGACGCGCTTCCACTCCGACCCGATCATTCAGGCGACCGAACTGTTGTTGCAAGAGCGAACTCCACGCGACGTCGCCGTCGCCAGGCCGCGCGCCGAAGAGGTCAACGCCGACGCCAATATTCGCGACATCACTCCGCCAACGATCCGCCGCTTTCATTCGCCGCACGATCTGATCCCGCGCACACATCTGCTGTCCAATGGCAGGTACACCGTGATGCTCACGGCTGCCGGCTCGGGCTTCAGCCGCTGGCGCGATTTGGCGGTCACGCGATGGCGAGAGGACGTCACCTGCGACTCGTGGGGCTCGTACATCTTTCTGCGCGACGTACAGAGCGCCAAGGTCTGGTCGGCCGGATACCAGCCGAGCGGCGTCGAGGCGGACAGTTACGAAGTCGAATTTTCCGAGGATCGGGCCGAGATCGTGCGGCGCGACGGCACGATCACGACGACCCTGGAGGTGGCGGTGTCGCCCGAAGACGACGCCGAGGTCCGCCGCGTTTCGATCTCTAATCTCGGCAGCCGCGCTCGCGAGATCGAGCTGACCTCCTACGCCGAGATCGTGCTGGCGCCTGACGCGGCTGACGCGGCCCATCCGGCCTTTTCCAAGATGTTCGTGCAAACGGAGTTCGAGGCCGAGGTCGGCGCTCTTCTGGCGAAGCGGCGGCCGCGCTCGCCGTCGGACCCTCAAATCTGGGCGGCGCATATCGCTGTGCTCGAGGGCGAATCCGCCGGCGGCGTACAGTTCGAAACCGATCGCGCGCGTTTTCTCGGACGCGGGCGCGCCACCCGCACGCCAATTTCGGTGATCGACGGCCGGCCGCTCTCCAATACGATCGGAACCGTTCTCGATCCGATTTTCAGTCTTCGCCGCAGCGTGCGAATTGCTGCGGGCGCCACGGCGCGGGTCGCGTTCTGGACTATGGTCGCGCCGACACGAGCGCAGGTCCTCGACCTGGTGGATAAGCATCAGGACCCGTCCGCGTTCGAACGAGCGGTGACGCTGGCGTGGACGCAGGCGCAAGTTCAGCTCCATCATCTGAGAGTTGGCTCCGACGAGGCGCATCTGTTCCAGCGCCTGGCGAATCGCGTGTTCTACTCCGATCCGACGCTGCGGCCATCGGCCGAGGTCTTGAAGCGAAACGAGGGCGGACAGTCCAAGCTCTGGTCCAGCGGAATCTCGGGCGATCTTCCGATCGTGCTGGTTCGGATAGACGAGGCCGAAGACCTGGAAATCGTGCGTGAGCTGGTGCGCGCCCACGATTATTGGCGGATGAAGCATTTCGACGTCGATCTCGTGATCATGAATGAACGGCCGCCTTCCTACGATCAGGATTTGCAAAGCGGGCTCGAGGGTCTGGTGCGTGCGAACCAGGCGCGTCCGTCGGGTGACGGAGCCGCACGCGGAAGAGTATTCGTTCTGCGCGCCGACCTGGTTTCGGCCGAAGTGCGGAATATTCTTCCGGCCGTAGCGCGTGCGGTATTGCTCAGCCGGCGCGGCACCCTCTCTCAACAACTCAAACGTCTTGAGATGATCCTGCCAGCAGCCGCGCCTCCGCTGCGCCGCGCGCCGATGATCCGGCAGACGGGAGCCTCGCCGCCGCGGCCCGCGCTCGAATTTTTCAACGGCCTGGGCGGCTTTACCGCCGATGGACGCGAGTACGTGACCATTCTCGGTGAGGGACAGTGGACACCGGCGCCGTGGATCAACGTGATCGCCAATCCCTCGTTCGGATTCCAGGTCTCGGTCGAAGGCGCGGGGTACACCTGGTCGATCAACAGCAAGGAGAACCAAATCACGCCGTGGTCGAACGATCCGGTCGGCGACCGGCCCGGCGAAGTGATCTACGTTCGCGACGAAGACACCAATGAGCTCTGGAGTCCGACCGCATTGCCGATTCGCGAGGAGCCGGCGTCATATTCGGTCCGCCACGGCCAGGGCTACACCGTCTTCGAGCATACGTCGCACGGAGTTTCGCTCGAGCTCGAGCAGTTCGTACCAATCGACGACTCGATCAAAATCTCGCGCCTGAAAATCCGCAACTTGCAGGCGCGTTCACGGCGGCTTGCCGTCACCGCGTACGTCGAATGGGTGCTCGGAACGGCGCGCGGCGCGTCGGCGCCGTTCATCGTGACCGAGATCGATTCCGCCAGCCACGCGATGCTCGCGCGGAACTCCTACAGCATCGAATACGGCACGCGAGTGGCGTTCGCGGACTTAGGCGGCAATCAACTCTCGTGGACCGGCGACCGCACCGAATTTCTCGGACGCAACGGAAGTCTCGACAATCCTGCCGCGCTGGCCGGCGCCGCGCCATTGTCCAATCGAGTAGGCGCCGCGCTTGATCCGTGCGGCGCTCTTCAGACTCGTGTCGAGCTCAAGGCAAATGGTACCACCGAAATAGTTTTCTTCCTGGGCGAAGCGGCAACCAGGCCGGATGCGATATCCATAATCGCCAAATATCGCAAGGCCGATCTCGACGCGGTCCGCGCCACGATCACGCGTCAATGGGACGACGTCCTCGGCACGGTCCAGGTGAAGACCCCGGATCGCTCCGTCGACATCATGCTCAACCGGTGGCTGCTCTATCAGACCCTCTCATGCCGGGTATGGGCGCGCTCCGCGTTCTACCAGGCCAGCGGAGCGTACGGCTTTCGCGATCAGCTTCAGGACGTGATGGCGCTGGCGGTGCCGCGGCCCGCGATCATGAAAGAACACTTGCTGCGCGCAGCATCGCGGCAGTTCACCGAGGGTGATGTTCAACATTGGTGGCTTCCGCCGTCGGGCCAGGGCGTGCGCACGCGGATTTCCGACAACCGCATTTGGCTGCCTTATGCCGTTGCTCACTACGTCGAAGTGACTAACGATCACGCTATTCTCGGGGAGACGGTTCCATTCCTCGAGGGTCCCGCTCTGCACGCTGGTGAAGACGAAGCGTACTTTCTGCCTACCGTTTCCGATGAGCACGCCTCTCTCTATGAACACTGCGCGCGCGCGCTCGACGTCAGCCTCGCAGTCGGAATCCACGGCTTGCCGCTGATCGGCTCGGGAGACTGGAACGACGGAATGAACCGGGTCGGCGACGCCGGCCGCGGCGAGAGCATCTGGCTCGGATGGTTCCTGTTCGATGCGCTGTCATCGTTCGCACAATTGGCGCAGGAGCGCGGAGATCAGTCCCGGGCCACAATCTGGCGGCATCATGCAGCGAAGTTGCGGGGCGCGCTCGATCGCGAAGGATGGGATGGCGGTTGGTACCGGCGCGCCTACTTCGACGACGGTACACCGATAGGTTCCGCCTCGAGCCTCGAATGCCGCATCGATTCGATCGCGCAATCATGGGGCGTCATCTCGGGCGCGGCGAATCCGGCTCGCGCCGCCATCGCGATGGCGGCGGTTGATGAGTATCTGGTTGGACGCGACGGTGGCTTGGTTTTGTTATTCACGCCGCCGTTCGATCACACTCCGCTCGATCCGGGATATATCAAAGGCTATCCACCGGGGCTTCGTGAAAACGGCGGCCAATACACACAAGCTGCTCTGTGGTCAGTGATCGGATTCGCGATGCTCGGTGACGGAGACAAAGCGGCTGAGCTATTCTCGATTTTGAACCCGATCAATCATTCGAACACGCGCGCGAGCATGCATCGTTATAAGGTGGAGCCCTACGTTGTCTCCGCCGACATATACTCGACCTCTCCCAACGTCGGACGGGGGGGATGGACGTGGTACACCGGCTCGGCTGGATGGATGTATAGAACGGGGCTCGAATGGATACTCGGATTTCGTCTTCGAGGCGAAACGCTGCTGCTCGATCCGTCGATACCGAGTGGCTGGCGCGGCTACGAAATCACGTTCAAGTATCACTCCGCCCGCTACGAGATCTCGGTCGAGAACCCGCGTCGAGTCAGCCGAGGCGTCAGCCTTCTGGAGCTCGACGGCAAGGAGATCCAGGCGCGGCAGATTCGCCTTGCGGACGACGGCGCAATTCACCATGTCCGCGTCGTGCTCGGATAGTCGAATCTTCATGCTCCTTGGCGACGAAGAAAAGGCGAAGCCGAGATAACATGCGAAGATGCAGCAAAAGGTTGCTCGATTCTGATTCTCCAAGGTGGCATGACGATTGAACGAAATTTGCTTGCATCTCGCAAAGCGCGTACGAGTAAATTAATTCCGGGGCCTAGTTGGAATAGCTAGCTTCAAGAGCTATACGATTCCATCCGAGTTCACTTGGAGGATTCCGCGATGCCGCCTCGTTCACTATCAACCGCCAGCCTGACCTTTGGGCTGGTCTCGATTCCGGTACGCCTGTTTCCGGCGACCAGTTCCAGGACGGTCAGGTTTAATCTGCTACACGCCAAAGATAAGAGCCGAATCCAGGAAAAGATCTTTTGTCCGGTGGAAGAGCAGATCATCGATCGCAGCGAACTGGTGCGCGGCTATGAAGTCGAGAAAGGTAAATACGTCACGTTCACCGACGAGGAATTGAAGAAGCTCGAGGCGCAGGCCGATCACGCAGTCGAGATCGCCGAATTCATTCCCGTCACCGAAGTCGATCCGGTCTATTTCGAAAACTCATATCTGCTTGGATGCGAGCCGACCTCAGCCAAAGCCTATCACCTGCTCAGGGAAGCAATGGCTAATGCCAATCGCGTCGGAGTGGCAAAGTTTACCATGCGCGGCAAAGAGCGGCTGGTTTTGATCCGGCCGTTCGAAAAGGGCCTGATGCTTCATACGATGTACTACGCGGACGAGGTGCGCTCGTTCAAAGAGATCGATCATGGCGCTGACGCGCCGGTCAAGGAATCGGAACTGAACCTCGCGCAGCGATTGATCGCGGACCTGACAGAAAAAAAGTTCAATCCGGAAAAATACAAGGATACTTACCGCGAGCGTGTAATCGAGGCGGCCGAACAGAAGATGGCCGGTCATGAGGTCACAGAGTCCGCACCCGAAGTGCGCAAGGGACAGGTGATCGATCTGATGAGCGCTCTGAAGCAATCACTCAAGAAGCGAGGCGTTCCGATCGGAGCGGATCGCAAGGAAGATGAGGAAGCCGCCGAACCGGCAGAACGCAAAGCGGCTCAGGGATCGCGCAGGGCACCTCGCACGCGCCGCTCCCGCTAGAGCCGGCGCCCTCCGGCGTCACCTCGCACGCGCGCCAGTCGATTAGGATCGCGGCCGCTTTTGCCTCTCGAATAGTTCCGTCGATGCCGTTAGGCAAATATCGCAGCAAACGGAGTGCAGATCGCACGCCGGAGCCGTTTGGCGGTGCTGTCCGCGCGCATGGTTCGCAGGCGCGCGGAATCTTTGTCGTCCAAAAGCACGCCGCGCGCCGTCTGCATTATGACTTCCGACTTGAGATGGAGGGAGTTCTGCGTTCGTGGGCGGTGCCAAAAGGTCCTTCGCTGAATCCAGCCGACAAGCATCTTGCGGTCGCGGTTGAAGATCATCCGTTGGAGTACGGCGACTTCGAAGGCGTGATTCCCGAAGGCAACTATGGCGCCGGCGCGGTGATCGTGTGGGACCGCGGCGAGTGGAGCGCGCAGGATTTTACGGGCAACGCGGCCGACGCGGTCCGTGCAGGCAAGCTCGACATAGTACTGCGCGGGTTCAAGCTGAACGGCGCATACACGCTGGTCCGAACGGGAGGACGCCGGACCTCCGATCCGAAAGACAGGAAGAATTGGCTTCTGATCAAGAAGCGCGATGAATTCGCCAGCTCCGACGACGTATTGGCAGCGCATCCACGCTCGGTATTGTCCGGGCTCACGATCGAAGAGATGCGCGACGCTCCCGGCGCGGGCCGCAAAGTCGCCGCGTACCTCGCGCGGCAGCATCTGGGCGAATTCTCCAAGGCATTGCGCCGCGCGGATTTTCCCCTGATGCTAGCGAAGCTGGCAGAGAAGCCCTTCGACAGCGAGAAGTGGCTATTCGAGGTCAAGTACGACGGCGTGAGAGCGCTGGCTATCCGCGACGCGGGTTCGATCCAGCTATTCGCCCGCAGCGGAACTGATATTACCAATCGTTACCCGGAAGTAGTGCTGGCGCTGAAAGCTCATCCTTTCGATCGCTTCGTCGTCGATGGAGAAATCGTGGCGATTAACGACGAGGGACATCCGGACTTTCAGCTCTTGCAGACGAGAATGCACGTCAACGACCAGCGCCAGATCGCGCGGCTCAGCTACGCGGTTCCGGTCCGCTATTTCGTGTTCGATCTCCTGGCGTTTGATAACTACGACACCCGCGCTCTCCCAACCGAGCAACGCAAGCAATTGCTCAGCGAATTGATTATGGGCGACGGGCCGGTACGCTACTGCGACCACGTGGTCGCTCGTGGAACAGATTTTTATCACGCCGTCGCCGAGAATCAGCTGGAAGGAATGATTGCCAAACTCCGCAATGCACCGTATCGCGGCGCGCGCAACGGAGATTGGCTCAAGATCAAATGCCCGCTCGTCCAAAATTTCGTAATCGGCGGCTACACCGATCCTGGAGGTACACGAACCCACTTCGGCGCGCTGCTACTGGGCCAGTACGAAGCGGGAGGCACATTGCGATACACGGACAAGGTCGGCACCGGATTCAATCGCGACGTGCTGCGCAAGATCCACGCGATGCTGCTGGAGCGCGCTCAATCTGCCTCGCCGTTCCGAAAGCCCCTGACCGGGGAGCCCGCTACGGAAAAGGGCGCACGCTTCGTCCGGCCGGAGTTGGTTGCCAGGATCAGGTTCAGCGAGTGGACCGACCACGGCGGTGTACGGCAGGCGAGCTTCCTGGGGCTCGTCGAAAAAGGCGACCCTTGCCAATGCGTCTACAAGGGCCCTGACGCGCTCTCGATCACCGCGAAAGAAGCGATCGCTGATATCAAGCCGACTGAGGAACTCGGCGGTCTGGAGCGTAATGGGAAGATTGAACAGCCAATCGCCACGGTAACCAACCCCGAGAAAGTGTTCTGGCCAAAGGAGAGATATACCAAGGGTGATTTGGTCGCCTACTATCGGTCGATTTCAAAGTGGATGCTGCCGTATCTGAAGGATCGCCCTGTGATGCTGACGCGCTTTCCCGACGGCATCGAAGGCAAGATGTTCTATCAGAAAGATGCGCCCACCTTCGTCCCGTCCTGGATTCGGACTGCAAAGATCTATTCCGAGGACTCGCAGCGGGAAATAGCCTATTTTATATTAGACAGCGAAGAGGCTATTGCCTATGTAGCTAATCTAGCCGCGATCACAATTCATATCTGGTCCTCGCGCGTCACGAGTCTCGAACATCCTGATTGGCTGCTGTTTGACATCGACCCCAAAGGTTCGACGACGCGTGCGGCGGTACAGGTCGCGGAGGAAGTGGCTGGCATCCTGCGTGAGGTGGGGTTGGAACCGTGCCTGAAAACCTCGGGCCAGATGGGCCTTCACGTGGTAGTCGGACTGGCGCCGAAATATACTTACGAACAGGCCAGGATGTTCTCTGAACTGGTTGCGCAGGCAGTCGTAGATAGAATTCCTGAAATTGCCACGATCAATCGGAATCCAGGCACCCGGAAAGGCCGAGTGTATATTGACTATCTACAGCTCGGCCATGGCAAAACTATCGCGGCTCCATTCTCAGTGCGTCCGGTTCCGGGGGCGCCGGTCTCGGCGCCATTGAGTTGGGCGGAACTCAAACCGACTCTCGATCCAGTCTCGTACAATATCAAGAACATGGTGGCACGAATGACGCGGTTGAGACGGGATCCTTTCCTCGAAGCGCTAACGAAACATGCGAGCCTGGAGGAATCGATCCATCGGCTCGAGCCGTTGCTCTCGGAGACAAAACAACCGCACCAGAGCTGATCAGCACCGCCCTCAAGATCGATCGCCGAAGATTCGTGCATAGGTTTTCTGCGTGGCCGCCGCCTGCTCCTGCGCCTTTCGGCGCTCTTCGGGGGTCGCCATCTGCGCGATCATCTCGCGCTCGAGCGCGAGCCCTTCTTGCAACGGCAGTTCGACGCCTCGATTGATCAATGCCTTCGCCGCCTTGAGAGCGTAACCTGCGCGCTCGATGTAGACCTTGGCTATCTTCTCGCAGTTGCTGATCAGATCGGCGGCAGGCGCACTCCGATTGATGAGACCGACACGCAATGCGTCTTCGACCGACCATGGAAGCCCGCTAAAAATCATTTCCTTGGCGATACCGGGACCAACCAATCGTGGAAGACGCTGCGTTCCTCCGCCTGCGGGAAGCGCGCCGAAACGAATCTCAGGAAGACCGATCGTCGCCGTGTCAGCCATCACGCGAATGTCGCAAGCGAGCGCGATTTCGCATCCTCCTCCCATCGCGGCGCCATTGATCGCGGCGATCACCGGAACGCGCGAGTCTTCGATGGCGCTGAACATATCCTTTAAAGGCAGCCCTCGCCGCTCGGCGCTCTTGGTCTGTGCACCACTCGCTCGCGACTCGCTGGCGCGACGCGCCATATCACGGAGATCCGCGCCTCCGCAAAAGTGACGCGTGCCCGCTCCAGTGATGATCACCACTCGGTATTCGGGGCTCGCTTCGACTACCTCCATCGCATGGACGACCTCTTGAGCGAGCTGGAAACTGATAGTATTTGCCCGCTCGGGACGATTCAGCGTCAAATAGCCAATTCCGTCCCTGCACTCCAGAATGATTGTTTCGTAGTTCATACGGATTCTCCTGATGATCGCAGGTTATACTGCGAAGGAATAACCGCCGTTGACCGGAATGGTTTGGCCGGTGATCCAGCTTGAGGCATCCGAGCTGAGAAACAGGATCATATTGGCCGCATCCTCCGGCTCGCCGATGCGTTTAATCTGGTATACCTTAAGAATCCGCTTGAGCGCTTCCGGATCGGACATGCCGCGTTCGGTAGCTGGCGTGCGCGTCGCGCCAAGCGCGACACAATTTGCGGTGACATTGTAACGGCCCGCATTCTTTGCGACCGCCCGCATGAATCCTGCCGCTCCGGCTTTTGCGCCGGAATAAATTTCCAGGCGCGGCTCGCCGACTCTGCCCGCGTCAGAAATTACCGTGACGATTTTGCCGTAGCCGCGCTTGATCATCTCAGCTCCGGCGATTCGTACGCAATTCAACACCCCGAACAGGTTGGTGCCGAGAAAAGGTTGCCAGTCCTTTGGCTCCTGCTCCCAGAACGGCTTGCGCGCGACCGCACTCGGGTCGGCACCGGCGTTACCTGCGTTGTTGACAAGGATATCGACTGACCCGAACTTCGCCTTTGCCTGTTCGAACATTGCCGTCACCGAACTGAAATCAGTTACGTCGCATTGAACGGGCAACGCCTTGACGCCGAGCTCTTCGACTTCCGCCGCGACCGCTGATGCGCGTTCAAGGCGGAAATCGTTGACAACGACACCGCCCGCGTTGTTCTCCGCGAACCGCAACGCCACGGCGCGGCCAACTCCTTGTCCCGCGCCAGTCACCAGTCCGATTCGTCCCTTTAGATCGAGAATGTTATTAGCCAATTGATGGCCTCCCGTTTGAAGTAGAAGCTCGATCGATGTGTGAAATCAGTCAGGCGAGCACACCAGCCTTTTCGAGTTCGGCAATCTCTTCATCCGTTAGTTTGCAAACGCCGCGCAGCACCTCGCCCGTATGCTCTCCGACTCGAGGCGCCGACCGCGTAGTCACATGAGGCGTGCGATACAACCTGAAGCGCGGCCCTTCGATTTCCGCGTCGCCGATGACCGGATCGGCGATGGTGCGAAAGTGATTGGCCGCGCGCAGATGAGGATCGCGTACTAAATCGCCACCACGAGAGACCACGTGAGCAGGCACTCCCGCACTTTGGAGCTCGCGTTCAACTACTTCGGCATCCTGCGGTCGTGTCCAATCCGCTATGGCACTATCAAGTTTAGCTCGATTCCGGAGCCGTCCAATCAGAGTATCGAATCTTGATTCTGTGAGTATTCCGCCAATGGCTATGCGGAGTGCTTCCCAGTGCTCACTTCGAGATGCATCGATCGCCACCCAGCGATCCAGGCCCGAGCATGGATAGACGCCATGCGGAGATCTGAGAGGCGACCCTGCCGTTCCGCGACGCATCGGAACGACGCCGTTTGCCGCATACTCGTAATACGCCGGCGATACGAACTGGATACCCGCCTCGGCCTGTGCGACGTCGATATAACAACCTTCACCGGTAATTGATTTGCGATGAAGCGCGGCAAGTATGCTCGCAACGATAAACCGCGGAGCGACGCCGTCGGTCCACGGACCGAAGGTGCCGAACGGAGGCCGATCGGGCCATCCAAGTAAAAAACTCGCGCCGGACATGGCCGCGCCCATCGTACCGACGCCACTGGTGCCCGCCGCATAGGGCCCCGTCTGCCCGAGGATGCTGGTCGACACCATTATAATGTCTCCCTTGCGCTGCCGCAGATGCTCATAGTCGAGCTCGAGGCTCTCGAGCACTCCGGGCGTGAAGCTTTCCAATACTACGTCAGCCCAATCGACGAGACGCAGAATGATATCGCGTCCGCGCGGCGCTTTGAGATTGATCGTAGCGCTTCGTTTGCCGGCATTGAGGTTGTGGTAACTGACCGAACGTTCCGGACCTGGTTTGCCGTCTTTGAACGGACCGAGCGTGCGAAGTGGATCAATTCTGCCTCGACTCTCAATCTTGATAACGTCCGCGCCAAGATCGGCCAGGTAGCGGCCGCTCACCGGCCCGACCATCACCCAACTGAGGTCGAGAACGTGGATGCCTTCCAGTGGCGAGCTCATCGCATGCCGCTCCTGTTCCTAGATGATCCCGTGAACGAACAGCGATTGCAGTTCGGTCGAGGAGATTCCAGCTTCGAGCTTCAAAACCTCGGCAGTATGCTCAGAGAGTGCGGGCGCGGCTCTTCTGGTTTCGATCGAAAAATTCGAGAATTGCGCAAACCGCGCGGGGGCATCGATCTCGCGTCCGTCGGGTCCAATCTTCACCGGCGTCCACAAGCCTCGTTCGCGATACTGCTCCGACTCGGCGACGTCTTTCATATCCATCACCGGGGCTGCGAGCAGCCCGAGTTTTCGCGCGGCCGCGCCGAGCTCCGCTTTGGTCTTGTTCCGGCAGAGCGACGTCACGCCGATCACCAGCGCGCGAAGCTGATCAAGTGAAGCGGTTTTCTTGCGGACATCGGCAAGAAAGGTAATCCAGTTCACCTCCGCAATTTCCTTGGAAAGATGCCCCTCTTCCGCCGCCCATTTCGCCAAGCGCTGCGTCATCGGCCCGAACGAAGGACCAAACGCGGGGACCGTGACGATCATGTAGCCATCGGCGCATTCGTAGATGCTCGGAATCCGCGCGTCGGGCGACAAGCCAGCCGCGCCCGAGCGCGTCAACTCCGGATTTCCGGCGCCGACCGCAAGCGGCACGCTGAGCGCACTCATCATCGCGGCGATCCGCGCGGAAATCTCCGCATGCTGTCCAGCGCCATCGCGATCACGCGCCAGCAGGCAGGCGAGCGCCGCGATCGCAGTCTCCGCCCCTGCTTCCATGATCGACTGAGGAACGCTGTAGAAGAGCGGCGGCCGATCTGGATCACCGGTCATCGCAGGCGTCCCGGTAGACGCCATCACCAATAGATCGGAAGCCGAATACTCACTCTTCGGTCCGGATCGCGCAAACGCGCTTACTGTGCATCGAATAGTTTTCGCACTGAGCGCGAGGTCGTCGAGCGGTGCGCGGCCGCCATCTCCCGCCGACTCGAGAACGATATCGAATCTTTCAGCGAGAGCGGTGAATAGGCTGCGCCCGTCATTACTTTTCAGATCGAGGGTGATTGCGCGTTTGTTCCGATTGAGCGCATGCCACGTCAGACTTCGCTCGATTCCTGGAACCTCATCCAAAAATGGCTCCAGCCGGCGTCCGGGAGCTCCGCCCGGCGGCTCGATCACAACGACGTCGGCGCCAAGGTCGGCGAGGATACTTCCCGCCAGCATCGTCTCAGGCGCGGAGAGCTCGAGCACGCGCACGTCACGCAGCATCAGGCACGCCTCCGTTTCTGCGCCAACGTCAGCTCGAGATTGCAGTTCAGCTCGCGGCAGACCGCGCCCAGATTGAAAGCACCCGGTTTAAGCAGATTCTGAATTACCAGGCCGCGCAGCGTGCCGACCAGCATCGCAGCCTGCGCCGCCGAATCCACCTCGCGCCTGATTTCACCTGATCGGATTCCTTCCTCGATTCGATGCTGGATCGAGGCGCGGAAATATCCGTCGGCATCCGCAAGATCGGGTTTGATTTCCGGAACTGGGCCAAGCGCTTCTCCAATCAAGACATAGATCGCCATCCGCTCGACCGATGTCGCCGCGCGCAAGTACCTCTCGCACGCCAACTTCAGCGCCTCGATCCCGCTCTTTTCACCAAGCACCGGCACAAGCGACTCGGCAAAATCGCGTTGCAGCTGCCGGACCAGCGTCGCGATGAGCTTTCCCTTTGATCCAAAGCGATGACTGACGAGGCCGTGCGTGTAGCCCGAGGTCTCTCCGATCTGGCTGAGCGTCGTGCGGCTGCTGCCCTGGCGCGCGATCAGTTTGGCCGCCGCCGCGAGCATCCTGCTGTGCGAGAGTTGCCGACGCTCGCGCTGGGTGCGCCGGATGGGCGCTTGCGTATTGCGTTGGGCGTTCATCTCGGGCGACCGTAACATATTTGTTGACTGATTAGCAAGAAATATCGTATGGTCCGCAAATCAACGCCCGCTGGAGACGCCCGATGCCCGAAACTATCGCTTCGTCATCCGAACTCTACACCGCATCGCCCGGTGAAACTCCAACACTCAACGGCGGACGCTGCCGCGCCTGCGGCTATGTTTTTTTTCCTCCGCAATCCTACGGATGCGAGATCTGCGGAGCGTCCGGTGACGAGCTCCATCCCCTCGCGCTGAAAGGCGAGGGTACATTGAGATCGTTCGCGACGGTTCATCTTCATCCCGGCAAAGGGATCGAAGCGCCATTCACTGTCGGCGTAATCCTGCTCGACGACGGACCGGCAGTGCGCGCGATCCTGACCCAGAAGACGGACGCCGGACTCAAGATCGGTGATCGGATGCACGCTACGATTTTTAAGGCGTCCTCTGACGACGGAGGCGCCGGCGCGAACGAGCTTCGCTTCACTCCGGGGGAGTTAGGCAAGTGAAAAAGACCCTGCGTGAATTGCGACCCGTCCGTGTGGTTGGAATTGGACTTCACAAATACCAGCATCTGAGCGACACGACCTACGTCACGCTCGGCCTCACTGCCGTACGCGCGGCATTGGATGACGCCGGTATCGAATGGCCCGCAGTTGATTCGGCATATACAGGCACCGCGCTGGTCGGAATGGCGGCGTCACGCCCGATGCTTCGTCATCTGGGCGCGACCGGAATCGCGATGGCGCAGGTCGAGAACGCATCGGCCTCAGGCTCGACCGCGTTTCGTCAAGCCTGCCTTGACGTTGCGAGCGGCATCAGCGATGTGGCGCTTGCTATCGGAGTGGATAAACCGGCGATGGTGAACAGTGCGCCGAGCAAGACCAGGATTCGCGATCTGGTCGGAGCGCGAGTCGTGCCGTTTACTCACTTCGCCCTTCTGGCCAACGAGTATATGAACCGTTACGGGGTCAGTGCTGAACAGGTCGCGCAGGTTGCGGTCAAGAATAATCGCAACGGCGCCAACAATCCTTTCGCGCAGCGGCAGCGCGCGGTAACCCTTGAAGAAGTGATGGCCGGCCCCGCGATCTCCGGCACGCTTACGCGGTTGCAATGCTGCCCGGTCGGAGAAGGCGCCGCGGCGATAATCGTCGCATCCGATGACGCGATCGAGAAGCTGAAAATAAATCGAGCTCGCGCAGTTCGGGTGATAGCGTCGGTCTCTCGCAGCGAGCGCGTTTATCGCGACGCGAAAAATAATGATGCGGAATTAACCCGTGAGACTGTCGCGCAGGCGTACACGGAAGCCGGTGTAGGCGCCAAAGATCTCGACCTGGTTGAGCTGCACGATGCGTTCACGATCGAAGAGTTGCTGTATGTCGAGGCGATGGGCCTGTGTGGCGAGGGCGAAGGCGCGGCGATGATCGGCAGCGGAGCCGCCGATATAGGAGGCAGGTGTGCAATCAGCGCGTCCGGAGGCTTGATCGCGATGGGGCATCCGATTGGTCCGACCGGCGCAGGGCAAATCGCGGAGATCACGCGCCAGCTTCGGGGCGAAGCAGGAGTGCGCCAGCAACCCGGCGCAAAAATCGGCCTCGCGCACATGGTCGGCGTCGGCGCGGTGTGCGTCGTGCACATTTTGCAGAAGGACGCCTGAGCGATGCTATCGAATCGCATCCCTGAGAAAATCGCCAAGCGACTCACGCTTCCGCTAATCGCGGCGCCGATGCTCGCAGTATCGGGGCCGGAACTCGTGATAGCGGCCTGCAAGGCAGGAGTGATCGGTGCGTTTCCCCTTGCCAATGCTCGATCGCCCGAGGGCGTGGAAACGTGGCTCTCGCAGATCGAAACTGCTCTCGCTCGGGCGGCCGACGAGAATCCCGAGCACCCGTCCGCTCCATTCTGCGCGAACCTGATCATCAAACGCGCCGAGATGCGCTCAGAGTTGGCGGCGCTGGTCAGGCATCGGGTCGAGCTAGTGATCACCAGCGTCGGTTCGCCGGCCGAAGCTATTGGGCCGCTGCACGATTCCGGATGCCAGGTCTTCTGCGACGTCGCGACGCTTCATCATGCCGAACGGGCGATCGCCGCGGGCGTGGACGGATTGATCCTCCTGACTGCGGGCGCTGGCGGCCAGACCGGATGGCTCAATCCGCTCGCGTTTGTGCGCGCGACACGTCAGATGTTCAGCGGCCCGATCGTTCTGGCCGGTGGAATATCGGACGGCAACCTGCTTTGGGCTGCCGAGGTGATGGGCTGCGACCTCGCGTACATGGGAACCAAGTTCATCGCCACGCACGAGAGCCTGGCCGCGCCGGCGTACAAGCAGATGCTGGTCGATTCCGATATGGATGACGTAATGCTCACGCAGGCGTTCACGGGACTCGACACGAATATGCTGAAGCCGTCGATGCTTGCCGCGGGACTTGACCCCGCAACTTTGCCGCCGCGCGTATCAGTCGAAGAAGCCGCGCGGAACTTCAGCAGCAAGGGTGATTTTCCGGGGCCCCGCCGCTATCGTGATATCTGGAGCGCGGGCCATTCAATTTCCGGTGTCATGGGAATTCAGAGCGCCGCCGAACTCATCGATCAGACGCGGGAAGAATATGATCAAGCACGCGCCCGGACAGCATCGATGCTCACGATCGCATGAGGCGCTCACAACTCCGCCTTGAACACGTCCCGTGCGGCGCCGGCATATGAGATGCGCCTGATCTTCACTCGCACCATCCGCAACTTCTCGCTCCCGAAAAACGGAGCTTCGAAGGGATTCTTCTTCAGGAAAATCGCCTTGAGCGGCTCCCATTCCGGGCCATCCCTTGCAACCTCCTGCGCGATTCCCTGGATCGAGACTCGAGCAACCTGAAATGTCGCGACATTGCCAACGTCGCGATTGTCGACCAGCACGGTCACGTTGGGATTGCGGATCAGATTCTGAAACTTATCCGCCTCACCGGCCATGATAAAGAGCAGGTCCGGGACATCGGTCTCCGCAAATGCTTGCAGAGTCGCAGTTGGCCACTCACCGCCTTGCGTGATGATCACTGCAACGTGTTCCTGCCCCAGCAGTGCCGCCAATTTCTGCTTTTGCTCAATATCCACGTAGACCTCGTTAAGAGCCTGCGCCTATCACCTGATATCGCGCGAAGTATACTCGAGGATCGCGCGCGCGATGATGAGACGCTGAATCTCGCCCGCCCCTTCGTAGATATCGAAGATGCGCCCGTCACGGAAGCATCGTTCGAGCGGATGGTCTTCCGATAGAGCTTCGGGACCGAGTATCTCAATACAGCCCTGCGTAATCTTTCTCGCGGCCTTGCCTCCCGCTGCTTTTGCGATCGAGGCTTCGACTTTCGGCGGAACATCCTGCTGCTCGAGCCATTTGGCGCGCAGGACCGTGAGCATAGCCGCCTCGTAAGCGGCCTCGAGGCGGATGAAGCGATCGACTACTGCAGCGCGGTTCCGCACGCCTCTGTCATAGCTAATCTTTACTCCGTTCTGTTCCAGCTTTTCGCGGGTGAAATCCAGTGCCGCGCGGGCGACGCCCAAAGCCATCGCGCCGACCATCGGACGCGAGTCGTTGAACACCGTCATCGTGGATTTGAAATCGCCCTTGATGTGGTTGAATTCGGGAATGCGGCAATCCTCGAACAGCAGGTTGCACGTATCGTGGGAGCGGATACCGAGTTTCTTGAGCTGCGGGCCAACGGAATAACCTGGCGCTCCCTTCTCGACCAGGAACGTCGTCATCCCCCGGCTCCCGTCCGGTCCGACGAAGCGCGAAAAGACCATTGCGGCGTCGCTCGACTCGGCTTGCGAGATGAAAATCTTCTCTCCGTTGATTACCCACTCCCCGGTTTCGCGATCGAACGTCGCCGTGGTTCGAATGTTCGCCGGATCCGAGCCCGCGCCCGGCTCCGTTATCGCGATCGCGATTGTGTGATTCTTCCACTTCTCAAACTGTTCGGGAGTCGCAACGTTCTTGAGGACGGTGTTTCCGAGTCCCCATTTGCTGCGGTGCAGCGCCATGCCGCCCGAGTAGATCTCCGACATGACCAGCGAATGCAAAATCCTCGAGCCGCTGGTCTCTGCGGCCATCTCCTCGGCCAGATCGATCGGATTTTTCTGTCCCGCAGCTTCTGGAAACTCAGCTGGCGGAAGCTGGTCTTCGTGCTTGTCATAGTAATTAGCGTGGACCCGTCCGATCTCCGCCTGCCGATGAGCAAGCGCGAGCACTTCCTGGTCCGCGGCGGTCAGCTCAAAATCTATCATCGCCCGATCCTCCAACGCTTCTGTTGGCGCTATACGCCCACTGCGCCTTCCATCACCGACGACGTGCGGGCGTCGCGATACCACATCTCGACTGGATTATCGCGCAAGTAGCCGTGACCACCGAGCATTTGCACTCCTTCATCGGCGATCCACATCGCCTGTTCGGCGGCATAGGTGTATGCAAGTTGCGCCTGACGGGTGGCGTTGCCCCCGCGTTCGAGAATCGCCGCGGCTTTCCACGCCATCCAGCGCATCGCGTCGTTCTCGATTCGCATGTCGGCTAGCCGAAATGCGATCACCTGTTTCTTCGCCAAAGCATCGCCATGCACCACCCTCTCTTTCGTATAGGGCATCACGAACTCGAACACCGCGCGGCTTATCCCCGCCATGATCGCGGCCAGCGCTGTGCGCGCGGAGTCGACGATTTCCTGCACGTCGCATCGTGCCGATCCGCCGAGCCGCCCGCCCGATCCCAGTTCCACATTTGTGAAACTCACATCAGCCATCTGCAACGCGCGCAAGCCGAGACTGGGCCTCTCACCCCCAACCACGACCCCTTTTGTCTGCCGATCGACAATGAAGGCGTCAGGCGCCCCGTCGCAGTTGGCAAGGACCAGAAAATGGCTGCACCGATCCGCAAGCGGAACCATCGTCTTGACGCCGGACAAACGATATCCGTTGGGCGTCCTGGCCGCGTAGGTGCGCACCGCGGAAACGTCGAACAGAAAATCGGGCTCCATGATCGCCACACCAGCGCACTGATATTTGTCGCCCGCAAACAACGACAGCAGACTCTTCTTCTGCTCGGCTGAACCGTGAGCAGCGATAGCGCTTGCAAACCCCAGTGGCGCCGCGGCGGCTATCGCGAATGCGGCGTCGGCCACCGCGAGCTCTTCTAGCAGCAGCGCGTTCAGAATCGCGGATCGCGATCCTCCATCGGCGCCGGCGTCGGCCTGGGACTGAACGATCCCGGTCGCCCAGATCTCTTTCAGGACGGAAGCCGGGATCTCCGCGTGTTCGTCGGCGTCGCGCGCGGCCGGCCGGAGCGAGGCTCCCGCCAGCTCCCGGACCATCGATTGCGCGAGCTTCTGCTCTTCGGTTAGTTGAAAGGAGATCAAATTGAAATTCCTCCGCCGGATGATTTCTCGGCTGGCGGGACCTTTCCGTCCGCGGCCGCCACGCGCGGCGCTTGACATTTTAACGGCGCCGGGTCAGGATCGCAATGGTTCAACCAATGGAGCATAGACAAAACTCGATTGTCAAGCGCGGCGCGCTTGCCTTGCAGCCTCCACGCGGGGCGGTTCGCAGAACCACGCGCGGCTCACACAGTATCGAGTTCCGGCGCATCCGCACTCCGCGCGCGTTCGAAGAGATCGCTGATCAGATTCGCAGGGAACTGGCGGATCGCCGCCTGCGCGCCGGCGATCGGCTTCCGCCCGAACGGACGTTGGCGGAGCAATTCGGAGTCTCGCGAAACACGCTGCGCGAGGCGCTGCGTTCGCTCGAAAACGCCGGCCTGTTGCGGCTGCAGAAGGGCGCGGCTGGAGGCGCCTTTGTGCGCGAGAGTACCGGCGACGCGATCGTCACCGGCCTTCGCGACATGTTCCACCTGGGCGCGATCGCGCCTGAGCATCTGACCGAGGCGCGCGTGCTGATCGAATCAATCGCCGTGCGCGCGGCGTGCGAGCGAGCCAACGCGGAAGACATCGATGCGCTGAAAGCAAACGTCGCCGCGGCGGAGAGTGCCGCTCGCGCAAAGACCGATTTCTATGCGCAGGCCGCGATCCATCTTGATTTTCATCGCATCATCGCGCGCGCAACCAAGAATCCGGTCATGGTGATCGTGATGGAAGCGCTGATTGACGTGATGCAGCATTTCATTCAGGCAATCGGACAAACCCGTAATCCGTGGGTGCTGCCCTCGCGCCGACGATTCATGAAGCACTTCGCGGCGGGCGATTGCGATGCGGCCGTGACCGAAATGAAACAGCATCTGGAGCGGCTCAATCGCCACTATCTATCGCTGAAAAAAGAACAAGGCCGCGCCGAGGTTGCCGATGCTTAACGAGATCCTCGGCGGCGTGCGAGTGCTCGATTTCACGACCATCGTGTCGGGACCCTATTGCACCCGCCTGCTCGCCGACCTTGGCGCGGAGGTGATCAAGCTCGAACCGCCTGAAGGCGATTTCATTCGCGTGCAGCCTCCGCTGCGCGACGGCAAGAGTGCGTATTTTGCCCACCTGAATTGTGGCAAGAAGAGTCTCTCGATCGATCTCCACCAGCCCGAGGCGATCGTGATCGTGCACGAGCTCGCAGCCACTGCCGACGTGATCGTCGAGAATTCTCGGCCCGGTGTGATGCGTCGGCTGCGCCTCGATTACGAGGAAATCGCAAAGCTGAATCCGCGAATGGTCTACTGTTCGATTTCCGGGTTCGGCCAGCATGGACCGTGGGCGACGCGCAGCGCGTACGCGCCTATGCTCCATGCCGCGAGCGGCTTCGACCTGGTCAACCTCTCCTATCAAAATGGCCTCGAACGTCCTCTCAACACCGGCATCTATGTCGGCGACGTCCTTGGCGGCACGCAAGCGTTCGGCGCGATCCAGTCCGCGCTGCTCGCGCGTGAGCGCACTGGCCGCGGCGACTACATTGATCTATCAATGATGGACGGCGTGCTTGGCATGCTCATCTATGAATTCCAGGAAGCGCAGTTTCCTCAACCACGGCGCGCCAACACTTTTCAGCCGACCCGCGCGAAGGACGGATTCGTGATGATCGCGGCGGTCAAGCCGAACAACTTCGCCGCGCTTGCCACGGCCGTGGGACATCCCGAATGGATGGACGATCCGCGCTTCGGGACGATCAAGGGCCGCGCTCGTCATTGGAACCTGTTTATGGCGATGCTCGACGAGTGGGCCTCCACGCGAACGACCGAGGAATGCGAAGCGATTCTCACCAAGGCGAGTGTTCCCTGCTCGCGCTACTTCAGCGTCCGCGAAGCGCTCAATCAACCACACGTCGAAGCACGCGGCAGCTTTACCAGAATCGACGATGGCGCCGGAGAACTGAAGGTGCCCAACCCCGCGTTCAAGTTCACGAACAGCGCCGCCCGGGCGCGCAATCACGTTCCAGCTCTGGGCGGCGACAATATCGAGGTATTGTCCAATATACTCGGATACTCACAGAGCAGAGTCCAGGAGCTTTATGACAAACGGGTTCTGCATGACGACCGGACTCGTGCTGCCAGTGGTATTTCGAAATGACTATTTACGCGACCATCGCCGCACGGTCAGGAGTACGCGCCTATGGGTGATATTCTCGCAATCGGAATAACCCACTATCCACCTCTGGCCGGAAGCGACGAAACGATGTCGTGGATTCTGAAGCGGATGCTCCAGAACCCTCACCTGCCCGAGCGATACCGGCGCGCCGAAGGATGGCCGGAGGCGATGCGCGCTGAATGGGGCACCGACGAAGGAACCGCAGCGGCACGGGCGCATCGCGCGCAGATGCTTCAAGCGCTGCGCAAGGCGCGCGCGCAGATCGACGCGTTCCGTCCTGATCTGATTGTCATTTGGGGCGACGATCAGTACGAGAACTTCCGTGAAGATGTGATTCCGCCCTATTGCATCTATGCGCACGAGTCATTTGCGTTTGCGGCACCTGCCAACAATGTGTGGAAAGAGTCGGCTGAAAAGCGATTCAACGTGCCCGGCAACGTCGCTGCGGCTAAATTTTTGGCGAGCGGGCTTATCGATGAAGGCTTCGACACCGCATATTCGTATAGGCCACTGCATAATCCATTGGGCCATGCGTTCGCGAATGCGATAATGTATCTCGACTATGATCGCAAAGGATTCGACTATCCAATAGTTCCATTCGCGATCAACTGCTACGGACGCAGAGTGATTGCGCAACGCGGCGGTCTTCCGATGTTCGATCATCCGCCGTCGGAAGCTCAATTGGATCCTCCGGCGCCCACTCCCCGGCGATTGTTCGATCTCGGCGCCGCAACCGCCCGAATCCTCGCGAAGAGTCCGTGGCGAGTCGTGCTGATGGCTTCGTCGGGATGGTCGCATGCCTTCCTGACCGCAAAAAACCACTTTCTGTATCCCGACACACCTGCCGACCGGATGCTGTACGAGGCCCTGCGCACGAGCGATTTCGATACCTGGCGCAATTATCCGGCCGCTTCGGTCGAGGCGAGCGGCCAGCAGGAGATTCTGAACTGGATGTGCCTGACTGGCGCTCTTTCGGAGCTTCATCGCAAGCCGAAGGAGATGGAGTTCATCGAGACCTGGATCTTCAACTCATCGAAGTGCTTCCTGATTGCGCCGCCAAATTGAGCGCGATGGTATGAGCTTCGGAGAACCGGAATGAGATTGGACGGAAAAGTCGCGCTGGTCACCGGCACCAGCATCAATATTGGCGGCGGCATCGCCGAGGGTCTCGCGGCCGAGGGCGCCGCGATCGTCTGCGTCGATTCGCGAGAAGCTAACGCCGCCGACTGCACGCGCTATCTCAAAAGCACAGGCGCCCGTTCTATCGCGGTGACTTGCGACGTGACCGATGAAGGCCAAGTGGCCTCCGCCGTCAAAGCCGCATGCGATGCTTTTGACGGAATCGATATCCTCGTGAACAACGCCGCGATCTTCAACAAGAAGGGCGTGCTCGATATGCCGCTCGAAGAGTGGCATCGGCAGATCACCGTCATCTTGACCGGCGCATTTCTGTTCACCAAGTACGTTGCAAAGTCGATGATCGAGCGGAAGCGCCACGGCGCGATTATCAACATAATCTCGACCGCCGGGCATCAGGGCGAACCGGGCAACATCGCATACTGCACCGCGAAAAGCGGACTACTCAATTTCACCCGTTCGGCCGCGATCGAGCTGATCGCACATGGTATTCGGGTCAATAGTCTGACGCCGACCGCGACCGATCCATCGGAATCGCACGAGCGCGCCGCGCGATGGGGCCGCCAAGTGCGTAATTCCGACGAAATCAAGCGCGCGTTCGAGACATTTCGTACTCGTGTGCCGATGCAGCGCCTGCCCAGCCCGCGCGATTACGGACGCGCCACGGTTTTTCTCGCGTCGGATGATTCAATGATGATCACCGGTACCGACCTGCGCGTCGATGCGGGTGCGATCGCGCGATATTGGGCATGGGAGCCACCAAGCAAATAGCAACTGGAAAATCACTGGCAGCAGCGGAGAAGCGACATGCAAACCTCAGATGAAGCCTTCATCATGGAAGATCAGGACGCGGGATTGTTCCGCGTCAACCGGCGTGCATTCACCGACCCGCAATGTCTCGAGCTGGAGCGTCGGCGGATCTTCGACAAGTGCTGGATCTATGTCGGCCACGAATCCGAGGTGCCGCACGCGGGCGATTATCGCTCGCGCAATGTCGCCGGACGTCCGCTCGTCATGGTGCGCGGCGATGACAATGTTCTTCGTGTACTGCTGAATACGTGTACTCATCGCGGAGCGATGGTTTGCCGGCAAAAATCCGGCAATGCCCGAACCTTCCAGTGTCCTTACCACGCATGGACCTATAACTCGCGCGGCGAGTTGGTCGGCGTTCCCGGCGAAGACGCATACAGCGATGCGTTCAAACGCGCGGATATGGCGCTGGCCGCTCCCGCACAGGTGGACAACTACCGCGGATTCGTATTCGCCTGCTTCGATCCTGCGGCGCAACCTCTGTATGAGTATCTGGCGGGTGCGCGTGAGTATCTTGATCTGGTCGCCGACCAGTCCGCGCTAGGAATGAAGATCGTCGCCGGGCAGCAATCATACAGCGCGCGCGCCAATTGGAAATTGTTGGTCGAGAATAGCTACGACGGCTATCACGGCCTGCCTACGCATCAGCGATACTTCAGTTTCCTGACCGACATCGGAATTGATTTCAAAACCTCGGCTCTCGGCGCTCCGGCGCGGCATAAGGTGGTCGATCTCGGCAATGGCCACGCCGTCCTCGAGTACCAGAGTGCGTGGGGGCGTCCGATCGCGCATTGGGTCCCTCCTTTTGGCGAGGAACGCAAACCTCACTTCGCAGAAGTGCGCCGCCAGTTCGAAGAGCGCTTTGGGCCCGAGCGCGCGCGCCGCATCTGTGAGACCAGCCGCAATCTGGGCATTTTTCCGAACCTTGTGATCAATGACATCATGGCGGTCACGGTTCGTACCTTCTACCCGGTCTCGCCCGACTACATGGAGGTGAACGCGTGGGCGCTAGCGCCCGCCGAAGAAAGTGCCGAGGATTCAGCGCTTCGTCTTGACAACTTTCTGACCTTTCTTGGTCCGGGAGGTTTCGCTACTCCCGACGATGTCGAGATGCTCGAGTCATGCCAGAGGGGCTTCGCCAATCGCGAAGTCGGATGGTCGGATATCTCGCGCGGCATGAAGCGCGAGGAGCCCGCGCTAACCGACGAATTGCAGATGCGCGCTTTCTGGCGGCGATGGAATCAATTGATGACAGAACCGCAGATTCGCCGCGCGAGGAAGGCCGCGTGACTGCCGCGCAAACGCCTAGCCGCCAGGAGGTCGAGGATCTCCTCTACGAGGAGGCCGCTCTTCTCGACGAGTGGCGACTCGACGAATGGCTCGAGCTCCTCACCGAAGACGCCGTGTATGAGGTTCCGCCCACTGATGTTCCCGAGGGCGACTCGCGCAATACTCTGTTCATTATCGCGGACGACGCCGTCCGTATCCGATCGCGAGTAAAGCAGTTGCTCGGCAAGGCGGCGTGGGCCGAGAATCCGCGTTCGCGCACGCGGCGGCTGATCACCAACGTGCGAGTGCTCGGCGCCGAAGGCGAGCTTTTTCTGGCGAGCGCGAATTTTGCGGTGCATCGGATGCGCTACGAATCAGTTGATACTTACATCGGCCGCTACGATTACAAGCTCATCCGAAAGGATGGCAAACTGAGGATTCGTGAGCGCCGCGCCATCCTCGACAATGAGGCTCTGCGCCCGCACGGCAAGATAAGCTTCATCCTCTAGTACGCAACCAATCGATTGATCATTCGGCCGGGAGAAGGCGATGGACGTGATCGACATGCACAACCACTTCATCGCGCCCGAGGTGATCGCTTTTTTAGCGCGCGAGGGGAAGCACTTCGCCACCCGGATCGTCGAGCGCGAGGGCCGCAGGTTTTTTCTGATCCAGGAAAAAGCGATGCGCCCGATCGACGGCGCAATCTCAAACGCCGCCGCGCGCGCCGCCGACATGGATCGCGAAGGGATCGCGACGCAGGCAATCTCGTGCGTTCCATTCCTGATGTATCCAGATGCCGCGCCCGATCTCGGACTGGCTATTGCGCAGGTAAACAACGACGCGATGGCGGCGCTGGGCGCGGCTGACTCTCACCGGTTTCAGCCGCTCGCGTCGGTTCCGATGCAAGATCCCGCCGCCGCGGCCAGGGAAATGGAACGCGCCGCCGGACTAGGGCTTCGCGGGGTCGAAATTCCGCCGAAAGTAGGTGAGCGGCAGCTCGACGAAGCCGATTTCGATGTCTTCTGGTCGGCGGCCGCGGCGCTACGAATGGTAGTATGCATTCATCCATTCGAAGCCGCACCCGCCGGAGCACTCGGCCGCTATTTTCTGGGCAACCTGGTCGGCAACTTGTATGACACCGGCCTGGCTGCGGCACTGCTGATATATGGAGGAGTGCTCGAACGCCATTCCGATCTCAAGATAGTGCTTTATCACGCCGGGGGTGCATTGCCCGCACTCGTCGGCAGACTCGATATGGGATACCGCCTGGTGCCTGAATGCCAGAAGGCGATTCCGCGCGCGCCGTCGACTTACCTGTCTCAGTTCCATTTCGATATCATTGCTCACAATCGCGAAATGCTGGGCCATCTGGTTCGAACCTATGGATCAGAGCGCTTCGTCGTCGGCACGGACTATCCACTCCCCGCCGGACTTGCTCATCCTGTCGCCGAGGTCAAAGCGCTCGGGCTCGATCGCGCGTCGGAGGAAAAGATACTCGGCGGCAACGCCCGCAGGCTTCTCGGGCTCGATTGAACTGCCTCCGCACCGACATTTCAAATTCGTCCCTCCGCCCTGCCCTGACTGGCGTACAAAGCTTCCGATACGTAGAATCCCGCTGTGCCAATGGATTGAGCGCACGCTGGCTCGACCGAATAGCGAGGATTCCACGACGATGGCTTCAACAACGCTGCGAATTGGCCTGCTGGGAGCGGCGAGGATTGCGCCCGATGCGCTGATCAAACCCGCGAAGGTTGTCGACAGACTCGAGGTCACCGCAATCGCCGCGCGAGATCCTGCGCGGGCGCGCGAGTTCGCCAAAACGCACGGCATCGCGCGCGTGCTTGCGAGCTACGATGATCTCGTCAACGACCCGGACCTCGACGCGATCTACAATCCTCTTCCCAATTCGCTGCATTGCGAATGGACCGTTCGTGCGCTGCGCGCTGGCAAACACGTGCTGTGCGAAAAACCTCTCTCCTCCAACGCCGCCGAGGCCGAGCAGATGGCCGCCGCCGCCGATCAGAGCAAACGCGTGCTGGTCGAAGCGTTCCACTATTATTACCATCCGCTCGCCTACCGCGTGCGCGAGATCCTGCGCGACGGAAGCCTGGGCAATCTCAACCGTCTCGAGGCTAAATTCTCGGTCCCCTTCATCCCTCCAACTGACATCCGCCACAATCTTAGCCTCGCAGGCGGTGCGACGATGGACCTCGGATGCTACCCGCTCCACATGATTCGGCATTTCTCGGGCACGACTCCGATCGTCAAGGCCGCGCGCGCGAGGATCGGTGCTCCGGGAATCGACATCGCGATGGAAGCCGACCTCGAGCTTCCGGGCGGAGCAACTGCCCGAATGAGCTGCTCGATGGAGCCGACCTCGCCGCTTCAGGTGATGTTCGAGGCAACCGGCGAGCGCGGCAGCCTGTCGGTCGTCAACCCTCTCGCGCCGCATCGCGGGCATCAACTGACGATCAAAACTGCTGCCGGCGAAAAGCAGGAGAGCTTCCCGCTCGAGCCGACTTTTACTTACCAGTTGCGCGCCTTCGCCGCCGCCGTGCGCGGAGGTCCCGCGATGCCGACCGACGGGCACGACGGGATCGTCAGCATGCAGATAATCGACGACGTTTATCGCAAGGCGGGACTCCCGCTGCGCGGCGCGTAACGCGCGATCGCCGCAGTGGTCTTAAGAGTTTTCATTGTCCTGATTCTTGCCGCGGCACTTGAAGTTGGCGGCGACGCCTTGGTGCGGATCGGCCTCGGCGGACGTACCGCCGCGATCGCCGCGGGAGCCGTCACGTTGTTTGCCTACGGAGTTCTGGTCAACAAGAGCGGCCTGGATTTCAATCGCCTGATGGGCGTCTATATCGCGGTCTTTTTCGTGGTGTCGCAGATGATCTCTTTCATTCTGTTCAAACAGATTCCCGACGATCGGATCCTGCTCGGAGGCGGATTCATCGTCGCCGGCGGCCTGCTCATCATGCTGATGTCGTGAGCGTTACAGATCCGTGCGCCGATCCTTGTGCCGCTCCAGGTACCAGCACGGCTCGTGGCCCAGATGCGGAAACGGCGAGTTCACGCATACCTGGTTCTCGGAACCGCTCAGGATGTACTGGGTCTTGCCGCTCTTCAGCGGCACCGCAAGGAATTTGTTGACCCGCACCGAGCCGAACGCGTCGCGCGAGGCGGGAATTTTGTAGCGAATCGAAAGATCGTCGCCCAGGTACAGCACGGCGATCAGTACCAGCAGGCCCATCAGCACGCGACCGGCGTTCGCCGCAAGCGGCATCCATCGCTCGATCGATTCGTTCATCTGGATGAATCTTCCCCCGGCGCCACAGCGCTCGCAATCGCAACGCGAGCACTCCGCTTGACCCCCGCTTGCGTAACTATCGCCCAAAGACGCAAAACTATCACGATGAGCGTCAATCCCGCCGACTCGCAAATCTACGGCTCGCTCTTCGGCACCGACGAGATGCGCGCCCTGCTCTCCGATCGCGCCCAGCTAGCCGCGATGCTCGAAGTCGAGGCCGCCCTGGCGCGCGCGGAAGCATCGCTTGGAATCATCCCGGGCGAGGCTGCGAAAGCGATCACTGCCGCGGCGCGAATCGAGGTCCTATCTTTCGATAAAATTGCCGCCAGCACCGCAACCGTTGGCTATCCGGTCGTCGAGCTGGTTGCTGAGCTGGGCCGCGCAGCCGGGACCGATGCCGCACGCTACGTTCACCTCGGCGCGACTACTCAGGATATCGTCGATACCGCGCTGGTCCTGCAGATGCGTCGCGGCGTCGCGATTATCCGCCGCGATCTGATCGCGACGGCACAAGCACTCGCCGGGCAAGCCAAACGCTATCGCGATACGCCGACAGCCGGACGGAGCCATCTTCAGCACGCGGTGCCGATAACGTTTGGCTTGAAGTGCGCGACCTGGGCTGCTCCGCTCGCGGATCACGTCGTACGCCTGGATCAGGCGGCCGCTCGTGTCTTCAAGGTGCAGTTCGGAGGAGCGGTGGGAACCCTCGCCTCTCTGGGTTCGAGCGGTCCGGCGGTGGCGGCAGCTCTTGCCCGCGAGCTAGATCTCACCGCGCCCGATCTTTCCTGGCACGTGACGCGCGACGGCCTGGCCGAGATCGCCGCCATCCTCGCGCTGGTATGCGGCAGCGTGTCGAAGTTCGCGCTTGATGTCGTCCTGCTGTCGCAGACCGAAGTCGCCGAGGTCTGCGAGCCTCACGCAGAGGGTGCGGGATCGTCGAGTACGATGCCGCAGAAGCGCAATCCCATCCTGAGCGAATATATCCTCGCGGCGACTCGCGCGGTGCACGCGCTGGTTCCGATCGTTTTCTCCGCGATGACCCAGGATCACGAGCGCTCGACCGGACCGTGGCAGAGCGAATCGCTCGCAATACCACAGATTTTCACGCTAACTGCGGGAGCCCTGGCGCGCGCGCATAAGCTCGCGGGTGGTATGATCGCCGACCCAGCGCGGATGAGCCAGAACCTCGACGCGACCCGCAGCCTGATCATGGCGGAGGCGCTCGCAACGGTTCTGACTCCCGCGATGGGCCGCGCCGCCGCGCATCATGCGGTCTCCCGCGCGTGCGATCGCGCTCGCGACGAGAATCGCGCGCTCGGCGACGTGATTGCGGAAGACGCGGACCTCAGAGGTCATCTCTCGCGCGAGGAGATCGAGCGCGCGATGGACCCGGCAGGCTACCTGGGCTCGGCCGGCGTGTTCGTGGATCGCGTCGTCGCGCGTATCGCCGCGCTGAAATAGCCATCCCTGTTTGTCATCCGCGAATTAGCCCGTCCGGCTGTGCCTAATTGAACGCATTACAGCGGGCAAAAATCTGCTTACAGTATGCTTAGGCTACTTGACAGAATGTAGGATTACATGAACAATGGCGAGTTATGGGAAAGCCTCGCTCAGTCACTGGCGCGCGCATCAGCCGGCTCATCATTGATACGGCGGATAACGAATCAGCCCTCATGCTGCTGCCGCTGCCATGTCCGGACCCTTCCGACGAGCTTTCGCGCGTGGCGACGGGCGCACATGCGCATCGATGCGCCAGTTGTGGCGCGCGTTATCGATGCAGCGGGGCCGGCGAAACCGGTTTCTGTACGCCTGTTTGTCCGCCGTGCCATTGGGTCGAATTGGGCGGCCGACTGACCGCTCACCGCGCTATCGTTTCAGCGCTGGAAAGGAAACGGCGCCAAATCCAGAAGTCCGCCGGACGCACGGCGTGTCTGCAGGCGCTAGATGACAGGCGCCGCTCCACCGCGCTTGGCGCGGCAGGTCCGGGCCGCAGGAATCACGTTGAAGAGGTTGGTGCGGCTCGAGACTGAATCCGAACAGTAAACGAGGTTGACGCGCTCGACGGGGACCGCCGCGCGCGATTTGGAATGGACTGGAACTGAATTGCACCGCTCATAGCAGCGGCATCAAGGAGGGCACGGTAAGTCATGGTCAAGGCGACTTTTGGGGAAGTGATCCGCGAACGGCGGCGGCAGATGGATCTCACTCAGCGGGAGGTGGCGGATCGCGTGGGCGCCTCGACCCCCTACATCGGCCACCTCGAATCTGGCAAACGACATCCATCTGAGGAGATCGTCGCGCGGCTGGCCGACGTGCTGGGGTTCGATTGCAAGGAACTCTTCTTCCTTGCGAATCCGAAAGCGCACGCAATCGTTGCTTCGCCGGCGGAGACTTCCGCCAGCTCGGCGTGGGAAGAGTTCAGCCGCAGTGAACAACTGCGGAACTCGATGCGCGTCACGTCGCAGGAAATGGAAATGCTCTCGCGCGTCGCGCTGATGGGCGAGGTACGCAGCACGCGCGATTTCCTGTACATCCTGAATACCGTCCGCCAGGCGCTGAATTCTCAATGACCGGCGACAACCTCAACGCTGGGCGGACAGCCCGCCCAGATATTGGAAATGTGTCAGTTCTGCGACAAAGTCTCAGACAGACGTTGCGTTGTGACATCGGCCAAAAAGCACCGATCCCCACCGTTAGTAGGTTCCGGGCTCGAGGCACCTATATATTGTGCGGCACGAGACTTGCGCTTAACGTTTTGCATTCGATTTACTTGTATCGCCAGTTAGTTCTGATCATACTACTCTCTGATTTTCGGGGAGGGGTGTCTCGTTTAGAGACAGAGATCTGGTGCCCGTATGAGCGCAGCCCTAATTTCGCCTGAACTTGGAAAACGCATCTCCAGCCGCGGACCGGACGCGATGGCTTCGCGCGAGGTGGACGGGTTGATTTCGCGCCTACTCGACGAAATCAAGGTGCCGTTCAACTCGATGGGCAAGCGCGTGTTGGGGCAACTCACCGATCTGAAGAAAGTTCTTTCGGCAAACTATCTCGAGGAGCCGGCGATGCCGGAGCGGCGCCTGGTCCGAGAGCTCGCCCAGGTGATCGACAGCGATATCAAGTCGTACGACGGACGCTGGAACAATCTCGACAGCCCGGAAGTAATCGACAAACTGTTTCGCACGTTCGGTCCCCGCGAGATCGAACTGCGCGCCGAGCCGTATCGGCAAGGCGCCGGCCTTTCCCTGCGCGGATTTTTCTGCCGCACCAATATCGGCGAACGCAGCAAGTTCGTAATCTTCGTGAATACCGCGCATCACCCCGCTGCGGTCGCAGCGACGCTCGGCCACGAATTGGGACATTACATCTACGGCTCTCTGGTCGGAGAGAAAGCCTCGATGACCGCGTTCATGGAGGGCACCTTCTCCAGCCATCTGAAGGAAGGCGACGAATTGTTCGCCGACAGCCTTGTGGCGCTGGCCGCCTACAGCAAGGAATTGATGACCGAGATCGGCGCGATCGGCGGAGTCACCCCAGGCTCCGGGGACGAGCTCTTCCGCCGGATTCGCAAGGCCTACAGCCTGATCGGCACGCGCTACAATGTGAATCTGAAGAACGGAAAGATGCCGTCGGCGTGGCGCGTGCGCTACATGACCTCGATGACGCACTTCTTCAAATTACGCTGCGCGTTGCACCAGTCCGCCGGACTTTAAACTCCCGCCTTCTCTCGCCGAAAGTCTCTCAGAGCGACGCGTACACCGCGTCGATCAGCCTGTACGTGCGCGGATCCATTACCGTGTCGGAACCCATCTGGTTCATCGCGTAGCCGAAACCGATTCTCGCGTCGGGATCGGCGAAGCCTAAAGAGCCGCCCGCGCCCGGATGCCCGAACGCGTGCGGATTCGGTCCGAGCCGCGCGCCCGCGTGCGACAGCATGAAGCCGAGTCCGATCCGCGACGTTTGTTGCAGGACTTCGTCGAATCCAAACGCCTGCTCGGCGTAGGCTCGCTCGATACTCGCCGGGCTGAGCACGCGGTAGCCATCGACCTCGCCGCCCCGCGCGAGCGCTCCATACACGCGAGCCAGCGACCGTGCGGTAGCGTGTCCATTGGCAGAAGGCAATTCCATTGCGCGGAACGCGCGGCTGTTGACCACCTTGGGATCGAGCACCACCGTCGGAGGATTCATGATCGCCCGCGCGACCATCGACTCGGGGTTCTTGAGCATCTCTTGAAGCGGGTTCGGCTGTCCCGGCGGAGGTGGCGGCGCCGGTACGATTTCCGCCACGCGCGGGTCTTCTTTGGCATCGAGTCCGACGTGGGCGTCGAGGCCGAGCGGCCTCGCGATCTCGTCGCGGAAATACGCGCCCATCGTCTTCCCGCTCACGCGGCGAATCACTTCGCCCACCAGCCATCCATAGGTAATCGCGTGATAACCGTGGCGAGTGCCCGGCTCCCACCATGGTTTCTGCTCGGCCAGCGCGGCGCACATCGCGTTCCAATCGTAAAAAGTTTCGGCCGCGAGTTGCTTGCTCACCGCGGGCAGTCCCGCCTGATGGCTAAGCAGAAATCGCACCGGCAGTTTGTCTTTGCCCGCTTGCGCGAACTCGGGCCAATAGCGCGCGACCGGAGCGTCGAGATTGAGCTTGTTCTGATCGACCAGGCGATGCGCGCACATCGCGGTCAGTCCCTTGGTGGTCGAATAGACATTGACCAGCGTGTCTCGGGTCCACGGCCGCGTGCGCGCCGCGTCCGCATGACCACTCCACAGATCGACGACTGGCGCACCGTCCAGCGTCACGGCAACTGCCGCGCCGATTTCACCGCCATTCTCGAAATTCGCTGCGAAGGTCTCGCGCACGCGACGAAATTTCTCGCCGCAGCTTCCTTCAATCTTTGGAGCCATTGCCTTCCTTCTTCGCGCGCGCTCTACAGCGACGCGTATGCCGCATCGATCAGAGCGGTTGCGCGCGGGTCGATCAGGATTCCCGCCTGCATCTTGTTCATCACGTATCCGAATCCGATCTTCGCCTGAGGGTCAGCGAATCCGAGTGAACCGCCGGCTCCCGGATGCCCGAAGGCTCGCGCGTTCGGGCCCATCGCTCCACCCGGCTGCGACATCATGAAACCCAGCCCGAATCGCGTCGAGATGAACAGGACTTCGTCCGGTCCGCTCGCCTGTTCGCTGTGGCATCGCACGATACTGTCGGGAGTGAGCACGCGGTAGCCATCGACTTCGCCGCCGCGCGCGAGCGCGCCGTAGAGCCGCGCGAGCGAACGCGCAGTGGTATGACCGTTGGCGGCGGGTAGTTCGCAGGCGCGCCACGCGCGGCTGTTTACCAGGCCGGGCGCGCCCAGCACCGGAGGATTCGCGAACGCCTTGGCGGTCACCGACTCGGGATTCTTCAGCACCTCGGCGAAAATATTTGGCTCGCCGGGCGCGGGCGGCGGCGACGCGATCATGTTCGCGGTGCGCGCGTCATGCTCAGCGCCGAGCCCGATATGAGTATCGAGGCCGAGCGGCTTCGCGAGTTCGTCGCGAAAAAAAGTTCCGGGAGATTTTCCCGTGATCCGGCGAATCACTTCGCCTACCAGAAATCCGAACGTCAGCGCATGGTAACCGTGGCGCATTCCCGGATCCCACCACGGCTTCTGCTCGGCGAGCGCCGAGCACATCGTGGTCCAGTCGAACAATGCATCGGGCGCAAGTGGTTTGCTGACCGCCGGCAGTCCGGCGCGATGGCAGAGCAGAAATCGCACCGGAATTTTTTCTTTACCCGCTGCCGCGAATTCGGGCCAGTATTTCGCCACTGGCGCATCGATATCGAGCTTGCCCTGATCGACCAGCCGATGCGCGCAGATCGCGGTCAGCCCCTTGGTGGTCGAATAGACGTTGACGATCGTGTCGCGCGTCCACGGCCGGGTTTTTTCCTTGTCGGCGTGGCCGGCCCATAGATCCACGATCGGCTTTCCGTCGAGCGTCAGCGCCACCGCGGCGCCAACCTCGACGCCGGATTCGAAATTGGCCGCGAACGCATCTTTGACCCGATTGAATTTGGGGTCGCAGGTTCCTTCGATCTTCATCGCCATCGTCAGGACCTCACTCGCATCTCAAAATTTCCGCGCGCTCATCACGTGCGGTTCGTGCGCTCGTCATATCACGCTCGCCTCAATCGCGACAAAGCCCGCGCGCCTGGGCAGTTGGATGCCCTTGAAAATCCTTTGAACCAAAATCGCGGGCTTCGTCTGGTAGATTAGCTAAGCGTCAGGACCTCATTCGTCATTTCGAAGACCTCGGTGATGTTGCCGGCCAAAAAAAGAGGAGCCGGATGAACGGCTCCTCTTGACTGTGCGAGGGTATCAGCGGCGCGCGGCGAAACTAGTTGTGACGGGCCTGATACTTGTCTTCCTTGTTGACGAAGTGATTCGGGCGACTCTTGAAATCGTGACGCGCCTCCGGATGATTGTGCAGATAGCTTCTTAGCTGCGGATGGCTTCTGACCCACGCCTGGTTGTCGATCAACTTCGGATCCCTCTGCAGCTCCGAGGCTATCGCAGGATTTTTCGACAGGAATTCGTCGGTGTTGCGAAATGGATGTCCCGCGATCGCCGGGAGCGCTATCGCACCGACAAACACCATCGCGGACAGTACGGTCACTGCACTCTTCCCAATCTTCATTGAAACGAAACCTCCATCCCTTGGTATTTTGTACGAATGCGCCAGCGCGCGGATTCGATACAGTTGAAGGGATTTATGTGCCTTCAGCATACGGAGATCGAGCGGTGCGAGCTATACGCGGAGTCTCATTTTGATCGCGGCTGCGATAGCGGAGCGCCCATTACCTTTGCGCGGGTGAAAAACGCTAGACTCGCGGGCGTACGAGACCAACAAACCATGAAAAGCGATCGCAAACATCACGGCAGCTGCCATTGCGGCGCGATAGCATTCGAGGTAACGGGCGCGATTGAGCTGGTTGACGAATGCAATTGTTCAATCTGCGCGAAAAAAGCCTATCTGCACTGGATTGTCGCGCACGACGCGTTTCGCCTGCTGACGCCTGAGAAAGATCTTGCGACCTACTCCTTCAACACCGGCGTCGCGAAGCATCATTTTTGTCCGCGATGCGGCGTCGCGCCGTTTTACATCCCACGCTCGGACCCGGACAAGATCGATGTGAACGCGCGATGTCTCGACGGAGTTGATTTGAGCGCTCTCAAGATCAGGCGCTTCGACGGACGCAACTGGGAAGCCGCATTTCGCGATCAGCGCGGCGTCGATCCGGAAAAACCGGCGCGAAAGTAACGCAGTAAAGAGGACCTGACGATGGCATCACTTGGATTCTCACAGAACGATTTCCGGATCTTCGAGATCGAAGGCTTCAGCGCGCGGATGGAGCAAATCGCGGCGCGCGTGCGTCCGCGCCTGACGCGGCTCGGCGCGGAGCTCGCTCCCGAGCTCGGACGCAAGCTGCACATGGAGTTTTTTCCGCACGTCGCCAAGCATATGCGGCGAACGGTGAATCCTCCCGCTGAAACCTGGGCAGCATGGGGCCCGTCTCCGAAAGGCTACAAACGCTATGGCTACCTGGCGCTATGTATCTCGAGGCTTGGGATTCATGCGCGTGTAGTTGTCAAATCGGATGCGGACAACCGGCCCGAGATGGCGCAGCGGATCGCGGCGAAATCTTCGGCGCTCGCGAAATCGCTGCGCGGCACAAGGATCGCTCGCTACGATCGATGGGACTTCGCCGCTTTGCCCGAGGAGAATCCGGCCAGCGAAGAACTGTTCACCACGATATCCGAGTCGCTCAAAAAGAAGACCGGAGGGATCGACCTGGGCTTCGGATGGCCGGTGCGCGAAGCTTTACGCATCGACCGCGCCGAGGTAATCGACGCCTTCGGCGAGTTGGAACCGATCTACAGAATCCTGCGCTCGGTAGTTTGATCGCGCGACTGATCTTTTTTGCAGTGGCAGCCGACGGCTCGTCGGCATACGCGAAGCGTCATTTGTGCGCTCCATGTCATTGTCGCGCCCTCTATGAAGCGGGAGCGGCAAACGGTATGGTCGATATTCTGCTGAATTGACACTTTAGGCCGTGCTCCAAGCGGCCTTTGGAACGGGGATTCATGGCAAGCAAAGGAACCTGCAAAGCTACGGATTGCAAACACGAGGCGGTCGCAAAGCGCTACTGCCGCAAGCATTATCGGCTCTGGCGCGCGGGCGAGATGCCCAAGGCGCGCTACAAGACCTGCACCTTCGAGAAATGCCGCAAAAAGCGCTTTCGCCTGAGCTTGTGCGAAGAGCATTTCGCCGCCAAGACCGGCAAGGGTGGCGCAACCGCCGCCACGCCAGCGGCAGAAGCAGAGGCTCCCGCGGCCTAGCGTTCGTAGATCAACCTGCGCGGGCTCGCGCGTCGCGCGGCCATGCGCACGCAGTCATCCCAATGGCAAATTTGATCGTCGCGGGAGCAGCGGGCCGGATGGGCAAGATGCTCATCACGTTCGCGGCGCACGACAGCGCGCACAAGCTCGTCGGCGCGGTCGAGGCTCGCGGAATCGCGGCGGTCGGCAAGGACGCAGGTGATATCGCCGGAGTCGGCGCGCTCGGAATCAGGATCACCGACGACTACGCGGCGCTCGTGCGGCCCGGCACCGTCACGCTGGATTTCACCACGGCGGCGGCGTCGATGGAGCATCTCGAAGCGGCGGTTGTGGCGGGAGGCGCGATCGTCATCGGCTCGACTGGATTTTCCGCGGAGCAGGAAAAGCGCGCCAGGGAGATCGCACCGCGCATCCGCGCCGTGATCGCGCCGAATATGAGCGTCGGCGTAAACGTGCTGATGAAAATCGCCGCCGAAGTTGCCGCGATTCTGCCCGACTTCGATGCTGAGGTGATCGAGATCCATCATCGCACCAAGGTCGACGCACCCAGCGGAACCGCGCTCGGACTCGGCCGCGCGATCGCGTCGGCGCGCGGGCAGGAACTGGCTGCGCACGCGGTCTATGGCCGCGAGGGAATTACCGGAGTGCGTCCTCCCGACCAGATTGGCGTGCTGGCGATTCGCGCCGGCGACGCCGTCGGCGACCATACCGTGATTTTCGGTGGACAGGGCGAGCGCCTGGAATTGATTCATCGCGCGCAGAGCCGCGAGTCGCTCGCGCGCGGCGCGCTGCGCGCAGCGGCGTGGATCGAGCATCAGAAACCCGGACTCTATTCGATGCGCGACGTGCTGGGCCTTTAACGCGCGCGCCACGAGCGCGCCAGGACGAATTCTACGGCTGCATCGGCTTGGCGTGGCTCTGGCCGTTGTCGGCCGTGTGGCCATTCGACTCTGCCGCGACACCCAGCTCGCCCATTTCCTGCCCGTCCATGTCGAGCGTCGCCCATCGCTCGACCAGCTTCAAGCGCAGTCCCCGATGCCCCTGCATGAAGAATGCGGCCATCGCGAGCAGCGCCAGAATATTTCCCGCCACGATTTTCCACCATCCGAGCTGCGACACCACCGACGAATCGAGCACGGTGACGAAGCCGACGAAAAAAACTTCGAACACCGCGAAGAGCAGAAATACTCCGAGCGCGAGGAACGGCTCCCATTCGGAGGCCGCCAGCAGGATCGCGATGCCGAGGCCGAAGGCCACGAACGCGAAGAAGTGTAGCACGGTGTAACCAAGCACCAGCGCCGCCGAGGCATGCGCGGTGGCAGCGCCCTCCGAACCCCGGAAAATCATCGCGCCGAGAATCGTCGGGGTCCGGAACAGATCGCTGCTGGCAAGGTCGTAGCCAAGAAACCAGATCGCGACCACCACGCCGCCAACCACGCCGGCCAACACGCCTTCGCGTGCGACGCGGAGCCATCCGGAGCCGAACAGATTTTTCGCGAGCCTCGGATGGCGCCAGAAAAAGTACGCCAGCATCGCACCGGTCGCGAGCAGGTTGCCGACGATAATTCCCCACCACGTCAGGGCGGCCATCACCTGCGGTCCGAGGAACAGCACGACCGCGATGAAAAAGACCTCGAAAGCGCCAAAAAAAATCAGAACGGAGATAAGGAACGGCGGTTCGTTTTCAGCCGCTTCGAGCAACAACGCGGCAACCACGCCGACGACAATAAACGCCGCAAAATGGAGGAGCGAATATTCGGCGATCAGCCGGATCATGCTGTGATGGAGCAGAGTCGGGTTGCGCAGCCCGTGCAGCAGGGTTGCCGCGAGCAGGGCGGGCGTCTCGAAGCCGTGACCGCGCGACAGGTCGAAGAGCAGGAACCACAGCGCCACCACGAGCCCGCCGATAATCCCCGCGGTCGCGCCGTCAATGATTATTCTGGTCCGGGAATGTTGCATTGATCTCCCATTCGCACCCGCGAGTCTCTGCAAAGTCTCTACTCCGATCGACAACTAACTCTCAAGTGCAAAACAATCAGTGGTTGCCGCGCATATAAGCATTTCTGCTTTGTCCGCGGCGATCGAGTTAGATACGCTTTTGATTTGGATTAGCGGCGGCCACGGCATGCCGACGGTACATGAGCGAAAGATCGACAGCGTCTTCTACGACCATCTCCCCCCACGGGCCGATTTATCGCTTTCTCCGCGGCGAACACGCGCGGCTGGATCGGCTGCTCGATGCCGCCCGCGATTTCGCGTCACCGTCCGGCGCCGAAGCTTACGCGCAATTCCGGCACGCGCTGCTTCGGCATATCTCGATGGAGGAAAAGGTGCTGCTGCCCGACGCCGAGAGGCGCCGCGGCGCGCCGCATCCACTGGCCGCGCGGCTGCGGCTCGATCACGGCGCGATGGCGGCGCTGATGATGCCGTCGGTGTCGCGCGCGGTCCTGCAAGCGCTGCACACGATCTTGGCCGCGCACAATCCGCTCGAGGAATCGCCCGGCGGTGTGTACGACGCCTGCGAGCAGCTCGCGGGAGCCGACGCCGCGCGGCTGCTCGCCGCGATCGAGGCGACGCCCGAAGTTCCGGTCAAACCGCATCTGGATACCGAAAAGACCCGGGCCGCCGTGCGCCACGCGCTCGAGCGGGCGGGCTACGACCCGCATCTGCTCGACGATTGAATATGCAAAGGAGACAGCGATGGACCGTGAACTGGATCGCGCACTGATGACGTTCGACACCGGCGCGGAGATCGCAAAGCTCAAGGCGGGCGCGCAATGGCAATCCGGCAGCCGCGCCGCGATCGTGCTGGTGAAGAACGAATCGATTCGAATCGTGCTGGTCGCGCTGCACAAGGGCGGCCTGCTGCATGAGCATCGCGCGGAGGGACCGATCACGCTCGCGGTGCTCGAAGGCTCGATTCGGTTCAGCGTCGGCGCCGACTCGCATACGCTCGGAGCCGGTGCGATCCTCACTCTCGGCGATGGAATTTCGCACGAGGTCGAGGCGCTGGAGGACAGCGCATTCGCCCTGACCGTGATCCAGCCCAACCGGCCGGCGCACCCGTGATTTCTAGCGCGGGCGGTACGCGATAGTATGAAATCCGATGCCTGAATCAGCGCAATCTTTTTCCGCTTCCGGCTCTCCTCCGATGCCGCATCATCCGCATCATCCAGATACCAGCGCGACGAACGCCGATCCCCTGCGGATCGGGCGGGTTCCGGTCGCTTTCTTTGTCGTGTCGGTAATTTTCTTCGCGATTGGCGTGTGCGCAATGCCGTTCGCGGTCCCGTACGCCGCGGGCTTTTTCTACCAGGCAGTCGTGATCGCGGTGGTGCACACCTTCACGCTGGGATGGATCACTGCGGCGATCATGGGCGTGATGTACCGTTACGTGCCCGCGCTGACCCACGTTCCGATCCGGTCGTCCCGCGTCGCGTACGCGCAACTCGCGATTTTCACGATCGGCGTAGCCGGGATGGTCGTGCACTTCGCGATTGGCGCGTGGGTCGGGTTGTGGCTCGCCGCGATCGCGGTGGTCGTGAGCATCGTGATGTTCGCGGCGAACATCGTGCCGTGCCTCTGGCGCCAGTTCGGACGCGGCGTCGCCGAGACCGGGATGCTGCTCGCGATCGGATTCCTGCTGCTCGCCGCGATGCTCGGCGCGATTCTGGGAATCGACAAGACCTACGATTTTCTCTCGGGGAACGTGCTGACCAATCTTTCGGCGCATGTGCATCTTGCGGCCGTGGGATGGGTCACGATGGCGATATGCGCGGTATCGTACCGGATGCTGCCGGCGTTTCTGCTGCCGAAGGTCACGCTGCCGCGGCATGCGATCTGGCAGCTCTACGCGCTCGCGGCGGCGGTGAGCGCGCTCGCGATATCGCTGTTCTTCGGGCTGCGCGGGGAAACGATTTTCGCGATCGCGATCGCGCTCGCGATGGGCTGGTATATCGCGATAATCGCGCGGATCGTCGCGACGCGGCGGATGCCGATGGACTGGACTCCTCGCCACGCGCTCGCGGGAGCCGCAAGTCTCGCGATCGCGCTGGCGCTCGGAATCACGCTTACGATATTCGGCGGCGACAGCGTGTGGGGCGCACGAATCGCGCCGGCGTACGGCGTCGCGGGGCTGCTCGGATTTTTCTCGAACTTCATCATCGGGATGTCGTACAAGCTGTTCCCGGCGTTCGTCACGCGCGCGCGGCAGGGCCGCGGATGGACCGCGGTGACGATCGATGAGCTTTCGATCGTGCGCACGCGATGGTTCGTCTTCATTGCGTTCGACGGCGGAGTCGCTTTGATGATTGCAGGATTCCTTATCGGCGCGATCGAGCTAGTCCTCGCCGGCGCGATACTCGCGGCTGCCGGCGGAGTCGTCTATTCGGCGACAACTCTATGGACGCTAAGCTTCGCCTTCCGCCCCGCGGTCCCAGCCGCAGCCGCACAGACCTCTTTGCGAATTCTCGCCGAATAGCGACGATTACGCTCGCGCGCGAGGCCCCAGCACGCGCAGCGGCGGAGGGCCTGAGCCGGTTGGCGTGGCGGTGATCATGGGCTCGTCGCGATCTTCGTTGCGGGACCATCGGTAGAAAATCACCGTGAACACCGCCATCAGGTAGGTGCCTTGCCCGATCCACATCAGCAGCCCGCCGAGGATTTGATCGTCGAGCGCCGGGATGCCCCAGCCGTGCGGCCCTTCGAGGTACCACGGATAGATCACATGCGTTGCCAGCGTGATCGGCGCCGCCACCGCCGTCATCGGGATCATCAGCAGGAACACGTACAGAATCTGCGCCGGGTACGAAAGCCGCGGCAGCTCGGGCAGCGGGCTCAGAATCGGCCACCAGAGCAGGACGCCGGTCGTCATGAAGCACAGGTGCAGAAAGATATGGAAATTTTCGTCGCGACACATCTTGTCGAAAATCGGCGGAAAGTGCGCGGTGACGAACACCGCCGAGAACAGCAGGAACGCGACCACCGGATTGGTAAAGATTCGCGCGATCGGTTTGACCGCGCGGCTCATCACCCACGGCCTGAGCATCCAGTCCGGCGTTCCGAGCAGCAGCAACGGCGGGATGACAAACGCCTGCACCAGATGCTGCAGCATGTGCATGAAGAAGATCCGGTCGTCGGCGTATTCGTCGAGCCCGGTGTGGGTGTAGAAGATCACCAGCAGCGCCGCGGTGAACCATGCGACCTGCCTGCGCGTCGGACGGCGCTTGCACAGGCGGCACGCGAGCCAATAGAGAATCGCGAGCGCAACGACGCCGATTGCGATACTTGGATGCTCACCCAGAAGATCGTCTAAATCCATTATCCCAAGTGATGCGAGAGATACGCGAACAGTCCCATGAGCGCAAATAGCAGAATAAACGCCATCAACAGCGGAAACAGAAAGAAGCCGCTCAGAATCCAGCTATCGTATTTGAGATGCATGAAGAACAGCGCGATAAGCGCGAACTTCGCGGCCGCCAGCACCAGCAGCACCGGCACGATCACCGCCTTCAGTGCAGGAACATAGAAGACCGTAATCTCCATCCCGGTCAGCACGCACAGAAATGCCGCCACGATGACGTAGATGCCGACGCCGGGGTGATGCGGATGCTCGACGTGGCTCTCGCCGTCGTTGCCCTGCGTCTCAATCGCTGCTGCCGTTTGCGTCGCCTCGTTCATGCGCCCTTAACCTGCTGCATCAGATAGACCAGCGTGAAGATGATTACCCACACGATATCGACGAAGTGCCAGTACAGTCCCGCCATCTCGACCGTAAGCGAGCGGGACTTGTCGAATTTTTTGCTGAACGAAGCGAACCACACGGTCGCGAGCCACAACACTCCGATGCTGACGTGTACGCCGTGGAAGCCAACCAGGGTGAAGAAGCTCTGGCCGAACAAGTCGGTCTGCATCGCGAGTCCCTGATGATAGAAATGCGTGAACTCGTACGCCTCGACGCCAAGGAACACCAGCCCCAGGATGATCGTGATCCCGAGCCACAGCCGCATCAAGCGTTTCTGGTTCTGCTGGATCGCATGCAGCGCCAGAACCATCCCGAGGCTCGACATCAGGAGCGCGAAGGTGCTGACCGAGGTGAGTGGAATCTCGAGGATGCTCGCGCCGGGTCCGCCGATATTGCGGCTCTTATAAACGACGTAGGTTGCGATCAGGCTCGCAAAGAATACGCACTCGGAGCCGAGGAAGGTCCACAGTCCGGCCTTGCGCAAATCGACGCCGCCGGTTGACGACGCTGCCTCTTCGCTCGAGTGCGTCTCCTGCCCGTAACGCGGATATTCGAGGCACATCGCGACCACGCACAGGAACATCGTGCCGCCGCCGATAATGATGATCCGCCACCATCCGATGATCAAACCTACGCCCATCAGAGCGAAACCCAGTGCGATGAGCAGCGGGTAGATCGACGGCGCGGGCATGTGGATCGGCTCGGTGGGCGGCGCCTTCATGCTCTCCGGCACCGGCGGGACCTGCCCCGCCATGAACATCGCGACTCCGCGCGAGCCGGCGCGGCCGTACTTCATTACCCAGTAAGCATCGCGTCCGCGGACATCGGGAACGTTGGCGAAATTGTATGCGGGGGGCGGCGACGTGATCGACCACTCGAGGCCGCGGCCGTCCCACGGATCGGGGGGCGCGTCCTCTCCGTTGGTGGTGCTTTTGATTATGTTGACGTACAGGATCAGGAACGAAATTCCCAGAATGAATGCGCAGACGGTCTCGAACCGATTGAGCGAGGTCCAGCCCAGGCCCGGACCATAGGTATAGATGCGCCGCGGCATCCCCCACATCCCCAGAAAGTGCATTGGGAAGAAGGTGCCATTGAAGCCGATAATCGTGAGCCAGAACTGCCACTTCCCGAGCCGCTCGGACAGCATCTTGCCGGTGACCTTCGGCCACCAGTAGTAGATCGCGCCAAGCAGCGCGAACATCACGCCGCCGAAGAGTACGTAATGAAGGTGCGCGACGACGAAATAGGAATCGGTCTGCTGCAAGTCAACCGGCGCCGCGGCGTGCATGATTCCCGACAGGCCGCCGATCGTGAATTCGACGATCATCGCAAGCGCAAAGAAAAACGCAGTGGTCATCCGGAGCGAGCCGCCCCATATCGTCGCGATCCACGAAAAGATTTTGATCCCGGTCGGTATCGCGATCAGCATCGAGGTGATCGCGAACGCGCTGTCCGCCACCGGACCCATCCCGGTCGCGAACATGTGATGCCCCCACACGCCGTACGACAGGAACGCAATCAGCGCGATCGAGTAGGCCATCATCGGATAGCCGAACAGAGGTTTACGGGAGAACACCGGCACGAGCTCGGAAACTATTCCGAAGGCCGGCAACGCCATGATGTAAACCTCGGGATGCCCGAAGAGCCAGAACAGATGCTGCCACAGAATCGGAGTGGCGCCGTATGCTGCCACGTAAAAATGCGTGCCGAAAAAGCGGTCGAGCAGCAGGAATACCAGTCCCACCGTGAGCGGCGGAAACGCGATAAGGATCAGGATCGAAGTGACCAGGATCGACCACACGAACATCGGCATGCGCATGAAGGTCATACCCTTGGCGCGCATCCCGACGATCGTCACGAAGAAATTAAGTCCGCTGACCAAGGTTGAGACGCCGAGCGTGAGCAGCCCGACCACCCAGAAGTCGAGGTTCAGCCCCGGCGAGAAGTAGCGCTCGGTCAGGTTGGCGTAACCGAACCATCCCGCGTCCGGCAATCCGCCCCAGAGCCATCCGAGATGCAGAAAAATCGCGCCGCAGAGAAAGATCCAGAAGCTCAGCGCGTTAAGGCGCGGAAACGCGACGTCGCGCGCGCCGATCTGCAGCGGCATCACAAAGTTCGCTAAGAATCCCACCTCCAGCGGCATCAGCACCAGGAAGATCATGGTGGTGCCGTGCATCGTGAAGATTTCGTTGTAAACCGACGCGGAAATGAAATGGTTATTCGGCGACCAGAGCTGGGTCCTGATCAGCATCGCCTCGATTCCGCCGATCGCCATGAAGATCAGCGCGCTCACCGCGTACATCACCGCGACGCGCTTGTGATCGACGGTCGTCAGCCATCCGATCAGGCCTCCACCCCGCAGGTAGTTCTGCGTTTCGACTGGCAATGCTTTGGGCTGGGCAGCCATCAACTGAGCTCCCTTACTTCAGACTCTCGAGGTACGCGACCAGGTCGTTGAGTTGCGGGCCGCTAAGTCCGAGCGCGGGCATCTGCGCGCCCGGCTTGACGCGCTCGGGATTGATAATCCATTGCGCAACGTCGGCGGGATTGTTCGCCTCGATCGCGCCCGCCATCGTGGTGCGGCTTCCGAAATGAGTCAGGTTCGGCCCGATATAACCCTTGGACACGCCGTTGATCATATGACAGGTGGTGCACGGGCTGTTCGAGAAAATCTTTGCGCCTTCCTGCGCGGCTGGATTGGTAATCGAAGCCACCGCGACCGGCGCGGCGGCCTGCGCCTTTTCCCATTCGGCAAACTCTTGCGGCGTCTGGACGAACACGCGGAAGCGCATGTTGGCATGCGACTCGCCGCAGAACTCGGCGCATTGCCCCGGATACATTCCGGGCACGCTCGCCTCGAAGGTGAGCTCGTTCAATTGTCCCGGCACGACGTCGCGCTTGCCGCCAAGCTGAGGCACCCAAAAGCTGTGGATCACGTCGCCGGATTGCAGGTTCAGCCGAATCGGAACTCCGGTCGGAATATGCAGCTCATTGGCGGTGACGATGTGATCCTTGTCACCATAGCGAAATTCCCACCACCATTGATGGGCGACTACCCGGATCTTGAGCGCCCCTATAGGCGGGATGTTCGGCTGCGAACGGAAAATCGTGCGGACGGTCGGAATCGAGATCATCAGCAGGATCAGCGCCGGTCCGAGCGTCCACGCGACTTCGAGGGTCAGGTCCGAGCTCGCCGACGACGGCGGCGACGCTTCGCCGACCCGTGTCGAGAAGACAAAGATCGCCAGCAGGAAGGTCACGATAACGATCGCGAACACCAGCGTGTCCCACAGCGTCACTTCGATGAATAACCGGTATATCCAGTCGGCGAGATCGGACTTGGGCGCGAGCGTCGTCATCGGCAGCTCGCGGCTCTGTGCGCATCCGACGAGGATCGCCGACGCCGCCAATATCGCAGCGGACATGAATGCGGTGGCGCGTTTCATTCGTGCCCCTCCACCCACGCTTCCTCCGTAGCGGACGCCGCCAGCCGGTCGAGTCCGGGCAGCGAGCACAGCACGAAGGCGCCGAAAAATCCGAGCGTCACCAGAATCTCGACCCATCCGAACGGCACCACGTGCGGCGACAGTGACGGCACTACCAGCACGTAGCGTTCGAGCCATACTCCGACGACACCGCCGAGCGAGACCGCGCCCAGAATGGCGGGAGTCTTCTTGGGCCGCACTCCGAGCAGCACCAAAAACGGTATCACCCACATCAGGATAACCACCGCGTACGACAGCGCCTGCCACGGCGCGTAGTACACTCGCACCACGATGAAAAAAGTCTCGACCGGAATATCGCCGTACCAAATGACGATGTACTGAGCGAACAGCAGGTAAATCCAAAAGACCGAGAAGGCGAATTCGACCAGGCCGATATCGCGCATCACCTGCGGATTTTTGAACGCGTTATTTCCGCCCAGGAGTACGCGCATGATCACCGCAACCAGCGCCATCGCGGCCGCGGCGCTCCAGAACGCTCCGCCGAAGAAGTACCAGCCGAACAAAGTGCTGCGCCACGCCGGCGCCAGCGACATCACAAGGTCAAACGCGATCAGCGTGTAGACGATCGCGAAGCAGATCGCGAGCGCGGGCGCGATCCGCCGAATCGGATTCGGAACCAGCAGGATACTTTCGGATTCGCGCTGCCATTCGGTGGCCTCTTTTGTGCGCGAGAGCCGCACCAGCCACAGACTGAGCGCTGTCATGATCGCGAGCCCGATCCCGTCGCGAGCGAACAGGAACGGAGTATTGAGCCACGCCGCCTTTTGCGCGATCGGATGCAGCACCCACGGAAAGATCAGCGTGCGGCCGAAATATAGTCCGAAGAATAAAACGAACCCAAGCGGGATAAACCCCGCGAAGGTCTCCGCCAGGCGATACTGCGTGGTTCCTGCCCAACGCCCATTGCATAGATAGAATGCCGCCAGCATCACCACGCCGCCCTGCGCGATTCCGAGCCACACCAGCAAATTGACCAGGTACGCCTGCCACGCGCGGGCTGCATTTGCGCCGCCGACGCTTAGCGCAAATCCGATCACGCCCACGGCGACGAAAATCACCATCAAGGCCTTGAATGCGGTCCCGGCGATAGGACCGGCCGGAGCGGGAGGCGCGCCGGAGGCGAGTGCGGATGCGGGTTCGACTTGCGCGCTCATCGCACGTCCGCCTCGCTTCGCGGAATCAATGAAAATTTGGGGCTACGCGGCCTCACGCAAAACCTCTTCTGCACCTGCATTCCTCAGAATCGATTCGATATTCTCAATCCGCGCGCTGTCGGCTTCATCGCATTTCACGACCAGGCCAAAGCGGTCCTCGCTGAAGCGGGACTGGTAGCCGCGCTTGCTTTCGAACGCCGGAAGTCTGGCGTTGATCAGAAAGCTCACGAGTGCGGAGATTCCGCCGAGCAGAATCATCAGCTCAAAACAGATGATGATAAACGGCGGCCACGAGATTATTGGTTTGCCACCGGCCACCAGGTTCCATTCCCACGAGGTTCCGATCGTTACCGCAAGTCCCGTCAGCACGCCTAGGATTCCGCCCGTCAGCACGACCGCGCGTACCCGGCTCTTGGGCTTGTGCATCGCGTGCTCGATTGCGTGGCTCGGAAACGGGTAGAAGACGCGGAAATCGCGCACTTGGGCCTCGTGGAGATCCTCGATTCCCCGCACGCAGAGGTGCTCGTCTGCAAATGAACCGATTATTTCCATCGCTCTGCCAATGCCCTGTTCATGCCGCGCTTGACGAACCTTTTTTGACCGCCTGACGCAGGAACTGGATGCCCTCCTTCAGCTCGGTCATCGAGATAATCGGCACAAATTTCGCAAACAGCGAGAACAAACCCAAAAACCACGCGAAGCTGCCCACCGTGATCATGATTTCCGTGATCGACGGCGTATAGAAATGCCACTGCGCGGGATTGAAATTCGTGGTCAGAGAACCCGCGATAATGTCAAACCGTTCGAGCCACATCCCGATATTGACGAAGATCGAGATGATCCACAGCACGGTCATGTTCACGCGGATCCGCGGCGAGAACAGCAGCAGCGGAATCAGGCAGTTGCACAGGATCATCACCCAGAAGATCCAGCCCCACGGCCCGAAGTAGCGCATGTGGAAAGTCATCTGCTCGATCTTGTCGCCCGAGTACCAGACCATGAACGACTCGGTCGCATACGAGTAGGTCACGACCAGCGAGGTCAGCAGGACGATCTTTGCCAGGTTGTCCATGTGCCACGGCGTGACCAGATCTTCGATATGCAGCCACTTGCGCATCGGGATGAGCAGCGTGATCACCATCGCGACGCCCGAGAAAATCGCACCCGCGACGAAGTACGGCGCAAAGATCGTGCTGTGCCATCCGGGCAACTGCGCCATCGCGAAGTCCCACGACACCACGCTATGCACCGAGACGACCAGCGGAGTCGCAAGTCCGGCCATTAGCAGATACGCCATAGCGAAGTGATGCCACTGGCGGTCGGTCCCCTGCCATCCGAGCGACAGGATCCCATAGAACGTCCGGCGCCATCCGGTTGAATGCTCGCGCGCGTTGGCGACGTCGGGAATCAAACCCATGAACAGGAACAGCGCGCTGATCGTCAGGTAGGTCGAGACCGCGAACGCGTCCCACACCAGGGGCGAGCGGAAGTCGGGCTGCAGGAACCGCTCGTTCGGATAAGGCAGCAGCCAGTAGGCAAACCATACGCGGCCGAGATGAAACAGCGGCATCAGGCCGGCGGTCAGAACCGCGAACAGCGTCATCGTCTCGGCGGCGCGGTAGACCGCGGTGCGCCACCGCGTGCGAAACAGGTAAAGGATCGCCGAGATCAGCGTGCCCGAGTGCGCGATTCCGACCCAGAACACGAAGTTCGTGATATAGACCGCCCACATCACTGGCTGGCGAAGTCCGGTAACTCCAAGGCCGGTGTAAATCTGCCGGGTCCAAAGGATCACCGCGATCGTGACCAGCGAGAAGCAGAACGCGATCCAGATCCAATAGGCCGTGCCCGGGAAATCCATCACCCGGAGCACGCCGCGGTCGATATCGCGGAAGGTCGGCGTGGTCGGTTCTTGAACTGCGGCTGCCACTTACGCCTTTCCTTTCACGCGATAGAGGTCGCGCAGATAAACGATCGCGGGCTGGGTGTTGAGTTCTTCCAGCATCAGGTAATTGCGCGGCTTGTTATCGTCGCGCCGCCGCATCATCGCGCTCTGCTTGTCGTTCATGTCGCCGAACGTGATCGCCCGAGCCGGACAGGCGCCCTGGCACGCGGTAACGATCTCGCCGTCCTTCAGCGCGCGCTCGTCGTCACGCGCATTGATCTCAGCGTGCTGGATCCGCTGGATGCAGAAGGTGCATTTCTCCATCACGCCGGCGCCGCGGATCGTCACGTCGGGATTTAGTTGGAGATTGAGCGGCTCCGGCCACTCCGGAACGAACCAGTTGAAGCGACGCACTTTATAGGGACAATTGTTCTCGCAATACCTGGTTCCGACGCAGCGGTTATAGACTTGGCCGTTCAGCCCCTCCTGCGTGTGATAGGAGGCGAACACCGGACAGACCGGCTCGCACGGCGCATGATTGCACTGCTGGCAGAGCATCGGCGCCAGATACAGATTGGGCGCGTTGTCCTTGTCTTCGGGAAAGAACCGCTCGATCCGAATCCACGACATGATCCGTCCTTGATCGACCAACTCTTTGCCGACGAACGGCAGATTGTTCTCTGCGTAACACGCCGCCACGCACGCGCTGCATCCGGTGCAGGAGTTGACGTCGATCGTCATGCCCCATTTGTGATTCGGATAGGGAAACGGCGGGTACATCTCGTACGGCTCCGGCGCGAGCGGAGCTTCCGGCGGCTCGCCGTGGCGGAGTTCGTCGAGGCTCATCGCTTCGACGATCGAGCGTCCGAGCATGTCGCTCTTGCCCAGCGGCGAGACGAGCTTGCGACTGCGTCCAGTGCCTTTTGCGGTCACCGCGATCCGCAGCGAGCCCTCGGCGAGAATCGTCCATGGATTCGCGCCGACATCTTTCGCATAGCGACCGTACGCGCTATGCCCCTGTCCGAGAGGAACGACAATCGCGCCCGGATGAACGTTGGTCGAGATCAGCGCCGGCACCTCGATCGCGCCGTGCTCGGTGCGCAACTCGACGAGCTCGTCCTTCGCGATCCCGAGCTTCGAGGCGGTCGCAGGATGTATCTCCGCCCAGCTATCCCAAACGATCTGATTGACCGGCTCGGGGATTTCCTGGAGCCACGGCTTGTCGGCGCCGCGTCCGTCGTAAAGGAAAATGTGCGGAAACGCGACGAAGGTGAGCCCCGGAGATACGCCATCTCCCGGCGGCGGAGTTTTGAGCGACGCCGTCGAGAGCTTGACCGCGACCGGCTTGGCTTCGTTATAAAGGCCGCCCTCGCGCCGCACCTTGGTCCAGAATTCGATTTGAGCGTCTTGGCTCGCACCTTGAGGAGCCAGCGCGAGCCATTCGGCCTTGACCGCGTCGGCAGAGGTCGGCCACGGAATTTTCGCTTGCGGCGCTTTCGCGGCCGCGGCCAGCATGATGTCGCCGGCCGCGCGGCTCGCGAAGACCGGCTGCATGACAGGCTGTCCCAGACCGCGGACTCCCGGACGCGGAGCGGTATCGCGCCACTGCTCGAGCGGATGATGCGCTGGCAGGAGCAGGCTCGCCATGTTGGCGGTCTCGTCCGGCACGGTTCCCATCCACACCACGAAGCCAACCCGCTGCAGCGATTCGGCCGCGCGCATCGTCGGCGGCATCGTGAAAACTGGGTTCGTTCCATTGATCACCGCGACATCGACCTTGCCGTCGCGCATCGCGGACATCGCGGCGCTCAAGTCGCTCGCGGAGGTGACGGGCTCGGCCTCAGCGCCGTCGAGGAACAGCATCGTACGGCCGATATTCCCCGTCGCGGCGTTGAGGATATACGCGGCCAGATGCAGCGCCTCATCGTCGCCAGAGGCGATCGCGACCGCGCCGTCGGCCTTGCCGAAGGCCTCGCCCATCGCATTGATCTTCTCTGCCGGAACGCCGGTGCGCTGGCTGACCGCGGCTGGTTCGTACGCCGATACGATCGTGGTCAGCGCATTGAGGTCGAGGCCCGAGTTCTGCGCAATCCAGCGCTGAGCGACCAGAACATGCAGCACGCTCCAGGCGATTTGCGCCTCGGCTCCGGGTGCTGAGGGGATCCAGTCGTCGCACTTGGCGGCGGACATGCTCATGCGCGGACCGACGTAGAACGAATAGCCGATAGTCAGCTGTCCGCGGCGGGTTCTGGGCGCGCGAAAATCCGCGTACTGCCGCGCGAGCTCGACCGGCGAGGATCCGGTCTCCAGGAAATCGGAACTGAAAGAGATCAGGGTTTCCGCCTGGTCGATTTTATAGATCGGCAAGTCGCGGCGTCCGAACAGGGTCTGGGCGGCGTTGCGCGCGGCTTCGTTTTCGAGCGGCTCGTAGAAAATCGCGCGGTTCGATCCGTACGCACCAAGGAATGCCTGCGTGATCTTCGCAAAGCTGGGACCTTGCGGAGCTCCCAGAAACGCGACCCGGTTCGGTCCGGCCTTCGCCGCGGCGCCAAGATGATCGGTCAGCAACTTTTCGGCCGCATCCCACGAGATTTTGGTGAGCTTGCCGCCGTCGCCGCGCAGCATCGGATCGGTCAGCCGGTCCGGATTGTACAATCCTTGAAGCGCGCCCTGCCCTCTGGCGCAGATAGCACCCGCGCCGATCGGATCGGCGGGATTACCCGCCAAAGTCGTGACGCGGCCCTCGCGCACCGTGGCGATAATGCCGCATCCTGCGGAGCACTCCGCGCACGTCGTCGCGTAGTAGCTAGGCATCCCGGGCAGGACGTTCTCATCGGGAACGACGTAGGGAATAAGCTTGCGCGCGGCGGGCTCGCATCCGGGAACCGCGGCGGCGGCGCTTGCGGCCGCGGCCAGCTTGATAAAAGACCGCCTCGACAGACCCTCAGGCATCTCGCTCCTCTCTCAGTGATGACACGACACGCAGTCGAGGCTTGCCTTTCGCTGCGTATGACATTGGACGCAAAAGCCCATGTTGATTTCCTTAACCGGCACGACTCGATCCATGTTCTGAACATCGCCGTGGCATTGCTGGCATTTGATTCCGGCATGGATATGCGGGCGATGCGTAAACTTTACGAAATCGGGCAACGTATAGACCCGGTTCCATCGAATTTCGAACGGCGGCTGCGCGTGGTTGTTCCACGCTCGCGTAACCGGCTGGATTCCGCCCACGATGCCGCTGCCGTGGCATCCTACGCATCGCTCGACCGGCGGGATGCCGGCGTTTTCGGAGCGGCGGGCGTACTCATGGCAATACTGGCAGGGAATTTTGTTCACCCCGGCGTGAATCCGATGGCTGAACGGTATTGGCTGTACGACATCCATCCGCGGCAGCCACGGACGCTGGGAGAAAGCGATCACGGTCACGCCTGTAACCAACAAGACGGCCGCCAAGGGCAGGAATATCCGGTTCATCTGTGCTACTTGCGGTCAAACTGCGACCGCACGCGGCCTTGAGATGAACCGCGTACTCGGTCGAAGCTCTCCAGTCATGGCCCTTCCCCGACCCACGCGTTCCCGAACACAAGTATCGACGCTTGGAGATACTTGCTTACTCTGAAGTGCGCGCGCAGTTCCAGCGCCTGAATGTTAATTTGTCTAACACTGCGAATGTTGCAAATCAAGTAAAGGTAATGGAAAGCCTGTTCGAAAGGGCTCACGGAGCGGTAGAAAATTCTCTCTTGACAACCATTTCATCCAACGGAGACAAGGGTTTTATTGAAACTGGAGGTTGAGGAAATCTCCCTGCCGCGATGATGAATACCACCTCGCTCTCCTCAGAAGACTTTGCAACGGGACGCAGATCAATCCACAGGATCGGAGTGCGCGAGCCGTCGCAGGCGGCTTGTGGATTGCGCGTGCCCTGTGGGCAAATTCGGGTCCAACCCAGTTTCAGACCGGTGTGAAGTATGGTAGTTACGTGATGACCGCAGAAATCGGATTTTTGGCCTTAAGGTGCAGATAAAGACCGCCACCAGACTGGGACTTCTTCCGCCGTACCTGTTCGCTGAATTGGATCGGCTAAAAAAGGAAGTCGCAGCCAAGGGCGTCGACGTGATCAGCCTCGGAATCGGTGACCCTGACCTCCGCACACCACAACATATTGTGGAGAGCCTTAAGCGCGCGGCTGATCTCCCGAAGAATCATCGCTATCCCGACTACGAAGGCCTCGAGGAGTATCGCCGCGCCGCCGCCGGGTGGTTCGAGCGCCGCTTCGGCCATCGCTTTGACCCGGCGCGCGAGGTCTGCGCACTCATCGGATCGAAGGAAGGTATCGCGAATTTCGCGACCGCCGTCGTCGATCCGGGCGATATCGTGCTGATCCCCGATCCCGGCTATCCGGTCTATTACTCGGGATGCGTTTTCAATGGCGGCGAGCCTTATTTCCTGCCGCTCAAGAAGGAAAATGGGTTCGTTCCGGATTTCGCTTCGATTCCCGACGAAGTCGCGCGCCGCGCCCGTCTCTTGTGGCTCAACTATCCAAATAATCCCACCGCGGCGACCGTCGATACGGCGTTCTTCGACAGCGCGGTCAGGTTCTGCCTGAAACACGACATCATTCTTGCGCACGACAGCGCCTATTCTGAAATTGCGTACGACGGCTACCGCGCGCCGACCGTGTTCGACGCGAAAGATTCACGCGAGTGCGCAATCGAGTTCCATTCGCTGTCGAAAACATTCTCGATGACCGGATGGCGATGCGGCTTCGCGATCGGCAACCCTCAACTGGTCGCGGCGCTGGGTAAAGTGAAAACCAACGTCGATTCCGGAGTCTTCCAGGCTGTGCAGGAGGCCGCGATCACGGCGCTCGAGGGCGGAGACGGCGACAAGCTCGCCGAGTATTGCGCAATCTACAAGGAGCGGCGCGATCTGCTGGTCGGCGCGCTGCGCGCGATGGGTCTCAAGTGCGAGCTCCCGCGCGCGACCTTCTATGTCTGGGCGGAAGTTCCAAAAGGTTATACCTCGGTTTCGTTTACCGAGCGCGTTCTGAAAGAGGCGGGTGTGGCGATCACGCCTGGTTCAGGATTCGGCAGGGGTGGCGAGGGGTTCGTTCGCTTTTCACTGACCGTGTCGAGCGAACGATTGCGAGAGGCGGTAACCAGAATCAAAGCGCTTCGGATGTAACGGTAGGGAATGCCCAATCGGGCTTTCATCGGAATAGGTACTAACCTCGGCGACCGGGCCGCCAATTATCGGGAGGCAATCGCGCGGATCGCGCAGATTCCCGAGACCAGGCTCGTGCGCCAATCCTCGATCTACGAGACCGAGCCAGTCGGCGAGGTCAAGGGTCCATTCCTAAACGGCGTGATCGAGGTCGAAACCGAAATTACCGCCGACGTGATGATGCGCAAGCTGCTCGCGATCGAGCGCGTCATGGGCCGCAAGCGCGTGCGCGGCAAAAAGCCGCCGCGCGGAAAATACCGTCCGCGCGTGATCGATCTCGATCTCCTGTTCTTCAACAAGGAGATTATCGATTCGCGCGTCCTGACCGTCCCGCATCCGCGCCTGCATGAGCGCCTGTTCGTCCTCGCCCCGATGAGCGAGCTCGCGCCCGCGCTGATTCATCCCAAGCTCAACAAATCAATTTCAGAAATCATGTCGGCGCTCAAATCTCCATTCCGCGTAAGCCTCGCCCGCGCCGAGCTGCTGCGCCCGCAACCGGCCAAGCGCCCCGCCCTCACGCGCTAAAGAGACCCCTCCGTTCCATTTGCCCCCTCCTTCGTGTTAGCTGGAGGTCTCATTTCCATTAGCCATTTGCTGGGTAATTCGGCGGGGGGCCGCGATGATTCCGCTTCGCTACAATTTCCGCAGCCTTGTGGAACGGCGCGTCACTTCGGTCATGACGGTGCTCGGCGTCGCGCTGGTCTCGATGATTTTCGTGATCGTGTTCGGATTTATCGCGGGCCTGAGGCAGGCGCTGTCCAACGCCGGCCAGAATAGCAACTGGATCATCCTGGCGCGCGGCGCGACCAGCGAGAACCAGAGCTTCGTTCCGCATCCCTCGACCGAGATTCTAAGAGTGCGGCCCGAAATCGCGACTGACGCTGGACATCATCCTCTAGTCTCGCGCGAGACCATCGCGGGCGTGAATATCAGCCGCACCAAGGGCGCCAAGGAGTTCGCGATTCTGCGCGGCGTGGAACCGATCGCATACGAAGTTCATCCGAACCTGCGCATCGTCGAAGGTCACTGGCCGGTGCGGGGCGATGGAGAATGGGTGATCGGACGCAAGCTCTTCGCGCGCTTTCCTTACCTGGCGCCAGGCACGACGTTTCACTACAGCCATCGCGACTGGAAAATTGTCGGGGTTTTCTCCGACAACGACAGCGAACGCGAATCGGAAATCTGGACTGATATCGAAGATCTCATCAACGATCGCCATTGGGATCCCGGCGGCTCGACGGCGCTGCACGTGGTGCTGAAACCCGGCCGAAGCGCCGACTTTCAAAATGCGATCAAATCCGATGGCCGTTTGAGCGTCGACGCGGAAAATGAGGCTGAATACTACGCCGCGCAGATCAAAGTAGTCGCGCAACTGAGGAACCTCGGATTGATCGTAGCCCTGGCGCTCGCGATCGGCGCCATCTTCGGCGGGATGAATACGATGTACACCGCGGTGACGCGGCGCGGACGCGAAATCGGTGTGCTGCGGGTGCTCGGTTTCTCGCGCGCAAATATACTGGGCAGCTTTGTGATCGAAAGCGCGCTGCTCGGAATCGCCGGCGGCGCAACCGGCGTCGTGCTCTCGATCATCGTGGCGTGGGCGACAGGATTGACCAGCCGCTCGATGACCGTGGGCGCGATGTTCTTCTCCTATCGGCCGACCATCGGGGCATTCGCGGCCGGAATCATCGTGGCAACTATCATCGGGATCGTAGGCGGCCTGATGCCGGCGCTGCGCGCGTCACGCCAGGAGATTATTGGGGCACTCAGAGAGGCGTGAGCTACCGAGGTCGAAGATGATCGGGAAGCTTCTAACCATCGCGTTTCGGAACATGCGCCGCCAGCTTCGGCGCACGATCCTGACCGCGCTGACGTTCGCCGTCGCGGTGTTTATATACACGGTGCTGGTCGCGGTGCCGTGGTCGATGGATCGAATTGCCGCCAACGCATCCAAGGGGCTGCGCCTGGTGGTCACCGAGCGTAATAACAATAACCTGCCCGCGCGCTATTGCGGTCCAATCAAAAAGCTTCCGCATGTACTCGGATGCGCGCCGGAGATTTTATGGGGAGCGATCTATCGCGATCCCAAAAGTCCCATCATCACCTATGGAGTAACCCCGGATATCACAAACGTAACCGCGAGCAGTGACTACCAGGTGCCCGCGGATCTGGCGAAGAAGCTACTGACCGACCGGCGCTATGCGATGATCGGATACGCGCTGATGGACGAGTATGGCTGGAAACTTGGACAGCCGGTCACCCTTTCTAATCCCGGCGATTCCCGGCTCACGCTGACATTCATCCCGCTGGTCGTGTTTCCCAATGAATATATGTCGCACGCCTTTCTCTTCGACCGCCGGATGTTCGACGATGCGGTGAATAAAGTTTACGGCGCGAATATTCAGGACCGGGCGTCGTTCCTGCTGGTTCGCGTGGACCAGACCGAGAACATGGGCCAGGTGGCAACCGAGATTGACGATAATTTCCACAATTCCGACGCGGAAACCGAAACCACGACCGAATCGAATTCGGTTGCCAACGTCGTTAGCGCGATCGGAAACATCCGCACGATTATCTATAGCCTGTGCATCGTCGTGCTGTTGACCGTGTTGCTGATCGCAGGAAATTCGATGGCGATGATGGTGCGCGACCGGATTGGCGAAGTCGCGGTGATGCGCGCGCTAGGATTCACGAGATCGCACATTGGGATTCTCTTGTTCTCCGAAGCGGCGATGATCGGCCTCGCCGGAGCAGTGATCGGCGCCGCGTGCGCATTGTACTATTTCGGCCACGGCGTTCGTCTCGGCGAAATAACCGGCCTCCTCGGCTACATCCAGGTGCGCCCCGAGACCGCGATCGCGGCGATCATTGTGGCCCTGATAGTGAGTATCGCCAGCGCGATCATTCCCGTGATGCAGGCAATGCGCGTCGTCCCGGCAATGGCCTTCCGCCAAGTAGTCTAACCAGCCGGTCCAGAAGAAGATCGATGAGCGCCGCGTTGTATGAGCAATGGCTTGCGGACGAGACCGCCCCTTTCAAGGGGTGGGATTTCTCCTATATCCGGGAGCGGATGCGAACCGATGAAATGTCATGGGATTACATGGCATTGGCCCGCGAGCTCGTCGCGCAGGCGGCGTCGCTTGCCGACATCCATACCGGCGGTGGTGAGGTTTTGGAGTCGCTCGCTCCGTTAACGCCGCGTACCGTTGCGCTCGAAGCATGGCCGCCCAATGTCATCGAAGCTCGCAAGTGCCTTACTCCGCTGGGCGTCACGGTGCTCGGCCTGGACGACGGGGGAGAACGGTTTCCGCTTGGAAATGAAACTGTCGAGCTGGTCCTTAATCGCCATGGCGGTCCTCTGGGCCTGCCGGAGGTTGCGCGCATCTTAACGCCGGGCGGGCGCTTCCTGACCCAACAAGTCGCGGGCGATTCGCTCGCCGACCTCATGGAAATTTTTGGCAGCCATCCCAAGTGGCCCGAGCACAATGCTCAGAATGTAGCGCGCAGCGCCGAAGCTTGCGGACTAAATGTTCTTGATATCCGCGAATGCGAAGTGAGAACGGGTTTTGCCGATGTCGGCGCGCTGGTCTATTTTCTCGTCAACGTCCCTTGGGTCGTCGAAGGATTTTCAGTCGCACGGCATCGCGGCGCGCTCGAAAAGCTTCAGGCGCGGCTCGATTCGGGGCATCCATTGTCGTTCACAGCCAAGCACTTCCTGCTCTCAGCGCGCAAAGCGCGCTAGCGGGCCGAATTCGCCAAGGTGTCATTCCCGCGCGCGTGGCTGCCGTGCGTGAGGAATCCCGTGCTCGGCCGCCGGCCTCTATGCAACTCGCAAGTGAGTGCGCGAACGCCTCGGGATTCCTCGCCTTGGGCTCGAAATGACGAGTCGAGGGCTCGGCGGAGACTACGATACTCATGCATCGAGCCTACATCCGTCATTCCGAGCCATAGGCGAGGAATCCCGAGGCGTCCATGCTCCAAGCCCACAACTCAAGCAGCGGCCTCTCGTCCGGGGATTTCTCTCGTGCACCAGCCGGAGCCTGCCCTGAGCCTGCCGAAGGGCGCGGGAATGAATAGGCTAGTAATGTGTATGATAGCGACGTAGCATACACATCGAGAGCGAAGCCATGCGGACTAATATCGTAATCGATGACGAGTTGATGGAGCAGGCGATGCGTGTTTCGGGCGCGGCCACCAAGCGCGAGGCGGTGGAAAGCGCGTTGCGGCTCCTGGTGAGGCTAAAGCAACAGGAGCGAATCCGAGGGTCTCCGCGGCAAGCTCAAATGGGAAGGCGATCTGAAGGCGATGCGGCGTGACCGCTTTCCGAAGCGATGATCGTGGTCGATTCCTCGGTCTGGATTAACTACTTCAACGGCCGGGCGACCGCCGAGACCGACCTGCTCAACCGTCTGCTCGGAGCCGAGGAGCTGCTGATCGGCGACCTAATCCTTGCCGAGGTTCTGCAGGGATTTCGTTCCGATCTCGATTTTCACCGGGCGCTTGGACAGCTCGACGCACTCGAATGCCGTCCGATGGCGGGCCGCGAGATCGCGATCGCGGCGGTGCAGAATCACCGCAAGCTTCGCGCCTGCGGAGCGACGGTCCGCACCACTATCGACACGCTAATCGCGACGTTCTGTATCGTCGAAGGGCACGAGTTGCTGCATTGCGATCGTGACTTCGATCCCTTCGAGCGGCATCTCCGCTTACGCGTGGTACGCGCGTGAGCAGCGCGATCAGGCAGGATTAGTTCGCCGAGGCGTCGGTGCGAAGCGCGATCAGCTTGTCCAGCTCGATCTTGAGCCGCGGCAGCACGTCGTCGTAGCTGAAGAAGCCGACCTTCTTGTCTTTTTTCTTCAGGTTTACCGTCGTCGGCCCGCACCATAGACCCAGATCGGCGTCGTCGGTCTCGCCCGGGCCGTTCACGCGGCATCCCATTACGGCGATCGTGATGCGATGCTTCGACGCGTACTCGCTCAGCACCTTGACCTGCTGGGCCAGCTCGACGAATTTCTCGTTCTCGACCCGCGAGCATGACGGACACGAGATGATGTTGAGGCCCTTGCCGAATTCCGGCACCGAGATGAAGCGGCCGGCCTGCACGTCGCCGATAATCTTGTGGCCGACCAGCACTTCTTCGTGCTTGCGCTCGTTGGGCAGTGTCAGCGAGACGCGAATCGTCTCGCCGATTCCCTGCGCGAGCAGCTTCTCGAACGCGAGTCGGGTCTTGATGATGCCGTCGGGCGGAAGTCCAGCCTCCGTCACTCCGAGATGAATCGGCACGTCGGGACGACGCTGGGCGAAGCGGCGATTGGCGTCGATTACCTTTTGCGGCTCGGAGTCCTTGAGCGACACGACAAAACGCGTGAAGCCAAGCTCGTCCATCAGGTCGCAGTGGTAGGCCGCCGACTCGACGATCGCGCCCAATTGATCGCCGGGAAATTTTTCCAGGAACGCGGGTGCGACCGAGCCGCAATTAACGCCGATCCGAATCGCGACGTTGTTGTCGCGCGCGACTTCGACCAGCCACTTCACTTTCTGCTCGATGGTTTTCTTCTTCTCGATATGATGCAGATGGCCGGGGTTGTAGCGGATCTTGTCCACGTACGGCGCGACGCGATCGGCGATGCGATAGTTCTCCTGCAAATCCACCGAGAGGTTGATGCCCGCCGTCTGCTTGCGGATTTCCTTGATCGCGGGGATCTCCTTGTCCGAGTCCATCGCGATCCGCACGATTCCCGCGCCCGCATCGGCGAGTTGATGCGCCTGCGCGACGGTCAGATCTATGTCGATCGTGCGCGTCGCGCACATCGATTGCACGACGACCGGATTTCCGCCGCCCACCCTGATCGCGCCGATTTCAACCGCGCGGGTTCTACGTCCCGAAGCTGCCTGCTGATCCATTCGATAATGCTGCCTGAAAATTCCGCTCGGCGCGACGGCCGCGTCTAATGCTTGTGTTCTTCGGTTACCGACATCGCGATCGCGCCGTGGCTGAACGCCGCTCCCGCGCGCATCGCAGCCGCCACCCACACCGCCTCGGCGATTTCCTCGTCGGTGCATCCCTTCTCTTTCGCGCGCGTGACGTGCGCCTCGATACACCACGGGCACTGCGTGACATGCGCCGCGGTTATCGCCATCAGCTCCTTGGTTTTCGAAGGGATCGCGCCGTCTTTGAAAACGACCTGGTCGAAGTCGAGGAAGCCCTTGAACATGTCGGGCGCCATTTGCCGGAGTTTGCGCAGATGCTTGGAAGTTTCCTTGCTATAAAAATCAGCCATCGTCGATTCTCCCGGGCCGTTATGACGGGCGGCCCGCGCCCGTAAGGAAAAGCGAGAGTTGTTGAGTTGGCGTCGCTCGCCGCGGCGCGCTGACTCATCGGAGTATAGCAGAAACGCTTCGAAGGGCGCATCGGCGACCGCGCCTCAGCGCTCAATTCATTAAAGCTAACTTATCTTAAAGATTGGCTATGGTAACGCTACTTATGCAGTGGATTTTGCGTCGTCGGATGCGATCACGATTTCGCTTGCATGCCGATTACGATCGCTCTAACTTCGTCTTGCCGTCCAGCAGGATAAGCGCGGGCGAGTGGCAGGATTAGGATGTCTGTGACTGTGTTTGAGAATATGCCGCGAAGCTCCGGATAGTTTTGAAGGTTTCGCGGCGGAGGTCGAAGGAAGATGCTCCCGTCCGAAACCTCGATGCCACGCGCCGATGCGCGCCCTTTCCCCGACGTAATTCTGCGCAGCCAATTCTTCGAACTGATTGGTACGCGATCGCTTTCGAGCGAACAGCGCCTGATGCTGGCGGTGCTGGCCGATGCGATCAATATCGTGCAGGATTTCCATCATTCGGAATCCGCGCGCAAGCGCGGCCCGTTCGCCGAGGCGTGGAGCTGGATCTTTGCGCAGGGCGCGAAGTGTCCGCTCGCGTTCGAGAACGTGTGCGACGCGCTCGGGATCGACGCCGAGGCTCTAAGATGGCGCCTGCGCGCGCTCGTCTCCGGCGACAGCAACGCCGCTCGCGTGGCGCCGCTCAGATTGCGGCTCAAGGAAGCCAGCCGCGTGCAGCGCTTGACCGTCAATCGCGTCAGGCGCCGGCGCAAGGCGCGAATCCGTCCGCTGCGGCAAGGCAGATAAGCGCGCTGATCGCGCGCGACGCTTTCAATCCCGGGCGAATACCTGCTAGCAATTCGGCCAGCGATTTCATTTTTTTCGCACGCGAAAATTCGCGTGACGGTGATCTACGCGAGAGGTAGTTGGCGCGATGGACGATCGTCCTCTTTCCGGTATCAAGGTCGTGGAGCTTGCGATGTGGGTCGCGGGACCGTCGACCGCCGCGGTGCTGGCCGATTGGGGCGCGGACGCGATCAAGCTCGAGAACCCAGACGGCGGCGATCCGATTCGCGGAGCAACCAGCCGCGCGATGAACGATCCCAAGCTCCGCGTGCGTCCGCCCTACGAGCTCGAGAACCGCAACAAGCGTTCGGTTGCGGTCGACGTGCGCAAACCCGACGGGCTCGAGTTCGCACTCAAGATAATCGACCGCGCCGACGTGTTCGTCACCAGCCTGCGCCTGGAAGCGCTGGAGCGGATGAAGCTCGGCTACGAGGCGCTCGCCGCGCGCAACCCGCGCCTGATCTACGCCTCGCTCAACGGCTACGGGCATCGCGGACCCGACCGCGATCGCCCCGCGTACGACTACGCGGCAGCGTGGGCGCGCTCGGGCCTGATGGCGACGATCCAGGAGCCGGGTGCGCCGCCACCGGCGCAGCGTCCCGCGATGATCGATCACGCGGTCGGGCTCGGACTTGCCGGCGCGATCTCGGCGGCGCTACTCGCGCGCACCCGCACCGGCCGCGGCCGCGAGGTGCGAATCTCGCTGTTCTCGATGGGCCTGTGGATGAACGCGAGCGACCTGACCGTCGGCCTGATGACCGGCACGAGTCCCGCGAGCGAGAGCCGCGACCAGCGGATCAATCCGCTGTGGAGCTCGTATGCGTGCAAGGACGGGAAGTGGATCTACTTCGTGCTGATCCAGGCCGACCGCTTCTGGGCGCAGTTCTGCGCCGCGCTGGGCCATCCCGAATGGAAGAATGATCCGCGCTTCGCCGACGGTTCGGCGCGCGCACAGAACTGCGCCAGCGATGACCGCCGAGATCGACGCGGCCGTCGCCACGCGCACTCGCGACGAATGGGCGCCGATTTTCGATCGTCACGAGCTCATCTGGGCGCCCGTTCATACCGGGGCCGAAGTTCTGCGCGATCCGCAGGCGCATGCGATCGGCGCGTTCGCCGAAGTCGATCACCCCGCGTTTCCCGGCGCTCGAATCGTGAACAGTCCTGTGCATTTCGGCGACGTAGCTCCGCGAGCGCATCGCGCGGCTCCCGAGCTCGGCGCGCATACCGAGGAAGTCGCGCTCGAGGTCGGCCTGACGTGGGAGCGAGATCGCGCGGCTCAAGGAGTCCGGTGCGATCGTCTAAAAGCCGCGCCGCGATCCTCGCGGCCGTGGGTGCATCTGAGAAATACTCGAGCGATTTCAGCTACTTAGGCTATTTTTGGTTCCCGCGTTGACTGTCCGCGCGCGCGCTTCGTATGATTTGGACACTTCCCTCTCGCTTCCCGGAGGTCCGGCCGTGCGAATGATGGTCCCGCCGAAAATTCATCGGCGCTCAATCGACCGTGAACTGGTCGAGTTCTTCCACACGCATCGCAAGGCGTCGTTCAACCGCGCCGTCGCGCGCCTGTGCCGCTACTTCGCGGTGCGGCGTCCGCGAATTTCGTGGTTCGAGTATATCGATTGGGGCAGGGCCGCCGGCAAAACTTATGAGGACGGCCGGATTCATCTGGTGCATCCGGAAAACTGGAAACGCGGCCGAATCCATAACAGCGAGCGGATGTGGGTGCAGATGATCTATCACGAGATGGGTCATTACCTGTTCTGGACCGACGCCGAGCGCAAGGCCGACGCCTTCATGCGCCGGATGGTTACCGGACTGCGGACCGCGCGCAAGGCGCGCCGCGCACCGGCCCGCGGATCGCGCAAGCGGCGGACACGCACCGCTAATACGTCGCGAGCGGCGTCGGCACGGCGAGCACGGCGCATGAAAGCGGCGTAGAATCAATTCGCGATGGCGAACAAACCCAACGTCGAGAATCGTTGGTGGGTCGAAACCACCTTCAAAAAACCCAAGCAGGCAAAATCCGAGATCGAGATGCCGGAGCTGCCGGTCGCGATGGCGTTTTACCAGGTCGCGCGCGATTACGATCAGGATCGCGCCAAGGACGACCTCACCGACAACAATTTGCGCATCGCGCGCCAAGCCAATCCCGCGCAAGGCGAATGGGTTTACGTCGCGATGACGGAAGAGCATTACCCGCCGCATCTGGTCAAGCGCGTCAAGGACGAGTTCCGTCTCCCGCGCGAGGCGCGCGGAATAATCCTCGACCACGGCCGCCTGGTGCGGCTTCTGATCTGCGGGCCCGGGCTCGAAGACTGGATGCTCGATGTGACGCTGGGCGACGAGCCGTCGGTCGACGCGTACGTGTGGAGCGTGATGTACCGGGAGCGCACGTTCCGCCGCGCTGAGGACGCGTTGCATCAAGCGCGCAGGTGGGCAATCAACCTGCTGCAATATCCGCCCCCGCGCGACGAACCCTTCCGCGGCGCCTTGCTGTAGGGACATCCGCACGAGCTGGCAATTAGTGCGGAGAACCCGCGTTGGTTGCACTAATCGCTTCGCGGAGATCCTTCGCCTGCGGCTTAGGATGACACCAACTGAGGAGTTACCAGAAATACCCTCTCCCTCCGGGAGAGGGCGACGCGGCGCGGCGATTGCTCTTTTTTGCAATCGCCGTGACGCGTGGGTGAGGGTGCTGCTCCGCCGCATCGTGCGCCACCGATGAAATATCTTCCCCTGATCTTCCGCAACCTGCTGCGCAATCGGCGGCGCACACTTTTGACCGTGCTCTCGATCGGCGTGTCGATCTTTATCTTCGCCGCGCTCATCAGCCTGCCCGCGGTGGTCGATCAGATCCTGCACGATTCAGCGAGCGACCTGCGCGTGATCGTCCACAACAAGGCCGGATTCTTTTACGCCCTTCCCGCCGCGTACGAGCCAACCATCCGTGCGATGCCGCATGTCATGGCGGTCAGCGGTTACGCGGTATGGGTCGGCAACTACGGCAAGACGACAGATCTGATCGCGGGCGTGGGAGTCGATCCGGATGTGATCCGCGAGATCTGGCCCGACTGGGGCGTCTCGCGGTCGGTCGTCGAGCAGTTGCAGCAGGTGCGCTCCGGAGGAATCGCCAACCGCGCGATGATGAAGCGCTTTGGATGGAGAGTCGGCGACACGATTACGCTGAGCGGCGTTGAGGGAAAGCTCGAGGTCAAGATTCTCGGAGCGCTGGGCCGCAAGGGTCCCGGCAATGCGCTCATCATGCGGCGCGACTTTGTTGACCAAGCCTCGCCGGTGCACGGCCAGGTCATTCTCTATTTCATCAAAGTGGATAGTTCGGACTCGATTCCCGCGGTTATCAACGAGGTCGATTCCCGCTTCGCCAATTCCGCCTTCGAGACCACCACCGAATCCGAGATCACGCTCGCGCTCAATCAGCTCCGGATGTTTCGGCTGCTGTTCGACGGAGTAAAGATTCTGGCATTCATCGTCGTCGTCGTGATCGGGATGGTCGCCGCGAACACGGCCGCGATGGCGGTGCGCGAGCGCAAAAGCGAGCTGGCGGTGATGCGCTCGCTCGGGTTCACCTCGCGAATCATCATGGTGATGCTGCTCGGCGAAGGCGCGCTCATCGGATGCGCCGGCGGCGCGCTGGGATGCGCGTTGGCGTACGTCGCGCTGGCATTGGTTCCGTACGCGGGCGCGGTGCTGGGCCCGTTCGCACAAATCCTGCGGCTGGTACCGATCGTCGCGGTCGAGAGCTTTCTAATCGCCGCCGCGATCGGACTGCTCAGCGCGATGGTGCCCGCGATCCTCGCGATGCGCCGCGATATCTCCTCCGAACTCCGCGCGCTGTGACCTGCGCGGCCGGCAATTTCGCGCGACTCGAAGACGGCTCTCGATTTTCTCGCAAACCCTCCGTCTAGTCATCCTGAGCCGCAGGTGAAGGATCTCCGCGAAGCGATTAGTGCAACCAACCTGGCAGTGAATAACCAGATCAAGGCACGGGAAATAATGGCGCGGGCGTCTCGCCCGTGGGAGACGGGTGCGCCGCAGGCGCGCCCCACCAATGGGTTCCGCTTTTCGGCATCCAGTCGGTCACGAATTTCGAGAGCAGCCCCAGCTTCATGTTGCGCGGCAGAATCATTCCGGGATCACTGCGGTTCCATTCCTTTCGCGCCAAGGTTCGTGAGCAGCCACTCCGTACCAGAACTATGGATCAGGGCCGCGTAGGCGGCACTGATGGAGGAACCGGACTCGCCGGAAGGGGTGCAACAACTTGCTGCTGCTGAATTGTTAGGATCTGCTGTTGTTTGATGAACGCCTTCCCGAGATGGTTCTCGATGATCTTCACGCATGGAGTTCCATTAAAGGTATGAGAGGCGGCGTGAAATACGCTGAGAACAGCGTCCTGCAAGAATTGATCGGCTTCAAGGTCCATCACTAACAGTCCAAGGTTCTTCGCGTCAGCTCGGTCGATGAATCGCGAGTGGCTCATGAACTTAGAATGGTCCGCAAGCTGGGCCGCGATCGCAGGCCCTGAGATATTCACTCCGTCGGGTTCCGTCCTCATGTACTTTTCAAGCCATTGCGACACGAGCGATTCCGCGAGCTTGCGAGCCAGCGTGCATTGAACCAATAACGCCGGGCCGTATTGCCTGAGCATGGGAAGCCACGCGGGCAAAGCTGATTGACTGGCTGCGCATTCCTTCTTCGCGAGCTCGAACTGCTCAAGTATGGCATGTGCCGGAACCATGCGGCGGCCGAGCTCGGTCTGAATGATGAATTGAGGATCTATTGGGCCGAGATATGAATGCTTCCCCATGACGATCCGATTTGCGGAGCACGCCAACATCGTCGCTGCTGACATCGCGGCATGCGGGACGAAAATTCTCACATCCGTAAATTTTGATCGAAGATACGAGACGATTGATTCCGCCGCCTCAGGAGACCCTCCCGGCGAATGCAGAATGATATCAAGCTTGCCTCCCGCGACACCATGCATAACTTCCATCAGTCCTTGGATATCCTCGGCGACGATACTCACGAGGTCGGGATCTAATGTCCCCGCCTTTCCCTGTGTCCAAGCGGTTGCGTACAGAATTACTGGACGCCCCGTAATGGAAGATACGCGTTCTAGGTATTTCCGTCGAACGACGTCAAAAGGTGACTGAACACTGCTCCCGGGCCGCTTCTGTGCTTGATTTGCTTGGCTGACCTGCTGAAGCTCCTTTAACACTTCCCCCCATGTTGGCATTTATTCCCCTTTCCATTGAGCGAGGCGCTTAAGAATTGGAATCAGTTGACGAAGACACCACGAGCGGCACGAGATCTATCAATCCCAGGTAAGATTCGGCTTGAACGATTGCCGCCTCATAGCCTCCATAGACTCGTAGCAGTTCCAACACGCCTGGATTGCGCGCCTCGAGCGCCTTCTCCATGTCTCGAAAATCTGCCGCAACCTTCTTCTCGACATTTAGTTTTGCGTCTTCCATTTCTCCCCCTCCATTGATCGGCGACCCTTTGATCTTCTCACTCCAAGGCTAGAAATGCTACGACAGAAAACACTATGATTTAAAAAAGTTAAGCAATTTCGGCATATTTTCAATTACAAAATAAGGTTCTATTTCAATTGGCGCAGATCTCATTCGTGAGGCGAGCGTCTACTGGTCGAACTGGACGGTGGCGGTGCCGGTTACGAGTCGGTCGGCTTCTTCGTTTTCTATCCAGACGTCGATTTCCGCTGTCCGTTCCGCTGGCGTCGAGTGGGTTACGAACCCGTTCAGCGTTAACGTGTGGTCGGGCTGCACCGGCACGCGGTAGGTCGTGCTTATCCGGATGAGGCGGGCACCGCCTTCGGTGCCGATCCAGTCGGTCACGAATTTCGAGAGCAGGCCCAGGCTCATGTTGCCGGGCAGGATCATTCCGGGGAGCCCTTCTTTCTTGGCGCCTTCGTCGTCCATGAAGCGCGGCGCTTCGAGTCCGCCCGCGCGTGCGAATGCGCGGCACTGATCCTTGCTCACGAATTGCTCGGACGGTCCGAGCGTGTCGCCGATTGTAACGTCCGCAAAACTTTTCATGATTCGAGTCGCGATGCGCCGATGGCTACGGGCGGTTCATGAAGCGATGGTCGATATGCGCTACGACCTCGCCCTTCTGGTTTTTAAGCGTCGAGCGGATCACCACGAACACCATCGTTCCGGTGCGTCCGGTCTTTTCGTAAATTTCCTTGACCGCCGAGCTCAGCGTGACTGCGTCGCCCGGCCGGATCGGCTCGACAAATTCAACGTCCTTGCCGGCGTCGAAGCCGCGACGGCCGAAGCGCGGCACGTTCTCGAAAAAATGGCGTCCGTTGCGGAACATCGTGGCGAATGATGGCGGTGCGACTACCCCGCCGAAGGGGCCTTTCTTCGCCGCTTCGTCGTCGGTGTAGAGCGGATTGGTCTCGCCGATCGCGGCGCAGAACTTCGCGATTTTCTCGCGCGTGACGGCAACCGGATCGGTGATTTCAAAAACCTTGTTGATCAGCGCCGGATCGTATTCCACAGCCATCGCGATTTATCTCGTTTCCTCGGCCACCGCATGCGCAACCGGTTTGCGCCTGGGACGAAAATCCACCGGCTCGTAGGCGCCGGTCTTGAGCTCGCGCACCAGGTCGTCGATCGATCGAATCTCGGCCGCAAAACGCGTCGCGCACAGGCCAATCAGGCTCACCAGATGGCTGTCCGATCCGCCCACCGCACGATAGCCGAAACGCGCGACCAGCTCCGCGCTGCGCTCGTCTTCGCCCTTGCGCGAGCCGCCGTTGAGCACCTCGACGGCGACCAGATTTTCCAACGGAGGCCGCGTCGCGTAGTGCTCGTAGAGCCCGATATTCGGGCGCCCCGGATGACACGGCACCGCGACTCCGCCGAGCCGCGCGACTTCGTCGACGAGCGTCTGAGCGTCGAGCCGGATATTGGCGAAATCGAAGCGCGCCAGGATGTCGTCGTTGACGCCAAATACCAGCACGTGGCCGTAGTTGGTCTCGACTTCCGACGCGCGCAAGACCATCACGCCGAACTGGTCTTCGAGCGCGCGATAGTCGGCCTCACGGTTGAACTGGCGATGCTCCGTCAGGACGATTCCGTCGATCGGACGTTCGGCGCGCCGAAGCCGGATCCAGTTGAGGTACGCCTCTACCGGTGCGCGGCTGTCTTCGGACGCATCGCTATGCGAATGCAGATCAAGGGTTGTGCTCAAGCGGCTAGTTCCTTACCTCGCCGGGCGAAATTTCGCGAGCGTCACCTCGGGGGTGACATCCTCGTATACGACCTCGACGGGCATTCCTATTTTAACCTCTTCCGGACGGCATTCCACCAGATTGGTGAGCATCTTGAGCCCTTCGTCTAGCTCAACGTAGGCCATGATATAGGGCAGCGATTCACGAAATCCGGCGGCCTGATTCTGGTAGGTCGTAGTGAAGGTATAGACCTTGCCGTGCCCCTTGGCGCGAATCCATTCGGTGCGCGGCGACAGGCAGCTCGTGCAGAGCGCGCGCGGATAATAGCGGATATCGCCGCAATCGCGGCACTTCTGAATATACAGCTCGTGGCGCTTCATCGCTTCCCACCACGGGCGGTTTTCTTCATCGAGATGCGGCAGAGGCTTCGCGTATTTTTTTTCTTTCTGCTCGGGCATGGCGGTAACCTATTGATTCGAGAGGATCAGCGTTGCGCCCGAGTGGCGCGTGCCGAGTGCTCCGCCGGTGCCGTGCACCAGCGCGGTTTTGCAATTTTTCACCTGGCGCGGACCGCATTCGCCGCGTAGTTGTTTGGCCGCCTCGATCACGAGGAAGATTCCGCGCATCCCCGGATGATTCGATGACAGGCCGCCGCCGTCGGTGTTGATCGGAAACGCGCCGTCATAGCGCAGTCTGCCGCCGCTCACGAACGCGCCGCCCTCGCCGCGCTTGCAGAAGCCCAGGTTCTCGAGCGTCGAGAGCACGGTGATCGTGAACGAGTCGTAGATCATCGCCATGTCGATATCTTTGTGCGATACGCCCGCGCGCTCGAACGCGAGCTTGCCCGATTGCGCCGCCGCGATATCAAGGTAGTCGCGCTGTCCGCGCGCCGCGTGACGCACCGCCTCGCCGACGCCGAGAATATAGACCGGCTTCTTCTTGAGGCTCTTCGCGCGCTCGGCCGAGGTGATAACGAGAGCACCGCCGCCGTCGGAGATGATGCAGCAATCGAGCAGATGCAGCGGCGACGAGATAACGCGCGAGGCGAGCACATCCTCGACCGTGATCGGGTCGCGATATTTCGCCACCGGATTCATCGACGCATGCAGCCGCATCGTGACCGCGATCTCCGCGAGCTGCTCCGAGGTGGTGCCGTAGTCATGCATGTGGCGCTGCGCGATCATCGCGTATGCGCCGACCGTTGTGACGCCGAAGGGAGCGTCGTACTGATCGGGCGGATCGCCCGAGCCTCCCGCGCCTCCGGTTCCGATCGCGAATCGCGACGACGCCGCTGTCGAGCCGTACACGACCACGCATACCTCGCACAGCCCGGCGGCGATCGCGGCGGCGGCGTGCGCGGTATGCGCGACGAACGACGACCCTCCAATCGCGGTCGAATCAACGTAGTTGGGCGTCAGATTCAGGTAATCGCAGAAGCCGATTATCCCCATCCCGCCCATGCCCATGCCGGTGGTCGCGAGGCCATCAACGTCTTTGATCGTGAGCCCGGCGTCGTCGAGCGCGCCGCGCACGCTCTCGGCCATGATTTGGAACATCGACTTGTCCGGAGCGAAGCGGGTCGGATGCTCGAACACTCCGGCGACTGCAGTTTTTCGGGAAAGACTCATGGCGAGGTCCTTACTTGAGCGCGCGTTACTTCAGCTCGGCGAAAAAGGAGTCGACGGCGGCCTGCAGTTCGGCGGGGCGCTCATGGACGATCACGTGGCCCGCTTCGGGAATCGTTACCAGCTTCGCGCCGCGGATTTTGCTGCGGATAATTTCTGCATCGGCGGGCGGAGTCCCGAGATCATCGGCGCCGGCGACGATCAGCGTTGGCTTGTCGATCTTCGCGATCGCGCCGCTGCAGATCGACCTTCATGCACGCGGCGACGTCGGTGTAGCGCACGCGCGGGTCGGTTCGGATCTGCTCCATCCAGCCTTCGCGAATCACGTCGAAGTTTTCCTTGATCGTTTTGGGCGAGTAGCCGTCGGTGGTAAAGCTCTGCGGCGCGCGCCCCATCATCACCGCGCGCAATCCCTCGACCAACGCAGGCGGCAGATTGAACTTTGCCGCCGTGGCGACCAGGACCAGCGCCTGCACGCGCGCGGGATGCCGCAGCGCCATCTCCATCGCGACCGCGCCGCCCATCGAATGTCCCATGATTACGGCCGAGCGCAATTTCAGCGCGTCCATGAACGCGGCGACGAAATCGGCGTAGTCCTGCACCGTCGCCAGACCCTCGACTCCGGCGGAGCGGCCGTGGCCGGGCAGATCGAGCGCGACCGGGCTGTGGTTTTTGCCGAGCGCGTCAACCTGGCGATGCCACGAATGCGCGTTCGAGCCCGCGCCGTGGATCAAAATAATCGCACGTCCGCGGCTCAGGTCCGGTACCACATCGGGCAGGCAAGTTGCGCCGTGATAGAAATAGTAAGTCGCGTGGCCCTTAACGTCGGTGTACTTGGTCGGCATCGCCGCGTGTCACTCCACTCAAGCTTCGTTTGAAAGTTAGCTATTAGGTTAGCCGCGCGGTTGTCAAACGGCACTGCGAGCGAGGCGATCACGCCTTCTTCAACGAGCGCGGCTCGAGCCGAGAAAGCGCGGATCTTGCTCGAGCGGAATCACGTCCGAGGTTTTGATTACAGAAATGAGTGAAAGATGATCCAGGCAGCACTCTGCGGCGCGGAAATCCGCGCTTGCAGAGCGCATCGGCTCTGCGCTCTACTTTCTGCCACGCGCGACTTTTGCGGTGCGCGAGCGACGTCCACGCTGAGGAATGTCGAAGTCGGTTATGGGTCCCTGCGTGTGTTCCCATTTTTCGATGGCAGACTTGTTGAATCGCCACGCGCTGCCAACCCGAAATCCGGGAATCCGTCCCTGCCGAAGCAGTCGATAAATGGTGGTGGGATGAACCCGCAAATGCCGCGACAACTCGGCGATTGTCAATATGTCACTGTCTCCAGCCATCGCGTCTCCTTACCTCGTGCTGACCTCGCGAGCGAGATTGCGCAAGCGCCGCCGCGAATCGAGGATGAGGCAAAGATTCCGGTTGGGTCACAGTTATGTCAAGGGACAATAAGGGGCATAAAACACCGCGCTGAGGGAACATAGCGCACAAACGGGCCGCAACAGCGATGCGACGCCAGAGAACATCAGGACAAACGCCGAAGCGCGCAGCAATAAAAATCCATGCTGGAGAACAAACAGATGGCTTATGAAGCGATAGAGACCAGAAATGACGGGGCGGTCTGCTGGCTGACCTTCAATCGTCCGCACAATCTGAACGCGTTAAGCGGCCAGATGGTGACCGAGCTCGAGGACTTCCTGCGACGGCTCCCCGGCGACAAACAGACCCGCGTGGTGGTGATGCGCGGGGCCGGGCGCGCCTTCTGCGCCGGGCTGGATTTGAAGGAGCAGAACCGCGGCGGGACCGGGCTTGGCTCCTCGACCACCGACACGGTTGAATCGCAGCGGCGCATGAGCGATTTGGTGGTCTCGATGCGCCGGGCGCCGCAGCCGTTCATCGCGGCGGTGCGAGGACCCGCGGCCGGCGGCGGCTTCGCGTTAGCGCTGGCATGCGACGCGCGAATTGCCGGCGAATCGGCGCGCTTCAACGCGGCATTCATCCGAATCGGCCTTAGCGCATGCGACATGGGCGTCAGCTATCATCTGCCGCGCGCCGTCGGGACCGCAGTCGCCGCCGAGCTGATGCTGACGGGGCGGTTTATCAACGCGCAACGCGCTTTGGCGACGGGGCTGGTTTCGGAGCTGCATCCCGACGCGGAGGTTGACGCGGCCGCCGCAAAGCTCGCACTCGAGATGACGGAGACCTCGCCGCTGGGACTGCGGATGACCAAAGAATGCCTGTGGGCGAGCGTCGATGCGGGCAGCCTGGAGCAGGCGATCGCGATGGAAGACCGCAACCAGGTGCTGTGCGTGCGCGCAGGCTATATCGAAGAGGGAGCGCGCGCTTTCGTCGAGAAGCGCAAACCTCACTTCAAAGAGCGCGCGTAGAAACGGTAGCCGTCGCGGCGGCAAAAGAGAAGCCGCGCTCATGCGGAAGCATCAGCGCGGCTTCTTAAAAGCGCCTTAATTTCGCGTAAAGACTAGCGCATCGCGACTTCGGTTCGGGGCTTCGTAGTCAGCCGCGCGACCAGGAATTGATTCGCGTTGTCGCGCCAGACCCTAATCTGGATTCTCTGACCGGGCTGATGCGCGGAAACCGCCTTTTGCAGATCATCCGCATCGGCGACCATCTTGCCATCGAACCCACGGATCACGTCGCCCGCGCGCACGCCAGCCATGTACGCCGGCGAACCGATCGCCACGTAAGAAATCTTTGCTCCCCAGACGGCAGGAGCATAGTCCGCTGCGGCACCGAAATAGGCTGGGCCTTGTGCCGGAAGCACATCCGGATGGAGGAAGAACACGCTGGCCGCATGGGTCGCATGACGCGCAACCGCCATCACGTACTTGGCTTCGTCCATACTGTAAACGTCGCCCGCCAGATAGATATCGCCGCGACTGCCCGCAGATACGCCGATATCCCAGAAACCCTGATCCGAGAGCGCCTGATGGACCCGCTCGTCCACCTCATCAGGAGTAGGCGCCTGACGCGGAGGCGAAATTGCCGCGACCTCGACCTGTCCCGAAGGCATCGCAGTAACGTTTTCGTCGATGGCGACCTCGTTGTATGGATCGCGGCCTGCCGACAGATTCGCCATCGCGAGACTGTTCAACGTATCGCTGGGTCCGGTGCGGAAGGCGGTTCCAGCGATGAGCAGCGCGATGATTCCGACCGCAGTGGCGCCCAAAGCATAACGCTCGAGTCCCCACTTGGCGAGGAAGCCCGTCGGCGCGTCGCGCCACGGCTCTTTCCTGACGCTGTCGCCGTCAAAGTCCTCGTCGGTGTCAATGTCAAGTTCGGATGGATCAGCGGCTTCCAGATGCACGGCCATATCATCGCCCATCCAGACGTAAGCCGGGTCAGCGAAGCGCTCTGTGCTGGCTGATATCCGCGCGAGTTCTGCCGTCTGAGCCGGTTGCATCCAGGGAGCAGCCGTCGACTCTGCAAGGGCCCAGCGCTCAAATTGTGCAACATAATCAGGGATTTGGGCAGCTCGCGCTTCCAATCGCTCGCGCTCGGAACGGAGTTTATCGATCCGGAGGAACATCTCGTCGATGTTCAAATAACGAATCCGGGTCTGGCTTTGCCTTTCCATAAAAATGCTTCCCACCGTGATCAGGTCTCACGCCCCACTCTACCTAATACATGCCTACTCTTTTTTAGCAAGCAGAGCCACTTCATGCCACCCCTAATCTGTCAAGTATTCACTGTGGATGCGTATGGGTGCAAAGCCCTCAGTCGCGTGCCTCCCCCGGGCCTGGCTAGATAGCCTCGCTGACCGCGTCCTCGCGCATCGTAGGCTTGGGGCGCGAGTCGATCGGGGTGTAATGCCTCGTCTGCTCGCCGATGTATATCTGGCGCGGCCTGGCTATCGCCTGTTCGGGGTCGCGGACCATCTCGGCCCACTGCGCCATCCATCCCGAAGTGCGGGGAATCGCGAACAACACCGGGAACATCTCCATCTGGAAGCCCATCGCCTGGTAGATGATACCAGAATAGAAATCGACGTTGGGATAGAGCTTGTGCTCGATAAAATAGTCGTCCTGCAGCGCGATTCGTTCCAGCTCGACCGCGATGTCGATCAGCGGATTGCGGCCGGTGACCTCGAACACCTGCTCGGCCATCGCCTTCAGAATCTTCGCGCGTGGGTCGTAGTTCTTGTACACGCGATGCCCGAAGCCCATCAGGCGGCGCTCCTTGTTCTTCACCGCCTTGATAAATGACGGGATATTCTTGACCGAGCCGATCTCCATCAGACCCCGAATCGCGGCCTCGTTGGCGCCTCCATGCAGTGGACCGTATAGCGCGGCGACCGCCGCCGCTGCAGCAGCGTAAGGATCGGGCTGCGAGCTGCCGACCGCGCGCATCGCGTTGGCCGAGCAATTCTGCTCGTGGTCGGCGTGCAGGATGAACAGCACGTCGAGCGCGCGCTCGAGCACCGGATTGGGTTTGTACTTGAGCTCGGTCATCTTGAAGAGCATCGAGAGGAAATTTCCGGTGTAGCTTAAATCGTTGTCCGGATAGACGTAGGGCAGTCCGCGTGTGTGGCGGTAGGCGAATGCGGCAAGCGTGGGAATTTTGCCGATCAGGCGGCGAGTCTGGAGCCGGCGTGATTCGAGGTCGTGGATATTTTTGGCGTCGGGATAGAACGTCGAGAGCGCGCCGACGGTCCCCACCAGCATCCCCATCGGATGCGCGTCGTAGCGGTAGCCCTCCATGAAAGTCTTGATGCTCTCATGGACCATCGTGTGGATCTTGATGTTGTGCTCCCAGCGCAGGTAGTGCTCGCGGTCGGGCAACTCGCCCTTGACGATCAGATACGCGGTCTCGAGGTAGTTGCTCTTCTCCGCCAGCTCTTCGATCGGATAACCGCGGTAGCGCAGGATTCCCTTGTCGCCGTCGATAAAGGTTATCCGGCTGCGGCACGATGCCGTGTTCATGAACGCCGGATCGTAGGACATTAGGCCGAAATCGTCGGGCGAGGTTTTGATTTGCCTCAGCGCCGCGGCACGAATGACGCCGCCCTCTTCGATCGGGATGTCGTAGCGCTTGCCGGTGCGATTGTCGGTGATGCTGAGCGTTTCCTTGGCCATGGCGTCATCCTCTTTGGGTTATCTAAATCACTGTACGGCGTTTCTCGTTCAACATATATGCAGTAGTCGATAACGGGAGTTTACGACAAATTCGCGACGCCGGGCAACCGCCGGGCACTCGCTTTGCCACAATCGAAATGGCACCCTCGAACGCGGACCTGTTCCGGGACAGCGCGAGACCAAAAGACCGAAGGCGCGCCACAGGAAATCTGACCAGATGATCGACAAGCTGCTCGCCGGCGTATCGGGGTTTATTATCGCGACGATTTCGTCGCTCGGTTATGGCGGCGTGCTCCTGATGATGGCGATCGAAAGCTCATGCATCCCGTTACCGTCGGAAGTGATCATGCCGTTTTCCGGCTACCTGGTGCACACCGGGCGCTTCGGCCTGCAGCCGGTTGCGATCGCGGGTGCATTCGGATGTCTGCTCGGCTCATACGTCGCGTACTACATCGGCGCCAGCGGCGGGCGATGGTTTCTGCTCAAGTACGGACGCTTCGTGCTGATCGCGCCGCACGAAATCGAAATGGCCGACCGGTTTTTTGCGCGCTGGGGCTCGCCCGCCGTTTTCGTCAGCCGGTTGTTGCCGGTGGTCCGCACCTTTATCGCATTTCCGGCTGGAGTCGCGCGCATGCGCCTGTTGCCGTTTACGATTTATACGCTTGCGGGATCGTATCTGTGGTGCCTGATCCTGGCGTACGCGGGGATGAAGCTCGGGCAGCATTGGGACGACCTCGCACCGTGGTTTCACCGCTTCGACGGCGTGATTGCGCTTTTAATCGTCGCGGGCGTCGCCGCCATCATCTACAATCGAGTCAGAGGCATCATGGCCGCGCCACAAAGCGACGCTGCCGGTGAGTGACTCAAGCTCTACGGAAAGCGAAAAGAGGAACCCCGCGATGGCCGAACAGCAGCAATTTGCGCCTGACGAACTCGAGGAAGTCTTCACGGCTATTGATTCGACGCAGGTGCAGATGGCGTATGATCTGCTGACCGAGGCGGGATTTGAATGCTGGGTGTTCGACGGCGACGGTTCGCGAATGCTCGGTTCGACCGTCGCGATCCTCGCGCGCCTGATGGTGCATCGCGACCGCGCGGCAGATGCGCGCAAAGCTCTCAAGGATTTGGGCTTCGGCGACTAGTCGGAGCTCCTGCTCTCGTTTCAGGCATCGCGAGGGCAAGCACCGCGAAGGCCGCAAGTGCGATCGCGCCCAGAACCAGAAAACCGGTATTGAACCCCGCGTGCTGCACGACAAAACCGGTCATCACGTTGCTGAGCGACGCGCCGATCGCGACGCCGGTCGAGATCGCGCCTGCTATCAGGTTGAAGCGGCCGGTGCCTTCCGCCAGATCCGCGACCACGATAATCCAGGCGACGCCGAAGATGCCCGCGCCTACTCCGTCGAGCGCCTGAATCGCGACCAGCAGGTAAGAATCCCGCGTGAGCGTGTACAGGATCGCGCGCAGCGGCAGCACCGCGAATGCAAGCAAGAGGACTGGTTTGCGTCCCCAGATGGCGCAATAACGTCCCGCGAACGCCGCCATCGGGATCATCACGATCTGCGCGATCACGATGCATGCCGACATATCTAACGCCGGACTCGCATGCTTCGCAGAGGAGAGCAGTTCGCCGACCAGGGGGAGCATTGCCGCGTTCGCGAAGTGGAACAGGATCACCGCTATCGCGAAGATCGCGAGGCTGCGATTGGCCAGCAGCTCGCGCCATCCTGAAAGGTGCGCATCGCCGTCCTCGGGCAGTGCGGCGCGCGCGACACGATGATCGATCTCGCGCTCGCGAATTGAGAGTACGGACGCGATAGTCGCGACACTGACAGCGGCGGAGGTGTAGAAGATCGCGGCGTAGGAAATGAACCTGCCCATTACTCCCGCGACCACCGCACCGAAGACGTTGCCGCCATGATTGAAGGATTCGTTGCGCCCGGCGCGAGCAGGAAATCGATGGTGCCCAACGAGACCCAGGCTCACGGCCGCAAGCGCGGGCGCGAATGCGACCGCTGCGACGCCAATCCAGACCTGCGCTGTGATTACGACGCCGAATGACGGATGCGCCGCGATCGCGACGCATCCAAGTGCAATCGCCGCCGAGGCCGCCACCATCAGCGCGCGCTTGTGCCGGGTCGCATCGACCAGCGCACCCGTTGGAGTCTGCGCAAGCACGGTCGCGACGCCCTGCGCCCCCATCGCGATTCCAATTCGTCCCAGCGCCCAATGCTGGCTCGCCATCAGATAGATTGCGAGGTACGGACCGATGCCGGTGGAGATGTCGGCCTGAAAGAAATTCGCGAGGTCGAGCCCGCGCAAGCTGCGCCTCGACGGGGCGGGGGCGTGCGCTGCATTCCACGATTCAGAACGTTGTGGCGGGCTTTCGTGGTCGTACATCGTGAAGCAGCGGTGCCGATCGAATAAGCTAGCCGCGACGCTCGAAGCGGTCCATGAGCTATCTTCGCAGAGATGCGCCGCGCGAAGAGAACCGTGCATGCGCTCGCGCTGCATCGAGCGATAGATTACGCTGCCAGTCTCGCATCTGATCCTGAGCTTTGGGCGTTGGAGACATTTAAGGTGAAGCAAAATCCTGACCACCGGCCGTATCTCGCGGTCCTGGTGGCCTTGTGCCTGTTGATTCTCATCGCGCCGGCGGCGCGGGCTGAGCCGGCCAAGTCAGGAGCGAAACCGGAACCGTTCCAAGGGTTTACGAAGTATGAATGGTACCGCGCACACTATGACGTGAATCCCGACGGGACGCATGTCGAAAAACAGAGCTGGGCGATGAAGGTGCTGACCGAACAGGGCATCTCGGAGGCGAACCAAGTCGCGGTGACCTTCAGCGATCGGCTCGAGAGAGTCGATTTCCTCTACGCCTATACGCTCAAGAAAGATGGACGGCGGATCAACGTCCCGGCGTCCAACTTTCAGGACCAAACCAATACCGGCAGGGGCGCGGCGGCGCCGATGTTCTCCGACCTGCGGACCAAAACCGTCGCGTTTCCGGATGTCGCGGTGGGCGACTCGATAGTGGTTTCTTACAAATTGACGCAGCGGGAACCGACCTATCCCGGCAACTTCTCGCTGTTGCAGTCATTCTCCAAATTTGAAGTGTACGACAAGGTCGAAATCAGCCTGAGTGCGCCAAAGTCGCTGCAACTTCAAGTATATACTCGCGGAGTGCAGGGCGGCGAGATTGCCGAAAAGGATGGACGACGCAACTGGCTCTGGAAATATCAGAACGAGCAAATCGCCAAGCCTGAACCCGCCTCGGTTTCGGCCTACGACTATGGACCACTTATTGCCGCCACTACTTTCAAGGATTACGGCGCTATCGCGGCGGCCTACAATGCCAGGGCCGCGTCGAAGTCCGCAGTAACCGAGCAGACGCAGAAACTGGCGGACGAACTGACCAAAGGACTGAGTAGTCCTCGCGAGCAAGCCAAAGCACTCTACGAATGGGTGTCCGCGAACATCGACTACGCGGGAAACAACGTCGGAGTTGGCGCCGTGGTGCCGCACGAAGCCGATCTGATCATGACCAACAGGATGGGAGACTGTAAGGACCATGTGACGCTTCTCCAATCGCTTCTGGCGGCGAAAGGAATCGCGAGCACGCCCGCCCTGATCAATGCCAGATCCGCCTATACGCTACCGAAGGCGCCCTGCCCCGAGTTGTTCAACCACGTTATCACATACATACCAAGTCTAAACCTGTATTTGGATTCGACGGCGAAATATACTCCGTTCGGACTGCTGCCACCCGAAGAAGCCGGCAAACCCGTCATCTATACGGCGGACTACGACGGGATTCAGCACACACCGCCATTCGACTTCAAGAATGAGGGAAAAGACTTCAACACGGTCTTGACTATTCATCCCGATGGCTCCGCTAATGGGGTAACCAGTATCCGCGCGGAGGGCTACAGCGCCGTAATAGCCAGATTCGCGCTGAGCTATCTCCAGCCAAATACAGAAGAAGACCTGCTCCAGCGCGCGCTCGCGCGCAGTGGCTATACGGGAACCGGATCTTTCTTAAGAGGCAAGAACAAGGATTTCGCGGATATTTATAACTACGCCATCAAATACCAATTCAATGATGCGATGAACCTGCCCGGACCTGGTGCAATACCAATTCGAATACCTTTTCCGGACTGGGGTAGCGTCGCAACGGCGCTGGAGGGATTCGCCGACTCGGACCGAACAGTGGATTTCGCCTGTAGCGGCCAGACCTCGAAAGAGGAATTCACGATTCACTTTCCGCCCGGAGTGAAGATCATGGCGATGCCCAGGGATGTTCACTTGAGCGGGGCCGATTCGACTTATACCGCCACATACAAGCAGGACGGCGACACCGTAACCGTCGCGCGCGAGCTCTCGGATCGCACTCCCGGTCCGGTGTGCACCCCTAAGGACGCCACCCAGTTCAAGCCGTTCGCCGATGCGGTCCGCCGAGACCTCCGCGCCCAGATCCTCTATGAATGAAACGAGAAGGACCTGACGATGGCATCGGATTGGTGGCGGCGGGCGATTTTCTACCAGATTTATCCGCGCAGCTTCGCGGACTCGAACGACGACGGTATCGGCGATCTGAACGGAATCACGGCGCATCTCGACTACCTCAATGACGGCACCGCGCGCTCACTGGGAATCGACGCCCTGTGGCTGAGTCCGATCAATCCGTCGCCGCTGCGCGATTTTGGCTACGACGTAAGCGACTACTGCGGCGTGCATCCCGAGCTTGGCGATCTTGCTGCCTTCGATCGGCTTATCGCCGAGGCGCATCGGCGCGGGATCCGCATCATCCTGGATCTGGTGCCCAATCACACGTCGGATCAGCACGAATGGTTTCGCGAGGCGCGTTCGTCGCGCACAAATCCCAAGCGCGATTGGTACATCTGGAAGCCGGGTCCACCGGATCGTCCGCCCAACAACTGGGTCAGCATCTTCGGCGGACCCGCCTGGAAGTACGACGATGCGACCGGCGAGTGGTACCTGCATCTGTTCCTCGAATCGCAGCCCGACCTGAATTACCGCAATCCCGAGGTCGTGGCCGCGATGCAAAACGTGATGCGGTTCTGGCTCGACCGCGGCGCCGACGGATTTCGCGTCGACGTGATCCACGGGATGATCAAGGACGCTCAGTTCCGTGACAATCCCGCTCTGGTCACCGCGGAGCCGGGCACACAGAGCGACGTCGCGCTCAAACAGCAGCATTTGTATGACGTCGATCAGCCCGAGGTGCATCAGATAGTGCGCGGGTTTCGCCGCGTGCTCGAGGAATACGGTGGCGACCGCGTATTGGTCGGCGAGGTCTGGCCGCGCGACAATCGCTCGCTGGCCGACTATCTGCGCCCCGACGAATTGCAGCAGGCGTTCAACTTTCGCTTCCTCTTCTGCCCGTGGAGTGCGGCGAGCTTTCGCGCGCAGGTGGCGCAAGTCGAGGAATTATTTCCGCGTGGATCGTGGCCGACCTACACGCTCTCGAATCACGATTTCCCGCGCCACATCACGCGCTACGCTGACGGCGATTTCACTGCGGCGCGTGCGCGGCTCGCGGCCGTGATGATCCTTTCGCTGCGCGGCACGCCGTTCCTCTACTACGGCGAGGAGCTCGGAATGCCGAACGTCGAGATCGCAAGATCCAAATGGCGCGATCCGGTCGGCCGCGACGGATGCCGCACACCGATGCAATGGTCCGGCGCGACGCACGGCGGATTTACCACTGGAGAGCTGTGGCTCCAATGCGGCGACTACGCCGCGATAAACGCCGCGCGCCAGACGGACGATCCGACGTCGATGCTCTCGTTCTATCGGCGGATGATTCGCCTGCGGCGCGAGTCGCCAGCGCTCGAAACGGGAGAGGTGAAAATCCTGGACTCGCCGGCCGATTGTTTTGTGTTCGCGCGAACCGCCAGGGCGAGTCAGGCGCTCGTCGCGCTGAATTTCTCGAATGCACCGATCGCAATCGACGTTCCGCGCGCGAAAATTCTGATCAGCAGCGATCCGGCGCGAGTGTCCGGGGCGATCTCGGGCGCGGTGCGGCTCGCACCTCTGGAAGCGATTGTGCTCGCGCTCGAGTGAGGCGTAGTCCCTCCACGTTTGCGCGAGTCAGCGGGGCTGTTTAGGATTTCGCCATGCACAAACCGCGTTTTCTCGACCAGATGGCGCTTGAGTTAGGCGATCGCTACGCATTCACCGGCTTCGCTCGCGGACGCCGCGCGTTCCAGCCCGCGCACGTCGAACCTAACTGGCCGCGCGATCGCAGCGCCGAGATCAGGCATATCAAGATCGAGCTCGCGCTCGATTTCGAGCATCGCGATATCTCCGGCACGGCGACGCATCGCATCGCCGCGATTGCCGACGGGCTCGCAGCGCTCGAATTCGACGCGAGCGAGCTCGCGATCAGCGCGGTGCGCGCCGGCGGAGAGCCTGTCCCGTTCGAGACCGCGGACCGCAAGCTCCGAATCACGTTCCCGCGCGCTCTGGCGGCGGGCGACGAGATCGAAGTTGCGATCGATTATTCCGCAACTCCGCGGCGCGGACTGTATTTCATCGGTCCCGATGACGCCTATCCCGACAAGCCGGTCCAGGCGTGGACCCAGGGCGAGGACGAGGATTCGCGCTACTGGTTCCCGTGCTACGACTACCCGAACAACCGCGGCACCAGCGAGGTTATCGCGACCGTGCCCGAAAAGTTCACCGCGGTCTCCAACGGCGCGCTGATCGAGAATCGCCATGACCCCGCAACGCACACCCGCACTTTTCACTTTCGCCACGACGTTCCACATTCGGCGTACCTGATCACTCTGGCCGCCGCCGAGTTCGCGACGATCGAGGATCATGCCGGCGCGACTCCCGTCCTGTACTACGTGCAGCCGGGACGCGAGGACGACGCGCGCCGCGCATTCGGCAATACGCCGAAGATGATCGAGTTCTTCGAGCGCAAAATCGGCGTGCCTTATCCGTACGCAAAATACGCGCAGGTCGCGGTCAGCGATTTCATTTTCGGCGGGATGGAAAATACTTCGGCGACCACGCAAACCGCCGACACCATGCACGACGCGCGCGCGCATCTCGATTTCTCGAGCGACCCTCTGGTCGCGCACGAGCTGGCGCATCAATGGTGGGGCGACCTGCTCACCTGCCGCGACTGGTCGCACGCGTGGCTGAACGAGGGCTTCGCGACTTATTTCGAAGCGATGTGGTGCGAGGAAAATCTCGGCGCCGACGAGTTCGCGTGGAACCTGCGCCAGGATCGCGGCGGCTACTTCGACGAAGACGGGCATCACTACCGCCGTCCGATCGTGTGCAATCGCTATCGCGCGCCGATCGAGCTGTTCGACCGGCACCTGTACGAGAAGGGCTCGCTCGTTCTGCACATGCTGCGGCGCGAGGTAGGCGACGCGCTGTTTTTCAAGGCGCTCAATCTCTATTGCACGCGGCATCGCGGGCAGAACGTCATCACGCAGGATTTGCAGCGCGCGTTCGACGACGCGACTGGACGCAATCTCGATTTTTTCTTCGACCAGTGGGTCTACAAGGAAGGCCATCCCGAAATCGAGGTCACGAGCGCGTTCGACGACAAGCGCAAGCTCGCGAGCGTCACCGTCAAGCAGACGCAGAAGACTTCCGAAACGATTGGGCTGTTCCGACTGTCGGCGACGATCGCGCTGATGGACGCCGACGGGCACGAGACTCGTCAGCGCGTCGAAATTCGCGAACGCGAGCACGCGTTCTTCTTCGCGAGCGACAAGGCGCCCAAGGCAGTCCGCTTCGATCCCGAGCACGATCTGGTCAAAACGCTCAAGCATAAGCGTGGACGCGAGGCTCTCGAGCTTGAGCTCACGCACGCTCCTGAAGCCATCGGGCGCTCTGCCGCCGCGCACGAGCTCGGGATCGAAGGCAGTCCTCAAGCGACCGCCGCGCTGCGAACTGCGTTGCTTGGCGATAAATTCTGGGGCGTGCAGGGCGACGCCGCGGCCGCGCTGGGAGAAATCAGAACCGAGGCCGCCCTCGACGCGCTGACCGAAGGGATCGGCGTGGCTCATCCGAAAGCGCGGCGCTCCGTGATGCGCGCGCTCGGCGAATTTCGCGCGAATCCGCGCGCAGCCGAAGCGCTCGCCGCGGTTCTGGAAAAAGGCGACCCGAGTTATTTCGTCGAGGCCGAGGCAGCGCTTGCTCTCGGCAAGACTCGCGATCCGCGTGGGTTCACGCAGCTCGAAAAAGCTCTCGAACGTCCGTCCTATCTCGACGTGATCCGCGCACATGCTCTGGCCGGGATGGCGGAGACGCGCGACGACCGCGCGCTCGCCGTGGGGCGCGAATGGTGCGCGTACGGACGTCCGCCGCGCGCGCGCGTCGCCGCAATCGGCACGCTGGCGAAAATCGCGCGCCACAAGGAGTCGGCGCGCGACGAGATTATCGACTTTCTCACTCCACTCGCCGACGATCGCGAGTTCATGGTGCGGATGCGATTGCCGGCGGCGTTCGAGGAAATCGGCGACGCGCGCGCAATCGCGCCGATGCGCCGGCTGGCGGAGCGCGACCTCGACGGCCGCATCCATCGCCGCGCCAGCGAGGCGGTCGCGATCCTCGGCGAGGGGCGCAGCCATATTGAGGAAGGCAATCGCCTGCGCGAAGACATGGACAAACTGCGCGAGCAGAACAAAAAGCTCCAGGAGCGGCTGGAGAAGCTCGAAGCCGCGACCCGTCCGCGCGAGAGCTGATCAGCTCAGATTCCGCCGTCGGTCCGCTCTGGCGCTGCGCGCTCGATGCGTGGCATAGGGAGGAAATGGACGCCAAAATTTCGGTATGCCTGAGCTTCGACTTCGACGCGCTGTCACTGTGGATCGGCGGGTTCCGCGCACGCTCGCTGAGCGCCATCTCGCGCGGCGAGTTCGGACGCGTCGGTGCGGCGCGAATTCTCGACCTGCTGCGCGATTTCAAAATTCCCGCAACCTGGTTCGTGCCGGGACATAGCGCGGAGACCTTTCCACAGATCGTCGAACGAATCGTCGCCGACGGCCATGAAGTCGGCAACCACGGCTATCTGCATACGCATCCGAAGAGCCCCGCCGACGAGGAAGACATTCTGGTGCGCGGCAACGAAGTGATCCAAAAAATTGCAGGACGCCGCCCAATCGGCTACCGCTCACCCGGCGCCGGGCTCAGCGAGAATATGGTCGCGATGCTGCTGAAGCACCGCTTTGACTACGACTCGAGCCTGATGGGCGACGATTTTTCGCCGTACTACCTGCGCGCGGGCGACCAGGCTCCCGCCGACGGCGCTTACGTTTTCGGAAAAGACACTGGCGTCGTCGAGCTGCCGTTCACCTGGGGTCTGGACGATTTTCCCGCGTTCGAATACGTGACCAGCCGCGCGGGAATTCAAAGCGGACTCGCCTCACCGAAAGCGGTTTACGATATCTGGGCTGGCGATTTTGATTATTTGTACGAGCGCGTCGGCACCGGAGTGTACACGCTCACGATGCATCCGCAGGTGATCGGGCGCGGCCATCGGATGCTCATGCTCGAGCGGCTGATCAAGCATATCCAGGCTCATCGCGGGGTAACTTTCGCGACGATGGCGAACGTAGCCGCAGACTGGAAGCGCGCGCATCCGCCGACAGCACCGTAAAGACGGCGGTTTGAAATCGCGAACTCGTTAGTGAGGTCCCATTCGTCATTTCGACCGCAGGGAGAAATCCCGGCCTCTGCGTACCCAGGCGCTTTTGAGTACGCGGGCGTATGCAGGAGTCGCGGGATTTCTCACTCCGGCAGCCTCCGTTCGAAATGACGAATGGGAACGCTGTAACTCTTGGGACCGGTGCGAGCCCGTGCTCTTCTCTTAGATGGCGCCCCAAAAGAAAACGGCGGCGTGCTTGATGCGCGCCGCCGTTTGGTGTTTGCGATCGATCGTTCGAGCTTACGCGTCGTAGTAGAGCGCGAACTCGTACGGATGCGGCCGTAGCCTGATCGCGCTTACTTCGTTCACCATCTTGTATTCGATCCAGGTCTCGATCAGGTCCTCGGTGAATACGTCGCCCTTCAGCAGGAACTCGTGATCGCGCTTCAAGTTGGCGAGCGATTCCTCGAGCGACGCCGGCATGCTCGGCACTTCGGCCAGCTCCGACGGCGTCAGCGCGTAGATGTCCTTGTCGAGCGGTTGGCCCGGATCGAGCCGGCGCTGGATTCCGTCGAGCCCCGCCATCAGCATCGCGGAGAATGCGAGGTACGGATTGCAGGTCGGATCGGGGAAGCGGACTTCGATTCGCTTGGCCTTGGGCGACGGCGAGTACATCGGGATTCGCACCGAAGCCGAGCGGTTGCGGCTCGAGTACGCCAGGTTGATCGGAGCCTCGAAGCCGGGGACCAGGCGCCGATAGGAATTGGTGCCGGGATTCGTGAACGCCGCGATTGTCGGCGCGTGATGCAGGATTCCCGCGATGTAGTGCATAGCGAGTTCCGACATCCCGGCGTAGCCGTTGCCCGCGAACAGCGGCGTCTCGCCCTTCCAGATGCTCTGATGCGTATGCATCCCGGTGCCGTTGTCGCCGAAGATCGGCTTGGGCATGAAGGTCGCGGTCATCCCGTGGCGCGCGGCCACGTTCTTGACGATATACTTATACCAGGTCAGCCAGTCCGCCATCTTGGTCAGCGGCTGGAAGCGCATGTCGATTTCCGCCTGGCCGGCGGTCGCGACCTCGTGATGCTGCTTCTCGACGCGGATTCCGACCCGCTCCATCTCGAGCACCATCTCGGTGCGGATGTCCTGCAAGCTGTCGGTCGGCGGTACTGGAAAGTACCCCTGCTTGTTTCTGATCTTGTAGCCAAGGTTGAGTCCACCGCGGACCGCATTCTCCTTGCCCGCGTTCCAGTTACCTTCGTTGGATTCGATATGGTAGTAGCTCGCATTCTGCGTGGTATCGAAGCGGACCCCGTCAAAGATGAAGAATTCCGGCTCCGGTCCGAAGAACGACAGGTCGCCGATTCCGGTGGACTTGAGATAGGCCTCGGCCTTGCGCGAGATATTGCGCGGGTCACGCGAGTAATCGGTGCGCGTGATCGGATCCGAGATATTGCAGATCAGCGACAAGGTCGGATCCTTGGTGAACGGATCCATCACTGCCGTGTCAGGGTCGGGAATCACGAGCATGTCGCTCGCGTCGATCGCCTGCCATCCGCGGATCGAGGATCCGTCGAAGCCAAGGCCCTCATCGAAGGCTGCTTCGTCCTTGAATTCGGAAATCGGGGCAGTGAAATGCTGCCAGGTGCCGAGCAAGTCGATAAACTTGATATCGACCATCACGACTCCCTGATCCTTGATCATCTGCAGAACTTGTTTTGGCGTCATCGAACCCGTAACCCTCCTGGCTATTTACAGCCGTAGCGCTTGTTGTGCGGAAGCATCGAAGCGGCGGATGCCGCTCAATCGATCGTTATCGTCAAATGATCCTGGATAGGATGCCGGCTGCGCGACGCAGCAGCGGTACCGCAAAGTTGTTTCGCATGAAACCATCACAAAGGCAACGCCCGCAAATTGGTCAATTGCCGCCACTTTAGGCGCCATCGTGCGCACGCTTGAGCGGCCCTCCCAACTCGTAGCCAACCGCTTCCACCTTTCTTCCGATTGTCGCGCGGCGTTGTCATACCGCGAATTTCAGGAGAGCAAAATAGATGCCCAAACCGACCAGCCCGATCGGTATTCCGATTCGCGCCCACCCCACGCTGCCGATCTTGAGCGCGCTCGAGCTGATGATATTCGGGATGTTCCCGGGTATCAGCATCCCGCCGGAAATTAACAGCGCCAAAATCGCCTCGCGCGCCCGCGGCAGTGTCATGTCGTGAACCTCGAGCGCGACCAGCGTCGCGTTGTCGAGCGCCGCCGACACTGTGTTCGCCCAGAACAGTGCGTCGTTGCTAAGCCGTCCGACAATCTCAACCGCCAGCGGAGCATACGCATAACTGACCAGCACCAGACCCGCGATAAACCCGTACACGCGCAGCCCCTGCGCCAGAGCTATCAGCGGCGATTCTCGCACTGCCGATTGCGCCGTCTCTTCGAGATAATCGCCGCGCGCAAAGACTCCGGCCAGGATCGAGGCGGCCAGCGCGCCCGGAATGATCCAGGGCGCCAGCAGATCGAACAGACCTAGAAACGGAAGCTTGAGCGCAGCGGCAGCCAGTGTCGCCAGCGGCTCGCCAATCGGCGTCATCGCCGCACCCATCCCGATCGCGAAACACGCCGCAACGGTCACGCGGACACGCGCCGCGCCCTCGAGGTGCAGCAACCGGACAATCTCGACCAGCACGATCGCCGCGACGATCGCGGTGATGATGCTCGAAGCGATCGAGAGGATAAAGATCGACGCTCCGGCCAGAACCGCGCGGCTCATCCGCCGTCGCAGGAGCGAAAAAATTCGATCGAGATATTCGCGTGAGTACCCAAACGCAATCGCCGCGACGATCACCGCAAGCGTGATCAGGATCGGCTCGGTCAGCGCGTGCTCGACGACCGTGCGCTCGAAACCTCCGGCCAGCATGGTCGCGACCACGCCAATCGCGAGAATGTAAATTTCGATATTGCGCTCGATCCAGTGGACCGCGAGTGGCCCGAACAGCATCAGCACCAGAACAACAATTGCGGCAGGCAGATTCATCGCAGCGTGAATGCATCTCAATAACAGAGCCGCTCCGTCGGCGCGAGCCACCCGAAATAGCCGGACGGCGGAGCCGATCGAATCGGTCCGCCGCCCATGCTGCTTTGACCAGGGCGCTCCCCCGAGCGCGGAGACGTAGGTTAGGGGTTGTGCACCCCCTTAGAATGCATAGATCACCGCCGTCGACATCGTGTCCTGCCCGCGCCACATGTGCTGAACGCCGGTGACCGGGTTGACGAAGTTATTGTTGGCGAACGACGCGACGTTCGAGTTGTCGTGCCGGTATTCCAGCCGGACCACCAGACCCGTAACTTCAGGCACTTTGTACGACACGGTCTGCGTGAGCTCCCACAGAGTCTGCGCACTGCCGTTGGTGCGCGCACCGTCCTTGTCCTGGAAGAATTCACCGCGGCTCGCGAACTCATACTGGTTCCAGTCGTACACGATGTACTGCGCGAAGCCCTGCCACGAGGCGCTATGCCCGTTGATGACGGGGCCGTCCTCCGACCCGTACAGGTATTCGCTCTCGAGGGTCAGGTTCGGAACGAACGAAGGCTTCCAGGTGAGGATCGGATCGATCGCGCCCAGGGTCTGGTTCGAGGAATGAAGCGCCTGCGATCCGATGCTGCCGTTGACGACGAAGGTTAGCGACTTGTCCTTGGTGTTGAGCGTGAGCTCGCCTTCTCCGGTCGGTCCGCCATTGTTGTTGGCGGCAGGATCATCCCAGCCGTTGTTCAATCCGGCGGTAACTGAAACGTAATCGTTGAAAGTGTAAGATCCGCGAATTCCAGTATGGGTCAGCGGCTCGCCCAGCGTGAACAGCAGTCCGCGCGTCTCGTTGAAATTCTGGTTCTGGTAGGTCGGGATAATTTCCGCGCCGAACAGAGTCACGAAGCGTCCGCCCTGCAGACTGATCCCGCTCCCGAGCGGAGCCGTGTAGGTCAGGTAGTACTGGGTCGGATCGATGAACTGTCCGCCCACGTGCGAGAGGTTCGAATAGTTGGTCGCCGCCGAGATCGAATTGGCCACCTGGCCAAAGTTGATGTCCGTCACAAAGCCAACCGTGCCATCCTTTTCGATATGCAGGTTGCCCTGGGTGAGCTGAAAACCGTCCTCATCCCACGCGCGGAAGGTGTTCACGTTGCCGTTGGGCTGATTGAAGTTGTGCTCGTACCCGACGTCGACCAGGCCGTGGATGCTGACGCCGAGATTCTGCTCGACGTTGGTTTTGAAATCGCCAAAATTCTTTTCGAGCAGCCCCACATGCTCGCCGACCGTCTGCGGCTTTGCATTCGCATCGGCGGGCGCCGCCACCACGATCTCCTTCTCGATCTTTTTTACCTCGCTTTGCGTATCGTCCACCTTGGTCGCCAGGTTCGAGACCTGACCGCTCAGCGCGTCGAGCCGCTGTTGCTCACTGGCGGTCGGCGCGGCGGCCGGACCTGCCGCCCATACGGTCGATGCGATTAGCAATGCCATCATTGCAGATCCGCCGATAGGGCCGATCCTCGAAATCGCTCTCTTAACGATCCGATGTTTCACTCTGACTCCTCCCTCACGGAATTAGGCATGATTTTGTCCGCCGACGAACGTTCAGCGAGTTCGTCGCGGGACGGATTACAAGTTTCGTACCCGCGTGACAATATTCCATTCGAGTTTGAAAGTGCGGTCCCTGGACCGTCGTTCATCGTTAACGGCCGCCCGGTGATGCTCATAGCGGATGCATCTGCCACCCGAATGCTCACCGGTTACCCGCCGATAGCACGCGACCGAGAACCGCAAATGCGCCAGTACAGGTTCGCGCGCGGCGCTCAAATCGCTACAATAATTCCGGCTATTCGAGGTCCCTGTATTCCGGGCTACCGGTCATCCGATGCGCAAGAGCACCCTGGCAATCCTGATCGTCGCCATCGTCTTTGTGGCATTCGTCTTCTACTCGCTGTTCAAAGTCGAGCCGGTGCGCGTGGTCGCAAGCCACCTGGAGCATCGCGGCGGCCAGGTGTTCGTCGACGGCAGCCTCAAGAACACCGGACCCGACCTCGGACCCCTGGACGTCGAAGTTCATTACTACGACGCCAACGGGCGCCCGCTCGGGCAGGACAAGATCGTCGTCTCGGGTATGAAGACCGGGGCCGAAGCGCACTTCGCGACTCCTCCGCGGGCGCTCGGCGAGGTCTCGGAGTTCTCGATCTACCTGAATCACGGGCGCAATCCGTACGGGAATTGATTCGGCGGCGCGAATCTGAGATGAATAATACTAATTTATGGAGAGGTCCTAGCTTAAGTGAAATTCGCGTAAGCGTTTCTAAACGCACCATTTTGGTGTCAGAAGAGGCCCCGCGACGGTAAAATGCTACAAAACATCAGGCTCATCTTTCCGGTTTTAGTTGTTTGCCTTTAAGGCGACCCGATGTTACTTACAGTTAGTCACTTAAACAAACCTTTTTGTTCGAGGGGAAGCGCGGCCCGCCTCCGGGCCACAAAGGTTCAAAGGTCAAAGAGGGATACCCTATGGCACGGACCAAGGAACGAAATTTCGGGCAGGTGATTCGCGAACGGCGCCGCCAGCTTGACCTCACCCAGGAAGAGGTCGCGCGCCGGATCAAAACTTCGACTCCGTACGTCGGCCACCTGGAGTCCGGAAAGCGCCATCCGTCCGACAAGATCGTCACGCGGCTGGCCGAAGTGCTGGGCCTCGATCGGCGCGAGCTCTTTTTCCTTGCCAATCCGCGCGCGCAAGCGCTGCTCAATCCGGAACCGGAAACTCCCGCCAGCTCGGCATGGGAAGACTTCCGCAAGAATGAGCAACTGCGCCGGATTCACAATATCTCCGGCGAAGAAATGGAGATGCTCAGCCGGGTCGCGCTGATGGGCGACGTCCGTTCGCCGCGCGACTTCCTGTATATCCTGACCACGGTTCGCCACGCGGTCGGCCGCTAGCTCCCGAGAGCCCGCCCAAGTCTCGCGCCGCGCGAGCGCATGGACTCAGCTACGAGGTCCGTGCGTTCACGCGGCGCTTCTCGTTGGCGCGGCGCGCAAAGGGTGATTAAGCTGCGGTCGCATCGATTTCATGCGACCGTATCCCGAATCGCCCGCGCCCTCGATCACGCCGTCGCGAATTCCGCGCCGCTACATTGTCGTCGCCCTGTATTTTCTTGCGACGATGCTGTGCTACGTGGATCGCGTCAGCATTTCGGTCGCGATCATTCCGCTCGCGCGCCGCTTCGATTACGCTGCCGGCGCTCAGGGCCTGATCCTGTCGGCATTTTTTTGGGGATACTTCTGCACTCAGCTGGTCGGCGGATGGATGTCTGATCGATTCGGTGGACGCCGCGTGCTCGGCGCGGGCGTCGCCATCTGGTCGCTCGCGACGCTTTTCACTCCCCAGGCTGCGGCGATCTCGTTTGCGGTGCTGTTCACGATCCGCGTGGTCCTGGGTCTCGGTGAAGGCGTTAACTTTCCCGCGATTCACAGCCTGACCGCGCGCTGGATGCTTGTGTCGGAGCGGGCACGCTCGCTGTCATTCAACTTCAGCGGGATGTACCTGGGAACGGTGCTCGCCCTGCTTGCCAGTCCGATGATAATCGCCGCGTTCGGATGGCCTGCCCTGTTTTATATTTCGGGCGCGCTCGGACTGGTGTGGGTGCTGGCATGGATGCTGGCGGCGGCCGACCGTCCCGAAGACTCGCGGCACATCTCGCCCGCCGAGATTGCCGCAATCACGTCATCGCGCAACGCGGAGGCGCGCGCGGGTCGAGTGCCGTGGGCAAAGATCGCGCGCGAGAAAGCGGTGTGGGCGATCGTGCTCGCGCATTTCTGCAGCAACTTCGGCTTCAACATCCTGCTGCTCTGGCTGCCGACTTATCTGCATCACACTTTCGGCGTGACGGTGGCGCGGGTCGGGATTTATTCGATCGTCCCGTGGATCGCGACCTTCGTGGTAGTCAACTCCGGCGGATGGATCGCCGACGCGATGCTGCTGCGCGGAACCAGCGTCGGCGCCACGCGCAAGCTGATGCAGTCCTGCGCGTTCGGGATCGGCGCGCTCCCGCTGCTGGCGCTCCCGGCCGCGCGCTCCCCCGGCGCCGCGATCGCGCTCATCACAATTTCAGCGGCGGCCAACGGCCTTGGCCTGGCCGCCTATGGCGTCAATCATCTCGATGTCGGCCCGACCTACGCGGGCGTGCTGATGGGCATCTCGAACACGATTGCGGCGATTCCCGGAATAATCGGCGTGGCAGTAACCGGCTTTATCGTGCAGGCCTCCGGTTCATTCGCCGCGGTCTTCTATCTGATCGCCGCCGTCGACGTCCTGGGCCTGGCGGGCTATCTCCGCTGGGCCTCCGGCGACCGCAAGCTGTAACTCATTGAGACGAAGAAATAAGGCGCGGGACCAGAAAGAAACTCGCGACGCTTTTCGTTGGCGCGTATCGCCCTGTACGCGTTACCCTCACCACCGATGAGTGAAGTCACATAAACTTTCGCCCTATCGATGGGTTATCGAAGTCCTGCTGCTGCTCCTTTTGATCGCGCAGTCGCTCACCTGGCTCGCGCCCGCGCCGATTCTCGAGGAAATCAAGAACGGCCTCGGCATCTCGCTCAGTAGCGCCGGATTGATCATCTCGATCATCGCGCTATGCATCGGCATCTTTTCGCTGTTGGGCGCGGTGGTATCGGAACGCGTCGGCGCCGCGCGCGCGATGATCATAGGTATTTGGCTGATGGCGGGCGGACAGATCCTGAGCGGCTACGTTCCGAACTTCGCGGCGCTGCTCGCGTGCCGCGTACTCGAGGGTATCGGCTACGGAATCGTGATCGCGCCGCCGGGCACGCTCACGATGCAGTGGTTCGGTGAAGGCGAATGGCCCTACATCAACATGATCAACTTCGCCTTTGGATACGTCGGGCTGACCGCCGTTTTCCGCTTCACTCCTGCCTTGTTCGTCGCGGTGGGATCGTCCTGGCGCTCGGTGCTGCTGTGGTATGGGATCGGATCGGCGGGCGTCGCGCTGCTATGCACGCTCTTCGGCCGCGAGCGCCGCACTGCGCTGGTCGATCCGCCTGCTGTAACGACGGAATCGGCGGTGGCGCGCGGCTCTGCGTTGGCGGAAGTCGCAAAGATGCGCGACGTGCTGCTGATCGCGGCCGGGCTGTTCGGCGGGATGTGGGTGTTCCAGATTTACACCGCGTTTCTGCCGCAATACTTCCGCGTGTTTCGCGGCATGACGATGTCGCAAGCGTCGCTGATGACCCAGGTGCTGCCGCTGACCGGGATGTTCGCCGCCGCGATCGGCGGAATCGGCACCGGCATCACCGGGCTGCGCAAGCCGTTCACCTGGCCGGTAGCGATCACGACGCTCGTCGGATGCGCCGGCGCGATCATGATTCCCGACCCGACCTGGATTCGGCTCTCGCTGGTGCTGGTCGGAATCGGCTCGGCCGGATCGCTGGCCGCGATCACGACGCTGTTGATGGAACTGCCCGGAATGACGCCAGTCCGCGCGGGCGCCGCGATCGGATTCGTATGGGCGATCGGGTACTTCGGCGCGTTCGTATCGCCGTTTCTAGGCGGAGCGCTGGCCGCGCACATCGGGCTGCGCGCCGTGATGCTGTCTTTCCTGGTATTTCAGTTCTTGCCGATCGTCGCGATGTATTTCCTGCCCGAAACGGGTCCCGGCAAGACCCGCTACGAAATAGCCGCCGCCGAACAAGCCCGCGCCGACCAAGCAGAGCACGCCCGAGTAGATTGATCCGACGCGGCGAGAGGTACGGAGGCTACTGCACACGGCCAGGTTCTCAGAAGTGCGAAAGCTGGCAGAGCCCGGGATTTCTCCCTGCGGTCGAAATGACGTAGGGGGTCTCGGGTAGAGACGCAGGCTTCTCGCGGAATTAAAGTGAAGGCACTACGCTGACGGAGATGGCGCGGCGATGCTTTATTTACATACTCGCGAGTCCTTCGCGGACTTTGTATGTCGGAGTAACTAACGATCTCCTACGCCGCGTGCAGGAGCATCGTGAGAGCCGCCCGGCGGCATTCACCACAAAGTACAACATCACTCGGCTGGTCTACTTTGAAGAATACGATGGTCCGCTCGACGCGATCGCGCGCGAGAAGGAGGTCAAGCGATGGCGCCGCGAAAAAAAGATCAAACTCATAGAATCGATGAATCCGAAGTGGACCGATTTAGCGGAACAGCTCTAGCTATCGAGCTACCACGATCCCCCATTCGTCATTTCGACGGCAGGGAGAAATCCCGGCCTCTGCGAGACTTCGCGATGCTGCGCGCTCGGTCTTTGGGCGCGATACGTTGCGACCTTAGTGCGGGCGGATGGAGTATAGACCGCCAAAGCCCGGGGGGCGCCAGCCTTTGTTGGCGCAGGTGACGCAGACCACCGATTGTTTGCGGCGGCCGTCCTCTGCACCCATCAGCGCGACCGCGCTTTCGGTCGAGACTGGCTTGCCACACGCGGCGCAGGTCGCCATCAGCGCCTTGTTGTCCTTGGCCTTCTCACTCGGCATCTCTTGGAACCTCGGCAGTCGGACCTCAGAACTCGAGTTCAATCACTCAGGAAACACATTGCGCGCGTTGGTCCCGAGAAGCATGCGCCGCCGCTCGGGACTTAACTCCGCTACGCTTTCGCGAATCAGGCGGGCTGCCGCGAGCGTCGAATCGATATGCGGATAGTCAGAGCCCCACAGCACCCGCTCTTCGCCCAACAACTCCATCGTTGCGCCGATCGTCCGCTCTTCCGGTTCGGCGACTACCCAAATGTTGCGGCGGAAATAGTCAGACGGTTTAAGCTTGGTCGGAAAGGTCCATCCCAGATGCTCATACTTCTCGTCCATCCGATCCATGATGTACGGAGCCCATCCGCAGCCCGCTTCGACGCACAGCACCTTGAGCCGCGGGAAACGGTCGAACAACCCGTCGGCGATCATCGTCATCGCGGCCGGCACCACCTGCGCAAATCCGCCCAGTGCGAAGCCGTATACCGCGCGGAATTCGCCGGGCTGATAGAACTGGCCCATGATTCCCGGCGCGCGGTTGAAGCGCACGATCACGTGCAGGCATACCGGAATTCCGGCGGCTTCGCATTCGCTCCAGATCGGATCGAAATCAGGATGCGAGAAGCGCCTGCCTCCGATCGTTTCGGGCGCGAGAAAAATCCCCTTGAACCCGAGCTTGAGGCATCGCTTGAGCTCCGCGAGCGCCGTGACCGGTTCCTGGATCGCGATATGCGCGATCGGTATCACGCGATTACGTGCACGCAGCGCAAAATCATTCAGCCAGTTGTTGTAGGCGCGCGTGTAGGCGAGCGCCAGCGCGTCGTCGGAAGTGTCCCATAGAATCCCGACGGTGGGAAAGACCACCCCCGCGCTGACGCCCCATTCGTCGAGCATCCGTACGCGCTCCTCGGGCAGGTACGACGCCGGAGGGCATCCGTCGAGATATTTTTTCTGGCCCGGGACGAACAGCGACTCGCGCGGCAGGTTCGCTCCGCCCAACCCGGCCAGCACGCCTTTGAGCATCGGCTGATTATCGATCATCAGCATTTCCATCCCATCGGCGGGATCGATCGCGATCCGGATCGCGCGGTCGCGAAAGCGCGGCTCGATATAGTTCTGCCAGAGGTCGGGCGGCTCCATCACGTGCGAGTCGCAATCGACCACGAGATCCTGCGCGGTACTCATTGTGATTAACCTAACACACGGTAGATAAGCGTGCGAAGCGGTGCGCGCAAGCGTCCTCTAAACCACTCTCGCTGAACCCGATTCCCATGACTATTTTAATCAATCGCCTCTGCCCACCGACCTATGCAGAGCTTCCCTAGCTTCTTGGCGACTTTTGAGCGCGCGAGACCTTGCGATCTGTTCGAGCATCCAGAAAGTTTGCGGCGGAGAGCAGTACTTTGCAAACCGCCCAGCGAAGTGGTTCCGGCGGCAGCTTCGGAACTTTGCGTCGGAACACGGACTCCAATTCATGCTCCTTTCCTTGAGCACGCTCAGCAAGGAGGACTCCCATCAGGGTCTGTGTCGCTACCCCGTGTCCACTGCAGCCGCTCGCGTAAAATATGTTTCGACGCGCGCCTGCAACACCGATGACCGGAATAGTGTCGCCCGAGAAGGTTACCCAACCGGACCACTGGGCGTTGACGGGTATGTCGTGCAGCACCGGCAGGCGCTGGCGCAGCATATTCTGTAATACTTCGCAGGCGGCGGCGTCACGACCCTCTGGAGCGCAACTGCCGTACGAGTAGTTCAGGCGTTTAGTCGAAACGAGGACTGTGTTGCGCCTGGTAAGGCGAAAACTCTCCAGCGCAAAATGCGCAGTGACAATACCTTCGCGGCCTGGCCAACCCAGCGCCTCGCGTTGCTCGCCGCTCATGGGCGCGGTCTCGATCGCCGAGACCTGAATCGGCAGCACTGTGCGAGCCAGAAAGCCCAGGTCAGGACCATAGGCATTGGTCGCGAGAATGCACACATCTGCGGTCACCGATCCATGTTGAGTGTGCACCCGAATTGGTGCGCCGTCGTCGATTCCGAGCACCGATGAACCTTCGAACAGGCGCACGCCGGCATCGATCGCTGCCTTGCGTAACCCGAGCGCATATTTCCCGGGGTCAAGCGTTCCACCTATTTCACTGAGCGCGCCGCACAAAAAAGCTGGCGGGAGCCCGCGCTCACGCATTTCGTCCTGCCCAAGGAATCGGGCTGCTGTGCCGAGCTCACGCCCGATTTCAGCCTGATGTCGGACGCGAGCTTCTTGATTGGGATGAACACTGGCGATGAGGAGCCCGGTCGGTTCGTAATCGCAGTCAATCCGATGCTGGGGGAGAAGCTTCTCGACGTGTCGAACTGCTTGGTCGTAAAAGCCAACCAGCGCCGCAGCTCGTTCGCGTCCGAGCCGCCGGATTATCAGGTCGAACTCCAAACCCAGTGCGCCCGCCAGATAGCCGGCGTTGCGCCCGCTGGCTCCGGAACCGGCAAAATTCCGTTCCAGCACGACGGCATCGATCCCGCGAGCTCGTAGCTCGAGCGCGGTTGAAAGGCCGTTGTACCCTCCGCCGACGATTACAACGTCCGCCCGAAGGTCTCCTTGCAATGACGGTCGCCGCTCCGGTGCAGATGTCAGCCAACCGCTGACGCCAGCGGATCCGTTTTGTCCGTAGAGCATAGTTGACACTTAGATTATTCCTCTCCACTGAATTGCCGCAGGAGCCGGCCGCTCGCTTTTATCAGGCTGAACGGCGCGGCAGATGATCGGCTCTCCGCGGGGGCATTCGATTGTCACTCCTTTCCGGACCCTGCTACCGCGACCGCTCGAATTTCGACGCGCAACTCCGGAAGAGCAAGCTGGGTCACACCCACCGCGGTCCACGCAGGGTAATCGCGCGGGAAGAACTCGTCCTTGACCTTGGCGAACTCGTCCATCTCTCCGCGCAAATCGATATGAAATGTGGTCAGCTCGACAACATCCTCAAGCGACGCGTCGGTTTCGGCCAATGTCCGTTTCAGTCGCTCGAAGGCGAGCCGCGCCTGCGCCGCCATTCCGCTCGCGGGCGACAAGTTGCTGTCGACGCCGACTTGTCCTGAAACCCAGATTGTATCGCCCACCCGATTCGCTTGCGAAAAATGGAAGGCATCGTACATCGGTTGGGTTTCTTTGGGATTGACTAGAACTCGCTTCATTTGAAAAACGTCTCCTTGCTGCTTGCTTCGGCCCAAAGCGGATCGAGGATCATGTCCGAGGGGTGCGCCGTTGAGGTGGTCACTTAAGCTTCGTAAAGAAGGGTGAACGAAATGGCTCTCCATCCTTCAAATGTCCGATCTGGTCGAGAAAAAGCACCCCCGCCGGTGTGTACATGCTATCGCTGTGGCTCGGGAGGGAGCGGAATGTGGCGTCGTCACCGAAAAAGCGCAACACCAAGGTGTGGCGCTCCCTGAAATTCGTGTCGACCGGCGCTCCGCCGTGCAGCGTTCCGGGATGCATAACTACTATGTCTCCCGGCTGAGTAGCCCAGGAGAGAATGTCATAGGCTTTCGGGTCTTCTTTCCGCTTCGCCTCGATGTCGGGAAGCCGCGGCAAAGCGGTTCCACCATGCAACGGCGCGGTGGGGTCGTTCGGATCGGCGAAGCTAGTGCCGTCGTATTGGATGCCCCGATGTGAGCCTCTAATCATCTCAAGTGAGTTAGGCTTGGGGACGCCTTCAAAGCTGATCCAGGCATTCGCCCAATGCATTCCGGCCCACGGAAGATACGACGTGTCCTGATGCCAGGGTGTGCGGCCACCTTTTCCCCCGCTCTTCAGAAACACTTCTTCCGCGAAGTACCAGACATTTGCCGAGCCCCAGAGATTGGCGAACAACTCACCAAACGGAATCGACGATACCAGTTCATTAAGTCTTTGCGTGGCGCGCGGATTGGCGTTGTCATTGTGTGTCTGTTTTTCGGTTCCAGGAAAAAGGGTAACTGCGAAAGGACCGGGATTCTCGACGCACCAATCAAAGACGGTTCTGCATCTGGCCAGCTGGTCGGAGTTGAGAAATCCTTCAATCAGGACGGCTCCGTCCCCGGCCAGCGACTTTTGTTTGGATGTATCCATTGTCGGTTCTCCTTATCGATGATGAAGCACAAATAGCATGGCCGGCGATTTAACACAACACTTGTTATGTAAAAGAAAAAAATATATTTTGAAACGCATGCGGCAGCGAACTCTACGCACTTCGACAGCTCTGCCCCGGATACGCGGCCGAAAAAGAGGGCGGCCCGTCGGCGATCGTCAAGCCAGGAACGGCGAATTGCTCGCGGCGGCACGACACGTGATTGCTCGCGAGGGATACGCTGGCGCGTCACTCCGCAAGGTAGCGAAGCGCGCCGGCTTCACAACGGGAGCGGTCACATATTATTTTGCGAACAAGGAAGCCATGGTCGTTGCCGTCGCAGAAGCCTTGTTCGATGAATTTGATGAGTGGCTAAATAGCGCTTCGGTCAACGATATTCGGGCCATTTTCGACCATTTCATTTTCTGGACAAAGTCCGACCAAGGGGACGCATGGCTTGTCAGTCTCCAGCTTTTGGTCCACGCCGGTACCGACCCAGCACTCGCCGCCGTCATCCAGAGACGCTATGCGCAATTCCGGCGCAAGCTTGCAGCCCTGCTCGAAAAGGGGCAAGCGGAAGGAGTTGTACGGCGGGATTTTCGGGCGGATTTGCTCGCCGATCAAATCAGTGCGTTGGCCGACGGTTGGGCTATGATGTTTCCCGTTGAACCGGCGCGATTCGGACACGGCCGCATTGAAGAGCTTGTGAATCTCGCGATTGCGATGTTAGCGCCTCAATCCCGTTGAATGGCGCGGTCATGCCGATTTCGTAATTCATCTCGCATAGCCCTTGAAATCCTCACCTACCTTGATGTTGGGGTATTTCTTAAGGCTCCGTTGATATTCTCCGATGAGCTTGAAATCCGGACCAAATATCCAACCGTTGGTCAGATCAGTGTAGGTAAGGTTGTTGTCCTCGTGCGGATCGCTGCTCAGGTCGTACATCATGGGGAACTGCGGCTGGATGTAGGAACTCTGGATGGCGGGAGACAGTGTATTATCTGTGTAGCGGAAGATCGTCTTGTAGATCTTCCACTTGATCGACATCAGCTGGCCGTCGATGCCGAAGAACATGTAGCTGTCGCGGCCGGTCGTATTGCTCTTCCCCAGCATGAAGGCTGAAGCATCGACGCCGTCGATCGGTCGATCCTTGGGCACCAATTTCGACGCACCCACCATTCCGGCGAGCGTGGGCAGCCAATCCACCGCGGCAAGCATCTCATTCGTAACGACGTCGGCAGGGACCTTACCCGGCCAACGGATCATCGCAGGCACACGCATGCTTCCCTCGAACGGCGTGTTCGTGAAATCACCTCGCCACGGTCCATTGGTACTTCCCCCGAGCTGCGGAATCGCGCCGCCGCTCGCGTTGTCGCTGCTCAGAATCACGATGGTGTTGTCCTCGATACCCGCGTCCTTGATGGCGTCCACGACTTGACCGACGCGGTAGTCCATCTCGCCGATGACATCGGCGTACAGGCCGCCGCGCTGGGTGGACTTGCCGACGAAGTCCGGGTTGCCGATGATGGGCGGATGCATCTCGGAGTAACCCACGTAGACGAAGAAGGGCTTTTTCGCGGCCGCATTGCGTTTGATGAACTCGACGGTCTTCGGGATGATGTACTGTCCATCCACGATGGCGCGCACTTTGAGATCAAGCGGCATCACCGGCTTGGACGGCTCGCCTTTTTTTCCTTCCCAGAGCATTGGCACCGGCTGGCCGCTTTCCTTGAACAGCGGCCACGCCGTATAGCCCGCCTCGTCCCAGGTGTTCTTGACACCCCACCACTCATCGAAGCCTTGGTCGTTTGGAAGCCGGCCTTGGGTATCGCCCAAATGCCACTTGCCGTATAACGCGGTGGCGTAGCCGGTGTCGGAGAGGAGTTCGGCGATCGTGTATTCCCAAGGCGCCATCCCACCCAGCCCCTCCCCGGGAAAAGGGACCTTGTAGGTGCCCGAGCGTACCGAATACCGCCCAGTCATGATGGCCGAGCGGGTCGGCGTGCACTGAGCCTCGACGTTATAGTTATTGAAGCGGATGCCTTCACTAGCCAACTTGTCGATTCGCGGAGTGGGTACCGTCCCGCCGTATACGCCAAAAGCGCCCCACCCGACGTTGTCCACCAGGATGAAAACGATGTTGGGCTTTTGTTCCGCTGCCGACACCGGCACGGCAGCTAACATCGCCAAACCGAGCACCGCGCAGCCGATTATCTGTAGCGCGGCGCTCCGTCTAATGGTTCCTTGCGTCATACGATTCTCCAGAGGTGCTTTGAGCGGAGAACTTATTCGTTCGGGCAGCAATCTTCCATCGCTGAGGCTCATCCGCCGTTTTCCAAGCCGATGTACAATCTTACGATTTTTCCTGCGGCCGACGCGGAGGGGATAAAAAGTGAACCTGTGCACGATTGTTTTTCTGATTATGACATCGGCTGCAATGTTCTGCGGATTTGCGTGCGCGGAAGAAGGCGGCAGCGGTCACTATCAGCCAGGAACGACCGCTTCATTCATCGACATGCTCCCCGACCGGGGGACATCCACATTTGTCTACGCAAACGCGTTCCTCTACTACCACGGGTCGGCGGGCGCGTCGCGCGACCTCCAACTGGGAGGACAGGTCGCTGCCAACATCAAAAGCACAGTCTACGCCGACACTTCCATCTTCCTCTATCAGGCCCCGTGGACCTTGTTGGGCGGGCAGTATGGAGCCGCGGTGGCGGTCCCTTATGTATGGTTGGACGTGAAGGCAAACGCGGTCCTTAATCTTAAACGTTTAACTCTTGGCCGCCAGGCGCGGGGTACGGACAACGGGTTCGGAGACATTGAAATCCTGCCTTTGACGTTCGGTTGGATCAAAGGTGACCTAAAGTGGCAGGGGACATTCGGGATCTACGCGCCCACGGGCGACTTCAAAAAAGACGCCCTTGCGAACGTCGGCAAGAACTACTGGACCTTCGAGCCGGGCGCGGCAGCCAGTTACCTCAGCAGCAAGTACGGCTTCGAGCTGACGGCATTCACTGGCTTCGACTTCAACACCGAGAACGGCACGACCAACTACCAGACTGGTGATCAGTTTTACCTCGACGGCACGTTGGCCGAGCATCTGCCGTTGTTCGGGGGATTCATCGGCGCCGGCGCCAATGGATTTTTCTATCAGCAAATCACCGGCGACGGTGGCAGCGGCGCGCGGCTCGGTGGCTTCGAGGGCATGACTGCGGGCATCGGCCCCGAAATCTCGTATGCCTACAGCGTTGGCGGCTTGGATTTGGCCGCCGAAGCCAAATGGCTGCCGGAAATCGGCGTAACGAATCGGCTCAGCGGCAACACCGTGTGGTTCAAGCTGGTAGTCAGCTTCGGCGCGAACAAGGAAAACCCGCTTGACGCGATGTAACCGTCTGGCGAGCCCGATGACGCCCGGACATTATGGCCGAGCGCGTCGGCGTGCACTGAACCTCGACGTTGTAGTTGTTGAAGCGGATGCCTTCGCTGGCCAACTTGTCGACCCGCGGAGTCGGTATCGTTCCGCCGTATACGCCAAAAGCCCCCAGCCGACATTGTCCAGGCTCTCTAATGTCCCATCGCTGAGCCGATCGCGATTCCTATCAGCAGCACCAGGCCGAGAATGATCACGATCGCGATACCTGCGCCGGCTCCGTGCGCGGCGGCCTGCTGCTGCGCTGAGATCGGACCCTCGACGTGCGCCGAATGAACTCCCGAGTGATAGCCGCTATGCGAGGTGTAGTAGATTCCAGTGCCGGGAATTCCGACCGTCTTGCGCACCCCGCGCGATCCGACCGTCACGTGCGCGCCGCGCATCCCGACGGTCAGGCTCGGCCCCGACTTCGAGAGATTGACCGACAGCCCCGGGAAGATTCGCATCCGCCGATAAAATCTGAAATTGCCCATCGTCCCCCTTTTTCCCCGCGTCTGCTCTCAGCGGCGGCTCTTGAAGAAGTCGCGCAGGATTGCCGCGCACTCGTCGGCCATTATGCCGCCGTGCACTTCGATCCGATGGTTCAGGCGGCCGTCGCGGCCGATGTCGTATACCGAGCCGAGCGCGCCGGCCTTTTCGTCGCGGGCGCCATAGACGACCTTCGCGAGCCGCGCCGCGATGATCGCCCCGACGCACATCACGCACGGCTCGAGCGTGACGTATAGCGCGGCCTCGGTCAGGCGGTAGACGCCAAGTGCGCGGGCAGCCTCTCGAATCGCGAGGATCTCGGCGTGTCCGGTCGGATCGTTCAACGAAATCGGGCGGTTATGCCCGAGCGCCACAACTTCTCCGGCGACGCATACGACCGCACCGATGGGAACCTCGCCCTCGGAACCGGCGGTTTTAGCTTCATCTATCGCCAGCGCCATCAGGGCGCGCTCTTCGCTCGAACCCAGATTAGCGTGAATACTCATTCGCTCGGCTCTTCGGAGTAGTATAGCTTGCTAATACCAGTTTGACATTTGCGAGCGCCGACGGCCAAGATCGGAACGGAGAACCTGCTTATGAAAAAGCATATCGGACCTATCGGATTCACCGCGCTGGCCTTCGCGGCCAGTGTACTGGCCGCCGTCACCGTGATGGCAGCGGTCACGGTCAAGGACAACTCGGAGGCCGCAAGAGAGGCCGCGACGACGCACATGCTCTACGATCATCCGATGACCCAGCTCCAGCCAGTCAAGGACGTGCACGTGATCATCAGCACGGACAAGATCATGCGCTCGTGCTGCATGCCGCCCAACCTGGTGGTCACCGGAAAAGTAACTAATACGGATTCCCATCCGATCGACTACGTGAAGTTCGTCTTCAGTTTCGAAGATGCTCACGGCAAGATCGTTCACGCCGAGACAGTTTACAACTCGCAGGCGGTATCCATGAACGAGGATGCCGAGGTCAGCCGAATCCTGAACGAGAAGCCGCACTTCGATCCGCTCAAGCCGGGCGCGACCGACCATTTCGCGTTTTCGATCCCGATGCCGATGCTGCCGCGGTTCGCGAAGGTTAAGCTGTATCCCGACGTCGTCACGCAGTAGCGCGCGGCGCCTGTCCGAGTAATCGTTGCGGCATGGCGGAGCTTTCCGAGACTCATGCGGCGGAATTGAGGGCGCGCCTCGAACGCGGCGAAACCGTGTTCATTCTCGACGTGCGCGAGCCGGCGGAGATCGCGCTGGCGGCATTTCCCGGAGCGACGCATATCCCGATGAACGATATTCCGGCGCGAATCGGAGAGCTCGATCCCGAGCGCGAGACGATCGTCGTATGCCATCACGGGATGCGCAGTGCGCAGGTGGGGATGTATCTGGCGCGCAACGGCTTTACGCACGTCGTCAATTTGGCCGGCGGAATCAACGCATGGTCGCTCGAGGCCGACCCCTCCGTGCCGCGTTACTGACGCTACTAAACCGCGCCCAAAAGCGGGATAATCCGGCTTCAGGGTATTGAGATTCTGATGACTTACCTCGCGGCGGCGATCCAGATGGCGGCGGCTTCGGACAAAGCCGCCAACTTAGAACGAGCCGAACGCCTGGTGCGCGTTGCGGCCGCGCGCGGCGCGAACCTGGTCGCGCTGCCCGAGATGTTCAACTGGCGCGGCAAGCGCGCCGAAGAAGCCGCGGCGGCCGAGACGCTCGAGGGCGAGTCGATCACCCGGATGGCGCGCCTGGCGCGCGAGCTGCAACTTCATCTGATCGCGGGATCGATCGCGGAGCGCGTCGCGGACCAGACGCGCAACTACAACACCTCGGTCCTGCTCGGCCCGAACGGCTCGCGTATCGCCGTGTATCGCAAGATTCACCTGTTCGATATCGACCTGCCGGGACGAGTCACTGCGCGCGAGTCGGACGTGAAGATGCCCGGAGCCGAAGTTGTCGCGGCGCCGACTCCTCTCGGGACGATCGGACTCACGATTTGCTACGACCTGCGCTTCCCGGAACTTTACCGCCAGCTCGTGTTCGCCGGCGCGCAGATTGTCACGCTGCCGAGCGCGTTCACTTTTCCGACCGGCGAGGCGCATTGGGAGACGCTGATTCGTGCGCGGGCGATCGAGAACCAGGTCTATCTGATCGCGCCGGCGCAGTTCGGACCGAATCCACACGGGTTCAGCGACTATGGAAATACGATGATCGTCGATCCGTGGGGGCGGGTGCTTGCGCGCGCCGCCGACTACGAGGGCGTGGTGATCGCACCGATCGATCTTGAGTACCAGGAGCGCGTGCGGCGCGAGTTGCCCGCGCTCTCGCACGCGCGGCTGCGCGGCGATCGGAATTGATAATCTCGCGGCGGCTTGCCCGCAGGAGAATCGAAACCCAATGAAGAAAATCAGCGCACTCGCAATCGCCGCCGGAGTCGCCGCGGTTTTGGCCGCGACCGCCTATGCTCACGATATGTCCTCGATGGATTCGATGCAGGGGATGCCGGGAATCACCTCGGTCAACGGAATGGGCTCCGACATGCACATGGACGAGCACATGCGCATGACCGACCTGCGTGAAGCGACGCCGGAGGATATCGAGCGCGCCAACGACATCCTCTCAACCCTCCGCCGCGTGCTCCTGCCATATCGCAATTACCACGCGGCGCTGGCGCAGGGCTTTCGGATTTTCATGCCGACCGTTCCGCAGGACGTTTATCACTTCACCAACTACGCTTGGGCGGGCGACGAGTACCGCGGCCGCTTCGACCTGGCGCATCCGGGCTCAATTCTTTACGTCAAGCAGCCCGACGGAAACTACGTGCTGGTCGGCGCGATGTACAGCGCGCCGCCGGACTTTACTCCGGAGCAGCTCAATCAGCTCATTCCGCTCGGAATCGCGCGATGGCATGAGCATACGGACATTTGCCTGCCCCAGGCGATCACGCTCGACGACCTGCTGCGCGGCAACGCCGGACAGGATCAGCAGAATCTTCCCGGGATGATTCCGATCGCGGCGAATCCCGAAGCGCTCGGCCGCGATCAGAAGTACGGCGTCTTCGCCGACGGACGTTTTGGATTCACCGGAAAGATCCACACTGCGGCGGCGTGTCAGGCCGCCGGCGGACATTTCCTGCCGCTCGCGTTCGGATGGATGGTGCACGTCTATCCATTCGCCGGCGACGATCTGAAAGTTGCGTTCGGAACCAGTATTCCGAAAGTTGCCGCGCAATAGGCTCGCTTCAGCCCACAAATCACGGCATCGACTCGCTCACGATGCATCGACGCGCGGAAATCCCGCGCGACGCGCCTTGACGCGGAAGTCTGGGCGGGCTAAGCAGGCTTCTCACCCGCGATCGCGCATGATTGGCGCCGCCGGCGGTCTGCCGAGATCGGGCACAGGTTCAGCACGCGCGGAAGTAGTCGAGGAATTAGTATTATGGCTGAGGGACCCCTGGCCGGTTTTCGCATTCTGGATTTGACGGCCGTCATTTCAGGACCGTTCTGCACGATGCTGCTGGGCGATCTGGGTGCGGACGTGATCAAGGTCGAGTCACCCGAGGGCGATTCGCTGCGCCGCAACATCGGGCCAAAGAGAAACGGGCTGACGGCGGCGTTTCTGAATTTCAACCGCAACAAGCGCAGCGTCGTGATCGATATCAAAAAAGAGCACGGCCGCGACCTCGTGCGCCGCCTCGCGGTAAAGTCTGACGCGATCGTCGAGAACAATCGTCCGGGCGTCGCCGAGCGCCTGGGTATCGGCTACGCCGATATCCGCCGCGCGAATCCCAAGATCGTCTATTGCTCGATCTGCGGATTTCCGCCCAAGGGCCGCTACGCGAATTTTCCCGCCTACGATCCTGTAATCCAGGGATACTCCGGGATGGAGCATGTGCAGGGCGGCAAGAGCGGACAGCCAACTGCGGTCAAGATGGCGCTGGCCGACAAGGTCAGCGGGATCACCGCCGCGCTGAGCGTAGTGGCGGCGTTGCACGCGGCGCGCGCGCGCGGAGTCGGCCAGTTCGTCAAGGTGCCGATGCTCGAAGCGATGATGGCGTTCACGGCCAACGACTCTATGTACGAATACACGTTTCTTCCCGAGGCGGAGTTCAAGGGCACCGCGCCCAAAAGCTCGACCCTCGATCCGTTCCGCACCGCCGACGGATGGCTCACGATCGCGCCCTTCACCGACGAGCAGTTACGCCGCCTGTGCGACGCGGTCGGGCATCTGGAATGGTACGACGGCGTGGAGAACCGGATGGAGCGCGGGCGCGGAATCATGCGCGGACTCGCCAAGCTGTTTCCCGAGCAGCCGACCGCACACTGGCTGCCGATCCTCGAAAAGGCCGACATCCCGTGCGGTCCCGTGCATAACTACGATACGCTGTTGACTGATCCGGAGATTGTCGCCAACGAAAGCTTCCTGGTTTACGATCATCCGACGGCGGGCAGAGTACGCACGGTCAATCCGGGCGCGCGATTCAGCGAGACGCCGGCGCGGATGTGGCGCACGCCGCCGAAGCTCGGCGAGCACACCGAAGAAGTCCTGCGCGAATTCGGAATCGATCGCACGCAAGTGGAAGAGCTGCGCGCCGCGAAAGTGATCAACTAGGCTAGGTAAACATCTCGGGCTCGCGCGATCCGAGCCATACCAGGCCGCGGTACATGTAATGGACTCCCGACATCGCGGTGGCCGCGACGGTCAGGTACAGCAGCGCGTAGAAATAGTCCGGATAGAGCTGACCCAATCGCAAGAGCGCGGCGGTCACGCACGCGAGTTGAAGGAACGTGCTGATCTTGCCCAAGTAGCTCGGACGCACGGGAATCCGTTCGCCGGTGAAGAACGACAGCATCAGGTAGCCGAAGACGATCACGATGTCGCGGATCGCGACCACGATCAACAGCCACGCCGGAAAATCGCCGTAGATCGTCATCACGACGAACGCCGACACCAGCATCAGCTTGTCTGCGAACGGGTCGAGAAATGCGCCCAGCTCGGTGCGCGCGTCGAACCATCGCGCGACCGTGCCGTCGAGGCTGTCGGTCACCGCGGCAGCGACAAAAACATATAGTGCGGCGGTGTAGCGTTGCTTGCTGAGGAGCAACAGAAAAATCGGAATCGAGCCGAGCCGGCACAGGGTAAGGATATTCGGCAGGTTGAGCAGCCGCTTGGTGACCGCCGGAGTACCCGCCTTCCTGACGAGTCTCGGCGGGGTCTGATGTGGTTGACCTGCAGCCATTTCCGTTCCAGTCCGCGCGTCATTCAGGCCCGCGCGAGCGCGGCTTTGCGCAGCCGTCCCGCAACCGTGGCGCTGACCAGCGCGCGCATCGCGACCTTGCCGTCGCTGTATTCTTCGCTTAGCACTTCGCCATCGCGGCGCGCCATAGCCACCAGATCGCCTCGGCTGGCCGCAAGCGTCACGACAACTTCCTGGCGCGAGCCGCTGAAGTGGCGCGCGATCACGTCGCGCAACTCGTCCAGCCCTTCGCCGCGCAGTGCCGAGATCGCGACGATGTCGTGATCGGCCGCGACGTGCGGAGCTTTCTCGGTCAGGTCGCTCTTGTTCATCGCGATAATTCGCGGAGTCGCGCCGGCGCCGATCTCCTCGAGCACGCGATCGACGATCTCCATCCGCTCTCCTGCAAGCTCGGAACTCGCATCGACCACGTGAATCAGCAGGCTCGCGGTGCGCACTTCTTCGAGCGTCGCCTTGAACGCGTCGATCAGTCCGTGCGGCAAGCGATGAATAAATCCAACCGTGTCGGCCAGCATCACCGACATCCTGCCCGGCAGCTTGAGGCGCCGGATCGTCGGATCGAGCGTCGAGAACGGGCGGTTCGCAGCCTCGACGCCAGCACCCGTGAACGCGTTCATCAGCGTGGATTTGCCGGAGTTGGTGTAGCCGACCAGCGCCACCGTCGGGTACGGAACCTCAAGACGGCGGCGGCGCTGAATCGTGCGCGTGCGTTCGACCTCGCGCAGGCGCGCTCGCAGGCGAGTGAGCTTTTCGCGCAGGCGGCGGCGATCAACCTCGAGCTGGGTTTCGCCGGGTCCGCGCGTGCCGACTCCGCCGCCGCTGGCTCCGCTGCCGCCGCCTCCGGCACTACCGCCTCCACCGCGGACGCGCGACAGATGCGACCACTGGCGCGTCAGGCGCGGCTGCAGGTAGGCGAGCTGCGCGATCTCGACCTGCAGTTTGCCTTCCAGGGTGCGCGCACGCAGTGCGAAGATATCGAGAATCAACTGGCTGCGATCGATCACGCGCAGCTTGAGTTCATTCTCAAGATTGCGCGCCTGCGCGGGCGAGAGCGCGTCGTCGAAGATCACGAGCGTCGCGCCCGTCTGATGCGCGAGCTCGCGAACCTCGGCCGCCTTGCCCTTGCCGATAAAGGTGCGCGGGTCAGGAGCCTTGAGCTTCTGGCTGACCGTCGCCTCGACGCTGGCCCCGGCGCTGAGCGTGAGCGCGCGAAGCTCCGCCAATGATTCCTCGGTCGAGATTCCCTCGGCGGCGCCGAGTTCGATCCCGACCAGGATCGCGCGGTCCAGCCCTTCAGTGGTGATGTTATGCAACTGCGTCAGCCGCCGCCGCCAAAGTGCGGCGTCGCTCCGAGTCTATCAAAATGAGGCGTCCACTTTAATACGCTGTTTCATCGGTGGGTTCGTTCAGGCGATTTTGCGATCGACCAAATCATTTTATCCAGTGAAATCAAAGACTTTCCGTCCAACAGAGATAGTTCGTTTGAGGTTCTCCAAGTCTTCGCTTAGCAGCTCCGGAGGGCATTTACGCGTTCTGCTGCGCGACAGAGAAAAATTATTGTCGCGCCCTTCGGCGGACTCGGGCAGGTTCCTGCTGACGCACGAGGATCCGTCATTCGGGTCGTCGGCAGAGAGAGGAAGCAGAGCAGCACCCTCACCCGCCGCTTCGCGGCACCCTCTCCCGTCGGAGAGGGAATAGAGAACGCAACCTCACGACTGGGACGCGGCGCGCTCGGCGCTCTAGTTCCACGGAGCGCTTCACCAGAGTGATTATAGCATACCGGGCAGAGTCGGATAAGGCGTCTTGTAACCTTCCTGCATGGGCATCACATCAGGGAGTCGTAGATCAGCGCCTATCTATCTCAACTGCACGGCACCTGGTGTCAGTAATTGTTCCAGGTCGGTTACGAAGGCGTCGGTTGGGGAGACTCGGAAACCGTCGCCGAGTACGAGGACGGCTTCGCGGCCGTCTTCGAGGCCCAGGTGCAGATAGGTTACCGAGTTTCCCCGATGGCGCGAGAGAGTCGCCTTCAGCGCGTCGAGGCCGCCGTTGTCGAGGCGGGTCTTGGGCGCGCGGATTCGGACCTCGCGCACGGAATCGACCAGCGCGGCGGAGAGCGGACGAATCTCGTCGATAATTATCTGGGCGCGATCGTCGTCAACGTCGAGCTTGCCGCGGACCAGCACCGGATCGTCGCCCGAGATTAGCGCCTCGTACTTGGTGTAGGTCTCGGGCCACGCGATCGCCTCGAGGATTCCGGCGCGATCCTCGAGCGAGAACGTCGCGTAGCGTTTTCCCGACTTGTTGTTCTTGAGCTTGAGCGATTGGACCACGCCCGCGATATTGATGCGGCTGCCGTCTGGCACATTGGGCAGATCGGCGGTGGTTATCTTACTGACCGCGGCGAGCTCGCGCGCGTACTTGTCCAGCGGATGCGCGGTGATGTAGAAGCCGAGCGCTTCCTTTTCGTATTTCAGCTTTTCCTTGGGCTCCCATTCCGTCACCGCTTCGCGCGGAGCGAGCGTGGGCGGCTTGGCGCCCGCGCCGCCGAACAGGCCCATCTGATTGCGCTCGGCGTCGCTGTGCGCTTTCTGCGCGAGCTTGATCGCGTCTTCGGCGGTGGCGGCCAGCGCGGCGCGCGCGGCGCCGGAGAAATCGAAAGCGCCGCATTTTATCAACGCGTCGAGCACACGGCGGTTGATCGTCTGCGCGCCGACGCGGGTGCAGAAATCGAGCGGACCCTCGAATGGCCCATTGCTCTCGCGCTCGGCGATAATCGCTTCCGCCGCCTTCGCGCCGACGCCGCGAATCGCGGCCAGGCCGAAGCGGATGTCGCCGTCGACCACCGCGAACTTGACCTGGCTCTGGTTGATGTCGGGCGGCAGAATTTTGATCCGCATCTCGCGCAGCGACGCGATATTTTTGTAGGTCTTGACGACGTCGTCCATATCCAGCGACATCAGCGCCGCCATAAATTCGTGCGGATAGTGCGCGCGCAGGTACGCGGTGCGATAGCTGGTAAGCGCGTAGGCGGCGCCGTGGGCGCGCGGGAATCCGTACGCGGCGAAAGTCTCGATCTTGGAAAAAATCGCGGTCGCCAGATCGCGCGGGAGTCCGCTCTTGAGCGCGCCCGCGATAAAGCCCTCGCGTTCTTTCTCCATCGCCGCCTTGTTCTTCTTGCCCATCGCGGCGCGCAGGATATCGGCTTGCTGGAGCGTGTATCCGGCGATCGCCTGCGCCGCGCGCATCACGTGCTCCTGATAAACGATGACGCCGTAGGTGTCTTTCAGCACCGGCTCGAGCAGCGGATGGTCGTATTCGACCTTCTCGCGGCCGTGCTTGCGATCGACGAAGTGCTGCACCATCGTCTTGCCGTCTTCGATCGCGTCGAGCGGACCGGGCCGAAACAGCGACACGGCGGAGATCACGTCCTCGAAACAGGTCGGCTTCAAGTCGGACAGGAACCGGCGCATCCCGGAGCTTTCCATCTGGAACACGCCGACCGTGTCACCGCGCGCGAGCAGCCGGTAAGTGTCGGGATCGTCGAGGGCGAGGGTATTTAAGTCGGGCGGCTCCTTGCCGACAGCGCGAATCAGATCGAGCGTGTTCTTGATCTGGGTGAGCGTCTTGAGTGCGAGGAAATCGAACTTGATCAGGCCGACCTCGTCGACGCTCTTCATCGAGTATTGCGTAATCGCGATTCCGCCTTCGGAGGTTTCCTTGTCGGCATAGAGCGGCACCACCTCGGGCAGCGCGACGTCGGCTATCACCACGCCGGCTGCGTGCTTCGAGGTGTGGCGCAGCAGTCCCTCGAGCTTGAACGCGTAGTCGAACAGCTCGGGATGAGCCTTGCGCTCGTCCTTGAGCCGCGGCTCCATCTCGAGCGCCTCTTTGAGCGGAAAATCGCGGCCCTGCTTGGGAGCAGGATAAAGCTTGACGATCTTGTCGGTGTCGGCGAACGACAGGCCGAGCACGCGCCCAACGTCGCGGATCGCCTGCTTACCCTTGATAGTTCCGAACGTAATGATGTTTGCGACGCGGTCGGCGCCGTATTTGGTGCGCACGTAGTCGACAACTTCATCGCGACGCTCGAAGCAGAAATCGGAATCGATATCGGGCATCGACTTGCGCCCGGGATTCAGCCAGCGCTCGAACAGCAGCCGATGCTCGACCGGATCGACCTCGGTGATGCCGAGCGAGTACGAGACCAGCGAGCCGACCACCGAGCCGCGGCCCGGACCGGTCGGGATTCCCTGCCCGCGGGCGTAGCTGATGAAATCCTGCACGATCAGCAGATAGCCCGCGAAGCCCATATCGCGGATCACCGGCAGCTCCTGATCGAGGCGCTGGTAATACGGCGCCGCGTCGAGCTCGCCGCCGCGCCGCGCGCGAATTTCCGCAAGCCGCAGCTCGAGGCCCTCGCGCGCGCGCCGCTCCATCTCGTCGCCGAAGTCGATCTTCTTGCCGTCGTCCGGCGTATAGACCGGGAAGCGGAACTTGCCGAATTCGAATTCGAAATCGACCCGCCGCGCGATCTCCATCGTGTTGCGGAATTCCTCGGACTCGGCGCCAAACGCTTTCGCCATCTCCTGCGGAGTCTTGACGTAGAGCTCGTCGGTGTCGAAGCGCCAGCGCGATTCGTCGGCCATGGTCTTGCCGGTCTGGACGCAGAGCAGGACTTCGTGGGCCTTGGCGTCGTCGCGGTGCAGATAGTGGCAGTCGTTGGTCGCGACCAGCGGCAGTCCTACGGTCTTGCCGATCTCGCGCAGCGCGTCGTTGAAGGGCGAATGCAGTTTGTTGTCCTGCAGCTCGAGGTAGTAGCGATCCTTGAAGACGCGCGCGTACCATTGCGCGCACTCGCGCGCCTTGTCCATCTTGCCCGCGCGCAGCGCCCGCGCGATCTCGCCCGACAGGCATCCCGAGAGCACGATCAGCCCGGCGTTGTACTGCTCGAGAATTTCCTTGTCGATGCGCGGCTTGTAGTAGAGCCCTTCCTGATAGGCCGCCGTGAGCAGCTTGCACAGGTTGCGATAACCCTCGCGGTTCTGGACCAGCAGGATCAGGTGATAATTGCCGCCGCCGTCAAAGTCGTCGCTGCGCGGAGGTTGGGTACGATCGGTGCGCTTGCCACCGGCGAGGTACGCCTCGCATCCGATGATCGGCTTGATCCCGGCGGCGACGGACTTCTGGTAGAACTCGACCGCGCCGAACATGTTGCCATGGTCGGTGATCGCCAGCGCCTCCATCGCGGAGGCTTTGGCATGCTCGATCAGCGGACCGAGCTTGTTCGCACCGTCGAGCAGGCTGTACTGCGTATGAACGTGCAGATGGGCAAAACTCACCGCGGCACCTCCGCCCCCGACCGGTGGCGCGCGTCGAGCGCACCGCCGAACACATTCCTGATGCAATTGCGTGTCGCAACTGCACCGGCCGCGCGAAATTCGATCGCGCGGAACTACTTCTTGGCCGCCGCCTCTCCCTTCTTTCCGCCGGGGGCCGCGGGCGCGGCAGCGGCAGCGCCTTCCTTGGCCGCGCCTTCGGCTCCAGGAGCCGCAGCGGCGGCGCCTTCGGCCGCAGCACCTTCGACCGGTGCGCCTTCCACTGCCGCAGCGACGGGAACCGCAACTTCGGCGACGGTCGGCGGCAGAACCGAGACGACCGCGTAATCCTGGTCGTAGTGCGGCTTGGCGTTGTCCGGAAACTTGATCGCCGAGACGTGGATCACGTCATGGATTCCCAGCGCGGTGACGTCAACCTCGATCGATTCGGGAATTTCGAGCGGCAGGCATTCGACCTCGACGGTGCGGACCAGCGGCTGAAGAATTCCGCCCTCGGCTACGCCCGCGGCCTTGCCTGTGAACTTGAGCGCGACCTGGACGCGGATCGCGCGCTTGAGATCGACTTCGTAGAGATCGGCGTGGAGGATTTCGCCGGACACCGGCGCGCGCTGCAGGTCCTTGAAGATCACGTGGCGGCCGTCGAGCTCGGCGGACGCCGACTTGAGCCGCACGATACGGGTGTGTGCCGACGCCGCGATGCGCGCCTTTAATTCGCTCGAGGCGATCGACAGCGAGGTAGGCTTCGAGCCCGGTCCGTACAGCACCGCGGGCACGCGTCCCTGATGACGGATCGCGTGCTTGACGCCCTTGGGGCGCACAGGCCGCGCTTCACAATTCATTTCACCGGTTTCCATCGTGGTCCTTATGATAGGCGGCCGCGGTTCAACTGAACAGCGAGCTCACCGACTCCTCATTATGAATTCGCCGCACGGCTTCCGCGATCAGCGGCGCAACCGACAGCATTTTGAGCTTTTGCAATTCCGCCTGCGCCTTGGCGCGCAGCGGGATCGTGTTGGTCGTGATTATTTCCTTGATGATCGATTTGCTGAGCCGATCGCATGCCGGGTCCGACAGAATCGGATGAGTCGCCACGGCGAAGACTTCGCTCGCACCCGCGGCCGAGACCACTTTCGCCGCCTCGGTGATCGTCCCGGCGGTATCGATCATGTCGTCGACCAGCACCGCGACCGTGTCCTTCACCTCGCCGACCAGGCGCATCCCGGCAATCTCGCTGGCGCGCTGGCGGCGCTTGTCGATTATCGCGAGGTTGGCGTTGAGGCGGCGGGCGAATGCGCGCGCGCGTTCCACTCCGCCGGCGTCGGGCGAGACTACCGAGATATTCTGTCCGTCAAGGCGCTTGCGCAGGTAACTGATCAGCACCGGCATCGCGTACAGATTGTCCACCGGGATATTAAAGAAACCCTGGATCTGCCCGGCGTGCAGATCGACGGTGAGCACGCGGCTCGCGCCGGAAGTTGTGATCAGATCGGCGACCAGCTTGGCGCTGATCGGCACGCGCGGCGCGACCTTGCGATCCTGCCGCGAGTAACCGAAATACGGAATCACCGCGGTGACGCGCTTGGCCGAGGCGCGGCGCAGCGCGTCCATCATCAGCAGCAGCTCCATCAAATTTTCGTTGGGAGGGGTGCAGATCGACTGGATGACGAAGACGTCGCCGCCGCGCACGTTCTCGCGCACCTCGACCATCACTTCGCCATCGGGAAAGCGGCCGACATCGACCTGGCTGAGCTTCACCTGGAGATGCTCCGCGACCTCGCGCGCGAGCGCGGGATTCGCGTTACCCGTGAATATCTCCAGCTCGTCCTTGGCCCTTTCCGACATCGTCACTCCCGCTCGAAATCGCGTCCGTCAAATCCCGCAAAACCGTCCGCCGCGCCCGGCGCCAAATGGCTGGGCGGGAAGGATTCGAACCTTCGAATGCCAGGTCCAAAGCCTGGTGCCTTACCAGCTTGGCGACCGCCCAACGAAATCGTTATCGAAGGCTCCCAGAATATTTTAGTGCGCGTATTCCGCCACCCCAACAGTCTGCGGGAGATCGATCACGCACCGGGATCGCGATGTTATTGGCAGGGATTTTTCCTGTCAATCCGCTTGCGCCGCAGGCTTCCACAAGCGGGTCCGTTTATCGGCATTTGCGGCTCGTGCCGGGAGAAAAAGATGAAGGCGCCGCGTTTCGGGGAGTAGCGCGGGGGTCACTAGCAACGCGGCGCCTTCCGGGTCGGCATGGTCTCAGTGGCCGGCGTTTTTGAGCGCCTCTGGAGTGAAGAAGGAGTTGTTGACGACGCCCATGTCGATATACCAGCACTCGCGATCGGGCGCGGTCGGACCGGGCATGAACACTATCGAGCTGTTGGAGTTGGTCAGGTCGTAGTCGACCAGCGCAAGCTGGAACATCCGCTTGTATGGATAGATCGCGATCCGGGCGTCAGGAATCGGGCGGTCGCGATAGGTGTTGAAGGTCGCCAGCGTCTTCCACAACTTGCCCTGGCGATCGTACTGGTCCGACGCGGTGATGAACCAGCCCTCGGAATCGACATAGAGAATCCGCTTCGAGATCGAGAAGTTGTTGCCCGGCTTGGCGTCGGCTTGGACCACGTACAGATGGCGCATCTCCCAGTTCTCGGGACATACGGTGTGGTTGCCGTCGGAGGGGCATCCGGTCTCGGGCGAGGTCTTGGCGTTGACCACCGCGAGCATGTTCTTGTCGCCCAGGAATTTGTAGGTGTAGTCCTCGATCTTGGCGGCGAAGCCAAAGTAGGAATCGGGATCGATCGAAGAAGCCAGCGACCCGCCCGCGCTCGCGGCCACACCGCCGCCGCCATAACCACCGCCGCCGCCTCCGCCGCCGCTGGCCGAGAATCCGGGCAGCATCCCGATCGCGTCGGTCAGCACGTCGACTGATTCGCGCCGCAGCCGTCGATTCTCCGGATTGAACACCCAGGTGTTGTCTTCGACCTTGGGGTCGATATGCCGATACCGGACCATCCCGAAGCCGCGCAGCTCCGACGGTTCGAGGAACGGATAGAAGCCGAAGCGATAGCGCACGCCGCTTTCGGCGGCGTCAGGATCGGTCGGGACCGGAGGAACCTCGATCCGGCCGATATTGTTGTAGAAGGCGAAATGTCCGACGGTGAAGTAGCTCAGCGGATCGCCGCCGGTTGCGGCATAGCTGGCGATCTCGGGAAAGCGCAGGTCGGCGTCGTCGCTATAAAGAGGGCGGTAGCTGAAGTTCCACATCAGCTTGGTCGCCATCTCGGGGTCGTTGGCGTCGAGCAGGGGAAACGGCAATCCGGCGACGTAGTTGTGCAGCGTGCCGTCGGGCGCGAGCGCAACCTGCGCATGATACTTCTCGGTCGCCGAAGTGTACGGCGGAGGCCATTCGAGCTTCTCGCTCGGCACAATATCCATCACCATCCCGCGCTGCACCAACGTGTAATTGCCCGGGCTCACGAGATTCTGCACCAGGGCGGCGTTAGCCTTCGTGATCACGTCACCCGGCTTCACCTGCGCATACGCCGGACTTGAGAGCGCAATCGCCAACCCCAGTATCGCGGCTATCCCCAATCGTTTAGTAATCCGCTCCGCTCGATTCGCTCGCATCAGTGCCTCCGTGGATTGCCGATCAACCGCTCCCACGTGACAGGATCGTCCGAGCAAACAACCCTGACAACGAATATTCGCCGATCGGTCCGGCAAGAACGGCGATCGGCTGGAAACCGGCGGCAGTCGGCGCTGTTTCCAGGCACCGGGGCGCGATTACCTGAAGCCGGGCTCGCGTTATATTGCGAACTAGTTCGATGAGTATGATGATTTTGAATTGTATGAGAACGGAGGAAATATGCCGCTAGATATCAATCCCTCGATTGGTGACGGACTCGAACGCGGCAATACGCTGCCCGCGCATTGGTACGCGGATCCGGCGATCTACGCGGCCGAGCGCGAGCGGATCTTCAACCGCTCGTGGCAGTACGCCGGATATACCGGACAGGTCGCCACGCCGGGAGATTTTTTTACCACGCAAATCGGCGACGTCCCGATCGTGATTGCGCGCGACACCGACACGAAGCTCTACGCGTTCGCCAATGTATGCCGTCATCGCGGCAGCGAAGTGGTTCTCGAATGCTCCGGCAACCGGCGCACGCTGCAGTGCCACTATCACGGATGGACTTACAACCTCGACGGATCTTTGCGCAATGCGCCTCGCGCCAACGAGCAGGAAGCATTCGCGAAGGAATCGCTCGGGCTGATTCCGCTCGGCCTCGAGACCTGGGGGCCGCTGATTTTCGTCAATCCGGATCGCAAGGCGGGAAAGTTCGGCGACGTGAGCGGAAAACTGCCCGAGATCATCGCGAACGCCGAGATCGATATGGATCGATTGCGGATGGTGCGGCGCGACCATTATGAGTTCGCGGCGAACTGGAAGATCGTGATCGAGAATTTCAACGAGTGCTACCACTGCCCGGTTGCGCATCCGAAGTTCTCGGAATTTATCGATACCGACAAATACCAGAGCGACACCGAACACGAGTTTTTCTCGACCTACTACGGACCCTACTTCAAACCGCGCGGCGCCGGCGTTACCTACGCGACTCTGTGGCCGAACGCGATGCTCGCGGCGTCGACGGGTCCGATGGCGCTGCAAGTGATTTGCGCGCATCCAATCGACGCCGGACATACGCACGAGACGGTGGATTATTTTTTCGCCGAGGGCACGACCGACGCCGAGATATCGGCGTACACAGAGCTGAGCGACCTGGTTACGGGCGAGGATATCGTGCTGTGCGAATCGGTGCAGCGCGGGATGCGCTCGGGCGTCGTCGGGCACGGCAGCCTGATGCTCTCGCGCGAACGGGGCATCCAGCACTTCCAGAAGCTGGTGTACCGATTCCTTAAGTAGCCGCCGCCGTTCGCCGCCGCGACGACGCCGTCCGCTCCGCGCATCGGGCCGCTGAGCCAACCGGCGTGGACTTATTGGACTTTCGGCTGATAATTGTCGGTGCTGATACGCGCGATGCACGAGAACCAGCAATCCGGCGCCCAGCGGCCGATCCGAAGCGTAATCGTCGAGGACGAAGCGCCCGCGCGCTCGCGCCTGGCGAGATTTCTGCGCGCGCATCCCGACGTCGAGATCGCCGGCGAGGCCGCAACCGGCGCCGAGGCGATCGCGCTTATCGAGCGCACCAGCCCTAATCTAGTAATGCTCGACATCAAGCTGCCGGATATTTCGGGACTGGAAGTTCTGCGGCGACTGCGCGACCGCCCGCACGTGATCTTTTCGACCGCATACGATTCGTACGCGATCCAGGCCTTCGAGGTGGAAGCTATAGACTTCCTGCTGAAACCCTATGAACAGGCTCGCGTGGACACCGCGCTCGAGCGGGTGCGCGCGCGGATTCACGCCGCCGAGCCTCCGCTGCAGATGAGCGAGCTGCTGCGCCGGATAAGCGGCGGCGCGGAGCCGGGGGCGAATCGGATCGCGCTGCACGACAAGGAACATATCGTGCTCGCCAAACCGGCCGAGATTTTCTACTTCGTGGCGGAAGGCGACGCGGTCTATGCACGGGTGCGCGGACGACGGCTGTCGGTGCGCCGCTCGCTGCGCGAGCTCGAGGCGATCCTCGAGCCGAAGCGATTTTTTCGCGCCAACCGCTCGACGCTCATCAACCTCGACCTCGCCAGCGAAATTCATCCGTGGTTCGGCGGGCGCTACGTCGTTCGCTTCGCCAGCCTGGAGCCGCACGAACAGATCGAAGTCAGCCGGCGCCAGGCCCGGCTGCTCGGCGAGATGCTCAATTACTAGCGATGGCGATGAAGACAATCGCGCGCACGCGGACCGCCTCCAAAAGCCTGCTCTATCCGCAAATCGTATTCGCGCTGGTCGCGGGGATGCTGAACGTCCCGCTCGATCTGCTGGGCCAGTGGATTACGGGCGTCGCCACGCCCGGAATCATCCGCTACTCCGAGTTTCACCTGGTGAACGCCGGAATCTTCGCGGCGATCACGTTTGCGGTATGGCGCTGGATCGTCCCGCGATTGCGCGGTGTGCTGGTGCTGCGAATCCTGGTGCAGGTGATGCTCGGAGTGGTGCTGTTCGGCAACGGGATGCTGATCGCGTTTCACCTGTGGACGCGGTTCGCGCACATTCCGCCGGATGTCGCCGAGGGCTACGCGCTCTCGCCGGGGCTCGTCAACCTGGTCGTGATCGCGGGAGCAACCCTCTACATGATTCTCGGCGGACTCGCGCTCGACAGCGCCAGCCAGGAGCAGCGCCGGTTGCGCGAGCTCGCGCTGACGGCGCAACTCGAAGCGCTACGCAGCCAGCTCAATCATCATTTTTTGTTCAACTCGCTCAACGTGATCGCAGAGGCTGCGGCGGTCGAGCCGGCGCGCGCCGAAAAATTGATCCTGCAACTGGCTGGCGTGCTGCGCTATTCGATGGGGCGGAGCCGGGCCAAGATGGCGCCGCTCAGCGACGAGCTGGCGGCGGTCGCGTCGTATCTCGAGCTCGAGCGTGCGCGCTCCGGCGATCGCATAAGCGTGCATACCGAGATCGCGCCCGACGTGCGCGAGATCCACGTGCCGCCGCTGCTAATCCAGCCGCTGGTCGAAAACGCGGTCGCACACGGCCTCCTCAACGGAACCTGCGCCGGCACGATCTCGATCGCGGCGTGGCGCGGCGGCGATCGGCTGCATATCCGGGTCGAGGACAACGGCGTCGGCTTCCAGCCCAAGCGCGCCGGCGAACGCAAGTCCGACGGCGTCGGTCTCGCGAATCTGCGCGATCGCCTGCGCGCGTTCTACGGCGAGCACGGCGAGTTTCATCTGCACAGTTTTGTCGGAGGCGGCACGGTCGCGGAAATATCGCTGGCGCTGACCGGCCGCAACGATTCCGTGCGCCCGAACCGCGGGATCATCTGGAACGCGTTCTTTGGTTATATCGGCAGCGTCGTGCCGATCGCGGCGTTCGCGATCGCGCTGGCAGGATACGGCGCAAGCGCGGCACAGGCCCTGCTGGTTGGAGAAGTCGTCGATCTCGTCTACCTGCTCGCAGCCAGCGCGGCCGAGGAAACCAAGACCTTTGACCTGGCGATAGTGATTTTTCTCTTTGTCGGGCAAGTCGCATACGTGGGCGGCGCGATCGATCGTTTCGTCGCGTATGCTCCCGCGTGGATGTTCGCGGCGTGCGCCGCCGTCGCGATTCTGCCGCAGATGTTCGGCGCCGAGCCGTTCACCGGCTACTGGATGCGCCATGCGTATCCGGCATGGATCCAGAAGAGCCCGTCGTTCGCGCGGATCACGGGACATCTGGCCGCGATGTGGGCGGCGGGCTTCGCGATTGTTGCGGCCGCGGCCTACCGCACGCCTGCCGATACTCGCTGGCTCGCGATCGTCGCGGTAATCGTTCTGGTCGGCGTACTAGCGCCGCTCAGCAAAGGCTATCCCGCGTTCTATATCCACCGCATCGGACTAGGCGTCGGCACCGCGGAGACCTTCATCCTAGGGCTGCCGTTCATTTTTGATCGCAAACGCGCAAACCAAATCAGCCTTGCAGTCCAGTTCGTCGTTTCGGGCGCGGAGCCCGGGAGCTACTACGTCGAGATTCGCGACGGGCGATGCCTCAGCAACCAGGGTGATTTGCGCGAGCCTGACTTGACGATCTACTGCGGAACCGAAAGCTGGACGCTGGTCAGCCGCGGCGAGTTGAGCGCCGAACGCGCGGTCAAGGAAAACCTGCTCCGCTTTCGCGGCGCAGCCGACGATTTCCGATCGTTCTTCCGATGCTTCCGGCTGACTGAAGATGCGAGCGCCGCGCCGCCCCGCGGAGCTTCCGGACTCCGCGCCGCTGCCGGACAGGACGCTTAGCGAGAAATCGTCTGGCAAGCGACAACGCGCGCGTCTGGCGCGTCGTCTGCGATGAGCTTTGCCGCATTGTGCGCATCCGTGCGGTTGGCAAATATTCCGAACACGGAGCCGCCGCTGCCCGACATCGCGGCGGCAACCGCGCCGCGCGCTTCGACTATCGCTTTGAGTTCCGCGATTCGCGGATACATCGCGGCGGCGGGCTTTGCGAGGTCGTTCACCGTCAGGCCGCGCGAAATCCGTCCGCTCAGGATCGCTTCGAGATCCGCGGCCGGAATTTCGCCGCTCCAATCGCTGGGCGCTAGCGCGCGAAAGACTCGCGCGGTCGGCACTTCGATCGGCGGAACCACCAGCACCAGATCGATTGGCGTGAGCGCAGGCAGCGCCTCGATCCGTTCGCCAATCCCGCGCACGCGCGCGGGACACGGATCGAGAAAGTACGGTACGTCGGCGCCAATCGAGACCGCTACCCGGACCAGGCGCGCGTCGGTGCCAACCGAGCACGTCGCGGCGAGCATCGTGAGCACCGCGCCGGCGTCGCTCGAGCCGCCGCCGAGTCCGGCACCCGCGGGCAGATGCTTTTCGAGATCGATCATAATGTGCGCGCTCAGATCGTATTCACGCGCAAAGGCGGTTGCCGCGCGCGCCGCCAGATTCAAGCCGGGATCGCTCAGCTCCGGCCGGTTGCATCGCAGATCGACACGCAACTCAGATGCGGGCCGAAGTTCGATACGAACCAGATCGCTCCAATCGATCGGAATGAAAATCGAGTCGAGCTCGTGATAGCCGTTGGCCCGGCGCCCGGTCACGCGAAGGCAGAGGTTGATCTTCGCGGGCGCGCGCTCGGCCAGAATTTTTACCATCGGCGCTCCGCTCTCAATCGTTCACTCAACGAAGCCGGCGCATCGTACCGGCGCCAGGAGGACCGGGGCCGCCAGGAAATGCTCCGCGCATCGCGCGGCGGGCGTCGTTCTGGATCACCGCGATCACGCCCCACAGGGCAACCAGCAGCGCCGCGAGCACCAGCATCTGCCCGGTCAGGAAGGTTGCATGATAGAAATCCATCCGCGCCGTGGCGTAGGAGACCGCGCGCTCGCGGTCGGTCAGAGGCTCCAGGACCGCGCCTCCCGCCGAGGCATCAAGCTCGTCGAAGCTGCGATAGTCGGAGCCCGCCGCGGCATTGGGATCGCTCGCGATAATCTGGCTGTACTGCTGAGTGCGTTCGAGCCCGATGATCCAGTTGCCCGCTCCAAGGACGGCAAGCGCAAGTCCGGTTACAACTCGCCAATCGGTGTAAAGGTCGTGCAGCTTCATCGCGGAAAGACACAGGCTAAAGCCCGTGTTCACCAGCCATGACAACAATAGGACCCGGCCCCTGGGAAAACAACGCGGTCCCGGGCGCCACGTTGCGTGCTTTCGACGCGTGCAGCTATGATCGACCGACGGACTACGATGCCTTCTGAGTCACAAGATCGCTCCCGCGTCGACGGCGCCGCAACCGAGGCGAAATTCAACCTCGAGGACTACCTGCGGCGCTTTGCCGCTCACGACGAGCTCGCGCTTTATCGGCTGATGACGCGGGTGGAAAACCGGATGCCCGAGTCGAGCGCGATTATCGAGCGGATATATCCTCAAGTCGGACGCGCGCACGTGATCGGAATTACGGGGCCGCCGGGAGCAGGAAAATCGACGCTGGTGAATCGCTTGATCGCGAAATATCGCGCGCTCGGAAAGGAAGTCGCGGTCCTCGCGATCGATCCTTCGAGTCCATTCTCGGGCGGCGCGGTGCTGGGCGACCGCGTGCGCATGACCGACCACTACAAGGACGCGGGCGTGCATATTCGCAGCCTGTCGTCGCGCGGGAGCCACGGCGGACTCTCGCGGGCGGCGCGCGAAATCGTAAAGCTGCTCGACGCGTTCGGCCACGACGTGATCCTTATCGAGACGGTCGGCGTTGGCCAGACCGAGCTCTCAATCATGGACCTTGCCGACACCACGGTGGTGGTGACAGTTCCTGAAGGCGGCGATTCGGTGCAGGTGATGAAGGCGGGACTGAACGAAATCGCCGACCTGTTCGTCGTCAACAAGTCCGACCGCGAGGGCGCCGACCGGGTCAAGGCGGAGCTCGAGCTGAACGTGCATCTGAGGCCGGCGGGTGGATGGCGTCCGCTCGTGATGATGACGCAAGCTGCGGCCGGCACCGGCATTGACGCGCTGGTCGATGCGCTCGGGAAGCATCGCGAGTACCTGCTGGCGCATCGCAACGACGCGCAGACGGCGGAGCGGCGCCGGCGCGAGTTCGTGGAAATTCTGGCGGCGGAACTCGAAGAACGCGCGATCCGCTCGCTGCAGAATGGACGCGCGCCCGAGATCGTCAAAGAGGTCGAGTCCGGGCGCGTGAATCCCTACAGTGCGGCGCGTCGGATTATCGAAGATCGCGACGCTATGGCGCATCTGCTCTCGGACAGCGGTGACAAAAAGCGCTGAGCCATCGACCATGTCGAGCCGCAAACAAAAACTCTCCGGCCGCCTGTTCGCAATCGGCGATATTCACGGATGTCCCGACGAGCTCGACGCGATCCTGAAAGCGATCGCGCCGGTCGCGGGCGACACCGTGGTTTTCGTCGGCGACTACGTCGATCGCGGCCCGTGTGCGCGCGACGTAATCGAGCTTGCGATGCAGGTCGAGAAGACCGGCGCCGAAGGCGTGTTCTTGAAAGGCAATCACGAGGACATGATGCTCTCGTACCTCGGGATGCCGGGGAATTACGGCGAGTCGTTTCTGTTCAACGGCGGCGTTGCGACGCTCGAAAGCTACGGCGTGCGCGAAGACGATCTGTCGGAAGCGGTGCATCGCATCCCCGAGGCGCATCTCGACTTCTACAAACGGCTCGCAATCAGCTATCTGCGGCCGCCGTACCTGTTCGTGCACGCGGGAATCATGCCGACGCGCCAGCTCGAAGAGCAACAGACCGAAGACCTGCTCTGGATTCGGCAGGAATTTATCTTCAACCCGCATCGGATCGACGCGACCGTGGTCTTTGGCCACACTCCCATGCGCGGCGTGATGATCGATCTGCCGTACAAGCTTGGGATCGATACCGGGCTGGTTTACGGCGGGAAGCTGACCTGCGTCGAGTTCAACGAGGGCGTGCTGTACCAGGTCTCGCGCGGGAGTCGGCAGGTCAAATCGCGGGCGATTGCGCTGCGCTGAGAGTCTTTCGCGACATTTCGAGGACCGCTATTGTGAACAATTCACGGTGGCGGCGTAGCTCAGTTGGTTAGAGCATGCGGCTCATATCCGCAGTGTCGTAGGTTCGACTCCTACCGCCGCCACCAAAAATACCGCAACCTTGACGAAAGCCCTGGTGCCTTTCAATCAATAAGTCATTGGTGTTCCACTGTTGCGCGCGTGTACGGTTGTCAGTGCGTAGATGCCGCGTGAGGAAACCAGTGCTCGGCCCTGGCCTTTACCTCACCCGAGGATGAGTGCATGGACGCCTCGGAGATTTCTCCCTTCGGTCGAAATGACGGATGAAGGCTTAATGCATGAGTATCGTAACCTCAGCCGAGCCCCCCGGATATCGTCATTCCGAGCCTTGGGCGAGGAATCCCGAGGCGGCCATGCTCGGAGTCCACGCCTCATGCCGTGCCCCTCGTCCGGAATTCCTCGCGCGGCAGGCACGCACGGGAATGACACACCACCGTCACGTCAATTCTCAAACTGACCCATCACCCTTTGATTTCATAGAAAGAATCGCCCAAGTAGCCCACGGCTGTCGATAATCGAAAACCCCGTCCGTCATCCTGAGCCGCAGGCGAAGGATCCCCGCGAAGCGATTAGTGCAACCAACCCTGGCCCTTCGCACTAATCGCTTCGCGGAGATCCTTCACGGAGCCTGCCCTGAGCTGCGCCGAAGGGTTCAGGATGACGGACAAGAACTCGCCATTTATCGACACCCTCTACTGGGCGAGGGATCAGATCAGAAGAGTTTGCGAAAAAATCGACGGGCTCTCAAAGTGTAGGCAGAAGAGAGGCGGCTCGCGAAGGCTGTTCCAACGATCCGCTACAAATCTGAAATTGGAGATACCTCATGGCTGACAGAATGGCGGGAAAAGTTGCGATCGTTACTGGCGCGGGCTCCGGGATCGGACGGGCTACCGCGATGCTGCTCGCTGCCGAGGGCGCGCGTGTGATCCATAGCGACCTCTCAGCGGAGGCAACCGCCGAAACTCAGCGGATGCTTGAAGCGGCCGGCGCCACCAGCGCGGCGCTCGCGGCCGACGTGGCCCACGAGGATACTGCGCCGCGATTGGTCGGGCTCGCGCTCGAGCGCTTCGGGAAGCTCACGACGGTCGTCAACAACGCCGGCACGGGCACCAACGCAATCGTCGGCGAATTGCCGCTGGCCGAATGGGACCGCGTGCACAACGTCAACGTGCGCGGACAGTTCATGCTGATCAAGCGCGCGATCCCGGAACTCGTCAAGGCGGGCGGCGGCTCGATCGTCAACGTCGCCTCGGTGATGGCGGAAGTCACCGACTACGGCCTCGCCGCTTACTGCTCGTCAAAGGCGGGCGTGGCGGGCCTGACGCGCACGGTCGCGCTCGAATACGGCAAGCACGGAATCCGCTGCAACTACATCATGCCCGGACCGATTTACACCGGGATGACGCGCGCGAATTTCGATCGCGAAGAAATTCGCAGGGTGTGGGAAAAGAAGACGGCGCTCAGGCGGCTCGGCCAGCCCGAGGACATGGCGCGCGTGATTTTGTTTCTGGCCTCCGACGACGCAGGTTACGTGACGGGCGCCGGAATTCGCGCCGACGGCGGCCTGATGCTGCGCAGCTAGGGATGCGGTGCGCCGGGCGGAGAGTCCACGAAGATCAAGTCGCAGGCGCGGATCCACAGATAGAGCGTCAGCAGCACCACGAACGGTCCCTCATTGGCCGCAAGATGAACGTGATACCACTCCGGCCGCACATTCCGGTACGCGACGACGAACACCAGATGGCTCATCACGACTTCGGCCCCATAGATCAGCGCGAGCACCAGGCCCCATCGGCGGCTCATCATGAGCCCGACCGCGATCGCCCAGAAGATGCCCGCCTCGACCAGCTTCAGGATTCGCGCCTGATCGCCGTAAAATAAAATTCCGGCGACCAGCGCGTGAATCGGCTCGGACGCCTCGATCATCGGATCGGCGTCAAATACTCGGAGCACGAGATGGAGCGCCCAGACGGCGGAAAGGAATCCGCAAAAGCGCAAATCAATCGGCCACTTGCTCTTTGGTTTCCCCGCCACGACGATAACCATCGAACCTATCAACCGCCGCCGATGCGCTTCAAGTGCGCGTCCGACAGCGCGTGACAGAGCGTGCCTGGGCGCATCACAGAAGATCAGCACCGGCCACGAAAAGAGAAATCAGGTGAAGCAGGACCGAAAAAATTCCGCTGACGACGCGCGCAGTGCGCATCCCTATTTCATGTGGGAGCATATTCACGAGCAGCCCGCCGCGATCGCGGGGGCGATCGCGCGCGGCCGTCCGGCAATCGCGGAATTCGCGCGCCGCATCGCGGACGCGCCTTCGGTCACGCTCTCCGGAATCGGAAGCTCGCTGCACGCCGCGATGCTCGGGGCATATTGGATGCGCGCGGTTGGTGGACTTGATCCGGCGCGCGCGCTCAACTCGTTCGAGCAGTTGCATTACGAGGCTCCGGCGGCGCATGGCGCGGCGATCGTCGCAATCTCGCATCGCGGATGGCGCGAGTTTCCCGCTCGTCTTGCGGCGGGCGGAAACCTCGAGCACATCCTGACCGCCGCCATCTGCGGCGAGAATCCACGCGCGGGCGCGCACGCGGCGGATTTCGTCTTCCTAACAACCGCGCAGGAAAAATCCGGCGCGCATACCAAGAGCCTGACCGGCGCGCTCGCGATCCTCATGGAGCTCGCGATCGAAACCGCGCTCGCACGCGGCGACCACGAACGCGCGCTCTCCGTGCGCCGCGAATTCGCGGAAGTTCCGGCGCAGCTCGAACGCCGCCTCGCCGATCCGTCTGCCGAGCGCGCCGCCGCGGAAAAATTCCGCGGCTTCCGTAGAATCGTGCTGGTCGGCGCCGGGCCCGCATACGCGTGCGCGCGCGAGGGCGCGCTCAAGCTCAAGGAAGCGACGTTTACGTATGCCGAGGCGATCGAGACCGAGGAATTTTTGCACGGCCCGATCGCCTCACTCGACGCGGACAGCCTGATCGTTCTTATCGCGAGCGACGCCGCCACCGCTCCGCGTCTGGTGCAAGTGGCACGCGCGGCGGGCGAGATCGGCGCGGCGCGGCTCGCTATCGTGACCGGCGCCGCCGCGAAGCTCGCTGATATCGCGGAGCAGACGATTCGCGTCGAGGGGCGCGACGAAATCACCATCCCCTTCGCGATCATCCTGTCGCTTCAGTTGTTCACCTATTTTTCGGCGCTCGCCCGCGGATGCGACCCCGACCGCAATCGCCACGACGATCCGCGCTACGCGCGAGCTGCGTCGCACTTCAAGCTTTAGTGCTGCTGCGCGCTTGCCAGCGCAGCGCTCGCGCGCCGATAATCGTGAAGGTCATATGATGAATGGAATTCACGACATGGGCGGGATGGACGGTTTCGGCCGCGTCGAGCACGGCGCGGCGGACGAATCCACGCAGTTCCATTCGGATTGGGAGGCGCGCGCCTTCGCACTCGTCAACATCGTGCTCGGGCGCACCGGTGCGAACGTCGACGAGTTCCGCCACGCGATCGAGCGGATACCTCCGGCGCGCTACCTCGCTTCCGGTTACTACGAACGATGGCTTCACGCGGCGCAGACGCTGCTCATCGAAAAAGGAATCCTCTCCCGGCGCTGAGATCGAAGCGCGCGCGGGCGGCGAAATCGCGGCGATTCCCGCGGCGCAGGTCGCCGCCGCGAAGCCTCGAGCAAAGAATCCGCGCGCGAAGTTTCGCGCGGGTCAGCGCGTGCGCGCGCGCAATATCAATCCCGCGGGACACACCCGCCTGCCGCGTTACGTGCGCGGAAAAGCCGGCGTGATTCGAAACGATCGGGACGTCTATACATTTCCGGATACCAACGCGCATCACGCGGGCGAAGCGCGCCAGCACGTGTACAACGTCGCGTTCAAGACGCGCGAAGTGTTCGGACCGCCAGCGCATCCACGAGACGAGATCGTGATCGACCTGTGGGAAGATTATCTCGAATCCGCCGAGAGCAAACCTGCCGCGCGTCCGGTGGCGAAAAAGAAATCGAAAGCGAAATCGCGCGCAAGTACTCGCCGCAAAGGATAGATCTATGCCCGACGACCATCATCACGACACTTCGGTGCGCGGACCTGCCGCGCGCGTCAAAGCGCTCGAAGAATTGCTCACCGAAAAGGGACTCGTCGATTCAGCGCGGCTCGACCAGATTATCGAGACCTATCAGCACGCGGTCGGTCCGCGAGCCGGCGCGCGCGTCGTCGCCAAGTCGTGGTGCGACACCGAGTTTCACCGCCGCCTGATGACCGACGCGGTCGCTGCCTGCGCCGAGCTCGGAATCGCCGGTCCCGAGGGCGGCCATCTGGTTGCGGTCGAGAACACGCCGCGCGTCCACAATCTGGTCGTCTGCACGCTCTGCTCCTGCTATCCGTGGCCGGTGCTCGGGCTGCCGCCGGCCTGGTACAAGAGTTTTGCCTACCGCTCGCGCGCGGTCAGCGATCCGCGCGGCGTGATGCGCGAGTTCGGGCTCGTCATCCCTGACGACGTGGAAGTACGGGTATGGGATTCGAGCGCCGAGCAGCGCTATATCGTCATTCCCGAGCGCCCAAAGGGAACCGAATCGATGACGGAAGCCGAGCTCGCGGCTCTGGTCACGCGCGACTCGATGATCGGCGTCGCCAAGGTTGCCGCGCCCGCGGAGCAGAACGCGCGATGACCGAGCGGCGAATCGAGAGCCTGCTCGAGGGCGTCGGCGTGAGCAGCTCCGAGATCTTCAGCGCGCCGTGGGAAGCGCGCGCGTTCGCGTTGGCGCTGGGGCTCAGCGAGGCAGGACTTTTTTCCTGGGACGAGTTTCGCATGCGGTTGATCGAAGAGGTTCGGCGCGTCGGATCGGGTCCGCGAACGCGACGGCACCTCGAATCATGGCGAGTACTATCAGCATTTTCTGCGCGCTCTCGAGCGGACCGTCACCGAGAAAGGAATCACCAGCGCCGGTGAGATTATGAATCGGCTGCGCGCCCTCGAAAGCTGAATCGCTGGAGCGGGTCCGCCGGCTCAGGCGTTCTTGCCCTGCTTGCCCTCGACCCACTGAAACATCAGGGTCTGGTAGTACTCGAGATTGCGCCCAAGCAGGAACACCTTGGGCACTCCGACGATTTCCGCATAAATCGCGGTCTTGGTAGGATTCTCGCCACCGAACAGAATCTTGATCGGCTGCGGCTTGTTCTTGGATTCGATCGTCATCGAGACCTTGGGCTGGTCAAGCTCGAACTGTGCGAGGTCGTTCAGATTGTCGGCGACCACCTCGACCTGCTTGGCGTTGATCAACAGCGCCGTCGTCGCATTCATCAGATCCTGCGGGATAAAGGCGTTGGGCGGCTGCGTGATCGCGTACAACTTGCCGTCCGCCGTTTTTTGAAAATGAATCGTTTCCGTACCGCGAGCTAGCGTGATCGCGTCGATTCCGTCGAGCCCCAGCAGGCTCTCCTGTTTGTCCGTAAGCTGCGCGTTGCGCTTAATCTCCGGCCGGCCCCACAGATAAATCGGCAGCAGAATGATGAAGACGATACTCAGGACGATCGCCGACCGGATGCTCACGCGAAGAACCTCCTGCGCACGAAGACGGCGATCGCGATCGTCAACAGCAGGATAGTTTCGAACCCGGCAGCGAGATAGGCGAGCCAGTCAGCTTGCCGGTCGGTCGCGTAGAAACCCGCGGTATCTGCCTTGTTGAGCATTTCGCGGCTCGAAATCAGCATTTCGTCGCCGGCCAGTTCGTTAACCAGGCTGACCGCGAGATCGCGATTCCCGAGCATCTCGATAAACTGATTCGACGCGAACCCCGAGCTTCCAAATCCGACCAGGCGCGTCATCTGTTCCAGAGGAATATGCGGCGCGGTTGCCGGGGTGTAGTCGATTTCCGAGCCCACCGGGATTGGTCCCTTGGTATCGCGCGGAGACTGAAACTCGGTGATTCCGGTGGTCAGCGCCTTCGGGTCGCCGGAGGCCCAGCTTTCGTGCGATGAGCGCAGAAATTCATTTTCCTGCGCGACCTTCAGGCTGTCAGGCGCGGCGGCTCCCACCTTGAAGGTGATATCCACTCCGCGTGCGAGCGAAAACACCGCCGGCGCCGCCATCGCGCGGCTGATGGCGTTGTCCTCGGAGCGCAGAGGTATCTGTGTCGTCAGAATTTCGCCGGCCGTCAGCCGGTAGGCGGGATCGACCACCACCCGATCGGTAAAACTCATTCCATACTGCTGCAGGAATTTGACCAGGCTGGGTGAGCCGTAAGGATCGATAAACGCGACGTAGTGGCCGCCGTTGCCAAGATATTTTGCCAGCGCGGCGAGCTCTTCGGGCAGAAAATCCTTGCGCGGTCCGAGCGACACCAGCACCTTGCAATCGTCGGGGACTCCGCTGGCGAACAGCGACACGTTATCGACCTGGTAGTTATTCTGCTCGAGCAGCCCACGCCATTCCGAATAGCCGATGGTGTGATCCGCGTCGTATAGATCGCGCTCACCGTGGCCGGTGGTAAAGTAGATGTGCTTGGTGCTATCCGCGGAAATCTGCAGAATCGCGGGTATCAGCTCGTCGGAGCGCGCGTTGTCAAAATCGCGCCGCCGGTTTTGCGACTCGACCACCACCTCGCCGTAGCTTGAAACCCCGTACTGATGCGCCAGACCCGGCGCCTTGTTCACGTCGATCACCTGGTAGGTAAGCTGCGGGGTGAACGCGGCCGCCTGGAACAGCAGGTCCGCAAGTTCGAGATAAGCCGGATCCTCAGTGCGCACGAACGCCATCACCTTGACCGGATGCGTCAGACCGCCCAGCACGCGCTTGTCGAAATCCGACAGTGAGTATTTCTTGTTAGGAGTCAGATCGAAGCGCACGTTGTGTTCTGTGATGATCATGTTGAGCACGATCAGCACCGCCGCAAGTGCGACCACCGTGTAAATCAATATGGCGTAGTTGCGCCATATCGAACCCCGCGCCTCGGGCTGCGGTTTTATCTCCGGCCGGTCCACTTGCGTGCCCCCATCGAGCGCATGGTCAGAAACAGGAAAAATACTATGAAGAACAGGAAGTAGGTAATGTGATCGATATCAATTACGCCCTTGGCGAAGGTATCGAACTCATCGAACATCGAAAACGCGCGGAGCGCGTCGAGCCACGAGGACTGGAACGCGGCTTCATTCCAGTTGAGCACCCAGATGAGCAGCAGCCCGACCAGGGTCGCGACACCCGCGACCACCTGACTCTCGCACAGCGAGGATACAAAGACCCCAAAGGCGATAAACGCCGCGCCGATCAGCAGCAACCCGATATATCCCGCCAGCAGCGGAAACAGCGGGAACGCATGTATCCAGTAAACGTACACCGGGTAGAGCAGCGTGAACGAGAGCATCATCAGGAAGATCACGATCGCCGCGAGAAACTTGCCGCCCAGTATTTCGCCGTCGCGGATCGGATAGGTATATAGCAACTCGATCGTTCCGAGTTTGCGCTCCTCCGCGAACGATCGCATCGTGATGAACGGCAGCGTCAGCCACAACACCTGCCGGATATCCGAGAATAGTAACTGCCAGTAGTTCTGGATAATGTCGCGCGCGAACGACATCGTCTCGAAAAAGTTCAGATCGCTCCACGCGCGGATTCCTGCGAACAGTGTGAACACCGCCGCGACGATATACACCAGCGGAAACGCGAAGTACGAGCGCAATTCCTTGCGCATCACCGCGATCATCCGCGCCGGAGAAAAGCCGGTGCGCGTTCCGGCCGCGGCCAGCCGCCCGGCATCGGACGCCGGCCGCGCTGCCTCCAGTGTAGCTGCGCCGTTGGACATCGATTACCTCAAGCTAGACCCGGTCTTCCTTGGTCACCAGCCGCATGAACAGATCTTCGAGCGACAGCGCCATCGGCTTGATCTCGAGCAGGCTCCATCCGTGCTGGACTACTGCCGCTGCGAGCGCGCCACGAACCTCGTCGCCATGACCGTTGGAAAAGGCGATAAAGCTCGACGCGCCCGGCTGCCCGCTCTCCGCGGGACGCTGCTCGAGCCGCTCGACGTTGGGAACCTCGCTCAGCACCTGCTTGATTTGATCCGCCGGCCCCGCGACGGTCAGCAGCGTCTGGTCGCTGCCCTGCAGCTTGGCGGTCAGCTCTTCGGGAGTATCCTGCGCGACGATATTGCCGCGATCGATAATCACCACCCGCCGGCAGGTCATGTTGACCTCGGGCAGGATGTGGGTCGAGAGCAGCACCGTCGAGCGCCCGGCGAGCGAGCGAATCAGCTCGCGGATCTCGACCACCTGGCGCGGATCGAGCCCGACAGTCGGCTCGTCGAGGATCAGCACCTCGGGGTCGGGCAGCACCGCCTGCGCGATTCCGACCCGCTGACGATAACCTTTCGAGAGTTTGCCGATCAGCTTGTGACGCACCTCTTGCAGGCCGCAGGTCCTGATTGAAAATTCGATCCGTTCGCGCGTGGTCTTCGCGTCGAGACCGCGCACCCGCGCGGCGAATTCCAACAGCGCGGTGACGGTCAGGTCCGGGTACAGGACCATGTTCTCGGGCAGGTAGCCGATTTTGCGGCGCGTCTCGATCGAATGCTCGGCGACGTCGATCCCGCCGATAAACGCACGCCCGGAAGTGGCCGGGAAGAATCCGGTCAGGATCCGCATGATCGTGGTTTTGCCCGAGCCGTTGGGGCCGAGCAGTCCGATAATCTCGCCCTTTTCGACCTTGAACGAAACGTGATTTACCGCACGCGTCGAGCCGAAAAATTTGGTAAGGCCTTGAACCTCTATCATTTACGACAATCTGCCTGTGGGCTCGCGGGTCTGGATGGGAAAACGAACGCGATGGCGGAAAAGTTCGCGCCTTCAGATACCCCAGCTCGCGTTCCAGTCAGTCGCGAAATCCACCGGCATTGTACGGACGCCAGCCGTAAGAAGTCAATTCACGTCTGATTCCTCCCCCATTGTCTGACATGGGGGAGGATTAAAGGAGGGGGTGCAGCGGCGACATCCACGCATCGGCAGGAATAATGTTCCTGCCACCGAAGCTCCCAATCGTCATTCCGAGCCATAGGCGAGGAATCCCGAGCACTCGTGCTCCGAAATGTACGAAGCCCGCGGCGGATCATTCGTATCGGCAAGACCACTCGCGCGGAAAGCGCACACGATAGAAGAACATCTCACGGCGCGAGGCAAATCGCTGCACCCCCACCTTTAATCCTCCCCCGTGAATAACGGGGGAGGAATCAGGCACCGCTTTATGTTTTGTCGGGGCTCACCTATTCTTGACGCGGTGGTGCGATGGGTAAGGCAATAGCGGGCGCGGTGATCGTCGCGATTGTAGCGGCGATTCTCTTCTACCTCTGGGCCGGACAAACTCGGGTGGCCGAGGATCAGATGCAGCAGCAGATCACCGCGCTCAACCACCAGATCGACGAGCTTCGCGACCAGAACACCCAGCTCAAGGGCCAGCTCGGCAGCGTTCAGTCTGAGGAGCAGAATCTCGCCGCCCAGAACGAAGAGCTTCGCAAAGCGATCGGCACCGTCAAGGCAACCGGCAAGCTACCGCCCAACCTCCCCTACCCGCCCAAGTAACGGACGCTACTCTTCGTCCGGTTTCTGCCGCGGCATCAGGAAGCGCTGCCATTCGTCGAGAAATCCGAGCTTGCGCAGATCCGGCATCCGATCCAAATAGACCTCGCCCTTCAGATGATCCGTCTCATGCTGGATCACCCGGGCATGAAAATCGCGCGCGACGAAATCCAGCCGCTCTCCGTTTCGCCCGAGCGCCTGCACGCGCACCTCGGTCGCGCGCGGGACCAGACCACGCAGGTCCGGGATACTCAGGCATCCCTCCCAATCCTCGATCGGCGCGGACTTGACGACCGTCACCACAGGATTGATCAGCACCGTCAGCGGGACCGACGGCATATCGGGATAGCGCGGATGATTTTCGACTTCGAGCACCGCGAGCTGGATCGGCAGATGCACCTGCGGCGCCGCCAGGCCGACGCCGTGGTATTCGTACATCGTCTCAACCATGTCGTCGATTAGCCGCTGGAACTCGGGCGCCGCAATCCGCGCCGTCGGCACCGCCTGTGCGACAGTTCTGACCGAAGGAAACCCGAGCCGCGCGACTTTCAGAATCATTTTGCAAGCTCCTGGCCGGCGACGCCGCCGAATGGCCGATTGTAGTGCCGCTGCGTGTTCACGTACACTTTTCGTCGCGAACGAAGCAATCCGGACCAGGCGGTAATCTGCCGATGATCACGACGCAGCGAACATTTCAAATCAAGAAGGGCGCCTTCGCCGAGTTTCATCGCCTGAGCGCGCGTGGCGTTTGGCCCTACTTCGAAAGAATTGGCGCGCGGATCATCGGGATGTGGCTGGTCACCGAAGACGAACACGAAGCGCGATCGCCGGACTTCGATACCGTGATTCTGCTGACCCGCTACGACAGCCGCGAGCATTGGAAAGCCACCCGGACGCCTGCCGCGCTCGGCGGCGAAGGTCCGATGTGGGAACGATGCCGCGACGCGCTGGAGAAGCGGCGCGCGCTGACTATCGCGACGTGGTTGAGATTCCTCGACCCCGGAACCGAAACCACCGGCGGTCCGTACTATAAGTAACGCCCCTTCCGCCCTCGTGTTATCGGCCTTTCCAGCGTCGCGGACCCTTCACGCAGTCTCGCTCACTGCCCCAGCGTGGTGCCGAGCGACTGGGTCTTCTGCTGCAGGATACTGACCAGCTTGTCGTAGCCGTCGTTGTTGATTACCCGGTTGAACTGATTGCGGTAATTCGCGATTACGCTGATCGCGTCCACCGTGATGTCGTAAATCATCCACTGGCCGTTATTCTCGCTCAGCATGTAATTCACGGCGAGCGGATTAGGCTGATCCTGCACCACCACCGTGCTGAAAACCTGCGCGTCGGATCCGTTGGTCAGCTCGCGCGTGAAATTGATCGTGGTCGATTGAATTTGCGACTGGATTTTCTGCACCGAGTACGACTGGATTCGCGACAGCACCACGTCCTCGATAAATTTCGTGAACAGCGGAACGAATTGCGCCTGCTGCTGGGGCGTCAGCGTGCGCCAATGGTACCCGACCGACGAGCGCGCCATGCTCGCGAAATCGATATGCGCCTCCGCGATCGCGCGGAGCTGCGTCATCCGGTCGGTCTGCGAGATCTGCTGATTGCGGAACACCGCGATCGCCTGGTTGACGACGTCCTTGACCGCCGCCATCGGGTCGGTGGCGGGCTGCAGCCGCCGGCGCCGGCGCTGCCGACTGCGCGCGCGCAGGCGCGGCCGCATAGAGCATCGCGAGCACCAGCGCCGCCAGCGCGAGCAGAATCGCGTAGGCGATATAGGTGCGCGTCCCCGCGATTTTTATCGCGAATGAATCCGCCGCCTGTCGTCGTGCCGCCATCCCGCCTCTGCGCGCGCTCAGCGAATCCGCCGGCTTGTTCCCGGCCGCGCCGCGCTTACGTACGATCGGACGCTCTTTGCCCGACTTTGGTTTCACTGCCACCGTGACTCCTCGATACTCCGATGCGAGCAGGATATTCCCGCACGCCGCGATTATCCGCGCAACCCTAGCACGGATCGCCCGCCCAGTTGACCCGTCTGATTCCTCCCCCGTTTATTCACGGGGGAGGATTAAAGGAGGGGGTGCAGCGATTGCGAATCCTTGTGCGAGAGTTGTCTATCGGATAAATGCCGAACTCAAGCAAGCCCACTATCATCACAGAGGAAATCAACATGGCGGAACTGAAAAATCGCAGATGGCTTATCGCGTCGCGCCCGCAGGGCCTAATCAAAGAAACCGACTTCAAATGGAACGAGGCCGCCGTCCCCGGGCTCAAAGACGGCCAGGTCCTGGTGCGCAACCTCGCCTTCTCCTTCGATCCCACGCAGCGCGGATGGATGTCGATGGACACGTACATGCCCGCAATCCCGCTCGGACAGCCGATGCGCGCGGGCGCAGTCGGACAGGTCGTCGAATCCAAACGTCCCGGCTTTGCCAAGGGCGACCTGATCCAGGGCCTGCTCGGATGGGAGGACTACACGGTCAGCGAGGGCGAAGGCATCTTCGGGATGCAAAAGCTTCCGGCAGGCACCGATCCGATCCTTGCGCTCTCGATCCTCGGCACCACCGGATTGACGGCCTACTTCGGCACGCTCCTGGTAGGATTGCCGAAGGCCGGCGAGACCTTCGTGGTCTCGGGCGCGGCGGGAGCAACCGGCTCGGTCGCCGGGATGATCGCAAAGATCAAGGGATGCCGCGTCGTCGGAATCGCGGGCGGACGCGCCAAGTGCGAATGGCTCACCAAGGAAGCTGGCTTCGACGCCTCGATTGACTACAAGAACGAAAAAGTCGGCGACGCGTTGTCGAAGCATTGCCCCAAGGGAATCGACATCTACTTCGACAACGTCGGCGGCGAGATCCTCGATCAGGCGCTGGCGCGTATCTCCAACGGTGCGCGCGTCGTGCTGTGCGGCGCGATCTCGCAATACAACGAGGCCGAAGGCGTCGCGGCGCATCCGCCGAAAAACTATTTCAACCTGATCTTCCGCGGCGCCCGGATGGAAGGATTCCTGGTCTTCCACTTCGCGCAGAAATATCCGCAGGCGATCGCCGAACTGTCGAAGTGGTATGCCGACGGCAAGATCAAAAATCAGATCGATCTTCAACACGGTCTCGAGAACGCGCCCAAGACCATCATCCGCCTCTTCACCGGCGCCAACTTCGGCAAGCAGCTACTGAAGCTCTCCGATCCGCAATAATCCCGCGCTCGTATCGCGAACCAGGGCGGCCCGAAAGGGCCGCCTTTTTTCTGCTGCCGGGCGGCAGCCTTGGATTGCCCGGAATGCAAATTTGTTGCATTAGACTCTACTTATTCCGCTCCGATGAAACATCAGACCGCCTAATCACTGCTACTATTTGACACCCTCGCACCGATGATTGAAACAAAGAACAGTATTTTCGTTGATTTTCCGATCTGGCACGCTCCCTGCGTTAGAGTCTGCCATACCGGACGCGTAATCCTGCGTGTCTTTAGGAGTAACCGAAAGTGCCGACCCATCGGGACGAAAATACCGCCCACGAGCCGACCAAAGAAACCGCGAAACCGCGTCAGCTATCAGTCAAGCGCGCGGTGTTCGAGGTGTTTTGCGAGGACCACGCTCTTCTGCGCCGCCACAACGTCCAGCCGCACGAGCTCGAGGCTCTATCGCGCGTCGCGATGCTCGGATCGGTCCGTACCAAGTCCGATTTGATCTTCATCCTGAGCGCGATTCGCCGTCCGCGCCACAGATAGCCCCGAGGAATCAATTGACAACGAATCCAATCAAGCGCGCGAGCGCTCTCGGCGCCGCACGCGGTCAGACGATGGTCGAGTACGCCCTGCTGCTCGCCGCGATCGCGGTGACAGCATTTGGCGGCATGCGCACCACCGGCCAGAAAGTGAGTTCGTCGATAAGAACCTCAACCGCCCAAGTGGGCAGCCGAGTAACCGACGGAGGAGGCGTCAGCGTCAGCCTCCCCGACGCTAGTTGACCGTCGGACCGCCTGTCGCGCTACTCCGGCGAGATTTCCAAGGCGCCGCGCTCCTTATGCGTAAGCTGCCCGCATCGCCGTGAAATGATAATTTCCGGCTATTTCGGTATCGGTGGCGTGCGCGTCGCTCACCGAGAATTTGCAATGAATGAAGGGCGCCTTTGGAGTGAATACGAACGCAATTTTGACCTTCGTTGCGGTGGCTTTGCCAACGATGGTGCCTGTGTCGGTTCCCGATTCGAACGTGAACGACCAATTCCCGCTCAGCTGCCCATTCGGAGCTTCAGTAAAATCGACATTCAGGGTTCCCGCTCCCGCCAAATTATCTTCGAGCGTTCCTGACCAGGCTCCGCTGACCGTTAGCGGAGGCTTCTTCGCGTCCGGCGATGTGCCGATATCGCTCTGCGACTGCTGCTGGCTATCAAAAACAGAGCCATCCTGCGCGCGAGCATAAGACGAGGTTAGCGTCAGGGCAGCGCCACTGAGCAGGAGGACAGTGCCGATTAATGAAAACAGCCGTAAAGCCTTCATGTTTGGTCACGCTTAGATGGTTAAATTTGAGATTTGAGTTAAATATTATAGGTTTCCAGTTTATGTCAAGGATTTGAGTGGAAACCACACCCTACCCGAGTAAATGACGCCCCGTGAAGCGATTACACGGGCGCTGTGTCGCAGAGGTGATTGAGAGCACCTGTCTCGGAACTCTCCTTGGCAGAGGCCTTGCTCCCTTGCTGGCTCAGCCTGGTGAACTTTTTCGAGGACCTCTTCAGTGGCTCGGAAAATCCGCCGATCCCGCGCCAACTAATGCACAAACGCCACCCGCTCTATGTGGAGATTCTCAGCGTAGAGAGCGGTGTCATACCGGCCGAAGGCTCCTCATCTCCGGTTGGGGCAACTGGTGCGCCTTCTAATACACCTCCGCTGCAGAAGGCTCCCGCCCCCAGCGCGCAACCGGTGTTGTCATCGCGGTTCGGGTTCTGACTCCCTTCCCCTGCGCAAATGGGTCGGGCCCTAGCTCGGTTTTTTATCGTGCTCGAGTACCAGGATTCAATTTTCTCTTACGCTGCAGAAGTTTAATGCCTTTCTTGACAGGAGTCGCGCGAGCCCGACTCTACGATGGGTCTGCATCGGACGACACGCGTATGGTTTGCAATCAGAATAGACCTCTGGACTGCAGGACTGATTCTTCTTTAGCTGGAACCTCATCTCGCCGCTGGCCGGCTGCAGTGCTTTGGCGCGGCCGTTCCCCACTCTTACACCTTGCGCGGGAGGCCGTAGACGTCGCGGATTTTTTCGCCTTGGTCGAAGCGGGCTTGGATCTGGCGCATCGTGGCGATCGATTCGGGAGTTGTAGCTACCGTTTGGAACAGGCGCTGCTCGTTGGCTAATGCGTCGGTCAAATTCAGATCATCGTTGTCGATTAGAATCTGCTTGAGCGTCGCGAGCGCTTTCGCCGGCCGCGTGGCCAGCGTCCGCGCCCATTCGAGCGCGATCTCGACCGACTTGCCCTCCGGAACCACTTCGTTGATTCCGCCGAGCTCGTAGATTCGCCGCGCCGTCATCGGCCGCCCGAGCATCACCATTTCCGCTGTCGCCGTACGTCCGATAAGCCGCGCGAGCCTGCTCGTCCCGCCGATTCCCGTGGTCAGCGCGATCTGCACCTCCGGCTGCCCAAACAGCGCCTGCTCCTCGGCGATTCTCATGTCGCAGGCCCATCCGAGCTCCGCGCCTCCGCCCGAACAATCGCCCGAGACGGCGGCAATCGTGACCACGTGGGTCTTGCCGATTTCTACCAGCGCGCGAAACCATGCCGCGCCTTCCGCGGTGGTCGGCTTGCCCTCGATTCCGTCGGCCAGGTCCTGCAGCCATGCGTGCTCGAACCAATGCCCCGGCACTCCCGACGCGAGCACCGCGACGCGCGCGCCCGCCTCGCGCGCCTGCTTGATCGAGGCGGCCAGTTCCGCGATCGCGATCCACGAGCCGTGATTATTGATCGCGGGATTGGTCATCGTGACCAGCGCGACTCCCTCCGACGGCGTTTCCAGCTTGACGAATTTCGGCATCGCGAACCTCCCGGCACTTGTTGATGCGACAGAATCTATCCCGACCGCGCCGCAATCGGGAAGCGAAAGAATCACAGGCTAAGGCCTGTGCCACTAATCCCCGGCCGCATCTCCGGGCGCTGCTCTTCGGCGACAATCAATCCGGCGATAAAAGCGCAGATCGGAACCAGATAGGTGGGCATCACATTCTTGAACAGCGAGGCGTACTCGCGTCCAACCAGGACAATCAGCATCGCGATCGCAATCACGAAAAATCCCACGCGGGCGTAAGTCGTGAGATCCGCTTCGCGCACGATCCGCGCGACGCTCAGCGCTCCAAAGAAATACAGCGGGAACAAAATAACGATCTCGTGATGCCACGCGATTGGCGCGAGCAGCAGACCGAGCGCGAGCCACAGGCTGAAATATATTCCGTCGAGCGACCACTCTCGCGCTGCAACGGTCTCGAGCGCTGCCGCAATTACCAACACGATGCTGACGGCGGCGGTCGGTGCGAATACCGTCCACCACGAAGGAGCCACACTCGTCGCTTCAAGTCCCCAGACGAGGTTGAAAAGAGAAACGCGGTCTCGCCAAAATCCTCGCGCCAATATCTCTCTGGAATGCGGCAGCCCGTAAACGACGAATCCATACCAATTCACAAGACCGCTCGCGAGAATTCCGGCCGCGAGGAACACTCCCGTCCAAATCAGGAGCCGCCATTTCCTGCAGACCAGGTAGTAGCCGAGCAGGATGCCCGGATAGAGTTTCAGCAGAATCGCTATCGCCAGCAGGAGCGCACTGCCTGCGTCGCGATTCGCCCGCGCGAGCGTCCACGACCCCACCATCAGCACCAGCAGGAGAGGTGCGAACTGGCCGAAAAACAGCACCTGGTCGCAGGTGCGGGAGAGTACCGCGATCGAGGCGAGGATAACGATCGCGCTCGCCGAAAAAATTCCGGCACTGCGCGCAATCAAGATGATCGCAGCGATCAGGCATGCGACCTGGAAAATTTGCCATCCGAGATGCAACGACGGCGCGTCGATTCGCGCGAGCGGCGCGAACGCGCCGACAAAAAACGGCGTGTAGTTACAACGCGTCCGCGCCCACCACTCGATCCCGCTCTGATAGCTCTGTCCCCATCGGTAATAGCCCGCGAAGTCATACAGTGCGTAGCGCTCCGACAACCGCCGCAGAGTTTGAACGATATGAAGAGCCGCGACCGCAGCAAGAATCACCGCGGCAAGAGCAGAGACGATCGAAAAGTAATCATCGAATCGCCGGCTCTGTTGAGAGGTTGCTTGTGCCGCTTCCGTAGCGTCGTGAGATCGCGTACGCGCCAGTGCGTTACGGAGAGCAGACGGTTTCACGACGAAGGATCACACCACAGCCGGCGCGGGTTCGCCAGACAGTCGCGGCACGATCAAAAGCGCTCGCGCTGCTGCGCCAAAAGCGGTGCCGAACTGACCTCGAAAACTCTGTCGCCGTAGACGGCACGCAGCCGCGCCGGGAAATCGGGGCAACGGATTGAAATAGCGGACCGCGCCGACGATCCGCGCCCAATCATCCGCTTATGCTTTATGATTTTGCGTCTCAAGCGTGGCCTTTGAACTGGTGATCCCAGCGGGAGTCGAACCCGCGTTCCCGACGTGAGAGGCCGGTGTCCTAACCACTAGACGATGGGACCGTCCATCGATGCGCGCCTCCATCGTGAAGATGGAGGGTTGGCTGAGGAGGAAGGATTCGAACCTTCAATCCCCTGATCCAGAGTCAGGTGCCTTGCCAGTTTGGCCACTCCTCAGCGCTGTGCGAAATATATCCAACCCCCCGCCCCCGCGCCACTGGCGGATGCAGCCGCGCTCGTCGCCGCTCAGTTGTGTCCCTCTCCCAATAGGTTTGGAAGAGGGTGACGCGCGCTGCGCGCGGCGGGTGAGGGACCTACAGCATTGAATCTTTCTTCGCCTCAATCGCTGAACCACGTAGCGTGTGAATCGAGGGTCGCGGTGCCTGGAAAATTTTTTATTCTGTCGGTCCCTCACCCGCGCGTCACGGCGATTGCCGAAAGGAGCAATCGCCGCGCCGCTTGCCCTCTCCCAATCTGGGAGAGGGACATATCATGATCAGACAGGGAATCTTAGCGGCCGCCGGAGGCTGAGGTTCGCAGCGTCTCGGCGTGGCGGTTGCACAGCGCGTCGCAGCGGCTCAGCAGGCCTACGTCGGCGCAGTGATGCTCGATCATGAAGCCCAGCTCGCCCAAGTCGTGCACCAGTAGGCGCAGGCAGCGCTCGTATTCGTCGGGCGCCTGCACCGCCTTCAGCAGCTCGGCGACCAGATCCTCGAGCTCTGTCTCTTCCACTTCCAGCGCCATCGCGAGCGCGCGCTGAATCTTGAGTCCTGGCCCGGCTTCGTGATGAAACCGCTCGAGCATCTCGCGCAGCTTCAGGATGGTCGAGTCCTCGAGCGAAATCGGACTCGGCTTGTCGAGCAGGCCCTCGATCTCGAGCACGGTCGAGACCAGGTCGAGCGCGCCGACGTGGCGCGCCTCATCGCGCGCCATCCCGAACCAGAAGTCGCGCAGCTTCGCGTCGCCGGCAAAAATCTTCGCCATCAGCGCATACAAAGACATGCTCTGCTTTTCGAGCGCGATCGTGGCCTCGAGCGCTTCGCGTGTGGTCGGCATCGGCGTTGCGATAATATCGCGTGCCGCGGCGGGGCGTAAAGCACGCAGGCGCGGCCACTTACGCGGCCGCGCCTGCGATTTGCTGCGTTACTTCCGCGCGGCTACTTGGCCAGCTCGGTCGCGCGCGTCTCCCTGATGACGGTCACCCGGATCTGCCCAGGATAGGTCATGTCGGTTTCGATCTTCCGCGCCACGTCGCGCGCGAGCATCACCGTGTCTTCGTCCGTGATCTGATTGGGCTCGACGATCACGCGCATCTCGCGGCCGGCCTGGACCGCGAAGCACTTCTCGACGCCCTTGAACGACTTGGCGATCTTCTCGAGATCCTCGAGCCGCTTGACGTAGCTTTCGAGCACTTCGCGCCGTGCGCCCGGACGCGCACCCGACAAAGCGTCTGCCGCGTCGACGAGAGGCGCGAGAATCGTTTCGGCCTTGACTTCCTCGTGATGCGCCGCGATCGCGTTAACGATCTTCGCCGACTCGCCGTACTTGCGCGCGAGCTCGCCGCCGATAAGCGCGTGCGAGCCTTCAACCTCGTGCGTCAGCGCCTTGCCGATATCATGCAACAGCGCCGCGCGCCGCGCCTGCTTTTCGTTGAGGCCCAGCTCGGCAGCCATCGCGCCGCAGATAAACGCCGCCTCGATCGAATGCATCAGCACGTTCTGCGCGTACGAGTACCGGTACTTGAGCATCCCGAGCAGCTTGACCAGCTCCGGATGAATCCCATGCACTCCGACTTCGATAATCGCGCGCTGCCCGGCTTCGCGGATCGATTCCTCGACGTCCTGCTCGGCCTTGCGCACGACTTCCTCGATCCGTCCCGGATGAATCCGGCCGTCGGAGATGAGCTTCTCGAGCGCGACCCGCGCGATCTCGCGCCGAATCGGATTGTGGCACGAGATCACCACCGCTTCGGGCGTGTCATCGATGATTATATCGACGCCGGTGGCGGCCTCGATTGCGCGGATATTGCGCCCTTCGCGCCCGATGATGCGGCCCTTCATTTCGTCCGACGGGAGTGCGATCACCGACACGGTGCGCTCGGCGACGAACTCGCCCGCGAGCCGCTCGATCGCGATCGACACTATTCGCTTCGCACGGCGGTCGGCTTCCTCGCGCGCCTCTTCCTCGATCACGCGAATATGCTTGGCCGATTCGGTGCGCGCCTGCCCAAGCATCTCGTCCATCAGGGTGCGCTTGGCTTCGTCGCGCGTGAGGCCGGCCACAGCTTCGAGCTTGGTGCGGGCCTCGTCGATGAGCGCCTGATGCTGCGCGAGCTTCTCCTCGAGCAGCGCCTGGTTCTGCGCCTCCTTGTCGGCCAAGTTTTTCTCGCGGGTGCGGATTGCCTGGTCGCGGCGATTCAAGTCAGCTTCGCGGCGCTCGAACGCCTCTTGCCGCTTCTCGAACGCCTCTTCGCGCGACTCGTGCTTGGCCTCCGCCGCCTGCAGCTCGCGCCTGCGGTCGCGAACTTCGCGCTCCGCATCGGCGCGCGCGCCGACGACCAGATCCTTGGCCTTTACTTCGGCCTCTTTGACGATCAGTTCGCTTCTGGTTTGAGCCTCCCTGGCTATCTCTTTGCTAATTTCTTCGGCCTGAGCGCGCGCGGCTTCATGATCGACGGCGTCTGTGCGCCGCCGCATCATTCCCCACACAAAGAAGACCGCGCCACCAACAACGAATCCCAGGATTGCGGTTATGAGAGCCACCCTGGTGTACCTCCTTGGCCCGCCGGATCGCGCGGACGCGCTTCAGCATCCGCGGCGCGATAAACGGCAGACTCGGTGACGATCAAGTTGAGCCGCCGATCGAATGATTCTTCGGGAATCCGATCGAGCAGCTGGAACGAATAGGCAAGACCGACCGTGATCGCTTCCGCGCAGAACTCCGCGAGGAAACGATCATAATGGCCTTGGCCGCGTCCCAGCCGCTGGCCCATCTTTCCGAACGCGACGCCGGGAACGCACGCGAGGGCGCCGGCGAGATCGCCGGGCGAAGCTGGAGGCGCGTCCGCCGGCGGTTCGAGAATTCCGAATGCTCCTGGAGCGAGCGCCTCGATCGCGGCCACACGCGCAGCCTCGTAACGGCGGCGAGCGCGGTCGTAGCGCGGCAGCATCACCGTTTTCCGCGACGCGAGCGCGTCCGCCATGATCGATTCGGTCGAGACTTCGTTGTCCGTGGAGGCGTAGAGCAGAACTGTTTGCGCGCGGCGGTAGAAATCCGCGGCGAGCAAACGCCGCGCGATATCCTGCGAACGCGCGCGTGCGCACTCGGAGGTGACAGCGGCGCGGCAGTCCGTAAGGATCGCGCGCAGGTATTTCTTTTCGTCCGCCACGGACCCTCGCCATGGCGGGAGCGGGATTAACTACTCAACCACTGAACGCATCGGTGCCGTATCGTGGATGGCGCCGGGTCTTCCCCGGGCGGCGCGCCCATCAGCGCGCCACGATGCTTACCGCATCTAATCGCCACGGCCTTTACAAAACCTCTCACGGGCCCAAAAAAATTTGGTCTCGCGTTGTGGTTAGTTGCTATCAAACCGACTTCCCCGCCCCCGTACCGTAAACTTCGGGAAATCCATTACCTGGGCTGCGCGCCAGCTGTGGCTATGCCTGGGTGCCGTCAATTGCTGCGCTGAGCCTCTTGTTCATCGCCTCGATACGCTCGACCAATGCCTGATGCTCAAGGCGCAGGCGTTCGAGCTCGTCGGCGAAGTTAAGCGCGGCCAGGATCGCAAGATGAATCGAGCTGACTGCTTGCGTTCCGCCGCCACGAATCTCCTTGATCTTGGCGTCTACCGCGTGGGCCAGGTCTTGCACGTAAGTGTCGCCGCCATCGCTGGCGACGGTCAGGGCCTGGCCCATTATTTCGACGTTGACGCCTTTCATATCGCGGCCGAATTACGTCTCTATCCGAGTTCTATCCCGTCAAACCTCGACAGGATTTTTTCGATCCTCGTGCGCACCTCGGTACGCTCGGTCTCGTGCAGCTTGCGCTCCTGCTCGAACTGGCGCGCTTGGGCCTGGGCCTCGGCCAGGCGCTTTTCGCTTTCGGCCAGCTTCTGCGCGAGTGCATCATTTTCGCGGCGCAACTGCTGGAGCCGGTTTACCGAGGATTGAATCCGCTCGTCTAGCTGCTTTAGAACGTCAATCGGGGTCGCCATAAGACAAAACTTCTACCTTTAGTTTAATTTTCGATAAACCAGCCTGTCAAGCCGCATAAGAACCACTTGCACTCACGCTCTCGCCGTCGGCGCTCTCGAACAGCGCCTCGACGAATTCGTGCGCATCGAACTCCCGCAGATCCTCGATTCCTTCGCCCAAGCCAACGAACCTGACCGGCACGCCGAGCCGGTCCGCGATCGCGACGATCACGCCGCCCTTGGCGGTGCTGTCGAGCTTGGCCAGGACCACGCCCGTCAGAGGCACTGCGTCGCCGAAAATCCGCGCCTGGCTGAGCGCGTTCTGGCCGGTGTTCGCGTCGAGCACCAGCCAGGTCTCGTGCGGCGCGCCGGGCAGCTCGCGCGCGACCACTCGCGCGATCTTCTTGAGCTCCTCCATCAGGTTAACCTTGGTCTGCAAGCGCCCCGCGGTGTCGATTATCACCGCGCCGGCCTTGCGCGCGATTCCCGCCCTGACCGCGTCGAAGGCGACGGCGGCAGGGTCGCTGCCCGGCTGATGCTTGATCATGTCCGCGCCAACCCGGTCGCACCAGACCTCGAGCTGCTCGATCGCCGCCGCGCGAAAAGTATCCGCCGCCGCGACGACCACCGCGCCGCGCTCGGCTCGCATCCGAGCCGCAAGCTTGGCCACGGTCGTGGTCTTGCCGACGCCGTTGACGCCCACCAGCATGATCACGATCGGGCCTTGCGCCGGCGCGGCGGGTGCACGGTCGGCGCTGGCGAGCATCGTCGAGATCTCCGCCTTTAGCGCGTCGCGAATCACGTCGGGACGATTGTCGTTACCCAGCCGTTCGCGCACCGCGGCAGCAAGTTTCATCGAGGATTCGACGCCGACATCGGCGGCGATCAAAGCTTCTTCAAGCCCTTCGTAAATCTCGTCGGCTTTTTTCGCCCCCGTGATCGCGGAGCGAATTCGGGCGAGGAAATTCTCGCGAGTCTTGCGCAGCCCGATCCCGATTCGCACCGGCGCTCGGACAACTTCAGCGGACGGAGCCGATACTTTCGGAGCTTCTGGCGGCGGAATCTCTTCCGCGACGATTGGCGGCCCGGGCTCGATCGATGGCGCCGCGGACGGCCCGTGCGGCGCGGCCGGCGGCGGTTGTTGCAGATCGTCGAGCGGAGGCGTTATCGGAGGCATTTCCGGAGGCGCGGATTGCGGAGGAATCAGCGTGCTGGGCCGCGCCTTGCGCAGGCTCCATTGGATGAGCACGCCGACGAAGGTGATGCCGGCCCCTACGACAATCGCGATGAAAATAATTATGAGGGTGTCAACTGCGGTCACGATCTCGCCTCGGAAAAGCGCCGCGAGCACGGCGCGACGCTAGAATAACAGCATCGCGGCACGATCTGAAACGCGGGCGCGAAACCGGCGCATCGCGAGTCCACAGCCGCGTCGCGCGTCAGCGTGCGCTGGAAGCGGCGACCGATAAGCGGCTATAACAATCTTCGATGCGCCCGCGACGGCGCGCAGAGGAGTTAATCCGATGGGCAAGCTTGAGGGCAAAGTTGCGATCGTGACCGGCGCGAGCCGCGGAATCGGAAAGGCGATCGCCGATCTCTTCGCGGCGGAAGGTGCGCGCGTGGTCTGCAGTGCACGCACATTGCACGAAGGCGACCACCCGTTGGAAGGTTCGCTCGAAACCACGGTCGCAGCGATCAAGAAAGCGGGCGGGCAGGCGTCCGCGGTCACCTGCGACGTCTCCTCCGAAGAAGATTGCGAGAAGTTGGTCGCCGAGACTCATCGCATCTATGGACCCGTCGATGTCCTCGTCAACAACGCGGCGCTGACCTACTTCATCCCGGTAAAGGATTTCCAGCCCAAGCGGTGGATGCGCTCGTTTCAGGTGAACGTGCACGGGCCGTTCATGCTCTCGCGCCTCGTGCTGCAGGACATGATTGCGCGCAAGTCCGGCTCGATCGTCAACATCTCGTCGGGCGCCGCGATCGGACCGGGCCGCGGACCATACGAGGGCAAAGAGCTGCACATGGGGAGCGTCTGCTACGGCGCGGAGAAAGCGGCGCTAGAGCGGATGACGCAGGGGCTCGCGTCCGAGGTCTATGCTGACAACATCTCCGTCACTTGCCTGTCGCCGTCGGAAGTGGTGGCGACGCCCGGCACCGTCTATCACCATCTGGTGACGGGACCGCAGGACGGCGAGCCGCTCGAATACATGGCGCGCTCGACGCTGATCCTCGCGACCGAGCCGGTAAAGAAAATCACCGGCCGGGTGACCTACAGCCAGGAGCTGATGAAGGAGTACGGGCTTTTGAAAGAAGGTCGCGGAATCGGCTTCGATCGCAAAGGCAGCGGCTACAGTTTGATCTAGTGACCTCTGCTCCCTCGCCCTGCAAGAGGATGTCGATTTTTTCGCAAACCCGCCGCTGTTGTCATCCTGAGCCGTAGGCGAAGGATCTCCGCGAAGCGATTAGTGCAACCAACGCGAAGGCTTCGCACTAATCGCTTCGCGGAGATCCTTCACGGAATAGACCTTTAATCGCGCCGCGCTCTCGCGCGGCGCTGAACAAGGTCCCTCACCTTACCTCTCCCTTGCAGGGCGAGGGATCAGGCTATGCGCCGTGTTTGAGATCCACTCGCGGTTTGGGTTGCGCGTCGGGCTTCGCTGAGAAGCCGGTGCGTTTTAGATCCGGGCGCACTATCTCGATCGGATCGCGCAAGTCGTCGACATAGCCGAGCGCGTACGCGCCGAGCCTGTAGCCCATCAGGCGCAATAAATCGACCGGCAGCGTGCGCGCGATCTCGGGCGGCGTCGCGAGATACTGATTCTCTTCCTGCCGAAGCCACGAGACGTTGTAGGTGATGTTGATGCCGTAGCGCGTATCGTTCGATCGATTCGCGCCGCCGCCGTGATAGACGCTGCCAGAGTAGAACAGGATCGAGCCCTTCGTCATCTCCGCGGGGATCGAATCCTTCTCCTCGAAGCGCAGGCGATCTTCAAGATGATTGCTGCCGGGGATCACGCGGGTCGCGCCGTTCTCTTCGGTGAAATCGGTCATGGCCCAGATCGTGTTGCATTGCACCTCGTAACCCTTGGGGAAGGGGAAGAAGTCGAACGCCCACTGGTCGCGATGAATCGTCTGTGCCGGCTCGTTCGGGCCGATCGCAATTACCTGGGTCAGATGGATCTGGTAGCTGGTCGCGTGGCCGAGAAATTTCGCGCACGCCGCGAGCACCAGCGGATGCATCACGAAGCCACGGCTCATCGGCGATCGCGCGATCAGTCCTCCGGTGCGTCTGGTGCGCCGCCCAGAGAAATCGTCCGGGCCAGCGGCGGTCGCGTCGATAAATGGCTGCAGCTCGACGCGCAACGCGTCCATCGCGGCGGCCGAGACGACGTTATCAACGACCACAGCTCCATCGGCGGTGAGCGCCGCGGCGATCTCCTCTCCGGATGTAGTCGCGGGCAGATGCTTCAGCGCTTTTGGCGTATCGGTAGCGGTATCCATCAGGGTCGTCCTCCGTCCGATTAAGGTTTAGCACAAGTCGCGGCGGCAGTGGCGAGCGCCGCGCGATACCCGAGACGCGCTTCCGGATTGTCCCTCTCCCACAGATTGGGAGGAGGGTGCGCGGCGCGGCGATTGCTCCTCTTAGCAATCGCCGTGACACGCGGGTGAGGGACCGCCAGAAATAAGATTCTGATATGGCGCGATAGCCGTCGAGCGGGGCGCTACCAAATGTCAACAACTCGCGAGCTTGGCGCTGTAATCAAAGCGGGTAAGATTCTCTGCTGTCGGTCCCTCACCCGTTGCGCGCAGCGCGCGCCACCCGGGTGCCAGTGGTACCTCCCAAACTCTTTGGGAGAGGGAATAAAAGATTGGCCCGGCCCTATGCGGCGGCGGGGATCTTCAGCGAGATGATCTTCGAGATTCCGGGGCGGTCCATCGTTACGCCGTGAATCTGATCAGCGCGCTGCATCGTGCGCTGATTGTGCGTGATCACGATAAATTGCGAGCGATCCTTGAGCTCGGCCAGCAGATCGGTGAAGCGCGCGAGGCTGAACTCGTCCAGCGGCGCGTCGACTTCGTCCATCACGCAGAACGGGCTGGGGTTAAGCAGGAACAGCGAGAACACCAGCGCCATCGCGGAGAGCGCCTTCTCGCCGCCCGAGAGCAGGCCGATCTCCTTGACCTTCTTGCCGGCGGGCTGCACCAGGATTGTGACTCCGGCCTCGGAGACTTCCGTCGCTTCGATCAATTCGAGGCGGCCCTTTCCGCCGCGCATCAGCTTGGGGAACAGCTCCTCGAAATTCTTCGCGGCGCCCTCGAAGGTCTCGGCGAAGCGGCGGCGCGCCTCGCGATTGAGCTTGGTGATGGTTTGGGTCAGGTCCTGCAACGCGGATTCGAGATCGGTCTTCTCGGCTCCCAGAGCGGCCGAGCGCTCTTCGAGCTCCTTGACCTCGCTGTCGGCTGCGAGATTGACTTCGCCGATCCGTTCCGCGCGGGCGCGCAGTTCCGCCAGCCGCAAATCGTCGGCAGCGGCGTCGCGAGCCTCGAGCGCGGCGATCAACTCGGCGGCGGCGGAATCGAAATCAAGCTCGAACTTTTCGCGGAAGCTGCGTTCGAGCTCTTCGGCGAGTGTGCGCGCGCGCTCGCGGCGCAGATTGCATTCGATCGCGTCGCTCTCGAGCGCGCGCAGGCGCTCCTGCGCCGCCTTGAGCCGGACGCGCGCGGATTCGAGCTCCGCCTCGCGTTCGGCGCAGTCGGCGCCGAGCCGCTCGACGGCGGCGGCGAGTTCGGTTTCTCTGGCACGTGCGGCGGCGCCCTGCTCCGCAATCTTTTCGAGCTCGCGCTCGAATTCGACGCGCTCGGCGCGCGCCCGTTCGAGGCTCTCGCGATGCTCCCCGATTTGCGACTCGATCTGCCCCGCGGTCTCGATCGCGTGGGCCAGCTCCAGGCGTATCGCGGCCAGCTCCGACTTGCGCGCTTCGACGCGCGCGGCGGCTTCCATCACGGCGGCGCCGAGTTGCTCGGCGGCGGCGCGGTCGGCCGCGATTTGGTCGCGAAGCACCGACAGGCGCGAGCGCGCCTCCTGCTCGGCCATCGCAAGCACTTCCATCCTCGCGTTCGATGCGAGGCTCAACTCGGCGATCTCCTCGAGCCTGGCGCGCGCGCTGACGATTCGCTGCGCCGCGAGAGCAGCATCCTGTTCGGCACGCGCAACGGAGGCGCGCGCGGCGGCGACGGCGCGCTCGGCGTCGTGCCCGCGTGCGCGCGCGGCGGCGAGCGATGAATCGGCGGCCTCGCGCGCGCCGCGATGCTCCGCGAATCGAGCGGAGAGCTCGCGATGGTCGTCCTCGGCGCGACTGAGTTCGCGCTCGGCGCTTTCGCGAGCGGCAAGATCGGCGGCCCGCACGGCGGACGCGGAGTCATCGGCGCTTCCACCGACGATCATGCGGCCGGGACTTAGGAAATCGCCATCACGAGTCACGAACAAGGTTCCGTGGCCGTTCAGATTCGACGCGGCAAGCGCGGAATTGAGATCGTCTGCGACCATCACATGCCCGAGCATCGCCTCTGCGACGTGCCGATAGCGCGGCTCGATTTCGAGCATATCGACCAGGCGGCCCGCGACTCCGGGCGCGTCGATCGCGGGATGCGAGGTGACGGGCGCGTCCGGTTCCTGCACGAAGCTCAGGCGGCCCGCGCGAGTCTCTTTCAGAATTTCGATTGCACGCAGCGCGAACGCCGGTGACTCGGCGACGACCGCCTCGAGCTCGTTGCCGAGCACGGCGTGCAGCGCGGGCGCGACCTCGGCAGGCGCGCGCAAAATGTCGCGCAGCCATGCGGGAGCAGTCTTCGGGCGATCGCCGTTCATCGATTCGAGGACGGTGTTCAGGCGGCGGCCCGCGTCGGCGATCGCGGCCTCGGGCGCGGTGCGTGCCGAGAGCGAAGATCGCAGGGCGGCGACGCGCTGGCCCAGATGCTCGAGCGCGGCGCGGGTTTCGATCTCGCGTTCCTTGGCGTCGCGCTGTCCGCTTTCGAGCGCGGCAATTTCGGCGCGGACGCGTTCGATATCGCGCTCGGCGTCGGCCAGCGCCGCGAGCGCGGAGGCGCTCTGCTCGGCCATCGCAGGCGCGGCGGCGGAGTGCGCGGCGAGATGCTCGTCGAGTTCCGCACGTTCGCCGGCCAGATCGCCCAAGCGTCCGCGGATCACGGCAGCCTCGCGCACCGTCTCGGACAATTCGTCTTTCAGATCTTCGGCGTGGCGCTCGCCGTCCTTGAGTTCGCGCTGCGCGGCTTCGAGACGGCGAGTGAGATCGGCGAGCGCGTGCTCTCCGGTTGATTCGCCGGCGGCAGTCTCGCGCGCGAGGCGCGCGGCTGCGCACGCGTACGCGGCGCGCGCGAGCGTCGCGCGATTTTCAAGCTCGGCAAGACGCTCGACGAGCGTGGGTTGCATCTCGGCGATCGATTCGAGGCGCCGATTAAGGAAATCACAGGTGCGTTCGCGTTCGGCGGCGCCCGCGTGCAGATTTTGCAGCTCGCGCTCGGCGGCCGACAACTCGGCGCGCGCGGATTGCGCTGCGCTCTGCGCACGCTCGGTCTCGCTTTGCAGCGCGGAGGATTCCGAGCGCGCAGTCTCAGCCGCGGCGGCGAGTTCATCGGCAAGCGCGCTCTCATGCGTGACGGCATCGCGATGCTCGAGCAGCCGGCGCGCGGCGGACAATCGCTCGAGCTCCGACAGCTCGGCGCGGATAAGCTTGTACTGCTCGGCCTTCTTGGCTTGCCGGCGCGCGTAGTTCAGTTGGCGCTCGATCTCGCTCAGCACGTCATTCAGGCGCGAGAGATTTTCCTTGACCCGCTCGAGCTTGCGCTCGGACAGCTCGCGCCGTCCCTTGAACAGCGACAGGCCGGCGGCCTCTTCGATCATCGCGCGCAACTCGTGCGGCTTGGCCTGGATAATCTCCTCGATCTTGCCCTGCTCGATCAGCGAATAGCCGCGGCTGTGAATCTGCGCGGCCATGAAGAACTCGGTGATGTCCTTCAGGCGGCACGGAATCTTGTTGAGCAGATATTCGGAATCGCCCGAGCGATAGACGCGGCGCGTGACGGCGACCTCGCTCAGCGCGGCGTAGGGCTCGGGAAGCAGACTGCCTTCCTCGGCCTCGAGGATGAGCGATACCTCGGCCATCCCGGCGGCGGGATTCTGATCATTGCCGATGTAGATGAGATCTTCGGTGCTCTTGCCGCGCAGCCGCGTGGGCGCCTGCTCGCCGAGGACCCATCGGATCGCGTCAACCACGTTCGATTTGCCGCATCCGTTGGGTCCGACAACGGCGGTCATCCCGGACGCGAAGCTAATCGACGTGGAATCGAAAAAGGATTTGAAGCCTATCAACTCAAGGCTTTTAAGACGCATACTGCCGACGCCTCCACCACACCACCACCGTTGGATTGCTTATCCCAAACCCGCAGCTTGGGATCAAGTCTACGCCCCAACCTGTCGTGTTGATAACCTCGGGCAGGCCCGAGAACTAGTGGTTTTCAGACAAGGCTAACCCAGCGGTCAGTCCTGGATCAGCTCGGTGTTCCAGTAGGCGCTATCGACCTGCGACAGGAACGGCATCCACTCGCGATAGCGCCGCAGCGAGAACATCTCGGCGCTGAACGGCGTCCATTCGGGACGGCGCGGCCGGCGAATCAGGACCATCGCCGCCTCCTCCGGAGTACGACCGCCCTTTCTGCGATTGCAGTGATGGCACGAGCAGACGATGTTCTCCCAGGTCGAGGTTCCGCCGCGCGACCGCGGCATCACGTGGTCGAGATTCAGCTCTGTGCGCGGCAGGCGCCGGCCGCAGTACTGGCAGGTGTTGCTGTCGCGCGCGAAGATATTGAAGCGCGAAAAGCGCACGTGGCGCTTGGGGATACGCTCGTATGCGGTCAGAAGGAGCACGCGCGGCACGCGGATAAATCCGCCGACGACGCCGAGGCGCTCGTGATGGACCTCGATCGCAAGATCGCGCCACGAATCGAAATCGAAGGTGCGGTACTCGTCATCCACCACCCGGGCGACGCCCTGATAGAGCAGCGCGAAGGCGCGCTTTACCGAGGTCACATGAACCGGCAGGTACGAGCGGTTCAGCACCAGCACTTTGGTGTTAAGAACGCTGGCGCCAGACAGGGGTACCGCTAATGTCTGTGCGGCGGAGGACATTATAACTCTCGTACTGGCGCGGGGATGCGCTGTCAAGCCCAAGGGTGTGAAAAGCCCGTAAAATCAGGCTAATTGGAGGCTTGCCTTGCGCGCGATATGGCTGCTCCGTATGATTCGCGAGGAGGCGCGGGCGGAGGCGGATGCGAGATAAGGCGGGCGCGCCAGCTCTATCCTAGCCAGGCAAAAGCCATCCCCGCACGCGGCCCTAATTTGCGGTACCCTAATTTGAATGACTCGCATCGCGCGGGGTAGAACCAAGCTCAAGTGAAACGTGAAATCGTAATCAACGCTTCCGCGCTCGAAGTGCGCGTAGCGCTATTGGAAGACAATTCGCTGGCCGAGTTTTTTCTCGAGCGCACGGCGCATCGCGGACTGGCCGGCAATATCTACAAAGGCAAAGTGACCCGCGTTCTGCCCGGGATGCAGGCGGCGTTCGTCGATATCGGACTGGAAAAGGCGGGCTTCCTGCACGTCTCGGATTTCCACGGCGGCGCCGACGCATTCACCTCGATGGCGGAAGTTATCGGCGAGGAAGACGTCGAGACCGACGAGCTCGCCGCTCAAAACGGCGATCACGCCGCCGAGCAGGACCTCGAGCAGCAGGATTCCGAGGGCCGCCCTTCGATCGGCGAGGGCGAAGACCTCGGCGTCAATCAGGATCCCGCATCCGCTCCCGCGGAGGGCGGCGGACAGGCTCGCGGACGGCGCGGGCGACGCGGAGGACGGCGTCATCAGCGCAGCGAGCCGCAGCGGAGCCGGCTTCCGATCGAGCAGCAGCTTCATCGCGGACAGGAGATCATCGTCCAGATCGCGAAGGAGCCGATGGGGACCAAGGGCGCGCGGCTGACGTCTTCGATCTCGCTGCCGGGGCGCTACCTGGTGTACACGCCGACCAGCAATCATCTGGGAGTCTCGCGCCGGATCGCGAGCGCCGAGGAACGCGCGCGGCTGCGCGAAGCGGTCAGCGAGGTGCGACCCAAGCAGGGTGGCTTTATCGTGCGCACCGCGTGCGAGGGCTTAAGCCGCCGCGACATCCAGCGCGACATCGCGTTTCTGACCAAGACCTGGAACTCGATTCTCAAACGCAGCGAGTCGAGCGGCCCGGCCACGATGCTCTACAGCGACCTGGACGTGGCGCTGCGCACGGTGCGCGACTTGTTTTCGAGCGAGGTCGAGCGGGTATGGTGCGACGATCCGAATACCTACAGCCGCATCGTGCAGTTCATCCAGACCTACATGCCGCGGCTGCGCGCGCGCGCGATGCTGCATCAGGGGCAGGAGCCGATTTTCGACAAGTTCAATATCGAGCCGCAAATCGAGCGCGCGCTCGATCGCAAAGTGTGGCTCAAGTCGGGCGGCTACCTGGTGTTCGATCAGGCCGAGGCGCTGACCGCGATCGACGTCAACACCGGACGCTTCGTCGGCAAGCATAACCAGGATGACACCGTCCTCAAGACCAACCTGGAAGCGGCCGACGAAGTGGTGAAGCAACTGCGGCTGCGCAATATCGGCGGCATCATCATCGTCGATTTCATTGATATGTCGCGCGAGCCCGATCGCAAAAAGGTCAGCGAGGCGCTCGCGACGGCGCTGCGCCGCGACAAGGCGCGAACCTCGGCGCTCAAAATCTCCGAGCTCGGGCTGGTCCAGATGACGCGCAAGCGCACGCGCGACAGCCTGGAGGCGCTGCTCACCGAGCAATGCTCGCGATGCCAGGGGCGGCGGGTGGTCAAATCGGTGCCGACGCTGGCGGCCGAAGTGCTGCGCGGAATTTATCGCGAGGCGATCAGGCGCACGCACACCGACATGATAATCGTGAAGATCAATCCCGAGGTCGCGCGCTACCTGTACGACGCGGGCGCAAAAGACCTCGAGACGCTCGAGCACAAGCTCGACTCGAAGATCGTCCTGCGCTCGAAAGAAGGCCTCGACCCTGCCGCATTTGAACTCGCACAGGCGCCCGCAGCAGCATAATCGGCAATCAGTTGTTTCACTGACGGACGGTCTTCCGTCGTACCGCCATTCGGATTCCCATCGGAATTTCACGGTTGCGCGTTCTACGGTGTCATCCCGCGCGTGGCTGCCGCGCGAGGAATCCCGATCGGAGGGACACTGAATACGCGTAGCTCGGAGCATGTACGCCCCGGGATTTCTCCTTTCGGTCGAAATGACAATTGGGGCTCGGCTGGAACTCCCATACTCATGCACCGAGCCCTCGATCGTCATGCCGAGCCCTAGGCGAGGAATCCCGAGGCGGCCATGATCCAAGCTACCTCCACGTACAGCGAACCTTCGTCCGGGATTCCTCGCGCGCGGCAGCCACGCGCGCGGGAATGACAAGTCGCGAACGGTGCAAATCTCGGCGAAGGTGCGCTACTCACTCGCCGTTGCGGCGACAATCTGCGCGGCGTCGCGGATTTGGCCGTAGTGGATTTTGCCGAGGTCGAATTCTTCTAGCGCTTTGATCAAGCTGGTTAGTGCGGCTTTGCAGGTCGGCAGATTCTTGCGGGCGCGGGTCAGCGGATTCGAGCGGGCGACGATGAAGTTCTTCAGGTAGGGATGCAGCAAGCCGCGCTTCTTGCCCTGGGCTACGAGATCGACCAGCAGCTCGTCGGCGCGCTCGACTTGGGCCGCGCGCTCGAGGCGATCCTCGAACGCGGAGGCGAGCGGCTTGGCGAGGAAGCCGTCGACGCGGCTCAATAGCGGCGCGTACACGCCGCCCGAGAAGCGGGGTTTTTTCTCGTACATGATCCCGAGCGTGATAAAATGCGCGCGCTCGAACTCGAACGCGTAGTCTTTCTCGGCGCGGCGCGGGTCCTGCTCCATGCGCGCGCGGTACATCCTGACGACCTCGAGCGCCTTGTCGCGCAGGTTGTGCTGCTTCTCGGTGTTGAGCGCGAGGATCTGAAAAGCCACGTCCGGTTCGGGAATCACAATCGCCGGGATCAGTTTCGCCTTCGCCTTTTCAGCAGCGGCGCGGCGATGATTCCCGTTGGGAGTGTAGTAGATTCCGCCGGAACGCACGGCGACAATCGGCTCGGTGAAGCGGTCGAGCTTCTTCATCACCTCGACCATCCGCTTCAGATGCGCCGGCGAGAGATCGCGCTGATAGGGCGTGGGCTTGACCATCGCGATCGGCAGCAACGCGAACAGATGCCAATGATCGCCGAGCGGTTCCTGGTAGGCGGCCAGGGCCGCGCCGCCGTCGGCGTCGATCGCCGCGGCCAGCTCGTCGATCTCGCGGGGAGGTTTGGCGCCCTTTGGCGCAACGGAAAAATCCGCCATGCTAGGGAGTTGTAATGGATCGTGACGGTATCCGCCATGCCCGCATCGCGCTGTTAACGGCGGGACTTCTGCTGCTCGCAGCGGGGCGCGTGGTTGCGAGCCCGCGCAGTTGGCAGCCGCTGCTGGTTCGCGGCGCGCAGATTCCGCAGCTCATCGGCCAGCGCACTAGCCGTTTCGAAGTCCTGGCGGCGCACGGCGCGACACTCGAACCGATCCCGTTTCAGATCGATGAAGTCGCCACTGACGGCACCTACGCGCTGCCGGACGGGCCCGAGCCGACGGTGGACGAATCGCCCGGGGTGCTCGATAGCGGCGACGAAATCGCAATGATGATGTCGGACCTTGACGGACGCGCGCCGCGCGGTGCGGCACTGCCGCCGGGCGCCGTCGAGCTTCAGATCATCGATCCACTGGGTGGCCCCGCACGCTACGTTTATATTGCGGCGGTGGACGCGCCCGAGCGCAGCCCCATAAGCTATATCACCTACGACCCCGCGTCCGGCGCGATCGAGACCGACAGCTACCGGCTGGGCTTCACCAACGACATCGCGGACGACTTCACGCTGCAGAACCGTAAGGGGCAGCATCTGCCGAACATGATCGATCGATTTAAGGTCCGGATGCGCGCGCGTGTGTTCGGACTGTTTCATATCTCGCTGACCGAGAACGATGTGAGCAATCGCGTGCTGGCGTGGAAATCGGGGCCGATCCGCGTGATCAAACGGGTCAGCCACTCGGTCAGCCTCTTTCCCGGGATCAGTTCTTCAGAGGCTCTGAGCGACGACTTTTTCTACCGCGATTATTTCGAGAATCCGTTCACGGTCGATTTTCCGGAGCTGCCCGACGCACTGTTTGGAGATATCGAGGTCCGGGTCGATTTTGATTTCACCGATCTGAGCGGCTATGAGCTTTTGTGGTCCGGAATGCGGACGGCGCCGATCAAGATTGGCGATACTCGCGCCGAAGATGCGCTCGCCGAGGATCACGCCGCGGCGATTTCGTGGATCGCGTTTCGCGGCCACGGCCGCACCACGGTACAAACGCTCGCGCCCGTCGCCGATCTGAACAATATCCAGCGCCGCGTCTATTTCCGCGACGAAACCGGCGCCTCCGAGACCGCCGCGGCGTCGCGTCCGCCCAGCCGTGGCGTCGGTTATGTGATGACCGGATGGGAAACGATGGCGCGCGGGGCGCATTCGTTGGACTCACTGCTGATCACGGCGCCGGGCGACTACGATCCGGAAGTGATGTTCCGGGAGCTGCATACTCCGCCGGTCGTGCGCGCGACCCCAAGCGCGGAGCTGAGCGCGGCGCCGCACGCGCGGGCTATCGAGCGACGCGGTTCGCGACGATTCGGTACTTGACCGTCACTTCGTCGCTCGCGTGCATCATGCCGAGCAACTTGGGAACGGCGATCCCGAATCGCGGGTAGCGGAAGGTGACTTCGCCGCGCGCCTCGAGCCGATCACGCCCGATTAGCGCGACGCTCACCAGGGCCTGAATCGATTGCGTCTGCCCGTGCATGGTGAGATTGCCGATAATCAAGGCGGAGCCTTCGCCGGGCGTGTCCATCGCCACGTCCTTCACCCCGGTGCTGACGAAGGTAATGTCGGGATAGGTGGCTGAGTCGAGCACAGTTCCGGTAACGACCCTGTCACGCCGCGAATTTCCGCTCGAATAGCTCGAGGCATCGATCACGAGCTTCAGATTTGCGTCGACCGACGGATTGTCGGGGTTGCCCGTCACCTCGCCGGAGCGCACCTGAAAACTCCCGACCGCGTCGCCGCGGAATCTCGACATCGGCTGCGCGACCACGGCGAGAACTTCGCACTGGCTTGGATCGACGACGTATCGAACCATCTCCGCCCGCACGAGCGAAGGCATCGCGGCGATCGCGGCAACCAACAGAAATGCCAACGCCACACGGCATCGGGCGGTCATTTCATCGACCCGTCTCATCGCGGTAACAGACGAGCTCGAGCAGATTGCCGTCGGGATCGAGGAAATACATGCAATCGTGATCGCCCCAGTCTATTGGCTGAGCAGTCTCGACGCCCGCCGCCGCCAGGCGCTGTTTTGCGTCCGCAAAGTCGTGCGCGCTGACGCGGAACGCATGATGCCCCCGGCCGAGAGGATGCGCGATCAGCGCGGCGCGAGCCTGCGGCGTCATCGGCGGGCGCGGTACTTCAAACAGCGCAAGGTTTTGTCCGCCGCATTCCAGCAGCACCTGGTCCCCGAGGTTCGCCGCCACGGCAAGCCCCAGCACGCCGGTATAGAACCGCTCGGCGCGCGCGAGCTCGGCGACCTCGACTCCAAAATGATCCAGCCGCAAGAGCTTCATCGCCGTGCTCGATCTCTCGGCGCACGCCGCTATGACGCCGTTGCCACCGTGCGTTGCGCCAGGTCGGGGCGTCGCGACGCGAGCACCCGGTCCTTCTCGCGATGGATGAATTTCGGATCGAAGGTCACGATCAGAACCGGCAGAATTGTCATCGCGCCGATCATCGACACGAACATCCAGACCGCAAGCAGCATCCCCATTTCGGCGTCGAACCTGATGCTCGACCAGTACCAGAACAGCACGGAAGCGACCAGCGTCAGCGCGGTGAAGGCGACAGCCTTGCCGGAAGTAACCAGGGCGCTGTAGGTCGCATCCTTGAGTTCGCGGCCAAGGGCGAGCTCCTCGATAATCCGGCTCACGATATAAATCGCGTAGTCGATTCCGAATCCGACGCCGACCGTGACCACCGGCAGCGTGTTGATGTTGATCCCGACGTCGTGCGCGCCCATGTATGCGTTGATCGCCGCGTTGGCCAGCGCGAGCGGAAACAGCAAATAAAAACCCGCCATGAACGATCGGTAGGTAAGGAGCACGATTATGTAGATGGTCGCGAAGGCGAGCACGTTGAGCAGCAGATCGTTGTCGATAATTTCCTGGTTGGCGGCGGCCAGCTCACCGATAATTCCGGCGGCGAGCTTGAACTCGACTCCGTCAACGTGATTTTTCGGATCGGCGAAAAAGCGCTGGGTGCGGAGCACGATTCGCTGGATGTTTTCGCCCTCGCGATTCTTCACGTACACGGTGATCTGGGTCGCGTCGCGCCGCGGCGTAATAATGTACGCGGTCGAAAGCGGTGAGGCGCCTGCCAGCAAGCCGCCGAGCAATTGGCCGGTGCCGCGCTTGGTGGCCGGCAGCACGAACCATTTTGGCTCGAACTCTTGCAGTGCGCCGCCACCGTTGGAGAGCAGGTCGGCGACCGAAAAAGCGCTTCCGACCGCGGGATCGCCTTCCATGTAGCGTTCGTAGCGATCCATCACGTGATACAGCTTCGGATCGTTCAGCGCGCCGCGACTTTTCAGCTCCGCGACCACCACGAACTGTTCGATCGCGCCGAACTCGTCCTGGATCGATTTCATCGCGTGGTTGTAGGGCGAGTTGGGCCACAGCACCGGCGATTGCGAAGACGGGTCGCCGACCTTGAGCCCGGTCCAGAAGAATGCGCAGAGCAAAACCGCGACCGCGGTCGCGATCATCGTGATTCTACGCCCGCGAGGCTCGAGCATCGGATGCGCGATCGCGATCAGCATCCGCTTGAAGAAGCCATGCTCGCGCCGTTCGATCACTTCGATTCGCGGCGGCTCGAGGTAGTAATAGACGATCGGGTTGAGCAGCAACTCGCTTACGATAATCGCGGCGATCCAGAACGACGCCGTGATCGCGAGCTTTTGCAGGAACAGCACCGGCACCAGCAGGATCACCAGCACTCCGAATGCGTCGGTCAGGATTCCCGAGAGCGACGGAACGAACAATTCCGAGAAGGCGGAAAGGATCGCGGTGTTCTTGTCGCGAGTGCGGTAATACTCCTCGTAATACCGATCGTGCATCTGCACCGAATGGCTGACGGCGCGCGCGGTTATCAGGAACGGGATCACCAGCACCAGCGGATCGAGCGTGAACCCGATGAGCCGGATAAAGCCCAGGCCCCAGATCGCGCAGATTACGCCCGAGATCGTCGGGCGCAGCGCTCCGCGCCAATCATGGAAATAGAGATAGAGCAGAATCCACAGCGCGAGCACGGTCAGGAGGAAAATTTTGAAAATTTGCGGCGTGTAATGGTATACCCATCCGTACAGAATCGGCTGCCCGCCAACATAGATCCTTACGTCCGATCCTTTTTCAGGATCGACGACGATTTTGTAAACCTCGTCGAAGATCCGCTGGTAGTCGAGCCGCGACTCGAGGAAGCTCCCCTCGATAATCGCGGCCTTGTCGTCGAGCGAGACGAACCGTCCGAATACCACGCCCGGATTTTTGTGGACGTTGCTGCGGACCTCATCGATCTCTCCCTGGGTCGAGGGAACCTTGCCGCCCGGCAGCACCGGAGTGTTCAGGATCACACCGCCCGCCAGTGGACGGAAGAAGCTCGCGGTGGAGAGCGAACGCACCGAACCATGCTGGATTCCGTAAACCAGATCCATGTCGCTCGTCATCTTGACGATCTTGGCGAGAATCGCAGGCGTATAGATCGTGCCCTCGCGCGCCTCGATCATGATGGTGACGTTGTTGACGCTGCCGAAGTATTTGTCGTACTTGTGGGCGATTTTTATGAACGGATGGTTCTGCGGGAGCAGATCGCCGAAGCTGGTCACCAGGCGGGTTTGCGCCGCGTAGTAGCCGAAGAAGCCGGTCAGTGCGGCGATCACGATCAGCACGTAAAAGCGCCGCTTGATTATCCATTCGCCGAACCGGTACCAGACCATCGAGTTCTCCGCTTTACGCCGCGCGCCGGGCTAGCCCTGGCAAAAGCGCCAGGTCTTGCCGCCATCCGCTGTGTATAGAACCGTGCCCAGGCCCACGATCCATCCGTGCTGGCTGTCGAAGAAGCGCACCTGACTAAATGGAAACGGCAGCGCCGCGACGCTGCTGTCGTGCGCCCATGCGCCATTGGGCTGCAAGCGCAGGACCGTGCCGGTCAGCCCGACCGTCATTCCCTGATCGGCGCCGAACAGATCGATCGAGAACAGCGGATCGCGCGCGGGAATCTGCGGCTTTTCGGTCATTATCGGCTCGGGCGGACCGCCGGGCTTGTCGGCGCGATGCGCAAAGCTCCAGGTCTTGCCGCCGTCGCTGGTTTCAATCACCCATCCTTCGACCCCGCACGCGGCGCCATGCTGGGCATCGCGGAAGGATACGCCGAACATGCTCGGGAGCTGAAAATCGGCGAAGCGGGGATCGTCGTTGGGGCCAAGCGGACGCTTCCATTGCGGGACCAGCGAACCCTGCTGCTCCTGCCAGGTCTTGCCGCCGTTGTCGGTCGCCCAAATCCGGCCCAGCTCGCCAACGATCCATCCGCGATTATCGTCAACGAAGGAGACGCCATAAAGCTTCGGCTCTTCGAATGGAAGCGCGTAGTCCTGAAGCTCCGGCGGAAACAGGTGCTCTAACTCGCGCTTCAGAAACGTTTCGCCGCCGTCGGTGGTGCTGAGCACCAGGGAGCCGTCGCCGACAAAGAATCCGTGCAGGCGATCGGGAAAGGACAGCGAGAAAATAAATAAATTGGTGCGCGAGTTGATGCGCTGCCAGGTCTTGCCGCCGTCGCGCGTGCGCATTATCAGGCCGTCCTGCCCGCACAGGTAGCCGTATTGATCGTCAGCCATCTGGATCCCGAACACGGCCAGATCGGTGCCGATATCGATCTGCTTGAAATGCAGTCCCCCGTCTTCGGTGAGCAAAACCTTGCCGCGCGTGCCGACGATAAACGCCCGGGTAGGACTGGTCGGCCAAACGTCGAAGAATCGATCGGTGAAGGTGATCGCCCGTTCTTTGATCGGCGGCACCGCAACCTCGCGATGACATGCGGAAACGGCAAGCGCCCCGATAGCTACGAGCAAGACTATACACTTGCGCCCGATACTGTTTGGTATCATTCCGACCTCGAAAATCCGCTCTATACTCAAGGAAAGTGCCTTAGTGTGCAAGCAGGGAATGGCCGGTTTTATGCCGTCAGCCCAAATCGGCCAGCAACAGCCCCGTCAGATACTCGCCTTCGGCATGCCCGAGCAACACCGGATGGTCAGGGCCCGGACCGAGCCGCGCGAGCATCTTGAGCTTGCGCCCGGATTTGTTCTGGGCGATCCGCACCGCGCGCAGGAATTCCTCGCCCCGGAAATGAACCGAGCAACTGAAGGTCAGGATTCGTCCCCCCGGCGCGAGCACCCGCATCGCAAGCGCGTTCAGCTCGACATACATGCGTCCCGCACGCTCGGCGTCGGCTCGGCTGCGGGCCAAAGGAGGCGGGTCGAGGACCACGACGTCGAAGCGCTCCGCGGTATCGGCCATGAATTCGCCGGCTTCAGCATGAATCAATTCGGCCGCATCGAGAGGATAGCCATTGAGAGCAAGGTTCTTCTCCGCCACCGCGAGCGCGCGAGCGGCTGTGTCGATCGCGACGACACGCGCAGCACCGCCCGCCAGTGCCGCGAGCGCGAACCCGCCATTGTAGCAGTACGCATCCAGCACGCGGGCGCCGGCAGATTGTCCGCGCACGATAGCGCGGTTTTCGCGCTGGTCCAGAAACGCACCGGTCTTCTGTCCGCGAGCGAGATCGACGACGACTTTTATTCCATTTTCAGTCGCGACGGTTTCAGAAACCTCGGTGCCGTACGCGACGCCGACCCGATCGGGAAGACCCTCCTGCTTGCGCACCGCGCCCTGGCTGCGCTCGACAATCGCTCGCGGCGAGAGGCGGTCGGCGAGCGCTGAAATGATTTCCGCGCGCATCGCATCCGTACCTGCCGTCAGAAGCTGGAGCACCAGCACGTCGCCGTAGCGATCGACCACCACGCCTGAGAGCCCGTCGCCATCGCCATTGACGATCCGGTACGAGTCCGTGTCGTCGCGGATAAATCGCGTGCGCATCGCGATCGCGTCACCCAGGCGCCGCGCAATCAGGCCAGCGAGTCCCGGAGCCTCACCCCAAGCAAGCATCCGGATCGCGATCGTGGTCGCGGAATTGTAGTAGCCGAGACCGAGCAAATCGCCGCCGGAATCGCGCACCTCGACCAAGGCGCCGGCGGCCAGACCCGAGCGGCTCGACCCGCGCGATCGCCTGCGAGAAAATCCATGGATTGCCGCCACGCACGGGACCGTCGCGTCCGGTGCGCAGAAAAATTCGTCCGCCAGGTTCAAACGCTGCCTTTTCGGGAGCAGACGTGATTCGCTCGGAGGTCATTTGGATCGGGACGAGGATTGCGGATGCGGCCACGGCACTTCATTCGCGCGCCGGAACTCGCCGCTGCGGCCGCCGGACTTGCTGACCAGTCGAATCGCGCCGATCTCCATCGCGCGGTCGATAGATTTCGCCATGTCGTAAATCGTAAGCGCCGCCACGCTGACCGCGGCCATCGCTTCCATCTCGACGCCGGTGCGCGCGCTGGTGACGGCGCGCGCCTCAATTTCGAGCGCGGAGCTGTTGCGACTGGGGCGGAATTCGATCTCGACCACGTCAAGCGCAATCTGATGACATAGCGGGATCATCTCGTGGGTTCGTTTGGCGGCCATTATTCCCGCGATCCTCGCCGCCGCCAGCGCCTCACCCTTGGCGAGGCTACCGCCGATAATCGCGGCAAGCGTAGCGGGCTCCATCACGACCTGCCCGCGCGCAACCGCCTCGCGCCGGGTGACAGCCTTGGCGCCGACATCGACCATCGCGATCCGCCCACGCGCATCGAGATGGGTCAGCCGCGCCGGAGCGGGCCGGGATTTATTCTTGTTTGCCATGTTCCGTGACCCATAAGCTTATGTTGACCGGCTCGGCGGATACAATAAACTCGGTCGCATTCAGCTTGCGAACTTCCAGGAAATGCTGATGGCGGATGAAACTGACAAAGAAATCTACAAAGTTGTGATACTGGGTTCCGGCCCCGCCGGCCTGACCGCGGCGCTGTATAGCGCGCGCGCCAATCTGCACCCGCTGGTGATCGAAGGGATGGAACCAGGCGGCCAACTCACCACCACCACCGACGTCGAGAACTATCCGGGCTTTGAGAAAGGCGTCCAGGGGCCCGAGATGATGGAGGTGTTCCGCAAGCAGGTCGAGCGTTTCGGCACCCGCTTCCTGCAGGGCGAGGTCTCCGAGGTCCGCCTGGGCGCGCGGCCGTTCGAGCTGGAATGCGAGGGCAAGACGATCCGCACCGAGTCACTGATCATAGCGACGGGTGCGACCGCGAAGTGGCTGGGAATCGAATCCGAGCAGCGGCTCAAGGGATACGGCGTCAGCGCATGCGCGACCTGCGACGGCGCGTTTTTCAAGAACAAGGAAATCGTGGTGGTGGGTGGCGGAGACACAGCGATCGAGGAAGCGACTTTCCTGACCCGATTCGCTTCCAAGGTTTCGATCGTGCATCGGCGTGGAGAACTGCGCGCGTCGAAGATCATGCAGGACCGCGCACACAAGAATCCGAAGATCGGATTCATTTGGGATTCAGTAATCGAGGAAATTCACGGCGAGCCGAAGACCGGCGTCAGCGCCGTCACGCTGAAGAACGTCAAGAACAATAAGACCTCGAAGTTCAAAACCGACGGCGTCTTCATGGCGATCGGCCACAAGCCCAACACCGACATTTTCAAGGGCCAGCTCGAGATGGACGACCTGGGCTACCTGAAGATCAAGCCCGGAACGACCTACACCAATGTCGAGGGTGTGTTCGCCGCCGGCGACGTCGCCGATCGGGTCTATCGACAGGCAGTGACGGCAGCGGGCACCGGATGTATGGCGGCGATCGACGCCGAGCGCTGGCTCGAAGCGCAGCATCATCACGAATAATCTTATTTTCCCTCGAATCGGGCCTCGCGTCGTTCGACGAACGAACGAATCCCCTCTTTCGCGTCCTCGCTGTCCATCACCCGGTCTCTGACCGTCGCGATCGCGGCCACGGCGGAGCGTTCGCCAGCCTCGAGGTATTTGAGTGCGGCCTGTTTCATCGCGCGAATTCCCAGCGGCGCGTTCTTGCTGATCAGCCTCGCGAGTTCGACCGCACGATCGATTTGCGTCCCGGCTGGAACGACCTCCTGAACCAGCCCGATTTCGAGCGCGCGATGCGCGCCGAACTCATCACAGAGCATCAGGTGGTACATCGCGTTGCCCCATCCAGTGCGTGTGAGAAAGCGAAAGTGCGCTCCGCCGAGAGGTGCGATACCCCGCCGCGATTCCATCTGGCAGAATCGCGCGGTATCGGCTGCAACCACGATATCGCCGGCCAGCATCATCTCGATGCCGATCGTGTACGTGATGCCCTGCACCGCGGTAACGATCGGCTTGATCGATCGATTGCGCAACGCGAACGGATCCAGGTTTTTCTCGGGGATTGGCTTCGCGACCGCGCCGGGGCCAAAGAACTTCGGCATGTCGAGGCCGGCGGTGAAATGGTCGCCGTCGGCGCACAAAACGGCGACCCAATAATCGTCATTCCGGTCGTATTCGGTGAGCGCCTCCGAAAGCTGCTGCATCATTTCGGGGGTGAATGAATTTCGCTTGGCGACGTTGTCGATCACGATTTTGAAGATTCGCCCATCAACTTCGTGCCGAACTTCTCCTGCTTTTTGGGGCTCGCTCATGGCGGTCACCTCAGTTTCATTTTGCAACTAACCATACGCCGCGCCGCTATTGCAGACAACCCGGCATTTTCACGGTTGTCATTCTCGCGCGCTGCCGCGCGAGAGCCTGTCCTGAGCAACGCCGAAGGAAATCCCGAGCGAGCGGGCACTGCATACGAGTGACTCAGAGCACGGCCGCCTCGGGATTCCTCGCCTACGGCTCGGAATGACGGTCGTGGGCTCGGCTGAGACTACGGTATTCTTGCACGGAGCCCACGTCCGTCATTTCGACCGGAGGGGAGAAATCCCGGAGCGGCCGTGCTCCGAGCTACGTCCACGTGCAGCGGACGTTCGTCCGGGATTTCCTTCGGCGTTGCTCAGACAGGCTCTCGCGCGCGGCGGCCACGCGCGCGGGAATGACAAGTCAGCATTGCTAACGCCACAACCCGACGTTTTGCGGCGCTGGTGACGTCAGGAGCGGTAGGCGAGCAACTTTTCGATAACTGACTTCGCGAGTGGTTCCTTATGGCGCATCATGCCCAGGCACGCGACATCCGTCATTCGCGCGAGCGAAGCGGCGTTGGTCGAAGACGCGAGGGTCAGCGCAGGATCGACGTCGTTCAGCAGCCATCCCGCGATCTTGAGCCGTTTGCTCCGCGCATAGTTGAGCGTCAGCGCCGCGGCGTTGAGGCATCCGGGCTGGTTCGCGATCACGATGATCAACGGCAGGTCGAGCTTCGCCGCCAGGTCGGCGGAATCGAAACCCCACGCGATCGGCACAGCCAGCCCCCCAACGCCTTCGACGAGTACCGCGTCGCTCGCGGATTCGATCTTCCGAAAGCACTCGACGATATGCGCGGGATCCGGCGATGCGGCCGAGTCGAGTTCCGCCGCGGCCGGCGGCGCGAGCGGCGAGCGATAGCGGTACGGACAAATCAAATCGAGCGGCAGATCGCATCCTGACGCGAGCGCCAGGGCGCGTGCGTCGCGAGGCTCGAGGATTCCCGCACGCTCTTCGCATCCGGTTTCGCAAGGCTTCATAACTCCGACGCGCATTGCCCGCGCACGCAGCGCAAAGCCGGCCGCGCATCCGACGGTGCTCTTGCCGACGCCGGCATCGGTTCCCGTGATCAGGAAATTCAGGCTCATCGCTTCATCTGATTATTCCCATCCGGATTCGTTTTCGACTGCCGCAAAAAAACAGGGCCTGCGTGAGAGCAGGCCCTGTGTGCTTCGATACGGAGCGGATGCGCGCGCTACTGGTTCTTCGCGGTCGCGTCCGGTTGGATATCGCCCTTGGCGAGCTGAAGCTTGAAGGTGTTCCAGTGCTTCAGGATGTCGATCGCTTTTTCGAGCTGGACGTCCTTTTCCGGCTTGCCGGGCTTGGCGCCGGCAACGGCCGGAGAAGTCTGGTCCGAAGGGGGCTCGGCTTCGCTGGTGCTCTTGGGCTTTTTCTGAAGCTGCCTGTTTTTGAAATGATGCGGCAGATCGCGCTCGTGGATTTCTTCGTCCTCGTCCATCTGCACGCCCGGAATCTCGAGCGCCGCGAGCGTCGGCTTGGGCGGTTCGATATCGACATCCGGCGTGATGCCGACGGCCTGGATCGAGCGGCCGTTCGGGGTGAAATAGCGCGCGGTGGTCAGGCGCAGGGCGGATTGATCATCGAGCGGCAGGATGGTCTGGACCGAGCCTTTGCCGAAGGTCTGGGTGCCGACGATCACGGCGCGTTTCTGATCCTGCAATGCGCCCGCGACGATTTCGCTGGCGCTGGCGCTGCCGCCGTTTACCAGCACCACCATCGGATAGTCGTCAAAGTCTTTTTTCTTGTGCGAAAAATATTTCTGCTGCTGATTCTCGAGCCGCCCCTGCGTATAGACGATCATCCCGCCGTCGAGAAAATCGTCCGAGACCTTGACCGCTTGATTCAGCAATCCGCCCGGGTTGTCGCGCAGGTCGAGCACCAGGCCCTTGATCCTGCCGTGGCCGTCTTTGTCGAACTGCTCGATCGCTTTTTCCACGCCGTCATCGGTTGCTTCCTGGAAGGTCGTGATGCGCAGGTACGAGTAGCCGTCTTCCAGTTGCTTGGATTTAACTGACTGGATCTTGATCACGTCCCGCGCCATCGTGACCGTGAACATTTCCGGCACTCCGATGCGATGAATCGTGAGCTTGATCTTGCTGCCACGAGGACCGCGCATCCGCTTGACCGCGTCGGTCAGGGTCATGTCCTTGGTGAAGTCGTTATCGATCTTGATGATCTGATCGCCGGCCTTGATCCCCGCGCGATAGGCCGGGAGTATCTTCGATCGGCGCGACGACGGTAAGCATTCCGTCCTTGATCGTGATTTCGATTCCCAATCCGCCAAAGCTGCCGCGGGTTTCTACCTCGAGGTCGCGATAGAGCTCTGGGGTCAGGTAGGCGCTGTGCGGATCGAGCGACGCCAGCATCCCGGTGATCGCGCCGTCGATCAGGTCCTTGGTTGAGACCGGCTCGACATAGTTCTTCTGCACGATCGCAAGAACATTGGCGAAGGTTTCGAGCTGTTGGTAGGTATCGTTCGGCAGCGCCTGCGCGCGGCGCACCGCGATCTCCTCGAGTCCCATGAAGCAGGCGATCAAGAAGACCGCCAGCATGATAGCCCATCGATTTCGCTTAAATACTGACATTCACCACCCGTCGGGGATTGGGTCTGATCATTTAAGCAGAAGGGCGGCTTCGATGCACAGGGGTGGAGGGCCCGTTCTCGCGCGCCGCGCCTGCTTGCTTGATTTCTGGTTAGCCTTCCTTTGAGTCCAGCAATTCCTTAAGGGCGTCCTTTACGTCGGGCCGCGACCAATCGAATGCGCCCATATGATGCGCCACGATCTGGCCCTTGCGGTCGATAATGAAAGTCTCAGGAACGCCCGACACGTCGTAGGATTCGCCTACCTTGTTCTCCGGATCGAGCAGGACCGTAAAGTTATAGCCGTACTGCGCGATATAGGGAGCGACCACGCTGCGGCCCTTGGTATCCTGGCTGACAGCCAGCATCACGAAATCTTTGTTGCCCTTCATCTCGTCGTACAGCGTTTCCATCGAGGGCATTTCCTCGCGGCACGGTCCGCACCACGTCGCCCAGATGTTCAAGAACACCACCTTGCCCTTCAGTTGATCGAGTGAAAGCGTGGTTCCGTTCAATTGTTCGAGCTTGAAATCGGCGGCTTTGTCTCCAGCGGGAACCACCTGCTGCTCTTGCCGCGCAGACTCTCCGATATTCGGCCCGGGCTTGCGCAGGGTACTCGCCACGATCAGCGTCACACCAGCGGCGACAGCAACGATCGCGATTATCTGCAAGGACCGGTTCATCGTCAGGCGCGCACGGCCTCCTTGGATTCCGTCGCGCTATGCTTTTCCCCCGAAAGCAACCACCCGATCCCTCCGACGATCATCATCCCGATTGCGATGACCTGCGCCTCGCTCAGCTCTGCGAACACGCGCGGGTTGATGCGCAGGAATTCGACCATAAAGCGCGCGAGTCCTGCCAGCATCAGGTACAGATAGAGCAGGCGGCCATCCGCGAGACCCTTCTTGCGCAGGCTCCATAGAAGCAGGAACACGCCGGCGTAGAGGATCGCCTCGTAAATCGGTGTCGGATGCACCCGCACGCCGGGAAAATATCCCGAAACCAGAGTCCCGCCCGGTCCAAGCTTGAGCACGGTGTCGGAGTTCCATCCGACAATCGCCTTGGGGAAAGACATCGCCCACGGAAGGGTCGAGGGCAGCCCCCAATCGCCGTCGCCAGACGTCAGGCATCCGAGCCGCCCGATTGCCTGCCCGATCGCAAGTGCGGGAGCGGCCATGTCGGCGGTCTGCAGGAACGGGATCTTGTAACGGCGCGAGACTACGTAAACCGCGGCGATACCGCCGATCATCCCGCCGTACCAGACGAATCCGGAGCCGGAAAAGATCATCGACTTCGGGTCGGCCATGTAGCTCGAGAAATTGTTGAAGATATCGAGCAGACGCGAAGCCGCGATTCCGGCAATCGCCGCCCACACGATCATCGACGACGCGTAGTCGGCCGGCAGCGAGCGGCGGCGGCACTCGAGCGTCACCACCCAATCGGCGGCCAGAAAACCCAGCGCCATCATCAGGCCGTAGCTGTAAACCGTGAGCGGACCGATATGAAACAGGACGGGGATCATCGACGCATCACAGTATAGTACGCGGGTGACCGGGTCGAACAACCGGATCTTGAGCAGCCCAATCAGCGAGGTGGGTCATAAGACTTGCTAGATTTCGGTCCTGCCATGATATTGACGGATTTGTGCGTGCGATTGTTCAACGCGTCAGCCGCGCGCAGGTAAACAGCGGCGGCAGGCATCTTGGCCAAATTGGTCAGGGCTTCGTGCTTCTGCTTGGCGTGGCTGCCGGAGATAGCGAGGCCGACGCGCGCTTCATCGCCGATCGGACGCTCAAGATGCGCGTGTTCGCCGACGATGCCGGCAAGATGAACCTCGCGCTCGACGCGGTGAACGGCGCGCTTCTGGTGGTTTCGCAATTCACGCTGCTGGCTGATACCGGCGCGGGACGACGACCGTCGTTTACCGATGCGGCTGCGCCGGAAGACGCGCGCCGCCTCTACGAGCACTTTATCTGGCTCGTCCGGGAGCGCGGTGTTAGGGTTGAGACAGGCGAGTTCGGCGCGGCGATGGAACTGGAGCTGGTCAACGACGGGCCGGTGACAATAATCCTGGACAGCCGCGACCGAAAATACGGCGCATTTAAGGTGCAATTAAGGAGCATCCTTTAACTCCCGGTAACTCCGATGCCCAAAGCCGGATTCTATGCGGTCGAGTCGGGCAAGATTTCCTTCCGGCGCGACGGCAACTGGTACACAGACGAAGAGCGGATCGACAATCCGCGCATCGCGACGCTGTTCAGCCAATCGATCCAGCAGAACCCGGACGGCTCGTACTTCCTTAAAGTCGGCGACGAGCGCGCGTCGATCACCGTCGAGGACACACCCTTCGTCGTGCGCACGCTCGAAGACGACGAGCTGGGCGGATTTATCGCGGTGCTGAACGATGACACCCACGAGGAGCTGGATCCCGCCACGCTCGAAGTCGGCGCGGGCAACGTACTTTACGCGCGGGTGAAGGACGGTGCGTATCGCGCGCGGTTTCTGCGCAACGCTTACTATCATCTGGCGGACCGGCTCGAATCCGACGACTCGGGCCGCTTCTACCTGCGGATTCGCGGCGCCCGCCATCCGATCGCGGGCGCGCCCGAAGGAGCGCGCGGCTGAGCGATGCACCTGGCGGACCCGTATCTGCATATCGTGCTCGTGCGTCCGGAAATTCCGCAGAACACCGGCTCGATCGCAAGGCTGGCGGCGGCTACGCGCACGCGATTGCATCTGGTGGGACCGCTGGGCTTCTCACTCGAAGATCGATACCTGAAGCGCGCGGGACTGGACTACTGGCCGCTGGTCGATCTGCAAACCTACCGCGATTGGGAGGAGTTCGCGCGCACGCATCCCGCGCCGCCGGCGAAATTCTTTTCCGCGCGCGCCGAGAAGAATTATCTCGCGGCGAACTATGCTCGCGGCGACTTCCTCATGTTCGGAAGCGAGACCAAGGGGCTCGGACGCGAGTTCATCGCCGAGCGCGCGGACCACGCCTATCAGATTCCGATCTTTGAGCACGGTGTGCGCAGCCTGAACATCGCCAACGCGGTTTCGATCGTCGTCTACGAAGCGCTGCGCCAGACCGGCGCGCTCATCTGACAAGCCAAGGATAGGAGGAACCCTACTCCGGTTACTTCGCAGACCTCGACGGCCACCTGTGGGAAGTGGCATTCAATCCGTTTACCGATCTGACCTGATATCGATCGAAGCCAATATCGAACGCGACATCTACTCAGTGGAAATGAGCAAGAAGCAAGACCCAGGAATCGTAATTCCTCACTGGGCGGACGGGCCGTCCGCCACCACTGGCATATTAGTTCCTTATATCAGTGGCGGCCGACGGCTCGTCGGCCAGCTTGCCAATCGCAGACTATATGTAGATCCGGGATCGCTTCGGCTTCGCTTCTGAGAAAGTGTTCGATCTAATGCTTGCGGGTGCCGCAGGCACCGCTCGAACATCCGCCGCCGCATCCACCGGCGCGCGGGGCGCTGGGAGTGCCGATATAGTAGCCGGTCGATTCGAGCTCCGTCGCGCTGATCCATTCGATGTCGGCAGCGATCGGCGCGTCGCAATGCGCGCACAGGCGTCGCTCGAGACCGTCGTCGTCGAGCGCGACGCAGGTGACGACGCTCTTGCCGCATCCTTTGCAGAACGCGACCGGAAAGGTCGACGCGATTGGCTCGGGCGACGGCATCTTGTGGGTAATCATACCCGAGCGCGGCGTCGATGCGATAGCTTCCGGGTCTCCGCTATGGACGGCGATATGGCTCGCCGAGGGCGGAGGGCGAGGCGGCTTGGCCGCCTACTCCGGCCAGCACGACGAGTGTGAGCGCATAGGGCAGCGCCAGAAAGAGCTGATAGGGGATCGCCGTGCCGAGAGCCTGCAGGCCGAATTGCAATGCCATCGCGGCACCGAAGAGCACGCTTGCCGCCGCGATTCCCCACGGATTCCATCGCCCGAGGATCACCACCGCCAGCGCAACGTAGCCGCGCCCACCCGAAATATTTTCGACAAACGTGTTCGCGTAGGCGAGCGTCAGGTACGCGCCGGAAAGTCCCGTCAGCACGCCTGCCGCGAGCAGCGCATGCCATCGCAGGCGATAGACTCCCAGCCCCAGCGCGTCCGCCGCGTCGGGGCGTTCACCCGCTGCCCGCAGCGTCAGACCGTAATGCGTGCGCCACACGATAAACCCGATGACAGGGATGATCGCGAAGGTCAGATAGACGAACGCGTTATGATGAAAAAGCGTGGCGCCGAGGATCGGAATCCGCGTGAGCGGACCGAAATCGAACCGCGCCATCGGCTTGACCATGAAAGCCATTCCGGTGATTCCGAAGAACCGGCGGTAAAAGACTCCCGTGAGTCCGATCGCGAGAATATCCAGCGCGGTGCCCGCGACCACCTGGTTGACCGACAGATTGACCACCAGCAGCGCGAGCAGAGCGTTGATCGCGACGCCGGCCGCGATTCCCGCCGCAATTCCAATCAGCGTCGAGCCGGTGAAGTATGCGGCCGCCATCGCGAAGAACGCGCCGCACAGCATCGCCCCCTCGATACCGATATTGATGACGCCGGTTTCCTCGACCAGCAGCTCGCCGAGCGCGGCGAGCAGGATGGGCGTCGCCATCGCGATCGTCGAATTGAGGAACGCGTCAAGCATCGGCGCGCGCTCCTGCGGCTGGCGCGGACTGCGCGTCGCGCGAGAATATCTGTCCCCGAATCCGCGACCACGCGGGAGTATCGAACGCGAGCAGGATCATGATCACCAGTCCCTGGATCACCTGGACCAGAACCGGCGAGACGCCCTGCGCGCGCTGCATCGCCTGCGAGCCGTTGTCGAGCGCGCCAAAGAAAATTGCCGAGACGATAATTCCGAGCGGATTCAGCCGCGCTACCAGCGCAACCGCGATCGCCTCGAAGCCCCATCCGGGCGAGAATTTCTCATACAGCCGATGCGTGATCGCCGAGACCTGAACCGCGCCGCCGATTCCTGCGAGCGCGCCTGACAGCGCGAGGATCGCGATCGTGAGCCGCGCGATCGGAATTCCGAAGAAGGTCGCCGCGCGCCGGTTGCGGCCCATCGCGCGCAGCTCGAATCCGATGCTGGTGTGAAAGAGCAACAGGTAGCATCCGATTGCCAGCACGATCGCGAGCACGATCGCGGGGTTGAGCCGCGTCGGCTCAAGCGGCATGTACATCCGCGCGCTCGGCGCAATCGCCATGCTTTGCGGATACGCGCCCGAGGCCTCGATCAGCGGGCCGTGCACGACCCAGCTAATCAGTTGCGCCGCGACGAAGTTCATCATGATCGTGCTGATAACTTCGTTGGTGTCGCGCCGCGCGCGAAGCCATCCGCAGATCCCTCCCCACACCGCGCCGCCGACGGCGCCCGCGATGAGCACGAGCACAATCGCGATTGGCCGCGGCCATCCGCCGAGGTACGGGCCAATCGCCCCGGCGGCGATCGCGCCCGCGATCAGTTGCCCATCGGCGCCGATATTCCACAGCGCGCCCGAGAACGAGATCGAGATCGCAAGACCAGTGAAAATAAGCGGCGTGGATTTGACGATCGTATCGGCCGTTGCGTACCAGGTTCCGAATGCGCCTTCATAAAGCGCTGCGAAAACTCCGATCGGAGACGCGCCGAGGGCGAGCACGACCGCCGCGATGATCGCGCAGGCGAGAATCAGCGCCGCGATCGATTTTCCGATCGATGAGATCATTGCGCCTTACTCGAAGTGCCCCGCCATCAACATGCCGAGCCGTGCGGGATCGCGATCGGCGGGTGCGGTCTCGCGCAACCTCCCGCGGCTCATCACGAACAGCCGGGCGCAGAGCTCGAGCAATTCGTCGAGATCGCTCGAGACCAGCAGCACGGCGCCGCCGGCCGCGGCGAATTCGACCAGCGCGCGATGAACCTCCGCGGTGCCAGCGAGATCGAGTCCGCGGCAGACATTGTGTGCGACGATTACACGCGGCTCCGACGCGACCGCGCGCGCAACCTCGAGCCGCTGCCGGTTTCCGCCCGACAGCGCGGAGGCGAGAGCCTCGGGACCGGGCGCACGAATCTGAAACCGCTCGAGCAGCGCGCGGCACAATTCGACCGCGCGTGCGCGGCTTAACCATCCGCGCGGCGCGACCAGATTGCGTATCGGGCTCGCGAGCAGCAGGTTCTCCCACAGCGCCATATCGAGAACGAGCCCATCGAGATCGCGATTTTCCGGAATCACCGCCATCGCGGAGCGCGCAACGCCCGCATGAGTATTCGCGACGATCACGTGGCCCGACTGCGCGGCCCGCGCGCCCGCCAGAACCTCGACCAGCTCGGTCTGTCCGTTGCCATCGACGCCCGCAACTCCCGCGATCTCGCCGGAATGCAGCACCAGCGATACGCTGCTCGAGCGCGCGATGTCCGTCACGGTCGAGCGACAAATCTTCGATCGACAGTGCAACTTCTCCCGTACGGACTGGCGACCCGGAGGGCGTCTCCGGCGCGGCGGGCGCGATCGTAAGATCGCCGATCATCATCCGGGCGAGCGCGGCCTCCGACGTTTCCGCAGGCTTGGTGCTCGCAACCATCCGGCCCTGACGGAGCACGCTGATACGATCGGCGACGGCGAGCGCCTCCCTGAGCTTGTGCGTGATCAGCACGATGATCCTGCCCTCATCGCGCAGCCGCCTTAACAGATCGAGAAATGGCGCGAGTTCCGCGGGCGCCATCACTCCGGTCGGCTCGTCGAGAATCAGCACGCGCGGATCAAACGACAGGGCGCGCAGCACTTCGAGCCGCACCCGCTCTGCCACCGAGCGATGCTCGATCGTGCTCCCGGCCGGGGGCAGCACGAAGCCGAGCTTTTCGGCGAGCGCGCGAGAACGCGCCGCGACCGCGGGCAAATCATATCCGGCAGTGTCAAAACCGCCGAGCGCGAGATTTTCCTCCCAGGTGAAGCGCTCGAAGAGCAGCGGGCTTTGATTCACCGCCGCGATTCCCGCGCTGAGTGCGCCTGCCGCCGAGCCTTGCCGCAGCGTTGCGCCGTCGAGCGAGGCCTCGCCCGCGTCGGGGCGCAGGCGGCCCGCGATGATATTCATCAGCGTGGTTTTGCCCGCGCCATTCTCGCCGACCAGCGCGTGAATCTCGCCCGGATGCGCCTCGAAATCGACGCGGTCAAGCGCGAGCGTCCGCCCGAAGCGCTTGGATATTTCGCGCGCGCGAAGCACCTATTGCGCAGTCACTTGCGGCCGATGATGCGCCAGCACAAAGGCGAGTGCGTCGTCGCGCGTCGCGAGTGCGCCGTCGAGCTGAAGGTCTTCGACTTCCTTCAGAATTTCCTTGAAGCGCGGCCCGGGCGAAAATCCGAGTCCTATCAGATCGTTGCCGGTAATCAGGCGCGGCGGATGAATCTCTGCCGCCGACATCGACTCGAGCGCGCGCCGGCAAAAATTCCAGTAGCCCAGGTACGACGACGACGCGAGCGCGTCGAGCATCGCGACCTGCATCAGCTCGCCAAAGCCCTCGTCGGCGAGCATCCGCTTGAGGGTGGCTTTGCGCATCCGCGGCGCCATGCACAGGCGCAGATGGTCCCGCACCAGGTAGGCGACGCGCTCCTGCACGAAGTTGGAGCGTTTGAAGCGCGCCATCATTTCCGCCGCGATCACCGCGCCCTGATCGGTATGCCCATAGAAAGTAACCTTGCCATCGGGTGCGACCGCGCGGCATCGCGGCTTGGCGATATCGTGCAGGAGAATTCCGAAGGCTACGGTTTCGCTGCAACCCGCCGGCAGCATCGAGACCCCGAGCCGCGTATGCGACCAGACGTCGCCCTCGGGATGATAATTTTCGGGCTGGGCGCATCCGACCATTTCGAGCAGCTCGGGCGCGAGCGCAGCGCACAATCCCGACTCGCGCAGCAGATCCATCGCGCGGCCGGCACCGCCCTCGGTCATCAGCATCACGAGCTCTTCGCCGATTCGTTCGGCGGCGATTTCGGTGATGGACGGCGCCGCCTCGCACATCGCGTCCCACGTCGATGGATCGATCTCGAATCCGAAGCGCGCCGCGAAGCGCGCGCCACGCAGGATACGCAGGCGGTCTTCGGCGAAGCGCTCGCGCGGATTTCCGATCGCGCGGACAATTCCGGCGCGAAGATCGCGCATCCCGCCGACCAGATCGATCAGGCGATCGTTTTCGGGATCGAGAAACATTCCGCCGATCGTGAAGTCGCGCCGCTTGGCGTCTTCTTCGATCGTGCCGAAGCGCACCGCCGACGGACGGCGCCCATCGTTATACTCGGCGTCGGCGCGGAAGGTCGTGGTTTCGTATTGCGCGCCGTCAAGAATTACTGCGATCGAGCCGAAGCGTGCGCCGACGGCAACGGTATGATCGAACATCCGCTGGACGACTTCGGGGCGCGCGTCGGTCGCGATGTCGTAATCCTTGGGCGCGATCCCGAGGATTTTGTCGCGTACGCATCCGCCCGCGAAGACGGCCTGGAAACCCGCTTCGCGCAGCCGGCGCACGATGAAGCGCGCACCGGACTCGATATCGGCCATCGCGGTTTCCATCGTGGGCCCAAGTTTACAGGCTCGATAAGACCGCGCGCCATACGGGCCGCCGCGCCGGGGTGGCTACCCCTCCAGCGCGCGGACGCCGAGCGTTATTCCGCCATCGACGGCGATTATCTGCCCGGTCACATTCTTTGCCTTCTCGGAACAGAGCCACGCCGCCGCACGTCCAATGTCCTCTTCGGTTTGCTCGCGGCCGAGCGGTACGATCTGGCGCACGATCGCGTCGAACGCCTCGCGCGCGCGATCGTCGCCGCCGCCGACCGCCGCGCCGAGCTTTTGCCAAAGGGGAGTGTAGATGACGCCGGGCGCAACCGCATTTACCCGGATGCCCGACGTTCCGAGCTGCGCCGCCAGCGTGCGAGTGTAGGAAATCACGCCCGCCTTCGCCGCTGCGTATGCCGCCAGCATCGGGACGGCCTGCATCCCGGCGATCGACGAGGTGTTGCAAATCGCCGCGCCCGCGCGCATCCGCGGCGCAACCTCGCGCGAAACCAGGTAGACGGAATTCAGATTCAGATCGACATAGCGACGCCAGGTCTCGACCGAATCCCAGTTATTGGTCTGGCGGCTGCCCTCGAACCAAGCGCGCTCGCCGCCGCCCGCGTTGTTGCAGAGCACGTCGGGATGCGCGCCGAGCTGAGCCGTAATCGCCTCGACGCGCGGAATGGATCGACGCCTCGTCGGTCACGTCGGCGCGAAAGCCGTGAATCTGTTTTGCGATCGCGGCAGGCGCGGGCGCCAGTTCCTTGTCGATCACCGCAACGGCCTCGACAACTTTCTCATCGAGCAGCGCGGTGACAATTCCCAAACCGAGTCCGCGCGCTCCTCCGGTAACGATTGCATATTTCATCGGATTTTCCTCGTGCACAAATGCTCGTGGCTTCGCGGCAGTTTTCACGCGGATGCACTTCAGAGCATGCGCAGCGGCAATCTACTAAACGTTCGTTTAGGTAACAAATGAATCTAATTCGTCGCGCGTTCGTCATCTATAATAGGAGAAGGTGATCCAGATGTTATCGATGGTGATGATCGCGGCGGGAGTTTTCGCCGCGGATCTTGCGGCGGTTGCGGCGGTGGTGGGCTCGATGTTCCTGGAACGATGGTTGGGACTGTCCCGAGGAATGATTCTCGATTGCGTGTTTGCCGTCGCAGTCAGCTACGGCGTTGCCGCCTGGTTTGTCGGGATGTGGATCAAGCGCGAAATGTCGCTCAGCGAGTCTGCCAAATCCAATGCAGACGTTAACATCCCGATGGAAATGGCGTGGGCGGATAGACGAAAACAGGCGTCAGCCCGCTGGTTCTGAGGCGCTCTAAACCCGCTCAGGCCGCTTCCTTGCGGCTTCCGCCGTAAGTCTTTCGATACACCCGCAGCAACGCTGCGAATACCGACATGATCGCCGGTCCGATGAACAATCCGATCGGCCCGTAGGCCTCGAGCCCGCCGGCGATTCCGAAAAACAGCGCGAGCGTCGGCAGCCCGGTGCCGTGCTTCATCGCCATCGGCTTGATGAAGTTGTCGATAATCGCGATCGAGATCGAGCACCATACGACCAGGAAAATCGCCCATCCCCATCCTGCGGTGTAGAACAGGTAGAGGGTGGCCGGAACCCAGACCAGCGCGGTCCCGCCGATCGGCAATAGCCCCGCGGCCGCGCTGGCCAGCGCAAGGAACGCCCAGTACGGAACGCCGCTGATGAGCAGGCCAAGGCCGATCGTGGCGCCCTGCAAAAGCGCAGTCAGCATCAGCCCGCGCATCACCGACGACAGCGTGCTGCGCAGAGTTTCGAACACCGCCTTCTTGTCGTCCTCGTGCAGAGGAGTCAGCTCGCGCACCGAGTTGTAATAGCTCTCGCCGTCGCGCAGCAGATAAAAGAAAATCAGCAAAATGATCGCGAAGTCGATCACCACCGTCGCGACGTTGCGCGCCGCGCTGGTGAGATTGTGCGCGACGTATCCGCTGATCACTTGCGCCGCCGCGGCGAAATGCTTCGGAATCTCGTCTTCAATTTTTATCCCGCGCGGCGCGAGCCGGCGATTGATCGACTGAATAATTTCGGAATGCATCATCCAGTCGCGCGCGTGTGAAAGCCCTTCTCCGTCGAGCATCGTCGAGACCTGCGCATATAGCGTCTGCGCCTCGACCGCGAGCCGGCTCGACAACCAGATCGCGGGCAGAATCACGCCCAGCGCCACGCCGAGCGTGATGATCAAGGCGGAGAGTGTACGGCGGCGCACCAGATGGTCGAGCTCGATGAGCAGAGGATGGGCCAGAAAGGCGAGCAGGATCGCCCACATTAGCGGAGTAAGGAACGGAGTAAGGATCGCATACAGCTCATAGGCCATCAGGGCCAGAAAGCCGAAGAAGAAGACCTGTATGATTCTCTCGCGTTCCATCGCTTCGAGCCGAAGTTACTTGGCGCGCAAGCTTATCAAAAGCGCCCGGATGCGTCGCCTGCCCGACTGGCATCGATTCTCACGATCCCGGAAGCGCGTCTTCGGATATGATGGTCAGATATGCATCCAGACCGCGACCATCTGCCTCCAAATGAGAATACCCAGACGGCGCCGGCGGGCGGGGAATCCTATATGAAAGGTGATCCTGAATTGCGAGAACCACAACCTCCGCGGCCCGCGACAGCTATCGCCTCGCATCGGGTTCGTCCCGACCAGATCGACACTTACGTTTTGGCGCAAAAGGCCATTACCGATGCGGCGCGAAGATTTCCGGGATTCGTCGGGACCGAGGTGCTGGCGCCGGTGCCGGGCTTGCAAGAGGAATGGGTCGCAATCTTTCGTCTCGAATCGAATCAGGCGATGCAGCAATGGCTCCAGTATCCGGAGCGCCTGAGGCTCGCCAGGCGCATCGAGGATTTGCTCATCGAGCCGTCGCGGATGCTGGTGCTTGCAAGCGACGAGCGCACCGAGCCTCCGGTCGCGATGGTGTTCACGCATAAAGTCGCGCCGGAAAAGGTGGCGGCCTACCTGGATTGGCGGCGCCGCGCCATCGCCGCACAAGCGCACTACCCCGGTTATCTTGCGACCGAGTTTTTCGAGCCTCACGAGAAATTCGACGAATGGGTGGATATCGTTCGTTACGATTCAGTCCGCGATCTGTCCGATTGGATGGACTCGAAAGAGCGGAAAGACCTTCTTGAAGAGCTCGACGGAATAGTCGAATCGATGCACGCGCATCGCGTTACCGGGCTCGAAGGATGGTTCTCGGTCAATCGCGGACCTGGCGAAACGATCGTCCCTCCTCCCGCGTGGAAGCAGGCGCTCGCGGTTTTGTTCGCGCTATACCCCACTGTGATGGTCCTGTCGTATCTCAATCCGCTGATGCTGGATTGGTCGATGGCGGTTCAGATGTTTATTGGCAATATCTTATCAGTCGCTCTGCTTACCTGGCTCGTGATGCCTCTAGTGACCAGGTTTCTGGGTTTCTGGCTCAATGGGCGCGACAAAAACCTGAAGCGGGAAGTATTGGGGCTTGGCACTGTCGCCGCTGGTCTCATATTATTTGTTCTTATATTTCGCGTGTGAATGATTCTTTCTTTCCTCATTGAGTATTGCAGTCCGAATGGAATAATAAGTTCACTATGTCGACAATTCGATTATCAATTGGCACCGCGCTCGCATTTGCGCTGATTTTCAGTTTCTCAACCGTCGGCGCCTGCTTCGCAGCATCTGCCTCCGACTCAGGATTGCCTGACTACATGGATGTAATCGCAGGCAACAGCGCGGAGATTAGCAAGGCCGCGGTGGCGGACCAGAATGTCCTCGATCTCGACATCGCGATGTTCGGTCTCTATGACGATGCGTTGGCGAAATTCCAGAAAAACCTGCTCGCGCAACGTCCAGTGATCCTCGCGCTGTTCAGCAACCAGGGCGGAAGATTGCTGCTCTATCGTCCCGGCAAACCTCCTCTGGAAGCACCGCAAGTGCCGATCCGCTATCAAATCTACAAGTCCGTCGGCCATTCCAGCCTTGCACTGTTCGAACTGGCCGGCTCCCACGTCGGCAGCGTTGCAGATCACTCATGGGAAGCCAAAATGCGGGTGTTTCGCGCCGCAAATCAGGCCGCACTTGATAGTCTGGACGCGACCGATCTCGCTCCTGAGGCCCGCGAGAATCAGGCCAATGTACTAAAGGCAAATATCAAATTCATGGATACCGCCCTGAGCAAAGGTACCTATACATTTGCCGATATTCAGGAATACGCCCGTGAAGTCAAACCGTTTCTGCAACAAAATATTACCTGGGGCGCGACTACTCAGGTTCAGCACTGGATGAAAGTAGTCAAAGATTGGAAAGAAATGCTGGGGCCCGATTGGGACAAGACCTACGGCGTGAGTAATACTCTGTATGTCGCCCGCCAGAACAATGTCCTATTCAGTGTCCTGGCGCAGTTTTTCGGCAAAGATGCGATGAATACGCGTTTGTTCCTCTACGAAACCTCATCATTCGTCACGACGCCGGACCAAATGCTCGACGTACTCATTCGGACTGTCGCCGACCGCTCGGTTGGCCAGGTCTTTTTTGGCAATTACTACTTGATGGACTATGAGTTGATGGGTGGAGACGGCCGCAAAGCAATCGCTGCGGAGGACAAGAAATATGGACTCCCGGTCTTTCTGCCGCCCGCGGTGCCGTTTCATTCCAACGAATGGCCGTTCCGGATCGATCCAAGCCAGGGCGAAGGGCCAGCAACGATCGAACAGATAAAATAAGTTGGTGTAGCAGATTTCGACCTTAGTGCTTTGCACTGAGCCCGATTTTTAGCTGCTCGGAATTACCGGCGAAACGCCGGTCCTACTGGATTTTTCACTCAATTCTTGCAGTAGGGCCGGCGTCCCGGCGGTTTTTTTCTCGAAAGAAATCGCTAGAACAAGACCACTAGTTGCGCTGTCATCGCGACGGCGCCCTGCGTTTGCGGGCTATGGCCCGGATTCGGAATGTAGCTCAGCGCCGGCTCAAGAAATGAACTACTTATGAGATGGAGTTGGTAGTAGGTTTGCAATATCGCTTCATTGCTGCGAAATCCATATCGCCGATTAAGCCAGCTCCACGCGAGGCCGGTTCCAAACGAATCAGCCGGCCGCCGGAGTATTAGACTGAACGCGGTAAGGCCGAGACCGAAATAGCGCGTCGCGAGCATCGTGCGCGAATCGTTGAAGCCAAATTGAAAATAGCCGGAGACTCCGCTGTTGTCGACGTCCGCGTGATGACGCCATAGGCGCTGAGAACCGAAGGCGTACGCTCCCTGCGCTCCCTGCTGCTCAGCGTGCGGACCGTAGAGCCGGCCGGTTTGTGTCCATCCTCCGAGGGCAATCTTCCCGGGTAGCTGTTCGTCGCCGAAGAGCCACGCATAGCCAGTCTCGGCAATCATGAAATAATGGCCATTGAAGACCGGGATATCGCGAAGGCCCGTCTGAACCCGGGTCGCGCCGGAGCCATCATAGATCGCACCGCTGAGATAGAAGTGTCGTGTCGGAGCGAAGTCGCCGGTTATTCCATATGCTGAATTGTAGTATCCGGGCAACGCGCCGATCATTGTCGGATTTTTGAATATTGAAGTGAATATTAGACTGGTGACCGCCGGAATAGCCAGACTCTGATCGGAGACCGGAACTGGCCGACTGACGTTGTTGAAATCGGAGGTCGGCACGGTTTTGCCGACTCGAATAGTTATTTTGTCGTCGAATAGCTGCTGGCGCCACCAAAGCTCGTAGAGTTGCGTGCGATCCAACGGCGTCGCCCCAACGAGTCCGTCGTAGCCGATGACAGCGCCTGCTCTTTTGTTGGCCGGTTCGACGTTGAGCTGGAGCAATGAGGCATCAAACGACCCTCCCGGCAGTCCGATGAGCTTCTCGGCATTCAGATTCAGATTGAGTACTAACAGACTATTGCAGCTCCACGAAGTAGGTTTCACGCCGCCGGTCGCCAGGTAGTCGACGTTACCGATCCAGAATCCGCCGATGCGGACGCCTGACTCGGGAGTGAAGCCGGCCAGCCTGCCCAACGCTCCCGTCCCTGGAATGATTTCGACCGCCGCCGGATTGGCGCTGATCGCCGGAATCATGTCGGCGGTGGGTGCGGCGGAGGACTGTGGAGACGCGACAGGCGACGGCCCGCTCGAGGCGCCATATGCTCGCGGCCGACATACGAGGCCCAGCAACAGAGCCGCGGCTACGATGCTCAGACGATCGACGATCATCCGTTCAACGCAACGGCCTCTGCGCTGTGAAAATCGCACTACCGCGCCGATCCGGTCACATCTTGCTTTTGCGCGCTCTCGAAGATTTGGCGGTAGATTCGGTCAGGCGTCAGCGACGAGCTATAAAAGCGAATCCCGGTTGCATTAGTCAGTGCGTTGGCCAGAGCGGGCGCGATCGGATAAATCGGCGCCTCGCTCATCGACTTGGCGCCCAGTGGTCCAAAGGCGTCATGCGTATCGGCGAAATAGATTTCGGTGCGCCGCGGATTATCGGCGTACGCCGGAATCCGATAATTGCGGAAACTTGGATTAATCATGCGCCCGCTCGGGTCATAGACCATTTTCTCGGACAGCGACCATCCGAGCCCCTGCGCGATCGCGCCTTCGACCTGCGCCCTGCACTGCATCGGATTGATGATCACGCCGCCGTCCGCACCGTGAACGCTCTGCAGGATCGCAATCTCTCCCGTGATACGATTGACCGCGATCCGGAAGCCCTGCACCTGGAACGTGACGCTGCGCGGCGTGCCGTAGGCTTTGCGGACCACTTCCAACTGGCGTCCGGATTTTTCGGCAGCCTTGAAGAGCTCAGCGAACGACACCTTGATCTCGCTGTAGGTAATCCCGTCGTGCTCGAGGCGGCAGGCGTCGCGGCTCACGCGATAGTATTTCGAGGCAAAGTCGAGCAGGCGATCGCGCAAAGCCTCTGCCGCAAGCCGCACCGCGTTTCCCGCGACAACGGTCCCGGCGCTGGCGAAAGCTCCCGTATCGTAACCGGTTCTGTCCGTATCGGATTGCACGACTTCCACCCGCGACACGGTGCTGCCGAGGACGCTGGCGACGATCTGCCGATGCACGGTCGTGGTCCCGTTGCCGAACTCGGCGGTGCCGATCGCGAGATGATATTTTCCGTCGGCGCCGAGTCCGAGCTGAGCCTCCGAGCGATGCTCCGTCGGCGGAACCGCGCCGTGCATCGAGATTGCCATCCCCTGCCCTGTCAGCCACTCGCCGCCCTCGGGCGGTTTGTGGCTGTTGCCGCGTTTCAGCGCGGCCTCGACCTGGTCGAGGCATTGGTCGAGTCCGTAGCTGCCGAACTCGGTGTCGGTCGCCCGCGTGCTGTCGGAGATCATCTGATCGCCCGGCTTGACGACGTTCATCCGCCGAAATTTGAACGGATCCATCTTGAGGCCGCGAGCGAGCTCGTCCATCGCGGATTCGACCGCAAATATCGTTTGCGTCATTCCGTAACCGCGGATCGCGCCGCCGGGAACCATGTTGGTGTAAACGGTGAAGCCGTCGATTTTCTTGTTCGGGCAGTTGTACACCGCAACCGCCTCGCCGCAGGCCGCATACAGCGTCTCGCCGCCGTGATTGCCGTACGCCCCGGTGTTTGAGACGACCCGCATCTGGAACGCGGTCAGAGTTCCGTCGCTCTTTGCGCCGAGCTTGAGATGCACGTTCATTGGATGGCGCGTGGTCGCCGCGATAAATTCCTCTTCGCGCGTGAACTCGAGCTTGACCGGCTTGCCGGTCTTGAGCGTTGCGAACGCGCAGATATCTTCGGTCAGAACTTCCTGCTTGCCGCCAAAGCCGCCGCCCACGCGCTCGCAAAAAACCCTGACCGTCGCGGGAAGCAGATCGAAAATGAAGCACAGCTTCTGCTTGGTGATGTGCGGAGTCTGGCTGCTGGTGCGGACGTTGAGCCGATGGTTCTCGTCGATCCAGGTGATCGAACAATGCGTCTCGAGATGCGCGTGCTGGACCCGATGAGTCGAGTAAGTGCCCTCGTGGATCACGTCGGCCGCGGCGAATCCTTTCTCGACGTCTCCGACCTGTCCATGAATTTCCAGCAGGATATTTCGCGCCGGATTCAGAATCCGCTCCGCTGCTTTTTCATGAAGCAGCGGAGCGCCCGGCCGCATCGCCTCTTCCGGATCGAACACCGCCGGAAGAATCTCGTAATCGACCTCCAGCCGGCGGCATCCCTCCTCTGCCGCTCCTTCCGTGTCGGCTACGACGGCGGCAACCCGCTGGCCAACGAATCGCACCACGTCGTCGAGCAGGACGGTGTCGCTCGGATCGACGTGGTAATCGTCGTGAGTCGCCGACGTGTACAGATGCTTCGGCACATCCTCAAACGTGTAGACCGCGGTGACTCCGGGAACCGCCAGCGCCGCTTCACGGCGAATCGACCGGATTCGCGCGTGCGCGTGCGGCGATCGCAGAGCTTCAGATGCAACATTCCTTCGACCGCGACATCGAGCGTGTAGCGCTCCTTGCCGGTGACGATTCCCTCGGCCGCCGGCGCGAGCAGGTCCGCGCCGAGCGACTTGCCGGGCTGATCGTCCGCAATTGATTTGATTCCGCCGATCGCGTCCTCGACCGCGTGATAACCGGTGCATCGGCAGAGATTGCCCTTGAGCGCGCGCGGGAGATCCTTGCGCGCCTCGTCGCTTAGGCTCGCGGCGGTCATGATCATTCCGGCGGTGCAGAATCCGCACTGAAAACCCGCCGCGTCCATGAATGCCTTCTGCATCGGATGCAGCTCGCCGTCATGCGCGAGACCTTCAATCGTCGTCACTTTTTTTCCGTCGGCGCGAAACGCCGGGATGAGGCAGCTATGAACCGGCACGCCGTCGAGCCATATCGTGCATGCCCCGCAGTCGCCGGCGTCGCATCCTTTCTTGACTCCGAACCATCCCATCTCCCGCAGGAAGGTGCGCAGGCATTGGCCCGGACGCGGCTCTTCTGAAAACGTCTTGCCGTTGATTAAGTAACTCATCGGTTACTTGCGTCCTCCCAGCTCGCATCGGATTTCCTCCGCGAAATGGAAGGTCATGTGCTTGCGATAATCGGGCGCGCCATGCACGTCGTCGAAGAAGACCGGAATCTCTTTTTCCAGCCTGGTCCCCAGCTCTTTTTGATCGGGAATCTTGTCGAACCTGATTCGTAGCGGCCGCTCCGTCGACGCGGACACGGTCAGCATGAAGACGCCGTCGTCCGGACCGAGAGTCCCGACCAGCAGCGCCGCCGAGCGGCCCAGATGAGTCAGAGAAATCCGGCGAAAGGCGAATCGTTTGCGCAACGCCGCGGCCGGCAGATCGATGCGTCGCAGCAGCTCGCCGGGGCGCAGAACGTTGCGATGATTGCCAGTGACGAAATCTTCGATCGCGATTTTGCGCTCGCCGCCTTCCGGCTTCTGGATCGTGCAGATGGCTTCCAGAGCGGCCGCCATCGAAATCATCGGTCCGGCAGGCAGCGACATGCAGATGTTTCCGCCCACCGTCGCGGTATTCCAGATTTTGAAGGAAGAAAGAAACGAGCGGCAGCATTGATCAATGACTGGCGCCGCCGTCCACTCTGCCGGCGCCTTAAGCGCGAACAGCTCCGCAATTGTGCAGGTCGCGCCAATCTCGAGACCGTTGGCGCTTATCCCTAGCGGTTTCCATCCGAGACCTTGCAGATCGATCAGGCGGCGCAGATACGGTTGCGGCTCCGAGAAGAGCCACGTTCCACCGGCCAGCCACGCGTCGCCTTCGCGCCAATCGATCGGGCCGCTCGAACCATCAGGGCGCGCAATCTCTTCAATCGTGTTCAGATCCATTGGCTTCCACAACAAACCGGCAAGATATCCTACCGCAAGGTGAACTTAACTATACCAGCAGACGATCGATCGCGAGATGAATTTTTCTTCCCGAGCATTGCGATCGTATCGACGCGCCGACGGCTGGGAACGCTGACGCGCGCATCGTCGCGAAAAAGAGTATGATAAGTTGAGTTTGCCCAATGCGGATCGAAACCGAACGCCTGCTGATCGAGGAAGCTCATGCCGATGACCGCGCGACGATCGACGGACTGGTCGCGCTGTTTAACTCCAATCCGGAGTTTCATCGCGCATCGGGCGAGCGCGTAATCTGGGCGGCGGCCGACCTGGAAAACTATCTCGCCGACGATCCTAATCCGCGCTTTCCCGACCTCGAGTCACATGAGTACACCGTCCGCGAGCGCGCGACCGGCCAGATTGTCGGCACGGTCGAGTTGATCGCGCCAATTCCGTCGGACCGGATCAACTGGATTGCCCTGATGATGATCCAGGGCGACCGCCAGGGCGCCGGCCTCGGCAGCGAAGTCGTCGCGGCGATCGAGCATGAGCTGTTCTCCGCTGGATGGAAGGAAATCCGCGTCTTCGTGCATCGCGACACGGTGCTGGCGCATCAGTTCTGGACCGGCGCGGGCTACCAGCCGGTCGGCGAAGCCCTAAGCGCCGCGAGCAAACCCGGCATGGTCCTGCGCAAACCCCGTCCGTCGCGCTGAGATAGCTGAGCGATGAAGATCAGTCATGCGGCCGCACTTGTGCTGGTGGGCTTTTATCTGATCACGCCGCCCGTAACTGAATCCGGTCTGGGTATCTCGATCGATCCGCACCTTTCTCTGTCGATATGGGACATACAGGGCACTTTCGACACCAAGGAGGAATGCGAAAAACAACGCGCCCAACTTAAGGAAGACAATCCCGCGCCGACCGGTCCATGGCACCGGGCTGACGCCGATCGCAATTCTCAAGCGGAGGCGCTGCGAAATGGACAGTGCGTCTCCACCGGCGACCCGCGTCTCAAGAAAAAGTAGAGGCAACGACTAACGCCGGCACGCGCGCCTGATGGCGGATGGGGCGATTTGAGAATTGAAAGCGCTAGGCCGCGTGGTGTAATTCCCGCGCGCGTGGCTGCCGCGCTCGAGGAATCCTGTACGAGGGGGCACTGCATACGCGTGCCCTTGGAGCACGGACGCCCCGGGATTCCTCGCCCCTGGCTCGGAATGACGATTGAGGGCTTGGCACATCAGTATCGTGGTCTGAGCCGAGCCCACATCCGTCATTTCGACCGAAGGGAGAAATCCCGAGGCGGCCGTGCTCCGAGCTACGTCCACGTGTAGCGAGACTTTCGCTCGGGATTTCCTTCGGCGTTGCTCAGGACAGGCTCTCGATCGCGGCAGCCACGCGCTCGGGAATGACAGGTCGCGACATCGCTAACGGTGCAAATCTCAAACGAACCCGCTACTTGTTCGATTCCTCGGTTGCCCGACGCGGCAATCTCTGTTACCCCTTGGCTTTGCTTGCACGAATCCATCTACAACCAATTCTTACCTGCAACACACAGGCATGTAGCTCAGTGGGAGAGCGCTTCCTTGACACGGAAGAGGTCGGCGGTTCAATCCCGCCCATGCCTACCACCGTGTCTTCTGTTTGTCTCCGATCGCCAACCGCTGCCCGATTTACGCTCGCATCGCGCTCGCCAATGACTAAACTTTCTTCATAGATGAGTTCCGAGATTACCGTTTTGGTCGGTGGCGAGCGCCGTGTCGTCGCGCGCGAGGCGCGTGTGCGCGAGGCTCTGGCAGGAGTCCCCAGCAAGGACCTGGTCGCCGCGAAAGTCGCGGGCAAGGTTGTCGACCTGACGCGCACTCTCGGCGATCTCGCTGATAGCGTTCCAATACTGGAAATCGAACCCATCTTCGCCGACTCGCCCGAGGGTCTCGACGTGATCCGCCATTCGACCGCGCATCTGATGGCGATGGCGGTGCAGCAGCTCTTTCCCGGCACGCAGGTCACGATCGGCCCTGTCATCGAAGACGGCTTCTTCTACGACTTCGCGCCGCCTACGCCGTTCACGGTGGATGATCTGCCGAAAATCGAAGCCAAGATGAAGGAACTCGCCAAGGCCGATCTCAAGATCGAGCGGATCGACGTTCCGCGCGCCGAGGCGATCAAAACCTTCGACGCGATGGGCGAGGCGTACAAGGTCGAGATTATCAAGGGTGTCTCCGATCCGATCTCGATCTACAAGCAAGGCGACTGGATGGATCTGTGCCGCGGGCCGCACGTCCCCTCGACGCGCTACCTGCGCGCGTTCAAGCTCCAGAGCGTCGCCGGCGCGTACTGGCGCGGTGACGAGCACAACGCGATGCTCTCGCGGATCTACGGGACTGCGTTCGCCAGCAAGGAAGCGCTCGAGGAGCACCTGGCGCTGCTCGAACTCGCCCGCCAGCGTGACCATCGCAAGCTCGGCCGCGAGATGGGTTTGTTTTTCTTTGATCCGATCTCGCCCGGATGCCCGTTCTATCTGCCCAAGGGCCTCGTGATCTTCAACGAGCTGATCGACTACATGCGCCGGCTCTACCGCCGCTACGGATACCAGGAAGTTGTCACGCCGCTGGTGTTCAAAAACGAGATGTTCCATACCTCGGGTCACTGGGACAATTTTCGCGAGAACATGTTCCTGACGCTGGACCCCGAAGCGCCCGAGGCAAAAATCGACACCGGCCGCGAGGGATGGCATCACGGTTACGGCGTGAAGCCGATGAACTGCCCCGGGCATACCTTCATCTACCGCGCGGAGAAACGTTCCTATCGCGACCTGCCGTTGCGTTTCGCCGAGTTCTCACGGCTGCATCGTGCTGAGCGTTCCGGCACGCTGCACGGTCTGACGCGGGTGCGCGCGATGTCGCAGGACGACGCGCATATCTTCTGCACCGAGGAGCAGATCGAAGACGAAGTCACGGCGAACCTCAAGATGGTGCGCGAGGTGTACGCGACGCTCGGTTTCGAGCGCCCTGAGTTCAAGCTCGCCACCATGCCCGAGCCGCACATGGGCACCGAAGAGCAATGGCGAATGACCGAGGGCAAGCTCGCCAAGGCGATGGAGCGCAACGAGATCGCGTTCGAGATCAATCCGGGCGAGGGCGCGTTCTACGGCCCGAAGATCGAGATTTACGTGCCCGACGCGCTCAAGCGCAAATGGCAGGTCGCCACGATCCAGCTCGACTACAACCTGCCCGAGCGCTTCGACCTGACCTACACTTCGAGCGCCGGCGCGGAGGAGCGTCCGGTGATGATTCATCGCGCGATTTTGGGTTCGCTCGAACGCTTTATCGCCGTGCTGATCGAGCATACCGGCGGCGTCCTGCCATTCTGGCTCGCGCCGGAGCAGGCGCGAGTGCTCTCGCTCAGCGAAAAGGTCGAGGATTACGCACGCGAGGTTTCGGACCTCGTGCGCCGCGCGGGCTTTCGCGCCGAGCCCGATATTCGCAACGAGAAGCTCGGCTTCAAGGTTCGCGAAGCCGAGCTCGCCAAGGTGCCGTATATGATCGTCGTGGGCGAGCGCGAGGCGGCAGAGCGCACGGTGTCGCTGCGGCTGCTGCGAGGCTCGAAGAGCCAGCCCCTGTCGATCGATGATTTGCTAAAGACGATGCGCAAGGAGCCGCTGCCCGCCTGAGCGCGCGCAGAGCATAAACAAAATTCCGGCCGCCGCGCCGGAGGAGGTGCCATATTCGCCGAGATTTCAGAACTCCCCCATCGAGAGAGCCCGCGATTCGCGTCAACCAGCTAATCCGCGCTCTCGAAGTCCGCGTGATCGATTCCGACGGCGCGCAGATCGGCGTCCTGCCGGTGCGCGAGGCGATTCGTATCGCCGAGGGCAAGGGCCTGGACCTGGTCGAGGTGTCGTCCACGGCCAAGCCGCCGGTCTGCCGTATCACCGACTTCGACAAGTACCGCTACTCGCTCAAGAAGAAACAGCATGACTCCAAGCGCCACGCGACTGCGACCTCGATCAAGGAAGTAAAGATGGGCGCGCGCACCGGCGCTCACGACGTCGCCTTCAAGATCAATCACATCCGGCGCTTTATTGGTGAAGGCCAGCGTGTTAAGCTCTCGGTTTCGTTTCGCGGACGCGAGATTACCCATCCGGAATTGGGGCGGGCGCTACTGGACCGTATCGTTTTGGATGTAACCGATGTCGCGCAGCCGGACGGGGGAACCCGGATGGAAGGGCGCAACATGTCTATCTTGCTGACCCCGCGATAGACTATCTTCGATCAACAAGAGCGAAACCGATGCCGAAGCTGAAGACCAATCGCGCCGCCGCCAAGCGTTTCCGCGTGACCAAGGGCGGCAAGGTGAAGTACAAGAAGGCCTACTCGCGCCATCACGCGTGGGCCAAAAATCGCAACCGCAAACGCGGCCTGCGCAAACCCGGCATCCTGAGGAAGACCGAGGGCGAGGCCGTCAAGCGCCTGATGCCCAACGCCTAGCCTGCCGCAAACATCGCAGGATCAAACGAACCCAAAAAGCCACCGTCTAGAAGGATTGACCGCAGATGCCTCGCGCAAAGGGCGGACCCAAAACCCGCCGCCGACATAAACGCCAGCTCAAGCTCGCCTCCGGATTCGTCGGCGGGCGCAAACTGTACCGTCAGGCCCGCAACACTTTCGAGAAGGGCCTCACCTACGCCTATCGCGATCGCAAGCAGAAGAAGCGCGATTTCCGCGCGCTGTGGATCCAGCGCATCAATGCGCTCACGCGCGAGCACGGCATCTCCTACAGCAAATTTATCGCGGGACTCAAAAAGGCCGGTGTCGAGGTCGATCGCAAGCAGCTTGCCCTGCTTGCCAAGGAGCGCGACGGCTTGTTTACCGAGCTGGTGCGCACCGCCAAGGACGCGCTCGGCCTAGCTGCCTGAAGCCGCGCCCGTTTGGCGCCGCGCACCAAGAGACCATGTGGGTTGCCACATGGTCTTTTGTTTTCCGGCACGGCGTCTATCCGCGTACAATCCGGGAGAATCGCTGATGAAAGAACAACTGGAAGAAATCAGGCGACGCGCGATGGCGGAGCTGTCCGACGACGCTCCCGCCGCCGCGATCGAAGCCGTCCGGGTGCGCGTGCTCGGCCGCGCCGGAGAGTTGACCGAGATCATGCGCGGGATGCGCGACGTCCCGCAGAGCGAGCGTCCGCTGCTGGGCCAGCTCGTCAACGAGATCAAGCGCGAGCTCGAGAGCCGGATCGAGGCTCTGCAATCCCGCCATCAGGAGCTCGCACTCGAACGCTCGCTCGGCGAGGCCGCGCTCGACGTGACTCTCCCCGGCGCCAAGATTCCGCGGGGACGGATTCATCCGGTGACGCAGATCCTCGAGCGGATGCTCTCGATTCTGATCGCGATGGGCTTCGAGGTCGAGACCACGCAGGATATCGAGGACGACTTCCACAATTTCGCGGCGTTGAATTTTCCGCCCAATCATCCCGCGCGCGAAATGCAGGACACCTTCTTCGTGCCGGGCGCGATGCTCCTGCGCACGCATACCAGCAACGGCCAGATACGAGTGCTGGAACGCCGCCGCCCTCCGCTGGCCGTGGTATGCCCCGGGCGATGCTACCGGCGCGACGATCTGAGCGTGCGCGCGGCTCCGATGTTCACCCAGATCGAGGGCTTCATGGTTGATCGGCGCGGGCGAATCACGATGGCGCATTTGAAGGGCGTACTCGCCGAATTCGCGCGCGCATTCTTCGGACCCGCCACGAAAGTCCGTTTCCGCGCGAGCTTCTTTCCGTTCACCGAACCCAGCGCCGAGCTCGACATCCATTGCCTGTTATGCGCGGGCGCCGGATGCCCCGTGTGCAAGCATAGCGGATGGACGGAAGTCCTGGGCTGCGGAATGATTCATCCCAACGTGCTGCGCGCGGTCAATCTCGACCCCGAAGAATACGGTGGCTTCGCGTTCGGGATGGGCGTCGAACGCACCGGATTGATGGCGCTCGGAATAGACGATATGCGCCTGTTCTTCGAAAACGATCTTCGTTTTCTTGCGCAGTTTCCTTCGGTCAGCGGAGGTATGCGATGAAGCTGCCGCTTAGCTGGCTGCGCGAGTTCGTCGCGGTCGATGCGACCGCGCAGCAGATTGCAGATCGCCTGAGCGTCGCCGGCCTGGTGGTCGAAAATATCGAAAAAGTCGCGCCCGCATTTCACGGCGTTGTGATCGCAAAAGTGGTCGAGGCGGGACGTCATCCTAATGCCGACCGGCTGAGCCTGTGCCAGGTCGATACCGGCGAGGGCGGACGCTTCACCGTCGTATGCGGCGCCCCCAACGCGCGCAGCGGAATCACGGTCGCGTTTGCGAGGGTCGGCGCGCAACTCGGCAAGGAGCCGCCTCTGACCGCGGCGACTATCCGCGGTATCGAATCGAATGGAATGATCTGTTCCGAGCGCGAGCTAGGTTTGTCGAACGATCACGCCGGAATAATCGAATTGCCCGCCGATGCGCCTGTCGGGACCGATCTCGCGAGCTACCTCGCGATGGACGATACCGTCCTCGACGTCGAGATCACGCCGAATCGCGGCGATTGCCTGTCGATTGTCGGGCTCGCTCGCGAGGTAGCCGCGCTGTTCGGCGCGAAGCTTGAGATTCCGCGCACGCGCCAGCCGAAAATATCCGGCAACGGCGCGAGCCCGATCGCGGTCGAGATCCAGGCGCCGGACCTGTGCCCGCGTTACGCCGCGCTCGCGATGTCGGGAATAAAAATCGGCCCGTCGCCGATCCGGATGCGCCGCAGACTCGAACTGTGCGGGATGCGCCCGCGCAGCAATGTCGTCGATGTGACCAACTACGTGATGCTCGAGCGCGGGCAGCCGCTGCACGCGTTCGACCTCGCGAAAATCGCGGGCGGAAGAATAATCGTGCGCCGCGCGGGCGCCGACCGCGAATTCGTCACCCTCGATAACGTCACGCGCGCGCTCGCGCCCGACGACCTTCTGATCGCCGACGCGGAAAAGCCGCTTGCGATCGCGGGTGTGATGGGCGGCCTCAATTCCGAGGTCAGTGAAGCCACGATCGCGATCGTGCTCGAAAGCGCATTCTTCGATCCGATCACGATCGCCAAAACCTCGCGCCGATTAGGCCTCGTCAGCGAGGCCAGCTACCGCTTCGCACGTTCGATCGATCGCGCGGGACAGGCCGCGGCTGCCGTCCGCGCGGGCGAACTCGTTCGCGAGGTTGCACGCGGCAAAGTCTCCGCGCCGATTATTGACCTCGAGCCGGCCGCGGCGCTGCGCCGCGAAATCGCACTCGACTTGCCGGCGATGGCCTCGCTGCTCGGGGTCGAAATTCCGGCCGCGACCGCGAAGAAGCGGCTGGTCTCGATCGGATGCGAGGTCAAAGCCGCAGGACGCGGCAAGTTTATTGTGACGGCGCCGCCGTGGCGGCCCGATATCAACGAGGCCGCTGACCTTGCCGAGGAAGTCGCGCGCCTGGGCGGACTCGAAGATATTCCCGAGGCGCTGCCGCCGCGCGTCGCCGCGATTGCGGCTGTAAATCCCGAGCGCGAGTTTATCGCCGGCACGCGCGAGGTGATGCTTGGCGCGGGATTGACCGAAGGGATGACGCTTGCGTTTATCGCGCCGGCCGATAACGCCCTGTTCGGCGGAATCACGCCGGAGGCGAGCGCGGTCAGAGTGGAAAATCCGCTTTCCGCCGAGCTCGGCGAATTGCGCCTGAGCCTGCTGCCCGGCCTGCTCGGCGCGCTGCGCTTTAATCTCAATCGGCAGGCAAGTGCGTTTGGAGCGTTCGAGATCGCAAAGACCTTCGCCCGCCTTGGCGACTACACCCGCGAGCAACAGGTGCTGGCCGGCGTGAGCTACGGACCCTATGCGGCCGCGACGGTCGGCGACAAAGGGTTGCAGGCGGGGTTTTTCGCGTCCAAGGGAATCCTCGAAGCCTGGTTCGCTGCGATGGACCTGACCCCGCGCGTCGAGTTCCGCGCGATCAATCCAACCCACGCGCCGTTTCTGCATCCTGGCCGATCGGCGGAGATCCTGCTCGACGGCGAAACGGCCGGCTACGTGGGCGAATTGCATCCGCGCGAGGCGCTGCGGCTCGATCTGGGCGCGCCATGCGGGGTATTTGAACTTGACTTAGAGAAATTCATTTCTTATGGTTTCACGCCGCGTAAAACGATCGCGCCACCCCCGCGATTTCCGGCTATTCGCCGCGATCTCGCGCTGGTGGTCGATCGTAACTTCCCGGCCGCGATGGTGGCGCGGACGGTGCGTGACTCGACCACCTCGGCGCTTCTGGAAAGCGTTGAGGTGTTCGACGTGTACGAGGGACAGGGGATCGCGCCGGGCCGGAAAAGTATCGCACTGGCTTGTTTGTACAGGGCAACGGATCGCACGCTGACGGATGCGGAGGTTAATCGCGTCCATACTGCATTAGTCGAGCAGGCACGGACGCGGCTGGGGGCGGAGTTGCGGCAGTAAAGCGTGCTCGTAGCGAGCGAACGGGTGGGGACCTATACGCCGCAGGGCATGACCAAAGCCGACCTCGTGGATCTGATCTACGAGCGGGTGGGCTCCTCGAAAAAGGAAGCCTGTGAAATCGTTGAAGCGGTCTTCGCGATTATCAAGGACGGCCTGCGCAACGACGAGCGGGTGAAGATCTCCGGCTTCGGCACCTTCATCGTCAATCACAAGCACGCCCGCCGCGGACGCAATCCTCAAACCGGCGCCCCTATCACAATTGACTCCCGGCGCGTGCTATCCTTCAAGCCGAGTCAGGTTCTGAAGGACCGAGTGAACAACGGCACGTCCGGGAAGCCATGACCCGAAACAAACCCACGCCAAAACGCAAACGCGCCAAACCGGCGAAGCCGGCCAAGCCAGTAAAGAAGATCGCGGCGGCGCGCGCCGCGGAAATTCCCGAGCGCGGCCTCAAGATCGGAGAAGCCGCCGAACGAATCGGGGTGGAGACTTACGTCCTGCGCTTTTGGGAAACCCAGTTCCCGTTTCTGAAGCCCAAGCATACCCGCACGCGTCATCGCTTCTACCACGCACGCGACCTCGAAGTGCTGGGACTGATCAAGCGGCTGCTGCATCAGCAGGGCTTCACGATCGCGGGTGCGAACAAGCACATCAAGGAACACGGAATCGACGCGCTGATGCTCGGCGAGGGCGCCAAGCCCACGGCATCGCGAACCGCCGCGTCGTCTCCTGCGCCGCGCAACGGCATTAGCGATTCGCGGCCCTCCGACGCTCCGACGCGTCGCGTGCTGAGCGAAGTGCGCCGCGACCTCGAGAATCTCCAGCGCCTGCTCCGCGGCTGATGCCGGTGATTCGCGGCGTATCATCCGCGCGCGCGACGATGCGCGTCCGAGGAACCGCTGCATGATATGGCCACTCGGAGTATGTCCGCCCCGGGATTTCTCCCTTCGGTCGAAATGACGATCGGGGCTCGGGTGACAATATGAGGATCATGCGCCACGCCCACGTCCGTCATTTCGAGCCGCAGGCGAGAAATCCCGGGGCGGACATGCACTGACCTGCGAATGGCGGAATACCCGCGGGTCAGGCTGTGCATCCTCGCGCAATCGCCGCGCGCGGAGGAAGGGGGACCGTGGAACCGATTCGTCTTGCCGCTGGATGCGCGGCACGGGATAATGTGTCAGGTGCGGAGGATGGTCGAGGCAGAGCGATGCGGGAACGCACGTGCGCGCTGATCGTGATTGGCAATGAAATCCTGTCCGGTAAGGTGCAGGATTCCAATGCCTATTTCGCCGCACGCGAATTGCGCACCGCCGGCGTGGCGCTGATGCGCGTCGCAACTATCCCGGATGAAATTCCAGTTATCGCGCAGGAAGTCGCATGGTGCGCGGCGCGCTACGACTTCGTTATCACTTCGGGCGGCGTCGGCCCCACCCATGACGACCTGACGATGGAAGGCGTCGCCGCCGCGTTCAAACGCGCGCTCGTGATCGATCCGGAGCTCGAAGCGCTGATTCGGCAGCATTTCACCGACAAGCTCAACAAGGCCGGCCTCAAGATGGCCTTCGTGCCCGAGGGCGCGATTCTGAACCACGGCGGCGATATCCGCTTCCCGACCGTGCAGATCGAAAATGTCTACGTCCTGCCGGGGATCCCGCAGCTATTCGAAGCCAAACTCGCGGCCCTCAAACCGCGCTTCGCGACCGATCCCTATTTCATGCGTGCGATTTACACGCAGGCGACCGAAGGGATTATCGCCGAGCACCTGGACGCCTGCGTAGCCGCCTTTCCCGAATTGATGTTGGGTTCGTATCCGCGGATCGGAAATCCCGAGTACCGCGTCAAGCTTACGCTCGAATCAAAGGACGCCGAATATCTGGACCGCGCGTTCCGTCATCTGATGGATCTCCTGCCATCCGGCGCGGTGGTGAAAACGGAATAACCAAAGTCGCAAGTGGTGCGGTGGAGTTTTATCGGAGGATGCATATGCGAATCGTGAAAGTTCTTAACCATCGGAATCGGATTGCGGCATACGCGTTGGCGGCGATGCTCGCGATGCCGATCGGTCCCTTGGCAAACAGTCTCGCGCAGGCGCAAACCGCGCCCGCCGCGGGAGCAACCCCGGTCCAGGTACCGCAACCCAACGAGGGCGGGGTGAACTGGCCCGGCGCGGGCTACGGCGCGGCGGCATTGCTCGGCAACGTGCTCTACATCCCGGCCAAACTGGTCTATGCGGTATTGGGCGGAATCGGCGGCGGAGCGGCGTTCCTTTTGACCGCCGGCAACACGCAGACCGCAGACACGATCTGGCGCAGTTCTCTGGGCGGTGATTATGTGCTGACGCCTCAGATGGTCGCAGGCGAGGAGCCGATCAACTTCAGCGGCCCGACCGAGACCGCACCACCCCCGCCGCCTGACACTACTGGCGCATCCGCGGTGCAGCCGATGGCGCCGATGCCACCGCCCCCCGCGCCGGTCGCGTCGACGGGTTCGAGCGCGTATCCTTCCGGCGCGCAGCCGATGGATAGCGGCTCCGGTCCGGTGAAGAGCGCGCCTGCGCTGCCGAGCACGAGTATCGAGTAGATCGCCCGCGGATAGAGCGCGCGGCTTGCTGCTGCGACCCTCGTCGCGTCGCGGCGTTGCGCTCATTCGCGTCACGCAAGCGAGGTGCGCGAAAAAATTCGTTACTCTGCCGCGTCGTCAAGCACACTTGAAGGTTGGGAGCGGCCTGACGGCCGTCGCGCTTCGGCTGCGCTCGAGATAAGTCAGGAAGGAGTCGCGAACTGCCCGAAGGTCACGACGTAGCCGTCGAGATCGCGGATCCAGAGTTCACGAATACCGTACACCTGCAGTTCCGGCGGACCTGACACCGGCGCTTTGTTGGTCAGGAACTGTTCGTAAAGCGCGTCGATATCGCTGACCCAGATATATGCGTCGAAGCCCTCGGTGTTGCGCGCGCGATTCGAACCACCCTTCACGTCTCCGACGCGTCGCAAGGCGATTCGAACCGCGTCGCGGCGAACGATCGTGAAGGCCGGTGGCTCACCAAAATATTCCGTCAGGCTGAAGCCGAGCCGGTCGCGATAATATTCCGCCGCGCGCCTTACATCTTCGACCAGGAACACTGGCGCAATCGCGTCAAGTTTCAATTCCATCTCACGAGCCTCCGGCAATATGATTGCGCATACGCGTACGGCAGATCTCTCTCCTATAGCAAGCGTGGTTGGCGCTCGAGCGCCATTTGATGCTTCTGCGATAGGCAGCATGTTGCATTGTGCATGGCCTTCGCGCGCGGCGTTCGGCGCGATTCTGCGCTCAGAGGAAACATGACAGACCGCGCGATTTGTCGGGCAAATTTTTCCATATCCGGCAGATCGTTCATTTGGTTGGCGAATATCTCGCAACCATGAGAACCTATTGTGCGTCATCCTTCGAGAGGAAGGTTAAAGCGCAGGGGTCTCCTGACTCGCTCGACAACGTGGCAGAACTATTGCTTCGGCAATCACGATCAACCATGTCAGACGCCGGCACAATCGCCCACGAAGCGACTCCCCTAAAGCCCCGGCTGACGCGCAAGTTTCAGACCACGAGACGGCTTGAGGCTCCCGACTCCGCCACGCCGGCTCCTGCCGTCGCGCTGGCCGTCAAGAGCGAGCGGGACTATCGGCTCGACTTCTGCCGCGGCCTTGCGCTGATCATCATTTTCATCGATCACGTTCCCGGCAATCCGCTGAGCAACTGGACGCTTCGAAAGTTCGCCTTCTGTGACGCGGCCGAAGTCTTCGTTTTGATCTCGGGGATATCTTCATATCTCGCGTACAGCGGAAAGCTCGAGCGCGAAGGGTTCCTGCGATGCTCGGGCACGATCGGCCGGCGATGGATCAAGATTTACTATTCGCACCTGCTTCTGCTGTTCGGCGTCGCGCTGGCGCTGCTGCTGTCGGCCTGGTGGCTGGATCGCCCCGAGTACCTGGATTTCCTTCGGATGCGATGGCTATTCGACGCGCCGCGCGATGCGATCTTCGCAGCCGTCACGCTGCGGTTTCTGCCCAACAATCTCGACATCCTGCCGCTCTACCTGATTCTGCTCGCGCTTGCGCCGGGCGTTATCTGGATGGTCAAGCGCGACATGCGCGTCGCGCTCGGGGCCTCGCTGGCGATCTATCTGTTGACGCGATGGGCGGGATTCAATTTGCCCGCGGGAAATCAGGGCGAGGTCTGGTACTTCAATCCGTTCACGTGGCAACTCCTCTATGTAATCGGAATCACGCTCGGGTATGTGAGCAAAACCAAGCCCATCAAGGTGTCCGCCAGCGCGAGAACCATGATCGTCGCGGCCGCTATCGCGTTCACCAGCTTTGCTGTCGTGATGGCGGCGCCGTGGCGCAATGCCGCAGTCGGCTTGGGACTGTTTAATCCTCCGATATATTTGTGGCCTGCGGACAAGACGTTGCTCGCGCCGATGCGGATAATCAACGTTCTTGCGCTGCTGTACATGGTCGCCTATTTCGTTGCGCCGCAAGCCGGATGGCTTCGTTCCAGGATCGCCGCGCCGTTTCTAGCCTGCGGCCGCCATTCGCTGCCGGTTTATGGAGCGGGTGTCCTGCTGAGCTCGCTTAGCTATATCGCGATCAATCTCGCCGGCCACACTCCGATCGTTGATACCTCCCTGAACGTACTCGGAGTGCTCGCGACCTTCCTGGTTGGCAGTGTGCTGGAGGCGCGCCGCGAAGCTCGTCAGAACTCGGGCCGCGTCGATTCGCGCCCGCCGCTCGCCCTGGTCCGCCGCGAAGTCTGACCACCCTGGAACCGCGGTCGTGCCGGCCGCGTAATGGCGCGTGCGAGGCACGTGCAATGGCGCGCGGTCGATGGTATTACCGGCGGTGCAGCGGCGCGAAACGCGCCCCACGAGGTTCTAAATGCCATTTTCCAAAGATCTCTTTTTCGCGCCGGCGCACAAGCTCACGGCGATGCTCAAGGCGCGTGAAGTCTCGTCCACCGAGATGGTCGACGCTTTTATCGAGCGGATCGAGTCGGTCAATCACAACCTCAACGCGGTCGTAACCCTGGTCGAAGAGCGCGCGATCGAAGAAGCCGGAGCCAGTGACGCTCGGCTTGCAAAAAAGGGCGAAGCGCGGCCGCTGGAAGGGCTGCCGATCACGATCAAGGATTCGATCATCACCGCCGGCGTCCGCTCGACCTGGGGGATGAAGATTTTCGAGCATCACGTCGCCACCTACGACGCGCCCACCGTGGCGCGGCTGCGTGCGGCCGGCGCGATTATTATCGCGAAAACCAACACGCCTGAAATGACGCTCGATTACGATTGCGACAATCCCGTCTTCGGCGCGACCAACAATCCGTGGAATCATGAGCGCGTGCCAGGGGGTTCCAGCGGCGGCGAAGCGGCTGCGCTCGCTACCGGGATGTCGCCGCTTGGGCTGGGCTCGGACTACGGCGGATCGATCCGCATCCCGTCGCACTTTTGCGGCGTGGCCGGACTGAAACCGAGCTGGGGCACGATTCCCGGCAGCGGACACATGTCTCCTGGAGTCGCGCCGCCGCCGATCGCGCATATGGCGACCATCGGTCCGATGGCGCGCTACGTCGACGACCTGACCCTCTCTTACAACATCATCAAGGGACCGCATCCGACCGCTCCTTACACCGCGCCGACACCCGAGGCGCATCCGGAGCGCGTCGATGTGAAGAAAATCCGCGTGGGATTCTTTACCGCCGCCGGCGAGGTTCCGGTTGCGCGCGCGATCCGCGAGGCGACCATTCGCGCGGCGCGCGCGCTCGAAAAAACCGGCGTGACGGTCGAGGAAGTGAAGCCTCCGGTCGAGGAGGCCGCGGGCCTGTGGTTCGCGTACGCGATGGCGGACGGCGGCGCGCTGCTGGCGGGCATTATGGGCGACAAGCTGCATCTGTCGCGCGAGCGGCTGCGCAACATGCTGGCGGGTGCAGGTCCGGGCAAAACTGCGGCCGAATATTTTCTCACCTCGATCGCGCGCGACACCTGGCGCATCAAGCTCGCGGAGTTCATGGAACGCTATCCGATCCTGATCCTGCCGCCATTCTGTGTAAACGCGTTTCCGCACGGCAAGACCGAGGTCGATATCGACGGCAAGATGTTTCCGCTGTTCACCGCCAACTGGCCGGCGCTCATTGGGAACTGCGGCGGGCTTCCGGGCCTGGTGCTTCCGGCGGGCCGCGATCAGGACGGACTGCCAACGGGAGTACAGGTGATGGGCCGCGCTTTCGGAGAAGAAGAGGTGCTCGCGGTCGGAAAGCTGCTCGAACAGGAGCTCGGCGGCTTTAAAGCGCCCCCGCTCTAAATCAGAACGAACCCAAACGAAGCCACCGAAAAAGAAACGGCCGGACGCCTCGCGCATCCGGCCGTTTTTGCTTTTGGAGCTTCGTCGTTACGCCGTTTTTTCCGCCTTCTCAGGACCATCCGCAGAGGTCAGCCGCTCCGCGCGGCCGCCACGTTCGGCGCGCTCTCCGCGGCCGACTTTGGGCAGGATGTTGCTCTGCGTGAGCACGTCGATAAATTTGCGCACCGCCGGTGAAAGCTCGCGTCCACGCTTGTAGATGATCGCGAGTGGACGGGTGAAGGTGCCCTCGGAAAATTCGAGCACCCTTAGCGACCCGCGCGTGACTTCATTTTCCACCGTCATCCGCGGCACGATCGCGCATCCGAGCCCGATCTCGACCGCGCGCTTGATCGTCTCGATATTGTCGAATTCGAGCACGTAATTAGGCTTGACGCCGTACTCGCGCAGGATTCGATCCGAGGCTTTGCGGGTGGCGATGTCGCGTTCGTAGCCAACGAACTTCTGCCCCGAGAGCGCTCCGACGCTGATCTTGCCGTGCTTGGTCAGCGTGCTGTCCGGAGGAACGACGAGGACCAGCTCGTCGTGACGAAACGCGATCGAGACGATTTGGCTTCGTTTGGCTGGATACGCGACGACACCGAGATCGATCTTGCCCTCGATCAGATCTTCGTAGATTTTGTTCGAGCGCAAATATTCCAGGTGCACATTGACCGCGGGATAATTGCGCAGGAACTCGGTCAGGTATGGCGGCAGCTCGTGCAGCCCGACGCTGTAAACCGTGCCAACGCGAATCGAGCCGGCGATTACCGAACCGATCTCGCGCAGCCGATTCTCCAGCTCCATGAATCGGCGTACGATTTCCTTGCTGGCGGTGTACAGAATCTGGCCGGCCGGAGTCGGTTTGACTCCCGCCCTGCCTCGTTCTATCAATCGGCAGTCGTATTTTTCCTCGAGGCTGCGGACCTGCTGGCTGACCGCTGACTGGGTGACAAAATTTTGGGAAGCGGCATAAGAAAAGCTCCCGCTTTCGATTATGTCGCAGAAGACCTTCAGCGTTTCGATGTGCATATTACTTACTTATCGCATTAGGCTACGTGATACTTAAAAGTCAGGCAAGCAGTAGCCGTGGTTAACTTGCGAGACTTCATTAATTACCCTGCGGAAAGCGCACGGACGGGTCAAGTGGGGCGATGAACGATGCTAACAGGTCCTTAGCGAGCGGTGGGGCCGCTCAATGTGTCAACGCAGCTACAAGCGTAGCGAAAATCTTGTGAAAATTCAGCATCAATCTTGCGACGGAGTCTAAGATGGCGGATTCGTTAAAAGATCTCGATTTCTTCAACCTCGACGACCTTCTGACCACCGAGGAACGCGCGACTCGCGACACGGTCAAGCGCTTCGTCCAGCGCGAGGTGCTGCCGCACGTCGAGCGTCACTTCGCCAACGAAACCTTCGCCGTCGAGCTGGTCCCGCAGATGGCGGAACTCGGGATGTTTGGCGCCAATCTCAAGGGCTACGGATGCGCCGGAATGAACAACGTCGCATACGGCCTGATCATGCAGGAGCTCGAAGCCGGCGACTCTGGCCTGCGCTCGTTCGCCTCGGTGCAGAGCTCGCTCGCGATGTATGCAATTTATGCAAATGGCACCGAGGAGCAGAAGAAACGCTACTTACCGGAGATGGCCAAAGGGCACCTTCTCGGATGCTTCGGCTTGACCGAGCCCGACCACGGTTCCGATCCGGGCGGGATGGAGACCCGCGCGCGCAAGGACGGCGACGGATGGATTCTCAACGGCACCAAGCGCTGGATCACCAACGGCTCGATCGCCGACGTCGCGGTCGTGTGGGCCAAAGTTGACCAGGGCATCACCGGCTTTATCGTCGAGAAAGGCACGCCGGGATTCTCGACCCGCGATATCCACGGGAAGTTCTCGATGCGCGCGTCGATCACCTCGGAATTGATCCTCGAAGACGTGAAAATTCCCGCGACGGCGCATCTGCCGAACGCGCGCGGACTCAAAGGTCCACTCGGATGCCTGACGCAGGCGCGCTACGGAATCGCGTGGGGAGCGATCGGCGCGGCGCGGACCTGCTACAACACCGCGCTGGACTACACCAAATCGCGCAAGCAGTTCTCGCGTCCGCTGGCCGGTTATCAGCTCGTGCAGAACAAGCTGGTCAAGATGCTGACGGAGATCACCAAGGCGCAGATGGTCTGTCTGCGCTTGGCGCATCTGAAGGACCAGGGCAAGCTCCGTCCCGAGCACGTCTCGTTCGCCAAGCGCAACAACGTGAACGAGGCGCTCAAGATCGCACGCGACGCGCGCGACATGCTGGGCGCCAATGGGATCGTGAACGAGTATCCCGTCATCCGGCACATGATGAACCTCGAGACGGTGAACACCTACGAAGGGACCTTCGACGTGCACACGCTGATTCTCGGCCGCGACATCACCGGCGAGAACGCGTTCGAATAAGCATAGTTTCCTGTACGCGGTGCGCGCGTGCTAAACAGCGATCGGAGACTACCGACGATGATCAAAGCCAAACAGTTCAGCCACTGCGCCGTCCGCGTCAGCGACGCGCCCAAATCGATGGCGTTCTACGAACAGGTGCTCGGCCTCAAAAAGCTCCCGCGTCCCGATTTTGGATTTCCCGGCGCATGGTACGGCGTCGGTGACAACGCGATTCACCTGATCCAGAGTGAAAATCGCGGGCGCAAACCCGACCCGCTCGGCCCGCATCTGGCGCTCGATGTCGAAGACTTCGATGCCGCAAAGAAGACGCTGACCGAGATGGGAATCGAGTTCCTCGAAGCGCCGACAAACATGGGCGCGGGCCGTCAGTTATGGATCCTCGACCCCGACGGCAACACGATCGAGCTGCGCACGAACCAGTAACCCGCACGACCGCCGGCTCACACTCCCGCGAGTTTGCGCGCGTAGGCGGCTACGGTCTTGAAATCGTACTCGCGGTAGGCTTGGAGCTTCTCCGCCTCGAAGCCGCCCTCGGCGTGGACCGCCAGCACTTCCTGGTAGCCGCCGAAATCCGACGAGGTCAGGTCGCTTATCAGGTTGAGAAGCCTGAGCCGCTTCTCCGCGTCGAAACCTTTTGCGCCACCCATATATTTCAATACGTACTCGCGCGTGGCTTCGCTCTTCAGATCTTCCTCGGCGGGCGCGGTCACGAGCAGTCCGCCGGCCAGGTCCTGCACGATCTGCACCGCCTGATGATAGTTGTGCGCGAAGTGATACTTGGCGACGTTGGTCAAAAGCGTGTTCGGTACCGCGATGCCCTCTTCGATAGTGCAGGTGCGGGCGGCGTGCTCGATCAATCCACGAACCGTCGTGTGATAGGCCGCGAGATGGGTCAGCTTGTCGCGCACGTGCCCCGCGCGCGAGATTCCGTTGGCCTCGGCGATCGCGAAACCGGCGCCCGCCATCAGCTCGAGCAGCGGCAGCTTGTACGACACCGCGGTGAAGCGATGAAAGCGCACGAAGGTCAGGGCGAGCAGCCCCGCGAAATCAATCTCGCCGTTTAAGAACACGCGCTCCTTGGGCACGAACACGTCGTCGAACACGGTCAGCGTTTCCATCATCTTGTGCCGCGCGCTGATCGGATGCTCAAACGCGTTCTTCTTCGAGCCGCCGTGCGGACTCGCGATCATCTTGAGTCCCGGCGTGTTCATCGGCACCCCGAACGCGACCGCGTACGCCTTGTCCTCCGCGCGCATCGCACGGGTCGGCAAAACGATGACCTCGTTGGTGTTGGTCGAGACCGAGGTGTGAACCTTCGCGCCGCGCACCACGATTCCGTCGGGCCGCTCTTCGACGACGCGGACATAATAGTCAGGATGCTCCTGCTGCGTCGGCGGCAGCGAGCGGTCGCCCTTGGTGTCGGTCTGCGCGACCGCAACCGCGAGATCGTTGTCGCGGCAATGCCGATAAAACTTCTGGATCCGCTCGCGATATTCCGGATGTCCTGCGGCCGCCATTTTTGCGCCGAGGATTTGCAGGGCGAGCAGCGCGTCGGTGCCGATCTCCTTGATCAGCACGACCAGGGTCGCGCCCTCACGCGTCGATGCGGCAATCAGGTTACTGCGCTTCAGCAGATCGTCGCCGTTCTTAGGAACATGGTAATAGCGGCTGTACTCGTCGCCGCCTTCCTTGATCACCGCCAACTCGCGATACTTCGCGTCCTCGGCCATCTTGTAGTCGAGCGCCGCGTGCTCGACCGCGATCCCGATCACCGGATGCGCGGTGACGTCGGGCACCTTCTCGCCGCGAAAATAGACCGCGCGTCCGTCGCGCAGGGAAGCCTTGTACTGTTCAGCCGTCCGTAATCCCATCGTGGTTAATCCTCTCGAGTAGTCGCCGCGCGCGCACAACTGATATTGCATATCGGCTCGACATCGGCGCAGGTGAATCGTCAATATAGAAGCCGCCTGTGCCGCATGTCTATCGCGAAAAGATGCACGCGCGAGCGAACTCGAGGGAGCAGACGATGAATGCAAATCCGCTGTTTGATCTGACCGGCAAGATAGCGATCGTGACCGGCGGGAACGCCGGGATCGGACGCGCGATCGCGCTCGGACTTGCGCGCGCTGGCGCGTCGGTCGCGATCATGGCGCGCAACCAGGAACGCAACCGCGCCACGCTGGCGGAGCTTAAGGCGATCGGTCCGAAGGCGATCGCTATCGGGCTCGACGTTTCCAAACGCGCAAAGCTCAAGGCGGCCGTCGATCAAGTCGAGCGCGAACTCGGCCCAATCGACATTCTCGTCAACAATGCCGGCTTCGCCATTCTGAAGCCGCTGATGCAGCATAGCGAAGAAGATTGGGACTCGGTGCTCGAAACCAATCTGACCGCGGCGTTTATGCTCTCGCAGATCGTGGCGCGCTCCATGATCCCGCGGCGCGCGGGAAAGATCCTGAATGTCGCGAGTATCGGCGGGTTCAAGGGCACTCCGATCTATCCGTCGTACGGCGTGAGCAAGGGCGGGATGCTGCAGCTTACGCGATGCCTTGCGATCGAATTGGCGCCGCACAATATCCAGGCCAATTCGCTCGCGCCGGGATGGACCACGACCGACATGACCGACTGGATTCGCAATGATCCGAAATACGCGGCGGCAAAAAAGCAGATGATCGAGCGCACTCCTGCCGGCCGTTTCGCCGACCCCGACGAGATGGTAAGCGCGGCGCTGTTCCTGGTCTCGCCGGCTTCGAGTTTCGTCACCGGGGCGGATCTGATCGTTGACGGCGGATTTTTTATTGCCTGAGATTTGCGAGAGAGACGGGGAGGCATCGGAAGAAAATGGCGGCGCCAAAAATGTTCGATCTCGAGGGCCGCGTGGCCGTCGTCACTGGAGGCAACGGCGGTATCGGGCGCGGAATTGCGATGGGACTGGCGGAGGCCGGCGCCGCGATCGCGGTCCTCGCGCGCAACGAAGAGAAAAATCGTGCGACCGTCGAGGCACTAGAGAAGCTCGGCGTCCGCGCGGCCGCGATCAAGCTCGACGTGACCGAGCGCGCCGCACTGGCGCCGGCGATGGCAGAAGCGGAACGCGCGCTCGGTCCGGTCGATATTTTGGTCAACAATGCCGGTATCTCGATTCAGCGCAGCTCGCTCAAGCATTCGGCCGAGGACTGGGATCGAGTGCTCGAGACCAATCTTCACTCATGCTTTTTCCTGTCGCAGATCGCGGCGCGCTCGATGGGGTCGCGCGGCGGCGGCGGAAAGATTATCAATATCGCGAGCGAGTACGCGCGCTTCGGCGGCGGCGGCGTGGTTTCCTACGCGGCGGCCAAAGGCGGGCTGGTGCAGATGACCAAGACGATGGCGATAGAATTTGCGCCGCGCAATATCCAGGTCAACGCGATCGTTCCCGGATGGATCAAAACCGACATGACCGTACCCGCGCAGTCGGGGCCATTCTTTCAGGAGATTCTGACGCGCACGCCGGCTGGACGCTTCGGCGAACCCGAAGAGATGGCGGGCACGGCGATCTACCTCGCCTCGCACGCCTCGGACTTCGTAACGGGAGCAATAGTATACGCAGACGGCGGCTTTGCGATCCGGTGACATCTCCGCACCTCGTCCCGTTGTCTGATCCCTCGCCCTGAAAGGAGAGCTTTGCGTAACCGATTCCATTGGGCTGCTCATGCGGCTGGCGAGATTCCTCGCGATGCGCGCAGCGCGAGACGATCTGCAATCCGCAGAGCTGGCACTAGATGCGCGCTCGGAATGACAGCGTTCGCTGGTTTTGTGTCATTCCGAGCGCGTACAAGCGATGCAGATGGTGAGGTGCGGAGTCCCGTCGAATGGCAGCAATCGCGAGGAATCTCGCCCTCCGCACCGGGCACACTTTTCCGGTAGGTTATGCAAAAGCTCTCCTGAAAGGGACGTGCCACTGGCACACGGTCAGGTGAGGGTCAGAATTCAGCGCGGTGCGCAGCGCCGCGCGATTATAAAGAAAGCTTCCTGGCAGAATCTAAAGCGCGCGGCAAACAATCCCACGCGCAGATCGGACCCTCACCTAACCTCTCCCTTTCAGGGCGAGGGACCAGAGACGCCGCCTTCACCTGCGCGTCAGTACCGCACGAAAGCGGACTTTGCCGGTTATCATGCGGTCGTACGCTTGCTCCGCTTGCTCGATCGGAAATGTCTCGATCATCGCTCGGACTCCCGTGGCCGCCGCGAACTTCAGCGTATCCTCGGAGTCCCTCGAGGTTCCCGACGGCCATCCGATGATTGATCGGTGGGACATAAGAAGCTGCGTCGCGGTGACCGCGAACGGCTCGAACGTGGCCCCGACGATTACCAATCTGCCGCCGACGCCGAGGCTGTCCACCAGCGCGCTGATCGCTTTGGCATCGGTGGCTGTGGAAAGAATGACGGCCGCGCCTCCCTCTTTGGACATCTGCGCGGCGACGTCTTGCCGGTTGGTATCGATGTACCGCCGAGCACCGAGCTTCAGCGCCAGCGGCTGCTTGTCCTCGCCCCGTCCGATCGCGATAACGTCGTAACCAAACTTGGCTGCAAACTGGATTCCCAAATGGCCGAGTCCGCCGATGCCCTGGACGGCGACGAGATCACCGGGCATCGCGCCGCTATGCCGGAGCGAATTAAAGGTCGTGATACCAGCGCACATGAGTGGTGCCGCCTCTTCGGGGCGCAACCCGTCAGGAATATGCGCAAGGGCCTCGATCGGCGCGATGACGTGAGCGGAGTAGCCGCCGTCGTAACTGATCCCGGGAATCTTCAAATTGCGGCAATTGACAAAATCGCCGCGGCGGCATGGATCGCATTTTGCGCAATGCCCGCCGTGCCATCCGACGCCTACTCGATCGCCCACTTTCCAATCGCCCGCATCATCGCCGAGTGCTTCGATCACTCCGGCAATTTCGTGTCCCGGCGATCGGGGAAAGCTGACTCCGGGCCACAGCCCGTCTTTTGTAAACGAATCGCTATGACAGATTCCGCACGCCTGCACTCTGATCCGGACCTGTCCGCGAGAAGGTTCGACGATTTTTTCTTCGACAAGTGTGAACGGACCCTTGGGTTGTTCGACGCGAATGGATTTCATAATTGATCTCCATGCTTCGAGGATGCGAGACTTTCAAGATCGCACCAATCTGACGTTGAGTCACGCCGCCAAGCGAAGAATCCCGAATCTTTTCTGTCTTCTTACGCTCGATAAGGCCCGGATCGATAAGGTCCCTGAAACGGAAGGTTATCCAGCGGCGGTGCGATTTAACCGGCGGCGCGCAATCCCGTATCATCACCTGACGATGGCTACCCGAAAAACGCGTTCCGGAACCACGCGTCGCTCGACCCCTCCCGCTTCGGGCGCGCGGACCGAGCTGCCGAGCTTGCCGAAGCTGCGCGTGATGGTCGCGGGCGAGGTGATCCTCGATCGCTATATCTGGGGTGACGTCTCGCGCATCTCGCCCGAGGCCCCGATCCCGATCCTGCGGGTTCATCGGCGCGAGGAGAAACCCGGCAACGCCGGCTTCGTGATGGCGAATTTGTGCGCGCTCGGCGCTGTCCCTTCGGCGCTCAGCATGGTCGGCGCGGATCGCAACGGCACCTTGTTGCGCGACATTCTGAGCGGTCTCGGAATCGGCACGCGCGCGCTCGTCACTGATCCCGACCGGCCGACTATCGTCAAGGAGCGGATGCTCGGTTCGGTGCAGGCCGCGAGCCGCGGGACGCAGCAGCTCCTGCGGGTCGACGAAGAAGATCCGTCGCCGCTTTCCCGCGCGCGCGAGCGCGAGCTGCTCGCGCGCTTGCGCGCGGAACTTCCGCGGGTCGACGGTGTGCTGATCTCCGATATCAACAAGGGCCTGCTTACGCCCGCGCTGCTGCGCGCAATTATCGACGGCGCGCGCCGCCATCATCTCAAGGTGATCGTCGATCCGCGGCTGTCAGGAGATTTCTCGCTCTATCGCGGCGCGAGCGTGCTCACGCCAAATCGTTATGAGACCGAGCAGGCGACAGGATTGAAGCTCGTCGATCGCGACGCGTGGCGGCGCGCAGCCGAGATGCTGGTGCGCAAGCTCAGCCTCGACGCCTGCCTTATCACTCTCGATCGCGACGGGATGTACCTGGCCGAGCGCGGCGGCGCGGGCACCTATATTCCGACCGTGCCGCGCGACGTCTATGACGTGACCGGCGCGGGCGACGTGGTGTTGAGCGTGTTTGGACTCTTCGCGATCGCGGGGCTCGGCTATTCGTCGGCGGCGCGGATTGCGAACCTGGCCGCGAGTATCGAGGTCACGCGGATCGGCACCGAGGTGATCTCGCGCGAGGATCTGGCCGAAGCGCTGCGCCCGCCGCATCAGGGGTACGAGCGCAAGATCGTCGCGCTCGAGGAAATCCCGGCGGTTATCGAGCGCGAGCGCCGCGCGGGCCGCGTGATCGCGTTTACCAACGGATGCTTCGATCTGATTCACGCGGGGCACGTGCAGTCGCTCTGTTTCGCCCGCGCGCAGGCGGACCGGCTGGTGGTCGGTCTCAACAGCGATCGCAGCGTGCGCGCACTCAAGGGCGCGGCGCGGCCGATCTATCCGGCAGCCGAGCGCGCGCGAATTCTGGCCGCACTCGAATGCGTCGATTACGTCGTGATCTTCGACGACAACCGCGCCGAACGGATTATCCGCATAGTCAAGCCCGACGTATTGGTCAAGGGCGAAGATTGGCGCGGTAAGATCGTCGATGGCCAGACCTTCGTCGAGGCGCGCGGCGGACGTGTAGTGCTGTCACCGGTTTTCACCGGCCGCAGCACCAGCGCGACCATCAAACAGTTGACGTCCGAGTGAGCCGCGCGAAAACTCATTCCTCGCGAGAGGATGTGAACCGCCGCCGGATCATCCCGACCATCGAGTCGAACTCGGGCATCCCAATCGCCCACGCGGTTCCGAGATAAATCGCGCCGAAGACGGGCAGCACGATGAATCCGCGCAGACGCGGACCCATCCCAGCGGTTTCGATCTTGAGCGCAAAGGCGATCGCCGCGGCCACGATCGCGATTCCCCACAGCTTGGCAAGGTACACACGCGCGAGCCCGGTCCATCCGACGCGTTTGTTAAGCCGCAATCTGAGCAGCACGAACTCGACCCAGGCTGAAACTCCGGCCGACGCGGTCAGCCCCGCGACGCCCCATCGCGTCGCGATTCCCAGCATCCCGGGCAGAATCAGCGCGCAGAAGTAGCCGAGCATCAGAGTCAGCGAGACGCGCACGATCGCAAATTTCAGCGGCGTGCGCGCGTCGAGCAGCGCATAGAAAGCGTTGATATAGAGCCGCGCGGTAGTGTTCGCGAGCATCCCGATCCCCGAGCCTGCGATTACAGCCCATACGTAAATCGCGTCGGAATGGGTAAAGCTGCCCGACTGGAAAATCAGCGCGCAGATCACATCGCCGAGCGCGATAAACGCAACCGCCGACGGCACCACCAGAAATGAGATTTGCCTGAGCCCCGCGTTGAGCCGCACGCGCAACGTCGCGCCAATTTCTTCCGAGGTTCCCGTCGCGCGCGCCATCGTCGGCAGCTCCGAAGCCGCGACCGACACTCCGAACAGGCTGATCGGCAACATGTAAAGAATCTGCCCGTAGTTGAACGCCGCGACGGCGCCGGTCGGGAGCAAGCTCGCGAGCAGAGTGTCGATGTACGCGCTCATCTGGCCGACGCCGCGCCCCGCGATGACCGGGCCGAGGTTGCGAAACACGGAGCGCAGCGGTTCCGAGACCGCCGCGAAATCGATTCGAATCCGGCGCAGCAGCTCGAAGGTTTGCGGAAGCTGCACGACCACCTGCAGCGCCGCGCCAACCACTGCGCCCCACGCCACATCGATCGCGAGGCCGTCCTGCGTGCGGCGCGGGCCGAACCACACAAGCGCGGCGATTATCGCGGCGTTCCACACCACCGACGACGCGTACGACATAAAAAACCGGTGATGACTATTGAGCACGCCCAGGCACCACGCCGACATCACGAGCATCCCGGTGCCGGGGAACAGGATGCGCACGATCGTGACGGTCAGCTCGCGCTTGTCGCCGGAAAACCCCGGAGCAATCACGTCGATCAGGTAGGGCGCGAAGACGATTCCCGCGATCACCAGGATCGAGGTGACGAGCGCGAGAATCGCGCCGAAGGTCCATGCGAGCAGGTCGCCGTTTTCGTCGTCGCCCTCGCCGAGCATCTTCGAGTAAACCGGAATGAACGAAGCCGAGAGGACGCCTTCGCCGAGCAGGTTCTGCAGGAAATTCGGAATCCGGAAACCGGCTTGGAAAGCGTCGGCCGCCGCCGAGTTGCCAAGAAAGTGCGCGAAGATCGTCGAGCGAACGAGTCCCGCGATCCGGCTCAGCAGGATTCCCGACGCAACCATCCCCGCCCCGGCGCGGCTATGTGTCGGCGGCTCTGGGGCTGCAAGTGGCGCTGCAACCGGTTCTGATTTGATGCTCTCAGCCAACAGTCCGAGAAGTATAGCGACCGCTGACGGTCGTGTCTTTGCCTTACGCTCCGGGGTGTCATTCCCGCGCGTGGCTGCCGCGCGAGGAATCCCGGGCGTTCGTGCATTCCACCCACTCATGGCGCAAAGTCCGACGGCAAGCTCGGGATTCCTCGCGCGCGGCAGCCACGCGCGCGGGAATGACACATTAGGATGCAACGCGGCGCGCTAGGCCATAAGATGTCCTCGATGAGCTTTTCGCTCTACGTCCATATTCCGTACTGCCAGGCCAAGTGTCCGTACTGCGATTTCAATTCTTACGCGGCATCGGCGTGGCCTGAGGGTGACTACACGCGCGCGCTGATCCGCGAGATCGAGCGCCGCTCCTCGGAAGCGCCGTTTTCCGGCGACCGCTTGCGCACGATTTTCTTTGGCGGCGGAACGCCCTCGCTGTTCGCGCCCGAATCGATCGGCAAGATCCTCGACGCCACGAGCCGATTGTTCGGAATCGAGCGCGACGCCGAGATCACACTCGAAGCCAATCCCGGCACCGTCGATAGCGCGAAGCTCGCCGGGATACGCGCGGCGGGCGTCAACCGGCTGAGCTTCGGCGCGCAATCGTTCAAGGACCAGACGCTCAAATTCCTCGGGCGGATTCATAACGCTGACGAGACCCGCGCCGCCGCGCGCGCAGCTCATCGCGCGGGATTCACGCGGCTGAACCTCGACCTGATTTTTGCGGTTCCGGGACAGACGCTTGCCGACGTGGCGGACGATATCGCGCAGGCTGCGGCGCTCGAGCCCGATCACATTTCCGCCTACAACCTGACCTTCGAGGAAGGCACCGCGTTTTTCGCCGACATGAAACGCGGACGAATCACGCCGCTCCATACCGATGAGCAGGCCGCGATGTACCAGCTCGTGCGCGAGGAGATTCCGCACCGCGGCTATCCTATGTACGAAATTTCGAACTACGCGCGGTCCGGCGCCGAAGCTCGCCACAATCTGACGTACTGGCGCGCGCAGAGCTACATCGGCGCCGGCGCGGGAGCGCATGGTTTCGCGCTCGGACAAAATGATTACGGCCGAAGATGGTGGAACGAGCGCGCGCCGGCGAAATATATCGAGGCCGCACTGAGAGATGGCAACGCTGAGGCTGGCGCCGAGACGATCGACGCGGCCACCGGCGCGAGCGAATTCGTATTCCTGAATCTGCGCTTGCGCGCGGGTTTCGCTCTCGCAAATTTCCGCGCGCGCTTCGGCCGCGACTTCGACGACATCTTTGGCGCGCGCGCGGCACGCCTGTTCGAGGGCGGATTGCTGGAGTGCACGGCTGAAAATATTCGGCTCACCGACCGCGGGCTGGAGCTCGCCGATTCGATCTTCGCCGAGTTCGTCTAGCCCAAAGCTGCGCTTATCTATTCAGTCGATCGCGGGCTGATTCGAAGCCGCCACGCTTGCGGTCCCGCGCTGTGCGGCCGGCGGCGATTGCGACGCGGCCCGCTCCGCAAGGCGAGCGGCGCGCGTCGGCGTGCCCAGCGGAATGAGATTGATCTCGGCGGCCGCTTCCTCAATCGCCCGATACGCGTAGCGCCCCGCCCTGACGAGCGCGAGTGCGGCGCACGCGCCTGTCGCCAACGTCAACGCCAGGATCGCAAGTGAGAAACCGGGCAGGACCGCGAACGCGGCCGCACCTGCTCCGATAAGGCCCGCGGCAAGACCGATACGACTTTTGCGGCTCAGCCTGGCCCGCGCGACGATGTGATTCTTGAGCTTCATGCCTTCGTGTTCTTCGTCGGCGGTCTTGAGTTCGACGCGAGTCCACGGGTCCGGGCGCAGTTCGAGATCGTAGTCATTCCATCCGCGATCGACCAGTGCAGGATGCCCGTCGCGCGCGAACAGCTTCATCATGCGATCGAGCAACACGTCGCGGGTGACGTACTGCTCGTTCCAGTAAGCGAGCCTGAGTTCGCGGCGCGAGAGATTCACTTGCGGCAATTGGCGCGGCGCAATTTCGGAGGTTTTGCGGCCGAGCATCTTGAGCCTCATGCGATAGCGTGTCAGCGTGCGGCACATCGGACCAGTGTACGCGAGCATCGCGATCAGCATCCGCGAGGTGAAGCTCCGATGCGCTTTCTCCAAGGGTGCGTGCCACGCGTAGTAAAGCGCCCACACGGGACCGAGCGCGAGCATCGCGAACGCGGGCCACGCAGTAATACCGAGCAGGATCGATGCGGCCAACGCGATGGTCCAGAGAATCGTCCATTCGAAAGTCTGCGGCATGAAGGCGAGAATCTTCAGCGCCGGATCGAAGATCGTCTGATGGCCGGTCTTGCGGGCACCCCAGAAAACTCGCGGTTCGTCGCCGCCGGGCAGCGTGCGGATAAAGCCGGGAATCGTGCCCGTCCACTTTATCTGGCCGAGCGCGTTGAAGCGTTCGGGATAAGATTGGTACAGCATCGCCTCCGCGCGCCCGTAGCCGCGCTGTTGGCCGTAATACGCGGAAACAGTGTTGCGCCGGAAATGCCACACGAACGCCGCGGCGCTGTAGCCGAGCCGCAGTCCGCGATCGAGCATCCGCCAGCAGACGTCAACGTCGTCGCCGGCCGAGGTGAACCGCGGATCGAACCCACCGACCTGATCGAGCGCAGTGCGGGTGAAGATCATGTTGCATCCCGCCAGATGCTCCGCCGTGTTGTCTCCTACCAGCACATGGCAGGGCGCGCCGGGCGACGCGGCGACACAGGCCTCGACGCGGCCGTCTTCGTGCGGGGCGTAGTTGGGGCCGCCGCATCCGTCGAAGCCACCTTCCTGCATCGCGCGCACCATCAAGGTGAGCCAGTGCGGATCGGCCACGCAATCGGAATCGGTATAAGCGATAATCTCGCCGCGCGCTGCGTGCGCGCCAACGTTGCGTGCGATTCCAAGTCCCTTGTTGGCCTGGCGGATCAATCGGAACTGCGGAAAATCTTTCGAGATTTGAGCGGTCTGATCGCTCGAGCCGTCATCGACGATCACCACTTCGTAATTCGGGTAGGCGAGCCGGGTAAGCGATTCCAGGCACTGGCGCATCGTGCGCTCGGCGTTGTACGCGCAAATCACGACCGAGACCATCGGAGTGCGCGCCGAGTCTGGCGGACAGGAACCGTTGAGCGACACGAACGGCATCAGGTCGGCCGCGCGCAGCATCCTGATTCCGAGCCAGTCACGAGATCTCGACGCCGGGATCGGCGGCGCCACAACTCCTGCCGCGCCGGTTCCGAACGCCGTCGCAACCGCTTCGTCCTGGTCCGCCGACGCTTCCCGAAACTCGACGACGACCGGACGCGCTTCGGCGATATTGTGCAGGCTGGTGATAAAATCGCGCAGTTCGCCCGGTTCGAGCACGGGCAGCTCGGCGTACAAAAAATCCTCTTCTAGCAGGGTGAGCGCGCGGGTCGCGGGGCGATGCTTCAGCGCGACCATCACGTTCCCGTCGCGGCGTTTGATCGCTCGGAGCAACTCACGCATCCGGCCGCGAACTTTCATCAAGCCGGCGGCGCGCAATTCGTCCTGCGAGATCGGACAATCGACAATGTAGGCGCAGAGCGCGCGATGCCCGCGATAAATCGCGGCGGTATGCGCAACCCGCGAAAGCGCCGCGCTCCATCTACGCGCGTCGAACAGGTCGGCCTGCGCAAGCTTGAGCTCGAGCATCGCGGGGATTCCCGCCTGCGCCGCGATATCCAGAACAGGCTGCGACTGTGCTTCGGTCACGACCAGGCCGGTGGTATGCGCGAGCTTCAGTTCCTCGAGGCGCCGGCGTAGTGCGAGCTTTTGAGTAAAGTCCAAGCTCGCACCGACGTCGGACAGGCGCATCGCTTTGAAAAAGAATTTTTGACCAGAACGAGAAAAAAATTTGGCTTCCGCGGCGACGATCGTAGATACAGCGCTATCGGTCAGCATCTGGCTCTGGGTCCCTTGGCGCACGAAAAACAGAGCCAAAGCCGTGCCACCAAATAATCCACTGAATTCGAGGATTTTCCCCCTTCCACAGGCGGTAAGCTCCCCTAATTGGGATGGCGCTCAACGTTTTCGTACTTATCTTTTAATCGTGGCGATCGCGCCCCTGCGGTCAGGAGGGTTGCTTCGCAAGCTGCAAAGAATCGCCTCTACGACCACGACGCATCGCTGGATTGGGTAAAATGCGAATGTTATATCTCGGAACAGCAGCGGTTATATATGCACGCGAAAGACCGGTCAGTTTACCTGCTCTTACCCCACCCATTTGCGGCCAGCTCCTGAATCTTAGCCGCAAGGATTCGAGTATATGAAGGCACAAAAGCTTTGCGGATGCTGTCGTGTGTCGAAGTCGAAAGTCCAGCGCGAACCTACCGACGCCGGGCTCATCGCAACCTACGAAGACGTCGAAGTGGTTCGCCAGCAACTCCTGGTGATTGAACAAACGCTTGCACGGCTGTTCGGTGCGGATGTCTATAGCCGGACTCCCGAAGCGCTCGAGGCGCGCGCCTCCGCGGCGAATTTGATCGACGAGCACTTCGACGGAATCGTGGAGCAATGGAGCCAGGCGATTCAAAGTATCATGGGTGCCCCTCCTCTCGACGAGCATCATCAGCAAGCGCATCACGAGGCATTGTCGAACTCTCTGATTCGGTTCAACAACCATCTGCGCGAACCCGACGATCTGACGACCTACATCTACCTGCGGCGGCACTGCCAGGACGGGATGCTGGCGCGGTCGAAACCTTCACAGTTCAACACGATCCATATCGCCCTCAAACAGATCATCCTGAACCACGTCGCGGCGTCGATGCATTGGGCGAAGCAGGAGCGGGTGCGCAACGCGGTGGTCGCGGCGGTCGATGAGCGGCGCCTGATGGTCTCGCAGTTCTATATCGAATCGCGCGAGCGTCTGCTGCGTGCGTCCGAGGAAAAATACCGCAACTCGATCGATCACGCGCCCGACCCGATGTACGAAATCGAGCCCGGCACCTGGAAGGTGCTGCGAATGAACGCAGCGGCCATCAGCATGTTCCGCGACGAAAAGGAACACGAATCGATCGGAAAGTCGCTGATCGAGTTCGTGCCTCCCGAACTGCGCGAGACCACGATCAAATCGCTCGAGAACGTGGTGAACAACGGCTCCGATCAAACTCTGGATCTGCCGATTGGCCCGTATTTCGTTGACGTGAACTCGGCACTGATCTCGTACGGCAATAAGCAGTTCATCCAGATGATCCTCCACGACGTGACCCAGCGGCGCGAGATGCTCGAGTCGCTGCTGCGCACCGAGCGGCTGGCCGCGGCGGGCACTTTCGCCGCCGGAGTCGCGCACGAGGTCAATAATCCGCTCGCGTCGATCTCCTCGCTGGTGCAGTCGCTCTTGAGCGCGGAGACCGACCTGCAGCGCCGCACTACCCTGCACACGATTCTTTCGCAGATCACGCGTATCTCGGGCACGCTGAAAGACCTGGTGAATTTCGCCCGCCCCTCGACCGCTCAGCACAAGGTGATCAACATCAACCAGATGATCACGGATACGCTCCGGATCATCACCTACGACAAGCGCTTCAACGGGATCACTGTCGAGCCGGTCCTGGCTACTGAGTTAATGCCCGTCTTTGCCGACGACAACGAGATCCAGCAGGTGCTGCTGAACCTGCTTTACAACGCCGCCGACGCGACTCACAGCCAGGGCGGCGCGATTCGAGTCCTTACCGAAAACCGCTCTTCCGGCGAGCATCGCCGGATCATGATGCGCGTGGAGGACAACGGCATCGGCATTCCGCGCGAAAATATCGAGCGCGTGTTCGATCCGTTCTTCACCACCAAACCCGCGGGCGCGGGCGCGGGGCTCGGATTGTCGCTATGCCAGCGGCTGATTCTCTCCAACAAGGGAACTATCCGGGTCGATAGCGAAGTCGGCAAGGGCACCAAGATCTCCATCTTGCTGCCGGGGCATGAGATCGCAACCCAGACGCAGAGCGCGGCGGCCGGGCAATGAGCGCGCAACACGCATTCTCGGCGCCGCGTCCGGGTCCATTCCGGGTGCTGATCGTCGAAGACGAGCCGCTGATGCGCTCGATCATCGTGCAGCTCGCTCGCAGCGAGGGATACGAGGTCTTTGACGCTGCCACGGCCGAGAGTGCATTCGGAATATTCGAGAAAGAAAAAATCGATCTAGCGATCCTCGATCTCAACCTGACCAGCGGTGGCAGCGGACTCGAGCTGCTCAAGCGGATGCGAGCGATCGATCCCGAGATGATGGGCGTCATCGTCACGGCTTACGCGAGTGTTGAATCCGCGGTCGAAGCGCTGCACGAAGGCGCGTATGACTACATCACCAAGCCTTTTGCCAACGAACATCTGAAGGCCGTGGTGGGCAAGGCGCTCGAAGCGAAGGCGCTGTTCCGCGAGAACCGCTATCTGCGCCAGGAATTGCGCGAGAAATACCGTTTCGAAAATATCATCGGCAAGGGCGACGCGATCGAGCAGGTTTTCCGCATGATGGAAAAAGTCGCGCGGACCGATTCGAGCGTGCTGATCACGGGAGAATCGGGCACCGGCAAGGAGCTGGTCGCGCGCGCGATTCATTTCACCTCGGAACGCTCTGGCGGGCGCTTTCTGCCGATCAACTGCGGAGCGCTGCCCGAGAATCTGCTCGAAAGCGAGCTCTTCGGCTACAAGAAGGGCGCCTTCACCGGAGCCGGACAGGACAAGCTGGGCCTGCTCAAGGCCGCCGACAAGGGAACGGTGTTCTTCGACGAGATCGGCGAGATGCCGCTGTCGCTGCAGGTTAAACTCTTGCGCGCGCTGCAGGAGCGCGAATGCTATCCGCTCGGATCCAACGACCCAATTTCATTCGATGTGCGCGTGCTGTGTGCGACGAACAAAAACCTCGAGGCGGAGGTCAAGGCCGGGCGCTTTCGCGAGGAGCTGCTCTACCGAATCAACGTGATCAATATCAACCTGCCGCCGCTGCGCGAGCGCAAGGACGATATCCCGCTGCTCGCGAATCATTTTCTGCGCAAATCGGAAAAATCGCTCTCGCGCACTGCGATGCGCTTTTCCAAGGGCGCGATGCGCCTGCTGATGAACTATCCGTGGCCGGGTAACGTGCGCGAACTCGAGAACACGATCGAGCGCGCCGAGGTCCTGGCCGAGACCGACGTGATTCATTCGCACGATCTGCCCGACAAGCTGCGCAGCCCCTCGACCGCCGCCGTCGCCAACCTGGAAAGCTCGGGGCTCACGCTGGAAGAACTCGAACGCGAGCATATCAAGCGCGTGCTCGAGAAGGTCGAAGGCGACAAGGCCAAAGCCGCGCAGGTCCTGGGCATCCATCTATCGACGCTGTACCGCAAGGTGCAGCGTTATCGTCTCGACGACGTCGGGATGCCGGGTGCGTCGGAGCCCGCGGCGCGGATCGCATAGCGCGACCGCCCCGATAGCAATGCGGGCAGACTGGATATAGAATTTTTGCAGGATGGCCGCTGCCGGCCGCCGGAGAATAATATGGGTGATCTCTTAGCTCCCTGGCATCTGCTCGTGATCCTGGTGATCGTGCTGGTGATATTCGGCCCGAGCAAGCTCGGCGACGTAGGCGGAGCTCTGGGAAAGGCGATCCGCGACTTCAAGAAAGCCATGAACGACGAGGAAGCTCCCAAACCGGTCCAGAAGACCGCCGAACCCGCCCCCGCACCGACTCCCGCCGACAACAACCCAATCAAGCCCGCCTGATCGAGCCCGCGCGCGCGTCGGATTGAACGCCTCATAGTGTTCGCGACTGGCGTCGGCAAAATTTTGCCGCGGCAGTGGCAAATCGCAGGATCGAATGATCCGTCTAAGTTATTTTTGCATCACTACTAGGTACTTTTTCCTATCTCACTAGGGGTTTTTCTGATTGGGCACCCGACTGCGTTCTCATACGGTCAAAAACGACTGAATGATTTAGCTCGCCGATTTTGAAATGGCTGATGGATAGGCGAGCGAAGGCCGTAAAAGAACAACTTGGCCTATTCTTCACCAGTTGGGCCGCTCGATGCCGACGCTGGCAAATCCGGCCGCCGTGCAGCGACAGTTTCTCGTCGCTGGAACCACGGAGTTCAGCTCGAATCGCTCGCGAATCTCGCGCACGAGTTGCGCACTCCAATCCAAATCCTGCTCGGCTATTTGGATATCCTGCGCGACGACCTGACCGGAGAGATCGGCGCGGGCCCGCGCAAGATTATCGAGCGTCTCAACATCAGCGCCTACGAGCTGGCGCAAACGGTCGAAAACGTTCTGGATTTCGCGGTCGCCGGAGCGGGTGCCGAAGCCCAATTCGACGATGAAATCGAGCTGGGCGATCTGATCGCGGAAATAATGCCTGCGCTAGAGGCCGCGAACCATCAGAAGCATCTCGCCCTCGAGGTTGATCTGCCCGGCGCGGCGGCAGGAATTCGCATCCGGCATCGTCCGCTGCGAGCGATCGTGCTGAACCTGGCCGCAAACGCGATCAAGTTCACCGGCCGGGGATCGGTCAGTATCTCGTTCCGCGCTAATCCTGATCCGGAATATCCGCACGAAATCGAGTTGCGGGTCCGCGATAGCGGACCAGGAATCGATCGTTCGCGGATCGAGGCCGCGTTCGCGCGATGCGCCCAGCTCTCGAGCAGCAGCCGCCGACGCTACCGCGGAATGGGGCTCGGCTTGTCGGTGGTTAAGCGAAATCTGGAAGCTCTGGATGCGACGCTCGAGGTCGAAACCGGCCATGGTCAAGGTTCGACTTTTATTGTGCGGATTCCAATTCGCTCCCGGCTGGCAGCAAACGCTTAGCCGCGCCCGCGAACGAACCCACCCGCGCCCAGGTTCAGCGGTAATGGCGCATCAGTCCGACGACCACCCCGCGAATCGCAAGCTCCGCCGGATCGACCATTATCGGTTGCATCGCGGCGTTCGCGGGCTGTAGGCGCACGCGGCCGTCAGACTCACGGTATAGCTTCTTGACCGTGGCTTCGTTTCCCACCAGCGCGACGACAGTCTCGCCGTTGTCGGCGCTGTCACGCGACTCGACGATTATATAATCGCCGTCGCGAATCCCGTCTTCGATCATCGAATCGCCCTTGACGCGCAGACAGAAAGTTTCTTCACGCCGTATAAATTCTTCCGGTACACTGATCGTCTCCGAGGTTTCAATCGCCTCGATCGGTGTGCCTGCGGCGACCTGCCCTGCCAAGACGATTCGATGCGCACCCGCGCTGCCCTTGCCGTCGACCGGGGACATCTCGAGCGCACGGCTGTGATTGTGCTGGCGGCGGATGAATCCTTTCTGTTCGAGATTGCGCAGATGCTTGTGCACGGTCGCGAGCGACGACAGTCCGAAATATTCCCCGACCTCGGCCAGCGTGGGCGCGTAGCCGTTCTGGCTGATGTAGCTTTCCAGGTAATCGACCATCTGCTTCTGGCGCTTGGTAAGCGTGGTCATTCGCGTGTCCCCTCCGAAGTCATCGACCTCGTTTGGCTAATCATGGCGAAAAGACGGCGAATACGCAAGCCGCCTGATTCGCCTATCGTCAGTCTAATGACTGCCCGGTTTCATGGATGCGCCGCGACCAATAGTCTTGAACTTAACGGAAATGGCGAAGCTTAGAGTAATTTTTGAAAATGGAGATCCGGAACGGATCATCGAGTTCGACCCGGCCAAGGCGCCGTTTCATCACGACGGCAAACCCGGATCGATTCTCGATATCCTGCTCGGCCATAAGATTCATCTCGAACATGCATGTGGCGGCAACTGCGCATGCACTACCTGCCACGTGATTATCAAGCAGGGCGGCGACCGGCTTAGCGAGGCCGAGGAGCAGGAGGAAGACATGCTCGACAAAGCGCCCGGGCTGACGCCGACCTCGCGCCTGGGATGCCAGGCAGTGGTCGAGGATCCTGCGGCCGAGATCACGGTCGTGATACCCAAGTTCACGATCAACCTTGCGAGCGAATCCGCCGATGAGCACTGAGTCTCCGCCCGCGACGACCGGACCGGGCGGCAGGCCGCTGCGGAGCGCGACGATCGAGCGGATTTTCGATCACGCGCCCGACACGCGATCCTTGTTCCTCGCGACGGCCGACAAAAGTGAAATCCACTTCCTGCCCGGCCAGTTCATTTCGATTGCGATTCCGCTCGGCGACGAGACCCGCACGCGGGCGTACTCGATCGCTTCCCAGCCGGAGGACGGCGCGCCGTATGAGATCTGCTTCAATCGGGTCGCGAACGGCCGCGGCGCGCAGTGGCTGTTCGCGCGCGCGGTTGGCGAAGCGATCGGATTTTCGGGCCCGTTCGGCGCGTTCGCGCTTGAACGAGCCCCGGCGGCGGAGACCATCTTTATCGCGATCGCGACTGGAATCGCGCCGATTCGTCCGATGATTCATCGCGCCGGCGCGGGAGCGCATCTGGCGATGACACTGCTATACGCCGCGCCCTCGCCCGAGCAGCTCCTCTACCGTGCGGAATTCGAGCAGCTCGCGGCGCGCGATCCGGGTTTTCATTTCGAGACGATCATCGCGCCCGAGACCGAGCTCTATCCCCGCCTGCTTGACGAAGGAAATCGTCGATGGGTCGGCGGCGATACGAACCGGACGCGGCAGTTTTATATCTGCGGCGTCGGCAAGGGCGTGATCGCCCTGCGCGATCTGTTTCGCGGCGCGGGCTACGAGCGTCGCGCCGTCCACTACGAGCAGTGGTGATTCCCGCCCGCTAGCGCGCGAAGGCTGCGCGCAGCGCCGCCGAGGCCTCGGCAACCGCTTTCTTTCCCTGCGGCAGCATCTCACCCATCGTGAAGAAGCCGTGGATCATCCCGTCGTAGCGCGTGAACTTCGCGGGAACGCCGGCGGCGCTCAGCTTGGCGCAATACGCCTCGCCCTCATCGCGCAACGGATCGAACTCGGCCGTGATGATGAGCGCGGGCGGCAGGCCCTTGTGATTCGCCGCGAGCGCGGGTGACGCCTGCGGATCTTTCTTGTCCGCGCCGTCGCGCAGGTAGTGGCCAAGGAAATAGCGAATCGAACGGTCGGTCAAAAAATAATCGGTGAAGGTCTTGTGCGAGTAGGTGTCGCACGCCATGTCGGTCGCCGGATAGACCAGCAACTGAAACGCGATCGCCGGCGCCTTGCGGTCGCGCGCAAGAATCGAGATTACCGCCGAGAGATTTCCGCCCGCGCTGTCGCCTCCGACCGCGAGCCGCTTCGGATCGATATTGAACTCCGCCGGATGCTCTGAGACGTAGCGGGTCGCGGCGAAGCAGTCCTCGACCGCGGCGGGATACTTGTGCTCCGGCGCTAATCGATAATCGATCGCGACGACTACGCATCCCGCCTGATTCGCGAGCGCGCGGCATACGCCGTCGTGGCTGTCGAGATCGCCGATCACGAATCCTCCGCCATGATAAAACACCAGCACCGGAAACGGGCCGTTGCCCGAGGGCGTGTAAACGCGCACCGGAATCGACCCGGCGGGACCGGGAATCTTGCGATCCTCGACACGGGCGATCGCCTCGGGCTTGAGACGCTGCGCGGCGAACATTTCCGCGGTGACTTTGCGAAGCTGCACGGGAGGCAGCGAATCGAGTTCGGGAAAACCCGCGGCCTTCATATTTTCGAGCATCGCTTTGACGGCTGGATCGAGCGGCATGGTAACCTCCAGATTCGGTTCGCGCAGCGCGCGCGCCGGAGCTGTGTCTATAAAACGATTCTCAGGATCATCACAAGTGCGCATGGCAATGTGTCATTCCCGCGCGTGGCTGCCGCGCGCGCGAGCCTGTCCTGAGCGGAATCGAAGGAAATCCCATTTCGAAAGGCCGCTGCATGAGGCGTGGACCGTCGCATGAACGCCTCGGGATTTCTCCCTTCGGTCGAAATGACGGACGGAGACACGGCGGATGAATATGTGAGACTCGGCGGCTGATCAATATATGGGTCTCGGTGGATAAGTGTCGTATCTCAGCTAAACCCCCCAAATCGTCATTTCGACCGAAGGGAGAAATCCCGAGGCGGCCATGCACTCATCCGCGAGTAGCGCGGAGACCAAGGGCCGAGTACCGGACTCCTCGCGCGGCTGCCACGCGCGGGAATGACACACTCAGAACCGCCCATCCGTCGATGTCATCCTGAGCCGTAGGCGAAGGATCTCCGCGAAGCGATTAGTGCAACCAGCTCAGGCCTTCCTACACTAATCGCTTGCCGATCACACGAACTCGCGGAGGATCGTCAGCTCGCCGGGATAGTCCTTGATTCGGATCGCGCGCACGACTGCTTTTTCGCGCACGAGCCTGCGCAGGGCAGCGTCCACCAGCTCCGGCGCGATGCCGAGGATTCGCGCGATGCTGCGTTCGCTCGCGAAGGCGGCCACCTCCAGATGACACCGCACGATCCGGTAGGCGGCCTCGCGCGGCGAGAGCTTGCGCGCCTCGCGCAGCGCGTCGGGCCACCTGTGCTCCAGCGTGTCCCACACGTAGCTGAATGGATCGTCGAGCTCGTCAACTTTGAGCGCGAGGAATTTTTCCTGCAGCTCTTTCATCGCGCGGTCAAACGCCGCGCGTGCTTTCGGCTGCGCGTAACCCGACGAGAGCTTCAGCACGCGAGTCTCCGCCGCGCCCTTGCGCGTGAGTGCGTCCATCACCAGCTTCGCGCACTGCGAGAGCATCCCGCGCTGATACAGCTTCACATAGCCGCCCGGCGCGATTCTCAGGCGCAGGAACGCGCCGAGCAGGTCGCGCGCGATAAACCCGGGCCGTCCCGCGATCACCTTGCCGTAGTACACGAGACGTTTTTTCGGCAGCGAGTCCTTGATCCGCCAGGTCATCCCGATTCCGTAATCGTGCTGGATATGCTCGGGCACCTTGGGCTCGCGCTGGCCGACGATCGCCTCGCGCAAGCAGGGAACGCCGCGTCCCGCGACGAACGCGGCGCAGAAGCCGACATCCTCGATAAATCGCAGCGCGCTCTTTTCACCGCTGATACGGCGTGTGGGGATGCGGCGAAAATGATGATCGCGATGGCGCTCGAGCGCGTCGAGAATCGCGCGGTCGCGCGGCAGAGAGTCGGAACGCTTCATCGCTCGGCGCTTTCGACACACTCGCGGAAAATTTCGCGATAGTTCGCCTTGACCGCAAGCCTGCGCATAATTCCCTCGAGCCCGATCAGCGCACGGAGCAGGAACACGCTATGCGCGGGCGAGTTGTACAGGCGATGCTCGAACGCGATCTCGCCGACGCGCGTCGCCTTGGCGACCGAGTCGTACTCGGCCGGGTCGAATTCGCGCTCGACCATCATCGGCTCGAACAGCACGTGGATTATTTCGACCATCGGCGCCGGGTCCTGTCCGCGCTCGATCCATCCGAGCTCGCGCATCCCGATTCCGATCGCGCGGTCGTCCAGATCGACAATTCCGCGCGCGACTTTCAAGTACGCCTTACGCACTGCCGGAGCGAAGCGCCGGATCGATCCGAAATCGAGAATCCCGAGCCGCGGATGATAGCTCACCACGTAGTTGCCCGGATGAAAATCGGTGTGCAGCACTCCGAACTCGAGGATTTGCCGCCAGACCATCGCCTGCGCCTTGCGCGCGACCCACTGACGCAGTTCGAGATCGACTTCCGGCCCCATCGCGTCGGCGAGCGGATAGCCGTCGAGGTAGGTCATCGTCAGCACGCGGCGCGAGCTCAGCTCCTTAACCACCGACGGGATCATTATCTCGGGGTCGTCGGCGAGCAATCGCCCGAACTCGGTCATGTTGCGCGCCTCGCGCACGTAGTCGAGCTCCTCGCGCAGACGCTCTTCGAGTTCTTTGTACACCGCGTTGCAATCGATCTTCTGGCGCATCACGTCGCGCCCGATCGCCTGCAGCGTCATCAGCAGCATCTTGAGATTTCCCAGATCCTGCTCGACCGTTTTCTCGACGCCCGGATACTGCACCTTGACCGCAACCTCGATTCCGGCGCGCGTGGTCGCGCGATGCACCTGGCCGAGCGAGGCGGCGGCGAACGCGGTCTGATCGAACTTTGCAAAGAGCTGCTCGGGACGTTTTCCGATCTCGCGGCGAATCTGATCCGAAATGGTCGAGTAGTTCATCGGCGGCACGCTCGATTGCGTCGCCTTCAGCACGTCGAGCGCCTCGCCCGGCAGAAGATCCTGCCGCATCGAGAGCATCTGGATAAGCTTCATGAACGCGCCGCGCAGATGCGTCGAGCTTTCGACGATTCGCTGCGCGTTGCGGATATGGGTTTCGAGCAGCTCGCGATCCTGATCGCTGCGCGAGAGAAACGGCCTCCGGATCGAATTCCACAGGTAGCTCGAACCAACCTGGGACGCGAGCTCGCCCATCTTGATCGCGCGTCGCGCGCGGCCCTGGGTAATTGAGCTGCGCCGCGCCATCACTACTCCGCGTCGCGCTCGATTCCGACGCGATTCATCAGCGTCGCGGCGATAGCGGCGCCGAATCCATTGTCGATATTGACGACCGTCACGCCGCTTGCGCAGCTATTGAGCATCCCGAGAAGGGCCGCGATTCCGCCGAACGCGGTCCCGTAGCCAACACTCGTCGGCACCGCGACGACAGGCTTGTCGAGGAGCCCCGCGACCACCGAGGGCAGCGCGCCCTCCATCCCCGCGACGACGATCAGTACGCTCGCGCGGCGGACCGCTTCGAGATTCGCGGTCAGTCGATGAATCCCCGCAACACCGACGTCGTACAGGCGCGCGACGCGGTTGCCGAACAGCTCGGCGCAGATCGCGGCCTCTTCGGCCACGGGAATGTCCGAGGTGCCGGCGCTGATAATCATGATCTCGCCATGTCCCCGCGGACGCGGGCGCTCTTTTACGATCGCGCCGAGAGCGGCCTCTGGATGATATGTCATCGCGCGAAGCGTCTTCTTCACGGCGCGCGCTTTATCAGGCGCGAGCCGCGTGACGATCAGATTGCTGCCCGACGCGACCACGCTCTTTCCGATCGCGATGATCTGCGCCGCGGTTTTGCCCTCGCCAAAAACCACCTCGGGCACTCCCCGGCGCAGCGTGCGATGCCCGTCGAGCTTGGCGAAGCCCAAGTCCTGAAACGGCAGCTCGCGCAGCTCGCGCATCGCGGCCGCCGCGGTCACAGTTCCAGCCGCGACGCTTTCGAGGATTTTGCGGATCGCGCCTTCGGTCATCGGCGCCTTGCCGCGTCCGCGCGCAGCGGGCGTTCCAGCGCCAGGCGCAGCTCGCGCACCGCGCGAACGTCGCTGCGGATAACAGTAATCGTCATCCCGGGGATTTTGAGTTGCTCGCCCGGCTGCGGAATATGACCCAAACGTTCCAGCACCAGACCGCCGATCGTAGCATACTCATCACCCTCGGGCAGGCGCAGCGCGAAGCGCTCATTCAATTCCGCGATCGGCGCGCGCGCCGACACGCTCAGCGTGACGCGATTTACCACGCGCGCGATCTCTTCGGTCTTGTCGTGCTCGTCGTCGATCTCGCCGACGACTTCTTCGAGCAAATCTTCGACCGTGATAATTCCCGCGGCGCCGCCGTATTCATCCACGATCACGGCCAGATTCTCTCCGGTGCGCTGCAGCGCGACCAGGACTTCATCCAGCGGCATCGATTCCGGAAAATAACTCACCGGCCGCATCACCTCGCTGACTGGGCGAGTGAGATCGGGTGCCTGCAATAGATCAAACACGTGCACGACGCCGACGATATCGGTAATCCGCTCGCGGAACACCGGCAGGCGGCTGTAGCCGACTCGGCGGACGGTCTCGATCGCACCGGAGAGCGTGACGTCGTGCGGAATCGCGTCAACGCGCACGAGCGGCACCATCGCCTTGCGCGCGTCGGCGCGCGAGAAGCGGAAGATCCGGCTGATCATGTGACGCTCGGAAGGCAGAATCGCGTCGTGCTGATCGGCTAAATCCTGCGCGGCGGAATCGGGCGCGCGGCGATGCACCAGCCGCGCGAGGTCCTCGCGGCTTAAGAACACGCTATCGGCTCCTGGCGCGACGCCAACCACGCGGCGCATGGCGCGGCTGAGCAAGGTTTCGGCGACCAGGATCGGCGCGAGAATCGTCGCGAGGATCCGCAGCGGAGGCGCGGCGACGCGCGCGACCCAAAGCGGATTCCCGAGCGCTACAAGCTTCGGAATCGATTCGCCAAAAATCAGCGTGACCGGCGCGAGCATGAACGGCGCCCAATACGAGTAGCCTGGGTAAAGGCGATGCAGGAATGCGGTCAGCATCACGGCGGCAAGAACGGTCGCGACGTTGTTGCTGGTGAGCGTCAGCGCGAGCAGCCGATCGCGATTTGCCAGCAGCGCGCCGAGCGCGTGCGAGCGCGCAGAGCCGCGTTCGCTTTCGGCGCGCACCTTTACCTCGTCGGCCGAGACCACCGCGATTTCGCTCGCGGCGAAAAACGCCTGCACCGCGACGCATGCCGCAATCGCCGCGATAAGCTCCCATGCCGTCATCGCGTGAGCCTCACCTGCTCGACGGTCGCGCCGCGCACTCGCTCGACGCGGGCCGCGAATGCGCCCAGTTGCAAAATCTCCCCGGCAGGCGGGACGCGGCCCAGCTTGCGCAACAGCACGGCGCTGAGCGTAGGACCGCCGCCGCGCGCTTCGATGGGAGGATTGGCGCCGAGAGCGAGGTTGAGCTTCTTGACCTCGATCGCGCCCGACACGAGCCATTCATGATCGTTGATTTTTTCCAGCTCGGGAACTTCGGAGTCGAATTCATCGCGCAGCTCGCCGAACAGTTCTTCGAGCAGGTCTTCCAGCGTCACCAGCCCCAGCAGATGGCCGTACTCGTTGACCACCAGCGCCATCTGAAATCGTCCGCGCCGCATCTCGTCGAACAAATCGCCGAGCGCTTTCGCCGGCGGAATGAAGTACGCCGGACGCAGCAGGCGATCGACGCGCGGCGATGTACTTTCGAGGCGGCGCGCCGCAAGGTCCTTGGCGTGCAGGATCCCGACGATATTGCCGGGTGTTCCGCGATATACCGGCACGCGCGAGAAATGGCCGTGCGCGATTTCCGCCATCAACTGCGCGGGCGCTGTCGCGATATCGAGCGTGAAGATTTTCTCGGCCGGCGTCATCACTTCAGCGGCGCGGCGCAAGCCGAAATCGAATACGCGATGAATCAGCGCACGCTCGGCGGGTTCGACCTCGCCCTGATGCTCCCCCAGCCGCAAGAGCGCCTTGAACTCCGCCTCGGAGACGGGGCCCGGATGAGGCGCTTCATCGAGCGGCGTGAAGTGGCGCGCGATCGGATGCACGATCGCGGTCAGGATCGCGAGCGGACGCGCGGTCAGGCGCGCGACTCCAGCCGGATAGGCGAGCGCGAAAGTCTTGGGCGTGATGTCGCAGAAGATCAGCACGAGCACCAGCATCACCGGCGCGGCGACGTACGGCCCGATATCGGCGCCGAGCCAGAGCAGAAAAAATGTGGTCGCAAGGCACTCGGCGAAGACGTTCGACGCCTCGTTGATCCCGATCACGACGATCAGAGACTCGAGCGGACGGACCATCAGGCGATCGAGTGCGGCGCCGACCGCGCGAGACAGTTGCTCGCGCGTATGGTCCATCCGCGCGAGCGTGAAGATCGCCGTCTCCGACGCGGCCAGCGCGGCGCTGACGACAATCAGAATCGCAACCACGATAGGCAGGATGACGATCACGGCGCGCCCGCCCGCAACTGATCCCATCCCGCGAGCGCGGGCGCTCCGCCGCCGGCAAAACGCGCGCCGCGCCCTTTGACGATCGTGCCGATCCGCGCGACCGGCACGCCGAGCATCGTGGCGAGCCTGCGCGCGCTGTATTTCTGATGCGCGCAGAACAGCAGCTCGTAGTCCTCGCCGCCGCCGAGCGCGAGCGAAAGATCGCCGCGCATTACGGCGCGATAGGCGTCCGACACCGGAATCGCGCGCGGATCGATTTCCGCGCCAACGCGGCCGCGCTGCAGGATATGCCCAAGGTCCTGCCACAGGCCGTCGCTGATATCGATCGCGGCAGGAGCCGGGCGAATTCGCGCGAGCCTTGCGCCGGCTGCGAGCCGCGCGGTTGGCGCAAGAAAGGAATTAATCAGATGAGTTCGCGCGGTGCCGCGCGCGCGGAGCTTGCCCGCGAGGACACGCCAACCCACTGCGGCGTCGCCCAAGGTTCCGGTGACGAAAATTCCATCACCGACGCGGGCTGCGTCGCGGCGCAACGGTTTTGCGGGCGCGTCGCCAAACAGCGCGATCGTGATCGCAAGCTGTTCAGCGCGAGTAACATTTCCACCGACCACGTCGACGCGCGCCGCACGGGCCGCGCGCGCGAGCCCGGCGTACATCCGTTCGAAAAATTTAGGCGTGAGACCCGGCCGAATCGCCAGGTTGACGACACACGCAAATGGCGCCCCGCCCATCGCGGCGATATCGCTTAAGTTCACGACCAGCGCACGCGCGCCCAATTGCTCGGGAGTGCCCCAGCGCAAGTCGAAGTGCACGCCCTCGACGACGGAATCGATCGTGACCAGTTGCCGGCCGGCGCCAGGCTCGAGAATCGCCGCGTCATCCCCGGGGCCGAGGATGGTGCGGCGCGAAAGCGGTAATCGCGCGCAGATCCGCGCGATCAGATCGAACTCGCCTGGAGCGGCGGTCGCGACGCGACGCGAGACGATTCGCGACGGGAGAAGGTGGCGCAGGATGCTTCACGGCGCGCTTGGATCCGCAGCCCCCGATGCGCCTCCGACGTCCGCAATTGGGATCGCCGCGCGCAGCGTAAGCCCGGTCGCGCGCTCGAAACTCGCTTCGACGCTCCCGCCCGCCGACTCCGCCATCACGCGCGCGACAAACAGCCCGAGCGAGGCCGAGCCCGCTCCGTGACCGCTGCGATCAGGTCCCGCCAGCAGGGCGGCCAGGTCGGCAGGAGCGACGCTCGGGCACTGCGCGTTGACTTCCATCCTGAGCTTGCGATCATGCACCGCCGCGCGCAGTGACACCACTCCGCGGTTCGCGCGCCCGATCGCGAACGCCATCAAGTTGCGCACGATCCGGTCCAGATGATGTCCGTCGAGCGTGGCCGGCTGCAGCACCGAGAGCACGGTCGTGACCTCGAGCCCGCGCCGCGCGGCTTCCGCCGCGCAGTCCTCGGATGCCGCGATGATAATGCGGCTCAGATCGACGCGGGTCAGGATCGGATGAAAGCGGCCATCCTCTTCGATCCGATACAAATCGAGCACGTTGCTGACCACCAGGTTCATGTTCCAGGCCGTCGATCCGATCCGCGCAAGAATCTGGCGGCGCTCAACCGGGTCGGAGGCGTCTTCTTCGAGCAGTTGCGCGTAGCCGGTGAGCGCGGCGATCGGGCTGCTGATGTCATGCGCCATGGTCGAGATCTGGGTTTCGCGAAACCGCGCCGCCTCTTCCAGCGCCGCGAATTGTCTGCGAATCCGCACCCGATAGCGCTCGAGAAACACCGCCGTCGCCTGTCCGAACGCGAGCGCCGCGCCAAGCCCCATCCATCGGTAGGCGTTGAGCCGCGTGGCCACCGGAACGAAGTGCTCCGCGACAGCGGCAATCAAGATTACCGTCACGCCCATCGCGAACTGCCAACGCGATCCCCAACTGACGAACGACGCGGTCGCGAGCGGACACAGCAGCATCGCGATGAACCGTGACTCGGGATCGCCGGTGCGCGCGCTGATCGCGACGAACATCGTCATCATGAAAGCGCAGTACACGAGCGTCCACAATTTCCAGTGCCGCCGGAACGCCCGGGCCCAGGTCATGCCAAAGAACAGGCAGGTTCCCGCCAGCAGGGCCCAATGCTCGGCCTCGACCGCCAATCCGCTGCGCCCGCCGACCGAATCGACGATCGCGTAAACCAGCAAGAAGAAGAGTCCCAGCGCTCCGCCAATCTTGAGGACCCCCAGAGCCTCGTCGTCGTCGTTGGTCCAGACGAGCGTACGGGCGCGAGGATCGGGCGAGTTCGCGCTTGGAGCGGAGCCAGCGGAGTTGTCAGGATGAATGGTCACTCGATGAACAAAACTTCGCCGCGCAAGTGGCGCGATGAACTTTGATCATAGTTGAGGGGGCATCGTGGCAAAAGTCCAAAGATCGGGCGTTCGTGGATCAGATGCGGGCATCGGTTAGCGCAAGTCGTAACAATCGGACGCCAAAGTCAACTTCTTGTCGGCTTATCACCAGCGGCGGAGCGATCCGGACCACCGCCTCGGCGTTTAGCGTCCAGTTGATCACCACGCCGCGCGCAAGCGCCGCAGCGACAAAGCGATGCGCGAAATTGGCGTCGTGAAACTCGATTCCCACGAGCAGCCCTATTCCCCGCACCGCCGCAATCTCGGGCGCCGCGAGCGCCTGGAGCTGCGCGTGCAGGTATGCGCCCGTCTCGGCGGCGCGCTCAGGCAGCCGCTCCTCCACGATCACCTCCAGCGCGGCAAGCCCGGCAGCGCAGGACAACGGATGGCCGCCGAAGGTCGTGATATGCCCGAGCGCGGGATCGTGCGCGAGCACCGCCAGCAGCTCGTCGCGTCCCGCGAACGCTCCCAGCGGCAGCCCGCCGCCCAGCGCCTTCGCCATCACGATCAGATCCGGCACGACGCCCGAGTGCTCGAGCGCGAACATCCGTCCCGTGCGCCCGAAGCCGGTCAGCACTTCGTCGAAGACGAGCAGCGCGCCGGCGCGGTCGCATCGTTCGCGCAGCGCGCGGAGAAATTTCGCATCGGGAATCCGTACGCCGCCTTCAGCCTGCACCGGCTCGACGATCACGGCTGCGACTGAGGAATCAATCGCGTCAAGACCGCCGACATCGTCGAACGGCAGATGCGTCACCGGCCCGGGCAGCGGCTCGAACGGCTCTCGGAACGCGGGATTTCCGGCGAGCGCCAGCGCGCCCATCGTGTCGCCGTGATATGCGCCCTCGAACGCAAGAAATCCGCTGCGGCGCGTGAACTTGCGCGCGGTCTTGAGCGCACCCTCGATCGCCTCGGCCCCGCTGTTGGTGAAATAGACGCGCGAGAGTGGCGCCGGCAGCAGCTCGGCAAGTCGCGCCGCGAGGCGGACCTGCGCTTCGATCACGTACTCGCCGTAAACCATCACATGCAGATGACGCCGCGCCTGTTGCTCGATCGCGGCGGCGACCTGCGGGTTGCCATGCCCGAGCGCAGCGACGCCGATTCCCGCGATCAGATCAAGGTAGCGCCGCCCATCGGCGGTGTAGAGCCAGCATCCTTCAGCGCGGACGATTTCGAGACCGATCGGCGCATCCGAAGTTTGCGCGACGTGGCGCTTGAACATAGTTTTCAGATCGTCGGACATTACCGCTTGCCGATCATCGAATCGAGAAAGACGCCGCCGCCATGGCGCCACGTGAGCGGAGGAGATTGTATCGCGCCGGGCGCCGCGATGTACGACACGCCGAACGCGCGGAGATCGCCGATCAGCGCATCGTCATCTCCCGCGAGCGAGAACGCTTCGAGGCGGCCGGCCGCCGGCGCTACACGCACGCGCAGGTCTTCGCGCTCGCGAAACGGGCTTACATAAACGGTGCGGAAACCCGGCGACGGCGAAAACGACGCATCGCGATCAAATATCACCGCCCACGCTACTCCCGGCCCTTCGATCAGCTCGACCTCATCGCCCGCGATGCTGCGCCATCGCGCGGTCTCGCGCGCGCGGCGCAGCGCGGCCGCGTCTTCGAGCGCCATCGACTCGGGCGCAGGAGCGGAAAGCCCAAGCGCCGCGATCGCGTCGGCCAGCGCGTGCGCGAACTCGCGCGCGCGAGCATCCGAGTCGTCTTCGACGAAAACATGATGCGGCGAAAGGCATCCGAGCTGCTCGAACAGAGTAACGTCGCGCGCGAGCGCCGCAGCGGTGGCGTGAATCTGCGCGCCGTCGCGAATAGCGCGCGTGACGATCGCGCCCGAGAGCCTGCTTCCAAAGCCGACGAGACGCTCACCGCCTATCGCCGACAGAGTAGCGTCGTCGCCGTACGCGACAACCCTGCTCGCGCCGCCGACGAGCGCCGCGGTCAGAGCGCGATCCGCCCTGCTCCAGTTGAACACCTCGATCATGCTGCCGAGCCGCGCGTCGCTATCGCGAATCGAGCGCGCGAGCTCGGCGAAAAAGTGCGGCTCCTGCGTCGCGGTCTTGATAATCACGCCCGCTGCCGCAGATAAGCGCAATCGCGACTTCGTGCAGCCCCGCGCCGGGCGCGTTGCCCGCCATGATGAAGCCGATTATCTCGCGCCGCTCCGCGGCATCCGCCGCGAACGATCTAAGTGCGTCGAGCGTGAACGGCGCCAGCAGCGCGTCGAACGACGCATCGAGCAGCGCCGCCGAAAAACCCAGGCCCGCGCTGATTTGCGCGACCGCCGCGCGGCGCGGAGCAAAGTCGCGCTCGCGCCATCGCTCGAGCACCGAGGCGAGAACGCTCGCGGCGTGTCGCGGATCATGAGGTTCTCCGACGCGTGCGCGCATCCGCGAAATCGCGCCCGAGATCGCTGCTTCGGTGACCTGCTCACTCACCGGCGCGCCGCCGCCTGGAACGATTCGATCGATAGCGCGCATCCCCGCGCTCCTGCGCCGAGCGCCCGTCCGAGCACCCGCACGGATCTACCTTCTACGATTCCCAAATCCTCAGTCAGGATCCCTGAGACCGAGCAGACGTTCGCCAGATCGATAAACGCGAGAATCCCGGGCGTCCCCGCCGGCAACCGGCGCATCGAAGCCGGATCGATCGCCATCGGGCGCATCCACGGCGGCGCGAGCTTGACCCGCGCTCCGGGCGCGCCGCCGCGTCGCGAGTTGAACGGCGTCGCGTCATAGAGCTGCGAGCACAGCTCCGTCATCCCGTATTCATTGATGACGAGGTCACCCTCGACGCCCACCAGTTCGCCGGCGCGCGACGCGACCTCGGCTGGCGACAGCGGCACGCGTTGCCCCTTGGGACCGCCCGTGTCCATCATCCGCGAACCGGCGGGCAGCTTGAGCCGCTCGCGCGTCTTGGCCATCAGTTCGAATAATGCGGCAAAGGCGGCCGTCGTCCCGAGGATACATACCGGCTCGCGCGCCGCCGACACCTCGCGCAGGAACGCGAGCGCCGCAGCCGTATCGACGCGCCCGCGATCAGCGACGCATCGCGATTCGCCGACACCGAACTCCTCGATACACCAGGTGATCATTGCCGACAGCGACGACTCGGGCATCCGCTCGGCCGTCGGATGCATCGCGAGCATCCGCATCGGCGTGTCGTCGGGAAACAGCATCGCGCGAAGATGCGCAATCGCCGATGCGCTGATAAACCTCGGGCCGAGCGACGACGTGGCGGCCACGCCGGTCCGCGCCAATCGTCGTGCCACTGGTCAGAAACTCTCTCGCGCCGAGAATCTCGCCGGCGCCGGTCGGGGCAAGTTCCGCATACTTGAAGGCGATTGTACTGACCAGCGGAATTTGATCAGGGGATCGAACTACATCCGGATCGACGTTGAGCTGGTGACAATAGTCTTTATACGATGCGATAGAATTATACTGATAGCGAAAGACACTCAAAGCCAAAGCGTCGAATAACCCAGGTTCAGGTCTGTGGATAAACCTCAATACTTCGGTGGCTATCTGCTTCTGGGAGGTATCCATGATGCTGCTGGGAGACGATCGATGATGTCCCGCTGAAGAGACAGGTTCAATCCCGCCAGTCCCGAAAATAACCCGGAACCCCCGTATTTACCGCGAGTCGCGAAACGGCTAGTGTGCGGCTGTGGTGGTGGAGAGGCGGTGCCTCATAAGCGGCGCAACCGCGGGGAAGTTGGGGCGTCTGGCATCAGTGGAATCGAAGGCTGTTTATAAATCTCTCTGTTACCGCCGTATTATGTGTAACGTTTTTTGCAGTTACGACGTCTTTCTGCTAGAAGAACCCGCATCGGCGAGCGGGAAGGGCATCGTCTAATGAAAAAGTTTGGCGCGGGCGTGTTGCTGGGGTTTCTGGCGAGTTGGGCAGTCGCATTTGCGGCTACCAGCGTCGGACACGATGGCGCGTTCTGGAACAAGCTTAATCTTTCGGCTAAGGACGGCTACGTCAATGGCTACTCCGACGCGATGAAGGTGAGCGTTGCGCAACTCGATAGCCTGACCATCGCAGCGAATATGTTCCATTGGAAGGGCGCGCCCAAGATCATCGCCGAGACCACGCGCCAGCTCTCGATGGCGGACATGACGCCGGAGCAGGCGGTCAAGCGGCTCGACTCTCTCTATTCGAATCAGAAGTATAGCGAACTCGATCTCGGCGAGGCGCTGCAGGTGCTGACGATGCGCGCGCATGAGACCGAGGTTCCCGCCGCGCCGGTTTCGCCGCGCAAGCGTTAAGCTGCAAACCGATCACAGATTTAATTCGGGGCGGTTCGGAAACGGACCGCCTCTTTTTTTCGCGCGCGATCATATGGAGTCTGTCGCGGAGGATCCGCGCGCGCTTGAAACCGGGTCGCGCGAGCCTTAGCCTGACTTGCGGGAAGTGACGCGGTGAATGCCCCTGTTGTATTGCTCGAGAAAGCCCTGCGCGCGACCGTCGGCGTGCATTCGCAGGTCCCGGCCACGCATGTCTCGACCGCGATCGGACTCGGCACCGACCGCCGCGGCACCGGAACTATCGTCAGCCCCGACGGGCTGATCGCGACCGTCCACTACCTGCTGCTCGGCGCGACCAGCGTTGTCGTCACGCTGCCCGACGGCAATCAGCATCAGGCGAAAATCGTCGGCAAGGACTACAGCACCGGGCTTGGGCTCTTGCGGATCGACGCCGGCCGTCCCCTGCCCTGCCTCAAAATCGTGTCGTCGCAGGCAACCATTCCCGGCGAGGAAGCATTCACTGTCGCGAGCCTTGGCGGCGACAAGCGATGCGCCGATTGCGGGCTCGTGACCTACCTCGGTCCGTTCGACGCGGTGTGGGAATTCATGCTCGAGCGATGCGTCTGCGTGACGGCGTCGTCGCTGCAGATCGGATTTGCCGGGGGCGCGATCGTCAATCGCCACGGCGAGGCGATCGCGATCTCCTATCTGAACTTCGCCGATATCGGGCGCGCGATCCTGGGCGTCCCGGGCGAATACTTTCTCGCCGTGCGCGACGAGCTTATACAGCAGGGCCGCCGCATCTCGGCCGCCCCGCGCGCGTGGCTCGGCGTGCTCTCCTACACGATGCGCGAGCATGTGGTGATCGCCAACGTGATGCCGGGAGGGCCGGGCGAGAAGGCGGGCCTGCAGCAAGGCGACGTGGTGCTCACGGTCAATGGAAACGACATCAGCGAGCGCCGCGCGATGTACCAGGCGCTTGGCAATCAGCGCCCGGGCGAGCAGGTCAATCTCAAGGTCTTGCGCGAAAACCGCATCCATCAGATCGATATCGCCGCGATTCGTCCCGAAGATTATTTCGGCTGATCCGCGCCGCGTTCAAAAGGAGACTCGATCGTGAATCAATCCAGAGCGCGGCTGCGTGCGATGCTCTCGCGGCCCGAGATGATCGTCGCACCGTTCGTGTTCGATTGCCTGCAGGCGCGCCTCGCCGAGGAAGCTGGCTTCGAGGCGGTTTACATGACCGGATTCGGCACGGCAGCATCGCGAGGGTTTCCCGATTTGGGACTGCTGACGATGACCGAGATGGTGGCGAACGCGCGCGCGATCTCAAACGCCGTCGAGGTGCCGGTAATCTGCGACGCGGATACCGGCTACGGAAATCCGCTCAACGTCTCGCGCACGATCCGCGAATATGAAGACGCGGGCGCCGCCGCATTGCATATCGAGGATCAGGTATTCCCCAAACGCTGCGGTTTCCTCTCCGGCAAACAGGTAATTCCGCAAAACGAGATGACTGCGAAAGTGCGCGCCGCCTGCGACGCGCGGCGTGATCCGGAGCTCGTGATTATAGCCCGCACCGACGCGCTGGAACCGGAAGGATGGAGCGAAGTGGAAAAGCGCGCCCGCGCCTATCGCGCCGCGGGAGCCGATCTGATCTTCGCCGACGGAATCAAAACCCGCGAAGACCTGGATACCTACGCCAAGCGACTCGGTGATCTGCCGCTAATGTACAACGGCGACTTGCTACCCATAGATGAGCTGAAAAAATATCCATTCAAGCTAACCATCCACATAGGCACGATGCTCGCAGCCTACGCGATGATGCGCTCCACGATGCGCGAACTGCACGCGACCGGAAAGATCGCCTCGACCACGACAAAGGACAACATCTTCGAATCCTTCACCCGCACCATGCGTGTCCCCGACTACCAAGCCCTCGAGCGCAAGTACAAAACCTGATTCCGCGCTCCTCCATCTGGTCTCCGTTGCTGTTCTGAGGTGGCACAGGCTTTAGCCTGTGTCTTCTTACTCGGATGATTCCGGCTCATGAAGTTCTCAGAACACAGGCTGAAAGCCTGTGCCACTTCAGAGAAATCTGTTTCGGAAGGATAAGTAGAAACCTACCTCTCTGCCCAAGCTCGTGTTCGATCCTCTAGCTAGTTACGAATCCGATGCATGAGCGATCGGGTACGTATCGACCGTCGAGTATTGCGTAGAGTTCCGCGATCGTTCTGGAGCCATTCGGCGTGACGACCTCACGCCTCTGTGCGCGTTTCTTGAGCCAGGTTTTTGCTTCCGGGGGCGCAAGCGGCAGAAACTCAATTTGCGAGGCGCAGCGGCCGGGACGGGTTACCGCCGGATGGAGTGTGCCCAGGTCCTCATTCGTTGTGATCAACAGCAGCACGCGCGAGTCTTGACCCGGCAGGCCGTCTACCGCATTGAGTAGCCGCGAGAGGCCTTGGCCAGCGCGCTCTTTGGCATCCATACTCAGTAACTCGCCCGTGTCTTCGAGCACCAGCATCCGCCAGCACTGAGTATTGCCTTTATCTTCCGATTCGTTACCGCCGATTATCATTCGCGATAGATAGTCCGCGCGTGGACCAAGCAGGTTTTCGGGATCGAAAATATATTCGAACCGGCAGAACTCTCTCCACTCCCATGCGAGCGCGCGAATTGCGAAGGTTTTGCCCGTTCCCGGTTTTCCATGCCACAGCAACAGGCGTCCGCCCACGCCCGCTTTGAAGCCTGCGAGAAGATGGTCGATCGCGGCGGCGGTTCGCATCGCATAGTTGTCTTTGATCCCGCACCATGCGGGTACCTTCAGTTTCTTCGCTTTGCGTTGGGGTCCTTTTTCGGACAGGCACCAGAACGCGATCTCCGCACTCGGCCCGTCGGGTTCTTCGCAATCCGGCGACTCGAAAATCGCGCGATGGTCTCGAATGCATGCCTCGATTGATTGCGAATCGCACCCGGCTGCCAAGAGAGTAACTCTGCCGAATTGCTCACAGGCGAAGAGTTGAATCACAACGCCGCGACGCTCCAGAGTCAGCCACAAGTCGCAGTCGTCGCGCATATCAATCAGAACTTCGTCATCGGGACGCAAATATTCCGGCGCCATTGCGGCGGTAAAAGCCATGGCGGATTGCCAATCGGATTGCCTGACGTATCGCAGCCCGCGCGCGGCGATCGTGGTCCGAAAGACATTCTGAACCAGATCGTCAAGATCCCGCGTGTCGAACATTTGGACTATCAGCCGAGCGCGAGCCGGTCGATGAGTTTCCAATTTATTCATGCTGAACATTAAAGCATCAGGCGATGACAGCGGTTGGCGGACGTTTGCGAGAGCGTGCGCGCGGGGATTCCTGGCGCAGCGGCACGCGCGACAGAAGGACGTACGCGCGATCGCGCCGATCTCTGTCCGGTTCCTCGCCCTGAAAGGAGAGTTTTGCCTGATACTTCGGAAACTGTGCCAGTGCCGAGGCGAGATCCTCGCGATCTCTGCCACTCGACGGACGTTATGGTCGCCCTGGGCGTCGCCTGCCCGCGCTCGGAATGACACAGCCCGCGAGAGTTGTCATTCCGAGCGCGAATCTAGCGCCAGCTCTGCGTCGTGCATTGTCTTTGGCGCTGCATACATCGCGAGGAATCTCGCCATCCGTGTAAGCATCCCAGTCGAATGGGTTACGCACAGCTCTGCGGTGGGAGAAGGCATTTCAGATTCGTCCCGCCGTGTGCGAGCGCAGCGATCGTTTATGCTTCGCGGAAGGTTTTGCTCCTTACGCCGCGGGCGAAGTCCCACTTGCGGCCCTTCTTGAACTCGCTCACGATTCGCCGCGATACCACCATCCGATGCACCTCGTCGGGTCCGTCGTAGATCCGTGCGAAACGCGCGTGACGATACATCCGCGCGAGCGGGGTATCCTCCGACACGCCGAGTGCGCCGTGCACCTGGATCGCGCGATCGATCACGTCGTGCAGGACCTTGGCACCGAAGAACTTGATCAGCGAGATCTCGACGCGCGCCTCGTCGCCGGCGTCGATCTTCGCCGCCGCATCGAGGGTCAACAATCGCGCGGCCTGGATCTCCGCCGCGGAATCGGCGATCCAGTTCTGCACCGTCTGCTTGTCAGAGAGCGGCCCGCCGAAGGTCTGGCGGCTGAGCGCTCGCTCGACCATCAACTCGAACGCGCGCTGCGCCTGCCCGAGCCATCGCATGCAATGGAAAATCCGTCCGGGCCCGAGCCGCTTCTGAGCGATCTTGAACGCCTGCCCGCGCGGCCCGAGCAGATTGGTCAGCGGCACCCGTGCGTCGTTGAAGCGAATCTCGCAATGCCCGCCCGCGGTCTCGCCCATCACCGGTATGATGCGCTCGATCTTGAGTCCCGGCGTATCGATCGGAACGATAATCATGCTGAACTTGTCGTAGGTCGCCGCGTCGGGATCGGTCACCAGCATGACCGTGGTGTACGCCGCATGATTTGCGCCGCTCGAAAACCACTTGTGCCCGTTGATTACCCATTCGTCGCCGTCCTGCACCGCGCGCGTGCGCAATCCCGGTCGGGTCGGCGCCCGAGACCTCCGGCTCGGTCATCGAGAAGCACGGATAGATGTCGCCGTTGACCAGCGGAAACAGCCATCGCTTCTGCTGCTCGGGACTGCCGTACATGTGCAGCATCGTCGCGTCCTGCGCCGAATGCGTGCCGAGGCCGGCCATCGCGAATTCGCTGCGCCCGACCAGCTCGTTGACGAACACGTACGGCATGAAGCCGAGTCCGCCGCCGCCGATCTCTTTGGGCAGCCCGAGCGCCCACAGGCCGCGCTCCTTGGCCTTCGACTGGATCGATTTCATCACGCGGCCCGACTCTTCGTCGTGTTTCAAGAGCGCGGCTTCGTTCGGATAGATCAGCTCGCCGATAAAGTCGGAAACCTTTTTGCGGAGTTCCTGAATTTCGGGGCTGCCTTCGAGTTGCGATACGCTTTGCATGATTTGATACCTCGCCAGAGATTTGGCTTAGCGCGCCGCGCGTTCGATTCGCAACCCCGGCGCACTTGCCTGCGGATCGCGGCAGGCATACCGGTAAGTTCAGTAGCGAAACGCAACTGATTCAGAGAAGGAACACTGCCATGATCGATCTCTACACCTGGACTACGCCCAACGGCCGCAAGGTCTCCGTGATGCTCGAGGAATGCGCGCTCCCGTACACCGTGCATCCGGTGAACATCCGCGAGGGCGACCAGTTCAAGCCTGAGTTCGTAAAGATTTGCCCCAACAGCAAGATTCCCGCGATCGTCGAGCGCGAGAGCGGCCTTTCGATTTTCGAGTCGGGCGCGATTCTGCTGCATCTGGCCGAGAAGACCGGCAAGTTCATCCCGAAGACCGACCCGGGCCGCGCCAAGGTGCTCGAGTGGCTCTTCTGGCAGATGGCAAATGTCGGTCCGATGCTCGGGCAGACTAATCACTTCGTTAACACGGCGTCCGAAAAAATCCCATACGCGATCGATCGCTACATGACCGAGTCGGCGCGCCTCATCAAGGTGATGGACGATCAGCTCGCGCGCACCGAGTATCTGGCGGGCGACTACTCGATCGCGGATATCGCGACCTATCCGTGGATTTCGGCCGCATACGGACTGGTCAGAAGCGCGAAGGCTGATGTCACCGGAGAAGCAAAGACACGTCGAGCGCTGGGTCACCGCGATCGGCGCGCGTCCGGCGGTGAAAAAGGGCATGGCAGTCCCGAAAGTGTAGCCCGTCCGCCGTCTGATCCCTCGCCCAGAATGGGAGGTGCCACTGGCACGCGGTAAGGTGAGAGACCTTGTTCAACGCGGCGCAGCACCGCGCGATTATAAAGAAAGCTCAGCGCAAGGCCGCCCTCACCCACGCGTCACGGCGATTGCTAAAAGAAGCAATCGCCGCGCCGCGTCGCCCTCTCCCGGCGGGAGAGGGTATGGACAGGAGCGCAAAAAAAGACCGGCGCGTCGCGACGCGCCCCTACGAATAGAAATCTTTTCTTCGTAGGGGGCGGCTCGCGAGCCGCCCGTCTTTCGCGCTACCTGTCCCCCTGCGCTTCAAGATTGTCCGTCATCCTGAGCCGCAGGCGAAGGATCTCCGCGAAGCGATTAGTGCGAACACCATGCGCTGCTCGACGCCGACCGCTACCGATTCACCGAAGACATCATCTGCTCGGGATAGCGCAGTCCCGCGGCGACGCCCTTGGGCGCGACCTCCTCGATTCGCTTGAGGTCCGCGGGCGTCAGCTTCACCTCGAGCGCGCCCAAGTTCTCCTCCAGATACTTGCGCCGCTTGGTTCCCGGAATCGGCACGATATCCTCGCCTTGCGCCATCACCCACGCGAGCGCGAGCTGCCCGGCGGTGCGTTTCTTCTCTTTCGCGATCGCCTCGACCCGAGCGACCAGCTCGAGATTCTTAGCGAAGTTCTCGCCCTGAAAGCGCGGCGAGAAGCGGCGGTAATCGTCCGCCGCGAGATCCTCGAACTTGCGGATCTGTCCGGTCAGAAATCCGCGCCCCAGCGGACTGTAGGCGACCAGCCCGATGCCCAGCTCGCGGCACGCCGGGAGAATTTCGTCCTCGGGGTCGCGCGTCCATAGCGAGTACTCGCTCTGCAGCGCCGTGATCTGATGCACCTTGCACGCGCGCCGCAGCGTATTCGCGCCCGCTTCCGACAGTCCCAGATAGCGGACCTTGCCCTGCTTGACGAGATCCGCCATTGCGCCGACGGTGTCTTCAATCGGAGTGTTCGGATCGACGCGATGCTGATAGTAAAGATCGATCGTGTCGATGCCGAGGCGCTTGAGGCTCGCGTCACATGCACTCTTCACATAATCAGGCTTGCCGTTTATCGATCGCTGGTTCGGTCCCGGACCGATGACGATCGCGAACTTGGTCGCGATCACGAACTTGTCGCGCCGTCCCTTGATCGCTTTGCCGACCAGCTCTTCATTCGTGTGAGGGCCGTACACGTCCGCCGTGTCCAGGAAGTTGCATCCGAGCTCCAGCGACCTCTCGATCGTCGCGAGCGATTCCTTCTCGTCGCGCGGCCCATAGAACGCCGACATCCCCATGCATCCGAGACCGATCGCCGACACTGCAAGCCCGCCAAGTTTTCGCGTTTGCATCGAAGCCTCCAGCAAAAATGTGTACTCCGAGGTATCGCACGATCACGCACACCGGTCCACAATTTTTGCGCATTTGACAGCGGCGCCAACTCTGCGCTCGAATGCGCCCAAGAGAGCAATGCGTTATCAGGCGCTGAACGATATCACGGTTGTTGACCTGACCCATTTCATCGCGGGTCCGTACGCGACGATGCTGCTCGCCGATTTCGGCGCCAAGGTGATCAAGGTCGAACCGCCCGGCGGCGAAGGCAGCCGCGGCACGCCGCTGTTTTCATTCCTCAACATCAACAAGCTCGGCGTCACGCTCGATTTGAAGCATCCCCGCGGCCGCGCGCTCGTTCGCGAGCTCCTGGCCGGCGCCGATTTGCTGGTCGAAAACTTCGCGCCCGGAACCCTCGCGCATCTCGCGCTCGAACCGTCGGAGTTGCTCGAAACTTTTCCGCGATTGTCGATCGTTTCGATCTCGAATTTCGGACAGGACGGTGCCGAGAGCGGCGGCATGCTCAACGACCTGACGCTGTTCGCGCGTGGCGGATGGACCTTTCCCGTCGGCGAACGCGACCGCGCTCCGCTGACTCCGCCCGGCTCGCTCGCGCAATACGTCGGCGGACTTTACGGCGCGGTCGGTGCGATGCAGGCGATACTCGCGCGTAACCTGACCGCTCATCGCGGGCAGCACGTCGATATCTCGCTGCTCGAAGCGACGGTCGCGACGATGATCTATGAAACCGTCGCGTTCCAGTACAACGGAATTTTGCGCGAGCGCAACGGACGCCGCTTCGCGATCGGTCCGTTCCTGATCGTCACGCTCAAATGCCGCGACGGATACGCCGGCCTCCAGTGCGTGACCGACAAGCAGTTCCAGGGTCTGTGCGATCTGATGCAGCGGCCCGATTTGGTGACCGACGATCGTTTCAACAGCGCGCTCAAGCGAATGGTCAGCAACGACGCCCTGCTCGATATCGTCGCGCGCTTTTTTCTCGAACACGATCGCCGATGGCTCTATCGCGAGGGGCAGGCGCGCGCGATTCCGCTGGTGCCGATCCCGAGCGTCGCCGAAGTGCTCGAATGGGAGCAGACCAGAGCGCGCGAATATTTCGAAACCGTCGACGATCCCGCTCTCGGCCGGATTCGCATCCCCGGCGCTCCGCTGCGGATGCATTCGCATCGCCCCGAACCGACGCGGCCCGCGCCGCGCTTGGGCGAGCATAATCGCGAAGTCCTGGGCGCGCTGCCGGGTGTCGGCAAAGACGGTCTCGCAACGCTGGAGCGTTCGGGCGTAATCGCGGGGGCATCAGCATGACCACGATATTCGACAAGAAAATTCGCGTGCTCGACCTCTCGATGGGATGGGCGGGGCCGCTCGCGGGCCAGATGCTGGCGGAGATGGGCGCGCAGGTGATCAAGGTCGAGGACACGCACTACTTCGACTGGTGGCGCGGCTCGCTCTCGATGGCGCCGCCGGAATTTCAGCCGATCGAGCGCGCCGCGACCTTCAACACCACCAATCGCGGCAAGCTCGGCGTCACCCTCGATCTTCTAAATCCGCGCGGAATCGCGCTGGTTAAGCGTCTGGTCGCGCACAGCGATATTCTCATCGAGAACTACAGCCCCGGCGTGATGGAGCGCTTCGGCCTGACCTACGAAATTCTGGCGCCGCTAAATCCGCGGTTGATAATGATCTCGATGCCGTCGTTCGGATACGGCGGTCCCGAAACTTTCTCGCGTGGCTACGGCAACACGGTCGAGGCGATGGCCGGTGTGACCGGACTCGCGCGCTATCACGACAGCGATCAGCCCTACACGCTCTCCAACGCGCTCGGCGATCCGGTCGGCGGCCTGACCGGCACTTTCGGAATTCTCGCGGCGCTGCACGAGCGCGGAAAAACCGGACGCGGACAATGGATCGAGCTCGCGCAAGTCGAGGGCGTAATACCGCTGCTCGCCGGTCCGATCCTCGAGTATCAGTTGACGGGCAAGGTCCCCGCGCCTCGCGGAAACCGGCATCCGCAATTCGCGCCGCACGGAATCTTCCGCTGCGCCGGCGACGAAGAGCACGCATGGATCGCGATTGCCGCACAGACCGACGATCAGTGGCGCGTTCTTGCGCGCGCTCTCGGACTCGAGCGCCTCGCAACCGACCCGCGCTTCATCGACGCATCAAATCGCAAAGCAAACGAAGACGCGCTCGACGCCGAGCTGACCCGCGCGCTCGCCACGGTTAGCGCAGAGGACGCCGTCGCCCGTCTGCACGCTGCGAGCGTCTATGCGGCGCCGGTAAACTCGGCGCCGGCAGTGCTCGGCGACGCGCAGCTGCAGGATCGCGCCTACTTCGTTCCGGTCGAGCGCGCCGTCGTGGGAACGCATCTATATCCCGGCGCCGTAGCCCGGATGTCGGCAACGCCCGCATCGCAACACGTTCCCGCGCCTCTCCTTGGCGAGCACAACGCCGAAGTCTTCCGCGAGTTGTTAGGGATGACCGACGCGGAACTATCAGAACTCGAAGCCGCCGGCGTAATCGGCACCGCCCCCCGCGACTACCGCAAAGCCTCGTAGCGCGTGCGACGAAGGCGACGCTACGCTTCAGCCGACGGGCCGTCGGCCGCCACTGGCAGAAATACGAAATAGTCGATTGACGATTTCCTTCGCGCGATTAGTGAAATCCGCACGGCCGACGATCCCGAATATACCCTCTCCCTCCGGGAGAGGGCGGCGCGGCGCGATGGTTGCGATTCTTTTCGCAAGCATCGTGACGCGCGGGTGAGGGTGCTGCTCTGCGTCTTCTCTTTTTGTAATCGCGCGTCGCTGCGCGTCGCGCTGAATTCGGACCCTCGCCTAACCTCTCCCTTTCAGGGCGAGGAATCAGACTTCGAGCGACGCGCCATCAACCTAACGATCGTTAGGTTTTTTGCCAGATTTGTTCATGGCTGAACTGTTCAGCCTTATGCTCAATCCCATTCCGTGCAATCCTGTCCGCATGGAATTGAACCCCCAGAGCTTCGATCCTCAATCGCGTCAAAAAAACCTGAGGACTCCAGTCCTCCCAGCGCTGCATGTTTCCGAGATTCGCATTTCGCGAAAAAGTGTAATGAAGCCACTTTTCCCGTCAAATTATCGAGTATTTACAAGCTGTTCTTATTTCGGCACGAACGAAAACAGCCCAAACGAAGCCACCGTTAAAACAGCTTTATGATTCTCAAATCATCGCCATCCGATGCGAGCCGACCCGCTCACTCCAGGTTCTGCTTTGCGACGAAGCCCGACTGCCCCTTCATTGGACCGTCGATGATCTCCACCTGTGCGCCGTTGTCATCGGTCGAGATCACCTTGACCGGCGTCTGGTCGTCGATCTGCTTGGCCGCGAACCCCTGCCCGACGCTGCCCAGCATCCCCTGCACGCCGCCCTGCTGCTTGAGCGACGAGATCTTGGTGTATGTCTGCTCGTCCGGGTACATCGGCACCGATTTCTCGCCTTGCAGAGCGACCAGCTTATGACCGCATCCCGCGAGCGCGAGCGTCATTCCGATTGCGGCAGCCGCCGCGAGAATTTTCCATGCCTTCATGATTCCTCCAGCATCAGCGCCGATCCCCATTCCGGCGCATCCGCGATGCACGTGAGCGCTTTTAGCACGCTTCCCGATGCGCCGCGAATTCGGCAAAATTGCCGCCGCCGTCCTCCCATGATAGCCTTTACCCTTCGCGTTTCGGAGGATCTCCACTCCGGACGTATCGAAATGCGAATCGGTCTGATTTCCGACACTCATATCCCCGAAGCCTGCGAGCATCTGCCCGCCGAGGTCTTCGAGGTATTTCGCGGCGTCGATTTGGTGATGCACGCCGGCGACGTCTATGTGAATCGCGTGCTCGACGAGCTGGCCAAAATCGCGCCGGTGATCGCCGCGATGGGCAACGGCGACGAGGGCCTTGACGGCCATCGCTTCAGGCTCGATCCCGACTCTCGCGTACGCGAGGCCCATCTGCTCGAGATCGAGGGCGTGCGAATCGGTCTCGTGCATGCCGTGCCGACACCCGACGAAACCTCAGACGAGGTTTTCGCCCGCGCGATCGAGCGCAACTTCGGCGGCCCGGTCGACGTGATCGTGCAGGGGCACAGCCACGTCGAGGGTATCGTGCGCTACGGCTCGATCCTGGTCGTGAATCCCGGCAGCGCCACGCTGCCGCACAACCTCGTCAACGTGCCGGGGACCGTGGCGATACTCGAAGTCGCGCGCGGCAAGGTCACGAGCGCGGAGATTATCACGCTCGCGACGAACGCCGTAAAAAGCTGATCGGCAATCGATCAATTTGGGAGAGAAGTTTGTCTGACGAAAATCCGCCGCGGAAAAACGCGGTCACGATGGAGAAGCTGGTCAACCTGTGCAAGCGGCGCGGATTGGTCTTTCCCACCAGCGATATCTACGGCGGCCTCGGCTCGACCTTCGACTACGGCCCGCTCGGCGTCGAGCTCAAGCGCAATGTCAAGGAAGCGTGGTGGCGCGAGATGGTCCAATACCGCAGCGACGTGCTCGGGCTCGACTCCGCGATTTTTCAGCATCCGAAAACCTGGGAAGCGTCGCAGCATCTGCAGAACTTCACCGACCCCCTGGTCGATTGCAAAGTTTGCAAGCATCGCTTTCGCGCCGACAAGATCGCGGGCGGCAAATGTCCCGATTGTGGCGGCGAGCTGACCGAGGCGCGCAACTTCAACCTGATGTTCAAAACTTTCCTCGGCCCGGTCGAGGACACCGCCTCGGTCGTTTATCTCCGCCCGGAAACCGCGCAGGGAATTTTCGCGAACTTCCAGAACATGGTCGATACCCAGCGCGTCAAGCTGCCGTTCGGCGTCGCGCAGATCGGAAAATCGTTCCGCAACGAAATCACCACCGAAAATTTCATCTTCCGCACCCGCGAGTTCGAGCAGATGGAGATGGAGTTTTTCATCCGCCCCGATACCGCAGAGGAAGCGAAGTGGTATGCCTACTGGTCAGATTTCCGCTTCAACTGGCATGTGAAGTACGGCCTTAAGGCCGAGCATCTGCGCCGCCGCGAACACGCGAGCGACGAGCTCTCGCACTATTCGAGCGGCACCACCGATATCGAGTTTCTCTATCCGTTCGGATGGGGCGAGCTGGAAGGCGTCGCCAAGCGCGGCAGCTTCGATCTCGATCAGCACGCGAAGTTCAGCGGCAAGGACCTTACCTACTTCGACGAAGACGCGAAGACGCGCTACCGCCCGTGGGTGATCGAGCCCGCGCTCGGCGTGGACCGTGCGATGCTCGCGTTCATGCTCGACGCCTATGATGAAGACATCGTCGAGAACGAGGCGCGCATCGTGATGCGCTTCGATCCGCGCCTCGCGCCGATCAAAGTTGCGATCTATCCGCTGTTGCGCAAAGGCGGGCAGCCCGAGAAGGCGAATGCGGTGCGCGAGATTTTGCAGCGCCACTTCACGACCGCGTATGATCAGGCGGGCTCGATCGGCCGCCGCTATCGCCGGCAGGACGAAGTCGGAACGCCCTACGGCGTGACGATCGACCATCAGACGATGGAAGATGACACCGTCACGCTGCGCGATCGCGACTCGACCACGCAGGAGCGCGTGCCGATCGCGCGGCTGGTCGAAGTAGTGAGCGACAAGATCGGATGGACCAAATAGAAATCGAACTGCCGTAACATCAAGGCAGTTACTATCGGACCCGCCGACGCGGGGATTGGAGACGATACCTGAAATGGCTCGAGTGCATCCTGAAATTTTCTTTTTCGGCGCGGGAGCGGCTGAGGGCCGCGCCGCGATGCGTAATCTGCTGGGCGGCAAGGGCGCGAACCTGGCCGAGATGGCCTCGCTCAAGCTGCCGGTCCCTCCCGGCTTCACGATTTCGACCGAGGTCTGCAACTACTTCTACGCGCACAAAAATACTTACCCGAAGGGCCTCGCCGAGGGCGTCAAGAAAAGCGTCGCGCGGGTCGAAAAAGCGCTCGGGCGCAAATTCGGCGACTCGACCAATCCACTGTTGGTCTCCGTGCGCTCGGGCGCGCGAGTCTCGATGCCCGGGATGATGGACACGGTGCTCAACTTGGGCCTCACCGACGAAACCGTGAAGGGACTCGAAGCGGTTTCCGGAAATCCGCGCTTCGCGTGGGATTCCTATCGCCGCTTCTGCCAGATGTACGGCGACGTCGTCTTAAAGCTCAAACCCGAGAACAAGAACGACGCCGATCCGTTCGAGGAATTGATCGACAAAAAGAAAGCCGCGCGCGGCGTCAAGCAGGACGTTGATCTTTCAGTCGATGATCTGCGCGAGTTGGTCGATGAGTTCCGCGATCTGATCCGCCGCCGCGTTGGCCGCGACCTTCCGCAGGATCCGAACGAGCAGCTCTGGGAGGCGATTGGCGCCGTGTTCGGCTCGTGGAACAACGATCGCGCGATCACCTACCGCCGCATCAACAATATCCCCGGCGATTGGGGCACCGCCGTCACCGTGCAATCGATGGTGTTCGGAAATCTCGGCTCCGATTGCGCGACCGGCGTCGCCTTCACCCGCGATCCCGCAACCGGCGAGAAAGGCCTCTACGGCGAGTTCCTGCCCAACGCGCAGGGCGAAGACGTCGTCGCCGGCGTCCGCACTCCGCGTCCTAACAGCCTTGTCGCGGGGCGCAAGATGGCCGAGCGGGTCGGGATGAGCGAGGCCGAACGCAAGCGCGATCATTCGACGCTCGAAGAGACTTTTCCGAAAGCCTACAAAGAGCTGGTCGCGATCGGCGGGCGCCTCGAACGCCATTTCAAAGATTGCCAGGACATGGAATTCACGATCGAGCGCGAACGCCTGTTCATGCTCCAGACCCGCAACGGCAAGCGCACCGCGATTTCTGCCGTTCGAATCGCGGTCGATATGGCCGACGAGAAGCTGATCGATCGCAAGGTCGCGCTGACGCGCGTCGAGCCGGAGACGCTCGATCAATTTCTGCATCCGCGATTAGACCCGAGCGCGAAGAAGCAGGTCATCGCGCGCGGACTCCCGGCCTCGCCGGGCGCCGTGTTCGGCGAAGTCGCATTCTCCGCCGAAGAGGCGGTCGCCGTCAGCGCCGCGGGCCGTCCCGTGATTCTCGTGCGCGTCGAAACCTCGCCCGAAGACATCCACGGGATGCAGGTGGCCGAGGGAATTCTCACCGCGCGCGGCGGGATGACCAGTCACGCCGCCGTGGTCGCGCGCGGGATGGGCAAGTGCTGCGTCGCGGGATGCAGCGCGCTCGAGATCGACTACAACGCGGGAACGCTCAGCGCCGAGGGCCACGTTGTCCGCCGCGGCGAGTACCTGACGCTGGACGGCTCGGCGGGCGAGGTGATTATCGGCCGCGTGCCGACGGTGCAGCCCGAGATGCCGGCGCATCTCAAAAAATTCATGGGATGGGCCGACGCGACGCGCAAGCTCGGCGTGCGCGCCAACGCCGATACGCCCAACGACGCGCGCGTCGCGCGCGAATTCGGCGCCGAGGGAATCGGCCTGTGCCGCACCGAGCATATGTTCTTCGACCCCGAGCGGATCGAAGCGGTGCGCCAGATGATCCTCGCGGAGAACGCGAAGCAGCGCGCCACGGCGCTCGCGAAAATCCTGCCGATGCAGCGCCAGGACTTTGTCGGCATCCTCAAGGAGATGGCGCCGCTGCCGGTTACGATTCGCCTGCTCGATCCGCCGCTGCACGAATTCCTGCCCAAGGAGGACGCCGAGATCGCGGACCTCGCCGCGAAGATCGGCGTCACGCCCGCGCATCTGAAACAGGTCCGCGACAGCCTGTTCGAGTTCAATCCGATGCTGGGGCATCGCGGCTCGCGCCTGGGCATCAGCTATCCGGAGATCTACAAGGCGCAGGCGCGCGCGATTATCGAAGCGGCGTGCGAGCTGCGCAAGAATGGCGTCAAGGCGTTGCCCGAGATCATGCTTCCGCTAATCGGCGACAAGAAAGAGTTCGACATCCTTGCGGGTGAGATTCGCGAGGTGGCCAAGGAAGTATTCGCGGAGACCGGCACGAAGGTTGCCTTTACGATCGGCACGATGATCGAAGTGCCGCGCGCCTGTGTGATGGCGGGCGAGATCGCGGAGTCGGCGGAATTTTTCTCCTTCGGCACCAACGACCTGACGCAGATGGCCTACGGCCTGTCGCGCGACGACTCCTCGAAGTTCCTGAACGACTACGTGACGCGCGGAATCTACAAAAAAGATCCGTTCCAGGAACTCGACGCGAGCGGCGTCGGCGAGCTGATGCGAATCGCGATCGAGCGCGGCCGCAAATCGAACAGGAAGCTCAAGATCGGAATCTGCGGCGAGCACGGCGGCGACCCCGCCAGCGTAAAAACCTGCCACCGCTTAGGCCTCGACTACGTCTCCTGCTCGCCGTATCGCCTACCGGTAGCCCGCCTGGCGGCAGCCCAAGCCGCGATCGAATCAACCCAAAAGAAGAAAGCCTTCAAGGATGTATAGCTACACGAATCCAGAATTTCACCTCGCCCAGGAAGCGTCGCAGATCTCCAGCGGCAGGATTTAAAGCGCGCGGCGATGCCGCGCGCGGATCGGTCCCTCACCTAACCTCTCCCTTTCAGGAGGATGTCGATTTTTTCGCAAACCCGCCGCTGTTGTCATCCTGAGCCGTAGGCGAAGGATCTCCGCGAAGCGATTAGTGCAACCCCTCTGGGTCATTCGCACTAATCGCTTCGCGGAGATCCTTCACAGAGCCTGCCCTGAGCATCGCCGAAAGGGGCAGCCTTCGTTCAGGATGACGGACAAGAATTCGGCATTTATCGACAGTTTCTTCAGGGCGAGGGATCAGAGGCGGATGAAAAACACGGCGGTTGGACGACCAACCGCCGTGGGGGATTCTTTGATTGGCTGCGAGCGGGCGCGGTCAGAGGGCGCTGGCGCCGCGTTCGCCGGTGCGGATTCGGACGACTTCCTGCATCGGCATCACGAAGATCTTTCCGTCGCCGATTCGGCCGGTGCGGGCCGCGCGTTCGATCGTTTCGACCACTTGACTCAAAAGCGCGTCGGCAACGACGATCTCGAGCTTCACCTTGGGCAGAAAATCGACCACATACTCGGCGCCACGATAGAGTTCCGTGTGTCCCTTCTGGCGGCCGAAACCTTTCACTTCGCTAACCGTAAGGCCCTGCACCCCGATACTGGAGAGGGCTTCTTTGACTTCGTCGAGCTTGAACGGCTTGATGATCGCCTCGACCATCCAGATCACTTCCTGATTCATATGGCTCCTTTCAGTCCCTTAGCGGGGCAGCACGGCGCTCAGGCATTCACGCGAAGGCTGCTTTACCTTTTCCCCTTCCGGGTGGGTTGCGCAAGTGCCCGCCGCGGGCGCCGGTCCCGTCTATCGACAGGCAATCGCGATGCCATCGCGGACGGCCCAAATTGACCTCGCGGATGTCGATTTCGCCCTTAGCTGTGCCCATCGAGCGGGCTAACGATGAATCGGCAGGCATCGCCCTCACGCCGGGGCATCGGACTTCGCCCAGGGCCGAAACTGCGGTTCCTCGCCGCGAATCAGCCGCGCGATATTCCCGTGAAATCGCAGGAGTATCAGCGCGGTTATGACGATAGCGAGCAACAGGAAGGGACTTGGGAGGTGCAGGATAGCGACGGCCGGCGGCATCACGATCGCGGCGGTCAGCGACGCTAGCGACACGATCTGGAAGATCGCGAAGACAATCGCAAAGGCGCTCCCGGCGATCAGCACGGCCAGCGGCGAGATCACGAGCCAGATCCCGAGCGCGGCGGAAATGCCTTTGCCGCCGCCAAAGCGGAGGAAGACCGAACAGATCGAGCCGACGAAGGCGCCAATCGCGGTCCATGCTATGGCGGCGGGTCCAAAGCCGGCCACACGCGCGAAGAGCACAGGCAATGCTCCTTTGAGGACATCGCCCACGAACGTGATGATCGCGGCGCTCATGCCGCCCGCGCGCGCGACGTTGGTCATCCCGATATTTCCCGAGCCGACCGCGCGCGGGTCGAATCCGCGCATCCGGCCGACGATCACGCCGAACGGGATCGATCCGATCAGGTATGCGCCGATTACCAGAACGATGAGGGTAAGCATGATGACTTGGGTTCGCGGCGGGAAGAGGATGGTCGGGGTGACTGGATTTGAACCAGCGACTCCTGCGTCCCGAACGCAGTGCTCTGGCCAGGCTGAGCTACACCCCGATTCCGTAATGCCACGCCGGGAACGCGCAGAAGGATTGTTATAGCATCGGCACCTTTTCGGCGCGAGAGCGCACAAATCTGTCATTCATCACGCGCGGCAGCCACGCGCGACTAAACGAACCGTTTGGCGGTTACTTCCGCGACGGCGATGCGGCGGCGTGCGCGATTTGGTCGCGCATCTCGTCGATGATCACGGTGTAGTCCGGATGGCCGAAGATGCCGGAGCCGGAGACGAATACGTTGGCGCCGGCCGCCTTCACGTCGGCGATATTGTCGAGCTTAACTCCGCCGTCGATCTCGATATCGATCGCGAGGCCGCGCCGGTCGAGCTCTCGCTTGACGACGCGCAGCTTGTCGAGCGCGCCGGGGATGAAACTCTGGCCGCCGAAGCCCGGATGCACGCTCATGATCAGGATCATATCCAGATGCTCGGCGAACGGCAGTACGCGCTCAACGTCGGTTTCGGGATTGATGCCGATCGACGCGCGTGCGCCCAGGTCATGCAGCCGCTTCGCCATCGCGGGGATGTCGTTGCAGACCTCGGCGTGGACCGAGACGGAATTTGCGCCTGCCTTGACGAAGACCTCGACGTACTTTTCGGGATTCTCGATCATCAGATGCGCGTCGAGCGGCAACCGCGTCACCTTGCGCAGCGATTCGAGGACCGGCACGCCAATCGAGATATTGGGCACGAAATGCCCGTCCATCACGTCGAAATGAATCAGGTCCGCGCCGGCGCGCTCGACGCGCGCGACCTCTTCGCCCAGGCGCGCGAAGTCGGCGGAGAGTACCGACGGCGCGATTTTGTCTTGTCGCTCCATGCGCACAAGATAGCCTCGCGCGGGCCGCGCCGCGAGATCCCGCGATCGAATCAGTCAGTGGCGGGAGGCTCGGGGGGAGCAGGCGATGCGGCTTCGCTGGCTGCGGCGCCGCTCGGCGCGGAGCCGCGGCCAATCATATAGCGCAGGCTGAAGCTCGGGGGCGGATTGTCGTCGATGAATTTCAGAAAGCGCGTGCGCCGCTCGACCAGCAGGGTCTCGAGCTGATCGTGCTGCACCGACGTGAGCGTCAGCATCTCGGTCATCCGGTCGAGCAGCGGACGATAGATCACGATCGGAATGAGCGGCTTTCCGAGTTCGCCGGCGCATCCGGGCATCGGACCGTCATCAAAGCGATGATGGCGGTCCGCGGTGATCTGGTCGAGCTTGGTCTTCTGCGCAGGAGTAAGGATCGCATCGAAGCCCTTGCGGAAGTCGCTCTCGATATTGGCGAGGTTGGCCTGGAACGCCTTGATCCGCGGCTCGAGCTCAGCAAGTTTGGTGCGCATTTCCTCGGGCGACATATGTCCTTTGCCGAAAAATTCGCGCTCAAAGCGATGGGAATGATGATGCGGGTATTCGCCCAGCACGCGCGGGCCCTCGAACTCGCCCATCAGCGGAATCGGCGGGGGAGGAAACGGACGGCTGCGCTGAGTCCATACTCCGATCAGTAGTCCGCTGACGAATAGCAATACCGTGATGATGATGGTCTGGAGGCGATCGCTCATGGGGTTTCTTCCAGCGCGACGATTTGATTCGTGGTGCTGGACCATTGCTCAAGGTTCGCGCGGCTGGTGGCCGCGGTAATCGCCAGGTGTCCCGCGATCACCAATGCGATACAGGCCGCACCGGTTATCGCCATCAGGCGCCGCTCGCCCGAGCCTCGCGCGAGCGCGCGTGCGTCGGCGACTACCCGGCTCGAAAAACCAGGCGGCAGATGACGTCCCGCTTCGCGGCGTTGTGAGTATCCAAATCTAGTAGTCATTTGATTCCTCAGACGGATTTGCTGCGGTGCGGTGGCCGGCGTTAGCCGGCTCGCGCTGGATCTCGCGCAGCTCATCCGCGGTGATTTTCTCGCGTAAAAATTCGCGCGCGCGGAACAGACGCGACTTTACCGAACCTACTGTAGTATTCGTGACCCGCGCCAAATCCTCGTAGCTCCAGTCATGATCCTGGAGCAAGGAAATCAATTCGCGCTGACGTGCCGGCAACGCGCCGATTGCGCGGCGCATCGCGTCGAGCCTGCTGTCGCGCTCGGGATGCGCGGGAGCGGCGACCTGCTCGTGCTTGCGCTCGAAGGGAACGAAGATCTGGCGCATCCGCTTGCGGCGCAGGAAATCGTTGCAGGCGTTGCGCGCGATTCTGAACAGCCACGGCTCGAAGCTCGCGGGTTCGCGCAACCGCTTTAGTCCGACGATCATCTTGACGAACACCGAATGGCAGGTATCAGGAATCGCCTCGGGATCCCCGAGGATCGAGTAAACGAACCCGCCGATTCTCTCCTGGTAGAGCGTAACCAACTCCTCGAGCGCGGTTTCATCCCCGGACTGTGCGCGAAGCACGATCGAGACGGGATGCTCAGGCTTGAGGCATGGATTTCCCACTATCTTCCTATACGTGCCAGACGCGGCGCGGATTCCGGAGTTGCGGTCATCGGACGACGGGTACTCTCATCGGGACGGCCATAACACTGCTGAAAGTATAATACATTGGGCAGTCCTGACGCCCGCGCAACTCGGCGGAACCAGGTGCGTCTACCCTATCAAGAGCGGGGACGAGGATGTCTCCGGCAGCAGGCTCCGCGCGCAGCGATTGACCTGCCCCCCTCCCCGGGCAGGCTGGGCGTCCGAACCCCCGCTCGGATTGTCAAAAACTGAATTTGAGGAATCAACTTTCACGGAAGTTAAGGAGATATAAGGAAATGAAAGCACGATGGATTGGACTCGCTGCGGGAGTTTTTGCGCTCGCGATAACCGCCGCTCCGGCCATGGCACATATGCACGGGCACGGAGGCGGCAGCGCCGTCGGCATCCCGTTGCCGCAGGTCCTGCACTCGGCAAATCTGACTTCGTCGCAGCGCCAACAGATTCATACGATCATGAAGTCTCAATTCGCGACGCTGAAACCCCTGTTTCAGCAACTGCACGCCGGCCGCGAGGCGGTAGCCGCCAAGTACTTGTCGGCCGGGACGGTTTCAGCCTCTGATATCTCGCCGCTGGTCACCGCCAACGAGCAGATTCAGAGCCAGATCGACCAGGCCTTCATTCAGACCGCGATCCAGATTCGCGGAGTCCTGACGCCGACGCAGCTCGCGCAGGCCGGCTCGACTTATACGCAGATGCAATCGCTGCACCAGCAGATGCACTCACTGATGCATCAGAACAGCTCGCAGCAGTCTGAGTCCGCGCCGCCCGCCCAGGACTAAGCGCACGGATTATAGTAGTCGACAAAACGGGCGACCCATTGTGCGGGCCGCCCGTTTTTATTTCTCAGTAAATTCTCAGTAGGGATCGGAAATTTAAATTACTCAGTGACGCGCCAATGCTACTTGGTATCGCGCTTCTCGAGCATTGTCAGCAGCTCCTGGTAATGCTTCGGCATCGTGACCGTGCCTCGCATCGCCACCGGAATCGGATAGCGCACGCCTCCCTTGTAGGTACCTTCGAGTCCCTTTAAGAGTTCGTCTACGAACGCCCACGGACACGCGAAAACCATCTCTGTGTCCTGCGCCATCCCGAATACACGATCTCCGTTGCACGGAATAATCACCTTGGGCGCGGCGGTGGTCATCGTCTGAATTACTATTTCCGCGCAATCCAGCCGCCCTCCGGTCGTGCTTTCGATTCTTCCGCCGCGGGTGTAGAGGGCGGCGTTCACCAGCCGCATCACCTGCGCGCTGTTGGCATACACCGCGACGACGTGCGGCTCGAAGGTCGCGCGGGCAAGCGGCGCGACGCAGACGTAATCGTAGCTGCCCGGCTCGAAGTGCCAGACTCCTGCTTCGAGCCGCGTGGCCGCTTCCTCGTTCTCGCAGTACATCCCGGTCGAGGCGAAGCCACGCAGGTATTCATCGTTGGGTTTGCGAAATCCGAATGCGATCGCGGAGAGCGGACAGATCACGTCCTCCTTTCCCACCGCGATTCCCCATCCGTAGCGTCGCGCGACTCCGATCGATTGGCATACGATCCAGTGCTCGCCCATGCTCTTGCTCGGGATACGCAAGCCCTCGGGCACGGGCTCGCCGGGCTTGAGCATCCGGATTCCGAGCGGGAACGAATCGGGCCGCACGTGGCGGCTGATCGCCTCGTCGAGTCTTTTGAGTCGGGTACTTGCCGCGGTATCCATGAATTCGCCCTCTTTCGGTCAGAGATCAGCATGCGATTCGCGCTGCATAGACCAATTAGCTGATTCCGGAGAGCGCGGAAAGCGAACCAGTGGGAACACTGCCATTCGCATCAGAAATTCAGAGTGTAGAGAGCGAACTCTCGATCCACGCGCCAACCGGATTCCAGACCGTCCGCGAATGCCGCCGCCAATGATACGTGCGCACGATGCGGTAAACGGGCTGCCGATGTGCGCTCGACCGGCTCCAGCGCATCGCCGAATGCTCCGCCGTGTGATGCGCAGGCCGGTAGGTCCTGGCGGCGACTCCGTGAGGCGGCGAATAATGTATTCGAATGGGCGCCGCCTCGGATGAGGCAACCAACACCGGAGCTACACCGGTGCCCGTGATCCCGAGGCTCTGTGCCGCGCGCTTGGAGAGATCGAGCGAGCGACCGCGCACATATGGGCCGCGATCGTTAATCCGTACATTGACCGAGCGTCCGTTGGCGGGATTGGTCACGCGCACCGTGCTTCCGAGCGGAAGAGTCTTGGACGCGGCGGTGAGGCCATATTCATTGAAGCTCTCGCCAGTGCTGGTCGGATGCCCTTGGAATCCGGAACCGTACCACGACGCCACTTCGACGTGCGGCGCAATAACCGGATTCGCGCCCAATGGGTAGAGCGCGGCACCAGACTGAGATGATGAGCGGGCGAAATCGGGAGCCGGATTCTGAGCCGAACACCCTGCAAGTCCGACGATGGCAAGCGCCGCGAGCACTGGGATGCTAGCGGCCGTGCGTGCGACAGCCGAAACGCGCAGGCCGTTCGATATCCACGCGACTGAGATTCGGCGGTGCTTCGCCATTCGGAACGCTTGAACCCCCACCAATCAATCTAAGAGAATCCGCGCCGCCCGCAAAGAGCATTTTCCAATCAAGGTGCGCGGCAGCGCAACGGCCTGGCGCGCAGAAACTGCCGCTGCGCACCAAAAAGCGCATCTTCGCGTCATCAGAAGGTCAGATCTTATCAGGATTTTCTAACTATTCGCGCAGCGAAGAAGCCGTCGAGGCCGCCGTGGTCGGGGCGGGTGCGCATAAGACCGGCGTCGTCGAAGAGGTCCTGCGCTTCGGCGCGAATCGCGGGCGCTCGATCGATTTCGAAGTCGCGATGCGCGGCGAGAAACTCTCGCACCACGCCCTCGCCCTCTTCGGGCGCGAGGCTGCATACGGAATAAACCAGCGCGCCGCCCGGCCGGAGAATCTCCGCGGCGTTCGCGAGCATCGCTGATTGCACAACCGCCATCCGCGCGTCCTTGCCTGTGCGGACCGCAGTTTCCATCTGAATGTTTCGCAGCAGAACTTTCTGTCGTCGCGATCAGTCTATCATCGCGCACGCCGCGGTGACGACCCGCGCCGCTCGCGCGGGGTCTTTTCTATTGACTGATTGCAGATGCGACCGTAGCTTCGATTGTGTGAGGCTCGGCATCGAAAAGCTTTCAATGTCGGTAAGAGGTTCACCGCTTCGATCAGAACCTTTCATCGTGTTGATGCTTCTGTTTACGTTCGCGCTCAGCCTCCACGTTCAACTCGCCAGATACGATAACCTCTCCGTCTTCCCCGCGAGCCACATCCTGCACGGCGATCTGCGGCCCGACAGCGGCCAGCCAGCGCGAGTTCTTGCGGCGGTGGACGGCGCGATGGCGCTGGCAGCGGTCGTGGGGTTATTGGCCGTTGCCGGCCTTCGTCCTCATTTGATCGGTGGCTTCGTTTTACTCTGCGCCGACGACGGCGTCCGCGAGCTTCTGATTTACCTCGCGATGTTCCTGCGGCCACCTCCTTTCTGTCAGCAAGCAATTTAATCGATCGTCGCCGAGAAGATCGCATCATGCGACCGCCGCTCTCGGCTGGCGCGGTGGCGTATTCACTTTTGCAGGCGCACTGCCTGCGTGATGCTTTTGTTGGAGGAGGTTCGGAAGACTTGACGCCCGTTGTTGTTAGTTCCTTCGCCCGCGCGGACGTTGCGTCGAAAATCGCGCTGGCCGTCGCCGTCGGACTGCTCGTCGGACTGGAGCGAGAGTGGGCGCAGAAGGCGGTTGGCGTCCGCACCTTCGCGATTATCGCGTTGCTCGGGACCCTGACCTGCCTTGTCGCGCCCGACCTTCTCATCGCGGCTCTTTGCGGAACCTTTCTGCTCGTGATCCTTCTGAATGTGCATCACCTCGTAAAGAATTGGCGGCTCGAACCGGTTGAAGCAAACCCCGCCGCGAGAGCGCGCGATTCAGCGTACGTGATCGATCGCGACGCTCCGCTGGAAATAACCACTTCGGCCGCGCTGCTGGTGACGCTGATGCTCGGCGCGCTGATCGGGCAAGGACATTATTTCACGGCAATCACGGCGGCGATCGCGATGACGATGCTGCTGGCGTGGAAAGAAGGCTTGTCGCGTTTCGCGGGCGGCCTGCAGCCGGAAGAGATTCGCAGCGCGGTGCTCTTGGGCTTGCTGACCTTCGTCATCTATCCGCTGCTGCCCGATAGATTTGTCGATCCTTTCGCGCTGCTCAATCCAAAACAATCCTGGCTGATCGTGGTTGTGATCGCGGGGCTCGGATTTGCGAACTACCTGATGCTGCGGCTATACGGCACGCGCGGCACGTTCTACGCGGCCTTCCTTGGCGGATTGGTGAACAGCACCGCGGCGGCGGCCGAGCTCTCGGGCCTGTTCCGAGAAGCGGAGAGCTCGCCGCTGATGGCGGTCGGCGTGATCATGGTCACCAGCGTTGCGATGTTCCTGCGCAACCTCGTGATTCTCGCGATCTTCGCGCCGATGGCGGTCGGCACCGCGCTGCTTCCGCTCGCCGCCATGACGCTGGCCGCACTAGTGGTGGTTTGGTTCCATGGGCGACGGCGCGACAATCCGGTGTCTCAGCTTTCCCTCTCGTCGCCGATCTCGCTGCCGCACGTACTGAAGTTCGCCGCGATGTTCCTCGCTATCGCCGCCGCGGGCACTCTCGCCGAGCGCTATCTTGGCACGACGGGATTCCTCGCGCTCAGTATTGTCGGGGGACTGGTGAGCAGCGCGAGCACCACCGCAACCGCAGCGGCACTCGCGGCGACGGGGAGCATATCGCCCGACAGCGCGGGGATGGCGGTAGTGCTCACCTCGATGGCGAGCGCGCTTATCGATATTCCGATCGTCTACGGCCAGATTCGCAGCAAGCCGATTTTCTATCGCGTGGCGGCGGTATCGGTGGCCGTCATCGTTTTGGGACTGGGCGTGATGGCGTTGGGCCAGCGAGAGAGTCACGCGATCCAGAATCTCGCTCTGCGAACCGTGCACACTCTGCGAGCTTCCGGGCAATAGGATTGATCAGGACGGCGACCTTCTGACGAGGCGCGCGGCGAAGAAGCCGTCGAGGCCGCCGTGGTCAGGCCGCGTGCGCATGAAACCGGCGTCGTCGAAGAGGCCCGGCGCTTCGGCGCGAATCGCGGGCGCTCGATCGATTTCGAACTCGCGATGCGCGGCAAGAAATTCTCGTATTACGCCCTCGCCCTCTTCGGGCGCGAGGCTGCATACGGAATAAACCAGCGCTCCGCCCGGCCGGAGAATCTCCGCGGCGTTCGCGAGCATCGCTGACTGCACAATCGCCATCCGCGCGGGATCGCCAGACTGCACGCGCCATCTGATCTCCGGATGCTCCCGCAACGTGCCGAGTCCGGTGCACGGCGCATCGAGCAGAATGAAGTCTGCACTGCGCGCGGGAAACGGAAGCGCGGCCGTCGCGTCGGCACGGACGAATTCGATATTCGGATGCCTGAGGCGCGCGGCGAGTTCGCGCGCGTTCTTGAGTCCGCCATGATTTCGGTCAAGCGCAATTATCCGCGCGTCCTTGCCCGCGAGCTCCGCCAGATGCGTCGATTTGCCGCCAGGCGCCGCCGCCAGATCGATAATCACCGCGCCCGCGCGCGGCGCGAGCATCCGCGCCACGAGTTGCGAGGCCTCCGATTGGGCGACGAACAGCCCGGCGCGATAGGCCTCGGAATCGAAGCGGGCGGCGCTGGCCAGCACGATCGTTTCGAGCGCGTGGCCGCCGCTGCCCATCTGGAAACCTTCGGCAGAGAGCCGCTCGATTATTTCCGCACGCGACCCGCGCACGAGATTCAGCCGGATCACGTTGGGCGCAGCCTCGTTATCGGCGGCCATCAGGCGCTCGGCGTCTTCGGCGCCGAACCATTCGATGAACCGCTCCACGAGCCATCGCGGATGCGAATACGCGATCGCGAGGTAGTGCGGCAGTTCGGGCTCGCGCGGGGGCATCGCCATTTGCTCGCGCGTCGCGCGGCGCATTATCGCGTTGATAAATCCCGCGGCAACCTTGGTCCCGGCGTTGCGCTTGGCAAGTTCGACGGTAGTGGAAACGACGGCATGCTGCGGCATCCGATCGAGAAACCGGAGCTGCAGCAGACCCATCCGCATGATTTCGAGCGCCTCGGGCTGGATTTGCGCGAGCTTGCGCTCCGTCATCCGCTCGAGCTCGTAATCGAGCCGCCCGCGCCACGCGAGCGTGCCAAGGACCAAGCGCGTCACCAAGCGGCGATCGGCAGGATCGAGCGATGCGATTTTTCCGCCGAGAAGTGCGTCGGCGTATCCGCCGCGGTACTCGACTTCGAGCAGAATATCGAGTGCGATTCGCCGCGCATGCAAACCCTCGTCGGTGGAACGCGGCGAGGCCGCGCGCGCGGGCGGATGCCTGACAGGAGGGCTCATCCGCCGAGCCGCGTGCCGGGCGCGACCTGGCGTCCGTTGAAAAAATCCGCCGCGGGCATCCGCTTGCGCCCCGGCGCCTGAACCTCGCGCAGCGCGAGCGCTCCACGGCCGCATCGCACGATCGGCTCGGGCTTGACGACGACGAGCGTTCCCGGCGCCGCCGAGGATTCGTGCCCGGATTCGGCGACGCGCGCGCGCCAGATGAGTATCGGCGCACCGCCGAGCGTCGTCCGCGCGACCGGCCACGGATCGAACGCGCGCGTCATCCGCTCGATCCGCGCCGCGTCGGCGCTCCAGTCGATCACCGCGTCCTCTTTGCGGATTTGCTTGGTGTAAGTCGCGAGCGATTCGTCCTGCGGCGTCTCAACCGCGGCGCCGCGCGCGTAGAGATCGAGCGCATCGAGCAACGCGCTGGCGCCGAGTTCGGCGAGCTTCGACTTAAGAGAACCCTGCGTGTCGTCGGATGCGATCGGAATCGCGCGGCGTAGAATGATCGGTCCGGAATCCATCACAGCCGTGATGCGCATGATCGTAACACCCGTCTCGGCGTCGCCTGAAAGAATCGCGCCCTCGATCGGCGCGGCGCCGCGAAAGCGCGGCAGCAGTGAGGCGTGGACATTGATCGGCGCGAGTTTCGCCGCGTCAAGAATCGGCTGCGGCAGAATTCTTCCATACGCCGCAACCACAAGCAGATCGGGATCATACGATTTGATCTCGACCAGAAATTCCGGGGTGCGAACTTTTACCGGCTTCAGCGCCGGGAGCTTATGCCGTGCGGCGACCGTGCCGACCTCGCTCGGGGCAAGCGCCATTCCGCGGCCGCGCGGCTCGTCGGGCCGGGTCACGACGGCGACGACGCTGAAGCGCGGGTCGGCCCGCGACGCCAGGCGGTCGAGAATATGCGCCGCGAGCGCGGGCGTGCCCATGAAAACTATTTTCAGCGGCGATCCGATTTCAGATCCTGACCTTGGAGGGGGGACGTTCGTCGGCCTTGCCATCCTTGATCAGCTTCTTGAGCTTGCGCCGGTAGAGCTCGCGCTTGATCCGGCTGATTCGATCGATGAACAGCTTGCCGTCGAGATGATCGATCTCGTGCTGCAGCGCGACCGCGAGCAGATCGTCGGCTTCGATCTCGATTTCTTCCTGATCGGGAGTCCACGCGCGAACCAGCACCCGCGCGGCGCGCTCAACGTCGGCGGAGTAATCGATCACAGACAGGCATCCCTCTTCCCAGACGACTTTGCCCTCGGACTCGACGATGCGTGGGTTAATGAGCTTGAGCAGATTCTTGCCGGGCTCGTCGTGATTGGTGTCGAGCACCACGATCCGTTTGGACTCTCCCACCTGCGGCGCGGCCAGGCCGACGCCGGGCGCGGAGTACATCGTCTGCGCCATGCTGTCGATGAGTGAATTGATTTTGCCGTCGATATTCTCAATCGGTTTGGCGACCGTCTTGAGCGACTCGTCGGGAAATTTCCGGATTTTTAACAGCGCCATCTACGTTACGTCTAGGATCGAAAAATCTATCAAAGCGCCCGCCCGCTCGAAAGCCGCAGGGCCCATCGCTCGATTGCTCATTCCCTCGCGCGTGGCTTTCGCCGACGCGCGAGAGCCTTCCTGAGCAAGGCCGAAGGCAATCCCGATCGCGAGCGCCGCTGCATGTGATGTTGACGCGGAGCATGGCCGCCTCGGGATTCCTCGCTTACGGCTCGGAATGACACCTCTCCGCTGCCTCCGATCGGAATGAACGTCTCTCGACTTTTGTGTCATTCCGAGCGCGAGCCGGCAATGCGTAGAGCGTCGTGGGCGTCATGGCGTACGGCAATCTCCGCAAGGAATCTCGCCCTGGGCATCGACGCCCTCTCACAATGAGGTGCACAGCGATTTTTCAACTCCCTTATCGTGCGGCGAGATTGTACTTGGCGAGGAATGATTCCATCGCGCGGGTGCATTCTTCGGGTTTTTCGATTTGCAGGAAATGCGTCGTGCCCGGGATCGATTCGTAGGGCAGGCCGTGCTCGCGCGCGAGTTCGCGGCCGATCAGCGCCGGCGGCATCACGCCTATGAGATCCGGATCGCCGCAAATCAGTTTGACCGGCACCGGCAGGGAGCCCATCGCGTTCCACAGGCTCGGATCGGCGACGATCGAGAACACGTTGGCTTCAAACTCGCGCGGGCAGGCGAGAATCCAGTCGCCGGCGCGAGTGTCGTGGCGCAGCGTCGCGCGCGCCATCAGCTCGTAGGCCTCGGGCCGCCAGCGCGGATTGTATTTGCGAAATTGCGCGGCGAGGATCGACGGATCGGCGTAGCGTTCAGTGCGCCGCCGCGCGCGGCCGGCGAGCGAGTTCTTGTCCTCCGCCTGATTGCCGCGCAGCCGATGACCCTCAGGCGGAAACATCGGCGGATCGAACAGCACCAGCGCCTCGAAGCGTTTGCCGTACTTGCGCGCGTGCATCGCGGCGGTCACGCCGGAGAGCGAATGAAACACGCCCGCGGTGCGCTTCGTGCCGAGCTCACGCTGAATCGCCGTGAACACCGTCTCCATGTCGGTCACGAAATGGGTCCACAGATGCGCGTCCTCGCGATGCAACGGGTTGTGGCCGTGATTGCGGAAATCGAACAACACGACTTCATAACGCGCGCATAGCGGCCCCCAGAACGGCAGGTAGCCGTCGATCGCAAGGCCGTTGCCGTGGCTCAAGACAATGCGCGGCCCGCCGGGAACGCCATGCTGGCGCACGCGGATGATCGCGCCGTCTTCCATTCGCACATCGAAACTGTGCCGCGCCCGCGGCACGGCGTCATGACCTGGTTGCATCACCGGTTCCTGCTTTCGAGACTTCTCCGCGCCTATAGCATCCGCACCGGATCGATATCGATGATCAGATAGACGCGGTGCTCTTCGGCCATCGGACCAATCTCGGCGCGCATCGCCGCGAGCGCCGCGCGCATCGGGCGCAGCTCCTTGGATTTTAGCATCACCTGCCAGCGGTAGCGCTGCTTGATCCGCTCGATCGGCGCGGGCGACGGTCCCAGCACGCGAACAATCTCCGGCGACGCCGAGGCGCGCGTGAGCGCTTGCGCAGCGGCCGCCGCGACTTGCGCGACGCGGCGCGAATCCTCGCCCTCGATCCGGACCATCGCGAGGCGCGCGAACGGCGGATAGCCCAGCTCCTTGCGCAGCTCGAGCTCGCGACGCACGAAGCGCGCGTAATCCTGCCCCTGCGCCGCGCGGACACTGTAATGGTGCGGCGCGCGCGTCTGGATAATCACCCGGCCCGCGCGCTCGCCGCGGCCTGCGCGGCCGGCGACTTGGGTCAGCACCTGGAAGGTGCGCTCGGCGGAGCGAAAGTCGGGCATGTTGAGTCCCATATCGGCCAGCACTACGGCAGCGAGGGTGACGCCGGGAAAATCGAACCCCTTGGTGATCATCTGCGTGCCGACCAGGATATCGATCTCACCCGCGCGCAGCGCCGCCAGGATTCGCGCGCGCGCCCCGCGCTTTCCGCTGGTGTCGCTGTCCATCCTGTCGACGCGCGCATCGGGGAAGATTGCTTCAAGAGCCGACGTTAGCTGCTCGGTGCCGAAACCCTGGCCGGAGAGTCCGTAGCCTTTGCACTCGGGGCAGACGTCCGGCGCCGGGCTGTGGCTGCCGCAGTAGTGGCACCGAAGCGAGCGGTCGCGCATGTGAAACGTCATGCTGACGCTGCAATTCGCGCACGCGATCACATTGCCGCATAGACTGCATTGCAGGAAATTGTGAAACCCACGCCGATTGAGAAACACCATCGCCTGTCCGCCCGCCGCGAGGTTCGCTCGGATCGCTTCGATCAGCACGGGCGAAAGCGGAACCACGTCGGCGGGCGCGGACGGTTTGACGGGCGGTGCCGCGCCATTACGCGCGGACTCGGCAGGAGCCGCGAGCGGCGGGGGCATCGCTCGGCGCAGATCGACAATCTCGACATCCGCCATCGCGCGATCATTCGCGCGCCGCGCAAGGCGCAGGAGCCGGTAGCGTCCGCGGCGCGAATTCGCGAACGACTCGGTCGATGGAGTCGCCGAGCCCAGCACGACGGGGCATCGGCTGTAGCCGCCAAGCGCGACCGCGAGATCGCGCGCGTGATAACGAATGCCCTCTTCGTTCTTGTACGCGGCGTCGTGCTCTTCATCGACGATAATCAGCCCCGCGTCGCGAATCGGCGCGAAGATGACCGAGCGCGGGCCAATCATGATTCGCGCCGCGCCACCGATTGCGCTCATCCAGCTTGACCACCGTTCGCTCACATTCTGCGCACTGTGAGCGACCGCAACCAGCGCTCCAAAGCGTGCGCGAAACGAGCGCACAACTTCGTCGGCGAGCGCGATTTCGGGCACCATCACGAGCACCTGCCGCCCAGCCGCGAGCGCGCGTGCGGCGAGATGAAGATAAACCTCGGTCTTGCCGCTGCCTGTTACACCCCACAGAAGAAAGGTCTCGAAACGGGACTGGAAAACGGCAGGCGCGACCGCGTCTACCGAGACCTTTTGTTCGTCGCTCAACTCGAAGCCGGCGACGCGCGCGGGCTCGGCGGCGATTTCCGCGATGGGCGCGAGCTCGAGGAGTTTGCGGCGCGCGAGCGATTTCAGGATCGCGCCCGCGCCGCGAATCTGCACTGCCAGCCCGTCGAGCGCGAGTCCCGCTTCGCCGGCAGCAGCGACGAGCGCGTAAACCTCGCGCTGCTTGGGGCCGCGCAACGCTGGAGTCTGCGCTGCCGGCGATATGCGTGCGAAGAATTCCTCGCGCTCGCGATGCCGTCCGCGGGTGGCGTCGTGACGTTCGACAATCCCTTCGCCCTGCAGGCGCGCGAGCGCGGCGCGAACCTCGCCGGGCGGGCCGAGCTTGTCGAGCCGGCTCGCAAGCGCGGGACGGCGCGAAATGAGATCGATAATCTTGCGCTCGACTTTGCTGAGCGCCGCGGAGCGCAGCACGTCCGGCGTCAGAGCCAGACGATACTCGCCGCGCGACTCGACGCGCGCGACCGAAGGAATGACGCTGCGGTATGCGTCGCCGAGCGGCGCCATGTAGTAGCTCGCCAGGAACTCAAGCAGCTTCAGATGCGCGGCATCGAACAGCGGCTGCGGCTCCATCAGCTCCGTGATCGGCTTGAGCGCGCCCGCATTCAGCGCCTCTGCGACTTCGAGCACCACCGCCGTGACCTTGCGCGAGCGCAGCGGCACCAGCACGCGATGCCCGGGTGCGACGCGGCCCTCGAGCGCGGGCGGAATATCGTATGTCAGTTGATCGACGCCGTGCGCCGCTCCGACGATTACCACTTTCGCCTGCATCAAAGGGGGTCCGCTCAAGGCGCGGTGCCGAGTGCAATCTACTCCCGAATCGCGCGCGAGCAACCGCCGCGCACCTGCTTCCAAGCCATCGTCCGGAATGGTTGAATCGTGATGCCCCGGTGAAGCAGCTACGCGGCCGGGAGGGGAATTTAATCGATGCTCCGTTTTCTCACCGCCGGTGAATCGCACGGCCCCGAACTCGTCGCGGTGGTCGAGGGCGTCCCCGCCGGCTTCGAAATCGACCTCGCGCGCGTCAACCATCAGCTCGCGCGCCGCCAGAAAGGCTACGGCCGCGGCGGCAGGATGCTGATTGAAAAGGACGAGGTTCGTCCGGTCTCGGGAATCCGCTTCGGGCGCACGATGGGCAGCCCGGTGACGTTCATCATCGCGAATCGCGATTTCAAGAACTGGGAAAAACGGATGTCCGCCGATCCGGCCGACGCGGGCGAGGCCAAGGTGATCACGCGGCCGCGGCCGGGCCACGCCGATCTTGCGGGCGTGCTCAAATACAACCTTGACGATATTCGCGACGTGCTCGAGCGCGCCTCGGCTCGCGAGACTACTGCGCGGGTTGCGATTGGCGCGCTTGCGATGGAGCTCCTGCGGCCGTTCGGAATCGACGTGCTCGGGTACGTCGTGAGTATCGGCGCGACCGAGGCGAAGACGCCGACGCGATCTCAGTTGTGCCGAGCTGCGGCGCATCACGGAAGAATCTCAGGTGCGGGTCACCGATCCTGCCGCCGAGCGCGCGATCATCGAAGAGATCGACGCGTGCAAGAAAACCGGCGACACACTCGGCGGCGTCGTCGAGGTGGTCGCAACCGGACTTCCCGTCGGGCTGGGCAGCCACGTGCAATGGGATCGCAAGCTCGACGGGCGCCTAGCGCACGCGCTCCTTAGCCTGCAGGCCGCAAAAGGCGTCGAATTCGGCGCGGGCTTTCAGGTCGGCCGCATACGAGGCTCGGGCCTGCACGACGAGATCGGCTACGACGCGAGCGCGCGCCGCTTCACGCGCGACTCGAACAATTCGGGCGGCACGGAAGGCGGCATGTCGACCGGAGAGCCGCTGACGGTGCGGGTCGCGTTCAAGCCGCTTTCCACCCTGATGCGACCGCTCAAGTCGGTCGATACGAGGACCAAGGCCGAAGCGGTCGGCACGATCGAGCGCTCCGACGTATGCGCGATTCCCGCGGCCGCGGTGATCGCCGAAGCGGTGGTTGCCTTCGAGCTCGCAGCCGCATTCCTGGAGAAATTCGGCGGCGACTCGCTGGTGGAGATCACGCGCAACTGGGATGGCTACCTCGAGCAGGTGCGCAGTTACTGACCGCGCGGACGCCCAGCGATGGCATACGAGATGGCGCCGAAACTGATCCTGACCGGCTTCATGGCGACTGGTAAAAGCGTGATCGGTCCGATCGTCGCGCGCCGGCTCGGCTGGCGCTTCGAAGACACCGACGCGACGGTCGCCGCGCGCGCGGGCAAGACGGTCGCCGCGATCTTCGCCGACGAGGGCGAGGCACGGATGCGCGCGCTCGAGCGCGAGGCTATCGCGGCGCTAGCGCGCGATCGGATCTGCTGCGCGCTGTGCGGCCGGCGCCGCCCGGCAGTCATTGCCACGGGGGGCGGCGCGATCGTCGATGAAGCGAACTTCGCTGAGCTGCACGCCGCCGGAGTAGTGATCTGCCTGAGCGCACGGCCCGAAGTGATCGCGCGCCGGGTCAGGCGGACCGCGGCGCGGCGGCCCAAACTGCTCGAAGGCGGCAAGCCGCTGCTCGAACGAATCACCGAACTGATGGCCGAGCGGGCGGGCGCATACGCGCGCGCCGACGCGACCATCGACACCTCGGACCTCGCGATCGAAGCCACCGTCGAGCGCGTGATCGACGTCTACGTCAAACATGGAAGACTGCGATGCAATCTTTCCGCGTAGAGCTGGGCGCGAACGCGCACGAGGTCCACGTCGGCGTGGGCCTGCTCGACGATTTGGGCGCGTTCACGACTCGTGCGGGACTAAAGCCCGGGCGCGCCGCGCTCGTGACCGACTCGAACGTCGCGAAGCTCTATGCAGCGCGTGCGATCGATTCGCTTAAACGGAGCGGTTTCACACCCGAAATAATCGAGATTGCGGCGGGAGAGGCGAGCAAGTCTCTCGCGACGCTGGCGATGCTGTACGATCGGATGACGGCGGCGGAGATCGATCGCGCAGGCGCGGTGTTCGCACTCGGCGGCGGCGTGGTCGGCGATCTGGCAGGCTTCGCAGCGGCGACATACCTGCGCGGAATCGCGGTGGTGCAGGTGCCGACAACCGTCGTCGCCCAGGTGGATTCGTCGCTCGGCGGAAAAACCGGCGTCAACCATCCACGCGCAAAAAATCTGATCGGCGCGTTCCATCAGCCGCTCGCGATCATCGCCGACGTCGCCACGCTCGCGACCCTGCCCGAGCGTGAATACCGCGAGGGATTTGCCGAAGTGATCAAGTACGGCGCGATCATGGACGCCGCGATGGTCTCGGACCTGGAACGCGACCTTGATCGGATCGCAGCGCGCGAGCCCGCGATTCTCGAGGCAGTCATCGCCCGCTCGCTCAGGCACAAAGCCGCGATCGTCGCGTCGGACGAACGCGAGGGCGGGCTGCGCAAGATTCTGAATTTCGGCCATACCCTCGGCCACGCTCTGGAAGCCAGCGCCGGCTATGGCCGTTATCTCCACGGAGAGGCGGTCGCAATCGGGATGGTCGCCGCGGCAGCGCTTTCCGAGAAGCACGGCGGCCTTAGCGCCGACGAGGCGTCGCGCCTGGTGCGCCTGATCGCGCGAACCGGGCTTCCGACCGCGATGCCGCCGGATACGCAGCACGACGCGGCATTTCTGAGCGCGATACGCCTGGACAAGAAACGCGCGGACGGCGGGATCGAGTTCGTTCTGCTCGACCGGCTCGGGCACGCGTTCACGCGCAAACTCGGCATCGAAGAGATTCTCGCCGTTCTCGCCTAGGCATCATCAGCCCTTCTATTCACATTTGATCATCCCCGCTCGCGCACGATTGTGGATAGATGATCAGATTTATGCTTGCCCTCGGCTATCGAAATGTACGAATATCCTACTGGTGGTGATCGTCAAACGTACGAGGTGGAGCGCGTATAGCGCCATTGACGCGCGACGCTTGTCTGTGGACGGCGGTATTTTGCAGCTCTCAAGCCGACATGCGGTCTTTACCCGGGCACCGGATAGTGGATTAATGTTGGTATCAGGTCTGGTGTTTCTGCCGGGACCCGGCTAATCCCGTCATGGGCTTGCTGACCGGCATAAGGCCTGAGAGGCGCTGTAGTTAACCGGCTACTTCCGTCTGGACAGCAAGGAACAAATCAAACGGCGCCGAGGTGAGTCATGGATCGTGTTGAAGTAATGAGAAGCAGGGTGCTCACCGTGCAAGAGGTCTCGAGCTACCTGCGCGTGCATCCGTCAACCATTTACCGGATGCTCAAGAAAAACCAGCTTCCCGCCTTCCGGGTGGGCAGCGACTGGCGTTTCACGGTCGAGGCGATCGACCAGTGGCGCGAGAAGGCCGAAACCGGCGCGGGCGAGCCGGTAGCGATGTCCGAGCCGCGCAAGTAACGCGGCGTATCGAAGCTCAAGAGCCCCGCGCCGGTGCTCAACTGAAGTATCGGCGCGGGTTCTCCACCAGCATCGCGCGGATCTTTTCCTCTCCGACCCCGGCGGTCCGCAGCGCGGGCACGATATTCTTGAGCACGTGGGTCGGCTTCCAGTTCTCGACCAGTTTGGCAGTCTCCGGCGGTAGATCCAGCCCGCGTCCGAGCCAGCAGGCAACAGTATCGTGCGAGAGCACGAGCTGCTTCTCATAGCCGACGCCGAGCAGTCCGATCAGCGCGGCGAGCCTGAGCTTGTCGGGATGCAGGAAATCCAGGCCGAAGCGGTCGAAGCCGAGAACACATCCGCGATCGAGCATCGCCGTGTGATAGCCCAAGTCGGCCGAGCCGCAGCTATGGCCAATAACCACGTGAGCGAGATCCACGCCCTCTGAGGCGAAAATCTCGAGTTGCTCGCGCCCCATCGTGCCGTCTTCGGTATGCGTCGTGATCGGAGCGCCGGTGCGCAGATGCGCCCGTCCCGCGGCGCGCAGACAATTCTCTTCGTATGCGGTCACCTGGCCCTTGCCGGTGGCGCACTTGATGATCCCCGCCTTGATTCCGGTCCCGCCGATACCCTTGGTGATCTCCTGCACGTAAACTTCCGCGATCTGATCGACCGTGCGCTGTTTGAAATACGGCGTGCTGCCGAGGTCTTCCTTGTACAGCCCGGTGGCGCAGACGATATTGATGCCAGAGGCCGACGCGACCTCGGCCATGAAGTTCACGTCGCGTCCGATGTCCATCGGGCACGGATCGACGAAGGTCGAGACGCCCAGGTCTTTCAATTCCTTCAGCCGCTCGACGCAGGTCTTGAGCGCCGCCTTGCGCTCGAACTTGGGCGCAGCGCAATCGAGCTCCCATCCGGCCCATCCGATCATCAGATGCTCGTGCATCAACGTCGTGCCGAGCTGCTCGGCGGTCGCGGTTCCGGTGACGGTATTGATCGATTTCATCGGCGGCGCTCCTCGCGCCCGCGCCGGTCGTCGATGGCGCGGGTTCGCAATCGCACGTTAAACCCGCGCGCGGCAAATCGTCAAATCGGCGGCAACCCGGCGCGTCCGATCAATTCCCGGCGGTGCTGTGAGAAGAACGGGGCTGCTCGGCCGGTTCGGTAGGACGGCTCTCCGCGGAGTGCTCGGGTGAGCTTACGATCGTCGCGAGGATCACCAGCACAACGCCGATCGTTATCGCGCTGTCGGCGACATTGAACACCGGGTAGTTGAGGTCGTAATAGTGCACCCGGATAAAATCAATCACCTGGCCGCGGAGCGCGCGATCGATCAGGTTGCCGGCCGCACCCGCCAGGATCAGTGCGAACGCGACCGAGTTGATATCGATTCGGCGGCTGCGCGCGATCAGCACCAGCAGCACGATGATAGCCGCGACCGAGAGTCGCGAGCAGCATCGCGCCGCGAACCCACGGCGCCATCGCGACGAACATGCTGAACGCGGCGCCGGGGTTGCGCGTGTAGGTGATATCGAACCAGTGCGGGATGACCGGAATCGATTCGTACAGCGCCATATTCCGGGCGACGCAGAGCTTGCTTGCCTGATCGAGTACGACAATCGGCAAGGTCACGAGACCGAGCAGTATCGCGATTACGCCAAGCCGCGAACGCGCGGCCGTCTGTGAATCGGAGGAAGTTTCGCTCACCGGATCAGGCCCTGACCACGGCGCGGCATCGCGGGCACAGCTCGGGGTCGCCGCCGTCGTCGAAATAGCACCAGCATCGATGGCACTTAACGCCCGGCGCGCGCCGTCCAGTCAGAGCAACGGTCGGCGAGACTCGAGGCGTAGAAGCCGATCGCTGCGCAAATACCTCGTCGCGTGCCTGCCGCTTCGGTCTTGAGCGCGGCAGCTTCGCCGGGTTCCAACGGCGCCACGTCGGAGACGATAAACAACGCCTTCAATGCAGCCGCGTCAGTCGCGGCGTCGGAAGAAATCTTAACCACGGCATCGAGTGGGCCGCCGATCGTGCCCGCTTTGCGCATCGCTTCGAGCAGCTTGAGCGCGTCGTCACGGACCGCGAGCAGCCGATCCCATTTCGCCGCGAGCGCCGCGTCAGTCCATTCGGGATGAGCAGGCTGGAGCTCGAGCAGGTGCACACTCTCGGCTGCCTTTCCGGGAACGTACGAATAAATTTCCTCGGCGGTGTACGGAATCAGCGGCGCGAGCATCCGCACCAGCGCGTCGAGGATTTGATACATCGCGCTCTGCGCCGAGCGCCGGCTCACCGAGGTTTTACCGTCGCAATAGAGCCGGTCGCGCGCCACGTCGATATACAGCGAGCTCAGATCGACCACGATAAAATTCGACATCGCCGAATACGCGGCCTGAAAATCGAAATTCTCGAACGCGCGGCGCACCTCGGTCTTGAGCCGCTCCAATCGCGCGAGGATAAAGCGGTCGAACTCGAACATCGCCGGATGCGCGATCGCGTCACGCGCCGGATCGAAGTCCGAAAGATTGCCGAGGAGATATTTACAGGTATTGCGAATCTTGCGGTACGACTCCGAGACGGCGCCGAAGATCGTCGGACCGAGCGCGATTTCGCTGGTGTAGTCGAGCGACGCGTAGACCAGCCGGATCACGTCGGAGCCGAGCCGGTTCGCGACCTCGTATGCGTCCTCGGTGTTGCCGAGCGACTTCGACATCTTGCGCCCGCGCTCGTCCACCGTAAGCCCGTGGCTGATAACCGCGCGAAACGGAGCGGCGCCGCGCTGCGCGACCGCGCAGGTCAGCGACGAGCTGAACCATCCGCGCGCCTGCTCTACCGCTTCCAGGTACGCGTCCGCGGGCCACGTGAGCTCTGGCCGGATCGCGAGCACGGCGGCCTGCGAGCATCCGGAATCGAACCAGACGTCGAGCACATCCTCTTCTTTGCTGAACGCCGCGCCCGAGCACTTCGGGCATTTGAGTCCGGGCGGCACGAAGTCGGCGGCCGGACGCTCGAACCACGCATCGGAGCTTTCTTTCATGAAGATCGTCTCGGCGATTTTCATCACGCCCGAGTCGAGGATCACGTTGGCGCATCCGGAGCAGCGCAGCGCTGGAATCGGCACGCCCCATGCTCGCTGGCGTGACAGGTTCCAGTCGGGACGGGTCTCGGTCATGTTGCGGATTCGATCGCGCGACCATCCGGGAACCCATGTCGCGCCGTCGATCGCCGCGACGACTTTTTCGCGCAACCCTTCGTGATCGATCCGCAGGAACCACTGCTCGGTCGCCCGGAAGATGAGCGGCTTGTGGCATCGCCAGCAATGCGGATAGCTGTGTGAGATTGTATGCGCCGCCAGCAGCGCGCCGGTTTCGCGCAGCCGCGCGACGATCGAGTCGTTCGCGTCGAACACGTTGCGTCCGGCCCACTCTCCTCCCTCGGCGGTGAACACGCCCGCGCCGTCAACCGGAGTGAACGGCTCGATTCCATACTTCGCGCCGACCACGAAATCCTCGTAGCCATGGCCCGGCGCGGTATGCACCAGCCCCGTGCCGGCGTCGGCGGTAACGTGCTCGGCATACATCAGCTTCACGTCGCGCGGGAGAAACGGATGCCGGAAAATATCCTTGCCGTCGAGCGCGTGGATCGCGCCGCGATCGAGCACGATACTCTTTTCGACCGTGAGCCCGGCCTCTTTCAAGATCGCCTCGGTAACCGCTTCGGCGAGCCTCGCCGCCACGATGTAATATTTCTCGCCGACCTTCAGCGCGACGTAATCGAAGGTCTCGTTGAGGCTGATCCCAAGATTGGCGGGCAGCGTCCAAGGCGTGGTGGTCCAGATGACGGCGAACAGGTTGCCCGCTTTGTGAGCGGCGGAGAGCTCCGCGCGGTCCGCGTTAGTCGGCGGCAAGCGCGCCGGCATCACCGGCGTTTTGATTGAGCGCGAAACGCGACGTAGATCGCGGGCGATTTGTGATCGCCGTATTCAACTTCGGCTTCCGCCAAGCCGGTGCGGCAATCGAAACACCAATGAACCGGGCGCAGGCCGCGATAGACGTAGCCGCGCTCGACCAGGTCGCGCAGTACGCCGATCTCGGCGGCGTCGTACGCCGGCGCCATCGTAAGGTACGGATTGAACCAGTCGCCGATACATCCGAGGCGCCGGTAGTCGCCGCGCTGCAGGTCGATCCACTTCTCGGCCTCAGCGCGGCATCGCTTGCGCAACTCCAGCTTCGGCATCGTGCGCGCCTTCGCGCCCAGATCGCGCGAGACCTTGTGCTCGATCGGCATCCCGTGACAGTCCCATCCGGGCACGAATGGCGTCCGATTCCCCAACATCGAGCGCGAGCGCACGACGAAGTCCTTCAAAATCTTATTGAGCGCGGTGCCCAGATGCGCCCGGCCGTTGGCGTATGGAGGACCGTCGTGCAGGATCCAGGCGGGCCGATCTTTGCGCGTCTTGAGCAGGAGCGCATAGATATCCATCTCGTCCCAGCGCTTCAGAATTTCCGGCTCGCGCTTGGCGAGGTTCGCCTTCATCGGAAAGTCAGTTTTAGGAAGCGCGAGGGTGGATTTGTAGTCGGTCTCTGCCACGGATGGTCAATGCGGACGCGGATCCCGCGTCCGAGCTATTCTCCCTGCAATATCTGCTGATGCGGCCTGCGTTTAAGATTATCTGACCCGCAAAACACGCGCGAGAGCACGGCTATCGGCTTCGAAGCCGCGCAAGTGAGTGTTCCGTACCGGCAAAACAGGCTCAATTGCGGAACAGGAAGAGTAACGTCAGCCAGAAGTTCGACCTGCGCTGCTCGCGAATCATAAGGTCGGTCTGCGCCGCTACGCCCGCCGCCGGACGGCCGCATCGCGGGCATATCTGATCCTCTTCCCTGAAATAGTAGAGCCCTCCGCGCAAAACGCCGTAGGCTTTCCATCGATGGCGGAAGAACGCACTGCAGGAAAGCTGGCAGAACTCGCCCACCGGCTGCGAGAGGGCAAATGCTACCCCGGGATTGATCCGTGTGGATGCAACCAGAGCACTTCCGCAATTGCCACAGAACCGCGCCCGCGCGGAACACCAAGCTCCGCACAGTGAACATCGATCGTTCATTTCTCAAACTCCTATTGGAAAATGAACCACCGCGCAGCGTAACGCACCAGAGGGCGGATTTGGCCTCACGACAGCGGTTGTCGAATTGATTCCAACTCGTCTGTTCCGCGAGAATTCATCAGCAGGCATGGACTCGGAGAATCGTCTATCGCAATCTGGCATCGGGGTCGTTACGCTCCCATGTGATCGGAAACCAGGATGATTTTGACGATAACAGCCAGTTTCTCTCCAGCCAGTGATCTTGGCTTTTTGTTGCACAAGAATCCGTCTCGCGCGCAATCGACCGACCTCGGATTCGCCAAGGCGCACGTCTTTTATCCGGAGACCGGCTCTGAACGGTGCACCGCCGCGTTGCTGCTCGAAGTCGATCCGATTGGGCTCGTGCGAAAGCGCAGCGGGCCGTCCGGTGCAGATCGCAAGCTCGAAGAGTACGTAAACGACCGCCCTTATGCGGCGTCGTCGTTCCTGAGCGTCGCGCTCGCGCGGGTCTTTAGCTCAGCGATGGCGGGGACAAGCAAAGACCGTCCCGAGCTGGCGCAACGCGAACTTCCCCTCGAGGCGCATCTGGCTGCTCTGCCTTGCCGCGACGGACAAGCCTTGTTGCACCGGCTGTTCGAGCCACTCGGTTATCGGCTTGAGGTCAAACAGCCTCCGCTAGATGAAACGCATCCGGAATGGGGCATGAGCCCCTATTTCAGCGTAACCCTCAGAGCGCACCGGCGCCTCTGCGATCTGCTAACTCATCTCTACGTTCTGATTCCAGTGCTCGATGACGACAAACATTACTGGGTCGGCGATGACGAGGTCGAGAAGCTTCTTCGCCGCGGCGCGGGATGGCTCGATTCGCACCCGGAACGCGATTTGATCGTGCGGCGATACCTGCGCCATCAGCGTAGCCTGGCTCGCACCGCGCTTGATCGATTGACCGCTGAAGAAGAACCCGAAGCCGACTCGCTCGCGGCCGAGCATACCGCTGAAGAGCGAACGCTGGAGGGCCAGATAAGCGCTTGGTGAGCAACGAATCGGTGCCGTGCTGGGAGTGCTGAGACAGTCGGGCGCTCGCCGGATTCTCGATCTCGGATGCGGCGAAGGCCATCTGCTGTCGGCGCTCCTGAAAGAGAAAGCCTTCGGCGAAATTGTCGGAATGGACGTCTCCCATCGGTCGCTTGAACGCGCCTCGGACCGCTTACGGCTCGAACGGATGCCCGATCTCCAGCGCGAGCGCGTTCGCCTGATTCACGGATCGCTGACGTATCGGGACCGCCGTCTGGAGGGTTATGACGCCGCCGCCCTGGTTGAGGTGATCGAACATCTGGATCCGCCGCGGCTGCGCGCGATGGAGCGCAACGTCTTCGAGTTCGCACGACCCAGAACCATAGTCGTCACAACACCGAACAGTGAATACAACGTCAGGTTCGAGGGACTGCCTGCGGGCCACTTTCGGCATCGTGATCATCGTTTCGAGTGGACCCGGGCTGAATTCGAGCAATGGGGCCGCGATATTGGCGAACGCTTCGGCTACCGACTGCGATTCCTGCCGGTCGGAAACGAGGATGAAGCGCTTGGTGCGCCGACGCAGATGGCGGTTTTCAGCCGATGAATATCACCATCCCCGAGCTCTCGCTGGTGGTCTTGATTGGGCCGTCAGGCGCAGGCAAATCAACCTTCGCGCGGCGGATCTTCCAGGCGACCGAGATTCTTTCGTCGGACTTTTGCCGCGGGCTGGTGAGCGACAACGAGAATGATCAATCGGCGACCACCGATGCATTCGAGGTCCTGCACTTTATCGCGGCCAAGCGCCTGCAGGCCGGACGTCTCACCGTAGTCGACGCGACCAACGTGAAGCCGGAGTCGCGCAAGCCGCTGGTCGCCCTCGCCCGGCAATATCACTGCCTGCCCGTGGCAATCGTGCTTGATCTGCCAGAGCGAATCTGCGCCGCACGCAATTCGGCCCGGCCCGACCGCAAATTCTCGAGCCGCGTGATCCGCCAGCACGTGCAGGAGCTGCGCCACTCACTCAGAAGGCTCGACCGCGAGGGCTTCCGTCACATCCACGTTCTCGATTCGCCCGAGATGATCGACACCGCCACCGTGGAACGGCAGCCGCTTTGGTGCGATCGCAAAAGCGATCGCGGCCCCTTCGACATCATCGGCGACGTCCACGGCTGCCGGCGCGAGCTCGAGACGCTGCTGGAGAAGCTGGGCTACGCCCATACGACTCGGCGCCATCGTGATGGGCGCAAGGTGATATTCCTCGGCGACTTGGTTGATCGCGGTCCCGACATTCCGGGAGTTCTGCGGATCGCGATGGAGATGGTATCCGCGGGAAACGCGATCTGCGTTCCTGGAAATCATGAAATGAAACTGCTTCGCAAGCTGCGTGGTCGCAACGTGCAAGTCACTCACGGACTTGCCGAGTCATTGGAGCAACTGGAACGAGAACCAGCGGAGTTTGTTGAGACCGCTGCAAAGTTCATCGACGGTCTCGTATCGCATTATGTGTTGGACGGGGGACAGTTGGTCGTCGCACACGCCGGAATGAAGGAAAGCATGCGAGGGCGCGGCTCGGGCAAGGTCCGGGAGTTTGCATTGTTCGGCGAGACCACCGGTGAGACCGACGAGTTCGGACTTCCGGTTCGATACAATTGGGCGGCGGAATATCGTGGCAGGGCGCTTGTCGTATATGGACACACTCCGGTGCCGGAACCGGAATGGCTCAATGGCACGATGAATATCGATACAGGATGCGTCTTCGGCGGAAAGCTCACCGCGTTGCGCTATCCTGAGAAAGCCCTCGTTTCTGTCCCCGCGGAGCACGCCTGGTGCGAGCCAGCGCGGCCATTCATCAAACCGGCCGACGAGCCGTCAAGACTCACGGCTCAACAACTGCACGACGACATCCTGGATTTCGAAGATGTCAGCGGAAAGCGCATTATCGATACGCGGCTCTACCACAATATCACTATCCGGGAAGAGAATTCGGCGGCGGCGCTCGAGGCGATCAGTCGATTTGCCGCCGACCCAAAGTGGTTGATCTTCCTGCCGCCGACGATGTCGCCTGCTGATACCTCCGGCGTACCCGGATTGCTCGAGCATCCTGCCCAGGCCTTCGCGCACTACCGACACGAAGGGGTGCCACGGGTGATCTGCGAAGAAAAACACATGGGCTCGCGCGCAGTGGTGATCGTGTGTCGCGACGACGAGTCGGCGCGGCATCGATTTGGCGTCACCGATGGCGATTTTGGCATTTGCTATACGCGCACTGGACGGCGCTTCTTTGACTCGGCGCAAATCGAGCACGAGTTTCTGTCTCGTATCCACTCTGCGGTGGAGCATGCCCGCTTGTTCGATGAACTCGATACGGACTGGCTCTGCCTGGATTGCGAACTGATGCCGTGGTCGGCGAAGGCCCGAGAGCTTATCACTTCGCAGTATGCGGGAGTCGGCGCCGCCGCGGGTGTCGCGTTGCCCGCCGCGGTCGCCGCTCTGGAGCGAGCCGTGTCTGCGGGAGCGGAAGTGAAAGACCTTCTCCATCGGACCCGGGAGCGGGAGCGGCTCGCACGGTTGTACGTCGATTCATATCGGCGCTACTGCTGGCCGGTTTCGTCGTTAGCCGACCTGAAGCTCGCGCCGTTCCACTTGCTCGCCAGTGAACACGGGGTGCACGTGGACAAGGATCATGGATGGCATCTCGCGATGCTCTCGAAGCTCTGCGACGACAACGATCCGATCCTTCTCGCGACACCGTATCTGATTGTCGATCTGACAGATCCACGCTCAGAGGCGGATGGCGTTCGCTGGTGGAGTGAGCTAACCAATCGCGGAGGCGAAGGGATGGTCGTGAAGCCACTGGAATATATCGCGCGCGGCAGGCGCGGACTGGCGCAGCCGGCGCTCAAGTGCCGGGGTCCGGAATACCTGAGAATTGTATACGGGCCCGAATACACGATGCCCGAGAATCTCATCCGCCTGCGCTTGCGCGGACTCTCGGTCAAGCGATCGCTGGCGCTTCGCGAGTTTGCTCTCGGAATAGAGTCTTTAGAACGATTCGTGCGCAAGGAACCACTTCGCCGGGTGCACGAATGCGTATTCGGAGTACTGGCGCTCGAGAGTGAACCGGTCGATCCACGCCTTTAGCCGCGCGCCGGCCACGGTGAAGCAGTTTATTCCGCGAGCGATAGTGGACATAAGATTGCATTCGTCAACGCTCCGGTAGTGGGTCAATTTGATGGCCTCCGTCGTATGCGCGAAGCCAAAGCCGATCTCGACGCGCTGGACAAGTGGGACGCTACGTCCTGGCGCGACGGCGCGGATCTGTCGGTCGCGGTCGTTTGAATAACTCGGGCGGGCTTCGTATCATCAGCGGCGCAGGAGCGTCGGCAAGATGTCGATCAGAAAAGTTACTTACTTCGATAAACCCGGACCCGCCGAGGTTCCCGTCGATGAAGACGGGCAAGCCAAGCCCTGCGTGCTCGGCGTCCGCTACGTCAATCCCGACAGCTTCGAGACGATCCGCGTCCGCGGCGGCAAACGCACCGGACGCCACAGCGAAGTCCTGGAAGAAATTCCGGCGACACTCGACACGAGCCCGTTCGCGATCGAGCGGCTGGGCCAGGCGCCCCGCAAAATCGAAAAGTGAATCCTCCCGGCGCGCTCGCGGGCCTACGCGTTCTCGATCTGACTGACCATCGCGCTCAGCTATGCGCCCGGATCTTCGCCGATCTCGGCGCCGACGTGATCAAGATCGAGGCGCCCGGCGGCGACGCCGCGCGGCGTATCGGTCCCTTTGTCAACGACGTTCCGCATCCCGATCGCTCGCTGTTCTTCTGGTTCTATAATCTCAACAAACGCGCGCTCGCGCTCGACGTGCATCATCCGCGCGGCGCGGAAATCCTGCGCAAGCTCGCGCGCTCGGCGGATATCGTCGTTGAGAGCTTCGCGCCCGGCACGATGGCGCGGCTCGGGCTCGGCTTCGACGATCTGCGGCGCGAGAATCCCGCGCTGATCCTCCTGTCGATCGCGCCCTTCGGGCAGACCGGTCCGTATCGCGATTTCAAGGCCGACGACACCGTGCTGAGCGCGCTTTCGGGGATGCTCTACGTCAACGGATTCCCCGGCCGCGCGCCGGTGCGTCCTCTGGGATTGCAGGCCTATCATTCTGCCGCCCATTACGCCGCGATCGCAGCGCTGTGCGCGCTGTTCGCGCGCGACCATTCGGGCGATGGCGCGTGGATCGACCTCTCGATGCAGGAGGCGACCGCCGCCGCCGTCGAGCACGTTGCCGGCAGCTATTTCGAAAACAAGATCGCCGAGCCGCGCCGCGGCACGTTGCACTGGAGCCGGTTCTTCCGCGTCGGGCGATGCCGCGACGGGCATATCATGCATTGCACGCTCGGCGACTGGACCTCGCTTATCGAATGGGTCAAGGCCGACGGCAAAGCGCAGGACCTTGACGATCCCGCCTACGACCAGGTGCTGCATCGCTACCTGATGGCGGAGCATCTGTTCGACGTGCTCGACGAATGGGTCAAGGATTATCCCCGCGACGAGCTGCTGGAACGCGCGCAGCTTCTGCGACAGCCGTATGCGACCGTGCTCAAGCCCGAGGCCCTGTTCGACGACGAGCAGCTCGCGGCACGCGGCTTCTTTGTCGAAGTCGAGCATCCGGAGCTGGGCCGCACGTTTCGCTATCCCGGCCCGCCGTACGTGATGAACGGCACGCCGTGGAGGGTCTATCGGCGCCCGCCACTGGTGGGAGAGCATTCGGGCGAGATCCTGCGCGGCGAGCTTGACCTTGCCCCGGCGGAACTCGCGCCGCTCGCGGCGGAGGGAGTTATCTGACGATGCCGCCGCTGCCGCTCGAAGGAATCCGCGTGCTCGATTTCACTTGGGTCGTCGCCGGTCCGGTTGCGACGCGGATTCTCGCCGATCACGGCGCGCAGGTGGTCAAAATCGAGCGCAAGAATCCTCCGCCGCTCGGTAATCGCAAGCTCGGCCTCCAGTGCGACCTGCATCGCGGCAAGCTTTCCGCCGCAATCAACATGGGCGATCCGCGCGGCGTCGAGCTCGCGCGCAAGCTCGCCGCGAAATCCGATCTCGTGATGGATAATTTCTCGGCCCGCGTGATGCGCGCGTGGGGGATGGATTACGAGAGCCTGAAAAAAATCAAACCCGACATCATCTGCGTCAGCATGTCGGGCCTCGGACACACCGGCCCCCGCTCGAGCTATGTCAGTTACGGGCCGACGCTGCAGGCGCTGACCGGATATACGATGCTGATGGCGGAGCCAGACGGCGAGCCCGCAGGCTACGGGTATTCCTACGCCGACATGTGCGGCGGATACACCGGCGCGCTCGCCGCGCTCGCGGCGCTCTGGAGCCGGAAGCGAACCGGACAGGGCCAGTTCGTTGATCTCTCGCAGTTCGAGGCGGTCGCCGCCGTAATCGGCCCCTCGCTGCTGGATATCTCCGTCAATGGACGCGAGCAAAAGGCCTTCGGCTACGATTCGCAGGAAGCGCCTGCCGCGCCGCACGGGATTTACCGATGCAGCGCGCGCAAAGCTGACGCGCCCAACGGCGCTATCGACGACGACCGCTGGGTCGCGATTTCGGTGCATACGCAAGCCGAATGGGAACGCTTCACCGCGGCGTTGGATTCACCCAAGTGGGCAAGTGATCCGAAATTTCAGACGCTTTATCTGCGAATCAGGAATCGGGCGGAACTTGACGCGCATATCTCGCGATGGACCGCCGAGCGCTCGCCGGAAGATGCGATGGCGACGCTGCAAGCGGCGCGCGTCGCGGCGGGAGTCGTCGAAAACGGAATCGATCTCTGCGCGCGCGATCCTCAACTCCGCGAGCGCGGCTTCTGGCCCACGGTCGCGACCGCCGCAGGCACGGCAACCCAGGTGACCGGGATCCCGTTTCGCATTTCAACCGGCTCCGGCGCGATCCGATCGATCGGTCCCGACGTCGGCGAGAACAACGACTACGTCCTCGGCGAGATCCTCGGCCTAAGCCGCGCCGAGCGCGACGAGCTGATCGCCTCTGGCGTGGTGTGGCCGTAGCGATAGCGATCTAAAAGCGAAATACTCGCTAACCCGCTTCGCGCGGTGCCCTTTATTGCGCTAGAGTTCCTTTCCGTAGTCACCGACATGTAAGGGGGGTCAGGTTGCTAGCTAGCGTTATCTCGAGCGCACTTGCGGGCGTCGATGCGTACCCGGTCGAGGTCGAGATCGACATCTCGGGCGGACTGCCCGCGCTCAAGATGGTCGGGCTGCCGGAGAAGTCGGTGCTCGAGGCACTGGACCGAATCAAATCGGCGCTGCGCAACTCGGGCTACGACTTTCCCGGCCGCAAGATCACGATCAACCTCGCTCCCGCCGACACCCGCAAGGAAGGCTCCGCATTCGATCTGCCGCTGGCGATCGCGCTCCTCGGCGCGAACGGACAGATTCGCGATCGCGGTCGGATGCGCCGCTATCTCGTTCTGGGCGAACTCGCGCTTGACGGGCGCGTGAAAGGCATCAAGGGCGCCCTGCCCTCCGCGCTATTAGCGCGCGCGCAGAAATTCGACGGCGCCGTGCTGCCGGCCGAGAACGCGCGCGAGGCCGCCGTGGTCGGAGACGGCACGCCAATCGTCGGCGTGAGCAATATCCGCGAGGCGATCGAGTTCTTCGACGGCACGCGCTCGATCGAACCGGCGCTCGCCAATCTCGACGAGCTGTTCGCGAGCGCGGCGAAATACGAAGTCGATTTCAGCGAGGTCAAAGGCCAGGAGCAGGCCAAGCGCGCGCTCGAAGTCGCCGCCGCCGGCGGACATAACGTGCTGATGATCGGTCCGCCGGGATCAGGCAAGACGATGCTTGCGAAGCGGCTCCCGACGGTCCTGCCCGCGATGAGTTTCGAGGAGGCGATCGAGACCACCAAGGTGCACAGCGTGATGGGCCTGCTCGACGGCCGCGCGCTGATCGCGACGCGCCCGTTCCGCTCGCCGCATCACACGATCTCCGACGCGGGCCTGATCGGCGGCGGGCCGATCCCGCGTCCCGGCGAGGTCAGCTTGGCGCATCGCGGCGTCCTCTTCCTCGACGAGCTGCCGGAGTTCCGCAAGAACGTGCTCGAGGTGCTGCGCCAACCGCTCGAGGATTCGAAGATCACGATCTCGCGCGTGATGGGCACGCTCACCTTCCCGGCCAGCGTGATGCTGATCGCGGCGATGAACCCGTGCCCGTGCGGATTCTACACCGACCCACAGCACGAGTGCTCGTGCTCGCCGCTTGAGATCGCGCGCTACCGTTCGCGAATCTCCGGTCCGTTGCTCGATCGGATCGATATCCATATCGAAGTGCCTGCGGTGAAGTACAAAGACCTGACCGACAAGCGCGCCGGAGAGACCTCCGCCGCAATCCGCGAGCGCGTCAATCGCGCGCGGGCGCATCAACTGAGCCGTTTCGCGGGGATGCCGATGTATTGCAATGCGCAGATGGGCGCGCGCGAGCTGCATCAGCATTGCGCGGTCGAGAGCGCGGGCGAAAAACTGCTCGAGCTCGCGATCAACCGGCTCGGATTGTCGGCCCGCGCCTACACCCGAATCCTGAAGGTCGCGCGCACGATCGCCGACCTCGAAGACGCCCCCGCGATCGCGGCGCACCACGTCAGCGAAGCAATCCAGTACCGCTCCCTCGACCGCGCCCCGCTGTAGTGCGGGGCATATTGCCTTTCACCACGCATCGGCGTAACTGATTCTTTAGATAAGCGATTGTAATGGCTGATTACCCGGAACCGGCTCTCGCGCCGCGTTCCAAGGGAGGTCACCGATGGGCAGCAAGGCCAAGATGGCGGTATTCGTCGTATTGGGATCGGCTCTCACTGTCGGAGCCCTGATGATCGCAAGCTACCTCTCCACCGCCGCCGGCTAGTCCTCGACTTGGTCCCTGGTTTGCGGAACCCGGGGACGATCGGATCGCATCAGGTTCGAAAATGCGGTCTCGCGATCGCAGCGGATGATTCTGCGCGCACGTCCCGGTAATCTGGTCGAGCGCCGACGCTCACGACTGTGCTCTCGGCGCGAAATCAGTCGCCGGGAGTATCAGCATTGTCGGATCATTCGCCACTGCGGTCGCTTTCAAAGATAAATCAAATCATCCGCGAGAATCGGGTCGCCGATTATGCTACCGCCAGCCGCGTGCTCGGGATGCGTCCGGTCGAATTCGGTCCGGGAACTTCGCGATGGGAGTGGCGCGAGCATCCGGCGCAAGTCCTGAATCCCTTCGGCACTATCGGCGGCGGATATATTGGAATCTTCGTCGATGAAATGTTCTCGACCGCAATCGGCTCAGTCCTTGAACGCGACGAGTTCGCTGTCACTGCGGAGATAAAGCTGTCGTATTTGCGCGTTCTGATACCCGGAGCGATCACCGGCACCGCGCGCGTCTTGCGGCGCACGCGCGCGCTCGCATTCCTGGAGGCGAGCGTCGTCTCGGCGACAGGCGAGGTCGCCGCGACCGCGTCCTCGACCTGGGCCATCTCGCGTTCCTGAAAATCCGCGCTACGACACGCCCACCGGCGGCTCTGAATGCCTCCCTGGTGCGGGACGAAGTCGCCTCGTGCTGGCCCGGAGCGCTCGATCACAGCGGACGCTACGACTGGTATTTTTCAATCTCCCGACGGCGAGACGCTCGCGGCAGTCTCGTCGCGTGTGCGCCAATGGCTCTCCGACAACGCGCAGCGCGAGCGCTTGATTGCCGTCGCGCACGGCGTGATCAGCCGGATCCTGCGCTGACTCTATGGCGGTATCGCAAAGGCGGCGGCGCTGGAGCTCGAGGTCTCGCGCGACGTGGTCTTGAGGCTCCACGACGGATCGATCGACCGGATCCCTTGTGAATGAGCGTGCGTTTCCGCGCGGCAGGAAAAGCAGGCACCCCCTCCTTTAATCCTCCTCCCGTGAAAAAACGCGGGGAGGAATCAATCAGACCAGACTGGGTGATTGACTGCCTTGATGTGCTGGCCTAACCTCGGCGGTTTGCTAGACTGATCTCGTATCGGAAGTACCAGCACCGCATCCTGTACCGGCCGCATCCGGCTCTGACTTATGTTCGACACCCTTAGCGATCGCCTCGAAGGCGTCTTCAAGAAGCTCAAAGGCCAAGGGCGGATCACCGAGCGCAATATCGAAGATGCGCTGCGCGAGGTCCGCCTTGCCCTGCTCGAGGCCGACGTCAATATCAAGGTCGTTCGCGATTTCGTCGAGCATGTACGAACCCGCGCGCTAGGCCAGGAAGTCCTGCGCTCGCTCACTCCGGAGCAGCATCTGGTCCGCTTCGTCTCGAACGAGCTGACCCAGGTGATGGGGGGGCAGGCGCGCGAGCTCGATCTCAAGGTCAAGCCGCCTGTCAAGATTATGCTGGTTGGGCTGCAGGGCGCGGGCAAAACCACCCACGGCGCGAAGCTCGCCAAGTGGCTCAAGAACGAGCGCAAGCGGCATCCGCTGCTCGTCTCGACCGATATCTACCGTCCGGCCGCGATGGAGCAGTTGCGCGTGCTGGGCGCGCAGGTTGAGGTTCCAGTGCTCGAAAGCCGCGAGACCGAGGACCCGGTCGAGATCGCGTCGCGCGCGATGGCGCGAGCGGACGCCGGCGGCCACGACGCGATCATTATCGACACCGCGGGCCGTTTGCAGATCGACGAGGAGCTGATGGACGAGCTCTCGCGCCTCAAGGCCGCGTTGACTCCGCATCATATCGTCTTCGTCGCCGACGCGATGACGGGGCAAGAGGCCGCCAACGTCGCGCTCGGATTTCATGAGCGGCTCGGGCTCTCCGGCGTGATCCTGACCAAGCTCGACTCCGACGCGCGCGGCGGCGCGGCGCTTTCAGTGCGCGCGGTGACGGGCGCGCCGATCCTGTTCGTCGGCCTGGGCGAGAAGCTCGATTCATTCGAGATTTTTCATCCCGACCGCCTCTCTTCGCGGATTTTGGGGATGGGCGACGTGCTGACGCTGATCGAAAAGGCGCAGACCAACTACGACGCCACCAAGGCCAAAGAGCTGCAGCGCAAGTTCAAGAAAAACGAATTCACAATCACCGATTTCGCTGAGCAGATGAAGGCTATCAAGAAGATGGGCTCGCTCGGAGATTTGATCGGGATGATCCCGGGACTGAAGAAGCTCGCCGGGGCGGCCGACTCCGAGCAGGCCAACCTCGAGCTCAAGCGAATCCAGGCGATAATCGATTCGATGACTATCCAGGAGCGCGAGAATCACCTGATCCTGAATGGCAAGCGGCGCATCCGGATCGCCGCCGGCAGCGGGACTTCGGTCCAGGAGATCAACCGCTTCCTCAAACAATTCGACCAGACCCGCAAGATGATGAAAAAACTGACCAAGCTCGGCGCAGGAAAATCCATGATGCGCGGAATGGGCTTCGGGAGCTAGAATAGGAGATACGATGGCACTGGTAATCCGACTGCGCCGCCATGGCGGCAAAAAGAAACCCTTCTACCGGATCGTGGTGGCGGATTCGCGCGCGCCCCGCGATGGCCGCTTTGTCGATCAGATCGGCACTTACGACCCGGCGTTTAATCCGCCGCGGGTCGCGATCAAAAAGGATCACGTCGAGCGCTGGCTCAAAGTTGGAGCAAAGCCCAGCGACACGGTAAGGAAGTTGATCAAGCAGGTTTCTAACGCAGCGACCTCCGCCTGACGCGACCCGCTGCAACGGGGCCAACCATGAAGGAGCTGGTTCAGTTCCTGGCGCAACAACTGGTCAATAATCCCGACGCCGTCGAGGTCAAAGAGACCCAGGGCGACACCGCCTCGGTCCTCGAGTTGCGCGTCGCCAAGGAAGACCTCGGCCGCGTGATCGGCAAGCAGGGCCGGACCGCCAAATCGATCCGGACGATCCTGAATGCGGTCGCGTCGCGCACGAATCGCAAGGTCGTCCTCGAGATTATCGAAGACAAGTAGCGCGATGGTATCGGCCGAGCGGCCTTCGCGCCCGCATTCCCCCGCGTCCTCCTCAATCGAGGACCGACCGCATCTTGAAGAAAATTCCGTTCACGCCGATTCCGATCCAGCGATGATCCGCGTCGGACGAATTGCCGGCGCGCACGGCCTTTCCGGCGCGCTGCGGATGCGCCCGGACAATCCCGATTCCGGGGCTTTTGCCGATGCGACGCGGCTCACGCTCGACCTCGGCGGCGAGCGCCGTGAATATGACCTGCTGAGCGTGTCGCGCGCCGGCGGCGGAATGCTCCGGCTCATCCTGGAGGGCCTCTCCAGCGCCGATCACGCGGAAGCGCTCAAAGGCGCAATCGTGCTGATTGCTGCCTCCGAACTCCCAACGGCCGGACCGGGCGAGTTCTATTACTATCAGGCGGTGGGTTGCGAGGTCGTGCTGACCGACGGGAGGAGGCTCGGCCTCGTCGAGGAGGTTCTATCCACCGGAGCCAATGACGTGCTCGTGGTCCGCGACGGCGGCAAAGAAATCCTGGTGCCGGTTATCGCGGACGTGGTCAAAGCGATGGACCTCGACGCTCGGCGGATCGTAGTCGAGCCGGTACCCGGCCTGCTCGATTGAGCCGGGAGCATCATCGGTTCATTTGCCAGGTCCCCTATGCCTATCTACAGACAGCGGTCGCGCGGCAGTTCAGCTTGTTGCTGAAATGACTGCCCAAGTACTCAAGGCCCTTGTTCGGACAATAGGTGAAGGTGCCGGGATGGTACCATCCGCCCTGCATCGTCGCGTCGTCGCCCGCTTCCTTTTTGTCCGGCGCGTCGGCGAGCCATTGGCCTTTTTCCTTGACCATGTAGATGTCAAGCTTGCTCGCCTCGCCCTTGGGGATGTCTGAAGCCGGCGCGAACATTGTGGCCTCCACGACCGCGTCCTTGTCGGTCGCGCGCAGCACTTTCACGTTCGAATCGTAGGCGATGGTGAGCTTGGGTCCCGTCTGCTCGGGACGAAGCTGCTCCTTACTGACTTTCCTCGCGTACTTGCTGACGACGGTCGCCTTGACGGCGGCGGCGTCGTCGTCGGCTATTCCCTGGAAAATCTTCTTCGCAGCAGCGGTCAGCGCGGGATCGTCCTTCGCGGCGGCGTCCGTCTGCGCGCAGGCAATGCGGGGCGCGAACGCCACTCCGAGTGCAACTATGCAGGCGGTCGAGACCGCAAAGAGCTTCATCGTCAGATTCATCCTGTCCTCCCGGTTTCAGCCTAAGTAGCATCCGAAAAACTATTGCCGCAAGAGTCCTTGGTCCGCCGCCGAGCCGCGTCTGGTTCGAGCGCTCGCGGCGCGATACGTTTGAGACGCGCGCCAGGCGCATGCTCGCGATGGATTTCCACGTAATCACGCTGTTCCCCGAGATGTTCGAGTCGCCGTTTCGCGGCGGGATGATCGGTCGCGCGATCGAGCAGGGACTAATCGCGATACACGTTCACCCGCTGCGTCCTTACGGTCTCGGCAACTACAAGCAGGTCGATGACGCCCCCTACGGCGGCGGCAGCGGGATGGTGATGCGGCCGGAGCCAATCGCGGCGGCGATCGACTCCGTCGGGGCGGAGCATCCGCAGCTCTGGAAAGTCCTGCTGACTCCTCAGGGCGAGGTTTTCGACCAGGCGCTCGCGCGAGAGTTCTCCGCCAAGCCCGACGGGATCCTGCTGATCGCGGGACGCTACGAAGGAATTGACGAGCGGGTGCGCTCGATGGTCGATCAGGAAATTTCGATCGGTGATTACGTGCTCTCCGGCGGGGAGTTGGCCGCGATGGTCGTGATCGAGGCGACGGGGCGGCTGCTTGCGGGCGTGCTCGGGAATCCCGCGTCGCTGACCGAGGAATCGTTCGCCGAGCGCACGCTCGAATATCCGCAATACACCCGGCCCGAGGAGTTTCGCGGGATGCGCGTGCCGGAGATTCTGCTCTCGGGCGATCATGGCAAGATTCGCGCATGGCGCGAAGCCGAGGCGCGGCGGCGCACCGCGCGGCGCCGGCCCGACCTGCTCGAGCGGCGAAAGTTCTGAGCGTGGCTGATCTTTTCCTCGCGCTGATTCATCATCCGGTCGTCAACCGCAACGGCCAAGTGGTCACGTCCGCGATCACCAGCCTCGACATCCATGATCTCGCGCGCTCGGCGCGCACCTATGGCGTGCGCGCGCTCTTCATCGTGCATCCGATTCCCGAGCAGCGCGAATTTGCCAAAAGCGTGATCGATCATTGGCGCTTCGACTTTGGCCGCGCGTTCGACGCGCGCCGGCGCGAGGCGCTGGAGCTGGTGCGAATCGTTGCGACCCTCGACGACGCGTGCGCCGAGGCCGGGAAGATCGCAGGCACGCGCGCGCTGGTCGTGCATACGTCAGCACGGACCGACCGCGGAGAGACCTTCGCCTCGCTACGCACGCGGCTGGAAACGCCGAGCTCGCCGCCGGCGATGATCCTGCTCGGAACCGGATTTGGGATGACGCCGGAAATGGCCAGGCGCGCCGATATCGTGCTCGAAGCGATTCACGGCGCCACGGATTACAATCATCTGTCGGTGCGCGCCGCGGGCGCGATCATCCTCGACCGCCTGCGCGGCAAATAACTCGCGGTACTTGCCGCGTGGCGCGCGGCGAGGCAATTTTAGCTGTATGAATTTCCGTCTTGTTGGCCGCGCGATTCTGTTCGGTGCGGCGATAGCGATCGCCTCCGGATGCGCCGCGAGCGGCGGCAACTCCGCCTTGCCGCCCGCCGTAGCGGCGGAAGATCCAACAACCCTGGTGTTCCGCCATTGCCGCGAGTTGGTCTGTACCGACGCCGACGTGCCGCTCTGCGATTTTTCGCAGATCGTCGCGAGCGACAGCCCGGGCCATATGCGCGAAGACTTCCGATGCGCTCGCTCGGGCTATGGAACGCAATGCGAAGAGCGGCGCACGCTGATTGGGGCCGAGGACAAGCCGCTCGAAAATCAAGTGCTGAAATTCCAATGCTCGGGCGACCCGGTTCAATGCCAGGTGCTCGGCGGCAACGCCCCCTGGACGACCACACTCGACCTGCCCGATTCGAGCCGCAAGAGCCTGACCTGCCGCGCCCGCCGTCCTGAAGGACCGTCTCCGGCGCCGCACGCGATCCCCGGTCCCGACACGGTTTGACCGGATTGATCGCGCGCTCGAAAGATGGCAATCCCGCGCATGTTTGCAGCGCGCGAGGAATCCCGAACGAAAGCGGCCGCAGGCTGCGCGAAAAGCATTCGAGATGAAAGTACCGCGGCGCGGGTGCTTGTTTCAGGCGGCGGGTTTGGATAGGTTTGGGTGCTCAACCTGGAACACATTTCACATGAATAGCATCATCCAAAAGCTCGAAGATCGAGCCCTGCGGACCGACCTTCCCGATTTCCGCGTGGGCGATATGCTGCGCTTGCAGGTCAAAGTCCGCGAGGGCGAGAAGGAACGCATTCAGTCGTTCGAAGGCGTCGTGATCAAGATGAATCGCGGCGGGAATCGCGCGACCTTCACGGTACGCAAGGTCTCCTACGGCGTCGGAGTCGAGCGGATTTTCCCGCTGCATTCGCCGCGGCTCGAAAAGATCCAGGTGCTGTCGCGAAGCCGGGTGCGCCGCGCGCGTCTCTATTACCTGCGTGGACGACAGGGCAAGGCCGCGCGCCTCGACACTCTCGCCTAACTCGATCCAGGAATTAATTCGCGCGGCCGGCCGCCGTCATCCGCACGTGCCCGTCGAAGTGGGCGCCCTCGCAGATGGTCAGGCTATCGGTCTCGATATTGCCGTCGACGCGCGAGTTCGGTCCCAGCACCACGCGTTTGGCGGCGGCGATATCGCCGCGCAACTCACCCATGACCAGCAGGCGCGGCGCGCGGATTTTGCCTTCGATCGTCGCGCCTTCTGAAATCACCACCAGCTCAGCCGACGACACCTCTCCACGGAAACGTCCTTCGATTCTGACCGGTTCGTGAAACACCAGCCGGCCCGAGACGTTGACGTTGCGGCCGACCGCGACGCGAGTGCGCTCTTCGACCCACGCCACCGCCGGCTCGTTGGGGATATTCGTGGCTGGCCGCGCGATCGGATGCGTCACGCTGCCTACGTTGCCGTGTCCATTGTGCTCGGGAGCCATTTTACTACCGCCGGACGCCGATCATGGCGCGGGAAACACGTGACACGCAACCGCGTGCCCCCCCCTTCCCGTGATCAGCGCTGGCTCGAGCGTCCTGCATTCATCCTTCGCATAAGGGCATCGCGGATGAAAGGCGCAGCCGGATGGCGGATTGACCGGGCTGGGCATCTCGCCGGGCAGCTTGATCCGTTCGGGCCTGCCCGCGGGATCAACGGTCGGAATCGCGGAGAGCAGCGCACGAGTGTAGGGATGCCGCGGATTCGCGTAAATCTCCTCGCGCGTGGCGAGCTCGACGATCTTGCCAAGATACATGATGGCGACCCGGCGGCTGATGTGCTCGACGACGCGCAGATCGTGCGCGACGAACAGATAAGTGAGACGCAAGCGCTCCTGCAAATCTTGGAGCAAGTTGATGATCTGCGCCTGGATCGAAACGTCGAGCGCGGAGACCGGCTCATCGAGCACGATAAAGCGTGGTCCGACGGCAAGCGCGCGGGCGATTCCGATGCGCTGGCGCTGACCGCCGGAAAATTCGTGCGGATAGCGGTTCATCGTGTCCGCGCCGAGACCAACCATCTCGAGCAGCTCAGCGATGCGCTTTTCTTTTTCGGCGCCGCGCGCGAGCTTGTGGATCTCGATTCCTTCGCCGACGATCGCGCGCACCTTCATCCTCGGGTTTAGCGACGCGTACGGATCTTGGAACACGAGCTGCATCTCGCGTCGCAGCGCGCGCAGCTCCGCGCGGCCTAGCGTCTGCAGATCGCGGCCGTCGAACCAGACCGTTCCGGCGGTCGGCTCGATAAGTTTCAGGATCAATCTTCCGAGCGTGGATTTTCCCGAACCTGACTCGCCGACCAGGCCAAGCGTTTCGCCGGGAAAGATTTCGAGATTGACCCCTGTGACCGCTTTGACCGTCAGACGTTCGCGTGCGAACAGCGCGTCGCCGCCGGCGGGAAATTCCTTACTTAGATTTTCGACGCGGACCAGCGCCGCACCCGAATCGGGCGAAGCTGCCGGCGTGCGCGCCGGATCAAACGCGGATACAGGCGACATAATGGTTGGGCGCCTTCGCCTCGAGCGGCGGCACGGCTTGAGCGCATTCGGGAATCGCGCGGGGGCATCGCGGATGAAACCTGCAGCCGGAAGGCGGGCGCAGCGCGCTCGGGATCGAGCCGGGAATCGCCTGCAATCTCGCGCGGCGCGCGCCGTCGATTCCGGGAATCGACGCGAGCAGCCCGCGCGTGTAGGGATTGAGCGGATTTGCAAATAGGTCGCGCGACGATGCCTGTTCCATCACGCGCGCGGAATAAAGAATCGTCACGTCGTCGGCATACTCGGCGACGATTCCGAGGTCGTGCGTGACCAGGATCACCGCGAGGCCCAGGCGCGCTTGCAGCTCGCGAATCAGATCGAGAATCTGCGCCTGGATAGTCACGTCGAGCGCGGTGGTCGGCTCGTCCGCCACCAGCACCTTGGGATTACACGCCAGCGCCATCGCGATCATCACGCGCTGGCGCATCCCGCCGGAGAGCTGATGCGGATAGTCGTCGATGCGCCGCTCGGGGTCTGCGATTCCGACCATCCGCAGCGCCTCGATCGAGCGGTCGCGGGTTTCGCGCCTTGCGGTATGCTGATGCAGCCGCACCGCTTCGCCGATTTGGCTGCCGATCGTGAAGACCGGATTGAGCGAGGTCATCGGCTCCTGGAAGATCATCGCGATCCGCGCGCCGCGAATCGCGCGCATCTCGGGCTCGGGGAGTTTCAGCAGGTCCTTGCCCTCGAAGAGAATTTCGCCGCCGGTGATCCGCGCGGTCTCGGGCAGCAGCCGCATGATCGATAGCACCGTCGCGGTCTTGCCGGATCCGGACTCGCCGACGATACCCATCAGCTTGCCCGCCTCGACCGAGAAGCTCACGCCGTCAACCGCGCGCACCTCGCCTTCGCCGGTGAAGAACGAGGTGCTGAGCGATTTGACTTCGAGTAGAGGCGCCACTTGTGCGTACAGGGTAGCATCGCCAGCGTATGCCGGACCAGACGGGGCCGCAGCGTAACGGAATATGTGCTCGGCTGCACCCCCTCCTTTAATCGTCCCCCGTTTCAAACAACGGGGGAGGAATCAGAAATCAGTTGGCGTTCGAGGGGTCCATGCGATCGCGGAGATGATCGCCCAGGAAATTGAATGACATCACGGCGAGGAAAATGAAGACGCCCGGGATCAGGATCCAGGGATAGCGCGCGAGGCTTTGCACGTCCTGGGCTTGCGCCAGCAGGTTGCCCCACGAGGCGGCGGGTTCCTGGATTCCCAGGCCTAGCAGGGAGAGAGCGCTTTCGCCCAGGATGAAGCCCGGAATCGACAGCGTGGCAGCGACGATCGCGTAGCCGAGAACAGAGGGAATCACGTGGCGCGTGATGATCCGCCAGCGCGAGGCGCCGAGCGCGCGCGCCGCTTCGACGTATGGGCGCGAGCGTACTGAGGCCGCCATCCCGCGGATAATCCGCGCCAGTCCGGCCCAGCTTATGAAGCTCATGATCGCGATAATCATGAAGAATGTCGCGGTCGTGCTCATCCCGGCCGGAATGATCGCGGCGAGCGCGAGCAGGAAATAAAACGACGGCAGCGACATCTCGATCTCGGACCATCGCATGATCAGATTGTCGGTCAATCCGCCGACGTAGCCCGAGAGCGCGCCGATCGTGATCCCGAGCGAGAAGCTGATCGCGACTCCGATCAATCCAACCAGCATGCTGACCCGCGAGCCGTACACGATACGCGAGAACAGATCGCGACCGAGCGAGTCGCTGCCCATCAGGTAGAAGGGATCTTTCGGCGAATCGGTGGTGAACAAATGCCCGCGCGAAAGTATGTGAATGTAGGTGCGATGCGCGAGGTCGGGCGCGTAGTTACGCTCGACCGGATCAAGCAGGCGCATCGGATGCGTGTAGAAAAACCCGGCCGACCAGTCCGACGGGGCGGCCAGATGCAGGCGCATCGGCGGACAATCCGGCATCGCGCGATTCTGATAGGTGTCGTCGTAGGGCGCGAAGAACGGCGACGCCGCCGCGAACAGGTAAAACAGGACCAGACAGATCGCGGACGCGCGCACGGTCCACGACGCGAGCCGCCATTCGCGCACGACGCCGGTGGACTGAACCGGCAAGGCTATCGGCTCGGCGATAGCGCCCGGCTGCCCGATCATTCCCGGCATCGCGCTCATTGCTGCGCCGACGACGAAAAGTCGACGCGTGGATCGACCGCGACCAGCGCGATATCCGCGAGCAGGTTGCCAACGAGCAGTAGCACGGTGCCGACCAGCACCGATCCCATCACCAGGTAGATATCGAGCTGGCGCACGGCGTCGAGCAGCAACAATCCGAGGCCTTGCAAGTTCATCACGGCCTCCACCAGCGCGGCGCCGCCGAGCAGATCGCCGAGCGAGTATCCCGCCATCGTGACGAACGGATTGAGCGCGTTACGCAGCACGTGCTTGTAGATCACGACGCGTTCGGAAAGTCCCTTGGCGCGCGCGGTGCGAACGAATTCGGCATTCTTGATCTCGAGAATCTGCGAGCGCATCAGGCGCATCAGCCCCGCCATCCCGGCCGTGCCGAGCACGAACACCGGCAGGATGAGATGGTTGATGCGGTCGGCGATTTGCGACCAGAAGTCGAGGGTTGAGTAATCCACCGAATAGGTGCCGCCGATCGGAAACCATCCGGTCTGCAGCGCCACCCACATCATCAGGAAGGCGAGAAAGAAATTCGGCACCGACATCCCGAAGAACGCGAGGAACGACAGCACGCGGTCCCAGATCGAATTTTGATTGACCGCGACGATAATCCCGATCGGGATCGCGACGACCCACGCAAACAGCATCGCGCACGCCGACAGGATGATCGTGTTGATCGCGCGCGTGGTGATAAGCGAGGTGACGCTGACCCGGTAGGCGAGCGAGATTCCTAGGTTCAGATGAAGCACCGACCAGAGCCATTTGAAGTAGCGAATCAGCAGAGGCTGATCGAGACCAAACTGCGCCTCCATCTGCTTGATCACCTGCGGCGAGATGCGCGGATTGAGCTTGAGGGTCGAGAGAAAATTTCCCGGCACCAGCGACATCACGAGGAACGACAGGAACGTGATCCCGATGATCAGCGGGATCATGTTGATCAGGCGGCGGATGAGGAAGCGTCCCATGAGCTTGCTATCTGCGCGGCGCGGTCCGCGAGCAATGCTTCAATTCGGTTTGAATTCGATCCATTCGGGATGGTACAGCCCCCAAACTGTCGGCTGGTAGTTCTCGAGCGAAGTTTTCCACGCGGCGTAGCGCGTTCCGCGCACGGTTTCGATAATCGGCAACTGCTGGTGCAGGATTTCCTGAATCTTCCAGTAATAGGGCGCGCGTTTCAGCGGGTCCATTACGGTGGTGCCCTGATCCATCAGGTGATCGATCTCGGCTTCCCACGGTGTCGCTGGAGTTTTCTGATTCGGGTACCAGATGTGCAAATTGCCCGACGAGCGCAGGAAGTCGGCGCCGTCGTTGGGCTCGAACCCGCCGGTGAAGCCCATCAAGATACAGTCCCAGTCGAAATTCGAATCGAGCTTTTCGATCAGCGTCTGGAAATCCAACGGGCGGAAATTCACCTGGATTCCGAGCGTCGAGAGATCCTGCTTCAGGATCGCGCACATCTGCTGGCGCTCCTGCGAATCGGCGTTGGTCGTCAGCGTGAACACGATAGGGTTGCCGTGCGAATCGGCGCGCACGCCGGGACGGATCATATGATAGCCACCAGCCTCGAGCAGGCGCGCGGCCTCGGCCAGATCGTAGTCGTAATCTTTCAGGTTCGGGTTGTGAAAGATCTTGTTAGCCGGCGAAATCTCCGCGACTGCCGGAACCGCAAGACCGTGGTAGCACAGGTTGATGATCCCCTGCTTGTCGATCGAATGCGCGATCGCCTGCAGGAAATACGGGTCGGTGAACCACGTCAGTTTCGGATCGGTCACGCCGTCGTGCACGAAATGTTTCGGGTTGCGATTGAACGAGAAGAATAGCTCGCCGGTATCGATGCCGATCTCCTGCACGTTGATCCCGAGCGCGCGCGCCTTGTCTTTCAGATCGATCACGTCCTTCGGGCGCGGACCGTAAACGTCGGTCTGTCCGGAGAGGAATTTCAGGTAATCGGTGTTCTGATCCTGGACGATCATGGTCGCCCGGCCGCGCAGGCGCGGAAGCTGGCCGCCATGCTCGTCCTTCATCCAGAAATCGGGATTGCGTTCATACTGCACGACCTGGCTCTGGAGGTAGTGCGTCATCTTGAATTGGCCATCGCCGATGATTTCGCTCGCGGGAGTGTTGATTCCCCACATCTGGGCGAATTTTCCGGCCGCGAGTGCCGCACCGAGCAGATGCTCCGGCATCACGGGTATTCCTGAGGCCTCATACAGCAACGGAGCGAACGGGCGCGGCAGATGCATCGCGACCGTGTAGTTGTCGATCAGCTCCGTCTCGATAGGTTTGTCATCGATCATCATGCCCGGGCGGATGCTGTTGGGAACTTTCGGATCGTAGATCGCCTTCATCGTGAACACGACATCGCGCGCATCGAGCGGAGCACCGTCGAACCACTTGAGTCCGTGGCGGATGTGGAAGGTGATGGTCTTCTGGTCGGGCGTGATATCCCAGCTTTCGGCGATAGACGGCTCGGGCAACAAGGTTTTCAAATCAACGCGGATCAGGGTTTCGAACAGATCGCCGACGATCGCGCCGGAAGTCGCGTCGGTGACCAGGATCGGATTGAAGGTGCGCGGATCGGCCGAGGTCGCGTCGTAGAGAATCTGCTCGCGAGCGTGATCGATCTTCGGACGATCGACACGGCATCCGGCAACACATGCAAGCGCGGCGATCGCAATCGCGGCGATGCAAAAAAAGTTTGGCCGGCGCGCAGGCATCAGATTCCGTCCGCTCCGCGTCGATGCGGATGGGGGGACGCGATCAAGATTAGCTGGCAAATTGCGCGAGCGTAAGGCGCCCGGGCAAGGTCTGATCTGCCGCCGTGGGTTGGAGCAAGGCCGCCCTCACCCGGAGGGAGAGGGTTTCCAGCAGGAGCATCGGCAGAGGAGATGAGGTCAAGTCGCCGGGGCCAGATCGAAAACTGCCGGCGAGATTCGGCCGTTCACTATCGGGCGATCGTAGCGGATCGTCAGGTGACTTTGCGCGGGCGGGAAATCGGCTTCCACCACGTAGGGAAACATCACGCCACCGATATCGTGATAGTCGCGATAGCGGACCTCGTAGCCGATATGGCCGGACGCGTCGCGCCGCCGCACCATCGCAAGGTTGCCGTCCTCAAATCCGAGTTCGCTCGTCCCACCGCTCGCGTCGCGCCAAGCGGCGACGGTCATCGTGGCGATACTGTCGACGTCCGGATGCTCGGTCGTAATCGCGAGCGGGCGCGCTCGCGGCGATACGCTCGATGTCGGGCGCGATTCCGAGCAGAAGCGTCACCGCGTCGGCGGGCTCCATCGGGATTTGCACGAACTGATCGAGAGTCGCGGCGTTGGCTGCGGCGCGGATGAGCTTGTTTTTTGACGGCTCGAAAATTTCGAGCTGGCCGCCGTGAGTCGCGACGATCAGCGCGATGCCGAATGGCGACATCGCCTCGACGCGCAGGCTCGCGGGGCGGCTGACCGTGATATTCTCGCGGGCTTTGGCGTGACGATCAGGCGCGGTGTATTCCATTATCGCCGCAGGTCTGCATCGAGACGAGCGCGCGGTCTCGCTCCGCCAGACGCGAGGTCATCGCGCTTAGTTCGGCGGCCTGACTTGACGGCGCGGCAGCGGTGATTTGCGGAGATTCGGGCGGGGCGAGCGTCGCGCAGGCGGAAAAAATCAATCCGGCGGCGGCAGCGATGAGCAGTAGCGGCGCGAGGCTCGGGCGCAGCGCGCCTCGAGCGACGCGCTCAATGCCCGGCGGCATTCTGCGAATTCTCGAGAACCTGGATCTTGTCCTTCAGGCGCGCGACCTGTTCGGGCTCCTGCGATTTCCTGAGCGCGTCCTGATACTCGCGCGACGCCGCTTGCAGCTTGCCCAACTTGCGGTACGCGTCTCCCAGGTGCTCGGTGATAGTCGGGTCGCTGTTGGTCAGGTTTACCGCGCGTTCGAGCTGTTCGACCGCCTGCGGATAGTTGCCCTTCTGGTAGTAAACCCATCCGAGGCTGTCGATATAGAAACCGTCTTCGGGCTCGATATCGAGCGCGCGCTTGATCAGCTTCTCGGCTTCGTCGAGGTTCCTGCCTTCCTCGGCGTAGGTGTAGCCGAGGTAGTTGAGCGCCTGCGCGTTGGCGGGATTGATGTCGATGGCCTTTTTCATCTCGACCATCCCGTCAGAGCGCTGTTTGTCCTGATCGAGCACGGCGCCAAGGGTGAAATGATACTTGTCGTTCTTGGGATCGAGCGCGACCATCTGGCGCGCGACCCCGATCGCGTCGGGATAATCTTTCTTTTCCTGGTATACGCCGATCAGGAAACCCAGGATCTCGGGGTCATCGGGTTTTTTCGCCAGCGCCTGCTTGAGCGCCGCGATCGCGGAATCGTAGTTGTTCTGCTTGTCGTAAACGTAGGCGAGCTGGAGGCGCGACTCGATGTAATGATCGTCGGTGTCGGGAATTTTGTTGAACTGATCGACCGCGCGATCGTTCTCGTTAAGCTCGGTGTAGGCGGTACCAAGGTAGTAGCGAACCTCGGTGTTGTTGGGCTCGGAACCCAGCACCAGGTTAAATTCCGTGGCTGCCTGATCGAAATCGCCACGGCGGAAATAGAGCAGCCCGATCTTGGTTCGGGTATCGACAGGATTGGTCTGGATTCCTTCGAGTTCCTTGAGCTCGCCGAGCGCCTGATCATATTTTTTCTGGCCGACGTAGACCGCGGCCAGGCGATTGCGCACGAACTCGTTGTTCGGATTTATCTGGATGATCTTCTTGTAGTACGCGGTCGCTTCGTCGGGCTTGTTCTGCAGGATCCGCAGCGTCGCCAGATCGAGCATCACCAGCTCGGAGTCAGGATTCAGGTCGAGCGCCTTCTGGTAATACGAGTCGGCCTTGTCGTATTTCTTCGCCGCCACCATCACCCGGCCGGCGTAGTAGTAGCCGAGAAACGAATTGGGATCGAGCGCGATCAGACGCTGAAAAGTCTGCTCGGCTTCATCGAAGTTGCCCTGCTTGGCGTAGAGCGTGCCGAGATAGAGATAGGCTTCCTGATTCTGCGGGCTTTCCTGCAAGACCTGCTTGTAGTCGGCTTCAGCGGTGGCGTCGTCGCCGAGCGCGCCGCTGATTCCGGCGGCGAGCAAGCGCGCGTCAACCGAATCCGGGTTGGATCTGAGCGCTTCGTTTACCTGCGTCAGCGCTTCCTTCAGGCGGCCGTCGCGCACGTACAGCGTCGCCAGGCGCACGCGCAAAGTCGAATTGGTAGGATCGGCGGCAACCGCGTCTTCGTAGCCCTTGAGAGCGGCTTCATGGTCGCCTTCATCGGAGGCGTATTCCGCGATCAGGAACGCGCCCATCGCTTTCGCGTCTGGGGGAATCTCGACCGCAGGCGCTCCGCCGAACGGATTGGTGCCGGCGTTGCTGACGGTCTGCACCGGCATTCCGCGCAACTCCCGTATCTGGTCGCATCCGGCGGCCGCCACAACGCAGACGATCAGCGCAACGAGCGCGTAATTGAAAGTCCTATTCATGTGGAGAAGAGGGGTTTGGAAAATATTCACGAGAGCTAACACCACGGATTGCTGATCGTCAACGTATGGGGTCGCGCCGCAGCGCCCCTGAACAACTTTCATATTATATGCTATGCGGCCAAGGATGCGACCGCATAAAGGCCGGTCGGCGCGAAATCGGCCGCTTGCCGCGCGGGCCTCGCTCCGATACAGCCAATCCGCTGCGTTGCAATTATGAATTGCCGCTGAGAACCACGTTGCCGATTCACGAAGAATCACCACAAGAACTACGACCGGCGCCGCGCGAGGTTTCCGCCGCTCCCGCCCCTCGCAATAGCATCCGGATGCCGCGGCGCGCGCTCGGACTGCCCGCCCTCGTCTGCCTGATGTACCTGGTGGTCTCGGGCGGCGCCTACGGCCTTGAAGACGCGGTCAGCGCCGGAGGACCCAAGCTGGTGCTGCTTCTATGCATCGTGGTGCCGCTGACGCTCTCGCTGCCGACGGCGCTGATGGCGGGAGAGCTGACGGCGCTGATGCCGCTGGAGGGCGGATTCTACTTCTGGGTCAAGCGCGCGCTGGGCCCGTTCGCCGGCTTCGCCGAGGCCTACCTGACGATTCTCTACACCGCGGTGGACATGGCGATCTATCCGGTTTTATTCGCCGCGTACCTGTCGTTCATCGTGCCGGTCGGACCGCTCGGGCAAGTCGCGATCGGGATTGGCGTGGTGTGGCTCTCGGGACTGCTGAATATCGCTGGCGTGCGTCCGGTCGGCGAGGCGTCGATTGCGCTCGCGATAATCCTGATCGCGCCGTTCGTCGCCATGGTGATTTTGGGATTCGGGAAGATCGCGCACTTCACGATGCCGACCGCGCCGTTGTTTGGCGCCGATCCGATGGGTGCGCTTGGCGCGGCGCTGATCGTGGTCATCTGGAATTTCGGCGGATGGGAAAACCTGAGCGTGGTCTCGGCCGAGATCGAGAATCCGCGGCGCAACTATATCCGCGCGATCGCCGTCGCCCTGCCGATTATCGTTGCCGGGTACCTGCTGCCGCTGGCCGTCTGCCTGTCGGGCGCGACCGGCGCAGCGAATTGGCACGAAGGATCGTTCGCGCAGCAGGGCGCGCGCCTGGGCGGGCCGCTCCTCGGCGGCGCTCTCGCGATCGGTGGCAGCGTGATGGCATTCGCGGTGTTCGAGGCCGCGATGCTATGGGTCTCGCGGATGCCGTTTGTGCTGGCGCGCGAGGGTTATCTGCCGGCGCCGCTGCGCGACATCTGGAGCACGACCGCGACGCCGGTCAAGGCGATCCTCGCTTCCTGCGTAGTCTTTACGCTGCTGATTCCGCTCGGCTTCGTGGCACTGGTGGTGCTCGACGTATTTTTCTACATGGCGGCGCTCGCGCTCGAAATGGTGTCGCTGGTGCGGCTGCGCTCTCTCGCCCCGAATCGCGATGGGATGTTCACGATCGGCGGCGGCGGGGCTGGCTTGTGGCTCGCGGCGGCGCTGCCGCTGGTCACGTGGATCGCGACCTTCGCGCTCGCGCTCGGGACGGGCAGCGGTCAGCGCGACTTCATGATCGCGATCGCGCTGTCGCTGACCGTATGGCCCGCCTACGCGTTAACGCGCCACTGCTGGGGCGGCCCTCACGCACAGACCCAATCCGATCTGTTGTAACTCTTGCTTAGGCCCTGCGAATCGGAGGCTTGATGCGCTTCGCTTTGGATTTGAGCGCGATATTCGGGCGCGCCGATCGCGATGCGCCGCCGCGGGCCGGCGCGCATCCGTCGAGAAAGACGTTGACCGCGTTCATGAAACGCTCTTCGAGCGGCTCGGTCCGGCCTTTCCACCATCCGACCATCCAGTTCTCGGCGATCTTGATGACCATGCCCTCAAGCATCTCGGCCAGGTACAAAGCCTTTTGATCGGATCGAATCTCTCCGCGGCGCTGTCCTTCGGAAAACAGTTCCTCGTACAGACTGTAAAGGCGCATTGACTTTTCGCGCAGCAATGGACCCTGCGGCCCCGACATCATCCGGGAGTGGGTCGCGACCAGCGTGTGGAATTCGGGGTTCGCGTCCCATGCGCGTGCCCATCCGACAACCATGATGTTGCGAATGCGGTCGGGCACGCTGGAATCGTGGCGTTCGAGCTCGGCCGTTACCGTGGCGATCGAGGAATCGAGCTGCTCGAGGGCAAACTCCTGTATCAGCGCTTCCTTGGTCGGGAAATAATTGAAAAACGTCGCCTCGCTGATGCGCAGCCGGGCGACGATATCCTGGACGCGGGTCTGTTCGTAGCCGCGCTTGCAGAACATCGCGGTCGCCGCCGCGAGGATCGCGCGGCGCTGCTCCGCCTTCTTTTCTTCGCGCAAACCCATCGCCCTATGACTTACACGGCAATAGCGGCGAAAGAAATTCCCGCGCGCCGCTACGCCGCATCGCGGGCGGCGAATCGGAGCCGCAGGCGTTTGACTGCATTGACATGGTTAACCCTATATCTATAGTTAACTATAATATTATGCTGGACCTTAATCAACAAGAAGAGGCAGGCTCAAAGGCGATGCGGCGCGCGGCGGCCGCGATCGAGGTAGCTTTGAAGTATCGCTGGTTTCCGCTGATCACCGCGGTCCTCGCGGCGCTGGTGATGCTCCCGGCGCTCGGCGCAGGCTGGCAGTTCGACGATTATTTTCAGCGCGCCACGATACTCGGTCACGGCGATTCGAGGCCGATTGATATGTTTGTCCAATACATCGATCGCGCGCACAACCTGAGGCAGATGGATTTCGGCTCGATGCCCTGGTGGGGTTCGCTCAACCTGCATCTGGCGTTCCTGCGCTACACGAGCACGCTCACCGCCATGCTCGATTATCGCCTGTGGCCCAACCATCCCGCCCTGATGCATCTGCACAGTCTGCTGTGGTTCGCTGCTGCGGTCTTCGCTGCCGCGCTGCTCTACCGCGAAGTGTTGGGCGCGACCTGGGTAGCAGGACTGGCGGCGCTTCTCTATGCGCTCGACAGTGCGCACGTGATTCCGGTGGAGTACCTCGCGAATCGCAATGCGCTCATCGCCTGCTGCTTCGGATTCCTGAGCCTCCTGACCTTTGTCCGATGGAGAGAACATCGACGGCAATGGGATCTGTGGCTGAGCCTCTTCCTGCTTGCGCTGGCCCTGTCGGCCAGTGAGGAGGGGGTCGCGACCGCGGCCTACCTGTTCGCATACGCGCTGATTCTCGAACGTGGAACGTTGTGGACAAAAATCCGTTCGCTCTTGCCGCATACCGCGGTGTTCGGCGCGTGGGCGATTGTCTATCGTCTCGGCAACTTCGGCTCCAGCGGTTCCGGTTATTATATCGACCCTCTGCGCGACCCGCTCGGCTTCGCCGCGGCGTCATGGCGGCACGTGACATTTCTGCTGATGGGGCAATGGACACCGATCCCTGCGGAAATGAGTCAGATTTCTGCACCGGGCTCCCCGGCGGCGATTCATATGCTCATCTTCGGCGTGATCGTCGTCGCGATCCTGGCGGCGCTTTTCATTCCGCTGGCGATACGCGATCGGATGACGGGGTTCTGGTGCGTGGGCGTGCTACTGTCGATGGTGCCGATCGCGGCGATCGGCCCCGAGAATCGCTTGTTGAGTTTCGTGGGCCTGGGTTCGATGGGTTTGCTCGCGCAATTGACGCAAGCAGCCTTCGCGCGCGTATCCGCCGTACCCGCGTCGCGGATTTGGACGAGATTCGCGCAAGCGGCGGTGATCGTGCTGCTGCCGCTTCATCTGCTCGCCGCGCCGCCGCTCGGGCTCATGCGAATGAAATACCAGGATAAGGTGAGCGCGCGGATGCTGCACGCGATCGCGAGCGTGCCGAACGACCCGGCGATCGCATCGCAGACCCTGGTCCTGGTAAATCCGCCCGAGCACATCTATCTCGTCACCGCGATATCGACTGTGAAGCAACTCGAAGGACTGCCGTCGCCTCGGCGGATCAGGGCGCTCTCGGCGGGAGCCGCGCTCGAAATTACGCGCGTCGATCCGCAGTCGCTTCGCGTGCGCTTTCCGGCCGGGTTCTTCCCGTCAACGTTTAGCCGCTTTCATCCGCAGCCCGAACGATCACTTTTCGATTGGGCAGCAGGTGGAGCTGCCGGGGTTCTCAGTCGTGGTTGAGGCGCTGGATGCGCATGGTGACCCCGAGCAGGTGCTGTACAAGTTCTCGGTGCCGCTCGAGGATTCTTCGCTGCGCTGGATGCGCTGGCACGATGGCGTTTACGTCCCCTGGACGCCGCCCGCGATCGGCCAGACGGTGACGCTCGCGCCAGAGCGTGGAATTTATTGAGCCTCGCGATGCCCACAGCTTCGATCGCGAAGGCCGCCGATACCGTCGTCGCCAAGAGCGTCGCCAAGCGCGGCAGAGCATTCGCGCTGCTGATGCTCGCGCGCCCATGGCAGTGGATCAAAAACGGCCTGGTGCTCGCGGCCCTGGTCTTCAGCCATCGGCTGTTTGTCCTGCATGACACGATTCTGGCCGTGGTCGCGTTGGTAGCATTTTGCGCGCTTTCGAGCCTCGCATACGTGCTGAACGATATTTTCGATCGCGAAGCTGATCGCTTCAACCCGGAAAAGCGCGACCGGCCGCTGGCGCGCAGAGACCTCGGCGTCACCGAAGCGGCCGGTTTCGCTGTCGTACTCGGCGCGATTGCGATGCTGCTGAGTCTCGCGCTCGGACTCGATTTCCTGGGAATTGCCGCACTCTACATCGCGCTTCAGTTCGGCTATTCGCTGTGGGCCAAGCAGTACGTCGTGCTCGACGTGATCGTGGTGGCGATTGGCTTCGTTTTGCGCGCGTTCGCAGGCGGGGTCGCGATCGACGCGCAAGTATCGCCGTGGCTCGCATTCATCACTTTCGAGCTGGCGATGCTGCTCGTACTGGGGCGGCGCCGGCATGAGCTGGTAGTACTCGGCGACGGAGCCGCGGCGCATCGCGGCGCGCTATCGCAATACAGCATCCGGCTGGTCGACCAGATGATCGCGATCCTCGCGGGCGCGACGCTCGTCAGCTACATGATTTACACCGCGTCGGCGGAGGTCGAAGCCAAGCTCGGAACGCATCGCCTCGCCCTGACGGTGCCATTCGTCGCGTTCGGAATTCTCCGCTACCTGTACCTAATCGACGAACGCGACGAAGGCGGCGACCCAGCCCGCCTATTGGTGCGCGACCGCCCCCTGTTACTGGCGGTCCTGCTCTGGATCGCGACCGATATCGTCCTGCTCTATTTCTAGCCGCTTGCCCGGGAAACTGGTCAGTTGTTGCAGGAATTTCCGGTCGCGTCGAAAGTAAAATCAAAAGTACCCTTGAACGAGGTGTCACCTAAACATTTCTTGCCGATGTTATAAGTGCCGGTGAGATCTCCCGATACAATCCTGCCGCGAACACTTACGCTGCACTGCTTGTTTTTGAAACTGGTCAAGAAGGACTTGCTCGTGACATGGCCGGTCAGAGGACGACCGCCCGTCGATCCTAAGCCGGGGATGGAGAAGCCGGCTTCAGTCCCATTGACGAGCTTGGTTCCTTCTTGAACGAAAAAGAGAAACCCCGTACCCTCGCCGGCCTTGTCGTCGTCGATGGCGCCGCTCCAGCATCCCGCAACATCCAGCGGCGTCTTTACTTCGGGCTCCGGCAGGCTGGAAGGGCTGGAAGCGAAATTCGGAGGCGTCCAGCCGGTCGCCTGTGAATTGGATTCTTGGGCGTATGCCAGACACGCCGATCCTGCAATCACCGCCGCCAATGCGGCGACGCCAGCAATCGTGGAGATCATTCGTCTATATTCGCGCATTTGGTAGTCTCCGGCCTCCTGAGATGCGGTAACGCTACACAGAGCATTACGCTATGTCAAAGTGGTCCCCCTTGCACCGCGCGCGCCAGACGGTAAGTGGCGATGCCTGAGATCTTTGGAGGGAATATTCACGTTCCTGTGTCGCGTCGTGGCAGCCACCCTGGCGTCAGACGAGAAGGCGGGCGCCATCCGGCGCTCGCACCCCCCTGACTCATATTGTTCGCTCACGAGGGCATTTGCTCCGCTCGGCGAAACCATAGTTCAGCAGCCAGACGGATCAGAGGGAAAGTCGAAAGTCCCGACGTGATTGTCGAAGCTTCCGCAATGAATGAAAGCGTAGGTCCCGGAAATGTCGTGGCCAGCGTTGGTCAAGCTGCCAATCAGCTTCACCCGGCATTTTCCGCCCGCGAGCCCCGTGGCAACAAATCCAGTGGCGCTCGCCTTGCCGGACAAGGTTCCCTGTGCAAAGTCTTCGTTATCCCACACAAAGCTGTAGAAGCTGCCCTTTTTGCCGCCCTTGATTTCCTTCTGGTGCTGAACGATTCCAATCCAGCCGGCGCCGGGTCCGACGCTCTGATCATTCAGGCTGCCATCGATACTGCTGCCGTCCCAGCATCCGCCCACAGCGATTGGTGGAACCTTCGCGTCGGGTTGAATTGCGGAATTCCCCGCAGCGGTTCCATGCGCACCTGATTCATCCTGCACGTTCGTGTCCTGCGCACGCGTAATGCGCGCCGAGCCAGCGATCAGCCCGATCATCAAGACTGCGGTGGCTGCGATTAACATAGAACCTTTGATGATTTTGTACATCTTGGTCCCTCCTCCGTCATAAAGTGCAAATTTTGCGCAGATTATCTCTCGAAACATGCATTTTTGTCAAACAATCTATTATAAGTCGATTAGACTGATTGTAACAAAGCTGTGTCGCCAGCGATGAGACGTCGCGGTCATAACAAAGAGATAGATAGCTAAATTAACGAGAAATAAGACGAAATAGAGCGAGAGAGCGGTCCTCGAATAGCGGGGTCATCGTGAAGGCGGCGCCGAGCTTTGCCATTTCGTCCTTGAGCACGGTGGCGTACTCGCTCGACTCGGGAGCGCATAGCAGCAGGTAGGCGCCGCCGCTTGCTCGCGCTTTCGTGGTGAGCAGTTTTTCGGCCGGTGCCGATACCGAACCGCCGACGAATATCGTGGGCGGAATCGGACCGGTCCATCCTTGGGTTCGTTTCACGAACAGGCGACTCAGATGGTAATCGGTGAAACTCTCACCGGGATCGGACGAGCTGAGCCCGATGAACTGGCGATCACTTCCCGGGATGTAAAGTCGCAGAAATTGGAGCGAGATGTTGCTCGCGATCGTGGCGTCGGGCGGAATCCGCGCGTCAACCTGCTCGAACGCCGCGACGATCGGCGATGCGATCGGCGGCGACGACAGCCTTGCGACGACATCGCCGCCGACCGCGATCAGCAGGAGCGCGTCGAGGATGATTACGCCGATCGCTCCTGCGGTCTCGCGCGAGGTCTTGCGACGCAACGCCAGCGTCGCGCGCATCCGCCGATTCGCAAGCGCCGCGCCGTAGCCTGCGCCGATAAACAACACGAAAGTCCCGGGCAGAAGGAACACCACGTCGGTGAAAACGTGGAAGATGTAGATCGCGAATAGCGCGACCAGAAATCCCAGGCCAAGCCATACGACGCGCCGCGCCGCGCGAGGAGCCGGTGAGCGAACGATCGCGACGATCCCGATAATCGCGAAGACGGCCGCCGCGAATGGATACAGAAAGTAGCGCGCATCGCCGCGGTCACCCAGCATCCCGTCGACACCGAGCAGCGCGCTCACGTAGATCAGCACGTTGCCGTGCGGATTTCGCGGCAGTGTCGGTCCGAATAGATACGCGATCGAAAAGCCGGTGCCGCCGGCGCCATAGACCTCTTTCACCCACCACGCATATCCGCTGCGCAGCGCGCCGCCGAGATAGACCGAGTTGATGCGCAAGAGCCAGACGACGGGAATCGCGAACGCAACCGCGAATGCCGCGATCGGCTTCGTTAACTCCGCGATTTTCGTGCGCGGCGGCCGCACCATCACAAAGGCAAGAGCAAGTCCGACGAGCAAAGTCGCATTGGTGGGACGAATCGCGACGGAATATCCGGCCGCAAGGCCGAAACCGGCCCACAACGCGAGCACCGCGCGCGGCCGCGCCTGCGGATTTTCCTCGTCGATCGTGATCGCAAACAGCAGCCACGCCGCGACGATCGTGATGAGCATCGCGGGCACGTCGCTTAAGACCAGCGTCGAGTACGTGATGAAGACCGGCGAGGTCGCAAGCACCAGCGCCGCGATTGTCGCCGTTTGGAGATCGAATATCCGCCGCGCCAGCGCGAAGATCGCCGTGATCGCGAGCAGTCCCAGAGCGATCGTCACGAGATACGCGTGCGAGACAGCGACGATGAGCGGCACCACGGCCGCCAGGATCAGCGGGTAGCCAGCGGTGTACCGCGACGGGTAAGTATAACCTCCGAAATGGAGCACCGGACCCATCCCATGCGCGAGGTTTACCGCCATCGCGGCATATTCGAGTCCGTCCGGCCACGGCATGAACTCCGCGCCGCGGCGCGAGCCTGCGTGCAGCATCAGCAGAATCGCGAAAACCAGGATCGCCGCCAGCACGACCGCGTCGCGCACGCTGAAGCGCGCCACCGAAGCAGAAGCCTCCTGAGGGCGACGGCGAGGGATCTGGGATGACGCAGAAGTCATCGCGCAACGCGCACTCCAGAGCGCAGCCGACGCGTCACGCGCAAATCGGTGCCGCGCTGGCGCTGGTCCTCGTCGTGCCCCGCGTCGTCCGGCTGCTGTACCCGGCGCTTTGGGTCGAGGACGATTTCTATCTCGAGAGCGCCTATCTGATAGCGATCGGGATGCGCCCGTACCTGGATTTCGTGCATCCGCATCTGCCGATGCTCGAGTGGATCGCGGGCGGCTATCTCAAGATATTTGGCGCGAGCCATTTTCGAATTGAACTCCTGAACGAAGCCGCGACTTATATCACGAGTGTGATGGTTTTTGCGCTCGGCGCGCGTGCCGCCGGGCGGCGCGCCGGAGTTGCGTCGGCGATTCTATACGCTTTCAGTTCGCTGGTCTTTCGCTATCACCTATACGAGCGCGAATGTTTTGTCGCGCCGATCGTGGCGGGCACCGCAATCATGATTCTTGACGGCGCCGCCAGCGCGACGTTTTTGCGCGCGATGGCGGTTGCGGGGTTGCTCGCACTGGCGTGCTCGATCAAGCTCACGGCGGCCATCCCCGCGGCGGTGATACTCGTGTTCGTCGCTATTGCCGAGCGGAGGATATCGCGCGCGATCGAAATTGGCGTGGCGTTGACCGCGGCGATCGCGATTCTGTGCGGGTTCTGCTACTGGCGCTACGGTTACGATTTCGTCTTTCAGACCTTCATCTTCCATTTCATGAAGGGGCGCGAGATCGCGGGAACAGCGGCGCCTCTCTACCCTGCGCTGATCCTCGATATTCTCGCTCCGCTCGCGATCTTGGGCGCGATTCGGCTCGCGGCCGCGCGCGAGATCAATCGCGCGACCGCGCTCGTGCTCTGCCTGGCGGGCGCTGAATACCTTTTTTTCAGCGTGCTCAGCCCGACCGCATGGGGACACAACTACCTGGAGGCGACACCGTTTATCGCGATCATCGCCGGACTGGGCGCTACGCGGCTGGCACGCGCGATTCGCAGTCTCGTCACCGCTGAGCTGCCCGGCCGTGCGGAATGGCAATGGCTTCTCGGCGGCGGCGCATTGGTCATCATTTGCCTTGCGTGGCTGACGCCGCTCGTCAACGAAAACTGGCTGCGCGGCAGCGTGTACGGCTTCGGCTATGTTCCGCGCGCGGAGGTTGCCGAACTCGCGGCGGCAATCGACCATGCGAGCGCGCCCGGCGACCAGATTGTCGCGCCGTCATTTTTGTGTTTCGAAGCCAACCGGGTCGAGTTGATTCGCTTTCCCGAAACATACGGCGTGTATCGCGAAGCACGTGCCGAGATCGCCAAGGATGGGTTCGTTGCGGCGCGGCGCAAGCTTGGCAACGCGGATTTCTTCGGACTTATCGCATCCACTTCGCACTACTGGACGGCGGAGATTCACGACGCGATCGCGGCGCATCGCGTGCCGGTCGTGATTTCGGATTCGCCCTTGCAGTTGCTTCCGTTGGTAAACGTGCCGCCCGATTTTCTCGCCTCGAGCGGATATCGCCCACTCCTGCGCACCGAACATTTCACCGTGTGGGTGATCGGCCCGCAGCGCTGGAAGCATGGGCCCGAGAGCGGGCAATAATCCGCCCGCTCCCGAGCCTTGGTAAAATCTGCGTGGCCATTTTCAGTATCCGATCCGCTCGCGGCTCGCCTGCGGCCAGACCTTCTTGATGTCGTAGAACGCCGGGAATGCGCGCGCGTCCTTCGGCAGAACCACCCACGGCAACTTGCTCCGCGTGTAGATATGCACGTCGGGAGTCACCGCCTCGGGCTTGTCGAGCGTTCCGGCGCGAACGAAATAGCTCTTGCCGGGAGCGCCGTAGTCGCTCCACAGGTAAGTGCCGCAGGTGGCGCAGAAATAAACGTCGTGAGCCTGCCCGCTCCCGCCCTTGAGCCGGCAGGACTTGAGCAGTGCGAGATCGGCTTCGACGAACCGTTTCTCGATCCAGAGGTTGATCACAAACGCGCTGCCCGTGATGCGCTGGCAATTGCGGCAGTGGCAGGCGTGAACGATCAGCGGATCTTCGGTGAGCTTGTAGCGCACCGCTCCGCAGGCGCATCCACCTTTCAGAACCATATTCCCCACTCCTTTCGCTCCGGATTCTTTCGGATCAGGCAGGTTCATGGCACACCACCTCGAGGTTGTTGCCGTCCGGATCGAGCACGAAGGCCGCGTAATAGGTCGGGCTGTAGTCGGTTCGCGGGCCGGGCGCGCCGTTGTCCTTGCCTCCGGCCTTGAGCGCTGCCGCGTGGAACTCCTTGACGGCGGCGCGGGTCGCGCTCTTAAGCGCGATATGCACGCGCGTGGCGGGCGCGCCTTCGCCGATCCACAGATCGATCGCTCCCTTCGCGCCGAAACCGGCGGCTTTGTTTTTCGCGTCGTCGTATTCCGCGCGATACCCGATCGGTTCGAGAGCCTTGGCGTAAAACGCGCGGCTCTTTTCGAAGCTGGTCACTTTAAGTCCGATATGGTCGATCATTGTCTAAGTCTCCTTTGTCTGGTTCGAGGCCGATCGCGGCTGCTCGTGACGAAGAATCTAGCCTGTCGTGCGTTTGGGAAACTTGGTAAAAATTGCTCCATGGAACCGCCTCCCGCGCCGCCCGCCTCCGAACCGTGGCGCGACATAGTTCGCCAGGGACTGGTGCAGGTGCGCGAGTACCACTGCGTCGCGAGCGCAGGAGATCCGCCGCAGGACGACCAATTCAGTCTCGACTCGATCGCGATCGTCCGTTCGGGCGTCTTCGCTGTCCGAAGCGGCAAGCAATCCCAGTTGCTGACGACGGGGTTCCTTCTGCTCGGCAACGCCGGTCAGCATTACGAAGTCTCCCACGAGCACGCCGGCGGAGACTCATGCCTGGTGTTCAATTTTAAGCCGCCGATTATCGAAGAACTTGCCGGATCGCTGAGGTGCGACGCCGAGCGCGGTCCATTCGCCCGCAATGTGCTCGCGCCCCGTCCGCGCGCCGACGCGATAATGCTGCTTGCGGAGGAAAGGCTTCGCTCCGGCGCGTCTCTGATAGGACTCGAGGAGTTGGGGCTTGCGATCGCCGAGTATGCGCTCGCGGAAGCAGGCGCGGGAACCGCGCGGACGGCGGCCTCCCCGGCGCCGGAGAATCCCCACGCGCGTGAACAGGTGCTCGCCGCGATCGCGCGGATCGAGCAACACGCACATGAAGAGCTCGACCTTGCAGGCCTCGCACAATCGGTGAATCTGAGCCCGTTTCACTTCCTGCGGATCTTCAAACGCGAAACCGGCGTCACGCCCTACCGCTTTCTGGTTCAGACGCGAATCCGCAACGCGATCGAATTTCTCCGCGACACATCCCAGCCGATAACCGACATCGCCTTCGACGTCGGCTTCGGCGACCTGTCGAACTTCATCAACGCCTTCCGCCGCGAAGTCGGATGCTCCCCGCGCGAGTACCGGAAATCCGGCCTCCCGCTAGCTCCGCGCGCTCAGCGGCGGTGGGTGGGCGGGTTATAGACGTGAAAAAATGAGAACGCCGCGATCGTCAGCGCGTGCATGATCTCGCCGCTGCCGATCATCGACTTGATGCTCGCGAGCGGAACCAGCTCGACGTGAGTTTCCTCGGCGCCAAGTTCTCTGGGCTTGCGGCCGAGAGTCACGTTGCGCGCCAGGAACGAGTGGCAGATGTTCGATTCGATCGCTGGGTTCGGATGCACCTTGCCCAGTGCGACGATCGCGTCGGAGTCGTAGCCGGTCTCCTCGATCATCTCGCGTCGCGCGGCGTGCATCGGCGATTCGTCAGTCAAATCGACCATCCCGCCGGGGACCTCGAGGGTGAACTCCGAAATTCCGTGGCGATACTGCCGGACCATCACCACGTGGCGGTCGCGGGTGAGCGGGATGATATTGATCCAGTCGGTCGCGGTGAGGACATAGAAGTCACGCTCGCCGCGGCGCGGATGAATCGAATGGCGGCGCTCGAGATCGAAAATCGGCGTATGATACGCGGTCTCGCTTTGAAGGACTTTCCATTTGTGGTGTTTCATGTGTGTGCCTGGAGCAGGTTGATCCTTTTCAGATTGCCGTAATTCGTACCCTCTCCCGGAAGATAGGGTATCAGCATCAGTCGCGCTGGAGCATGCTGGCCACATCTCGAAGCTGATGTGTCATTCCCGCGCGCGTGGCTGCCGCGTGCGAGGAATCCCGGACGAAGGGACGCCGCATGCGGCCGAGGCTCCGGAGCATCGACGCCTCGGGATTTCTCGCCATGCGGCTCGAAATGACAGGCGGGGAGTGATCAAAACAGGCGGCGATATTCGATTGCGGGGCAGCGATCCATTATCACCGTCAGCCCCGCTCTTTGCGCGCGCTCGGCGGCGTCTTCGTCGATTACGCCCAGCTGGCACCAGAGAACTTTTGCGCCTTTCCTGATGGACTCGGCGGCCGCGGCGGCGACGTGCTCGGAGCGGCGGAATACGTCCACGATTTCGACCGACTCGGGAATCGACGCGAGGTCGGCGTAGCATCGTTCACCCAGCGCAGGCCGAAGCGCGTCGGGCTCGAGTTGCGGATTCACCGGGATCACGCGGTAGCCGTGCGACTTCCATAGCTGCGCGATCCGCAGGCTGTCGCGCGCGGGATTGTCCGAGCATCCGACCACCGCGACCGTGCAGGGACGTGACAGAATCGCTTTGATTGTTGCGTCGTCGGGATTTTCGAAACGCATCGGCGCTCCTCCCCGTGAGTTATTCGTCGAACAGGCGCTCGATCAGCGAGGGAAGGAGCCGGCCTATTTCTTCGCGGCACTCGGCGAATACCACGTCGCCCTTCTCGTAAGGGTCGTCGATATCGCCCGCGGTTCCGGTGAATGAGCGCAGCGTATACACGGTCCGGCCGCGCGCGCCGGGGAATTTCTCGATCAACTCGCGCGACTGCTGCTCGGTCATCGCAATCACCAGGTCAGCGCCGTCGAGAATCTCCGGATGCCGTTTCAGATCGGTCGAGGTCGCCTCTTCACCGATATCGATTCCGACCTCACGCAGGGCCAGGCGCGTGTCGAGCGAGACCAGCGCGCCGTCACGCGCGTAGGGCGCGATTCCGGCGGACGTGACACTCACGTGGCGATCGATTCCGCGCGCGGTGAGCTCGCGGCGCAGCATATGCTCCGCCATCACGCTGCGCGCCGTGTTCGCCGCGCAGATGAACAGGATAGAACGGAAGCGCGGCTCGCGATGAGCCGCGCTTCCATCAGGCTTGTGACTGCGATGAATCCGATCAGGCAACTTAGACGTTGCCCGCCATCACGGAGCCCATGTTCTCTTTCTTGGTGGCGCCCTTGGCGAGCTCCTCCTTCAGTTTGGTGCCGAGCTCGGCGGGATCCCACATCGAACCCTTCTTGGCGACCTTGCCTACCGAATGCCATCCCTGCATCAGCCAGACCGTGCCCATGCCGACGCGGAAGACTTCGCCGTGGACGTCTTTGGCGTCGTCGCTGCCGAGCCACGCCACCAGAGGCGCGACGTGCGCGGGCGTGAACGCGTCCCATTCGCCCGCCTTCGCGGTGCCCATCCCGGCGGCGGTCTGCGGGGTCGCATCGACGGTCAGGCGGGTGCGCGCGACCGGCGCGATCGCGTTGGCGGTGACGCCATAACGGGTCATCTCGCGATCGACGATTATCGCCATCGCGGCCACCGCGGCCTTGGCCGCGCCGTAGTTGCCCTGGCCGGCGTTGCCCAGGATGCCGGAGTCGGAGCTGGTGTTGATCAGGCGGCCGTTGAGGACGTTTCCGGCCTTGTGCTGTTCGCGCCAATAGGCGGTCGCGTGACGAGCAACGTTGAAGCTGCCCTTCAAATGCACCGCGACGACCGCGTCCCAATCTTCCTCGCTCATGTTGAAGATCATGCGGTCGCGCAGGATGCCGGCGTTGTTGACCACGATACTGAGCTTGCCGAAATTGTCGATCGCGCATTCGACGATCCGCTTGGCGGCCTTGAAGTCGGTGACGCTTTCGTAATTCGCGACCGCCTCTCCGCCCGCCGCGCGGATTTCCTTGACCACGTCTTCGGCAGGTGAGCGTGACTGGCCGGTGCCGTCGAAATGGCCGCCGAGATCGTTAACTACGATCTTGGCGCCTTGCTTTGCGAGCAGGAGCGCTTCTTCGCGGCCGATGCCGCGTCCGGCTCCGGTGATTACTGCAACTTTTCCATCCAATAGTGCCATCGTTCTACTTCCTCTTCGTGCTAGTTCTGCTTCGTGTTCTCTCTAGGATTAGGGACCGCCTGTTGGGCAACCTCTCCGGGCCCTACCACATCAAACTTCTCGACCGGCTCGAGCATCGCCTCGTCAACTTTCGAGGGCAGCTCATAGATCAAATCGATCGTCATTTTCGACTTATCGGCGTCGCTCGGGTAGAGCATGATGCTGCCCGGGCGGCCCTCTTTGTGGAAGTCGCACGACCAGGTGCGCCGCGCCGGCATAATGAGCGACGAAGTGATGTGGAAATTGCCCTGCTTGAGCCCTTCCTTGAAGTAAGCAACCAGCGCCGGCATCGCAGCGTCGGTGGAAAACACCACCTCGCGCATTGATCCCTTTGGGCGGCGGACATGCTCAATCGTGGAGTTCGGATAAATCGGCATCCCGGTGAACATATCAGGCGGCAGCGTCTTGTAGGGCTCGTCGGGCCCGAGGGCGACTTTCTTGACGGCGACGGGCGCCTGCGGCGCGGGCTTGTTGCATCCGGCGGCGGCGAGCAGAAAAATCGCGGACAGCACCGCGATTGAGATCGCGCGTGGCCCGGACTGAATCGGGCGGACTGCCGAGTATCGATTGAACAAGTAACGCACCAACTTCGTCGAATTAGACATCAGGATAGTAGTCTTTAAAAGAAATCTCCAGAAAACTCCCAAAAGGATACCCAAGAGGAGACGCGATCAGAAAAAAAGACCGCTCGGCGGTCAAAACTTGGATAGACTTGAGAGACCAAGAAGTCAAGACGAAGGCATCACCGGCTCGGCGCCGACAGCGCCTGCTCAGGTCCCGACCGGACGCCTGTCGGCGTATCTTGCGAAAGCGAAATTCTCTGGATTGCGCTAAGCATGGGCGCGCTCTATGCTTTGAGAGTCAGGCCGTTTGCAATCGAAGCGGCCCAGGAGTGCGGCGCGAAGCGCCCGCCAAGTGGATGTTTTGTCTCCGCAGCGTTAGTCCCTCTTGACAAAAACAGCCCTTTGTTCCATTAAAGGCTTCCGCGTCGTCTCCGGCACGCCGGATTTTTTTGTCTGCCGGGATATGAAATCCCGGGATGGCGCAGGTATAGTGCGGCCGGTTCAGGGGAGAACCGCGAGGATAAGTTTGGGGCTAGAGAACGGTTCGAGCGGGACCTGAGAATTGCGCCGCTCAAAATCTAAACCACATTAGTGAGGATAGGCGATGTCTAATCAGTTCAGCATTTTGGGGATGATTCAACAGGGCTACTACGCAACGTATCCCCTGCTGTTCATATCGGTGGTCTGCCTGGCGATCATTTTCGAGCGCCTGTGGGCGCTGCGCGGAATCATGTCGAAGACCGCTAAATCGGCCGACGCGCTGATCCCTCAGCTCCGCCAGGGTAACTTCAACCAGGCACTGCAGGCGACTCAGGCTCGCGCCACCGCTTCGGACCGCGTCTTCCATACGCTCATCTCGGCGGCGCAAACCATGGATCGCGAACATCTTGAAGACCTCGACGACGAGCGGCGCTATCAAGAGGGCCTTGAGCTCAAGCGCTATGTCTGGGTGCTCGCGACCGCAGGCGCATCGGCACCGTTTATCGGACTGTTCGGGACCGTCGTCGGCATCCTGGTCGCCTTCCAGTCGATGGCAATTATGGGCACCGGCGGATTCTCGGTCGTCGCGGCCGGTATTTCCGAAGCGTTGATTTCGACCGCACTCGGACTCGCCGTCGCGATCATCGCGGTTATTTTCTACAACTACTTCTCGGTGAAGATCGAAAACATCAATGCGATCCTGCACATCAACGCCGACCGCCTGATGGACGCGGCGCTGCAGGGGAGGCAAGCTGGTGGCCGTTAGTGGTCCAAAGGGTGAAGGCGGCGGGGTCTTCGCCGACATTAACATCACCCCGCTCACCGATATCTTTTTGGTGCTGCTGATCATCTTTATGGTGACCACGTCGGTCACTATCGAGTCGGCCGCGCATGTGGATTTGCCCAACGCGACCAACACCAGCCCTGAAAACAAGGGCGTGATAGTCACCTATACGGCGCAGCATGAGTTGTTCGTGAACTCGAAGGACGTTCCGGAACGGGAACTGCTGCCCAGCTTGCGCGAAGCGCTGAGCAAGGTTGATGCAAAAGTCGTTGTCTTCCAGGGCGACCGCAAAGTGCTCCTGGGCGACATGGTGCGAATCCTGAATATCGCCAAAGCCGCCGGCGCTGGCCAGATCGCAATAGCGGCCAAGCGCGTCACCGGCGCACAGCTCGCCAACCAGGGAGCATCGGGAGGCTGAGCGGCGGAGCGTAACGCACACGCGGACGCATCCGTTCTCGAGAGGATTCGCCAATGACAAGGAAGCAGAAGAAAAAGAAAGCTGGACATGGCAGCGGCGGCGTATTCTCGGATATCAACATCACGCCGTTGACTGACATCTTTCTGGTACTGCTGATCATCTTCATGGTGACCACCGCAGTCACAATTGAATCTGCCGCGCACGTGGACCTGCCCAAGGCGGAAGCAGCGGCACCCACCGACAAGCCCAAGGGAGTCATCGTCACCTACACCGCGGACCACCAGATCATGGTCGGCTCGCAGCAGGTAACGGAGGCGCAGCTGATGACGACGCTGCAGCAGCAGCTCGCACCGCTGCAATCCTCGGACAAAATCGTGATTTTCCAAGGCGACCCCAAGGTCATTTTGGGCGACATGGTCCGGATTCTGGACATCGCCAAGACCGCGGGCGCCGAGGCAATCGCGATCGCCGTCTCATCGCTGCCACCGGGCGGCGGTTCGGGCGCAGCGCCGGGTGGCGGAGCGTAGCAGCGGGAGCACTTCATCAAATGTTCTGGCCAATACTAATTATACTTCTGTTGATTTCGATGTTCGTTACGGCATTCGTGCTGTATCGGCTGACCTCGAAGAGAGAGGCCGCAGCCGAAGTACGGGGCGACGAAGACACCGCCGACGTTAGCCGGCTGCAAAAAATTCGCGACGGGTTGCGGCTGTTGATCGGCCCATTCCCGCTCTCGGTCGCGATTCACGTCCTGGTATTGCTGTTTCTGATCATAACCGTTCACGAACAGCGCGGACGCGAACTGATCATGGTTAATCTCGAAGCAGGCGGCGGCGGTGGAGGCGGCAACGAGATGCAGGATCTCGACATGCCTGAAGTGCCGATGCCTGACACCGCACCGCAGCAGATGGACACTCCGCAGGCTGTCGATACTTCGCAGGCTGTCGGACTCGCCAACGATTACGTCCGCGCCGCAGGCGGCGGCGGAATCGGAATCGGCCGTGGCGGCGGTATGGGTTCGGGCTACGGTCACGGTATCGGATCGGGCTTCGGCGGATTCATCGGAGAGTTGCGCCGCAAGGGTCTGGACGTGGTGCTGGTGATCGACGGCACCGGATCGATGGGTCTGATCATCAACGACGTGAAAGCCAAGATGGCGCAGCTTATCCAGGCGATCCATCGGCTGGTCCCGATCGCGCGCGTCGGCATCATCGTGTTCGGCGGCAAGGGTGAGAAGATGGAGATCCAGCCGCTGACGCTATCACCGCAGAAGCTGACCGATTTTCTGAACAACATCACCGCCAAGGGTGGCGGCGAATGGGAAGAAGACACCCTCGGCGCCTGCCAGACGGCGATCGGCAAGATGGACTGGAAGCCATACGCGAAGAAGGTGATCGTGCTGGTCGGCGATTCGCCGCCGGCAAAAGACGACTTCGCACCGCTGCTCTCGCTGATCCGGCAGTTCAAGAGTGAGAACGGCACCTTCAACACGGTGGACGTTACCGCCGAAGAGCACGAGCGCTTCGAGCGCGAGTTCTGGCTGAAGGTGCATCGCGAGGAGCCGCCGAAGATCTCGGCGCTGCCGCAGTTCGCCAAGCAGACCCAGGCGGCCTTCAAGGTGCTGGCCAACGCGGGAGGCGGTGCGATGCGTTCGCTGACGCACGACTCGCATATCAACCAGCAGGTATTGATCCTGGCCTTTGGCGAGCAATGGCAGAACCAGGTCTCCGCTTTCGGGAGGGGAATTAATTCCGGAGGCGGCAGCGGTTCGGAATAGCAAATCCGGACGTGCTCGCGGCCGTCTAATCTGGTAAGGATTAGACCGCTATGAAAATGCGATACATAACCAGCGCGGCCGCTCTGATAGCGGCCGCGCTGCTGTTTTCACCCGCCAATCTTCAGCCCCTGCATGCGCAAGCGCTGCCGCATCATCGCGTCCAACAGGATCTGACACCGGCCTTGCAGCGTACGCTGACCGACAAGGTCTCGGACGAAGCGGGTCCGTACCTCGACGAGCAGGACCAGCGCAGGAACGAGAAGAAGACCTACATCGATCTTCAGCCGAAGTTCGAGTACCTGCCCTCCTATGGTCCCCATCATCAGCTCACGTGCAGCGTCAAGCTCGGCGGCGTCGAATACGATCCGACCAAGCCCGGCAGCTCGAAGGGCGCGGCGACCGGAACGCTCAAGTACCTGGTCTTTTCCTATGCTCTGGTGAACGGCAGATGGGTCGAGATGGCCAAGCCCAAATGGGAGCAGCAGGCGCTCGGCGCGGCCGCCGGCAGAAAGATGACGGGCAATATCGCGCGCGGCGACGCGCGCGCCCAGGCGCAGCAGAAAGCCGCGGCAGCTCACGCCGCAGCGGCAGCAGCCGCCGCGGCCGCACAAAAGGCCGCCAACCAGTAGCGGAAGTTAGCGCGAGAGACGGCGTCAGTCGGCGGCGGCCGAGGCCCTGTCGGCGGCCGCGGCGACGCGGCTATGGAAACGTCCGTAGCCAAAATAAATTCCGAACCCGATCGCCATCCAGACAAAGAACCGGATCCAGGTCACCACCGGAAGACTGAGCATCAGGTACAGGCAGAAGATCACGCCGAGGCTCGGCACGACCGGCACCAACGGAGTGCGAAATGGCCGGTGCATCTGCGGCGCGATCCAGCGCAGAATCATCAGCCCCAGGCATACCAGCACGAAGGCGAACAGCGTGCCGATATTGGTCAGCTCCGCGATTTCCTGAATTGGCAGCAGCGCGGCCGTGATTCCAACCGCGATTCCGGTCAGCGTTGTCGGGATATACGGAGTCCGGAAGCGCGGATGAATCCGGCTGAAGGCCGGTGGGAGCAATCCGTCGCGCGAGACCGCGAAGAACACCCGCGACTGGCCGAGCAGCAGCACCAGCAGCACGGAAGTCAGACCCGCTACCGCGCCGAGCGAAATGACTCCCGAAGCCGCGTTCAGCCCGCGATGCACGAAAGCGGACGCGAGCGGCGCGTTCAAGTCGATCGTGTGCGCCGGGACCATCCCGGTCAGCACGCCGGCCACCAGGATATAGAGCGCGGTGCAGACGAACAGCGACGCAAGGATTCCGATCGGCAGGTCGCGATTCGGATCGATCACCTCCTCGGCCGCGGTCGAGACCGCGTCGAATCCGATATAGGCGAAGAAAATAACCGCGGCGCCCTTCATCACGCCGGTCCATCCCATCGGCGCGAACGGCGACCAGTTGGCGGGGCGGATATAAAATGCGCCGACGACAATCACAAGCGCGATCGCGGCCAGCTTGATCGCGACGATCAACGAGTTGAGCCGCGCGCTCTCGGAGATTCCGACGTACAACACCGCGCTAATCACCAGCACGATGAGCAACGCCGGCAGGTCGATCACGCCGCCGGGACCGGCTCCGTGTGCGTGCGCGATCGCGCTCGGCAGGCTGAGCCCGAAGCCTTTCAGAATCACCTGCAGGTAGCCGGACCATCCGACTGCCACGGCGGCGGCGCCGACCGCGTACTCGAGCACGAGATCCCATCCGATGATCCATGCGACCAGCTCGCCCATCGTGGCGTAGGAGTACGAGTACGCGCTCCCCGCAATCGGGATCATCGCGGCGAACTCGGCGTAACACAGCGCCGCCATCGCGCACGCGAATCCCGACACCACGAATGAAAGCGTGACCGCGGGTCCGGCGTATTTTGCCGCCGCGACGCCGGTCAGCACGAAAATTCCGGCGCCGACAATCGCGCCGATCCCGAGCATCGTAAGGTCCAACGCACCCAGCACGCGCTTGAGCCCGGTGCTTCCGCTATCCGCCTCGGCCATCAGCATCGCGGCCGGCTTGCGGCGGAAAATCTGGCGCGAGAGATCCCGATTGCTCATCAACTTACCCCGCCCTGCTCGCGCGTCCTGCGGGTCGTCAGCGGACGCGTCACCACGCGGTGTAGCCGCCGTCAACCGCGAGCATGGCGCCGGTAACGTAGCTGGAAGCGGGACCCGCAAGGAAGACCACCGCGCCGCGGATTTCCTCGGGGCGGCCCAGACGGCCCAAGGGAGTGAAGGTCTCCATGCGCTGGCGATTGGCGGCTTTGGCGATTCCGCCTTCGGTCGCCTCGGTCGGAATCCATCCGGGCGCAATTGCATTGACCAGGATTTGATGCGGCGCCCATTCGACCGCGAGTTGCCGGGTGAGATTGCCGAGCGCGGCCTTGGTCGCGGCGTATGCCGACAACCGATAGACCGAGCTCGCGACGCTGGCATAGATCGACGCCATGTTGATGATCCGGCCCGGCGTCTTTGCGGCGATTAGCGCCCGCGCGACCCGCTGCGAGAGCATCATCGGCGCGGTCAGGTTGACTGCGAGCGCATGGTCCCAATCCTCGCGCTTGAAATTCTCCGCACGGCCGGTCGGCGAGACTCCGGCGTTATTCACCAGGATATCGATCACGCCCCCGAGCGCGTCACTGGCCTGCGCCAGCGCACGATCCAAATCGCCGTCGAGCGAGACATCGGCGCCAATTCCGGTGGCCTTGACGTGATAGGTTTTCAATATCTCCGCAGCAAGTTTCCCGACGCGATCGGCCCGCCGCGCGACCAGCGCGACGTCGGCGCCCGCGATCGCAAGCGCGATCGCGCATTCAACGCCAAGTCCCGACGACGCTCCTGTGACCAGCGCCCGTCGCCCTCGCAGCGAGAACAGCGATTCCAGAGAGTCCATTGATTCACCGCCCTAAATCAGGCGGCATGCCCGACGCGCGCGGCGATTTCCGCGCCATGCTTGCGCTCAGCGACCGCGAGATCGTACTGCACCTGAAGATTCATCCAGAATTGCGGGGCGTTGCCAAAGTACCGGCCGAGCCGGAGCGCCGTGTCGGGAGTGATCGCGCGCTTGCAGTTTATAATTTCGACGATCCGGCCCGACGGTACCGCCAAATCGAGGCTGAGGCGGTTAGCACTGAGCCCTCGCGCCGACAGCTCTTCCTTCAAAATCTCACCAGGATGCGTTGGAATTCTTTTCATCACAATTCAGCCCTCGTGATAATCTACGATCTCGACGTTGTATACATCTCCCGCGCGAAACTCGAAGCAGATCCGCCATCGGCCATTTACCGATATCGCCCACTGGCCGCGCATACTACGTCAAGCAGGTACTCGGGAATCGGAGCGTTCCCCCGCCAGCGGTTAGTCGCCGAAGATTTCGCCGGCGGCTTGGGCTGCCATCGCGACCGCGCGATCGATATCGGCGCGCGAGATTCCGTAATGGGTGACGGCGCGGAATGAGCCGGGCTCGCGCGGCGAGATCAGAACGCCGCGCTCGCGCATCGCTTCGTTGAACTTGCGCGCGCCCGCCGCTTCGCCGTCAAGGTCGAACACCACCATGTTGGTACGGCGCGGAACCTGGCGCACGTTGATTCCCGCGACCAGCGCGAGGCCTTGCGCGAGCGCGCGTGCGTGTGAGTGATCCTCGGCCAGCCGATCGACCATCGTGGTCAGCGCGACGATTCCCGCCGCCGCGAGAATTCCCGCCTGCCGCATCCCGCCGCCGAGCAGCTTGCGCGTGCGGCGCGCGCGGGCGATAAACTCGCGGCTCCCGCACAGCATCGAACCGGCAGGACACGCGAGCCCCTTCGACAGGCAAAAAGAGACGCTGTCGGCGTAAGCGGCGATAGCCGCCGGCTTGGCTTCCAGAGCGGCCGCGGCGTTGAAGATGCGCGCGCCGTCCAGATGCACCGGCAACGCCTTGCGATGCGCCAGCTCGGCGACCGCGGCCATGTGCGAGAGCGCGATTGGAGCGCCGCCGCATCGGTTGTGCGTGTTTTCGATCACCACCAGTCCCGCGTGCGCGAAATGGTCGTCTTCCGGCGCCGAGAGCTCGCGCCGAAGCTCGTCGAGCGAAAGCTCGCCGCTATCCTCGTTATGAATCGGCGTCAGGATGATTCCGCCCAGCGCCGAGGCGCCGCCGGCTTCATAAAGATTGGTGTGCGATTCGGAGCCGACAAACGCGCGGGTGCCGCGCGCGCAATGCGTCAGCATCGCTGCCAGGTTGCCCATCGTGCCGCTCGGCACCAGCAACGCCGCCTCTTTGCCGACGACCGCGGCGGCCATCGCCTCGAGCCGGTTGACGGTGGGATCTTCGCCGTAAACGTCGTCACCCAGCTCGGCGCGCGCGATCGCCTCACGCATCGCGGGAGTAGGCAGCGTAACGGTGTCGCTGCGCAGATCGATCACTGAACTTTACGCGCGGTGATGGCCGCCCGTCTCATTGGGTTAACGGATACAGCGGCACGAAGTTGCCATTGGAAGTATCGGTCGCCTGCACCGCGTTCTCAGTGGTGTCGGAGTAATACAGCGTCTTGCCGTCGCTGGTGACGGCGCATCCCGAGCCGATATGTCCGTTGACCTGGGTGAGCGTGGTCACGTTAAAGGTGCCGGTGTCGATTTTGCGGATCGCGTGATTGTCGCCGTCCATCACATACAGTGTGGTTCCGTTAAGGCACAATGCGCCCGGATTATTGAACTGCGCCTGCGGGCCAGGACCGTCTTTGCTGCCCTCTTCGCCGGTGCCCGCGATCGTTGAGGTAGTCATGGTCGAGAGATCGATTTTCCGGATCGCATCGTTGCCTGTGTCGGCGACGTAGACGAATTTGCCGTCGGTGGCGATTCCGCTCGGTCCGTTGAATTCCGACTTGGTCGCGGGTCCATCCACTTTCCCGGCCACTTGGGGCTGTCCGCCTATCGTCTTGACCATCCCGTCGGCCAGCGACAGGCGGCGGACAAGGTTGTTGCCGCTGTCGGAGATGTACAGGTTCTGTCCGTCGGTGGCGATTTGGGTGGGCAGGTTGAAATGCGCCGCGGTGGCGTGGCCGTCATCGGTGCCGGAGATATTCGCGGTACCGGCCGCGGTGGTAACGGCGTGGGTATCGAGATTGATCTTGCGCAAATCGGAATTGTTGGTGTCGAGGACGTAGAGGTCGCGATTCACCAGCGCCATCCCGTCGGGGCTGTTGAAGCGCGCGGTCGGGCCTACGCCGTCGTTGCTGCCGTCCTGAAAATTGGTCCCCGCGAGGTTCGTGATGCTGTGCGAGACCACGTCAACCGCGACGACCGTGTTGTTGCGCGAGTTCGCGACATAGACGGTGCGGTTGTCGGTGGCCAGACCGGCCGGAAAATCGAGCCGCGGACCGGTTTGCAGGCTTGCGGTCGGAACCTGCGCGCACACAGGCGCGGCCGATCCGAAAATCGCCGCGATCGCGGCGGCGGCCACCAGGGTTTCCATCGGTCGAAGAAGTTTTGCCATGTCGAACCTCGCCTATGCTCCAAAGCCAAGCCGCGCCATGCGCGCGGGTTAAACCGGGCCGCCGCGGCTACGGAAAAATTGCTTTTACGACTTCGTCGATCGCGCGCTTGCTGTCGGCTTCATCGGTCAACGACCAGGTGACCGCGACGGTTGCGGCACGGCGCGGCGCGATGCCCTGCCGAATCAGCTCACCAGCATAAATCAGGAGCCGGGTCGAAACACCTTCCTCGAGTCCCGACGCTTTCAGGTTGCGCACCTTCTCCCCGAGCACCGCAAGCTGCATCGCCATCTCGCGGTCGAGCCCCGCCTCGTGCGCGATAATATCCACTTCCTTCACGGCAGGCGGATAATCGAACTCGATCGTCACAAAGCGCTGGCGCGTCGAATGCTTCAGATTCTTCTGAATACTCTGGTAGCCCGGATTGTACGAGATCACCAGCAGGAAGCCGTCGTGCGCCTCGATCGTCTCGCCGCGCTTCTCGATCGGCAGAATTCGCCGGTGGTCCGACAGCGGATGGATTAGCACGGTGGTGTCCTTGCGCGCCTCAACCACCTCGTCGAGGTAGCAGATCGCTCCGCGACGGACGGCCTGGGTCAGCGGGCCATCGACCCACACGGTTTCGTCAGCCTGGATCAGGTAGCGTCCGACCAGGTCCGAACCGGTCAGATCTTCGTGGCAGGCCACCGTGATAAGTTCGTTGGGTCCGTTCTCGAGCGCGGCGAGCTGATGCGCCATGTGCTCGACAAAGCGGGTTTTGCCGCATCCGGTCGGTCCCTTCAGCAGGACGGGCAGCCGGGCGCTGTAAGCGGCAGTGAAGATTTGTACTTCGTCGCCGATCGGCAGGTAGTAAGGCGCATTGGACGGGTCGAGATGCTTTACCTCGGGTCCGTCGGCCTTGGAACGGTTGTCGAATTTCTTGAGCTCAATTCCCATCAGTCACCTTTAACGACCTGCAACTGTATAGACCTGTTCGCATCTGCTACGCGACGGCCTCCGAGCCATCCTCGGTCAAACCGCGATTCTAAGAGAGCAGGGCCGCAAGGTTCAAGGCGCGGAAGCCCTCCTTGCGGCGCAAATTCATGCGTGCCGGAGCTGATAGAGCGCGGAGCCGTCGCGATTATCCTTGACTTCGTAGCCGCGCGCTTCGAGTTCGGCGCGTAGTTGGTCCGCGCGCTTGAAATCACGCGCCTTGCGCGCCGCTGCGCGATCGTCAATCAGAGCCTGGATCTCGGGCGCGATTTCCGCGTTCTCCGCGGCGGCGCGAGTCTCGGCCAGGCCAAGCGCCAGCACCCGATCGAAGGTGCAGAGCGTCTTCCAGATTGTGCGCTCGCCTCGGCGATAAGCCTCGGCCACCAGATCGAGCGCGACCGCGAGCGCTTGCGGCGTGTTGAGATCGTTGTTGAGCGCATCGGTAAAGCGCTCTTGATAGTCGCGCGCGAAGTCCGCATCCGCCGCCGCAGAGGCGACATCAGCGGGAACGCTGCGCGCGAATTCGCGGAAGTAGTCGAGGTTCGATTGCGCGGCGCGCAGTCCCTCATCCGAAAGCGCGATCTCGGAGCGGTACTTCGCGCCCATGCAGAAAATCCGGAACGCCAGCGGATCGATTCCCATCGCGGTCACGTCGGAGAGGAGCGGAAATTTGCCCGCGCTCTTCGAGATCTTCGCGCCCTCTTTTCCGGTCAGCCACGCGTTGTGGACGAAATACCTGACGAACGGATGATGCGTCGCGCTCTCGGATTGCGCGATCTCGTTCTCGTGATGAATCGGAATATGATCCATGCCGCCGGTATGGATATCGATCGTCTCGCCCAGGTACTTCATCGACATCGCAGAGCACTCGATATGCCATCCGGGGTACCCGCGGCCCCACGGCGAATCCCACTGCATCATGTGATGAGGCTGCGCGAGGACCCACAGCGCGAAGTCGTGCGGACTTCTCTTGTCCGGAGAATGCTCAAGTCGCTGGCCCGCGTTCTGCTCGTCAAGGCTCTGGCGCGAGAGCCTTCCGACGCGATTCTCACCGCGATATTTTTCGACATCGAAATAGACGCCCGACGCCGTCACGTAGGCCATCCCGGCCGCGATAATCCGCGCGATCAGATCGATCATCGAGTCGATATGCTCGGTCGCGCGGCACCATACCTGCGGTGGCTCGACATGAACGGCAGCAAGGTCGTCCTGGAACTGCTTGAGATAGAAATTCGCGACCTCGAGCGGGGTCTTGTGCTGCTCGCGCGCGGTCTTTTCGATCTTGTCCTCGCCCGTGTCCTCATCGGAGGTCATGTGACCGACATCGGTGACGTTCATCACATGACGGACGATGTAGCCGTTGAGCTCGAGTGCGCGGCGAAGGAAATCCCAGCACAGGTAAGCGCGAATGTTTCCAAGATGCTGCTGCAGATAGACGGTCGGGCCGCATGAATAGAGGCTGACGGCCGGAGGATGCTGCGGATGAAACTCCTCGACGGAGCGCGACAGCGTGTTGTAGATGAAAAAAGGTTTCACGGCAGTGAGCCTGATAGCTTACCGCGCAGCATGATCGGGAGACAACGCGTTCCGCGGATGGCTGCCGCGCGCGGAATCGCGTTCTCGGCTCTTGGCATTTGCGCATCTCGCAAGTTAGTGCATGACCGCCTCGGGATTTCTCCCTTCGGTCGAAATGACGAATGTGGGCTTGGTGCATGAGTATCGGAGCCTCAGCCGAGCCCTCAACTGTCATTTCGAGCCGTAGGCGAGAAATCCCGAGGCGGTCATGCACTAATCGCGGTGTAGTGGAGAGCCTGACGGCGAGAACGGGATTCCTCGCGCGGCAGCCACGCGCGGGAATGACACGTCAGCATCGCGAACGATGTAGGCCTGTGCCACAACGCGACGCGGGTCAGCTTTGAGGCTTGGAGGGCTCGCGCAGGCGGCCGCTGGCGTCGCGCTGATAGCGGCTGGCGGCGATTCGCTTGTATTGACGGTCGGCCAGCCACGCGTAGCCAGGCACATACCACAAGTAGGCGAGGATTCCGCGCAGTCCGTTTTGCATCCGCAACACTTCGTTGATCGCGCGGGCTCCGCGATACACTCGCCCGCGATCGTCAACCGCGTGCAGCTCTTCGAGCAGCGCTTCCATCGTGAGGTCCGGGAACAGCGCGCGCGCCTCGGGATCCTGGAGATCCAGCGGCTCGATCAGTCCTGAATTATCGAAATGGCGCACCCCCTCGACGCTGGTGCGGCACATCACGCACGAACCGTCGTAAAGGATCGCGAGCTTACCCGGTGAAGCCTTGCCGATTCGCTCGCCGGCTTCTTCTGTCGGCATCGGGCTCACCGGCGCGACAGGCGAGGATTTCCGCCCATCCGCGAGAGCTTCAGATTCTCGGTGTAGATTCGCCATTCGTAGCCGTCGAGCAGCGATTTCCATCCCGCCTCGACGGTGTTGGCCGACTTGGCGAGCGTGGTCCAGGCGTGATGGCCGTCGGAGAATTTCTTGACCGACACGACTTCGGCTTCGGTCGAATCTCCGCTGGCGTGGGTGTAGGTCTCGATGACCCTGACGGTTTCGAGAAATGGAAAATATTTCAGCAGCGCCTTGCGCAGCGCGACGTCGAGCGCGTGAACCACGCCGACGCCGCTGGCGGCTTCGGTTTCTTCAACCGTGCCGATCCGGATCACGACGGTCGCATCGATTGTCGCCTTGCCGTCGAACAGATCGTCGATCACCCTGCGCCGCACGATCTCGAACGGAGCCACGTAATCACGCGAGGTGCGTAGCTCGTTCAGCTCGCGCGACGCTTGCGGCGCCTCGGCCTCGTAAAAGTCGGTCTGTCGTTCTGCACTCATTTTGCCGCACCCAGCTCTCAAAGAATTATCGTAACCGCGCATATGCCTTTCAAGCACATTCCGCGATCCCGTATGGTTGACATATGCGGCGCGGAAGGAAACTGAATCCAGACCGGAGAAAATCGCGTTTGGGAGCTGTCGATAAACGTGCATCGCACTTCAAAAGCGGTGCGCACGCGGCGCTTATTTTGCTCGCAATGGCCGCGTTCGCGGCGATATCTCCGCTCCGGGCCGCTCGCGCCGCCGACGTGAGCGTGCCGATCACGATCGACTACCTGACCCTTGCCGCCGCGCTGAAAGCCCAGATGTACACCGCGCCGGGTGGCAGAGCGGCGCTGTGGAACGGCGCCGACCAATGCCAGTTTCTATACGCGGAGAATCCCGCGTTTTCGTCGGCGAGTCCGCGCCTGCGCCTGGAGACAGCGGCGAGCCTGGGACTGGGAGTCGCGGTCGCCGGACGATGCGTCAGCCCGATCGCATGGAGCGGAATCGCCGAGGCGGAATCGTCGCCATACATCGCATCGGGATTGCGCCTGAAGATACGCATCACTGACGTGAATCTTTACAACGCGGCGCATCAGAAAACCCTGATCGCGGGAAAGGGCTTCGATCTGATCAAGCAATACCTGATTCCCGGCCTCGAAACCTTTACCTATGACCTCAATCCCGCGATCCAACAGCTCGGCGCGCTGGCCGAGGAGGCGGCTACGCCGGACGTGGTCCCGCGGATCCAGGCCGCGATCAGCACGGTTCGCGCTGAACCGCAGATCCAGGTCCTGGCTCAGGGGGTCAGGATAACGCTGGTGATCACGCTGCCGGATCTGCCGCCTCCTGCCGTATCGGCAACGGCGGGTGAGCCGACTCCGGCCGAGCTGGCGGCGTTTCAGAAGCAGCTCAATCAATGGGACGCGTTCCTGGTGTTTGCGATCAAGCAGCTCGGCGCGAATGTCGGCGATCAGCGGTTTCGCGATCAGCTCATGCAGATCCTGATCGAGAGCCGCTTCCGGCTGGTCGACGCGCTCGCGAAACCGCCGTCGGCCGCAGGACCCGACCCGGTGCGCACTCTCTTCCTCGATACCTGGCAAGAGCTCGGCGTCGCGGTGCACGACGCCGGCGCGCGCGGACAGCTTGGCGCGCAGGGTTTGCAGTTCCTCTCGTTCATCTCGGCAGGCGACGCGTTGTTCGCTCTCGACGAAGCCGCGCCCGCGCTCGGGATGCGCGTGTCGGCGGAGGATCTTCGCCGCCTCGCGCATATCATGGCGCCCAACGCAACCGGCGACCCGCTCCAGTTTAATTTCGACGAGGACAAGAGCCTCAAAGGCATGTTCGGAGTGACGGAGCCGCTCTCGAGCCCGCCCTCGGCGAACCCCGACGAGACTGGCGATTTGTCAGCGGCAACGCCGGAGTCCTCGCCGGCGGCGGCCCCATCCCCGGTGTCCGCGCCATCCGCAGTCGCAACGTTCTCGGAATCCGATCTCGGGCCTTCGGCCGCGACCGCCCTTCCGAGCGCAACCGCAACGCCACCACCGCCCGCATCGATCAAGCCTCTGCCGCCTGATGTCCCATTACCGATACCCACCGCTGCGGCGCCAATGCCGGGTGTGTCGACCGCACCGTCTGCGTCGCCGACTTCCGTACCGCATGCCGCGGCGGGACGATGGCTTCGTTTCCCGTTGTGGCTAATCGAACCCACCGAGGCGGCGGCCGCCGAGCCGGGGATCATTCCGGAGCTGGCCAAAGTAGCGCAGCGTCTCAGAAGGGTGGTGGTCAATCCATCCAACGCCCGACCCTATCGCGATACGATGGACCAGTTGCTGACGCTCAGCACAGAGCGCGAGATTGCCGATTCCAGCCTCGCTCCGCGCTATCGCCCGGCTTTCCAGCTTCTGGTCAAGAGCGCGGCGTGGCAGGAAAGCTGCTGGCGGCAATTCGTGCGAGTGAACGATCGCGTCACGTGGCTCGAGAGCTCGACCGGCGACATCGGCCTGATGCAGGTGAACAAGCACGTATGGCGCGGCTTCTACGACATCGACAAGCTGCGCTGGGACGTTCTTTACAACGCCGGCGCGGGCACCGAGATTCTTGGTCAGATGCTCAAAACCGTGGCCTCGAAACCGCATCTCGATCCGGTCCGCTACGACACCGAGGCGCTCGCGCGCTCAGCGTATGCGGCGTACAACGGCGGACCTGACGCATACAACCGATGGCGCACGCCGGGACGCGAGAAGCATCAGGCGCGTGAGATAGACGCCGCCTACCAGAAGAAGCTGCGCGCGGTTGCGCGCGGCGATCGGATCGACATTTTAAGTTGCGAGCAGGAATGGGGTCATCTGTCAGCGCAGTAGAGAAGCGGCGGGTGACGCGCGTCGCGTTACATCGCGAGTCCCCCATCGACGTTGATCACCGCACCGGTGATGTACGCCGCGGCATCCGAGAGCAGGAACGCCGCCATCGGCGCCACGTCGGTGACGCGGCCAAAGCGTCCGAGCGGGATCATCGCGAGCGCCTGCGCCTTGTTTTCCTCGGGCAGCGAGGCGGTCATGTCCGTTTCGATAAATCCGAGTGCGAGCGCGTTGGCGCGCACGCCGAGACGGCCAACTTCCTTCGCCAGCGACTTGGTCAAACCGATAACTCCGGCCTTGGCGGCGGAATAGTTCACCTGCCCGGGAAGTCCGATAAGGCCGCTAACCGAAGTGATGTTGAGAATCGAGCCGCGCTTGGCTTTCATCATCATGAACGCAGCCGCGCGCACGAAGTTGAATGACCCGGTCAGATTGGTGCGGATAACCTCGGCCCAATCATCCTCACTCATCATCACGAGGACCTTGTCGCGCGTGATACCGGCGTTGTTGACCAGACCGTCGATCGCGCCGAACTCTTTCTTGACCGCGTTGACCATCTCGCGCACCGACTTGAGATCGCCGACGTCGCACCTGAACGCGAGCGCGGAAGCTCCGAGCGCGTCGATCTCCGCTTTGACCTCGGCGGCCTGCGCCTCGCTCTTGACGTAGTTGAACGCGATCCTCGCGCCGCGCCGCGCGCATTCAAGCGCGATCTCCTTGCCGATTCCGCGCGTGGCGCCGGTCACGATAATTCCCTTGCCGTCGAGATCTTTCACTGCCGTCTCCATTGCGATCTAGCTGTCGGAATCGAATCGCGCCGCTTCGCGCTCGAGCCTGCCGCGATATTGCCCGATATACGACAGGTAGTTGAAGCTGAAGGCGCGCTCAAGTTCAGCGTCGTAGGCTGGCCGCTCGCCGCCGAGCGCGGAAATCAACTGCGTGTAGAGCGCCCACTCTTCCGACCGAGGCGCCTTGCGAAGATTATCGCGCCGCAGCATCACCTGCATCGGGTCGCATCCGATGACCGCGGCGAGCAGGCGGATCAGCTCGCTTTCGTTTTTCGCTATTTCATCGCGCGCGAACATGTTGACCGAGAAAATCAGCATCGCGGCGAGACACGCCTCGACCGTGGCCGGCGTCGCGCGATCGCTATAGCGCTCGAGCGGTCCGCCGCGCGCGAGCGCATAGGCAAGAAACTCCGCATTCGCGTCCAGGATTATGGAAACGAACCCAATCGCCTGCGGCGCTCCGAAACGGGCAAGCCGCGCGCGCATCGCGCCCATCGCGGGACGGGCGTAGCGGCGCATGAATCGCCGCCGCGCGGGCGAGAGCCAGAAGAGCAGCGCCGCGAGCATCGTGGCGTCGGTTTAGCACAATGCGCGGCGTGCGCAGAATCAGCCGCTGCGTTGCGACGAACGAAAGGTTCCCGCACAATCGCCGCTGCCAAGCCGATTACTCGGATAGATGGAGGTGAACATGGAACAGACGGCAATCTTCGGTCCGATGTTCGCGATGATGCTACTGACGCTCGCCGTGTGGGTATACATGTACGTCAGACGGATCAGTTTCATCACGGCGAACAAGTTCAGCCAGAAGGATCTGGCTCCGACGGCTTTCGCGCAACTCTCGCCGCCGGCGGTCTCAAATCCATCGGACAATCTTAAGAACCTGTTCGAGATTCCGGTGCTCTTCTACGTGCTGGTGCTCTATCTCTTCGCCGTGAAGCAGGTCGATGCCGAGTACGTTGACGCCGCTTGGATCTTCGTAGCGTTTCGCATCATGCACAGCGCCGTTCACTGCACCTTCAATCTCATCATGCTGCGCTTTTATCTCTACCTGATCGCATCGGTCGCGGTATGGTTCATCGCGTTCCGCGCCGCGATCGCATATGTCGCAGGGTGAAAAAAAACGGCCGCTCGAGCACTTACTCGAACGGCCGATATGTACGATCTGAATTCGTTCAGGCGCTGAACGATGAACCGCAACCGCAGGTGCGGCTGGCTCGAGGATTGTCGAAGCGGAAGCCCGCGCCGTGCAAGCCCTCGACGAAATCCAGCGTGGTGCCGGCGATGTATGGCAGCGAGAAATCGTCGATATACACGCGCATCCCGTCGAACTCCGCCACCCGGTCGCCGTCCTTCTGCTTGTCGAAATTGATTTGGTACTGAAAGCCGGAGCATCCTCCACCGACCACGCTGATGCGGATGCCCTGCTCGGCGCCGAGGCCCTCTTTCGCGTGCATCTTGCGGACCATCTCGACCGCCTTGGGCGTCAGCTTCACGTCGGGGAGAGTCGATTTATCAATCGGAGTGGTTTCCGGAGCAGAACTTTGCGGAGCGGAATCTTCCGCGCGAGAATGTTCGATATGGAGTTCTCGGCGCTCTTCGTGATTCATTTCCTCGGCCATCTTTCTCCTCCGGATACGAATGCGGTCAGACCGCCTCGCCTCTGGTACTTTGAACCTAATAACTCCTAATTCTGGAGTCAATGACTCCACAATTATAGACTCGATTATGCCGCTCGGATGCTAAGGTTTTTGATCGCGATGGCCAAATTGACGAAAATCGCAGAGGCTGCCGCCCGTGCTCGAGGATTCGCGATGGTGGGTTTTGCGCGGCTGCATCCGCTCGCGACTCGCGACGAATTCTTCTCTGATTGGCTCGCCGACGGCCGCCATGGGACGATGCAGTATCTTGCGCGAGAGCCTGCGCGGCGCATCGACCCGCGCGTCCTCGACTCGCGCTTCAAATCCGTCGTCAGCCTCGCTTACCCATACCCAGCCGTGCGGCCGCCGGAGATCGATTGGCGCGCGGAGCTGCGCGGACGAATCGCCGCGTATGCGCTCGGCCCGGATTATCATGACTACGTCCTCGCCGCAGCGAAGTCGGTCGCCGCGGCAATCGCGGCCGAGCATCCTGATTCGATCACGCGCACCTACGTCGATACGGGCCCCGTCTTCGAGCGCGAATGGGCGTCGCAGGCTGGGCTTGGATGGTTTGGGCGCAACACGATGCTGCTGAATCGCGCGCACGGTTCGTACTTTTTTCTCGCCGAGATTTTTACCGACCTCGAAATCGACGCGCCAGCCGCGGCCTATCGCGACCATTGCGGCACCTGCCGGCGATGCGTCGATCTGTGCCCGACGGGAGCGCTGGAAGACGGCTATAAGATTGAACCGCGGGTCTGCATCTCCTACCTGACGATCGAGCATCGCGGCGCGATCGCGCGCGAGCTGCGCCCGAAACTGGGCGAATGGATTTTCGGCTGCGACATCTGCAACGACGTGTGCCCATGGAACGCGCCCGAAAACGAACCCAAGAAAGATAGCGATCGGTTCGCCTTACCGTTTCTGCCGGACCTCCTCGCGCTCGACGACGCGGCGTTTAGCCGCAGATTCTCGGGCAGCGCGATCAAAAGGACCAAGCGGCGCGGGTTGTTGCGCAACGCGGCGATCGTCCTGGGCAACACGGGGAATCGCGACGCGGTCCCCGTCCTCGCGCGCACTCTGGAAAATGAATACGAACCCATCGTGCGCGCACACGCCGCATGGGCGCTCGGAAATCTCGGCGGCGCTGCCGCGCTAAGCGCGCTCGAACGAGCCCTGCGGCGCGAGAATGATCCCGAGGTTGCGCAGGAAATCAAGCTCGGGATTAGCGAGTCCGAAAACAGGGTGCTTGTCAAAGCCCGCGCGCCATTAGAAACTCGGAAGTGATGGAGTTTTGCGATGAACGATGACGCGCGCCGCGAATTTATCACGATCGCTTCGCGCGAGCCGGTCCCGCTGGCGCGCGGCGCGCTGCTGATCGCCAAGGAAGAATATCCTGCGCTCGATGTGGACCACTATCTCAACCTGATCACCGAGCTTGCGCGCGAGGCCGAACCGATCGTGCACGCGGGCAGCGACACGGTCGAGCGGATCCAGCTTCTGTCGCATTTTCTTTTCGAACAGAAGGGCTTTCACGGAAATCGGGACGAATACAGCGATCCGCGCAATTCGTTTCTGAACGAAGTGCTCGAACGCCGCAAGGGAATTCCGATCACGCTCTCGGTGATTTACCTGGAAGTCGGACGGCGCCTCGGACTGAACCTATACGGCATCTCGTTTCCCACCCATTTCCTGGTCAAGGCGGTCGATGAGCGCGGAGAGCTGGTGATTGATCCATTCTATGACGGCGCGATCCTGACGCTCGAGGATATTCGCGCGCGCCTGGCGGAAAACTTCGGCCAACCGGTCGAGTTGCACCCGGCGATGCTCAAGCCAATCGGCGCGCGCGCAACTCTCGCGCGGATTTTGCGCAATCTCAAAATAATCTATCTCGCGGCGTCGGACTGGAACCGTGCGCTGTCCGCGCTCGATCGTATTCTGCTGCTCGACCCGCGCTCGGTCGAAGAGCTGGCTGAACGGGGCAACCTGTTCGAGCGGCTCGAATGCTTTCAGGCCGCGCTCGACGATTTCCAGAGCTTCCTGTCGATCGCGCCGGAGCATCCCGGAGCGGAAAATGCACGCGAGTCGGTGCTGCGCCTGGTGCGCCAGGTCGCGCTGATCAACTAGGCCGCGCTCGCGTGCGCATGGCAAATTCTTTTCGATGATCGAATCGCATAAACCGCGCGACTTCTTCGAGGCGAGTGCCGCCGGCGCCGCCGACCACGAGCTGCGCCGCAAGCTCGAGAGCGCCAGCGCGCGCCATCTCGAGCACTTCGCACAAGTGCGCGACGAATTCACTCCCTACGAAGACGAACGCACCACGGCGCGCGCTATCAAGCAGGACGCGATCGGGCGGCTCGACGAATTGCTGATCGAGCTGACGAAAAAACTCGAAGCGCACGGATGCAAGGTCTTCTTCGCTGCGAACGCCGGCGAGGCGCGCGACTATATCGTGAAACTCGCGCAGGCTTCAGGAGCCAAACGCGTCGTCAAGGGCAAGTCGATGACGACCGAGGAGATCACGCTCAACCCCGCGCTCGAAAGCGCCGGGATGGAGGTGGTCGAGACCGACCTCGGCGAATATATCGTGCAGCTTCGCCATGAACCGCCCTCGCATATCATCACGCCCGCGATTCATCTTTCCAAAGAAGATATCGGAAATCTTTTTCACGAGCAGTTCGGAATTCCCTACACGCCCGAGCCGGCCGAGCTGACCGCTGAGGCGCGCACCCGCCTGCGCGAGGGTTTTCTGCGCGCCGATTTCGGAATCACCGGCGTCAATTTCGCGATCGCCGAGACCGGCACGCTGGTCGTGGTCGAGAACGAAGGCAACGGCCGCATGTCCTCGACGCTGCCCGAAGTTTTCGTCGCAGTTATGGGAATCGAGAAGGTCATTCCCAAGCTCGCCGACCTGCCGCATTTTCTTGAAATCCTGGGACGCACGGCGACGGGGCAGAAGCTCACCACATACACCAACTTCATCCGCGGACCGCGCGCGCCCGGCGAGCTTGACGGGCCGCGCGAGATGCACGTGGTCATATTGGACAACGGGCGCAGCGCGATGCTTGCCGATCCGGTCTTGCGCGAAGCGCTGATGTGCATCCGCTGCGGCGCGTGCCTGAACGTATGCCCGGTCTACCGGCATATCGGGGGCCACGCGTATCGTTCGCCCTATCCAGGACCGATCGGCTCGATCATCAGCCCGAATCTGGTTGGCTCCGCCGCCGCGCATCTGCCGTTCGCCTCGACGCTGTGCGGCGCGTGCAAAGATGTGTGCCCGGTGAAAATCGATATTCCGCGCATCCTGCTGCATCTGCGCTGGAAGGAAACTTCGTCGGAGACTCCGCCCAATTGGCCCGGCGCGGCAAGTCGCGCGCGCGCTGGAGCGCGGCGATTTGCGCGGATGGCGCGGCATCCGCGCACCATCCGGATCCTCGGGCGGATCGCCGCGATGGTGATTAAGCCGCTCGCGCATGACGGGTGGATCCGGCGGATGCCGCCGCCGTTTGGCAACTGGACGAAGATTCGCGACTTTCCGCGGCCGCGGCCGAGAGCCCGCCGCGCCGCCGAAAGCCCTGCCGCGAAGCTCTGACGATGGCCGAGCTGCACAAACTCGTCGCGACGCTCAAGACCGCTCTGGAAGCGGGTGCGCCTGACTCCATACATAATCACGGCGCACAGGCGGCAGCGGTTCCGCTCGCCGCCGGCACTGATCGAGCGGAACTCGTCGCACGCTTCGCGCGCGAGTTGGAAGCGGTCGGCGGACGCTTTCTGGGAGTCTTTACACCTGCCGAAGCGACCGCCCGAATCGTCGCGTTGGCCAAGGAAACGAACCCACGCCTGGTCGCGATCGGCGACGGTGTCGCCACGGATGCGGGCGCGATTGCGGCCGCGCTCGACGCCGCCGGAATCTCAGTAATGCGCACCGCGCCGACCACCGACCTCGAGGCTCGCGCCGCGATTCGCGATCGGATGTCACGCGCCGAAATCGGAATCGCGGAGGCCGACTATGCTATCGCCTCGACCGGCACGCTGGCGGTCCTGTCGATGCCGACGCGGCCGAGTTCGCTCACGCTGCTTCCGCCTGCCAGCGTGATTTTCGTGCAGATCGATCGGATCGTTCCCGACTTGGCCGCCGCTCTCGATGCGTTCGGCCCCGACACGCTCGCTGCGAATCGCATGACGCTCATCACCGGACCGAGCCGCACCGCCGACATCGAAAAACGCATCGTGCTCGGCGTGCACGGCCCAAAATCTCTCGACGTCCTAGTAATCTGGCCGCACGATGACTGAAGTTCAGCTCTTCTCGACCTGCCTTGCCGAAGAATTTTTTCCCGAAGTCGGCGACGCCGCGGCGACCGTGCTCGAGCGGTTGCGGCTCAAGGTGCGTCCGCTGCGCGGGGCTTTCTGCTGCGGACAGGTCGCGTTCAACGAGGGCTTTCGCGATGAAGCGGTCGACCTCGCGCGGCGTTTCCTCGGCGCCTGCAAGCCCGACACGCCGATAGTCGTGCCGTCGGGCTCGTGCTCGAGCATGCTCAAAATTTTCTATTCCGATCTTCTCGCGCATGACGAAGCGCTCGCGCAGCAGGCCGCCGCGATCCGCCCATGGGTGTACGAGTTCTCGCAGTTCATCGTCAGCGTGATGAAGGTCAAGTACGTCGGGGCGCGGTTCGAACGCGCGGTCGCGTATCACCCGTCGTGCCATCTGATGCGCGAGTTGCGCGTGCGCGAGGAGCCGATGGCGCTGCTGAGCGCCGTCAACGGAATTCGGCTGGTCGAGGTGCGCGATCGTGAAGAATGCTGCGGGTTCGGCGGACTGTTCTCGGTCAAGTTTCCGCATATCTCGGGCGCGATGCTCGAGGACAAGCTCGCGCGAATCCGCGAAAGCGGCGCGGAGGTCGTGGTCTCGAACGATTGCGGATGCCTGATGCAAATCGGAGGCGGACTGCATCGCGCGGACGCCGGAATCGAGGTGCGTCACCTGGCCGAGATTCTCGCCGCGCGTTAGCGATCACTCGGCGACGCGAGTCTCGCGCGCAGCGCGCACCGATCTCACCGCGCACAAGCACCCGATCATCAGCACCGTAATTCCGAGCGCGAGCCGCATCGAGCCGCGCGCGCCGCTCGTCGCGAGCGCATAGCCCATCATCCACGGAACCAGGATTGCGCCGATCGCGCCGCCGGCCGCAACGACTGAAGTCATCCGTCCGACCTCGGCGGGAAAAGCGGCCGCGCCGATCGCAATCATGTTTGGAAAAACCGGACCATAGCCGACGCCAATCAGAAAAATCATCACGGCCGCGAATGCCGGTATCGAGGGTCCGGCAACCAGTCCCGCAATCGCCGCGGCACTGAGCACCGCCGCCGCGACCGACATCGCTTTCGGCGCGGATCGATGCGCCAACGCGCCGCCCGCCATCCGGCCAGCAACCAGTCCGAACCAATAGAGCGAAACCGCCCACGACGCGACCGCTGCCGACACCGTCGTTCGGGCGCGCAGATAGGAGAAGAGCCACGCGCCGACCCCGGTCTCCGCGCCGACGTAGAGAAACAGGACGATGGCGATTATCCAGATCATCGGATGCGCCAGCATTGCAAGCGCGCCCTCGACCTCTTCGGGCGCGGCGCGAGTATCGACCGACGGCGCGCGCCACAGCATCAGCGCGACCACGGCGGTCACCGCGGCGCCGCCGACGAAGGTGGTGGAATAGGGAACGTGGTCTCGCAGCGCGAACCCGACGATCACCGGGCCCAGAAGCGCGCCGATCCCGAACATCATGTGCAGATAGTTGAGCGCCGCGCCGAGCCGCGCGCGATTCAGATCGGCGACGATCGCGTTGCTCGCGATATCGATCGCGCCCTGTCCCAACCCGACCACTGCCGCCGCCGCGAGCATCAGGCCGAGCCGCGGTGCGAGGGCGACGCCGCAAAGCCCTACACTAACCAGCACCATCGCGCCGCGCAGCATTTGCTGCGCACTCCGGCGATGCGCGATCTCGCCGCCCGCAATCAGCGCCGCGAAGTACCCTGCCGCAAGCGCGCTGACGATGAGTCCGCCCTGATCGATGGGCACACGCATGGACGCGGAGATTTCGACCAGAAACGGCCCGAGCCATCCGACGTTCACGCCCTGCGTGACCATGCACGCGTACGCAAGGCGCGTCAGCCGGCGCTCGGCACCGCGCGCCTCGAGCGCGGAAGGTCTGGATAATCCGGACTGGATAGGAATTGCGCTTTAGATGCGGCCGGCCTGCGAGGTCGCGATCAGATTCGCGATTTTCTGAACCCGTTCCTCGAGCCGCACCTCGTGCTCGCGGACGTGAGCTTCGAGCGCCCGGGCTTGCTCAGAGAGTTCACTGACTTTGTGTTCAAGCTCGGCGATTCGGGCTTCCAGCCGCGCTTCGTTACCAGATGATTTCTTCGCTCCCCCGCTGGACATGGCAGTTCCTCCGCGAGCGCTCGCGCGTCAATGGCGTTCGTGTACGTAGATTCCCGGCGCGGGATCGGACGGCAGGTAGCGCTCGTTGCCGAGCACTGGCGGCGCGGGCTTTTCCCATCCGGCGCGCGCGGTCAGCCACTTGAGCCAATGATCCCACCAGCTCCCCTTGGTCTCGGCCGCCCCCTTTAGCCAATTGTCGGGATCATCAGGAAGGCGCTGATTGATAAAATAACGCGCTTTGAAATTTCCCGGCGGATTCACCAGGCTCTGAATATGCCCGCTGGAGCCGAGAACGAACTCGATGCTGCCGCCGAACATCCGCGTTGAACTGTAGCACGCGCGCCATGGGCAGATATGATCGGTCATTCCAGCGACCAGGTACATATCGTTCTTGACCGAGCGTAAATCGACTGGCGTGCCCAGAATAGTCACTTCGTTGGAGCTGGCCAGCGGATTAGTCAAAAAGAGACCGAGAAACCCCTCATGCAGTTTGGCGGGCAGGCAGGTCGAATCACTATTCCAATATAGTATGTCGAACGGGGCGGGTTGCTGACCCATCAAATAGTTATTCACCCAATAGTTCCAGACCAGGTCGTTGGGACGAAGCCACGCGAAGACGCGCGCCATGTCGGCGCCGTCGAGTATTCCTTTGCGCTTCGACTTTGCGATTGCCGACTTGATCGCGTCCTCGGTCGCGAACATCCCGGTCATCGACGGCATCGACGTATCCAGCATCGTCACCAACAGCGTCGCCGCATGCACGCGGCTTTGCCCGGCCGCCGCTAGATGCCCCAGCATCAGCGAAGCCGTGATTCCGCCGGCGCAGATTGCGACTACGTTCGCGTCGGCGCTGCCGGTGATCTCGCACGCGGCATCGATTGCCTGCTTGCACGCGGTTACATAGTCGTCGAGTCCCCAGTCGCGATTTGCGGGCGTAGGATTGCGCCAACTGATAGTGAATACCTGGATTCCGTGTTTGACTGCGTATTCGATAAAGCTCCGTCCGGGCGCCAGATCCATGATGTAGTATTTGTTGATTTGCGGAGGAATCAGCACCAGCGGCCGCTCGAATACTTTTTCGGTAGCAGGTTTGTACTGGATTACTTCGCACAATGGGGTACGCAATATCACCGCCCCCGGCGTCACTGCGAGGTTCCTGCCGACCTCGAACGGCCGCTTGTCCACCTGCTCGGGCATCGCGCCGTTGTAAATTACATCGCTCACAAAATTTTTGAGCCCGCGCGCGAGACTCGTGCCCGCAGTGTCGAATACGCGCTTGAGCGCCGCAGGATTACCCGCCAGCGTGTTGGTCGGCGCGAGCGCCTCGGTCATAAGGGTCACGGCGAAGCGCATCTGCTCGGCGTCTTTCCAGTCGCCAAAGTCGTCGTCGCCGACGAGATCGTGCATCGCGGTGCGCCACGCCAGATAGGACTGCATCACGCGGCGGTAGATCGGATGCTCGCGCCACGCGGGATCGCCAAAGCGCTTGTCGCCGGCTTCCGGTTCGATCTCCGACGTCCCGGTCGCGACCTGCGCGATCTCGAGGCCGAGCTGCATCCCGCGCGAGGCAACCGCCGCCGGATGCGCCGCAAGATGGCCGAAGAATCGGGCAAGCGTGCCGACGACCTGTGCGGCGTCGATACCGACGAACGGGTTGGCGCCGAGAATCGCATTGAGCGCGGGATGATCGTCGTCCGGGATTTTGTGCTCGGCGACTTTCGGTTCCGCGGCGGTTGCTTCGGCCCGGGTTTTGGCTGCGGCATCCATAGTCACACCTCGCGCTCGGATGGTTCACTTCTCACCCGAGCAGCTCGATCCCGTGCGAGAACATCGTGGGCGCAGAGAGCGCTATCTCTTCCCAATGCGGATCGTCGCGCTTTCCCCGCCGATGCAGCATGACGTTGAAGCAGGTGATCACGCCGAACCGGTAGCCCGCGAACGCGCGGAACCATCGGACTTCATCCGCGGAGACCGGAACTCCCGCCACCTCCGAGTACACCGTGAAGATCTCGTCGGCGCTTAGCGGCGAGGTGCGATTCGCGTCGTTCGTCACATGGAAGCTGGCAGGATCGGCGAAGAACGAGATCCATCCGACGTCGAGCAGGGTCGGGCCGCATAGCGCGATCTCCCAATCGATCAGTGCGGCGACCTCACCCTTGTTGAACATGATGTTCGACCACTGGAAGTCGCCGTGAACGCATCCGACGCGAGGATTTTTCGGCAACGACGCATAGAGCTTCGCGCGAAGCTCGGGCCCGCGCGCGACGACGGCGGGATCGAGAGTCGGGCGGTCGAGCAGATGGTCCAGCCGCTTCATCTCGTCGCTGAGCGGTGTCGGGTCGCCCCAGGCGTCGCGGCGCGGACGCCAATCGACGCGATGCAGCGCGCCGAGCTTCTCGATCGCTTTGTGCGCCAGGCTGAGCGCTTCGGCGCGCGAGATCGGAGGATTGTCGGCGAGGCGGAACCCGTCGAGGAATCCATCGACGAAATACGGCCGTCCGAAAAATTCCGCCTCGTCGCCGTACCAGATTATCGGCGGCACTGGGACGTCGGTGTCGGCCAGCGACTGCATTATCTTTGCCTGCCGAATCACGTCGGCAGGACCGGAGATTCGCACTCCCTCGGGCGCGACGCGCAGCACCAGTTTGCCGGCCGGAGCGCCGGAGGTGGTGCGATCGAGCACGAAGCTGTAGCCGAATCCGGCATGGCCCGGCAGTGGCGAGATCTCGCGCACGGCCGCGCCGGAATCGCCCGTCTTCGCGCGCACCAGGCGCGTCAGTTGGACGGAGATCTCCTCGATAGTTGGCGGCATACCAATCTCAATCGCGAGCGCCTTATCCCTTCATGCCGGTTTGCGCGGATGCGGGATGCAAGCTCGATTTCGCGCTCGGCCGCGCGTCGACACGCTTGAACCATGCATTCAGATTCGCCAGCGACGGATCGATCTTCTGGCCGACGCCCGAGCCGAAATCGAGCGCGCAGTACAGGATGATGTCGGCGATCGTGAAGCGCTTGCCCGCGATATACTCGCGTCCCGCCAGCAGACCGTCGAGCCACTTGAGTCCGTCCTGCGAGACCTGCTTCAGACCGGGCGCGGCCTCGGGCAGGATCCGCATGCGATCCTTGAACAACGCGGCGCCTTCGGAATAGCGGAACCCGTTGTAGAGATGCTCGGTGATCTTGAGCTCGACGCGCCGCTGCCACATCCGCGCCTCGGCGCGTTCCTCCGCAGTGGTACCGATGAGCGCCGGCGTCGGATGCTTCTCTTCGAGGTATTCCCAAATCGCAACGGTCTCGCCGATACACTGGCCGTTGTCGAGTTCGAGCGCCGGCAGTTGGCCGCCGGGGTTGCGATCGGTGTAGGGAGGGCGGCGATTCTCCGCCTTCATCAGATCGACATTTTTGAGTGTCGAGCTTGATGCCCTTTTCCGCAAGAAACATCCGCGTCGCGCGCGGATTGGGACCGAAGGAATCATATAGATGCATTCGCGTTTCTCCTTGCCTTCGGGCGAACTATACCCGATCGCGCCGCCGAGCATAAACCCGGCGCGCCAAGCCGTATTGCTAATACCTGATCGCGTCAGGTAGGAATTTGACGATGAGATTTTGTCCGCATTGCGGCGCCCCGTTGATGGCGGGCGCGAAGTTCTGCGTCGAATGCGGCCGCGCGCTCGGCGCGGCGGCGTCGCCAGCCGGCTCCGAAGAGGCCGCCAAGCCATCGGCGATGCCCGTAGCGAAAGAGGCGATGCCGCTCACGGTCACGTTCGTAGCGGTGTTTATCGCGATAACCGTGATCGGACTCGGCGCCGCCGCGTGGATCATGTGGCACACCCCGGCGGCCGTAAAGCAACAGGTCGCGTCGGCTCCGATCGCGCAAACCGACAGTGCAGGCCAGCTTCCCAGCGGCAGCGCGAGCAACTCGCTCGGCGGCACCGCCGGTAACAACGCGCCCAATCAGCTCCCGGCAGGACATCCACGCGTGCAGCTTCCCACCGAGGCGCGCAGCTTTATCGACAAGCTCGAAAAGGACGCTAAGGCTAAACCCAAGGACCCTGCCGCGTGGATCGAGCTGGGCAACGTTTCGATGCGCGCCGCGATGTTCGATGACACCTATTACTCGAAGGCCGTCGACGCGTACGGTCACGTGCTGAAGCTCGACCCGGACAATCTCCAGGCGCTGCGCGGAATCGGCGATATCGACTACGACACCAACAAGTACGACGAGGCGATCGCCGCATACGAGCATTTCCTCAAGAAGAAGCCCGACGATCCGGAAGTGCGCACCGATCTCGGCACAATGTACCTTTACACCGGCAATCCTGACCAGGCGCTGGTGCAATATCAGCGCGCGATCAAAATCAAACCCGACATGTTTCAGGCCTACTACAATATGGGCGTAGCGTTCGCGCAGCAGAATAAGCAGGGTGACGCGCAGGCGGCGCTGACCAAGGCATACAGCCTCGCGCCCGACGACAACGCCAAGAGCCAGGTGAAAGATCTGATGGCGAAGATCGCGGGCGGCGGCGTAGGGCCGGTTGCGTCCGGAGCTTCCGACGCGAATACCGCCGGATCGCAGGCGTCGTCGGCGGCGCAGGCGGCGGCGCAATCCGCCAAGACTTTTCAGGGCGACTTCGAGCAGATAGTGCGCGGGCTTCCGGTCGCGGGACCGAAGGTGGGTTCGATTCAGTGGTCGTCGAATACCAAAGCCAAGCTCCTGATGGATAATTTTCCGATGGACCAGATGCCGCCGTTCGCCAAGCAGAAGTTCATGACCGACCTCAAGTCCGGAATCGATACCGCGAAAAAAGATTACAAAGTCAGCGGACCGGTCGAGGTCCAGATCATCGATACTGGCAGCGGGCGGGTGATGGAAACCGTCACCGAGTAGAGCGTATCGCGATGGACGACAAAACTTCCGCGAGGTTGTCGAAAGTCGCGAGCCGACAGACGCTCGTCCTGACGCATGTCGGCCGCAAGTCGGGCAAATCATACGACGTGACGATCTGGTTCGCCGTCGCGGGCGACAAGATCGTCCTTCCGACCGCGAATGTAGCGCGCAACTGGGTAAAGAATCTGCGCAAAACGCCGACCGCTCTGATCAATATTGGCGGAGAAAAATTCCATGGCCGCGCACGATTCATCGACGACTCCGGCGAACGCACCCGTCTGATGAGTCTGGTGCGGCGGAAGTATTGGATGTTCATGCCGGTAATGGCTCTCGGCCAGCTTCTCGCGCTATTCGGCGCGATGAGCGAGCCCGGCGCCTTCGAACTGACTCTGGACCAAGATTCCTGATTACGACGGTTCGCCGCCTTCGGCCACGCGCTTTAGACTTTCGACCCAGTTCTGATGGCCCCGCTCGAGCATCGGGCGCAAATACCACCCCGCCAGCTTGGGCAGGATTCCGTTCTGCGTCTCCTCAGTGACGACGCGGCACACGGCGCCCGCGGGCTCGATCGTCCATCCATGCACCGCGGTCAGAACTCCGCGCGCGTCCCACGCCAGTTCTCGCGGCGGCTCGAACACGATCACGCGGCTGGTGATCGTCGCGCCGAAGGTTTTCCATTTGAACTCGGTGCCGGGCGCAATATCGGGCGAGCCTCCACTCAGGAACTCGATGTTCGAGCTGTTGCTGTACCATTCGGGCCACCCGGCCGCGCGAATTATCCATCGCCAAATCCGCTCAGGCGGCGCGGCAATCACGATTTCGTTGCGCGCATAGACTGAAGACTTCTCGGGCTCGAATCCTGTTGGCCATTTCATCGCTACCACCCCTCTCACCGAGCTTGGGCTTTTCGAGCGACCATACTCGTCAGACCCGGTGATGCGCCATCCACGATGCGAGTCGCCGATGCTATAACGATTGACCGATGACGCTTCGCGAGCAGACCGCGTTCGTGCTGTTCAAACCGTTGCAGGCGGGCAATATCGGCTCGGTCGCACGCGCGCTCAAGAACATGGGCTTTGCGGATTTGCGGATTGTCGCGCCGCAAGCATCGCTCCCGAGCCGTGCGGCGACCGCGATGGCGGTGCATGCGCGCGATCTGCTCGCGCGAGCCTCGATTTATCCCGACCTCGCAGGTGCGCTCGCCGATCGCACGATAACCTTCGGCACCACCTGTCGACCGGGATTCTATCGCGCCGGCGCGGAGCCTCTGCGCGCAGTAGTGCGCGATCTGGCGGCGCTCGCGACGGCCAACCGAATCGGGATCGTATTTGGCCCCGAGGATCGCGGACTGACCAACCGCGAGCTCAAACTTTGCAACCGGCTGATCACCATTCCTACCGCGCCCGAGTACCCATCACTCAATCTCGCGCAGGCGGTGATGATCGTCGCGTACGAGCTGATGCTCGCCGACACCGAAGCTCCTTCTGCCGCGCGTGCCGCACCGGAATTTGCGGAAACGGCCGCGGTTGACGCCGCCCTGGAGCGGCTGGCCGAGTCGCTGGTTGCGATAGGCTTCCTGCCCGTTCACAACCCGGAGCACATCATGCTGGCGATTCGCGCGATATTCGGCCGCAGCGGACTGACCCCGCGCGAAGTCGAAATCGTCAATGGAATCGCGCGGCAAACGCGATGGGTCGCCGAGGGCGGTGCCGCCACGATCGCGCAAAAGCGCGCCGCCGGCCGTAAGCTCAAGTAGAGAAGGGCGCATCCATCGCGCGGCGGCGGCGTATATCCTTACGGGATGCGATCCAGATGGACGATGCCAGCGACATACCCGCGCAAAAGCGCCCACTTCACCTCCTGAACCGCCTCGCCTTCGGGCCGCGGCCGGGCGATATCGAACACCTTCGGCAAGTCGGTCCGGAGGGTTACATCCACGAGCAGCTCTATCCCGAGTCGGAAATTCCGATTCCCGCGAGCCTCCACGATCAGATCGCAAACTATCGCACGCTGCACATGTCTCCGCTCGAACTGTTTCGAGAATTCCAGGGGCCGATCATGGAAGTGCGGCGTCAGGATAAGGGTGCCGACAAGGACGTTCTGAAAGGCGATCTCAAGGACGCGCGCATCCGCCAGCAGATCGTCATGCGAGAGGCGATCGAGGCGCGCATCGCCCGCGCGATCGACGGTCCGCGCCAGCTCCAGGAAGTGCTGACCGCGTTCTGGTTCAACCACTTCAATGTCTTTCGCGGCAAAGGGCTGGATAATATCTGGACCGGATCGTTCGAGGAGACCGCGATCCGGCCGCATACGATGGGCAAGTTCCGCACGATGCTCCTGGCCACGGCGAAGCATCCGGCGATGCTCTTCTATCTCGACAACTGGCAGAATACGAATCCCGGCAGCGCCGGAGCCAAGGGCAAGTTCGAAGGGATCAACGAGAACTACGCGCGCGAGGTAATGGAGCTGCACACGCTCGGCGTCGGCGGCGGATATTCGCAGGCCGACGTGATCGCGCTGGCGCATATACTCACCGGATGGGGCATCTCGCGCGAAAATCCAAATCGCGAGAAAATCTTATGGCGCGCGACGGGATGCGCGGCCCGATGTCGCGCTTCGGCCGTGGCTTCGGCCGGCAGGGCGCGAACCGGATGCCGCCGCCGTCGCCAAGCCTGTTCCATTTCGATCCCGATCGGCATGATTTCTCGTCGAAGACTTTTCTCGGCTACACGATCCAGGGCGCCGGAATGTCCGAGGGCGAGGATGCGCTCGCGATGCTGGCGCGGCATCCGGCGACCGCGAAGCATCTGAGCTTCCAGCTCGCGCAATATTTCGTGACCGATAATCCACCCGCCTCGCTGACCGACACGATGGCCGCGCGCTACCTCGCCACCGACGGCGATCTCCGCGAGGTGCTGGCGGCGATGTTCGCGTCGCCGGAGTTTTGGGACCGGCGCTACTATCGCTCGAAATTCAAATCGCCCTACGAATATGTAATTTCGTGTGCGCGCGCGACCGGCGTATGGGTGCGCAACTATCGTCCGCTGTACGGAACGATGCAGCTTCTCGGGCAGCCGCTTTACGGTTGCCAGACTCCCAACGGTTACTCGAACACAAGGGACGCATGGCTCAATCCCGACGGGATGATGATGCGGCTGAGTTTCGCGTCCGCCTTCGGCAGCGGCAATCTGCCTCTGGAGCATCCGCCGTTCGAGGAAGAGGCAGGCGAATCGCCGGACGCGGAGCGCAAAGAGAACCGCGGTTTCGGAAAACACGCAGGCGCGATGAAGACCAGCTTCGACACTCCTGCCCAGCCACGTAAGGGTCCTAAGATGACGCCGCCCAATCCCGACGCTTTGGACAGGACGCTGGGAGCGGGTGCGCTCAGCGCCAACACTACCGAGGCGATCGAGTCGGCGACTCCGCAGTTGCGCGCCGCTTTGCTTTTGGGCAGCCCCGAATTCATGACGCGGTAGGAACACGATGATGGAGCCAATCGACGAAAAACTCCTGGCCGGCGATTCCAAATGCGCACTGTGCGCGAAGGATGCTTTCAGCACGATGTCTCGGCGTGCCTTTCTGCGCCGCGCCTCACTGCTCTCAGCCGCAGGTATCGTGCTCATCAGCCCGCACGCGTGGGCAGGTCGAGCGCTCGCCTCCACCGGCGACAAGAACCGTCTCGTGGTTGTGTTCCTGCGCGGCGCGGTTGACGGCATGAATGTCGTCGTTCCTCACGGCGATCCGATCTATTACGAATCGCGCCCGACTATCGCGGTCGGCCGCGCAGGTGCTCCCGGCGGCGTGCTCGATCTCGACGGCTACTTCGGGATGCATCCCGCTCTGTCCGCGATCATGCCGCTATGGAATGAGCGCACGCTCGCGTTCGTGCACGCGTCCGGCTCACCCGATCCGAACCGCTCGCACTTCGACGCGCAAGACTACATGGAGAGCGGCACGCCTGGCATCAAGAGCACACAGGACGGATGGCTGAATCGCACGCTGGCGCAACTTCCGGGAGTTCACGGCCCAACCGAGGCGCTGAGCATGGGGCCGACGATGCCGCGCATCCTGAGCGGAAAAATGCCGGCCGCCAACATGCCGCTGGGCCGAGCCGCGGCGCGTCCGATGCCGCTCGATCGCCCCGTTATCGAAGAGGCCTTCGACCGCCTCTACACGGGCAACGATCCAATCAGCCGCACCTACCGCGACGGCCGGATGGCGCGCACGAAACTCATGGCCGAACTTCAGCAAGACATGACCGCCGCCGACGCCGGCGCGCCCTCGCCGCAAGGCTTCTCGCAGGACACCGACCGCCTTGCGCATCTGATGCAGCACGATCCGACGATCCGCGTCGCATTCCTCGCGCTCGGCGGATGGGATACGCACGTCAGCCAGGGCGCCGCCGAGGGACAGCTCGCAGGCCATCTCCGGCCGCTCGCCGAGGGACTCGCGAGTTTCAAACAATCGCTCGGCCAGACCTATCAGGACACCACTATCCTGGTAATCTCCGAGTTCGGCCGCACGATGCATGAAAACGGCAATGCCGGCACCGATCACGGTCACGGCAACGTGATGTGGGTGATGGGCGGTCAGGTGCGCGGCGGAAAGATGTATGGCCGATGGCCTGGCTTGCAGCCGGGCGAGCTCTACCAGGAACGCGACCTCGCAATCACTACCGACTTCCGTGATCCGATCGCCATCGTGCTGGCTTCGCACATGGGACTTACCGAGGCGCAGATCGATCACGTGTTTCCCGCACGCCCGCGTCCCAGCGGCAACGCGAGCGGCCTAGTCAAGGCGTAGCCACGAGCTCGCAGATGCGCACCTCGGGTGGAAGGTGCGGGGTCACGTCCGCCAAATCGAAGAGCTTTTCCGCGCTATGCACTCCGAACGGCTTGCGCGTTTTGAGGCGTTCGATCAGCGCGTCAAGAAACGCGCGCGTGACCATCGCGGTCGTGCGATAGTCGCCGTCGCCTTCCGTGACCGTCGCACCGAGCCGCCTGCCGCTCGCGTCATAGATGGCCACCCACTGGCGCATCGGCTCGGTGGTCGCGACGGCGGGCGCGGACGCGGCGGCGCGTCCGACAAACATCGCGCGCGGAATCATCCGAATCATCCCGCTCGATCGCATCACGCTGACCGCGAGATGAATCGTTCGCTCGGCGAATCCGACAAAGACACCCGCGTCGCCCTCGGGTATCAGCGCGTGCAGGATATCGCGCTCGGGTATCGCCGCGGAAAAGCATCGCCGCCGCCCGATCGGCGCGCTGAATTCAATCTCGCGCGACGGCTCGAACGGACGCCGCACCAGCGTCTGGTATGCGAACTCGCGGCCCTGCGGACCGCTCGCGCCGCGCGCGGAAAAGCACATCGCGACTTCCAGCCGCGCCGCCTCAGGACGGCGCGCAATCATCGCCTTGGCGATGAGCGCCTGCAGCCCAAGCGGCGCCAGCCCCGCGTGCACGATCGCGAGTCCTCGCCCGCGCAGCGAGACGTGTCCGCCGATCGGCAGGACCGCGCTCGAGATGTTCATCGAACGCGCGCCAGTCTCCACCGCGACCCGTTCCAGCTCGAACTGCGGATCGGCGACCGTGCTGATCGCGAAGTCAACGCCCGCAAGCGCCGGTGCAATCGTTTCGGGCCGCGCCAGATCGAGGTAGCGGAAATCCTCGCGCCGCTCCGCCCGCCGCCCGCCGATCAGCACCGTCAGATCGCCCTGCGCGCGCATCGCTTCGGCTACGATCGATCCAAGCGCACCCTGCCCTCCGATTATCAACACGGTCGTCATAGAAACATCGAATTTCATACGCCCGCGCCACCCGCGCAAGTGGGCACCGCGCGATTGATAAAGATAAAGTTGCGGCGTTCGTGTGTAGACGCTATTGTCTTTACGATACCTCGGAGATCCAAAATGCCCCTGAATATCCGAAATGAAACCGTCAACCAACTCGCCAGACGATTGGCCGCGCGTAAACGCATCAACAAAACCGAAGCGGTGAAGCTGGCCTTAGAGAACGAGTTGCGCCGCCTCAATAAGGCGCCCTCGCTGCGGGAGCAGCTCCGCGAGCTGCAGGCCCGCGTGCTGGCCCATCCGCCGACCGGGCTGCAGGCGGACAAACATTTCTACGACGAGCTCAGCGAGGACGAATAATGTTCGTCGATGCGTCGGCGATCGTCGCCATTCTGACAAGCGAGCATGATGCCGGCGCACTGGCAGATCTGCTTGCCGCGGCGCGGGCGCCGATAACATCGCCGATCGCGATATTCGAGGCAGTGCTCGGCATCTGCCGCAAGCGGCAGATTAGCGTCAAAGAAGCGACAGAGGCAGTTCGCGATTTTCTCGAGTTGACACGGGTCGAGCTGATTCCGATTGGTGCGAAAGAGTCCGAGGCGGCGCTTGACGCGTTCGCGCGTTACGGCAAAGGGCGCGGGCATCCTGCCCAACTCAACCTTGGTGACTGCTTTGCCTATGCGGTAGCGAAAAACAACCACACTTCAATCTTGTTCCAGGGCGAAGACTTCACACAGACCGACCTTCGCGCCGCAACTTTCCGCCGTCGCTGACGCGCGATTTGCGCGGAGCGTGCGGTGCGCCTAGATTTCGCCGTATGGAATACGATCTGCTGATTCGTAACGGCACGATTATCGACGGCTCCGGCGCCCCGCGCAGGCGCGCCGATGTCGCGGTAAAAGACCGGCGCATCGCCGCAATAATGGAGCCCACCGAGAGCGCGGAGGCCTCCGCCGCGCGAGTAATCGATGCGAGCGGCATGATCGTCGCGCCGGGATTTATCGATCTCCATTCGCATTCCGACTGGATCGCTCCGATTCCCGAGCATGGCGCGATCCTCAAACCTTTCCTGATGCAGGGCGTCACCACGTTTGTCGGCGGCAACTGCGGATTCTCGGTCGCGCCGATTCGCCCGGGGATGACGCGGATGCTCGACGCTTCGGGCCAGATGCTCTCGGAGCGCAAGTTCGATTGGGAATGGGCCAGCGTCGCCGAATACGGCGCGCATCTCGAGCGCCAGGGCCTTGCGCTGAACGTCGCGCATCTCGCGGGTCACGGCAGTATCCGGCTCAGCGTGATGGGCGCGAGCGCGGCGGACCCGTCGGTCGAGGAACTGCGCGCGATGCAGGCGATGGCGGAGAGCGCGATGGCCGACGGCGCGGTCGGAGTGTCGACCGGGCTCGGATATTTTCCCGGGATGATCGCGAAGCCCGCCGAGCTTGCCGCGCTGGCGAGTGTCGCCGGCGCGGCGGGCGGCGTGCTGACGTCGCATCTGCGCGCCTACTCGACCCGGTCGCTATTCTTTGACAGCCGCATAGCGCACAACCTGCTCGCAGTGCGTGAGATGGTCGCGGTCGCGCGCCAGGCGCGCGTGCCGCTTCAGATCTCGCACCTGATTTTCGTCGGACGCCGAACCTGGCCAACTGTGAATGAGATTCTTGCCGATATTGAACAGGCGAAGAACGACGGTATCGACGTCGCGTTCGATACCTTCCCCTACACCTGCGGCAACACCACGATCCGGATCATCTTTCCGTCGTGGTCGCAGAATCAGCTCGAAGAGCTGCTCGACAGCCACGACGGATGGGCGCGGCTTGCCGCGGGCTTTCAGCCGCTCAAGGCCTTCATCCACGATACCGTGCAATTGATGTGGGCGGTGAAGCCCGAGCTGAAACACTTCGAAGGAATGTACTTCGGTGAGATCGCCGAGGCGATGAAGCTCGATCCGGTCGAGGCTTACCTGACGATCGCGCGCGAGAGCGGAACCCGCGCCCGCGTGCTGATTCATCTCTACAGCGGCGACGACAACGACGAGCAGGCACTGCGCTCAGCGATGAGCCATCGTCTGAACGCATTCGAGATGGACACGATCCTGACCTCGCGCGGACACAACAATCCCGCGAGCTTCGGCACCTATCCGCGCATCCTCGGCTACTACGTACGCGAGCTCGGGCTGCTTTCGCTCGAAGACGCGATCCACAAAATGACCGGGATGGCGGCCGAGCGGATGCATCTTGGCGGACGCGGCTACGTCCGCGCCGGCGCCGCCGCCGATTTCTGCATCTTCGATCCTGAGCGCGTGGGATGCGACGCCGACGCGCGCTCGCCCAATCGCGACCCGGTCGGAATCGAGCACGTAATCGTCAACGGGCGCGCGGTGGTCGAGGACGGAAAGTGGCGTGGCGACGGCGTGATGGCGGGCAATTGGCTGACGCGCGGATAATCGCGCGCCGTCCGCGCCGCATATCAGTCTTTCGATGAGCGCAATCTACGATCAAAGCGGCTTCGACGCGCGCTTCGATTGGGGCGTCGACGGCGCATCCGAGCTGGGCCGAACCTCGCGCGTGTTGATAGTCGTGGACCTGATGAGTTTCTCGACCGCGGTCGATGTCGCAGTCTCACAGGGCGCCGAGGCCTATCCGTGCCAATTCGCGAAGGGCGCATCGAAAGCGTTGGCTAAACGAGTTGGCGGAATCGAGACAGCCGCGCGGCGGGCTACAACTTCCGCCCAACCGTTCTCGCTCTCGCCGTCAACCATGGCGCTTGCCCGGCCCGGCATGAAGATCATCGTTGCATCACCGAACGGCGCACAGGTATCACTCGCGGCGGCGAAATCCGGCGCAACGGTTCTCGCCGGATGCCTTCGTAACGCATCGGCGGTCGCAAAGGCCGCGCTCGGAATCGGCGTCCCAATCGCGGTTATCGCGGCGGGAGAACGATGGAGCTCGACCGACGCACTGCGTCCCGCATTCGAGGACTTAATCGGCGCCGGCGCGATCCTCGCGGCGCTCGGAGCAATCTCGATGTCGCCCGAAGCTCGCACCGCGCTAGCTGCATTCCGCGACGCAGAGAGCGATCTGCCACGTGCGCTGAACGAGTGCGCCTCCGGCCGCGAACTAATCGATCGCGGCTTCGAGCAGGACGTAACCTGGGCATCCGAGCGCGACGTGAGCATCGCCGTCCCAATCCTGCGCGACGGCGCTTTCGTCCGGTTGGTTGGTGCGGCACAGCGACAATAGCCTAATCGGCGCAGGCGATTGGGCTATAGGTCGTGACCTCAGTTCGGTAGCCTTCGATTTTCGGCGGTACGAGGCGGCGCACTTGATCGATCTTGTCGTCTTCGGTGACTTCGACGTTGATCGCGATGTCGTTACTTGTGGTATCGAGTTCGACCTTTTTGACGTACAGAATCTTCATCAACACGTCGAGTTGGCTGCGTCTCGCTTCGTCAGCGGCGGCAAGCTCCGGCGTGTAATCGCCGGAACCGGCGAGATTGAAAACCTCGAGGTGCGATTGGTCGGAGCCTGACGCGGCGGTCACACGCACCTCGCCGTGACTCTCGCCTGACTGTTCGGGGCAGAACTCGATCGGCAAGGTGCAACTCTTTCCCGGCTGGAGAGAATCGCCGCATTCGTCGAGAGAGCCAACGCTTACGCTCACACCCGAAGGACACATCATAAATCCAGCGATCGCGCCCCCGTCACATGGCTGCGCGAATCCTGGCCCGATTATCTTGATCCTCAATTTCACGGGCACATCTGACTGATTCTTAACCGCCAGCTCATCGCACTCTGAACATGGTCCGAATTTCGCGCTCTCACACGATGACTGACTATTTGGCGCGGACAAGGGAATGTCTTCTCCGCAGATCCAGTCGTCGGACTTTGACGAACTGAGCATTCCGATTTGAACCGAACCGGCGGCGGCGATGCCGGGTAGAATCGCGACTATAGCTACCACCACGATTATTCTACCGATCCTCAAGTGCATCACGTCCCCCCCTTTGCCAAGTCGCGCTACTCCTGGCGATGCTCCGTCGCGAGGCGGTCGGCCCATTCGGCGCGGCCGGTCTCGCGTAGCCGCTCGAGGTATTCGCGCAGATGGCCGCGCACGTGCCACGGTCCGCCTTCGCGCAGCACCGTCCAGATCGGATCGATCCCGTTCCACGAACGCGCCATCTGTTCGGTGTGCCACTGTTCGAGCTTCGCCATCGCCTCCGCCGCGAGCTCGGGATGCTCCGGCGCGAGGTCGTGCGTCTCGTGCGGATCGCGCTTCAGATCGAACATCATCAGGGGAGGAAATCCGTGGTAGCCGTCATGATAAGTGCGAATCGCGATATGATCGCCGATGCGGACCGCGCGCTGCGCCGTCCACGCGCCGTGCGAGAGCACCAGGTAGTCGCGGCCCGACGATGCTCCCGCGCGAAGCTCGGCGGCAAAGCCCACGCCGTCGGAATCCGCGGGCACGCGAGCGCCGAGCAGTTGCAGAATTGTCGCCGCGATATCGATTTGATAGTGCATCCCGGACTCGACACGTCCGGCGGCAAGCCCTGGCCATTTCAGTACCATCGGCAGATGCGAGACGCATTCGTCCGCGGTGTGATGATCGCAGTAGATGCCGAGTTCGCCGAGCGTCTCGCCATGATCGCCGGAAATCATGACGGCGGTGTCTTCGAGCACGCGAAGCTCCGCGAGCTGATTCATCAGGCGTCCGATATGGTCGTCCGCGAATTTGATTCCGATGTCGTAGCCGTCGAACATCGCGCGCACCTCCACCATCGACGCCGCCAGCTGCGGCTGGCGAGGCGTTCGTGCGGCGGTGGAATTTTCCGCGGGCTTGAAACCGATCATCTCCTGCGCGGAATGCGGCCCCGGCCTGCGCCAGTGGCGCTCGCGAACTTCCTCGGTGATCCAGCCGGGCGTGGCGTCGTGCTTGAACGGGTCGCCGTATTCAGCCGGCGTCCGATAGGGAGTGTGCGGATCCCACAGATGCACATGCAGGAACCAGTTGTCGCGTGCGCCGTTGCGGATAAGCCAATCGAGCGCGAGCGGCGCGACCATATTGGCGGTCTCGATACCCATCGTGCCGAGGTTGATGACTTCGTTGAATCCCGCGTCCCAGTGGTACGCGGAATGGCGCTCGGCGAAGGTGCTGATCGTCGCGGTATGCATCCCGACGCTGCGCATCCGGCGCGCCCAGCTCGTGTACGCGGTGCGCGATTGAAAGCCGCGGCGCGCGCCCTCGACGAAGAGATCGGCGCCCGTCCCACCATGCGAGACCACGCCGTTATGGATTCCGAACCGTCCGGTAATAAGCGCCGTGCGCGACGGCAGGCACGGAGTGTCGGACGCATAGACCGAGTCGAAGCGGATTCCCTCGCGCGCCAGTGCGTCGATATTCGGGCTGGTGCGGCGCGCGTAACCGTAGCACCCGAGGTGATCTGCTCGCAGCGTATCGATATCAATGTACAGCAACCGCATCGATGCAGATTACTCGACGGTGAGCGACAGATTTTTGCCGTCGATATGTTCGATCCTGACCGCCGAGATCTCGAACCCGTCGACGCATCGCGCGTTGACCGAATACTTCTCCGGCGCGCCACGCGGATGACGCAGCACCGCGACTCCGCAATGCTTGCAGAAGTAATGGCTCGCGCGGCCGGTGTTCCACTTGTAGTTCGCCAGATTTTCCCACGGCGTGAGGAGCTTCAGTTGCTCGGGTTCGATCCGCCAGTGCAGAAACGCCGCCTTCGAGCAGATTGAACAATCGCAGTCTGAGACTCTCGCAAGCTCGCCCTCGACCTCGAATCGTACTTGTCCGCAATGGCATCCGCCTTTGTACGTCATCATCTGGTCCCTCTCGAATCGTTTATGGCCGAAAACAAACGGGCCGCCGGATTAGTCCGCGCGGCCCGTCATCTGATCAACTGTTTCTCCGCGCTCAGCGCCGATTATCGCTCCTCGTCCTGCAGTTTCTGATCGTAGTCGCGCAGCTTGGCGAGCTTCTGATCGGTCGGCGTGGACTCGCTGTCGTTCTTGCCGGATGCGACCTGCGTGCTGTGCTGGGTCGGCAGCTCTCCATCGATCTTCTCGAGCGCTTCCTTCGCCAGCCGCCGCACCATCGGGCTCTTGTCCTCGTCCGCTGCCTTGATCAGTATCGGCGAGGCCTTGTCGCTGCCGATTTCGCCGAGCGCGAACACCGCGGTACCGCGAGCGCGATCGTCGTTCTCCTCTTGCATATACTGCATGACCGGCAACGCGCCCTTCGCGTCACCGATTCTGCCCAGCGCTGCGACTGCGTGCAGCTTGACGGCGGGTTCCGTCTGCCGCAGGAACAGCAATTGCGCCATCGGCTCGACCGAATCGTTGGCCTCGCGCGCGCCAAGGAGGTCGATCGCCTTCATCTTCACCCGGATGTCCGGGTCGCTCATGCTTTGGACCAGGATGCGGTTGACTTCAGGATCGTCGAGGTTGCGCAGTTTGTTGAGCTCGCTGACGCGGACGTTGGGGTCGGCATCCTTCAAGCCGAGCTTCACGTCCTTGATAATTTTGAACGCGGATTCCTTCTGCGCACGATTTGCGACGTCGTCAACGCCGGCCTTCGTGACGCCCTGATGCATCATCGGATTGCTGCTGGTCGCACTGCCCAATCCCTCACCGCCGTACTCATCCTGGGCGCAGGCGATATGGGGAAGCGCGAGCGCGGCGAAGAGGATGGCTGCCGCGGCTACAAATCGGCTCTTCGACATTTCACGATCCTCCCGAATAGTTCAAAATTATCAGGTATCATGTTCGCGAATGCAAGCAAGTGGTAAGGCGGGAAGCGTGAGTCGAGTTGAATCGCCCAAGCGTGGATTATACAGGCGTGGCGCGGCTTTGCTTGCGATAGCATTTTGCGCGCTGATTCTTGTAGGCGCGGGTAGCGCAGCGTCGCCCGACCCAGCCCATCCCCGCCGCCATCCGCGGCGGCCTTCCGTCTCGCCAACGCCGGAAGTGCTGCCTGCGGATATCAAGGTGCCTGCGTATAGTGCAGGACCGATCCCGTTCCACGACGGCGAGAAGCTGGTTTATCAGGCCTCGTGGATCGGAATACCTGCCGCCCGCGCGCGCTTTGAGCTCCATCGCGACAAGAAGGATCCGTCGCTGTGGAAGGCCGAGGCGTGGATCGAGACCACGCCGATCGTCGATGTGCTGTTCAAGATGCGCGACTACATGAAGGAGAGTTTCGCGACCGGCTCTCTCGCCACCAGCGGAGTCTATCAGCGCCAATCCGAGAACAAGCGCTTCGATGAATACACGATCGGCTTCGATCGCGCCAAAAATCTGGTCACCGCCGAGAAGAAAAATCCGCGCGGAATCACGACCCGCGAATTCATCTCGACCGATCCGTGGGGTCCTATTTCCGGTGCGATGATGGCGCTGACGCAGAGCCTCGATCCGGGCGCGAACTACGAATACGACGTCTTCAGCGGCACCACCCGCTATGTCTTCAGCTTTCACGTCGATGATCGCGAGCTTATCCGCACTCCTCTCGGCGTATTTCCCGCGCTCAAGATCACGCCGGGCGTGCTCTACCTGAGCAACGGCAACTACAAGCATCAGGCCACGACGACCACCATCTGGGTCAGCGCCGACCATCGCCGGCTGCCGCTCAGGATGCAGGCCGCGGCATTCATCGGGCAAGTCACCGCCGACCTGGTCGAGGTGGATGGCTCGACCGCCGTCGCCCAATAGCCGCGCGCGGCGCGCTGGAACTTCCGCGCCGAACTACTCTATTCTCGCGGCATCGCAGGAAGTTTCCGGAGGTCCGCTGATGCCCAAAAAGCTCGAATTTTTTTATGACTGCTCCAGCCCATGGACCTATCTCGCGTTCACCAAGATCGAAGGCGTCGCCGCGCGGCATCGTGCCGACCTGGTATGGCGTCCGTTTCTGGTCGGCGGAGTTTTCAATACGGTGAATCCGTCGGTTTATGAGACGCGGACCAATCCGGTCAAACCCAAGGCACGCTACTACGCGAAGGATCTGCAGGATTGGGCGCACTTTTATGGGATCAAAATAGGAAGCCCGACCGTGTTCCCGGTGAACTCGGTAAAGGCGATGCGCGGGGCATTCGTCGCGCTCGAGCATGGAAAGATCTCGCAGTATTCACGCCGCGTGTTTGAGGATTATTGGGGCGACAATCACGACATCAGCCAGGACGACGTGCTGAAGTGAATCGTGCGCGAAGTCGGACTCGACGAAAAAGAATATTTCGAAAAGATCGCGGCGGCGGCGTACAAAGAAAAACTGCGCGCCAATACCGACGAGCTGATCGCGCGCGGAGGTTTCGGCTCGCCGACCATATTCGTCAACGGCGCGATGTTCTTCGGCAACGATCGCCTGCAACTGGTCGAATGGGAGCTCGACAAGTAGGCCCGCCGACCCTGCGGGCATTCGTCGCGGTGCGGATGAATGCGCAGGTCGAAGAATCCATCGCGAGCTTCATCGCACACGCGCGTACCCGCGGAGACGGAATCGGATGGACAACGCCCGATAAGCTGCACGCGACTTTGAAGTTCCTCGGCGCCGCCGTCGATTTCGAAAGACTTGCGCCGCTAAGTGACGCACTCGCCCGCGTCGCATCGGCAACCGCCGCGTTTGAGATCCGCACGCGAGGAACCGGCGTCTTTCCCAATCTGCACCGCCCGCGCGTCATTTGGGCCGGCCTCGAAAGCGAGGCGCTCGCGCATCTTGCCCGCCGCGTTGACGAGGCCGCATCGGAGAGCGGATTTGCGTCCGAGAAGCGTCGATGGTCGCCGCACCTGACGCTCGGACGGGTACGCGGTCCCAACGGCGCGAAGACCGCGGCACGCGTGATCGCGGCAGTCGCCGAGCGCGATTTCGGAGCCTCGAGAATCAATGAGATGCGCCTCTACCGCAGTCATCTCGGCGCTGGCGGCGCAGTTTACGAGACTCTGGCGCGATTCGAGTTCCTGCCGCGCGCGCGAAATCCCGACCGAGAAGGCACAGCATGAAACGCGGACTCGGAGCATGGACGTCCCGGGATTCCTCGCCCAGGGCTCGGAATGACGAATGCGGACTGGGCAAATGAGTATCGTAGTCCCAGCCAAGCCCACATCCGTCATTTCGACCGAAGGGAGAAATCCCGGGACGTCCATGCTCCGAGCCCGCGTTTCATGCTGTGCCATTCGTCCGACCGCTGTACGAATAATTCTCGATAGACGATAATTGTGGAAGGGATCCTGCCGTGGCGGAAATTATCAATCTTGCGGAAATTGCGGCCGAGCGGCGCCGCAATCGCAACCCGCGCGCTCCGCAGCGCGAGAGTCTCGAACGCGCTATTGAGGTGCTCGAACAGAGCCTTGCCTACACCGCCGGGATGCTGCCCGAGACGCCGCACGAACAGCATCGCGAGATCCTCGAACGGATCGAGCGGCTCACGATGATGATTCGCTATGCGATGCGCATGCTGGGCGAGAGCGGCGACCCCGGCCTCGACCACACGCCTAACCGCTCAGGACGCTGACCCGCGTGAGCGATGACATCAATCTGCGCATTACGGGCGTCGAGCCGGGCGACGAAATTGCCGGCGCGCGCCGACTCGTCATCCGCACCACCCGCGGCGACATCCCAATGCTCCTGCATGCCGCCCCCAAGCCGCTGCGAGCGGTGCTCTGCGCAAGCGGTGCGATGGGTGGGCTCGACGGCCCGGCTCATCTATATGCGCGGCTCGGCCTCGCGCTGCCGAAGCAGGGAATTGCGGTCGCGCGGCTGGATTATCGCGCGCCCGGAGAGTTCGCCGAATGCCTGGTGGACGCGATGGCGGCGCTGACGTTTCTGCGCGGCGTCGAGTATCAGCGCGTCGCGACGGTCGGGCATTCGTTCGGCGGAGCGATCGCGATCAACGCGGGCACTCTCGTCCCCGCCGTTACGACGGTCGTCGCTATTTCGAGCCAGCTTGGCGGAGCGCACATGGTCGGCGAGCTTGCGCCGCGCCCGCTCTTGCTGGTGCACGGAACCGCCGACGCGATCCTGCCGCAGCAATCGTCCGAAGCGCTGTTCGAGCGCGCCGGCGAACCCAAGCGCCTGGAACTGATCGCGGGTGCCGACCACAGTTTCAGCGCGCACGGCGAGAAGGTTTATGAAATCGTCGAGCGCTGGATCCTCGAACACCCCTGACTTGAGTGCGCGCACGCGGTATAACTCGCCAAACGACAGCGCGGAAAAGGATCAAAAAAGATGGCTGAAGAATACGGCGCTCCCGGTTCACCACAAAGTCTGCTCGCGATTATGCAGGGCGCGGCCAGCACCGCGGCACTGAAGGCCGGAATCGATCTCGAGGTCTTTACCCATGTCGCTCACGGCGACGACACGCCGGAGAAAATCGCCGCCGCCAAGAAGCTGCCGGTCCGCTCGACCCGAATTCTGTGCGACGCGCTGGTCGCGTTCGGCGCGCTCACGAAGACCGACGGGCACTATGCGAATACTCCTGGCGGGCAGGCTCTGTTCGTAAAAGGCTCGCCAGCATACGCCGGTGGGATGACGGCGATCACGGCGAATCCGCTCATCTGGAACGCGCTCGCGCACCTGACTGAAGTCGTCAAGTCCGGACATACCTTGCTCGAAAATCAATCCGCCGAGGCCGAGGACAATCCCTTCTGGCAGGACTTCGCACGCGGCTCACGGATGATGGCGCAGCTTGCGGGGCCCGCGGTCGCCGAGACGGCAGCCACGATGTTCCCCGGCAGCGCGCCGAAGAAAATTCTCGATATCGCGTGCGGCTCGGGCTTCTACGGGTTCGGTGCGCTCAAGCGGTTTCCGGGCGCGCGCCTGACCAGCGTCGATTGGCCGGGAGTGGTCAAACATGCGCAGGCCAATGCGCAGCAGGCCGGAGTTGCCGATCGCGTCGAGTTCCGCGCGGGCGACATTTTTTCCGACGACCTCGGCTCCGGCTACGATTTGATTCTCGCGCCGAATATCTATCATCACTTTTCGCTCGAGAAGAATCTCGAACTCTCGCGCCGCCTGTATGCCGCGGCTGCTCCCGGCGGAGCGCTGGTGGTGGTCGATATGGTGCCCGACGAGGCGCGAGAAAAAGAGCGCTTCGCACTCGCGTTCGCGCTGACGATGCTCATCTGGACCCGCGACGGCGACACCTATACCCTTTCTGAATACCGGAAAATGCTCGAGGCCGCCGGATTCCGCGAGGTCAAACTCACTACGGTTCCAGGACCAGCGCAGTATCAGGCAGTGCTCGCGCGAAAATAGCCGGCGCACCTGGCGCCGCGCATCCGGCAGAGTGGAGCAGATGGCCAGCGGACAACGAATTGCGGTGGTAGGCGCGACGGGAGCGGTCGGCCAGACCACGCTCAGGCTTCTCAAGGAGCGCAACTTTCCCGTGCGCGATCTGCGCGCGTTCGCGTCGGCCCGATCGGTCGGCAAGACCGTCCGCTTCGGCGACGACGATATCCCGGTCGAGCTGCTCGCAGCGAGTTCCTTCAACGATATCGATATCGCGCTGTTCTCGGCCGGCGCCGCTCAGTCGCGCGAGTTCGCGCCGATCGCGGTGAAGGCTGGCGCGACCGTGATCGATAAGTCGAGCGCGTTCCGGATGAACCCGGAGGTTCCGCTGGTCGTGCCCGAGATCAACGCCGCCGCCGCGAAAGCGCATCGCGGAATCCTCTCCTGCCCAAACTGCACCACCATCGTCACCGTGATGCCGCTAAAGCCCCTGCACGACGCCGGACGCCTGCGCCGCGTCGTTGCGACCAGCTTCCAGGCAGTCTCGGGTGCCGGCGTCGAGGGCATCGCCGCGCTGCGCGAGGAAACCCTGGCGTGGTCGCGCGGAGAGAAAATCGAACCGCGCCACTTCCAGCATCAGATCGCGTTCAACGTGATCCCGCATATCGACAAATTCGGCGAGGGCGGCTACACCGGCGAAGAAATGAAGCTGGTCGGCGAGGTCCGCAAGATTCTCGGGCTGCCGGAGCTCGCGATCTCACCGACCACGGTGCGCGTTCCCGTCTTCACCGCGCATTCGATCGCCGTCAACGCGGAGACCGAGGTGAAGGTCACCGCGGCCCAGGCGCGCGCTGCCTTCGAGCGCTTTCCGGGACTGCGGGTCGTGGATGACCCCGCGCACGATCGCTACCCAATGCCGATTATCGCCGAGGGCCAGGACGACTGCATGGTCGGCCGCATCCGCGAGGATCTAGGCGTCGCCAATGCGCTGAATTTCTGGGTGACCGGCGATCAATTGCGCAAGGGCGCCGCGCTCAACGGAATCCAGATCGCGGAACTGCTGCTCTAGTCTTCCCAAAATGAAAAGCGCCAGGGCGATCGCTCGCTCCGGCGCTTCTTTTTCTGCGTTGTCGCGCCCGCCTTCTACTTCTTCGAGCCCCTATTCCCTGCCGCATTCAAATGATTCACCGAGCCATTGGTGTCGCCGGTAACGGTCGGCAGCGGGAAGTACACCACGCCGTTGAAGTTATTGCAGTTAAGCGGCGTCGTGGTGTTTGCGCACGGTCCCGTTCCCAGGAAGGTAGCGATTCCGTCGGGAAAATCCGCGAACGCGTTGAGATCGATCTGCACCAGGAACGACGGCTGACCGTTGATCGTACAATCCGTTGAGTTCACGACATAGGCGAAATCGTTGGTCTCGTCGATCGCAACGCCATTGGGGAAGCCCTGCGTAACCCACGGGCAATCGTTGGGATCGTTGGGTAGCTGGGTGAGCTGCGGCGATCCCGGTATTCCGGGAAACTGGGTATTGGTCGTGTTCGGCAACTGGATCAGGGTTACCGCGTCGGTGCCGGAGGTCGCAACGAACGCGTAGTGCGTGAAGCTGTTAACCGCCGAGATCAGATTGCCCGGCTGCAGATCGGTGACTTGCTGCGAATTCGGCGTCGTGCCGCCCTCCGCCACCGTGCATGCCGGCGGGGTCCCGTTCAGCGTCGAGCCAAACAGGTTGACGATCGTGGTGGTGCCGTTCAGCCCGGGTACCGTATCGCCGCCGATCACCGCCAAATCCGTGGTCGCGTCGATCGCTCCGCTCTGCGGCAGCTCACCGCCATTGGTCAGATTCGAGTCGGTAAGGATGCACTCGCCCTTGGCCAGATCGACCACGCTGATCGTCCCCGGCTCGGAGCTTGGCACGTCGATCAATTGTTGCGACGCAACATTGAAGCCGAAGCTCTGCGGATAGGTCGCCGGAATCAGCGTCCCGAATGACGGCGAGCTTGCGCTGGGCGTGAACGGCAAAAATCCGGTGCATGTATTTGGCGTTCCGCAGGAACTATTGGATGTCACGCTGATCAGCGCCTGGTCCGTCGTCGAGTTAAAGATCACCTGCCCGAACTCTCCGGGCTCGCTTCCGGCCGGCATCGAGATCGGCGAGTTCGCAGTCAGCTGGTTGGTGCTCTCATCGAGCAGATCGACAAAGCCGCCTAACCCGGACTCTCCGCTGACGATAATGACCAGTCCATCGGTCGAATCGACCGCGATACCGGTGATCGGATCGTCATGGCTCAACTCAGCGCTAGCGATAAACGGATCTACGGAATCTGGATCAACGGTGACATCCATGACGGCGATGCTCGGGCCGAGGATCGCGGCATTGCTCGTCGCCCCAAGCGTGCGCTTGGTCTTCACCGCGTTGCTCCCGGGCGCCAAATTCGAGGGGTCAGGCGGCAGTGCGATCGGCACGAACGCTTCACCCAGATTCGGGTCAACACCGATCAGAGACGAAGCGTTGCCGGCACCGGGAGTCGGAGTCGGTGTCGGCGTGATCGTAGGAGTCGGCGTGGAGGTTGGACTAATAGTCGGCGTCGGCGTTACGGTCGGGGTTGGCGTGATACTTGGAGTCGGACTAGGTGTCACCGTCGGCGTCGGCACGATGGTCGGAGTCGGGGTTGGCGTAACTTTCTTCGACTTGCAACTCCCGCATGGGTCGCAGGCTGTAATGGACGCCGCTAGTGCGGCCACGAACGCTACCCGGATCGAAAGCCCCAGAACGCGCGACAGCATTTAGCTCTGCTCCTAAGTGACGACGCGTCGTTCGCCCCACGAACCAACTGGAACGACATTGATTGCCGACCGCTGGCGCAGGCTACAAGATTCACATCCTGCATTTCAATCCAAAAATGAGAAGAATTGTCTGATTGCTTATTTACGCGTCTCACATCGCGACGTTCTGCCGGACCCATTCCCGCCTGACCGCGTGGTCGGGGGTTTGACAGCGATCTCGTCGTCGTATATTTCTGATCGAGCCATTGACGGCCTTATCGAGAGCGGCGGAGGGACTGGCCCGACGATGCCGCAGCAACCGGCTCCTCACGGAGTTGGTGCTAACTCCTGCAAGATCCTTCGGTTGAAGGTTCTTGGAAGATAAGGCGAGAGTTGTCGAACCCTCGTCCTTATCGCAGGAAGAGGGTTTTTGTTTTAATCCTCCATCGTTGGCCTTTCGCCATCACTCGCGAGCCGTGGCACGGGAAAACGACGTTGCCTGATCGACGCATATTGATAATCGGAGCCGGAGGACTGGGCGCGCCCGCCGCGTGGGCGCTCGCGCGCGCGGGCAACGCAATTATCACGATCGTTGATCCCGATCCCGTCGATCTCTCGAATCTCGCGCGCCAGGTGATCTATCGAATCGAGGATCTCGGCAAGCCCAAGGTAGAAGCTGCCGCGCGCCGATTGAGCCTCGCGTTTCCGCGCGTCGAGATCAGCGCCCGCCAGATCGCCTTCGACGCAATCAACGGCCCTGCCCTCGCCGCCGCGCACGATTTCACAATCGACGCGACCGACGATCCGTCCGTGAAGTTTCTCATTAACGATATCGCATCCGCTGTCGATCGCCCGTTCGTATATGGCGGCGTGCTCGGGATGGCGGGCCAGGCGATGACGATTCTGCCCGGACGCTCGGCGTGTTTGCGATGCCTGTTCGAAGCGCCGCCGGAGCCGGGTGAAATCGCCTCGTGCCGCGACGCGGGAATTATCGGCCCAGTCGCCGGCGCGATCGGAGAGATCCAGGCGGCCGAGGCGCTCGCGTATATACGCGGCGCGACACCGTCGCTCGCCGGACGGATTCTTACCTACGACGCGACAATTTCCGCGCGCTTCCGGCTGACGGACGTGGCCGCGCGCGAAGGATGCGCCTGCGGAGCGGCGCTACGCGTGAAATCAGGCGCAGCCGAGACTGCTCGTCAATTAGAATGACGGGAGAATGAGGGGAATCATGAGCTTCATCAACAATTTGAAATGCAAGGAGTGCGGACAGGAATATCCGATCGCGCCGCTGCACGTATGCGAGACCTGTTTCGGCCCGCTCGAGGTCACCTACGACTACGCGAAAATTCGCGCGGCGATCTCGCGCGCGAAAATCGAATCGCGGCCGCATAATCTGTGGCGCTACCGCGAGCTGCTGCCCGTAGATAGCGAGCCCGTCATCGGACCGCATTCCGGCTTCACTCCGCTGGTGCACTGCAAACGCCTTGGCGCCGAGCTCGGACTCCACCATCTCTACGTCAAGGATGACACCGTCAATCATCCGACGCTGTCATACAAAGACCGCGTGGTCTCGGTCGCAATCACCAAGGCGATCGAGTTCGGCTTCACCACCGTCTCCTGCGCCTCGACCGGCAACCTTGCAACCGCAGTCGCCGCGCACGCCGCGCGCGCCGGACTCAAGTGCTACATCTTCATGCCCGAGAACGTCGAGGCCGGAAAGATCGTCGGCTCGACCATATACGGCGCGCAGGTGATCACGATCCGCGGCAACTACGACGACGTGAATCGGCTGTGCAGCGAAATCGCGGACAAGTACGGATGGGCCTTCGTCAATATCAATCTGCGCCCCTACTACACCGAGGGCGCAAAGACCTTTGGCTTCGAAATCGCCGAGCAGCTCGGATGGAGGCTGCCCGACAATATCGTCGTCCCGACCGCCGGCGGCACCATTCTGCCGAAAGTCGCCAAGGCATTTAAGGAGCTGAAGGAAGTCGGGCTGATCAAGAGCGACGTATTCAAGATCTTTTCCGCGCAGGCTACCGGCTCCGCGCCGGTGATCCACGCGCTGCACAAGGGCACCGACCTGATCACGCCGGTGAAGCCGGACACTATCGCCAAATCGATCGCGATCGGAAATCCCGCCGATGGCTTCTACGTCCTGCGCGCAGTGCGCGAGTCCGGAGGATGGGGCGAATCTGCCACCGACCCCGAAATTATCGACGCGATCAAGCTGCTCGCGCGCACCGAGGGCATTTTTGCCGAGCCCGCCGGCGGCACCACGCTCGCCGTCGCGATCAAGCTCGCGCGCCAGGGCCGAATCAAACCCGACGAGACCACCGTCGTCTCGATCACCGGCAACGGCTACAAGACGCTCGAAGCGGTGGCCGGCTCGATCGAAAAGCCGATGGTGATCGACGCGCGGCTGGGCGAATTCGACGCGCTATTCGAGCGCCTCGCAGGCGGCAAACGCGCCGCAAACAGCGCCGCATGAAGGTGCAATTTACTGACAGATTAAGTGCGCATCGGTTGTCTGCCGCGCACCCGCGGCATAAGCATCAAGATCCAGAACGGAGGTAGAGAGCATCCAATGCCAGTAAAGGTCAGAGTCCCAACCCCGCTTCGCCGTTTCACCGCCGGTGTCGACGAAGTCCCCGCCGACGGCGCCTCGATCCGCCTGGTGCTCGAAGATCTCGAGCGGCGCCATCCGGGAATCCGCGAGCGCCTGCTTGACGACAAGGGCGAGATTCGCCGCTTCGTCAATATCTATCTGAACGGCGACGACATCCGCTTCCTCGAGTCACTCAATTCCAAGGTCAAGGATGGCGACGACATTTCAATCGTCCCGGCGATCGCTGGCGGACGCTAAGCTGCCGCACGACCTCGAGCATGAGGTCGTTCCGGCCGCGCGCGCCAAAAGCGTGCTCGAGCTTATCGGCAACACGCCGATGCTCGAGATCGTACGGCATGTGCGCGGATTGCTCGCCCCCGGAGTGCGGATCTTCGCCAAGCTCGAAGGCTTCAACCCCGGCGGCTCGGTGAAAGATCGCGCCGCGAAAAAGATGATCGAAGTTGGTCTCGCCGACGGCAGCCTGCGTCCCGGCAAGACCATCATCGACTCGACCTCCGGCAACACCGGAATCGCGCTCGCGATGGTCGGTGCGGTAGTCGGCTATCCGGTCGAGCTGGTGATGGCGGAAAACGTCAGCCGCGAGCGCAAAAAGATTATCGAGGCGTACGGCGCGACGATCACTTTCTCCGACGCGATGGAATCTTCCGACGGCGCGATCATGCTCTGCCGCAAGCTGATCGAGCAGAACCCCGGCAAGTACTTCAAGCCCGATCAATATAATAACGAAGCCAATCCCCTGGCCCATTTCGAAACCACCGGCCCCGAAATCTGGCATCAGACCGCGGGCAAAGTAACGCACTTCGTGGCCGCGATGGGCACCGGCGGCACCCTGATGGGAACCGGGCGCTACCTCAAGTCAGTAAATCCGCGCATCCAGGTGATCGGCGTCGAGCCGGACGATGCGATGCACGGGCTCGAGGGGCTCAAGCACATGGCGTCGTCGATCGTCCCCGGCATCTACCACGAAAACGAGCTCGACTCGAAAATCGCGGTCGGCACCGAAGAAGCCTACGACATGGTGTACGCGCTCGGCCACGACGAAGGCATCCTGGTCGGGCAATCGTCGGGCGCCGCGATGATCGCGGCGATCAAGGTCGCGCAATCGCTCAAGGAAGGATGCGTGGTGACGATCTTTCCCGACTTCGGCGACAAGTACCTATCGACCAACTTATGGATCGGATGGCAGGAGTGGCATCGCAAGCGCTCCGCAGGTGACCGCTAAATGGAACGCATCCACGAACGCTACTACTTGAGCTACCCACGCTCGCTGATCAAGGAGCCGCTGCTTTATCACCTGGTGAAGAAGTTCGACCTGGTATTCAACATCCGCGGCGCCAGCGTATCCGAGGAGATGGGCCTGGTAGCGCTCGAATTCGAGGGCACCCGCGACCAAATCGAGCGCGCAATCGTATGGCTCCGCTCCTCCGGCGTAACCGTCGAGACCATAGAAAAAAACGTAATCGAGTAGCGCGTATCTGATCCCCCGCCGCCCTGAAAGAGGAGCTTTGCGTAACCCATTGCGCTGGGCTGCTATCGCAGCTGCCGAGATTTCTCGCGACGCACGCGGCGCGTAACCATATGCACGACACGAAACCCACATTCGCTTCGCGCTCGAAATGACAGCTCTCGCGAGGTTTTGTGTCATTCCGAGCGCGCGCAGGTAATGCATCTGGTGCCATCCAGGTCACATTGCACGGCAGGAATCGCGAGAGCTTGTCCCGAGCAACGCCGAAGGAAATCTCGCCTCGGCACCCGGGGTACGTGGCACTTTCTGAGTGGAAGCAACCGAGTTAAGGTAATCGCGCCGTTACACCCCGACGGCTCATGAGCGAGCGATCAACCAGAGCGGAAATGGGTGTCAGAAACTATTTGATCGAAGGCGTTTCCGGCGCCGGCAAAACCGCGGTCTGCACAGAATTGCAGCGGCGCGGATACCAGGCCATTCATGGTGACCGGGAATTGGTGTATCGAGGCGATCCGGAAACAGGTCTACCGACGGCTCCGGAAACGGGTACACCGACGGTTACCTGGTTGTCCAAGCACTGGATTTGGGATGTGGAGAAAGTAAAAGCCTACGTCGCCAATCAGGATGAGGCGGTCACCTTTTTCTGCGGCGGTTCGAGGAATTTTTCAAAATTCATCGACTTACTTGACGGCGTGTTTGTCCTGGAGGTCGACCTGGACACCATGAACCGGCGGATTGATGAGCGCGTGGCACTGGACCCAACTGACTTCGGCGGAAAACCAGAGGAACGCGAACTCATTGCGCGATTGTATGCAACGAAAGAGGATGTTCCGAAGAATGCGATGAGCATTGACGCCACTGCGCCGATCGCCCGCGTTGTCGACGATATTCTCTCGAAATGCAAAAAGGCAGACCAAGGAGTCCACTAGTCGATAGAACCTGACGGAAGGTTCCGAAGGGAGATTCCCTAGGCTCGCCCGCCATCAACCGCTTCCTCGCCGAAACCAACAACAACCCAAGCCCTTCACCTGGAGTGCCGATCCCGACAAAATCATCGTCGCCGTCGGGCGAGGGCACCAAGTGTTCAATGGGTAAGGGACATTTTTCACCGCGGCGCGCCAGCGCCGCGCGACTCAGAAACGGATCCGCACGCTGATACCCTCTCCCGCCGGGAGAGGGCGACGCGGCGCGATGCTTGCGCTCTTTTCGCAAGCATCGTGATGCGTGGGTGAGGGTGCTGCTCTGCATTTTTTGAATCGCAGACGCACACGGGTCAGACAAAGGTTCTTCGTTCGCAGCGGCGCAATCACAATTCGCCTTCGGCGGTATTAGATGATCCGCAAATCCGCGCAGTTTCAAGGGCAGTGCGAGATACGTTATCTCTGGGTCGAGCTATGGCGAATCTCAACGAATTGCTCATCACCGTGGTAGCCGGAGTTCTCGTCGGAGGTCTGACGCTACTTCCAAGTGCACCGCGTTACGGAGCGGTGCTATCCGTTTCAGCTCTTGTTGTTATAATTCTGGTGCTTCAGCCAGGAATACCGCCGATCAATGCCGCCGCAATCTTGAACAGAATGAGGCCGCCTTCCTTCTGGATGTATGCCCTTTTTGTTCTTCCGGTCATTTGTGCAGTCGGAGTGTTTAGCGAATATCGTAGAGATGTTGACGCCGCTCGCCGGCTAAAGGCGCTCGCCGCTTCGATCCGACGCTTCGATCTGGAGTGTAAGGCTAACCTGCCCGCAGCCCTCGGTGGTGTGTCGGATCCGTGGGGCGGAATGGCCTCCGTCCGACTTGCTCAAGCGAGGTACGAGCAGGGCAGGCAGGCTCAGTACCTTCTTAATTTTCGAGACGGCGTACGTTGGGCGCTCGACGAAACTGAACGGCGCGGTCTCATCGATCGAAAGTCGGCTACTCTATCGCTGTTAGAACCAAAAGATCGAGACAACGCAGCCCGGTTCTTGGACAACTTGGCCAATGTGCTTTGGCGACCGAAAGCTTGGATCCGTTTCTCTCTATTCCGGACGGTCTCCATCGGCATTTTAGTCTGGCTGATGGTTTGGATTCTCTGGGTAAGTCTATTCACGCTGCGGTGGTTGCCTTAGGCGGAGGTTTGGACGAACGCACGGCGCGCGACCCCACGAGCTGACGGCGTTCGACGCCCCTGAATTCGCGGCAACGCGATTCAACGCTTCGTCCGCGATGCTGGCTTCACGCCAGGAAGTGGCAGATTCTCGCGCATGGCAGCTTCCGCGGGCGCGGCTTGTAGCGTCACATCGCGCCCCGGATATTCGACTCTCTTTCCGCCAAATACTTCTTCGATCGTCAGAAGCTGGACACGCGGATAGTCACGTCCCCAGGAATCGGAATGCCAGAAGCCCGCCTTCGCCGCTTCCGAACGCATCTCAGATGTCGGCTCATACATCGAGAGCAGCACGCCGATCGGAACTTTCTCACGTTCGATGGTTCCACGCAGATCGCGAACCATCGCAGGATTCAGATGCCTTCCGGCCTTCACGGAAACGACGATTCGATTGCTGCGGCCTGATGCAGGGTCGTCGATGAACCGGATTACGCCATCGATTCCACGGTCCATCCCCTTCTTTCCGCGCGTAGCGCCGGGGTCGCTGTTGGCCACAGGTCGCGCGCCAATGAGCGGGAGCGCCCACCATTGGAAATCGTAGGGATCGGACTCGGCCAACGATCGGGCGCCCTCCGCGTCGGCTGGTACCCCGTGTACTTCGTACTTGATACCCGGGAAAGCAGTATCGAGCCGATTGCGGATGAGGCCGATCGCGAGATGCGTAATGTCGATACCGATCCAGCGCCGTTTCAATCGCTCGGCGGCGTGCAAAGCAGTGCCGCATCCGCAGAATGGATCGAGGACTACGTCTGCTTCATTCGAAGATAGGGAAATGATTCTCTCGAGCAGTTCAACTGGCTTCTGAGTGGGATACCCTAACCGCTCCGCCGCTTGAGAATTCAGTGGGCGAATGTCACCCCATACGTCTCCTAAAGGATGTCCGCGTTGCTCGTCGAGATACCGCTTGAAACGCGGAATTGAGTCGGGCTTTGACTGAACAATCTCGCCGGCTTGGTACGCCGCGTTCATCCTTTCCCTTGTCCAGCGCCAAACACGTGTGACTCCAAGAAACTCGTACGTGAGGTTGGGGCGATTGGGGTTGGGATTGATCAGACTTGTGAGCTGATAGCGCCGGCCATCAGAATCCTGCTGCGCGTACTTGGACGCGGTTTTCGGATCGAGTTGAGATTCGATATAGGGTTCAAACGTTGAACTCTCATTCCAAATGGCCTGGTCAGATCGCCGATAGGCAAAAACCGTGTCGTGGTTGCTCGCCAAGCGTCGCTTCGTAAGCCCTTTGGATGCTGTCCGCTGCCAAACGATTTCGTTAAGAAAATTCTCTGGACCGAAAATCCCGTCCAAGGTCAGTTTTATGTAGTGGCTTGCGGTTGGGTCGCAGTGCAGGTAAATGGAGCCTGTCGGCTTCAGCACGCGGCGCAGCTCGGCGAGCCGAATCGCCATCATCACAAGGTAGGCCATCATGTCGCTGGTGCCGAGGAATGCGCGCAGCGATTCCGTAAGGGACACTAAGCGCCCCGGGACGCCGTTGTTCTCGGCATCTACAGCGGTCAACTCGCGATAGGTGCGCTCCGCCTGGAGATCCCAGTGCCAATAGTCCTCGAAGGCGCGGATCTGCGCTTCGGATTCCGTGCCATGCTCTTTAAACAGCACGTTGTAATCGCGCTCAGAGTTAAACGGCGGATCCAAGTAAACCAGATCAACCGATTCGGTAGCGATATTTTCGCGCAGAACTTTGAGGTTATCGCCAAAGAAAAGCAGGTTCGCGGCCATCGAGGAGAGAGCTTAGGCGATATGGTGGACACTGTCATCACCACACGTGGCAAGGATATTCCTCACCCTGAAACGGAGATCAGGTGACGGACATTTTTCAGCGGGGCGCGAAGCGCCGCGCGATTAAAAAAGAGATATAGCCGCACATTTTGCGCGCGTCCAAATTTAAGGGTCCTGCATCTGGCCTCTCCCTTCCAGGACGAGAAAAACCTTGGGAGAGAGCGACCAAACGCATCATGAGCACCGCTCTTTCAACCTAACGATCGTTCGGGTTTTTGCCAGATTTGTTCATGGCTGAACTGTTCAGCCTTATGCCCAAATCCACTTCGTGCAAAGCTGATCGCGTGGAAGCGATCAGCACATCCGCCGGGAGATCTCTGCGAGCTTTTCTCGACGAGAATGCCGCCGCGACCAGCCGCAGGCATCAATCCAACCACCAAGACACCAAGGCACAAAGAACTGACGCATTTCCGCGCGCCGCGCGTGGAAATGCGTATTCTTCGCGTCTTAGTGTCTTCCTATTCCTTGGTGTCTTCGTGTTTAGTCTTTTTTTCCCGCGCCTCAAATCTTCCGAAAATCGAGGTACCAAAAAGACGCTTAAAACGGACCCATCAGGCAAAAATTGCCAGCGTCTTCAAGGAGTTTATTTTTTGAGCCCATAGAAAATTTACCAAACGAACCCACCGCGATCCCGGCAAAAGCCGTCGGACGAGGGCATCACTTCATGCCCACTGGGCCTGTGATTCGCCCTGCGTCGCGGCGGTTCTTGATCTGCGATAATCTGTGTAACCTGTTCTCTTTCGCGCCGCGAATGTCCGGCGCGCTATCTGCTATCCACGAACACCCGATGCCGCTGAGTGACACACAAATCGAACGCTATAGCCGCCAGATAATCGTGCCGCGTGTCGGCGGCCGCGCGCAGGAACGCCTGCTCGCCGCGCGGATCGTTATCGTCAGCGACCGTCAGGACCTCGAGGCGCCGCTTGCTTATCTGGCCGGCGCGGGAGTCGGACGAATCTATCTCGACGGCGATGCCGCCGATATCAACGAACTCGCCATCGCGATGCGCGCGCTCAATCCCGATTCCACCGTCACCACGTTCGCACCAGACGATTCCGCGCGCACCGCGAATCTTCTCTTTGCGATCATCGGCGATGCCGGCGCTCTGTCGCCGGCGCGCGCGCTCTGCGCCAAACTCGTCCGCGTCCCGAGCGTCGTTGCGCGGCTCGATTCGCCAGCGCGGATCGGCGTCTTCCCTGCTCCACCGCCGTGCGCGCTCTGCTCCGATTCTCTACTCGCGAAACCGTTTGGCAAGCGCTCTTCCCAAGCCGGACTCGTCGCGATGGCTGCGACTGCGGAAGCGTTCAAGCTCCTTGCCGGATACGACGCCGCGCCACGCGCCGCCCTGGTCGAGTTCGACGGCTACGCGTCGCGGATACATGAACCGTTGCGAAACCTCAACTGCGCCTGCGCGAGTGCATCCGCATGACAGCCTCGACCCAACCAAAACTCTGGCTGTTCGACTTCGATACCACTCTCGCGCGGCTCGATCCGGTCGTGGACTGGCCGACATTGCGCGGCGAGGTCCGCGGAATTCTCGAGCGCGCGGACGCGCCGCGCAAAATCACGCAGCAATCCCCCCTACGCGCGCTTGCGATGTACGAGGCTTATCGCGCGCATCTGGAACGCGCCACCGACGCCCGCAAGGCAAAGATGCTCGCCCGCATCTCGAAGCTGATCGAGAAATTCGAACTTGCCGGCGTCGATCGCGCGCGGCCGCTGGAAGGGACGCTCGATCTCCTGCGCGCAATCTCCACACGCACGCTCGCCGCCGGGATCGTGACCTCAAACTCGTCGGTCACGGTCATGCGATGGCTGAGCCGCTATCGTGTCAGCATTGCGATCGCATTTATCGTCGGGCGTGACGCGAAGCTTGCGCTGAAGCCCGCGCCCGCGATGCTCAAGCGCGCGCTGGAGCTTGGCGGCGTGCGCGCCAGCGACGCGATCTTCGTCGGCGACAGCGACGGCCGACCTGCACGCGGCGCGCCGCGCACGAATGCCCTTTATCGGAATCGCGTCCGATGAGGACTCGCGCGATCGGTTGGTCACCGCGGGAGCCTCGGAGATCTATTCCTCACCCGCTGCACTGGCGATTCATCGCAATCTCGCCGCGTCGCGCCCGCTCGGCGGCGCCCGCGCGCCGGTGCCGCGCAAGAAATCCACCGCCAGGAAATCCGGTGCCGTCTGAAGAATCCAATCCCGCGCGGCTGAAGCTCGCGCTCGAGCTCTACGGACTCGCGCCGGCCAACGCGCGACCCAACGCAGATACGGCGGAGACGATCGAGCTCCTGCTCGCCGATGAAATCTGGGCAAGCGCACGGATCAATTCCGCTTCGCCGATTTCGATCGCGGAAAACCCGGATGTGATTCGCGACGGCGCGAACTTGACCGCCGTCCGCGTCGCGCACACTCCCCCGTTCGCCGCCAGGCGCAACACGCGCGGTATCGAGCTCGGCGCGATCGCCGCGATGCGCTCGACGTGGGTTACCGTCGCGCTCGGCGGCGGATGCGGTATCGGTGCGGCAGGAAAAACCTGCGCGCTCTGCCACGGCCGTGAACTGACCGCGCACGCGGGCGAGCTCTGGCCCGTCGATGAAGTCGTCGAGGCGGTGCGCGGCGCGTTTGACGACGGCGACGCCGAGTTCGTGCATTTCGTGCTCGGATATTTTCCCGGTGTCGATGCCGGATTCGCGATCCTCAAGCCGTATCTCGAAGCGATCGATCGGCACTTTGATACAATCGTCGCGGTAACGATGCATCCCCCGGCCGACTTGCGCACGATCGATTTGGCGTACGCCGAGGGCGTCGACGTGATCTGCTTCAACCTCGAGGCAGCGAGCGAGGAGGCGATGCTGCGTCATTTCCCGGGCCGCGTGCGCTTCTATGGACGCGAGCGCTATCTCGCGGCGCTCAGCCACGCGGCCCGAATTTTCCCCAGCGGCGCGGTATGGTCGGATTTGCTGATCGATCTCGCGCCGAAAGCGGCTCTGCAAGCCGCCGCGACGGAACTGATCGCGGCCAGAGTGCTGCCTACATTCGGCACTCTCGCGCCGCGCGGCGCTGACGACCGCGCGCTGGACGACGCGGTCCAGATTGCGGCCGCATCGTTCGAGGCCGCCACCCGCGCGGGAATCAGTCTTAACTGGATGCGCGATGTTTCGACTTCCTTCACGATCCTGGACGCGCGTTATCTCGTAAGCGGCGCTGCGCAATTCCAATCGCTCATTCATCAACTGTCGCGAAACCGGCTCGGCGCTCTCGCCACGCGTTCGCTTGCGCGTTTGCGCAGGCGGCTGCGTGTACGGCGCGTGCGCGCGTCTTTCGATTCCTCTCACCTGTGACGCCCGAGCCGGAAATACGCGCGGCGCGCGCGCACGAGCTCGAGGAAGTCGTCGTCGACACGCGGCCGATCGCGCTGGTGATCCTGTCGCGCAGCCTGCGCACGATTATTCTCGTCGCCGGCGCGATCATCTTCGTCGTTCTGGTGCGCGCGAAACCGCCCGCCGGCTTAAGCGTCGCCGCCGAGCGCGCGATCGCGGTCTTCGCGCTCGCCTGCCTCTACTGGATCACCGGCGCGCTTCCCCTGATGGTCACGAGCCTGCTCGTGATCGTTCTGCTGGGACTCTCGGGCGTGATGCCGCAGCGGCAGGCATACGCGCTGTTCGGAAACGAGGCGATGTTTTTCATCCTGGCGGCGTTCATGCTCGCCGCCGCGGTAAACCATCGCGGACTCGGCCGCCGCGTCGCCCTGACGGTCTTCAGCCGGTTCGGACGCACGCCGCGCTCGCTGGTCGGTTCGATTTATCTGCTCTCCGCGCTGATGTCGTTCGTCATTCCGGAGCACGCGGTCGCCGCGATCGTTTTTCCGATCGTGCTCGACCTGGCCAACACGATGAACCTCGTTCCCGGCCGCTCGCGCTATGCGACCGCGCTGTTTCTCGCGATGGCGTGGGGAACCAATATCGGCGGAATCGCAACGTTGCTCGGCGGAGCGCGCGCGATGCTCGCGCTCGGGATGCTTTCGGAAGCGACAGGCCAGACGATTTCGTTTCTGCATTGGAGCGCCGCAACGATTCCGCTGGTGGTCGCGCTGCTGATCGCCGGATGGTTCGTGCTGCGTCATTTTTTCCCCACTGACCTCGACTCGGTGGAGCAGAGCGCGCAGGAACTCAAGCAGCGCGCGGCCAAACTCGGCCGCATGACCTTCGAGGAGATCGGCGTCGCGATAGTTCTCGCCGTCACGGTCGTGACCTGGATGGCGACCAGCCACGAATACGGATACGCCGCGATCGCAATTCTCGCCGTGGTCGCGCTGTTCGCGCTGGGACTGCTCAGTTGGCGCGAGGTTGAAGAATACGTCAACTGGGGAATCGTCCTGATGTACGGCGGCGCAATCGCACTCGGCGCCGCGCTGCAGCATACCGGCGCCGCCGCCTACCTCGCACGGGAAACCTTGGGTGGTATCGGTTCCGCCGTCGTCGTGCTCGCGATCCTGGCGCTCGGCGCAGAGTTGCTCGGCGAGTTGCTGAGCCACTCCGCGGTGGTCGCGGCGCTGCTTCCGGTCGGGCTGGGACTCGCGGGCCATTTCGGAATCGACGCGCGCGCGATGTCGCTGGTCATCGCGATTCCCGCCGGTCTGACATTCATCTTGCCGGTTGGAACTCCGGCAAACGCGCTCGCATACTCGAGCGGCTACCTGCGCGCCCGCGAGCTGTTGGTTCCAGGCGCGCTGATGATCCTCAGCGCCTGGATCGGGCTGAACCTGATGGTGCATTTCTATTGGCCGTTGATAGGCTTTGGCGTAGGTCGTTGAAGTACCTGATTTTGCAGCATTATTTTGATGAAGTTTTCTCGGAGGCAGAAGCCCGGCTTGTCTTGAGTGATCAGTGAGAATTAGATAACTTATCGAACATACAAAGTAATCTATTTCAGGAGCATCGAACAAAGCATCATGGATCAGGGCTTTACCCTATGGTTTACCGGACTATCCGGGGCAGGTAAGTCAACTCTGGCGAATCTAGCTGCGCAAGAACTCCGCCAACGCGGACATCGCGTCGAAATCCTCGACGGCGACGAAGTCCGCACCAATCTGTCGAAGGGTCTCGGGTTCTCGAAAGAAGACCGCGACACCAATATTCGGCGCATCGGCTATGTCTGCAATCTGCTCGCGCGCAACGGTGTGATCGCGATCTCGGCGGCCATCTCGCCCTATCGCGACGTGCGTGACGAAGTCCGCAAGCTGCACACCCGCTTCTTCGAGGTTTTCATGAAGTGCCCGCTCGAGACTCTGGTCGAGCGCGACGTGAAGGGTCTCTACAAGAAGGCGCTGGCCGGCGAGATCAAATCGTTCACCGGGGTTTCCGATCCGTACGAAGAGCCTGTTACTCCCGAGCTGATGATCGACAGCAGCGCGGAGAAGGTCGAGCACAGTCTTAAGAAGCTGCTCGCGACCCTCGAGGAGGGGAACTTCATTCCCCGTCACGGCGCTGCTGACAGCGCGGCACGCAAAGTGTCGGCGGGAGGTTCGCGATGAGCGTGCGCGACGACGCAATCTCCGCACACGGCGGCGGCGAGCTGGTTGACCTGAAAGCGCCCGCGGCCGAACGCGCCGCGCTGCGCACGCACGCCGCGTCGCTGCCGGTTGTGACTCTGACCGCGCGCGACCTCTCGGACCTCGAGATGCTCGCCTCGGGCGCGTTCTCTCCGCTGACCGGATTCATGGGCGAAGCCGACTACACTCGCAGCCGCGACGAGCTGCGGCTTGCGTCGGGCACGCCGTGGTCGATTCCGATCACGCTCGCGGTTGACCAGGCGACCGCGCATTCGCTCAAGGTCGGCGCCGATATCGCTCTGGCAACCGAAGACGGCAAGCCGCTCGCGATCCTGAAGCTCGCGGAGATTTACAAGGTCGATCGCAAGCGCGAGGCCGAAGCGGTTTTCGGCACCGCCGAAGACGCGCATCCGGGCGCGAAGAACGTCACCTCGATGCCGCCGTATTGCCTCGCTGGCCGCGTGATTCTTATCGACGACATCCCGGGCCGCACCTTCATGGAATATCGGCTCGAGCCGCGCGAGACGCGTGCCGCATTCCGCGAGCGTGGATGGAAAAAAATCGTCGCGTTCCAGACCCGCAACCCTACCCATCGCGCGCACGAACACATTCAGAAATCCGCACTCGAAATCTGCGACGGCCTGCTGATCCATCCGCTGGTCGGCGAGACCAAGGGCGACGACGTTCCGGCAGCGGTGCGGATGGAAACCTACAAGGTTCTGCTCGAACTCTACTATCCGAAGGATCGCGCGATGCTCTCGGTGATGCCGGCGCATATGCGCTACGGCGGCCCGCGCGAGGCGATCCTGCACGCGATCATCCGGCGCAACTATGGATGCACTCACTTTATCGTCGGGCGCGATCATGCCGGCGTGGGCAAATACTACGGCACCTACGACGCGCAGAAAATCTTCTCGCGCTTCGCGCCGGAAGAGATGGGCATCACGCCGCTGACGTTCGAGAACAGTTTCTACTGCAACAAGTGCAACGGGATGGCGTCGTTCAAGACTTGTCCGCATACCGACGCCGACCGCCTGATCCTGTCGGGCACCAAGGTGCGCGAGATGCTGCGCGCCGGCCAAGCCCCGCCACCGGAGTTCACCCGCCCCGAGCTGGCGGCGATCCTGATCAAAGCAATGCGCGAATCGAAATAGCGCGCGCAATTAAGAATGAGCACAAACGGGCGGTCCTCACGACCGCCCGTTTTCTATGATTTCCAGTCTTCGAGCTTGAGTCCGTTAACGCGAGCGAACTCGTCGTAGTTTCGCGTGACCAACGTCGCGCGTTCGTGGACGCAGTGGGCTGCGATCAGCAGGTCCATCGCGCCGATCGGGCGCCCTTTCGATTCGAGCGCGGCTCGTATTTCTCCATAAATGAGCGCAGCCTCGGCGGGCCAATCAAGGACCCGCACAAAGTTGAGGAATTCCCTCAAGGCCTGCTCGTTGCGTTGTCGCTCGCGAGACTTCATCACTCCGGTCCACAACTCGGCAGCAACAAGGCAAGAAATCGCGACTTCCTGAGGGCTCGTGTTCTCGAGGCGGCGAAGCACTTCTGGTGCGTTGCGTCTGATCGCATGGATGCAGATGTTCGTGTCGAGCATGAGGTGGCGCATTAGAGCTTCTCGCGTTCTTGCGGCGGCGCATCAGCGACATCTTCGGGATAGTCGTCACTGAACCGTTGCGAGCGGGCGAAATATTCGCGCCAGGAGCGTGGACGAGGCGTCAGGATCACACGCTCGCCTTCGCGCTCGATAGTTACCTCGTCACACGAGAAGCGGTATTCCTTTGGGATGCGCACCGCTTGACTGCGCCCGGTGGTAAATACTTTGGCAGTCGCCTGTTTGCTTGTCTTCTTAGCCATATATCATTGATATATAGCACACACGCCCTTTCAAGAGAACGACCACTCGTCATCCGCGGGCGGCGCGGGAGGCGGCGGCGCGGCGGGCGCGGGCGATATCGCCCGACCAGGTCCATGCGTGGTCGGTGCGGCTGACTCCTACCAGCACGCCCAGGAAAGCGCTCGGATGGATGAACAACTCCGCGAGGCCCGCTTCGTCGCGGGTGTGCGCCGCAAAACGCGCGCCACGCGACTCGAGGCGCTTGGCTAGCGCGCCAGGATCGTCGGTCTCGACGAAGAACATATATAGCGAGTCGCCGCGCTTCTGATGAAAACGTCCCATCGCACCCGCCGCATTCGTGATCTGCGAGATCTCGATTCGATCCAGACGGGCGGGCGCATCGAACATCGTGAGGGTGCCGGCGTATCCGAACTCCTTGCTCTCGATCGGAACGAAGATCGCCGGATTCAGTTGGAAGATCTGCGTGTAGCGCGCCGAGGCCGCATGCCAATCGCTGACTACGTTGGTGGTCTCATAGATCCACTTGATTGCACCGACCGGTACGCGTTCGTGATGCGTACTCAGCACCACTCGCATTCCGAAACCTGTCGTGGCGGGATCGATAAAGAGCTGCCCCGCGTCGCGATTAGATTTGACTCCTTCGCCTTGCAGATGACTCGCCGCGGCGTCCAGATCGGCGACCGAAAAACCGACGCCGAAGAGTCCGCTGGTCCATCGGTCGACGAAGTCCTTGACCGGTCCAGCGCCTGCCGGTGCGAGCAGCTCGATCAAGCTCGAACCCGCCTGCATCGTCGAGCGCCGCGCCGCAACCGGTTCGGCAGTATCACGCCGTAGCAGTTCGGCGCCGAAAGTATCAGCCGCGATCTTCTCCGCCGCATTGAGATCTTCGACCGCAATCTGCACCCGATCGACTCGTTTCAACATTCTGATTTTCTCCTTGCTCCTTCTTATACCCTCTCCTTGTCCAAGGAGAGAGCGAAGGGAGAGGTCTCTTCCAGCGCAGTGAGTATAGCCTCGATTACGCCTTCCATATTCATAAGCACCTCATGTATCCCAGAATCGAATCACTCGATAACCGCGCTCGGCGATCAGGCTCGTACGCCAGGCATCGTATGAGGCACGATCCACATGCTGGCCGCCATCGAGCTCGATCACGAGGCGCGATTCATGACAGCAGAAGTCGGCGATGAAATTGCCTATCGGAAATTGGCGCCGGAAATGGAAGCCGTTCAGGCGCTTTGCGCGGATTCGGTTCCGTAGATTCGATTCCGCGTCGGTCTGCTCGCGGCGCAATTGGCGGGCGCGTTGATGCACGAGTGGTACTGCTCGTTTGCGCTTGCCTGCTGACGCCAATGTACCCTCTCCCTTGATCCCTCTCCCTGGTCAGGGAGAGGGAATTCCTTACAGTCCTATACAGTTAGTATTGCTCCACTACTGCAGCGGAGGGTCGTCGCTGGGTGGCGCGATTACTGGCGAGCCGTGATGCAGGATAATGAACCACTTGTCGCCTCTGCGTTCGAACACGTTGGTCGCGAGGACTTGCGAGCGCGAGACGCCGTCGTAGCCGCGCTGGGTCAGCTCCTCTTCGACGACGATCACCGCAAGGTCGCCGCTGATCATCACGTCGAGCTCGCCCAACTCGAATTTCATCTCGAATGCGCTATCGAAGATCCGCTCCCAGCTAGCCATGATCGGACCCCATCCCGACAGCTTGCGCCATCCCGGATGGATACACACGATCCGCTGGTCGCGCAGCCATAGCGCTTCCATCTGCTCCGCATCGAGGCTCTCGAACGCGTCGTAGAAGGCGCGGTTCGCGGCGAGCACGGCATCGTGATCGGACATGATGAATGAACCTGATACTTCACTTTGACTCTATTCGCAGCGGAATCAACCGGCAATGTCGTTAGTTAAATGTGCTGTCGAAAGAACGCCGAGATCCAAAATATCGCCGCTAGCCTGGCACGTCCCAATCAAGGACCCGAAGTCCGTCCTCATCGGTAAAACTACCGGCGGCGATCATGATGAGATCGACTAGCGCTCCGATTACAAAGAGACCGCCGGTGAGTAGCCACAGAATACCGGTGCCAGTCTTGCCGACGTAGAAACGGTGGATACCGAGGTATCCCAGAAAGACGCACAGCAGCAGCGTGATCAGCCGCGATCGATCGGAAACATCTTCACGCGCCCAGGAACCGACAGGCGGCGGAGCGCCACATTGCGGACATGCGCGCGCGCTTTCGTGAATCATGTGTCCGCAGGCTGTGCAATGAAGCATAAATTCCTCTGTGGCAATCGGCGAGGTGAGACTACTAACCCGCTGTCATCGGATCTGTCAATGCAGGACGCGTCAGGCGCGTGGCAAGGGCTGCGCCGCTGGCCTGATGTGCGGAAGCCTCGGCACACAGGCGTGCGATTTTTCCCGCGGCCGAGGCAATACTCAGTCCGCCCGGATGAATATTCGATATCACCGTGCGATCGGGCTCGAGCGACGCGAGGCGCGGACGCCAGATCACGTAGGCGCTCAGGCTCTCGGCGGTCGCGAGGCCCGGGCGCTCGCCTATAATCATGCAGACGAGGTCGGGGCGCAGAATTTCGCCGACATGATCCTCGACGCGGACGCGCGCGTTGCGGATGAAGAATGTTCCGCTAACGCGAAAGCGCGCTGCCAGTTTCTTTTTGAGCGCGCGCACGATCGCCGGCGCGTGCGCCTGCACCGCGGCCGACGAGAGGCCGTCACCGACCAGGAGCACGAGCGAGGGTTTCGCGCGCTCCGCCGCCGAGATTCGCGCGCGGCGAGCGTAGCGCTGCGCGAGGCGCTCGGCGTCGTCCTCCGCGAGCATCCGCCCCAGCTCCGGCCGGAGCAGATAAACCTCGCGGTCGCGCGCGCGCGTCTTGAGCTCCGGCATCGCATTGCGCGCGGGCCAATCGCGCGGCACTTCCATTCGGACCGCGTCCACCGCGCGAGCATGATCGGCGCGCAGCGCGAGCATCGCGGCCGTCGTGTAGCGAGGTCCGGCGCGGCCGACGCCGAGACGCGCGGGAGTCGCGCGGCGCATCGCGGCGAAGTTATCGGAGGATTTGCGGCCGCGATTCTTCCGCGCCACGTTATGAGGCCCGCCGCTTCGTCATCACCAGCGCCGGGTCGCCTGCGCGTTTGGTGAGCCGGCCGCCGAACAGGATTCCGCGCTGCTCGCACCAGCGCTCGAACTCCGGAGCGGGCCTGAGATTCAGCACCTGCCGTAGCGCCGCCGCGTCGTGATAGCTCGTGCTCTGATACGAGAGCATCACGTCGTCGCCCATCGGCAGCGCCATGAAGTAGTTGCATCCCGCGGCGGCGAGAAGAACGGCGAGGCTTTCGCAATCGTTCTGATCGGCGCGCGCGTGATTGGTGTAACAGGCGTCGGCGCCGTGCGGCACGCCGAGCAGCTTGCCCATCAGGTGATCTTCGAGCCCGGCGCGCGCGATCTGTTTCGCATCGTAGAGATATTCGGGACCGATAAATCCGACCACCGTGTTGACCAGCAGCGGAGCGTAGCGGCGCGCAAGGCCGTAGCATCGCGCTTCGAGCGTGACCTGATCCGCGCCTTCATGCGCGCCGGCGGAGAGCTCGGAGCCCTGCCCGGTTTCGAAATAGGTAAGGTTGGGAGCATCGAGCGCGCCGCGCTCGCGCACGGCGGCCGCGCCTTCGTCGAGCATCGCGACTGTGATTCCGAATCCCGCGTTGGCTTTTTCGGTACCGGCGAGGCTCTGGAAAAGAATGTCGAGCGGCGCGCCGGCTTCGAGCGCGCGAATTTGCGTCGTGATATGGCCGAGCACGCAGTTCTGCGTGGGCACGCCGGTGCGCGCGATTATTTCCGCGGTGAGATCGAGCAGGCGGCGGATATTGTCGGGCTCGTCGATGCACGGATTGATGCCGATGAGCGCGTCGCCGCACCCATAAGACAGCCCTTCGTAAATCGCGGCCGCGATGCCGCCTGGATCGTCGCGCGGATGATTCGGTTGAAGCCGCGTTGAGAGCCGTCCGCGTATCCCGATCGTCGTCCGCGCGCGCGTGATGACGCGAACCTTGGCGGCAATCGTGATGCAATCGAGATTCGAGGACAGCTTCGCGACGGCGGCAGCGATCTCGCCGGTGAAGCCACGGCCGGCGCGGGCAATATCGTCGCCGGTCGTCGCGTCATCGAGGAGCCATTCGCGCAGCTCGCCGACGGTGCGATTTCTGTGGCGCGCGAACTCGGCGCGATCGAGGCTGTCGTCGATAATCCGCGTCACCTCGTCGCGCCCGTACGGCACCACCGGATTGTTGCGCAGATCGTTCAGCGTCAGATCGGCCAGCACCATCTTGGCCGCGACGCGTTCGCGCTCCGACCGCGCCGCAAGTCCTGCCAGCTCGTCGCCGGAGCGCGCCTCGTTGGCGCGGGCCAGAACCTCGCGCACCGAATCGAAGCGGTAGGTGGTCCCGAAAAGGCGGGTGGATAGCTTCATCGGGATCTATCTCTAAGATCCGATCGCATCGTACGGCCAACTAGAAGTGGAAAACGCGGCACGAGGATATCAGCCCGTCCGCGTCCCATTCGATCAGCTCCAGCACGTGCCTGGGATTCGCGGGGTCAAGGTTGGAATGGCGGCGATACTCGACGGCGGCGCGTCCATCCGCTTCGGTCACGGTCACAAGCTCGAAGCGCAACTCGGTGAAACGCTCGAGACCGCGTACGGCGTAGGCGCGAATCTCGTCGCGCCCGATCAGAACCGTGCGTCCAAGTTCCGGCCACAGCGACGCGATCATCGAGCTCGAATGGCGACCCGCCGGCGAGTACATCGCGGCGACGCGCGCCGCATCGCGCGACTCCCACGCGGTTTTCCATTCGATCACGCCGGCGCTCGGAGATTTCTCTGGCATCGGGACCTCGGTAGCGGAAGGTTCTTGCGGACAGCTCACCCGCAAACTATCGCGGCTAATGGCGCGAGGGAACGACCGGCAGCATCAGATGCGACGCGAAGCCGCGATCGTGCATCACCGTCTGCATCGCGGGTTGCACCTCGGCGTCGGTGAACAGATCGTGCCCGGTGTTCGGGTTCGGATCGAAGCGCGGATAGTTCGACGAACTGATTTCGAGCCGTATCCGATGGCCCGCTTTGAACACGTTGGCGGTGCTCCACATATCGATCTTGAACTCGACGACCTTGCCGGGAGTAAGCAGCTTCGCCTGCGACTGCGATTCGCGATAGCGCGCGCGAATGATCCCATCGGTCAGATTTTTCGCGAGTCCGCACGGTCCGAGGTCAACCAGCTTCGCGGTGAAGTCGGTGTCCGGCGCCGACGACGACGCATAGAGCGTCAGCGTGATCGGCCCGATCACCTCCAGATCCTCGGCTAGCGGCTCGGTCGAATAGACCAGCACGTCGGAGCGTGTCTCGACCGCGGCCTGATCGAACGCGCCGCCGGAGAGCGCGGCAGGATAGCAACACAGTCCACCGCCCGCGGTCGGCGCTGGATCGAGAGGATTGTAGAGGAACGAATCGGCGGGCTCGGAACCCGGCGCTTCAGTCGAGAGCGCGCCGTCGCCGGCGGCGGAGTTGGCGCGCCCGCGGCTACGAAGAAAGTAGCGGCACATCTCGGTGCCGGGAATCGGCCATGCGCTTTCGTCGCGCCACTGATTTATTCCCATCACGAACAGCCGCACGTTCGAGGTTTGCGAAACGTCTTTGCCCTTCAGATGCTGATCGAAGAAGCGCAGTTGCTGTCCGTCGATATCGGCGGAGACCGCTCCCGTCTGGTAGCCGAAGTCCACCGCGCCAACCAGGTTGGCAAACGGCACCGCATGGTTCCACGGCCCGATCATTAGCCGCTGTCCGGTGCGCGCCGCGTCGCTCGCTCCGTGCGAGCGCATCCCAAGGTAGTTGCGAATCGTTCCGCCCTGAAAGATGTCGTACCATCCGCCGATATTCAGCGCGGGAACATTTATCTTCGTGTGATTCTCTTCGATCGATAGCGCGCGCCAGTAGTCGTCGTACGCTGGATGCTTGAGCCAATCGAAAAAGTACGGCGCTCCCGCGCGGAAGATCGGGAACTCGGCGAGCGGGCGATGCTTCATCGCCTCGAGCATCGTGTCGATCGATCCGACGGTGCGGATGAGCTCTTCCGTCACCGCGGGATTCTTCGCGCGTTCGCGCAAAAGCCGCACCGGCGCGAGCGCTCCCATCGTCCACGACACGTTGAAGAACAGCGCGAACGCGCCGCCCTGGTAAGTCCATCCGTCGTGATAATCGCTCGCGGTGATCGACGGGACCATCGCTTTAAGGGAAGGCGGCGTCTGCGTGGCGGCGAGCCACTGCGTCGCGCCCATGTACGACGCGCCGTAGGTGCCGACTTTTCCATCGGCCCACGGCTGGCGGGCGGCCCACTCGATCGTGTCGTAGCCGTCGCGCGCTTCGTCGGTGAAGCAATTGAAGACGCCGTCGGAGGCGAAGCGGCCGCGGCAATCCTGCACCAGGACGTTGTAGCCGGCCTCGGCGGCGCGAAACGCGTCGAGGGTCATCGCAAACACCATCGGCATCGACTTGTTGTACGGCGTGCGGTTTAGCAGCACGGGAAGTTTCTCGGGCGTGTCGGCGCGATAAAGATCGGCGCGCAGGACAGTGCCGTCGCGCATCGGCACGGCGATATTTTTCTCGACGACTATTCGCGGCATCGGCGGCTCACCTCACGATCGCGCTTGTAACGCGGGGCGCGGCACGCGGGCAAGCCTCGCGGCGGTTTTCGGCATCATAAGATCCGCATATTGTGGGCAGAATGAGATCGATTGCTCTCATGCGATCCGCGACGCTCGCATTCGCGCTCGCTTTCGCCGTCGCGAGCGCGGCGCTCGGCGCCGACACCGGCCTTTTGAAGCTCGACGTGATGGGCGAGAAGGGAGCGGGCGCCGTTAACGCCGCGCAGGTGATAGCGCCGGGCGGCAAGACAGTTGGCGAGGTGCGGCCGGGCTCATCGATCGCGCTTGCGCCCGGCTCCTATAGGCTGGTGCTTCCGATCGTCGGCGGCAGCGTCACTAAGGATGACGTCAAGATCGAATCGGGGCGCACGCATACCGTGATGATCGCCAACGTGGCCGTGATGGAAGTGGACGTGACCGACAAGCACGGCAAGGATGCGGGGCTTGGCGTCACGGTGACGGCGAGCGATCCTCCGCACGCGAAGGTCGCGAGCTTTTTGACCGGCGAAAAATATCTGTTCGCGCCGCAACTGGTGGACGTGCACGTCGACGCGCCCCCGCAGGGTTACGATTGGCACGCGGTAGCGCTGCGTCCCGCCGAGCGCGCGCGATTGACGCTCGACCAGGTCGTGCCGGCGGAGCTGGACGTGCAGACCACTTTGCAGAAGCTCCCAATCGACAGCGCGACCCGCGTGATCGTGCTGCGTGCGGGCTCCCAGAGCCAGGTTGCGCAGAGCGCACCCGGAGCGTCGCATCAATTCAAGCTCGATCCGGGCGACTACGATGTCTACGTCGAGAACGGCTCGGGCAAGGGCCGCTCGACCGCGCTCGCGCCGGGGATTCATCTGGATTCAGGCGCCAAGGTAGAGAAAGTGGTGCCGCTGGATTGATCGCTGATTCGTTGCGGATTGTCCCTCTCCCAGATTGGGAGAGGGCAAGCGGCGCGGCGATTGCTCTTTTTAGCAATCGCCGTGACGCGCGGGTGAGGGACCTACAGAATCAGAATCTGCGCTTGGTGCCCGACGATCACGCGAACCCCTCGGCACAGAACGTTCGAAGATTCGCTTTGGATTGCTCGCGCCGCGGTCGAATTGGAAAAAGAGTCTCGCTGTCGGTCCCTCACCCGACGCGCGCAGCGCGCGCCACCCTCTCCCAATCTTTTGGGAGAGGGACACTCAGCGCTCTAACGAAGACCGGTCAACGATCGGCGGAGTCTGGTTCTCTGGACTGGATGTATTCCTTGAGGCGCTTCTTTAGGCGCGTTTCGATTTGCCGCACGCGCTCGCGGCTGATTCCAAAGCGTGCGCCAATCTCTTGCAGCGTCTCAGGATTCTCCGCGAGCAGCCGTGCGCGGAAGATCTCGAGCTCCTTGTCGCGCAGTGTCGCCTCGAATTCCGCGACGCGCTCATGAGCGAACTCGCGCCATTCGTCCTCGGTGGCGGCCTCCTCGGGATTGTTTTCGCGATCGGGTAGCACGTCGATAAGCCGCGTGTCGTCCTCGCCGCCGGACGTCGGCTGATCGAGCGAGACCTCGCTCTGCGCCATCCGCTCCTGCATCTCGCGCACTTCGCTCTCTTTCACGCCCATCCGCTGTGCGAGCTGCTTGGGCTGCGCGGCGAAACCCTGCGCCTCGAGCCGTTCGGTTTCCTTGCGCAGGTTGAAGAACAGCTTGCGCTGCGCCTGGGTGGTGCCGATCTTCACGAGCCGCCAGTTATTGATCAGATAGCGGTAGATATAGGCGCGCACCCACCACACGGCATACGACGGAAAGCGGATTCCGCGGTACGGATCGAAATTCTTGACCGCCTCCATCAGTCCGACGTTGCCTTCCTGGATCAGATCGAGGACGTTCTTCGAGGCGCGCGCGAACTCGAACGCGATCTTCACCACCAGGCGAAGATTCGCGGTCACGAGCTGGTAGGCGTCGGCGGGATCATGATCGCGCGCGTAGCGTTTGGCGATCACGGTTTCTTCTTCGCGGGTCAGAAGCGGGAAGCGGCGGAGATCGGCGAGGTAGCGGCTGAGCGGATCGATCGCGACCAGCGCGCCGCCGGCCGGATCTTTTGATTCACTCTGCAACGTTTCGTCGGCACCGTCCGCATCGACCTCGGGAACGTCGGCGTCAGGCTCGAGCGGATGAAAATCGGAAACCTCGATGGTCGCCGGATCGGCGGCGGCGTCATCGAGCAAGAGGTCTTCGTCTGTGGCAGGATGATCAGAAAGCAACGGTTCGGCGTGCACGCCGGCGGCAACCGGCTCGGCCTCGGCTGATCGGCGTTTTGGTCGGCGCGGCTTGCTGGCTTTGCGGGCCATCGGAATTATTCCGGCCTGCGGAGATCAGTCCCGGGCGTTTCTCTCTCAGGGGCGGAGCATAGCTTGACGGAGTTCACGCGTAGGCGTGAAACGGAAACGCGCTATCCTTCGCTGGGCGCTTCGATCGTGACTTTGCCGGCCGCGATTTCGCGCAGCGCGGTCACAACTTCCTTGTTGTCGCTTTCGACCAGCGGACGCGCGCCCTTTAGGAGCTGCTTGGCGCGGCGTGCGCCGCTCAGCACCAGCTCGAAACGGTTGGGAATATTATCGAGGCAATCCTCTACTGTAATTCTGGCCATTTGATGATGATTCTCCGGCCCCCGCCTTCTCGTGTCAACGCACGAAGAATGGCTGCGGGTTGAAGAAAATCAAGGCCTGTTTCGCGCGGAGTGATCAATCCGTTAGATTATTTCGGCTTGGCATCGAAATCGAAAAAGCGCGCTGCTCGGGGCGCATCGGCAAAAGGCTCGCGGCGCGAGCAGCCGCCGGTTTCTCCCGCGCGGCCGCCGCGCACCGCCGCGCCGGCCTCAGTACGCGGCTCGATCCTCGACTCTCCGGCGCTCGCACCGTGGATCGCCGTCGGCGTCACCTTGCTGGTGTATCTGCGATGCTTCGGCAACGCGTTCGTTTACGACGACCACGAGATGATCGACCTGAACCCGCTCATCAGCCAGTGGTCGTTCATCTGGAAGTCGTTCGGGCATGACCTGTGGTGGTTTCGGCCCAACGGCACCTTCCCCAAGAGCAACTACTACCGCCCACTGCAGGATGTGTGGCTCGGGCTGAATTACCAGATGTTCGGGTTCAATCCGGTCGGATGGCACATCTCGATCGTGCTGACCCATCTGATCGCGGTCTATGCGCTCTACCAGGTGGGACTCTCGCTGACGAAGAGCCGCTACGCCTCGTGCGCGGGCGCGACTCTCTTTGGCGTGCTGCCGATCGGAGTGCAGGCGGCGGCGTGGCCGTGCGCGATTCCATTTCCGATGGTCGCGGCGTTCTACCTCGGCTCGATGTGGTTTTTTATCGAACGCAAACGCGCGCCGGCCCGAAACCTCTCGATTTCACTTGCCCTGTTTGTCGGAGGACTGCTGAGCCACGAGCTAGCCGTGATGATGCCGGGATTGCTGATCGCGTATGTGTTCATCCTTGAAGACGCGCCGCCGGATCAACCTCCTCGCAAGACCGAGCTTCGCGAGCTCGTCGGGCGCGCCGCCGACGCCGTATGGAAGACTGCTCCCTACCTCGTGCTCGCGGCGATCTATCTCGCGCTTCGGATCGCGGTATTGGGCCATATCAATGGCCACTCGCCCGGCAACACCGCGACCCTTCCACAGGTCCTGATGTCGATCCCGTCGGCGCTGGCGCATTACGCCGTGATGCTGACGGTGCCGTGGATCGCGGGACCCGCGCACGCCTTCACCTTCGCCACCAGCCTGCGCTCGCGACTCTTTTATCTGCCCGTCATTGGACTCGCCGCGCTTGCGATTGCGGGCTATCTCCTGCTGCGGACGCATCCGCATCGCCGGCTGTATTTCTTCCTCGTGCTATGGATGCTGTTCGAGATTGCGCCGGTGATGAATCTTGGCGGACTGATGCGCGTGATGCTGATCCAGGACCGCTACGAATACCTGGCGGCGTTCGGATGGGTGCTGCTGCTCGGTGATATCGCGGCCAGCTATGCCGCCCGCGGCGGCGACACGCGCAATCTGGCGACCGCGATCGCGGTGACGGTGATCGCGGTGTACGGCGCTGCTACCTGGCATACCGAAGGCTATTACCACGACGAATACACCCTCTTCACCAAATGTATCCAGGAGGATCCGAGCTCGACGCTATGCCACGGACGGCTCGGGATGCTGCTCGAGAAGCAGCACGACTGGCCGGGAGCGGAACGTGAGTTCCGCACCGATATCGAACTCAATCCCGATGACGGGCCCGACCTGTACAACCTCGGCCGGCTGCATGCGGCGCAAGGTCATTACAAGGAAGCCGACGTCGAGATGGGTCGGGCGCTCAAGATGCTTGGCAACCAGGTGCCGATGGTCTTCGACCTCGAGCTGGCGCGCGTCGCGGACAAGGCCGGCGACACCGCTGGTGCCGAGGCCGCGATTAAGGTCGCGGAGGCCGACCCCAAAAGCGCCAATTCCGCGGCCTACCTGCGCGCTACGTTCATGGCCGAGCATCACGACTACGCAGGCGCGGAAACGCTGCTCCGCGAAGTCGCGGCGAGGGATCCGTCGGTGCAGGTGATCGCGTCGCTGGGTTCGGTGATGGACTTGCAAGGCAATCATGAGGGCGCGATCGCCGAGTATCAGCGAGCTCTCGCCGTCTCACCTGACAATCCACTACTTCATACGATGCTGGCGCAGAGCCTGCACGCGCAGGGCCGCGATCGCGAGGCTCTGGCGCAGTGCAAGCAGGCGCTCGCGATTCAGCCGGGCAATGCCGCGGCACGCGCGCTGAAGACGCAACTGGAGGCGGCCGCTTCTACCGACAAATTGTCACGATAACCAACATAGTGTATAAAAGAGGCGTGGATGAATGCCTGCGTGTGAGGATACGTCTAACCCGCGATTAGCGTGTGAAACGGCAAATCTTCAAATCCGGCTGGCTCGCGGTGGGTTTGGGTTTAGAGGTGTCCAATAGGGGCGTGATGGAACCAAAGTCAACTGAGAAGGCGAACAAACAGAGAATCGCCCGCCGAATCAGCGCAATGACGGCGGCGATCTCGCTCACGTTCGCAATCGCGGGCGTATCCCCCGCGCGAGCGCAAGACTCCGCCGCCGCAGCCACCGCGTCGACGAACGATGCGACGGCCGGAGAAGCGAAGGTCTCGATCGCCGGGAATCATCCCGCAGAAGGCGCAGACTTCGCAGCAGGTCCTGAGATTGCCTCCACGCAACCATTGCGGATGGCGGTGATGCTTGCGCTGCATAATCGCGCCGCACTCGACCAACTTATCGCCGCACAACAAGATCGCACATCGCCGCAATACCATCAGTGGCTCACTCCGGCTGAATTCAGCGCCCGCTTCGGTCCCACGCAGTCTGATATTGCCGCAGTAAGCTCGTGGCTGAGCAGCCAGGGTTTCACGGTCGAGTCGCAGAGCCTCCCGCTGCGCAAAGTTGTTTTTTCAGGCCCGGCGGCAAGCGCCGAGTCTGCGTTTGGCGTCACGATTCATACCGATTCGACCCAGAAAAGATACACCAACCTGAACGATCCAGTTGTGCCGAAATCGATTGCGCCGATGGTCGCGTCGATCCGAGGCTTGTCGAACCTCGCGCACGCGCAACCTGCGGTCCAGGTCTCGCCCGACTTTGCGAAGTTGCCTGACGCGAAGATCGGAAAGCTCAGGACCCATTTTGGCCCCAATGATCTCTATACGTTCTATGACGAGACTCCGCCGACCAGCTCGACCAATAACGGCGCCGGAACAGACTGTATCGCCGTGCTCGAGGATTCCGACCTGGACAACGGATCGGTGAACGCGTTCGATAGCGAGTTCGGCGTCGAATCGTTCAGCCCAGTGCGCGTCTTCCCCGACGGAAGCAACCCCGGAGAAAACGGAGACGCAATCGAAACGCTGCTGGACGTCGAGTACGCGCATGCCGCCGCGCCCGGCGTGGCGATCTACGCCTACATCGGCAATGATTCGGAATCGGAAAGCGGCAACGGCGTCCTGGACGCGGGGATTCAGGCAGCGAACGACGACACCTGCGGCGCGATCAGCATCAGCTTCAGTTTCTGCGGCGAGCCGTCGACGTTCTATACCGGCGAGATCGATTCGATCGCGGCGCATGCAGCCTCGCAGGGGCAAGCGGTGTTCGCGTCGTCGGGAGATTTTGGCGCGGCCGGCTATGTCATCAACAAGCAAGGCAACGCCTGCGTGGCCGGCACTTCGCACAATGTCAGCGAGCTATCGGCCGATCCCAACATCACCGCGGTCGGCGGAACGCAATTCACGCCGCACTATAAGAAGGGCAACGACGTCGGCAGCACTCGTGAATCCGTATGGAAGGACAAAACCGGCTCGGGCGGCGGCGGAGAAAGCGGCGCCTTCCCGAAGCCTTCCTACCAAAGCGGACTCATCCCGACCGACGCGAATCGCGACGTGCCGGACGTAGCGCTGGTCGCGTCGCCGCTCCATCCAGGATTCTTTCTCGGCTACCAAGGCGGAATCGCATGCTGTATCGGAGGCACCAGCATGGGGGCCCCGTATTGGGCGGGAGTCGCGCAGCTCGCAGCACAGAAGGCGGGCGTTACCCGTATCGGGCCGCTCAATCCTATCCTCTATTCGATCGCCGGATTCCGCGACGTCACCAAAGGCATCAATACGTTCCATCATGTGACCGGGTTCAAGGCGACCGTGGGTTATGATCGCAGCTCAGGATTGGGAACGCCTGATATCGACAATCTGACCAGTGCGATCGCTGCGCATTAGTCAAGTTTATCCTTGCCGAATCGTGATCGATGTTACGATGGAGCCATATTCACTGACTCGGGATCAGGAGCCATGTTGCACACGATAAAGCTTCATTGCGCGGCTTTAATTCTCGCGTTGGCCGCAACCGGAGTATCCACGGCGAGCGCACAGACCGCCGCGTCGGCCACCGCGCTTAACCAGGCGACGACGATCGCCGGCAATCACGCCGATGAAGCGGCAGACTTCTCGAGCGGTCCCGAGATCACCGCGTCGAAGACCCTCCGGATGCAAATCTCGCTCGCACTGCACAATCCTGGCGCGATCGAGAAACTGATTGAGGCACAGCAGGATCCTTCCTCGCCGCAGTATCATCGATGGCTCGCGCCGGGCGAATTCAACGCGCGCTTCGGCCCGACCCAGGCGGAAATGTCATCGGTGGCCGCGTGGCTTGTGGGCAAAGGCTTCAAGATCGAGTCCACGAGCATTGCGAAACGCGCGATCGTATTCAGCGGTGCAGCAGGGTCGGCCGAATCGGCCTTCAAAGTGAAGATTCATACCAACGCGAGCGGCGCGCTCTACGTCAACCTGGGCGACCCGTCGGTGCCAGCTTCTATCGCGCCGATGGTCGGCTCGATTCGGGGCTTGTCGAATATCTTGCGTTCGCATCCGAACGTTCGCTACGTGCCCACCGCCTCGGCCTCGCCCGACGTGACTATCGGCGACATCACCCATTTTGGACCGAACGATCTTTACACCTTCTATGACCAGACTCCGAGCGAAACCGGCTCGGGCGCAGACTGTATCGCCGTAATCGAGGACTCGGACTTCGACGATCCGTCTGTCGCAGCCTTCGACACGCAGTTCGGCCTTCCGACGATCGATCTGACCCGCAAACTCGCTTCCGAGGGTGGCGATCCGTTCAACTCAGATGAAACCGAGACGCTGCTCGACGTCGAATACGCGCATGCGGCGGCGCCCGGGGTGCCGATCTTCGCATATATCGGCGACAACGCGACCTCGCCCGACGGCAACGGCCTGGTTGATGCTGGTATGGAAGCGGTTAGCGACGACACCTGCGGCGCGATCAGTATCAGCTTCAGCTTTTGCGGCGGCGCGAAGAAATTCTATTCGAACGAGCTGAACGGGTTCCTGCAACAGGCGGCCGCCCAGGGTCAATCGGTCTTCGTCGCTACCGGCGATCGAGGTGCGGCAGGATACTCGTTCGACAAAAGCACAGACTCTTGCGTCGAGGGCACCAAACGAAACGTAAACGAGCTTTCCGCTGATCCGCACGTAACGGCGGTCGGTGGGACCCAGTTCACTCCGAACTACTCCGGCGGCGTCGATGTGGGCAGCGTGGCCGAATCGGTGTGGAACGATCAGTACGGTGCCACCGGCGGCGGCAACAGCCGAATCTTTGCCAAACCGCAATTCCAGAAGGGCATTCCCAGGATCGGCGGCAAACGCGCAGTTCCCGACGTGTCACTCGCGGCGTCGCCCGCTAATCCCGGGTTTTTCTTCGGAAGTAGTGGCCAAGTGACCTGCTGCATCGGCGGCACCAGTATTGGTACTCCCTATTGGGCCGGAATCGCGCAGCTTCTCGCGCAGCACGAGGGCGAGCAGCGAGTTGGAAACCTGAACGCCGCGCTCTACTCAGTCTACAAGAACGGCGGCGCCGGAATTCGCGACGTTACGCAAGGCAACAACAACGTGGAGACTGCGAAACCTAATGGCCAAGATCATCTGGTAAAAGGATTTGAGGCGACCGTCGGTTACGATCGCGCGTCGGGACTCGGCACTCCGGATATCGATCTGCTGCTCAGCGCGCTCGCCGGGGAATAGCACCACGCAAATTTCACGACGAAAAAACCCGGCTCGAACGATTCGAGCCGGGTTTTACTTTTGTGCGCTACGCGATCGCGCTTACTTTTTGGAAGGATCGGGCGTCAGGCGCAGATAGGGCCGCAGCTCCTTGTAGCCCTTCGGAAACTTTTCCTTGAGTACGGCAGGATCCTTTATCGACGGTGCGATAACCACGTCCTCGCCATGCTTCCAATCAACCGGCGTGGCGACTGAGTACTTGTCCGTGAGCTGCAACGAATCGATCGCGCGCAGAATCTCGTCGAAGTTGCGCCCGGTGCTCGCTGGATAAGTCAGAACCAAGCGGATCTTCTTGTTGTTGTCGATCACGAAAACTGAGCGGACCGTAGCCGTGTGGTTCCACTCGGGATGAATCATGTCGTAGAGCGTCGCAACCTTCTTATCGGGATCGGCGAGGATCGGGAAGTTCATCTTGACCTTCTGCGTGTCCTCGATATCGCCGATCCATCCCTTGTGCGACGGCACACCATCGACGCTCACCGCCAGCACCTTGCAGTCGCGCTTCTCGAACTCCGGTTTGAGTGCGGCGACGCGTCCGAGCTCGGTCGTGCAGACCGGGGTAAAATCCGCAGGATGAGAGAATAGAACGGCCCAATGGTTACCAATCCACTGATGAAACTTGATCGGTCCTTCGGTGGATTCCTGAGTGAAATCCGGAGCTTCGCTGCCGAGATGAAGTGCCATTTGTGTCACACCTTCCTTTGCTTTTTTCACCGCGCGGGCCAGTCGCAATCGGGCGTTCCGCGGCTATTTGTGATTTATGAGACTAACTAACTAATAAATTCAAATTTAGCGCCGGGCACCTCCTAAATCAAGCCGTCACATCGTCCCGCGCTAGCCGTGTTTGATCTTGCGGAAGTCGGGCTTGCGTTTTTCCATGAAGGCACTCACGTATTCCTTGTGCTCGGGCGATACGTAACATTTCTCGAGCGCGAAGCCCTCGAACTGCATCGCGGTTTCGAGCGTGCCGTCGAGTCCCTGGTAGAGCGCACGGCGCGTCATCGCGAGCGACAACGGTGAACAGTCGAGCATCTCGCCCGCGAGTTCGCGCGCTTTCGGCATCAGCTCGGCCGCGGGAAACACCTGGCTCACCAGACCCATCGCGAGGCATTGCTCGGCGCTGTATTGGCGTCCGGTCAGCATCATCTCGGCAGTACGCGCGAGTCCGATCAGGCGCGGCATCAGGTAGCTCGAGCCGAGCTCGCTCATCAGGCCGACGCGCGGAAAGATCACGCCCATCTTGGCGTTGTCGGAAGCGACGCGGACGTCAAACAGCAGCGGTATGGTGCATCCCACGCCAAGCGCGTAGCCGTTGATGGCCGCAATAGTCGGCTTGCTGAGCCCGCGCATGATCATCGGCAGGGAGATCGCGCCGCGCCGGCGCTCTCCGCCGTCTTCGGAATCTTGGGACTTGGTGCCCTCGCGCGATTTGATGTTGGACGCGAACATCGCCATGTCCGCACCCGCGCAGAACGCGCGATTGCCGGCGCCGGTCATGATAATCACGCGCGCCGCCGGGTCAGCGTCGGCACGCAGCATCGCGTCGGCGATCTCGATGCCCATTTCGGTGGTGTAGGCGTTCATCCGGGCGGGACGATTAAGCGTGATCGTCGCAATCTCGCCGCTCGTCTCATAGAGCAGGGTCTCGTATGCCATCGTAAAAACTCCTGTGCAGAAATTCCGCGCGCACCTCGGCTCGGCGCCGCGGGTGCGAATGCAAGATCGCGGCGCTAACGCTTCTTCTTTTTCTTGCGCGACTCGCGAATCTTGGCCTTGAGTCGTGTCTCTTTGCGCTTGCGCCGCCGCTTGATACTTCGTTGCCGTTCGCTTGCCATTGTTGATTTCTCGCTCGGTTGTTGCAGGGTTAATGTGTAGGTTCCGAGCTATCTGTCTAGCAGGGTAAGAGGAAACACAGAAGAGCGGAAATAATTGGAACGGTTGCCAAGCTGCGCGCGTGTTCTCCGTGATTGTCCCTCTCCCTATCGTTTGGGAGAGGGCGGCGCGGCGATTGCTCTTTTTTGGCAATCGCCGTGACGCGCGGGTGAGGGACCTACAGCATTGAAATCCGGACGCTCTCGCTGCGATGATCTCCGCTTGTATGAACCGACCTCCGGAACTGACTCGCGACCGCGCGAGATCTCTGCGCCGCACCCAAACCGACGCCGAACAGGCGCTTTGGAACAAGCTCCGCGGCCGCCGCTGTGCCGGCTTCAAGTTTCGCCGGCAGGTTCCGATCGGACCGTTCATTGCCGATTTCTGCTGTCTTGAGCGCAGACTGATCGTCGAACTGGACGGCGGCCAGCATCTGGAACAGACCGAACACGATTCCGAACGCACGCGCTATCTGGAAGCTCAGGGCTTCCGCGTGATCCGCTTTTGGAACCCCGACTTGCTGCGCGACATGACGGCAGCGCTCGAAAGGATCAAAGAATCCTTGCTGTAGGTCCCTCACCCGTCGCGCGCAACGCGCGCCACCCTCTCCCAATCTTGTTGGGAGAGGGACCATCCGGCGGCTCGGATCGAAGAGATCAGGTGGCGCGGGTGATTGCGGATTCCAGGAGCTGGATTATTCGTGCGGGAGTGGCCAGGCGGATGAAGGCGCCCAATCGCGGGCCGCGCTCCTGACCCAGGATCGCGCGATACATCAGCGGAAAAATTTTGCCGGGCTTCTCGTAATTTGCGCGGCCAAGATCATAGATGATTTTCTCGATCTCCTCGGCGGCGGCGCCGGGGTTCGCGCGCAGGAAATCTGCGAGGCTCTGTAGCTGGCCGGTTTCGGCGACACTGGGAGCGTAAGGCGTTTTGCCGGGCTCGACAAAGTCGCGATAGAAGTTGAGCGCGCAATCCATCAGCGCGCGGCCCATCGCGGCGGTTTCAGGATCGCCTGCTATCGCCGCGTCATAGCCTTTCAGGTAGTTCCAGATAAAGTCGCGGTCCGAGCTGCCGAGCGCGCCGACCAGGTTCATCATCATCCCGAACGAAAGCTGCGAGTCGAAGCGGCGCGGGCTCTCCTTCTGCAGCACGAACTCGAGCGGCGAGTCGGCACGTGATTCCGAATTGGGTGCGGCGGCGTATTCGCGCAGTGCCTCGAGATAGTCGTCGACGTATTGTGGAATCGATTCGAGGAAAAGCTTCCGCGCGCGCCGAGGATTCTGCAGCAGAAAAAATTTCAGCACTTCCACCGGCGCGTAGCGCTGCCATTGATCGACGCTGACCCCACGGCCGACCGATTTCGAGACCTTGTGCCCCTGCTCGTCGAGGAACATCTCGAATGGAAAGCCGAGCGGCGGATTGCCGCCCATGATACGAACGATCGGCGCCGACAGTTGCGCCGAGGGGGTCAGGTCCTTTCCGTAAAGCTCGTAATCGACCTTGAGCGTGAACCACCTGAGCGCCCAATCGACCTTCCACTGCGCTTTAGCGAGGCCACCGAGCACGCTCTGCTCGCCGGTGAAGCCGCATCCCTGCTTCGCCTTGGCGCTGCGCTCGCAGATGAACTCGATCGTGTTGCGCTCGGGATGATACGCGGTCACCGAACGCTCGACGATCTGCCCGCAATTCGGGCATAGCGGCATGATCGGAGACCATCCCGCGCGATTTTCCGGACGTAGCGTCGGCGTGACGATCGCGATTATCTCGCGATGCTTCGCGAGAATAATCTTCAGTCCCTCATCGAAGCTGCCGCCGCTATACATCTCGGAGGAGCGCACCAACTCGTAATCGACTTCGACCGGAGCGAGAAATTCGCGTAGAAGTCCGAGCATGTGATCGGCGAAGCTCTGGCAGCATCCGAAAGGATCCGGAATCCGCGAGACAGGCTCGCCCAGATGCGACTGCATCAGCTCGCGATTGGGCACGTTCTCGGGAACCTTGCGCAAGCCGTCCATGTCGTCGATGAAAACGATCAGGCGCGACGGGCGATTCGGCTCGCGCATCGCAAGTGCGTGTCGCACGTAAGAGGGGCGCAACACTTCGCACATCGTGCCCAGATGCGGCAGGCCCGAGGGTCCGAATCCGCTCTGGAAAATGACCGGACGCCCTGGCGGATAGGCGCGGACGCGGTCGGCTACGCGCGCGGCTTCCTCATGCGGCCACAGGTCGCTACTTTGCGGAGAATTCTGGTGAGATTGTTCCGGGCCAGACGCCATCGATCGTATTCCTTCGAGAAGGTTCGTTCAGGATTGCTCGCTCTGCACACCGCGCAGGATGTGCGCGATCGCGTCGTGAATCCATGGGTCGATTTGCAGGTCGCGATTTTTTTCAGAGGCGAGCCTGAGCTTAACCGCGCAGTTGGCGCAGATAAAGCCCTCCTGCTTGAGGCCGCCCGTATCCTCGATCGCGATACGCAAGAGCCACTCCTGCGCGGGTCTGCGGCACAGGAGGCACGGTTCGAGCGCGGTTGCTTTTTTCGACGATGATTCTGGTGGCGTCTCCATGGGGGTGTTTAATCTATAGCATTGATTCGTCGCGCGAGGCTGTGGTATCCCCGAAAGCTCATGCAGCCCCCGGCGGGCACATCTATCGGCGCCAGGCGCGCCTTCTGTTTCAACGGATCGTTCAACCCGAGGTAAGCACAAGCTTGCGGAGCATCCGCCAAGCGTTCGTATATGGATCAACCTGACACTAAGCAAAAACTCCGCGAATTGCGCGCGATAGTCGGCGAGGGCGATCGGATTGCGATTGTATTGCAAGACGATCCGGACCCCGACGCGATGTCGAGTGCGATGGCGCTGCGGACGCTTTTGGGGCGCAATCGCCAGACCACGCCGTTTTTCAGCTTCAAGCCGGTGACCAGGCCGGAGAACCGCACGATGGTGCATCTGCTCGAAATCTCGATCATGCCGGCCACCACCGAGGCGCTCGCGGTGTTCGACAAAATCGCGATGGTCGACGTGCAGCCCGCCTACTTCGAGGGCAAGCTGCCGCGCGCGGATATCGTGATCGATCATCATCCCGGTTACACCCCCGGCAGCGCACCGTTTGAGGACGTGCGGGTCAAATACGGCGCAACCGCCTCGATAATGACGGAATACATGGTGGCCGACGGCGAGAAGATCAGCGAGCGACTCGCGACCGCCCTGCTCTACGGCATCCGGACCGATTCGCTCGCGCTGTCGCGCCGGGTGACAGACGACGTGCTGCAGGCGCTGGTGCATCTGTATCCTATCGCCAACCTGAACATGCTCCGGCAGATCGACCGGCCCGAAATTCCTCAGAGCTTTGCAAAAGTGGTCGCGCGCGTGATGGGGCGAATTGAGTTTCGCGATCGCTTGATCGCGGCCTGCCTGGGCCGGGTCGAGCGTGACGACATGATCGTGCAGACGGCGGATTTCTGCCTGCAGTTCGAGGGCGTGGAATGGGTCGCGATCGCCGGCAAGCTCGGCCGCGACCTGGTTATCGCGGTGCGCAGCTATGGGACCGGACGCGACAACGCCGGTGAAGCTGCCAAGAACCTGTTCGGCGATATCGGCAGCGCCGGGGGACATCGCAACATGGCCAAAGCCGTCATCCCCTTGCGCGCGTGGGCCAAACGCGAAGGCAGTATCCGCGACCGCGCGATCGAAACCCGTCTGCGGGAGCTGTTCAGCAAGGAGATCTCCGCTGAACCGCGCGACTGACGCGGAGCGTCTTCGTTTACCTGCGCGCTGCTTCCCCGTATCTTGGATCGCGTGAATGCGGTGGAGGCGACAGTCGAAATCAAGAACCAACTCGGATTGCATCTGCGGGCCGCGTCGACGCTGGCGCAGGCGGCGGGCAAGTTCAAGGCGCGCATCACGATCGGCCGCGGAAAAGATCAGGTGAACGTCAAGAGCGTCACCAGCCTGATGATGCTGGGGGCGGAGCTGGGCGTGAAGCTCAAGCTGCATGCCGAGGGCGAAGATGCACGCGAGGCGATCAAAACGATCGAAACGTTGTTTGAAGAGCGTTTTGGCGAGGAATGATGCCGCTGGCTCAAATCGCTCCAAACCGCTGCCTTGATCCGCTACCATGCGTCGGTTATATCTTCGAAAACTATGCAATCCGGGTTGCTCGCAACCCTACCGGACTAAGACGCCTTCACGGGTGCGATCGAGCGGCCCGCAATCGCACTTCAGACGATTTTGAATCTTCGCTTCCGCGTCCCGTCGCCGGATCCAATCCGGAGATAAATGCCGGTCAAGTCCGGTCTCAAGGAGCCATCGCGCATGCCGCTTAAGGATTACCTGTTCACGTCCGAATCAGTCTCCGAGGGCCATCCCGACAAGATGTGCGATCAAATCTCGGACGCAGTGCTCGACTCGCTCATCGCCGACGATCCGAATTCGCGGGTCGCGCTCGAAACCCTGGCCAAGACCGGGCTTATCGTTTTGGCCGGCGAAATCACCAGCCATGCGCATCCAGACTTTGTGAGTATCGCGCGCAAGGTCGCGCTGGAGATCGGCTACGACAGCGTCGAGTCGGGTTTCGACGGCAAGACCTGCGCGGTAATGATGGCGATCGAGCCGCAATCGACCGACATCTCGCAGGGCGTGACTGAAGGCGAAGGACTGCACAAGGAACAGGGCGCCGGCGACCAGGGGTTGATGTTCGGATTCGCGTGCGACGAGACGCCCGAGCTGATGCCGATGCCGATCGCGATGGCGCATCACTTGATGGAGAACCTGGCGAAGATGCGCAAGGACCGGCGCGTCAACTGGCTGCGTCCCGACGCGAAGAGCCAGGTCACGGTGCGCTACGTTGACGGCCGCCCGGTCGAGATCACGGCGGTGGTAATCTCGACCCAGCATTCACCGGAGGTCAAGTACGAAACCATCCGCGAAACCGTAATCGAAGAACTGATCAAGCAGACTATTCCGGCTGAATATCTGACCAAGCAGACGGTGTATCACGTCAACCCTACTGGCAGCTTCGTGATCGGAGGACCGCACGGCGACTGCGGGCTGACCGGGCGCAAGATTATCGTCGATACTTACGGCGGCTACGGACGCCACGGCGGCGGCGCGTTCTCGGGCAAGGATCCGAGCAAGGTCGATCGCTCGGCATGCTACTTCGCGCGCTACGTGGCGAAGAATGTGGTCGCCGCGGGCCTCGCGAAAAAGTGCGAAATCCAGGTCGCTTACGCGATCGGCGTCGCGGAACCGGTTTCGATTCTGATCGACACGTTCGATACCGGCGTGGTGCCGGATGCGAAGCTCTCGTCAACGCTGCGCGAGCTGTTCGATTTCCGCCCGGCGGGAATTATCCGCACGCTCACTCTGAAGCGTCCGATTTACCAGGCGACCGCCGCCTACGGCCATTTCGGCCGCAAACCTCACGACGGACTTTTCCCGTGGGAGCGTATCGACATGGCCGAGCGTCTGCACAGTGCGTTTGGAGTCGCGAAGCGCTAAACGGATCGATTCAAGTCTTCACCCCGCATAAAGGACACAATCACGATGGGATCAATCGCCAAGCGTAAAGTTATGCCCAAGGCCGCGCAAAAGACACGCGCCAATTCCGGCGCGGGCGATCACGACGTGCGCGACCTGGGACTGGCCGCGGCCGGAAAAAAACGCATCGAGTGGGCCGACCGCCAGATGCCGGTGCTGCGGCGTATCCGCGAGCGGTTCTCCAAAGAACAGCCGCTCAAGGGACAGAGGATGGGCGCGTGCCTGCATATCACCTGCGAAACCGCCAACCTGCTCCGCGCGCTCAAGGCGGGAGGCGCCGAAGTTTTCTGCTGCGCGTCGAATCCGCTCTCGACCCAAGACGACGTCGCCGCGGCGCTGGTCGCCGAATTCGGCATCCCGACCTACGCGATTCACGACGAAGATCGCGATACGTATTACAGCCATCTGCGCGCGGTGCTCGATCGCAGACCAACCATCACGATGGATGACGGCGCGGATCTGGTGAGCCTGCTTCACACCGAATACAAAGACAGCGCCGAGGAAGTCTTCGCCAGCATGGAGGAGACCACCACCGGCGTAATCCGGCTGCGCGCGATGGAAAAAGATCACGCGCTCAAGATTCCGGTCGTCGCGGTCAACGACGCGCAGACCAAGCATCTGTTCGACAACCGCTACGGGACCGGGCAATCGACGCTCGACGGAATCATCCGCGCCAGCGGCGTGCTGATCGCGGGCTCGGTCGTCGTGGTCGGCGGCTACGGCTACTGCGGGCGCGGGATCGCCTCTCGCGCGCGCGGGCTTGGCGCCGACGTGATCGTGACCGAAGTCGATCCGATTCGCGCGATCGAAGCCGCGATGGACGGGTTCCGGGTAATGAAGATGATCGACGCGGCCAAGGTCGGCGATATCTTCGTGACCGCCACCGGCGACAAGCACGTGCTCGCCGCGCAGCATTTCACCGCGATGAAAGACGGCGCGATTCTGTGCAACTCGGGCCACTTCGACGTCGAGATCGACATGGCTTATCTGACCGACGCGGCCAAGTCGATCGAACACGACGTCAACAAGAACGTCGACTCATACCACCTCTCCAACGGCCGCACGCTCTATATTCTCGGACAAGGGCGGCTGGTGAATCTCGCGTGCGCCGAGGGCCATCCCGCGCAGGTGATGGACATGAGCTTTGCGACGCAGGCGCTCGCCTCGGAATGGGTCGCGACCAGCGAGCAGCTTCCGGCCAAGGTGCACAACGTCCCGCTCGAGATCGAGCAGGACGTCGCGGAAGTGAAGCTCGCCGCGATGGGAATCCGCATCGACACGCTGACCGCCGAGCAGAAGAAGTATTTGGAGAGCTGGGAATCGGGCACCTGAAATACCAATTTCGAACTAGCTAACTCGACAGGCGCCGCGACCAACCTCGCGGCGCCTTTTTTGCGGCTGCAGTGGAATGATGACGGTTGCGATCGAATAAGGTATACCTTATGATCATGGCATGCCGGACTGGGCGGTCCACGAGCACCTGACGGCCGGAGGCCAATCAAGCTTCGCCGAGTTCGTTGCCGACCTCGCCGACGCGAAGGATATCAAGGACGCAGCGGTTTTGACCGGAGCCCTTCGCACTCTGGGAAACCAGATGCGTCCGCCGCGGTCGAAATCCCTCGACGGCGGTCTGTTTGAACTCCGTGGCACGCGGGTACGGATATATTATGGATTCCTGCCCGGGCGACGCGCCGTGTTGGTCGGCGGCTATGTCAAGAAACGAACTGATACTCCAGTCGATGTGCTGCGCTTGATGCGCGCGAGATTGAAGGAGGCTCAAGATGAATTCCAAAAATCCCGGGCTGGCATTGCTCGAAAAAAAGGTCAATGAGCTTGGTCTTCGTCGTGAAGTCGATGACGAATTGGCTCAGATTCTGATCGAACACAAAATCGCCGCATTGCGCAAACGCCGCGGACTTACTCAGGCCGCGCTGGCTCGGCGTTCAGGCGTCAGTCAGCCGATGATCGCGCAAATCGAATCGGGCAAACTCAACAATCTGACCCTAAAGACGCTCGCAAGGACCGCGCGAGCGCTAGGCGCGAGCCTAAAGATCGATTTCGTCCCACGCTCGACATCGCATCGGCGTGGACGGCCGTTGCGCAACAGTCGCGGGCGCGGCTCGTCACAATCAGCTTTCGTCTCGTGATCCTCTCGTCGGTGGAGGCGCAGCAGAGTTCTCGCCGGGCAAGTATAACCGCACCTGCTGTTCTCTGGAGAACCGGACCGAGGCTTTGTCGCTGTTCTTGATTCAACCGATCTCGGGAAGGCGATAGAAGTCAAAGAGCGGCGCGCTTTGCGCTGCGGGCGTTGCCCGAAGCGGGCGAGAGCTCAAACAAGCTCGAGAGGTTGATCGTGAGAGACAAAATTAAACTACTTAGCGCGTTGATTCTCGCGGCAACCCTGCTGGCGGGATGTGGAGTTTTCGAAACCGAGCCGCAAACCTCGCAGCAGACCACAACGACGACCACCACCTCGTGCCCCGCGGGTTCAACCCTTCAGCCAGATGGAATGTGCCGATAAGCCGCGAGGCTAAGCGCGCTTCTTAAATTATCGGCGCGATTCTATTCTGCGACCATCGCCGCCAGAGCTCGCCGCATCCTACCGACGCCGCGATCAGCGCGAGCGCCAGCACAAAGCGCCAGGACAGTGGATGCCATAGCGCGTCGCCCAGGAACGCGAACAGGATCGTGCCCGGAACCATCCCGATCATGCTGGCCCAGAAGTAATCCCTGAAAGTGATCGGCGAGGCGCCCGCGATCAGGTTGAGCGCGTTGTACGGAATCACCGGGACGATCCGCAGGTACAGGATGATCTGAAAACCATTGCGCGCGATTTTCTCGAGTGTGGTCTGAAACCTGTCGCCGACAAATTTTTCGACGAACGAGCGTCCCAGAAATCGACCCGCACCGAACGCGACCACCGCGCCCACGTCGGCGCCGATCAGTGAATAGACAGAGCCCCACGCGGTTCCGAACGCGAGCCCGCCCGCAATCGTCATCACCGCGCCCGGCACAAGGAACGACGGCCCTACCGCGTACAGCAGCATGTACACGATCGGCGCCCAGACGCCGGTTTGCAGAACCTCGACCTTGATCTGCGCCGGATCGCGGAACCATTCCATGTGCTCGAGCAGCAGCCACACCGATCCGCCGACCAGGATCACGAGGATCGCGATCTTGACGAGATTGAGCCACAGCGAGCTTGGGCCGCTGGGCTTCTGCGAGGGATTTCCGATCGGGCTTACTGCTGCCATCAAGTAAGGCCTATGATACGAGGCGCTGCGGCGCTGAGACAAGCGCGAACATGCGGCGCCACGCGGTAGTATCGCGATCGTTGTCGCGCGGCGCGGATCGAATTAAACTCGTAAAAATTCCGCAAAACAATCAGCAATTCAATCGAGGAGCGCCATGAACGAACTCAAAGACAAGGTCGCGATCATCACCGGCGGCGGTTACGGGATCGGCAAGGAGATCGCGCTCGCATACGCACGAGCCGGAGCGAAGATCATGATCGCCGCGCGGTCACTAAAGCCGATGCAGGACACCGTCGAGGCGCTAAAGAAACTCGGCGCAGCCGCTAACTTCGTCGAGACCGATGTCTCCAAAGAAGCGCACTGCGCCAGAATGGCTGACGAAACTCGCAAGGCGTTCGGCGGACGAATCGATATCCTGGTTAATAATGCAGGCATCTCCGGGCCGACCAAGCGCATCACCGATATGTCGCTAGCGGAATGGCAGGAAACCATCGATATCGACCTGACCGGCACGTGGCTAGCGACCCGCGCGGTGTTGCCCACGATGGACACGCAGCGCGGCGGCAATATCCTCAACATCTCGTCGGGTGCGGGACGCCGCGGCTATCCGATGCGCTCGCCGTACGCGGCGGCGAAATGGGCAATGATCGGACTGACGCAAACCGTCGCGGCGGAATGGGGTGCGCGCGGAATCCGATGCAACTGTATCTGCCCGGGCGCGATCGAGGGCGAGCGGATCGAACGCGTGATGCGCGCGCGCGCCGAAGCGCTCAAGGTTCCCTACGAGCAGGTGCGCGGACAGTTCCTGTCGCAAGCCGCGATGAACAGGATGGCGACCGAAGCGGAAGTAGCCCGCGTCTCGCTCTTCCTGGTGACCGACGCCGCCGCAGGAATGACCGGGCAGACGCTCAACGTCGATGCCGGCTCGATAATGAACTAGCGCTCGCGGGATCTATCGCGCGATATGCGCGTCGCGGACGGTCGCATCGAATCCGTTTTGGCGCAGGCGCTCTGCGATTGCGCGGGCGAGCACGGGCGAGCGATGCCGCCCGCCGGTGCATCCCAGGGCCACGGTCAGATAGCTCTTGCCCTCGCGCCGGTAGAGCGGAATCAGGAAGTCGAGCAGGCGCGCGGTCTCGTCGATAAACTTTTGCGCGTCCGCTTGCGCCATCACGTAGTCGCGAACGCGCGGGTCGGTCCCATCGAGCGGGCGCAGCTCCGGCACAAAAAACGGATTCGGAATGAAGCGCACGTCGAGGATGATATCCATTCCGACCGGCGCTCCGTATTTGTAACCGAACGAGACGATCGAGATCGCCATTCGCGAGCCCGCCGCCGCGCCCAGCACCATCGCCATCACGACTTCGCGCAGTTCGTGCACCGTGAGCGTGGTGGTATCGATAACCCGGCTCGAGCGATCGCGCATCTCGGCCAGTGCGAGGCGCTCGCGCCCGATACTCTCGGCGACGGTCGAGCCGCTCTCGGCCAGCGGATGCGGCCGGCGCGATTCGGAATAGCGTCGCGCGAGCACCTCGTCGGAGGCGTCGAGAAAAATAATCTCGGGATGCACGCCCTCGGCTTCCAGTTCGGAGAACACGCGCGGCCACTGCGGAAAGAACAGCCGCTCGCGCGCGTCGATTCCGAGCGCCACTCCAGCCAGGCTCGGGTCGAGTCCCGCGGCCAGACGCAGCACTTCCGGCACGAGCGCAACCGGCAGATTGTCGACGCAATAGAAATCCAAGTCCTCGAGCACGCGCATCGCGGACGCGCGCCCAGAACCCGAGACTCCGGTTACGATGATTAGCCGCGGTTTTCCAGATGGGTTTTGCGCCATCGTGCTCCGACCGGGCGCGGGGCAAACTTACGCGCTCGGGTCAGTACTTCGCGTCCTCGTCCCGAATCAATTTGAAGATCTCGGCCGCGCCGGCCGCCGAAATCAGATGGGTGCGGAAGGTATCGTCCTTGAGCAGACGCGAAACCCGCGCCAGCGCTTTTAAGTGCAGGCTCGCCGAGTCTTCGGGTGCGACCAGCACGAAAAACAACTGGGTTGGATTCCCGTCGAGCGATTCGAAGTCGACCCCAGCGCGATGCCGCCCGAAGGCGCCCAGGATTTTCGTGACCCGCGGAAGTTTGCCGTGCGGGATCGCGATTCCGTCGCCGATCGCGGTCGAGCCCAGCCGTTCGCGCTCGAGCAGCACGGCAGTCAGGTCGGCCAGTTTGATCTCCGAGTACTGTGCGGAGAGCGCCGCCGCCAACTCGCCCAGCACTTCGGGTTTGGTGTTTCCCTTAAGGTCGGGCAGAACCATCTCGGAGCTCAGAATTTCGGTGATCTTCATCAGGATGTCTTTTTCTTGGAGCGAATCTTCCTATCGACAGACTTTTCCGGCGAAATGATCCTCATGCGCGGCCGGCGGTTACGCTCGCCTAGGGTTTTATCTCTTCGGCCGCGCTCAAGACCTCGCCGGTCGAGGGCGAACGCACTTTGCGCGCGGTATTTTTTTCGATATGCCGCTTCAACTGGCGCCCCGCGATGTCCGCGAGCTGATCGATTACCGAGTAAAGATCCTTCGATTCCTGCTCGGCGGTCACGGAGATACGCCCCGATTGGACAGTAACTTCACCGTGCTGGCGATATTTGTCAACCGACAGGATTAGATGCGCGGCGCAGGCCTGCTTGGCGTATTTTCCGAGATGAGCCAGCTTGCGTTCGGCATAGAGCCTGAGCGCATCGGTGGGTTCGACGTGACGAAAGGTCACAGTTACGGTCGTCGGTACAGCTCTGCCAATTCGGGCGGTACGCCGGGTTTTCCGAACTGCGGCACGGCTGCGCTTTCCTTGGGTTTGTTTATCTTGCATACGGCCTCGCGTTTGGGCGGAAGTTTTCATCCGACCTGTTTGCGGTTCGCCGAGGGCAGGATTCCGAGCGCCTGCCGGTACTTGGCAACCGTGCGCCGCGCGATATTGATCTGGCGCACGCGCAGCATCTCGGCAATCGCCTGGTCCGAAAGCGGATTATTCGGTTCCTCGGCGGAGACCAGTTCGCGAATTTTCTCCTTCACAGTTTCGGCGCTGACGTCTTCTCCGGAGGAACCCTTGACCCCCGAGGTGAAGAAAAACTTGAGCTCGAAGATGCCTTGCGGCGTATGCGCATATTTGTTCGCGGTGGCCCTGCTGATGGTCGACTCGTGCATCCCGATATCTTCGGCCACGTCCTTCAGCACCAGGGGCTTTAGATGACTAACCCCGTGATCGAAGAATGCGCGCTGGAACTTCACGATCGAGTTGGCGACCTTGAAGATGGTTTGCTGGCGCTGGTAGATCGACTTGACCAGCCACTTGGCCGAGCGCAGCCGCTCCTGCAGGTACTCGCGCGTTTCCGGCGCCGAATTGACGTCGTTCATCACGCGCTGGTAGTAGCCTGCGATCCGCAGGCGCGGAACCGCATCGCGATTTAGCGTCACCATGTAGTCTTCGCCGAGCTTGTGGATATATACGTCGGGGACGACGTAGGTCGGTTCCGCGCCGCCGTAGTCGCGCCCCGGCTTGGGTTCGAGCAGCGCGATAATCTTGTGCGCCTGCCCGATCATCTCGACTGTGACGCCGAGCTGCTTGGCGATTTCGCCGTAGCGATGCTTTTCCAGCAGATCGAGATGCTCGCTGACCATCTTTGCGGACAGCGAATCCTCCATGCCCAGGTTCGCGAGCTGGATGAGCAGGGATTCGCGGAGATTGCGCGCCGCTACCCCCGGCGGATCGAAACGCTGCACGCCTTTCAGTACACGCTCGACCTCAGCAGCGGTGGTTTCGAGCTGCGTGGCCAGCTCCTCGAGAGGGGTTTCGAGATAGCCGTCGTCGTTCAGGTTGTAGATGATCGTGGCGCCGATTAGCTGGTCGGGCTCGGAGAGGTTGGACATCCGAAGCTGCCACATCAGATGGTCTTCGATCGATCCGCGGCGCAGGGCGGTGTTTTCGAGGGCGCTGCGATGGTCGTCGTCGTTGTCGGGCGGCGCGCTTTCCTGCCAGTTGTTCGAGTAGGTCTCCAGGTATTCGCGCCAGTCGAGCTTTTCGAGTCCGTCGTTGTCGCGCATCTCGATCGCGGCGTCGTGCGATTCGGTCTCGAGTGGCCGGATCGGCTCTTCAGGAGCGCCCGCACCCGGCTCCCAGTCGTCGATTGGCTCGTCGCCGGGGGGCGAGACTTCGGCCTCCGCACGATCGGGCTCGGGCGGAACGCTGTCTTCGTCGGGTATCGGGGTGTCGCCGGCGGCTTCGGCCGGGCTCTGATCGAGCGGCTCGAGCATCGGATTCTGCTCGAGTTCCGATTGCACGATCGTTTCAAGTTCCGGGAGCGAGAGTTGCAGAATCTTGATCGCCTGCTGCAACTGGGGGGTCATCACCAGTTGCTGGCGGAGCTGCAGATTCTGTCCGAGCTTTACCTCGAGCGCCATTGACTCAACAATATCACGGCGTGTGGGCTGCGTTGCCCCCGGAATTTTCAGCCTGTGTCTGGCCCGGCGACGACGATTTCGGGAAAATCACGGCGCTCGCGCCCTCGACCACGCTCTTGCCCGTGTCGAGATAAACCGTTATCCGCCGCCCTGTAATCTGATCGGTGCCGTCGTGCACGACCGGGCTGCCAGTGAGCACCACCGTGTGTTTGGTCTGATCCAGCACCGCATGGTCGCCGGTGGCCCAGCGCGTGTCCTGGCTGATACGCACGTTGCCGTCGGCGATCATTTCTCGCACGTCTTTGAAACCCTGTCCGTAATTCACGCGCAACCGATCGCTTGTCAGATGGCCAGTTGCCTGGACGGCATTTACATGGCCGGTAAACAGAACCGAGTTGCCTTTGTAATCAAGCGCCATCGTGTCGGAGGTGATATTGATCGGCGACTTGTTGTTCGAGAACTGAAGCCCGCCAAAAGCGCCGCCCTGATCCTGCCCATTTGACGGACCCGCCGACGCGACTTGAGTCGCTTCTTTTTCTTTTTTCGCGGCGCGCGGCTTCGGCGCGCTCGCCACTGCGGAGATTGCCGGCGTCGCCGCGAATGCCGCCGCAGGCGTCACGGCTGCCTCCGGAGTTGCAGGGACCAGGCTGGTCGAGGGCTCTGCGGCCGGAACTGCCGCGATCGATGCCTCGGCGGCGGGCGAGCTCACGATCGCTGGTGGCGGCATACTGGCGGTTGGAAACGCGTCAGCTACGGGAGCGCTCGCAACCGGAGGCGCAGCTTCCGGCACCGATACGGCTGCCACAGATGGCGCTGCTTCAGGAGAGGGTGCCGCTGCAAACGACGGCGCAGCTTCCGGCGATGGTGCGGCAGCGAATGAAGGGGCAGCCTCCGGCGATGGCGCAGCAGCGAATGACGGTGAGGACTCGGCGGCCGGCGCGTTTGCAACCGAGGGTGCAGCCTCCGGAGAGGCTGCGGCAGCAAACGATGGCGCAGCTTCTGGAGAAGGTGCGGCTGCGAAAGACGGCGCGGCCTCTGGAGAAGGTGCCGCAGCAACTGACGGAGCGGCTTGCGCGGGAGGTGCGCTCACAACCGCGGGAGCGGCGCCGCTATCCGCAGCGGGTGAAGCAGCCGCGTCGGGAGCACCGCCGACCACCGTGATCGAATCGCCGTTGGAATTGAATTGATCAACCACGTCGGGCGCAACTGACGCCGCAGCAGCCGGAGCCGATGGCGCACCGCCGCTCCCGGCGCGAATCGAATCGCCGAGCGCGCCGCCGGAGTCTCCGCCGCTCTGAGCGAACGCCGACGGAGCAAGCGCGATTGCGATCGCCGCAATCGCCGCGGCGCAGAACATCCGCGCCGGACGGGGCGAGCGTTCAGCTCTTCTTGATCTTCGCACCGCTGTCCTTTTTCGGCTGAATCTCGGTCCGTACCTGCTGATGCAACTGGAAGACTCGCGTCTTGGGGCTGCCGGTTAGTCCAATTCCGGTGACTTTCACGCCCTCTCCTTCGACCGTTACCAAGCCACTGGCGTTGACCGTATCCGCGTCGGGATCGAAGCTCACCGCATCGGTACTCAGGACGAAATCACCGTAGCGAAGCACAGCACCGCCGCTAAGGTCCGCGCGATGGATATGATTCCCGTCCATGTACAGCAGCGCCTGCGGGGCAGTGACGTGAACTTCCTTGCCGTCACTCGAGGTCATCGCCAGGTTCGCGTTGACAAGCTTGACGCCGGTGCGATCGGCGGAGTAGCTCGCGTCGGACGCCGAGAGGACCCATTGCATTTCGCTGCCCTTCATCTGGGTCCAATGGAAATTCTTCGCGTGGAGAAGTGAGTCGGGCAGCACGCTGGCGACTTTAGTGAGCGCCTGCGCGTCCTCGCGATGCCGCACGACGTAAATGGTAACTGCCAGAAGCACTACGATTGCGGCCGCACCGAACGCCGCAAGTGCCTTGGCGATAAGCTTCAAACTCATCGATCATACCCGTAGGTTCAAGGTATCAAGCAGGTTTTTTCAAGTAAACCAAAGCTCTGTTTGAATGCCCTCACGGCACCGTTAGACGCGTCTTGCTATGCACGCCGCTACGTGATCGGAGCCAGCCTCAATTGCGCGAGGCGGCCTCACGCGCGCATTGATCGATCCGTTTCAGATCACCGAGCAGGGTGGCGAGCTCGTCGAGGCGATAGGAGTTAGGACCGTCGCTGAGCGCGCGATCGGGATCCTCGTGCACCTCCATGAAAATGCCGTCGACTCCGACCGCAACCGCCGCGCGCGCCAGCGGCGCAACGAACTCGCGCTGGCCGCTGGACTGTTTGCCACCCTCGCCCGCTCCGGGAAGCTGCGCGGAGTGAGTCGCGTCAAAAATTACCGGATAGCCGAAGCCGCGCATGATCACGAGCGAGCGTGGATCGGTCACCAGGTTGTTGTAGCCGAAGCTGAAACCGCGCTCGGTCAGCATCACACGCCGATTGCCGCACTCGGTGACTTTCTCAAGCGCAGCGCGCATATCCCAAGGCGCCAGAAACTGTCCCTTCTTGATATTCACGGCGCATCCGGTTTCGGCGGCGGCGTGAATGAGATCGGTCTGGCGCGAGAGCAACGCGGGAATCTGGAGAATATCGACGACCTCGGCCGCGCGTTTCGCCTGCGCAGCCTCGTGGATGTCGGTTAGAATTGCGACGCCCGTCTCGCGTTTCACGCGCGACAGAATCTCGAGTCCCGCATCGATGCCCGGGCCACGAAAGGATTTGTGGCTGGTGCGATTGGCCTTGTCGAACGAGGCTTTGAACACGTACGGAAATCCGGCCCGCCGCGCGATCTCCGAAATCGCCACTGCGTGGCGGATGCATGCCTCGGCGCTTTCGATCACGCATGGTCCCGCGATCAAAACCAGCGCCTCGCCACCGAACACCGCGTCGCCCACTTTTACCGGCGTCACCTTCACGACACGGACCGAAGCTCCCTGACGGTGGCGCGTTTGCGTCCGCTCTGGGTGCGGTGCTGCACTGCCGCACGAATCAATCCACGGAACAGCGGATGGCAGTCGAGAGGGCGAGACTTCAGCTCCGGATGAAACTGGCATCCAAGGAACCACGGATGCCCCTTGAGCTCCATGATCTCGACCAACTGCCCGTCGGGCGAGGTTCCAGTCGCGATCAGGCCGACCTGTTCGAGCTGATCGCGATAGGCGTTGTTCACCTCATAGCGATGCCGATGGCGCTCGGAGATCTTGCCGCGGCGATAGAGTCCGTAGGCAAGCGAGTCTTGCTTGACGATACAGGGCCACGCGCCCAGGCGCATCGTGCCGCCCTTTTTTTCGAGATCTCGCTGCGACTCCATGATGTCGATAACCGCATCGGGCGTGTCTTCCGAAATTTCGCGCGAGTTGGCGCGGCGCAATCCGAGCAGGTTGCGCGCCGCCTCGATCACCATCATGTGCAGGCCGTAGCAGATGCCGAGAATCGGCACCTGATTCTCGCGCGCGAAACGCACTGCGCGCATCTTGCCGTCGGTGCCGCGAGCGCCGAATCCGCCGGGCACGATGATCGCGTCGGCGCCGGCCAGGCGCTCTTCGGGCGATTGTTTTTCGAGCTCTTCGGAATCGACGTAATCGATCGTGACTTTGGCTTCGTTTGCGATCGCGCCGTGCGCGATCGCCTCGTGCAGGCTCTTGTAGGAATCAGCCAGGTTGACGTACTTGCCGACGATCGCAACGTTCACCTGGATCTTCGGATTTTGCGCGGTCTTCACGATCCGGCGCCACTTGGAAAGATTCGGCGCGCCGGTCCAGATGTTGAGCTTCTCGCACACGCGCGCGTCAAAGCCCTCTTCATGAAACCGCAGCGGCACTTCATAGATCGTCGTCGGCACGTCGGGCGCGGCGATCACGCATCCTTCCTCGACGTTGCAGAAGTGCGCGATCTTGGCTTTGACTTTTTTGTCGAGCGGCCGATCGCATCGGCAGAGCAGGATGTCCGGCTGAATCCCGAGCCCGGTCAGCTCTTTGACGCTGTGCTGGGTTGGCTTCGTTTTCACCTCGCCAGCGGTTGGAATATACGGCACCAGCGTCAGATGCACGTAGAGCACGTTCTCGCGGCCCAAGGTCCCAGCGGAATTCGCGCACCGCTTCCAGAAACGGCAGACTCTCGATATCGCCGACCGTGCCGCCGATCTCGACGATGCACAGATCGGCGCCCTCGGCTGCGGCCAGGATGCGCCGCTTGATCTCGTCGGTGATATGCGGAATCACCTGCACGGTCGCGCCCAAATAGTCCCCGCGCCGCTCTTTCTGGATAACCGTGTCGTAAATCTGGCCGGTGGTGCAATTGTTGCGCTTGCTCATCGTGGTCTGCACGAAGCGCTCGTAGTGGCCGAGATCGAGATCGGTTTCTGCGCCGTCGTCGGTGACAAAGACCTCGCCGTGCTGGGTCGGGCTCATCGTGCCGGGATCGACGTTGATGTAGGGATCCATCTTGAGCAGCGTGACCTTGAGGCCGCGAGCCTCGAGCAGCGCCCCGAGCGACGACGCCGCGAGTCCCTTGCCCAGTCCCGAGATCACGCCGCCGGTGACGAAGATAAATTTGGTTTTGCCGCGTTCCACCTTGCCTCTCCTCTACGTCCGCCGTGTGGACGACGCAAAAGCCCGGGCCCTCGCAAGGTCCTCGGCTGTGTCAACTTCAAGCGAGGGCGCCACCGAGGCGACCACGCGAATCGCATGACCATTTTCGAGCGCCCGCAACTGCTCGAGTTTTTCGATCCGCTCGAGAACTCCTTGCGCCATCGAGGCAAACTTCAACAGGAAGCCGCGCCGGTATGCATACACGCCGATATGGCGCATCGCGACGGCGGGAATCTCCTCGCGATCGCGCGGAAACGGGATCGGCGCGCGAGAGAAATACAGGGCGTCACCGTTGGCCGCGCACACCACCTTCACGACGTTGGGATTAGTCCACTCATGCGCGCCTGTAATCGGCGTCGCCAGTGTTGCCATCGCGAGCGAAGCGTCGGCGCGCATCGGCGCCGCGAGCGCGTCGAGATCAGCGGGGCTGATGAACGGCAGATCGCCCTGCACGTTGATGTAGACGTCCGCTTCGATTTTCCGGGCAACCTCAGCGATACGATCGGTGCCGCTCGGATGCGCCGGCGAAGTCATGATCGCGTCGCCGCCTGCCGCCCGCACCGCGGAGGCGATCCGCTCGTCGTCGGTCGCGACGATCGCGCGCGCGATCTGCCGCGCCATCGCAGTTTGCCGCCATACTCGGACGATCATCGGCACCGCGTCGATCTCCGCCAACGCCTTGGCGGGCAGACGCGTCGACGCATAACGCGCCGGGATGACGGCAATTACCGATGCGTCGTGCAGATGGAATCTCCGATGTAGGGAATTAAACGGTGCACGATCAAAGCTATCTGTCGCGCAGGGGGCCTGTCAATTTACGGACCCCGCAAGTTCCCACAACCGACCATGAATGGTCGGTATCCGCCGATTCGCTAATGGGTGGACGATCCCCCGGTCCTCACCGGCGAATCGCTGTTCTTCTGTCAGTGGTGGCCGACGGCTCGTCGGCCAGCTTGGCAATCAGAAACGATGCGGAAGATCGAGATTCCTCATGGCACAGGCTTTAGCCTGTGGATTCCCGCACCGGCCGAAGCCGGTGCCATCGATGCCACCCTCCGGCATGACACGGAAATTCTTTTCACTACTTGCCGCGGATTCGGCTGCGGCGCATCCTGCGCAGGCGCGACTTGGCCTGGACCGGGTTGGTGCGCCGCTTGCGGGCGAGTTTGCGATTGCGGCGATTGCGGATTTTGGAAGCTATTTTCATTGGGACTCCTGGATTCCAGCCGACTCATTGTATGCAGTCGGACGTGGCGGACTCCAGCCGTCGGAGTCCTGCGCCGCCACTGGCGCGCCCACCGCGATCGGGCTCACCGCCGCGGTTTCTGAGATCTCTTCGCCGCGATCGCGGGCAACTACACGCCCCAAAGTCTCGCCGCTGGTAATCGGACCGCTGACCGCGTTCGGCACCTGATAGGTGACCTTGAGCGATCCGACGTCGTCCTTGGGCAGTACGACTCTCAGATCGGTTGCGGCAATCGGCTGGATCATTTTCCCTGACTCGGCTTGCACCTGGACCGGCAGCGGCTGGCCGGATTTCAGGAGCGAGACCGCCGTATAGTGATCGAAACCCCATTCGAGCAGCTTGGCCGCCTGCGCGAAGCGCTGCGGGTTGGACGGCGCACCCAGCACCACCGCAATCAGGCGCATATTGCCGCGTCGTGCGGTCGCGGTCACGTTGAAGCCCGCCTGAAACGTAAATCCGGTCTTGAGTCCGTCGCATCCTTCGAAGTGTCCGATCAAATGGTTGGTGGTATGCAGCATGCAGACACCGCCATCGAAATCGGTTTGTTCGAGGCTCGACCACTGGAGAAGATTGGTGCTGCGAATAATCGCGCGAGCGACAGTTGCCAGGTCGCGCGCGCTGGTACGGTCAACGTCGTGGGCCGGACGCGGCGGCAAGCCATCAACCGTGTGATATTCCGTGTGATCCATCCCGAGGCTTTTGGCCCGCAGATTCATCATCCGCACCGTCGCCTCGACCGAGCCGCCGATTTTCTCCGCCACTGCTACGGCAGCATCATTGGCCGACTTGATCAGCGCCGCCTTCATCAGTTCGCCGAGCGGATACACCTGTCCCTCGACCAATCCCAGCCTTGAGCCCATCGTATGCGCTGAACGTTCGGAAATTCGGACCGGATCGGTCAGATGCACGCGGCCGGCTTTAATCTGATCTTCGGCGACCAGCAGCAGCGTCATCTTGGCCATCGAGGCCGGCGGCCATTCCATGTCGGGGTTGTCTTCGTAGAGGACCTTGCCGCTGTCGGCGTCTTCTAAAAGCGCGCCCTTGTATGGCTCGACGGCGGTATGCGTTGGCGCGCGTTTGGTAACCGCGTGCCTATGATGATGCCGCACCGACGCACGCGCGCTGCCCGGCGACAAGGCCGCCAGCGCGATCACGCAAGCGGCGGCCGCCGCCACGCGAAAGACTTTCTTCCACCCATCTGAAGCCACCACCTGTTCCACCACCTGCCTCTTCTTTCGCGAAAGCGCGCTATCGTCTTTGCCGCGAGGGCTAGCGCTCACCGGCAAAGCCGTCGGGCGCGGAAGTATTGCGAATCTGGCCGCGCTCGACGCGCTCCAGGATGTTCAAATTTGCGCGCGCGGGCGCGTAATCGGGATTGGCCTGCACGATCTCGTTCCATTCCTGGCTGGCGCGCATGTACTTGCCCTCTTCCGCGTAGATTGCGCCAAGAGTGTTGTGCGCGTCCACCTGGTCGGGATCGATTTCGAGCGAGAGCAGCATCTGCTGCTCCGCCGACTCAAGCATCCCGCGCTTCTCATAGGCGAGTCCAAGATTGAAATGCGGCTCCGGATGATCCGGGCCGAGCAGCGTTGCCAGGCGCAGAACCTCGGTCGCGTCGCGCAACTGCCCGTTGTCCAGATAGAGAAGGCCCAGGTTCAAGAATAACTGCCAGTCATCAAGTCCGAGACTGATCGCCCTCTGATACTCGCTGAGCTCGAGTTGATGCTCCCCCATCAGGCCGTAGGCGAAGCCGAGATGATAGTGCGCCAGAGCGTTCCCCGGATGTTGCTGGATGACGGCTCGATGGCGGCGAATTGCCTCGGGGTAATCTTCCATACCGAGGAAATAATCGGCGAGGGGATCGCAGACCTGCGGGTCCGAGGAGGGTTGCGAAATGCTCGCGCGGGCCACCGTTCGCATCTGGAAAACCAGCGCGATCAGCAAGCTAAGAATCAGGGCCCAGCCGCGGCGATTTGGCAACACGCAAGCGCCTGCTCCCGTATGAATTCAGGCGCAATGATGAATTTAGCAGGAAAATTGAGGCAGTAAAACGAGTGAAATGAGTTTGGACGCGTTATCGTGCGCCGATTCGGTCGCTGGGCACCCCGCCGGAGTCGGTCCGGACCTCGCGCAAAGAAAACCGGAGGACGGTCGGGCCGTCCTCCGGCGGATTGGATCAAGATCGCTAGTCGATTAGTTCGCCGCCGGGCTGGCTGCCGAGGCTGGAGCGCCCGCATTGCTCGCACCGGAACCCGAGCTCGAATCTGTCCCGCTCTTCTTGGCCTTGTGATGATGAGAATGATGATGCTTCGTCGCAGACGGGCTCGATGCCGCCGCAGGGGCCGCCGAATCAGCCGCGCCCGCCGCAGCCGGGGCTTGCGCGAACGCTGGTACCGCCATCGAGGCAGCGAATACGACGGCGGAAAGAATCGAAAGGGTACGCTTCATGGTACTGTGGTCTCCTTGAACCTTTGAGGCCCTTTATTGGGCCAATATTCGCAAAGCATATAGCCATTGCCGTGCCATCGGCGCAATAGGGTAAAGCACTTGAGAATCGTGGCGATTTCCTGGGCCGCGCGGCCACGCTAAACGAATCGGTCTATCGCGATATCCCGTTTAAGGCTGACGCCGGCGCTCGGCGCGAAGCTCTGCATATAGGACGAACAGCTCTCGAAACGCACGCATCACGACCCGAAGGTTCGCCCCGCTCTGCTCGCCCGCGGTACGCGGCAGATGCTGTACATCGACCTCCTTGATTCGCGCGCCGCGGCCCATAAGCCGCGCCATCAGTTCGGTCGAGATCATCGCGCCGTGCGCCCGCAACTCCATCCCCTCGAGCAACTCGCGCTTGAACATCTTGAAGCCGCAATCGATATCGGTGATCGTCACGCCCAGCACGACGCGGACCAGAAGCGTCCACGCCTTCCCGTTGATCCTGCGAATCAGGTGGTCGGCGCGACGCGCTCGGCGGCCGACGACCACGTCGAATTCGGGCATGAACGCCGCGAGTTTTTCGACATCTTTGGGATCGAACTGGCCGTCGCCGTCCGACAGCATTACATAGGGCATCGAGGCCGCACGGATTCCCGAGATAACCGCGCCGCCATAGCCGCGATTAACCTCGTGATTGACGACCTTGACGTGAGGATTTTCTGCCGCAAGGCGGGCAGCGACCTCGGCGGTGCGATCGCGGCTGCCGTCGTTGACGACGATCACCTCGTAGTCGGCGGCAACGTTTGGCAGCTCAACCAGGTAACCACGGACTACGCGTTCGACATTTTCCTCCTCGTTATGCGAGGGCAGGAAGACGCTCAGTCCTGGAAGTGATGCAGCCACAAGGGATTTTCAGCGCGAGCGGGGGTGGTAGGCGCCGGCGCTCACAGGAATCAGCGTGCAACTAGTCGCCGAGTTCACGATAGCCGCCCCGGAAGAACAGCAGCGGCTTCGCCTCGTGCGTCTCGGCCTGCTCGATCTCGCCCAGATAGACCGTATGGTCACCGGCGTCCATGCTGCCGGAGAGCCTGCATTCTAGATACGCGATCGAGCCGTCGAGAATCGGCGCGCCGTTGGCGCCAAGCCGATAGCTGACGCCCTCGAACTTGTTGCCTCCGCTGACCGCGAATTTTCGTGACAGCGCCTCTTGCTCTGCCGACAGGATATTGACGGTGAAAACCTTGCTCTCTTCGAAGCACGGATAGCTCTCGGCCTTCTTATCCACGCAAATCAGCAGCAACGGCGGCACGAGCGAGACCGAGGAGAATGCGTTCGCGGTCAGGCCGTGCATCTCGCCTGACGCGCGAAGGGAAGTGATGACGGTAACGCCGGTGGCAAAATGACCCATCACGCGGCGCAGTTCATTTTTTTCAATCGGCATCGCAAAAAGCTCTCCGCGCGCGGATGCTATCAGACGATTTCCAAGCGCGTCAATTTAGAGCGCTGAATCTTCTCTGGACGACTAGATAGCCGTCTCAATCCCAGCCGGTGCGGTCGCGGGCTATTACCTGCGTGCCGCCGACGTAGACGTAGTCGAGATCGAGCGAGGTCAACGGACGATCGCCGGCGGCTATTCGTACTCTTACCGGTTCCGCAATGTGCAGCGTGTGGTCACCCGCCAGGACGCTCTGGATCACCCGCGCTTCGAGCGAGATCGCCGCGAGGCCGAGCCATGGGACGCCGAGCGTCGGCGAGAGCGAGTAGTTGAGGTCTTCCAGATTGTCGGGGCGACGCGAACGCGCCGAGTAGAAGTAGTCCTCGAGCTCGCGGCCGCGTGCGCCGACGACGTTCAACCCGAAAGCTCCGGTGCGGGCGATTATTCCGGCGGTGAAGTGGTTGCTATCGACCGACGCCATCACCAGAGGCGGTTCGCCCGAGACCTGGGTCACCCACGACGACGACATCCCGTGGCGTCGTGCGCCGTCGGCCACCGTCAGCACGTAGATTCCGGTCGTAAGCGCCGTCATCGCGCGCGCAAGATTGGTCTCCATCGTGTATTCTCTCCTCTCGCATAGTATCCGCGAGGATTTGCGCTTCACTTATAATTGACGCGGGACGATGGCGTTTTCAAAATAGACCTCGAGAGGATGATGCGGCCAAAGATATGCTACGCGTGAACCGATTCGCGATACGAATGCGCGCTGGCGCGATCGCGATCCTGATGCTCGCGGCCCTCGCGATATTGCCGAATTCCCTGTCCGCGCAACAACAGTCCTCGCCGGCGGCCACGACGGCGATAACCACTGCTTCTTCTCCGATCCCGTCGCCCGCGGCCGAAATTTCTCCCCCGACCTCCACGGAATGGGCGCCACAGCCGGGCACAGCAGCCTTCCAGGTCGAGCACGCCGCCGCACAGGCATCGCCATCCGCGGGCGAGTCGCCGGCCGCGAACCCCTCGCCAGCAGCGCCGTCAGCGAGGTGCTGCGCTGGAACCGGAGCACCGGCGCAAGACCATCATGTTCCGGCTCAGGCGCTCAGCGCGGGCGAGCGTGCCTACTATCATACGCGCGACGGATCGTATCAGGATCCGGCGAATTGGGCGGTGATGGTCTTCAAATCGCGCCATCAGCTTGACGTCTATTACAAGGGCGAGCTGTTCAGGGATTACCACGCCGTGTTTGGCCGCTCGCGCGAGCATGGGACCAAACTCTATGAAGGAGACCGGCGCACGCCCGAGGGCGTTTACGTGATCAGCGGAAAGCATCCGAGCGCGCGCTGGCACTGGTTTTTGACGCTCGACTACCCAAACGCGATCGATCGATTGCGATACGCTGCGTTACGCCCCGACGACCTGGCTCCGGGCGCCCGCGACGGCCGTGTAGTCGGTGAGGGCGGGTCGATTGGAATCCACGGCACCGACGTGCCGCTGCTCAATGCGGGCGATATCAACTGGACTACGGGGTGCATCTCGATCGACAACCGCGACGTGGGGGAGCTTCACCGGATACTGCCAATTGGTACGGTCGTTATTATCAATCCGTAGAGTTTTGCCGTAGAGTTTTGCCGTAGAGTTTTGCCGTAGGATTTTGCCATCGGATTCTCAGCCAACAGCAGGCTGAAGAGCCGCGAAGGAACAGCGATGGATCAAACCGCAGGCGTCTATCGGTTCAGCAATCTTGAAAGCGTGATCTTCGGCGCCGGGAAGATCGCGGCGCTAGGCGAGGAGCTCTCCCGGCGGGGCGTCCGACGCGCGTTGATCGTGACCGGCAAATCTCTGGGCGCGTCGCGCCTGCTCGAGAGCGTCAAACACGCCGCGGGCAGCGCACTGGCGGGAGCCTTCACCGGAGCGGCGCAGCACGTGCCGTCGAAAACCGTGGACGCGCTGGTCGCCGACGCCGTTCGCCTCGAGGCCGACGCCTTCGTCAGCTTCGGCGGCGGCAGCCCGATCGACATGGCGAAAATCGCGGGAGTGCGGCTCCTGAAGGGCAGTCTCGCGCGCGAAACGGTTCATATCGCGATTCCAACTACGCTCTCCGCCGCCGAGTTCACCGCGTTCGGTGGCATGACCGACGAGGCCACGCGGCACAAAGGCGGCACCGGAGATCCGCGCGTGCAGCCGCGCACTGTGATTCTCGATCCCGACCTGACCGCGGAGACTCCCGCGTGGCTGTGGGCCTCCACCGGGATGCGCGCGCTCGACCACGCCGTCGAGTCGTCGTACTCGACGCGGCGGCAGGTCGTAACCGACACGCTGTGCGCGAAAGCGATCGCGATGCTGGTGGCGCATCTGCGGCCCTCGATGGCGACGGCGGGTCCCGAGCAGACGGAGCATCGGATGCAATGCCAGCTCGCGGCGTGGCTTTCGATCTTCGGGATGACGAATACGCGTGCGGGAATTTCCCACGCGCTCGGCCATCAGATCGGACCCTACTGGAACGTGCCGCACGGAATTACCTCGTGCATCACGCTGCCGCATGTAATGCGGTTCATGGCGGGCATCGCGCCCGAGCGTTTCGGCGCGATCGCGCAAGGCTTCGGGCTGCGCTTCGACGCCGCCAAGCCGCGCGCCGCCGCGCTTGAGTGCGCGGATCGAGCGGCGCAATTCATCAAGCAGTTCGAGGTCCCAACGCGCCTGCGCGACGTCGGCGTTCCGCACGAGGAGATTGGCCGGATCGCGGCCACGGTGCTGGCGGAGGTTGCGGCCTCGAACGTGGTGGGTCGCGAAGTCACCGAGCGCGAGTTGGTCGCACTGCTCGAAGCGGCGTACTGAAACCGCGGGGATCGCGGAGGAGGGGGAAGGGTGGATGGTGATGCGACCGTTTGAGTGCAGGATGTTCGGGTTGGGGCTGGCGCTGCTGATTGCGGGATGCGGCGGGATGATCCCGGCGGAATCGGGCGATATCGTCAGCGGCGGCCCTTTTCCCATAATTGAGCGTCAGGTTTACAAGGCGGACGCGCCGAGCGCCGTGATGACGCTCGCGGACTCGAACGCAGGAGCCCAGCGCGGAACGATTCGCGGGATAATCCACGGATGGCCCTTCGCGCACACCGATCCGAGCGGCGACTTCGGCGAAGGATTGTTCACCTACCAAATCGATTTTGTCGTGACCTCGCGAGCGGGCGACAATACCCGCCTCCCCGGTCGTGCGCGCGGCACGCGCACGGTCTATTTCCATCCGGATCGCGCGCCGATTTCGATCGACAACGCGGCCGCGTTCTCGGCGGGAGAGCCGATCATCACCGACTCGGTCGATATATCGTTCTCATTTGATGCCACCGCCAGCACCGTGGAGATAACAACGATAAGGCGCCAGACCGGCGCGAAGTCATTCACCTGGAACGATCAGGCGGTGACACCGCCGCAAGCCGGCGAGCAATCCACCGAGGCGTCGGGAGTCTATTCCGCGCAATTGGGCGGCTATGTCTTCACCTCCGGGATGTAGCGGCTAGACCCTTTTCTTGTCCGCGCGACTTTGCGCGGCTCATTGCGATGGCTGCTTTCGCGGGTGGCGAGATTCCTCGCGACGCCTGCCACTCGACGTGACACGCCCGGCGATACCTAACCGACCGCTCGCGCTCGGAATGACACCAGATACGCGGAAACTGTCATTCCGAGCGCGAGTCTACCGCGAGTTTCGCGTCATACAGATCGTCTCGCGCGCAGATCGTCTCGCGCGGCGCGGATCGCGAGGAATCTCGTCACTCGCGAAAGCAGTTCAGTGGGATGGGCGATGTCGGAGAAAAAGGGAACGAATTCTCACGCGAGATTGTCGAGCAGCCGCTATTGCGGGTTTCCCGCGCCGCCGCCGACGCTGTTGGGCTGCTCGCTGTCTGTGCTCCAGTTCTGGCCGGGAGGCGACTCCTGCTGATCGGAGGCGGGACCGTCAGCGGTTACCTCACCGCCTCCCGGAATCGGTATGCTGACGCTCTGGCCGTCGTCGCCCGAATCCGGACTGGACATGTCGGTGTTCGGGACGGTCTGGGCGTCTTGATACGCGGAATCTGAACTCTGGGACGAATCGTCCTGCGCGCGCGCGGGCGTCGCCAAAATTGCCAGCGCAATCGAAAGTATCAGCATCAGCGCGACGGCTGACACCGACTTTATCGCAGCTCTGAGAAGATGCCGTGAATGCATCCGTCGCCCGCTCCGCGTTGAAGTATGGCAGGTGTTCGCGCCAGTGTCAGCGACGGCGGCGGCGCGATTTTTTCGCCCGCGCATCCTGATAGCCTCGGCCGGGTGAAACGCGATATTTGTTGAATGCGATTGAATCGACCGATTTCGGACAAGGAGCATCAGCGATGACGCCGGAGCAGAACAAGGAACTCATCAAGCAGACCTGGGCGGCGTTCGGCAAGGGCGACCTTAAGGCTGCCTTCGCAAACATGGCCGACAACGTGAGCTGGCTGGTCCCCGGAAATTTGCCGGGAACTTCCGGAATCAAAAAGGGCAAGGACGAGATCGTGAGCTTCATGTCGGGAATCGGCTCGACTTTCCCGCAGGGACTCAAGAGCGAGTTCCGGAAAATCTATTGCGACGGCGACACGGTGATCGTCGAGATGACGAATCGCGGCAAGGTCAGCAACGGAAAAGACTACGAAAACGAGTACTGCTTCATCTTCGAGATCGAGGCTGGAAAAATTCGCCGCATCCGCGAGTACGTGGACACGCAGCGGTTCCTCGACGCGGTGAAATAGGCGCACTGGAATCATTCGTGGCCAGACGGGGAATTCGCGGGTCGTATTGACTTTGATACCGTGCGATGTAGCTTTCTTGGGTACCGTGCTGGAATTTCGGAGCGCGCTGATAGCATGATCTTCCATTACGATCGCGCGAGCTCCTGCGCCCGCGGGTGAACGATACGGCCTCGCAACCGCCACAACGCAAAGGAATCGAGCTCATCCCATGGAGCGAGCTTTCGCCCGGCCAGAAGGCTGGGCGCGGCGCCGTGATCGCAGTGATTGTGATCGTCGTGCTGGCCGCGCTGCGCGGAGTGAGCGGGATGTTCTCGAGCAGTCGCGGCGTACAAGGACCTTCCGAGCCGGGCGAGGACGCGGCGGTGCTCAGCGCATCCGATCGCAATGACGGGCTTCAATCGCTGTGCCGCGTCTTTCAGATTTACGGTATCCCGAAGACGGATTCCGACGCCGACGCGGCCGCGAAAAACGCGGCCGAGCTGTTCAAACTGGCTGGCAATCAATCGCCTGCGCGCAGCGCCGTGATTCTCGATCGAATCGCACGCGAATTCAGCGCAAAAAAACTCACCGCCAGCGATTGTGCGGCCGCCGGACAGCCGGTGCAGGCCGTCTCGACCGACGAGAGCTCCGGTCCGGCGCCCGGAGTCACCACCGGATCGCCCGGCAAAACCCCGTAACCCGCTATGCGGCCGTCGGACGACGCCGCATTGCCGAATAGACAATCGCGCCCGCGATCACGATTCCGAGCCCCGGCCATGTAAACCGCGGCTTGACCACCAGCAAATCCAGCATCAGCGCCACGGCCGCGACGATGTAAGCGGCGGGAACAACAGGATATCCCCACGCGCGGTACGGACGCGGCGTATCGGGGCGCGTCCTGCGCAGCACGAACACCGCGGCGACAGTCAGCACGTAGAACAGAAGCTGCGCAAAAATAACGTAATCGAGAAGATCGGAGTAAGTGCCGCTAAGCGTCAGGACTCCTGCCCAGATACCCTGGATGACCAGAGCAAACGCGGGAACACGATTGCGATTCAGCCGCCGCGCCGCCGAAAAGAACACCCCATCATTGGCCATCGCATAGATCACGCGCGCGCCGGTCAGGATCAGCCCGTTGGCGCATCCGAACGCGGAGATCATCACGAGGATCGCGGTCAGAGTGGCGCCTGCGCGGCCCCATACTACCTGCATCGCGGCCGAGGCGACCCGGTCGCTGGTGGCGTGCGAGATTCCCCGCGCAATCACACTCGAGGCGCCGGCGGTTCCGGCCGCGGGCAGCTCGCACAGATAGGCGATGTTGGTCAGGACGTAGAGCACGATCACAACGCCGGTGCCGAGGGCGAGCGCCAGCGGCAAATCGCGCCGCGGGTTGCGAACCTCGGCGGCGGTGAACGTGACTGAGGCCCAGGCGTCGGCGGAGAACAGGCTCCCGACCATCGCGGCGCCAAACGCCGCCAACAGACCGGCGCTCATCACTCCTGAGGAAAGGAACGCATGCGCGCTGCCGAAATTCGCTTTCACGGCGACAGGGTTCGGAAACAGGATGCATCCGACGACGACGATCAGCAGCAGCGAGAAGATCTTCGCGGTCGTGAACGAATTCTGCACCATCTTCCCGAGATCGAGACCGCGCAGATTCGCGGCCGTGAGCAGCGCGATAACCGCGATCGCGCCCAATCGCTCGCCGGAAATTCCAAAGCTGCCCGCGCCAATCCAGAGGTTCGCCCCCAGTGCCGGCCACATCACACCGCCGAAGCGCGCGAACGCGACTGCGACGGCGGCGATAGTGCCGGTCTGGATCACCAGCAGCAACGTCCATCCGAAAAGAAACGCCCAAAGCTGGCCGTACGCCTCGCGCAGATAGACGTACTGTCCTCCGGCCTGCGGCATCATCGCGGCCAGCTCGCCATAAGCAAGCGCGCCCGCGATCGTCATCAGGCCTGCGACGATCCAGGCCGCGAGCAGCGCGGCCGGCGACCCGACGTGGCGCACGATATCCGCCGAGACGATGAAGATTCCCGAGCCGATCATCGAGCCCGCGACGATGGTCGCGGAATCGAACAGCGATAATCCGGCTTTCAGCTCTCTGGATTCGGGACGGGTCGAATCAGGCGCGGCGGCTGACATGGCAGAGGCATCGTAGCAGTCCGCGAGAGCAAAGGCGCGTGGAGCACGAAAGGGCGGCGCGGCAACAGAATTGATTCATGGCCGGGAACAAGCGGCTACGCGACGGCGCAGGCTATGGCTCGCCGCACAGACGGTCCTGCCGATGGATTGTGCGCCGCGCGCCGACCGAGGGCCGGCGCGCGGCGACTAGCCATAAGCAGTCGAGAGAATTACGGCGCGGCCGGGCTGGCAGCCGCCGCAGGGCTGGACATATCAGCCGGGCTGGCCGCAGCACTGGCGGCATCGGACGCAGCCGTCGACGCAGCCGCGGAAGCCGCTGCCTCGGGAGCAGACGGAGCCGATTCGTCAGTCTTGTTGCAGGCCGAAACCGCAGCGCCCATGAACATCGTGACTAGTGCTAGAAGCAGGACTTTGCGCATCGCTTCCTCCTTGAAATTCCTTGCTCAACCATAGCGCAATAACTGAAAGCGCCGCAAAGGATATGATACGCGCAACGCAACTTCAAGCGCGGGCGCGCGCGGTGCGCTGTCAGGGCATCACCGCGCGCGTGGAAAGGGCGGCCAAAGTGAGCGCGGCTTGCGCGGCTGGATGGCTTGAGGCGGCGCATATTTTGACAGTTTGTATTGTTTCTGTATTATCAAATACGGATACGGCTCAGCCGGGCCGGAGGGTATTTGGGAATACCAGGGAGGATGAGGTTGTGGAGGAGAGGCGTTTTTCTTTCGCTTCGAGCGCGATAGGGGCGAACGGGCGCGGCCGAATCGTCGAACCCGAGCTGGATATGAATCGCGAGCGGCGCCAGCCGCCAGTATTGATCTCGCGAATTTCCGCAATCGTACGATGGCTCTTGCCCGAATCGCACAAGGTCGGGCCGCCGATGCGCTCGGTCGCGCGCGAGCTTGAAGAGAGCTTTCCGTCGCGCGATAACTGAGTCCGCAGCCTGCCCGGCTCGCGGCGGGCGTATGGAGGACATCAGCGATGGGCCAACTCGCGCGAATCTCGAGCGGCACTACTTGGGAACCGATTGTCGGATATTCGCGTGCGGTCCGCTTCGGCGATATGGTCGCCGTCTCCGGCACTACCGCGACCGACGGGCACGGCACCATCGCCGGCGCCGGCCAGATGTATGTCCAGACGCGCCAGGCGCTGACGAATATCCGCACCGCGCTCGAGCGAATGGGACTTACGATCGAAAACGTGGTGCGCACGCGGATGTTCGTGACCGACATCGAACGTTTCGCCGACGCCGCACGAGCACATCACGAGTTCTTTGCCGCATCGCCGCCGGCCACCACGATGGTCGAGGTGCGGCGACTGGTCGATCCGCGGATGCTGATCGAGATCGAGGCGGACGCGTACGCACCTGAAGCAGCGCGAGCCGCTACCTCCGTGTCCGCACCCAAAGCAGTAGCGAAAAAGCCCGCCGCGCCGTCGCGCAAGGCTGTAAAGCGTCCCGCGCCGAAGAAGCCCAAGCGGCGATAGCGCCACGTTGTCGATCTCGCCCTGTCTGATCCGTCGCCCTGAAAGGAAGTGGAATAATACCGGGCGACCCGATCAGGGGAGCAGCGCGGCAGTGTGGATCGTGCCGGCGCTGAGCGCTGATTGATAGGCATTTGCGGCGGCGCTCATGTACGGCTCGGGATAGATGCCGACTAAAATCGTCGCGATCAGCGCCAAGCCAATCGCGGCAACAAGTGCTGGCTTTGCGATCATGGGCGCGACCTCGATGCCGTCGCCCTCTTCCATGTACATCGCGACGATCACGTATAAGTAGTAATATGCGGACGTCACGCTGTTCAGCACCGCAATCACCACCAGCCAGACGTAGCCCGCACTTAGCGCCGCGCTGAAGATGTAGAACTTGCCCACGAAGCCGGCCAGCGGCGGAACACCCGTCAGCGAGAGCAGGAAGATCGTCATCGCGGCGGCGAGAGCCGGCGCGCGGCGCGAAAGCCCGCGATAGTCCGAGATCTCGTCGCTGATACTCGCGCGATGCTCCAGCGCCACCACCACGGCGAACGCTCCCAGATTGGTGAACGCGTAGGCGAGCAGATAGTACAGCACTGCCGAGCCGGCTTGCGGTCCGGCCGCAGTCATTCCGACCAGCAGGTAACCTGCATGCGCGATCGCCGAGTACGCGAGCATCCGCTTGATATTCGTCTGTACAACCGCGATCAGGTTGCCGGCGGTCATCGTAATGGCGGCCAGCACCCAAAGCGCGATCGCCCAATGCGCGCTGACCGGGCCGAAGTTGATCAGAAAGACGCGCAGGAACGCGGCGAACGCGCCGAGCTTTACCCCGACCGCCATAAACGCCGTGATCGGCGTTGGCGCGCCTTCGTAAACGTCGGGCGTCCACATGTGGAACGGGACCGCCGCAATTTTGAAGCCGAACCCTATCACCAGCATCGCAAGGCCGAGCATCAGCAGATGGTTCGAGGCCATGTTGCTCGCGAGTGCGGCGTGGATCGGTCCAAGCTTGATCGTTCCCGTTGCACCATAGATGAGTGCGATACCGTAGAGCAGGAAACCGGTCGAGAACGCGCCGAGCAGGAAATACTTCATCGCAGCTTCGTTCGAGCGCGGATCGCGCCGGCGCATGCCGACCAGCACATAGACCGCGAGCGACATGGTTTCGAGTCCGAGAAAGATGATGATCAAATCCCCGGCCGTCGCCATCAGCATCATTCCGAGGGTCGAGAACAGCACCAGCGAGTAGTATTCGGCGCCCGGCAGGCGATTCTCGCCGGCATAATCCAGCGACATCAGCACCACGAAGGCGGCGGTAATGAGAATCACGAGCTGAAAGAAGGCTGAGAAGCCGTCGATCGAAATCGCGCCCGCGAACGCGACCCCGGTGCGGCCGACCAGTCCGAGCGCAAAGATAAACGCGATCCCGAGCGCGGCAAGCGTGAGCCATCCGAGCCCTTCGCTCTCTTCTTCATCGACACGGAGACCAGCCAGCAGCACCGCCATCGCGGCGATCGTGACGATCACCAGTGGCAGGATCGGCAGCCAGGCGAAATTGATAGCGGCAAGGTTGAGCGGCGTCATTCTGCGGCCACCGTCAGCGCGGAAGGTTTGGGCGCATGCGCCGGAGCGGTGCGCTGCGCGAGCGCGCGATCAAGGCGCTTCTGTTCGAGGCGAACCTCCGCGATATGCACCGGCGCGAGCATTTTTTCGACCGACGGTTCCATTCGATCGATCAAAGGCTTCGGGTAAAGCCCCATGAAGAGCATCAGCGCCAGGACCGGAATCATCACGGCGATCTCTCGTCCGGTCAGGTCGCGAATCGTCTCGTTGACCGCCTTAGTGATCGGCCCGAACATCACGCGCTCATAGGTCCACAGAAGATACAGCGCGCCGAGCACGATGCCGCTGACTGCGAACGCCGCCGCGATCCAGTCGCGCAGAAAGGTTCCGAGCAGGATCAGGAACTCGCCGACGAATCCGTTGAGTCCCGGCAGGCCTACCGACGAGAGCATCACAACCATGAAGATCGCGGCGTAAACCGGCACGCTCTTCCACAAGCCGCCGAATTCGCTGATCTCGCGCGTGTGGCGGCGCAGATAGAGCATTCCGACCAGCAGGAACAATCCGCCGGTGGAAATGCCGTGATTGAGCATCTGGTAGATCGAGCCGGTGACGCCCTGCGGATCGAGCGCAAACATTCCGAGCATCACGAAACCCAAGTGGCTGACCGAGGAGTATGCGACCAGGCGCTTCAAGTCGGGCTGGACCATCGCGACCAGCGCGCCATAGATGATCCCGATCACTGCGAGAGTGAGAAACAGCGGCACCGCCTCGACCGCGACGGTCGGAAACAGCGGAATCGCAAAACGCAGAAAACCGTACGCGCCCATCTTGAGCATCACGCCCGCAAGAATCACCGAACCCGCCGTGGGCGCCTCGGTATGCGCGTCGGGCAGCCACGTATGCAGCGGCCACATCGGCACCTTGATCGCGAAGGCAAGCGCGAATGCCGCGAACAGCCATCGCGCCTGGGTCTCGGACAGCGGCACCTGGTAGAGCAGTTGCAAGTCGAAGCTCAGGCGGCCAAACGCGTGCCGGGCTTGCAGCACCAGGTAGATGATCGCCGCCAGCATCAGCAGCGATCCGGTCATCGTGAACAGCACAAACTTGATTGCGGCGTAAACCTTGCGCCCGTGGCCCCAAATCCCGATGAGGAAGTACATCGGGATCAACATCACCTCCCAGAAGACGTAGAACAAGAAAAGGTCGATCGACAGCAGCGTGCCCAGAAGTCCGGTCTCGAGCACCAGCATGAAAAAGCAGAACTCGCGCGGCCGTTCTTCGATATCGCCGCCGCCCGAGTAGAGCAGCGACAGCGAAATCAGAATCGTGGTCAGCAGCACGAGCAGTAGGCTGATTCCGTCAACCCCGAGATGGTACGAGATTCCGAATTTCGGAATCCAATCGTATTGCTCGACGAACTGGAAATCCGCCGAATGCACGTTGAACTTCGCAAACAGGTAGAAACTGAGCGCGAGCGGGATCAGCGAAAAGATGAACGCGGAATTCCACGCCGCGCGATCCTCGCGCTGCATCAGCACGAAAAATCCGCCGAGCAGCGGCACGAATATGATCGCGGTAAGCAATCCGCCGCTCATCAATGCCTCACCAGGTAGAGGTAGTAGGCCACCACACCCAGCACGCCGAGCACGTAAACGAATGCATAGTGCTGGACGTTGCCGGTTTCAGAGCGCCGCGCGAGCCGGCTTCCCGACTGCACCGAGGTTCCGACGCCATTGACCGTGCCGTCGATTACGAAGTGGTCGATCGCGCGGTTCAGGATCACGTTCGAGACCCAGAACAGCGGGCGGGTGACGATCAGATTGTAGAATTCGTCGATATCGTACTTATCGAGCAGCACCTGGTAGATAGTCTTCGCGCGCCACGCGACGATCATCGGCAGGCCAGGCATCCGGATGTAACAGATGTATGCGAGCAGGATTCCGAGCAGGCCCACGCCCGTCGCCACGGCCGAAAGCCCCAAGGCCGAAGCCTCGACGCCCGGTTTGAAATTTCCCACAACGGGCGACAGGAAACGCGCGAACGCGTCGCCCCACAAAAGTCCCTTGGGCAGCCCGACCCATCCGCCGATCGCCGACGCAATCGCCAGCACCACGAGCGGAATAGTCATCGAGGGCGGTGATTCATGGAGATGCGGCAGCTTGTCGGCCTCGACCCGCGAGTCGCCGAAAAATGTCATAAAGATCAACCGGAACATGTAGAAGCCGGTTATGCCCGCGGTCAGAACACCGAGGCCCCACAGCCATACGTGACCCGACTCGTACGCACCCTCGAGAATCAGATCCTTGGAGAAATAGCCGGAGAAGCCGGGCACCGCCGAGATCGCGAGCGTCGCGATGAGCATCGTCCAGAAGGTGATCGGCAGATGCTTTCTGAGCGCGCCCATCTTGGTCATGTCCTGCTCTCCGCCCATCGCGTGAATCACGGAGCCCGCACACAGGAACAGAAGGCCCTTGAAGAAGGCATGCGTCATCACATGAAAAATGCCCGCGGCAAACGCGCCCGAGCCGACTCCCAGGAACATGTAGCCGAGCTGGCTAATCGTCGAGTAGGCGAGAACCTTCTTGATGTCCGGCTGCACGATCGCGATCGTGCCGGCGAAGAACGCGGTCAGCGCGCCGATCGTCGCAACCACGGTCATCGCGTCGGGCGAGAGCATGTAGAGGAAGTTGAGCCGCGCGATCATGTACACGCCCGCGGTGACCATCGTCGCCGCGTGGATCAGCGCGCTCACCGGAGTCGGCCCGACCATCGCGTCCGGCAACCATACGTAAAGTGGAATCTGCGCGGACTTTCCGGTCGCACCCATGAAGAGCAGCAGGCAAGCCGCCGTGGCGGTGCCGGTCGTGAAGAGGCCGACGTGGGCCTGGATAGTCGGGAAATCGAGCGTCCACACGCCGCCGCGCGACAGTACCGAGATGATCGTCAGAATCCCGAGGATAAAGCCCGCGTCGCCGACCCGATTGACGATGAACGCCTTGCGCCCGTTGTAGGCGAATTGCGGATTCGTGTACCAGAACGCGATCAGCAGATAGGAGCACAGCCCCACGCCCTCCCATCCGACGAACATCATCAGCAGGTTGCTCGCGAGCACCAGGATCAGCATCGAGAGCGCGAACAGGTTCATGTAGGTGAAGAAGCGCGCGAAGTCTTCGTCATGCGCCATGTATCCGACCGAGTACAAATGGATGAAAGCGCCGACTCCCGTGACGATCATGATCATCACGCCCGAGAGCGTATCGGCGCGCAGCGCGAACTCGACGTGAAAGCGTCCCGCCTCGATCCACGGCCATAGCGTGAACGTCAGCGCGTCGCCGCGCGGAAGCATCAATAGCCGCACGAACACCCACGTCGCGGCCGCGAGGGCCAGGAACATCACGCCCGGACCGACAATACTCACGGCGCGGCGGCCGAGCCGCGCCCCGAAGAACAAATTGAAAATTACGCCGAGCGCCGGGAACAGCAGTATCAGCGCCAGCGCGGAGGACGGAAGATTAGCCACCGTGGTCACCATCGGAGCAGCGTCAAGTCGTCGGCGTGAACGGTTTCGCGGCCGCGGAAGATTGAGATGATAATCGCGAGGCCGACCGCCGCCTCCGCCGCGGCGACCGTCATCACGAAGAACACGATCACCTGCCCGTCCATCGTGCCGAGCCGGCTGCCGAGCGCGATAAACGCAAGATTGACCGCGTTGAGCATCAGCTCGACCGACATGAACATCACCAGGATGTTCCTGCGGGTGAGAAAGCCCAGCACGCCGATCGCGAAGATCGCGCCGCTGAGCGCCATCAGGTAAGGCAGCGGAATCATAGGGTTGCGCTCCGCTCCTTGCGCGCGTTCTCGGCCACGTGCTCGCGAATTTCGGTTGGGGTGCTGCGCCGCGCGAGCGCGACCGCTCCAATGACCGCGACCAGCAGCAGCACCGAAGTGACTTCGAACGCGACCAGGTATTCGGAAAACAGTGTCTGCGAGAGGCTATCGATCGCTCCGTAACCGACGGCGTGTCCGGAGAATTTTACTTGCAGATGCGGCGGCAGCAGAAACGCCATCAACTCCGCGAACATCGCGGCAACCACGATCGTGCCCGCAAACTTGAGCCCCAGATGCCCCGTCGGGCCCATCTCCACGCGCAGGTTCAAGAGCCAGATCACGAACAGGAACAACACCATGATCGCGCCGCCATACACGATTGCCTGCAGAAAGCCGACCACGACCGCGTCTTCGCCGATAAACATCACAGCTATCGCGAGCAGCGTCACGATCAACGCCAGCAGGCAGTGCAGCGGATTACGCTGCAGCACCACGCCGAACGCCGAGATCAGGGAGACCGCGGCCAGGAACCAGAACAGCGCTATCGGCATGTCAATGCGCCCCTCCGGTCACGACCACGACAAACGCTGTGATCAGAATATTCACCAGCCCAAGCGGCACCAGGATCTTCCACCCGAGTTTCATTAACTGATCGTAGCGAAACCGCGGCAGCGTCCATCGGACCAGGCCCATGAACAGACACAGGATGACGACCTTGATCAGGAACGCGAGGATTCCCGCGATCGAGACGAGAATCGGCGCAAGCGCGATAATCCCGCCGCCCGGCAGATGAAAGCCGTCGCGATAGAGCCACGGCACCTGCCATCCGCCGAAGAAGAAGGTGACGAGCAGCATCGCAATCAAAGCCTGCTCGGCCAAGTCAGTCAGCATGAAGGCGGCCTGCTTGCCGCCCGAGTATTCGAGCATGTAGCCGAGAATCAATTCGGACTCGCCCTCGGGCAGATCGAACGGAATTCGTTTCGATTCCGCGATTCCCGCGGTCAGAAGCAGGATGAACGCAAGCGGCTGCACGAAAATGCCCCATCGCGGGAGCCATCCGAACCATACTCCGCCCTGCATCCGGACCATCTCCTGCAGGTCGAGCGAACCGTAGGTGATCACGATCGCGATAATCGCAAGCCCCATCGCGATTTCGTACGAGATCATCTGCGCCGTCGCACGGATTCCGCCGAGCAGCGCCCAGCGATTATTCGAGGCCCATCCGCCGAGCGAGACGCCGTAGACGCCGATCCCGATCACCGCAAGCAGGTATAGCGCGGCGGCGTTGATTGGCGCGGCCTGCAGACCGAAGGTGCGTCCGCCGAACGTGATCGTGTCGCCAAATGGAATCACGACAAACGCGATCATCACGGGGAACAGCGCCATGAACGGCGCAAGGCCGTGCAAAAAGTGATCGGCGCCCGCGGGTACGAAATCTTCCTTGGTGAAGAGCTTGATCGGATCCGCGATCAGAGTGTTGATGATGCCGAGATTCGGCAGCCCGAGTTTGCGCCCGAGCCCGGTGATAGACGCGCGATTTGCGCCGACGCGATCCTGGATCAGCGCGCTACCCTTGCGCTCGAAGTAGAGCAGGAAGATCGCGAGATGCAGCCCCATGAGAATCATCAGGACTGCCTCGATTGCGCCGACTATCAGTTCAGCCATCACGTCCGGCGAGCTCGTCGAGCAGCTTGAGCATGCTCTCTTCGGTCAGGTTCTCGTAGTACTGGTCCTGGTTGAGCTGGAGCATCGGCGCCGTTCCGCACGAAGCCAGGCACTCGGCAGTGCCGAGCGTGAACTTGCCATCGGGGGTGGTCTGGTCAACCTCGATACCGAGCCGGGCGCGGATACAATCGACAATTCGGTCGGCGCCGCGCAGCCGGCACGATAGATTGGTGCATACGTCGATCAGAAACTTACCGACCCGCTCCTGGTGGAACATCGGGTAGAAGGTGACCACCGCCTTGACGTGCGACAGCGGCAGCTCCATCAGCTCCGCGACGTAGCGCTGGATGTCCTCGCCGACCCATCCGAAGTCGCGCTGCGCCATCCAGAGCGTAGGCAGCAACGCGGCGCGGCGGGTCGGATAATGCGTCAGCATCTCCTGATATTCCCGCATCGTGGCGTCGGAAAACTTAAGCTCAGCCGATGTAGACATGACGGCGGTATTACAATTCCTTACAACAATCAGGGCCGTTGCGTTCGCGAATCTTATGATGAGTAGCTAAAATCCCGCAATCCTTCCAGAGGCGCAAGACTATATCGGTGATCCAGCGGCCAACTTGCTCCGCAGACACGATACGGGCTATCTATCGAGCGCGGCCGGGGTAGAGCGCGAGCGAAGCTTTGTCAGATGCGCAACTCCCGCCGCGGTGCGCGATGCGGGTGATTGCAGGACAGGCGCACGGGCGGCGGCTCAAAGCGCCGCGCGGGCTTACCACGCGACCGACTTCGGCTCGGGCGCGGGAATCCATTTTTTCCCGGCTGCAGGTCAGAATCGATTTCGCGGGAATCCGCGTGCTCGATATTTTCGCCGGCAGCGGATCGCTCTCGTGCGAGGCGCTGTCGCGCGGCGCCGCACACGCCACGATGATCGATTCCTCGCGCGCGGCAGTGGCCGCAATCAGCGCGAATTTAGCGGCGCTAGGACTGGCGGAACGGGCGCGCATCATCGTCGCTGACGTGTTTCGCGCCCTCGATGACCTCGGCGCGGCCGGCGCGAGCTTCCACCTCATCTTCATCGACGCGCCATTCAAGAACGACCTTAGCGGTCCGGTGCTGGAACGAATTGCCAGCCGCGGACTTGCTGCCGAGGGCGGATGGATTGTCATCGGACAATCCAAGCGCGCGGCCGCGGCGCCCGAGGCACCTGCGGGTCTCGAGCGCGCCAATATCGCAAATCTGGGCGATCATCGAATCGCCTTTTACCGGCGATCCGAAGCGACGCCGAGTGGGAGCAGATAGTTTCCGATGAGTAGCAAACCTGCGGGACATGCCTCTTCAATCGCGGTATATCCGGGCACCTTTGACCCGATTCACAATGGGCATATCGACGTGATCCGGCGAAGTGTCCTGCTGTTCGACGAGGTCATCGTCGCGGTCGCATATAACCCGCACAAGGACTCGGCGCTGTTCGATCCCGACGAAAGAGTCGAGATGATTCGCGGAGTGATTCACGACCTCGAACCGCGAGCGCGGGTGGATAAGTTCAGTGGCCCGGTGGTCGATTACGCACAGGGCATCGGCGCGCGCGCGATTCTCCGGAGCCTGCGCGCAGTAACCGACTTCGACTATGAAATGAACATGGCGCAGATGAACCGGCTGATGAATCCCGCGGTCGAGACGGTTTTTCTGTTCGCCAATCCGAGCCTGTTCTTCAGTGCGTCGCGGCTGATCAAGGAAGTCGCCGGGTACGGCAAACGCGTTCCGGAACTGGTGCCGGAGATGGTGATGGCGCGGTTGCGCAAGAAGTTGGGCGTCGACTAATTTCGCCGACACGCGAAGACGGAAAACTCTCGCGGCGGTTTTTTCGCGCTCGCGTGATCGCTACAATCATCGTGATCCATTCGCGTCGCGGCGCTCGTGTGCGCCGCGACGGGTTCGTCCGGACAAACCAACATGATCAAACTCAACCGTAGAATCGCAGCGCTCAAACCGTCCGCCACGATGGCCGCGGAGGCGCGCGCGACCGAGATGAAGGAAAAGGGCATCGACGTTATCTCGCTCGCCGCGGGCGAGCCCGACTTCGACACCCCCGAGCGGATCAAGGCCGCGGCGCGACGCGCGCTGGAACAGGGCCGTACGAAATACACCACGGTCAGCGGAATCACCGACTTAAAGAAGGCGATCGCGCTCAAGCTCAAGCGCGACAACCAGCTCGACTACGAAATCAGCGAAATCGTCGCGACCGCGGGATGCAAGCAGGCCGAGGCGAATGTGATCGCCGCGCTGTTCGACGAGGGCGACGAGGTGATCATCCCGACTCCGGCGTGGGTCAGCCTGGCCGCGATGGTTGGCCTGTCGGGCGCGACGCCGGTGCTGGTGCCGTGCCCGGAGGGTAACGGATTTCTGCTCGGTCCCGCCGAGCTGAAAAAAGCGATCACGCCACGCACGCGCGCGATCATCCTGAACTCGCCGTCCAATCCGACCGGCGCGGTTTATAGCGCGAGCCATCTGGCCGAGATCGCGAAGGTGGCGCTCGACGCCGACATGTGGGTGCTCTCGGACGACGTGTACGAGCACATCTCGTACGACGGACTGCCCGCGCACATCTTTACCGTCGAGCCGCGCCTGCGTTCAAAGGGGATTGTCTTCAATTCGCTATCGAAGACCTACGCGATGACCGGATGGCGCATCGGATTCGCCGCCGGCCCCAAAGAGGCGATCGCGGCCGCCGCAAGATTGCAGGGCCAGAACAGCGGCAATCCAAACTCGATCACGCAGTTCGCCGCGATTGAAGCGCTGACCGGTCCGCAGGACGACGTGCGCGCGATGGCCGAAGAGTTTCGCGCGCGGCGCTCGCTGGTGGTCGAGCGGGTGCGCGCGTTGCCGGGATTTCGGCTGCCGCAGGTTCCGCAGGGTGCGTTCTATGCCTTTCCGAACATCTCAAATCTGATCGGAAAATCGTGCGGCGGAAAAAAGATCGAGCATGGTGACTCATTCGCCACGATCGCGCTGGACGAGGCGAAGGTCGCGATGGTCGGCGGCAACGATTTCGGCGCGCCGAATCACGTGCGGATTTCCTATGCCGCGTCGCGCGATAATCTAAATCGCGCGTTCGACCGTATCGCGGAATTCTTAAAGAAGCTGAATTAGCGAATCACGGGGCGGCGACGCGAATCTCGAAACCGGCCTCGAAAGTGGCGCCGGGCGCGAGCCGGCGCATTCCCGACTCGACCCCGCGCGCCGAAAGATTGAACGTGTCGGGCGCGCAGGTGTACGGCTCCATCGCGACCACGGGATTTCCCGGCGGAGCGAAGATCACAAAATCCTCGAACGGCGCGTCGGCCCGCACCTCAATCGCGAGGCGCGCGGCAGGATCGACCATCCGTGCGCACGGTGCCGACGGATCGCGCGCCGGATCGAGCTTGAATACGTCGTCGTAGGTCTCGGCGCCCAGAACGCGCGGCTGGCGCAGATCGAACTTGCCCTCGACTGGCTGCGGCGCGCCGGTTGGAATCAACGAGGCGTCGAGCGGCCAGCGCGCCGGCGCGGCCGGCATCTGCAAGGTTAGCGACTCGCGCGCACCGCCTTTGCCGAGCGGAGCATTGAAGTAAGGATGCGCGCCGAATCCAAATGGCATCTCGGACTTGCCGGAATTGCGCACGCGGAATTTGACGCGCAGTCCGTCGCCGACCTCGTAGTCAATTTCGAATACGAATGCGTACGGCCACAGGCGCGAGAGATTCGCGTCGGACGCGGAGTCGAGCTCCATCAATGCGTAGTATGGCCCTCGCTTGGCCACCCGAAATGCGCAATTCCAAGTAAGTCCATGAATCGCACTGCCGTGCGCGGGCTCATTGATCGGCAATACGAGCTCGCGTCCGTCGAAGTCGAACTTGCCATGCGCGACGCGGCCTGGCCACGGAAACAAGATCGGAATACCGCTGCGAAACGGATGTTCTCGCAGTGCTTCGACGCTTGGCGGCACGGTGATTATCTCGAGCGCTCCGACTCGGTAGCCGAAGCATTGGCATCCGAGTTCCGGGGCGATGACGACGCGTTCGCTCTGGGCTTCAATAGTTACAAAATCCACAGATCAAAGCTTAACCCAGGCCGCGCTGCTGCTCCATCGGGAATCGTACGCGTAGTTCCGCGGATGAATGGCTTATGACACGGCCTCATCGATTCGCCAAAGCCTGAACTTTGGCGCGATACGCAAATCGGGCGAGGTCTGCGGGACGCGCGCGATAGCCAGTCGCGCCGTGCCGGCCGGCTCCTAGCGATCGCGCTGGCTGGGCCGCGCGCCGCGATCGTTGCTGCGCGCTTGCGCCTCGTTCACACGAATCGGGCGTCCCTTGATGTCGCGTCCGTTGAGATTTTTGATCGCGGCTTCGGCCGCTTCATCCGTAGCCATCTCAACGAAGCCGAATCCGCGAGAGCGATTCGTTGCGCGGTCGATAATCACCTGCGAACTATCGACTGCACCCGCCTCCGAAAACGCTTCCTGCAGATCCTGATCGGTCACCGTCCAAGCTAGATTCCCAACATACAGTCTGCGACCCATTAACTTCTCCCCGGCGCTGCTCCAAGTCTTCCTGGACTTCCGAACGCGCGGCACGCTCCGGTGGCACTAACTCCGTATTGTGTCGGCGGGAATAAATCGGACGGGCAGGTTAGACAGCGCACCTCTGAAAGCTTCGAAAATTCTACCATTGAGGTAGTTGTAAAAATAGCTCCGGAGCCATTCTTGTCCGAGAGACTTAACTCAGTGTTCACAGGAATTCGTAACCGAAGACTATTCACATTTGGATTGTTATTTCCAATAGCAATCCGCGTGCTCAGCCCACGCGGTTTCCTTTGGTACGCGCCCTGAAGCTGCCGTTAACGCGCCGGACGAACGAATGTTAACGATTGTTCATCTGTGGATGCACTCTCTTCCTGCCGATACTGCCGCCCAATTGTGAGGCTTTTGCCACGTTTTAAAGCATTACGGACGAGCCCGCGATCGTTGGAAGCGCTAGGAGACCGCTGACATTCATAGTCCTCGATCGCGTCGCCTCCCGCCGATGATCACTGATCGGACCGGCGCCGAATCTTCCAGCATGCAGCGTTGCGCATTGCAAAAACTCCCGGCACGTTGCCGGCCGGGTCGCGATTGGAATAGCTCAAAAATCGTGACCGATGCCGTTTAAAAATTTGAGCGTCAATCCTCGCACGTTCAATTGTGATTGCGGGCGGCGAATCATCTCGCGAGCGACGCGCTCAACACCTCGGCACGCGCAACTCGAACGAAGTATCGGACGATCTCAGTTGCAGTTGATTTGTGGTTCTTCACTCAAGTCAGAGCAACGATCCGTACTGGGAAATATACCATGAGAATTTCTGTGCATATCTATTCGCGATATGCGATGCCTCATCTTGTGGTAGCATTAAATTTGTGTAACGTTGATCGAATAAGCAGTAGTGATCGTTACGACCGTGATGAGAGGAGCCGAGTAAGATGCCGAGGAAGAAGAGCGCTGACGGTATTACGTCAGCATTGAAGCAGGTGCAGCGTCAGGCCCGTACTTTATTGGGCGATCTGCACCGGCAGATCCAGGTTCATGAGGCGGAACTCAAACGCCTCCAGGCAGAAGAATCCAACTTGAGCCGCCTGATCGGCGGCGGCGCGGGAGTGGGTGTCGCACGGGCACAGGCGAAAGCGCCTGCTCGCCGCGGCGGACGCGGCGGCCGAATCAATTGGAAAGAGATATTGGGTCAGTTGCCCAAACAGTTCAAAGCCGCAGACGTGCGCGGAGTGCGTGGACTAAAAGGCAAACGCCCGTCGGAGATCTTCGCCGCGATTACGCGATGGATCGAGGGCGGCGTGGCCAAGCGCAAATCGCGCGGAGTCTACGAGCGCGTCTAACCACTCGCGGCCGCACCCTTCATCATCTCAGTTCTTCGCAAACGTTTGCTGTCCGGAAAACGGGCAGCAAACGTATTTTCTATTTGAGTAGCGGTTGATGACCGTAAAAACGATTGAATGGCGTGCTGATACGGTACGCATGATCGACCAGCGCCTGCTTCCCGGGCGCGAAGTGATACGCACTTACCGTGACTATCGCGGAATCGCCGAAGCTATTCGCACGATGGTAATTCGCGGGGCTCCCGCGATCGGTGTTGCCGCGGCGATGGGTATTGCGCTCGGAATGAAAGGAGTAAGCGCGCGCGCCGCACTCAAGCGCTTCGAGAGCGTTTCGGAAACGTTGCGGGCCACGCGGCCCACGGCGGTCAACCTCGCCTGGGCGATCGAGAGGATGCGCACGGTGCTGAACGCTAATCTGTCACTCGACAGCGACAAACTCTTTCGCCGGATGCGCGACGAAGCAATCGCAATCTACAACGAAGACCTGGCCGTCAATCGCGCGCTCGGCCGCCACGGCGCCGCGCTGCTCGAGGATCCCTCGGTGGTCCTGACTCACTGCAACGCAGGCGCGCTCGCCACCGCGGGCTACGGCACCGCGCTGGGCGTGATTAGGGCGGCGCGGGATTCGGGCAAGGAAATCCGGGTGTTCGCCGACGAGACTCGCCCGTTTCTGCAAGGCTCGCGCTTGACCGCGTGGGAGCTGCACAAGGACCACATCCCGGTCACCGTCATCGCCGATAACATGGCGGCGACGGTCTTGTCGCGCGGCGGCGTGAGCTGCGTAATCGTCGGCACCGATCGTACGGCGGCTAATGGCGACGTCGCCAACAAGATCGGAACCTATCCTCTGGCGGTGATGGCGCGGCGCCACGGCGTGCCGTTTTACGTAGCCGCACCGCTTTCTTCGATCGATCTGAATTGCCGCTCGGGCGCTGATATTCCGATCGAAGAGCGCGCGCAGAGCGAGGTCACCGAATTCGCCGGCAAGCGGGTAGCACCTGGAGGAGTTGGCGCCTTCAATCCTGCGTTCGATGTCACTCCCGCCGGGCTGGTCAGCGCAATCATCACCGAACGCGGCATCGCGCGAGCGCCCTATCGCAAAAGCCTGGCCGCGCTGAAGAAAATCAACTAATCAGTGCGAGCTGCTATTCGTCGAAGTGGTCGAGGTACTCAGCAAGGCCGTAGCCGACCTTGTCGCCCCAGCGCCATTCGGTCATGCCTTCGGCGATTCGCGTGATCATTCCGGCGCGCCGGTTGCGCAGCGGGATCATCCCGATCACTTTGCCGGTGATCACGATCGGCTCGGCGCTTTCCGTCGTCCACGCGGTGACGCGCAATCGATCATGAAGCTGCTGCTCGCCGGTGAATTCGGTTTGCACGTCAACTTTGTGGATATGCACAAATGGCTGGCCTTTGCGTGCGATGAATCCGCCCGGGCGCTCGCTGCCGTCGCGATTGACTGTGATGGTCGCCATCGCGCCCAAACCTTCGTCGAAGTTCATCGTGAGCCAGCGATAATATTTCGGCGCCTGCCAATAGCGCGGCCCCCAACTATGATCGCGTAGCCCGAGTCCGTCGATCTTGTATTCACTCTCGCCGATAACCAGGCGGCCTGTAGCATGGCCGAGCTGTTCGAGATGGCCCTTGGCGAACTGCGCCTCGGCATCCCCGTCGTTGCGGATCGAGACCCACGCGTCGCCGGATTTCTCACGCAGCTCGCCGCCCCATCCGGGCGCGGTCGCACGATAGTCAATTTCCAGGTTCGCCTTGGCGTATGGATTACTCTTGAATGCTGCCGCGGGGTCGGCCATCTCGAGCGGATTCTTGAGTATGCATAATTTGCCCTGGTAGGTGACGCGGTGATGCTCGAACGGCTTAACCACCTGAAACTTCAGTCCCCCCGCGTCGTGCGCAAGATTGTTTTCGATTTTCGGACGCCCGAACATGAAGCCCACGGTATGGTCGGGCAGATAAAAGCATACCGTCATTTCGGCGTAGCCTTCGTTGGCCCGATTGCCCAATCGCGCGAAACCGCCAACGTGCCGCTCGCGATCATAGAAGTTGTAGTAAGCACTTTCGTTGTAGTTGGATTCGCCCGTGTTCGGGTGCATCAGATCGTCCTGCACCAGCAGGACTACTTTTCGTTCGGCCATCGAAGTCATCTCCGTGGATAATTGGATATTCTTTTCTTTACCACGCGGCTGCTCGCTCAGCCTAACAGCCGTTCAGGCGGGCCGTTCTGCGCGAATCGCGAGGTCAGCCTCCAGGTAGCGCGGATTCGCAATCCTGAGCTTGTTCTCGACGATCTGCCGCACCGCGGCCAGCACTTCGCAACGCCACGGGCCGCTGTCAGCCTCGCCGGCGCGAATCTTCGCGCTCAAATCCTCGTTGAGCTTGACCGCGGCCCGGCGGACGTCGTCGAGTCCGTGCACGTGCGGCGATTCGCACTTGAGCAGCGCAGCGAGCGAGCGCATCTCGGCGCGCGCGAACGGGTCCTCGTTGCGAATCTCGCGCGCGACGATCCGCATCACGTTGGCCACCACGCGGCTTTGGAACTGCACGCGGCCAGAAGTCGCAGTTACGATCTCGCCGTCGACGAAATCCGCCGCGGCTTCGAGTAATTCAATTGCGCTCGGTCGATCCTGCATCTAAGTATACTTCCGCAGTGGTTATTCGATCAGGTTGAGCAGCTCGAGTTCGGTTTCCGCGGTCCGGCGTCCGATACTTGCAAGCTCGACGCTCTTGACGAAACCGTCGATATGCGTGCGCGCCTGGCTGATCGTGATAATCCCCCAGCGCAGGTTGCCGAACACTTCCCAGAAGCGCGCCGCTTCCGGATCGACCGGCGCGCCGCTGGCTTTTTCGTATGCCGCAAAGAAATCCTCGCGCGAGCCGAGGCCACCGACCGGTTTGCGATCGTTGCCGAAACGCCACGCTCGCACGCACATCCAGCCTACGTCCTCCATCGGATCGCCCAGATGCGCCAGCTCCCAGTCCAGGATCGAGCGGACACCGTCGGGTCCGAAGATCACGTTGCCGATCCGATAGTCGCCATGCACCAGCGTCTGGCGCGGCGTCTTCGGAATCCGGCTGAGTAGCCATCTGAATGCCAGCTCGAACGCGGGATGCGGTTCGAGCGCGAGCCGGCGAAAATTTTCCTCGTAGCGGAGCACTTCGGCAAGCGCCGCGTTCTCGCCCGGCGGCGCCAGGAAGTCGAGTTGATGCTTTTTCGGATCGATGCGGTGAATCTTCGCGAGAATCTGCGCTAGCTGCGCCGGCATCGCTTCGCGCGCCCGCGCGTACTCCGCGTCGCGTAGTAAGCGTCGCGCCAGGGTCTCGCCTTCGACGCGCTCCATGACAAAGAACGCAGCACCGAGGACGGCAGGATCATCGCTAACCCACAGCACTTCCGGCACTGGCACACCTTCGCGAAACGCGGCGCGCAGCACCAGGAATTCCGCCTTCCTGTTCGTGTCGATCTTGTGCTCGCCGGGGTCGCGGCGCAGCACCAGTCCGCGAGTCGTCTTCGCGCCGTTTTTTTCGAGCACCGCGTCGAATGACCAAATCTCGCGTGACGCGCCGCCGGCCATGCGAAGGAAGTTCTCGATTTCAACTTTTGCGAAGCCGCCTTGGTCGCAAATGAACCGCGCCAGGCGCTCTATCAGTTCCTGCTTTTCCATCGTTTCGCTACTTACCGATTCTCAGATATCCCACACGATGAACGTCTAGCACGAAGTTTCACATATGCGCACGCTGTCGATTGCGCGGCTGCGACGCGCACAGAAATTTTGCAAACCACGCCGTGCGCGATCGAAGATTGACGCTCCGCGTCGGCGGGCGGGCCGCCCGTGGCTACTGGCGGAAAAAGATTCTCAGCAACAGAACCCTTGGTTGTCGTCCTGAACGGAGGTTGCCCCTTCGACATTGCTCGGGGCAGGCTCCATGAAGGATCTCCGCGAAGCGATTAGTGCAACCAACCCGGGCTGTGCGCACCAATCGCTTCGCGGAGATCCTTCGCCTGCGGCTCAGGATGACGGACAGAATTCCTCCATCGACTGTCTGTTTTTTATCGACTGCCTCTTTCCAATAGTAGTGGCGGGCGGCCCGCCCGCTGACGCGAAGCGTCATCCCTCAGAAACGAGCAGGGCCTGAATCAGCCGGAGCGGCCGGCTAGAGCGGCTAATCCGTCGCCGAGGAGGTTGAAGCCGAGGATTGCGAGGCCGATTGCGACGCCCGGCGCCGTCGTCAGATGCGGGGCGATCAACAGGAACTCGCGGCCGGCGTCGAGCATGTTGCCCCAGCTTGGCGTTGGAGGAAGCGCGCCGAGCCCAAGAAACGACAGCGCCGCTTCAGCGCCGATTATCCCGCCGATTCCAAATGTCGCCTGAACTGCAACCGGGCCTGCAACCGCCGGCAGCATGTGACGCAGGAGGACGCGCGCCGGGCGGGCGCCGAGCGCGTTGGCGGCGTGGACGTATTCGCGCTCGCGCAGGGAGAGCACTTCGCCGCGGACCACGCGCGCGTATCCGGTCCATCCCATCGCGGTCAACGCGATCACGAGATCGATCAGACCCGGGCCGAGAATCGCGGCCATCGCGATCGCGAGCAGGATTCCTGGAAATGCGAGCACGATATCGACCGCGCGCATCACCAGGTTGTCGATACGCCCGCCCGCCAGGCCCGCCGCGCCGCCGATCAATCCACCAACGACCAGCGAAAAGAAAACTACCGAGACCGACACTCCGAGCGAAAGCCGCGCTCCCCACATCACGCGCGCAAAGACGTCGCGCCCCAGGGCGTCGCATCCAAAAGGATGCGCGAGGCTCGGGGCGGCGAGCGCACTCGCGAGATCGACCGCGAGCGGATCGCGATGCGCCAATGCTGGACCGAATAGCGCGGCGCCAATGAGTATCACGACGATCGCGCCGCCGACCGCCAGTGATGGGCTTTTACCCATGCCCTTCACTTGAGACTCACGCGCGGATCGACCAGCGCATAGACGAAGTCAGTCGCCATGTTTACCACGACGTAGGTCAGCGCGAAGGTGAGAACACACCCTTCGACCAGCGGATAATCGCGCGCGCTGATCGCGGCTATCAGCATCCGGCCCAGCCCCGGCCAGGAAAAAATCATCTCGACGATCAGTGCGCCGGTGAGCAATCCTCCGAGTTCGAGACCGAGCAGCGTGATTACCGAGGTCATCGCATTGCGAAGCCCGTGGCGCAAAAGCGCGGCCGTGGGACTGAGCCCCTTGCTGAGCGCGGTGCGCATATAGTCGCTCGCGCCCACCGCGATCAGGCTCTGGCGCAGCATCCGCGCGATGATCGCGGCGAGCGCGGTCCCGAGCGTAACGGCGGGCAATACCAGATGCGCAAGACCGCCGCGTCCGGTCAGCGGGAACCATCGCAGGTCGAGCGAGAACAGAATCATCAGCAGCGGGCCGAGGTAGATGTGCGGCACCGAGATACCGAGAATCGCGAAGCCCATCGCGCCGACGTCGCCGACGCTGCCGGGTTTCGCACCGGCGATGAATCCGAGAGGAAAGGCAATCAGAATCGCGACCAGCAGGCCCGCGCCCGCTAGCTCGAGTGTCGCCGGAAATCGCTCTGCGATCAGGCGTGCTACGGGTTGGTGATAGGAAATCGATTCACCAAGGTCGCCGTGCGCCAGGCCGGTGATGAACGACGCGTACTGCGCGGCGATTGGGCGATCGAGGCCGAGCTGATGGCGCATCCCCGCGAGGTCCGCGGGCGCGGCGGTATCGCCAAGCATCGCGACCACCGGATCGCCGGGTACCAGATGGATCAGCGCAAAGGTCAGCGTCGCGACGCCGAGCGCGACCGGAATCAGCGCGAGCATCCTGCGAGCCAGGTAACGGATCATTGCGCCGGCTCCGCGCCGCCGGGCTCGGCGAGTGTTATTCGCGCGAGCGAGCGCAAGCTTCCGTTAGGATAGGGGTCGAAACCATTCAGGTCCCGGTTGAGAACCGCAACGGTGTTGACCCACCACAGCGAGACGTAGGGCAAATCATCGGCGGCGAGCTTTTGCACGCTCGCGTAAATTTTCTTGCGCGCGGTTGGATCGATCGTCCGCTGGCCCGCCTCCACCAGCGCATCCATTTCAGGATTCGAATAGTAGCCGCGATTGGTGCTGCCATGCGGCGGTGCCATCGCGGAATCAAATACCATGTAGTAATAATTCGGATCCTCAATTCCGACCCACTGCAGCGAGGTCAACTCGAATTCGCCGCGCTGGATGTCGCCGTAGTACGTCGCCCATTCGAGCGTGCGAATGTCGAGCCGGATTCCAACCCGCTTGAGCATCGCTTGAAAAACTTCGGCCAGGCGCGCGCCCTCGGGCGTGGTTTTGTACTCGAAGCGCAGATCGCGCATCCCGCGAGCGTCGGCGCGGTAGCCGGCCTCGTCGAGCAGGCGGCGCGCGGCGGCAGGATCGTAGCCATAGGTCGCAACGTCGCCGTCGTACGCCCAACTCTCGGGCGTGAGCATCCCAGTCGCAATACGCGCGGTTCCATGCAGCATCGAACTGACTATTGCTGCGCGGTCGATTGAGTATGCGATCGCGCGCCGCACACGCAGATCGCGCAGGCGCGGATCGCGGAAATTGAACGCCAGATATTTGTACGTTGTTCCGGCTGTATTGCTGATTTCCAGCGTCTTATGGCTCGCCAGCCACGGCAGAACGGTAGCTTCGAGATTATTTTCGGAAAGGTCGCAGATACCTTCGGCCAGTTCGAGCGCGCGCACCGTCGGATCGGGAACCACCTTGAACAGAATTTCGCGTGCGGTGGCAGGCGCAGCGGCGCGGTAGGGATTTCGCGCGAGCGTCACAGATTCGTCGCGCCGGTACGAGCGCATCTCAAACGGCCCGGTCCCGGGCGGCCCTGCCGAGGCGCTTTTTGCCGGCAGAGGAGTGCCGGCCGGCACGACTCCCTGCATCGCGATTTCCAGGGCCGGCGCGTACGGATGCCGCGTCGTCATCGTGAGGGTGTAGTCGTCGGGTGCGGTGACCGACGCAAGCTCGACCATCCCGGCGCGCTTGGCCGACATCGAGGCCGGCGCGAGAATCGAATCGTAGGTGAACTTTACGTCGCTCGCGGTGAGCTCGCGGCCATTGCTGAAGCGAACTCCGTGCTTCAAATGAAAGACGAGCGTCGTCGGGTCGGGCCGCTCGATACTTTCGGCAAGATCGCCGACGAACTCGCCCTCGCGCGAAATCTTGACCAGGGAATCGAAGACCAATTCGTTCACGCGCGATGAAATCGCGTCGGTCGCGAAGCGCGGGTCGGTGGAAGTCGGCGAACTTTCGATATCGACCTGGATTCGTCCGGGAATCCGCTCCTGCGCCGGCCGCGCGCACGCGCTCGCAGCAATCGCGCATAGCGCAACTGCAATCGCACCCGACCGCGCCCTGCCCCGCCTCATCGCATAAACCGCCGCCCGCCTTTGGATCATCGCGGATGGCGAGATAATAGCAGAAGTGGTGCGCACTCGCGGCGCATCGCGATGGAGGTTTTCCGATGGGAACAGGATGGCGCGGCAGGGTGAAACTCCGCCAGGGCGATCTGACCGAAGCCAGGACCGACGCGATCGTGAACGCCGCCAACAACGATCTGTTACTTGGCGGCGGCGTCGCGGGAGCGATCAGAAGCAAGGGCGGTCCGGCGATTCAGGAGGAATGCGACCGCCTCGGACCGATCGCGATCGGCGAGGCGGCAATTACCGGCGCCGGACGTCTGCCGTCAAAATTCGTGATTCACGCCGCGAGCATGCGCCTGGGCGGCAGCACGACTGAAGCGCACCTGCGCGCGGCGACGCGCAATTCGCTCAAGCGCGCAAACGAAAAGGGACTCAAGTCGATCGCGTTTCCGGCAATCGGGACGGGAATCGCCGGGTTCCCGATCGATCGATGCGCCCGCGTCATGCTCGACGAGGTTCGCGAGCATCTTCGCGGCCTCACAAGCATCGAGCGCGTCGAATTCGTCCTGTTCGACGCTGCCGGACTCGCCGCCTTCGAGCGCACCCGCGCGGCTATCCCCGACTAAAGTGCATCTCGGAGCCCTGAGAAGTTCTTGTCCGGACAATGTCCGGATGTTATAAAAACTACGAGGTGGCTTTCCGATGCCAGCGGCAGTTTCGAAAACAGAGCGTATCGACGTGCGGGTCAGCTCCGCCGCCAAGGGCACGTTGCAGATGGCGGCGACGCAGGCAAATAAGACGGTGAGTCAGTTTCTCCTGGACGCCGGCCTGACTGCGGCGGCCGAGACTCTGGAAGACCGGCGCTCGTTCGTGCTCGACAAACGGCGATGGAACGCTTTTGTGAAAATCCTGGATCGTCCTGCCCGAGTAAAGCCCGGGCTTGCCCGATTGCTCGCCGAGCGGAGTGCCCTTGAGTGACCGGTGCCTCCGAAGCGATCTCGCCGGTCCATAAGCTCACCGCGCAAGACATCGCCGACCTGTTCAACTGCGGACGAGAAGAGCTAGACCGATTTCTAAAGAAATTCGCCCTGGCAAATCAGGCCGCCAACGCCACGCAGACATACGTCACCTGCCGTGCGAGCCGCGTCGTCGGCTACTACAGTCTCGCGGTCGGTTCCGTTCAGTCTGAGAAGTCGCCTCCGCGCGCGGTCAAGGGCCTCGCGCGGCATCCGATCCCCGTGATGATACTGGCCAGATTGGCCGTGGATGTCTCTGAGCAAGGAACCGGCATAGGCAAAGCTCTTCTCAAGGACGCCTTACTGCGCACGGCGCAGGCTGCGGACATTGCAGGAATTCGCGGTCTGGTCGTACATGCAAAGGATGAGAATGCGCGCCGCTGGTACGAGCAATTCGATTTCGAGCCAAGCCCAACCGACCCGCTTCACCTGTTTCTCCTGCTCAAGGACCTGAAGAAGCTGCTGAAATAGGCGAAACGCCGCTAATGCGCCATCGAGGTGCCGCTGGAAGTATCAGGGCGGCGGAGCAGCAGGAAGCTCGGGACCAGGATGATCATCATGAACATCAGCACGCGGTAGATGTCGTTGAAGGAGAGCATCGCGGCTTGCGACTGGATCATTCCATAAATCATCCCGAGGCCCTGCTTTTGGCCGGTGATCATCTGGGGCAGGTAGTGGAAAGGAATCGCGCCCGGAGTGTGCGCTCCGGCGGCGCTCATCTTCCAGGCGTCGAAAACTGAGAAATGCTCGACCAGGTACGACTGATGCGTCTGCTCGTGATTGACCAGCGCGGTGGTCATGTACGAGATGCCGATCGCGGCGCCGGCGTTGCGCATCAGGTTGTACAGGCTCGCCGCGTACCCGATGCGCTCGCGCGTGACACACGACAGCGTGGTGGCCGACAGGGTCGGGAAGATCATGCCCATCCCCAGGCCCATCACCACGCTGGGCCATATGACGACCCACATGCTGACTTGCAGATTCCATCCCGACATCGACCACAACGCCGCAGCCATCAGGACGAAGCCAAGGCCGATGAGCGGGCGAGTGTCCAGGCGTGCGCGCGCGAGCTGTCCGACCAGCAGCATCGCGACCATCGTCCCGAGTCCGCGCGGCGCGAGCACCAGTCCGGCCTTCCATGCGTTGTAGCCCAGGAGTTCCTGCAGGAAGATCGGGTTGAGCAGTCCGGTGCCGTAGAGCGCAAAGCTCATCGCAACGATCAGCGTAACCGAAAAACTGAACACCGGAATTGCAAGGATGCGCAAATCCAGGATCGGCTCCGAGAAGCGCAACTCGTGCAGCACGAGCCACACCGCCGCGGTGGCCGAAATTCCGGTCGCGTACACGACCCAGGCCGAATTAAACCAATCCGCGCGCTGGCCGCGATCGAGCACGATCTGCATGAGTCCGAGGCTGACCACCAGCAGCAGCATCCCGAGGTAGTCGACTTTGCCGCCGCGCGCGCGATGGGCGCGCAGATAGTCGGGATCGTGCACGAACCACGTGACCATCAGGAAGGCGAGAGTTCCGACCGGGATGTTGATGTAGAAATTCCAGCGCCAGTTCCAGTTGTCGGTAATCCATCCGCCCAGCGTTGGACCCATGATCGGCGCGACCATCAGGCCGACTCCCCACATCGCCATCGCGAGTTGCTGCTCGTTGGGCGGAAAGGTCTCCATCAGGATCGCTTGCGATGACGGGATCATCGCGGCGCCGGCCGCGCCCTGGATCAGTCGGAACAAAACCATCTGATCGAGCGATTGCGCCGCGCCGCACATCGCGGATGCGACCACGAATACGGTGACCGAGGTCAGGAAATAGCGCTTGCGGCCGAAGCGGGCGGAGATCCACCCGGTCATCGGAATCATGATCCCGTTGGCAACCAGGTAGCTCGTCAGCACCCACGCGATTTCGTCGACGCTGGCTGAGAAAGTGCCCTGCATATGCGGCAACGCGACGTTGACGATCGAGGTGTCGAGCACCTCGAGCGTGGTGCCGAGCATCACCGCGATCGCGATCAGCCACTTGTGCGTCGCGGGTCCGGACTCGACGTGATCTATTACCGCTTTGCTTGCCGCACCCAATTGATTGCCAGAAGAGTAACCGGACTATCCTAGCGAAGCGCGCTCGCCGAGGCATCGGCGCGCGATCGTGTAACCCTACCGTAACATCCTACGCGGATGCTTCGCGCGCGGACGCGAAATCTTTATCATGCAATTTTTTTCATTTTTCTTTGCACGATGATGACTTCGCGAACTTTTGCGGCTACGATCCTTTCATGCGGCTTGCCGCGATCGACGTCGGATCAAACTCCGTCCATATGATCGTAGCCGACGCCACCCGCGAGGGCCGCGTCGAGGTGGTCGATCGGGTCAAGGAGATGGTGCGCCTGGGGCGCCGCTCCTTCACCACCGGCAAGCTCACCGACGAAGCGATGGACTTGGCCGTGCGATCGCTTACGAACTTCGGAAGGCTCGCGCGCGTGCGCAAGGTGGACAGGATGCGCGCGGTCGCCACCAGCGCGGTGCGTGAGGCGCGCAACCGGACCGCGTTTATCCGGCGCATCAAGCGCGAGACCGGGATCGCGGTGCAGGTGATCTCCGGAACCGAAGAGGCGCGCCTGATCTTTATCGCCGCACGGCACGCTCTCGGACTTGACGGCGGACCGCATCTGCTGGTCGACGTCGGCGGCGGTAGCGTCGAGCTGGTGCTGGTGCAAGACGGCGAGCCGCTGTGGATGCATAGCGTGAAGCTGGGAGCGGCGCGGCTTGCGGAGCGCTATCTGACCGAAGATCCACCCAGCCGCGCGCAGCTTCGGCACATGGAAAAGCATATCGAGCACGAAGCCGGGGTGTTCCTGCACCAGGCGCGCAAGGCGAAAATCGTCCGCGCCGTAGGAACCTCGGGCACGATCAACACTCTGGTCGCGATGGCGCGCGCCGCGCGCGGCGAAGAGCTGGGCAGGTTGCACGGCGCGAGCGCGTCGGCGGAGGAGATTTCGGGCCTCGCGCGCGACCTCGCGTCGGCCAACGCGGCGCTGCGTGCGGAACTGCCGGGAATGGATGCGAAGCGCGTTGACCTGATGCCGGCGGCGGGAGCGCTGGTGGATTTTATCGTGCGGCGCTCGGGAGCGCCTGAGCTGGTCGCCTGTACTTGGGCGCTGCGCGAGGGGCTGATTCTCAGCCAGATGCGCACCGCGTTTCGCCATACGGCCGAGGACGCGCGGCGGCGTTCGGTGAAGGCGCTCGCCGCCCGGTTTTCCGGAGCCAATGCGCATGGCAAACAGGTTGCGAAACTCGCGCTCAAGCTGTTCGACGCGACCGCGCCGGTTTTGCGACTGTCGCGTAAGAGCCGCGAGTTGCTGGAGTACGCGGCGCTGTTGCATGATATCGGGCACGCGATCGATCATGATCGACACAACCGGCACTCTTATTATCTAATAAAGAATGCGGAATTGTTTGGCTTCGATAGAGACGAGATCGAAGTCGTAGCGCAGGCCGCGCGCGGGCATCGCAAACAGGCGCCCAAGCTCGATTCTCCCGAGCTGAGCGCGTTGGCTCCTGCGCAGCGCAAGACGGTGCGCGCGTTCGCCGCGATTTTGCGCGTCGCCGACGCGCTGGACCGCAGCCACTTCGGTGTGGTCAAAAATATCGAGGTGCGTTACTCACCCGGACGGCTTATTATCGGGGTCGATTCAAACAGGGAAAAAGCGGATCTCGAACTATGGACATGCGAGAGAAGGACGGATCTGCTGTCACGCTTGCTGGACCGCCAGGTGACGCTGGCGCGTTAAGCGCCGCGCAGAATGGAGTGCAGGCCGCGGCGTCCTCTCCGACGCAGTCCGCGCGACCCGAACCGGCGCAAAGCCTGCTGAGCGCACCGCACGGATATCCGGGCCGCCTCATCGCCGTCGAAGGAATCGACGGGTCGGGAAAATCGACCCAGCTCATGCTGCTCGAGCGATGGCTTCGTGCGCGCGGCTATCCGGTCATCTTCACCGAATGGAATTCGTCGCGCCTGGTGCGGCGGTCGATGAGCCGGGGCAAGAAGAAAAATCTGCTGACGCCCACGACCTTCAGCCTGCTGCACGCAGTCGATTTCGCCGATCGCCTGACCTACCAGATTCTGCCGCCGCTGAAGGCCGGGATGGTGGTGCTGGCGGACCGCTATGTGTTCACCGCGTTCGCGCGCGACGTGGCGCGCGGAGTCGATCCCGATTGGGTTCGTTCGGTGTACAAGTTCGCGCTCAAGCCCGACCTGACGCTGTATTTCCGCGTACCGATCGAAATATCGCTCGAGCGCCTGCTCTCGGGCCGCGCCAAGCTCAAGTATCATGAAGCCGGGATGGACGTGGGGCTGTCCACCGATCCGGTCGAGAGCTTTCGCCTGTTTCAAAGCCGCGTGCTCGAGATTTACGACCAGCTAACCAACGAGTTCGAACTGCGCACAATCGACGCGACCGGCGAGATTCCTCTGCAGCAGCGCGGATTCCGCAAGATGGTGCAAGACGTGCTGCGCGATTACGATCGCCAGCGGGCAAACAACAATCATGCGATCAAAACGCGCTAAGACCTGGTATGGGCACGGGCTGCCCTATCTGAAGGAGAAGCGCCTGCCGGGCCATCTGATCGCGATCGAGGGGACCGACGGCGTCGGCCGCTCGACCCAGATCGATCTGCTGCGCCCGTGGCTCGAGCTCGAAGGCTACGCGGTCAGCAACACCGGATGGACGCGCTCGCCGCTGCTCTCTGAAACCATAAACGAAGCCAAGGCGGGGCATCAGCTCACCGTCAACACCTTCAGCCTGCTTTACGCCGCCGACTTTGCCGATCGGCTCGAGCACGAGATTCTGCCCGCGCTGCAGGCGGGCTTTATTGTAATCGCGGACCGGTACATGTACACGGCGTTTGCGCGCAACAACGTGATGGGCGCCGATCCGGACTGGAGCCGCGAGCTGTTCGGCGTCGCGCTGGTGCCGGACCTGGTGCTCTACCTCGATATCGATGTCGAAACGCTGATTCCGCGCGTGGTGCACGGCAAGGGTATGGATTACTGGGAATCGGGGATGCATCTGGCGCTCGGCACCGATCTGTTCGACTCGTTCAAGCGCTACCAGAGCAGGCTGATCGAGGAATATCGGCACCTCTCGGCGGAGTTTGGCTTCGTTTCGGTCGACGCGCGCGCGCCGATTGAGGAAATTCAGAGCGACCTCAAAAAGCATATCGCCGACTATCTGAAAATCGCAGAACCTGCACGCTCCGCAGCGGCCTCATCGAACTCCCTCCGCAAGGAATGACGCGTGGAGGCTGAGGTCCAGCCGGAATCGCGCAAGCTGCGGCTCGCGCCTGAGGACAGCCTTGGAGCAGCCGCAACGCTCGCGCTCGCGTTTGGCGCGGACGCGCTGGAACGCGAGCGCGCCGCGGCGATCGCCGGCGAGATCGAACCGATCCATCAGCTACGCGTCGCGTCGCGCCGCTTGCGCGCGGCGATCGAGATGTTCTCTGGAGTGATTCACGCCGGACAGGCCGCGCTTCTGCGCCGGGATTTGCCGTGGCTGGCCCAGAGCGCGGGCAAGGTTCGCGAATGCGACGTGATCGGCGATACTATTCGCGCCCGCGCCCCGAAACTCGAGCCGAAGCTCGCCGCGATGCTGCCGCCGCTCTATTCGGAGCTCGAAGTATCGCGCACGCTGGCGCTCGCCACGTTGGGCGAGGTTCTGGAATCGGCGAGATTCAACACCACGATGGCGCGGCTGCGGAAACCGCGGATTCGGATTTCCGCTTCGGCAACGCTCGGACAGGCGGCAGCGGGAATTCTGGCGCGGATGGTGCGTGCGATGTCACGCGCGGGCGCGCTGCTTACCGAATCCTCGATGCCCGAGGTGGTCCATCGCCTGCGGGTGCGGGTCAAGCGGACGCGATACACGCTCGAGATGCTGGCGGCTCTGGGGGGCAAGCGTCATCGCAAGGCGCTCGCGCGGCTCGAGGCGCTGCAAGACCTGCTGGGTTCGTTTAACGACACGATCATCGCGATCGCATGGCTCATCGCGTACGCGAACGCCGAGGGCGCGCCGGCCGAGGCGGTGCTCGCGGCCGGAGCGATGGCCGAGTCGCTCAGGCGGCGCGAGCGCAAGCTCGCGCGCCGATGCGTCAAGGCATGGCACAAATTCGAGCGCGGCGAGACTATGAAAGATGCAATCGAAGAGACGCGGCGCCATGGCCATTCGGCGCATCACGCGAAGGCAAACCTCGAAAAGACGGAATCTGAAAAATGATTTTGTACATTCTAAGACACGGAATCGCGGAAGACGCGCCCCCGGGCGGCGACGACGGCGCACGCAAGCTGACCGCGCGCGGACGCGAGAAACTTCGCGACAGCGCCGATGGAATGCGCTCGCTGAAGCTCAAGTTCGACGTAATTCTGACCAGCCCACTCGCGCGCGCCACGGAAACCGCAGAGATCGTTGCTGCGGTCTACGCGAACGATCCGCCGCCGCAAGTGGTTCCTGCGTTAGCGACCGGCGTCGCCCCGCAAGAAGCGATCGCGGCGCTGCGTCCGTTTGCGAAGCATCGCCACGTGATGATCGTCGGGCACGAGCCGCAACTCAGCGGGATCGCCTCGACGCTGCTTACATCGGCGCCAAAAGGCGCGAACATCACCCTCAAGAAAGGCGGCCTTATGGCGCTGGAAGTTCCGGCGGCCTCCGAGCGCGGCAGCGCGCAACTGCGGTGGATGCTGACGCCGCGCCAATTGCGGAAACTCGGAAAATAGCGTGGCACGCGCGGTTCGAAAACCGACGGCTATTCCCAAACCTTCACTACGTTAACGCTCTGCGCTTGCACGCGACGATTGCCGGTCGCTCCCGGTGGCCCCGCGTCGGATTCGGCGTAGCGATCGACCGTCCAGACTTTGGCTGGATGAAATTTCGTGACCAGGCCGCGGCTGCGCGCCGCGCTGTCCATCGGAGCGGACGGGTCGTAGCAGAACCATCGCGCGCCGTCGCCGCCGACCATCGGCATGGTTCCGGTGAACGGCTGGCAAATCGATCCGTCCGCCAGCAGCATCGTCCACGGCTCCGGATTTTCGGTAGGCGGCGTGGTTTCAGGTAACGGCTTGGTGAGCTTAAGAACGAACCCAGCTTGACTGGTCGCAGGATTCGCGGCGCATACGACTTCACCCCGGAGCGGCGGCACCTGGAAACATGGATCGTGGATCTCATTGCCGATCATGCATCGCCAGGCGCCGGGCCGCGTCACCGCGATCGACTCGGTCCAGCACGATCCGGCGCGCGGCGTCCCTTTGGGAATCGCAGGAGTAAAGAAACTGACCTGCGTCTGCGATAGCGCCGTGGAATCCGCAGCGCGCGCGGGCGGCGCGACGCCAACTGCCATGAGGAGCACGCCTGATGCGATCAAGGTTGCGAATGGTTTCATTTTTCGGTTACCCGGCAACATTTATATCAAGCGACCCGGCTCCCGCACGATCAGAACAGTGGCAGGCGGATGCCCGAGGTCACCATCGCGCCGGTCGCGACGCCCATCAGCGCTTCCCCCGCGACCATTCCAGCGGCGAAGAGCAGGCCCGGGCCGCCGAGTTCGCCTTCTTGATGGCCGAAGCGTGCGCGGATCAGCGCGCCGAGCAAGATCGCGACGCTCAATCCGAACGGAAGGTAGAGTCCAATCGCCACCGGCATGATCGGCGTGCGCCACGCAGAGCCCGCCGACGCGAGGGCTGCGTCGCTCACCGCGAGGATCGCGGCGAGTCCCGCGCCGGCCGCGATCGTTCCCCACGGCAGTCCGCCGCTGAAGACGCCCTGCGCGACTTTCGCCATCAGGAAGGCCTGGGGCGCCGCGAGCGCGCCGGCTTTGGCAGTAGCAGTGCCGGCGATTCCGTATCCTGCGATGAGCAAATTCAGAATCGGCGCCATCACGACCGAGGCCGCCAGCGCGCCGATCAGCACGCCAATTTCGAGCGCGCGCGGAGTCGCGCCGACGTGATACCCCGTCGCCAGATCGTGCAGCGAATCACCCGCCATCGCGGCCGCGGTGCAGACCACGGCGCCGGCCAGAATCGCCAGCCGCGGTCCGACGCTTGCGCCCTCGACTCCGACCGCGCGCAGATAGAGAGCGATACCCAAAAGCACGATCACCGTCACGCCCGAGACCGGATTGTTCGACGCACCGACTATTCCAGTCAGATAACCAGCCACGGCGGTCGCAAAAAATCCGACCAGCGTCAGAACGATCGCGAGCGACAGGCTAAGCCAGACGCTTCCGGAGAGAATCAGGCACAACGCGAAAATCACCGGGACGACCAAGGCGACCGCAGCAAGAATTGCGCGCGCCGATAGGTCGGTGTCTTCGCGCGAGCGAACAATCACCTCGCGCGACCGCAGCACCGTGAGGCTATCCGCAAGCGCCGCGCCGATCCGCGTACGCAGCCGCCAGAGCGTGACGACTCCGCCGGTCAGCATCGCGCCGACGCCGAGGTAGCGCACCTGCGCGCTCCAGAGCTGCGCCGCGGCGGTCGCGGCATCGTGCGAGGTCGCGGCGCCCGGATGCGTCAGCATCAGGAAGGGAATCGCGACGATCCAGGCGAACGCGCCTCCGCCGAAGACCAAAATCGCGATTCGCGGCCCGATGATATAGCCGACGCCAAGCAGCGCCGCCGACATATCGATCGAACCCGAGAGCGCCGCGCCGCCGATCCATCTCGCACCCGATAGCGAGGCGGGAACGATCCCGAGCATGTCCTGCGCGGATTTGAGAATCGCGGCGAGGATTCCGCCCCACACGAGCGGCGCGACCTGCGCCGCGTCCTGGCCGGTGCGGAGGACCTCTGCGCAGGCAACGCCCTCGGGAAACGGCAAGCGCTCATCGACGACATATGCGCGGCGCAAGAAGACCACCAGCAGCGCGCCCATCGTGCCGCCCGCGGCGCTAAGCGCGGTCACTTCGAGGTAAGGAAGCGCGCCGTGATTGCCCAGGATCACGATCGCGGGAAAAGTGAAGATCGCTCCCGCCGCGACCGCCTCTCCTGCCGACGCTATCGTCTGCACGACGTTGTTTTCGAGAATCGTGGCGCCACCCAGGATACGCAGGATCGCCATCGAGATGACCGCAGCCGGAATACTCGCAGAGACGGTCATCCCCGCGTACATCCCGAGGTACGCGTTTGCGGCGCCGAGAATCAGCGCGAGCACAACGCCGAGCAGGATCGCGCGAATCGTCAGCTCGCGTATTGGAGCAGCTGAGGCTTCGGGCGCGGACGAGCCAGCAGGAGTGTCGGTTCGCACCGCGCAACTATATGCGATCGCAGGCGGGGGAAAAATTATACGGCGCGGAGCTTAGGAACCCGACGGAGGTGTCGCCACGCGCACGATATTGCCGTTGGGCATCTGGACCGGCTCCCCCGCCGCGCGCCAACCTGAGATTCCGTCCTTCATCTCGCTGAGGTCCGTGTAACCAGCTTGCGCCGCCCGCCGGGCGGCGTCATCCGACGCCGTTCATTGCAGATTATGACAGTAGAAAACCAGCTTGGCGTTGTGATTGCTGGGAAGCTCGTCGGCGACGTCGTAATGATCCGACGAGGTGAGCGGCCGGGCCCCGGGGATCATCCCCTCGCTTTTGCGGACGCTCGGAACGTTGGCATCATAGATACGCACGTGCGCATTCGGATCGGCGATCAGATTGGCCAGATCCTTGACGTGGATGATGTGAATGTTGGTCGGAGCGGCGGGAGGGTTGTTGATGACGCTGCCGATATCGCCGGCGACTACGGGTGCGGCGAACGGGATCGCAAGCGTCACGATCGCCGCCATGAGACCAATCAAACCGCGCCGGTAAACGTGCATTTGGCCGCTCATTTGAAATACGCTAGCAGACCGCGCGCGGGTAGAACACTCGCCATCAAAGGAGTCCTGTCCATGATTAAACTCTACGAGCATCCGTTTTCCCCATACGTGCAGAAGGTAAAAATCGCGCTGCACGAAAAGAACCTCGAGTTCGAGACCGAGATTCCCGACGCGTTCAGCGGCGCTCCAACCAAATTCGGCGAGACTAATCCGCGCCTGGAAGTTCCGGCGCTGGTCGACGAGGGACTCGCGATTTTCGACTCGACGATAATCCTAGATTATATCGACGAGAAATGGCCGCAGCCTCCCCTGATGCCGCCCGCGCCGCGTGAGCGCGCTCGCATCAGAATGATCGAGGAGATTTGCGACACCTATTACGAAGCGATCAACTGGGGCCTGATGGAAGTGCGCGCGTGGCGGCGCGTGACCGGCGCGGCGGCGGCAAAGCTCGAAGCGCGCGCGACCGAGCAGACCGCGGGAATCCACGCGTGGCTGCAGCGCGAGCTCGGTGCGCACGAATGGTTCAACGGCGCATCGTTCGGCCGCGCCGACCTGTCCGTTTATCCTTACCTGCACGGCTCCGCGGTGTGGGGAATACCGCCGAAAGCGGGCTCGCCGCTCGCGAAAACGCTCGAACGAATCGAGCGGCGGCCGAGTGTGCAGAAAACCGTCGCGGCGGCCGAACAATTCGCCGGCTCGATGGACGCGCTCCCGGCGATGCTCGAATCGGGCGCTTTCAAGCGCCAGTACCGAGACCATCGCCTCGAATGGATGATGCGCAGCGGGGGCGTTGAAGTTGTCCTCGAAGGTTTGAAGAAGGGAACTCTGCGCTTCTCAGAAGAAATTCGGTGAGTGTGCGGCGGCGCGCGTCGTACGCACGCCGCCGCGCGCCTGGATCATACTCCAAATCTGAATGAGTCGCCCGACTTGGTGATCTTGCCGGCCGACGGGGTGCCGAAATGCGTGCCGAACACGAGCACTCCCGTATCGGCGTAGCGCTCGCAAAACGCGCGGCGCGTTTTCTTGGCCAGCGCGCCGTCGGAATCAAACGAGTCGTCCCATTCCGGGAACATGCATTGAATCGGATGATGCATCAGGTCGCCGGTGATCACCGCCTCATGCCCCTTGGATGAAATCCGCACGCTGTGATGACCGGGAGTATGGCCGGGCGAGGGTTCGAGCCAGACCTCGTCAGTGATCTTGTGGTTCGAATCGACCAGTTGCGCGTGTCCGGAATCGACGATCGGACGCACCGAATCCTCGACCGGGTCGCGCATGTCGGCGCCGTCAAAATGCGACCAGAAATCCCACTCGGTGCCGCCGATGATGTACTTCGCCTTGGCGAAGGTCGGCACCCACTTGCCGTTCTCGAGCGTGGTGTTCCATCCGACGTGATCGACATGCAGATGCGTGCAGACTACGTTGTCAACGTTCTCGCGCGTGCATCCCACTTTCGCCAGGTTGTCCAGAAACGGAAGCTTGAGCTTGCTCCATACCGGATTGGAACGAACCTTGTCGTTGCCGATGCAGGTATCGACCACGATCCGTTTGCCTTTGGATTCGATCACCAACGCGTGAATGCTCATGATGAGCTTGCCCTTGGCGTCCATGAAATGCGGTTGCAGCCAATCGGCATACTTGAGCATGTTCTCGGGCGTGGCGTTGGGCAGCACAAAAGTGCCCGGCCACGGCGACTCGCTCTCGATAATGCGGCTTATCTTCACGTCTCCGATATTCCAGGAATTCATCGCATCCAACCTCCGGCGGTGGCGTCTTAGAAATTCGTCGCGAATCTACCGCGATTCGGCGCATCGCGCCAAGCGCCCAGGATGGACTATATTCCTGTCAGCGCCGCTGTCGCTATTGACAGTATGTCGGTAATTAATTTTATTTGACGCTCTGGTTCGGAGAATCTCGCTGAAACCTCCACGCTTTACATACGCGTGTCCACAGACGCTCGACGAAGCGATGCGGATGCTCGCCGAGGAGCCGGGCGCGAAGCTCCTGGCGGGCGGACAGAGCCTGATGCCGATGCTGAACCTGCGCGTGACTACGCCCTCTGCGCTCATCGATATCAACCGAATCGCGGAACTCTCTTTCATCACGATCGAACGCGGCGAAACAAGAATCGGTGCGCTGACGCGCCATCGCACGCTCGAGACCTCGCCAGCAATCCGCGCGGCGCTTCCGATACTCGCGCGGGCGGCGGCGGAGATCGGGCATCTCGCAATTCGCAACCGCGGAACGATCGGCGGCTCGCTCGTCCACGCCGATCCCGCCGCAGAATGGCCGCTGCTCGCGATTCTGCTCGACGCGAAACTCGTCGCGCGTTCGATGCGTGGAGCGCGGACGATCGGTGCGCGCGAATTTTTTTCCGGTCCTATGACTTCCGCGATCGAGCCCGACGAAATCCTGACGGAAATTCGTTTCCCGATTGCGCCGCCCACAACCCGATTCGGGTTCGCAGAGGTCTGCCGCCGCCGCGGCGATTTCGCGATTGTCGCCGTCGCCTGCGCGATTGGCTTTGATTCGCGCAATCGTTGCGTCTCCGCAGAAATCAGCATCGGTGGCGCGAACCCTACTCCGGTTGTCGCCGCGAGCGCCGGCGTGGCGCTTAAATCGACCAGCGACGCGAATCGCGCCATCGACGAGGCCGCCGAAATGGCCGCAACCGAGGCCGATCCCTCCTCAGATCTACACGCGAGCGCCGAATTTCGCCGTCATCTGGTTCGCGTGCTGACCGAGCGGGCGCTTCGGCAATGCTACGGTCCTGCGCAAGTTGAAGAGGCGATCGATGCCTGAATCCTTCACTGAGCGGCGCACGATCCGCATCGTCATCAATGGCGTCGAGGTCGAGCGAGAAGTCGGCGTGCGCACGCTACTGGCCGATTTCATCCGGGAGGATTTGGGGCTCACCGGAACTCATCTTGGATGCGAGCACGGCGTATGCGGCGCTTGCACCGTGATGCTCGACGGCCAGAGCGTGCGGTCATGCCTGATGCTTGCGGTTCAGGCGGAAGGCTGCGCGCTTGAAACGATTGAGGGCCTCGCGTGCGACGGCAACCTGAGTCCGCTGCAGGAAGCGTTTCGAGAGGAGCATGCGCTGCAGTGCGGCTTCTGCACTTCGGGCTTCCTCATGACCGCGCGCGAGTTGCTCAAGGACGAACCGAATCTCGACGAGCAGCAGGTGCGCGAGGCGATCTCGGGAAACCTGTGCCGATGCACCGGGTACGCGAATATCGTTGCCGCGATCAGGCGCGCCGCCGCGACGCGCGGAGCCAAATAGATGGCAACGGTGCAGACACCGGCCGGAACGGGCAAGCTGGTGGGGGCGCGTGTGCGCCGGGTTGAGGACGCGCGCGTCCTGCTGGGAAAATCGCAATTCGTCGATGATGTGCGCCTGCCGGGAACCGTCTCAATCGCGTTCGTGCGCAGCCCATACGCGCACGCGAGCATAATCAAAATCGACGCGACGGCGGCGCGGGAGAGTCCGGGCGTGCTCGCAGTTCTCACTTACGAAGACCTGCCGGAGGTTTCGCGCGCGCTGCGGCTCGAATGGGATCCTGCGATGCCGTCGCCTCCGCATAAGCTGGTCGAGTGGCCGGTCCTCACGCATGAAAAAGTCCGCTTTGTCGGCGAGGCGGTTGCGGCGATCATCGCCGAGGATCGCTACTTGGCCGAAGACGCGGCCGAACTGGTCGAGGTCGATTACGATCCGCTCGAGGCCGTCGCCGACATGGAGCGCGCGCTCGAATCCGGCGCTCCGCTGGTGCATCAGGAATGGGGCGACAATATCCTGCAATCCGCGGGCGCGGAGTTTGGACCGGTGGCGCGCGCGTTCGATTCGGCTGACGTCGTGATCTCGGAGCGGTTCCTGACCGGGCGGCATGCGGCGCTGCCGATCGAGCCGCGCGGATGCCTCGCCTCATATGACTCAGCGGCGGATTCGCTGACGATGTGGTCGTCGACGCAGATCCCGCATATCCTGCGCACCAACCTGGCGGCGATTCTCGGCGCGGCGGAAAATCGCGTCCGTGTGATCGCGCCCGACGTCGGCGGAGGCTTCGGCCTCAAGGCTCACGTGTTCCCTGAAGAGATCGTCACCGCGCACGCGGCGCGTATCATCGGCCGGCCGGTCAAGTGGATCGAGGACCGGCGCGAAAATCTAATCGCGTCGTTGCACGCCAAGCATCAGATCGTAACCGCCAGCCTCGCGCTCGACTGCGACGGGATGATTCTCGGCCTGCGCGCGCGATGCCTCAGCGATATCGGCGCGTACACCGAGTTCCCGTTCAGCTCCGGGCTCGAAGCCGGAGTCGCGGCGGCCGCGATGCCCGGTCCTTACAAGATTCCAGCCTACCAGTTCGAGGCGATCTCAATCGCGACCAACAAGGCGACCGTCGGCGCGTATCGCGGAGTCGGGATGCCGATCGCGGTGTTCGTGATGGAAAGGCTGATCGACATCGCCGCGCAACGCATGGCGATCGATCCGGCGGAACTGCGGATGCGCAACATGATCCGCCTCGAAGATCATCCTTATACCAACGTCGTCGGCTTCCAGATCGAAAGCGGCAGCCATCGCGAGGCGCTGGCCAAGGCACTCGAGATGCTCGGCTACGAAAAATTTCGCGCACGGCAGGCAGAGCTACGCACCCGCGGGAGATATATCGGCGTGGGAATCGCGTCGTACATCGAAACCACCGCGCCCAGCACGGCGGGATGGATGATGCTCGGCATGCGGATGGGCGGTTACGAGACCGCGACCGTGCGCGTCGATCGCGCGGGCAAGGTTACCGTGCTGGTGGGGACGCATTCGCACGGCCAGAGCCATCAGACAACCTTCGCGCAGATCGCGGCGGACGAACTGGGAGTTCCGCTCGACGACGTGCGAATCGAGTTCGGCGATACCGCGAAGATTCCCTACGGATGGGGCACCGGCGGCAGCCGCAGTGCGGTGGTCGGAGGAGGCGCGACGATGAAAGCTTCAGCGGTGATGCGCGAAAAGATTTTGCGTATCGCGTCGCGCGCAACCGAGATTCCTACCGACCATCTGGAACTGCGCGATGGCGCCGTAGTGCGCAAGTCCCGCGGCGAGATTGTCATGCCTCTCGCCGAGGTCGCGCGCCTGGCCTATCTTCCACCGACCGGAAACTTTGCCGGCGAGCAGCCGGGCCTCGAAGTTGCGGAGACTTATGAACCTCCGCTGATGACGCATGCGAACTCGACCCATATCGCCACCGTCGAGGTTGATACCGGCACCGGACAGGTGCGGCTGGATCGGTACATCGTGGTCGAAGATTGCGGGACGATGATCAATCCGATGGTAGTTGACGGACAGATCCAAGGCGGCGTAGCGCAGGGAATTGGCAGCGCGATGCTCGAGCAGATCGTGTATGACAGCGACGGCCAGATTCTCACCGGCACCTTGATGGACTACCTGGCGCCGACAGCGACTGACGTTCCGCGCGTCGAGATTGCGCATCTCGAATCGCCGTCTCCATATACGCTGGGCGGCATAAAGGGGATGGGTGAAGGCGGAGCGATCGCGCCGCCGGGCGCGATTGCCAACGCGGTGGCGGACGCGCTGGCGCCGTTCAGCGCCCGCGTCAACGAGATTCCGCTCACGCCGGAGCGAGTGGTGGCGATGATCGCGAAAACGCGGAGCTCGAAATGACATTTAAACCCGCGATGCGGGTACGGAGGACATGTCGTGGCAATTCCAGGTTTCGAAGGCACTGAAGCCGACCGCAAGGAAATAGTACGGCTGCACAATCAATGGATGCGCGCGAACGTCAACTTCAATATTCCGGACGCGGTCGGAGTATTCGTCGGCGGAGATGGTTTTCACGGTTTCAATCTCAACGGGCATACCTACGGCAAGCGCGATGAGTGGGTTCAACTCTGGACCTTTCTTAAGAATGTGATGGTGATCGGCGACGTGCGCAACGAAAAGGATTTGCGGGTCAATATCCGCGGCGACATGGCGTGGGTCTCGTTCGAGGCCGACCTGATCGCGAAGGCGCTCGAGAACGCGAAGCCCACCGAGTCGGGACAACACCTGCCGACAGAGCCGATGTCGATGCATTTTCGTGGCAGCGAAGTGTACGTGCGGCAGGATGAAACCGGTGCGAAGAAACGGAAAATGTGGCATTGCCACTACTCACCGCACGCACCGGCAGGCGAGCCGCGTCCGGCGTTCGGCGACTGAGGTAGCGCGATGACCAAAGTAAAAGAGTTCGGCGTCGGATTCGAGAATCTGCACGCGCGGGAATTCGTTCGCAGCGCAAAGCTCGCCGAGGAGCTGGGCTTCGGCACCTGGTGGGTGCCGGAGGATTATTTCTTCCGCGGCGCGTTCAGCCTGGCAGCAGCGGCTGCGGCGGCGACCTCGCGAATCAAGATCGGGATCGGGGTGCTGAATCCGTACACGCGGCATCCGGCGATGATCGCTATGGAGTTTGGCGCGCTCGATGAAATCTCGAACGGTCGTGCGATTCTCGGGATTGGCGCGGGCGTGAAGGACTGGATGGAAGGCCGTTTGCACGTCGCGTACACGCGGCCGATGACCGCGATGCGCGAGACGATCGATATCGTGCGCGCGATGTTCCGGCGCGAGACGGTGTCGCACCACGGACGCGTGTTCAATACTGACGGCGTCAAATTCAATTTCGCACCGCATCGCAGCGAGATTCCAATCCATCTGGGAGTGCTCGGCCCAAAGAATCTGGAACTCGCGGGCGAAACTGCCGACGGCGTGCTGCTGAGCGTGATGACCTCACCCGCGTACCTTGACTTCGCGACCGAGCATATCCGCCGCGGACTGGACAAATCCGGCCGCAAGCGCGCGGATTTCCGTGTCGGCGGCTACCAGATTCTTTCAATTTCGGAAAACGAGCAGGAAGCGCGCGATCGCGTGAAGCCACTCATCGCGATGCTGGTAGCGCTGATGGCGCCGCAGCCGGAAGTCCCTATCCTTGCCACCGCGGGACTCAAGCCCGAAACGATCCGCGCGTTCGGCGCGAGCCTTGCGCGCGGCGAGATGCCGATCGCGATGGTCACCGACTGGATGATCGATACGTTCACGATCGCGGGCAGCCCTGCGCGATGCCGCGAGATCCTGTCCAAACTGGTCGACGCGGGACTCGATTCCCCGGTGTTCTTCGAGGTTCCGGGAATTGGGGCCGAGCAACTGATCCGCGACGTCCACGTGCATTTGATGCCGTATTTTTTGTAGAACATACGCGAGGCCTCGTGACTCATATGGCAATCAAACCGCCGACTGACGATGAACTGCGCGAACTCGCGCGAGCTAATCAGATCGATCTCACGCCCGCGGAAGTGCGCTCGCTGGGCGGCGCGATCGCCGCGCAGATGCGCGGCTTCGAGCGAATCATGGCGATCGCGCCGGAGCCGCAATCGTCGGTGGCGCGATATCCGAAACGCGATCCGGGTGTTCGTGTCGATCGCGTCGGCGATCCGCTGAATGCCGTCGTCCGGAGATGCCATATCGCTGGCGCAACGTCTGGAAAGCTTGCGGGCAAGAGAATCGGGCTGAAGGACAGCGTATGCGTCGCCGGCATTCCCGTAAGCGGCGGCTCGCACGTGCTGCAAGGTTATGTCGCCGACAGCGACGCGACGATCGTGACCCGAATGCTCGACGCGGGTGCGGAGATCGTCGCGACCCTCAACATGGACGACTTCGCGCTTTCAGGCGACGGCCTCACCAGCGCTTACGGACCGACGCATAATCCGCACAATCCCGCGCACTGCTCGGGCGGCTCTTCGAGCGGCTCGGGCGCGGCGCTCTATTACGACTGGATCGACATCACGATCGGCACCGACCAGGGCGGCTCGATTCGAATTCCTTCTTCGTGGTGCGGTGTCGTGGGCCTCATGCCGACCTACGGCCTGGTTCCGTATACCGGGGTGATGAGCATTGACCCGTCGGTCGATCATGTCGGTCCAATGGCGCGCACGGTCAAAGACGTAGCGCTGATGCTCGAAGTGATCGCGGGCAGAGACCCGCTCGATCATCGCCAACTGCGCGACTTCCCGGTTCCTCAATACACCGCGAGTCTCGACCGTGGCGTGAAGGGCAAGCGGCTGGGTCTCCTGCGCGAGGGTTTTGCTCAACCCGGTGCGGAGGACGACGTTAACCACGCGGTGCGCGCCGCGGCGGCGCAACTGGAAAAGCTCGGCGCGAAGGTCGAAGAGGTTTCAGTTCCCGAGCATGTCGACGCCGGCGACCTGCTCTTTGCGATCATACCGGAAGGAATGACGCAGCTTATGCGCACCGGGCTCGTCGGCGCGCATCACACCGGATCATACAACGCCTCGCTCGCGGAGTTTTTCGGCACTCACTGGGGCGAGCGCGCGAACCTCGAGGCGTCGTCGGTGAAGTTCATGGCGCTGCTGGGCGAGTTCACGGCGCGGCGCTTCCACGGAAATCTCTACTCGCGAGCGCAGAATGCGCGGCGCGCGCTGACCGCCGCTTACGACGCGGCGCTCGCGAAGTTCGACGCGTTGGTGATGCCCTCGACGCCGATGAAAGCGCGCCGACAGGACGATGCCACACCTTATTCGATGATCACCAATACCGCGCCGTTCGATCTGACGGGCCATCCCGGATTAAGCGTGCCGTGCGCGATGTCCAAGGGGCTGCCGGTCGGGATGATGCTCATCGGGCGCCACTTCGAGGATGCGACGCTGCTCGAAATGGCGTACGCATTCGAGCAGAGCGGTGATTGGCGAAAACGCTGAGCGCGATCAGTCGCGGCAGCAAATCTTTTCGATAACGCGCTGAACAATTGAGGGTCCGCGCTCGAAGTAATCGCGCTTAATGTACTCGTTAGGCTGATGCGCCTGGTCCATCTCGCCCGGTCCGCAGATCAGCGAGATGATTTCGGACTGCGCGAACCATCCGCCGTCGGTCCCGAACAAAACGCCGCCCGAATCCTTCGCACCGGTCGCTTCGAACAGCGCGCTCTCAAGCGGTGTCGCCCGCGGAGAGTTGAGTGGCGGCACGACCATCGGCGGCCGCAAATCGATCACGGCCTCGGCGGTCCGCGATGCGAAATCATGCAGATCGAGCGCGCGCAGGCGGCGCGCCGTTTCGCGATAGAGCTCGAGCGGATCGGTATCGGGCAGCGAGCGGTAGCTGATCCTGAGCGTGCATTCCTCGGCGATCATGTTGAGCGCCATCCCGCCCGCGATGGTTCCGAAATTCAGGACGTCGTACGGCGCGTCCGGAAAAATCGCGCGAAACGCGGCGCGAGGTTCGGCGCGGCGTTCTTCCTGGATACGCCCGATCGCGTCGATAACGCGGCCCATCACCGCGATCGCGTTGACGCCCGCGGCAGGCGCTCCGCTGTGGCCGCCGCGGCCGCGCACCACAACGTCGAACAGGACTATACTTTTGTGCGCGTGGCTGACGGCCCACGAGGTCGGCTCGCCTATCCACGCCAGCCGCGGAACCTGCGTCTCGCCTAGAATCTGGCGCATCGCGGGTCCGACTCTCTCCGCGCCAAGGCATCCGACCTCCTCGCTCGCGGTGAATACAAACACCAGAGGACGCTTGAGCTTCGACAAATCGAATTGCCGCACACTGTCCAGGCATTCGGCGATGAAGCCTTTCATATCAGTTGTGCCGCGCCCAAAAATGCGATCGCCGTGCACCTCCAGGGCGAGCGGATTGCGGGTCCATCCGGGCTGGCCGTCGAACGGAACGGTATCGACGTGGCCCGAAATGATTAGTCCGTCGCCGCGCACGGGGCCGGCCCAAGCGACCAGGTTGGCCTGCGCAACGCTGCCCAGCTCGATCGGCTGAAGCGCGACTGAGAATTTCCGCGCGCGCAATTCCGCCGCGAGATACTCGATCGCCGCGACATCGCTGTGCGCACTGACGGTATCGAAAGCGATCAGGCGGCGCGCCACATCGTACAAATACTCAGTCATGGGAATCGGCCTCGCATCGGCGCGTTGGCCGCGCCGTCCGTAGCCTATCACGTGGGATTCGGGCGAGTCCCGTACAGCACGCGCATCCAAATCGTGATCAGAGGATCGGTCAGAACTCGAGACTCGGTTTTCGGAGCGCGCTCGAGTTTCTCGTTCAGATACCGCTCGCCCATCAAGACGAGTGCACGTGCGACTTCATCCGCAGCGTTGAGCGCGATGGTCCGGCCTTCGCGCACCTCGAGGCGGATGCGGCGCGCGGTGGATTTGGTCATGTGATCCAGGAACACTTCGTATGCGTGCGCGACCTGACGGTCCTGCATCGCGGCCTCGGCCAGCGCGCGCATGAGATGGCGATGCTCGCGGTAGACGACGATCATGCCCTCAAAACCGCGCCTGAGATCTTCCGCCGGGTCGTCCTTGCCGCTGAACCATCGATCGGTCATTGGCGCCATTTCCGAGAGCACTTTCTCGACCAGTTTCAATGCAAGGTCGTAACGATCGCGAAAATACTCGTAGAACGATGGGCGCGAGAGCCCGGTCCGCGTCATCAACTCGTCCACGGTAATCGCGTGAAACGGCTTGCGCCGCAAAAGCTTCTCAGCCGCCTCGAGAATCTCGGACGCGGCGGCTTCCGGTCGGCGCCTTCTGCGGCGCCGCGTCGCGGACACCACGAGACGAAGTTTTTGCGAAGAATTATTGCTGTCGCGAGGTTTGATCAAAGGAGAAATCGCAGTAGGGCGGCGGTCTTTTTGGACCAAGCCATAGGACGGTCTTATCCTTTACAAGATCGCGACGCGCATAACAACGAGCCAATCCGATGCTATTGTTCCTGCCAACATTGGAGGTAGTCGCGTCAGGCGCATTCGGCGCGATAGTATTATTCGGGGACTGCGGGGAGTGCTGTATGGCCAATCAGACCGCGATGACAGAGATCGAACCCACTGAGAGCGGCATCGCCGCGCCCTTGGCACAACCGGACGCCAAGGCTCCGGCGCGTGCTGGAAAGGAGCCGATTGCGGATCTGCGGCCGGCCGGGGGCGACGGGGCAGCGCCCACGATCGTCAAGATCGATCCGGAACTGAACGCGCCTGAGCTGTTCCTTAACCGCGAGCTGACGTGGCTGGCTTTCAACCGGCGGGTCTTCGAACTGGCGCTCGACGAGCGCAATCCGCTGCTCGAACGGGTCAAGTTCCTGGCGATTACCGCATCGAACCTCGACGAATTTTTCATGAAGCGGATCGGCGGCCTGAAGCAGCAAGTGGTCGCCGGGATGCACGAGTTGACGGTCGACGGGCGCACCCCGCATCAGCAGATCGCGGAATGCCTCGTGCAGGCCCGCGAATTCGACGCGCAGCAACGCGCGTTGCTGCCGGTTCTGCTGGCCAAGCTGCGCGAATACGGCATCGACGTGCTCGCTTGGGAGCAGCTGACGCCCGACGAGCACGTCGCGATCCGCGAGTCCTACTTCCGCAATATTTTCCCGCTGATGACGCCGCTCGCGATGGACCCGGCGCATCCCTTTCCTTTCGTATCGAACCTGTCGCTGAATCTGCTGGTCACGCTGCGCGCTCCGGACGAGACCGACACCTCGATGGCGCGAGTCAAGATTCCGGTCGGGGCGGGAATTCCGCGTTTCATGCGGGTGGACGGCACCACGCGCTTCGTGTTGCTCGAAGATGTAATCGCGCACACGCTCGACCTGTTGTTTCCAACGATGGTGATCGAGGCATGTGAATTTTTTAGGGTCACGCGCAACGCAAACACCGAACGCGACGAAGACGAGGCCGACGATCTGCTCGAGCTGATTGAGTCCGAGCTGCGCGACCGCCGCTTCGCGCCCATGGTGCGCCTGGAAATCGTCAAGGGAATGAATCCGGTGCATCGTGGGATGCTAGCCGCTGAGCTCGGCCTCAACGAGCGTGACGACGTATTCGAGATCGAGGGGATGCTGGCATTGCGCGACCTGATGGAGCTCGCGGCGGTCGATAATCCCGCCCTCCACGATCCTCCGCATCATCCGGTGGACCATCCGCGCCTGACGCCCTCGCGCAGCATCTTTCACGTCATCCGCGAGGTCGGCTCGGTCTTACTGATGCATCCGTACGAGTCGTTTCCGACCTCGGTGGGGCGTTTCCTGCGCGAGGCAAGTGTCGATCCGAAAGTGCGCGCGATCAAGATGACGCTGTACCGCACTTCAAGCGATTCCGAGATTATCGGCTACCTCTGCGACGCCGCGCGCAACGGCAAGCAGGTCGCAGTGGTCGTCGAATTGAAGGCGCGCTTCGACGAAGCGGCAAATATACAGTTCGCGAGCCGGCTCGAGGAATATGGAATCCATGTCACGTACGGCGTGCTGGGCCTGAAGACGCACTCCAAGGTGATCCTGGTCGTACGCCAGGACTACAACGGCTTGCGCCGATACGCGCATATAGGCACTGGCAACTATCATCCGGGGACGGCGCGAATCTACGCCGACTTCGGTATCATCACCTGCGATGACGTTATCGGGCAGGACCTCACTCAGCTCTTCAATTTCCTGACCACCGGGAATCGGGGCGGACGAAGCTTCAAGAAGATCATTCCGGCGCCGGCCTTTCTGAAAAAGGCACTGATCGAAAAAATCGAGCGCGAGAGCAAGCTTCATTCGCCGGCGTCGCCAGGGCTGATCCAGATGAAGATGAATGCGCTCGAGGACGCCGACATCACGCGCGCGCTTTATCGGGCCGCGCGCGCCGGGGTCAAGATCGATCTGATCGTGCGCGACACTTGCCGCCTGCGACCGGGAGTTCCAGGTCTTTCGGAGACCGTGCGCGTGGTCAGTATCGTCGGACGTTTTCTCGAACACGGGCGGGTCTATTACTTCCGAAACGGCGGTGCAGAGGAATATCTGATCGGCTCGGCAGACTGCATGAAGCGCAACCTCGAAAGCAGGGTGGAAGTGGTTGCACCGGTCGAAGATCCCGCGCTGCGCAAGGAATTGCGCACCGTGCTGGATCTGCAGCTCAAGCCCAATCGCGCGGCGTGGGAGATGCACTCGGATGGTACTTACGTCCGGCTTGCCGCTGATGATCCCACCAGCAACTGCCAGCAGGCGCTGATCGATCTGTTCGAAAATCGCCAGAAGGAAGAGTCCAAGACACGCCGGCGCCGGCGCAAAGGCTTTGCGCGGCGCGCCAAGTAACCGCGGGCGTCACTGGCGAGCCTCCCGCTCCCTTTCGGAATGCAGGATATGCAGCGCGACCAGCCGCGCGACCAGGATTGCGACGTACATTTGGCCGACGATCGCCTCGAGCGCCGCGACCGCGCGCGCGGGCCCGATCGCCGGGATGATATCGCCGTAGCCAAGCGTGGTCAGCGTCACGAAGCTGTAGTAGATGAGCCGCTGAAGCTCGTCATGCGTTTTAGCCAGGCTGGCCAAAGTGACCGAGCCGGTAAGCGTAAACGCGCCCGGCCAGCCCAATTCCATCGCCAGATACACGAACGAAAACGTGACGCCGATCAGGAGGTAGGCGCAGATTGCACCACTGATCGTGTCGTAGGTCACGCGGCCCGGACGCATTACCTGTCGCAGCACTCCGGTCGTGACGAAGGCGAGAAATGCGGTTGTGCAGATTGCGGCGCCGACCTCAAGTGCGGGGTTGAGGCCATAATCCGATAGCCATCTGCCGGTGAGCCCCGGGATCAGCAGCGCGGCGGCGATAATCAGATCGCGACCGTGCCGAGTGCTCACATAGAGCGCCGCCAGCAACACCGCCGAAAGCATCAGGCGCACCAAGGCAAGCGCGCCGCTATGTCCCTCGAAGAACGGGACCACGCCGACCAGTCCCAGCAACAAAACCAATAGAACTGTGAACCGGCCGCGAACCAGCGCGCTGCGCCATTCGGTTGGAACGTGAACGGTTGCGCGCTTAGTCATCGCGGGTGCTGCACATGCTTCGCAACCTCCTCACATCTGCGCTCATATCCGATTCATCCGCCAAGAAACTCGCGCAGCCGCGCAGCGAGTTCTTGCGGCTTTTCCTCGGGAATGAAATGGCCGCAATCCGCGATCGCGCCGCCTGCCGCGCTCTTTGCGACTCGCTTGAGAGACTCGACGACCAATTCGCCGCGGCCACGCGGTCCTCCTCCTCCCAAGCCGAGCGTGGGCATCGGCAGTTTGAATCCCGCCGCAAAAGTCGCGCGATTTTCTTCAACGTCACGCGACAGCGCGCGGTAGAAATTGAATCCCGCCCGCATCGCGCCCGGCTGCGAATAAGTGCGGACGTACTCCGCAATATCTTCGTCGGAAAACGTGCCCGCCTGATCGATTCCATTCATGAAGAAGAATTCCAGGTAGGTCCGCTCGCGCCCGGTCGTCAGCGCTTCTGGCAGGTCGGGCACCTGATGAAAAAGATGATGCCAGCGCGGCGCTCCACGCGGATCGAACGAGCCTCCGGCGCCGGCGGGAAGATCTCCGGGCACCGGCACATCGAGCATCACCAGGTGCGTCACTTCATTCGGATGGTCCGCGGCGAGGCGAAATGCGGTCGGCGCACCCCAATCGTGCCCGACCACGATAAAGCGCTGGTGACCGAGATGATTGTGCATCAACTCCCACACGTCGTTCGCGACGGTGCGCTTGTCGTAGCCGGACGATGGGCGCGACGAATCGCCCAGCCCGCGCAGGTCCGGTGCAACCATCGCGTACTTGTCCGCCAAAAGCGGCATCAGGCGGCGCCATTCGTACCAGGTTTGCGGCCATCCGTGCAGCAGGACCATCGGCGCGCCCTGCCCCATCGTCACATAGTGGATGCGCACGCCCTTGAGATTCGCGTAGTGATGCTTGAATTCGTCCATCGTCGCGCTCCCGCGCGCAAGGTTAGCAGAAACCCGGCGGTGCGGAGGAGATGGATATAACCGTCACATCGACAAGGCTTACGAAAGACGCCGGTACGGCGCGCGCTGGGCGAGCATGTTCCAGCCAAGACTGGCGAGCGTATCCAGACCGACGGCGCGCGGCGAAAGCTCGCCGGCATGAACCGCCAGCAGACGCGAGAAAATTTGCGGGCGTACCGCCAGCGCGGCGAGCACCCGTGCGCGCAGCCATCGGCGCTTCCCAACCGTCACCAGCACCCACGCCATCAGGAGCGGCATCAGAAGAATCTTTGCGTGCGCGCGCTGATAGAGCGCGAGGTCGCCGCATGCCATCGCGTCGGCCAGCGCGAGCGATTGCCGCAGCGCGAGCGAGATACCGTCGCCGGTTATCGAATCAACCGAGCCCGACGCGTCTCCGACCAATGCAACACGTCCCTTGATCACCGCCCGAAGCCTGAGCGACGCCGAGACGCTGCCACGCACGGAAGTCGTGGCGGACGCGCCGACAAGATGTTTCGCCAGCGCGGGGAAAACGCGGGGCAGCTCCTCCATGCGCAGCGCGCTGCGTGCCCCGGTTATCGCGATACAGACTTCTTCCGGGCCGACCGGAGTGACGTAGGCTTGTCCCAGTGGATGCCAATACACTTCGACCACATCGCTCCATGGCCGCACGCGGTAATGCTGGCGAAAACCGACTCGCCTCGTGGCCCGCGCGGGTGTGGCGATCCGGATCGAGTCGCGGATGCGCGACATGCGCCCGTCAGCGCCGACAATCCATCGGCAGGCGATCGTCTCGCCATCCACGCTAACGCCTCGCTCGGAGATCGCGTCGATATGGGAGCGCCATCGAAGCGTCACTCCCTGCTCGCCGGCCGCCTGAGCCATCGCCTGATGCAGCGCGATGCGCCGAATGCCAACTCCATGCGCGCCCGCAAAGCGCGCTTCGGCCGTCAGATCATTTTCGATGAAGCGGATTCCCTGGAACGGCTGCGAGGCCGCCGGGTCGATTGATACTCCCAGCCGGTGCAGCGCCACGACTCCTTGAGGCATCACGCCTTCGCCGCATGCTTTGTCAATTGGAGGACGCGCGCTGTCCGCTAGTGTCACAGAAAATCCGCGAGCGCGCGCCGCCAGGGCAGCCGCAAGCCCTGCGGGTCCGCCGCCGATCACGAAGACGTCAGTTGCGCGTTCGGCTGCGCCTACCATCGGACCAGCAGCATCTCGGAGCAGAAGCCGGGCCCCATCGCGAGAATCAGACCCATCGTTCCGGACGCGGGCCGCCGACGCTCGATTGTCTCTTCGAGCACGCACAGCACCGACGCTGACGACAGATTGCCGACCTGACTTAGACAATCCCACGAGGCTGCAAGCTCGCGATCGCGCAATCCGAGTGCGGATTCGACCGCTTCGAGCACCTTGGGACCGCCCGGATGAATTACCCAACTGCCAAGATCGCCGCGCGCAAGGCCGTTGTCGCGCAGGAACGCGTCGACATCGCCCGCGAGGCGGCATCGAATCAGATCGGGCAGCTTCGGAGACAGAACTATCGTGAATCCTTTTTCAGAAATGTCCCAGCCCATGATGTCTTCCGTGCCGGGATAAAAGACCGATCGCGTGCTGACGATCTCGGGATGGAGATTCGGCAATCTCTCGCGCCCTGCGAGAATCGCCGCGACGGCACCGTCGCCAAACAGACCGCTTGAAATCAGGTTGACGGTAGAAATGTCGTCGCGCTGGATCGTGAGCGAGCAAAGTTCGACCGAGAGAATCGCCGCGACCTGATTCGGAAAACCATGCACATAGTCAGCCGCCCGGGTAAGCCCGATTGCTCCGCCGACGCATCCGACGCCGAATATCGGCGTGCGCTTCAAGTCGGGACGCAGGCCCATCCGATTGATCAGCTTCGCGTCGAGGGAAGGGCTGGCGACCCCGGTAATCGAGACTACGTAAAGTGCGTCCAAATCACTGCGCCGCATGCCCGCTCGTTCAAGCGCGCGATCGACCGCGGCCGCGCCTAGTGTCTCGGCGGCTTCGATCCACGCGGCGTTAGTCTCGCCCCAGTTCTGGAACTTTGCATAGCGCTCGATCGGGTAGGCAAGATGACGGCGCTTGACTAATGCGCGCGAGTGCAGTCTTTCAATCAAGCCCGGCCGATCCAGTTTCGCGCCCCAATGCTGTTTGAGCGCGGCGGTAATCACTTCCTGCGGATACGAGTGTTTCGGAAATTCACTCGCCACACCGGCAATTCTCATGCAATCACTCCGTCGCAGAGACCAGTCAGCAACCATGAGTCCAGCGAACCATTGTCTTTACGGTAGTCCATATCGCGGGCCGAGTCAGACGAAAATAATTCAGAAGCCAGCGCGTTCGCGATGCGAGACTCACTGGGACACAAGGACTTAGCGACTCTGACTATTAAAGACAACCATTCGTTACGATTTCCTGATCCCGAAAAGAGGCGACATCCCAAATGGTTGCGTGCGTAATCGCGCGGCGGCTAGATTTTCTCCATCTGGTGAACGCCCACTACAAAAAGTCATCTCCACCGCGCGCGAATAGACGCGGACCATGAACGCACTGGAAGCCACCGAACTTCGCAAGAGCTACGGGGAACGCGTTGCGCTCGACGGGGTCAGCCTGAGCGTCGAACGCGGTGAGATCGTCGGGCTGCTCGGGCCCAATGGCGCGGGCAAGACCACCACGCTTTCGATTCTCGCTACTCTGCTCGAACCCGATTCGGGAACGGTAAGCTTGGCCGGCCTTTCATCGGCACGTGATCGAGAGGCGCTGCGGCGCAAGCTCGGCTACGTTCCGCAGATGATTGCGCTCTATCCCACTTTGAGCGCACGGCAAAATCTCGAGCTCTTCGCGCGAATTCATGGCGCCGGTAAACGCCAGGCCGCCGCCGCATCCGCCGACGCGCTCGAGGCTGTGGGCCTTGGTTCACGAGCGCACGATCCGGTCTCAATTCTCTCCGGCGGAATGAAACGGCGCCTCAATCTTGCCTGCGCGATGGTCCATCGGCCCGAAATACTGCTACTCGACGAGCCGACCGTCGGCGTCGATCCGCAATCGCGCGAGCAAATTTTGCTGACAGTTAAAGGTGCGGCTGAATCCGGCACCGCAATCGTCTACAGCACGCACTATATGGAAGAAGTCGAGAGCATCTGCGATCGCGCACTGCTTATTGATTATGGCCGCGCTGTCGCGCGAGGCACGGTGGCCGAGTTGATCACGCTCGGCGGACGTCATCCGCGGATGGAAATCGCGTTTCAGGAACCGCCAGCCGGCGGCTGGAGCGCAGGGATCGAAGGAGTGAAGGAGCTCGCGCGAGCGCGCATCGACGGCAAATTCGACCTCGAACTCTCAAGCGTCGCACAGGTGAGCGAAATCCTGGAGCGGATTCGCGCCATTGGGGGCCGCGTGATGGAATTCAGCGTTCACAGCCCCAATCTCTCCGACGCCTTTATCGCGCTGACCGGACATGCGTTGCGCGAAGACGTACCCGGGGGGCGATAAACGATGCTCCGAACAGTCCGTCTGATCTTCCTGAACGAGTTCCGACTGCTGGCGAAAGACCGGATCGGCCTGTCGATGCTGCTGCTGGCTCCGATCGTGATTATCGCGGTGGCAGGATTCTCGCTCGGCAACATCTACGGCGCGAGCTCTTACGCACACTCATACGACATCCCTTTCATCGATCAGGATCACGGAGCAGTTGCGCAGGCCGTCGTCGCGGCACTCACACGCGAGCCCGCAGTGAGGCTCGCGATTGTCCCAAGCGTGGCCGCCGCACGCGCGATCGTTGGTCATCGCAGCCGCGCTCCGCTTGCGATCCTGATTCCCGCAGGCACCAGCGCCGCGCTCGAGGCCGGGAACAGCGTGCAGATTGTGCTCTATGTCGATCCGATCAAACGAATCGAAGTAGCGGGGCTCGAGCTGCAGCTCGGCAGGATGTGCGCGGAAATCACCGCACACGCACAAGACGCCGCTCGCGCACGAATCGGAGCGGCAGGCACGGAGCTGCGGGCGCGGCTGAAAGACCTCGCCACGCAGGTAACTGCGGCGCAAAACGCGGGCGAGCGCTATCGCCGCGAAGGCATGGCACGTCGGGACGCAGTTGGGCACGAACTCGATGCGCAACTTCGCAGTGCCGTTGCCGGCCTGGAGGCACAGACGCGCGCGGCCGCGGAGCGCTCGGAAGCCGCGACCAAAACCGCGATCGAGAACTCGCTCGCGCCGCGGCGCGACGCGTTGAACGCGGTCCGCGAATATTTGCTCGCGCTGCAGGCGAGCGAGCGCGAGTTCAACCGATGGCTCGCCGACCTCAAAACCGCAGCCGGATCGCACAGCAGTGAGATTCCGCCGCCACCCGCCTTTCCCGCGCCTCCAACCGAGGCGCAGTTGGCCGAGCTATCGAAGCCGCTCGAAATTTCAATCCCTACGCCCGCGCTGCCGGCTCTCACGCTCCCCAAACTGTCGATCACGAACGTCGCGATCCCTTCGCTCGCAACTCCCGATTTCAGCGCAGAAATCAAATCTCTTTCGACCACGGCGACACCGACGCTTCCGGGCGCTCTGGGATGGACCGAGCTATCGGCCGGCAGCGGTACGACGCAAGTAAACGCATTCGATCAATACGTCCCCGGTTTCGGGGTCACATTTCTGCTGATCGGGATGCTGATGGGAATTTCGCTGGGCCTAATCGATGAGCGCGATTGGGGCACGCTTGCGCGGCTGCGCGTCAGTGGAGCGCCACTGGCAGGAACGCTCGTCGGCAAGCTCCTGTCGCGCTTCCTGATCGGCCTGGCGCAAATGATTTTGCTGTTCGCGATCGGATGGTGGCTCTTCGGCATCTCGCTCGGGAGTGATCCGCTGATGCTGCTGGTTCCGGCTGCCGCAATCGCGTTCGCGGGCTCCGCGTTCGGCCTGATCATCGCCTGCATCGCGCGTACGCACGACTCGGTCATGGCGTTTGGCGCGGTCGTCAGCATGGCGATGTCAGCGATCGGCGGATGCTGGTGGCCGATCGATTTCGAACCCGGATGGATGCGCACGATGGCGCAGTGGCTGCCGACCACCTGGGTGATGCAGTCCTTCAACGATCTGATGATTCGCGGTCTTCCGGCCAGCGCAATCGTCTGGCCAACGATTGCGACCTTTGGCCTCGGGGTCGCCTACCTCATCGTGGGAATCACGGCCGCATCCTGGATTTACGACTGAGCGCGGCGTTCGTTGATTACCACGTATCGATGCATGGGCGTTTCTTGCCGGTTCGGGGTGCTGGCGGCGGCGCGGATTTCAGACCAGCCATGATCCAGCGGCGCGATTCCAGCGGATCGATAACGTCATCGATTTCGAAATGCGAGGCGGTGTTGACCGCCTTCCCGTGCGCATACATCCGCGCGACCATCTCATCGAATAGCGCCTTGCGCTTGGCGGGATCCTGCTCGGCCGCGAGCTCATTGCGATAGCCGAGCTTGACCGCACCTTCCAGGCCCATCCCGCCGAACTCGCCGGTCGGCCAGGAGACGGTAAAGACAGGAGCCTTGAAGCTCCCGCCCGCCATCGCTTGCGCGCCGAGTCCATAGCCTTTGCGCAAAATGATCGTGAAGAACGGAACTGTGATACTCGCGCCGGTCACGAACATCCGCGCCGCATGCCGAACCAGCGCGGTCTTTTCGACTTCGGGCCCGACCATGATTCCGGGGGTATCGCACAGGAACAGGAGCGGGATATCGAACGCGTCGCAAAGCTGCATGAAGCGGGCGGCTTTGTCCGCGCCGCTCGAATCGATCGCGCCGGCCAGATGCGTCGGATTGTTCGCGACGATGCCAAGCGGGCGCCCCTCGATTCTGACCAGCGCCGTGACCATACCGAGCCCGAAGTTGCGCCTTAGTTCGAGCACCGACCCCGTGTCGGCAAGCGTCTCGATAACTTTGCGCACATCGTAGATGCGCAACCGGTTCTCCGGAATTATCGCGCGCAGGATCCGCTGGTCAGCGCACTCCCATTTGCGCGTCGGTCCCTGAAAATACGAAAGGTAGCGTTTGGCGGCTTGCACCGCGCTCGCTTCGTCCTTCACCGGAATATCGACGACGCCGTTTGCCACCTGCACGCTCATCGGGCCGACTTCCTCGGGCCGGAAGATCCCGAGCCCGCCGCCTTCGATCATCGCGGGGCCGCCCATTCCGATATTTGAGTTCTCCGTCGCGATCACCACGTCGCAGCATCCGAGCAGCGCCGCATTTCCGGCAAAGCATCGCCCAGAGTTGATCCCGACCAACGGCACCAGTCCGCTTAGCTGCCCCCAGTACTGAAACGCCATGCAATCGAGACCGGCAACGCCGACGCCGTCGGTATCGCCGGGACGGCCGCCGCCGCCCTCGGTGAAGAACACGACCGGCAGGCGCATCCGCTCCGCGATTTCGAACATTCTGTCTTTCTTGCGATGGTTCTGCTGGCCCTGGGTGCCGGCGAGCACGGTGTAGTCGTACGACATCAGCACGCACTGAGCGCGCGCGTCGTCGAACAGGTCGCCGTTGACGCGGCCAATCCCTGCAATCATTCCGTCGGCCGGAGTGCGCTTGATCAGATCGTCGAGCGCGCGGCGGCGGCGTTGCGCCGCGATCACAATTGAGCCGTACTCGATGTAAGTGCCGGGATCGCACAAATCGTCGACGTTCTCGCGCGCGGTACGCTGATGCGTCTTGCGGCGGCGCGCGACCGCGTCGGGACGCGCGGGATCAAGCCCAACCGCGTGGCGTTCTTGCACTTCAGCCAGGTCAGGACGGATTCGATCGAAATCGATCTGCTCCGCGGCAGCGGCGGCGGAATCCTCGACCTTTGATTCTTCGATAAAAATCAACGGATGTCCTTCGAAGATGGCGTCGCCCTTTGCAACCGCGATTTGGCGCACTATTCCGCTAACCTGCGCGGCGATAACGTGCTCCATCTTCATCGCTTCCATCACCAGAAGCTGCTGACCGCGGAGCACCGTATCGCCCTCGTGCGTATCGATAGAAACGATCGTACCCTGCATCGGCGCCACGACGGCAACCGTGCCTTCGGGTCCCTCGATCGTGTGAGCCAGCGGCGCCGGCTCGGCGTCAACCGAGGCTCGCGGAAGAGGCGGCATACGCGCCACCCTCGGATTTTCCGTGATGAAGGACAGCGAGCGGATCGCTGGTATCGATTTTTGCTCCGGCTCCAGCTCGGCCCGCTGACGGCGCCGAAGCGCGTTCGAAAAACAGCCTGCGATGCGCGGAAGGCTGCGCGCCTGTCAGCTCCCCTGCATTCTCCTCGACGAAACGAGTATGAGTCCGGTTCGCGGCAAACTCCGGATGCCGCAGGAGGTTCTGGAGAAATCCGATATTGGTCGCGACGCCCTCGATCCTGAACTCGCACAGCGCGCGATAGGTTCGATTGACGGCATCGGCGAAATCACCGCTCGGCGAATGCGCGATCAATTTCGCGATCAGCGAGTCGAAGCGCGGATTGGTGGTGTAGCCGGTGTACCCGAATGTATCGACACGCAACCCCGGACCCGATGGAACCTCAAACGCTCCGAGCGTACCGCCCAGCAGGCTTCGCGCCACCGTCCGTGGTCATGGTTTCGGCGTTAATTCGCGCCTGGATTGCAAATCCGCGCGGCGGCGTAATTGTCGTCTGAGTCAGACCGAGCTCGCCGAGCCGCATTCCGCCGGCGAGCTGCAACTGAACCTTGACCAGATCGACGCCGGTAACCTCTTCCGTCACCGTATGCTCGACCTGCAGGCGCGGATTTGCCTCGATAAATGCAAACGCCGCATTCTCGCCCGCACCGTCGGACGCTCTGCTCGCATCAAGCAGAAACTCGAAGGTGCCGAGACTGTCGTAACGAACCTCGCGCGCGATTCGCACGGCGGCACCGGTCAGACGATCGCGAGTCTCGGCGCTGATACTCGGGCTCGGCGCGACCTCGAGGATCTTCTGATTTCGTCGCTGGATGGTGCATTCGCGTTCGTAGAGGTGGACCACATCGCCCGAGCCGTCACCGACGATCTGCACTTCAAGGTGGCGCGCACGTGGCATCAGTTGCTCGACGTATACGTCACCGTTTCCGAACGCGCTGCGCGCTTCGGATTGGCATCGGGCGAAAGCCTGTTCGATATCGGCAGCGCGATGAACAGCCCGCATCCCGCGCCCGCCTCCGCCCGCAACCGCCTTGATCATGATCGCTGCGCCGTGGCCGAGCGCCGCAAAGAAGTCTCGCGCTTCATCGAGACTGGTGGCGGCGATTGTGCCGCGCAGGACCGGCACTCCGCAGCGCTGCGCCAACGCGCGCGCCTGCAACTTGTCGCCAAACAGTTCCAATATTTCCGGGCGCGGCCCGACGAAACAGATTCCCGCGGCGGCGCATCGGCGCGCGAATTCCGCGTTCTCACTCAGGAAGCCGTAGCCTGGATGGATCGCGTCGCAGCCCGCGTCTTTCGCCGCAGCGACGATCTGTTCGGCGTCGAGATATGCCCCTACCCCGGCGCCGCGCAGCGCCCGCGCATCGTCGGCCCTGCGTATATGCAAGGAGGAGGAGTCGTCGCTGGAGAATATCGCAACTGTGCGGATACCAAGTTCGGCGGCCGCGCGGATAATCCGGATCGCTATTTCGCCACGATTGGCGATTAGAAGATTCTTCGCAAGCATAGGAACTGCCGTCATCCCTTCGCCTGCCGTATCGGCATGGTCCGATCGGCGGCGCATTATCCTAATCTAATATCTAAAGCACGCTCGCGCCGATCTTTGAAAGCGGCGGCGTATAGGAATGGATCGGTCCGTGATGGCTATGAAACCGGTATTTGCCTACGATGGCCTCCGGCATCGTCATAGTCTCCGGATGCCGAATTGGGGGTACCGTGGATGCGCGACGTCCTTAGGGCCGCTCCAGAGCACGCCCGAGCATGGTTCGCCCGCGCGATGGCGTTTGGGCGGACTCGGCGCGCGCGTCGCATCGGTATCGCGATTATCGCCGTAATCTTTCTGTATGGGGTAGCCGGTTTCTTCGCGGTGCCCCCGATTTTGCGCCACATCCTGACCGGACCGGTCGCCACGCAAATCAAACGGCCCGTCACGGTCGGCGCGATAAGTTTCAATCCCTATACCTTGCGTCTGAATGTCGATCGGCTGCATGTCGGCGATACCGACCCACAGAAGCCGTTCGTCGATCTCGGACATCTGAACCTGAAAATCGCGTGGAGCTCGCTGTTTCGGCTGGCACCGGTTGTAGGACAACTCTCGCTCGATCACCCTTCGATCCATATCGTTCGTATCGCGCCGCAGCGCTTCAACTTCTCGGATTTGCTCGAATCGAAAGCTCCGCCAAAGCCGGTGGAGGCGCCCTCAAAGCCGCAAAGATTTTCGGTTTCGAACATCAAGCTGACCAACGGCGACCTGCATCTGGACGATCAGGTGGTTGGACAAAAACATTCGATCGAGCACCTGCAGGTTGGGATTCCGTTTATCGCCAACCTGCCGCGCGACGTCGATATATTCGTCCAGCCGCTTTTGCAGATGGACGTGGATGGAACTCCGGTGCGGATCGGCGGACAGAGCAAACCCTTCGGCGCGACCCGAGATTCGATCGTCGAGCTCGACCTCCATCGCCTCGATATCCCGCGCTACGTCGGCTACGTGCCGCGCAAGCTACCGGTGAAAATTTCGCAGGGAACCTTTTCGTGCGCGCTGCAGGTGCATTTCGTCTCCAAGGACACCGGCCCGGTAATCGCGATTGTCGGCGAGGCTGCGATCGACCAGCTCGACGTTCGCGATTTGAGCGACGCGCCGATTGCCGCGCTGCAACATGCGATGACCACGCTCGATGATGTCGAGCCGCTACGAGGAAGATTCCATCTCGGAAAGATTCGGATAGACGGACTCGCCGCCAACCTCGTGCGCAATCACGACGGCACGATCAATCTGACTTCACTTAACGGACCAAACTCTGCGCCAGCCAGCAGTGCGTCACCTGCCGCGCCCGTGGCGGCCACCGCGGTCGAGGCCTCATCCACCGCGCCGGCCGCTCCGCCCGACGTCTCGATCGATTCATTCGAGATGGCGCAAAGCTCAGTCAAGGTGACTGACAACACTGGCGCTACTCCGGCGATAGTGTCGATCTCGCCGATTCACGCACAACTCGGCTATTTCAGCCTGACCAGCGCCGCTGCAGCATCATACGGCCTGACGGCTAGCCTTGGCGGGGGCGGCTCGATCGACGTCAAGGGCGCGGTTGACTACGCGCACAAGCAAGCGACCAGTACCGTGACGATCGATCAAATCGATTTGCCGGCGCTGCAGGCTTTCGCCCAATCGATCCTCGCTGCCAAGGTGACGAGCGGAAAGCTAAGCGCCTCGGCCAACGTCAAAACTGATTTTTCGTCCAGTTTCAACGTGCATGCCGAACCTGCCAGCGTTTCGCTCGATAGTTTTGCGCTCAGCACGTCCAATGGCCGCGACAAGCCGTTGCAATGGGACAAGCTCAGCGTCGCGATCGGACAAGTCGATTTGGCTTCGCGTCAGGCGACAATCAACGAAATCCGCACCGACGGGATCCGTGTGTCTGTGATCCGCGAACGCGACGGAAAACTGAGCCTGCTCGATCTGTTGGCGAAGCCGGCGCCGCCTCCCCGTCCTCGTCGCGAGACTGCTGCCGAAAGACGCGAGCGCGAACGCCTGGAGCGGGAGCGCCGCGAGCGAGAGCGTGTGGAACGCGAACGCCAGCGCCGCCGACCGGAACAGGCTAAGGCGCCGGTGGCCAAGCCGTGGCAATTCCGCATCGCTTCGATCGCGATCGAGAAGACCGATGCTCAGATCGAAGACGCGTCTGCTCCGCGTGCGGTCAAAATCGCGTTCTCTCCGCTCAACATCCATCTGAAGGATGTTACCAGCGACTTCGCAAAACCGTTCAGCGTCGATCTCGATGGCTCGCTCAATCGGCGCGGCACGATCAAGGTCACCGGCACCGCGGCGATCGCGCCGCTCAAAGCCAATCTACGCGTCGTCACTCAGCGCCTTGATCTCTCGTCCGCGGATCCCTACGTCAGCGGCCATTTGAATGCGACGATCAAGAGCGCGCTGCTGACGATGAACGGCGCGGTTGGCCTGGCGCAGGAGCGAAAGAATCTTCGAATCACTTATCGCGGCGACGTCACGGTCGCCGACTTGGCAACGCTCGACAAACTGACCAGCGAGCCGTTCCTTAGATGGCGCGCGCTGAGCGTCAGCCGAATCGACGCCGACTTCGGTGCTGGTCCGCCCAAGGTACATATCGGCGCGGTCGCGCTGTCGGATTTTTATTCGCGAATCATTCTGAACCAGACCGGGAAGCTGAACCTGAAGGACATCACAGCGAATCCTAACGCCGCGCCCAAATCGTTGACTGAGGCACAGCCGCAAGAGCAGGCTCCTGCGGCCGAAGCGGCACCGTCCTCTCCAACTGGGCAACCAATCCCCGCGGATATCGCGCTCGGACGAATTACACTGCAGGGCGGCAAGATCGACTACAGCGATTTTTTCATTCAACCGAACTACACCGCGAATCTGACCGGCATCACCGGCAAGGTGGGAGCGTTTGGAACCCGATCGACCAGTCCCGCCGACGTCGAATTGCACGGGCAGGTCAACGGCAGCGCGCCGATCGAGATCACAGGTTCGGTTAATCCGTTGGCGCCGACCGCGTATGTCGATGTCAAGGCGAATGCCGATGGAATAGAGCTGACCGGGCTGACGGCCTACTCAACGCGCTATACCGGCTACCCGATAACCAAGGGCACGCTTACGGTGAACGTTCACTACACGCTCGATCAGGGCAATCTGACCGCCGACAATCACATCTTCATCGATCAGCTTACTTTCGGCGACCGGGTCGCGAACTCGACCGCGACCAATTTGCCAATTCGGCTCGCGGTTTCTCTGCTGAAGAATTCGAAAGGCGAGATCGACGTGGACGTACCCGTCTCGGGCTCGCTGAAAGATCCTCAATTCAGTATTGGCAGCGTGATCTTGCACGCGTTCATGAACTTGATCGTGAAAGCCGCGACGTCGCCCTTCAGTTTGTTAAGCTCGGCCTTCGGAGGCGGTAAGCAGGACTTGTCCTATGTCGAGTTCGCGCCCGGCTCGGCAGCGCTAAGCGCGGATAGCAAATCGAAGCTCGATACTCTTATCCAGGCACTCCAGGAGCGGACCGGCCTGAAGGTGAATATAGAGGGACGCGTTGATCCCGCTCTCGATCGCGAGGGGCTTATCGATCAGGCGATGAAGGCGCAGAAGCTGAAGGACACCGGCGGCCCTAGCGGCGATCTCGCGAGCGTCAAGATCGCACCTGCTGAATATGACAAGTACCTGACCCGCGCGTACAAGGCGGCCAAGTTCAAAAAGCCGACCAACTTCCTCGGTCTCGACAAGTCGCTGCCGCCTGATGAGATGAAAAAGCAGATGATAGCGGCTACCTCCGATAGCGATCTGCGCGCGCTGGCCGACGCTCGCGCCAACGCGGTGCGCGCGTACTTGAGCGCGAAGATCGATCCGGCGCGGCTGTTCCTGATCGCGCCCAAGCTGAACGCCGACGGAATCAAGGATCAGGGCAAGACCACCCGCGTCGATATGGCGTTGCAGTAGTTTCTCCTGGCGGGAACTTCAGACAATTGCGGCGAGCTTTCCTGACGAGAACTCTGACGTCGCGGGTAATGCCGATTCGCCCTTCCAGTGCCATCCTGCGGACGGCGGCATCGAATACATGCTCGGCAATTGCACCACCGCTGGAATCGCAATCGCCATCCCGACCAGAATCAGCAGAGCGCATGCGACGCGTCCGCGCGTCCCGCCGCTGCGCAGAGCCTGCGCCGTTGCGACGGCAAGCCACGGCAGAAACGGAACCCAATAACGCGGCCCGTAGCAATAGCCCGGTCCAAACCCGGTGATCGCGAGCACGAACAGATAAAGAATCAACGGCCACGCCATCCGGCGGAGCATTGCGTAGTCCGCGTCGAAACAATCGAACGCATGCGCGATCGCGAATACGGCGAAGATCGCCCACGGCGCAAAGACGAGCACACCATGCGCAGGATCGAGCAACGTGTCGTGAAGCGGCTCCAGATCGCTCGCGAGATACCATGCCTCCGAACCCGAGATCAGCGGAGTTCCGGACAGCCAATAGTTGAACGCGCCCAGTGCCAGCGCGCAGACTCCGAGCACGGCCGCCATCTTCAACGCGTCGCGAAGACGCCGCTCGCGAACCGCTTCGATCAAGAATCCCGCACCAACCACCGCGAAAGAAGGTTTTATGATCGCGGCGCCTGCCGCGAAAAACGCGGCGATTACTGGCCGGTCATCGCTCCACGACCAGATTGCGAGCACCAGGCATAAACCAATCGTGGTTTCCGAAAAGTAGTCGCGACAATACGACAGCCACGGACTCGCGAGCAGCAGCGTTCCCGCTGCGAGCAGTGCATAGCCGCGGCTCAACCCTCCGCGGCGCGCGAGGAGGTAAGTCGCGAGGACGCCCGCCCATCCGATCAGCACGAGCACCATTCCGACTTCTGGTTCGACCTGGTCGAGCGACGGATGAAATGGCGCAATCACTGCCGCCAACAGCGCGGGAAATGCGATCGGATGCGCTGGCACCTCATACACGTCAGGGCCGCGACGAAACTCCGGCTTGGGATTGCGAATTACGATGCCGGCAATCGAGTACATCCACAGAGCGTGATCTCCCGTGCGTCGATTAACGAGAATCGTATGATGATCCGGCAATTGGTGACGCGCCCGCGCTCCCGCCTCGAGGCCTCCTTGCGCGGCCCGATCGTATGCGCCCTGCACCTCAAGGGTATGCGCAAATAGCAAACTATTGATGATTATCAGATAGTGCGGACCATCGCCTGAATATGCTTGGCGCGGAACAATCTGGAATCCGTTGCCCGGAGTGTAGTCGATTTCGGTCACACTCCAAATAAACACCAGAGCTAATCCCGCAAGGACGAGCAGCCCGATGTCGTACCAGCGACCCGGCCGAGCCGCCGTAAAACGCGAGAAAACATCGGCCGCACCTGTAGACGACAAGCGAACGACGTGTGCGCGATGGTTCGGCGCCGATCTTCGACGCACGCATCGGACTTGCGCCGACGATCATCTTCTATTCCGTGGGCGCGACACCTTTTACTTTGACTGTCCGCGCCCGGAGCACGAAATGGTATTTCGTCGACGCTCTTTGCTCTACTCGAAATCCTGAGTCTTCAAGTCGCGTGCGCGCTTCGACTGCATTGTAGGTATGGTCCTTCGGCGGTCCGACCGGACGGTTGATCGACGAATCCCAATCGATAAACAACACGACGCCAGACGGCTTGAGCAGATCTTTGATTTGTCCTAGCGCGCCATCGCCCAGCTCGTGCAATACGTTGAGCGCGAGTATTCGATCGGCGCTCGCTGCGAATCGATGGAGGCCGTCAGTGAGTATTGCCTCCAGATTTCCCAGTCGCTTTACCTCCGGCTTCGCACGAAGCAACTCGAGCATTCCGGGTTGTTCGTCCAGCGCAACGATATGCAGGTCCGTCCGTTGCTTCGCAATTTCGATCGCGAATGTTCCGGTGCCGGTACCGAAATCGATCAACACGCCTCCGGACGGAGCATCAAGCATCGCCAGAACTTGCGCAACGGACAAATAATCAAAGCGCCGCGGATCGTCGAGGAGCGCCGCGCGTGCAGGATTGAACGCGTCGGGTTGTTTGGCGCCCTCGCGGCTGACGCCAGGATAATGAGAATGGCGGTGACGATGACCGTGAGAATCTTTGTCGGCACTCATTCTGATAACTCTCCAAAGATCCTCGCCTGCTTCAAGCCGCCACACCTTCGGCCACGCGGAGCTTACCATGCCGCAATCGTCGTGCAATGAGGGATACAAAGATCTGAGATCTGACGCGGTACGTGCAGCTAGCAGACGGGTTAGTTACTGCAGGGAATTGGTGCCGACGGGAACGAAGTCGGCGGCCTTTTCAGGTGTTAATGCGAAGGTCTATGGACGCTCCACGGAATATGCCGGAGTCTAAAGATTGCTTCTCTCCACTCGGAAGCAACGATCCGGAAAAGCACACGTTCTGTCTTGGCGGAGAATGGCTTCCGGCGATCTCAACCGAATTTAGGAGTACAGACGATGATCTCTTTCACGCGTTCACCCTCACGCACGCTTGCCGTTGCGACTCTGCTCGGCTCGCTCGTTCTTGCTTTCCCACTCCTCGCCAACGCGGGCGATTTTGGCGCTTCGTCGGCGCCCATTGTGCTGGCGCAGGCTGCCGCCGCACCCGCGACGACGCAACCCGCATCACTTAACGCCGGCCCCGACGAGGCGGTCGAAGCCCATATCAAGGAACTGCACAACCGGCTCCACATCACAGCGGCCCAGCAGGCTCAATGGGACAACCTGGTCGCGGTAATGCGCAGCAATGCCACGACGATGGTCGATCTGCAAAAGGCAAGAGGGCAGGACGTCAGCTCGATGAACGCGGTCGACGCCATCAAATCTTATCAGATGGTCATTCGAGAGCATGAGAAGGGAATGGACAAATTCGTTCCAGCTTTTGAAGCTCTCTACAGCACCATGTCCGATGCGCAGAAGAAGACCGCGGATTCAATGTTCCGCGGCAACGTGCGGACCGCTTCGGCAAAAGCGAGCAGTTAATTGCCAGGTTGGCCCACGACGATTCGGAATGCGCGGTTCGCAGAGAATCGCTCCGGCGAATGGAGAATCATCATGGAAAAGTTTACTCTAACGAGGATTAGCAAGATCGCGATTGCGATCGGCTTCAGCATCGCCCTCTGCGGTGCCGTGGCGGGCTCGGCTTTTGCCGACGACCATGGCGGCGGCAGGCGTCCAGCCGCAGCGGCCCATGGAGGCGGCCGAGACGTAGGTCACGCGCGCGGCGGCTATCGTGGGCCGGGGCCTGCCTACTACTATACGCCGGCGCCAAACTACTACGTCGCACCCGAGCCGGATTATTATAACTACCCGGACTATGACGAGCCGGCAGCGCCGCCCGAGGGCATAAACCTTTTCTTCGGCCTCTAGAAAAACGGTTCCGATCATTTTTCCGGGCGCTCGTGTGTAGCGAGCGCCCGGCTGCCAGCCCACGTTCCCGCCATCAGCACGCTCTCGCCTGAATGCTGCTAGTCCTTTTCCCGCAGGCGCCGGCCGTTTGGCGCTCCGCTCTACTCGGCTAAAATAAATCGATGAAAGCGATTGCGAGCGTCTTTATCGCTCTGGCTGCGATCACCTTTGGCGCCGGAACCTCGAGTGCGGCATCATGCGGTCCGTTTGGAGACCCGCCGGCAAAAGTGGATCACGGAAGGTTCGCGAGCTTCCTCACGCGGCATTCTCCGATCTGCCGCGGCGGCAAGGTTCTGGGCCCATGGAAGGACGGCGGTGGCGACGAGCGGTTCGCCTGCCTGTACGAACCTGCCGATGCAGGCAAAGAGAATCCGCTGCCGCTGGTCGTCTTCCTGCACGGCTCGGTCGCGACCGCTGACTCGATTATGTTCACAGGGTTGACCGATCTGACCGGCAAGGCTGACCTTGGCGGGAAACACCTCGGCTTCATTCTGCTCGCGCCGCAGGGTCGCTATACCTCACATTTCTATCCCAGCACCGACGCGGACGCATTCGGATGGGATAACTGGTACCGGCAGTTGAGTCCTTCGGGCGAAGTAACCGTCGGTGGCACGGTTTACCCGGAAAACGTCGATGCGGCGACGATTGATCACTTCGTCTCCGAGGTGCATGCCACAGGTAAAATCGACTCGCGCCGAATATATCTGTCCGGATGGTCCAATGGCGCCGCGATGGCGATGCTGTATGCGATGAACCGGCCGTGGGTCGCGGCGGCCGCGGTTTATTCGGCGCCAAATCCGTTCGGCGCTTTCTCCGACGCGTGTCCACAGATTCCAGTGGCAGCGCAACCTATTGGAACCGGCCAGTTGCACGTCTTCAATCCGCATGTACCGCTGATGCACGTGCGCAACGCATGCGACATCGGGGGCATTTGTCCCAACGCGAGGATGTTTGCCGCGCGGGTTAGGTTGATGGGCGGCAACATCGACGACGTTGTTCTCGATTCCTCTGGAGCCAAGGTACCTGCATGCGATCGGACCTGCGGCACTGACGAGATGGCCGACGGAGACATCGGCAGACTCGGGTTGTTGCGCGGTTTGATACATCACCTGAGGTGGCCGAAGTCATGGAACGACAGCATGCTAGCCTTCCTGAAGCAGCATCCGCTGAGGGCTGATCCCGACCTTCCCGCCGCAGCATCCGCGACGATTACCATGCCGTCGATTCCTTTCTGATCCGCCAGACCGAATTACGGATCTATTGCCGTCGCCGCTCAGGGATAGCCATAATTCGAGACAGGTTGCCTTCGCAGAATCTCTTGAGGTACAAATTCTTCGAAGCGATTGGAGGAGTGTTCAAATATGAACGGCTGGAAGAAACCTGAGTTTGTCGAGATTAGAATGGACGCGGAAATCAACTGCTACAGTTCGGCGCTCTCCAACGATCCCAGGGACCGAATCCGGCCGCGCCCTCAGGTCCGCGACGACAGCGGCGAAACCAGGCGGGAATCCTAAGAATCAGCCATCGTGCGGGTCCATATCCTCGGTTCCGCCGCCGGAGGGGGCTTCCCGCAGTGGAACTGCAACTGCTCCAACTGTGCCGGGCTGAGGACCGGCACCATTCGCGCGAAAGCGCGGACCCAATGCTCGGTAGCTGTGAGTGCGGAGCCCTCGCGATGGTGCTTGCTCAATGCCAGCCCCGATCTTCGCGCCCAGGTTTTCTCATTCCCAGATTTGCAACGAGATCACCCCGTCAGGGGGTCGGCGATCGACTCCGTTCTTCTTTCCGATGCGGAGCTTGATCACATCACCGGCCTGCTTTCGCTGCGAGAGGCGCAGCCACTTCGTTTGTATTGCACACAGCGGGTTTTCGATTGGACATTCGCGTCGAACCCCACTTTCGGCGCGCTGATTCAACCCGAAAAATTTCGTCCGACGATAGTCGAAGACCGCAAAATCGAACCCATCGGCTGCGGTCTCGGTTTCGCGGCAATTTTCGTCCACGGCAAAATTCCAACCTACGTGAAAACGCCCTCGAGCTCTGATGGAGCCGTGGTTGCTTGCAAAGTTATCGACACCCGAACCCACTCGTCGATTCTCTATGTTCCGGCGATCAAGCAAATCGACGATCAATTTCTCGCCGTGGCGGCCGAATGCGATTGTCTTTTTTTTGACGGCAGCTTCTGGTCAGAAAATGAGCTGGAGCTTCGCGGCGCAGGTACTCGGACCGCATCGGCGATGGGCCATATCCCTATTTCGGGCCTGCACGGCAGTCTGGCAACGCTAAGCCATCTTTCGATCAGAAAGGTCTATACTCATATTAACAACACCAACCCCATTCTCGATGAGACCTCGCCGGAGCGCCACGAGGTCGAAAAAGCGGGATGGGAAGTCGCCGAAGACGGCATGGATTTTATCGTGTGATTCCGGGCGTGAGGAAAATGAAACCAGGTAATCGCTCCGACGCTGCTCCGCCCGATTCGCCCGAAGATTTTATCGACCGCTTGCGCGCGATCGGAGCGGCCGCCTATCACGACAAGCATCCGTTTCACGTGCTGATGCATCAGGGCAACCTCACGCGGCGGCAACTGCAAGCGTGGATCGAAAATCGTTTCTACTATCAGTGGACGATTCCCAAAAAGGACGCGCTGATCCTCGCGAAGGCTGACGATCCGGAATTCCGCCGCGCATGGATCACGCGGATCACTGATCACGACGGGGCTGGTGATAGCGCCGGCGGCATCAGCAAGTGGTACAAGCTTTCCGAAGCTGCCGGCCTCGACCCCGCCGATGTAGCCAGTTTGCGCTACGTGCTGCCGGGGGTTCGGTTCGCGGTCGATGCGTATCTGCACCTGTGCGCATCGCGCCCTCTGGTCGAGGCGGTCGCTTCGTCGCTGACGGAACTGTTCGCGCCCACGCTGATGTCAGATCGTATCGCGATTCTGGAGAAACTCTACCCATGGCTCGACAGCCGCGGCCTGGAATATTTTCGCGGTCGGCTGATACAGGCGCCTCGCGACTCGGAATTCGGCCTGCAATACGTTGTCGCCCATTGCGCCACCCGCGAGGCGCAAGATCGCGCCGCCGAAGCTCTCACTCTCAAGTGTCACATACTATGGGCGCTCCTGGACGCGGTTCATTTCGCCTACGTAACGCCGGGTTTCTTGCCTCCGCTATGGCACGATCCACGAAAACTCTAATGCACTCCGATGACACCTGGCGACCGAGGCTTGCCGCTCGCGCGCGGCTCAAGTTCGATCCGATAGCGAACCAGGATTTGATTTTGTTTCCCGAAGCCGCTCTGGCTCTCAACGAAACTGGCTCCGCAATCGTGCGATTGTGCGATGGCGCGCATTCGACCAGTGAAATTGTCGAACTGCTATCGAAGAATCACAGCCATGTGGACCGCGACACGCTGACGCATGAAGTCATGGATTTTCTGGAATCGATTCGCGTGCGCGGCTTACTGCAATGACCACGGCACCGCGTCCATATACTCTCGTTGCCGAGCTGACCTATCGATGCCCGCTGCGATGCGTATATTGTTCCAACCCCATCGATTTCGAACGCTCGCGCGACGAACTCTCGACCGACGATTGGCGACGGGTCTTTTCTCAAGCCGCGAAGCTGGGTGTCGTGCAGTTGCATCTTTCAGGCGGCGAGCCTGTCCTCCGCGCCGATCTCATCGAACTGATTGAGCACGCGCGAACCCAGGATCTGTACACCAACCTGATAACCGGCGGCACGCTTCTCGATGAAGACAAGTTACTGCGGTTTCGTGAGGCTGGGCTCGATCATATTCAACTGAGCATCCAGGGCGCGACGCGAGAGAGTGCTGAGGCGGTCGCTGGCGTGCGATCGCACCGAAAGAAGATCGACGTGGCACGGCTCGTCGGCAAATTGGAAATTCCGCTCACCCTCAATGTCGTGATTCATCGGTTGAATATCGCCGAGATCCCCGAGCTCATCCGGATCGCATTGGATCTCGGAGCGCATCGCCTCGAGCTGGCCAATACTCAGTTCTATGCGTGGGCCGCCGAGAATCGCGCGGCCTTGATGCCGACCCGCGAACAGTATGATCGCGCCGAGGAAATCGCGCGCGAGGCGATCGCGAAATATCGAGGCATCCTCGAGATCGCATTCGTACAGAACGACTACCTATCGGGCGAGCCCAAACCCTGCATGGGCGGATGGGGCCGCAGCTACATGTGCATCAATCCAGCCGGCGAAGTGATGCCATGTCACGCCGCCTCGGTAATCCCCGGCATGCATTTCGATTCGGTGCGCGATGCCGCTTTAGAACAGATCTGGCGCGAGTCACCTGCGATGAATGCATTTCGCGGTGATGAATGGATGATGGAGCCGTGCCGCACCTGCGCCAGGAAAGAAATCGACTTCGGAGGATGCCGCTGTCAGGCCTTCATGTTGGCCGGAAATGCGGCCGAAGCCGACCCGATTTGCCGCCTGTCACCGCATCACAATGTGGTCGAGTCGATGCAAGGGGAATCCAGCACAGAGCCCGCACTGATTTATCGTGACACCAAAAACAGCCGTCTTTTGCGTCGCTGATCTATCTTCGAGTTTTATGACATCGACGGCTATCGCTGCTTGACGATGATCGGCGGGTCGAAGGCGGTGACCGGCGGAGGTTCGCCGACGTATTTTTCTACCTGGACCAGTGTGGTTTGAGCGCTGGGGCCTTGCGCCAGGCGGGAGGTTCCCTTGTCGAGCGTCAGCACGTTCGGGTTGCCGTGCTTGTCGAGACTGCCAATCGCTCCGGGCTCGAGCGGGTCGAACCAAGCGCCAGTCGAGATTTGGATCACGCCGGCGCGGATGTCGTCGGTCAGAACCGCTCCGGCCAGGATCGCGCCGCGGTCGTTGAAGACCCGTACGATGTCGCCGTCGCAAATCCCACGCGCATTGGCGTCGTTACGGTTGATGCGCATCGGCTCGCGGTCTGCGACTTTGCTCTGCTGGCTGATGCGGCCCATGTCCATCTGGCCATGGAGCCGCGTTTGCGGCTGCGTGGTCAGAAGATGCAGCGGATATCTGCGTACGATCGCGCTGCCCAACCACTCAGCCGGCTCCAGCCAGGCGGGATGCCCGGGACAATCCGCATAGTTGTAGCTCGCGATCTTTTCCGAAAAGATTTCGATTCGTCCCGACGGAGTCGGCAGTGGACTGCCCTCGGGATCGGCCCTGAATTCGTCGAAGATCACATGCGGCTCTGACACTTCAGGAATCTCGACGTAACCGCACCTCCAAAACTCGTCAAACTCCGGCCACTCCATCCCATGTTTGATCGCGCGTTCGCGCGCGGCGTCATAGATATGACGAAGCCATTGAGCCGCGGTGCGCCCTTCAGCAAACGAATCGCGAGTTCCGAACCGCTCCGCCAGATCGCCAAAGATTTCAAAGTCGTCGCGCGCTTCGCCTACCGGTGCGATCGCCTGCTTCATCGCGATGATGAACCTGTCCCGCGCGCTCGCGCCGATATCCTCGCGCTCGAGCGTGGTGGTTGTCGGCAACACGATATCGGCGTGGCGCGCGGTCGCGGTCCACCATGGATCGTTAACGACGATGGTCGCCGGCCGCCGCCATGCACGAATCAGGCGGTTCAGATCCTGATGATGATGGAACGGATTTCCGCCGCACCAGTAGACGAGATCGATATCCGGATACACAAGATCCTGCCCGTTGTATTGGTATGGCTGTCCGGGACTCAGCAGCAGGTCCGATATTCGAGCTACCGGAATGAAGCTGCGGATCGGATTGCCGCCAAGCGGCAGAGTCGGCAGTGGAGCATCCTGCTGCAGTCCGGCGATTCCTTCGGTGCTTCCATAACCGAAACCGAAGCCTCCGCCTGGCAATCCAATCTGACCGAGCACTGCGGCCAGCGCGATCGCGGACCAAATCGGCTGCTCGCCATGATCGCTGCGCTGCAAAGACCAGTTGACGTTGATGAAGGTCCGCGACGCGGCCATCTTTCGCGCCAAGCCACGAATCTTGTCGGCGGATATTTCGCTCAGGGCCGCCGCCCAGTCGGCGGACTTCGCGACACCGTCCTCGGCTCCCAGCAGATAATCGCGGAAGCGGCTGAATCCGGCGCAATAGCGCGCCAGGAAATCTGCGTCGTGCAGTCCTTCGACGATGAGCGTGTGCGCGAGCGCGAGCATCAGCGCGGTATCGCTATGCGGCCGTGGCGCGATCCATTCCGCGTCGATGAAGCTCGCCGCGTCGTCGCGCATCGGACTGATATTGCAGAACTCGACGCCGGAGGCCTTCGCCTTCTCGAGCCAGCCGCGCGTCGTATGCTCGCCCATCCCGCCCGGAGTGACCTGGGTATTGCGAATCGGCACTCCGCCGAACATCACCATCAGGTCGCTATGCTCCGCGATACTTTTCCAGCTGGTCCCCGGACCGTGCATCGCCTGCAGGCTGCCAAGCACGTTCTTGACCAGTACCGCACCCGCCGCCGTGCTGTAGGTCTCGCGCGCGCCGGTAAATCCTCCGACGCCTCCGAGAAAGCGCTGGAGATGCGTCCGTGCATGATGAAAGCGGCCTGCGCTGCCCCATCCGTATGACCCCGCGAAGATCGCCTGGTTGCCGCGCTCGCGAATCACGCGCCCTGATTTCATCCGCGATCAAGTCGAGCGCATGCTCCCACGTCACCTCGATGTAGCGATCACCGCCGCGCCGTTCGCGCGCACCGCCCGGCCCTTTCTCAAGCCATCCGGCCCGCACCGCGGGGCACGCCACGCGGCTCCGATGATGCAGCGCATCGGGAATTGAACGCAGCATCGGCGAGGGATCCGGATCTTTCGAGAATCCCCGCGTTTCCGTCACGCGCCCCTCGACGACGACGGCCTCGAACGCGCCCCAATGCGAGCTGTTCAGATTGGGCTGCGAGATTGGATCACTTTTGGACATCAGATTTCTTTCAAGACGATCTATGCATGATACATGACGTCAATCTTTCCCGAAGGCGGACTATAACGTCTGGGGCCGAAGAAGAATTGAGTTTATTGGTGGAGCTGACGCGGATCGAACGCGCGACCTCCTGAATGCCATTCAGGCGCTCTCCCAGCTGAGCTACAGCCCCACCGATGACGGCGAGATGCGGAGTTTCAACTAATCCGATGCGCGACGCTTAGTCAACGACGTCGAATGCTCGGCGGCCGGAGCGGCGCTTAGTTGGTCGAGAAATTTCAGCGCCTGCCGTCTGCTGCCTTCGATCAGGTTGACCGCGGCCGGACGGCCCTTCGCATGATCTGTTCGCGACTCCCAATGCCAGACGTGTATCAGACGATCGATCAGCGCCATCTTCTCGCGCGGTGTGCGCGCTTGTTCCCATCGCTGCATGAACTCGTGCAGAGCTTCCGTCAGCCCGCGCGCGTAGAGCTCGTGATGCCGATAGCTCTTTTGATAATCCGTCCAGGCGCACTCCCATCCGCACTTCGGACAACTGAGGAGATGATTTTTGTCGTCGCGATGACGCGTGATCGTCGCAGCGCAGCCCACGCATTTCACGCGGCCCTCGGCGGCGTCCGAGACGATCAAGATGTCGCGGCACCTCCAATAGAGCGTCGTGCCGACGTCGTCGAGCAGCTCCGCGTCGAGGATTCCGCGCGCTTCGCTTTGGTAGAGGCGGCGGAGTTTTTCGGGACGCACACGCGGAGCCCATCGGATTGGCGCCGACGTTTTAGCCGAGGCCATAGAGCGCGGCGGCGTTGTCCGCGACCATCATTCGTATCTCGCTGTCGGGCACGCCTTCGAAATCGCGCGCGATCACCTCGCGCGAGTTGGGCCAGGTCGAGTCCGAATGCGGAAAATCCGACGCCCACATCAGCGAGCCGGCGCCGACGAAATTCGCGCGTCACCACTCCTACTCGATCATCCTGAAACGTCGCATGGACCTGGCGGCGGAAATAGAAGCTGGGCGGATTCGGAATCGCATCGCGTTCGAGGTAGCGGTACTTCTCGAACGCATGGTCCATCCGCTGCAGGAAGTGCGCGATCCATCCGATGTCGTTTTCCACCGAGACGATTTTGAGCCGCGGATAGCGCTCGAGCGCGCCGCCGAAAATCAGTTCAGTCAGCGAGCGCTCGACCGAATGATGCAGCGCCGGGTAACCCTTCATCACGCTGTGGAAGTCGCTGCCGCCGCGCCGCTCGGTCAGGATATGCAGGCTTATCGGCAGCGCGTGATCCTGCGCCGCGGCCCAGAACGGATCGTACGATTTGTCGCTGTAGGGTTTCTCGGCCGGCGCGGCGCCCCAGATCATCGCGCCGCGAAGACCTTTTTTCGCCGCGTGTTCGAGCTCCGCGATTCCCGCACCCGGCTCGTCGAGCGAGATCATCGCCACGCCCGCGAGGCGCCGCGGACTGTGCGCGCAGTAATCGGCCAGCCAATCGTTGTACGCGCGAAAGCTCGCGGCGCGCAGCTCGCTGTCTTCGAGCTGAAACAGGCGCATCCCGAGGCTCGGGTAGAGGACCTCGCCGACCACGCCGTCGCGCTCCTGATCTTTGATTCGCTCGACCGGATCCCACGCCGACGGGCGCACGCCCGGATATCCTGCCGCCATCGCGGCGCCGAACTCTTTGGGATCGACGCCGGCGACGGCGAAACCGGCCACCGGAAACGGGCGCAGTCCTTCGGCGACGAAAAAATCGCCCTCGCGATCGCCTGCGTGTTTGACCACGCGTGGCGCGCGGTCGCCAAAACGGCGATCCATCCGCGCGGTCCATACGTCGGCGGGCTCGATCACGTGCGAGTCGGCGGAAAAGATTTTGTCGGGAATCATCACAGACGGCTTCCTTCGATCGCGAAGGTTCTATCGCCCGTTTAACGCCGCGCCAAACTGCGCGTCAAGCGCGCGCCTGGCTATGGATTGAACTGGTTGAAGTCAGCATAACCGGCAGCGTGAATGAGACTAGCAGAGCCGGATTGGCATCTGCAGCGCCGCGATCGAGGCGGACTCGGCGAACCGCGGCGCCTTCGATATCGAAATCGATTCGCTTGAGGCCGTATTGCGACCCGGCTCCGGGTAGGGAAGTGGACCTTTAGCTCTCATCCGCCCCCGGCGCTATGTTGACCGGAAAACCGCGTGAGGTGTTCCATGATGCGGATTGTCCAAGGCGACCTGAGCGACCAGCGTGTGGTCGATCTTCTGCATATTCACCTGACAACGTTTCCGCCCGGACCTCCGGAGAGCGGGCACGCTTTGGACATCACCGGGCTTCAATCTTCTGAGGTCAGCTTTTGGACGATCTGGGAGGATGAAACGCTCTTGGGCTTCGGGGCGCTGATGCGGCTCTCAGCCGATCATGGTGAGGTCAAGTCGATGCATACCGCTCAGGCCATGCGGGGAAGGGGAGTGGGAGCCGCGATGCTGCGGCACATCATTGCGGCCGCGCGGGCAAGAGGCATGTCGCGCCTCAGCCTCGAGACCGGCACAAAGGATTATTATCGGCCGGCGCGCTCGCTTTACAGGAGCCATGGCTTCGTCGAGTGCCCGCCGTTCGCCGACTATGTGCTCGACCCGAATAGCGTCTACATGTCGCTCGATCTCCGCGAATCCTGATCCGCATAAGCCCGCGCAGGCGTGAGAGCCGAATATGAACCCGAGACGCTGGGCGCGCGGTGGCGCATTCAAGCGCGCGCGGCCGGACCATGCGCGCGCTCGAGCAGCTCGCGCGCGGCGCGGCGGAACTTCTCGCTCGAGGCCGCGCCACCGAGCATCCGGGCCAGTTCCTCGGCGCGCGCGGACTCGGGCAATACTGCGACACGGCTGCGGGTCGAGCCGCGGCGCTCCTCTTTCTCGACGTGGAAATGGGTTTCGGCGAAAGCCGCAATTTGCGCCAGATGGGTGACGCACAAAATCTGATGATAGCGCGCGAGCTGGCCGAGCTTGCGCCCGACCACGGTCGCGACTTCACCGCCGATTCCGGCGTCCACCTCGTCGAAGATCATGGTCGCGACACCGCGCTGCTGCGCTTCGAGCCTCTTCAGCGCGAGCATCACGCGCGAGAGCTCTCCGCCCGAGGCGATTTTCGCAAGCGGCATCGGCGGCTGCCCGAGATTGGGCGCTATATGAAACTCGACCGCGTCGGAACCGGCCGCGCCAAGGCGCGCGCCCTGATGAGTGAACGCGGCTTCGTCGGCGCCGAGCGGCGCAAGGCGCGGCTCGAATCCGGGCGAGCGCATCCCGAGCGACTTGAGCTCGGTTTCCATCTTGCGCTTGAGATCCGCGGCGGCTGCGGCGCGACGCGCGCTGAGCTGCTTCGCGCGCGCGGCCAAATCGTCCAGTGCGAGGGCGAAAGCACGCTCGGCGCCGGCTTTTGATTCGGCGACATTCTCGAGCTCGGCGATTTCGCCACGCGCGCGGGCGAGTGTCTCGAGCGCGCTGTCGATCGAGCCGCCATATTTTCGCTTTAGCCGCGCAAGCTCCTGGAGCCGATTGTCGATCTCTTCCAGACGCGCGGGATCGGCCTCGATTCTGCCCGCATAGGCGGACAACGCGCGAGCCGCCTCCTCGAGATTCGCGCGAGCGGTCTTGATCATCTCGAGCGGCTCGCCGAGCTTGGCGTCGAGTGCTACCGCTTCGACGAGGCGCGTCTCGGCGGCGGCTACCGCGTCGACCGCAGCGCCCTCCGCGCCGTAGAGCGACGCTTCCACTTCGGATGCGGCGGCGGCGAGGCGCGAGGCGTTGGCAAGCACGACACGCTCCGCGGCGAGCGCCTGATCCTCGCCCGGAGACAGCGCGGCGCGATCGAGTTCGGTCAGCCGGAAGCGCGCGAGCTCGAGCAGATCCGCGCGCTCGCGTTCGCGGCGGCCAAGGTCGGCGAGGCAGGTTTCAAGCTCGCGAGTCTTGTCGAATGCCGCGCGATAAGCGATGAGTTCGCCATCGAGGCGCGCGTAACGATCGAGAATTTCGCGATGACTCTCCGCGCGCAACAACGACTGCTGTTCGTGCTGTCCGTACACCTGCACAAGCGCAGCGCCGATTCGTGCGAGGCTTTGAACAGTGGCGAGCTCGCCGCCGATCGTGACTCGCGAGCGTCCGCCTTCGGCAATCACGCGGCGAATCAGCAGCTCGCGCTTGCCGGTTTCGACCGTGTCGAGGCCGGGGACTTCGCCTTCGATTTCAAACAGTGCCTCGACGACCGCTTCTTTCTCGCCGGCGCGAATCATGTCCGGCGAGGCGCGCTCGCCGAGCAGCAAGCCGAGCGCGGTCAGGATGATCGTCTTGCCGGCGCCGGTTTCGCCGGAGAGCACGTTCAGGCCCGCGCCGAATTCGAGCGCGGCTTCTTCGATGATCGCGAAATTGCGGATGCGGAGTAGAGCCAGCATCGCGGGCCGTTAGCCCCAGTGAAGTTTGTCGCGCCAGATTTCGAAATACGGATGCGCGGAACGCACCAACGAGACGGCGGAGCGGCCGCGGCGGACGCGAATCGCATCCTCGGCGCCGACGATCGAGGACTCCTGTCCGTCGACCAGCAGCGTCGCGTCGTGATCGGGCGCCTTCACCCGGATTTCTATCTCGAACGTGTCGGGCAGGACGACCGGGCGATGCGACAGTGTATGCGGACAGATCGGCGCCAATACCACCACCTCGAGAGTCGGATAGACGATGGGACCGCCCGCACTGAGCGCGTATGCGGTCGAGCCTGTCGGCGTCGCGATGATCAATCCGTCAGCGCGGTACGAAGAGAACGGTTTGTGATCGGCGATCACTTCGAGCTGGAGCATCCGGCCGAGCGGTCCGCGATTGAGCACGATATCGTTGACCGCGACGAAGCGTTCGAGACGGCGCGAATCGCGTTCGAGGCGCTCGACCGTGGTGTCGAGCGTGATCCTGCGATCGACCTCGTAGTCGCCAGCCAGCACGCGGTCGAGCGCGGCCTTGGCCTCGTTGATCGTCACCTCGGTCAAAAAACCGAGCCCGCCCAGATTCACGCCAAGGATCGGAGTCTCGCGCGCCGACGCCATACGCGCCACGCCGAGCAGGGTGCCGTCTCCACCGAGTACGACGATCAGATCGACGCGCTCAGCCAGTTCGCCTCGTGTGGCCGGTTCGGCGCCAATCCGCGCCGCGAGTTCCGCGTCCGAAATCGGGACGACGCGCCGCGTCCGCAAATGACGCGCAAGATTCTTTGCGAGCGTGACCGCCTCGGGCCGATCGCGCTTGACCACCAGGCCGACGGATTTTATGGAGCGTTTAGGCACCGCGCTTTGGCAATTATCATGCGCCGGATCGCGCGGCAACGCAGCCCCGCCGCAAAGCTTCAATGCGAAATCGAAGGGCCGGACGGGATGTTCGGATTCTCGCCGTACACGATTGCTTCCGCGTCGATATAGTAGCCGACCAGTCCTTCAGTGGTTTGCGATTTGCTGGTCAGGATGACGATCGCGTCGGCGCCGCTCTCGCAGGCCTTACGCCTGACCGCGGGCATCACGTCGGATTCGGAGTCATAGACGCTGCCGGTCGCCTCGACCAATCCGACCTTGCGATACTCGGTAAGCGGCTCGTGGCGCAGCACTGGCATATTGCAGTCGGGAGGCTTGGCAGCAGCGCCTGAAGGCTCGACCTCGGTATAGATCGCTTGCGGCGGCAACGTAGCGGCCTTGAGGCATCCGCTCGCGAGCGCCGGCGCCGTAAAAATCGCAATCACAATTAAAAGATGTCGCACGATGCTAACGAATAGCCGCATTCGCGGATGCTCGGCAAGCGTGCAGCGGCTATAACATCGCCGACGCGTTCACGCTAAGATGCACGGGCGCGGGGCCATGCACCGCGCGAATACCGCCGATGACGGAATCCGCGAACCACCAACGCCCGCTGCTCGGCGCGCACGTATCGATCGCGGGCGGAGTTTCAGAGAGCCTGCTCCGCGGCAAAGAGCTCGGATGCGACGCGATCCAGATTTTCACCAAGTCGTCGCGGCAATGGGCGTCGAAACCCTACGGCGAAGAAGAAATCGCAGCGTTCAAGCGCAACTGGCGCGAGACAGGAATCGTGACCGTCATCGCGCATGATTCCTACCTGCTGAACCTCGGGGCACCCGCCGAACCGCTGCGCAAGCGCTCGGTCGGAGGATTTATCGATGAGCTCGAACGCTGCGAGGCGCTCGGCGTGCCGTTCCTGATAGCGCATCCGGGAGCGCACGTCGGCTCGGGCGAAGACGCGGGGATCAAGACGATCGCGAAATCGATCGACGAGGCGCACGCCGCCTGCAAAGGCTTCTCGGTGAAAATCGCGCTCGAAATTACCGCCGGGCAAGGCAGCACGCTCGGCTACAGTCTTGCGCAGATGGGCCAGATCTTCGACGCGGTCAAGGAAAACGATCGGCTACGGCTATGCTTCGATACCGAGCACGCATTCGCGGCCGGCTACGACCTGCGCTCGACCGAAGGCTTCGAGCAGACCTTCGCGGAATTGGACAAATACATCGGGCTCAAGCGGCTGGCCGCGTTTCATCTGAATGATTCGCTTAAGCCATTCCATTCCCGCGTCGATCGGCACGAGCATATTGGCAAAGGATTCATCGGGACCGAGGCGTTCGGGCGAATCATAAACGATGGGCGTTTCGCCGGAATTCCTATGTGCCTGGAAACCGAACCCGGCGAGGAAAGCAAGGATGTCGCGGCCGATCTTGCTACGCTGCGCGGGCTGCTCAAGTAACTACTCGTCTATAGTCAGTATCAATGGTCAAACGAATACTCACTGGAGACCGACCGACCGCGCCGTTGCATCTCGGACACTATGTCGGCTCGCTGCAAAATCGCGTCAAGTTGCAGAATGAATACGATACCTTCGTCCTAATCGCTGATATCCAGGCGCTGACCGACAACTTCGAACGACCCGAGATGCTCGAGACAAACGTTCTCGAGGTCGCAACTGACTACCTCGCCGTCGGGCTCGATCCTGAAAAGGTTAAGATAGTCGTGCAGTCGATGGTGCCAGAGCTGACTGAGCTTACTATTTACTACATGAACCTGGTGACGACGGCGACGCTCGAACGTAATCCGACATTGAAGGAAGAGATCAAGCAGAAGAATTTTACCAAGGGGCTCCCGGTCGGATTTTACACCTACCCAATTTCGCAGGCCGCCGACATAACCATCTTCAAAGCCGAGCTGGTGCCGGTCGGTGAAGACCAGTTGCCGATGATCGAGCAGACGCGCGAGATCGTGCGCCGCTTCAACCGGCTGTACAAAAAAATCCTGGTTGAACCGCGCGCGATGGTGGGCCAGGTAGCGCGACTGCCCGGCACCGACGGGGGAGCCAAAATGTCCAAGTCGCTCGGCAACTGTATTTATCTGGGCGACTCGAAGGAGCAGCTACGCAAGCGCGTGATGTCGATGTATACCGATCCGACGCGGATTCATCCGACCGATCCCGGCCACGTCGAAGGCAATCCGGTTTTTATCTACCACGACGTATTCAATCCAGATAAGGCCGAGGTCGATGAGCTGAAAGATCGGTACGTGAAAGGGACGGTCGGCGACGTCGAAGTGAAGGAGAAGTTGTTCAAGGCGCTAGACAACTTCCTGGAACCAATTCGCGCGCGGCGCTCTGACTATGTCTCCAAGCCCGAGCGCGTGCGTGAGATTATCGTCGAAGGCACGCGTAAAGGCCGCGCGGTCGCTCAGCAGACGATGGAAGAAGTGCGCGCCGCGATGAAGATATCGTACAAGCTCTAGCATCGGGCGAAGTGGCTAATATGCCTTGGCGAAATACGCACGTTCGGGTGCTGGCTCTCCACATACTATACATTTGCCGGCGGCGCAGTTCTGATTTAGCGGAATCGCGCGGCAGGTTGCTTTAGTCTCTTCGCGAATTTTGGTTTCACACGCGGGATTACCGCACCAATAGACAGTCGCGAATCCTCCGCCGCCCTCGCCTTCCATCTGTTTCACCAAACCGGCGTATGAGTCGAACTCGCGGATCTGCGATGCGAGTGCGGCCTTCGCTTGCTCGAAGAAGCTCTTCTGAATCTCGTCGAGAATCTCCCGCGCGCGCGCCGCGAGTTCCGGGATCGCAGCTTTGGATTTCGCCTCGGGACCTTTGCGATCGCGCCGAGCCAGCACCGCTTCTCCGGACGCGACATCGCGGGGGCCAATCTCGATCCGCAGCGGGACGCCGCGCATTTCCCAATCGTTGAATTTGAAGCCTGGCGTTAAACCCTCGCGCGAATCGAGGCGCGCGCGCAGGCCGGCGTTTTCGAGCGACTCCAAAATGGCGCGCGCCGACGCCATCACCTGCGCGCCCTCTTCCGCTTTGCGATAGATCGGCACGATAACGACTTGCGTGCCCGCGACCGCAGGCGGGAGCCGGAGCCCCTGGTCGTCGCCATGGACCATCACGATCGCGCCGAGCAGACGCGTTGAAACGCCCCAGCTCGTCTGCCACGCGTGCTGCATCTGATTCTGATCGTCGAGAAACTTGATGTCGAACGCCTTGGAGAAATTCTGGCCGAGGAAGTGCGACGTTCCGCATTGCAGTGCACGCCCGTCGCCCATCAGACCTTCGATCGTGTAGGTCTCTTCCGCGCCAGGAAACCGTTCGGCAGCGCTCTTGCGCCCGACGATGAGCGGGATCGCGAGATATTCCTCGACGAACGCGCGATAGACCTCGAGCATCGTGAGCGTCTCGCGCTCAGCCTCTTCGCGGGTCGCGTGCGCGGTGTGCCCCTCCTGCCACAGGAACTCCGCGGTGCGCAGAAAGATTCGCGTCCGCATCTCCCAGCGCAGCACGTTGCACCACTGATTGACCATCATCGGCAGGTCGCGATGCGAATGTATCCATTGCGCGAACATGTGATTGATGATCGTTTCGGAAGTTGGACGCACGACCAGCGGCTCATCGAGCTCCTTGCCGCCGCCGTGAGTGACGACCGCGACCTCGGGCGCGAAACCTTCGACGTGCTTGGCCTCCTTCTGCAGGAAGCTCATCGGTATCAGCACCGGAAAGTACGCGTTGCGCGCACCGGTCTTCTTGATCCGGCGATCGAGCTCCGCCTGCAGCGCCTCCCAGATTGCGAAGCCGTCGGGCCGGAAGACGATGCATCCGCGCACCGGCGAATAATCCGCCAGCTCGGCGCGCAGCACGATATCGTTGTACCACTGCGCGAAATCCTGGCTGCGGGGTGTTACTTTGCGGTCGTCCTGCTTTTCAGCCATCGCGGGCTATCCTCTGCGTATCGTCAAAGGGATAAGTCTCCGGCTATTATCTGCGTGGATCAATGCGTCGGGCGGAAAAGCCCGGGGAGAATCCGCATGCGTATCAGATTTGTTTCAACGCTTATGCTCCTGGCGATAACCTTACCGATCGCAGCGCTCGCCGCACCGATGGAACCGGCGTCCGCAGCCGAGCAGGCGGCGAGAACGATCGTGGTCTCCGGTAGTGGCGAGGCCAGCGTGCCTCCCGACTATGCAGTCCTCGATTTCGCGATCGAGACTCATGCGCCGAACGCCGCCGACGCCGCCAAGCGCAATGCAGAACTCGCAACCAAGGTCATGGACGCGCTCAAGTCCAAGCTCGCGGGCAGCGGACAGATTTCGACCGGAGGATATTCGCTCAGCCCGGACTACCGGCAGCATCCGGGCGACGATACCGCGAAGATCATCGGATACAACGCGCAGAACTCGATTCGTGTCGAGACCGCGACGCTGGACCTGGTTGGTCCTCTGATCGATTCGGCAATCGCGGCCGGCGCCAATCGCATCAACTATCTGAATTTCACCGTCAAGAACAACGTCAAGGCGCGCTCGCAGGCCATCACCGCGGCGGCGCACGACGCGCAGTCGCAGGCGCAAGCGTTGGCCGCGGCGCTCGGGGTCAAACTCGGCAGCGTGCTCAAAGCCTCGACCGAGGCCGAGGTCCGTCCGGTCCCGATGATGCGCGCGATGGCCGTCGGGATGGCGGCGAACGTGTCCACTCCGATCGAGGCCGGGCAGGTGACGATCCCTGCAAATGTGACGCTCACCTATGCGATTGAATAACGCACGCAAGATGGCAACACTCGCAATCTGATCATGCTCAGACCTGGAGACAGCGCACCGCCGTTCGATCTTTCCGCCGCGACCGGAGACCGTATCGGCCGCGTTACGCTGTCGAAGCTCGACGACGAAATGATCGTCCTATTTTTTTATCCGCGGGATTTTTCCTTTATCTGTCCAACCGAGGTGACCGGTTTCAACCAGTCGCTCGGCCTGTTTCGCGCCGAGAAAACCGCCGTGATCGGCGCGAGCGTCGATGACGCTGAGAGCCATCGCCGATGGTCGCGCGAACTCGGCGGGTTGGAGCTGCCGCTGGTTGCCGACGAAGGAGGACAACTCGCCAGAGCGTACGGCGTGTTCGACGAACAGGAAAAAGTTGCGATGCGGGCGACCTTCGTCATCGATCAGGTACGCAAGATCGCGTTCTCGCAAGCGTGCCCGATCAATATCGGACGCCGCGTCAGCGAGATTCTGCGGATCGTCCAGGCGCTGCGCACCAATCGCCTCTGTCCTGCGGATTGGACACCGGGCAGCGGCTTCGGACCGGCCGACCGGAAATTCTAATCGCCCTTGGCTGCATCAAAACCAGTCGAAAAGCGCCGGCTGTTTGAACGGCTTTCGAGCGTGCGTGAAATTGTCTTCGGCGCGCAGGACGGCGTGCTCACCACCGCCGGGGTGCTGGCCGGACTCAGCGGCGCGGTCTCGGACCATACGCAAATCGTCCTGGCCGCACTCGCCTCGACCGCGGCCGGCGCGCTCTCGATGGGCGCGGGCGCGTATCTGGGCACGCGCGCCGAGAGCGAAGTGATGGCAAGCGAGGTCGCGCGCACACGCCGCGAGGCCGTACAGCGTCCGTACGTCGTGCAGGAGGCGCTGCTCGACGAGTTCGAGAAGCAGGGCCTCACGCGCGAGGCCGGTTACCGTGTCGTACAACTGCTCAGCAGCTCTCCGGAATTGCTGATGGAAACCGCGGAGGAAAAAGTTTACGGACTCGCCGGCGCGATGCGCTCGAACGCAGCGCTCGACGGAGTCGTGATGGGAGTTGCGTTCGCGGTCGGGGCGGTGGTTCCGCTGCTGCCTTATTTGCTGGTGCCAGGAACGGACGCTGCGTTGGGTTCTGCGCTTGGCGCAACCGCGCTGGCGCTGTTCGGAGTCGGCTATTTCGAGGGTTGGATGGCGCGGCGCCCGCAGCGCTGGCGTTCAGGAGTGCGCTTTCTTGCGATCGCTTTGGCCGCCGCGGTAGCAGGATACCTGATCGGATTGGCGATCTCTCCGCTCGGAGCAACTGCAGGATGAGCGCCGCGCGGCAATCGCTTACATACGCGTCGCTCGCCGCGTTTGTCGCGCACTATCGCGCGCTGCAGTCATCGCGGACACTTGGCGACAGCGAGCGGCGGATCCTCGCCGAAATGCGTACCCTGCTGGATTTGCTTCCATCCGAAGATCGCGCCGCGCTGGACTCCGACGCCGCTGATTCTGCCGCCGAGCGCCGACGCGAGCGCGCGCTGCGCAAGTTGCATCGCGAGCTGCTCGAGCGCGAGATAATCTCGGGCTGATCAATGCTGACCTATCTGGCGCGGCGAATCGTGTTTGGCGCTGCGGTCCTGGTCGGCACCACGCTAATCACATTCCTGATCGCGTTCGTGATTCCGGCGGATCCCGCGGTGACGATGGTCGGCGCAAAAGCCGATCCGCAGACGCTTGCGACGATCCGCCATCAGCTCGGTCTCGACCAGCCGCTGTACATACAATATGCACGTTATCTCGATCGTGCCGCACACGGCGACCTCGGACGCTCGTACGTCCGCCGCGAAAACGTCTCCGCGCTGATCGCGAGCCGCTTTCCCGCAACCGCGATCCTCGCGCTCGCCGCGATGGCGCTGTCGCTTGTCCTGGGCGTAGCGATGGGCTCGGTCGCGGCGGCGTACCGCGGCCGCGCCGCAGACAACACGCTGCTGGTCCTTTCTCTGGCTCTCGTCTCGATGCCGGTATTTTGGCTCGGCACGATGCTCCTGATCGCGGGCGGACTCTACCTGCGCACTTTTCCGCTCGGAGGATTCAGCGGACCGTTAAGCCTCGTGCTGCCGACGCTCACGCTCGCGCTCGGCTCGGCGGGCTATTACTCGCGAATCCTGCACACCAACCTGTCCGACGCGATGGATCAGGATTACATCCGCACCGCGCGCGGCAAGGGACTCTCGAACGCCCGCGCGATGCTGACGCATGCGATGGCAAATGCGATGCTGCCGCTGGTGACGATTGCCGGGCTCGACCTCGCCAGCATGTTCTCGGGCGTGGTTTTGACCGAGACGGTTTTCAACTGGCCGGGAATCGGCCGGCTCGCGTACGAAGCGGTGTTCAACCTCGACATTCCGCTGATCATGGGAATCGTGCTGTTCAGCGCGCTCCTGATCGTCTCGGCGAATATCGCGGTCGATGTCCTCTACGCGTGGCTCGACCCGCGTATCCGGCTGGAGCGATCGCGATGACCTCGCAGCGGGTCAACTGGCTCGAGCTGATCGGCGGCGCGATGGTGCTGAGCCTGGTCCTCGTGGCGATTTTCGCGCCGCTGATCGCACCGCATGATCCGGCTCGCGCGGTCGCCGCGACCTTCGGCGATCCAGGTGCGCCATCGATAAGATTTCCGCTCGGCACCGACCAGCTCGGCCGCGACGTTCTGTCGCGAATAATTTTCGGCGCGCGCATCTCGCTGGTGGTCGGAGTCGCGGCGATGGCGCTGACGATGGCGATCGGCGTCTCGATCGGCCTCGGCTCGGGTTTCTTCGGCGGCGCGGTGGATCTGATCCTGATGCGGTTCACGGACGTGATGCTCTCGCTGCCGTTTTTGCTGCTCGCGATGGCGCTAGTCGCGGTGCTGCGCCCGAGCCTGCTGAGTGTCCTGCTCGTGATCGGCGTCGTTTCGTGGACGCAGGTCGCACGCGTGGTTCGCGCCGAGGCGATGTCCATGACGGCGCGCGACTTTGTGCTCGCGGCGCGCACGCTAGGAGCTCCGGCGCCGCGGCTGATCGTGCGTCACGTCCTGCCCAATCTCGTGCCAATAATCGTCGTCATGGCGATGCTCGGCACCTCGGGAACGCTGCTGCTCGAAGCCGCGTTGAGTTTTCTTGGGCTCGGCGTGCCGCCTCCGGCGCCGAGCTGGGGACGGATGGTGGCGGAAGGGACGATGTATTTTCGCACCGCGCCGTGGCTCGCGATCTCGCCAGGACTCGCAATCTTTTACGCGGTACTCGGGTTCAATCTGCTGGGTTACGGCGTACTCGGGCGGCGCGCGCGATGAATCTTTGGCGGCACTATGCGTTGATTGTTGCGGCGCTCGTGGTCGCACTTTGCGGCTGCCGCGCCAATAGCGGCGCGCCGGAATTTCCTTTGCATGCGATGGTGTTGAGACTGGCCGACGCGGACGATATTCCAACGCTCGATCCGGCGGCCGGTTACGACACGTTGTCGTGGACCTTCGAGCAGGCGATCTTCGACACGCTGGTTCGCTATGGTGAAGATAACGTCGAACTCGAGCCGGACTTGGCGACGAGCTGGGAAGCCGCGCCTGACGCGATGAGCTTCACCTTTCATCTGCGGCGCGACGCGCGCTTTTCGACCGGGCGCGCCGTCACCAGCGACGACGTGCGTTACGGGATTGAGCGCGTGATCGATCCGGCGACGCGTTCGAAGGGAATGGAGTACTACCGCGGGATTGCGGGAGCCGATGACTTCGCGGCGCATCGGATGGCGCACGTCAGCGGAATCGAGACGCCCGACGCGTGGACGATCAGTTTTCATCTGAGTGCGCCCGATCCGATTTTTCCGCACAAGCTCGCAATGCCATTTGCGGCGGCGGTTCCGCGCGAAGTCGTAGCGCGATGGGGCGACGATTTCTCGCATCATCCCGTAGGCAGCGGCGCGTTCATGCTGCGCGAATGGAAGGGCGGCCAGCGAATCGTCATCGTGCAAAATCCATACTATTTCGACAAGGGATTGCCGCGGCTTGACGCGGTGGTCGATTCGCTCGGTGTCGATTCCGAGCTGCAATGGCTGAGGTTCGAGGCCGGCGATCTGGACCTGGTCGCGCAGATCCCGCCCGCTGAGTTTCCATACGTGATGAAAACTCCCGCGCTCGCGAAGCTGGTGCTGCGCAAAACCACCGTGACTACCGAATACCTGGGCATGAACTGCCAGATGCCGCCATTCGACGACGTTCGCGTGCGCCGCGCGATGAGCTACGCGATCGATCGCCACAAGCTGGTTGCGATCTTAAACGGCCGCGGCGTGGTCGCGCATGAGCCGCTGCCACCGAACATGCCCGGCTTCGTCCCTGACCTCGAAAACTATTCGCACGACCCCGCGCGGGCGCGCGCGCTGCTCGAATCAGCGCATCTGGGCGGAGGATTCAGCTTTGAAATCTGGATGCGCGCCGACCCAACTGTGTTGATGCTCGGACAATCGATTCAGCAAGACCTTGCCGAGGTTGGCGTCAGTGCGATTCTGAAGCCGGTCGCGTGGGGTCCGTTTCTCGAAGCGATTCGCCAGCCGCATACCGCGCCGGCATTTCTCTACGGATGGGAAGCCGACTTTCCCGATCCGACCAATGTGCTCGGCACGCTGCTTTCGCGCAGCCAATGGGGCTCGAACAACGATAGCTTCTATTACAATCCCGAATTCGAGGCGCTGCTCGATCGCGCCGCGCGCGAAACCAATTTCACGCAACGCTACGCGCTGTACGATCAGGCCCAGCGGATCGTGATCGCCGACGCGCCGTGGGTGTTCCTCTACTATCCGGTGATCGACGTAATCCATCAGCCCTGGGTCCACGACTACGTCCTCAACCCGATGCGCCCCACCCGTTTCGAGCACGTCTGGCTCTCCGCGCACGGCAAATGAGCGCGACATCCGTCGAATTTAGCCGACTTGTCCAGGTCGTGAGGTTTTCGTGTCCTAGGTCCGCGCTGAGCCGATGATGTTACTTCGCGAGTGCGAGGAACTCTCGCGCTCGATAGAGTGCCGCGATCGTTTTCGCATCGACGATTTCTCCGCGGTCGATCATCGCGAAGGTCTCTGTGAAAGCGACTCGGCTGACCTTGATCACTTCGTCATGGTCGAGCGCGCCATGGCCGGTTGACAACTCGCGCGCGAGGTAGAGCTCAATTCGCTCGTCGCAGAAGCTCGGGATCGTTACGATTCCGCCCAGATGGTCCCACTTGGCCGCCGCAAGCCCTGCCTCTTCACCAAGCTCGCGCCGCGCGCAGGTTAGAGCGTCCTCGCCCGCGTTGCGGCATCCAGCTGGGATTTCCCAAATCCACGCGCCGATTGCGTGGCGCCACTGGCTCAGCATCGCGATGGTGCGGTCCGCGTCGAGCGCGACGATCGCGGCTGCGCCCGGATGCCGGATCACAGCGAGATCGACTGTTACTGCGTTGGGCAGCGTCGCGGTCTCGACGCCGAGATCGACCACGCCAAGTTTCAGGACCGGACGGCGCTTGGTATCCATCGCGCAAGATTCGTCCAGGCAAGCGGCGCACGCAAGTACGCGTGCATTTGCGCGATTCTTCGAAACAGGCCGATAATTCGGTTGGTTCATGATGCCGCGCGTAGTGATTCCAATCTTTTTCGATTACGCATCGACGCTGTGTTATGTCGCGTGGCGTATCGTACGGGAGCTCGAGCCCGAGCTCGGCTTCGACGCGCTGTGGAAGGGCGTGCCAATCGCGCTGCGCGATAACCGCGCCAAGGCCGGGCGCGCGATCACCGATCTCGAGCGCCAGAAGGTCCTGATGGTCGCGGCCGAAACCGGAATCGCAGTCGCCCCGCTCGAGCGATGGATCGATTCCTCGGCGGCCCTGGAAGGCTCGGAACTCGCGCGCGACGCGGACGTATTCAGCGAGTATCACGAAGCAGTGTTTCGCGCGGCATTCGAAGATCGCGCAGACATTTCCGTACCGGCGATCCTCGATGAGATCGCCGGGCGAGCCGGAATGGATTCGATCAAGTTCCGCGAAGATCTGGAAAGCCGCCGGATGGCGCCGCGGCTCGAGCAGCATCGACGCGAGGCCGACGAGCATTCGGCGCTCGGTTATCCGACCTTCGTGCTCGGCGACTTCCCGATGATCGGGATTCAGCCAGTCGATTCGATGCGGCTGCTGCTCGGGCGCTTCATCCGCCAGCGCGAGACCGAACCGCAAGCGTAACTGTGTACGTCACTTGCGGCGCGCCGAGATCAGCAGAAAAGGCGGTCGGCGCCGCTCCTCTGCGAGGTCCGGCTGCGAGCGCACGAACTCCGGCGTCCCTTCGGGCTCGAGCACGCGCGCGATCGTGAGTCCCGAATCAATCAGCGTGTTGAGATAGGTCTCCATCGTGCGATGGTATTTTATCACGCCGTCAACGAACCATCGCGTGTTGCGCAAGCCCTCGTCGCGATAATGATCGACCGCCCAATGCCGCCTGGTTCCGCCCGCGTCAAGGCACCATCCTTCGAGGTTTGCTGGATTCGCGGTGATAATCGGATGCTCGACGGAAAACACAAACGAGCCGCCCGGCTTGAGCCATCGCGCGACATTCGCGCACACGCGGTCGAAGCGCTCGACGTAGTGCAACGCTAGCGAACTGGTCGCCAAATCGAAGCTTTCAGGATCGAATGCCGCGTCTTCGATCGGGCAATTGATATACGCAACCCCATCAAGCGCGTTCTCGGCACGCGCCCGCTCGAGCATCCTGATCGAGATGTCGATACCGACCACCGAGGCCGCGCCCTCTTCGCGCATCAGGCGCGACCATTTGCCGAAGCCGCATCCAAGGTCGAGCACGTGGAGCCCACCGAGCGCTGGGAGCATCGAATGCAGCGCGGGCCATTCTAGCGCGGCGTTGAGACCGCCTTCATGGCGGCGCAATTTCGAGTAACCCTCGAAGAAGGCGGGATTGTCATAGATGTTCTGTTTCATCGCGATTCACTGTCCCAGCGCGGCGATACACTTCTCGCGGATTTTCCATAGTTCATCGAAACCGAAACCGCGCGGGCCATTCGGTGATGCGATCCACTCGCGCATCCATCGCTGATGAAGCGCGATCTTGTAGTCACCGATTTGCTCCGGCGAAATTTCTTCTTCGTAAAGAAAGTGCGCGATCGGTTCCGCCGGTCCACCCGCGATTTCGCGCGTCACGTCGATCCGGTCCTCGAGATAGCGAAGGTAGCAGTGCGCTTCGGGGATGTATTCGAGTCCGTTGGCTCCGAGCACGCGTCCAACGCCGGGCGTGTTGCGTTCAGTCATTCGATAAATTCCGATCACCAGGCCGATTTCCAGCCGCTGCTCGAGCGCGAGCCGCGCCAGCAGCGCGTGCTTGGTGCTGCACGTGCCTCGATGTTCGCGAATCACGATCAGCGGATCGGTGCGAGAGCTGTTGCGTCCATACGGCAGCGCGTGGACATAGCGAGCTGCAGCACGAAAATCTTTCGCTCCGGCAGAGACGAACGCGCGAGTAATCTCGCCCCCCTCCTCAAGCACCCAGTCAGGAAGAGCGTCCCAGGATTTCACCAGCCTTGCTCCGAATCGGGATCGTAGCGCTCGCCGAGCTTCGAGTCACCGCCGCGCGGGCATGACAGAGGAATGCACTGGATCCGGATCAGCGTGAGAGAAACACCGGGCACGGAGAATTGCGTAGGACGTATTCGGTGGTCGAGCCGAGCACCATCTCGATTATCCTGCTGTGGCCGTATGCGCCGATAAAAAGCAGGTCGGCGTCGCGCTCTTTCAGGAACTTGATGATCTCCTCGTTGGCGTGCCCCGCGAGCAGCTTGAATTCCGCGGGCGGAGTGTACGGCTCGAAATACTTGCGCGCCTCCTCTAGCGTCCGCTCGCCCAGCTTCGGATCGCGCGCGACGGTGACCACGGTCAACGCGACGCCCAGTCCGTTCGCGACTTCCGCCGCCGCGCGCATCGCACGCGAGGCGCGCTCGCTGCCGTCATACGCAAGCACCGGGCGCTGGATCTCGCGGAACTTCATCGGCGCGATGAACAGCGGACGCGGACATTTGCGCGCCACCGCCTCCGCGGTCGAACCGAGCAGCCCGCTCGAAAAACGTTCGTTGACGCCGCGATGCCCGATCATCACCAGGTCGGCGCTCTTGGCGCGATCGCAAATCTGGTTGGCGACGATCCCCATGTCCAGCACGGTTTCGGCGGCCAGGTTCTCACGCTGGGCGGCGGCCGCGAATTCGTCGAGCACGGTGCGGCCGCGCGCGGTCAGCACCTCTCGCATCTTCGAAGAAAAGTCCAGATATGGTTCAAGACCGAGCGAACCTGATATATCATGGAAGAAGGATCCTTCGATCGACACGATATCGACGACATGGACTCCAATCAGGGTCGCGCCAAGGCGGCGAGCGAGGTTAAAGGCGTAGGCCTGCGCGTTGCGGGAATGTTCGGAGGTGTCGATGCCGACGAGAATTTTCTTGATCAACGGCCAGTCCTCCGTTTGGAGTTCCGCGATATCACGACGCGCGGGTGAGCCTCAAGAGGCGGCTATAGGCGGGACGCGTAAAGGCGGTGTGCGATGAGCGAGCAGAAGGAATCACGGCTCCTCAAGCTGGTTGATGAATTAAGCGAAGCCGCGGGCCGCGTCGGCTTGGAAGTGCGCCGCGAGCGGATCTTGCGTGAGGTCGGTTACCGCGCGCGCGGCGGCGCCTGCCGACTGCGCGAAAAAGACCTCGTCATCATCGACCGCGAGCAGCCCGCCGCCGAGCAGCTCGAAGTGCTGGCGGAGGCGTTGCGTTCGCACGATCTGGAAACACTGTACCTCTCGCCGGCTGCGCGCCGCGTCGTACAGCCGGGAGCAGGCGCACAATAGGGCGACTCGATGCCTCGAGGGGAGCATACCGCCGAGCATTCGCGCACCGTCGTCGGCCACATGCCACACGCCAGCGCCGAAGAGCGGATGAACACGTTCCACTCGCGGCTCAAGGATCGCGGGCTCAAATCCACCGGACAGCGCGACGATATTGCTCGCGTGTTTTTCGGAATCGGCCGTCATATCAGCGCCGAGGAGCTGTACGCCGAGGTCAAGAAAGTAAATCCTCACGTCGGCTACGCGACCATCTACCGCACGCTGCGCCTCTTGCGCGAATGCGACTTGCTGCAGGAGCGTCATTTCGACGAAGGCCAGGCGCGCTACGAAGCGATGGGCGAGCGGCATCACGATCACTTTATCTGCGAACGCTGCGGCAAGATTATCGAATTCGAAAACGACAGTATCGAGCGGTTGCAAGAGATGGTCGCGCGCGAACTCAAGGCGCAGTTGCGCCGCCACAAAATGGAACTGTACGGTATCTGCGCCGATTGCCTGGCGCGCGGCGAACGCTAGCCCAGCGCGAGGCTCAGGGCGCAACGATCTGATCTCGGGAGAGCATGATGGACAAAAGCCCGCGGATGCTTGAAGGCTATCGCGTTCTGGATTTCACCCATTTCGTCGCCGGTCCGACCTGCACCCGGATTCTCGGTGAGATGGGCGCCGACGTGATCAAGGTCGAGCGCTCGCTCGAAGGTGATCACGTCCGTGTGCTCGGCCTGGTCCGCGACGGGATGAGCACCTATTACTTTCAGCACAACCATTCCAAGCGGAGCCTCGGCGTCAATCTGCGCGACCCGCGCGGACGCGATCTCGTGCTCAAGATGATTCCAAAGATCGATGTGGTCGTCGAGAATTTCGCCCCCGGGGTGATCGCCGAGATGGGCTTCGGGTACGAAGCGCTGAAGAAGATCAATCCGCGGATCATCATGTGCTCGGTCTCGGTCGCCGGACAGACCGGACCGCTCAGCTACAAGCCCGGGTATGACTATCTGGGCGCGGCGCTGGCGGGAATCACCGATCAGCTCGGCGAGCCCGAGGGATCGCCGATCGTTCCGCCGATGGCGATCGGCGACGTCTCGACCGGGGTCGCCGCGGCGATGGCGGTCGGCTTCGCGCTGCTGCATCGCGAGCGCACCGGCGAAGGGCAGATGCTCGACGCGTCACTGCTCGACACCTATTTCCACATGCACGAGCTCTCGGTGCCCGTGGTCTCGCTGCGTCCAGGTAAATTCGTGCCCAAACGCGGCGGCGCGACACATCCGACCGGCGCGCCATGCGGCGTTTACAAGGCGAGCGACGGTTACGTTTTCCTGGTCGTGCAGCAGCATGAAATCGCACGGCTGTGGCGGGCGATGAAACGCCCCGAACTGGGCGATGATCCGCGCTTCAAGACCAATCGCGATCGGCTGAAAAACAGCCTCGTGCTGCGCGAGACGATCGAAAGCTGGCTCCAGAGCTTTCCCGAGCGCGACGCCGCGATCGCCCTGCTCGACGCCGAACGCGTCCCCTGCGCTCCCGTGTACAAGCTCGCGGAGTCGATGGCGCATCCTCATCTGCGCGGGCGCAAGACCGTGCGCCGCGTGAAGGACGCGACCTTCGGCGAATTCGATATTCCGGGGATGCCCGTCAAGTTTTCGGCGTGGCCCGATCGCACCGAGGTGAAAGCCTCGCGCATGGGCGCCGACAACGCGGCGATCGTGACCGAAGTCGCGGGTCTGTCGGCGGCGCAGGCCGAGGAACTCACGCGCGCAGGCGTGCTGATCGCGGCGCCCGCTCCGGTGCCGGCAGCGTCCTGATTCGCAAGGGCGAAGCGTCAAAATTATCCGGGGCTCAGGAGGCGATTCGATGATCAAATCGCGCGGACTGAGACACATCAATCTGAACGTGAGCGATCTTCAGCGGTCGCTCCGGTTCTATCAGCAGGCCTTCGGACTTGAAGTTCAATTCTGGGAAGGCAAACGAATGGTCTTTCTGCGCTCGCCCGGCGCCGACGACACGATCACGCTGTGCCAGGCCGAAAAGAGCGAGCCGGTGGGCGGCGCCGGCGTATCACACTTCGGCTTCGGCCTGGCCGAGAAGGGCAAGCTCGACGAGGCTGTCAGCCAAATCGAGCAAGCGGGCGGAAAGCTGCTGAGCCGCGGCAATCACGCACCCGGAGTGCCATACGCGTACCTCGCGGATCCCGACGGATACGTGATCGAGGTCGGCAACAGCTAAGCGCGATCAATGAAGCATGCGGGACCGGAAGCGCTCGACCGGATCGAACCGATACTGGCCAAGCTGCGCAAGCTCGAGGGTCTGAAGGAGCGAACGCGCGGCTCGTTCTATCATGGAGGCGTCGGGTTCCTGCACTTTCACGAAGACCCGGCCGGGATGTTCGCGGATCTGAAAACCGGCGAAGACTTTGAGCGCTTCCCCGCGAATACCCGCGCCGAGATCGCCGCGCTGCTCGAGCGCGCCGCTAAAGCGCTCAAGCGCTAGTCGCGCACGCGGCGGCGCGAGCGCGAGCCGCGACGCAAGTCGGCGGCGACGCGCGGAAGCGCATCGGGACCCTCGCGATGCCGATAGTTCATGTCGTTGCCGCAGTGCGGGCAGGTGATGTCCTTCCACTGTACGAATTCTCCGCACAGTGGGCACCGGTAGTGATGCCGCGCCTTCCACCAGAACGCGAGCGCAGTCACGGCCACCATCGCGATTCCGAAAATCGTCTGATACATCGCGCGCGCCTCGAAGTGTCAGGCCAGCCCGTCCTTCAGTGCCTGCTCGAGCGCTCCGATATTGCTGTGATGCCCGGCAGCCATCACGGTCAGGAACGCGTTCAATTCCGGATCGGTGACCGTCGGAAGATGCTCCTCGATTTTACGGATCACCCATCGCTGCCCGCGATTGAGTAATTCGCACTTGGCGCGAAACTCGCCGACCGCGCGCACCTTCTCGACGAAATCGCCGGTCTTGTTGGACGCCGCTCCGCCCAGGCGGCGCACATGCTGCGCGAGCTCGTTGGCGTAGTAGCCTTCGTCGTGTCCGACCTTCTTGAGCATCTCGCGCAGCACCAGCGAGCGCGCCAGCTCGGTCAGTTCGTGCAGCACGCGGCCGCCGGCGCGCTCGGCCTCGCCGAGAGTATTGAGGAATCCTTCAAGCTGTTGGTCCATCGCAGTCACTCCTGGCCTGACTTATAGCATCGGCACGACAGGACAGTACGCGGCGCCGAAACCCGCGTGACCGTCAATCTCGGCGCGAACCACTTTCGCAATCAGTTCGAGCGCGCGCGCCGGATTGGCGCTGAGCGCATAAGCCGCGTTGACGCGACCCGACAGCAGCGCCTGAATGATGCTCGGCTGCTCGGGCAATTCCTCGATCGCAATTTCCTTATTCGGATCGAGCCGCGCCAGCTCCTTGACCTTGCGCATCGCGTCGTCGAAAGTCCCGAGCGAATCTACCAGCTTGATCGGCAGCGCCTGGTTGCCCGTCCACACGCGTCCCTGCGCGATTCCGTCCACGTCCTCAACGCTCAGATGGCGCCCGGCGGCGACAATCTTCACGAAATACTGATAGGTGTCGCCGAGCATCTGGTTCTGAAACACCGCCGCCTGCGCGGGCGTAAAGTCGGTGAACGCGTCGAACATATCCGCATTGGCGCCGTAGGTCACTGCGTCTGTATTGAGATACGCCTTCTGCGTCGCGGGCGTGATGTTGAATTTTCCGCCCAGGACACCGATCGATCCGGTGATCGTGCCCGGGTCGGCGATAATCGCGGCGGCCGGCGTCGAAATCCAGTATCCGCCCGAGGCCGCGTAGCCCGACATGCTGATCACGACCGGCTTCTTCGCCGCGGTCAGCTCGACCTGGCGCCGGATCAGTTCGGACGCAACCACGTCGCCGCCGGGCGAGTTAATCCGGAACACGACTCCGCGCACGGAATCATCTTTGCGTGCGCTCTTGAACGCGGCCACTATATCGTCTGCACCCATCGCGTTGCCTTCCGGCGAGAGCAGCGGATCGAAGCCGCCCTGCCCGCGCTCGATCGCGCCCGAGCCGTAGACGACCGCGATTTTGTCGCCGCCCGGCGCAAACGATGCGAAGATCGACCCGGAGCTGCTGTAGTCTGAGTATTCCACCAGCTTGTGTTCGGAATCGCCACCGCGATGCTTCGCGCGATCGGTGAATTGATCTTCGTACTCGACGCGATCGACGAGCTTGTCCTTGAGGCTTACATCGGCATTGAGCGGCGCCTGGTCAACGAAGCCCTTCACCGCGGCCGGATCGATATGGCGCTCAGCCGCGATCTGCGCGACGATCTGGTGGTACATGTCGCCGGCAAGCGCGTCGTCTTCTTCATGCTGCGCGGGCGTGAAATCTTTTTGTGTGAAGACATTGCCGGCGGATTTGTATTTTCCGATCGCGCCGAAGTTCGGACGGATACCGATCCAGTCGAGCGTCCCGCGCGCGAATAACTCTCGGATTCCGACTCCGGTGATTCCGAGCGATCCTTGCGGCATCAGCGAAACCTCGTCGGCCGCGGCCGCAACCAGGTACGGAAGATTACCGGGGCCGAAATCGCCCGCGCTCTCGATATATGCGGCAGTCCATTTGCCGCTCTTGCGAAACGATTTGATTAGCGCGGCAATCTCCTGCGCCTGCGCGAGATCCATCTGCGGATCGATCACCTTTACCGCCAGCCCGACTATCCGCCGGTCCCTGGCTCCGCGGTTGATCGCGCGGCGCACGAAATTGAGTGGCGTCTGATCGTTGTTAACCAGGCCGAGCACGCCGTTGCTGCCGCGTTCGACCACGCTGCCGGAAAGCGTGACCACCAGCACCGAATCGTTGGGCACGCGGTGAGAAATATATTTCGAGGTTGCGACGATCGCGATCAGAATCACGATCACGATCACGGTCCTGAGAATCCACTTGAAAAACTTTTTCAGCATTGCCCCTCTGTGACGCGGTCGCTTGACAGCGCGCGCATCCTCACGTTAGCCAACCATACCTTTCCCGTTGGGGCTAGAGTTCGGCACGGGCGCGAAAAAGCGTAAATCGCGATGGAACCATCACCCGCCAGCAATCCCGCGCGGACGCGGCCGGGCGATGAACCCGCACCCATGATGCTGCATGAGCGGCCTGCGGACGGCGCGCATCTGCGCATCGTCGCCATCTGCTTCCTCGCCTGGATCTTCGACTTCTATGATTTGATCCTGTACTCGTTTCTGCTCGTTCCGATCGCGCGCGAGCTACATCTGAGTGCCGCCGAGTCGTCGCTGGCGCTGGGAACCTCGTTCCTGATGACTGCGGCGGGCGGAGTGATCTTCGGATTCGCTGGAGACCGATGGGGCCGGCGTCCTATGATCGCGGCAACCGTCGCGATCTACGGAATCGGGACGCTGCTGTGCGCCAGCAGCAACTCACTGTGGGAGCTGATCCTGTTTCGATCGATAACCGGCCTCGGGATGGGCGGCGGATGGGCTCCCGGCCAGAGCCTGATCGCCGAGAGCGCGCCGTCCGAGCGCCGCGCGCGTTACGCCGCGTATGTGCAGACTGGAGCGCCACTCGGAATCCTGCTCGCGGCGGCGGCCAGCGGCTACCTGACGCCGATCGTCGGATGGCGGCTGACCTTCGCGATCTCCGCGATACCCGCGCTCGTGATTTTCGCCTCGGTGCTGCGATGGCTCCCCGAAAGCGACGTATGGATTCGCAGCCGCGCTGGCACGCGCTTCCGGTGGCGCGAGCTCGGCGTGCTGCGGCCGTATCGAGGCATGGTCGCGCTGCTATTCGTGATCCTGCTGCTCAACAGCGAGGCGTATTGGTTCACGTATAGCTGGATGCCCGGGTATCTGGAGCTGCATCGCGGACTCTCGGCGCTCACCGCGAGCCAGCTCATGATCAAGATGCAATACGGCGGCGTACTCGGCTACTTCGTGTTCGGGATTCTTGCCGACCGCTACGGACGGCGTCCGATGTTCTTTCTCTTCGGCCTGGTGATGGCAGTGGGACTGCTTCCGGAAACGATCTTCTGGGATCGCGCGGCGGCGATTCCCGGTCTCATCGCATGCGCGATGTTCACGGCAGGATTCGGAACTGGAATTTGGAGTGGGATGGCGCCGATGATCTCCGAGCTGCTGCCAACCCGCGTACGCAACACTACGCTCGGCTTGCTACTCAACGTCACGCGCGGCTTTCAATTCTTCACCCCGCTGGCAATAACATTCTTAAGCACTCAGAGCAGGCTTCGGCCCAACGCTGGCAATCGGCGCGATCTTCTCAACGGTAGCCGCCGCGATGATCTGGCTGCTGCCTGAGACTCGGGGCAGCGACATCACCGCCCTCGACGCGAGGTAGGCCTGATCCACTGATTAATATGCGCGTCTGAAATTCCCTCTCCCTCCGGAAGAGGGCAAGCGGCGCGGCGATTGCGTTTTTTCGCCATCGTCGTGACGCGCGGGTGAGGGTGCTGCTCTGCACTCTATTCGCGATGACGCTTCGCGTCGGCCGACGAGCCGTCGGCACCCACTGGCAGAATGGCTATACGCTTCTACGGCGAGCTGCCGAGGGGTTTGCGGTCTACCGAAGAGTCGTCGAGGTAGATCCTGTCGCCCAGGCGCGTGAGCCTGAGCGTCGTGATCGCCTCGACGCCTTGCAGCATCAACTCCGTTGTCGTCGTGAAAGCGTGCGACGCGCCGGCATAGCTGCTTCCGCCCGCGAGCGCCTCCGTCAGCACGCGCCCGGTCGGATACGCGCCGCCAGGGCCCGTATTGATCATCAGGCCGAGCACGCGCGAGATGGTCGGCGCCACGTCGACGTTCGCGGTCGGATTCTGATCCAGGAAGACGCGCTTGAAGTCGGGGCCGATCGCGGCGCCGACATTGTGGATCTCGCGCGCGCCCGCCGCACCATGCATCCCCATCCCTGTGGTCCAGCGATCTCCCGGACCGGTGTCGGAATAGACCAGCCCAGGAACCGGACGGACCAGTGGCGAAGAACGATTGGGCACCGATTGCTGCCCCTTCTGGCCGAGTGCGAACGCGGGTGCGGCGGGACCGGTGAAGCCGCGATTGAGCGCGTCCGACGCCTCCGCAAATGAGATGATCAGGTCGGGCGATCGCTCAGCGTTGAACAATCCCAACGTCGGCTGCGCGAAGGTGCCGTCGATCCATCCGCGATATGCCGCAGTCGCCGCGCGCGCGTAATGCCCGCGCCTTGAGCGTCCGGACGCCGCGGCCGAAGGCGCGACCTCACGCGAGAAGATCGGTCCGCACCATTCCTGAGCCTCGGCGAAGTTGACGATCTTTTGCAGGCGATCGGACAGCGCAGAGCGCGTGCTGAACTCGTCGCGCGAGAGATAAACCAGGTCCGATCCGCCGTTGGCCGCGACGACCACGTCAGTCGAATCAATCGATTTCTTCAGCCCCGCAGATACCAGCAGCGCGGCCAGGAACACCCTCACGCGGATAGTCGCAAAACCATGATCGGACACGACCATCATGTCCGTGTGATCCGCGACTCCCGCCTGCTGGACCGCCGCGCGCACCGTCCCGAGGTCGTCATCGGCGACCGTCAATGCTTCGAGCGCAGGCAGCGTGCCGAGGCCCGCATGATGCTGCGTCAGGTCGGGATTATGCTGCCAGAACACGATCAGCGCGGGATGGCCTGCATCCGTCGCCTGTTTGGCCGACACGATCGCACGGTCTGCAACGATGTGCGCGAAATATCGATCGCGGGCTCCGTCCGACACGCCGACAGCCGACTTCGGCGGGACAGCGGCGGACAGCGCCGCCGCATCCGCAGGCGGCGCGGCAGCATCATCGGTCAGGAAAAGATAATTCGCATGCGGCGCGTGTACCTCATCCTGTCCGCTCGCGACGGTCAACACGCGATCATCGAACAGATAGGTCGGACCCTCCTTGCCGACCACCGCGACGTAGCCGCCCTCGCGCGCGGTCTCCTGCACGACGGAATCGAGTCCGAGCAGGTTGCCCTTGAGCGCGTCGGGCGCGTTCAGATCGGCCAGCCGCTTGGTGTCCTCGAGCATCGCGGGCCCGACCGCGAACTGCATCAGGCCGTCGCCTTGCAGATTCACTCCCTGATCTTTCAACGTCGGTCCGAGAAACATCTCGTCGCCGAAAATTCCCGCCACCCCCGGTGGCGCACCTGTCGCGAGCGTCGCCGCATTCACCATCGTGAGCGTCGGGTATTGCGAATGATGCCGCGCGAAGCGCACGCCCTCGCGCTCGAGCGTGAACAGATTCGGCGTGTCGTGCTGAGTAACCGAATCAGGACGAAGCCCGTCCCACACCATCAGGATAAAGATGCGCGGCCGCGCGTGGCTTTCGATCGCGGCAGCGCGAGAGGGGATCGTCATCATGGCGATCAGCGCGAAGCCTATCGCGGCGAGCGAGGTCATGCCGGTGCGGCGGACTTTCATCGCATCCATATCATCGAGCATCAAAGCGGTCACCGATGCGTGAAGTCAATCCGTGCGTGCGCGGGTTGGGGCCGCCGTGATGATTTGGTAGCGTGAAACTTTGACGCGGGAGGATGGTTCATTGCGCATCGCACTTCTGGGACAGGCCGCATTCGCGGAAAAGGCGCTTGAAGCGATCGTCAATCACGGTGAGGAGATCGTGCACGTTTTCGCACCCGCCGATCCGCCCACCGGAAAGCCAGACGTGCTCGCGGCAAAGGCGCGCGCGATGGGCCTGCCGCTGTCGCAGCCGAAGTCGTTCAAGAGCGACGCGGCCTTCGAGCAGTTCAAGACCACAGGCGCCGAGCTCGCGATTCTCGCCTTCGTGACGCTTATCGTTCCCGAGCGCATCCTTTATTTTCCGCGATACAAATCGATCTGCTTCCATCCGTCGCTCCTGCCGCGGCATCGCGGCGCCAGCGGGATCAACTGGGCGATTATCCAGGGCGATCGCGAAACGGGAGTCACCTGGTTTTGGCCCGACAAGGGAATCGACACCGGCCCGATCCTGATTCAAAAACGCGTCCCGATTGCCGACACCGACACCACCGGCTCGATCTACTTCAACACGCTTTTCCCGATGGGGATCGATGCGATGATCGAAGCGATCGACCTGATCAAGCGCGGCAACGCGCCGAGAATCAAGCAGGATGAAAGCCTCGCGACCTATGAGGCTCCATGCCGCGACGAGCATGCGAAAATCGATTTCGCGCGGCCCGCGCGCGAGGTCTTCAACCTGATTCGCGGATGCGATCCGCAACCTGGCGCGTTCGCCGACCTCGACGCCAAGCGCGTCCGCCTCTACGACGCCGCGCTCGAATCGTCCGCGTCGTCAGCGACACCGGGAACGATCACCGCGATCGACGCGAGCGGAATGAAGATCGCTCTGAGCGGCGGAACTCTCGCGGTCAAGCGCGCGCGAATCGATCCAAACCCCAAAAAAATCGCGCCGACAGAACTCGCCGCGACGGGCGAGCTCAAAGCAGGCGCGCAACTCAAATAATCCAAGCGGACACCAAGACACGAAGACACAGATAAAACAGGCGGGACTTTCCTTCGGGAAAGTCCCGCCCAGTTTTTTCTTCTTCGTGCCTTAGTGTCTTAGATGGCCGCGTGGTGTCTTTGGTGTTTTTCCCCACTAAGCGACGCGCTTGCCGAGGATCAACCGGCGCTCTTCTTCCCACTCCGCTCATCCTCACCATCTCGTCCGCCTCCGTCACCGGAGGGTCATCGGGCGCTCAGATGATAGGATGGCGCAAGCAATCAGGCACGAGTAAAAAGCGGATGTTCTACGGTGGAGATTTCAGCAACGCCTTCCGCCTGCGTGTAACGTTCGACTCGGCGGGATGCAAAACCTATCCTTATGTCGGATTGGACCGCTGGTTCCTCAGTTGAACCTCTTGACGCCACAGTTCTCGCGAAGCTCGCCGCGCCCACAGATCACCCGTGGTGACTCGGGCTTCGGTACATGGGAGAAAGCCACCCGCGCTCCTCATCCCGAGCTCAGTGCATTCGTGCTCGGATATCTGGGTCTGAATAGCAGGACTGAGCTCGCCCGCGAACGGCACCTGCCATCGGGCGAAGTGGAGTTGTTGCTTAATTTGGGCAGCCCGTACCGCATACAGCATCCTGCCCTCGCGTCGAGCTGGACGACCCATCGCGGGGCGGCGGTGATCGGGGTTCACGACACTCATGTAATCAGCAAAGAGACCGGAGCGCAGCACGTGCTGGTTGTGCGTCTGAAACCCGCCGGAGCACACATCCTATTTGACGTGCCGATGCACGAGCTTGCGAACGGCTTTGTCGAGCTTGACGAAGTTAACCCAGAGATCAAGCGATGGCTCCCGGCGGAGCTTTATAATTCGGATTGGGAGGCGCGCTTCTCGATTATCGATTCGATCGTCGCACAACGGCTGGATCGCTCACGCGCACAAGCTCTGAGGACCGCATGGGCATGGCAGAAGCTTCGGGATGCGGACGGGATCCTGAGTATTCGATCGCTGGCAAACGAAGCGGGATGCAGCCAAAAGCACCTGATCGCGCAGTTTCGCGACTACGTCGGGATCCCTCCGAAGGCAGTCGCACGTCTCATGCGCTTCAACCGAGCGGTCAAGTCCATTGAGCGGGGCGGACCACCCGATTGGGTGCGTCTGGCTCTGGATTGCGGCTATTACGATCAGGCCCATTTCGTCCGCGACTTCAAAGCGTTTGCCGGATGCACCCCGACCGAATTCTCTCAATCAGTCGTCGGCCAGAGCTTTCGAGCTGACAACGCGGCGGCCAGGTAAAATTCGTACAAGACGCTGGAGCGCGGGCTTAGTAGATTGCAGGAGTCCGTTGGTCTCTTTTCAAAACGGGCAAAGGAGGCAATCATGACTCAGAATCAATCCCGACTTTGGCAAAGCCCGCGTGTGGTCCCCGGGGTCGTCTACGACGATGTGCCAGAAGCCATTGAATGGCTTGCACGTGCGTTTGGATTTCGCGAACGCAGCGACGCGCGCCTGACCGGCAAGGGCTTCGTTCTTACCTGGATGGAAATTGGCGATGGGCTGGTCGGCATATCGAGCGCGGGCGGGCATGATGTCAATAGCCCCAAAAGCATCGGTAAGGTAACGCAGTCGGTGAAGGTCTATGTTGATGACGTCGATCATCATTACGAGCGTGCCAAAGCGGCGGGCGCACGAATCGTACGCGAGATCGAGGAGGGTTTCTGGGGCGGTCGTCACTATCGTGCGAGTGATCTCGAGGGCCATCTTTGGGAATTCTCTCAGATAGACCGGGAACTCTCCGCAGACCAATGGAAACTCCCGCCTGGAATCAAGATCGGCGTATGAGCACCTCAAGCAACGCGACCTTCGAGTTGTTGCGCACACACGTTCTTCTTGGCGCGAAGGGAGAGGCCGAGATTGGGAGGATTCCAGCTGCCTACGGCCATGCGCTGAAGACCGACGGATGGTTTTTCGGCGCGGCGCACATCGATGGGCCGGCGCGATGGTGGGAGATTCATCCGCTGGGAGACGAAATTCTTTTTCTCGCGTCTGGCGAAGTGGCAGTGACGCTCGAAGAAGCCAAGACACATCGCGTGATCAACCTCCGCGAAGGCGAAGCATGCGTAGTGCCGCGCGGCACGTGGCATCGCGTCGATGCCGTACACGCAGGTGAATTGGTCTTCGTGACTCTTCAGAAAGAGACACGAAATCGCCCGATTTGAACGTGAATGGTGCCCGCGCGGCAACGTCCACAGCGCCGAGGATTGGGAACAACTGCTGGTGCCCGAGATCGAGCGGCAACAAGAGCAGAGCAAGGAAGTAGCGGTCCGCGCCGACGCGGCCTTTGCCAAGCCGGAACTCTACCAAGCCCTAAAAGAACGGGACGTGAAGTACGCGATCCGACTTTGTGCGGGCCTTCGTGTTAGGTTTTGAGCGATGAGCGCCGCTGATTCGATCGTCATCGATTGCGACTCGCATGTGATGGAGTTGCCGGACCTCTGGGAGAAGTACCTCGAGCCGAAGTTTCGCGATCGCGCAATCCGGATCGTCAAGATGTCCGACACCGATTCCAGCATGAAGAGCGTCCTGATCTCAGACGCGCGCGACCCGCATGACCAGAACACGATAATCGCCAAGCGTGGTGCGATGCTCCATGACTCGAAGAACAAGTCGATCACGCTAGGCGGGAGATGAGTGCCTTACGGCCGATGGACGTAGATCGTCGCCGGGGGATCCGCGCGGCAGTGCTCATTTTGGTCTCGGTCATGGGGGCAGTGACTTTAGCCCCTGAGAGCCTCGCTATGCCCATAACAGCCGCTGAATTGCGGCTCACACCCTGCAAGCAGAAGACTCGCGAAGGGGAAGCGACTGCGGATTGCGGGACGCTGGTCGTTCCCGAAAATCGCGCGATGCCGCGAGCGCGCATGATCAGTCTGCCGGTCGTCCGCATCCGCGCGACCGGCCGCAATCCTGGCGAACCGCTCTTCTGGTTGGAGGGAGGTCCGGGACAGACCAATGTGGGCTTTCAGCCGCCGGCCAGTCTGCTCGCGCGGCACGACTTTGTCATGGTTGGCTATCGCGGCGTCGACGGCTCGAATGTGCTCGATTGCCCGGAGGTGAGCAACGCGCTCCACGGCGTCAACGACGATTTGCTCAGCGATGCGTCGCGCCGACACCTTGCAGAAGCCGCGAGCGCCTGTGCGCGCCGCCTGCAGGGCCAAGGCGTCGATCTCGCCGGCTACACAATGGCCGAGGTAGTCGCCGATCTGGAGATGGCTCGCACCGCCCTCGGATATGGAACGATCAACCTCCTCAGCGAAAGCTATGGCACGCGCATAGCGCAAATCTACGCTGCGCTTCATCCCGAACGCCTCTCTCGCTCGGCCATGATCGGTGTCAATCCGCCTGGCCATTTCGTTTGGCAGCCGGGCGTCATTGACGCGCAACTGCGCGACTACGCCCGCCTTTGCGCCGCTGATCAGATCTGCCGAGGGCGCACCAGCAATCTCGCCGCTACCATCAGCAACGTCTCCCACAATATGCCAAAGCGCTGGGTGCTGTTCCCGATCGACGCGGGCAAGGTTAAGGTCGTGACCTTTCTACTCCTCTTCAACCGGGGTGGCGCGGCCATGGTATTCGATGCCTATCTCGCCGCCGAGAAGGGGGATGCGAGCGGCCTTGCGCTCCTGTCAATCGCCGCAGATTTTGCCCTTCCGAGGATCGGGGTTTGGGGCGACTTTCTTGCCAAAGGCAGCGCCGACTTCGATCCGGCGCGCGACTACAAAAAGAGCCTGGCGCCTGCTGGTTCGATCCTCGGCTCGCCGCTCAGCTTGTTGCTGTTCGACGGCCTCGAAAGGAACTGGCCGGCACAACCACTTTCCGCGGCGCTTTCTAGAGTTCAGCCTTCCGCAGTCGAGACGCTGCTGGTCAGCGGCAGCGTCGACTTCTCGACGCCACCCCAATTCGCAACCAACGAGTTACTGCCGAACCTCGCCAAGGGCCAGCAAGTGATTCTCCGACAGATGGGGCACACAACAGACATATGGGGACTACAACCGCAAGCGACCGAGCACCTGCTTAACAGCTTCTACGAAACGGGGGTCGGGGACACCTCCCACTATGTCGGTGCATCCATGGACTTCCGTCCGCGGTTCGCCTTGCCGCTAGTAGCCAAGCTGGTCTTAGCAACCGGGCTGCTTCTTCTTGGAGCATCGGGTGCGGGCGTCGCGCTTGCCGTACGCCGAATTCGTCGGCGAAGTAACCACTTCCCGCACGGAAGCGCTACTCGGAGATAACGTGTTCGCGATGATCGCGATCGCGATATTCCTGTTCGGCGAAGAACGCTGACCCCAGCTATTCGGTCCGACCACGAACGCGCCGCAGACTTAATCTCGAGCGATCCGTCGTCGATGTAGCGTTAAATGTCTATTTTCACCTTGGTAAAAGGTCTCGATATACGAAGTTTCCACCTTTTCCTGGAGAGTTTATCAAGCTGATAGAGGCTTAGTGGCCGCGTGGTGTCTTTGTGTTTAAGCGACCCGCTTACCGAGGATCAACAGATCGCGCTCGACCCCGTCGAGCGCCGCGACCGCCGGAAGATTCGCCCAGGTCTCGAAGCCGAAGCCCCGGAACAGTTCGATACTCGGATTGTTGTGGCCGAAGATGAACGCGAGCAGCGTCTTGAGCCCGAGCGACGGCGCGCGCTTGACGGACTCTCCGACCAGGCGCCGCGCATAGCCGTGCCGATGATGCTGCGGCGCCACGTACACGCTGATCTCCGCAGTCGCCTGGTAGGCGGGGCGTCCATAGAAAGACTGGAAGCTCAGCCACGCAACAATTTCTGCACCGCGCGCGAGCACCCACAGCGGCCTCGATTCCGAGTTGTGCTCTTCGAACCACGAACGCCGCAGATCGACCATCACCGGCTCGAGATCGGCCGTCGCCATCCGGCTCGGAATCGCGGAGTTGTAGATCGCGATAATCGCGGGCAGGTCGGCTTCGGTTGCGTCGCGCAAGATCGGTTCGTCCATCGCTTCCTCCGATGCTCGATCAAGGTATCGGGTAACACAGCTTCGACCGGGATGCGACGCCGCAGTCTGTCGTATTTCCTGCGGTTTCAGTACTATCGCGACAGTTTGACGCGAGAGGTTTGCCGATGAGTCTCACGATACGCGAAGGCGTTCCCGACGACGCCAGCGAATGCGGCCGAATCTGTTACGAAGCGTTCAGAGCGATTGCCGAAGAACACAACTTCCCGCCCGATTTTCCGAGTACAGAGGTCGCGGTCAGCATGGTCTCTACGATGCTCTCAAGTGCCAGCAGTTATGGAGCCGTGGCGGAGTTGGACGGAAAGATCGTCGGCAGCAATTTCCTCGATGAGCGCAATCCGATCTCCGGCGTAGGCCCGATCTCGATCGATCCGCGCGCGCAGAACCACGGTATCGGAGGCCGCCTGATGCGCGCGGTGATGGAGCGCTCTCAGAACAAAGGCTTTGCCGGAATCCGCCTGGTGCAATCGGGCTACCATTCCCGCTCGCTCTCGCTGTATTCGAAACTCGGCTTCGAGGTGCGTGAGCATCTGTCCTGCCTGCAGGGCAGAGCGATCGGCGGATCCATCCCCGGATGCACCGTGCGCGCCGCCGTCGAAAGCGACCTCGATTCCTGCGCCGCGCTCTGCGTGCGCGTACATGGACACAATCGAACCGGCGAGCTGCGCAGCGCGATCCGCCAAGGTATCGCGACCGTCGTCGAGCGCTCAGGCCGTACCACCGGCTACGCAACTTCGATAGCGATCTTCGGGCACGCCGTTGCGGAGACCAACGACGACCTGCAGGCGCTCATCGCCGCCGCCAAAGCATTCGAAGGTCCTGGCGTCCTGATACCTTCTCGCAACGGCGAGCTGATGCGCTGGTGCCTCGGCAAGGGGCTGCGCATGGTCTTCTCGATGACCTTGATGACGATGGGGCTGTACAACGAACCGGCCGGCCGGTACCTGCCTTCTGTCTTGTATTGAGTGGACAAACCCGGTCACCGGAGTATTGCCTCGCGCCGCTTTGCGCTACGATCGCGCCAGCATAACGCGGGAGAGACTTCGATGCGTCTGTGCGTGGGAACCGCCAAAGGAATAGTCATTCTCGATCCGGAGCGCGCCGGCATTCCGCTGATGGTGCTGGCTGACCCGACGGGCATCTGGTGCATGACGCAGGACTCTGCCGATCCTGCCGTCATATACGCCGGCGGCGTCGAGCACGTCCGGGGCAAAGGCACGCTCTCGCGCTCGACCGACGGCGGCAGAAGCTGGACCGACATCACTCCGCATATCGCGCGCGAGGAGGAGGTCTGGGCGGTCGCCGCGTCGCCCGCGGTCAAGGATCAGGTTTTCGCCGGCACCTCGCACGCGCGGCTGTTGCGCAGCGACGATCGCGGCCGGTCGTTCCACGAATGCGCCGGGTTTTTGAAAATTCCGGGACGCGAGCGCTGGACCTTTCCGCCTCCGCCGCACATCCCGCACGTGCGCTCGATCTCGTTCGATCCGCACGATCCCCGCACGATGTACGTCGGAGTGGAAGAAGGAGGAGTGTTCCGCACGCGCGACGGCGGCGCTTCCTTCGAGACACTCAACGACGGTCTCTACGACGACGTTCATACCGTCGCGGTCGATCCCGCCGACTCCCGCCGCCTCTACGCAACCACCGGGCGCGGCTTCTATACCTCCGATAATGCGGGCGCTTCATGGCGGCACGTGCGCAACGGGATCAATCGTACTTATACCGTCCCGCTACTGGTCGACGACGGCGAAACGATCTTCACCGCGGCCGCGGCGGGTCCTCCGCCCACCTGGTCGGGCAGTCATTCGGGCGCAGATGCGATCGTGTTCATGAGCCGCGACCGCGGCACGTCATTCGCGCCGCTCGTGACCGAGTACGCCTCGGGGCGCGGGATGGTGATGCGGCTGCGCTCCGATCCGGAGCGCGGCGGATTCTTCGGCGTCACCACCGACGGCCGCGTGATTCGCGCGGAAGACGGCGGCCTCACCGTCGCCGCGATCGCGGAAAAGCTACCGCCTGCCCATGACTTGGTCGCGCTGCCGTAGCGTGAACCCTCGGACAGACGACGCGCGACGCGCGCATCCGCACTTTCGAGGAACGAGCCTAACTTGAGCCCCGGACGGCTGGAAGCATTCTCTGATGGTGTCTTCGCGATCATCATCACGATCATGGTGCTCGACCTGAAGCTGCCGGTACAGAACGGCCCCGCGGGACTAATCAATCTATGGCCGGTGTTTCTCAGCTACCTGGTCAGCTACGTACTGGTGGCTACCTACTGGATAAACCACCATCACATGTTTCACGAAGTAGAAACTGTTGATAATCGAATCCTTTGGACCAACATCGTATTACTGTTTTTTACTTCGCTGGTCCCATATTTCACCGCCTACATGGGAATGAAGCGCGTGAGTTCTTTTTCAGCAGCGCTCTATTGCGTGGTGATGCTCCTGGCTGGAATATCTTTCTTGGCGCTGCGCCTGGCGATAGCAGCACAATTCAAGGACGACCCGAACTACGCAATAGCCAGTCGTCCCGCCTTCCGCAAAAACGTTATCGCGGTCTGCCTATACTGCGTAGCGATTCCCGCGGCGTTTATACATCCCGCGATCGCCCTGGGTATAATCGCCTTTATCGCAGGCTCCTATTTTCTCCCCAACGCCTGGATTGAGTAATCGGTGCACATAGTCATGAGCCGATAAACTCGCGCAGGACGGCGAAGTAACGGTCGGGAGCGTCGGCGGCGATGCCGTGGCCCGCGTTTGCGAAGCGCTCGAAACGCACCAGATTCACGGGCAACTTCGCTACCATCTGCTCGGAGTAGAACGGCGGCGTTATTGGATCGTCCTCGCCGGCTAGTACCAGCGTCGGGCATTTGATCCGCGCGAGATCGTCCAGGTAATCGAAAGTATAGTCCTCGTTTTCGCGGAACGAGCGCATCACGTCGAGCTTCCAGAGTTGGCGTGCGTCCTTGTTGGGATCCCACGGAACCCGCGAGTAGAGCGGACGGCATAACCGGACAAATTCGCGAAACTGATCGCTGGTCGCCGTCTCGCCGCAGAGATATCCGCGCGCCGCCGCGCCCGCCGCCTTGCCGCCCAGTCGCTCGAAAACTTCCGCTTCGCGCTCCGGCGCGGGACGGCCGGCGCGCGTGCAGCACAGATGAGCTTGCCCGGATGATCGGGATGCCGCGTCGCGTAGGCGGCCGCGACGAATCCTCCGAACGACAGGCCAAGCACGACGGGCTTTGTGACCTCGAGCGCGTCGCAGAACGCCACGACGTCGTCTGCCCACCTGGCAAGCCGCCACGCGTCGGAAGTGCTCGCATCGCTGCGCCCCTGCCCGCGATGGTCGAGATAGATCACCTGCGCGATATCGGTGAGCGTTCCGTAGCCCGGCTTGAACGACGCATGGTCTCCGCCTGGGCCACCGTGCAGAAGCAGCAGCGTGGGGACCTCGCGCATCACGGGACCGTCGGGGCGGAGCTTCGCGCCCTCGACGTCGAAGAACATTTTGATATCGCCAACCTGGACGCGCATCGAAACTACCTCCTTAACACGCCGACCTCGGCAACGATGCGCGAATCGCGCCGGGTAGTCGAGCGCACGTCGCGCATGGCTGTCGCGCATAAAGCATTGAAAGGTATCGAACGAACCCACCGCGTCCGCGTCATTTACCAATTAAGCCAAAAGGCAAGGTCAGATTTCCTCAAACTTGACTCGTAGCGAAGAAAAAGCGAAAAATATCCGAATGAACGCCGTTGCCACGTTGCCACTCCGCCCTGATCGTCTGGTGCCTGATGAGGCAGCCAGGGGAGTCGAGTTTGTCGAGATGCCGGTGCATCGGATTCTGAATCGATGCACCGGCTCCCGGATGCCGTTTCGGTGGACGATCAATCCGTACCGCGGATGCGAGTTCGGATGCGTCTATTGCTACGCGAGGTATACGCACGAGTTCCTGGAGCTGCGCGATCCGATGGATTTCGAGCGGCGCATCTTCGTCAAGCGGATGGCCGCCGAGGTGCTGGCGCATACGCTCTCACGCACGCCTATCGGCACCGACTCGATTGCTATCGGCACCGCGACCGACCCGTATCAGCCAGCAGAACGGAAGTACGGCCTCACGCGATCAATGCTGCAGGTTTTCGCGCAGCTCTCGGGCTTGAATATCTCGATCACGACCAAGTCGGCGCTGGTGACGCGCGACCTCGATTTGCTGCTCGCGATCAACCGGCGCTCGCGAATCCAGGTGAACTTTTCGGTGATCACGCTGAATCGGCGACTGCAGCGAATCCTCGAGCCGCGCGCCCCTCGTCCCGGCCTGCGGCTGCGCGCGTTGAACACGCTCGCGCGGGCGGGGATTCGATGCAACGTCCTGATGATGCCGATGATCCCGGGGCTGACCGACGATCCGGCGGCGATCGAGAGTGTCATCCGGATGGCGCGCAAGGCGGGGGCCGAGGGCGTATGGTGGCGCACGCTGTTCCTGATGCCGGCGGCGGCGCGCAGGTTTATCCCATTTGTCCGCCAGAATTTTCCGGAACTCGCAGAGAGAATCGACGCATTCTATGGGCACTCGCCGTATGCGCCGCAAGCCTACGACGATCGGATGCGCGCGATCTTCGACCGCTTGCGGCGCCGCCACGGCTTTCCGGTTGCGCATGAGGACGAGCTTGACGCGCAAAAGCCGGCGCAGCCGTCGGCGGAGCGGCAGTTCAATCTTGCGCTGGGCTGAGCAACACGCTCATCGGACGCACGACCGCGGAGCGCGGGCGAGGCACGTCGATTGCTCCTATGGCTATCCCGATAAACGCCGGTGAATGGCGCGGGAGAAACGGCCTAGGAGATTGTCTTGGCAGTATCTATAGATGCCTCGCGGGCGGGCATGCATGCGCCTGTTTTCGCGGCATACCAGCCGCCCTCCGGAATGTTCGATGAGATGTTCGCCGCCGCGGCGCGGCCGCATCCGTGGTGCGCGCCGATCGCGTCGAGCCTGCTCGAAATGGACGGCACCGAGTTCGCGTCGCTGCGCGCTCAAGCCGAGCGGATGCTCCTCCGGATGGGGGTCACCTTCAACGTATACGGACAGACCCAGGGCGCCGAACGAATCTTTCCGTTCGATCCGATTCCTCGGATTATCGACGCGGAAACCTGGCGAACACTCGAAGCGGGACTGATCCAGCGGGTGCGCGCGCTCAACGCATTCGTGGCGGATATTTACGGCGAGGCGCACATCCTCAAGGACGGACTGATTCCACACGACCTGATCCTGGAATCGTCGCAATACCGGCGCGGCGCGGTCGGGATCACGCCTCCCGGCGGAACTTTTATTACCGTGGCGGGAATCGACCTGGTGCGCGGCGCCGACGGACGCTTCTACGTGCTCGAGGACAACGCGCGCACGCCGTCGGGCGTCTCGTACGTGATCGAGAACCGGCTGGTGACCACGCGGTTGATGCCCGCAGCTTTGCGCGCTTCGCGGGTGCGGAGTGTCGAAGGCTATCCTGCAGACCTTCTTGAGAGCCTGTGCGAGCTGGTGCCTGCCGGAGTCTCTCGGCCGACAGTCGCGCTGCTGACTCCGGGGCCGTTCAACTCGGCGTTTTTCGAGCATGTGTTTTTGTCGCAGCAGATGGGGGTTGAGCTGGTCGAGGGACGCGACCTCGTCTGTGTCGATCACAAGCTCTGGATGAAGACCGTTCACGGACTGCGCCAGATCCACGTGCTGTACCGGCGGATCGATGACGACTTTCTCGATCCGGTGGTGTTCCGGCACGACTCGATGCTGGGGGTTGCAGGACTGACGGCGGCGATTCGCGCGGGCAGCGTCACGATAGCCAACGGAATCGGCACCGGAGTGGCGGACGATAAAGCGGTGTTTGCCTACACGCCCGAGATGATTCGCTACTATTTAGGCGAACAGCCAGTTCTGCCGATCGTCGAGACGCACCTGCTGCGCGAGCCCGAGGTGCGCGCGATGGTCCTGCGCGACCTCGATCATTTTGTAATCAAACCCACCGGCGCGTCGGGCGGTTACGGAGTCGTGATCGGACCGCGCGCCAGCGATGCCGAGCTGGCTGCAACTCGCAAACAGATCGAAGCCAATCCGAAAGACTTCATCGCGCAGCCGGTCGTCAGCCTGTCGGTGCATCCTACGCTGGTCGACAACGCCGAGGGCGGCGTTGCTCCCGCGGCGCGGCACGTGGATTTGCGGCCCTTCGTGCTGATGGGCACGCGGCCGCGCGTGCTCGCCGGCGGACTTACCAGGGTTGCTTTGCGCGAGGGCTCGCTGGTCGTCAACTCGTCGCAAGGGGGCGGCAGTAAAGACACCTGGGTTCTGGATGGGCCGTGCTGAGACGGGTTGCAAATCATCTTTATTGGACCGCGCGCTATCTCGAGCGCGCGGAATGGCGCGCGCGGCTGGTCGATGTGAATTATCATCTGCTGGTGGAAAGTCCGGCGGGACCGAGCGGAGCGTGGGGTGCGATGCTGGCGATCACGGGCGATCGCAGCGATTTCGACTCGCGCTACGCGGCCGACGACGAAGCGTCCGTGTTGGGCTATTACGCATTCGACGAGAAAAATCTTTCTTCGATTCGAAGCTGTATCGGATTCGCCCGAGAGAATTGCAGCGCGCTGCGGCATCGCATTTCCTCCGAGCTATGGCTCGAAATCAACACGCTGTATCTCGACACGCAAAGATGGTCCCCCGCGATGCTCGAAGCGGTTGGTGTGTACGGATTCTTCTCCGAGCTGCGCGAGCGCTTTTACCGGATCGCGGGCGTGATCCAGACCACGATCTTGCGCGATGTTGGCTTCGATTTTCTCGCGATCGGACGCTCGCTCGAATGCGCCGAGAATATCTCGCGCTTGCTCGACGTGAAGTATCACGTGCTGCTGCCGAAGCTCGAGGATGTCGGCTCACCGCTGGATCTCTCGCAATGGGCGGCGCTTTTGCGCAGCGCGTCGGCGCTCGAGGCGTATCGGCGCTCGCATGGAAATCTGATTCGCGCGGACAAAGTGGTCGAGGTGCTGCTCTTCGACGCCTCGTTTCCCCGCGCGGCGCGTTTCTGTATCGACCGGATGGGTTCGGCGCTCGGGCCGGGTCGAAGCGGCGGGGATGCATTCCAATGGCGTCGATCGGGTGCCATCGGCGCATGCGCTGGGCGTGCGGTTGCGCGCGGGAGCCGCGACCACCGTGATCGAGTCGGGACTGCATGAATACCTGCTTGGGATTCAGGAGGATTGCGCGCGGATCGGAGAGGAAGTATCGGCTGAGTATTTGAAATTCGAATAGTATCCGGACGAATGACTATAATGGCATCTGAGTATATCGGATAGATCGGGAAAGACAGTTTGGAATGAGATTTCGGGTCAGACATGTTACGCGCTTTGCCTACGACCAGCCGGCGTATGAATCGCACAACGAGGTTCGGCTACGCCCGCGCGAGAGTTCGGGCCAGCGAACGATAGGTTTTCGGCTCGAAGTGATTCCGCGCGCTGCGGTAATCGACTATCGCGACTCGTTTGGCAATATTGTGCATGCGTTATCGGTGCACGAAGCGCATCGCGAGCTGGTGGTGGTGGCCGATTCCCTGATCGAGCGAATCCGCGCCGCGGGCGCTGAGCGCGCCGCGCCATCCGTTCGGCGAATTTCTGGCGGGTGACGCGCTGCGCTCACAGCTCGAGTATGATTTTTTGCATCCGAGCCGCTACGTGCCGTTCAGCGAGCCGCTCAAGAAGCTGTTCTGGATGGCGCGGCCGCGGATGAATGAACCAGTCGTGGACTACGTATGCCGGATCGTTGGATGGATTCGCGGACAGTTCGCGTACGAGCCCGGCGCAACCAACGTCCGCTCCGACTTGAACCACATCCTGCAGGCCGGAGGCGGCGTGTGCCAGGACTTCGCGCATCTGATGATCGGCATCCTGCGCCTTGCGGGAGTGCCCGCGCGCTATGTGTCGGGATACCTGGCGCCGATGGTCGAGTCGGGGAATCGCCGGCCGCTCGGCGAGCAGGCGAGCCACGCATGGATCGAGGCGATGATTCCCGACTCGGGATGGATTGGTTTCGACCCGACGCACGGCGCTCGCGCCGGAGACCATCATCTGCGAGTCGCCGTCGGACGCGACTATGCCGACGTACCTCCGCTCTCGGGCGTCTATCGCAGCGCCGGAGGAACGCAGACGATGCTGGTGTCGCTGGATATATCGGAGTCGGAAGAGCCAACGAGTTCTCCGATCGACCCGGGCGCCAATCAGCAGTAGTGCAAAAGGCGGACGGCGTCCGGTCAGCCGGCCGGCACCATCGCACTTTCCCGTTGCGCGCGAATAGTTAGAATCGCCAGTACCAAAGCGACAATCAGCAGCGCGGGCACGTCGCCGAGCAGATGGCCGAGATGCTCAGGATTGGCTAATGCCTGCAACGCCATGATCCCCCCATGCACGATGCTCGACCATACCGTGAACCAGATGAGGCTTAGATTCTGGAGCGGGTGGCGCGCGGCGAGAATCAGAAAAACTCCCAGCGTCGCGTAGACCCCCAGAATCATTTCCAGGTAATTCGAGCGCCCGGATAGGTGCCAGGCCCATCCTGCGGGCCAGACAATCGTGAGCGGATAAATTCCGATCACGAAGATTATCCCGACCACCACGAGCGCAGCCTTCAGAAGCTTGGAACCGTCATTTTCCGGCATCTTGGTTTCCCCCGATTCCGTACGGTGTCTGATTCCTGCAAACACTCTGTCGGGCAGAAATAAACCACAGCGCCATGATTATGGAAAGCCGTCGTCGCGGCGGATTGATTGCCGCGGCACGCGGGGACCGCTATAACCGTCGCGACTGTCCGCGCGCATCTGGAATATCAATTTCAATGAATCCCGCAGGGCCGCGTGATTGTGGAAGCCGCAAGTGGCGGCGATTTGCGCGCCTGTGCGCAGCAATGATTCTGAGCGGCATCGCGACGACGTCGTGCACCTATCTTTTGCAGACTGACGCGGGCGGCTTGCCGGGACGGATGCAGCGCGGAGATTTTTCGTTCCAGCGGCCGGGGCGCACCGGATGGTATCTGCGTGACACGGTCGATCCGCCGACGCTGGCCGAGTTCACCCGCCATGACGGGCGGGCTGAATCGCAGATTCTGATTTACGCGTTCGAACCGCCGACCACGGTAACTAACGCCGATCAGTTGCAGCAGTGGGCCGAGAGTCTGCCCGGCGGCGACAAGGTGGTCTCGCCGGCGGCGGGCCACGGCGCGACTTGCCTGCGCTATCATGCACGGTCGCTGCTGACGGTAAACTACGCGAACACGCCCGATCCCTCGGTGGATCGGCTGGTCACCGACGAGGACAGTCTCGAATGTATCGATCCGAGCGCACCCGGATTTATCGTGCGCTTTATTTACACCCAACGCAGTCCAAGCGGCGGCACGCCCGAGGGCGAGCAGGAAGCCGACGCGTTCTTAAGCAGCGTCCAGTTCGAGTAATAACCGGACAAATCGATCGGTCACCGCACAATCGCTCATCTCTACTGGTCAAGCTGATTGGAAGGCACCCTAAATTCGCCCTTAATACACTCCGGGTTGCAGACCGCGATCTGAACGTGAGTTTTTTCGTAGAAACCCGAACCCGCATAGATCGGCTTGCCCTCGATGAAGATTCCCTTGACGCTATCGACCGGTTCTGAGCCCGCCGCGGCGAGAATCGTATGGACGCGACGAATCACCGCGCAATCGAGATGCCTGCGCAATTTATCATCTGAATTTGTGGGAAGTGGAAGACCCGCGGCTTTGGTTGCGTCTAGAAGACTTGTGTATGCGGACCGAACAAACTCGATACCATCGGAGGTTGTCAGATCCAGGCATCGGCCAAGCGATACAACGGCTCCAATAACGAAGGGGGTCTTGGAACGAGCACGCGCTCGCGAGAGAACTTCCCCGGCGTAATCCAAACCGCGCCTGGGATTAGACTCCCAGAAGTAGATTCCAGGACCCAGCCAATCGTAGTCGTTGTTACTTGGCTTGAACGCTTCGCCCTTCAGAATCCGCTCGCCAACTTGGCGTTCGCAACCGTGATAGGCGAGGACAAAGCTGGCCGCAAGACGATGCAATCAGGAACTGTAGTTTTTGGAGAGTTTGCCTGACTTGGTATAGATCCCCTCGTCAATCAGGACCTTCCTGGCGGAAGCTTCCGAGCGGGTAGCGTCCGATGTGAACGCATTCGCAGCCTTGCGAAACCCTTCGACTGCCCGAGGACCGCTCAGGTCAGATAGCATCGATTCGATGAGTTTTCTTTGCTTCGGCGCCATCGTTCTAAATTATCGCGTGATCTGAGTTCGTAAACAAGCACTAGCGAAGCTACTGATCGAGGGTTAAGAGGAATCAGGAATCGGTGCGCGGAGGGGGACTTGAACCCCCACGGCCTTTCGGCCACCAGCCCCTCAAACTGGCGTGTCTGCCGTTCCACCACCCGCGCATCGGATGGGATTAGCGCCGTGGCTCATTTCTGCGACGGCGCCGGCACCGGCGCTGCTCCGCCTGCCGCAGGTGCTGCGGCGGGAACCGCAACTTTGCCCGCGGGCGCCGCGGGCATCACCGACCTGGTCTGCGCCGCAGAGCCGGAAAAAATACTGCCGGTCGCGCGCTGAGTTGACGAATAAGCCAGGAAGATCGAGGTCGCAAAGAAAACAGTCGCGAGCGCCCAAGTCGCCTTGGTCATCGCGTTTCCCGCGCCGCTCGAACCGAACACGGTCGAACTCGAGCCGCCAAACACTGCGCCGACGTCTGCGCCCTTACCCTGCTGAAGCAGGATAATCACGACGAGCACGACGCACACGGAAATGTGAATCGCAATTGCTGCCGATACGTACATTCGATTGTCTTCTGAGATCCTTCGCGGATTCTCACCCGCGACCTGCCCGGATGATCCTCGCAAAGGAGTCGGCCTTTAAGCTTGCCCCGCCGACCAGAGCCCCGTCAATATCGGGCTTGGAGACGAGCGAGTCAACATTCTCTGCCGTGACGCTGCCGCCGTAGAGGATCCGCATCGCCTCGGCGGCTTCACGGCCGTGCAAGTCGGCGAGAGTTTGCCGAATCGCGCCGTGGACATTCTGCGCCTGCTCGGGCGAGGCGGTGCGTCCGGTGCCGATAGCCCATATCGGCTCGTAGGCGATCACGACCCGCGCGGCGTGCTCGGCCGGGACGCCCTCGAGTCCGCCCTGCAGCTGGCGCATCACGACGTCGAGCGCACGGCCGCCGTCGTGTTCTTCCTGGGTCTCGCCGACGCACATGATCGGGATCATGCGATGCTTCAGCGCCGAGAGCATCTTGCGATTAACCAGCTCGTCGGTTTCGTGAAAAATATGGCGGCGCTCGGAATGGCCGAGAATCACGTGGCTCACGCCGAACGCGAGGAGCATCGGAGGCGAGACTTCGCCCGTGAATGCGCCCCTATCCTCGTAGTGCATGTTCTGAGCGCCGAGGGCGATCGACGATCCCGCAAGAGCCTGCGCGGCGGCGGGGATCATCACGGCGGGCGGCGCGACCATGATATCGCGATCGCGCGCCAGCGTGGCTGCGTCGCGATCGATATCGGCGCGGATCGCCGCGATCAGCGCGCGCGCTTCGACTGCGTTAAGGTTCATCTTCCAATTGCCAGCGAGCATTAGCCTGCGCATTTCGATCGTCCTTTAACGCTCGAGGGCTTTGACGCCGGGAAGCTCGCGGCCTTCGAGAAACTCGAGCGTCGCGCCGCCCCCGGTCGAGATATGGGTAAAGCGCGAGGACCACTCGTGTCCGGCGACGGCCGCCGCGGTATCTCCGCCGCCCAGGATCGATTTAGTGCCGGACTGGTTCGCGAGTGCTTCTCCGACCGCGAGCGTGCCTCGCGCAAATTCGGGAATTTCGAAAAACCCGAGCGGGCCATTCCATATGACCGTCTTGGCCGGCGCGAGCGCCGCGATGAAGCGCTCAATCGTCGCGGGACCAATATCGAGTCCCATCATTTCCGCGGGAATTTCAACCGCTGTTTCAGCGATCGCGCCCGCTTCAGGAGCGGACGCCACGATATGGTCGGACGGCAGCTCGATACTGACGCCTTTGTTCTCGGCCAGCGCGAGGAGCTCGCGCGCGAGCTCGATCTTGTCTTCTTCGACTCGCGAGCGGCCGACGGCGATTCCCTGCGCGCGCAGGAAGGTGTACGCCATGGCGCCGCCGATCAGGATCGCGTCGACGCGCGGCAGCAGATTTTTGATCAGCCCGATCTTGTCGGTGACTTTGGCTCCGCCCAGGATCGCGACCATCGGGCGCACGGGATTTTCAGTGACGGAACGCAATGCCTCAAGCTCGGCGATCATCAGGAGTCCTGCCGCGCGCTCCGGCAGAAATTTCGTCACGCCGACCGTCGAGGCGTGCGCGCGATGCGCGCTGCCGAACGCGTCGTTTACATAAGCGGTCTTGCCGCGCGCGAGTTCGTGGGCGAAGTCGCGATCGTTGGCCTCTTCCTCGGCGTGAAAGCGCAGATTCTCGAGCAGGATTGCGTCGCCTGGCTTGAGCGCCGCGATCATCTTGCCGGTCACGTCGCCGATGCAATCGGGCGCGAGCGCGACTTTGCGCGCAAGGGCGATGCTCAGATATTCCGCGACCGGTTTGAGGCTGAACTGGGGCGAGCGTTCCTTGGGACGCCCCAGATGCGAGCACAGGATCGCCGTCGCGCCGGCGCCAAGGATGTAGCGAATCGTCGGCAGGCTCGCGTCGATTCGCGCGGGGTCGGAGATCTTTCCGTCGGCGAACGGCACGTTGAAGTCGCAGCGCACCAGAACGCGCTGCCCTGAAAGCTCGAGCGCGGTGACAGGAATTATCGCCATGGCGAAAAGAGTCTGCGGCGCGCGCCGCAGTTACATCCTGTCGATCACGTAGGCGGTGATATCGGCGAGCCGGTTCGAATAGCCCCATTCGTTGTCGTACCACGAGAACACCTTGACCAGCCGGTTGCCGAGCACCTTGGTCAGCGGCGCATCGAAGGTCGACGAATGCGGGTTGCCGTTGAAATCGATCGAGACCAGCGGCGCCTCGCTGTAGGCCAGAATTCCCTTGAGCGGGCCGTCGGCGGCTTTTTTCATAGCGGCGTTGACCTCCTTGTCATCGGCGTCGCGCTCGAGAGTCGCGGTCAGATCGACGATCGAGACATTCGGCGTCGGCACGCGCACCGCGATTCCGTCGAGCTTGCCCTTGAGCGCCGGCAGCACCAGGCCGATGGCCTTGGCCGCTCCGGTCGAGGTCGGCACCATCGAGAGCGCGGCGGCGCGCGCGCGGCGCAAGTCGCTATGCGGTCCGTCCTGCAGGTTCTGATCGGCGGTGTAGCCGTGCACGGTGGTCATCAGGCCGTGGACGATTCCAAAATTCTCGTGCAGTACCATCGCGACCGGCGCGAGGCAGTTGGTGGTGCACGACGCGTTGGAGATCACCTGATGCTTTCCCGGGTCGTAGGATTTTTCGTTGACGCCGAGGCATAGCGTGACATCAGCGCCGTCGGCGGGCGCGCTGATGATGACTTTCTTCGCGCCGGCGGAAAGATGAAGTCCCGCCTTGTCGCGCGCGGTAAAGAGTCCAGTTGATTCGACCACCGCCTGCACGCCGAGCTTTGCCCACGGCAGTTTTGCGGGATCGCGCTCGGCCAGCACCTGAAGAGTCTTGCCGTCGATCACGATATGGCCGCCCTCAACTTTGATCTCGTGCTTGAGAGTGCCGTGAACGGAGTCGTACTTGAGCAGATGCGCCAGTGTGGCGGCGCTGGTGATGTCGTTGACCGCGACGACTTCCAAATCTGATTTGTGCATCGCCGCACGGAAAAACATCCGGCCGATTCGTCCGAAGCCGTTGATCGCAATCTTGGTCGCCACCTGTACGTCCTCCGCGGGAATCTATCCCGAAAACTGATGCCCGACACTAGATAAGCATGGCCTGTCTGTTCAAGTGCCGGCAGATCTCTAATTTGCGCGCTTTTCAGATCGGGCGCTACGGTCCGAAAATCGAGCGCAGGAAAATTAGCGGCACGCGCTCAGGAGGCGCGGCGCGAGGGCGAGAGAGGGTCCGCGCCGCTTGCGGGATGCGCAAGCGGCGCGGGTTCGGAATTACTTGCCGGTGCCGATCAGGGAAACGTGCTGAGGACCATTCTTGGCGTTGTCATCGATCGTCAGAGTTCCAGTTACGCGGCCGGTCGCGACGGGAGCAAACGTGACGGTGAAGTCGCAATGCCCTTTGGGCGCCAGCGTGCCACCGCATTCGTTGTTCGCGGTGAACCCGGGCGCGATGCTGAAGGTCTCGATCTGGATCGAATCTGCCCGCTTGCCCTTATTCGCGACCCTGATGGTCTTCGACTTGCGGTCGCCGAGTCTGACCTTGCCGAAATTCACCTTTTTCGGCGCGACCGTGAGATTGAACGGAACCTCCGTCGGCGTAGCGGTAGGAGTCGCCGTCATCGATGGAGTGCTGGTCGGAGTTAAGGTCGGAGTCGCGGTGATAGTCGGAGTTGGTGTCGCGGTGACGGTCGGAGTCGCCGTGGTTGTTGGAGTTGGCGTGCCCGTAGCCGTTGGAGTCGCCGTCGGCGTGATGCTCGGCGTTGGAGTTGCGCTCGGCGTTGGCGTGCCGGTGGGTGAAGGCGTAGGGGTGCCGGACGGTGTCGCGGTCGGCGTCGATCCGGTGAAAGGCAGAGGTTGGTTGAATTCCAGCACTCGGCTGTTATCGGTATCGGCTACATAGAGGTTGCCCGACGCATCGACCGAGATCCCCGAGGGCTGGCAAAGATTGTTCGCGCTCGGAGAATTGGGCGGCGTGCTGAAGCCGTTGCATACCACGTCGGCAAAATCGAACGCGCCATCCTGTCCGAACACGATACTCGCTGTAGTGTTAGGCGAGTTCGGATTCTGAAGCGGCGTGACAAAGCCCAGCACGCGGGTATTCGACGTATCGGCGACATAGAGGTTGCCGAGCGAATCGGCGGCGACTCCTTCTGGAAACTCGAGCGAGCTCGCACCTGGAATTCCCGATGGCGCGTTGACCGTGGTCGCCGTGAAGCCGGTTTGTCCGAACGCCACGTCGGCGGTCACGTCCCCGCTGCCGGTGACACCGCCGACAATAGTCAGCGGAGAGTTGTATTCCAGCACGCGATTGTTGTTGGAATCCGCGACGTAGAGGTTGTTGCTCGGGTCCACGGACACGCCTTCGGGCAGGCACAGGGTAGTCGCGCTGGCCGGGCCGCCGCTATTGCACAGGACGGCGGTGAAGTTCGATCCGGTCGAATCCTGTCCGATGACCCGGCTGGCCAACTCACCGTTGGAAACCGGCTGATTGTATTCGAGCACGCGATTATTGGCCGTGTCGGCGATGTAGAGATTGCCCGCCTGATCGATCGTGGCGCCTTGCGGCTGATTGAGCGATCCGGCGCTTATCCCGCCGGTATTCTGTGTGCCGAGAGTGAAACTCGCGCCCTGTCCGAGCACGATCGAAGCGGCCGGATCGATAATCTGAGTACCGACAAACGCCGCGAACGGAGGACTGAAGGCGAGCACGCGGCTATTCTGAGTATCGGAGACGAAAAGATTCCCGCTGCCATCGGTCGCAAGGCCGGTCGGAAAGCATAGGCTGACGGCGGTCGGCGCGGTCGCTCCCTGATTACATGCGCGCGAGGCGAAGTCGGGCTGGCCGATCACGAGATCGGCGGGGTCGCCGTCGGCGAAGGCGGACGCGCTATGCCATCCGAGGACGCGGTTGCTCTCGGTATCGGCGACGTACAGATGCGAGCTTGCGTCCACGGCAACGGCCTGGGGAAAGTCCAGGCTCTGCGGCTTCACTTCGTTGACGCCGTTATGAGTGGCGTCGGGTTGGCCGAGCACGCGGTTGATACTGGCGCCGGGAGTAAGCGGCGTATCGAACTCGGCTATACGGCTGTTGGATTGATCGGATACATACAGACGCCCTGCTGCATCGAGCGCGGCGTCGGTCGGACCGCATAGCGTGAGCGCGGTCGCGAGCACGCCCGAGGAGCCGTCGCATATGCTCGTCGCAAATGATCCGCCCTGGCCGAAAACGTTCGCGGCAGCGGTTACGCCGCTGGAGCGCGGGAGATTGTACTCGAGCACGCGATTGTTGAAGGTGTCGGCGACGTAGAGGTTGCCTGCCAAATCCAGAGCCACGCCGGCAGGTGCGTTGAGGGTCGAAGCGCTGATACCGCCGGCGTTAGCGGTCTTGCCGGTGAAAGTAACCTGCCCGAGCACGAGGTGCGCGGCGGCGTTGTCCACGAACGGCGCATCGAATTCGAGCGCGCGATTATTGGCGGCGTCGGCAACGTAAAGATTGCCGGCCGAATCGACAGCGATTCCTTCGGGAGCGCACAGCGTGCTCGCGCCGGGGCTCGCGTCAGGATTCGCGCTCTGGTTGCATAGCGCGGTTGCGAAAACGCTCTGGCCAATAACCGTCGAGGCGACAGCGCTGCCGAGCGGATTGGTAAAAATCAGCACGCGATTGTTCAGGCTATCGGCAACAAAGAGATCGCCGACGGCGTCGAGCGCTACGCCCCACGGATCGCTCAGCGAACCCGCGCTGATTCCGCCATTGTTGGCGAGGCTCGATTGCGCGTCGGGCTGCCCGAAGACCAGCGCCGTCGAGAGTCCCGTAATCTGGGTACCGCTAAAGCCCGCGAACGGCGTGGCGAACATCAGCACACGATTGTTGGTGGTATCAGCCACGTACAAGTTTCCCGCCGCGTCCGCTGAGACGCCATTCGGATGACATAGCGAGGTCGCGCTCGGCTCGCTCTCGCCCTGATTGCAGGTCGAGGAAAGAAAATCGTTCTGCCCGATCTCGAGATCGGCGGCAGCGCCGTCGGCGAATCCAGCTGCATCGTTCCATCCGAGAACCCGGTTGTTATTGGGATCGGCGGCATAGAGGTGACCTGCGCCATCGACGGTGACTCCGTCCTGGAAATCGAGCGACGATGCTTCCACGAGATTGACCGCGCCTGTAGTGAATTCGAGTTGGCCGAGCACGCGGTCGGCGATCGTGTCGCCGGTGGCGGCGATGATCGCGCTGACGGCGACGGCAACGATCGCGAGGGAAAGGCAAATCGGAAGGAATCCGATACGGCAGTGATTTGGGCGAATATTCACTCGGTACGCGAGTGCAAGGGTCGATCCCGCAAAGATTGTTCCGTTTCGATACGTGCAAGGATTTCGCGACGACGATGCCGCCGCGCGCGTCGATTACCAACGCCGGGCGTTCACCGTCCGCAGACAGCCACACCACGCGCGCGCCGCGCGATCGCGCGGACCAAGCTTTCTCAAATCGGGACTCGCGAAGGCACACATCCAGCCAATGCTTCCGTGCGCGCTCGACGATTGTCATTCCTCGCTCGCGGACCTCGCGCGGGCGTTACTGGTTTTGGCCGGTGGGAAACCCATATAATGAAGTCCATCTTGGGTTTTAGGGCGGTAGTATGCTCCATCAGGTAGGTGCGGCGGGGCAGTTGGGCGTGGTGCAGTTGATGCTGGGCACGGGTCCGGTAGTCGCGGCCGTGCTGTGGACGCTGGTGGGGTTTTCGATCGGATGCTGGGGAATCAGCCTGTACAAGCTGGTCCAGATTTCGCGGGCGCGTCGCGAGTCGGAGCGCTTCATCACGATTTTCTGGGAATCGAAGAACTTAAACGCGATTCATACCGCCAGCGTCGGATTCACGCGCAGCCCGGTCGCGCAAGTCTTTCGTGCGGGCTACCAGGAACTGCTGCAACTGACGCGCGCCAAGCGCCAGGCGGTGGGTGCGCAGTCGGAATTCTCGACCGATCTCGGCGGAATCGAAAACGTCACGCGCGCGATGAAGCGGCAGGCCAACGTCGAGCTGACCAAGCTCGAATACGGCACGACGTTCCTCGCGACTACCGGATCAGCCGCGCCGTTTATCGGCCTGTTCGGCACGGTCTGCGGTATCATCACCGCGTTCATGGGCCTATCGACGGCGCATTCGTCGAGTATCCAGGCGGTCGCGCCGGGAATCGCCGAGGCGCTGATCGCAACTGCGGTCGGACTGGTCGCCGCGATTCCGGCCGTGATGTTTTTCAACTTCTTCACCGCACGAATCCGGGTGCTGGCGACCGAGATGGAAAACTTCACCTCCGAATTTTTGAATATCGCGGAACGTCACTTCCTGTCGTAGCGGGTTTTTAGGATGGCTTTTGATCCAGGGCAGCGCGGGCAGATGGTCTCGCAGATCAACGTCACTCCGCTGGTGGACGTGATGCTGGTGCTGCTGGTGATCTTCATGGTCACCGCGCCGATCATCCAGCAGGGCGTGCAGGTCACGCTGCCGAAGGTCAAGGCCGAGGCGCTGTCGGGCAAGGAAGAGCAGTTCGTGGTCTCGATCACGCGCGGCAACGAAATCTATCTCAACGATACCAAGCTCAGCCCCAGCGATTTGACCGACAAGCTCGCGGCGATCTCGCGCGAGCGTCCAGACCGCGAGGTTTTCATCCGCGCCGACGAGCAGGTGCCCTACGGCGAAGTGATTCGCACGATGGCGGCGATCAAGGCCGCGGGAATCGAAAACGTCGGGATGGTTACCGGGCTTCCACTCGATGCGGATTCGGAGGCGGATAAGCATAACCGTGGCAAGCCCGCCCCATAACGGCGGCGACGACGGGCCATCGCGCGCCGGCTATATCGCGGCAATCCTGGTGGCTGCGCTCGGTCACGCAGCCGTGTTCGGGTTCGTGATCTTCATCGCGCCCAGGCTCTTTGCCGAAGTCGATCAGCCGGTTCCGGCCTACACGGTGAAGATTGTCGACAATATCCCGGCCGGAGATTTGGGGACGCATCTGCCGCGATTGGCTGCGCCTCAGCCCGCTCATGAAGAAAAATCCGAACCTCCAAAGCCCGAAGAAGCCAAGCCGCCCGAGCCCAAACCGGCGCCCGACAACGACGCGAACGCGATCGCGCTCAATACCAAAAAGCTCGAACCTACTCCGACCGACACGCCTGAGCCGACTCCCGAGCAGAGCGAGGCCGCGCCGACACCAACGCGAACCCCGCACGCGCGCCGCACTCCGCGTCCGACTCCCGAGCCCACGCCGGCGGAATCGAAAGCGCACAACCGACACGAACCGAAGCCCCACGCGACGCCGGTGATGGTCGCGAAGGCGGATACGGCGGCAAGCATCAGGGCGCGGATGCAAAAAATTCGCGAGCAATTGATGAAGCAACATCTGGCCGATTTAGCAAATAACTCGGACGCAGATGATGATGACGATAACACCGCCCCTGCGGTCCGCGGCGGCGCCGCCGGAGGCGGTCCGGTCGCCGCGAGCGGCGTGCGCGAAGGCGCGGGATATGGAGTTGGCCCCGGCACCGGCAGCCTCGGCATCCAGCAGGATCCGGAATTCCTGCTCTACTTTTCAACCGTGCAGGATAAGATTAAGAAGGCGTGGAATTTTACCAGCGGGTCTTCGGATCTGACCGCGATAGTCGACTACGCGATCGGTCCCGACGGCGCGCTGACCGAAGTGAAGATCGCGAAGAGCTCCAATGACGCCGCATTCGACGATTCGGTGCTGCGTGCTATACGGCGCGCGGCGCCGTTCCCGCCCCCGCCGGAAAAATACCGCGCTCAGTGGGCGGGCGGGGTCGAAGCAACGTTTAGACTCGGCGATCTGAAGTCGTAGTCCGCGGTCGCTTAGATCGGTAAGGTAATGGAGGTGCGGATGGTGCGGAGCGGGACTCGTATGGTCCCGATTTGTCTTGCGCCCATCAGATGGCGATGAAGAAACAACTGCTCCCGATATTTGCCGTTGCGATATTCGCGGCCGCGATCAGCATAGCGACGGCGGCCCGCGCGCAGATCAAGATGAATATCGTGGGGCCTGGCTCCCAGCTTTCGTCGATCGCGGTCTCGGGCCTGAAGAGTCTCGCCGGCGACGACAACCATCAGGTGTCGGGCGCATTCGTCGCGATCGTGACGCGCGACCTCGAGCTTTCGGGATACTTCAGGGTCATTTCGCCGCACGCCTATGTCGAAGATCCGCAGCAATCGGGCTACGAGCTGGGGCAATTCAATTTTGCCGACTGGCGATCGATCAACGCTGACTTCCTGGTCAAAGGCGCCGTGACGATCACCGCACAGAACATCCAGTTGACCGCGCTGCTCTACGACGTCGCGCAGCAGCGCCGCATGATGGGAAAGAATTTTACCGGCTCTGCTGCCGACGTGCCGCGGATGGCGCGCCGGTTCGCCGACGCGATCCTCGAGGCGACGACCGGGCAGAAAGGCCCGTTCGATTCCGAGCTCGCCTTCGTCTCGACCGGCGGCGGCCGCTTCAAGGAAATCTACACACAGACGATCGATGGCGACAATCTCTTCCGCCGCACCGACAATCCGACCATCAACCTGTTCCCGTCGTTCGACAAAAGCGCGCGCTATCTTCTCTACCTGTCGTACAAGAGCAGGGAGCCTGCGCTCTATCTGGCCGACCTGAAGGAAAAGGTCGAGTCAAAGATCACGAGCCCGCGCGGAATGATAATCGGCGGTGCGATTTCTCCCGACGGGCAGCAGATCGCGGCCGCGGTCGAGCATGGCGGGAGCACCAATCTTTATCTGCTCGATCGCAACGGCTCCGAGCTGCGCGAGCTGACCCACACCAGCGGAATCAACGTGAGCCCCGCGTTTTCACCTGACGGTTCGATGCTGGCCTTCACTTCGGATCGCTCGGGCACACCGCAGATTTATGTGATGCCGATAGCGGGCGGCGCGGCGCGGCGAATCACGTTTAAGGGCGACTACAATACAACGCCAGCGTGGTCGCCAAAGGGAGATAGGATCGCCTACCAGAGCCGCTCGGGTGGACGCTTCGATATCTTCGTAATTCCCGAGGAGGGCGGAAATCCGACCCAGGTAACCGACGGTAACGGCTCCAACGAATCGCCCTCATGGTCGCCGGACGGACGCTACCTGGCGTTCAGCTCGACTCGCGGCGGACACGCGCGGATCTATCTACTTATGGTGCAGGGCGGCAAAATCATTTCTGCATTGACGGAGGGAAAAGGTAATGACACTTCTCCAGCGTGGTCGTGGTGGCTGGGTGACTAGGAATGCTCTCCAGATGGGCGCGCTCATCGTGTTGGGCGTGATCTTCGCGGCGGGATGCTCGTCCAAGGCCAAGGAAGTTCCGGGCGGCAACACCGCTGGCCTCGGCGAAAATGGTTCCGGCGGGAGCACCAGCTCGCTCACGAATCTCCAGAACGGCACCCTGGGCGCTACTTCGGGCGGACCGCTCAGCGACATTCATTTCGGATACAACACCTACAATATCGAACCGCAGGACGGCTCGGTGCTGAAGGCCAACGCCTCATGGCTGCAGTCGCATCCGCAGACCCGGGTTCAGGTTGAAGGTCATTGCGACGAGCGCGGCTCTGAGGAATACAACATGGCGCTGGGAGCTAAACGAGCGCAGTCGGCCAAAGACTACCTGGTGACGCTGGGGGTCCCCTCCGAGCGCATCTCGACGATCAGCTATGGCAAAGAGCTGCCTCTGTGCCAGGACCATGACGAAAGCTGCTGGGCGCAGAACCGTCGCGATCACTTTGTCGTCCAACAATAGGAGCTAAACTCGTGCGCGTGCTTCGACTTGATATGCCCGACTTCCTGCATGTGCGCGATCGCGCGCTCGGCCGCGTCGCTCTGGCCGTCGCGCTCGGCGCCGCGTGCCTGCTCGCCGCTGGATGCTCCAATCAGAACGACATGCAGCAGCTCAACCAGAATCAGTTCACGCTGCGAGGTATGATCGCGAGCGATCGCCAACAGATCCAGGCGCTCAATCAGCAGGTTCAGCAATTGCGAGATCAGGTCACCGAGGTTCAGCACGGCGCCACTCCGGGCGGAGCCAATCAGCTTTCGCAGGCCAACGATCGTATCGCGAAGCTGGAATCCGAAGTCAGCGCGCTGCAAGCCGGAATGGCAGCGCAGCCTGGAACTACTGCGCTCGGCACCACCCCCGGCGAAGCGATCGGCGGTCCGAGTTCACCCGGTGCGACCGAGCCCGGCGCGTCAGCAGAGCCGGCCTTTCCGGCGGCGACGTGGCCCGATGAACTCGATCAGGAGATCTCGAATGCCGAGAGCTCGAAAGATCCCGGCGTGAAGATCTATCGGGTCGGATTGCGAGCGATGAAGGACGGGAAATATCCGCTCGCGGTCGCAAATTTCACGCGACTGCAGCATCAATATCCCAAATCGCCGCTGGTCGAGCCGGCAGATTACTTCGCCGCCAACGCGCTCTACGAAACCGGCAAATTTGATCAGGCGATACTGCAATTCAATGATCTGGTCATGCGCTATCCCAAGGGCCGTTTCGCCGCGCAAGCGCTGCTGCGCCAGGGCGAAGCGTTCCTCAAGATGAACGACCGGATCGACGCACGGCTGACGCTGCAAAAACTCATGGCCGATCACGACGGTACGCCGCAGGCGGCCGCGGCCAAGACCGTGATGGCGAGTCTCGTCGGCGAATGACGCGCACCCGGGCGCATCCGCTCGTTCACGCGTAGCGGCGATGGAAATAATCCGCGATCTCGACGCGATGGCGCGTCATCCGTACCCAGTCGTGACGCCGGGCAACTTCGACGGCGTCCATCTGGGCCATCGCGCGATCCTCAAAGCCGCGATCGACCGCGCGCGTGCCGCGGGCGGCACCGCCTTCGCCCTCACCTACGATCCGCTGCCCGCCAAGCTGTTGGTTCCCGACCGTGCGCCGCGCCTTATCCTGGTGCCCGAAGACAAGCTCGAGCTGCTCCGGCTCTCGGGCCTCGACGGCGTGATCGTGGTCAACTTCACCCTCGAGCTAAGCCGGATCGAGGCGCGCGATTTCGTGCGCGACTACTTCCTTAAGCGGTTCGGCGCGCGCGAGGTGGTGATCGGCCATAGCGTGAACTTCGGCCACAACCGCGCCGGCAATGCCTCCGTGATGGTCGAGCTGGGGCGCGAGTTCGGTTTCGATACGACGGTCGTCGGGCCCGTGAAAGTCGCCGGAATCGAAGTCAGCTCGACCAAGGTGCGCGAGTTGATCACGAGCGGAGAGGTTCGCGCCGCCGCCAAGCTCCTCGGCCGCTATCATTTCCTGCATGGCCCGATCGTGCGCGGGCGCGAGCGCGGGCGCACGATCGGTTTTCCCACCGCGAATCTCGAGAGCGAGACGGAATGCCTTCCGCCCGACGGCGTCTACGCGACCCGGGTGATTCTGGACGACGGCGCGTTCGGATCGATCACGAATATCGGGATGCGCCCGACGTTCGCCGAGACCGCGCGCTCGATCGAGGCGCACATCTTCGATTTCAATCGCGACATCTACGGCCAGCGCATCAAGCTCGAACTGATCGAGCGAATCCGCCCCGAAAAAAAGTTCACCTCCGCCGACGCCCTGAGGAATCAGATCGCGCTAGACCTAGCGCGAGCAAAAGAACTCCTCGCCAGCACCTGAGATCCCTCGCCCTGAAAGGGAGAGGTCAGGTGAGGGTCCTCTGATCTTGAGTCGCGCTACTGCGCGACCATAGATTCCTTCTTTTAGTCGCGTGTCGCTTCGCGCCCCGCTGAGAAATGACCCTCACCTTGCCTCTCCCATACTGGGCGAGGAATCAGACGGCGCTAGCCGGCGGCGTGGGCGGGGGCTATCCAGTCGCGGGCGAGGCGGTCGGCCCATTCCGGAATCCGGGCGACATCGGTCGGCGGATTGGAAAGAATCACGACCTCCTGCACGCCCGCGTCGCGATAGCGTTTCATGTCGTCGCCGGTGATCTTCTTGGTGTATGGCGACACGATGTACTCGATCTCGCGGGGGTCGCGCCTGCGCTCGCGCATCAGGGATTGCAGCTTCGCGATCTTCTCCTTCGCGTCATTCGGATCGCAGTTGAACCCGAACCATCCGTCGCCATATTCCGCGACGCGCTTTAACGCCGGCGCGCTCTCACCGCCGAACATCACCGGCAGCTTCGCTCCGCGCGCGGGTTTCGGAAAACTCTGCGCGGCGTCGAAGTTGACGAACTCGCCGTGATAGGTCGTGGCGCCTTCGCTCCACAGCGCGCGCATCGCGGCGATATATTCCCGCGTGCGCTGAGCGCGCCGCTCGAATGGAATTCCCAGCGCCGCAAATTCCTCGGCCGACCATCCGATCCCGACTCCCAGCACGAAACGTCCGCCCGCGAGCCGATCGAGCGTAGCCGCCTGCTTCGCCAGCACGACAGGATTGTGCTCCGGCACCAGGCAAATGCCGGTCGCGAGCCGGATCTTGCTGGTCGCCGCGGCGGCAAAGGTCAGCGTAAGAAATGGATCGAGCCAATCGGCGCTGCCGGGCAACGGAAAATCTCCCTGCGCCGAGTACGGATATTTCGAATCCTGCCGATCGAACAGCACCACGTGCTCTCCGACCCACAAGGTCGAAAAGCCGACCCGCTCTGCATTCGAGGCGACGCCGCGAATTATTTCCGGATGCACCGCCGTCCCGATCCCGATTGAAAACAGTCCAACCTTCATCGCACTACTCCATCGATCGAACGGTCACCGCGGCTTTACGAACTTGAGCATGAAGCGATCAGTCTGGCCGCGCTTCTTGAACACGAACCACGTGCGATCGTCTTCCGGATGACGCAGCGCACTCGACGACGCCGCCAGCTTGAATCCCGATTTCTCGATCTCGTTGATGACGAAATTTTCGTCGATGCGATGCAGCGTAGTCGTGTCGCGATCGCCCGAGCCGGCCTGCGCGCTGTGATCGACGATCCCATAAACCCCGCCGGGCTTGAGCGCGGTGAAGATCTGCTGGTTGATTTTCGCGCGATCCAGCTTGAGCCCGACCATATCGTGATAGTTCATGTTGATCAGAACTGCGTCGAGGCTGTTCGGCGCAACCGGCAACAGCTCCGGCGCGTCAAAAGGTGTCGCCACTTCGACCACGTTCGGAAGTCCGTGAATGCGCGCGTGCCATTGATCGGCGATCTTCTGGTACTTGGCGGGAAATTTCGGAATGTTTTGTGAATAGACTTTGCCATTCGGTCCGACCACCAGCGACAAAAGTTCCGTGGTCCATCCGCCTGCCGCCCAGATATCCGCGACCTGCATCCCCGGCTTGATTCCGAAGAACGCCAGCATCTGCTCGGGCTTGCGGCCCTCGTCGAGCGCCTTGTCGTCGGCGGGACGGTCGGGAGAGTTGACGGCGGCCTTGATGTAAGCAGGAATTTTCGCTTCGGGAATCGGCGCAGTCTGATTGATCTTCGCCATCAGCGCAGGATTCTGCTGCGCGCCCGCAATCGACGCGCCCAGAACAATCGAGCTCATCGTAATAGCCAGTGCCAGGAATCGGATCTTCATCGTGAGATGCTCCCTGCGCCGTGCGGCGCGACTTGCGGCTGATACAGTAGGGTCTCGCGGACCCAACTTGCGATTGCTAGCACGCGCGCCGCCGTGCGCAAAGCGCCGCGAGGGTCACGCACTGTATCACTGCTGCCGTGCGTTCTGCCGTCGTCATTCCCACGTCCGGTGGACTTGGGCGCGGCGCGCGCGGCAAGATAACCTCATGTCGCGCTGCGCCGCGCCAGGTATGGATGGAATCTCCCACGCAACCGAATCCCGCTGACCGCGCTCCTGCCGCCGAAGTGCCGCCCGTGCGTATCGTCGCGTTCGAGAGCAGGATGGCGGCGGAGGCGGCCGCGCTTATCACGCGCGGCGGCGCGGTCGCGATTGTCGCACCGGCGATGCGCGAGGTCCCGCTCGGCGAAAATCCCGCCGCGTTCGATTTCGCCGAACGCCTGCTCGGAGGCGAAATCGACGTTGCGATTTTCTTAACCGGTGTCGGCACGCGCGCGCTTTTCCAGGTGATTGAATCGCGTCATCCGCGCGCCGCGTTGGTCGCCGCACTCCGCGGGATAGTAACTGTGGTTCGCGGACCCAAACCTGCCCGCGCGCTGCGCGATCTGGAAATCGAGCCTACCGTCACCACGCCCGAACCCAATACCTCGCGCGAGCTGCTAGCCGCGCTGGCCGCGTATCGAGACCTTCGCGGCGCGCGAGTCGCGGTGCAGGAATACGGCGTCTCCAACAGCGATCTGATCGCGGGACTCGAGGCGCGCGGTGCGCAGGTCGCCGTCGTGCCGGTTTATCGATGGACGATGCCGACCGACCTCGAGCCGCTTCGGGCCGCGCTGCGTGCGATCGCCGAGCGCCGCGCCGACGCCGCGATCTTCACCAGCTCGCATCAGGTCATCAACGTGATGCAGGTCGCGCAGGCGGACGGAATCGACGCCGAGGTGCGGCGCGGACTGGCAGCGATGGCGGTCGGATCGATAGGCCCGGTCTGCAGCGAAGAGTTGCGCGCGCACCGAATCGCGGTGGACTTCGAGCCCCAGCATCCGCGGCTCGGCCATCTGGTGAAAGACGCCGTCGCGCGCGCATCCGCGATCGTGGCGGACAAGCGGCGCGTGGCATCGCACGCCAAAATTTCAATCGCGCCCAGAACTTCGCGCCTCAACGAGAATGCGCAGAATCTGCGGCACTGGGATCATCCCATGCTGCGCGCATGCCGCCGCGAGGCTGCCGATTACACTCCCGTCTGGCTGCTGCGCCAGGCCGGACGCTATATGCCCGAGTATCGCAAGGTCCGCGAACAGCATGATTTTCTGGAGCTTTGCATGCGCCCGCAGCTTGCCGCCGAAGTCACTGTAACGGCGGTCGAGCGGCTCGGGGTGGACGCCGCGATTATCTTCGCGGATATTTTGCTGCCGCTCATTGCGATGGACGTGGGACTGCATTACGAGAAGGGTGACGGTCCGATTATCGACCGTCCGATTCGCACTGCAGCCGATCTCGACCGCGTGCCGCGCCTCGACGCGAGCGCACTCGGTTTTGTCGCGGAATCGATCAAACTGGTCGATCGCGCGATCGGTGCGAAAACTCCGATCATCGGATTCGCCGGCGCCCCATTCACGCTCGCGTCCTATCTGATCGAAGGCGGCACGTCGCGCCAATATCAGGCGACTAAAACCCTGATGTACAACGACCCGGACACGTGGCATCGCCTGATGGATCTGCTCGCGCGCGTCACGATCGACTACCTGAATATGCAGGTCGCCGCGGGCGCGAGTATCGTGCAGCTTTTCGATAGCTGGGTCGGCAGCCTTGGCCCCGACGACTACCGCCGCTTCGTGCTGCCGCATACCGCGTCGATTATCGCCAGCGTAAAGCCGGGAATTCCCGTTATCCACTTCGGAACGATCACGGGAAATCTCCTCGAGCTGATGCGCGAGGCGGGCGGCGACGTTATAGGACTGGATTGGCGCGTCGATCTTGCTGAAGCGTGGAAGCGGCTCGGCTACGATGTCGCCGTCCAGGGAAACCTCGATCCGATCGCGCTGTTCGCCGCGGTGCCGGAGATCCGCTCGCGTGCGCGCGCGATCCTCGATCTCGCGGGCGGGCGCCCCGGGCACATCTTCAATCTCGGCCATGGAATCCTGCCCGACACTCCGGTCGATCACGTTATCGCACTGGTGGACGCGGTCCACGAGCTCAGTGGGAGAGATAAGTGAGCGAGCCGCGCGGCGTCGACGCGGTTTTGATCGTCGGGTTTGGCGGACCAACGCGCGCCGAGGAAATCCGTCCGTTCCTGGACAACGTACTGCGCGGACGGCCCGTCCCGCGCGCGCGCTACGAAGATGTCGTACGTCACTACGAGATGCTCGGCGGACGCTCGCCGTATAACGATTTGACGATGCGCCAGGCCGACGCGTTGCGCGCCGAGCTTGCGCGCACCGGACTCGGGATTCCTGTCGCAGTCGGGATGCGCAACTGGCAACCGTACGTTGACGACGCACTCGCGACTCTCGCGCACGGCGGCGCGCGACGCGTCCTCGCGTTCATCATGGCGGCGTATCGCAGCGAAGCCAGCTTCGAGCGCTACCAGGAAACTGTTCGCGCGGCCGCCGGAAAACTGAGCGGCCGCGCTCCCGAGATCATTTACCCCGAGCCGTGGTTCGCGCATCCGAAATTTATCGCCGCGGTCGCCGCCCGCGTCACCGAGACGCTGGCGCATCTGGATGCCTCCGATCGCGCACGCGCGCAGCTCATTTTTACCGCCCACAGCATCCCGGTCGCGATGGCGGCGGCATCTCCGTACGTCGAGCAACTCACCGAGTCGTCGCGCCTGGTCGCAGCGAAACTCGGATTTGAAAATTGGACGCTCGCCTTTCAGAGCCGCAGCGGAAGCCCGCGCGATCCGTGGCTCGAACCCGATATCGGCGCAGCGCTGCGCAAGCTCGGCCGCGACGCGATCGCCGTCGTCGTCCCAATCGGATTTCTCTGCGACCACGTCGAGGTGCTGTACGACCTCGATATCGAAGCCGCCGCGATCGCGCACGAGACCGGCGTTCGGATGTATCGCACAGGCACGGTCAGTGACCATCCGGAGTTTATCGCGATAATAGCCGAGATCGTTCGCCGTCACGCGCGCATCGAATAACACCATGCATCGAGTGGTCGTAATCGGCGCCGGAATAACCGGACTTGCCGCGGCTCATCGGATGCGTGAGCTCTCGGCCGAGCGCGATTTCCCTCTTGAAGTGATCGTGCTCGATCGCGCCGCGCAAATCGGCGGACCGCTGGCCACCGTGCGCCGAGACGGATTCACGATCGAGACCGGCGCGGATTCCTTCCTGACCGAGAAACCGCAGGCCGGTGAGCTCGCGCGACGCCTCGGCCTTGGCGACGAGCTCATTCCTACTCGTGAGGAATTTCGTCGCACGCGGGTGGTTCACGACGGCCGCCTGATTGATATCCCCGACGGCTTCTCGCTGATGGCGCCGTCGCGGCTTGGTCCGGTGATGAAGAGCGCGCTGTTCTCGCCTGCAGCCAAACTCCGAATCGCACTCGAACCCTTGGTGCCAAAGCGAAAAGACCGGCGCGACGAAAGTCTGGCAGCATTCGTCACCCGCCGGCTCGGACGCGAGGTGCTCGATCGCGTCGCGCAGCCGCTCGCCGGCGGAATCTATACCGCCGATCCCTCGCGCTTGAGTATCGCGGCGACGACCCCGCGCTTCGTCGAAATGGAACAGCGCTACGGCAGCGTGATTCGCGGATTGCGCATCGCGGAGCGCAAGCGCACCAAGGCCGTCGGCACGTTTGCTCGCGCGCTCGGCACCAGCGGTGCGCGATGGACCCTGTTCGCGACGCTGCGCGACGGGATCGGCGCGCTGCCCGAGGCCCTCGCCGCCAGCCTGGGCGAGTGCGTGAGACTCGGCGTCGAGGTGAAGGAGATCGCGCCGCGCACCGACGGATGCACGATCGTCACCGAGAGCGGCGAGCCGATTTCCGCCGATGCCGCGATCTGCGCCGCGCCCGCCTACGCCGCCGCGCGGATGATCCGCGCCGCCGACCCGCGCCTGGCCGATCTGCTCGGCGCGATCAGCTACGCGAGCGCCGCCACAGTTAATATGGCGTTTCGCGAGAGCGACTTTCCCGCGCCACCAAATAGTTTCGGCTTCGTCGTGCCGATAATCGAGCGCCGCCGGATTATCGCCGGCAGCTTCACCAGCCTGAAATTTGAGAATCGCGCACCCGCGGGAATGATCCTCGCCCGCGTCTTTATCGGCGGACAACTGCAGACCGCGATGATGCAGCTTGACGATGACGCGATGATCGCGGCCGCGCGCGACGAGTTTCGCGAGCTGCTGGGGGTGACCGCCGCGCCAGCATTCGCCATCGTGCGGCGATGGCCCGACTCGATGCCGCAGTACGAGGTCGGTCATTTGGATCGCGTTACCGAAATCGAGCGCGCCGCCGCCGCGATTCCGCGCCTCGCTATCGCCGGCGCAGCCTATCGCGGCGTCGGCATTCCGGATTGCGTCCGCGGCGGTGAACAAGCGGCCGCCGCGATCCTCGACCTGCTCGCGCGCAATCAATGATAATGGGCGCGATGGCGCCGCGCAGCGAAATCTCCGGTGCGGACGCTCCGTGGCCGCGCGTGATCGCTCATGCCGACATGGACGCGTTCTACGCCTCGGTCGAGATCCTCGATAATCCCGCGCTCGCCGGATTGCCGGTAATCGTCGGCGGACACAGCGCGCGCGGCGTCGTGACCTCCGCATCTTATGAAGCGCGCAAGTTCGGCGTGCGCGCCGCGATGCCGACGGCGCAGGCGCGCAAACTCTGCCCGCAGGCGGTGTTCGTCCCTGGGCGCATGAAGCGTTACATCGAGATCTCGCGGATGGTGCGCCGCGCGTTCGACGCGACCAGCCCAATCGTCGAGCCGTTGTCGCTCGACGAGGCGTTTATCGATCTGACCGGGACCGCGCGCCTGCTCGGAGCGCCAATCGAAGTAGCCCGCGCGCTCAAGCGCCGCGTGCGTGAAGAAACCGGGCTGGTGGTTTCGGTCGGCGTCGCCAGCACCAAGATGGCCGCGAAGATTCTCTCCGACATGTCGAAACCCGACGGCCTGCTGATCCTGGGTCCGGAGTATCTGCGCGAGTTCCTCGAACCGCTGCCAGTCGAGAGGCTTTGGGGAGTCGGCCGCGTCACGCTTGCGCGCATGCACGAGCGCGGCATCCGCACGATCGGCGACCTCGCTCGGCGCGACGCGGCCGAACTGCGCGAGTCGTTCGGCTCTCAGGGCCAGCGCCTGCATGAGCTGGCAAGCGGAAACGACCCGCGCGAGGTGGTCGCCGACTGGCAGCGTAAATCTTATGGCGAGGAAAACACTTTCGCGCGCGACCTCGAACTCAAGTCCAACGACCTGCGCCGGATTTTGATCGCGCACGGCGAGGCTATCGGCCGCCGGCTGCGCGCCGACTCGGTCCGCGCGCGCACTGTCGTGCTGAAGCTCAAGCTCGCACGGCCGCTCGGACAGGGGCGCTATCCGATTCTGACCCGCAGCGTAACGCTGGAGAATCCGAGCGACGACGGCGGCGCGATCACGAACGCCGCGATCGAATTGCTCGCGAAGGTCCCTGCCCGCGATCGAATTCGGCTGGCCGGCGTGCAGGTGCATAACCTCGAGCGCGGCAGCGTCGAGTCCGGCGCATCCGCACCGCAGCTCGGACTTTTCGACGAGTCGGGCGTAAACGCAGCCCGGCGTGCGCGGCTCAATCGCGCGCTCGACGCGGTCGCCGCGCGCTTCGGCGAAGACGCGATCACGCGCGGCTTCGCACACGCAGAGCGCGCCGCACCGACGCGCCGGATCAAGTAATCGTCCGCGCTGAACCAATTGCGAAGCTTGACTTAGCGGCCCCCAAGCCGTTTTATCGCCCAATGCGAATCTTAAAAGTCGTATGCGCGATCGCGTTTCTGATCCTGCTGGTCGAGGCGTGGAGATTTGCGTCGATGCAGACGGGCGGCCCGCCGCACATGGACCTCGAGCTGACCGGAGGAATTCCGGCCACGCTCTATCTGCCCGGCTCCGGAAATCCATTTTTCGCGCTCCAGCCGCTGCCGCCCGACAAACGCCGCCCCGCGGTGTTGCTGGTCCATGGATTTTCCTCGGACCGCGCGTTGATGAGCGTGCTGGCGCGCCGGATCGCGCGAAACGGATACGCCTGTTTGACGATCGATTTGCGCGGACACGGCCATAACCGCAATCCGTTCGCGCGCAATTTCGGCTCGGAGACCCTGCGTCAGGACCTGACCACGGCGGTGAATTTTCTGCGCACTTCGAGCTACGTCGATGGTTCGCGGATCGTCGTGATCGGTCATTCAATGGGCGCGAACGCCGCACTCGACTACGCGACGCACGACCCGAATATCAAGGGTTCAGTAATGATCTCGGGCGGCTTTCGGCTCGACGGCCCCGATCATCCGCGCAACACGCTATTCATCTTCGCGCAAAACGATCCCGAGTTCATTCAGGACAGCTCCAAACAGATCGCGGGAATTCTGGCTGGTACCGTAACGATCGAGCTGGGAAAGGTCTACGGCGACGCCGCCAGCGGTACCGCGCTCGAAGCGGTGCGGATTCCTGACACCAATCATATTACGATCACGCGCTCGACTGCCGCCGCCGCCACGATTCTCGGCTGGCTCGATAGTATTTTCGGCACACAACGCACCGCGCCCTATCGTCTCGAGACAGCGCGCCTGCGCGCTGCCGCGGTCGGGATGCTCGCGTTCCTGATCGTGCTGATTGGGATCGGCCAAATCGCCGGGGCGATCGCGCCCGAGATGCTTCGCCGCCCCTCCGGCTCGATCATGTGGCTGAGTTTGCCCGCGATCGCGATCGCACTGCTGATCGTGATGCCGTTTATGGCGGTCGGTGAGCCGGCGTATTTCGTTTCGCTGATCGTCGGCGACGATCTGTTCGCGTGGCTGGGAATTGCGGGCGGAGCGCTGCTCGCGCTGATGGCCGCGCGCTCGATGATCGATTGGCTGGGAGTCGCCGCAGGCGCCAGACGCACGGCGCTAGCCGCGTTTCTGGCTTTCGGCGCGATCTATGTGCTGCAGATGCCGTTTGGCGAGGTGTTTCACACGCTCGCGCCGACGCCAGAGCGCCTGCTCGCGACCATAGCGGGCACCGTGATTGTGCTGCCGTTCTTCTTTTCCTTCGAGTGGCTGCTGCGCCGCGGAGGACTGGTCGAATCGACTATGGCGTGCGTGATCGGGCGCGCGGTTATTGTCGTGATGCTGATCATCGGAGTCTCGCTGCGGATTCTTCCCGGTGTGCTGATGCTGACCTTGTCGATCATGATCTTCCAGTTTATCGCGTTCGAGATTTTCGCGGTTTCGACTTACTCGCGATCGAACAATCTGCTCGTGATCGCGCTGGTTGAATCGGCGTGGTTCGCCTGGATTGCGGCGATTGCGATGCCGATCACGTTTATGTTCTGAGTGTTGTGTTACGCGGACACGCGCGCGGTCACATCGTGTCGTTGCAGGTGCGCAAGAATCCGCAGCGCAGGCACCAGTACTTGCAGTGCCCCATCGGCTTCATCGCGGCGCCGCATGCGTCGCACGCTACCGCGCCCGGCTCGAGCGCGCAACTCTCCGCGTCCCCGGTTCCGATCGCCCGTTGAAGTTCGTCTTCGCGCTCGCCAGCTTTCATCACCCCACCTTCCTCCATCCGATCGGAAACTCGATATTAACAATATTTGAGAGCGTCGGCGATGAGGTCCGCGGATCAATCATGCGGCCGATCGTTTCAGCGCACCGTTCAGCAGGAAAAAGCTAAGGTTCAGGCTGCCGTACGAGAGCAGCAACCCCAGCGCGAACATCGCGGCAACTGCCAACACGGCGATTCTCAGATCCGGCCCTCTGGCGTGCGCCCCCGGCTGAAACATCGCGACGAAATCAGCGTGAAAAAGGAGTCCCAGGGCCCAGCCGGCGTTCGCGATCTCCGATGAAGCGAGCAGCGACCAAAAGCTCGGGCCCATCGTCACGCCCGTTTTGGCGAATGCGGACAAAAACGTGACCGCCAGGAATTCAGATGTGGCGCCGACCGCGCCCGCAATTCCAAGACCAACCGCGATCTCTTCCCACGGCTTCCCGAACCATTGCCGCTCCGCGGATAGACCGCCAAGGTATCCGCTGATCGCGAAGGTGGTCAGAATCGGCCATAGAAAAAGCGCGGCCAGCGACAATACCGCCGAGATTCTGACCCACTCGGTTGGCGAGCCTGCCGCCGACGGGATCAGCAGATAGACCTGAAGAATCGACGCCGAGATCAAGAAGACGCCGACGATGATGCCGGCTGATAGCCCGAATCTTTTCGCCCTGGGTGGACTCGTTCGCAACCCGCGCATCCAGGCGAAAGTGATCACGCCCGGACCGATGACCATACTGGCAAGCTCCCAGATAACGGCCCATCCCTTTACACTCAGGCTTTCGCCGAGAAGGTGATGCAGCAAGCCGTGGAACAGACTCGTGACCGCGATAATGGCGAATGCGGAGACTCGAATCAGAAGGCCTCTTCCCTTCCGGTGCGAATCGCCGGCATCGGTGATTTGCATGCGCTCGAGCAGCGGTTCGATCACCGCCAGCATCCCGATCGAGGTAAGCGCGATCACCGCGATCTGCCGAAGCTGATGCTGCGGATCAAGCGTGGCGAATTCCTGGATTGCTTCGTAGAGCAGAAACACAAAACAAGAGGAAAGACCCGCGGATATCGAGAGCCGGAGTTGCGCCTTGAGCTCGGTGTTAACCATGAATATCCGCCGCATCGCCGGCGCGAATCCCGATTGCTAGCATGCTTGCGGATGCGAATCACGGAACAGTGCTCAGGAGCGGTCGAGCGCGTTCTACGCCGGAGAAGCTGGCGCACCAACCAGATCGAAAGTCGCAGAGCAGCACCCTCGGGCGGCGCGGCGCGATGCTTGCGATTCTTTTTCGCAAGCATCGTGACGCGCGGGTGAGGATGCCGCTCTGCAATTCATTCGCGCACAACTAATGACGTCGCTGGCGGCTTTGCCCGAGTGGGCGGATCGAGGATAATAGTAAGTTCGCGATGGCTTGGAGGGTCGCTTCGATGGCGCCGCAGACGCTTTTTGAAAAGATCTGGAACGCTCACGTGGTAGTCGATGAACCGGGAAAGCCCGCGCTGCTGTTTATCGACTTGCACCTCATCCATGAAGTCACCTCCCCGCAGGCCTTCGAGGCGCTCCGAGTGGCGGGACGCACCGTGCGCGACAAGCGGCGCACGTTTGCGACGCTCGACCACAACGTGCCAACCATTGACCAGCTCAAGCCGATCGCCGATCCCGATTCGCGCGCGCAAGTCGAGATGATGCGCAAGAATGCGCGCGACTTCGACGTCACGCTCTTCGATCTCGGCTCGAACGATCAGGGCATCGTCCACGTGATCGGTCCCGACCTGGGACTCACCCAGCCCGGCATGACGATCGTCTGCGGCGACAGCCATACCTCGACTCACGGCGCGTTCGGCGCGCTCGCATTTGGAATCGGCACCAGCGAAGTCGAGCACGTGCTCGCAACCCAGTGCATCTGGCAGGTAAAACCCCAAACGCTCGAAATCAGGCTCGACGGAACCGCCGGTCCGGGCGTGACCGCGAAAGATCTGATTCTCGGCGTCATCGGACGTATCGGCACCGACGGCGCGACCGGTTGCGCGGTCGAGTATCGTGGCACGGCGATCGAGGCGCTCTCGATGGACGAGCGGATGACGGTGTGCAACATGTCGATCGAGGCGGGCGCGCGCGCCGGGATGATCGCGGCCGACCACAAGACCGTCGATTACATGCGCGGCCGGAAGTATCTGCCGACCGGCGCCGAGTTCGACGCGATGGCGAAAAAGTGGCTTACGCTCCACACCGACGACGGTGCAAAATTCGATCGCTCAATCGTGTTCAATGCCGCCGAGTTCGCGCCGCAAGTCACCTGGGGCACTAATCCCGGGATGGTCGCCGACGTCACCGGCAAGGTTCCCGATCCGCGCAAGGCCGCCAACCCCGGCGATCGCGACACGCTCGAACGCGCGCTCGATTACATGGGACTGCGCCCGAATACGCCGATCGAGGAGATCGCGATCGACCGCGTGTTTATCGGCTCGTGCACCAACTCGCGCCTGAGCGATCTGCGCGCCGCCGCCGCAATCGTAAAAGGCAAACACGTCAGCAAGGCCGTCCAGGCAATGGTCGTCCCCGGATCTGCGAACATCAAAATTGAAGCGGAGAAGGAAGGACTCGATCGTATCTTCCGCGAGGCCGGTTTCGATTGGCGCGAGGCGGGATGCTCGATGTGCCTGGGCATGAACCCCGACATCCTGAAGCCCGGCGAGCGATGCGCCAGCACCAGCAACCGCAACTTCGAGGGACGGCAAGGCAAGGGCGGACGCACGCATCTGGTAAGTCCGCAGATGGCGGCGGCGGCGGCGATCGCGGGCCACTTCGTCGATATCCGCGATTGGGACAACTCCTGACCGGAGCGCAGGAAACATGCAGAAATTCAAAAACTTCACCGGATTGGTCGCGCCGCTTGATCGCTCGAACGTCGATACCGACCAAATCATCCCCAAGCAGTTCCTGAAAGCGGTCGTCAGAAGCGGGCTCAAGAAGGGGCTGTTTTTCGACTGGCGCCGGCGTCCCGACGGCTCGCCCGATCCGGATTTCGTGCTCAACAAGCCGCGCTATGAAGGCGCCTCGATTCTGGTGGCGCGCGCCAACTTCGGCAATGGCTCGTCGCGCGAGCATGCGGTGTGGGCGCTGGCCGACGCGGGTTTCCGCGCCGTGATCGGATCATCGTACGCCGACATTTTTCACAATAACTCGTTCAAGAACGGGCTCCTTCCGGTCACGCTCAAGCCCGAGGAGATCGACCAGATTTTTCGCGCAATCGCGAAGTATGAGGGGTATCATCTGAGTATCGATCTCGAGGCGCAGACGGTCAGCGACGATTTCGGATGGACCGCGCATTTCGAGATCGACCCGTTCGTCAAGAAATGCCTGCTCGAGGGGTTGGATGATATCGCGCTCACGTTCGCGCACGAAAAAGCGATCACCGCATATGAAGCCGCGCATCCCGTCCCCTATCGGCAGCCGTAACCGTCCGCGCAGACTGCCGCAAGCGCGATGAACGCAAAGGGGTAAGCCTGCCATGAGAACCCGCGCACCGATTTTCCGGACCTCGAAATTGTTGATCATCGCCGCCGCTGCAACCGCGCTGTCGTCGTGCTGGTACTACTCACGTCCAACCAATGGCGTTTCCGGCGAGAACTGTCAGAAGACCAGCTACGGGCTTGCGATGATCGACACCTCGAACGAGAACTGCACGCCCTCGACCCCGCCGCCGCCCGCAGCAACACCCGCGCCACAGTGATCGCATCCATAGCACGCGTCCGTCATCCTGAACGGAGGTTGCCGCAGTGAAGGATCTCCGCGCAGCGATTAGTGCGGAAATCCACGCTGGTTGTACTAATCGCTTCGCGGAGATCCTTCGCCTCTGGCTCAGGATGACAAGAGTTGGAAATTTGCGAACAAATCGAATCGTCACCGCTTCCAAGGAATTCAATTCTGGAAAGGTTGTTAAGTGGCACAGGCTTCAGCCTGTGTTCTGAGAACCTCGACAGCCTCCTTCAAGTGATTGGTTTCGCAGAACTGCAAGTAACCAAATCGATCAGTGCTACCTAACCCAAAACACACCTTCACCGTGGAACCCCTGCATGCCGGGATGCGGCTCGATGTTTTCATCTCCGCGCACCTTGCGCCGGAGTACTCGCGCTCGCAGGTTGCGCGGATGATCAAGGCCGGCCTCGTCACCGTCAATGGCGCCGCAGCACGGGCCGCATCCGCGGTACGCGCCGGAGACGCGATCGCGATTGCACCGCCGCTCGCACCCGAGCCTCATCAGTCGACCGGCGATGCTCCCGCTATCGACGTGCTTTTCGCCGACGCGGAAATAATCGTCGTCAACAAAGCCGCCGGGATGACCGTGCATCCCGCGCCGGGGCATCCTGATGCGACGCTCGTCGACGCACTCCTGGCGCGCTTTCCGGAGCTGGCCGCGATGGCGGAGCCTGACGGCGTGCTGCGCCCCGGAATCGTGCATCGCCTGGACAAAGAAACTTCGGGCGTGATGATCGTCGCGCGCACTCCGTTTGCGCGCACGGCGCTGTCGCGGGAGTTCAAGGATCGCACGGTGCGCAAGATCTATCTCGCGATCGTGCGCGGCATCGTCGCCAAGGATCGGCAAACGATCGCGCGCGCGATCGGGCGCCATCCTGTCGAGCGCAAACGGATGTCGATCGCGTCGCACAACCCGCGCGAGGCTACCAGCCATGTCTCCGTGCTCGCACGCTTCAAACCACAGTCACGCGACGAGCTCGGCGCGACGCTCGTCCGGATCCGTCCGGAGACCGGCCGCACGCATCAGATTCGCGTTCATCTCGCGTCGATCGGGCATCCGTGTCTCGGCGACAATCTTTATGGCGGCGCATCGAAGCGCGGCGCCGCAGCTTCATTCGAGCGCCACGCGCTGCACGCATTGGCGCTCAAGATCGCGCATCCGCGCTCGCGCGCCGAGCTCGAATTTATCGCGCCGCCGCCCGGGGATTTCGCGCAATATCTCACCGCGCGCGGAATTTCGTCGCGGTCTCGCCGACACTGCGTCGATGGATTGAAATCGAATGATCACCGTTGACACGAGCGCATCGGCCAGTTAGCGTCTATGGTGAGCTTCCGCACCAAGGACGCTGTGGCGGGGTGGAGGAGAAGATACCTCTCGCTTGAGCGGCCCGAGTTCCCGAACTTTCTGAGTCTCTGTTCTGATTCCCGGCCGCTTGGAGCAAGTGAACTACTTAAGGTATTCCGCTGGGCGGAAAACCTTTCCGAATGAAGTATCCAAACCCGCGTCGCCGCAATCGGCGGGCGCGCGGAAATCCAGCATAAATAGTGAGGCAGTTTTGCGGGGAAGGCACATGGCTAAGGGTCGAGGCGCAGCGCGCGAAGGTCAGAATCATCTCGAAGACGTTTCCGCGCCACCGCGCCAGGTTCAACCGCATCACACCGAACCGCTCATCGTGATGACCGATGAGGGAGTGCTCAATCTCAAGGCGCTCAAGAGTTCGAAGATCACGGAGCTTGCCTCGATGGCGCGCGACTTCAACGTCGAAGGCGCGACCAACATGCGCAAGCAGGAGATGATCTTTTCGATTCTGCAGGCGCAAGCCGCCAAGAATGGATCGATCCTCGGCGAAGGCGTGCTCGAAATTCTGCCCGACGGCTTCGGCTTCCTGCGCGCCCCCGATTACAACTATCTGCCCGGTCCCGACGATATCTATATCTCGCCGAGCCAGATCCGGAAATTCAATCTGCGCACCGGCGATACGGTCTCTGGCCTGATCCGTCCGCCCAAAGAGGGCGAGCGCTACTTCGCGCTGCTCAAGGTCGAATCGATCAACTTCGAGGACCCGGAAAAGGCGCGCGACAAGATCCTGTTCGACAACCTGACGCCCCTCTACCCGCAGGAGCGCATCAAGCTCGAATACGATCACGAGGACCTGACCACCCGCATCATCGACCTGGTCGCGCCGATCGGCAAAGGCCAGCGCGGACTGATCGTCGCGGCGCCGTTCACCGGCAAGACGATGATGCTGCAAGCGATCGCAAAGGCGATCGCGCATAACCATCCGGAGATCGTGCTGATCGTGCTGCTGGTCGATGAGCGCCCGGAAGAAGTCACCGACATGCTGCGCTCGGTTCAGGGCGAGGTCGTAAGCTCGACCTTTGACGAGCCGCCGACGCGCCACGTGCAGGTGGCCGAGATGGTGATCGAAAAGGCGCGCCGGCTGGTCGAGCACGGACGCGACGTCGTGATCCTGCTCGATTCGATCACGCGGCTTGCGCGCGCCTACAACACCGTCGTGCCGCCCTCGGGCAAGATTCTTTCCGGCGGCGTCGATTCCAACGCGCTGCACAAACCCAAGAAATTTTTCGGCGCCGCCCGCAACACTGAAGACGGCGGCAGCCTGACGATTATCGCAACCGCGCTGGTCGATACCGGCAGCAGGATGGACGAAGTCATCTTCGAAGAGTTCAAGGGCACCGGCAATCAGCAGGTAGCGCTCGACCGTCGCCTGCTCGAGAAGCGCGTCTTCCCGACCATCGACATCCAGCGCTCGACCACCCGCAAGGAAGAGCTGTTGCTTTCCCGCACGACCCTCAATCGCATCTGGATTCTGCGCAAACTGCTATCGCAACTGAACGCGGTAGAAGCGATGGAATTCCTAATCGACAAGATGCAAGGCACCAAGACCAACGACGAATTCCTCGAGTCAATGAACGCCTAGCGCGCGGGTGTCGTTCGCTTTTCTCCGCCAGTAGGACCGGTGTCCCGCCGGTCGCGCGCCTCTCGCGCCAAAGGGCCGCCGAGACCGAGGCCCTCTGACATCTTCTTTCTGTCAGTGGAGGCGGACGGCTCGTCCGCCCGCGAGCACCCGCAACCGCCGCGTCTCCCCATCCTTTGACCCACGGGCGGCAATCTATAATACTGGACGATTGCTCCAACATAGGGGCGCGGCGCGTAACTTTTGCGAGGTTTAACAATAACGCTATGACCGAGATCAGCATGAAGCAGCTCCTGGAGGCCGGGGTCCATTTCGGCCATCAGACCAGCCGCTGGAATCCGAAGATGAAACCCTACATCTTCGGCGCCCGCAACGGGATTTACATTATCGATCTGCAGCAGACCGTCCGCATGTTCCGCGCGACCTTCGATTTCGCGCGCGACCTCGCCGCCCAGGGCGGCACGATGCTGTTTGTCGGCACCAAGAAGCAGGCGCAGGATATCGTTAAGGAAGAAGCCGAACGCTGCGGAATGTTCTATGTCAACAACCGCTGGCTCGGCGGGATGCTGACCAACTTCCAGACGATTCGCGCCTCGATCGACCGGCTCAAGAAGCTCGAAGAAATTCTCTCCGACCCCGAGATGGCGCGCGCTCTGACCAAAAAGGAAATGAGCGACAACGGCCGCGAGCACGCGAAGCTGATGTCCGTGCTCGGCGGAATCAAGAACATGCGCAAGTTGCCGGACGCGCTCTGGGTCATCGATACCAAGAAGGAAGATATCGCGGTCGCCGAGGCCAAGCGGCTCGGAATTCCGGTCGCGGCGGTGGTCGATACCAATTGCGACCCCGACCTGATCTCGTACCGGATTCCCGGCAACGACGACGCGATCCGCGCGATCAAGCTGTTCACCGCCGCCGTCGCCGACGCGATCCTCGAAGGCAAGCAGCTCGCCGAGGAGCGCCAGAAGGGCCAGCAGGACGACTCCGCGGATCGCGACAGCGGACCCGCGCCGGAATCGCCCAGCGCAGTTTAACGCACGAAGAAAACTTAAGCGGGATAACCGCTCGCGCCCGATTCGAACCAATCGGTCCCGGGCGCGAACCCGCAACTTAAATCCGCGGTGCCAGCTCAAATGGAAGTCAAACCCTCAACCGTAAAAGAACTCCGCGACAAGACCGGCGCGGGTGTGATGGATTGCAAAAAGGCCCTGGCCGAGGCCAATGGCGACCTCGAAAAGGCCACCGCTTGGCTGCATGAGAACGGAATCATGCAGGCCGCCAAACGCGCGGACCGCAAAGCTTCCGAGGGCTCCGTCGGCAGCTATATTCACGCGGGCGGCAAGCTGGGCGTGCTGGTCGAGGTGAATTGCGAGAGCGATTTCGTCGCCAAGACCGACGACTTCCAGACCCTGGTCAAGGAAATCGCGATGCAGGTGGCGGCGGCTAATCCGCGCGTCGTGCGCCGCGAGGACCTTCCCCCCGAAATCGCCGAGCAGGAGCGCCAGATCTACGCGCAGCAGGCGCAAGCCTCAGGCAAGCCCGAGGCCGTGATCACCAAGATCGTCGAAGGCAAGATGGAGAAATTCCTCAAGGACATCTGCCTGCTCGAGCAGAGCTACGTGCGCGACCCGAACCGCACCATCAACGACCTGGTGCTCGAGTTCGGCGCCAAGCTCAAAGAAAAGATTGACGTGCGCCGCTTCGTGCGCTTTCAGCTCGGCGAAAACAAAGAGGCCGAAATCAACTGATCGCGATCCGGCTTCCTTGGAGAAACGCCGACAGCCAGAGCCCAGGAGTAACGATGGCGATGGACGAGGTTGACAGATCCGCGGGCGCCAAGCCCCACTTCAATCGCGTTCTGCTCAAGCTCTCCGGGCAGGCGCTCGCCCAGGACAATCAGGGCGGCATCGACCTCGACGTGCTGGCGAAGTTCGCGCTCGAGGTCAAGGAAATCGCCGTCCTCCAGATCGAGCTCGCGATCGTGATCGGCGCCGGCAACTTTATCCGCGGCTCCGACTACGAGGCGCGCGGCATGGATCGCTCGACCGCCGACCAGATGGGCATGCTCGGCACCGTGATCAACGCCCTGGCCCTGCAGAACGCGCTCGAGCACGTCGGCGTCAGCACTCGCGTGCTCTCCGCGGTCGCGATGCAGGCCGTCGCCGAGCCGTATATCCTGCGCCGCGCGGTGCGTCACCTGGAGAAGGGACGCGTCGTAATTTTCGCCGCCGGCACCGGAAATCCGTATTTCACTACCGATACCGCCGCCAGCCTGCGCGCGCTCGAAATCGGCGCCCAGGTGATTCTGAAGGCCAGCCACACCGTTGACGGCGTCTATGACCGCGATCCGGTGCGCGAGCCGGGCGCCAAACGCTTCGACCGCCTGACCTATCTCGACGTCCTGCAGAAGAATCTCAAGGTGATGGACTCGACCGCCATCTCGATGTGCATGGATAACCATCTACCCATAGTCGTTTTCAATTTGCGCAAACCGGGTAATATAAGAAGGGCCGTGATGGGTGAACCGATCGGCACCTGGGTGGAAAGCGCGTGACCGGCGAAGTCATCGATCTTGCGCATAAGGAGATGGAGAAGTCCGTCGAGGCCTTCCGCCATGAACTCTCGCGCGTGCGCACGGGGCGCGCGTCGACCGCGCTGGTCGAAAATCTGCAAGTGAATTACTACGGCGCTAAAACCCCGATGCGCCAGTTGGCCGGACTCGCCGCGCCCGAGCCGCGCTTGATCGTGATCACGCCCTACGACAAGGGCGCGATGCACGATATCGAAAAGGCGATCCAGACTTCCGACTTGGGCCTCAATCCGATGAATGACGGCAAGGTGATCCGAATCCCGCTGCCCGAGCTGACCGAGGATCGGCGCAAGGACCTCGTCAAGCACGTACGCAAGATCGCCGAGGAATTCCGCGTCGGCGTGCGCAACCATCGCCGTGACGCCAACGACATGCTGAAGGAACTGCACAAGGACAAGCAGATCGCGGACGACGATCTGCGCGCCGCCGAGACCAAGGTCCAGGGGTTCACCACCGAGTTCATCGAGAAGATCGATAAAGTCCTGCAAGCCAAGGAAGCCGAGATCATGGAGGTCTGAACCGAGCCGGACCTGGAAGCGCGGGTTATCCGCCCGCACCTTGCGCTCGCATATTCCGTGGCAATCTCACTCCCACTAAACGATTTCCCCCAGCTCTCGCGCGATCCCGCGCGCCTGCCGCGCCACGTCGCGATCGTGATGGACGGCAACGGCCGCTGGGCGCGCCGCCGCGGACTCGCCCGCAACGAGGGCCATCGCCGCGCCAAAGATTCCGTGCGCGCCGTGGTCGAAGCCGCGCGCGAGCTCGGCATCCCCTACCTGACGCTGTTCGCGTTCTCGGCCGAGAACTGGGCGCGCCCGACGACGGAAGTCGATTTCCTGATGCGCCTGCTGCATCGCTATCTGCTCACCGAAACCAAGCGGATGATGAAACGCGGAATCCGCATCCTCGCGCTCGGCGACACCGACCGATTGCCCCCGCGCCTGCGCCAGGTGCTGGCTGAAGCGGTTGAGACCACCCGCGATAACCGCGACATGACAGTCGCGCTCGCGCTCTCCTACGGCGGTCGCCAGGATGTCGTCGCCGCGGTCAGAAAGCTTGCGGCCAAGGTCGCGGCGGGCGAGATAACTGCCGACCAGATCGATTCGGCCGCGGTCGATAGCGCGCTCACCACCGCCTCGATGCCCGATCCCGACCTGCTCATCCGCACCTCGGGCGAGTTGCGCATCTCGAATTTTTTTCTGTTTCAGCTCGCCTACACGGAACTCTATTTCACCGACACTCTGTGGCCCGACTTCCGCGAGCGCGAGTTCCTGAGCGCGCTGGCCGCCTACCAGGCGCGCGAGCGCCGTTTCGGCAACGTCACTCCGGGCTAGCGGCGCGAATGCCTTTTTAGGAAATCTCCTCGCGTGCTGACCACCAGGCTCCTGACCGCTGCGGTGGCGCTGCCTGTCGTTCTGGCGATCGTAATCTTCGCGCCCGACGGAGCCTTCGCCGCGTTTATCGCCATTCTCGGACTCTGGGGACTTTACGAAATCGCCGCGATGACCCATTCGCGTGATCCTCGCTCGATCGCGATCCTCGCGGTCGCCGGCGCCGCGCCACTATTCATCCTTCTCGCTCTCGGCGACGGCGGTTTGTGGATCATCCCGGTCGCCGTAATCGTTGCGATGCTCTGGCTGGTGGTCGCGGTCGCGATGCGCGGCCCTGCGGGAGGCCCCGGCGGCCCGATTCTCGCCGCGCTCGGCGCACTCTATGTCGGCGTGCTGTATCCGTACTTCGCGATGCTCCGGAATCTGCGCGGCGGTATCCCGACGATCATCCTGATGCTGCTGCTCGTGGTCGCAAGCGACAGCGGCGCATATTTCGTTGGCTCCGCGATCGGACGCACCAAGCTCGCGCCACGAGTGAGTCCGAAAAAATCGTTCGAGGGCGCGATCGGCGGCCTGGTCGCAGCCGTGATAGCGGGCATAATCCTGCGTCGATGGCTCGCGCCCGGCTGGAGCATCGCCGCAATCGCCGCAATTTCGGCCGCGATCGCGATTCTCGCCCAGGCCGGCGATCTGGCGGGATCGGCCTTCAAGCGGACCGCCGGAGTCAAGGACTCCGGCTGGATCTTTCCGGGCCATGGCGGACTCATAGACCGTACCTGCAGCCTAGTCTTCGCGGCAGTCTTCACCTACTATTGTCTTAGGTGATGCTGTGCTGGGACCGCAGGCAGCTTCTGCCTGATCAACCCTGTACTGGAGTTCTATGCTGACTTCTATCGTTGCGGCCGTGGTTATTCTCGGCCTTCTGGTTATCGTCCACGAGGCCGGCCACTTCGCGATGGCGAAACAGCTCGGCGTGCGGGTGCTGCGTTTCTCGATCGGGTACCCGCCGAAATTGTTTGCGATCAGGCGCGGCGAGACCGAATATCAAATCGGCGCAACTCCTCTGGGCGGTTACGTGCGCATGCTCGGCGACGAAGTTGGCGAGGAGCCCAAGTCCGAAGAGCTCGAAACCTTCATCACCGAACTCGGCCACGACCTGGTTGACGCCGCGCGTCTCCACGGCACCGCGATCGCCCGCGGCAGCTTCGACGCTCAGGTACAAAACATCGCCCGCCAGCTCGTCGGCGAACCCTCGTCCGTAGCGTTCGGCAACACCGCCGCCGCGCCTGTCAGCGAATCGAACGCGGTCGCGATTCTGGGCCGCGAAATCAAGCCCGAAGAAGCCGCGCTGGTAAATCGGCTGCGGATGGACCCCACTCTGGAAGCTGCGCGCGCCGCGCTGCGCGATAATCCTCCCGATTCCCTGATCGCCGCGTTCCGCGCCCGCGCTTTTCCCTCCCAGCGGCTCTGGAAGCGCTTTGCGATCGTGCTGGCGGGACCTGCCTCGAACATAATCTTCGCGCCGATCCTGCTCTGGATCGTCTTCATGTACGGCGTGCCGGTTGTGCAACCCGTCGTCGGCGAGATCAAGGCGGGCCTGCCCGCGGCGTCGGCCGGCCTTCGCACCGGCGATCGGATCGTCGCGGTCGACGGGCAACCGACCGCGACCTGGATGGATTTCGCCAACCGGGTCGAAGCCAGCAAGGGAACTACGCTCAAGCTCGAAGTCGAACGTCACGACGCAACCGCCTCGTCGCGCACCTTCATTTCGCTCAGCCCCAAGCTCGAGACCGAAAAGAATATCTTCGGCGCGCCCGCCAAGCGCTGGATTATTGGCGTGATGTCGCGCGGCGACGAAATTGTCAGGCGCGAAAATCCCTACCACGCCGCGATCGATGCGGTCACGACCTCCGCCTCGATGACGGTGCAGTTGGTCACAGGAGTCGCCAGCATCATCTCGGGCGCGACTCCCGTGCGCGAGGCGCTGGGCGGACCGATCATGATCGCCCAGCTCGCCGGACGTGAGGCGCACCAGGGCTTCGCCAGCGTCGCGATGTTCACCGTGATGCTGAGTCTCGAGCTCGGAATCATCAACCTGCTGCCGGTGCCGCTGCTCGACGGTGGCCATCTGCTGTTTTTCGCGTGCGAGGGTATTCGCGGCAAACCGCTGGCACTGCGCCATCGCGAGATGGCTCTGCAAGTCGGATTGTTTCTGCTGGTGGTGTTGATGGCATTTGTGATCTTCAATGACATCGCGCGTATTGTGCAGGGCTGAAAATCTCCTTCAACAGGCAGCCGCCGGCCGCGCGGTGATCGGCCTCGATACCGGTGCATCACCTGCCAGCCTCGCGCTCGTCGTGAGCGGGCGTATCGCGGGCGAAGTCGCGCGCGCGTCCACCGCGCATGGCGCCGCGCTCGCCGGTGCGGTTGATGACCTGCTGACGGCGGCGGGTATCAAGCCTTCCGATCTGGGCGCGGTCGCGGTCGGTATCGGCCCGGGCTCCTTTACCGGCCTCAGGATCGGCGTCAGTTACGCAAAAGGAATCGCGTTTGCCGCGGGATGCGCTATCGTCGGGGTCCCGAGCCTCGACGCGATCGCGCTCGCGGCCCTCGAAGATCCGGGCGCGCGGACCGGAATGATGGTCTGCCCGATTCTGGACGCTCGCAAGGGCGAGGTTTACACTGCCCTTTACCGAATCGTGGCTGATGGGTTAGAGAAGTTATCTCAGGATTTGGTGATGCCGCTCGCTCACTTGATAACCAGACTTGCTGAACCTGGACCAGGCGCGATTTTAACGGGCGACACCAAGGCAAACGACGCGGCTGCTCTTCTGCAAAAGAAGGGCGTCGAAGCGATTGTACCAGACACTCGGATTCTCGAAACGCGCGGGCGTTATATCGCCGCGTTCGGTGCGGCGCGCGTCGCGCGCGGAGAATCCGACTGCCTCGACACCTTCGAGCCGCTATATGTCCGGCCGCCGCAGGCCGAGGCCGCACTTAAAGCCGGTGCCTCGGAGGCCATAACGGAGGGCGTATGGAGCGCAGAGAGGAAGAACTCATTCGGCAGCATCTGACCCACGACGATGAGCTGAAGGCGCTGTTCGAAGAACACGAATCGCTCAAACACCAACTCCAGGAATATCGCAGCAAACACTATCTAACCAACGCAGAGGAAATCGAGGAAAAGCGCATTCAGAAGCTCAAACTGGCTTCCAAAGACCGGATGATGGCGATCCTCGGACGCTATCAGTCCGACGCCCGCTGAGCTCTTCGCTCAGCCCGGATCTGCCGAAGCCGCTCTGTGCCACGATGCGCGCGAGCACGCCCATAGCATGCCCAGTCACACTATATCCGTCCTGGTTGAAAACGAGTTCGGCGTGCTCGCCCGCGTGGCGGGCCTGTTTTCCGGCCGCGGCTTCAACATCGAATCACTGACCGTCGCCGCCGATCCGCTGGACACCAGCGTCTCGCGGATCGTCCTGGTCGCCGAGGGCGATGACCAGGTCCTCGAGCAGATCAACAAGCAGCTCAACAAGCTGGTCTCCGTGATCAAGGTCACGGATTTCAAGGGCGTCGATACCGTTGACCGCGAGATGGTGATTGTCAAGGTCGCCGTCGACGAACGCACGCGCTCCGAGCTGGATTCGATCGTGCAGGCGTTTCGCGCGCACGTGATCGATATCGGGCCGCACTCGGTGGCCGTCGAGTTGACCGGTAACACCGAAAAGGTCACCGCGTTTATCGCGCTGGTGCGGCCACTCGGGATCAAGGAGATCGTGCGCTCGGGCAAAGTCGCGATGGCGCGCGCGGCGCAGTTAAGCGCCGACAATCACAAGCATCATCGTGCATAGAATTCGCCGATAGCACTGAAACTTCTCGGGAGAAAATTCTGATGAAAGTCTTTTACGACCGCGACGCGGATCTCAACGCGCTGCGCGGCAAGAAAATCGCCGTGATCGGTTTCGGCAGCCAGGGCCATGCCCACGCGCTCAACCTGCGCGACAGCGGGATGGACGTGCGCGTGGGGCTGAGCGCCACGAGCGCCTCGCGCGACAAGGCGATCAAGCAGGGCCTGCCGGTCTTCGATGCCGCCGAGGCGACGCGCCAGGCCGACGTGATCATGATGCTGGTGCCCGACGAGATGGGCGGCGATATCTATGCAAAAGAGATCGCGCCCGGACTCAGCAAAGGCAAGTACCTCGCCTTCGGCCACGGCTTCAATATCCATTTCAAATTCATCCAGCCGCCGCCCGACGTGAACGTCTTCATGATCGCGCCCAAAGGCCCCGGCCATCTGGTCCGCTCCGAGTACGTCAAGGGACGCGGCGTGCCGTGCCTGCTCGCCGTCCAGCAGGATCCTTCCGGCGACACGCGCAAGGTCGGCCTCGCATGGGGCAGCGGAATCGGCGGCGGACGCGCGGCGATAATCGAAACTACATTCAAAGAGGAAACCGAAACCGATCTGTTCGGAGAGCAGGCGGTCCTGTGCGGCGGCCTGACCGAGCTTATCCGCGCGGGATGGGAAACGCTGGTCGAAGCCGGCTACGCGCCCGAGATGGCGTACTTCGAATGTCTGCACGAGGTTAAGCTGATCGTTGATCTGATATACGAGGGCGGAATCTCAAACATGCGCTACTCGATCAGCAACACCGCCGAGTACGGCGACATGTCGCGCGGCAAGCGCGTGATCGGACAAGAAGCGCGAGCCGCGATGAAAAAGCTGCTCGCCGATATCCAGTCGGGCAAATTCGCCAACGAATGGATCGCCGAGTATCGCGCCGGCCTGCCGCATTTCAAACAGATGCGCAAAGAGGGCGAGATCCATCCGGTCGAGGACGTCGGCCGCAAGCTCCGCGCCTTCATGCCCTGGCTAGCAAGCGACCGCCTGGTAGACAAGTCGAAGAATTAGAACAAGATGATCTCTCCTTGTCCCAGGAGAGGTCGCGGACGCCGCAGTCCTCTGTCCATACCCTCTCCCTCCGGGAGGTGCCACTGGCACGCGGACGCCGCGGCTCATACCCTCTCCCTCCGGGAGGTGCCACTGGCACGCGAGCGACGCGGCGCGGCGATTGCTCTTTTCAGCAATCGCCGTGACGCGTGGGTGAGGGTGCTGCTCTGATCTCGGGCAGGCGGAGATATCGTTGCGTAGAGAAGAAAGCAGAGCAGCACCCTCACCCGCCGCTTCGCGGCACCCTCTCCCGGTGGGCGAGGGATCAGGGAAATCATGAGCAGCAAATTCGATAGCTCGCGCACGCATCCCGGCGCGATCGCCGCGCGCCTCGGCGCGGCGATTGGAATCGCGGGCGAGGGCGTCGCGATGGCGCTCGCCGTCGCGATCGCCGGGATCATCCTCGCGCTCTTTGGATTGCATATCGTCGGCATTCTCGTGATCCTCGCGGCCGTAGCGATTGCAATGTTCTTCCGCGACCCCGAGCGCTTCCCCGCACGCACCGACGGCGTCGTGATCAGCGGCGCCGACGGCAAGGTCACCGATATCTCCGAGGCCGAGATACCCAGCGCTCCCGGCGTCCGCTTTCGCCGCGTCGCGGTCTTCATGTCGCCGCTCAATGTCCACGTCAACCGCGCTCCGGTCGGCGGCGAGGTGCTGCGCGTCGAGCATACCGCCGGCGAATTCCGCGCCGCCTTCCGCGACGATGCGAGCGAGCGCAACGAGCGCAATCTGATGGTCTTTGCCGACGCCGCCGGGCGCCGCTACGGCATGATGCAGGTAGCAGGGTACCTCGCTAGACGCATCATATGCAGGCTCCGAATCCATGATAGAATTGAGCCAGGCCAGAGGATCGGCCTCATCATGTTCGGCAGCCGCGTCGATCATTTCTTCAGCCCTGAGTTCAGAGTGTTGGTCGCGATCGGCGACCGGGTCCGCGCGGGCGAATCGATTCTGGCCGAACTGGAGCCGGAGAAAAAAGCTTAATGAGCACCGACTCGCGCCGCACGCGGCCAACCGGCACCCGCGAAATTCTGAACGACGAAGATCGCGAGCACGTACGTATCATCCGCGGCCGTTTTCTCGAGCAGCGCGGAAAAGTCGCAGGCCCGCTTCGCCGGGGCGTCTTCCTGGTCCCGGCAACCATTACCTCGCTCGGCCTGCTCTCCGGCTTCTATTCCGCGATCTCCGCGATCGGCGGCCATTTCGAGCTCGCCGCCGTGATGATCCTGGTCGCGTTCGTCTGCGACGGCCTTGACGGCCGCGTCGCGCGCCTGTCGCGCACTTCTAGCCAGTTCGGGGTTGAGTACGACAGCCTCTCCGACGTTGTCGCCTTCGGGATGGCGCCGGCGATCCTCGCCTACACCTGGGCGCTGATGCCGATCGGCACGCTCGGAATCGCCGTCAGCGGACTGTTCGTCGTATGCGCCGCGCTGCGTCTTGCGCGTTTCAACGTCCAGGTCGAAACGGTGGACAAGCGCCGCTTCGTCGGCCTGCCCGTGCCGGGCGCGGCGATCATGATCGCGGGAACCGCGCTTGCCTATAGCTACTTCGACTTCACTTCGCCGAGAGTGTTGTGTCTCGCGATGGTTCCGCTAACGCTCGCCCTCGGCTGGCTGATGATCTCGCGCGTTCCCTATCCGAGCTTCAAGGGAATCGACTTCAAGCGCCGCGCGCAGGTCGAGCTGCTGATCGTTGTGCTGGTCGTGATCGCGCTCCTGTTCGCGCTGCCGCAACTGACCGCTTTTGTTCTCGCCAGCGCCTTCGTCCTTTCGGGTCCCTACCTGATGATTCGCGGCGAAGAGATGCACGAAAAGGTCCCCGTGATGGGTCCGCTATCCTCCCGCAACGCCGCCGCCGCAAAATCCTCCGCCCCAACTACGCCACCCCCCGCCGCGCGCAAGACCGGTTCCCTCAACGAACCGCCGAACGCCCCGCGATAGAGACTATATTTTCTCTCGCGCTCCGTTGAGTGATCCTGCCATGAAAGTGTGCGGGGGCGATGAGTATCGTATTCTCAGCCGAGCCGTCGATCGTCATTCCGAGCCCTGGGCGAGGAATCCCGAGGCGTCCATGCTCGAAGCCAACATCACATGCAGTACTTTCTCGGTTCGGGATTTCCTTCGACCTTGCTCAGGAAAGGCTCTCGTGCGGCAGCCGGAACCTGCCCTGAGCCTGTCGAAGGGCGCGGGAATCACAACCGCGCCGGTTTCGTAGCGGTGGCACGCGGCTGTGCTGCAACACGGCCGGTGAACCTCGCACTCGCGGTGGGTCTCAAGTGGCACCGGCTTTAGCCGGTGCGGGCCACAGGCTAAAGCCTGTGCCACCCAAGACTCAACCACGTTTCTTCGTAGGGGCGGCTCGCGAGCCGCCCGTCTTTCGCGCACCTGCTCCCTCGCGCCGAGTTTATATGTCATCCTGAGCCGTAGGCGAATGATCTCCGCGAAGCGATTAGTGCGAATAGCCATGGGTGCGAGGAAGAGTGTGCGAAAAGATCGACAGCCTGCCAGTGGCCGCCGACGGCCCGTCGGCCGACGCTATCCTCCCGCAACGCCGCCGCAAAATCATCCGCCCCAACTACGCCACCCGCCCGCAAGACCGGTTCCCTCAACGAACCGCCGAACGCGCCGCAGTAAGTGGACAAGCCAGATCGCGCTCGCCTGGCTCATTTATCGAGAAGCTAAACTCGGTCTCAGACGGCGGCTTCCTTCATGGTCGGAATCCGATCGATCCGGCTGCCAAGCTTCCGCTTCGCGTGCCACAGATCGTACTTACGCTGGAGATTCAGCCAGATGTCAGGCCCGTTGCCACACAGCTTCCCGATCCGGATAGCCATGTCGGGAGTCACCGCGGCCTGGCACTTCACGATCCGATACAGGGTCTGGCGCGACACTCCAAGTTTCAGCGCCGCCTCGGCAACGCTCAGCTTCAGAGCCGGTAGGGTATCTTCTCCGATGATCTCGCCCGGATGCGTCGGTTCGCGCTTGATTTCGGCCGGCGCCGGATATTCGCGCTTCATATACTCTGCTTCTCCTATGATATTCGTAATCGATATAGAGCGGTGTCAGGGTGTTCGAGAACGTCAATGATACTGTTCTAAATCCACTCGATAAACATCGGGTTTCTCCCATTGAAAGGTGATTCGCCACGGCCCGTTGACCGAGATCGCGTGCCGTTCGTTCCCTTCGGAATCCTTTCCTCTGAGCCTGTGGTAGCCCGATCCCGGTTTTGTATTCAGGTCAAGCAGATCGGTCGCGGCATCTAATGTATCGAGTATGCGCCTTAAACGCCGCGCCAGTGATGGCGGAACCGCGGCGCTTGCACCAGTCTCGAACAGGTCACGGAGCCCCTTGTGGATGAAGCTCCTAATCATGATTCTGAATGTAACGAATGACGCAACAGATGTCAAGAAAAGCGCAACATCTGGATCGCGACGCATCGCGCACCGCGTTGATCTGCCGCTTACTGAAATTCACCGGGATTCTCGCGCGGCCGGATCGTAACCGCACGCGACGCACCTGAACCGTCCGAACATCGCGCCAAGCCCGCTCTTCTCCGCGAAGAATTCGCGATGACACCGCGGACATCGAGAGGAAAGAAGAAAGTACGAGGCAGCCAACAGGATCCCTAGCGGCACGAAGATCAAGAACTGCCGCCCCGGCTGAATCATTTCCGATCGGACGAAATAGGCGATGAGCAGGATCGTAGCCCACCCAACGACCATCAGCGCCCTGCCCGCTCGCACAATCCGCGCGGCATCTTCCGGCGGCACGATTGCGTCCATATCGTCCATGACATCGAGACCTCGCCGATAGTCAAGCTATCTCAAAGACTCCCAATTATCCCCGACGCCGTGTAAACTATCTGTGGACGTCCTACAAGGCTGAACTGCTCAGCCTTATCGAGCTCCGCATTCTATGCGATAATTACCGCGATGAACCAAACCCGGAGAATCCATCAGCATGATTCGATCTTTGACGCCGTGATTCGAGCGCAAAGACCTTGAGACGAAAGAATAGCGAAAACCAAGAACGGACCCAAAAATTTGCAAGAATATCCTTGAAACTGTTCAGTATTTTTGTTGACACGAACCAGATTTTCCCTGAACGAACCCATCGTTATAACTGCGTTCTAGCGATGTTCGACTGCGTAGCTCGCCAATGCGGTCGGCCGCGACGCCAACCTCGATCCGCTACTTCGCCTTGACTGAGGTATTTCGTGGCGCTTAGTATCTCCTCACCATGTTCCGCATCGCGCTGCCCGGACTGCTGCTTATTCTGGCCCTTACGAGGGCCCTCGCCGGGTGCGTCGCGGAGCAGGCTTAAGCGCCTAAACCAAATCCGAGACGAACGCCCTGGGCGGTGGGCCGATAAAGCCGCCCCGGGCGTTTTCTTTTTTGCGCCATCGGCGTCTTCGGTCCACGCGGGGATGAGGAGGAACTGAACCAATGGCTACCGAAACCGCCGAACACACCAACTCCGATTGGGTGCGGATCTTCGACACCACCCTGCGCGACGGCGAGCAGTCGCCCGGATGCACGATGAACGTCGAGGAGAAAGTCGCGCTCGCGCGCCAGCTCGAGCGCCTCAACGTCGACGTGATCGAGGCCGGATTCGCCGCGTCGTCGCCCGGCGATTTCGAATCCGTGCGCCGCGTCGCCGAGGCCGCGCGCGGCCCGATCGTGCTCTCGCTCTCGCGCACGCGCGAGGAAGACGTCGATTCCGCACTGAGCGCGGTCGATAAATCCGATCGTCCCGGGATTCATATCTTCATCGCGACTTCCGATATCCACCTGAAGTACAAGCTCAACATGACCCGCGAGGACGTGCTCGACGCCGCGACCTGGTCGGTGACGCGCGCGAAGAAGCATCTCGACTATATCGAGTTCTCGTGCGAAGACGCCTCGCGCTCGGACTGGGACTACATGGTCACCGTATGCACCAGCGTGATCGCGGCGGGCGCCACCACGATCAATCTTCCCGACACCACCGGCCACGCGATCCCGGAAGAGTTCGGACGGATGTTCGCCTACCTGCGCGAGCGGGTTCCCGGCGCCGACAAAGTTATCTGGAGCGCGCACTGCCATAACGATTTGGGGCTCGCGGTCGCCAACTCGCTGGCCGCGGTGCGCAATGGAGCGCGTCAGGTCGAATGCACGATCAACGGAATCGGCGAGCGCGCGGGCAACTGCTCGATGGAAGAAGTGGTGATGGCGCTCAAGACCCGGCACGACCTGATGGGCGTGCAGTCGCGCGTCAATACGAAGCAGATCTATCCGGCCTCGCGCCTGCTCTCGCAGGTAATCGGACAGCCGGTCCCCGCCAACAAGCCGATCGTCGGCGACAACGCCTTCGCTCACGAGGCGGGAATCCATCAGGATGGCGTGCTCAAGTACAAGCTCACCTACGAGATCATGAAACCCGAGGATATCGGGATCCCCTCGAATAAGCTGGTGCTGGGAAAGCATTCGGGGCGCCACGCGTTCGTCGAGCGGCTGAAGACGCTCGGCGTCGACACCGAGTCGGTCGATATCAACAAGGCGTTCGCCGAGTTCAAGGCGCTGTGCGACAAAAAGAAGATCGTGTACGACGACGATATTCTCGCGCTGGTCACCGAAGAGACGCGCCGCACCGTCGATCACTTCGAGCTGGTCGATATGCGCGTCTCCTCAACCTCGTCGAAGGCGATGCCGCATGCCGAAGTCACACTGCGCGTGGCCGGCGTCGAGAAGACCGCCGAGTCGGAAGGCGACGGGATGGTCGATGCCGCCTACAAGGCGATTTACAAAATCGCCGGCATCCAGCCCACGCTCGAGCGCTACGCGGTCAAGGCGATAACCGGCGGCACCGACGCGCTCGGCGAAGTGAGCTGCCTGGTGCGCGACAACGGGATGACGGTGGCCGGCGCCGGCGCGCATAGCGATATCGTGACCGCGTCCGCGCTGGCGCTCGTAAACGCGCTGAACCGTCTCAGGGGACGAAAGCATCAGCCGCTCAAGCCGACTTCCGACGTGGCGTAGCAGCGCGGGGCTTGCTGCAATTGTCGAGTTCGGCTAAGTGCTATGGAACTTGATTTTTATGATCATCCGCTCCGGACGCACGGCGCCGGCGCTTCTCATGACGCGCGCCGGAAGCGGCAACCAAACCCAAGCCTCGCGAAATCGCAAGCGATCAGGATCTCCGCTTCGGTAAATGGCCTACAAAATTCTAGTGCTCAAGGGTGACGGTATCGGCCCCGAGGTCGTGGGCGAAGCCCTGCAAGTCCTCAAGGTGATCGCGCGCCGCTCCGCGATCGATATGGAGTTCAAGGAAGGGCATATCGGCGGCCACGCGATCGATCAATTCGGCACGCCGATGCCCGAGGACACGCTCAAGCACGCGCAGGACAGCGACGCGATCCTGCTCGGCGCCGTCGGCGGTCCCAAGTGGGATAATCCCAACGCCACCGTGCGCCCCGAGCAGGCTCTGCTCGGACTGCGCAAGGCTCTCGGACTCTTTGCCAACATGCGGCCGGTACGCGCGGTCAAGGAACTGCTCTCCGCTTCGCCGCTCAAGCCCGAGATTATCAGCGCCGTGGATCTGGTCGTAATCCGCGAGCTGACCGGCGGCATCTACTACGGCAAGCCGAGCGAAAGGCGCGACGGCAAGGACGGACGCGAGGCGGTTGACACCTGCTTCTACACCGAGCCGGAAATCGCGCGTGTGCTGCGCTTCGGCTTCGAGCTCGCACGCAATCGGAAGAAGAAGCTGACCTCGGTCGACAAGGCCAACGTGCTCTCGACCTCGCGGCTGTGGCGCGAGATCGCGACTGCGATCGCAAAAGAATTCAGCGACGTAGCCTGCGAGCATCAGCTCGTCGATTCGATGGCGATGCATCTGCTGCGGCGGCCGAAAGACTTCGACGTGATCGTCACCGAAAATATGTTCGGCGATATCCTCACCGACGAAGCCTCGGTCCTCGCGGGCTCGATGGGTCTTCTGCCGTCCGCGTCGCTCGGCGAGGAAATGAATAGCGCCGGCTACCGCGTCGGACTTTACGAGCCGATTCACGGCAGCGCGCCCGATATCGCCGGACGCGACGAAGCCAATCCGTTGGCCGCGATCCTCTCAGCCGCGATGCTGCTGGAGCATTCGCTCGGGATGCGCTCCGAGGCCGAGGTGATCGAGCAGGCGGTGGATTCGGTCGTGAAGGACGGGCATCGCACCCGCGACCTGGCCGGCGGCAGCGGAACCAAAACGGTTGGATGCAAGGCGATGGGCCGGCTGGTGCGGGAGAAGATCGAGAGCCTCGACGCCTGATGAGTAACGACGTCGAACCGAAAGTGGCCGTGGTCGGCGCCACCGGTGCGGTCGGCAACCAAATCGTCGAATTGATCGCGGCGCGCGCGTTTCCCCATTCCGATCTCAAGCTGTTCGCCACCAGCGCCGGATCCTCCGGCACCCTCGAGTCCGGCGACGACGAATATCTGATCGAGCAATTCGAGGATGCCGGCGATCTCGCGCGCTACGACGTCGCGTTCCTCGCGGTGCCGGAAGATCCGGCACTCGAAATTATCAACGCGCGCCCCGGTCCGATGTTGATCGATCTGAGCGGATGCTCGCGCGCGCCGACTGACGCGATCGTGTCGCCCGGCGTGACCTCGCGCGAGCGAGTTGCCGCGCTTCGCGGCCGCAAGCTCTACGCGACTCCGAATCCGATCGCGCACGCGCTGGCGCTGTGCCTGGGCGCGATCGGACCGGTCGCCGCCGCCTCTGCCGTCGCGATGCAGGGAGCGTCGGCGCGTGGCCGCCATATGATCGCGCGCACCGTCGATCAAACCACCGACCTGCTCGCCGCGCGCCTCGACCTCGAGGAAGACGAAACCCAGCGCGCGTTCAATGCATTCGTGCGCGAGGGCGAACGCGCCGTAGCCGGACGAATCGCGGAGCAGGTGCTCGCGATGCTCTCGCGGCCCGCCGCGTCGCTCAGCATGCAGCTCGCCGCGATTCCGGTGCTGCACGGCACGATGCTCACGCTGCACGCGAGCGGACCCGCCGACGGATGGATCGACGCGCTGCGGGCGGCGCCTGGAATCCTGATGGTCGAGGAATCGGAACCGCTGTCGCTCGTGGATGCGATCGGACAGGAAGCGATTCTCCTTCGCGCCGAGGAACATCCGTCGCGCGCGGAAATCTTCTGCGCATTCGACAACACGCGGATAGCCGCACTGGGCGCGCTCTGGATCGCAGAGACCTTCGCGCTCGACACCCCTTCCGGCCACTGACTTCCGGCTGACGTACCTTCGGACGGGCGCGCAATGCTCGTAAAGCTGACGCTCGAATACGACGGCACGGCGTACTGCGGATGGCAACTGCAGGCGGCCCAGGATTCGATCCAGGGACGGATCGAGGCGGCGCTCGCGCAGATTTTCGGCGTGGCGGTTCGCGTGTACGGCGCGGGCCGCACCGACGCCGGCGTCCACGCGCGCGGGCAGGTCGCCGCGATCCGGCTGCCGCGCGAATTCCCCCTCGACGAACTGCAGCGCGCACTCAACGGCATCCTGCCGCACGATATCGTGATCCTCGAAGCAGCTTCGGCCCCTGACAATTTCGATCCGCGACGCGACGCGCGCTCGCGGATCTACGAGTATCGAGTGCTGAACCGCGCGGTCGCGTCGGCGTTCGAGTATCGCTACGCCCACCTGGTGCGCGCGACGCTTGATCTCGCCGCGATGCGGGCGGCGGCGGCGGTGTTTGTCGGCGAGCATGACTTCGCCGCGATGCGCACGCTTGGCTCCGAGGAAAGAACCACGATGCGCCGCGTGATAGCGAGCGACTGGCGGCGCGAGGGCGAGCTGCTCATCTACAATGTCGAGGCGACCAGCTTCCTACGCCACATGGTGCGCACGATGGTGGCGGCGATGATCGAGGCGGGGCGCGGCCGAATCGACGCCGCCGAAATCGCGGCGATCCTCGCCTCGGGCGATCGCGCACGCGCTCCCGCCGCTGCGCCCTCGGCCGGTCTCTATCTCACTGAAGTGCGCTATTGAGCGCCGGTGCGCGCGCGGAAACGCCTGTCATAGCGCGGCGCGCGGAGCCTCGGACGCGCAAACCCCGCTCTGCGTGTGGAAACCGCGGCCTCCTGTTCAAAAACTCGCTCGATTTCTAGGAAATGTGCATAGATCACAGCAGTCGCCCCTTGAAAAATGACTGCCACTTAGTCACCCTTTGCCAAAGCCCGAATATCGGGCCGCAAGGAGGCGGATGATGACGCAGTCGCAGGTAGCAGCCCACATGGCTGACAAGCTCGGAGTTTCCAAGAAGCAGGGAAAGGCGGCGCTCGAGGAGTTGACCGCTCTGGTCGTTCGCGAACTCAAGAAGGAAGGTTCTCTGCGCCTGGCCGGGCTCGGAATTTTCCGCAAACGCCAATCCAAGGCGCGGATGGGCCGCAACCCCGCCACGGGCGAAGCGATCAAGATTCCGGCGCGTACCCGGCTGCGCTTCACGCCGGCCAAGGCGCTGAAGGACGCGGTCCTCGGAGCCAAACGCAAGTAACCGAAGGATTAAGAATCGGCTGCGCCCGCGTTCCGGAGCAGAGTACCGATAGTCTTTCAGCAAACCGCAAGGCGAACCCGCCTTGCGGTTTGTGGTTTTCAATCTTCTCGCGCTCGCTCTGTTGTGCGTGCCATTGCGCTCACCGTTGTCGTGCGCATCACACGCAAGAATCCCCAGCGAGAGTGCCACTGCACGTAACCGTCAGCTCGGAGCACGGACGCTCCGGGATTTCTCCCTTCGGTCGAAATGACGGATGTGAGCTTGGTGCGTAAGTATCGCAGTCTCAGCCGAGTCTCCCGACCGTCATTCCGAGCCGTGGGCGAGGAATCCCGAGGCGTCCGTGCACTCACCCGCATGTTGCGCAATGGCCGAGGGACATGCACGGAGACTCCTCCACGGGGAAATGTCTCGTCGTCCGAAACTGCTATATTTTTCTTGTTCAACTACTACCCTATGACTTTGGATTCTTGCGCGCGGCGCGCGCCCGCTCGAGCCATTCGCGAATGCGGACCTCGTAGCCGCGCTCGTTGGGCTCGTAGTAGATACGCTCGGCAAGCTCATCGGGTAAGTAACTCTGGCTCGTGACGGCGCCCTCGTAGTCGTGCGGATAGCGATAATCCTTGCCGTAGCCGAGGCCCTTCATCATCGCGGTCGGCGCATTGCGCAGATGCATCGGCACTGCCAGCGCGCCGCGCTGCGCATCCTCGCGCGCGCGGTTCATCGCCAGGTAAGACGCGTTGGATTTCGGCGCGCACGCAAGATAGGTCACGCCCTGCGCCAGCGGAATCACGCCCTCGGGCAGGCCGACGAAATCGACTGCGTCCTTGACCGCAAGCGCGATCTGCAGCGCGCGCGGGTCGGCGTTGCCGACGTCCTCTGACGCGAAGATCACCATCCGCCGCGCGATGAACAGCGGCTCTTCGCCCGCCTCGACCATCCGCATCATCCAGTAGAGCGCGGCGTCGGGGTCGCTTCCGCGCATGCTTTTGATAAACGCCGAGATGACGTTGTAATGCTCCTCGCCCGCGCGATCGTAAAGCAGCGCCTTGTGCTGCGCGGCTTCGCGCACTGCGTCGGCGGAAATCTCCTTCGAGTCCGCCTGCCCCGCGAGCTCGCCCGCGATTTCGAGCGTGTTGAGCGCGCGGCGCGCGTCGCCGCCCGAAAAGCGCAGCAACTCGTCCATCGCGTTCGCGCCGAGCGAAAATTCCTTCGCGCCAAGACCGCGCTCGCGGTCCTCGAGCGCGTGCGTGATGATCGTGCGCAGCGCTTCTTCGCTGAGCGGGTTCAGAACGATCACGCGAGCGCGCGACAACAACGGCGAGATTACCTCGAACGACGGATTCTCGGTCGTGGCGCCGATCAGTGTGATGAGTCCGCTCTCGACGTGCGGCAAAAAAGCGTCCTGCTGCGCGCGGTTCCATCGATGAATCTCGTCGATAAACAACACCGTGCGCTTGCCGCTCTCCAGCGCGCGGCGCGCGTCCTCGACCGCATCGCGCAGATCGGCGATTCCCGCGCTGACCGCTGACAGGCGATGAAACTCCGCGCCCGATTGCTGCGCGAGCAGGATCGCGAGCGTGGTCTTGCCCGCACCCGGCGGTCCCCACAGGATCATCGAGTGCAGCTTCCCCGCCGCGACCGTCCGCGTCAGCAGCTTGCCGGGACCAAGCAGATGCTCCTGCCCGATTACTTCTTCGAGCCGCGCCGGCCGCATCCGGTCGGCAAGCGGTTGCGCGAGTGGCGTCCGCGGCCTGAACAGCTCCGCGGTTCCCGATGGTTTCCTGCGCGCCACGCGATCGACGCTAGCACAGCCCCCGCCGAAACTCCGCTCGCACGGCGGTTGTCGGGTTTCTCGCTGATGCTGAGTCGGTGTCATCCTGAGCCGCAGGCGAAGGATCTCCGCGAAGCGATTAGTGCAACCAGCGCCGATTCTCCGCACTAATCGCTTCGCGGAGATCCTTCGCCTGCGGCACCCTCCGTTCAGGATGACGGAAAAGACCTCCCGTTTGTCGACACCCCGACAGGGGCTGGGAGTGTCTTAAGCGGCCGATTGCGTCGGCGGCGGTGCCTGATCTAGCCTCGATGCCGGGCTGGACAGGAGCCGGCACCCCCATATGATCGTCGGAATCGATATCGGCGGTTCAACCACGGATGCCGTGGTGATCGAAAATGGCGGACTGCACGTCGTCACTATCGAAGCGAATGATCCGGTCGCGGCCGCGGCGGGCGCACTTGGAAAGCTCGCGTCCGAGTTCGGCATCCGGCTCGAGGATATCGAGCGGATCGCCGCGACGGGAGCCGGCGCGCGCGTGCTCGGCGATTCCCTGCTCGGGCGCCCGATCCTGAAAGTCAACGAGTTCACCGCGATCGGCGTCGGCGGAACTTCGCTGGCCGGAATGGAACAGGCGCTCGTGGTTTCACTCGGCACCGGCACGGCGATCGTTTCGGTCACGCCCGGCAAGATTCAGCACTTCAGCGGCACCGGAGTCGGCGGAGGAACTTTGCTGGGCCTCGCGCGGCACATGCTCGGCGTGGTGACGATCGAACGGCTCGAGGAGCTGGCGCGCAATGGCGATCTGCGCCGGATCGATTTGACCGTGCGCGATATCGCGGGCGGTCCGATCGGCGATCTGCCGCCCGGAACCACGGCCGCGAATTTCGGCAAAATCGGCGCCGACGCTACCACCGAAGACAAGGCACTTGCGATCATGAACATGATCGTCGAATCGATCGGCGTGCTGAGTCTCGCGAGCGCGCGCGCATGCGGACAGGAGAATATCGTCCTGACCGGCAAGCTCTCGCGGCTGTTCCGTTTCATGCAGGAAGCCAAGCGGCTCGACTTCCCGTTCGGCCGCCGCTTCGTGATTCCCGAGCACGCCGACTACGCAACCGCGATCGGCGCGGCGCGCACCGCGCTCAAGGAATAGAACTTAAAACCTCGGCTTCACTTTTATCCACGCCGGGTTGGCGAAGTTGAAAATGTACGCGCGGCGCGGACGGCTCGCGCTGCGATTGGGCGGCGTGAAATGCGGCGTGCCGTAGTTGTGAACGGTCGCGCCTCCCGCGCGCAGCGGACACGCGACGGCGTTTTCGAGGTCGAGCACTTTTTCCGGATCAGCGATCGCGAGCATCCGGTCGTCGTCAGTTGGTTCACCGCCGGCGACGTAATGCTGCAAAAGCGGTTCGCGATGCTGCCCCGGGATGAAATGCATGCATCCGTTTTCGATATCCACGTCGTCGAGCGCGACCCAGAACTGCACGATCGCGTTTTCCGGAACGCGGATTCCCGCGCGCGCGAACGGCGCGTACGCGTACGACATATCCTGATGCCACAGGGTCGGCGCGCGATGGCCTGGCGGCTTGTAGATCAGCATGTCGAATACGAACTCGGGCTTGTCGATCTCGAGCAGCGCGCGAGAGATCTCGCGGGCGTTTTCCAGCGCCTGGTTGCGCACGAACGACGGATGATAGCGCGACGGCACCATGATCTGGCGCGTGACCCGTCCGAGCCGCCGGTCGGTCGGCGAGCAATCGATTGCACCGGACAGGAACTGATCGTAGAGCCCGCCGAGCTCCGCGACGGTCGCGCGGTCCGCGAGCTGCTCGAACGCGAGAAAGCCGTCGGCACGAAACTTCGCAACGTCGGGGGTCATGCTGTCAGCTCGCCCTTGCATATCGTTTCCTACAGACTGAGATTTATCGCCTAAGCATCGCCGCAGCCAAGAGCCTGCGAGGGTTCGTGTCATTCCCGCGCGCGGCTGCAGCGCGAGAGCCTGTCCTGAGCAAGGCCGAAGGAAATCTCGATCGAAGGATCGCTGCATGAGCCGGCGACGCAGAGCATGGACGCCTCGGGATTCCTCGCCTATGGCTCGGAATGACGATTGGACGTTTCTGGAACGACGACCAATGTTGGCAGACGATCCAGTATTCATACCACCAAGCCCACGTCCGTCATTTCGACCGAAGGGAGAAATCCCGAGGCGGCCATGCACTCATCGGCGATGTACGTAAAGGCCAGGGCCAATGGGATTCCTCGCGCGGCAGTCGTGGGAATGACAGCAGATGACCTAACGATGCCCTCATGGGCCGCGCGATTCCGTTCCATGTTGCTCACGGATGACGCTAGAATGCGGGCGCTAGCGGGCGATGCGTGCCCGAAGAACTTTCGCGCAGGATACATCGCATGGCTTCAGAGTTGCTCAAGGGTTTCCGGATGCTCGATCTGGCCGACGAGAAAGGCGCGCTGGCCGGAAAGATTTTCGCCGACATGGGCGCCGAGGTGATCAAGCTCGAGCCTCCGCGCGGATGCTCGACGCGAACGATTCCGCCGTTCCTCGAGGATCTGCCCGGTTCCGATCGGAGCCTCTACGCGATCGCCTATCACGCCGGCAAAAAATCCGTGACCGCAAATCTCGACTCACCGGATGGGCGCGAAATCACGGCGGCGCTCGCGGCGAAGTCGGACTTCCTGGTCGAGTCGTTCGAATGCGGCTATCTGGATTCGATCGGACTCGGATGCGCGGCGCTCGCAGAAAAAAATCCGCGCCTCATCTACACTTCCGTCACGCCGTTCGGCGACACCGGTCCCGCGCGCAACTACAAGTGGGCGGATATCATCAGTTGGGCCGCGGGCGGCGCGATGTACATGATGGGCGAGGAAGGAAAGCCTCCGCTCCAGATGAGCCTGCCGCAAGCCGGCCTGCATGCGGGCGGCGAGGCCGCGGTCGCCTCGATGCTGGCGCATCAGGCGCGCGAGCGCGACGGCCGCGGCCAGCAAATCGTCGTAAACATGCAGGCCTGCGTCGCGTGGTCGTTGATGAACGAGCAGGCGATGCCGATCCTTCATGGCGATCATATTCAACGCACGGGAATCTTCACCGGCTCGAAAGATGCCCGGCGCAAGATGATTTACCGCTGCAAGGACGGACACATCTCCACGATCATCGCGGGCGGCACGCTCGGTGGAGCATCGACCAAGGCGCTGGTGGCGTGGATGAACGAGACCGGCTTCGCCGCGCAGTGGATGATCGAAAAAGAATGGGCGGCGTGGGTGCCCGGGATGTTCATGGCGCTGACTGAGCGCGACCGCTTCGAGATCAGCGACCTTGAGGATCGAATCCAGAAATTTTTCATGACGATGACCAAGAAGGAAATCTACGACGGCACGCTCAAGCGGCGCATCCTGCTCGCGCCGATCGCAACTGCCGCTGATATCGCGGGCGACCCGCAGCTCACGGCGCGCGAGTATTTTGTCCAGGTCGAACACGACACGCTCGGGCGCAAGATGACTCTGCCGGGCGCGTTCGCCAAGCTCAGCCGCACGCCGCTTGGCGCACCAACGCGCGCGCCGAAGATCGGCGAGCACAACCACGAGATTTACGGCGGATTGCTCGGGCTCAGCGACAAGCGCCTTGGCGAACTGCGCGCCGCCGGCGCGATCTGAGGGGAAACCGCGATGAGTGAATTCGCGCTCGAGGGAGTAAAGATCCTGGACTTCGCGTGGGTCGGCGTCGGACCGATCACGACCAAGTATCTCGCCGACAATGGCGCCGAGGTGATCCGTATCGAGTCGCTGGCGCGGCCCGATGTGCTGCGCCTGGCGCCGCCATGGAAAGACGCGCGGCCCGGAATCAATTCGAGCCAGTTTTTCGCGAGCTACAATACCTCGAAGAAAGGCATCACGCTCGATCTCGGAAAACCCAAGGCGCGTGAGCTGGTGAAGAAGCTGGTGCCGTGGGCCGATATCGTGGTCGAGAGCTTCACGCCCAAAGCGATGCGCAACTGGGGGCTCGACTATCCGAAGCTGTGCGAGCTGCGCCCAGAGCTGATCATGCTCTCGACTTGCATGCAGGGCCAGACGGGACCCAACGCGCTCTATCCCGGGTTCGGGCAGTTGATGGCGGCGCTGTCGGGCTTCTATTACATCTCGGGTTACGACGAGAACTCGCCGTGCCCGCCCTACGGCGCGTATAGCGATTTCGTCGCGCCGCGATTTTCCGCGTCGGTGCTGCTGGCCGCGCTCGACTACCGCCGCCGCACCGGTATCGGCCAATACATCGACATGTCGCAATACGAAGCGGCGCTGCACAACATGGCGCCTGCGCTGATCGATTATTTCGCGACTGGGCGCGTGCTCGGGCCGCGCGCGAATCGCTCAGATCGCTACGCTCCGCACGGTGCGTATCCGTGCGCCGACGAGGACGGGCACGAGCGCTGGATCGCGATCGCGGTCGCCGACGACGCACAGTGGACCGCGATGCTGCAAGTGCTCGGCGTGACTGGCGATGCGCGTTTCGCGTCGCACGCGGCACGGCTCAAGAACGCATCGGCGCTCGACGAATTTGTGAACCCGCTGACGCGCACGCACAACGCTTACGAGTTGACGGGCAAGCTGCAGACGGCCGGGATCGCGGCGTATCCGGTGCAGAACTGCGTCGATCTTCATCAGGATGAAAATCTTGACGCGTTTGATTTCTGGCATTGGCTCGAACACAAAGAAATGGGCCCGTCGGTGTACGAGGGACTGGAGCATCGCATGAGCCGCACGCCCGGCGCGCTGCGTTTCGCCGCGCCGATCATGGGGCAGGATAACGAGGAAGTTTTCTCCGGAATGCTCGGACTGAACGCCGCGGAAATCGAAACGCTCAAAAAAGAAAACGTGATAATGTGACGCATCCGGCGCGGTCACGCTGCTCCGCTCCTTCCTGATGCGCTACGAATTAAAGATCGCGCTCCGCTACCTTCGCGCCCGGCGCAAGGACGCATTTGTCTCGGTTACGACGATCTTCACCGCCGTCGGCGTGATGATCGGCGTCGCCGCGCTGATTATCACGCTCGCGGTGATGGGCGGGTTCGAGCAGAGCCTCAAGGAGCGCGTGCTGAGCCTGACGCCGCAGGTGAAAATCGAAAGCTCCGAAGGCTCGATCTCGAAGTACGGCGAGATCGAGAAGCGCGTGCTCGCGGTGCCCGGTGTCGATGGCGCCGACGCGTACGTCGTCGGACAGGGGATGCTCAGCTCCGGACGCGGAATCGGCAGCGTAGTCGCACGAGGCGTCGAGCCCGGCAATCCCGCGGTCGCAAAAGAATGGGGCCGCTTTGTTACCGAAGGAACCCTGGCCGCGCTCGCGAAGGACTACCCCGCGACGGCGCAGAGCGGCGCGGCAGTATCGGCGGGCGGCGGAGTCGCGATTGGAGCGGGACTCGCGCATACGCTCAAGGCGAAACTCGGCGATCGGCTGCGGATGGTCGCGCCGATCATATCGTCCGCCGATGGAACTCTTTCGACCCGGACCGGCGATTTTACCGTGACCGCGATTTTCGACTCCGGGCTGAGTTTCCTCGACACACAGATGGTCTTCATGGATCTGACGCACGCGCAGAATTTCTTCGGACGGCCGAGCAAGGCCGACGGTATCGACATCCACCTGTCGAACCTCGACCAGACGATCGCGGTGACGGCGGCGCTGCGCGAGATTTATGGGCGGCCCTATGTGATTCGCAATTGGATCGACTACAACGAATCAGCGGCGGCGGGATTCCAGATGCTGAAAGAGATCTACTCGATCGTGCTGGTGCTGCTGATCGGGGTGGCGGCGTTCAACCTGGTGGCGACGCTGATCATGGTGGTGATGGAGAAGCGCAAGGATATCGCGGTGCTGATCTCGATGGGAGCGACGCGGAGCGACGTGCGCCGAATCTTTGTGCTGAAAGGATTGATCGTCGGTGCCGCGGGGACCAGCGCGGGCGAGTTACTGGGCGCAATCGGATGCTTCGCGCTCGCGCGTTACCATTTCATTCATATCTCGAAGGAAATTTACGGAATCGCGACCGTGCCGATTTCCGTCAGTCCGATAAATTTCGTGTGGGTCGCGGTCGCCTCGATGTTTCTGTGCTTCATCGCGACGCTCTATCCGGCGCGCCAGGCGTCACGTGAAATGCCGGTCGAGGTCTTTCGCTCCTAACCCTCACCCGCTCCGCACCCTGCTTCCGCACCTCACCTCACACCGCCGCACACCTCATCATGGTTCACCTTGAACCGCAGCCGGAATTTCTGTTCAGGGATTCGACGGCGGCTTGAGCTTGGCCTTGCGTACGACCAGCGTTTCATGGCCGCGCACCTTGATAGTGCGGGCGGGCTCGGAATGGTTCGACCCCATCATTTCGGGGCGCGCGGGCCGTGACGAGGTTCGCTTGCGACGCCAGTTGCTCAGCTCCTGCGAGAGCTTCGAGGCAACCGAGTCGTTATCGGCACCGTCGCCGCGGTTCGTCTTCTCGGGTTCGTCGTTCATTTCGGGTTCACTCATACGGTTTCAATCTCCTGTGACGTGGATCCGTCCTCCTGTCGATAGTGACGTTTGCAAACAATTTGACTTGAGTTGAGTTGAAGTGGATACGGGAATGCTCGGTGAAGTGGCGCGGATGTCCGCGTGGAAGTGAGCCTCAGCGATCTGTGCGATAGGTCAGAGAGTATTCGCGATTACGGCCGAATCTTAAGCTCGCACCGGTAAAATCGATCTGAAATTGAATTGCTGGAAGAATGGCTTGCAGTAGAGTCGCGCCGGGCCCGGGGTTCGGACCCGGCGCTATCGATAGCTGAATCAGGCGGTTTATCCCGCTGCGCCTATTGGAACAGGCTCTGCATGCGGAGCGCGAGTCCCATATCGCCCGCGATCCGGAGTTTGCCGGTCATGAAGGCCATCTGGCCGTTCAGCTTGCCGCTGATCATGTCGAGGTAGTCCTGCGCGGTCATCGAGATGGTGATGCTCGGGGACGCCGCAGGTCCTTCTTTGACCTCACAGTTTTCGTCTTTGATAATTACATGCCATTTGCCGCCGCCGTCGCCCGAGAGGTCGAACTGGTAAACCGCGTTCAGACCTTTTGCGGCTTCCTTGTTGAAGCGATTCGGCATTTCGGCAAAAACTTGCTTTGCTGACGTTGGTGCTGCGTCGGGCATTGGAAACCAGAACCTCCTGGGGGGAGCGGCAGGCGCCGCTTTCTGGAAATCATCTAATCGCCGGGTCGATTCGTTGTCAATAGCGCAAGCGAGGCCTCATAGTGCAAGTTTGGTTTGCGTCAGTTCGGCCGCGCATGCGTTCGCTCTTGCGAAATCAGAACCCGAACATACTGCCCGGCACGACGGTGATCACGTTGCCGCGCACCGTGACCGGCGCCGCGCCTTCGGTGATCGTCACCGCGCGCTGCTTCTCGAGATCGGTTTTCACCGTGCCGTTCAAGTAGGCATCCTTGCCGATCACTTTGACCGTCACATTCGGCAGTCCCGCGTTGGCGAGCTGCTGCTGAATCGTCGCCTGTTCTTGCGCCCATACTCCTGTGTCGGTCGTCACCGTGTTGATGACTTGGACGACTCCCGGCACTGAGCGGATCGTGCTTTCAGCGAACGCCTTGTCCTTGTCGTCGAATACTCTGCCGGTAAGCGTCACCGTGCCGCCGGCTGTGGTGTAGGCCTGGACCCTGCCGAGTTTGCGGCTGGACCTGAGAGCGCTGTTGACTCGATCGTAGAGCGAAGGAGTCGGGCGCGGACGCGGCGTCGCCGGACGACGCTTGCGAACCACCGGCGGCGGCGCAGCTACCACTGAGGGCGCCGCGGCGGGCGCGGCAGCCGGAGACGCGGCTGCAGATGCGACCGGCGAAGGCGTCGCGGACGTGTATTCGGGTGTCTCCGTCGGACTCAGGCTGGCGAGCTTTGCGCTGAGCGCGGACTCGACGGCAGCCTGATCGGCAGCGGTCTGCGCGAAAATTATCGGATAGCTGACTTCCACCTGCCCGCCACTGAACGGCGCGAAGCTCCAAGCCGTCACGTCTCCAGCAACCTCGGCGTCGAGGCCCGGGTTTGGCGCTGTCGAAGTCAGGACAGAGGCCTGCGAGATCGTGCCGTCGGGCAAAACCCGGATCCGCACCATCATCCCGTCCTTGCAATTCGGGTCGGCGCCGAGCGCGTGCCGATAGGCGTCGAGCAAGGCGGGCTTGCCGTTTTCGAAGGCGTTGCGGGTAACCGACGCGCTGCGTTCCGGCGCGCTCGCCGACTCGCCCGTCACCTGGATTGGAATACTGCTCGCGAGCGCGACCATCGGCGCGGCCGCAACGATCGGAGAAGGCGACGCGATCGGCGAGGGCGAAGCTTGCACGCCAACACTCGGATGATGCGCCGTCAGATGAATCGCGAGCCATGCGCCGCCGATAAGAGCGATCAGCGCCGCGACGATATAGGCAATCAGGCGCAGGAATCCGCTCGCTCCCCCGGTCTCGTCTTCATACTCGGGCGGCGGCGGCTCGCTCGTCCTGCCGGTGAATTGTCCCGACAGCGGCTGCGAAGAAATTTCGGTCTTGCTGCTACCGGGACGCGCTGGCGTGACAGGAGGCGCAGGCGCGCTCGGCGGCGCGGATGGCGCGCCTTCGCCGGAAAGCCGCGCGCCACAAAAATTGCAGATTACTTCGCCCGGCTCGGCTTTGCCGCCGCAGACCGGACACTCGACTCCGCCGGCCGCGCCCTGCACGAAGGCAGGATCGGCACCCACGAGCGCGGTGCCGTCGGTCTCGCAAAAGGTTTCACTGTCAGGATAGGTTTTGTCGCAGGACGGGCATCTTTTCATCGAGTGCGCGCGCCTCCATCGGGGGCGTGAAGCCGCAGTGATGATATCTGCGCCGACCGCGTCACGCCAAGCATTATCGACTGCCCGGCGCGGAAAAATTCCGGCGCCCTTTGCATAAACCTCTTTATAGATTGCGCAAATGCCGAGGGCGAGATTCCTCGCGACGCCTGCCACTCACAGTAATGCGTACGATATGATGCTGGCTGCCTGAGCGCGCTCGGAATGACACCAAGGCAGCAAAAATTGTCATTCCGAGCGCGGATCAACTGCCAATCCAGCATTATGCAGATCGTCTCCCGTTGCACTCATCGCGAGGAATCTCGCCAGTCGCGAAAGCAGTCGATTGGAATGAGCTACGCAAAGCGCTTCGTTGGCGACTCAGACCTTGGCCATCACCTCGTCGCGCAGCCGCTCCATCTCGGCTAGCTGCTCGCGGGTCGTGGGCGTGGTCCCGAGGATTATTCGCGAGACGCCCATCTCGGCGAGCTGGTGAACCTGCTCGATCGTCACCGGGCCCCCCAGGCGGGGGCTGACCGTCAGTTCGAGCGGCGTGGTGCGGCCGAGCGCCGCCTCGTGCCCGCGCAGACGCGTGATCACGCCGCGAATATCGGGCAGGCTCTCGGCGATTCCGTACCATCCGTCACCAAGGCGCGCGGCCCGTTTCAGCGAGGGTTCCGTATGCCCTCCGAACACGAACGGCGGATGCGGTTTCTGTACCGGCTTGGGCATCATGCGGAAGCCTTTGATCTTGACGGTCTTGCCCTCGTAGACCGGATCGTTGCTCGCCCATAGCTCCTTCAGCAGCTCGACGTATTCGCGGGAGCGCAGCGCGCGATTCTTGAAATCCATTCCGACGGCGGTGAACTCTTCTTCGAGCCATCCGATTCCGACGCCAAAGATGAAGCGCCCGCCCGAGAGCACGTCCAGGCTGGCGACGGCTTTCGCGGTGGTAAAGGGATTTCTGATCGGCAGCACGTAGATTCCCGTCGCGAGCCGAATCCGCGTGGTGATTCCCGCGATAAACGCGAGCGCGAGCATCGGATCGTGCAGCGGCGTTTCCGGCGGCGCCGGCATCCGCCCGCTCGACGAATATGGATAGGGCGATTTGTACTGGAGCGGCAGGATGATGTGTTCGGGAATCCAGAGCGACTCGTAGCCGAGCTCCTCGGCCTTGCGCGCGACCGCGCCGAGACTCGAGGGATTCGTCTGCATCAGGAAGGTGCCGAATTTCATCGCTGCCTCCAGCGTTCAGTCGGCGGCTGCGCCTTCGAGACGGAAACCGATTCGGACCTGCACCTGGAATTCGGGTTTGCCGTCTTTCTGGATCGAGCCGCGGACATTTTCAACCTCGAACCACTGAATACTTCTGATCGTCTTCTGCGCCTTGGAGATCGCGTTGCGCACAGCCTGCTGGATACTGTCGTCGGATACGCCCACGATATCAATAATCTTGTAACTGTTGTCCGGCATGATGATTTCTCCCTGGCGCGGACGGCGGACACGCCCGGTCATTCGTGTTTTAGATCGACTGCGAACACCGCAGGATCTTCGATCGTCCGCATATCGAGAATAAACGAATCATCGGCGACGCGCCCGATAATTCTCGCGCGGCGGAAGCGCGCGGCAATCGCGCTGGGAGAGATTCGTGCGTGCGTGATCCTGACGCCCGCCGACTCGAGCGCCGCGTCGGGCAGCGAGCCCGAGCCGGCGCGCGACGCGGCGTCCGTTACTTCGACCGTGAATTCCGCGCCGATCCGTTCGGAGATTATCGCGCGAGCGCGCTCCGCAATCGTGCGCAACTCCGCCGGCTTTCGCCGCATCAGGCGCAGCGTCGGAATTTCATCGGCAACGTCCGCCGAGCGCAGATAGATTCTGAGCGTCGCTTCGAGCGCCGCGAGCGTGAGCTTGTCGCATCGGAGCGCGCGGCGAAGGGGATTCGCTTTGAGCTTCGCGATCAGACTCCGCCGCCCGACGACGAGTCCGGATTGCGGACCACCGAGCAGCTTGTCGCCTGAAAAAGTCACAATCGCGGCACCCGCCGCAATCCGATCGGCGATAATCGGCTCGCGGCGGCAATCCGTAGCGCGAGAGATCGACCAACGCGCCCGCGCCGAGGTCCTCGACCACGTCGATGCCCTGCTCGCGCCCGATCCGCACCAGCTCTTCGAGAGGGACGTCGCTCGTAAAACCGACGATCCGGTAGTTCGACGGATGCACCTTCATCAGGAGCGCGGTATCCGGACCGATCGCGTCGGCGAAGTCGCGCGGATGCGTCCGGTTCGTCGTGCCGACCTCTCGCAGACGCGCGCCGGCGCGAGTCATCACGTCCGGAATCCGGAACGCGCCGCCGATCTCGATCAGCTCGCCGCGCGACACGACCACCTCGCGTCCGAGCGCGAGCGTACCCAGCACCAGCAGCACCGCCGCGGCGTTGTTGTTGACGACGGTGGCGGCCTCGGCGCCGGTCAGCGCGCAGAGTACTTCCTCGACGATCGCGTCACGATCGCCGCGCTCGCCCGATTCGAGATCGTACTCGAGGTTCACCGCCGATCGCGCCGCCATCTCGATCGCCTCGATCGCTGACTCGGCCAGGATCGCGCGGCCCAAGTTGGTGTGGAGCACCACTCCGGTCGCGTTCACGACAGGCCGCAGATGAGGTTCATCGGCGGCAGCGGCGTTCGCGGCGCGGCGGATAATCTCGGCAAGCAGCGCGGCGCGGTCGCCGCCGCGTCCGGCTCGAAGTTCCTCGCGCAGGTCAGCTTGCGCGCGGCGCAGGAGCATCTTCAAATACGCACCGCCAAGCGCGGCCAACTTGGGTTCGTTTTCGGCGGCGCGCAGGCATTCGTCGATCGGAGGCATCGCGCTGAGCGCCTGCGTGCGCGACTTGCTCGCCGCGCTTACGTGTTTTGCCGGTCCCGATGCCACAAGCGCGATTATCGGAGAGCGTGCGCCGCGGACGCAAGCCCGCGGGGTTTTCGATGCCGCGTGGGTTCGGCTATGGTCGAGTCTCGGCGCGGCATGAGCGCCAAGGGGTGTATCGCGATGCGACTACCTTCCGAGGATTCACCCGATCGCGCGGCGAGCAAATGCCCGGTCACAGGATTGGGCGCGGAATTCAATCCATTCGTTGATCCATATCTCGCGAGTCCTTATCCGTTCTGGCTGCGCGCGCGCACCGAAGAACCGGTCTTTTACAGTCCGGAGATCGATTACTGGGTCGTCACCCGTTACGCGGACGTGAAGGCAATCTTTGCCGATCCAAAAACGTTCTCCGCGTCGAACGTCCAGAACCCGATCGCCCCGCTCTCGCCGAAAGTCGTCGCGATACTTCGCGAGGGCGGCTTCGGCGCGGTGCCGGCGATGTCGAACGCCGATCCTCCCGCGCACACGCGCATCCGCAAGTTCACCGGCCAGGCGTTCACGCCGCGCCGCGTCGCGAAGCTCGAGACCGATATTCGCGCGATCGTCACCAGATTTCTCGACGAGATCGAACCGCGCCGCAGCGCCGACCTGGTACGCGACATGGTTTATGAGCTGCCGGTGCTGGTGCTGTTCATCTTTTTGGGGATGCCTGCGGCCGACGTGCCGCGCGTGAAGAGCTGGGCTAAGAACCGGCTGATGCTCACGTGGGGGCATTTGTCCGAGGCTCAGCAAATCACGGAGGCGAAGGGCCTGCTCGAGTATTGGCGCTACAGCCTGCGCCACGTCGAGCGCCTGATCGAAAATCCGCCGGATAATTTTGTCGGCGATCTGATTCGCGCGCGCAACGGCGACGACCGGATTTTATCGATCGCGGAGATTGCGACGGTTGTTTACGGACTCCTCATCGCGGGACACGAAACCACCACCAGCCTGACGGCGAGCGCCGTTGTGAACCTGCTCGAGCATCGCGCGGCGTGGGACGATCTGTGCGCCAATCCTGCTCTGATTCCGAACGCGATCGAGGAAATTCTGCGCTATGACACCTCGGTCATCACCTGGCGACGGCGGGCGGCGCGGGCGGTTGAAATCGGCGGGGTCAGGATTCCCGAGAACGCCAATCTGCTGCTCGCGATCGGTTCCGCCAATCGCGACGAAACCGAATTTCCACGTTCCGGCGAGTTCGATATCCATCGAGTCAACGCGAAGGAGCATCTCGCGTTCGGCTTTGGAATTCACTACTGCTTCGGTGCTCCGCTGGCGCGCCTGGAGCTGAAAGTTATTCTCGAAGAGTTGACGCGGCGGATTCCCCAGATCCGGTTAGCGCCGAACCAGGCTTTCACCTATTCGCCGAACATCTCGTTTCGAGGACCGCAGCGCGTCCTGATCGAGTGGTAGCGAATTCGTAAAATCTCCTGCAAACGATTCACGGCTGCGGCGCCATCTCGAGGATCGCTTCCTGCGCTTGCGCGAACATCCTGAGCCGCGTCAACAGCAAGAGCGCACAAGCCAGTGCAAAGCCCGAACAGATCATCACCGCGGTCTGCGGGGTCAGACGCTCGCCGACGTAACCGACGGCGAGGCTTCCAATCGGCGCGGTGCCGATGAACGACAGCGTGTAGATGCTCATGACGCGGCCGCGCAGCTCGTCGGCAACGAACAGTTGCAGCATCGTGTTGGTCGTTACCATGTGGTTCATCAAGCCCGCGCCGATAAACATCTGCGCGACTATCGAGAGCCACATCCACTTGGAAATTCCGAACACGAGGATCGCGGCGGCGGTGCAAAACAATCCGAATACCAGGTTCTGGCGCAAGGCCCTCGGCGCGTCGGAACGGACGTTCATCACGATCGCGGCGGCCACTGCGCCGACGCCCTGCGCCGCCATCAAAAAGCCATAGCCTTTGGCGCCGCTGTGCAGCAGGTCGCGCGCGAACATCGGAATCAGCACCGTGTACTGCAGCGCGAAGCCGCTGTTAATCGCGACCAACAGCATCAGGTAGAAGCTCGGACGATGCTCCCAGACATAGGTCAAGCCCGCGAGCACCTGGCGCAGCATCACGGCGCCGAACTGGCGGCGCTCGCGCCGGGGCGTGTCCATCTCGAGCAGGCTCCAGATAACGGCAAGGTAGCTGACGCCGTTTAAGAAGAAACATCCGGCCACGCCGGTGATCGCGATCAGGATTCCCGCGATAGCCGGGCCGACCATCCGCGCGCCGTTGAAGATCATCGAGTTCATCGAGATCGCGTTGGGCAAATCTTCTTTGCCCACCATCTCGACCACGAACGCCTGCCGCCCGGGCATGTCGAACGAACTCACCAGCCCGTTGAGCGCTGCCAGGATCATCACGTGCTCGACTCGCACCACTCCGGCCCAGGTGAGAGCGGCGAGCACGAACGCGCTCAGCATCAGCAGTATCTGCGTCGCGATAATCAGGCGGCGCCGATCGACGTGATCGACCACCACGCCGGCAAACAAACCCACCAGCACGATCGGCATGTAGCCGGCGAATGCGACCAACCCCAGCATCATCGAGGAGTTGCTCAGCCGCAGCACCAGCCACGCCTGCGCGACCGACTGCATCCAGGTGCCGATAAGCGAGGTGAGTTGTCCGACGAAAAACAGGCGAAAGTTGCGATGCCGTAGTGCGCGGAACGCGGCCAGCCGCGTTTCCCACAGGTTGTCGTGAAGCGCGGCCGCGTCGCCGGGTTCTCCGGCTTCGACGGCTTCTATCTCTGGTACGGTATCGATAAGCGTCTCTCCCCGGAGGTGAAAGCAAGCGTCAGTCTGCCAAACTAATGCAGCGCAATCGAGCGCTTTTCGCGATTGTCCCGGGGTTGCCGCGCAGCGCGTCGTTTGCGACGCTGGCCGCGTGGAAATTACGAGCATCGAAGCTCGCCTGCACGACGCTGGCGGTATCGCGCAATCGATCACGGCGGCGCATCCTGCGCGAGCCTTACAATGCGCGGCGACCGTCGCGGGAGTGGAGATCGCCGCTTCCTTTGACTATTCCGACCCCACGAGCATCGCCCACGCGCGGATCACCAACCGCGGCGAACGGCCGGTTCGACTCGACGAGGTCTGCTTCACCCTCGCGACCGGCTTTGATTCCTCGGCACCTGCGCGCTTCTTCAAGCATGGCTACCAGTCATGGAGCAGTTCAGGCGCACAGGTCGTCGGCGGCACAAAGGCACATCGCCACGACAGCGCCAACTCGATCGTCCGGATAAATCATCAAAGCGAAACCACGCGTCCCGCCGATTCGCCCGAGGCGTCAACCTCTGAGTTGTTCACGATCGTCGAATGCGACGGGCATCCGGAACGCGTGCTGGCGGGATTTGTCGGCGCCGCGCATCAGCTCACAACTTTGACCGTTCCGGCGCCGGACCGGATTGTGGCGCGAGCGATTTTCGATGGCGTGGAGCTAGGCCCGGGCGAAACGTGCGAGATCGAGCCGCTCTATGTCACGCGCTCGCAGGACAGCGCGGCGCGGATGGCCGCGCGATGGGCCGCGAGGCTAGGCGCCGCGATGAACGCGCGTATCGGCGCAGCCTACCAGCGCGGATGGTGCTCCTGGTACCACTATTTTCATGCTATCAGCGAAGAAAATATGCGCGCGAATCTGCGCGCGCTGGCCGCGATGCGCGCCGAGTTTCCGATCGAGGTCGTGCAGCTCGACGACGGCTTCCAGAGCGCGTTAGGCGATTGGGACACGACTAACGCGAAATTTCCAGGCGGGCTTGCGCGCCTGGCCGGCGAGATTCGTTCGGCCGGATTCGAGCCGGGAATCTGGACCGCGCCGTTTCTGGCCGCGCGCGACGCGCGTATCATGCGTGAGCATCCGGATTGGTTTATCCGCCACGAAAGCGGCGGGCCGCTGCGCGCGGGCTACAATCCGAACTGGACCGTCAACGACGACAAGTTTGCCTACGCCCTGGACCCAAGCAATCCCGCATTCACTGGTCATCTTGAGCGGCTATTCCGCAAGCTCACCGTCGAATTCGGATACTCATATCTGAAACTCGATTTTCTTTACGCGGGCGCCGCGCAGGGCGCGCGCCACGATCAGAACCTCACCCGGGCCGAGACGCTTAGGCGCGGCCTCGAAGCGATCCGCCGCGGTGCGGGCGAGAGCGCGTTCATTCTCGGATGCGGCTGCCCGCTCGGTGCGGCGGTTGGAATCGTGGACGGGATGCGGATCGGACCCGACGTCGCGCCGTATTGGGGCAGCGAGGGTTCAGGTGATCCGTCCACGGTGTACGCGCTCGACGCGATCGTCGCGCGCAGCTTTATGCATCGGCGGTTGTGGCTCAACGACCCCGATTGCCTGATGCTCCGCGCCAGAGAGACCAAGCTCACCGCGGACGAGCGCGGCGCGCTGGCCGCGACTATTGCGGGCTCGGGCGGGATGCTGCTGGTCTCGGACGACATGGCGCTGGTGGGCGACGGCGAGCGGCAGATCTATCGCGCGGCCGCGGCACTGGGCGCGGAGATCGATTCGGGAAGCGCCGATGCGCCGGTTCTGGCCGCCGATCTGATGACCACCGCACCGATCAGGGCCATGGTCAAGGAGATGGCGACGGGCGCAATCGCGATCATCGTAAATCGCGGGGACGAAGCGGCGAGCGTAATTCTCGCGACGCTCGGAATTGCGGGAGCCGCGGCCACGATCCGTGGTATCACGGGCGCCGAAGAGCCCGCTCCGGATCATATCGATCTCGCGCCGCACTCCGCGCGGATCGTGCGCTTTGTCCGCTGAGCGCGCCTCACGCCGCCGCTATGTCGATTGTGCTCGCGCCTGCGCCGGCGTGCAGGACTGCGCGTTTGCCGTAAGGTTCGATTCCGAGGGGCGTGTAGTACTCGCGATCGATCGAATCGAATATTCGCTCGACGTCGGCGGCGCGGCTGAGCGCGATGATCGAACCGCCAAATCCCGCGCCGGTCAGACGTGCGCCGAGCGCCCCGCCCTTGCGCGCGGCGCCGACGAGAAGGTCCAGGCGCGGCGTCGAGCAATCAAAGTCTTCGGCCAGGCTCGCGTGCGAGGCGTTCATCAGCGCACCCATCGCGTCCAAATCCCCCTCTTCGAGAATCGCGGCCGCGCGGATCACGCGCTCAGTCTCGGTCAGCACGTGCCTCGCGCGCCGGAGAATCTCGAGCGGCGCTGACGGATCTAGCTTGACGCCAAGAGCGCCGCCGCCGAGAAGATCATCGGCAAGTGCGTCGCGCGAGGCTCCGAGGATATGCGCGGCGTCGGCAAGGTCGGGAGCGAGCCGCAGGGGCGCAGCCGCTTCCAGAATCGAGATCAAATCCGCCGCACTCCAGTTCGCGATTGCCTTCGCGACGTCGCCGAGTGTCCGGACTCCGTCGAGCTTCATCTGGCGCGCGATAATTCGCGCCGCCAGCGAGCATTCGACGACGCGGCGATTGTACTCGTTACGCACGCTGCCGGATTTGTCTGCGACCTCGCAACTGTCGGCCACGACCAGCGCCGCGCCGGAGGGCATTTTGATCGCGCGCACACGCAGCGGATTAAATTCGATGAAGAGAGCATGATCGCGCTGGCCCAACAGCGACGCGGCCTGATCCATTCCGCCGCCGCGCGTGCCGACATACCATTCGCTTCGCGCGAGCATCGCGGCGCACTCGAGCGGCGCAAGCTCGAGTCCGTTGAGAGCCATGAACGCGAGCGCCGCGGCGACGGTCAGCGCCGACGACGATGACAAGCCAGCCGCAACGGGCACGCGGCCATCGACGATCATCGTCGCGCCGCGCAGCTTCGCGTCCGATAAGCCGCGCGCGCCGAAGTGATCGATCACGCCCTGGATACCGGCCTTGACGTAGTTGGCCCAGTCGCCGACTGGATAGGCGGGAATTGCTTTTTCGATCTGAAACCTGCGCGATCCGAATGCTCGGTCGGTGTTGCGCAGGACCATCTCATGTTCGAGCGACGCGATCGCAACGATTATCGTCGAGCGATCGATCGCGGCCGGCAGGACCGGCAAGCCGCTATAGTCTGTGTGCTCACCGATAAGATTGACGCGGCCGGGCGCGCGCACCGCGACGATACGCGAGTCCGCACCACCCAGCGCGCGCAGCTCGCGGACCTGGGCACCAGCGCGTTCGAGTTCGGCGGAATTCCATCCGTCTTCCGGCCTGAGGTTCACTTGGCTTTCGGCTTTCGCGTTCCGGGTTTCGGATGAAAGCGCTTGCGCGCGACCTCCAGATCGGCCGGAGTGCCGACGTCGCTCCAGAAGCCGCGCATATCGATCGCGCGAACGTCGCGACCGTCGTTGATCATCGCGGCAATCGCCAGCGGCAACTCGAGCTCTCCGCGCGGCGACGGGGTAAGCTGCGTGACATAATCGAAGAGTATCTGCCTGGCGGCGAACAGCCCGGCGTTGTTCCATTCGGTATCGGATTCGCCCTGAGCAGGCTTCTCGACCAGGCGTTCCACGTGCATGTCGGCGCTCAGATAGACCGCTGCGCCGCGCCATGGATCCTTCATCCGGTTGGCGGCGAGCAACAGGTCGAAGTCATTTTCCGCGGCGCGCGCGACGAAGCGGCGATAGTTCGCGCGATCCATCAGCACGTCGCCCCATCCGAAGATGAAACTCGGCTGGTCGGCAACCTTCTCGTGCGCGGCGAGAATCGCGCCGGCGGTACCGTTCAGCTCGGCTTGTGCGACGGGATCGATCTCGATCCCCGGATTGTCCTCAGCAAATTTGGCGCACCATGCGGTAACCTGCTCGCCCAAGTATCCGGTCACGACAATGAATCGCCACACTCCCGCGTCGACGAATGCGCGGACGATATGCTCGATAAGCGGAGCGCCAACGACCTCGAGCAGAGGCTTGGGAGTATCCGCGGTAAGCGCGCCAAGGCGGGTGCCGCGTCCTGCGGCCAGCAGCACCGCAGTATAGGCCGAACGATCCATCGCCTCACGATAGCATCGCTGCGCCCGACAATGCTCCCGCGAACGAGCCGACGGCCCATCGAATGCGCTTTGCCGCCAGTGTAGAATTTTCCTAGGATACGGAGCGCAGCCTAGTCCGTCCGCCTGAGAGATTCGATGTTTGGCGAAATCAATCCCCGCACCAAAGCCCGCGCACCTTTCATCACGATCGAAGAGGCGCTGGAAGAAACCCGCCGCGGCCACATGATTATCCTGATGGACGACGAGCAGCGCGAAAACGAAGGCGACCTCTCGATGGCGGCGGAGAAGGTCACGCCCGAGGCGATAAACTTCATGGCCAAGTTCGCGCGCGGACTGATCTGCCTGCCGATGGCGGCGGACCGGATCGATCGGCTCGGGCTCAGCATGATGGTCGGCGACAACCAGGCTCCGCTGGGCACCGCGTTCACCACCGCGATCACGGCGCGGCGCTGTGCGGGCAAGGGAATCTCGGCGCAGGATCGCGCGACCACCGTGTTGCAGGCCGTGCGCGAAGACGCGAGTGGCAGCGAGTTCATTACGCCAGGCTACGTCTATCCCCTGCGCGCGCGCGAAGGCGGAGTGCTGGTGCGGACCGGGCAAACAGAAGGCGCGGTGGATTTGGCGCGGCTTGCGGGGCTCAAGCCCGCGGGCGTGATTTGCGAGATCTTGAAAGACGACGGCAATATGGCGCGGCGCGACGACCTGGTTGAATTCGCGCGCGTGCACGGGCTCAAGATTGTCACCGTCGCCGACATTATCGAATACCGGCTGCGCACCGAGACGATGGTCCAGAAGATCGCGGAGGCGCGGCTGCCGACCCGTTACGGGAACTTCAAAGCGATCGTATACCGCAACCTGGTCGACTACACCGAGCACCTGGTGCTGGTGATGGGCAACGTCGATCCGCAGCGTCCGATCCTGGTCCGCGCGCATCGCGAGTACCTGCCCGGCGACGTGTTCGGCTTCACCGGACGCAACACACGCGAGCTGCTGCGCTCGGCGATGGAGCGAATCGCGCAGGCGGGCGAAGGCGTGCTGCTCTATTTGAAGCGCGAGTCCAACGCGATCGCATCCGAGCTCGAGGGATTTGGCGGCCAGCAGTCCAAGTCCAAGCGGCCTAGCACGCGCTACGGCACCACCGAGTCGGACTTCCGCGACTACGGTATCGGCGCGCAAATCCTGCGCGATATCGGCGTGCGCAAAATGATCATCATGTCCGACGCGACGCCGCGGCTGGCTAACCTGCCCGGCTACGGACTCGAGATTGTCGATTCGGTCCCACTCTCCAGCACCAATGGCAAACGAACCTCGGCCGCAAACGGCTAGAGCCGCTCGTGCCATCGGGCCTGTGGACTCGCGCGCGGCGCCGGGTTGATCGAGTTGATGAATCACAGATCCACATCACGTGTGGCTGGAATCGCCGCGCTGGCCGTGTGCATCGTGGCCTTCAGCGCGGAGCTTGCCTGCGCGGCCACGGAAAACGCGCCCGCCGACGTATTTGCGCATCACGGATGGTTCCTTGGCTTCGTTTTCGTGTTCCTCGGCGGAATCGCGCTGAATCTGACGCCGTGCGTCTATCCGCTGATCGGTGTCACGGTCGCGTACTTTGGCAACCAGGGCGGCGGAACGCGCCGAGTGCTGACACTGGCGATACTGTTCGTGTTGGGAATCGCGGTGATGTTCTCGGCGGTCGGGGTCGCGGTGGCGATGTCGGGCGGCCTCTTCGGCGCGGCGATGCAGAATCCTTACGTGCTCTCGCTTCTCGCCGCGATGCTGATCGTGCTCGCGCTGTCGAGCTTCGGGATGTTCTCGCTGCAGCCTCCGCAGTGGATGCTCCAGCGCGCGGGCATCGCGCGGCCGGGTTACGCGGGCGCGGCGCTGATGGGCCTCGGGATGGGTGTCGTTGCCGCGCCGTGCATCGGGCCGTTCGTGCTGGGGCTGCTCCTGATGGTCGAGCGCAACGGCAGCCCGCTGTTCGGCTTCGCGCTGTTCTTCACACTCGCGATCGGGCTCGGCTTTCCGTACATCTTCCTTGCGCTGGCCGCCGGTAGTATCCGCAAGCTGCCACGCTCCGGCGAGTGGCTGGCGTGGGTTGAGCAGTTATTTGGCTTCGTTCTGATCGGGCTCGCGCTCTACTTCCTTGATCCGGTGGTTCCGCATCACTTGATCTCGCGCATCCTGCCCTACTATGCCGCGGCAGCGGGAATCTGGCTCGGATTCATAACCGGCGCGGGACGCAGGCTGCGCGCGTTCCTGGTAATCCGCATGGCGGTCGGCGTCATCGCGGTGGCCGCGATGATCTATCTGCTGATTCCGCGGCCTGCGCTCAAAGAAATCGCGTTCGCCCCGTTCGATGCGACGGCGCTCCAAAGCGCCGCGTCCGAGCGCCGGCCGGTGCTGATCGATTTCTCGGCTGATTGGTGTATACCCTGCCGCGAGATGGAGCATTCAACCTTCGTCAATCCCGCAGTGGTCAAAGAGGCGCAGCGATTCGTGGTGATGCGCGCGGACCTGACCAAGAGCGACCATGCGACCGACCAGTTGCGCGGAAAGTACGGGGTCGAAGGCGTGCCGACCACGTTGATTATTGATTCGACCGGAGCAATAAAAGTGCGCAAGTCCGGCTATATCGGGCCGGACGAAATGCTCGACGACCTGAAGCATATCGACTGAGAGGTTAGCCATGGCCAGTGAAACATTCGTGCGCGAATTGTTCGCGGTCGTAAAAGAGCGGCGCTCGTTCGGGCGGCATCCGCTGTGGCTCAAAATCGCTGACGGCAAGGTCTCCGCGGCAGGGATGCGCGTGTTCGCGGCGCAGTTCTTTCTGCAGGTGCGCGAGTTCCCGCGCGCAGTCAGCGCGCTGCACTCGCGCTGCCACGATCCGCAGGAGCGCGTGAAGCTCGCCGAGAGCCTGTACGAAGAAGAGACCGGTCTGATCTCTGGCAGCGCGCCGCATCCCGAGCTCTTCATCCGGCTGGGCGTCGCGCTCGGGATGTCGCGCGCGGATCTGGTCGAAGCGCGCCCGCTCGCCTCGACGGCGGCGCTGATCGATTGGTTCGAGCTGTCGACCAAGGACCGCTCCTTCGCCGAGGGAATTGCCGCGATCAATGTCGCCGCGGAAGGACAGGTCGTCGGCAACTTCGGTCCGTTCGCTCGCGCTTTGGAAAAGCACTACGCACTCTCGCCCGAGCAGGTCGCATTCTTCGACGTGCATGAAATCGCCGACCGCGACCACAGCGATGTCGGCGACAATATTCTCGCCACGATGACGCTCGGCGACGCGGAGCGCGCGCGCATCCGCGCGGCTGCGGAACGCTCGCTCGACCTATGGTGGCAATTCTTTGATGGAATCGAGCGCGCTGCCGCCTAAATCGGTCGCGATAACCGACTGGAAACGAGATTCTATTTACGCTACGAACCCAAACGAACCCACGGTCCGAAAACCAAGTCGGCCTGTGGATAGTTTTTCGGCATAATTGCTCAGTAAACCCAACTTCTGAGCAAATCAAACAAACGATGTTCCATTCCTATGCCTGAATGTCTCCTTTGTCCTTTACTTTCTATCCTGCCCCGTCTATAATTATTGCTGGTTGAGGAGAGGTCGGGACGGGTATCTATCCGCCTTTTTTTCTATGGCAAACAAGCAGGGTTCTGACGACTACGGCGCCGATTCGATCAAGGTTCTCGAGGGCTTGCAGGCAGTTCGCAAGCGCCCCGGGATGTACATCGGCGACACCGCCGAGCGCGGGTTGCATCACCTGGTCAACGAGATCGTCGACAACTCGGTTGACGAGGCGCTGGCCGGCCATTGCACGGAAATTGACGTTGTAATTCTCGGCGACGATCGCGTTTCGGTCCAGGATAACGGCCGCGGCATCCCGACCGACATGCACCCGACCGAAAAGCGCTCCGCGCTCGAGGTGGTGCATACCGTTCTGCACGCGGGCGGCAAGTTCGAGCGCAGCGCATACAAAGTATCGGGTGGATTGCATGGCGTGGGAGCGTCGGTGGTCAATGCGCTCAGCTCCGAGTTCGAGGTCGAGGTTCATCGCGACGGCAAGATCTTCTTTCAGCGTTATGAGCAGGGGGTACCGAAATCAAAGGTCGAGCAGCGCGGCGTCAGCAAGACCACCGGCACCAAGACCACCTTTTCGCCCGACGCCGAGATTTTCAAAGAGGTGAAATTCAAGTACGAGATTATCGCACGCTATTTGCGCGAGCTCGCGTACCTGAACGCCGGCCTGAAAATCCGTCTCAAGGACGATCGCATCGGCAAGCAGGAAGAATTTCACTTCGAAGGCGGAATCGCAGAGTACGTAGAATCGCTGGCCGAGAACAACGAGCGCATTCACGACGTGATTTTTTTCAAGGGCGTCAAGGAAGGCGTCGATATCGAAGTCGCCCTGCAATGGACCGACGCGGTCCACGAAGTAATTTTCAGCTACGCGAATAATATCCACACCGGCGAGGGCGGAACGCATTTGTCGGGACTCAAATCCGCACTGACCCGCACGATCAATTTTTACGCGACCAAGAACAACCTCTTCAAAAACAAGGACACTCGGCTCGAAGGCGACGACACGCGCGAGGGGCTGGTCGCAATTATCAGCGTCAAGCTCGGCGAGCCGCAGTTCGAGGGCCAGACCAAGACCAAGCTCGGCAACTCCGAAGTCGAAGGCTACGTTTCCGCGCTGGTCAACGAAAAGCTCGGCGCGTTCTTCGAGGAGAATCCCTCCGACGCCAAGAAGATCGTCGGCCGCGCGCTCGAGGCGCTCCAGGCGCGCGAGGCCGCGCGCAAGGCCAAGGAGCTGGTGCGGCGCAAGGGCGCGCTCGACTCGGGCTCGCTGCCGGGCAAGCTCGCGGACTGCGCCGAACGCGATCCGGCGCTGTGCGAGTTGTACCTGGTCGAGGGACAGTCGGCAGGCGGGACCGCGAAGGAAGGCCGCGACCGCAAGACCCAGGCGATTTTGCCGCTGCGCGGAAAAATCCTCAACGTCGAACGCGCGCGAATCGACAAGATGCTGTCGTCGACCGAGCTTCGCGTGCTGATCACGGCGCTCGGGATGGGCGTCGGCAAGGAGAAGGACCTCGCGAAGCTGCGCTATCATCGCATCGTCATCATGACCGACGCGGACGTTGACGGTTCGCATATCCGCACGCTGCTGCTGACCTTCTTTTTCCGCCAGTTCATCGAGATTATCGAGAACGGATATCTCTACGTTGCGCAGCCGCCCTTGTTCCGCGCCAAGAAGGGCAAGTCCGAGCGCTATCTGAAAGACGAAAATTCGCTCGAGGATTACCTGACCGATCTCGGCGCCGACGCGAGTCACGCTCGATGCCGGAAAAGGGAAGGACGCGCGCGAGTTCAAGGGCGCCGCGCTTAAAGCGGTCGTGCGCAAGGCGCTGTATTACGAGCGGATGTTCGAAGCGCTCGAGCGCCGCTCGAAAGAGCGTCCGATTATCGCCGCCTTCGCAAAACTATCCGCCGACAAGACCATCACCGACGCCAGCTTCGAGTCCGAAAAGGCGGCCAAGGCGATGGCCGAGGCGATCCGCAAGGAGACGGGCGACGACAACCTGACCCATCAGATCGTGCAGGACGGCGAGTCGCGATGGCGCGCGGTTTTCTCGCATAGCCACAACGGCTCACGCCCGCCAACGGTGGTTGACGCGACGCTTCTGCATACCGGCGAGATTCGCGAAATTCGCCGCCTCGCACCCGAAATCGAGGCGATCAAGGCTCCGCTCAAGCTCAAGAACGGCGACAGCGAGCAGACCGTCGCGACACTGAAAGCGGTCGCCGAAGCCGTTCTCGCCGCGGGACAGAAAGGCGTCGAGGTGAATCGCTACAAAGGCCTGGGCGAGATGAACGCGGGACAACTCTGGGACACGACGATGAATCCTGAGACGCGCTCGATGCTGAAGGTGCAGATTTCGTCGATCGAAGAGGCGGAAGAGATTTTTGCAAAGCTGATGGGCGATCAGGTCGAGCCGCGGCGCCAGTTTATCGAAGAGAACGCGCTCAACGTGCGCAACCTCGACATTTGAGCGCGCAGGCGCGGTGCGGCGCCGCGTCGGTTATGGGCGGATCCGTCTGATGGGACCAAGAGAATTCCTGCAGGACGAGATACGCGCGATGGTGACGAATTGCGCGGTGTGCGAACGCGACGCGCGCGACGCCGAGCAGGAGCTGGGAATCGCACTCGACCTCGAAGCGATCGCGCATCCGGAGGACGCGTTCGATTACGACCTGGTACCGCATCAGCGGCAGCGTCATCGCGAGAAGCTGCGCCAGAATATCGCGCTGTGGGCGTCGCTGCGCCAATCATGCTGCTGACAGATTTTCAATTTCGCAAGTTCCGCGCGGGAGAACCGGAATAAATGGCTGAGACCAACGGCAACGAACCCATCCGCAACGAACCATCGCTGCTCAATATCGAAGACGACATGAAGCAGTCCTATTTGGACTACGCGATGTCGGTAAATGTCGGGCGCGCGCTGCCGGTTATCCGCGACGGGCTGAAGCCGGTTCATCGCCGGATCCTGTACGCGATGTTCCGCGCGGGCCTGCTCTCGAATCGCCGCTATATCAAGTGCGCGGCCGTGGTCGGCGATGTGCTCGGAAAATATCATCCGCACGGCGATATGTCGGTGTACGACGCGCTGGCCCGGATGGCGCAGCCGTTCAGCATGCGCTACCCGTTGATCGACGGACAGGGCAACTTCGGCTCGGTTGACGGCGACCCGCCGGCCGCGATGCGTTACACGGAGTGCAAGCTCACGCGCCTGGCCGAGCGCCTGCTGCTCGATATCGACAAGGACACGGTCGATTTCATTCCCAACTACGACGGCTCGCAGGAAGAACCCGAAGTCCTGCCCGCTGAGATTCCGAACCTGCTGATGAACGGCTCGGACGGAATCGCGGTCGGGATGGCGACCAATATCCCGCCGCACAATCTGACCGAGATCTGCGACGCGTTGCTCGCGCTGATCGAAAATCCGGCGCTGACAATGGAGAAGATTCTCGACATCATTCCCGGCCCCGACTTTCCGACCGGCGGACAGTTGCTCGGGCGCCAGGCGATCCGGCAGGCCTACCTGACAGGACGCGGCTCGCTGCTGATGCGTGCTCTGGCCGCGATCGAGACCGACAAGCGCTCGGGCCGCGCGTCGATTATCGTGCGCGAGATTCCCTACCAAGTGAACAAGGCGCGCCTGATCGAGCGGATGGCCGAGCTGGTCAACGACAAGCGGATCGACGGAATCAGCGATCTGCGCGACGAGTCGGATCGCGACGGGATGCGGATCGTGATCGAGCTCAAGCGCGACGCCGAACCGCGCATCGTACTCAATCAGCTCTACAAGCTCACGCAGATGCAGCAGAGTTACGGAATCATACTGCTCGGCATTCACGAGGGACGTCCGCGCGAGCTCAATCTGCGCGAGATCCTGCTCGCCTTCATCGAGCATCGCAAAATCGTCCTCACGCGCCGCACGCAATTCGAGCTGCGCGAGGCCGAGGCGCGCCTGCATATCCTCGATGGACTGCTCATCGCGCTGAAGAACCTCGACGCGGTGATCAAGCTCATCAGGGCTTCCAAGGACGCCGAGGCCGCGCGCTCGGGATTGATGCGCCAGTTCAGCCTGACGCAGATCCAGGCGCAGGCGATTTTGGATTTGACGCTGCGCCGCCTGACCTCGCTCGAGCGCGAGAAGATCGAGACCGAGCACAAGGAAGTCGAAGACACGATCAAACGGCTCAAGAAGATCCTCGCCGACGAGAAAGAGCTGATGAAGCTGGTCGCGAACGACCTGCGTTCGATCAAGGAGGAATTTGGCGACGCGCGGCGCACGCAGATCGTCGAGGCCGAGGGCGAGTTCTCGATCGAGGATCTGATCGTCGAGGAAGACGTGCTCGTCACCGTCACTCACGGCGGCTATATCAAGCGCACTCCGCTATCGCTCTATCGCACGCAGAAGCGCGGAGGCCGCGGCAAGATCGGCGCGACCACCAGCGACGAGGATTTCGTCGAGCATCTCGAACGCGTATCGACGCACGACCGCCTGATGTTCTTCACCAGCATGGGCAAGGTTTATCAGCTAAAGGCGTACGAGATGCCTGAGGGCGGACGCGCCGCGAAGGGACGCTCGGTCGCAAACCTGCTGAGCCTCGGCACTGACGAAACGCTGCAAGCGTTCATGCCGGTGCCGCGCGAGATGGCGGGCAAGTTTGTCTTCTTTTCGACCCGCCGCGGACGGGTCAAGAAAACTCCGCTCGAAGAATACGACAACATCCGCTCCACAGGCATCATCGCGATCAACCTCGAGGACGGCGACTCGCTGGTCGACGTGCGCATCACCGACGGCAACCAGCAGATCGTGCTCTCGACCCGCGCCGGCCAGGCGATTCGCTTCAAGGAAGAAGAAGTGCGCCCGATGGGCCGCGCAACCGGCGGCGTCACCGGCATGGAACTCGAATCAGAGACCGTCAAGGAAGGCAAAACCGTAACGCTGGTACAGGACGAAGTCGTCTCGATGTCCACGGTGCGTGATGACGAAACCCTGCTGACCGTGAGCGAGTTGGGTTTCGGCAAGCGCACCCCGGCCGACGAGTATCGGCTGACGCATCGCGGCGGCAAGGGCGTCATCACGATGAACGTGACCGAGAAGACCGGCAAAGTAATCGCGGTGCGGCAAGTCGGCACCGACGACCAGTTGATGCTCATCACCGACGGCGGAAAGATCATCCGGCTGAAGGTGAAGGACGTCCGAATCACCGGCCGCAACGCGCAGGGCGTGCGCCTTGTCAGGCAAGAAGAGACGGAACGCGTGCGCGCGGTCGCGAACCTGGCTGAAGGCGAAGACGACGACACGAACGGCAACGGCACTAACGGAAATAGCTCGGATGATGAGTAGTCGAGGACCATTCCGCACGTAGAAGGTGCGGTCAAGAAATCGGATCGAGATTTCCGGCGATCTCCGCCGACCTTAAGCAAATGGCGATAATCGTTCCGCATGGTCGCTTCGCAATGACACCACCGCCTGAAGGCGGCGGTGATCCGGGTAAATATCAAGAAGCAATTGCTCAGTGGGTTCTGGAGCGTACCTTTTTCCTTGATTTTGTGTATCGAAATCCGCCTGAGCGCGGAGGTAAGGGCGAGCTAGGGGACGCCGTCGTGCTGTTTGATGACGTAGCGATGATGGTGCAGATCAAGGCGCAGTTTTCTTCTCGTGATCCGCTTCTTTGGGCCAGAAAGGAACTAAAGAAAGCGGCAAAGCAACTCCAGCACACCAATCGCATGATGTTCGGCGGAAGCATACGTGAGCTTGAGAACCCTCTTTTTGGAAAAGTGCCGTTCAACGCTGGTCAGTATCAAAGCAGAATAGGCCTAATCATTTTAGCCCAACCTACTGACACGAAACCTTTCGCCGCTGAGGAGATAGTTCCCGAGCTAAGCAGATTCGATTTCCCAGTCCATGTGCTTTCGCTGATCGATTTCCTTATGTTGATGGACCGGTTCGATACGGCTGGCGATTTCATCCCGTACTTAGAGTTCCGCTACGACATGCGCTCATACCTGGATCGCAAGGTTCACGCCGAAAACGTCACTATTGAAAAGGTTGCGGATCGAATTGGTGACCTCATGAAGCTGTACAAGCCGGAGATCACCGATGAGGTGTTGGAACGAACTGTTAGGCTTTTTCGGTCGACTGCTTTCGGCGTTATAAAAACCCTTCCCGACTGGCGATACAGTCAGGCTATAGACGACATTATCGCCCACATCCATGATGGCGATTTTTCGTTACCTTGGAATTCGCGGGTGTCTCCCTCTGAGTTGGCACAGATCGCGACTCCGTTGGCTTGGCTCGACAGGAACCGAAGGATCGCAGCGGGAAAGTTATTAGTGGAGACCTGCGAAGCCGCAGCTCATGATAAGCAGGTTCATTGGATACCCTACTTCCGACGGGCGCTCGGCGTGGCATTTTTGTTTCTTGTCTCCGATGAGCCCCGAGAGCGACGGGTGCATCATCTTCCGTACCTCGTTGAAGCAACGCAGGTAGAATTCAATGCGACCGTTGTCCTAGGCATCGCAACGGGACCGCTGGGGCAAGGGAGGTCATATGACCTCTGCCTACGCAACGGCCCGCCTTCACCAGAATCCAAGGAATTTTTCCGCCAAAACCCTCCGCCTTTCAAGCGCAACTACCACCAGCTCATACCCTGAACGGTATTCTATGCCGCAGCGCTCGGGCGCGCCGAAACGGCGGTGTACCATCGCGCTAGATTCTTTTGCTCGGGCTGAATAGTGATATCGACGGTCCGCGCGAAATCGATCATACAGAGCGTGGTGATATCCGCGATTGAGAATCGCGCGCCCGCGATAAACTGACTATCGCCGAGCGCGCGATCCAGCATCGCGAATCCAGCAGCCGCGGCATCGCGCTGGATCAATCCGAACTCTCTTATCCGTTTCGAACGTCCTTCCGACACGGGACTCAGATGCGACCAGACGTGGCCGACCGGCGCGAAGATCGATAGCTCGACCCGCCGGTTCCACATCTCCACGATCGCCTGTTCCTTTGCGCCGACGCCGAACAGAGCGGGCTCTGGATGCAGTTCCTCGAAGTAGCGGCAGACCGCGACGCTCTCGCTCAGGTACGATCCGTCGTCGAGCTCGAGGATCGGCAGCGAGCCGAGCGGGTTCATCCGGTAGAACTTTGGCGTGCGGTTCGCGTTGCGCATGATATCGACCTGCTCGAGCGCAATCGTGATTCCTTTCTCGGCCAGGAAAATCCGCACCCGCCGCGGACTCGGCGCGAGCGTGAAATCGTACAGCTTCATCGCTATGCGGCCGCGCTCGGGCGCGCCGATACCGCCTGGTGCCAGCGCTGCAAATGCTTATACTCGGGCGCGATCGAGATATTGTTGAACTTGGCAAAGTCGATCGCGACCATCGCAGTGATGTCGGCGATCGTAAACTTGTCGCCGGCGATGAACTGCCGCTGGCCGAATTCCTCGTCGAGCCACCGGTAGCGCATCTCGACAACTTCCTTCTGCTGCTGGCCGACCTCCGGAATCTGCTTGACGCGTCCGCGGGTCAGCTCATGCAGATGAATCCAAACCATCCCGACCGGGACGAACAGCGCGAATTCCATCCGCCGATTCCACATCTCGATCGTCGCGCGCTCGAACGCCTCCTTGCCGAACAGCGCGGGCTCCGGATGCAGCTCCTCGAAGTAGCGGCAGATCGCGACGCTCTCCGCCAGGTAGCGGCCGTCGTCGAGTTCAAGGACCGGAATTCCGCCGAGCGGGTTGATGCGGAGAAACTGCGCCTGCCGGTTGACGCCCTTCATGATGTCGATTTCCTCGAGCGGAACCTTGAGGCCTTTTTCGGCGAGAAAAATCCGCACCCGGCGCGGATTCGGCGCAAGCTTGAAATCGTAGATCTTCATGATACGTCTCCTGTGCGGTTTTTCATCGGAATTGGAATTCTATTTTCCGTACACCGCGTCCGCCGCCTCGAGCGCGCGGCCGCGCGGAACTTCGGCACCCATCCCGGTGAGCACCTGCTCGAGCGCGCCCAGCAGCAGCGTCACATTCTCGCGCCTGCAGCTTTCGCCCATCAACCCGACCCGCCAGACCTTGCCGCGAAACGGTCCGAGCCCGGCCGCGATCTCGATATTGTAATGCTTGAGCAGAGTGGTGCGCACTTTCGCCTCGTCGATTCCTTCCGGCACCGCGACGGTCGAGAGTTGCGGCAGGCGGCGTCCCTCCTGCGCGACCAGCGCGAGGCCCATCGCGGCAAATCCGGCGTGCAGCGCAGCGGCGTTCGTGCGATGCCGCTGCCATCGCGCCTCGAGTCCCTCTTCGACGACGACGCGCAGCGCCTCGTACAGCGCGTAGTTCATCGTGATCGGCGCGGTGTGATGGTAGACGCGGCTTTCGCCCCAGTAGTTCGCGATCATCCCGAGATCCAGATACCACGATCTGCATTTTGTCTTGCGCGCCTTGATCGCGTCCATCGCAGTCGCGCTGAAGGTAACCGGCGCGAGGCCCGGCGGCGCGCTCAGCCCTTTTTGCGTGCAGCTATAGCAGGCGTCAATTTTCCATTTATCGATCTCGACCGGCACGCACGCGAGCGAGGTCACCGCGTCGGCGACCATCAGAGCGCCGTGGCGATGCGCCAGCGCCGAAATTTCTTCGAGCGGCTGATGCACTCCGGTCGAGGTTTCCGCGTGAACGATCGCGACCAGCTTGGGCTTCTTCGCGCTCTTGAGTGCGCGCTCGACCGCGTCGGCCTCAACGATACGCCCCCATTCCGCTTCCGCCTTGATAACCTTCGCGCCCAGGCGCTCGGCCGAATCAGCGAGCCGCCCGCCGAAGGCGCCGTTGACGCCGACGATCACCTCGTCGCCGTCCTCGATCAGGTTGGCCATGATCATTTCCATTCCGGCCGAGCCCGTGCCCGAGGCGGGAAAAGTCAGCTCGTTGGCGGTGCGGAACACGGCGCGCAGGAGCTTCTTCAGGTCTTCCATCACCGCGATGAAATCCGGATCGAGATGGCCGACGACCGGCGACATCATCGCCTTCATCACGCGCGGATGCACGTTGGACGGACCGGGACCGAGCAGGATCCGCGCAGACGGTTTCAGTTCAGAGAATGAATCAGCCAAATTGGTTTCCCCGTTGTGAAGCGCGCGAGGCGCATCGATGATCAATATTGTGCCGTAACATTATCGCGCGGCGCGCACGCCGGGAAAATGGCGCCGGCGACGCGATTCATCATCATATGGTAGAGTTCCGCTCGTGAGCGACAACGGCAAAATCGCGCCGGCGCTGGCCCCGAACGTGATCGACGAGTTGCGCGCAATCGTCGGCGAGCGCGCGATCGTGTCGCACCCGTCGGAGCTCAAGGTTTACGAGTGCGACGGATGGACGATCGAAAAGAGCGCGCCGGATTTGCTCGTGATGCCGCGCACGACCGAGGAAACCAGCGCGATCCTGGCCTCGCTGTGGCGGCGCAAGATCGCTTTCGTCCCGCGGGGAGCAGGGACCGGGCTCTCAGGCGGAGCGCTGCCGGTCGAAGCGCCGGTGATGATCTGCACCTCGCGGATGAATCGGATCCTCGCGATCGATCTCGCGAGCCGCCGCGTCGAAGTCGAAAGCGGCGTCGTCAATCTGCACGTTACTAACGCGGTCAAGAGCGCGGGATTTTTCTACGCGCCGGACCCTTCCTCGCAGCAGGCGTGCACGATCGGCGGCAATATCGCAGAGAACTCCGGCGGACCGCATACGCTCAAGTATGGCGTCACCACCAATCACGTGCTGGGCCTGACGCTGGTGCTCGCGTCGGGAGAGATCGTCGAGTTGGGCGGAGCGTGCGAAGAAGGATGCGGCTACGACTTGGTCGGCGCGGTGGTGGGCGCCGAGGGCACCGCAGGAATCGTGACGCGGGCGACGCTTAGAATCATGCGCGAGCCCCAGGCGCATCGCACGTTCCTCGCAACCTTCGCCGACGCCGACGCGGCAACGCGCGCGGTCTCCGCGATTATCGCGGCGGGAATCGTGCCCGGCGCGATCGAGATGATGGATCAACTCATCATTCGGGCGGTCGAGGAAGCGTTTAACATAGGGCTCCCGGTCGACGCGGGCGCCGTGCTGATCATCGAGCTTGACGGTCTTGCGGCGGCCCTCGACGAACACGCAGCGGCCGTAACGTCGATCGCGCGTGACGCGGGTGCGAGCGAGGTCCGCCTTGCGCGCGATGACGCTGAGCGCGCAGCTCTGTGGAAGGCGCGCAAGCGCGCGTTCGGTGCAGTCGGACGCCTGGCGCCGAACTACGCCACGCAAGACGGCGTCGTGCCGCGCACGCGGTTGCCTGAAATCCTGCGAGTAATAAGCGGCGTGAGCAAAAAGTACGGCCTGGCGATCGGAAACGTATTCCACGCCGGCGACGGCAATATTCATCCGATAGTTCTTTATGACGAGCGCGAGCCCGCGCAGGTGCGCGCCGCGATCGACGCCGGCCGCGAGATTCTGGCCGCATGCGTCGCGATGGGCGGAAGCCTGACCGGCGAGCATGGAATCGGCGTCGAGAAACAGGGCGAGATGCCGCTGCTCTTTTCACCCGACGATCTGATCGCGATGACGGAACTGCGTCACGTGTTCGATCCGCAGGAGCGTTCGAACCCCAACAAAGTAATTCCGCGTCCAGGCGCATGCGTCGAGGTCTCGGCGCCGCATCGCCAAGTGCCGATCTGACGCTCGCTCGTGACGGACACCGCCAAGATCGCAAACCAGTTCGCCTCATTTGTCGGCAGCGATCGTATTCGCGCACCGCGCGGAATCGAGACCGGCGCCGCGACGGTGATCGCAGAGCCAATCGACACCTCCGAGATCGCGGAGATCGTCCGCAAGTGCGAAGCCGACCGGATTTCGGTTGCGGCGATCGGCGCAGGGCGCACGCTGTCGGAGATTCGGCGCACTCCCGTCGCGATCGGACTTTCGCTCGAACGGATGGCGCGAATCATCGCCTACGAGCCTCACGACATGACGATCGTAGCGGAGCCGGGAATATCCGTCGCCTCTCTGAACTCGGCGATCGCGCCCTCAGCACAGCGCCTGCCCGTCGATCCTCGAAATCCGGAGGCGACGACGCTCGGCGCGATGATCGCGGCGCATCACGCCGGTCCGCTTCGGCTGTCGGAAGGGACCGCGCGCGATTTGTTGATCGGAATTCAATACGTCGGCCACGGCGGCCATACGATTCGCAGCGGCGGGCGGGTGGTCAAGAACGTCGCCGGCTATGATTTGATGAAGCTGATGAATGGCTCGTTCGGCACGCTGGGAATAATCACGGAAGTAGCATTCAAGGTGCGGCCGATTGCGGGCAACTACACTCTCGCAATCGCGCCGCTGCCAGACGCCACAAACGCGTTTGCCGCCGCACGCGCACTCCTCGACGCGGCACCCTTCGCACATCTTGAAATCACGAGCCCGCAAGTCAGCGCGGCGCTCGGCTTGGCACCGGGGTGTTTCCTTTGGGTGGGATTTTCCGGAACGCGCGCCGAAGTGGATTACCTGCGCGATACTACTGCGCGCAGCCTTGCCGGCTCGATCGAACTTCTCGCCGGAGCCGAGGCTATGAGCAAGTACTGCGCGCTGCGTGATTTCGATTTCGGCTCGGCCGACCTGGCGGCACAGATCGCGGTGCCACCGGCCGAATTGGCGCAAGTGCTCGACGACTGTGGCGCGGAGTTTCGCGCACATGCAGGTTCGGGAATCGCGCAAATCATGCCGGGCAACTCGCTCTCGGCGGATGCGGCATCCGCCACGATTCTCCGATGGCGCGAGCTTGCACGCGGCGCGCGTGGTCATCTCCGCGTATTGCATGCGGCACGGGAGATTCGCACCGCAATCCAGTATTTCGATTCTCCCAACAACGGCGCGCTCAAACTGATGCGCGCGATGAAGGCTGCGTTCGATACTTCCGGAATTTTCAACCCGGGATGCTTCGTCGGGGGAATCTGATGGCATCCGATTCGCCCTCGCAACCGGTCCGCAACGTGGTGGATTACGAATTGCTCTTTGATTGCGTCCACTGCGGGCTCTGCCTGGAAGCGTGTCCAACTTACGCGATCTCGCGCTCGGAAATGGACTCGCCACGCGGACGAATTTACTTGATGAAGGCGCTGGCCGAAGGACGCCTCGAACTCGACGCCGACGTGGCACGGCATCTCGACTTGTGCCTCGGGTGCCGCGGGTGCGAAACCGCGTGCCCGTCAGGAGTGCATTACGGCCGCCTAATCGAAGACTCACGAACATTTGTCGAAGCAAATTATTCCCGCAGCCCGCTCGACGCATTCAAGCGCCGCATGATCGGCGCGATCTTTCCCTACCCGACGCGGCTCCGGACGATTCTCGCGCCGCTCCGGCTACTCGAATTTCTGGGGCTTCGCCCCGCGCTCGAAGCGATCCTGCCGCGCTCGATTCGCGGATGGCTGGAGTTGCTCCCGACGCAGTCTCAGGCCGGCGCCATCCTGGCGCAACCGCTCACAGAGCCGCCGCCAGATGCGGCGACGGTGCTCGTGCATCGGGGATGCGTAACGCAGGTACTTGCTGATTCAGAGAACATCAACACCGAGCGGTTGCTGATGGCCGCGGGTTATCGCGTCGCACATCTCGAACATACTGCATGCTGCGGCGCGCTGGACCTTCATTCGGGCAATCGCGAGCGCGCTCTCGAATTCGCGCGCGCCAACGTGCGCGCGATCATCCGCAGCGCCGCGGATTCGATCGTGTCTGCCGCGTCGGGATGCTCAACCGCGCTCGCCGAGTATGGACTTCTGCTGAGGGATGATGCGGAACTGGCCAGCGAGGCGCGCGCGATCGCAGAAAAAATCACTGACCTGAGCGCGTTGCTGCTGGCGAGTGAGCGATTCGTGATGCCTGAGTTCCGATGCACCGTCACCTATCACGACGCATGTCATCTGGCGCACGGGATGGGCGTGCGCGAAGCGCCCCGTAGACTGTTGCGCTCGATTCCCGGTCTCGACCTAATCGAGCTTCCCGAATCCGACATGTGTTGCGGCAGCGCCGGCAGCTACAACCTGACCGAGCCCGCGATGGCGCGGGCGCTCGCGCAGCGAAAGGCGGAAAACATCGCCGCGACCGGCGCCGATTACGTCATCCTCGCGAACCCGGGCTGCGAGTTCCAAATCGCCGCCGAACTCCGCCGCCGCGGCTCGAACACGCGCGTGATGCATCTGGCGGACTTCCTCGCGATGGTGATGGCGGCTGAAAAACGGCCATGATACGATGGTTCTGTAACGGAGCCATTTTGGAGCATTCGTGACTGGTGAATCTGTCGATAAAAAAAGTTCCCAGCAAGTTGGTCCGGCGCCTGCGCGCCCGCGCCAAGGCTAATCATAGATCGCTACAAGGTGAGTTGCTCTCGATTCTCGAGACCGAAGCAGCCACTCTCGATCTCGAAGAAGCGCTCGAGCGCGTGGATCGTAGGGGCCTGCGCACTCCCGACGAAGCGACTGACATCATCCGTCGCGATCGCGATGCGCGCGCGAGTCGTTGACGCGTCAGTCCTCGCCGCGCGTTTTTTCGTCGAGCCGCGGGCCGCCGAGGCAGAGACTCTGCTTAGGGGACAGACGTTATTCGCGCCAGATATTCTCCGATATGAACTCGCCAGCGTCGCTTTGCACAAACTAAATCTCAGCAGCGCGGCGAACCAAACGATTCGCGACAATCTGCACGACGCATTGCGCCTGCCGATCCGGCTCGTTCGCGTCTCCACGCAACAGATTTTGAACGTTGCCCTCGAAGCGGAACTGACGATTTATGATGCTTCCTATCTGTTCCTCGCGCGTCGCTTGAAATGCCCTTTGGCAACCTTCGATCGCAAACTAGCACGCGCGGCGGAGTACGAATCATTGCTCGCGCGCTGAGGAAATCCTGTGGACGCGGCGGACGAACTCGAAATCAAGTTTTACTTCGCGTACACGAGTCCGTTCACGTACCTCGCGATGGCGCCGGCGTATGCGCTCGAGCGGTCGCATCGCGTGCGCGTGCGCTTCATTCCCTATGGCGTCAACATCCGGAAGACCTACGGCAACCTCGACAATGCCGACGCAGATCGGCGCAAGGTTCGGTATCTGTATATCGACGCGCGGAGGATCGCGAAGGAGCGCGGACTCGTCATTTTTCCGCCGAAAAAGATTTTCAGTTGCCGCATCGCCTTCTATGGCGGATTGTTCGCGGAACGCGGAGGACGCTTCCGTGAATACTCCGACCGCGTGTTCGAGCGCTTCTGGCGGGCCGAGCTGGACGTCGAGGATCGGGGCGCGATTGGCGCCGTGATTAACGAGGTCGGTCTCGACACGAGCGAGTTCGCGCGTTACGCCGATAGCGGCGCGCGCAGCGACCTCGATGCGTGCTTTGCAGAAGCCGATCGCGATAGCATATTCGGCGTGCCTACATTTATTGTCGAGGGCGAGCCGTTCTGGGGTGAGGATCGAATCGAATGGGTGATGAAGAAGCTCGACAACAATGGGCCTTCGGCGCTAGTTGCCGTCACGCTCGTGTGATCGGGATGTGCTTGGGCTGAGCGCTCACCCGCGCGAGCCATGCACGAATAGCCGGGTACGCGGACAAGTCGTAGCCGCCCTCGCCCGCCACGTGCGTGTACGCGTAGAGAGCGATATCGGCGATCGAATATTTTCCGTCCGTGAACCACTCACGCGAATTCAGATGCGCTTCCATGACGCCGAGTGCGTCGTAACCGAGCTTCATGATTCGCGCGAGGCTCGCCCGGCGCTCGTCGGGGGCCTGCGGATACATCGCGAGAAATCGCGCGACCGCGATGAACGGTTCGTGACTGTATTGCTCGAAGAATAGCCACTGGAGCCCTCGCGCGCGTGCGAAGGGATGGGCGGGCAGCATCGGCGTGCCCTCGGCCAAGTACCAGAGAATCGCGTTGGATTCGAACAGGCGGCGTCCGTCTTCAAACTCGACCGCGGGAATTCGCCCGTTGGGAAACTTGGCGAGAAACTCCGGCGTTCGAGTCTCGCCCTTCACGATGTCGAGTTCGATTCGCTCGAAAGGGACGCCGAGCTGAGTCAGCAGAAGGCGGACCTTGTAGGCATTGCCGGACGGCAGATAGTCGTAAAGTTTGATCATCGCGCGTAGGCTCCTGGAGCGCCCGCGCCGCGCTACAGTTCGGGGCTGGTCGGCAGGAACGTCTCGCCCATCAGGTAGGCGTCGCACGCGCGAGCGCATTCGCGGCCTTCCCAGATTGCCCATACCACCAGCGACTGTCCGCGCCGTGCGTCGCCCGCCGCGAAGACTCCGGGGACGCTCGAGGCGTAATTCTCGGTTGCGATATTGCTGCGCGCATCGAGCTTCAATCCCAGCTCTGAGATAATCCCTTCCGGTTCCGGGCCGAGGAAGCCGAGCGCCAGCAAGACCAGATCGCAATCGAGATCGAATTCGCTGCCCGCGATTTCCTCCATCACGTTGCGGCCGCCGTCGCGCTTCCAATTGAGCCGCACACCGTGAAGCTTTTTGACCTGGCCGCCGGTTCCGCTGAACGAGCGCGTGTTGATGCTCCAGTCGCGAAGCACGCCTTCCTCGTGCGAGCTCGAGGTGCGCAGGATCATCGGCCAGTCCGGCCACGGCATGTCGGCGGTGCGGCTCTCGGGCGGCATCGGCAGAAGCTCGAACTGGCTGACGCTGAGAGCGCCCTGCCGATTCGAGGTTCCCAGGCAGTCGGAGCCGGTGTCGCCGCCGCCAAGGATCACGACGCGTTTGCCCTTCGCCGTGATCGAGACGCGCGGATCGATCGTATCGCCGAAGCCGCGCTTGTTCTGCTGCGGAAGAAAATCCATCGCGAAATGGATCCCGCCAAGCTCGCGGCCGGGCATCGGCAGATCGCGCGGCTTGGTCGCGCCGAGCGTCAGGCAGATCGCGTCGTGCTTTGCGCGCAGCTCGTCGGCGTGGAGATCAATCCCGACGCGGCAATTGGTGACGAACTCGACGCCCTCCGCGCGCATCTGCTCGACGCGGCGCAGAACGTGGCGTTTTTCGAGTTTGAAATCCGGAATTCCGTACATCAGCAGTCCGCCGATCCGGTCCGAGCGCTCGTAAAGTGTAACCGAATGGCCAGCCCGCGCGAGTTGCTGCGCGCAGGCAAGCCCCGACGGTCCAGAGCCGACCACGGCGACGCGCTTGCCGGTTTTGCGCGCGGCGGGCAGCGGCGTGATCCAGCCTTCGGCCCACGCATGATCGACGATGTTCTTCTCGATCAACTTGATTGTGACCGGATCGTTGTTGATGTTGAGGACACAGGCCTCTTCGCATGGCGCGGGACAAATGCGGCCGGTGAACTCGGGAAAATTATTGGTCGAGTGCAGACGCTCGATCGCGTCGCGCCACCTGCCGCGGTAAATCAGATCGTTCCAGTCGGGAATGATGTTGCCGAGCGGACAGCCCTTGTGGCAGAAGGGGATTCCGCAATCCATGCAGCGCGCGCCCTGGCGGGCGAGCTTATCCTCGGGCATTTTGAGATCAAACTCGCGCCAATCTTTAAGGCGTTCGGCGACGGGACGCTTGTGCGGCGTCTCGCGCTTGATCTCCATGAAGCCCGTGATCTTTCCCATCTAAAACGATTCTCCTGCGCTGGTGCGCTCGGCTGTGAACCGCTCGCGCGAAATCAGACCGCAGCGAGCCGCGCCATGTCGTTGCCGCGGCCCAGATGCTGGCGTTCGAGCACCATGCGATACTCCGTCGGCAGCACCTTCACGAACTTGGCGGCGTATGCATCCCAATCGGCCAGGATCCGCGCCGCGACCGCGCTCTGGGTGTATTGGCGATGACGCGTGATGAGCGCGTGCAACTGCTTCAGATCGTCCGGGTCGGTGACCGCGCCCAGCTCGACCATCCCGAGGTTGCACCGCGGCGCGAAACTGCCGTCTTCATCCAGAACGTAGGCGAGGCCGCCCGACATTCCGGCCGCGAAGTTGCGCCCTGTCTTTCCCAGCACGACGACCAGTCCGCGCGTCATGTATTCGCATCCATGATCGCCTACGCCTTCAACGACCGCGTGCGCGCCGCTGTTACGCACCGCAAAACGCTCGCCGGCTACGCCGCGAAAGAATGCCTCGCCTCCGGTTGCGCCGTAGAGTGCGGTGTTGCCGATCAGAATATTTTCCTCGGCCTTGAAGGTAGCCTCCTGCGGCGGACGCACCGCCATGAAGCCGCCCGATAGCCCCTTGCCGCAATAATCGTTCGCGTCACCTTCGAGATAGAGCGCGATTCCCGGCGCGAGCCATCCGCCAAAACTCTGGCCAGCGGAACCTTTGAAGTGAATCTGGATCGTGTAGGGAGGCAGCCCCTCCGCGCCGAAGCGACGCGAGACCTCAGCCGATAGCATCGCAGCCGCAGTGCGATTGACGTTACGAATCGGCAGATGAATCTCGACCGGCCGGCGATGCTCGAGGGCGTCGCGCGACAGTTCAATCAGCTGATTATCGAGCGCCTTGTCGAGTCCATGATCCTGCGACTCGATCGCGTGTAGCGGCTCGTCGGCCGCCACATCGGGCTTGTGCAGAATCTTGCTCAGATCGACGTTGCGCGCCTTCCAATGGCCGATCGCTTCGTTCGTGTCCAGGCACTCAACATGCCCGACCATTTCGGCCACGGTGCGGAAGCCGAGCGACGCCATGTGCTCGCGCAATTCGTCGGCGATAAACATCATCAAGTTGACGACGTGCTCAGGCTTGCCTTCGAACTTCTTGCGTAGCTCCGGATCCTGGGTCGCGATTCCGACCGGACAGGTATTCAGGTGACACACGCGCATCATGATGCAGCCCGAGGCGACCAGCGCCGCCGACGCGAAGCCAAATTCCTCTGCGCCCAAGAGCGCCGCGATCGCGACGTCGCGTCCGGTTTTCAACTGGCCGTCGGTCTCAACGCGGATGCGCCCGCGCAGACCATTCATCACGAGCACTTGCTGGGTCTCGGCAAGTCCGAGCTCCCACGGCACGCCGGCATGCTTGATCGATTGCAGCGGAGACGCGCCGGTGCCGCCGTCGTACCCGCTTATCAGTACCACGTCGGCTTTGGCCTTGGCGACTCCCGCGGCGATCGTGCCGACGCCGACTTCTGCGACGAGCTTGACGCTGATGCGCGCGCGGTTGTTCGCGTTCTTCAGATCGTGGATGAGCTGCGCCAGGTCCTCGATCGAATAAATATCGTGATGCGGAGGCGGCGAGATGAGTCCGACGCCAGGCGTCGAGTAACGAATCTTCGCGATGAAGTCGTCGACCTTATGTCCCGGCAGTTGGCCGCCTTCTCCCGGCTTGGCTCCCTGAGCCATTTTAATCTGAAGCTCGTCGGCGTTGACCAGATAGTGGCTGGTCACTCCGAAGCGCGCCGATGCAACCTGCTTGATCGCGCTACGGCGCCAATCACCATTTGGATCGGGCTCGAATCGGGCGGGATCTTCGCCGCCTTCGCCGGTATTGCTCTTGCCCCCCAGCCGGTTCATCGCGATCGCGAGATTTTCGTGCGCTTCCTTGCCGATCGATCCAAATGACATCGCGCCGGTCTTGAAGCGCTTGACGATCTCCGTGGCCGGCTCGACTTCCTCGATCGGAACCGGCGGCCGCTCGAATTTGAACTTAAGCAGCGAGCGCAGCGTCGCGAGGTTGCGGCTCTGCTCATCGACCAGCCGCGAGTATTCCTTGAACAGCCGGTAGTTGCCGGAGCGCACGGAATGCTGCAGCTTCGCGATCGTGTTGGGATTGTACATATGGAACTCGCCGCGGCGGCGCCACTGGTAGAAGCCGCCGGCGTCGAGCTCGCCGTCGAGATTCGGTTGCATCTCGAATGCGTGGCGATGACGCGCAGAAGTCTCGCGCGCGATCGTATCGAGGCCGACTCCGCCGACGCGCGAGGCGGTCCAGGTGAAGTACTTGTCGATCACCTCGCGGCAGAGGCCGATTGCTTCGAAGATTTGCGCGCCGCGATAGCTCTGAATCGTAGAGATTCCCATCTTCGACGCCACCTTGATCATGCTCTTGGTGGCAGCCTTGATGAAATTGTGGACGGCGGTGTCCTCGTCGAGATCAGGCAGGCGTCCGTCTTCGATCATCCCGGCAAGCGTCGCGTACGCGAGGTAGGGATTGATCGCGCCTGCACCATATCCGGCGAGAAGGCAGCAATGCATCGCCTCGCGCGGCTCGCCGGATTCGACCGCGATACCGCACCGCGTGCGCGTGCCCTCGCGAATCAGATGATGATGCACGCCGGCCGTCGCAAGCAGGCTCGGGAGCGCCGCGAACTCGGAATTCACTCCGCGATCCGACAGCACGATAATCGTGAATCCGTCCGCGATCGCTTTTGACGCCTTGGCGCACAAATCATCGAGCGCGGAGCGCAGGCCGGCTTCGCCGTCGCACACCCGAAACAGCGTTGGCAGCGTAATCGCGCGCAGGCCCGGCTCGGCCAGGCGTTTAATCTGCTCGAGTTCTTCGTTGGTGATGATGGGCGTCTTGAGCCGTAGCTGGCGGCAATGCGCCGGCGACTCCTCGAACAGGTTCTGCTCGGAGCCGATCGTCGTTTCGGCCGAGGTCACCAATTCTTCGCGAATCGGATCGATCGGTGGATTCGTCACCTGCGCAAAGAGTTGCTTGAAGTAGTTGAACAGCGGCGGCGCCTTGTCCGAGAGCACCGCAAGCGGCGTGTCGGTGCCCATCGAGCCCACCGGCTCCTGCGCATTCACCGCCATCGGCGCGAGAATCAGTTTCAGATCCTCGATCGAGTAGCCGAAGGCTTGCTGCTGCTTGAGCAGATCCATCCCCTCGAATCCGGCGATCGCGGGTGCGCTCGGCGGCGCGGGCAGCTCTTCGAGCTTGATCAGATTTTCATCCAGCCAAGCGCGATACGGCTGGCGCGCGGCAAAGCCGTTCTTGATTTCCTCATCCTGAACGATCCGCCCGAGAGCGGTATCGACCAGGAACATCTTTCCGGGTTGCAGGCGGCCCTTGCGCGCGACCTGCTCGGGCGGGATATCGAGCACGCCCGTCTCCGACGCCATTACGACCAGCCCGTCCTTCGTAACGAGGTAGCGCGAGGGACGGAGGCCGTTGCGATCGAGCACCGCGCCGATTCGAACGCCGTCAGTAAAAGCGATCGAGGCGGGGCCGTCCCACGGCTCCATCATCGAGGCGTGAAATTCATAGAACGCGCGCTTGTTCGCGCTCATCAGCGGATCGTTCTGCCACGCCTCCGGGATCATCATCATCACAGCGTGAGCGATCGGGCGCCCGGTACGTACCAGCAGTTCGAGCACGTTGTCGAACTTGGCAGAGTCGGTCTGGGTCGGCTCGACGATCGGCGGCAGCTTGGTGATATCCGCGCCGAAAAGCGGCGACGAGAACATCATCTGCCGCGCATGCATCCAGTTTTCATTTCCACGCAGCGTATTTATCTCACCGTTGTGAGAGAGGAAGCGGAACGGATGCGCCCGATCCCACGACGGAAAGGTGTTGGTCGAAAAGCGCTGATGCACCATCGCGAGCGCGCTGGCGAACGCAGGATCAAGCAAGTCGGGATAGAACTTCGGGATCTGATGCGAGATCAGTTGGCCCTTGTAAACAATCGTCAGGGTGGAGAGCGAGCAGAAATAAAATAGCTCCTGTCCTGCCAACCCGAGAGACTCGATCGCGTGGAACGCGCGCTTGCGGATTACATAGAGCTTGCGCTCGAGCGCCTCTTGATCGGCGACGCCGGCGCCGGGTCCGATGAACACCTGCCGCACCTCGGGCAGGCCGCGCCGCGCGATCTCGCCGCACGCGCTGGGGACTACCGGGACGGTGCGCCATCCGAGGACGTGCTGCCCTTCCTCACGCACGATTTTCTCGAAGGCGGCTTCGCACGCAGCGCGCTTGTTGGCCTCGAGCGGCAGGAAAACCTGGCCGACTCCGTATTTGCCAGGAGCCGGAAGATCGAAGCCACATTTGATCGCTTCGTGCTTCAAGAATTCGTGGGGAATCTGAACCAGCACTCCGGCGCCGTCGCCGGAGGTCGGATCGCATCCGCAGGCGCCCCGATGCGTCAGGTTATCGAGGACTTGCAGTGCCTTCGCGACGATCTCATGCGAACGCTCGCCCTTTATGTTGACGACGAAACCGACTCCGCATGCGTCGTGCTCATGTGCGGGATCATATAGGCCTTCGCGCTCGGGAAGACTGCTCCGATTGTGCATGGCTCACATCCGTCTCGGGTCAGGGAGCGCAACCGGCTTCGGCGCGTGACGGCTGCGGCGGCCGTGGCCGTTGCCCGGCTCGGTCGCCTCGCCGTTGGAATGCACCGCGATCTGGCTGCGCTCGGTATGGGTCGAAAGCACCACCATCGTCTCCGTCCGCGCCACTCCCTCGATCGAGCGGATCGCGCTGATGAGCCGCTCGAGCGACGAAGTGTTGTCGGTTTTGATCTTCAGGAGAATCGTGTGCTGACCCGTGACGTGATGACACTCAAGAACGTCGTCGAGCAGATCGACGCTCTGTTCGAAGAGCCTGATAGTTTTCGGATGCGCGATCGAGACGCCGATGAATGCGGTCACGTCCTTGGCGAGACGGCGCGCATCGAGCGCGGCGTGATAGCCGCAGATGACGCCGCTGTCTTCGAGCTTCTTGACGCGTTCGATCACCGACGGCGCGGAGAGTCCAACCTGTTCGGCGAGCTTGACATGCGCAATTCGGCCGTTGTTCTGCAGGATGTTCAGAATCTGCAGGTCGATGGCGTCGAGCTCGGGAATATCGCCACCTAATTTCATAAGGCAATCCTCACTGGGATTTGACGAAGGTAATGGGAAAACAGGATTGTGTCAAGGATAACAAAGGGTGAACATCAATAAAACATTATTTTATGCAATACAGAGCCCGCCGATCCGATTTCCTTGAGGCACCGACGCCTCTCTGCCTCACTAATCGCTGCGCAAATTGCGCCTGATAGGCTGGAAGTCTATCTGCTCCGACATGTTACCTATGGCATTAAGTTGCGAGATACGAGACGCAATGACGCGCAAATTGACACTGCTGTTTGCGACGCGCTGAGAGTGGCAGACGGCGAAGCTCGCGCGCTCAGTGCTTACTCAGAACCTGCCCGATTGCGTCGAACGCGACGAGTTGCTCAATACCAAGTTGATCATCCCAGAAATCATCGTACGCGCTGGTCTTGACGATCACCATGTTGTACTTGGGGCTCACATAGATGAACTGAAAGAACACACCCTCAGCGGAGTAGGCGTGGCCTTCACCCGGATAGATGAGCCACCACTGATAACCGTATGCGCCAGGATCTCCCGGGAACAATTTGCCCCATCCGACTTGCGGACCTTGCGGATTGGTCGCGGCCTTGATCCACGACGCGGGAACAATCTGCTTGTCGCCAATTTTACCGTCGTGCAAAAACAGCAATCCGAAGCGGCCGTAGTCGCGCAGGGTCGCATTGATACAGCAATAGCCAGCCTCGGTTGCGTCTGGTCCCGGGCCGTCGGTGAGCCAGGTCGCGTCCTGCTCCATCCCGAGTGGCTTCCAGATACGTTCCGACAGCATCGTGGCCATCGGCATACCAGTCACGCGCTTGACGAGTAGCCCGAGCACAGCAGTATCGACACTGCGATAGACGAACTTGGTGCCGGGCTTTTCGGCGCGGCCGCAGCGTCTTCGCGTACTCGTCGAGAGTCTCCGACTGCTGCGTCATGGTCTTGTTCCACATGATCTGGACGTCGGACTTGTTGTCGCCGTAGTCCTCGGTGAACTTCACTCCGGACGACATTTCCAGAAGATCTTTGATCGGTACCCCGTCGTAACCTGAGCCTTTCAGCTCGGGAAGATAATCGGTCACCGGATCATCGAGGCTTTTGATCTTGCCGTCGGCCAGCGCAAGGCCGACCAGCGTCGAGGTGAAGGACTTGGCGACCGACCACGAAGTGAACTTGGTATTGCCGTCAGCGCCATTGAAGTAACGCTCATCGACGATCGTGCCGTCCTTGATTACCAGGAACCCCTGAGTGCGCGAGCGCGTGAGTAAATCGTCCAGAGTCCGGCGCTTGCCCTTGAAATTGTAGACGACTTCTAGCTTTTGTCCCCCGCCCGGCAACGCGGCGACCGGTCCGCCCCGCGCAATGACGTGATAGGGGAATACCTGATCCATGGTGCGAAACGCCTGGGCGCGATTGGCCGGCGCCAGAATCGCCGCGCGCTTCGCGACCGCCGCGGATTCTGCCGCATACGCTGGTGCGGATGCCGCAACGATCAGAGGGAGTACGAGCGCGAGTAGAGTCCGTCGATTCATGGCGTTCCTCATCAGTTACGGCGTGTAAATCTCGGCGGTCTCGAGCGCCGCGGTACCGACACCCGTCGGGCTGGTTACCCGGCCTGCGGGAAGCAATACTTTTCCCGAGGTCAGCAAAGTGGCGACAAAGAAATCGCGTGGCGAGATCATCGGTACCGCTGGAACGAACTGTTGCGATGATGGATCGTAAAAATCCACGGTAGCCACCGATGTGTATGAGATCACTCCGCTGAATGTCCCGATACTTCCGCCCGCGATCATTACTTCTCCATTCGGCAAACTGACCGAGGACTGGAAGACGCGCGAATTGCTCATCGATCCCGAAGTCGCCGTGAACTGGCCGGTCGCCGGATCGAACAACTCGGCGCTGGCGAGCGAGCTGCCGTTGGCGATCGCTCCGCCGGCAATCAGAACCTGGCCGTTTTTGAGCAGATTTGCGGTCGCGCTCGCACGCAGCGAGGTCATCGTTCCGGCAGTTGCGGTAAACGTCTGAGTCTTGGGATTGTAGATTTCCGCGGTATCGAGTACGTCGGAAAAATCGGAGCTGGTGCTGCCGCCTGCGAGCAGCACTTCACCATTCTTGAGCAATGTCGCAGTGTGGAGTGCGCGCGGCGTCGTCATCACCCCGCTGGTCGCGGTGAAGGTTGCGGTTTTCGGATTATAGATCTCCGCCGTATCGAGCGAGTCGCCGCCCAGATCGAGTCCGCCAGCGATCAGAACCGTGCCATCGTTAAGCAGTGTCGCCGTCGCCACGGAGCGTGCCGCGGTCATCGAGCCGGTGAGCGCAAAGCTCATGGTCGCCGGATCGAAGAGCTCGGCGGTGGTGCCCGTGCTGCCTCCGTCGATCAACACCTTGCCGCTGGGAAGCGTGACCGCGTTCAGCGATACGCGGGCTACGTCCAGATTGTTCGCGGTGGGTGTGAAATACCCCGTCGAGGGATCAAACACCTCAGCCGTCGCGAGCGGCCCGCTCTGGGTGGCGCCGCCCGCGATGAGGACTTCGCCATTGTCGAGCCGCGCCGACGCGTACGCGATCCGAAGCGAGTTGAGGCCGCCTGTCACGGTGAAAGTTGCAGCGGTCGGATCGTAGATTTCTCCGCTAGGTTCGTAGTTCCCGCCGGAGGTTCCCTGAAAGTCAATCCCGCCAAGAATTAGCGGCGAGCCGCCGGGCAAAACCACGGCGGCCGCCTCCATCCGCCCAATATGGAGCGGAGCGGTTGGCGAGAAAGTATTGTTGGCTGCGTCGAACAAATCGCAACTGGCGATCGGGGTCTGATTCGGAAAGCTGCTGCTTCCGCCCCCAACGATCGCATTTCCATTGGAAAGCGCCGCGACCGACGGCGTTCTTCTCGCGTCACTCATATTGTTTGCGGTGAAGCTGAAGGTTGAAGCGTTGGGGTCGTACAGCTCCGCCGTGTCGAGGCTTCCCGCCGCGCCCGCCCCTCCGGCCAGAAGCACGCGCCCGTCGCTCAGGAGAACCGCCCCAAAATCTTCGCGGGCGGTGTTGAGTGGACCCGCGGTCGCGGTAAACGTTTTGCTCGTGGGATCGTAAAGCTCGGCGCTGGAGAGCAGGGTAGTCCCATTCAGGCCGCCCGCGAGCAAAACCTCGCCGCTGGCCAACAGCACCGCGGAATGGAACGAGCGCGGCGAGAGCATATCGCCCGTGTACGAGAAAGTTCCCGAGGCAGGATCGTAAATCTCGGCAGTGTCGATGCCGTCGCCGGAACTGTCGTTGCCTCCTGCGATCAGCACGGTTCCATCTGAAAGCGTCGTGGCGGTGCATCCGTAGCGGGCATCGTTCATTGCGCCAGTGGTTGGCGCGAAGCTGTTGGACGCGGGATTGTAAACCTCGGTCTGCAGCAGGGCGTTGCCATTGCTGCCCTGGCCGCCGATCTCAAGCGCGGTGCCGTCGTTTAACGCCGCGAGGCACAGCCGAGTGGCCGGGATTGGCAATTGATTCGAGACCACGGAAAAGGTGTCCGTCTGCGGATGATAGATCTCGCTGGACGCGAGAATGACGGCCTGAAGCGAGCCGAAGCCTGCCACCTCGAGCACGTCACCGGAAGTGAGCGTTACCGCCTTGGTGAATCGGCCGGTCGTCATCAGGCCGGGGACTTGAACTGTCTGGTTGATCGGCTGCGGTTTCGGTCCGCCGCTGCTCCCTCCTGAACTTCCACCACATGCCGCACAAACGAATACGAATGCGATAACGCACAAATCCCGACCCTTCATCTTCCCCGGTCCTCCCGAAATGCTACGAACTAACTATTCTCCCTTGAAATTGGCGGCGCGCTTCTCGACGAACGACTTGGCGCCTTCCAAATGATCTTGCGAGGTTAGCATCATTCTCTGTCCATGGCGCTGATAGTCGAAAAAATATGGCAGATTAAGATTCAAGCCGACCCGCAACGCTTCCTTGGCAAGGCGCTGCGCCAAGGGCGCCTGCGCTGCGATCTTCTGTGCGAACGCCGCCGTCGCCTCGCCGAGCTGCGCGTGCGGCACGACCTTGTTCACCATCCCGATTCGCTCGGCTTCGTTCGCGTCGATAATGTCACCGCTCAAGATCAGCTCGTACGCGCGCGCAAGACCGACCAGGCGCGGCAGCACAAGCAAGCCGCCCGCTTCGGGAATCAAGCCGCGGCGGATGAAGACCTCGCCAAAGCGCGCCTGGTCCGAGCAGATACGCATGTCGCACATCAGCGCGATATCGCATCCGTAGCCGACGGCGGCGCCGTTGACCGACGCGATGGTCGGCTTCGGGTAGGTGACGAGGAAATCCAGCGCGACCGGCTGATGCGTGCGCCACTCCTCGACCTCGGTGCGCTTGGAGGGCTTGGCGTCGCGAAATTCGGGATTGAGGAAAATTTCCTTTACGTCGTCGCCGGCACAAAATGCGCGGCCCGCTCCGGTGATCACGACCACGTGCACCGATGCGTCGTGCTCGGCTTCGCCGAACGCCTGGCCGATCTCGGCCCAGGTCCGAATCGTGCCGGAATTCATCGCATGCGGACGATTGATCGTTATCGTCGCGATTTTGTCGTGCTTTTCATAAAGAATATCGCTGTAGGCCATGAAACCAACCCTCCGTGCGCTCGCGCGAAATGCGTTGTTATGAAATTGCTATCGCAGATGCAGGAAATCGGCGTCAAGTCTCGCGCCGCTTTCAGAACGGGGTCCAGCGCAGCTCGGGGATGAAATGGGTCAGGTAGAGACTTAGCATTCCGACTATCGCCGACTTTTCCTGGCTTTGACCGTATCCATTTAGCCCGAACTGTCCGCCGACCGTGATCTGATACGCATCGGACTGGTAGCCGAGCTCCGGCGTGATCAGGAATTCTGGCGGCGTCTTGTTAGCGCGTCCGTCGAGGATTTGCTGATAGTTGAACTCGACGATCGGCACCAGCCGCGAAATGATCGGTACGCGCAAAACGGAATCTTCCGACGCCGCCAGGTATGGCATCGAGTACGACAGCGCCACGTCCGCCTCCCCGAGATCGCTCTCGTAGCCATTCCAGGTCGGCACATATCCGGCGTCGGCCTGAATCGCGAACGGGCGCAGATAAAACAGCGGACCTTTCGAGCTCAGATCGCCCATTCCTTTTGCGAGCATCAGCAGAGGTCCGCCGCGCGTATGGCCGTCGGCGCCGGCCGAGATTTCGCCAGTCGGGGCATCGATCTGCAAACCGATCGCGAGTCTCAATTCATGCTCGTCGGACGCGAAGAATGCCCACTTCGGCAGAATCTGGAGGTTCGATAGACCGGTGCTGGAGCGCAGCCTTCGTCTCAGAGGATCGTTGATCGCCTCGGAGAGCTGGATGCTGGTGTTCTCGCTGATCTTTTTCTCGAACTCGAAGGAGAACGAGAAACTGTTCTGGCCATTGCTGCTCGCCATTCCAGGCAGCAGATCCAGTTCGTTAGAGGGATCTGGATCCTGCGTGACCAGTGTGTCCGGAAAGTCGCGCGCACCGACCTGTGCGTGCGCGGCAGCCGCCGAACTCACGATCCACAGTGCGATCGCCAATCCGGCCGCGATCCGGACGATCGTCCGCTCAGACGTGCGGATATGCTTCGCTGCCCATTTCAAGCGCATCGAGCCCCGACCACTCCACTTCCGCCAACACCCTATTTCCCATCGTTCGCTCGATTATGGTGAAGAAGATCCATGCTAGTCCGAATATCACGACGATGTTCACGGTGACACCGATAAGCTGAGCAACGAATTGCCCGGGGTCGCCGTAGAGCAGGCCCCGCACGGGACCCGCCACCGCGTTCCATCCCTCGCCGTAGCTGCCGTCGGCAAAGATTCCGAGCGCGAGCGATCCCCATAATCCGCACGCGCCGTGCACCGCGATCGCTCCGACCGGATCGTCGAGCCTGAAGCGCCGCTCGAGCTCGATCACCGCCGCGACCACCACGAGTCCCGCGATGATCCCGATCAATACCGCCGCCGACGGAGTAACGAATGCGCACGGCGCCGTGATCGCGACCAATCCGCCGAGCAGGCCGTTGCACGCCATCGCGATGTCCGGCTTTTTGTAGCGATGCCACAGGTAGATGAGCGCGGCGAGCGCTCCCGACGACGACGAGAGCATCGTGTTCACCGCGATCACGCCGATCCGCGAGTCGGTCGCGGCCAGCGTTGAGCCGGCGTTGAACCCGAACCATCCGAAGGCCAGGATCAGCGTTCCCACTACCGCCATCGGCAGGTTGTGTCCGGGAAGCGCGCCGATAGCGCCGTCGCGCCGAAATCTTCCGATGCGCGGCCCGAGCACGATCACTCCGGCCAGCGCGACTACTCCGCCCGTCATGTGAACCACCGATGAGCCGGCGAAATCGACGTGGCCGTGTCCCAGGCCCAGGTTGACGCCGAGCTGCGAGAGCCATCCTCCGCCCCACACCCAGTTGCCATATAGCGGATACAGGAACATCGAGATGAAAAATCCGTAAATGAAAAACGCGGAGAACTTCCACCGCTCGGCCATCGCGCCGGTCGGGATAGTCGCGGCGGTGTCCATGAACACGACCGCGAACAAAAACATCGCGAGGCTCGTGGGATCGTGGCTGACGCTGGCGAGAGAGAATTTGCTGAAGCCCAGGATCCCCCATGCATGGCTGCCGATCGTGAGCGCGAGTTCGTGATGCCCAATCTGGGCCGAACCGAGCGAGGGCCACTCATGTACGCCGCCCATCATGAACCCATAGCCGGTGAGCCAGAATCCGATCACGCAGATCGGATAGATGATCAGGTTCATCGCCATTGTGTTGACCGCGTTTTTCGATCGCGTGAAACCGGTTTCGACCATCGCAAAGCCGACCTGCATGAACATCACGAGAAACCCGGCGATCAGCACCCACGCAAGGTTGAGCGATTGATCGAACGGGATCGCGGGCGATACGGACTCGGCGTGCGCGCGGCTGGCAGCTAACAGCATCGGCGCTGCGGCGGCGATCGCGAGGGCGCAAAGAGTGAAACTTAAGCGGCGGCGTGTCATCTCATTTCCCCTCGGAAGGATTTACGCGGCGCGACCTGCGACGCGGGATAGCGGTTGGCGATCCAGATCAGGAACACGAAGAATCCGATGAGCGACGCGAAAAACAGCACGAAACCCGCCGTACGCCGGAATTTCTGCATGCGCAGGCTGCGCGGCTTCAGATGCGCGGCGCGTCCGTGCGGAACCACCCGCGACGGATCGCGCAAATCGGCAAGCATCTCGGCGGCGCTCGCGTAACGGTTTTTGGGCGCGGTCTCGATCGCGTGCAGGATGATATCTTCCAGCTTGGGATCGAAATCCTTTACGAACTCGGACGGTGGGTGCGGATCCTCGTTGGTCTTCGCGCGCATCACGTTGTAAACATTCGGACCCGAAAACGGCAGATTCCCGGTCAGCATCTCATACAAGATCACGCCCAACGCGTAGATATCCGTGCGCGCATCGCCGCGCCGGCCGCTTACCTGCTCCGGCGCCATATAGTCGGGCGTGCCGATGGTCGACGACAACCCCGACCACGTGAGCCGCCGGGCTGATTCATCCAGCGCGATCCCGAAATCCATGATCTTTACGGTGCCGTCGCCGGTCACGAGCATGTTTTCCGGCTTCAAATCGCGATGCACCACTTTCTCGCCGTGCATGTAGACCAGCGCTTCGCAAATCTGGATCGCGTAGCCAAGAGCTTTCGCGGTCGCCATCGGCCGTTCGTTGCGCATCAACTCGCGTAGCGAGGTGCCGTCCACGAACTCCATCGCGATATACATCCGGCTTTTGTGCCGGGGCGTCATGATCTTGATGACGTTGCGATGGTCAAGCCGGCGGACTACTTCCTCTTCGCGCTGGAAGCGGCTGTAGAAAATTACGTCGCTTTCGAACTGAAGATAGGGAACCTTGATCGCGACGGTCTGTCCGTTGGTAATGTCGATCCCTTTGAAGATCGACGCCATCCCGCTGCGCGCGATCACCTCGGTAAGCTTGTACTGATCGAGGGTTTCGCCGACGCTGACCTCGCGCATGGAATCTATGCCTGGCAGAGATAGGGTCTGGGCGCGGAAGTTACCATGCCATGACGTCCCAAACCAGCCGCCGTCCGCTGCGATTCAATCGCTCACGCGCCTCTGACGAACAGGCGGCCAAGCCTGGCGCGCCATCCAGGTGAGGTAGGTGCGAGGCCCGTATCGGCGAGCATCATGAACACCGCGACGGTCAGATTGTCGGCCGTTCCGCGTTGGTTCGCGGTCTCGACCAGGTTGCGGCACGCTGCGGCCGCATCGAGATCGCGTGTCATGTGCTCGAGCTCGCTGTCGCGCAGCACGTTGTGCAATCCGTCGCTGCATAGAATCAGGCGATCGCCCTGCACCAGCGGTATCGAGATTCGATCGACCGAAACGATCAGCTCCTGCCCGATACTCCGCACCAGCATCGAGCGCTCTGGATGATTGCGCGCGCGCTCAGCGGTGAGCAGGCCCATCCGAACCTTCTCCGCGACCATCGTGTGATCCTTGGTGAGCTGCGAAATCGTATGTCGGCGCGCGAGATAGAGCCGGCAATCTCCGACGTGCGCGGCCGCGAGCATCCCCTTGTCGATCGCGACCGCAGTCAGCGTGGTGCCCATCCTGCGGAGCTCCGGCACCGCGAGCGCACGATTGTGAATTTCGATATTGGCGAACTGCACGGCGCGCGCCAGGCGTTTGGCCGCGCCCCACGAGGCGGGACTTTCACGCCACGCCTGCAAGGTCAGCTCGATCGCCATAGAGCTTGCGACTTCGCCGCCGTCATAGCCGCCGATTCCGTCGGCGACCGCGAAGACCGCGGCGTCCGGCGCGTCGATCAGATGGCCGCAGGAGTCTTCGTTGTCGGGACGATTGGTTCCGACGTCGGACAGCAGCGCCAGATCAAAAATATCCGTCTCGGGCGCGGGGTCGGCAGGCGGATGCTTGTGCTCGGCTTCAGTCACGGACCGATACTATACGACTTTCGCAAATGGGATTGGGGGCGGACGGCGCCGAAGCACCATCCGCCCCCGGGGTTACGACCGGCGTGGCTCGCTACGCCGGCTTGGCGACCAATATTGTTGATTTCCCCTTCTTCTTCGAGTTGCGGACGAAATATATCGCTCCGTAGATTCCCCAGATTGCGGAAATCGCGACCGCGATTAACGGCTCCTTCACGCTGCCCAAGCCTTCCAGGGGTCCGATGATGTAGAAGGCAAGGCATGAGAAGTTCGCGACCGCGCCGAATACCGGGATAACCACGTGCTTGAAGCCATGGAAAGTTTCGTGCTCGCGGAAGGCCACGATACATATGATGTTCGTCAGCCCGTAGAGCAGGAAGGTCCCGAAGTTCGAGGTCAGCGTCACCAGCAACAACCCGTTGGGCAGCGCCGAGAGGCTTGCGTTCGAGCTCATCCCGATCGCGTACCAGATGTTGTGCGGCAGCGTCGCGATGGTTTTGTCGTCGGGCGCGGAGCCACCGGCGAAGTAGAACAACGCCGCGTATGCGCCGAGGACCGCTGAGATCATCGCCAGCGCCCAGATCGCGCGATGCGGGGTCAGGTTCTTGCCGTGCAGGAATCCGAAATGCTCCGGCACCTCCTCATCGCGACCCATCGCATAAGTAACTCGGGCTCCTGTATTGATGCAGCTAAGCGTCGTGCCGATCAGCGCAAGGAACACGGTCAGCGCTTCGACCAGCATGAACGCCTGTCCGTGTCCGCCGAGTAGCGCGTTGCCGACCAGCGTCATCATGTCACCGATTGGAGCTGCGGAGCCCTTCGCGGCCGCGAGGCTGTATGCGCTGCTCATGAAGTAGTTGGCGGCGAAATATTCGATCAGGTAGCAGAACAGTCCCTGGATGGTCAGCGAGAGCAGGACGCCGCGCGGAATATCCTTGGTCGGGTTCTTGGCTTCCTCGCCAAGTGAGGTCACCGACTCAAAGCCGACCAACAGCAGAATCGCGACCGTCGCCTGCAGCATCACCCATGAGAAGTGATGCGGCAAAATAACCGACAGGGCGTTCATATGCGCCGGATTGTCGCCGCTGAATGCATAGCTGATCGTCGCATGGATGACGTTGCCATTGGCGTCGAGCGCAAGGCCCGCAGCGCCGGCAGGATGCGACATGCGGTAGGCGATCGCCAACGCCGAGAAGAACAGCAGCGCGACGATCTGGATTCCGTTGATCGCGATATTAACCATCGTCGAGCCGTTGACGCCCTGGAAGGCTATCCACGCGACCGCAAAAGCGAAAATTACCGCGATCAGCGCCATGAAGACGGGCCCCGGAATTCCCGCATTCATCGAGTTCGGCGCGATGTTGCCGACGATGTATCCGATCATGATTCCCATCGTCGCGACCATGACCCCCGGATACATCCAGTAGTACAGATGCGAGGCCCATCCGGTCACGAATTTTGCGATCCGTGCGAACTTGTAGGCGTGCGTCGTGTTCAGGAATGCCCGCTCCGCGAACAGATACGAGCTACCCGCGCCCGGGTAGAGCTTGGCCAGCTCCGAGTACGAAACCGCCGTCGCATAGGCCAGCATTAACGCCACAAAAATCCCCGACCACATCGCCATGCCCGACGGAAACGCGTAACCCGCCTGCTGGACGAACGTTATCCACAGGAAGGCGCCCGGCGCGATTAGCGCCATAGCGTTGACCGTCACCCCGGTCAGCCCAAGTGTCGCCTTCATCTTGGGTGCTTCGTTTGACTCTGCCATCTCTCCTCCTTCTGCTTGGCCCGCCGATTCGAGCCGGCTCCCCGTCTGATTCAAATTCCAATGCGGGTTCGCTTCGGCCTAAGGGCAAGAGGAGTGCCATCGTTTGCCAATCGATTTGCAAAGAAATCTGTTGCACTTTGCACGGGCGATGCTCACGCGATGAGCAACCGCCCGCCGCGCAGTCATCAATCTGGAATTATTGATGGAGCCTCGGACCTACGATGGTTCGAGATTTGATAAATGGTTCGATTGAGTTTCGCCGGAGAGAGGATTCAGACCGCGACGTTGCCGCGCTCGTCGGTGCGGATGCGGATTACTTCGAACACTTCCGACACGTAGATTTTGCCGTCACCGATTCTGCCGGTCCAAGCCTTGCGCTGGATCGCATCGACGACCGCGTCGGTCTGCTCGTCACGCACGATCACTTCGAGTTTCAGCTTTGGCTTGAAATCGACGATATACTCCGAGCCGCGGTACAATTCGGTGCGTCCCTTCTGGCGGCCGAAGCCTCTGACTTCGTAGGTGGTAATTCCGGTGACGCCGGCAAGCTCGAGTTCCGCCTTCACCGCGTCGATCGTAAACGGCTTGATGATCGCTTCAACCTTCTTCATCCAGTGCGTCCTTTGCGCGGTGCAACCCGGCGCGTCACTCGCTCACGTATCGGGCAGACGCAAGAGAGATGCCGCCGCAGAATGGCCGGCGGGCGCGACGTGACGTGATCTTATGCGCGCTTAACGGGCATCGGCCCGCCGGACGGTCATCAGGCATCACGCTTGGTCAGCAGCGCGGCTCCGCGGCACGCCGATCGCGACCATCAGGATGGGACTCTTTCCGGCCGCGTGGGATTCAAAGAATTTGGTCGTGTCGTCGTCGTAGAACGTAAGCCCCGTAGCGCCGCGTCCGAGCGCATAGGCGCCCAGGTACGCGCGACCCCCATCGATGCCGGCTTCGAGGTGCGCGTCGCGGTAGCCGCGATTTCCGAGCGCTGCAAGCGCACGCTCCAAATTCGCCATGTAAACAATCAGGGCGGAGCAATCCATTCCGAGCGGCTGCTCGAGGCATAGATATCCAGCCTCGCCGCGAAACTCGCCTGCTTTAATGAGCTCGAACCCGCCGCCGATCTGGTCATAGAAATAAGCGCCCGGCGCGAGACCCTCGACCGCGTTGACGATCAGATAGGTATCGACGAGCGAGGGAAAGTCGGCGCGCGGATGCGTGCGTGCCGTCGCGAGAATCGCCTGCAGCTCCTCGCCGCGGATCGGAACCTGCGCGAATTGGCGCGTCGAGCCGCGGCGAAGGATCGTCTCGCCAAGTCCAGTCGCGTCGTCGGCGGCAACCGCATCAAATCGAATCAGATCGCGCCGAGGCTCGGCCGCAGTCACCGTCGCATCGGCGATTTCAGAAACCTCTGCGCGGCTCACCAGGCGCGACTCGCGATGAAACTTCACGATCGGCTCGTAGCTGACCTCGCGCGTCGAAAGCGCAATCGACTCGAACGGGAAAGGCTCGGTCGCGGGCGACTCGCTCGCTACGGCTCCGCCCCCGCCGAGCGCGATCAAAGCGACGGCGCCTTCGCGATCCGGATCGAGCCCGAGGAGCGATTCGATCTCCGGATCCTCGAACGCGGTGACGATCTCCGCGCCGATTTGCTCCGCGTTCGCGGCCGCGAGCAGATTTGCGAGCATCGTACCCGCGTCCCAGAAGCAGTACCGATACGCGCGCGCATGATACTTCCACGCACTGCGCCAAAATATCGAGGTCAGGATAATCACCGCGCGCGCCTGAGCGATCGACGGGCGACCTGCCGCTGCTCGCGACAGCATCGCGCGCCAGTCGCCGCGCCGCAGTCCGCGCAGTTTCAGATCGGCGGGCGAGAAATGGTACAGCGCCGTCTCCAGCCCCCCTACTTCGCCGGCGGCAACATACATCTCGGTCGGATAGAGCGCTCCAGCCGAAGCGGCCGCGCGGAAATGGTAATCCTCGTCACCGACCTGCTTCGACCGGGTCAGTCCTCCGGTGCAGAACAGAAACCGCGTCAGCGCTTCGAGCGTCAACGCGCCACTTCCCTCTGCCGAGGCAGCGATCGCCGCAAGCGCAGGCATCGCGGAAAGCTCCAACTCGCGCGGCAACGCGAGCGCCCCGGCGTCAGGATAAATCTTGTAGGGTGCGGGGCGATTGTCCCAATCCAGCCGATACGTCCCCGACGATCGCACGCTGGTATACGAGTGCTTGGTAATCTCGTGATAAACCCGAGCCGCCTCGATGTACTGGTTACCCATTTATGTCCTTAGTCCAATACACCCTCTCCCTCCGGGAGAGGGCAAGCGGCGCGAGGCTGGCGCTCCTTTCGCAAGCATCGTGACGCGCGGGCGAGGGCGACACATGCACATTCCCCCAATCGTCCACCATCAACATACCGATCGTTCAGTTACCCCGCATCCTGCCTCGTATGCTATACGGACGAGCGAACGGAACCCACGCCGGAGAAACTATCATGGCCACCCGAAGCACGCCCGCAGAAGTAATCGCGATGTTCGAAACGTTCAGCAATTGGAGCCGCTGGGGCAATGACGATGAGCGCGGCGCGCTCAACTTTATCACCGACGCGAAACGCGCCGGCGCCGCCCAGTTGGTCAAGTCCGGACAGGCGATCTCGCTCGCGCTGCCTCTCGCGACCATCCCCGCCGCCGACAATCCAACCCCGGTCACCCATCTGATGGTGCAGGCCGGCCTCGATTCGCACGAGATGCCGCTCCCGTACGCCGGCGATTACTTTGCGATCGCGCCGCACGGGATGGCCAATACTCATATCGACGCGCTGTGCCATGTCTTCTGGCAGAAAAAGATGTACAACGGCTTCGGCGCCGGCGAGGTCGGCTCTCACGGCGCGAAGAAATGCGCGATCACGGTAGCGCGCGAAGGAATTATCAGCCGCGGTGTCCTGCTCGATATTCCGAAAATCAAAAAGATCGACTGGATGGAACCCGGCGACCGGATCTTTCCCGAAGATCTCGACGCCGCCGAAAAAGAACATCGCGTCCGCGTCGAGGAAGGCGACGTCCTGCTGATCCGCACCGGCCGCGCCGCGCGCCGCAAGGCCAAGGGCGGATGGGATCCGAATCGCGTCGGACTGCCGGGCCTCGACGCGACCTGCCTCGAGTGGCTGCACAAGCGCAAGATCGCGGTGCTCGGCTCCGACAGCGTAAGCGACGTCGTGCCCAGCGGCTACGAGGGTGTGCCGCTGCCGATCCACGTCGGCACGCTGGTCGCGATGGGGGTGCATCTGATCGACAATGCCGATTTCGACGCGCTGGCAGCCGCCTGCGCAAAGGCCGGACGTTACGAGTTCCTGTTCACGATGGGCCCGTTGATCCTCGAGCGTGGAACCGCCTCGCCGATAAATCCAATCGCAATTCTGTGACGACGGAGAACTGGCTATGAGCGAAGCACTGGTAATCGATTGCGACGGCCATATTCTCGAGCCGCCCGACCTGTGGGAAAAATATATCGACCCGAAATATCGCGACCGCGCGATGCGCATCCGCGTCGGCGACGACGGCTTCGAGTATCTCGAGATCGATCGCAAGCGCGCCGAGATGACGCGGCCCGGCCTGCTCGGCTCGCTCGGTGGGATGGGCAAACGCGTCGAGGAAACCAACCGCATGCGCGAAGCCTCGACTCGCGGGGAGCGGTTGCGTCCCGAAGACCTGCGCGCGATACAGCCCAAGCCCGAGGACACTTATCTGAAGGGCGCAGCCTTCGGCACGATGGACATGAAGGAGCGCCTTCAACTTCTCGACCGGGAGGGAATGGCGAAATCGATCCTCTATCCGACGATCGGACTGCTCTGGGAGGCCGAGCTGTTCGACGCGGAACTTTCGGACGCATACTGCCGCGCATACAACCGATGGATCGCGGATTTCTGCCGCGACTCGGGCGGCAGGCTGATTCCGATCGCGCATCTGTCGCTCGGCGATCCGGCGGCGGCGGCGCGCGAGCTCGAACGCTCGGTGAAAGACGGATGCAAAGGCGCGTTCGTGTGCCCGTTTACGATCACGCGCGTCCCCCACGGCGACCCGGCGCACGATCCGGTGTTCGCGGCCGCGCAGGATCTCGGCGTGCCGCTCGCGATTCATCCGACCTTCGAGCCGATGTCGTTTGGAATCCATCGCCGCTACGACAACTTCGCCTGGGCCGCGTGGTACTACGATCTGTTCGCGGGCCAGGGCGTGCAGCATGCGTTCGGCACGATTTTTCAGCTCGGAGTTTTCGATCGCTTTCCGAAGCTCAAGCTGATCGTGCTGGAATCGCAGGCCGGATGGATTGGCTACTTCCTCGATCGCGGCGACGCGATTTTCTCCGGCACCACTCTCGGTCTGACCGTGCGGCTCAAAGAAAAGCCCTCGTACTATTTCAAACGCCAATGCTGGATTTCCGCCGACCCCGACGAACGCACGATAGCCGGGATGATGCAGATCGTCGGCGAGGATAAATTCTTCTGGGCCAGTGACTATCCGCATCCCGACCATCCGGGAAACTATCTGGAGGAGCTAAAAGGCCTCGTCGCCCCGATGACGGAATCCGGCCGCCGCGCAATCCTCGGCGAGAGCGTAGCCAAGGTGTACGGAATTTAGCTGAAACGAAATCGACTGCCTGACGAAAGCGGCACTCGCAACACTCGAGCGCCGCTTCTTTTTGTGCACTGCTGAATCTCCGCATGCACGACTGGGTGTCATTCCCGCGCGCGTGGCCGCCGCGCGCGAGGAATCCCGTGCTCGGCCCGCGACCTTTACACAACTCGAATGTGAGTGCATGAGCGCTCGGGATTTCTCCCTTCGGTCGAAATGACGGATGTCGATTTGGCGCAGGAGTACGTGGGCGTGGCGCATGAGCAGCATATCGTTAGCCAAGCCCCCAACCGTCATTTCGAGCCATAGGCGAGAAATCCCCGAGGCGTCCGTGCACTCATCCGCGAGTCGCGTAGAGGCCAAGCACGGGATTCCTCGCGCGGCAGCCACGCGCGGGAATGACAGAAACGAAATCGACTGCCTGATGAAAGCGGCACTCGCAATACGCGAGCGCCGCTTCTTTCGTGTCTTAGTGTCTTGGTGGCCGCTCTGATTATTTCGCCGCGGCCTCTACGGTCACGGGAATCTCGAACTTCACAGCCTGCGGAATCTTGCAGATGTTATCGTTGCATTCCTGGAACTTGAACGTGCCCGCGATTTGATAATCGCCCGGTTTTGACTTCGGATCGATCAGCACGGTCCCGGCCGCGCGCACCGACTTTTCATAGACCGGCAGCGTCTCGCCCAGTCCCTTGAATGAAACGGGGGTCGGCGGCGGAAACTTTATTTGCTGCTTCGCGATCACGGGGCTGTCGAACGTGACACTGGTCGCGACGAAATCCTCGGGCACCGGATTTCCATAGATGTGCCATCCGGGCTCGATCGCGATATCGACGGTCACGCCGACGTCGTGCCCGGCCGCGACCTTTGCGCTCGCGAGCGCGATTTTCGCCTGAACATTTTGCGCCTGCACCGCGGTCGAGGTGTCGGAGGCTAGCGTCGGAGCACCGAGCGCGAGAATCGCCGCGGCAATCACTGCCGAGCTGAATGATTTGTGCAATTTCATCTTCATCGACAATCAGAATAGCGGAGCCGTCACCCGAAATCATCGCCCCACGAAAAGGGCCGTCCAAACGGCGGCCCTTCGAGATCGAACTACACTGCGACAGCTCTTACGGCGCCATGCCGGCCTGGATTATCGTTGCGCCGGATGACTTCGGCAGTTGCGGGGCGCGTTTGCGCTTCATCGCTTGTTCGATGATCGGCGCCATCCGCTCGGCCTTTTCCATCGCGCGCTTTTCCTCGCGCGGCTTGAATTCCGGCATCACCTTTTCGGCGAACAGATTCAGCGACGAGCAGATATCCTCGTGCTTGTTGTTGCCCGCCTGCGAGATGAAGACCACCTGGTCAACGCCCGCTTCTTCATACGCGCGCAGGCGTTCGCGGATCAGGTCGGGAGTGCCGATGCAGGCGTTCTCTCCGCCGGCGCCGGGGATGTCGATCTTGACCCCCTTGTAGTTCGACCAGATGTCGGTCTTGCCCGGCTCGTGCTGGCCGAAGATGTAATGATGCCCAAGCGCGTAGGAGAAGAACTTGAGCCCCTCCTCGCCCATCGACACGGCGCGCTGCTGATTGGGATCGCACATGAAGCCGGTCACGATTGCGACGTTGGGATTGACCGCATAGCCGATCGGTTCGCATTCGTTGGCGAGCGTTGTGTAGTAGTCATTCACCCACATCTTAGCTTCTTCGGGACTGACGAACGCGAAGGTCAGCGCGCCGATTCCGAGCTTGGCGGCAAGATGAATCGTCTCGCGCCGCGAGCATGCGACCCACAGAGGAGGATGCGGTTTCTGCACCGGCTTGGGCACGACGTTGCGCACCGGCATCTTGAAATATTTGCCCTCGTGCCCCTGGAACGGCTCCTCGACGAACATCCTGCAAATCGCGCCGAGTGATTCCTGCCACATGTCGCGCTTGTCGGCGCGAGGAATCAGGAAGCCGCCTAGCTCCGCTTCGGCCGAGGATTCTCCGGTGCCGAACTCGACGCGGCCGCCGCTCACCAGATCGAGTGTGGCGATTCGCTCGGCGACGCGCGCCGGATGGTTGTATCCGGCAGGCAGCAGGACGATTCCGTGCCCGAGCCGGATCCGCTTGGTGCGCTGGCTGCATGCCGCCAGAAAAATTTCGGGCGCCGAGGAATGCGCGTACTCCTCGAGAAAATGATGCTCGACTTCCCACATGTGGTCGATGCCGAGCTTGTCGGCCAGCTCGACCTGATCGAGCGCATCCTGAAACAGCTTCAGCTCCGCGCCGGCTTTCCACGGGCGCGGCAACTGATGCTCATAAAACGTTCCGAACTTCATATGGCTATTACCCTCTCTCTTCCGGGTGTAATGCGCGAAATTGGAAGGCCGCCTAGGCTTTGCCGGCGGGCGTGACGAACAGCGTGCGCTCGACCATGTCCACGACTTCGCGCTTGCGGCGCTCGATAATCGCGGGCTCGAGCAGGTTCACGTTCCACAGTCGCTTGATCATCGCGGCGGTGCCGAAATATCCGATCGTGATCGACTCGAGACTGCGGATGAAATGAAACGGATCGAGTTCGGCGCGGAATTCGCCCTCGCGCTGTCCGCGGAAAATAAAGTTCATGACGATCGCGTCGAGCGGCGGCATCCGGCGTTTCAGCAGGCTGCGTCCGACTCCGCTCTCGTCGGCCATCTCTTTCCACAAAAGCTTCATCGAGTCGGGATGCTTCGCGATATAGTCGATCGCGTCCTGAATCGTTTGTACCAGACGCTCCTGCCGGGTGCCCTTTCCGGTCGCGATACTTTGCGCCGCGGCTTCCATCCCTTCGAAAATCCTGTCCAGCACGGCGAGGTAGAGCTGCTGCTTGGAAGGAAAGTGATGCAGCAGCGAGGGCGCCTTGATTCCGATCCGGCGCGCGATGTCGCGCAGGCTGGTGCCGCGATAGCCGCGGTCGGCAAACAGCGGCAGCGCGACCGCCAGAACTCGGTCGCGGGTGTCAATTCCGCGATGGATTGGAACGACTTTGGTTCCGGTGTGAGCGGCGGGCGATTTGGAGTGAGATCGCATGATTGATTCTTCCGTGCGCAGTTCAAAGTTTATCTAACAGTTGTTAGGCAGTCAAACCGCCGCGCGCGGCATCCCCGTGCGCTTTTGCTTCCATGCAAACCGTAGTAGAAACCCTCCCATCAGTGCCAGCACAGCGCTGCGCCCGCTGGAGGTGAAAGCTATGGCCGAACTCTATTGGAAACCCGCACACGAGCTGGCCGCGATGATCCGGCGGCGCGAACTCAAGCCGAGCGAATTGATGACGGCGACGCTCAAGCGGCTCGAGCAGGTCAATCCGAAAGTCAACGCGTTCGTAGCGGTGCGCGCGGAGGCCGCGATGGACGAGGCTCGCGCGATGGACGAAAAGATCGCGCGGCGCGAAGAGCTCGGGCCTCTGGCCGGATTGCCTCTCGGGGTCAAGGATCTCGAAGACGCGGCCGGAATGCCGACCACTCACGGCTCGAGAGTCTACAAGGACCACATGCCGGAGGGCGACTCGGTGCAGGTCGGGCGGCTTCGCGCGGCCGGCGCGATCGTGCTCGGCAAGACCAACGCGCCCGAGTTTGGATATACCGGTTTCACCAAGAATCTGCTTTTTGGCGTGACGCGGAATCCGTGGAACCTCGAACGCACGCCGGGTGGATCGTCGGGCGGAAGCTCGGCCGCGATCTCCGGCGGAATTGTCCCGCTCACGACAGGGTCCGACGGGGGCGGCTCGGTGCGAATTCCGGCATGCTACGTCGGATGCTTCGGGCTCAAGCCGACCAAAGGGCGTATCCCGCTGGAAGCGTCTTTGGGGATGCTCGGATGGAACGACACCAGCGTGGTGGGGCCGCTCACGCGCACGGTGCGCGACGCCGCGCTCTATCTGGACGCGGCGGTCGGGTATCATGCGGCCGATCCCGATTCGCTGCCGCATCCGGGAATTTCGTATCACGCGATCCTCGAGCGGATACCGAAAAAGTTGCGCATCGCGTTTCATCCGGACTTCGGAAACCCGGTGCAGAGCGACGTCGCGCGCGAGGTCGCGCGCGCGGTGGACGTATTCAAAGATCTCGGTCACGAGATCACGGTGATCAACGATCCGATAACCGATCTCGGCCGCGAATGGCAGCGCTTGGGCGCGACGCAATCCTACGCGCAGCTTTACGAGTTGCTGGCGAGCCATCGCGAGGACTTCGGCCGCGCATTTGCGGCCGGCACGATGACCGCCGAGCACATCACGTGGCGGCATTACGGGCAGGCCTATCGGCTGCGCTATCAATTCAACGAATGGTGCCGCAAGATTTTTGAGCGTTACGACTTGCTCCTCACTCCGACGATCGCGACTGAAGCGTTTCCGGCCGCAGGACCTCCGTTCGACACGATCAACGGCAAACCCGCCGACCAACTGAAAGCCGTCGCGGGATTCACCTATCCGTTCAACATGAGCGGCCATCCGGGCGCGAACGTGCGAGCAGGCTTGACCGACGCGGGATTGCCCGCGGGCTTGCAGATCGTCGCCGAGCGCCTGCGCGAGGATTTGGTGCTGCAAGCGGCGTACGCGTATGAGCAGGCGCGTCCATGGAACAACAAGTGGCCGGAGATTTGAGCGTCCCAGGAACGGTGGGTTCGTTCAGGTAAATCTGGCGGTCGGAGAGGAAATTATTGCTGTAAATTCAAGGTTTTTTTCAGCGGAGATACAGTTCGTTTAATCATTTCGTTATTTCTTCGCTTTCCTGCTAAGTCCGTACATGATCAACAAAGCTCTCAGGAAGGCCGCTCTCACCCGCGCGTCACAGCGATTGCTAAAAAAAGCAATCGCTGCGCCGCTGGCCCTCTCCCGCAGGGAGAGGGATTAGGACATTGAAGCCTCACGCGGGGAACTGCTTACGGACGGCGGTGTAGGCGGCGTCGGTTACCTCGAGGGTGCGGGCGATATCGTCTTCGGTGTGGGCTGCTGTTAGGAACCAGTTGTGGCGCGGCGCGAGGTAGACGCCATTCAACGAGCAGGCGCCGGCAAACACTTTCATCCGATCGTGACGTCCGTGATCGTCCTTGAACGTCATGTAGGGTATCGCGGGGGGTCCGGAGTAGGTCACCTCGAAACCGTGAGAGCGCGCTTGCGCCAGCAGTCCATCACGGAGCTTTTCGCCGAGCATCCGCATCCGCTCGATTCCATTCGTCGCGGCGAGCTCTTGCAGGCATGCGAGCGACGCCGCCATCGGAACTGCGCTGGTGAAATATGAGCCGGTGAAAAACACTTCCTGCGCGGCCTGCTTGAGGCTGTCGCGTCCCATGCACGCCGAGATCGGATAGCCGTTGCCCATCGCCTTGCAGTAGGTGGACAGATCCGGACGCACGCCGAACAGCTCGCCGGAGCCGCCCATGTTGAGCCGGAAGCCAGCGCGCACGTCGTCAAGAATAAACACGATCCCGTTGCGATCGCACAGCTCGCGCACGCCGGTGAGAAATCCTTCGACCGGAAGTTCCTGGTCGTGACCGGCGTCATGCCGGAACGGAGAGAGGATCACGCCGGCGATCTCGCCCTCGTTGTCGCCGATTACGTCGCGCAGGCTCGCCAGGTTGTTGTAGTTGAAGTAAACGACGTTGGCGCGATCCTCGGGCATCACGCCGCCCGGCGCAGGCGTGCACCAGACGTGCGCGCCGTGATACGCGCCCGAGCACATCGCGATTTTTTTGCGTCCGGTTGCGTGGCGCGCCAACACGGTCGCCCAAGTGCATACGTCGGAGCCGTTTTTCGCGAACACCGTCCAATCGGCGAACGGCGTGATCGAAACCATGTATTCCGCCAGCTCGACCCATAGCGGGCCGGGCGCATTGAAGCAGTTGCCGAGCTCCATCTGGCGGCGGACAGCTTCCTCGACGCGCGGATGCCGATGCCCGAGCACGATCGGTCCGTAGGACGCCATGTAGTCGATGTACTCGTTCCCATCGACGTCCCAGATGTGGGAACCCTGGCCGCGTGCGAAGAAGGACGGGAACGCACCCTTGGTAAGCATCGCGGGGTTCTGATGCCCATAGATGCCGCCGGGAACAACCTTGCGCGCGCGCTCCATGAGCGCGTTGCTCTTATCGAATGAATGGGGTTTCACGCGGAACCTCGGATGCGCCAGTTGCGCCGTGCCAGCACCGAGAATCCTACTCGCGACTGTGGGCGTCAAGCGCGCACAGGTCGCGAATATCGCGGCGTTCTCGCCGCGCGAGCCGACCCAACTGAATCGATTACCGAGATTCAATGTCGGTAAGTAGTGCCGGGCGGATGCTCGCTCGACGGCGGCAGTGCCCCAATCCGGGTCAGTTCTTCGCGCAGCTTCGCGCGCGACAGCGGTTTGGAAAGAACGGCCGACGCGCCGAGCTCGTAGCTCTCAGCGATATCGCGGTCGTACATCGAGCTGGTCACGACGAACAGCGGAACCATCGAGCAGACCTCGCTGCCGCGAACAGCGGTGAGCACGGAGAAGCCGCCGTTGTCAGGCAAGCGCAAATCGACAAAAAACAGATCGGGACGATCGTACTCGGTGAACTGCGTGATCATGTCGAGCGCTTCTTCAGCGTTTTGCGCGTGCAGCATCTCGATCGCGTCGCCGAGCACCTGGCGGATCACGGTAAGCGCGATAAAAACATGATCGGGATTATCCTCGACCAGAAAAATTCGTACGCAGGAGCCGGCGCCTTCGAGATCTTTTTCGTCGTTCTCCATACTACTCCACTTAGACACCAGCGCCGTAAGGTTACTTCAATGGCAGAATTAAATCTTGGTTTTTCGGTGCGGAAATTTCTCGCCAGTTAAGAAACATTTTTTCGGCGACGAGAACGATGATCCAATTGCCGTGCCATGAGCACCATATTTCACCATAATCGTGATAACAGTCGGGTTGATTAGTCTTGTCATCTCTAGCAGTCCCTGCGACGCTTGCGTTGGACGAAGTGTCGCAAACGTAGAGTTTTGCGCCCGGCTCTGGCTTCCGTGTAGCGTATTGCGCCTGACGGCATCGAAATTATGCGACCAGACGGCTTTTGGTATGTGGCGCAAATGCTACAATTATTGATTCGTTTGTGTCAGGTCGGCACAGCTTCCCGACCGACTGACGCGATGCGAATCGCATTGGCGTAGCAGAACTCGGGGAAGAAATGGGAGTATTCCGGGGTGGGCGTTGTAGCTCGTATTCTTGATTCGCCGTTGTTCCAGCATCCGCTGCTAAAGAAATATACCGCGCTCATCAGCGAGGATCTCAGCGCGACATATTCCCGCGATATCCAGAAGTGGCTGTTGGTCGCGCCAATTATCGGAGTTATCACGGGGCTGGTTATTGCGGGACTCACAATTCTGATCCTGGGCAAGATCTGGGCGACGCTGCTGCCGCTTTATCTGGCACATCACTGGATGATCCTGCCGGGGCTTCTGCTCGGTTTTCTGCTCACCGGATTAATCATGCAATTCCGGACGCCGGATCCCGACGAACATTCGACTGAAGAGATCATCCGCTCCTACCACGACCATCAGGGCGATATCGATTTCAAACCGTTCTGGTGGAAGCTGCTCGCTGCCGTGACGACGGTCGGATCGGGCGGAAGCGCCGCGCTCGAAGGACCGAGCATTTACGGCGGCGGCGCGATCGGATCATGGTTGTGGGTGAAGCTGCGACGGCACTACACGCGGCTTGAGTCGCGCGACCGGCGCATCATGCTGATCAGCGGCGCAGCGGCGGGGATGGCGGCGGTGTTTCGCGCGCCGCTTACCGGAATCGTGTTCGCACTCGAGATGCCGTACAAAGACGATCTCGCGCACGAGGCGCTGCTGCCGTCGCTGATCTCGTCGGTGGTCGCGTACGCGACGCTGGTGACGGTGGTGAGCGCCGAGCCGCTGTTCGGTTTCCGCGCGAGCCACGTGTTCAAAGCCTCGGACGTTTTCTGGTCGGCGCTTTTGGGCGCGGGAATCGGACTCATCGCGATCGTATTCGACATCACGTTTCGCCGGGTGCGCGTCTTTTTCGTACACAGCCGCGTGCCACACACGGTGAAGCTTCTGGCGGGCGGATTCGGCACGGCGATCTGCGGGCTGGCATTCGTCTCGATGTTTCCCGGCAAGCTCATTCCGATCGGCCCCAACTACGAGGCAGTGCGTTACGTGCTGAGCACGCCGTTTCCGTCGCATCTGCTGATTACCTTTGCGATTCTCAAACTCGCAGCAACGATCTGCTCGCTCGCCTCGGGCGGCGTGAGCGCGATGTTCGTGCCGCTGCTGCTGGTCGGGGGATGCTTCGGCAGCGCGTTTGCGCAATCGATCATGCACTCGCCCGCGGTGGATATGTTTGCGGCGGTCGGGATGGCGTCGTTCATCGCGGCGGGCTACAAAACTCCGCTCACCGCGGTGGTGTTCGTCGCGGAGACTACCGGCGGCCACACCTACATCATCCCAAGCCTGATCGGCGCGGCGGTGGCATACGCGATTTCGGGCGAGGCGTCGGTCTCCGGCGATCAGCATCTGCACGAGACCGTGAAGATTGCGGAACTTAGAAACCTGTCGGTGCGCGACGTGATGCAGCGCAAGATCGTATCGGTGCTGGCGTCGGCGACGGTTGCGGATTTCGCCCAGTCAGTCGCGGCGCATCACGATCACACGCATTTCCCGGTGTACAAGGACAAGGAAATTATCGGGTTGGTATCGGCGTCGGATCTCGGCCGCGTCCCACCATCAGAATGGGAAAAGACAACTGTCGGTTCGCTCGCGGATCGTGAGATCACCCGGGTCAGCGAGGATTGCGATTTGAGCGAAGCGCTGCGGCTGCTGGTGCGGGAGGACGGCGAGCAGATGCTGCTGATCACACACGATCATACCGGCGAGATTTCCGGGCTCATCACCAAGACCGATATTCTGCGCGCCGTCGGGAACCATCGCACGGCACCCACCGCACCGGCGATCGTTGGACATCTGACGTAGCTCGCGGGCCGCTCGGAGGTCCTAAGAACACAGGCTAAAGCCTGTGCCACCTCAGAAAGAGAGATCGCGGTCTCTTAAGTGGCACAGGCTTTAGCCTGTGTGTCTGAGGACCTCAGTCCTGAGCACGAGAAACACCGGAAGCCGGAAGAAGCCTTCACGATTCCAGAAGGGAAAGCTCTGGTCTGTCACTGTGGCGGAGATTCCCGACGCGCCGCGGCGATGAAGCTCGTCCCAGGCCGCTTCGACGAGAGCGGCGCCAACTCCAGATTTCTGCCGATTCGGATGCACCGACAGCAAATGAATCAAGGCACGCGAACCGTCATAGACCGCGCGAACCAAGCCGCAGGGACGCTCATCGATCGTCGCGACGAGAAACAGCGCCGCGCCGCATTGCGCCACACGGCGCATCGCGTCGGGGCCCTCGACGTCGGGAAAATCGTATTGGCGATTGAGCCTGAGAATCTCAACCAGCGCGTCAACGTCGCGCTCATCGAACGGGCGGATTTTAACCTGCATCGCGACACCTCGTATATGGGCCAGCCCCCCTCACCTGAATCGCGGCATTACTTTTTCGGCGAATAGACGCATCGCTTCGAGGATGTTTTCATGCCCGGTTAGGCCGCCGGTCTCGAACCAGCAGACCAGGCGGGTGAAGCCGAAACGCTCTTTCAGCTCGGCGATTCGGTCGGCGATATACTCGGTGTCGCCGAACGCGCCCATCTGCGAGTCGATCTGATCATACGGAATTGTAAGCAGGCGCGTGCGCACCTTCTCGAATTCCGCCAAACTCGCCGCCGCGAGCGTCTCGGGTTCGACGATCTCGGCGACCGATTTGAAGTAGTTGCGCAGGCTCGGCTCGATCTTCGCGCGCACCGACGCGCGATCGCGTCCTGCGAAGACCATCAGCAGGCCGGCGAACCAATCGTCGGGACGCGCGCGTCCGCCGTCCTTCAGGGCTCGTTCGTAAATTGCCAGGCGATCGGCGAGCACCGGGAACGGGTTCACCGGACCGCCGGCAAAAATCGGATAACCGTGGGTTCCCGCATACACGAACGTATCGGGACTGTTGGCCGCAAGGCGAATAGGAGGATGTGGCTTCTGAAGCGGCTTCGGCACGAGCTGAATTTTATCGGCGTTAAAATGCTTGCCGTGGAAGGTGACGCGATCTTGCGACCACGCTGCGCGGATAAAATCGATTTCCTCTTTGAACATCGCGCGGCTCTCCGCCATCGGCACGCCGTAGCCGCGGTAGTTGAGCGGAAACGCGCCGCGTCCGGCACCGAACTCAACGCGGCCGCCCGAGAGCACATCGAGCATCGCGGTCTCTTCCGCCAGGCGCATCGGATGATGCAGCGGCATCAGGTTTACCGCGCATCCGAGCCGAATCCGCTCGGTGCGCGCCGCGATCGCCGCATGCAGCATCATCGGCGCCGGCATCACGGAGAAATGCGGCACGAAATGAACCTCGGCGAGCCAGACCGTCGCGAAGCCAAGCTGGTCGGCGAGCACCGCCTCCGCGATCAGATCGCGATATCGATCCGAAGAGCGCTGCGAATCCGCCTGCGGGAGTTGATAGAAGATGTCGAAGTTCATGAGGCTCTCCGCGAGATGTCGTCGCTCAGCGCTTCGGTACGAAAAATCCGCAGCAGGAGATCGTGCTCGTCTGAATCGGGATCGTAAATCGGCTTGAGAGGTTTGAATCCCGCCTTTTCGTACGATCGGATCGCGCGGGCGTTGTTTTGGTCGGGGCCGATGATGCAGCTCTCGACTTCAGGCCGCGCGAAAACCACTTCGCGCACGAACTTGCGCAAGATCGCGCTCCCGCGGCCTTGTCCGCGATACGCGGCCTCGCCGACGAACAGGTCAACTCCGGCGGAAATTTCGGGAACATCGACCAGGCGCGCCCAATCCGGATAGTCGCCGATTAGGTATTCCTGTATATAGCCAATTGGATGAGTCTCGTACTGGATAATGTAGCTGCGGGTCGGGCCGGTCGCGCCGATTCGTGGCGCGTACTTGGCGACGATCTTCTCGAACGGACCGGCCTCGCGCCACCACCATCGGCGCACCTCCGGATCGTCGTTGATCCATCGATGCATCAGCCGCAGGTCGTCGTGCTCGAGCGCGCGGAAATTCACTCGCGCGGCGTCGAACTGCGGCTCGCTCGTCATCAGTAGTCGCCGAGCTGCGCGACGCATTCCCGATGATACGCAGGCGAGCCGAAGTACGCTTCGTTGAAGCGCGCGCGCTTGAACCACAGATGGATGTCGTGCTCCCAGGTGAAGCCGATTCCACCGTGCATCAGCACCGCGCGATCGGCGCCGCGCATGAAGACGTCGCACAGCCGCGCCTTTGCCATCGAGGCAACGCGCGACGCCTTGTCGGGCGCGGCGTCTTGCGCGTAGGCGGCGTACCACAAGAGCGCGCGGCCGGGCTCGAGCTCGGAAAGAATTTCGGCGGCGGCATGCTTGAGCGCCTGGAAGGATCCGATCGGTTTGCCGAACTGTTCGCGCACTTTCGAGTAGTCAACCGCCATGTCGAGCGCGCGCTCGATTCCGCCGAGTGAGTCCGCCGCGATTGCGACCGCGCCGATATCGAGCAGGCGCGAATAGAGCTTCGTGCCGCCGGAAAGGGGAGTCGCCACCGCGCCGTCGAACTCGACTCGCGCTACTCGCCGCGTCTGGTCGAGATTCTTAAGCTCGGTCGCGCGGATGCCCGCTGATTTCGTCTCGACGAGGTAGAGCGCGGCGTCCGCGATATCCGCGTTGGGTCGCGCGGCGACGATGATAAAGTCCGCGGCGTTGCCATACGGCACGAACATCTTGACGCCCGAGATTCGCGCCGATGCGCCGTCCTTTTTCGCGACGGTCGCGAAATCCGCCGGCGAGAGGCTATCGTCGCCCTCGACGATCGCGACCGTGCCGACCGCGCTGCCGTCGGCGATCCCGCGCAGCCATTTGGCGTTCAGCTCGTCGGAGCCGCCGTGCGCGAGCGCGTCGGCCGCCAGCGCGGAGGAAAACAGGAACGGCCCCGGCATCGCGGCGTAACCCTGCTCTTCGAGGATCACCGCCATGTCGAGCGTCCCGAGACCCGCGCCGCCGAATTTTTCCGGTACGATTAGGCCGGTCCATCCGAGCTTCGCAATCTCGCGTTCGAGCTCCGGCGCGCAGCCGTTATCGGAGGCCATCGCCTTGCGCACGACGGCGGTCGCGCATTCGCCGGCCAGAAATTCGCGCGCGCTCGTTTTAAGTGCCTGCTGTTCTTCGCTGAGTCCGAAATCCATTTTTGATAAATTTCCTGTTCCGTCAGCGCGACTTCGGCATCTTGAGGCCGCGTTCCGCGATGATGTTCTTCTGGATGTGCGAAGTACCGCCGCCGATCACCAACCCCAGCGAGAACATCCATTCGTACGGCCAGTAACCATGATCGAGCGCCGCGCCGTCCTCGCGCGAGAGCATCGAGTAGTCGCCGAGCGCTTCCATCGCGGCGGTGGCGAGGTCGTGATTGAGCTCGGTGCCAACCAGCTTGTTGATCCATCCCTCGACGCCGGGATTTTTGCCGCGAATCTGATCGGTGAGCTGGCGCAGCGAATGATAGCGCATCGCCTCGACCCGGATTTCCAGATCGACCAGGCGCTGGCGAAAGACCGGATCCTCGGTGAGCGCGCGGCCGCCGCGTTTGATCTTCTTGGCGATCGCGAGCAGGCGGTTGAAGCGCTGCTCGCTGCCGGTCGCGGAGCCAAGCATGTTGCGCTCGTGGAACAGAGTGGCGTTGGCGACGATCCAGCCCTCGTTGAGCTTGCCGACCAGGTTTTTGCGCGGCACGCGAACGTTGTCGAAGAAAACTTCGTTGAAGCCGCGGTCGCCGGTCATCTGCACCAGAGGACGCACGGTAATACCGGGCGAGTGCATGTCGATCAGGATGTAAGAAATTCCGCGATGCTTCGGCGCCTCGGGGTCGGTGCGCACCAGGCAGAACATCATGTCGGCGTGTTGCGCGCCCGAGGTCCAGACCTTCTGGCCGTTGACGACGAATTCGTCGCCGACGATCTCCGCGCGCGTGCGCAGCGAGGCCAAGTCCGAGCCCGAGCCGGGCTCCGAATATCCCTGGCACCAGATTTCTTCGCCGGTCAGAATTTTCGGCAGGTAGCGTTTTTTCTGCTCCTCGGTGCCCCACGAAATCAGCGTCGGCCCGAGCATCCCGAGGCCCGATCCGCCGGGCAGATAAGGCGCGTTGGCGCGCACCATCTCGTCGTTGACGATCGATTGCCTGATCGGGTCCATCGCCTGGCCGCCGTACTCTTTCGGCCACGCGAGCGCGACGTAGCCCGCTTCATGCAGCTTGCGCTGCCACGCTTTTGACTTATCGAGCCAGGCTTTGTCTTCGCGCCCCTCGCGTCCGGCGCCGAGGCCACTCTTGGGCAGATTCTCTTCGAGGAATCGGCGAACCTTGAGGCGAAATTCATCTTCTTCGTGATTGAAATTCAGATCCATGAAACAACTCCTGCGGTCGACGTACCGCGGTCTTGGCGCAAGCATAGTCAAAACCCGCACGCCCGAAAAACGAATTCGCGGGCGTGTTTGCCGGGCTGCATCAGGATTGCTAAAGATCATTCAGGGATAGTTAATTCAGACTGCTTGAACAGGAACGACGCCCAGACATGTCAACGACCATCACCAGCGAATGCATCAATTGCGGCGCCTGCGAGCCGGAATGTCCGAATACCGCGATTTACGCCGGCGGAGTCGAATGGGAATTGAACGGTGCGATCAGCCCGGCGATCGCGCAGGATATTTTCTATATCGTACCGGCCAAATGCACGGAGTGTGTCGGGTTTCATGATCATGAAGCCTGCGCGGCGGTTTGCCCGGTAGATTGCTGCGTGCCCGACCCGGCCAATCCCGAAACCGAAGCGGTGTTGCTCGCCCGGGCGCGCGAGCTTCATCCTGAGGAGACTTTTCCCGACGACGCACCCTCGCGCTTTCGCAAAGCGGGCGGCGAAGCGGCACCGGTGGCAGCGCCAGCCGCGGACGCAGGCGCTGCGGCCTCGGCGCCAAAACCTGCGGCGGCGGCACCTGCGGCGCCCAAACCTGCTCCGGCAGCAGCGGCGTCAGCTCCAGCGCAGGCGGGGCTCAGCGAGGAGTTCAATCCGATCGCGTGGGAAGTGCCGGTTGTGTGCAAGGATTGCGGCGAAACGTTTTCGATCCCGTACCGACATTTTCAGGCCGGCGTGGTTTTCTACTGCCCGTCGTGCTCGGGCTCGTATGTACCGAAATCGACGATGGCGCGTGAGGTGCGCGAGACCTTCGAGAATTTCTACGCTCGCCGCCGTGCCGAGCAGGAGGCGATCGAGCGTCGTCAACAGCGCGAGCGCGAAGCTTTCGCCGCGAGACAGACGGCCGAGATGGAAGCGTTCAAAAAGCGCGTCATCGAACTCGGCCGCGAGATGAAGCCCGCGGGCAAGCTGGTCCGCCCCAAGGGTATCTCCGCGATGTTCACCTGATCGCGCGCGTCAGGATCGCAATCGCGCGAGCAACTAATTTTCTTCGGTGATGTCGTAGCCGGCCTTGCGCAGATGCGCATGGATCGCGGCGATATGCTCGGGGCCGCGCGTCTCCAGTTCCAGGCTCACATACACGCCGCCGATCGCGACGTCGCGCCGTGTGCGGTCGTGATCGATCACGCGCACGTTCGCTCCCATCTTGCCGATCTGGGCAAGCAGCAGGCTTAGCTCGCCCGGGCGATCGTGCAGCGACAGCGCAATCCGATAGAGCCGCCCCATCTTCGCGAGTCCATGGCCGATGATTCGGTCGAGAAGGTTGATATCGATATTTCCGCCGCTCACCACCACGACGATTCGCTTGTCCTTCAGCTCGGCACCAAGCTTCAGCGCGCCGGCCAGAGCGGCGGCGCCAGCGCCCTCGGCCAGCAGCTTCATCCGCTCGAGCATCAGCAGCACCGCGGCGCCAATCTCGAAATCGTCGACGGTTACGGCACGCTTCACGCGTCCACGAATCAGGCCGTACGGAATCTCGCCGATTCGTCCGGTGGCGAGACCGTCTGCAATCGTATCGACCGGCTTTCCGATCGAGGTGGCATGATCGGCGGCGAGGCTTGCGCTGAGTTGTGCAGCGCCGGCGGCCTCGACGCCGACAACTTCGGTTGCCGGGGACAGCGCCTCGAGCGCGACCGCGATTCCCGCGATCAATCCTCCGCCGCCGACCGGAACGAGCACCGCATCGGCGCGCTTTGTGCCGCCAAGCTCGTGCGCGATCTCGAGGCCGATAGTTCCCTGTCCCGCGACGACATGCGCGTCGTCGTACGCATCGACGAACACAGCACCCGACTCGCCGCAGATGCGGCCCGCTGCGACGCGCGCCGCCTGGTAGTCGATACCTTCGAGGATGACCGCCTGGCCGTAATTTCGCGTCGCAGCGACTTTCGCGATCGCTGCCGTCTCGGGCATCACGATCGTCGCCTTCACGCCCGCGCGCGTGGCCGCGTAGGCGAGCGCCTGACCATGATTTCCGGCCGAGGCCGCGATCACGCCGCGCGCTCTTTCCTCGTCGGACAGCGCGGCGATCCGGTTGTAAGCTCCGCGAATTTTGAACGACCCGGTCTTCTGAAGATTCTCCGGCTTGATGAAAACTTCGGCGCCGAGCATCCGGCTGAGCGTGGCACTCGGGATAAGCGGCGTCGGCTCGATAATACCGCCGAGGCGGCGCCGCGCGAGCTCGATATCGTCGATCGTGACAGACATCTGGATATCAATGCGAAGCTTTAGCGGGAGCGGTTATCTGATAGTCGCGCGCGATACCCAGCGCGTCTCCCTCGAATTCGATCGCGAGGCATTTGCCGGACGCGTAATCGAGATCGAGCAGGAGATTCCGGATGGCGCGGCGCTTGACGTTTCGCACCAGCTCCGCGACGGCGGCGGCATCGGCAGAATCGATCGCGGCGATCTCGGCAGCGTCGAGATTGCTCTGGCGGACGAATTCGCGGGCGCGCGGTTCGGAGGTGAACGCGAGCACCGCGGCCCACGACGCGCCGGTGGTCTGGAACGCGATCAGAGCACCGTGGCTATCGAGCAGAAAATGCAATTCGCGACGCGCACTCAAGCGTCTTCGATCCGGATTGTGCCCGCCGCGATCGCCGCCGCCCGCTCGCGCACCAGCGCGGGGTAAGTGTAGTAATGCTCGCCGGTAAGATGAAGGAATGAATCGATATCGACGTCCGTCAGCTCGAGCTCCGCAATCTTCGCTTCAGCCGCCGCACGCGAGGGCGCCCCGACAATTTCATCGTAGAGCACACGAGCCTGCTCGGACTGAAAGTCCTCGCGCGGCGGCAGCGCATCGGCGCTGAGCTTGCCGGCATGAAAATTATCCAGAATAAAGCGCAGCGCCTTGAGCTCGTGGCGCAAAATATCGATTCGTTTGAGGGTGTCCCGCGTGGGCATCGTAATCCGAGCTTATCGCCCACGATCGCGCCGATTCAAGGTGCGTCCGCCGCGTAAAGACGGAAGTCGCTTTGCGTGGATTCTCAATTCGCGATCCGCTGGGATTGGTGAGTTGCGGTGATGGCCCGGTCCCGAGCCTCAGCACGTCTTCGGTGACTCGGTAGCGTAGCAACTTCGACTCTTCGGTTGGACATTACTTAGCTTTGCCGCTAAATAGTTTCATGTCTCTAGATTTGTCAGCTGGGGAGGTTCCATGGCACCGTCAAAACCGCAAGTGGTTGTGTGTACTTATCGGGTCAAACCCGGCAAAGAGACTGCCTTCCGTCGCCTGCTCACACTTCATTGGCCGACACTCAAACGGCTCGGTCTGGTTACGGCTACACCCCGGCTGATGCTGCGCGGGCTCGGAAAGGACCGTCGTAGTGATTTCGTGGAGGTGTTCGCCTGGAAACCGCGTGCGTTCCAGACCGCTCACACCATGCCGGAAGTTTTGGCCATCTGGGAGCCGATGGAAAAACTTTGCGAGTCGCGCGATGGGCGGCCAGCGATGGAATTTCCGCACTTCGAGCCGGTCTCAGGTTGAAGCGCCGAGCGGCGTCCGTCGCGGAACGCAATGTCGAGCAGGCGATGTTCGCAGCGCTTGCGCATCCCACCCGCCGCGAAATCCTGTTGGTTCTGAACTTTCGCGGCGGTGCGATGACGGCGGGCGAAATCGCCGATCGGTTTTCGTGCCGATGGCCGACCGTTACACGACATCTCGCGACGCTCGTTCGCTCGGAGATCGTCACCGTCCGCCAGGTTGGGCGCACTCGAATCTACCAGCTTAATCGCGGACGCCTGGTAACTCGCATCAACGGATGGACGCGTTGGTTTGTGGGCTAATCGCCCTTGATTAGGCGATGGATCGCGCTCAGGTGCTTTTGGGCGTCGCGCTTGCGGCCTTGGGCTTCGAACAGTTCGGCGACGTTGCGATGGGCTTCGACGTTGGTGGGGTCGCAATCGACCGCGCGCAGAAAACTGCGCAGCGCGTGTTGGGTTTCTTCTTTCTTGCGATACAGGACGCCCAGACGCAGATGAACCTCGGCGCTGGCAGGCATGATCGCGGCCGCGCCGAGCAGATGGCGCAGCGCGCCGTGTAAATCGCCCTCGCGTTCGAGCAGCGTGGCGAGGCGCATGTGCGCTTCGAAGTTACCGGGCTCGCGGCCAACCAGCTCGCTGTAGATCGTCAGCGCCTTCAGCGGATCCTGCTCTGCTATGCGTCGCGCCTCTTCAAAGCGCTCGCGCACGCGTGCCGGACCAAAGCCCTCTTCGATCTTTCCAGTCGGCCGCTCGACGCGAAAATCGAGCAGCAGTTGTCCGCTCTCCGCCTCGATCATTATCCCGCCTTCGCTGACCACGATCCGGCCCTCGTCGTTGACGAGCTTGAGCGAGGTGACGGAACGCGCGGGATCGACCAGCTCGCGCACCCGCGCGAGGCATCGCTGCATCGGCTCCAGATGGCGCCGCGCGCTGAGGAGCTCTTTGGTCAGGCGCATCACGAGCAGGTCGTTGAATGCGAAGCGATAGTTGCGGCCCTGCGTCGCGGTTGGATTAACCAACTGCCGCCTGACCCAGTAGCGAATTCTTTCCGGGGAGACCGCGAGAATTCTCGCAGCCGTTCGCGTCGAGAATGTTGCTCCCCGCCCTACCGCCTCTTCCATCTTCACCGCCAACCGAGAGCCGAGTATAGAAAGTTGAGACCGGCGTCTCAACGCGCGCGCGCACACTTTCTCAACAAGCGATCGCGTAGCCTCCGGCTACGCGTCTATCTCTTTGAGCGTTTTCAGCATCCGCACCACGGCTTCCACCGCATTCTTGGCGTTGTCGAGCCGCTCCATCGCCTGTTCATGAGTCATTCCCGGACCGGTGATTCCGAGACCCACCGGCTTCTCATGCTTGATCGCGAGCCGGAGCGCCGCGTCGGCCGTCGCGTGCGTGATGACTTCATCGTGCTGGGTCTCGCCCTTGATCACCGCGCCAAGCAGCACGATCGCGTCGATATCCTTGCGCCGGATGAGCTTTTTGATCGCGGGACCCATGTCGAACACGCCCGGCACGTGCACCACCGTCGCGACCTGCGCGCCGTGATGTGCGGCGTGGCGTTCGGCCCGCTCGAGCATCAGCGCGGTGACATCGTAGTTGAAATCTGAAACAACGATCGCGAGCCTCATCGAGCGCCAACCTCCAATTGGATCGCGTCGCGGACCTCGACGCCTGCGCCCTTAAGATAGCGCTTGAGCTCGGGAATCGGATACTCGCCGTAGTGCACGATGGACGCGACGATCGCGGCGTCGGCCGCGCCGGCGATGAACGCGTCGCGCAAATGCTCGGGCGCGCCGGCGCCGCCCGAAGCGACAACAGGAATCGAGACCGACTCGCTGATGCGCCGGGTGATTTCGAGATCATAGCCGGCCTTGGTGCCGTCGCGATCGATGGAGTTGATCACCAGCTCGCCCGCCCCGAGCCGCACTCCCTCGTGGGCCCACGCGATCGCGTCGCGACCGGTGAAGACGCGGCCGCCGTCGATCACAACTTCGTAACCCGATTCGAGACCGGGGCGCACTCCCGTCTTCTGCACCTGCATCGAGAGGACGATACACTGGCTGCCGAATGCGCGCGCGCCCTCGGAAATAATTTTCGGGTCGCGCACCGCGCCGGAATCGATCGAGACTTTCTCGGCTCCGGCCAGCAACACGGCGCGCATGTCCTCGAGCGTACGCAATCCGCCGCCGACGCTGAACGGAATGAAGATCTCGCGCGCGACGCGGCTTACGACTTCGAGCATGATCCCGCGCCGCTCATTCGACGCCGTGATGTCATAGAACACGAGCTCGTCGGCGCCCTGCTCGTAGTAATGGCGCGCCATCGCGACTGGATCGCCGATATCAGCGTTGCCGGCGAACTTGACGCCTTTGGTCACCAAGCCGTTGCGGACGTCGAGGCACGGGATGATTCGTTTGGCGAGCATCAGAATTCGAGTCGGCAGAAGTTGTCGAGCAGCTTGAGGCCGGCAGTACCGCTTTTTTCGAGATGGAACTGCGTCGCGATCACATGGCCGCTCGCGACCGCGGCGACGAATTGCACGCCGTAGTCCGACTCGGCGATCACGACGGCAGGATCCGCGGGAACTGGATAATAGGAATTCACGAAGTAGAAATGAGTATTGTCGGGCACGCCGGCGAAAATCGGATGCGCCCGCGTCTGCCGCACGCGGTTCCATCCGATTTGCGGAACCTTGAGCGCTCTCCCATCGATCGACGCGGGGTAACGGGTCACATGGCCCGCGATAACTCCCAGGCAATCGGCGCTGTCCTCTTCGCTGCGGTCGAACAGCACCTGGATTCCGATACAGATACCGAGAAACGGCTTGCCCGCCGCCGCGACATCGCGCCGGAGCACGTCGGCGAGCCCGAGCGCGCGCAGATTTTCCATCGTGGCGCCCGCGGCGCCGACCCCGGGCAGAATCACGCGCTCGGCGTTGCGAATTTTATCCGCGTCGTCGGTGATCTCGCATCGATGGCCGAGAAACTCGAGCGCACGTTTGACGCTGGTCAAATTTCCGGCGCGGTAGTCGACGATTGCGATCATGGGCAGATCGATATTACCTGCCCCGCAAGCCTCACAGAAGCGGCCAACCAACCGGCCACCAAGACACGAAGGCACGAAGAAGAAGCAGGCCTTTCCAGGAGGAAAGACCCGCTCGTTTTTCTTTGTGTCTTGGTGTCTTTGTGGCCGGTGGAATTAACTGAAAACGGGTTCGCGAACTTTGCGTGACGCGTTGAAAATCAACCTCCGGCACGCGCACGCGATCGTCGGATTCGTAGATCTCGCGAAGTTCCGGGAACTTTGCGTCACCGCCCATCGTGAGAGCCGCGGCCTGATCGTACAGGGACAGATCGTCGTCACTCAACGGAACTTCGGGTTCGCGCATCGAGCCCCAGACGTCCCAGGGCAGCATCTCCATGCGGTTGAGCGATGCGAGATCGCGCAACAGGTTTTGCGCGATAAACCACAGCCCGCTTTCGTTGATGAAGGTGAGGCCGAAGCGAGCAGGGTCGGCGCGGCCGGAGCGGCACATCTGCCACGCGTCGCCCGCGATCACGAAAGCCGTCGCGCGGCACGTCATGGGTATCGAACCCGATTCTGAAAGTTTTGCGCTGGATCGCGTCGAGTTGCGCGTCAACGAGAATCCATCGCGCCTGCTCAGCATTCCAGTATTCGCATACCCAATGATCCTCGAACTTGCCGGGCGTGAAGTATCCGCCAAAGCCGCATCGTGCACGCGCCGGAATTCCTTTTTCGCGGAGCATCGCGGACAGCATCACGGCGAAATGCCGGCAGACCACCGCCATCCGTGCGCGCGGCTCGCGTGCCTGCGTCAGCGGACGATCGTCGAGCGCCGCGATCCGCGCCAGCATCGCAGAGGTCGAGCGCTGATTGCCTTCGTCGTATCGCTCGGGCGAAAGCTTGAGGCCATAGGCGAAGGGCGCCAGGTCGCGATGTATTAGCACGCCCTGCACGACCTCGCACAGCGCCCCGAGGTCGTCGGGCAGCGCGTGCAACTCGGCGCCCTGCGGACCCGGAGTGGTCATCGGTCCGAAGGTTCTGAAATATTCCAGCACCTTTTCCATGATTGAGTTCCCCTTCAAAAGAGTATGTATCCTCACGCGCTCACGTGATTTGCGCAAGCGAGATACCGCTCGAGGTTCTGAAGTGACGCCATCCAATCGGGAATCGGCGCGTTTTCCACCGCCGAGATTTCCTCGATTGCTGCATACGCCTCGCCGACGGCATCCGCTTCCGTCGCCGCGACGCCAATCGAACCGATTCCGCGATTTGGGCTATAGACGAGCCAGTACCATGCGCGCTCGCCGTTCCAGACCTCGAAACGATTGCCCAGGTAATGACGACTACGCATGTGTCATTCTCCTAACGTTGCTCCCAGTCCTACTGCAGATCTTCCTGGCTATCAGATACGACAGCGACGCCGACGCATATGATCACAAGCAGCGTCCTCAGACGCGCCGCGGCCGGGATCGAAATTCCGACGCCCGTGCCAAGCGCAACATAAGCCGCGATACATACGGGACACTTCGGCAACAATGCCAGACCGGCGGCCGGGACGATCCATCCGGCTAAATCGCGGCATCGCCTGACGAAGGTGGCCGATTCGGCGATCGGCTCGCGCGCCGGATCAACCGAATCGGCCCCGCAGCAACAATGAACGCTCAATGGCGGTCCTCCGAAGATTTACCATCGCCGTACTCGTCGTGGCGGCGCACCCAGTCCGTCAGGTTGAAGTTGGGGCCGGTCTCATCGCGACCCTTTGGCGTGAGATCGAGGAACATGTAAGTGCCGAGTCCGCGCTCGTCACCGCGCGCATAGGAGGAATAGGTATGAAAAACTGCCCCGCTGTCGTCCTTGAAGAACACACTCGTACCGTGCAGATCCTCCATCGTGGTCTTGAGCATCTCGTAGTTGTAGTAGACCTCGCCGGCCGCGATCGCATCTTTTCTGAACGACACATGGAAATCGTAGTTGAAGTCGCTTTCGCTCGACGACACCCAGTTAAAGCGCCAGCCCATGCGTTTTTTGTAGGCTTCGATTTCAGCGAGCGGCGCACGCGAAACCGCGGTGAAGGTCACATCGTGATGAGCCAGATGCTGGTTGGCGCCATCGACATGATCGGAAAAGAACGAACAACCCACGCACCCGGCCTTCCAGCCCGGACCGAACATGAAATGATAGACCACTAACTGGCTATTGCCGTTGAACAGTTCGGAGAGAGTTTTCCTGCCCTCTGGCGTCTCGAAAATGTATTCTTTCTCGACCTTCACCCATGGCAGCTCGCGACGCTGCCGGCTCACTTCATCCTGCAGATTCGCGAGCTCTTTCTCCTTATTCAGGAGCTCCTTGCGCGCGGCGATCCACTGTTCCTGGGACACGGTTGGATGCTGATTCATCGTCCGATCTCCTTTTTACCGATCTCGTTTGCGTTGAGTTGATTCCTTCATGCCGTTGTCGCGTATGCCGCCAGGCGATCCAGCGCCTCGCCCCATCCGCGCACGTGGTCGTCGCGGACTGCGACCGTCTCGAATATCGCATGGTTCACGGTCAGTTTCGTTTTGCCTTCATGCTCGGCGAAGGCCACCGTCACCAGAGTCTCGTGACCGACGATGCCGGCGGCGTCTTCAAAGGCGTAGGTGAAGACCAGCCGCTCTGGTGGCATAATTTCGCGAAAAATTCCGCGTTGCCGATCCTCACGACCCTCCGGCGAGCGCATCGAAATACGCCAAGCGCCGCCGGGCCGCAGATCCATCTCGCAGAAGGTCACGGTGAACCCGCGCGGGCCCCACCACCGCATCCGGTGCTCGCGCTCGGTCCAGGCTTTGAAGACGAGACCGCGCGGCGCATCGAAAATGCGCGTGATATTGAGCGTCCTTTCCGATGATTCCCTGGCGATACGATTTTCCGTGGCCATCAGATATCTCTCCGATCACGCCTGCGCCAAAACCTCTTTCAGACGATCGAGCGCGCTGTTCCAGCCAGCGCGATGCCCGTCGCGCGAAGAGACGGTTTGGAACACCCCCTGATGAAGAGTCAGCTTGGTTTTTGCACCTTGGTCCTCGAAGGTGACGGTCAACAGGGTTTCGGCGTAAACAAGTTTGCCGTCCTTATCGTCCAGCCTGCAGCTCCAGACAATCCGCTCAGGCTCGACGACTTCGCGAATGGTGCCATACCACCAATGGACGACGCCCTCGGGCGATTGCATTCGAAAGCGATACGCGCCGCCCGGGCGGAGATCCATTTCGCTGACAGATGTGGTGTAACCGCGCGGGCCCCACCAGCGCGCCAGATGCCCGGGCTCGGTCCAGGCTTTGAAGACGAGACTGCGCGGCGCATCGAAGATGCGCGTGATCAGGAGCGTCCGTTCGGATGATTCTGCAGCGACGCGATTTTCCAGGGCCATGGTACATCTCCTCGATCACGCCTGCGCCAAGAGTTCTTCCAGGCGATCGAGCGCACTGGTCCATCCTCCGCGATGCATGTCGCGCGCGGTAACCGACTCGAACACCGCCTGATGCAGAGTCAGCTTGGTCTTTGCACCGTGGTCCTCGAAGGTGACGGTCAGCAAGGTTTCAGGGCCTGTCGGATTTCCGGCGGCATCGGCCCACGCGTAGGTCTGTACGATTCGCTCGAATTCGACAATTTCGCGAAAGACGCCCTGCTGCCAATGATCGCCACCCTGGGAATCGCGCATGTAGAAGCGATACGAGCCGCCCGGACGCGCGTCCATTTTTTCGATCTTGCCGGTGAATCCTTTTGGACCGAGCCATTTGACCGCCTGCTCGGGATCGGCCCACGCGTTGTAAACCATTTTGCGCGGCGCATCGAAGATGCGGGTGATAACCAGCTCGCGTTCCGCGGGAACCGTGGTGGCTTTACTTGCTGTTGCAGGCATTTCGCTTCTCCTTTCCTTGCACTGGTTTTTTGTTTTTTCAGAGCGTCAATATTCAGACCGTCGCCAGGTATACCGCCAGGCGCTGCATCGAACTGGTCCAGCCACCTCGATGCGACTCGCGCGCCGCGACCGATTCGAGCCCGCTCTGATGCAACCTCAGGTGGGTCCTGCCGGTATGCTCTTCGAACGTCACCGTCGTCTTCATCACGGGGCTGAGCGGCTTGCCCTCCGCGTCGGTCCATCCGCCGGTGAACACTATCCGTTCCGGCGCGACGACCTCGCTGAAAATTCCCTGCGACCAATGCTCCGTCCCCTCAGATGAGCGCATCCGGAAGCGATAGTGGCCGCCGGTGCGCGCATCGATCTCGCATTCTGGAAGAGTGAAGCCGCTCGGACCCCACCAGTGAGCCAAATGCTCGGGCTCAGTCCAAGCCTTGAAAACCAAGCTCCGCGGCGCATCGAAAATGCGCGTGATGACCAGCTCGCGTTCCGCGGAAATCGCGGCGGCATTACTTGTTGCGGCCATTTCGATGCTCCTTTTTCTGAACCTGCTTTTTCACTGGGCGATTTTGAATTTCGCGCAGATAGTCTTCCAGGCGATCGAAACTCTCTTCCCAGAAGCGGCGATAGCTCTCGATCCAATCGGATGCCTGCTTGAGCGGACCTGCTTCGAGCCGGCACGGACGCCACTGCGCCTCGCGTCCGCGCGCGATCAGACCGGCGCGTTCGAGCACCTTAAGATGCTTCGAGACGGCGGGAAGGGTCATCTTGAATGGCTCGGCCAACTCCGTGACCGAGATCTCGCCGGCGGCAAGGCGGGCAAGTATCGCGCGGCGAGTAGGATCGGCCAGGGCGGCGAAGGTGGTGTTGAGGTCAGGCGTCATTGGGCTTGAACTGTTAGTATTGAACCATTCAGTTAAATAACTAGTAGGTTAAATACCGCGCGCGCGGGGATTTGTCAAGCGCAGCGGATCCACTCGTCATCCCCGCGTATGGCTGCCGCGCGAGAATTCCGAGTTCGGATAGCGCTCGCGTCTCAGCTTGTGGATCGAGTCGGAGGGAGAGGGCGTGGAAGCGAGACGTTGCAGCGAGGGCTGAAGGTTACAGCTCGGCGCGGATATCCTGGGTCTCGGACAGGACGCGCACCTTTACGTGATGGTCGCTGTCGGCGAGCGAGCCCCAGTGCATCGCGAAATTTTCGAGCTGGATGTCGGAATTGAAACGCGCCGAAACACCCATCACAACTTCTTCCGCGCCCAGCACATACGCCACTCGAGCGATTGCATAGACCTGGTCGTTCGAGACCGCGACCAGCGGAGTCACTGCGCGGCCATGATCTTCGCACACCTTGACGACTCGGCTGAACAGCTTCTGCTCGGCGTCGGTGAAGATCTCGCCGCCATCGCTCGAGGCGAGGCCTTTTTCATTGCGCACGGTTACCGCGATCAGCTCTGCGCTGTCGCGCTCGGACAGGTAGCGATGCAAATGCGCGAGATTCAGCGGGTCGCGAATCGCGATGATTCGCTTGATCGGAGCGTTCAGGTTAAGATGCGCCGCGTCGAGATGCTCCTCATCGACCATCTCGAGGTTGAACTTCTCTGGCTCTTCGCCGTAGGGATGCTCGACCTGTCCGTTGATCTTCTGCGAGATCTCAAAGACCACGAACAGCCCGACGGTGAACGCGATTCCCGCAATCGTCGCAACCTCTTTGGTGAACAGGTTCACCACCGCGGTCATGAACAGCACCAGGAACGTGAGTGCGAGCCCTAGCGGAAAATCCTGTCCGCCGGGACGGAAGAATTTCAGATTTAGCGGCACCCGCCACAAACGCTTGTACTTATGCTTGTAGCGCAGCACCAGCACCGAGAGTGTCTTGAATACGAAGCTCCAGATAACGCCGAAGGCATAGGCCTCGCCAAGGACGTACATATCGCCTTTGGAAAGGATGATGGTCGCGATCTGCAGAATCGCAACCATATTCACAATCCGGTAATTGGTGCCGAATTTTCGATGCGGATGCCGGAACCAGTCGAGCAGCACTCCATCCTCGGCAACCCGGGTCAGAACTCCTACTGAACCGACGATTGCGGTGTTCACCGCGCCCGCGAGGATCAGGAATCCCACGAACACCACGAACGCGCGCAACGCGAGGCGCAGCCACAGCGGCCCAACCACGTACATCGCAAGGCCGCCGATCAGATCGTCGCCATAGAGCGGCATCCGCACGCTGTCGGGAATGATCATCACCGCGAAGAAGGAGATAAGCGAGGTCAGCAGCAGGCTGTAGATGAAGATGATGAAGCCGGTACGGAGCAGGTTCTTTAACTTGGGCGCTTCGATTTCACGATTGATCTGCGCCAGCGATTCTTCGCCCGACATCGCGAGAATCGAATGGCCGAACGCGATCACGATTCCGAATGCGCCAAAGGTCCGCGCCGCCGGCGTATGCGCGAGCCATCCGAGCGAGCTGTCGGGAAAGTTCAGATGCAGCGGCGGCATATGAAAGCCGCGCAGATACAGCGTCAGCCCGCACCATCCGATCATCATCACCGCCATCACGGTGGTGACCTGCATGATGCGCATCGCTTTGCCGCTCGATTCCTCGATCCCGAGGATATTCTGCCACCAGAAATAGACCGTGCAGCCGATCGCGAACAGCGCGGCGGTGAAGTCCGGCGGCAGCGTTACCGTGAGATGCCCGAGCTTCAGGATTTCGTTGATCAACCCGACCAGGTACTGGCCGGCGGACACGCCGCTGGTCGGTCCCGTCAGAATATAGTCGAACATCAGGGCGGAGACGCTGAGCTTGGCCAGCGTCGAGCCCATCGCTTCTTTCACGACGCGATACACGCCGCCGCGCGTGAACATCGAACACGACTCGACGTAGACCGCCCGCACCGCGTACGAAAACAGCATCACCGCCAGGATGAAATACGGCGCCGACTTGCCGACCGCGCCCTCGACGATTCCGCCGATGTAATACGCCGTCGACGCGAGGTCGCAGAGCACCACCGCCGACGCCCGCCAGAACGAAATGAAGGCGAGCATTCCGGTGGTGACAACGATCGCGCGGGTTTGTTTTTTCGAACTTGGCGCCGCCGGAGTTTCACCGATGGCGTGAGGTCCTTTGATAGTCGCAGCCAAACAATCCTCTTTCAGATACCCGGGCAAGCCTCCGTGTCGATCCCAGAGGTTGGTGCGATTGGATGCAATTTGCAGTCCCCGTCTAAATTCCAGCGGATTCATCAATTTTTCGATGGTCATATTTGCATTCGGCACTAGTTGCTTGAGTTTAATTCGTGCATTTTGCAATGGACCAATGACGGCGTTGCTGACACTTTGATCGGCACGCGCGCTACAATATTGCCCATGCCATCGTGGGATGTTTCGACCTGTCGATCCGCCGCCGACGATGATCTTGCGGGCTTCCATCCTTGAAGATCGCACTCGCATTTATCGTCGGTGCTATAGCTGCGGCCCTATGGTCGCTCCTGCGAACGCGTCGGCATATTCGGGAGCTCGCCAAGTCGATCGATACGGCAGCGGCACGCGATTACAAGGCGCGAGTCGCGGAGCTCGATCACGAGCGCTCGAAAATCGACGCGATAATCGAAAGCGTCGAGGACGGCCTGATCGTGCTCGACCGTTCGCGCGCGATCGTTCACATCAATGAAGTCGCCGCTGCGATTCTGGTGCTCGACGCGGGGCCCGGCGTGGTTCTCGACGACCTGGCCGCACACAATCCGCATGTGGCGCGGTTGCTCGCGGCGCAGCGCAATTCGGCCAGCAGCCTCGACGCTCCCACGGAGTTCAAGGTCTTCCTGCGCGGCCGCGACCATACCTACATCAGCCGCGAACTCCAATGGACCGGGCGCTCGATGGAACCGCTCGGGACGATTCTGCTGCTTCAGGACGTGACCTTTATCCGCGATCAGGAGCGCCAACGCACCAATCTCATCGCGACCCTGTCGCACGAGCTCAAGACTCCGCTGACCTCGCTCGCGCTCGGTGCGGAGCTGATGGCGGAATCGGCGCGCGCCGACGCAACTGACCGCCAGCGCGAGCTGCTCGAGACGATCCGCAACGATATCGGCCGGCTGACTACTATCGCGAACAACCTGCTCGACGCCTCGCGCACCAGCGTCGCGCGGATCGGCGTCGAGCGCAGGGCGATCCTGCTCGACCGCGTGATCGGCGAGGTATGCCGTCCGCTCGCGCTCCAGGCCGAGGAAAAAAGCATCACGCTCGACGTTCTGGCGTCCGGTGCGCCGATTCCGATTTGGGGCGATCCGATCAAGCTGCCGTGGGTAATCACCAACCTGGTTGGAAACTCGCTGCGCTACACTCCGGCGGGCGGACGAATCACGATTGCGCTCAAGCGCGACGGCAAGATCGCGCGCACGATCGTCACCGACACCGGCAAAGGAATCGCGCCCGAACTGATGCCGCGAATCTTTGAGCCCTACGCCCAGTTTCCTGGGGTGGGCACCGCGATGGGCTCGGCGGGACTAGGACTGTATATCGCCAAAGAGATTGTCGAGGCGCACAACGGCCGCATCTTCGCGCACAGTGACGACGGACACGGTACGATGTTCACGATCGAGATACCAATTCGGGAGGAAGCGCTTGGCCAGGATCCTGGTCGTTGACGACGACCGCAATATACGCCGGATGTTAGCGGCGAGCCTCGAGGGCGCGGGCCATCGCGTAACCGAAGCCGAAAGCGCCGAGCGCGCGCTTGAGGTGCTCGCGCCAAGCGAGGCAGAAATCGTAATCAGCGACGTTCGGATGGCGGGGCTCGGCGGATTCAAGCTGCTGCAATCGATCAAGCAGCAGAACCCCGCGGTGCAGGTCGTGATGATGACCGCGTACGGCTCAATTCCCGACGCGGTCGAGGCGATGCGCTTTGGCGCGTACGATTATCTGCCCAAGCCGTTCACCGCCGAGCATATTCGCCGCGTGGTTGCACGCGCGCTCGAGGTGCAGAGCCTGCGCGCCGAGAATCGCCGCCTGCGCGCGGAAGTCGAACGCCTCTCGAGTCCGGAGAGCTTCCAGACGCTCAGCGCGCACAGCCGCAAACTGGCCGAGACTGCGGCGCAGGTGGCAGGCAGCGACGCGACGATCCTGCTGAGCGGCGAAAGCGGCACCGGCAAGAGCCTGCTCGCGAGCCATATCCATCGCACCAGCCCGCGCAGCGCCGGACCGTTCGTGCAGGTCGCATGCACGACGCTCAGCGAACATCTGCTCGAAAGCGAACTCTTCGGCCACGTGCGCGGCGCCTTCACCGGCGCGATCAAGGACAAGCCCGGCCGGCTCGAAGCGGCCGAGGGCGGATCGGTCTTGCTCGACGAAATCGGCGACCTGTCGCCGGTAGTGCAATCGAAGCTCCTGCGCTTTCTGCAGGAGAAGACCTTCGAGCGAGTCGGCGGCGCCAACACGATCACCGTAGACGTCCGAATTATCGCGGCAACCAATCAGGACCTCGAGCAACTGGTGCATCAGAAGCGCTTCCGGGAAGATCTGTATTATCGCCTCAACGTGATCGAGCTGCACGTACCGGCCCTGCGTGAACGTCCAGGAGAGATTCCGCGGCTGGCGGCGCATTTCACCGCTCAGGCCGCGCTGCGGCATCACAAGGTTCCCCTCGCACTCGCGCCGGAGGCAGCGCGCGCGCTGTCGGCCTATTCATGGCCGGGCAACGTGCGAGAGTTGCGCAACGTGATCGAGCGGGCGGTGGTCTTAAGCCGCGGCGAAACGATCACGCTCGGCGATCTGCCCGATCGCCTCCTGGCCGGTCCGGGAAAGACCGATCAGAGCAAAACCCTGGAGGAGCTCGAACGCCGCCATATCGAGTCGGTGCTCGAACAGGCGGTGACTCTGGAAGAAGCCGCCGACATGCTTGGAATCAACGTGGCGACGCTGTGGCGAAAACGCAGAAAGTACGGCCTCGACTAAAAAAAACGCCGGCGCAGCCCGATGCCACGACGGCGTCTTTAGGTGAAAACCGCAGTCGCTATTTCTTAAGACCCTCGCTCAGCCGCGTCCTGGCTTTCACGCAATCGCCCAGCGAGGTAAGCGGCCCCGGCCAATCCTGCGAAACGCAATCAGGCAGCGCCGACATCTGCGCGCTCGAATAGCCGCGCGCCGAGAGGTCTTTCTGGAGACACTCCGAATGCGGCCCATTCTTGCCCGCCACTCCAGCCGCGTCGTCAGCCGCCTCCAGAAACAGAGCGCGGCGCAGCGCCATCTGCACCGCCTGATCAGCGCTCTTGCCGATCACTCCCGCGATATTGCTCGACGGCCCGCAAGTGCCGACCGAATCGATAAAAGCCTCTTCGAGACCGGTGCTCGACAAATCCTTAGCCGATCCGATACCTATCGCGGCCAGCACAAAAACCGCTGAAATAAGACCAATACCCACTCGCTTCATAGATCCTCCTGCGCACGATTTCGCCGGCCACCATAGCCGAACCGTTTGCCCCTCCATTGGTTTTAGGGCCGGCCGGGTGGAATGTCCAGTGACTTAAATTCGTGCGCTCAAGAGCAGTGAGGGAACCCACGATGCTCTTGACGCGATGCGGCGCATGATGGAACTGTCGCATCGCTGTCCGAAAGGAATTGACTATGGCAAAAATCGCTCTCGCTTTCTCGACTCTTCCCGACTCTCCGCCAGCTACGCTCATCGAATGGGCCAAAGCCGCCGAGGATGCTGGCCTGGCGGGAGTGTTCATGACCGAAGCCGGCAACGACGCGCTGGCGTGCTCGCTCGCGCTCGGGATGCACACCAAGCGCATCATGCTCGGCACGGCGATCAGCAATATCTACTTCCGCCACCCTGCCCTGCTCGCCAACGAAGCCGCCGCCGTGCAGGAGTTCACGGGAGGACGCTTTATCCTGGGCCTCGGCACAGGGCATCGCGAGATGAACACGATCCTGAAGATCGACATGGGCGATCCGATGACGCGGATGCGCGAGACCGTCGCCGCGATTCGCAAACCCCTCGACGGCGGCACCACCGGCCCGCGCGTGACAAAGAAGTTGCCGATTTATCTTGCGGGAGTATCCAAACCAATGGTGAAGCTCGCGGGCGAGATCGCCGACGGCGTAATTTTCAATTTCTTTCCGCCCAAACGCGTCACCCAGGCGCTCGGCGAGCTGGCCGAAGGCGCGAAAAAAGCCGGGCGCGATCCCAAGGCGATCGAGCCGACGCTCTTCGCGACTGCGTTTATCTCCGATGATCTCGAAGCGGCACGCCGCCCCGCGCGCAAGTTGCTTTCGCGATACGGCGCGCTGACCTATTACGGCAACATGATTGCGCGCTCGGGATTCGACAAAGAGATCACCGCAATCCGCGCGGCGGGCCGCGACGGCGACGCCGCGATGAAAGCCGTCACCAATGAGATGATCGATGCGACCCTGCTGGTCGGCTCCGAAGCGCGAGTGCGCGAGAAGCTTCAGGCGCTGGTCGCACCGGGAATCGGCACCGCGATTGTATTCACGAACCCGGTCAACGAAGACCGTGCCAGCGCCGTGAAACGAACTATCCGCGCGCTCGGGAATTTCTAAAGAAGAGCAGGCGGCCACAAAGACACGAAGACACAAAGAAATCTGGATGCGGCGTTCCTTCGGGAACGCCGCATCCGGTTTTTCTTCTTAGTGTCTTGGTGTCTTTGTGGCCGCTTGAGTTTTTACGCCGCTGCTCGCAACTTTCCCAAGAAACCGACGATTCGTTTGTAGTTGACGCCGAAGTCGCCGATTCCGTCGCGCGACTTCGAGCGCATCTCGACCAGACTGCTGCCGCCATCGCCGGGACGTACCTGGATTACGAAGTCGTCCTGAAAATGGAACAGGGCCGAGGTGCTGAAACCTTCGATCGTCATCGTCGCGGGGTCGGCGCTGGTAATCGTCCACGTCGGCATCGACGCGGCAAGATTCTTCACGCGATCGTACGCCGCCGCCGGAGGATCACTAAGATGCAGCGGCGCCAGCGGGGGATAGCCGGACTGCTGCTTGGCCATATACTTCGCCGCATCGTACTTGAGGTCGCGGTTTCGGTTGGCGGGCAGTTGCTGCGCGTGGGTGAACTCGGGCGGGTTGGTGAAGTCGGTCGTGATGTCGTTGATCCCGGGATATTTCAGTCCCGAAAGAACCATCACCACGACCGGGACCAGGACAATGAGCGACAGGATCAGCCCGACGTTCGCGCGCGGACGGCCGGCGGCGCGCTCCGGCGCCCGCGTACGGATAATCGCGATAATTCCGACGATCGTCCCGATAATCGAAATCAACGTGCCCCAGATCATCGCGGTGGTGAATCCAACGAACGGCGCGACGAGGTGAAAATAGGCGCCGAGGATTCCCGCCAGAAAAAGAACGATCGCGATGATTCCGTCATAGAAAGCCAGCCACGCTGCAATCATTGACGCGCTCCCAGACTAAGATTTTCGGCCGACCGAAATATGTCGGCTATGGTTTGATTCCCCGTACAACGAACTGTGGCAAGACGAAAAAAAATCTGCCGCTCGCGACCGCCTGATCGACCGACCCGAGCCATCGCGCAACTTCCGCTTCACTCACTCGGCCCGAGTCGCGCGCATAACGCGCAATGCTCGCCTTCAGCATCGGCAGCGAGCGCCCCGCGGTGTCGGCTCCAGCCAGAACCTCGGCCTTGACCTCGCCGAGCCCGGCCGCGCGAAACATTCCGAACAGACGGCGCCCGATCTTCGGCTCCTTGATCGCGATCGATTTGCTCGCCGCAAGCACCCGCTCGGTCAAATCCGCGGACTCAGGACCGAGATCGAGCGCGAGCATATCCCAATCGCTATCCACCGCGACGACAATCCCACCCGATGCAGCGACCCGCGCCATCTCGGCCACGGTCGCCGTCGCGGAATCGACATACTCGAGAACGTTCTTGCAGAATACGCGATCGAATGATCGGTCGGGAAATGGCAGCGGCGGAAAGCCGCTGTGGACGAACTCGACGTTTGCCTTCTGTTCACGTGCGCGAGCGCCCGACCGCGCGATGAACTCGGCGTTGATATCGACGCCCGTCACCTTTCCCGACGACCCGACACGACGCGCGAGCTCCAGGGTCGTATGCCCCGGCCCCGAGCCGACATCGAGCACACTCAGCCCGGCGCGCAAATCCAGTGGGCGCAGGATCGGCTCCATCGCGGGATGAAAGGCGAGTATCTGGTCGTACGCCGCGTGGCGCTCAGGATCGATCTCGATCCAATGCTGCTTGTAATAAGGTTCCGGCATAGTGTTTCCCGCGAAAACCGTTATCTCACTGCCACGCGTAATACAAAGCGCCGTTAATGCGCGAGCAGCTCTGCGAGGCCATCCTCGATCGACACGCGCGGCGTCCATCCCAGGATTCGTTCGGCCAGCGAGCGATCCGCGAGCGTGTCGCGCATGTCTCCCGGACGCCCGGGCGTATGCACTATCGGACCGCCGAAAATTTGCGCGATTCGGTTGATGCTCACGTTGTGGCCGAAACCGACGTTGATCGGCCGTCCGTCGGCGATCTCCGCGTCCATCGCGAGGATATTCGCTGCCACGATATCGCGCACGTGAGTGAAGTCTCGGGTCTGCTCGCCGTCGCCGTGAATCTCGAGCGGACGGCCCTCGCGCCGCGCGCGCATGAACGCCGCGATCGCGAGCATATACGCGCCCTCTTCCGCCATCCGCGGGCCGTACACTGCGAAGTACCGCAGCACCACAGCCTCTACGCCGTAGAGCTGATGAAACATCCGCGCGTACTCCTCGCCGACGAACTTTTGCAGCGCGTATGGGCTGCGCGGCTTCGGCGTCATCGTCTCGATCAGCGGCAACCGGTCCTGATTTCCATAAACCGACGACGAGCCGGAATAGACGAAGCGGCGAATCTTCGCCTCGCGCACCGCCATCAGCACGTTCAACGTGCCGACCACGTTGGCCATATGCGTCTGGACCGGTTTGGCGATCGACAGCGGGATTCGCGGCAGCGCGGCGGTGTGGAACACGCAATCGACGTCTTCGGTAAACGCGGGCGCGATCGCGTCGGCGTCGCGAATATCTGCGTCGACGAGCTCGGCCCGAGGGTTCACACGCTCGCGATTTCCGGTCGCGAAATTGTCGATGACGCGGACGCGAAATCCGCAATCGATCAGAGCGTCCGCCAGATGCGAGCCGATGAAGCCGCCGCCCCCGGTCACGATCACCAGCCGCGCGCGATTGCTTGCCGCCATTATCGAATCCCTGGAACTCCGGCGTTTGCTCGCGCGCGTCGATAGCGTGCGGATAGGTCAAATTGAATGGCGATCATGGCTAAGATACGCTTGGACTCTCACCTGTAATTACATGGAAGTCACTAACAATGGCCACTGACGCACACAGGATCAAGCTGCTGAAAGACTTGCTCGCCGAGCGAATCCTCGTGCTCGACGGCGCTTTCGGCACCTTCATCCTGGGCCATCAGCTTTCGGCCGAAGATTACGGCGGTACAAGCCTCGAGGGATGCAACGAAAACGTCGTTCGCACCCGGCCCGACCTGATCCGCGCGATGCACGCCGGGTTTCTTGAAGCCGGCGCAGACATCATAGAGACGGCGAGCTTCGGCTCGACGCGAATCGTGCTCGCGGAGTACGGACTCGAAGCCGACGCGTTCGAACTCAATCGAATCGCTGCCACACTCGCACGCGAGCAGGCCGACAAATTTAGCACGCCCGAAAAGCCGCGCTTCGTCGCCGGCTCGATGGGTCCCACGACCAAGAGCCTCTCGGTCACCGGCGGCGTGACCTTCGATCAGCTCGCCGAGGCGTACGCCGAGCAGGCGCTCGGGCTCATCGAGGGCGGCGCGGACATTCTGCTGCTGGAGACCGTGCAGGACACGCTCAACGTCAAGGCGGGACTCGTCGGAATCGATCGCACGATCCAAAAGTCCGGCGTGACGCCCGCCGTCGCGGTGTCGGGCACGATCGAGACGATGGGCACGCTGCTCTGCGGACAGGATATCGAAGCGTTCTACATCTCGCTTGCGCATCGCGATCTGCTCTGGATGGGTCTCAACTGCGCGACCGGTCCCGATTTCATGACGGATCATCTGCGAACTCTGTCGCAAATCGCGCGCTTCAACGTCGCATGCGTGCCGAACGCGGGCCTGCCCGACGAGGAAGGACACTATAACGAGACCGCCGAGATGCTGGCCGCCAAGGTCGGCCGTTTCGCGCAGAACGGATGGGTGAATCTGGTCGGCGGATGCTGCGGCACGACCGAGGAGCATATCCGGCTGTTGGCGCAAGCTGTCGCAGGATTGAAGCCGCGCGCGATTCCGACCGTCAGGCGCACAGCGGTTTCGGGAATCGAAGCGCTGGTGATCGATCAGGACACGCGCCCGGTTATCGTCGGTGAGCGGACCAACGTGCTCGGCAGCCGCAAATTCAAGCGGCTCATAGCGGAAAACAAATTCGAAGAAGCGGCCGAGATCGGCCGCGCGCAGGTGCGCCGCGGCGCCCACATCGTCGACGTTAACCTGCAGGACCCCGACCGCGAGGAAATTCCCGACGTCGTCCGCTTTCTCGAAATCGAAGTCAAAAAAGTCAAAGCGCCGATCATGATCGACTCGACCGACTGGCATGTGGTCGAGGAAGCGCTCAAGCGAACCGCCGGCAAGTCGCTGATCAACTCGATCAACCTCGAAGACGGCGAGCATTCCGAGCGCTTCCAGGCCGTCATCCGGCTGGCGAAAACTTTCGGCGCCGCGATCATCGTCGGGACTATCGACGAGGATAAGAAGCAGGCGCAGGCGATCACGCGCGAGCGCAAACTCGCGATCGCGGAGCGCTCCTACAAGCTGCTCACCGAAAAATACGGCATCGAGCCCGAGGACATCATCTTCGACCCGTTGACTTTCCCGATCGCCACGGGCGACACGAATTATATCGGCGCCGGCGTCGAGCTGATCGAAGGCATCAAGCTGATAAAGGCCGCGCTACCGCGCACCAAGACCGTGCTCGGAATCTCGAACGTGTCGTTCGGGCTTCCGCCTGCGGGACGTGAAGTCTTAAACGCTGTGATGCTCCATCATTGCATCGAGGCCGGACTCGACCTCGCGATGGTTAACACGGAGAAGCTGCCGCGCTATCCGTCGATTCCGGAAGAGGAAAAAAAGCTCGCCGACGATTTGATCTGGTGGCGCGGCGACGATCCGATTGCCGCGTACGCCGCCCATTTCCGCGAGCGCAAGAGCGGAGTCGAAAAAGAGAATCGCAAGGATCTCCCTCTCCTGGAGCGGCTGCCGCGCTATATCCTCGAAGGATCGAAAGAAGGTCTGACCGAGGACCTCGACGAGATCCTCGCCACGATGGGTGCGCTCGACATTATCAACGGCCCGCTGATGAAGGGGATGGACGAAGTCGGGCGGCTGTTCAACGCTAATCAGATGATCGTCGCCGAGGTCCTGCAATCGGCGGAGGCTATGAAAGCCGCGGTGGCGCATCTCGAGCCGCACATGGAGAAGAGCGAGAGCTCGAATCGCGGCAAGATTATCCTGGCGACGGTCAAGGGCGACGTTCACGACATCGGCAAGAACCTGGTCGAGATAATTCTGTCGAACAACGGCTACCGGGTGATCAATCTCGGCATCAAGGTGCCGCCTGAGGATCTGATCAAAGCGTTCCGGCAGCATCAGCCCGACGCGATTGGATTGTCCGGCCTGCTGGTGAAGTCGGCGCAGATGATGGTGATCACGGCGCAGGACTTGAAGAGCGCCGGAATCGATTGCCCGATCCTGGTGGGAGGCGCGGCGCTGTCGAACCGCTTCACGCGGATCAAAATCGCACCCGAATATCCGGGGTTGGTCGCCTACGCGAACGACGCGATGTCGGGGCTGGCGCTCGCCAACCAGATCATGGATCGTGAGCGGCGTGAGACGCTGAAGCTCCGGCTCGAACAAGATTCGGCGAAGATGATCGCGTCAGCGCCCAGGCCAACCAACGGCGCGGTCGTCAATCCGGCAGCGAAATCGTCGGTGCGGCGCGATATCGACATTCCTGTCGCCGCCCGACCTCAAAACGCACGTGCTGCGCGGCTACGACCTGGGCGAGATCTTTCAGTACATCAATCCTGCGATGCTATACACAAAGCATCTGGGATTGCGCGACGCCGAGCGCGCGCTCGCGGAGGGAAACGCCAAGGCGCTCGAACTCAAAGCCGCAATCGAAGAAGTTCAGGAGTTGATGCTCGCGCGTGACGATATAAAAGCGAACGCGATTTTCCGATTCTTCCGCGCGCAGTCGGACGGCGATCGTTCGGTAATGCTTTTGTCACCCGACGGCAAAACCGAGCTCGGAAGATTTCGCTTCGGCCGCCAAAGCGCCGCGCCATATCTGTGTCTGGCCGACTACGTTGCGGCGAAGGACTCGGGCCGCGCCGACTATCTTTGTTTGTCGATCGTGACGATTGGACCCGGCGTGCGCTCGCTCGCCGACCGATGGAAAGATGAGGGTAACTATCTGCGTTCTCTCATCCTCCAGGTGCTCGCAAACGAGGGCGCGGAAGCTTTCGCCGAATTGCTGCATTCGAAGATTCGCCAGATGTGGGGAATCGGCGACCCGCCGGACCTGAAGAAAAAGGATCTGTTCCAGTCTCACTATCGCGGCAAGCGCTATTCGTTCGGATACCCCGCGTGCCCACGGATGGAAGACCAAACGCAGCTTTTCAAGCTGCTTGAAGTGGATCGCAATGATATCGGTGCAAAGTTGACCGAGGGCTTCATGATGGACCCGGAAAGCTCGACCAGCGCGATCGTATTCCATCATCCGGAGTGCAAATACTTCAACTTGTCGCCCGATGACGCCGAGCGGCTCGAAGCCGAATTCTCACCCACGCCCGCCTGATTCGGTCTGATCCCTCGCCCTGAAAGGGACGTGCCACTGGCACACGGTAGGTGAGGGACCTTATTCAGCGCGGCGCGAAGCGACGCGCGATTAAAAGAGCAGACCAGCACCCTCACCCACGCGTCACGATGCTTGCGAAAAAAATCGCAAGTATCGCGCCGCGCCGCCCTCTCCCGGAGGGAGAGGGTATCAGCACACACAAAGACGGGAAGGAAAAAGAAAACCGCGCGGGAGCCAGCTTGGCCGCCCGCGCGCTGTTGCGATTCGGAAATTCGCCGCGAAAGATTATTTTGCCGGCGCGCTGCTGCGTGCGGCTCCGTTCATCGCACTCCCACCCATTGCGCGCAGCTCGATCGGCGCGGATTTCCCGCGGACCTCGCCGTGCTGCGGCTCGTAGCTCTCGCATCGGATCATCACCTCGCGATCGCGCGGGCCATCAAGCTCGACCATGAATACGCGCTGCCAGGTTCCGAGCGCGAGCCGCCCGTCCATCACCGGAATGTGCTCACTGGTGGATAGCAGCAGGTGCATCAGATGCGAATGCGCGTTGGGATGCTCATCGGGCGCGATGGGCGGTTTGCGTCTTGCCATGTCATTGTGATGATACCCGGCGTCGGCCGGGCACAGCCGCGCGAGCATTGTCTTGAAATCCTGGATCAGCAGCTCTTCAGCTTCGTTGATTTTGATCGCTGCGGTGGTGTGGCGTGAGAAAACTGTCACGTGCCCGCTATCGCATCCGTACTCGGACAGGTGTGCATTGATTATGTCGGTCAGATCGATGAACTGGATCGGTTCGACGGTTCGAATCTGCACGATCGCGTCGGAAAGCGAGACGGAATGCCGGCTCTTGAAACCGCGAGGTTTCGTGACGATTCGTGCGAGCGGTCGGTTGTAACCCATGGTGACTCCTCGGAACTCTCAGTGCGCAAGACTCTATCTCTTCGATCGTATGCGTGCGGAGCCACAGGGGGCAATGTTTTATCTCCGATTTGACCGACTAACCGCCGTTCGGTCAGTCGGTCAAGCAGCGCGTTTAGTTGTGAGTGATATTTGCTTGCAAAGCGACGCAACTTCGTTGCGCTTCGTACGTCATCGTGTGGCGCGGCTAAATACCGCACGCGCTAAGTGACTACGCCTGTGAAGATTTGAGCTCGCGGCGCGCCAGTTCCAGATCCGCATCCACCATCATTGCGGTCAGTTCCGTAAAACTGACGCGAGGCGTCCATTCGAGCGTGCGGCGCGCCTTGGAGGAGTCGCCGATCAAAATGTCAACTTCGGAAGGGCGGAAAAAGCGCGGATCGATCTCAACGTACTTTTTCCAGTCGAGACTCAGCCGATCGAACGCGAGCTCGAGAAATTCCTGCACCGGATGAGTTTCACCGGTCGCTATCACGTAGTCATCGGGACGCTCCTGCTGGAGCATCATCCACATCGCCTCGACGTAGTCGCCGGCAAACCCCCAGTCGCGTTTCGCTTCCAGGTTGCCGAGTGCGAGCCGCGACTGCATCCCGAGCTTGATCCTTCCGGCGCTGCGGGTGATTTTGCGGGTCACGAAATTTTCGCCCCGGCGCGGAGATTCGTGGTTGAACAAAATTCCGTTGCACGCAAACAGTCCGTAGGCCTCGCGGTAATTGACCGTCTGCTCGTGCGCGTAAACCTTGGCGCACGCGTATGGGCTGCGCGGATGAAACGGAGTGGTCTCGCGCTGCGGAATTTCCACGACCTTGCCGAACATCTCGGAGGAACCCGCCTGGTACAGCCGCGCCGAGCGGCCATGGCGATGATTGTGATCGCGCAGCGCTTCGAGCAGTCGTAGCGTGCCTAGCCCGACCACGTCGGCAGTGTACTCGGGCTGGTCGAACGAAATCCGCACGTGAGATTGCGCGGCCAGATTATAAACTTCGTCGGGACGGACCTGCTCGATGATGCGGCGCAGGCCGGTGCCGTCGCCCAGATCACCGTAATGCAGTTGCAGACCGTCGGAGCCCGGGGCGAAGCTCTTGCGCAGATGGTCGATGCGGCCGGTCGCGAAGCTCGAGGTGCGCCGGACGATTCCATGCACCTGGTAACCCTTGGTGAGCAACAGCTCGGCCAGGTAGGAACCGTCCTGTCCTGTGACGCCGGTGATCAGAGCGACTTTCGCCATGCTGGCTCCATAAGGTGAGGACGGGCATGCGCCGCGAACGAACCCGGCAGCGGCTCTTCAATCACCGCGCACCAAACGATGCGAATCGCTGTCGAAATGCTGAGTCGAGAATTCGTACAGTTCGGCGTCCTCAAGCGCTTCCATCTGATGCACCAGCCCGATCGGTACGTCCATGCATTCGCCCGCCTCGAGGACAAATTCCTCCAGGGTTTGCGACTCAGGCGATTCCTTGATACGGATTTTGAGCCGGCCCGCGCGCAGATAGAACGATTCGGTCTTGATTTTGTGAAAATGCAGCGAACACCGCTTGCCCTTTTTTATTTCGAGAATCTTACCGCAATATCTGTCGTTGTTAGCGATCCAGACCTCGCGGCCCCAGCCTTTCGGCTCGATATGCACCGGCTTGCGCGCTCGATTCATAAGTAATTTGCTCCTTGCAAATTGCTCCCCGCGACCTCAGGAATTATGACATGCGGGCCGAGGCGATTCATCATCGCGTGAGCACGATCTATCGATGCGCGGCGCTTGCTCGGTTGCGGTTCAGGTAGCGTGTGCAAGGCAACGTCGGGGGTCAGACGGCGTCCGGTTCCCTGAGCTGCAGCGCGCCGTGCGGCTGCGCCAATCCCTGGATTGCCTGTCCGGCTAATTCATTAACCTGGATCGAGAAGCGCCGCATCGCGATTTTGTGCCGCTCTGCAAACGCTGTCAGCGACCCCATCTGCGCCGCGGACAGCCCATCGGCAGCGAGCAGCAACTCATCGAAGGGAGCCGCTTCATAGATTCGTTCCAGATCGTTGTAGGCGCCGAGGACTCGCTGCCCGTGCATCAGCTTGCCGAGCTTGAACGCGTCGTCATCGACGAATCCGATCACGCGCGCGCCGTGCCTGCGGCTTGAAAAGATGAAATTCGCGGCCGCCGCGCCCTTCTCTCCGGCGCCGACCACCAGTACGCGCTCGTTCTGGGCCGCGAGCTGACTGATTCCCTTGCGGATCGCCTGGAAGGAGACGCGCGTCATCATCAGGAGGTTGAAGAGCAGTATCACAAACAGCACCACGATCGAGCCCGACAGCGAGACCGGCGCAAACCGCGACGCAATAGTCACGAACACTCCCGCCAGAACGGCGCCGTTGGCAAACCGCAGTCCGTCAGAGAGGCTGGTATACCGCCAGATGCCTCTGTACACGCCGGCGATCACGAACGCGGGGTAGGTCGCCAACGCGACGTACGGCACTTCGCGCAGAAGGATGCCGATGGTTGCGCTACTGATGTCGAAATCGAGCCGTAGCGCCTGCGCAGCCAGGAATGCACCGCTGATCAGCGCGAAATCAACCGTAGCCTCAGTGATTCGCTGCTTATACCCCAAGCGCAGGATAAAGCGCGCGACTCCCTGCACATGCCCGTACTCGAGCCCGGGAGGATTGTTCTCGAAGGTCAGATCCATCATGAACAGGGCCAGAACCGCCGTCGCCAGAATCAGAAATGGCAGCGCGACGATCACGTTTTCATGGGTCAGGACGTTCGCCGCGAATCCGCATAGCGCTCCGACCGCGGCCACCGCGCAGCAAACCGCTACCGCCGCCCGATCTGTCAGTCCCAGCGAGAGCAGGCGATGATGCGAATGGTCGGTGCCGTGGCGCGAAATCCAGCCGCCGGTCGCAATTCGGGTTACGCTGACGATCCCGGTATCGAGCAGCGGGACGATCATTACCATTACCGGAAACACATACTTGGTGAGCCGCGAGTTGGTTGCGAGCCCTCCGGCGGCCAGCGCCAGCGCGCCGAGCATATAGCCTAGCGGCAGCGCACCCGCGTCGCCCATAATTATCGAGGCGGGTGGAAAATTGAAAAACATGAAAGCGCCCAGCGAGCCGGCAACCGCGAGGCTCGGCATCCATACCTGCGGAGCATGATGCATGATCCCGGTCGCAGCGATCGCGCTAGCAGCGATAATCCCGATTCCGGCCGCCAGGCAATCAAGACCGTCGATCAGATTAAAGGCGTTGGTGGTCGCGAGCAGCCATACTACGGCGACCCCGAAATCAAGCGCGGGCCATGGGGTGAGCGCATGCGCCGGCAGCGCAAATCCTGCAGCCCAGACGCAGATCGCCACCTGGCAAAGGAACTTCTGATAGGGCCGCATCTCGAATGCGTCGTCGATCAGTCCGATGATCAGCAACGCGCCAGCCCCCGCCAGAATCCAGAGCGGCAGGCTATGCGTCATCGCCAGCGCAATCAGGATCGCTCCGACAATCGGTGCGCCACCAAACTCCGTGGTTTGCTCAGCCGCTGAGCTGTGAACTGCCGGAAAGGCTGTGAGCCCGAGCCTGCGACCGACGATGATCGCGATCGGCAGCGTGGCGACCGCAAATGCGAACGCCACCGCTGCGACCAGACCGATCGCAATGAACTGCTCACTCATCGCGCAAAACTGGCCTCAACAGTCCCCCGCCGAGCGATTTACAGGATACGGATGCGTATCTCGACCCGCAAGAGAGTAGTAAAGATAAACAAAGTCGATAGAGATAGCTTAAGTTCGTAGCATTCGGGGAGCGTCTGGAGGTCGCCGGCCGAGCGTTTCGGCAGCGAGAAAATTCAAGTGGATCGGCCCACTCTGTCGAGCATCGCGGCGAATGCGCTGGTGGCGACAGTGCGATCGAATAGGCGCACTGCGACGTCGCGCGCCCGCTCGCCCATCGCGCGCAGGTCATTGCGATTGCGATTGGCGTTGAGGATCACGTCAGCGAGCCCGCCAGCATCACCCGGCTCGACGACGAATCCGACGCGGCGCTCGCGCGCGATTCGCGCCACCTCGGCATGCGCTTCCATCATCGCGACGAAGGGCCGGCCGGCTGCGAGGATGCCGTAGATCTTGCTCGGCACCAAGCATCCGGCCGCGCCGCGCATCAGCGGGATCAAATGCAGGTCGGCGCCACCGAGGGACTCGGAGAGCTCTTCTTTCGAGCGATAGGGCAGGAACATTACGTTGTCGAGTCCGCGCTCGCGTGCGAGCCTCATCAGCGCGGGCTTGCGCGCGCCTTCACCGATCAGCACGAAGACAATACCCGGATTGTTTGCGACGCGAGCGGCGGCTTCGAGCACGGCCTCGAGTTGCTGCGAAAGGCCGATATTGCCCGAATACATCACGACGAATCGCTCGCCGAATTGAGTGCGGAACGGATTGTGCGCGAGCGGCTGGATGAGGGTGGTATCGACCCAATCGGGTATGACCGAAACCTTGTCCGCGCAAACGCCCTTCGCGACTATGCGCTCTGCCATGTCGTGGCCGAGCGTCACGACCTCGTCGGCGTGGCGATAGGCAAATGAATTTGCGCGATTGAGAAGCGCGAGCAGCGCAGGATTTTTGAGCCCGCGATTGGCGTAAGCAATATCGGGATAAAGATCGCGGACATTATAGACCATGCGGCAACCGAAGCGCCGCTTGAGTGCGGCACCCAGCGCGCCCAGCAGTGGAGGATCGGTCTCGGCGATAATGATATCTGGGCGAGGGATACGCCGGGCCGCTAACGCGGCAAGCATGTAATAAGTAGCGAGATTGGTGATCCGTCCGGCCAGACGTGTCTTTGAGAAACGCGTGCCCCAAGTACGGATAATCGCGATCTCGCCGCGGCGCTCCCACGCGAGCATCCGACGCGGCGATACGTCGCGCGAGGCTTCGCGATGCAGCGACGGTCCGGCTATAACCGTAATCCGATGCTGCGCCGACAGGTCGTCGCAAAGCTCGGTCAGAAATTGACCGGTCGCTTCGGGATCAGGCCAGAACGAGCGATTTAGAAAGAGCAGTCGCGTGCGAATACGCTCCGAGCGAGCGTCAGAATCTGAGATCGCGATGTAGGTGCGAGTAGTCTGCCGTCAGGCCGATGCCGCCACCGGCTCGCTTGCGAGTTTAAGCCGCACCTGTTCCTCGATCCATACGTAGGTGCGTTTGATTCCCTCTTCCAGCGAGATTTCCGGTTCCCACTTCAATACGGCGCGCAGGCGAGTGTTGTCAGAGTTACGCCCGCGCACACCCTGCGGACCGTCGATGTGCTTCTTGCTGATGCGAACTGCCGCAGCATTCGCCACCATGTCGGCAAGTTCGTTGATCGTGACCATCCGATCCTGGCCGAGGTTGAGCGGCTCGCGATGATCCGAACGCATCAGCTTGTAGATGCCGAGCACGCAATCATCGATATAGCAGAACGAACGAGTCTGCTCGCCGTCGCCCCAGATCTCGATTTCATGATTTCCGGTCAACTTGGCATAAGCGATTTTGCGGCACATTGCGGCAGGCGCCTTCTCGCGTCCACCGTCCCAAGTGCCCTTGGGGCCGAAGATATTGTGGAAGCGCACGATACGCGTCTCGAGGCCGTAATCCTCGCGATAGTGCGTGCACAGCCGCTCGGTGATGAGCTTCTCCCAGCCGTAGGCGTCCTGCGGCATCGCGGGATAGGCGTCTTCTTCGCGCAGTGGGGTGACGTTGGTCTCAGTCTGCTTAAATTCGGGGTAGATGCACGCCGAGGAGCTGTACAGATAGCGCTTCACGTTGTTCTGATGCGCAGCCTCGAGGGTCTGAAAATTGATCATCGCGTTGTTGAAAAGGATCTGCGAATGATGCGCGGAGATGAAGCCCATTCCACCCATATCGGCCGCGAGCGCATAGACCTCTTCCATGCCCTTTGTGGCTTCGACGCAATTCTCCCAGCGCCGCAGGTCGAGCAGCCGAAAGTCATCGCATGCCGAGGGCGCAAATTCAGGCTTCTTGATATCGACGCCGCGAACCCAATAACCTTTTTGTTTGAGAAACGCCGCCAGAAAACTGCCGATAAAGCCACCGGCGCCGGTGACGAGCACTTTTGTCGCCATATACTCCTCTAAGTGCGAGGATTATTTCATTGATGTTTACGAGTGTCAAATTTGCGTGTCACGTGTAATTACGTACGATCCCATCGCGAGGAAGTCCATTCGCGTTCGCAGAAAGCAGTCTAACGCTTCTTCAGGCCTTTGCACTACCGGTTCATTTTCGTTGAAGGAGGTATTGAGCAGCACCGGCACACCGGTCTGGCGCTCGAATGCGCTAATTAGCTGATAATAAAGCGGGTTTTGGCCCTCGGAGACGGTCTGGAGGCGGCCACTGCCGTCGATATGCGTGGTCGCCGGAATGACTCCGCGCTTCTCTGGGCGCACCGAATAAGCCATCAGCATAAACGGCGAGGGATGCGACTGAGTGAAATATTCTCCGGCTTTTTTCTCGAGAATTGAGGGCGCGAAGGGTCGAAAAGCCTCGCGCCGCTTAATTTTGGTGTTGAGGATCTCGCGCATCTCGGCGCGGCGCGGGTCGGCCAGGATACTGCGATTGCCGAGCGCACGCGGTCCCCATTCCATGCGACCCTGAAACCATCCGATGACCTTGCCCTGCGCTATCGCGTTCGCAACCAGGCAGAGCAACTCAGGCTGATTGTCAATCTTGCGCACCACGCATCGCTGCCGCGCGATTTCACCGCCCGAGCGCTCGAGCACTACTGCAACTTCGCCGTCGCTGTACTGCGCGCCCCAGTGCGCGTGCTCCATCACGAAGTCGCGCGGGCGCGCGCCGCTTTGATGCCACGCCTGCATCGCGGCGCCGATCGCAAGGCCCGCGTCGCCGGCGGCTGATTGGATATAGATCTGGTCGAAGCCGGTGGTTTCGAGGATCTTGCCGTTGGTGACGCAGTTGTAGGCAACTCCACCTGCCAGGCAGAGCTTGCGCATTCCGGTCGCCCGCCGCAGTTCCCGCAGGTTGTCGAGCACGACTTCTTCGAGCCGCCGCTGCATCGAGGCGGCGATCGCGTGATGGCGGTTGTCGAGCGACTCGGCCGCGTCACGCGCGGCGCCCAACCGCTCCACGAGCTGGTCCGAGTACAGGCGTCCTATCGCGGGTTCACCGCCAGCCCAGGTCATATCGGCGGTAGCGCGATGATGCAGAAAATAATCGCGATTCAGCGCGAAACCCATCTTGCCGCCGCTCGGTGTGATCACGATGCGCCGAAACTCCTCAAGCATCTCGGGCTCGCCATACGACGCAAGTCCCATCACCTTGTACTCGTCGCCGTAGCGCGGGAAGCCCAGATACTGCGTGAGCGCGGTGTAGTAGATGCCGAGCGAGTGCGGAAACGCGACCGCGCCCCATGGCTCGATTCGTCCGCCGCGCCCGACGCCCCACATCGCGGAGGCGAAATCGCCGAGTCCGTCGATCGAGAACAACGCGGCTTCGTCAAACGGCGAAACCAGAAACGAGCTCGCGAGATGCGCCAGGTGATGCTCGACGCGGCGTACCTCGAACTTCGCGTCCGCAGTGCCGAGAGCGCGCGCGACCTCGGCGCCGATCGCGGCGAATCGCCCCTGCACGCCCAGTCGTCCCGCGGCACGCGCCGGCATCCGCAGCGCATACATTGCCTTGCGTACGATCCGCGCCCACGGGTCACGCGCGACCGCGATCACGTCGATCTCGCGGGGTGACGCGCCTGCAGCCTCCAGCACGTAGCGCAGCGCGTGGGCGGGAAATCTCGCCTCGTGTTTTATGCGGGTGAAGCGCTCTTCTTCCGCCGCTGCTACCAGCCGGCCATCAACGATCGCCGCCGCGCTCGCGTCGCCGTGGTAGGCGTTCAGTCCGATAATCAACATGAAAATGAGAAAGGCGATTACTAACTCAGTCAGACCGCGCCGCGCGCGTGGTCCGCGGCGGGAGAATCCGCGACCCCCGGCGTGCGGACCAATTTCTGGTAGCAGAGCATCATGTCACGCGCGCATCGCTCCCAGGAATATCTGTCGATCATCCAAGCCCGGCCACGAGCGCCCATCTCGGCCAGTGGCATCGCCGAGATCCGTTCGATTGCGGCCGCGAGGTTCGCCGGATCGTTGTCGACCCAAAGCCCGCAGCCTTGTGTTTCAAGGCCGGCCCATGGCGTTCCGCGACTGGCGATCACCGGCACCGCACGAGCAAGAGCCTCGGCGATCACGTTTGCGAAATTTTCGGTGTAGGAGGGAACCACCACGACGTCCTGGTTTGCAAACCATCGCTCCTTCTCTTCAGCGCGGACCTCTCCAGACATTGCGATGCCGGCACACGCGGCGACACGCGCCGCGATCCGTTCTTGATACTCGCGCGTGCCGTTTCCCGCGATCGCGAGCGAGAACTCCGGCGTGCCGCGCGCTGCGAGCATCGCGCAGGCGTCGAGCAGGTTCTCAATCCCCTTCTTCGGGTCGATCCGGCCGATAAACCCGATGCGGAGCTTGCCCACTGATTCCGTGCGCTCGACCCGCTTCGGAATCTCAACCCCATTGGGAACGACTATCCGGGCGACGGCCGGAAAACGATCCAAGCTTTCGGACGCCTCCTGGTCCGAGGTCAAATGCAACGCCATCCGGGACGGCGCGATCGCGCCGCAGATTTTCTCCCACATCGACTTTAACCCGACGCGCCGCGATCCCGACCATCGTTGCAGCGCACCGCGCGGAGTCCATATGACCGGTCGGCCAAGAACCCTCGCATACGCGAGCGTCGGAATAGTTGGGAACGAATAAACCGCATGCAGATGCACGAGATCGGCCCAGCGGATCAATGCGGGCAGCCGCGCGAGCATCGATGGAGCGCTAGAGTCTGCCGCGCGCCTGGGACAGTAAATAGTCTCGATAGCAGTACCGCTCGTGTGCGCCTCGCGAGCCTCTCGAGTCAGGCGCTGATGCTCCCCGTTGGCGTCGGTAGTAAGCACCCGCACGTCGGCTCCGGCGCGTGCGAGATAACGCGTCAGTTGGAAGACCGCCTCGACCACGCCGCCATATCCCCACGCGGGCGCATAATAAGGCGTCACCTGCAGCACACGCAGAGCGTTCCGCCGCGCGCGAAGATCTCCGATCTTTTTCATGATGCGTCGCGCAGCAGCTATTGCGCCGCGGCCACAGGAATCCGTTGATCAACTCCGGATAACTCGAAATGGAGCAGCAGCACGAACCGGTCCACCAAAAAAAGGTAGATCAGGGTCCACGGAATTCCCCCGAACACCAAGCCGGTGCCAGTCTCGAGATCAAACAGCGAACTGACAATAAATACCGCGGCCACAAGCGCGCCGAGGCCCATCTCCGGACCAACGAACATACTGAGTAGTGCGCGATAGATCATTCCGACTACGAACATTCCGATGATCACGCCGAATACTCCGAAGTTGGCGTACTGCTCTATCAATTGCGCAAAATTTATCGACGTGCCCGGGTTCGCGAGACTCGTGTAACCATAGCGTTGACCGAAGGTGCGCCCGGTCACTTCTTCGGGCTTGTCAGGCCATACTATTCGTGGGATGGGCTTGAAGAGAAGCGAATAGTATGTTTCTCCACCCCAGTACGGAACCACCGAAGGCGTTAAGGACATCACGTCCGCCAGCATCGGAAAATCTGACAGCCGCGCTCCCGCCGCCTGGATCAGCGTGTCTGGCGGAACCTCGCCCCCGACAATTGTCCGATAAATGAGGCCGTACAAATATTCAGCTTTTTGCAGATCAGAGGCGTTATATAGTTCTCCCCGAGGAGACCAGGTCGCAGTGCGATAAGGCAGTTCCAGGGGGCGGACGATGAACAACGCCGCAGTTCCCGCGAATACCAGGATCCAGGGAATGCGATGAGACAGCGCGGCGTACATCAGTACCAGCGTCATGGCTATAACTATCGAACCGCCAGATGCTCCGCCCACCAGGCCGATTCCGAGCCGCATCGGCACCAGCACGAGAACCAGCAACCACGCGGAGAGCCGGCTGAGCCTTCCAATCCACCACAGACCAATCAGGATGCAGATGCCGACCGTGAAGCTATCCTGTGCATAGCCCGTTACTTGCGCCAGAGATTTTGGCAATCCCGGTATATGGCTGGCGGAGAACAGCAGACCGAAAATCGCCATCACGAATCCCGCCAGCCGAACCGCGCGCGCATCTTTCCAGCGCATGCGGAAGCGTGGGACCATGGAGCGCATCGGCATCCAGGGCCACGCATAGTAACCCGCCAGCATCAAGACCATCCCGGCCAGCGCAAGCTTCATAGCGACTTCAATCCAGCGATGAGACACGTCTGGCTGGTACGGATTGCCGGCGAATGATCTGAGAAGAAAGACGCCAAAGCCGTAAGTGTAGAAGTACAACAAGCTGATAAGAACGATAAACGGGGGATTGGGATCGATGCCAAGCCGCCATAGCCAGAACGGAACGGCAATCAACCCTAACATCAACGATCCATAGACTCTTTCGACCGCCGTGGTATGCGGAGGCGCAATATAATTAAGCGCGCAAATAATAAATGCGAATACGATACCCGCGGCGAGTTGACGAAGCATCGTAAATCTTGCGCGCTCGCGAGTTGCTACCAGCTCGTAGATATTTTCCGCGATCACATTCGAATCATCTGATTTCGCTGGATAGCCAGTCGCGTGTTGCATGTTACTCACTTGAGGCCGGCCTCCCTGAGTTCTCGGGTCGGGCGCAGCTCCGCGACTGCAGCCAGAATTTCGTTCATGCGGTCGGCGTAGGTGTTCCGGCCTCCGGATATTTTGCGGTAACCCGCCACCGCGATTGTGTGACGATCGTCGTCGCGGATCAGCCATTGGCGAACCTTTGCCACCAGTTCGTCGGGAGTGCCGAAGAACACGGCCTCGAGATCTTCCGCGAACAATTCCTGGTGCGCGGCGGTTCGCTCGGCGAGCATAAACCCGCCGCAGGCGGGAAGCTCGAAGGTGCGCATCACCGTGTCGTCGCGATTCGCGCGCCTGACCAGGTTCACGCAAATCTTCGCGCCTCCGACCGCGAGGCGAAAATCGCGTCCTATCACATTGCCACGCCAGTAGCGCCTTAGCGCGCGATAGCGATCCCAATATCCGCCGTAGAGGTTAAGGTTCAACTCGGGAAGCTCGCGGACGAGAGTCTCAAAGTATGGAACGCGATCCGCATCGCCGCCGCCGATGAATATCACGTCGCAGTCGAAGCGACGATGCTCCTGCGTGGTCGCGGGAGGCTCCGGGAAGTGGAGATTGGGCTTGTAGCCGAATCTCACGTAGATCGCGCGCGCGCATCCGGCCCGCACCACATCGTCCATCACTGCGCGCTTGGTGCATACGTAGAGATCGAAAAGCGGAATCGACCCGACCAGATCGGCAGTGCTGTTCGCGCGATTAAACGGATCGTCCGATGCCCAGTTTACCATCACCGCGCCGGTGACCTCGCGCACCCGGCGTAGAGTCGCGGGGGAGAAATAAGCTCCTTTGCCGACCAGCACGATGTCCGGTGCAGTGCGCCGTGCCTCGGCGACAAGAGCTGCGTTAACCGCGCGATAACCGGCAGGGCGGCCGACGACGCGCTGCGCGATTCGTGCCGTGATCGATCGCTGCGGACGGAGATATCTGGCTTCATCGAAAAATGTGAACTCGCACTCGCCGCGCGCCGCCATCGCCTCGAGTGCTTCGAGAAAGTGCGCGCTGGACGGAGCGTAGGCACTCGTCTCAGTGTAAAGAATCCGCATTGAGCTCGGCCTGCGCGCCGGCATTTCGCTTGACCGCGAACCCGAAACCTCCGGCGATGAGCGACGCCCAGCCGCGCAGGCCGCGACCGCAGCGGACTCCGCTTTTTTGGAGCAGCCACTCCCTGACCGGAACGGTGAAGCCGGTCTTCGGGCGCGCAAGCAATTCTTCGCGAATCGATCCGCGCAACACGGCCGACAGGAAGCCGGGTTTTCGCATTTCCGGATGCGCCGCAACCGCGGGCATAACCTCCCGCAGCAGCGCCAGGTCGACCATCGGCATCCGGATTTCGATCGAGTGCGCCATCCCCGCCCAATCGGCGTCACGCAACAACTGATTGCGCATGTACCATGTCATCTCGAGCGCGGCGATCTTAAGATAATCACCTTCGATGCCCGATATGCTCCGGTCCATCAATTCGACCGGATCGAACTCCGAGAATCCCTGCTTCACCACGTCCGGATCCAATACCGATTCGATCTCCCACGGCATCAGGAGCGCTCGCCGCATGAGATATGCGGCGCCGAAGGTGCGGCTGTACTCCAAAATCGACGCGTACTTTGGCGACGAGAGCCGCGCCACGATCGGCGCTGAGATTCGCCGCACGCCGGCGCCGATCGACCTCCCGGGAATCAGGCGGCCCCAGCTCACCAGACGCGGCACCTGTCTATAGCTCGGGTACCCCCCGAGCATCTCGTCACCGCCGAGACCTGATAGCGCGGCCTTGAACCCTAGCGCTCGCGCGACGAGGCTCACGAAATAGGTGTTGACGCCGTCGATGCTTGGCTGATCCATGGCGTCGAACAGCCTGCCACTGCCGGCTTCGAAATCGTCCTTCGAGACCCAGCGCGTGTGATGGTTCAGGCCGCACGCCGCGGCGATATCGGCTGCTTCGACGGTTTCGTCTGCAGGATTGCCTACATATTCCTTGAACCCGAGAGTAATCGAATCTATCCGGGTGAGACCGGCTTTCGCCGAGAGCGCGGCGATACTACTCGAGTCGAGTCCGGCTGACAGGAAAATTCCGACCGGTACGTCCGCAACCAAATGCTGATTGACGCTGTGCGCCAGCGCGTCTTTGATACGCACCGCGGCCCTGTTCCCATCGTCCGGTCGCGGATTGCGGCCGATCTCAGCCAGCTCGCGGCGGATATCGCAAAACTGCGCCAGTTGATGAGCGCCGCCCTCCTCTATCGTCAAGCAGTGGCCGGCGGGTAGCGCTTTGATTTTGTCGTAGATCGTCCACGGCTCAGGCACGTAGCCGAGAAGGAAAAATCCCACCTGACCCGCCGCATCGAGACTCGACGAGACCGCACCACCGCGAAGAATCGCCTTCACCTGAGAAGCGACCCGCATGGTGCGGCCGTCGTCGGCATAGTAGAGCGGTTTCATCCCGAACGGGTCTCGGGCCAGCACCAGCCGCCTTCTGACGGCGTCCCAGATCGCCAAGGCGTACATTCCCTCGAGCAGGTCGAACATCCGGGCTCCGTGGACAGCATAAAGATGGAGCAGGACTTCGGTGTCGGAGGTCGATCGGAATTGGTAACCCCGCGCTTCCAGCGTCCGGCGCAACTCGCGGTGATTGTAAATCTCGCCGTTGAAGACAATCTGGAGCGAGCCGTCCGCGTTCGCCATCGGCTGTGCCCCGGTGTCGCTCAGATCGACCAGTGCGAGCCGGCGATGCGCGAGTCCTACGCGCAGATCGGCAGAGAGCCAGCTTCCGGCGCCGTCGGGGCCGCGCGCGCTCATCGCCTCGCGGATCTTCACCAATTCGGTTTCATCGACTGGCGATGCTCCGGCGCCGTACGCGAATATCCCCGCGATCCCGCACATCTATATTCGCCTGGTACTCACTGTGAGACGATTCACCAATAAGAACCGTTTTCATGACGGCGAAAATTTCGCGGGCGCTCCTCGTCCGACGGACGCGTCCACGCGTCATTCACGAACGCTCCGATTTCCGCGTTCGAGTCCCACCTGCCGCCCATGATGCCGAATAGCAACTGCGTCGCTCCGCCCATGTGAATACCGAAACCGCCGAGCGACTTCGCATGAACCGCCAGCGGCACCGACCATGCGCCCGCACCGATGATCGCGACATCGAACGGCTGGGCGCCGAGCTGCTCTTTGAGAGCCGCCAAGCCGGCAAACCAATCAGGATATTCCGGCTGGTCGATAATTCCCGCCGGCTGCGGGCAGCGTACGATGCGAAGATCGAACTCGGGCAACATGCCGGGCTTGGCCGCCCAGACCTCTTTGCGGCGTTGATATTGAGTGTGGATGGTCTTTTCAAACGGGCTGACGACGACAACGCGTTTACCCGTCAACTGCGCGCTCCATGGCCGCTCGTGGTAATAGGGTTCGAGCCCGGAAAGGGCGCATAGCGTCGCATGGGGAGCATAGCGCCGGCGAGCGGCCGCCTCGCCGAAGTTGAACCAGACCGCAAGCAGATCAATTCCGCCGAGCGTTTGCAGGAATTCGCGGCTGAAGCGCGAAAGAGTGGGCGGATCGGGCGGATAGATGCCTGCGGCGACGTGCGCCCACCATGCATAATGGCCGAAGTTTTGGCATAAATCGTTGGAATCGCGGCGCCGCAAATAGACTCGCGCTACTCTCATCTCCACTGAGCCAATTTTGCCAGCCGCACCTGGACGATGAATCATCTCGGCTATTCGATCATTGCCGTCCTGGCCACTGAGTATCGTCTCACCCCGATATTTGACGCGCTCGATCAGAAACCTATGCCGGGTCACTGGACGAATCAGGGTCTTGACCTCTGCGATAAATTGCTCACGCATCAGAGGAGCCGTTACTTACTATACCGCGATTCCGCTCTGGATCACCCGCCCAGCAAGCGCGGATTGATACATTGCTGCCATCTTCTCGCCGTAGCTGTTCCATCCGCCGATGGCGCGTACTCGCGCGAGCGCGGCGGCGCCCATCGCGTCGCGCGCGTCGGGATGCTCGTAGAGATAAACCAGCTTCGCGGCGATCGCGTCCGGGTCGCGAATCGGAACAACAAATCCCTCGACGCCGTCGGTGAACAGATCCTCGGCTCCGGTGTTAGTCGTCGCGATCACCGGAACTCCACACGCCATCGCCTGCGCCTGCACCAGAGCCAGACCTTCCTCTAGCGACGGCAACACCAGTACGGAGGCCTGCGAATAATGCTCGGCGAGTTGCGCGCGAGGGAGCACGCCCAGATGGCGCAGCGCGACGCCAGATTTATCGATTGTCTCTTTTGCATCGGCGTCCATGTTGCCGATCAGCACCAGGTCGAGCATCGGGATCGATGCGCGCTTAACCGCTTCGAGCAGATAGGCGACTCCCTTGCGAATCGAAATCGATCCGACAAATAACACGCGGAAGACTGAATCGCGTTTGAGAATCGGATGAAACATCGCGAGATCGACGCCATACGGATTCAGCCGCAGCTTCTCGCGCGGGACGCCCCGCTCGATGAATGATCGCATCGCGAAGGTCGATGGGGCGCTGATCAAATCGCAGAATTCATATTCGGCGAGTTCGCGCTCCATGATGCGAGCGTCGATACCGGCGAACGGGATATCGAAGCGGGCATATTCTTCGCGCAGAATCTCATTCTGGAACCTGATATGTGACGAGCCTCGATCGCATACCGTGAGCGCACCGTAGCGTGCGCGCGCCGCGCGATGGCTCTCGAGTCCAAACGAAGAGAGGCAATGAAACACGTCGCACCGCTCGAGCCGCCGCGACATCCAGCGATCAAAGGAATCGATCGCCGCGACATTCAGTCGGTCGCGCAGTCCCGGAAATCCGAATCGTCCTGCAAGAGTCGCCGGTCCCATGAGCCAGGGAAAAGTACTGACTTTCGCGACAGGCAGTCCATCAACCTTGAACCGCGGATAGGCGGTATAGAGTCGCCCGAGATGTCCCAGCCGCTCCATCTGCCGCGCTAAATCAAATGCGTGAAACCGCCCCACACTGGCGACAGCAACATTCACTGTTTTTGCTTCTCGGCGACCACCGCAATACTGAAATAAGGCGCGCCGAGCGCTTCAGTGGATGCGCTATCTGCAAGCTGAAACACGCGTAGCGGAAAGGTCGCGGCCCATCCAAGCATCGGCGTGAGCTCGCCGATGCTGCGCTCGAGATTTCCGATCTTCTGCGAGACCAGACCACTGCAATATTCCTCGGCAACTGTCGTGAGGCCCGCGTCGGAAAGGATCGTGCGCATCTCTTCGTGCGTGTAGCCCCAGCGCACGTGATCTCCATTCTCGACCGCAGAGATCTTGTCGCCGCGCATCGGAGGGCATTTGCTGTTCGGCGTGCTGAGAAATAGGCGCCCCCCGGGTTTAAGCATCATGCCTAGATCACGCGCTAGTTTGTGGTCATCCATGATGTGCTCGATCGTCTCGAGACAAATCACCTGATCGAACGAACCCAACTCCGCACGCATCGTATCGAGCTGGCGCAGGTCTCCCTGAACGAATCGCGCGCCGGTGATCCCGAGCATCGCAGCGCGTGCGATGGCTTTGCGATTGTTTGCAGCGTCGAAGGAGATCCCAACCGCTTCATTGCCGATACGCGCGGCGTAGAGCGTGAACGCACCATTGCCGCATCCTGCATCGAGAGTTCGCATTCGACCGGGGCGCAGATGACGCCGGAGCCAGCACAGGCGGTCATAGACCATTGGATCGCCCTGGATGAACATCGCACGCCATCCGAAGAGTCTGAGCAGCGGGTCCTTCATGGCGGACTTCAGTTTCGCCTGCGCCCGACGCCGCGCGCCGCGGCAGTATGCGCTGCCGACGATGATTGTTGCCTCGACGGTCGGCTAATCGAGTGCGAGTTCATGGCGGCCGGAAGACAGGCAGCGACTGTAAGCCGGATGCTCGAAGCGATGGTCCACATAAATCTGCTGATGCCAATAGCGCGGGGCCACCTGGCCGAACGAGCAATTCGCGGGCGAAAGAAACGCGTCGCCGCGCGCCCGGTTGTAATCCGCGATCGCGGCGCGCTCGCCGTTGCGCTCACAATACAGATTATCGATATGCCCTATGATGTCGTCGAACCAGCACCAGACCCTCGGTATCCGCTCCGAAACATCAAGGATCGTGAGCGCGGCGGCGGTGGAACTGTACATATCGAGGTCGAACATGACAGCGCCCAATGGAGCCGACGGGGCGGGGCGGAAGCTCCGTACAGTTTCGCGCACGTCGCCGATTTTCAGTGTCGCGCGAGTGCCAAGCCGATCCTTGAGCCGCGCAACGTCCATTGCGAACGAGCCGGCGGGCCATACGTACGGCAGATCGCGATAGTCCTGGCTGGGCGGCAATCCCGACGCGCTGTCGAATCCGAATATCGCGATTGATACTCCGGTCAAATGAGTGATCTCGGCGGCGTGATCGCACAGATTGAGCAGGCCATTGCCGCCGGCAACACCCATTTCTGCCACGGAGATCGCCCGATAGCCGAGCGCACGGGCTTGCAACGCGGCACCGTAGAGACACCATCCATACCACGGCCGCTCGACCGCCTCGATTTCGAGCCGGGCGGCGTAATTGCCGATCCGCAGCCGGCGTACGATCGAGCGCACGATCCGCGCGCGATATGGTTCAGGATACGCGGCCGCATGGAGCAGTCTGGTCAGCATCTGTTTGGAGGAAGACCGCGCATCCACGCGCTAGCTATCGCACTCTTCATGGTTTTCGGTTTCTCCGCGATCGCATCTCAGACACAGTCGCAAATGATGGGACAGCGTGTCGCCGCCACGCGTCGTAGCACCATGCGCTATCGATAATGGCTATCGCCTCTACAGTCAGTCTGTAGCGCGGGTCGCCTGCCACCAGCACGACCGCAAGCAGGAGGATCACCACGATCGGGATCGCCCAGATTCCGTCGAAGAGGCCAACTTCGTGTCTAAGAATCAGCCGCAGCACCACCCAACCGGGAACAATCAGAGCAAGCAGTGTCTGTACCAAAATCAGAACCGGCGCCGACGCGGTCATCGACCGGCCAACCTGTCGATAGTCCGGCCGCAATAGCGTCACCAGCTTGAGCACCCCCAACCAGGCATAGTCGAAAGGGTGACCCACGACGTATGCGAGCCCAAGCCGCCAAAACAATGCTTCGTGTGAATTTGCGAAGGTGTAGGGCGGGAGACCTTCGAAGTCGATCCCGTCTGCAGCCGCGGCGGCTGCCAGAGACGGTTCGGGGTTGTAATATCGAATCAATGCCTCCGCGGTGAACGGGTTGGCACCGATATAGAAAGTATATCCGCCCTCCGACGGGCTAAGGCGCCAGTATCCACCGGTAACACGATTGCCGGTCAGCACAATCGCGATTGCGATAGCAGCCGCAGAGAATCCCTGCTTCCAATTCCCGCGCACCACAAACGCGGCCACGATAAGAATCAGAAGCAGCGCGAAGTTTGACCGCGAAAACATCGCGAATCCAATCGCGATTCCCTCGCCGAGCACGGTAAGAAATCTCGGTGCCTGATTTCGCCATGCGGTAACGATCGCAAACGTGGCAATCAGCAAAGCCGGAATAGCGAGGTTGTTATCGACGATCCTTTTGATATTGAAGACAAGATACGGATGGACCGCGAGGATGAGTCCGGCCGCGATCGCGGCGCGCCGGCTTCCGCCAGCGGAAATTACCAACACATACGCGAGCAGCACGTCGGCGATATAGGCAATGGCCTGCAGACCAATGATCCCATGTTCCCCTCCGAGCAACAGGCCAGCCGCTAGCATCACGACGTATCCGGTCTGGAAGAAGGGCATCGTTTCGCGGCCGGTGGCCGCAAATACCCGGGCATGGTCGAGCAACCCCGGAGTTGGCGCGCTGAACCTGACCATCAGAAGCGCCACCAATGCTATCGCTCCCGCGACCACCGCCAACAGGGAGATATCGCGCGCTTTCGACTGGGCATGGCCGCTGACGTGGCCCACGGGATGCCGTCCTATAATGCCAATCAGCGGGTTAGCCATCGCGGCAAAGCCCTTGGCTCATTTCCTCGCGAAAACCGCGACCGTCGAGGCAGTGCGATAGAGGTTCGCGCTCGCGGGGCTGGTGTTGAGCTGATGAACGATCGGGAATTTAGCTCTAACGACCGGCAATGAACTGAAGATTGAATAGCTATAGTAAACTCCATCCCCTTCGGAATACTCGTATCCCTTGCCCCCGCTCTTTAGGAATTTCGCAATCGGCCATAGCCAGACTGCGTGAAGAATCTGCTTGAGGCTCCTCGAGAAAAACGACCCCTGGCCGAAATTGTTAGCGTCGGAGAGAAATACGCCCAGTGAGGCCACTCGCGCCATCTCGCAGGCGGCCTGCGTGTGATCGCGAATATGGTGCAGCGCGCCAAATTCGCACACGATGTCGAATGAGTTGGCCTCGTCGGCAAGTCTAAGGGCATCACCTGCAACGAGACGATCCCTTGGCACGCCTTGCTCGTATGCGCGGTCACGGAGCTCCGCGACTGGTTCAATTCCCAGAAGTCTCAACTTCGGGTGCCGCTCCGCGAGGAAGCGCAGCGCACGGCCGGTGCCGCTACCGATATCGAGCACAGATCGCGCGCCGGTGTATTCAATGATCGACGAAAGCCACCACAGGGCAAAGAAATGCGCGTCGCCTTCATGGAGGTGCGACTCATCGTACGCAGACGCCGTTTTTGAATAGTAAGCGCGCTGAAGTTCAGTTTCGTTCATTCGATCAACCGTCACTTGCTTCTCGCCGTTCGTTTGCGCGCGGCGCCCTGGCTGGTGAAGTCGCATCGATCCAATCCGTGCGACTGGCAGAAATCCGGCCATGCTGAGTTGCCCAGGATATCGTCGCTCCAGATCACGCCTTCCGGCCTGACGTAGGGAAATGCAGTCTCGAATTCCCATCTCATGTGCTCGTAGGAATGATCGCTGTCGTGAATGAAGACATCGATCGAGCCGAGTGACTGAAGCAGCGGCGGCAATTTTTCGCGCGCGTCGCCTGCCACAACGGTGTGGCGCTGGAGCAGAGCGCTCGGAATCGCCCATCCCGAATCAGCCCATGCGGCGTGAAGGAGTGCCCGTCCACAGGGTTCAGTTCGCGGCCCTCCGCAGGCGGCGGAGCGAGATCGACGGTCCATAGATGGCCGGTGCCGTTGCGTTCGAGTGCGCGCAATATAAAAGCGGAGGATTTGCCGGGAGTGCCTCCGGTCTCGACGATTCTTTCAGGGCCTATGATCCGGGTCAGCGCATAAAGTCGCCACATACGAAAAGAACATGGTGCCGCCGGCCAGGCGCGACCATGAAATCAGTCGGCAGCGGAAATGTAGCGTAATCGTGCTCGCGGTAGACCGTCCGCGGATGTCGGCGGTGAACCCGCGGTCGTGTTCGACCTCGTCGGCAGAAGCGATCGGCCCGGGCGATCGATGCGCCGAGTCAGCCTCGCGAGCGACTCATCGTCGGATGCGGCGAAAGCCGCCATACTGCAGAATCAGCAGCGCCCGATTGGCGATAGTGGCAGACCGGCGCGCCGCAGCGCGATATCCTTCGCCGCTTCATTCCCAGTTCATAATCTCGATCATTAAACGTCCCTTGGCGTTGCGTCGCCGGGCCTTGCGACACGCCGGCCAACTCGCAGAGTCTCTCCAGTACCGGAGCGAAGACATGCTCGTAGTTGTATTTCGTTTCGTGAGCGCGGCGCGCGGCGAGGCTCATCGCGATATAGCGCTCGCGATCGGCCAGGATGTACGCGATCGCGCCCGCGATCGATGCCGGATTCTCAGGATCGGCGTATGCGACCCATTCGTCGTCCACGAAGAACTCGCGGAAGCTCTTGCGGTCCGGCACCACAACCGGCAATCCCCACGCCGCATACTCGAACAGCTTGTTTGGCGACGAGCCCGAATGCTCCCAGTTCGGGTTAACCGCGCGATACAACACCAACCCGACCGCCGCATCCTCGGCGCGCCGGATGCGCTCCGGGTTTGGCACCCATCCCGCGATACTCACGCGCGCCTCAACTCCAAGCGCGGCGGCCAGTTCGGATAGCTGACGGCGAAATTCCGGCGTGCTGAACCCCACCAAATCCAGAAAGGCCGGGGCGGCCAGGGAATCGAGCGCGCGCAGCGCCTCGGGCTGTCCGTTTCCGGCGGCCATCGAACCGAGGTAGAGGACACGTTTTGATTCCCAACGGCGACGTGCCAGCGCGCTCCAATCCTCGCGCGGGGGATAGAAATCGCGCGCGGCGCCATTGGGTATGATCATCGGCGGGCGCGGATCACCTGCCTTTCCCAGCCAGATCGGCGCGCGATATTTCGACGGAAAGATCGTGAACGCGGCATCGCGGGTGTGCCGCGCCGCGTAGCGGAAAATCCAGTGTTGGAGCGACGTGACTCGCGGGCGGTCGAGCGACGGCGTGTCATGGCAATGAAACACGACCGGAATTTCCCTACGCCCGGGTCCGAGCGCAGAGATCGTCGCCGCAAAGCCGATCGGGTCATAGGCATAGATCAATGCCGGTTGGGTTTGCGCGATCAGGCTGTGAACTCGCCGAACAAATCTTCGGTACCATGACAGCTTGCGCCAGGCGCGCGCCTCGAAACCCTGCTCCGCGGTCAGGAGATCGCCAACCCTCTCGATTTTGACCGCGGATGGCCAATCGGCTGCGGGGCCGGCGTCGTTGCGGCAGACGATATGCACGTCGAAGCGCTCGCTCATCACGCGCACGCCATTGACCGTCGGCGGATGATAATCGGGGTTGGCATACATCACGACCAGGATCGCTGGACGCGAGACCGGCGCGATGGCGCGGGCGCATACGGCATCAATCCGCGGCGGCGATGATGTAGCCATAGTCAGAGGATCATCCATCGATGGATCGGCGCAGGATCGCGTTCAGCTGGACGCCTTGCCCGCGTTCGGCCGCATGCCGGTAGCGAAACCGAATCATCGAGTTTTGGATCGCGACGTGGGGTTCAAGCGCAAGCCGGAGTGACCGGGGCATCGTACCCAGCCGGTATTGTTTCGGAGCGACGGGATAACCTTCGGACCACGATTTGACGACCTCGAGCCCGTGACGCCGCGCCAGCAGGCCAAGACTCTCGCGCGACAGGTAATGGACGTGCTCGTAGTTGATGGAAAGATGCCACCAGCGATCGCCCGCCGCGCGCAATCCGCCCGCATCGGGTGTCGAGAGATAGATCGCGCCGCCGTCAGCGAGGCATCGCGCCGCCTCGCGGACGAAAGCGTTGAGCTCGGTCACGTGCTCGATCACATCGATCATCAGAATCAGGTCGAACTCACCCGGCGCAAAGCCGGCCTGCGCGAGCTCGGCACGGCGCAGATCGAGGCCATAACGCGTGCGGCCGAAATTCAGCGGCTCATCGGCGATATCGATCCCGACCAGTCTCCGCGTCCCCAGCCGGCTGAGGCTCTGGAGCAAGGCGCCGCTGGCGCATCCGATATCGAGCACGGATTTCCCGGCCAGATCGAAGTTGGCGGCGAGCTCCCGATACCCTGTGACAGTGCCTTGCGCGATCGCGCGATCACGCGCCTCGCAATAATTTTGTCCGTTGAAGAAATCTGCAGCGCCGGAGAAGTAGCCATTCTGATAACGCAGCAGCAACGCCGCCGCGGTCGGCATCGGATCGACAAATAGAACTCCACATGCGCCGCAAGCCCGCAACGGCAGCCCGTCGCCGCGCCGCGCGACGACAGAGCCGTCGGGAGCTGCACCGCAGCCGGGGCAATCGAGGCGAGCTGCCAGCTCCGCGGAAGTCCATCCCGGGTTCATGCTGCGCCCCCGTAGCGGCGGACGAAAACAAGGACCGATCTCGCAGTGCTAGAGCAAGGTGGCAACGATATGGCCATAGTCGGATATGAGGCTGATGGGAACGCCGTCGGGCGACTCCACGCGATAGCCCGCGCCGGTTAGCAGACCGAGAATCGAGTCGCTCGTCGTTCCGACGGCTTTCCACGCGAACGGATGGACCTCGACGACGATCGCGCGGGGTCGACGCGCCCGGTCAGCGAGCAGCGCATCGGCTCCGCGCAAGACTGGCTCCTCGTAACCTTCGACGTCGATCTTCAGCAAGTCCACACGCGAATTGGGAAACACGCTATCGAGCGTAACCATCGGGACCCGAATCGACGCGTCTGATGAATCCGCGACGCTCGCGACGTGCGATTCCACTCCACGAGCGCATGCAAAGCTCACCTCACCGGCAGTCTCGCCCACCACGGAACGCGTAACGCTGATGCGATTCTGCCATCCGTTGATCGCGACGTTGGCTTCGAGTTCCGCCGCGCTTTCAGGATCGGGCTCGAAGGCAAACACGCGGCCATCGATGCCGACGCGACTGGCAAGCGCGAGCGTATAGATACCGATACTCGCGCCGACCTCTGCAATCGTGTCGCCATCGCGGGTATGGCTCATCACGGCGCGCCATACCTCGGGCTCGTAGACTTCGCTCGTGAAGTGGCGCGAGCGCGGGCTCAGGAGGATTCGGTCGCTGCCGTTGACGACGCGTTCGAGCCCGCGTCCGCCGAACGAGGCGCAAAGAACACGATCATAGAGCGGGCGCACATGGCTCCAAAGCCAATCTGCGCGCTCAAGGCCGGGCGCATGGCGCAGCGCGCCGCTGATCCGCTCAAGCCGATTCATTTGCGATCGCGCCGTTTCCGGTTTGCATGAGTGCGCGGAGAAATTCGCTTCCGCTCATCCCGATCGTTCTGAGCGCGGCCACCGGCATGTACCATCCGTTGGTAAGCAGCCGCGCCGCGACCGTGGCTCCGATCACTCCCGCCAGTCCCCAATAACGAACCCACCACAACGACAAGCCAAGATTGAGCGCGCCCTCAACTACCGCGAGCGTGGCGTATCCATAATGCCGCGTGGTCGCCATCAGAACCGCGTCGGCAGGAGTCAGCAGCATCTGTGTGACCATCAGAGCGATCTGAAGGCCGAACGTCGCACGGCCGGGGAATACGCCTGGTCCCGCCCAGATACGGATGAACTCCGGACCAAGAAACCACAGTCCGATAGCCGCCGCGCCGCCAATTACCAACCCCAGGCGCATCAGCATGACCAGTCCACGCCGAAGCTCGCCCAACCTGTCGCCGGCGTGAAACCTGGTGATAGTCGGCCACAGCGCGGAAATCCCTACTGCAAAGCCGCCCGAGACGATCGTCATCAGCCGGAACGGGACAGCGTACTGCGTGACGGCGCGCGCTCCCATCACGTAACCAATCACCAGGTTGTCGACCCCGAAAGCCAGCGTCGAGGCGACCGACAAACCGAAGAAACCGATGCTGGGTTTGACCAGGCTCGCAAGCAGCGATGTGGACCAGCGCGACACGCGCGGACGCGCATCCGCGTCGAGCCTAACCGCCCAGAAGTACGACGCTACCCCGGTCGCAAGCATCGCGCCGCCCTGAATAACCGCCACCGCGATCAGCTTGAGGCCGGCGAGCAGGACCGCGGCCATCGCAGCGATCCGAAAAAGGCTCGAGCAGGCGTTGATCCGCTGTTCGATATCGACCCGCTCGAACGCGCGCAGCATCACCGAGTACGCGCTCAGCGGAAATCCTAACGCGGAAAGCGCGATGAAAACGTAAAAAGCGATAAGCGCTTTGCCGTCGAGGGCGGGCAGAATCCGACGCGCAAAGAGGGACGCTGCCGCCAACGCGACCAGCACCATCACCGACATGATCGCGCTGTAGGCGATGAATCCGGTGGACATCAGGCGGCCGACCTCGTCGCGTCGCCCCTGCGTGATCGCCTCGGCAATTCGATTACCGACCGCTTGCCACGAGCCAAGATTCGCAAGGCCGAGATAGGAAGCGATGCTCACGATCACGAGCCATTCGCCGTAAAGCTGATGACCGAGCAGCCGAACGTAGAGGGGAATCAGGATGAGCGGAGCCGCAAAGCCTGCGATCCAATTGACGTAGCTCCACGCGACATTGCGCCTGAGGCTCGGGTGCGTCGCCGTCATCTCAATTTTCCGCGGCGCGGCCGGTTACGGCGGCGAGTGCGGCGAGCAGGCCCGCGCGGTCGGCTTCGAAGCTGTATCGGGCGACGACTTCCAGGCTCTTCGCGCCCATCGCGGCTGCGTGCTCGGGGCTGCTGATAACGCGCTCGAGCGCTCGCGTGAGCGCGGCGATATCGCCGACCGGATAAGCGAAGCCATTGCCGCCTTCAATTACCAGGTCGGGTGCGGCGCCCACCGCGTCGCTTGCGATGATCGGCTTGGCGGCATTCATCACTTCATTCAGGACCAATCCCCACGGCTCCGCCTGTGACGGGAGCACGAATACGTCGCAGAGATCATATAGACGCGGAAGCTCGGTCTGGTTTTGAAATCCCAGGAAGCGGACCGAGCCGTCGAGCCCACGCTCGTGCGCGCGAGCCTGAAGCGCCGCGCGCTCTTCGCCGTCGCCGACGATCAGCAGATATGGGCGCGGCGGAGATTTGATCGCGGCGCACGCCTCGATCAGATCGCCGGCGCGCTTGCGCGGCTGCAGCTTAGAGGCGAACAGGATTATCGGGCGTCCAGGTGCAAGTCCCAGCGCGGCGCGCAACTGCTCGCGGCCGGGGCGCGCCGCTTCGGCACCGGCGCGGAAGAATTCGTTGTCCACCGCATAGGGCATCGCGAACAACTTTGATTCAGGAACTCCGTAGGCAAGATAGTATTCGCGGTTGCGCGCGCCGATAGGCAGGCAGGCATCGACGCGGCGCAGCATCGCGGGCAGCGTGCGGCGTTTTAGCATCCGCGTCAGCGCGGAGCGGCTCTCGCTCCCATGATGCGACTCACCGCGCATCAGCACCCTGATTCCGAGCGAGCGCGCCGCCGCGATTGCACGGAGCATCGCCTGATGCGCATAGCCGTGGATCCATAGAGCGTCGAAGCGACCCGCGCGCAGGCGGCTGCGAATCGCGCGGGTGAAGGGACGCCAGAACGAGATCTGATTGATAGCGCCAAGCGCAGGTAAAAATTCGCTGCGATATCCATTGAGCAACGGAACGTCCCACTTAAATGCTACGCCGAAGCCACGGTCGTGGTATTCGCGCGTCGAGAGGTCACTTAGGAAAAGAACTGTGAGGTCGATCTCGGGCGACGCCGCCAGATAGCGGAACATCGGCGCCTGGTACTGGATCGGGTGCGTGACGAGACACGCGACGCGAAAGGGCATGGTCATCGATTACCAGGCGGGAGTCGCATAAATTTCATCGGCCGCAGGGACACCCGCGATCGGAATACCGGCCATGTCGTACAAATCGTAGTTGGCGGCGTGCAGAAGCTCGGCGCACAACTGCTTTTGATTGTGGGAATGAAGCGCGACGAACACGATTGGGCGAGCGCGGCGCAAAGTGTCGCCCACTACGGACTGATTGCTAATGCCGGACCAGTTGAGCGCGGTCATGGCAGTGTTGGTACCGAGCCGGAACCGGCCACAGAATCCAGGATGTCCGCCGCCGCGGCAGCAACCTCGGCTCCCGTCACCAAGTTAACACAGCGGTTGTTGTACGGGCACTCGGTGAGATAGCAGGTGTGACACGGCACCCACTTTTGGAGCACGACGCTGCGCTTGGCCGCCGGAAACCATCTTCCGGGAAATTCGCGGCATGAGAAGATCGATACGCAGGGCGTGCCGACCAAGGAGGCTAGGTGCTGTACCCCTGAGTCGTTACAGACTAAGAGGGCGCAGCGTCCAAGAACCTCGCAGGATTCGCGCACGGTGGTTCTCCCGGCCAGGCTGCGTGCATCGCTGCCGATAGCGGTCGCTATCGTTTCACACAGCCCCGCTTCGTTCGCTCCTCCCAGGACCACAACGTAGATTCCGCGCGTGGCAAGCTCGCGGCCGACCTCGATGAAGCGCTCGATAGGCCATCGATTTGCCCGCGCTTTTGCGCCCGGCGCTAGCGCAACGAGTGATGCGCCTCCGGCCCATCCCATCTCGGCAAGAATCTGATCGACAGCCGCGCGTTCTGCGTCCGATGTTTCAACTGGAGAATTCTCCAACGGGCTCTGCGCCGCTGGAGCTGCGAAGCCGGCGGTCGCGAGAAGGGCGGCGAGCCGCGCGGTTTCGTTCGGGAACTCGACAAGCTCCGATTGCGCCCGCGCAAATAGTCGCATCCGATCGTAGCGCCAGCCGAAGCCCCAACTCGCTCCGCTCATCCATGCGGCAAACATGTTGCGAAACAGCATCCTGAGCGGCGCGTCGACGGGTGGCAGCTCGATCCACGCGTCGAACTTCCGCGCGCGCATCGCGGATACCCATCGCAGTTGCGCGCGGGGACCAGCGACATCATTAGAATGGTAGACGACAATCTCGTCGAGCCAGGTGACGCCGCGCAGCAGCTCCGCGGCGCCCGGCATTCCGCTGCGGCCCGGCGAAGTGACGAGCGTCAGATGAGCGCGGGGAAAAGCGAGCCGGATTGCGCGCATCGCCGGAATCGCACATGCAACATCGCCTAGATTGCCGATCCTGTAGATGCACACGCGGCCGGGCACAGACGGACGCAAACCTTGCCAGAGGCATCGCCGGAGCAGCACGAGCACCAGGTTTGCGATCGTCTTGAGTGCGAGTGCAAGGCGGACCTGCAGGCGCACGAACACGCGCCTGAAGCCGGACGCGGCGTCGCGACGCCGAGCTTGTACTGAAGAATCGATCGCTGTGTCGAATCCAGCGCTCAAGTTTCAAATCCGTGGCGCGCGAAGATTACACGCGCCAGTCACTTCAGCGTCACACAGTGTAAAGTCAGTGGGCTTCCCGAGGCGGCGGCTCCGGATTAAGCGGATCGAGCGGAAGACGGGACGGCACCTGAACCGATGCGGGAGGCTGCGGCGGATACTTAGCGCGCTCGAGTGCGGCGAATTGCGCGCGGGCGCGGACGACGAAATCCCACGCCAGAGTACCGACGCACATCAGCAGGAACGTGATCACGGCGGCGATGGTCGCGTTGCGCCGCGCCTGTGGAGCGTAATAGTTGTCGGGCACGACCGGGGGCTCGATCACCTTGAACGCAAAGTCGGCCTGCACCTGCGCGATTTTCTCGCGCTGGATTTGCCGCGCTACCAGCTCGTAGAGCTGATTTTGCAACAGCGCGTCCGAGGTATCGCGAATCTCGTCCTGCAGCGACGCGACCGCGGACGACGCGGCCTGCACTTCCTCGGTGCGGACTTTGTCGCGGAGCAGGGACAAATAGTCTTCAAGAATCGACTTCGCCTCGGCCGGGCTGGGGTCCATAAAATACAGCGTCAGGTTGCCGCTGCGGTAGTCATAGTCGGTCTGGAAACATCCAACTATTTCTTCGTGCATCTTCCACGGCGACAGGTGCGGAACGTGACCGGTGTGGGTTGTCAGGATCTTGCGATCGAGATGATAACGGTTAATGAGATCGATCGTGAACGCATAGCTGTTCATGATCGCGATGTAGCGTTCGGAGATGGTGACGTTGTCGCTCTCACCGCCGAGACTGAACATCTCCGCAAGCCCGCTCATCCCGCCCACGCCGGTCGAGGTTCCTTCACCGACCGAGCTGGCCAGGGTCGCGTCGGGCGATACCGGAGTGATGAGCGCCTGTGCGCGGTACCATCTGACCGAAAAAAATTTGTCGCGGATCCCGACGTAGCCGCCGACTGCAAGGGTGACCGCGACGATCAGGACCGCCCGGCGCAGCAGCAGCCGCGCAATCCGCACAACTTCGAGGATCGCGAACTGTCCCTCCGAAAGCTGCGTCGGCGCGGCTGCGCCGTTGCGTCCGGGAGGCGCGGCGGACGCACCGCCGCCATAGCCATTTTCAAGCCCGGGCGTCATTTCGCAAACCGTTTCGTGCGCCCGCCTACTTCCATTCGAGGCTCGACATTGCGGGCGTGAGACCGAAAGTCAACTGAAGCATCGTGCGCACGGAGCTATGATTCGAGTAGTTGATGCCCTCGACATACTCGACTGCGGTGCGCGCCTGCATCTCGCCCAGCGAATCGCCAAGCGGCCTGATCTCGAAGGGCATGTGGAAGATGTCGAGCGCACCGCCGAAACCACTCTCGTTGTAGGTTCCCATCGTGACCGGAACGAATGACGTGTCGGAGCGGCGCTCAAAGAAGAATTCCCCGGTAAGCTTGTTTTCGTAATCGAACCATCGCCCGACCTTGGCGTTGACGTGCCATGCGCCGGGCCCGAGCGGATCACCCATCAATGCATTCTGATAGGTCCAGTAAAGGCTGTCGCTATGGGTCGAGTAGTCGTTGTCGAGGAGCGTGTATTCGGCGCCCGCGTCGGTCAGGCCGTCGGCGGTGACCTGCGGGAAATATGCGCCGAAGGTATACGACGGTGCCTTGAACGGCAGCTTGAAAAAGCTGTTATGGCCGAGCGGTGAGTAGAAGTCTTCGTTCAGCATCTCGGCGTAAATTTGCGAGTTACGCAGCTGCGGGATGTAAAACTTGGTGTAGAGGCCAAAACGTGAGTTGGTGTTCGCGGTGCTGGAGCTGCCGGTCGCGATTCCAGTCGCGCAGCCGAGAAATCCGCCCAGACCGTAGTTGCTGTTGCCGGCGCCGCCGAACATGATTGCGTGATTGATGCCCCACTCGAACCACGGCAGCGGCTTGAAACTTATCGCCTGCTCGCTCAGCCACGGACGTGAGTAGATTCGATCTGCGTCGAGCTGGCCGAACACCACCTGATAGCGCATGAGACCGAGATAACGGAAAATCCAGGGCAGATGGCTCGGATGGATATTCTGCATGCGCAATGCGGGGAACGGTTTGGCGTTGGCACTTTGCGCAAGCTGGCTGGACCATCCAATCCCCCAACTCATCTCCTCCTGCCCAAATGAGATCGCGGTGTTGCCGATTGATACCACCGCGGCGCCGGTCAGCAACTGCGCGCGGCCGACGCCGTTCGTACTCTTCGACAGGGGACCCGCGATCGCGCCTTCGCCGTAACCCGTGATAAAGCCACCCAGGCCGGTCCATCCGGACCATCTGGCAACCTCGTTGCTGCCCGACGCCGTATCGAGATTGTCGTTGTCGGAGAGCAGCGGAGTGCCTTCAGTGTAATTGATGCCTGACCCGGTAGTGCTGGTGAATGAGCGCCGCTGGCCGCCCGAGTAAACGTACTGTGCTTCGAGGCGCTCGACCGGATGCACCATCGTAGGCAGATTGTCTTCCTTGTCCTTCTCGAGCCAGTCAACTTCTTCGCGCAGCTCCGCCCGCAACACGTGGACAAGTTGATGCGCCAGCGGGTTGGCCGCGCGCTCGTCGAGATTGGATTCCGCCTCGAGCGTCAGCCGCGCCGCCTCCACGCGCGAGATCGGCTTGATGTAGGAGATGTAGCTATCGAGCAGGCCCAGGCCGTTGAGCGTATCGAGCGCGCGATAGATCGAGCTGTCGAGCGGGATGTAAACCGCGTAGGTGGAAGCTCGCGCAGGTGACGGACGCATCGTGACAGCGACGGCAACGAGCACGGCCATCGCCAGTGCGGCGCGAATGATACCTCGGCGATTCATTTCGCGCCGCCATCCTGTAGGGCTGCGGACCCCGCAATTCCCTGGCTTGCGCCGATTGGATGGCTCTCACGATCGATCTGGGCGCTGCGTTCCGCTCGAATCTCACCGAGCTTGGCGAGCGCGTCCGGCGGCTCCTGCGCGAAAGACTCCGAGTGCGCCGCAGGTGGGCGATGCGCGGGATTTGCAGTGGACGGGTCGGCGCGCGGCGCGGCGGTGCTGGCGCGCAGCTTCTCGGCCAGCGGTCCGCGATCATCGCCAAGCAGATATGCGATCAACACGCGGCGGACGTACTGCTGGGTCTCAGCATAGGGTGGAATACCCCGGTACTTGTCGACCGCGCCTTCGCCGGCGTTGTACGCCGCCAGCATCTCGGCCAGCGTCATCACGCTCGGTGCGGCACCGTCGCTGCGTGGATGATAGGCGCGAAGGAAGGCCAGGAAGCGCGCAGCGCCGAGCACGTTGCCGACTGGATCGAAGGGGTCGAGCACACCGAACCGGATCGCGGTCGCCGGCATCAACTGCATCATGCCTTCGGCGCCCTTGGGCGAGATCGCCTCCGGATTGCCGCCCGATTCCACGCGCGCAATCGCAGCCAGCAGGCTCGGATCGAGATCGTACATTCGCGCCACCGCGCGAATCAGACGCTCGGAATCCTGGCGGGAAATCCTTGGTTCGACGTCCGACTTGGCGCGAGCGGCTGCCGAGCGCGCGCGCACCGGCGCCACGGTTGTGAAAATAACCGCCGCCGCTACCAGCACACTCCCACCCCAGTTCCGCACGCTCTCTTCCCCCGGATCGCTCGGTGAACTTTTCGCACGGGGCGCCCCGCCCCCGCACGCGAGCGACTACGCTAAAGTGACGCCGCCAGAATTCCCACAATCGCCAGTCCGCTCAACGACTGCGCGATGATGCTCGTAATTGTCGACGCATACTGGAGCTTGCTCGTGTAAATGAGCTGCTCCGGCACATAGATCGTATCGCCGGGCGAAACCTTGGAATTCATCAGCCCGCCTGAGATGACTGGCAACAGCGGAAACATCGTCGAGCGCTTGCTCTGCTTGATACCCTCGTCGGTCCAGACTGATCCGTCCGCCTTGATGACCATCGTATGGTCCGCGTCCGCGCCTTCGGTTGGACCACCCGCCATGTTCAGGCAATCGCGCACCGAGAGCCCCGGACTCCAGACCACCGCGTTGGGGCTGTAAACCTCGCCCAGGACATTCACATCGGAAGGACGGCGCGGAATCGTAAGGACATCCTGATCAATCATCGCGATATTGTCGGGCGAGTTGGCGAGCTCATCGAGCGGCTTGAGATGAATCACAAGCCTGCCCTGCGCCTGTTGCCCCTCGGATTGTTGCAGCACCTGCTGGAGCATCGTCAGGCCCTGCGCGTTTTCATTGGTCTGACCGGGAGTCGTGGGCGAGGCAGCGGAAGCGATGGTCGGAGTAATTTGCGCGCGTGCAATCGCCTCGCGCAGACGGTTGCGCGCCTGATCCAGGCGCTCCTGCTGCAGCTCTTTCACTGACTGGCGTATCAGAATCGCCGCGGGCAGATACGCGTCCGGCATCAGGCCGCCGGCCCGCTCGAGCACCGAGGCGATTCGTTCGCCCTCGTGAACCGTGTACGGACCCGGGCGCGCGACTCGGCCGCGCACGTAAACCACCCAGGGCAGATGCCAATCGGTGGCTTTGCGCACGAAGAGCTGATCGTTCGCCTCGAGCACGGGGTTATGTTCGTCAACCCCGCTGAGCGCCGAGCGCAAATCAACGTCGATAAATGTATGGCTGGTGTGAGAGCCGTTGACGACCTGGGTGCGCGCAAGCTCAGCCTGCTTTTGATACGCATCGTCCTTGAGTCCGCCGGCCAGGTAGAGCAGGTCGCTTACGTGCATCCCCTGGCTCAGCACGTAATAGCCGGGGTTACGAACTTCACCCATCACCTCGACGGTCGGCAGATATTTCATCTGCGATTCGCTGTAGACAGTCAGGTCGTCTTCCTGCTGAAGCGCGATATCGCCGGCACTGGAGGCCTGATCGGAAAGCGCGTCGCCGAGATCCACCGCGACCAGGCGCACGGTGCGAGCCTTGCCTTCCTTGCGCCGAACCAACGCGTACTTGAAAAAAGTGTGCGGCGCGACGCCCTCTGCCGAAGCGATCAAATCGGACACCCTCATCCCCGGATGCCACTGGTACTTGCCGGGACGATTGACGTTGCCGCGGATCACGACGATGTCATGCTCGGCGGGCAGCACCGGATAGACCTTAATCAGATCGCCGTCGTGGACCACGAAACGCGCGGAGCGGATTTCGCCCAGGTCGACATCGAGCGCGATTCGCTGCGTGTGATTCTCGACCCGTTCGAGCTGCACCCGCTGCGAGTATCCGAAGGCGCTGATTCCACCCGCCAGTTTGATCAGATTCGAGATCGATTCGGACTGCCCGGCGAGCTCGTAGATAGCAGGACGCTTGACGTCGCCGGCGACGCCCGCGACCGGACCGATCACGGGCACGAAAACCACATCACCAGGCTGCAACTGATCGTCCCCTGGGATACGCCCGTCCAGCAGGAGTCCGTAGAGATCTATAACGCTCGAGGCCTGATTGCCGTGGCGCAACTCGATTCTGCGCAAGCTGCCGATCTTGGTGATTCCTCCCGCCGCTTCGAGCGCGTTGGACACATGCGACAGCGCGCTGACCGAGTAGGCGCCGGGCTTGGCGACTTCGCCAACCACGAATACCTGGATCGAGCGCAGCCGCCCCATCGTTACATCAACCTTCACGCCGGTTATCTGGCCGGCACGATCCTCGATAAGTTTTTTGGCCTGGTCGAAGCTCAGGCCGGCGACCTGAAGCGGACCGATCTGCGGAATCACGATCGATCCATCGCGGCCCACGGTAAGGGTCAGCGTATTATTGATCCGGCCCCAGATAAGCACCCGAATCTCGTCACCGGGACCAATCATGTAGTTGTTGCCGAGCGGGATATCAGAGCTGCTGGCGCTCGCCATCTGCGCCGAGAACAGCGAGTAACCGAACTGGGTCAAGTCGTTCGTGCTTGGAGCCTGCGGAGTCGCGCCGGAATCCAGGCCGCGAAAGGTTCGCTCAATCGAGGATACTTCCAACGGGGTCTGGCCCGCCGATGCGCCGGTGGTCGATGGACTCGACTGGGGCAGTGCAAGTTGGGTGCAACTCTTGAGCTGTTCGATCTGCGCCTGGGTGAAGTCGAGACCCATGCCGGTCAGGATTCCTTGAACGTCGGCGGGACCGAGTTGCTTGGAAGCAAAATGAAGACAGAGTTCCTGGATATCGTCTGGGCTGAGTCCGCCGCTCGACATCCGGCTCCGTAGCTCTCCAACTTCGTCGGATGAGATGCCGAGCTTCTGCATCATCTCGCCGACTGACTGTTTGTTTACAGAGTTGCCAAATCCCGGCAATCCTCCGGGCGGCGCGTTACCTCCCTGCGACGCGCTCGCGGACGGCGCGGACCCGGAATCCAGCGTTTCCGCGCTGGAGCCTGGCGCGGGCGCGCACGGCGACATTCCAGCCGCCGCCTTGGCATCGGCGTTCGGATCGTCGAGCTTGAAACATTGAGTATAGCCTGAGCCACCACTGCTGTTGTCGGGAGAGGTTTGTCCGTATGCGGAAGGTGATCCGTTTTCGTCCCGAGATGAACCGGACAGAGTGGAGCCACCGTCAAGTCCAGCGGCGCGAAGGATGCGCGGGGTCCAAAAGAGCAGCATCGCAGCTGCAAAAATGGAAACAATCGCTGAACGAGATTGTAAAGGATTATATTTGCGGACCGACCGCATCATTGAGATCTCACGCGAGAAGCGCAACCCCCGCCGACCTACACGCGCGTCCGAGAACCAGCGTGGGCTATCATAGCGGAAAATCCACAGAAAGGAAGAAAAGTAGACAATTTAAGAACAAGATCGTCACCATCGCGATTCTCAGGCCGAACTTGTGAAGTCAGCAAGCGTCCGCCATCCCATTCATTTCTTAAATGGTTACGACAAGCAGCATTGTGTCCGAGCATGCGGAATTCTGGCGCTCAAGTCTCCTCGGTCATCGACCGCTGAGCAAGCCTATGCTGCCCGAGGAATCCTGCTTTTCCTAGTCTGTACGGCTGGATTTAATACGCTATCTTACGCAGGTTCAAGGCGGGGGCTTTCTGTACCCGACGAATGCGACGGCGCTCGAGGTTCATTCGGTTCCCTGGTTCTCTTCCCGCCGCATAACCAAATCATGCCGCAACGGTGATCCGGCCGGCCCCAGCATCTCGACCTGCTGACTCGGGCCGTTGAACGTCACCTTCTCGTTGTGCGGCAGGTCCCAATTCGCGATCATGTCATCGGCGCCAAGATGAGCCCCCGGCGCGGCCACCTGAGCGCTCGAGCCGGGCGTGCCTGAGCGCAGGGCCGCAGGCTCGCCGAGAGCACGTTTTAGCTGGGAGAGCACCGCGGGGCCGTCTCCGGGAGCAAACTCAGCGATCGCCATCTGCATCCCGGTATTGTCAGTGAACTCGAAGACCACGGAGCTGTAGCGCACCCCTCCGGATTCGACGCTCCCGACCCTCCACGCGTTGGCGCCGTAGGGGCTGGTCTCGAAGTCACCGTCGGGAAGTTCCTCGCGCACGCGGTCGAGCGACGATCCGAATTCCACCCCTAGAAATGAAGTCAGGTTTGGCTTACCCAGGTCGAGCCAGGTCGACATATCGTAAGGCGAGTTCGAACCAGCGCATCCGCCGAGCATTGCCGCCATCGCAAGGAAGACGATTGCCAGCGCTGCTGTCGCTGTTCGTGCGTGCGATCGCGATGCTGCAGGCTGGTTCATCCGATACTCGCCGCACACGCGCGGATTTCGCCGCAGAGCGTGCTCGGCTCAGGTTGATTTGGCGACTGCGGAGGCCGGCAAGACGACGCGCAATCCGTTGGACTCGATCGCGCTCAGCAGAATGGCGACCCGTTCGGCGCCGGAAAGATAGCGGTCGAAGACCGCCTCGAAACCGCGAAACGGTCCGTCGACGACTGTTACGCGCTGGCCGCTGTCGAACGGACGTTCGGCAATTTCGACGACATCGTCAATTCCGCGGCGGCGGATCTCTGCGACGATCGCATCCGGCACCGCCAACGGGTCCGTTCCGGCAGAAACGATACCGCGAACCCCCGCCATATACTTGACCTCGAAATAGCTCGTCTCTAGATCGAAGCGTGCGAAAACATAACACGGGAACAGCGGACCGACGCCCATCGTCATTCGGCCCCAGCGCGGCGCCTTTGCCCGCAGCATCGGCAGGAACACCTCTCCCACCGTCGGGCGCAACTGATCGCGAACCCAGCGTTCCTTCCCGGTTTTGGTGCGAATCAGATACCAATTAGATGCGTCCGACAAGCTCATCCTCCGCCTGCTCAGTTCCCTCAGAGGCTATCATGCCGCGCATCCTGGGTCATGAAATTCGATCGCCTGTGCGAGCCGCTCGTGAGAGTTGATCGCTGGAAAAACAAAGGCGGCTGTGGCTTACGCCACAGCCGCCCTTTAGGTCCACGTTCAGGAATTAGATTTCGTACGACATCGTGAACTCGAGCAGATTTTCGCGCTGTTGCCGACTGTACAGAAACGGATCTGTATAGCGGCCCGAGCGGCCCTGGAACCACGCGGTATTCACTCCGAACAGGACGTTGCGCGAATAGCGGTACACGTTGGTCGAGGTGAACGCGCCGCAGTTGTCGTCGATATCCCACTGGAAGACGTTGGTCGCAGTGAGCTGCCCATTCATCAGCCAGTTGGTCGCCGCGAGGAAGAAGAAGTTGCTGTCCTCGCGCACCTTGCCGAAAGCGTTCGCGATGCTCGGGACCGGATATTTCGGACGGTCCGGATACCACGTGTTGACATACTGGAAGGTCAGGAACGTGTGCTGCTTCGACAGCCACGGTATGTACGTCGGACGGTCGCCCGCGACAATGAAACGGGCGTTCTCCGTCGTCGCCACTCCGCTTAGAGGTCCCCCCACACCGGGAGTGCCAGAGCCTACCCCGATTCCCTCACTCGGCGCGTACAGCGTGTCGTAGCGATAAACGATATCGGTCAGATCCTTGTCGTAGTAGGTGCCGGTTAGTCCGAAGAAGTTGTTACGCTTGTAATCTTCGGCGGTCAGAATCTTGATCGTTCCGGCTTTGGGCACACCGGCACGCGGAGGTCCATATGCATAGTGGCCGGTATTTACGAAAACGCCGGGCGCTGAGTAGGTGTAACCCTTGCCGGCATCAGCGGGGCTGCATGACGAGCAAACCGCAGTGGCTTCATCGCGCGCCTCGTACAGATAGATGAAACTTGCCTGAAGACCGTTGCCGATTGGCAGCAAGCTTGACAGGCGCACGCCGAATTCGCTGTTGCGCAGCGAGTTCGACGGCGTGTTGCCGTGATCCTGCACCACCTCGTCAAAGAACAGGCCGCCCGAGAACAGCATCGGCTTGGCGCCCTGATCCATGAAGGTCTGGTTGCGAAACGCCTGCCCATTCTGGTTATACCCGACCTTGGCGGTTGCGGCTGGAATTATCCAGGGGTTGCGGGAGTCGGTGGTGTTGACGTTGATCGAGTTACCTTCGTAGTCGCCGGGGATAACGAACGCTTCGATTTCATTGTTCGCGGTCTTAAGGAAATCGGGCAGGATGTAATTGAACTTGATCATCCGCAGGTTTTTGCGCTGATCTTCCGCCGCTTCCGCGCCGTAGACCCCGTGGTAGGTGGCGTCGATCGAGTTGGTGATTTCCGTGCCCGACAGCGCGTCGGCTTCCGACCAGATAACTTCCTGCTTGCCGATACGAGCCGAGAAGTTATCCGTGAAGTTCAACTGCGCATAGTATTCGTGAAGGTCGTCGCGGAAATACTGTTGCTGCAGGTCTTGCTGCGAGTACGGCGTCCAGTCGCGATTGGGCTCCGCGCGGCCCCGGTCCTTAATCGAGCCGATCGCGTCGTACCATGGACGGTAGAACGCGAAGAAATCCGCGTCCTTGAGGAACAACGTATCGAAGCGGCCAAGAAATTTGTAGTTCTTGACGAAATGGTAATCAGGACGGATATCGCCCAGCTGGCGCATCTCATCCAGATCCCAGTGGTTGAAGTCGAAGCTTCCGCCATTCTCTGTCGCGGCCGTGCCCGGCGTAGCGATTGTGGTCGTGGGCGTCGGATGCGTCAGCGTGGTCGGCGTTCCGTTGTTGTTGCTCGAGCCTTCACCCCAGCGCCCTTCCTCTCGGGTCTCGAAAAACCCGAATACCGAAAAGTCGCCCTGGGTGATGGTTGCCATAGCAGCCGACGACCATAAGGTCGCGACTGTGGCCACGGTGGCGACAATCAGACTGCGCCACCGCACTCCTCGACCCGTCTCTCGATTCACGTTCATATACACCCCCAAGCCAGTTAGACCGTCGTGATTGGTCGAACTCTACAAGCCCCTGTGATCAAAACGGGACGCGGGATCGACACTATCCCCCGTCGCCGCTTAGACAACTACGAACGGGCGTTAGCTACCACTTGGCTTCGCCCCTTGTCAAGACGGTGCGCAGTGAAAATTCAAGTTCCGGAAATCGAGGGGTCACGAAAGCCCAACGTTGCACACATCGGCCGTACAGGCACCGGTCGCAATCACCATGTACTTGACGGCCCGAGGAAACTGACATTGACCAAATTGACATGGGCGGATGAGCCGCATAAGTTTGCGCGGAGATTTGGCGCAAAGTCTTCTGGCCGGGGCGGGGAATTCGATCAGGATTAAGAAACAATTACGGCGCACTTGAATTTGATCTTCGATCAGTGTACGTAAAGCCACCGATACGCGCGTCCAAGGAATGCTTCCTTGATTTTCGCAGGAAGTGTTTTTTGCCAAGCCGGACTGAGAGGGGTTCTTGACGGCGACGCGGAGGAAGTTAGGTTGGGTCAGCAGGTGCGAAACCGAATGACTCGGCGGGGGTTACACACAATGACTCAGGGAAGGATGCATACGATGACTCAGGAACGGGATGGGTTTTCATTGGCGCACAGAGCCGCGCTGATGACGGTGAGCGTCAAACGTGCGCTCGCAACCGTGGTAACAGTGGCGGTCATCGCCTCGCTGGCTGTCGTTGGTACAACCACGACGAGTTATGCGAAGAGTAAGAGCGCGCAGCGATCGCTGGGCTTGGAAAGCGGACTAGTGGTGACCAACAGCGGCGCGTTCCTGGTCGGCACCATCTTGACCTTTCCCGCAGGCGCCAATAAGGGCACACGTCCGACTGCGACAATCAAAGGCGCTACCGGTGGAATCGCACTCCTCGGCATCGCCGGTGTCCCCACGGAAGACGTTCTGTCGGGTGACGCGGTCAACCCCAATGGAATTGAGTCGCTTGCCCCCGGTGGCCCGGTCGTCACCGATGCTATTTATGCGGCGAGTGATCTAAGTATCTTGGGGACAACGGCCAAACCTGACCCTGATATCGTCGCTGCTTATGCGCCGGGTACCCAGACCGACAGCAGCCCGATCGCTTTCATGATGACATTGCCTCCGATCTGTTTCGTCACGCTTTCGGATGGAAGCTGCGCACCGGGCGAGTTGTATCCCGGAAATCCGCTGTCCCTGCCAGAGGGAATCGCTTTCGTTCCTTTCCCACCACTCGTGGAGTTGAGCGTCGCCAGTGTGGTTGCAATCCCGGGTGGTCCCGGAAACTTCTATGTCACCAATTACACCGGCGGACCCGAGGGTACCGGATCGGTCCTCGAGTACCAGCCCGATGCGGGAAGCGCGACCGATCCTTTGGCGACGCCACTGGGAGCAATTGAGGATACCGTCATTTGCACCAGCGACGGCTTCTCGACCGGATTACTTGGCCCGGTGGGCATCGCGCTGGATTCGGCCAACAACATCTGGGTCGTGAACAGCGGTTTCGGCTCCTTCCCGAGCTATGTAACGGAGTATGCAGCCGGTTCGAGCGGATGCACCGATGCGATTGATGCGGTAGGCGATACTATCCTTGACTTGGGCGAATACGACGCAATCAGCCCGATTGATGGTTCGCTGTGGGTCTCGGATCTGAAACAGAACTCGGTCTTCCAGTTCGATGTCGGCAATGGTGGCACGGGCGATGTCGTGACCCAGATAGCTGGCAAGCGTTCCCGCCTGAAGGCTCCCATGGGTATCGCGATGGATGCCGATGGCGACCTCTACGTGGCGAATAATGAAAGGAACCAGGTCCTTGAGTTCGAGGATGCTGCTTTCAGCGGCCTTCTCAACGTCAAACCTGACACTATCCTGCAGGGCCGAAAGACCCACCTGAACCAGCCGGTGGGTGTTGCACTGGTTACGGGCGTGCCTCCACTTCCGGTCCTGTCGCCGACACCTACGCCAAGCGCGACGGCAACGGCTACTCCGACCGCTACGGCCACGCCGACCTCGACCGCCACCCCGAGCCCGACCCCAACTCCTCCACCGGGTTGATGGCGCGATCGAATAACTGACCACTAAGCAACAACCCCGAATCCGGCAAAACCGGATTCGGGGTTTTCTTTTGCCTGCGCGAAAGGAGTTGGGCGGCGCAGGCTTTTCACCCGTCGCCGATCGCGGGCGATAAGTGTCTCGGAAATCGGAAGGGATCGAAAGCGTCTTCGGTTATGCCAAATCCTCAGCGAGAGCCGCGGCGAGAACACCGGTGATTACGGCGCGCGCGGCCATGCTCGGATGGTCGGTCTCGATCGCGCATTTTCCCACACGCGCAAATTCCAGGAACTCCTCGGCATTGATGCCGGCGACCGGAAAGCGCACGAACTGCACCGAGCTGATTCGTTCGTCGTTCATCTGGCGAGTATCGAAAATTGCGCGCTCGCGCCGCTCTCCGACGACGATCCAAAGGTGCCGCTCGAGGCCGAGCAGGCGGCGCAAAGCGGCGTCGCGCTCGACCGGTTCCGAGTATTCGATCAACATCGTCGCCGACAGCGAATCGGGGTTGGGAAGAAGCTCGTTGTAAGTATCGAGCTCATGCTGGATAGCGTCTTGCGCGATCATCCGCTCGGTATGGATCATCTCCTGCACCTGGTACCAGACCGTCTGCGGATTTTCGAAAATCAGCGTTATATGCGTTCCGACCGTGAGGCGGCGACGCTCCTTTTCATGAATGAAAAGTGGGCGCAGGCGGTCGCGCGCGCGATCGTAATCGGCCAGCGCAAGAGTCTCCTCGAACCTGATCGGTTTCATGCGGTTTTCTCCGTAGGCTCCGGCACGCGATCGGGAAAGCCGCCGTCGCCGGGCGCGCGGTACGCGCGCGCCAGCACTTCAATCGGATGCATCGGATGAATGCCCGTGGCCTGTTCGATTTGTACCGCCGCCAGAGGACAGTCGGACGCCATCACCCTGGCGTCCGCGTCGCGCATTCCGGCAAACGCTTTCTCTCCGGCCTGCATCGAGAGCTCGAAGAATTCCTTCTTCATCGCCCAGGTGCCATCGTGCGCCGTGCACGCATCGACGGTCGCGATGCTCGCGCCCGGGATGATGCGCATCAAATCGCGCGAGCGAAATCCGATTCCCTGCGCTTTCAGATGGCACGGCACATGGTAGGCGATAGTGCCGGGCGTGCTGAGAAAGCCGCGGTTGAAGCGATCGGCCTGTTTCAGTTGCCATAGCACTTCGTGCGGATCGACCACCGCGGCAGCGAATTCCCTGGCCTCGGCGGTTGCGAGAATCTTTGGATACTCCTGTCGCATCATCAAAGAGCAGGTTGGATTGATCGCGGCGATTTTGTAGCCCTGGCGCACCAGCGGCAGCATCGAGGCAATATTCGACCGCGCCTCTGACTGCGCGAATTCTATCTCGCCGCCATCGAGCGCGGGCATCCCGCAGCAGTTTTGCTTCGGGCATTTCACGTCGCATCCGTTTTTGGCCAGCACGTCAACCGCGGCGATACCCGGAGCGGGCCGGTAATAGTTGACGAAGCAGGTTGGAAACAGCGCCACTTTCGCGGCCGGCTCGGCGGGAGCAGGCGGCAGCGGATGTCGTTTGAGCCATTTGTCGAAGGTCTCACCCGCGAAATCAGGCAGAAGCTTGTCGCGATGAATCCCAAGCAGCTTCTCCATCATCACGCGCTGGAACTTCTGATGGCATCCCCAGTTGGCAAGTCCGGGGGTCTTGCTTCCGATTTTTCCGAGCAGGTCAGGATTGCCGAGCAGTTTCTCACGCATCCCGACGCCTTCCTCTTTGGCGCGCACCGATTTCGCGCGCAACATCAAGCGCGGAAAGTCGAGCTGGAATTCGTGCCCGTCGCGCGGCGTGTAGGGGCACTTCACCTCGCACAGCTTGCATCCGTAGCAAAGGTCGACCACGCGGCGGGTTTCGTCTTTGGTCAGTCCGCGCACGTCGCCGTCATTGCGATCGACGCCATCGAACAGCACAGGGAATGACGGGCACAAGTTCCAGCACAGGCGGCATCCCTGGCAGATGTCGAAAACGCGCTCGACCTCCTTGTCCAGGCCGGCGCGTTCCCAATACTTCGGGTCAGTCGGACTGTAACACAGGCCGTCGGTAGGCTGAGATGAAATGCGGCTGGACATGCTTACGGGACCTCCGGACGAACTGCGTCCGGCGACGCGGCGTGGATTGGGAAAAGAATCGCTCCGGATGCACCTCGCCAGGAGTTGCATAGTAAGCACCCTCACCCGCGCGGCGCGATGCTTGTGAAAAAAACGCAAGCATCGCGCCGCGCCGCCCCCTCCCGGTGGGAGAGGGCATATTAAAGCAGGTGAGAGGGGGTCTCAGTGCACGGCTTAGCTGAGCGTCTTCGAGGCCTTGTCGAATCGGCCGGCGTGCGACCTTTCAGCCTTTGCCAGCGTTTCGAACCAATCGGCGATTTCGGGAAAGCCCTCTTCACGCGCAGTCTTCGCCATCCCGGGGTACATATCAGTGTACTCGTAAGTTTCGCCGTGAACCGCGCTCTTCAGATTCAGCAACGAGTCGCCGATCGGCTGATCGGTCACCGGATCGCCAACGGTCTTCAGATAGTCGAGATGCCCATGCGCGTGGCCGGTCTCGCCTTCGGCGGTGTCGCGAAACAATCCGGCGATTTCCGGCTGCCCTTCGACATCGGCGACCTTGGCGAAATACAGATAGCGGCGGTTGGCCTGGCTCTCGCCGGCAAATGCGTCCTTCAGATGCTGATGCGTTTTGGTTCCTTTAAGACTCTTCATTATTGCCTCCTGACTTTAAGCAAACGGTTTCGTCCTCAGTTCGACTTGTGACGGTCAGCCACGTCTCCTCGCTGCGTGCGCACGCTTGCGGCGAGGTCTGCATCGTTCGCACAGCGCGATCACTTCCAGCGATGCGCCGAGCAAGGTGAATTCGCCCAGTCCCGAGCGTCCTTCCAGAACCTTGTCCAGCTCCGGAATCTCGATATCGCGGATCCGCCGGCATTTGACGCAGACCACATGATGATGCGGCATCAGATTACCGTCGTAGCGCGCGCTATCGTGCAGCATCGTGACTTTGCGCGCCTCTCCGACCTCGCACATAGTCTCGAGGGTCCGATGCACCGTAGCGAGCGAGATGTGCGGATGGAGTTTGCGCACTTCGGCGTAGATCGTGTCGGCGCGCGGATGCTCTCCGGACTCGAGCAGGGCCTGGATAATCGCCAGGCGCTGAGGAGTCACGGCAAGACCTCCGCGGCGGCATCGCGCGGCGAACTCCTCGAGCCTGCGCGCGGCGTAGCCGGCGCGGCGACCCTCACTGACGAGCTGTAGTTCCATCACTCAGATGATAATAATTATCACCCGGTTATAGCTCGCGTCAAGCCTCGCTCCCGATTCCGTTTGCAGAAAGAAGATTCTCGCGTAACGGCGAATTATTTTTCCGTTGAAAGAGGCGCAATCTGTTCGCGCCTATATTCCTCCCGCAATAGCGGTTGTGCAGCCGTGGCTTTGTTTCGCTTCAAACGATTCAGGAGGAGGGAATTATGCGCAAGAGACTTAGAGCTTTGATTCGTCAAGGGGTTGCGGGCGCCACCGCGCTCGGCATGGTCGCCATGCAGGCGGGCGTGGCAGGAGCAAATCGCCCGGACTTCCCCGTAAGCCCCCAAACCGCAACGCCGATCAAACATCTGGTGGTGATCTTCGGAGAAAATATCTCCTTTGATCATTACTTCGGCACTTATCCCAACGCCACCAATCCGCCTGGCGAACCCAGCTTCAGCCCTCTCCGGGGGACGCCGAGCGTCAACGGCCTCGGAGGAGTCCTATCGACCGCGAATCCGAACTTTCTCAACGCCGCGAACGGGACCGGCGCGGCCAATCCTTTTCGCCTCGACCGTTCCCAAGCCCTGACTGCGGATCAGGACCACGACTACACGCCGGAGCAGCAGGCCTTCGACAACGGCCTGATGGACGCGTTCCCGGAATTCACCGGCACCGCGGGACCGCCTCCCGGGACCCCGCCCGACACCGTCGATAGCACCGGGCTGGTGATGGGCTACTACGACGGCAATACCGTGACGGCGCTGTGGAACTATGCGCAGCATTACGCGCTCAATGATAACTCCTATGACACCACCTTTGGACCGTCGTCTCCCGGCGCCATCAACCTCGTCTCCGGCCAGACCAATGGCGTGAGCGAAGTCGAGAATGGACCCTCCGATGTCACGATCAGCGACGGCAACGGCGGGCTGACTTTGATCAGCGACGCGGACCCGATCGGCGACGTCTGCTCCACCTCGACCGGCGTCAAAGTCCAGATGAGCGGACCGAACATTGGCACTCTGCTCAACAAAGCCGGCCTTACATGGGGGTGGTTCGAGGGCGGCTTCAATCTAAGTATCGTCAACTCGAACGGCAGTACCGGATGTTCACGGAACACGACCTCGCCGATCACCGGCGCAAACAAGGCCGACTATGTTCCGCATCACGAGCCATTCCAATACTATGTATCGACTGCCAATCCGAAACACTTGCGCCCAACTTCAATCGGCAACATCGGGCAGACGGATCAGGCAAATCATCAATACGACATCCAGGATTTCTTCGCCGCGCTAGACAGCGGCAACCTGCCAGCAGTGAGTTTTCTGAAGGCGATCGGAAGTCAGGATGCGCACGCGGGTTACTCATCGCCGCTCGACGAGCAGCAGTTCGTAGCACAAGTCATCAACGCGCTTCAGGAGAGCCCCTTCTGGTCCGATACCGCGGTAGTCATTAACTATGACGATTCCGACGGCTGGTATGATCATCAGATCGGTCCGATCGTCAACCACTCCTCGACCAGCGCTGATGCGCTCACCGGCGAAGGGGCATGTGGAGACGGCAGCAGCGCGTTACCGGGGGTCAATCCTGCCACCCTGCACGCGCAGGGCCGGTGCGGATATGGTCCGCGGCTTCCGATGATGGTGATCTCATCGTGGGCGAAGCAAAACTTCGTTGACCACACGCTCACCGATCAGAGCTCGATCATCCGCTTCGTCGAGGACAACTGGCTCGGCGGCAATCGGCTCGGCGCCGGTTCGTCCGACGCGTACGCGGGTTCGTTGACTAATATGTTCGACTTCGATCAGCGTCCAAATTTCAATACGCTGATTATCGACCCGAACAGCGGTGAGTCCGAAGGCCCTCAATTCACACGCTAGTAACAATCCGAGAAGAGTCTGATGGTGCCCGGCATGCGCGCTTAATCGCGCGCATGCCGGCGCGCGTCAGTATTATTTGTTTCACCGCGCGCTCTTAGCGATCAGATTGAGGTCGTAGGTGCGAATTACACGAAGAGATTTCCTTCGAATCGGGGGTATAGTCACAGCGGGGTTACTCACTGGAGCCGCAACGGCTTCCGGTTCCGAGCCTGGTCAGATTCAGGCGCTGGATCCCACCAAGCTCCATGCCTTCGCCGATCCTCTCCCGCTCCTTCCGACCGCCCGCGTCTACGGACAGCGCGCCAGTCCTGCGGATCCCTCGCGCGAAATTCCCTTCTACCAAATCGAGATGCGTGAGTTCGCCAGCAAACTCCATCGCGATCTTCCGCCTACCCGCCAATGGGGATATAGCGGCATGGTCCCCGGCCCGACGATCGACACGGTCAGCGGTAATGCATTGCTGGTGCAATGGATCAATCGACTACCTCATCATCACTTCCTGCCGATCGATCGTACACTGCACGGCGCCGAATCCGGCAATCCCGAAGTGCGTGCCGTCGTGCATCTGCATGGCGGGAAGACTCCGCCCGATAGCGACGGCTACCCGGAGGATTGGTATCCTCCGGGCAAGTCCGCCACGTATCTTTATCCAAATAATCAAGACGCGGCGACGCTCTGGTATCACGATCACGCGATGGGTATTAACCGGCTGAATATATACGCCGGGCTGCTGGGACTGTTCATCGCGCGCGATCGTTTCGAAGACTCACTCAATCTGCCGAGCGGCCCCTATGAGGTCCCACTCGTGATATATGACCGGATGCTCGATACGCGCGGACAGCTACTCTATCCAGTCTCCAGTGATCCGCGCTCTCCTTGGGTCGCGGATTTTTTCGGCAATATCATGATGGTCAACGGCCGGATTCTGCCGTATCTGGAGGTCGAGCCACGAAAGTACCGTTTCCGAATAATCAATGCGTCGAACGCGCGGCTCTACCACTTGCTATTGGCGAATGGATTGCCGATGACGCAAATCGGAAGCGATCAAGGACTGCTGTCAGCACCTGTCGACGTGAAGCGGCTGGCGATTGCTCCCGCTGAACGCGCCGATATCGTAATCGATTTCGCCGGCCTGCAAGGTGAGAACATTGTTTTCAAGGACGACAATGAGGACGTGATGCAGTTCCGGGTCGCTCGCATCAATTCCAGCGATTCCAGCACCGTTCCACGTACACTGCGTCCGGTGCCGCGGATATCTGAGGCAAGCGCTGTGCGCACGCGGACGCTCACACTGGACGAGTACGACGATCGCAGCGGGAAAACCATTCTGATGCTTCTCAATAAGACCTACTGGCACCAGCCGATTACCGAAAAACCAGTGATCGACACGACTGAGATTTGGAATCTGGTCAACCTGACTGACGAGGTTCACCCGATTCACCTGCACCTGGTTCGTTTCCAGATCCTGGATCGACGCGTCTTCGAGCCTTTCGAGTATCAACGTACGAGCAAGTTACGCTACCTGGGCCCGGCGACGCCGCCCGACCCGAATGAGATGGGCTGGAAGGATACGGTGCGCACCCAGCCCCATGCCGTCACCCGAATCATCATTCGGTTTGAAGGCTACAAAGGCCGCTACGTATGGCACTGTCACAATCTCGAGCACGAGGACAAGGAAATGATGCGTCCGTACGAAGTCGTGGGCGCCGGCGAACCGACCTGATTGCGCGCTGCGCCTTTACTCAGTCACAAACGTGGCAGAACCGGAGCGCGGCGGCATAGCGGCTTGACCAGTAGCATCTGCACGTCGCCGATATAGCGCTCGCGAAAACCGCCTTCGCAGTAGCACAAATAGTATTCCCACATCCGGATGAACTCGTCGGGATAGCCTAGCGCTTTCACCTTGTCGAGGTTCGCGAACGTGTTGAGCCGCCAATGCTTTAGCGTCTCGGCATAGTTGGGTGTCAAATCTTCAAGATGGAACAGGCGCAGGTCGCTCACGCGCGTTATCGAATCGGCGATAGCGGTGACCGACGGAATGAAGCTTCCGGGAAAAATGTACTTCTTGATGAAATCGACCGAGCGCAGCGCGCTTGCGTAATGCTGATCGGCAATCGTGATCGCCTGCAAGAGCATCATGCCCTCGGGCTTCAACAACTCGCCGCACTTGCGGAAATAGGAATCGAGAAAGTGATGCCCCACCGCTTCGATCATCTCGATCGAAACCGCCTTGTCGTATTGTCCTTCGAGGTCGCGATAATCTTTCAGCAAGACCGTGATCCGATCGGAAAGCCCGGCCGTCGCGATTCGCGCAACCGCAAAATCGTGCTGGCTGCGCGAAATGGTCGTGGTCGTGACACGGCATCCGTAGTTGCGCGCGGCATGGATCGCGAATCCGCCCCATCCGGTGCCGATCTCGACCAGATGGTCGGTGGGCTTGAGCTCGAGCTTGCGGCAGATGCGATCGACCTTGGCCGCCGCGGCTTGGTCGAGCGAGGCTTGTGCATTTTCGAAGATCGCGCAGGAGTACATCATGCTGCGATCGAGCACCAACTCGAAGAAATCGTTGCCGAGGTCGTAGTGCGCCGAGATATTCCGCCGGCTGCCCTCCCGCGTGTTGCGGTTCAGGTAGTGCAGAACCCGGCGCACCGGATTGGCGGCGCGCGCGACGCCGCTCTCCATGCCTTCCATCACGTCGCGGTTGCGTACCATCAGGCGCATCAATGTAGTCAGATCGTCCGCGCTCCAGCATCCCGCCATGTACGATTCGCCGGCGCCGACGCTGCCGCCCAGCGCGAGGTCCGCATAGAAACGGCGGTCGTGCACGCGCACCGTCGCGCGCAGCTCCGCGTCCTCGATATCTTGACCGAAAGCGATTCGCTCGGCGCCGTCCTCGACCACCAGCCGGCCGTAATGCAAATATTTCAGGCGAGCCAGCACCATTGCGCGCGCAAAGCCTTCGAGAATCGCGGGACGGCGAGTGCGCGCGACCCGCTCGCCCGCGGCGACGATCGATCCGTCAGACGGCATCAGCTGACCGCGCCGTCGGGACCGGCTGCGCGCACCGGCGCAGAGATAGCGTCCGCGACCGCTGCCTTCGCCGACTCGGCGATCGGCGCGAGGGCGCTCTCTGCGCGATGGTAGCGTGAAGTAGAACGCGCCGGCACGCGGATACGCCCCTGCTGCGCTGCGCGCCCGGCGGCCAGCGCCTGGGGCGGAGCCGCAATCCGCCGCGAGTGCAGTACGTGCTGGGGAACGGGCCGCAGGTCCCAGATAATCCCAACCGCTTCGAGCGCCTTTAGCACGTAGTAGGTGACGTCGATCTCCCACCAGAAGAACCCCTGCCGGGCGGCTGCGGGATAATGATGATGATTGTTGTGCCAGCCCTCGCCGAGCGTGAGAATCGCCAGCGCCAGGCTGTTGCGGCTGTCGTCACCGGTTTCATAACGGCGCCGTCCGAACGCATGCGCGAGCGAATTGATCGTGAAGGTGCCGTGCAGCAGCGCGACCGTCGAGATGAAGAATCCCCAAATCAGCATCTGCGCGCCGCTGGTGTGAAGTCCCGGCCACAGATATTCAAGCATCGCGCCGAGCCCGAACATCGCAAAACCCGCCGCGACCGGGACCAGCACGTCGAACCGATCGAGGAAGCGCAGCTCCGGATACGCCGCCAGGTCGTGCACGATTCGGAGATTGGTGCCGAAGTTGGCTTCCGACGTGATCCATCCCATGTGGCTCCAGATGAAGCCCTGCCGGCCCGGCGAGTGGACATCATCCGGCTCGTCAGAGCGCTGATGATGCATCCGATGATGCGACGCCCACCATAGCGGACCGCGCTGTGCGCAGGTTGCGCCCAGAAGCGCAAAGGCGAGCTGGGCCGCGCGCGAAGTGCGGAAGCTGCGGTGCGAGAAATACCGATGGTAAAGGCCGGTGATCGCGAACATCCGGACCAGGTAAAATCCCGCGGCGACGGCCGCCGCGATCGGACTCCATCCGACCCAGATCACGCCAAGGCACATCAAGTGGATCGCGGCAAACGGTACGCATCGCAACCAGTCGACTTCTTGCGGACCATCGGCAGGCGCGGCTCCTCCGGCTGCGGTGTCGAACCATCGCGCAAGGGCGATCAGGAAGTGTCGGATCCGGCCGTAATCCATTCCGTACCTCAAAGATGCCGTCTGTTATGACGGCCAAGTTCAGCGATTTTGCGCAGATTTGCCCGCGGGAAGGAATAGAGCGGTGCGACTAGCCGGGCGGCGCGTCAACCACGTCGTCGAAACGCGAGTAGTCGACGGTGAATTGGTTCATCGAACCAAAAGTCGTGATATCGGCGAGCCGTTTCCCGAACAGGATCGACTCGGGAGTGTAGAAATGACGGGCGTGCACGGTCTGGGAAAATGTCTCGTCGAGGCCGGTGATCGAAACCATCACTCCGGCGTTCTCGCGCGCAAGCGATTCCTGCGTCGCGCCGAACAGTGGACTCGATTGATCGACGCGATGCCGCGCGGTCCAGCTCAGTGAGAACAACGCGCTGCGCTCGTGCTGCATCACGAGGTCATACCAAAGCCGCACCGTCTCGCCCTCGGCGGTCTTTTCGACCCGTGTGAGAGCTACGTGAATCGTCGCTTCGACGATCCGGTTCGCGCGCATATTTGCCATCCTGAACATCAGGGTCGATTCGCCGTCGTACCGTGAGACGACCGCCACGGCGCTGAAACGCACCCGCGCGGTCGGAAGCGAGAATTTCGAGAACACCAGCCCGGTCATCATCGCGAGCCCGACCAATCCGAACAGCGCTTCGAATGACATCACCGCGTTGGACAAAAACGTGGTCGGCGTCATGCGGCCGTAGCCGATCGTCGCCATCGTCTGCACGCTGAAGAAAAACATATCGGCGAACGAGCCAGGCCGCGTTCCCCCGACGCCGCCGTCGATCCAATAGACCAGCGCGAAAAGCAAGTTGGCGAAAACGTAGGCGCCCAGGATGAACCCGAGCAGCGTCGGCCACGTGTCCGTCACGAGGGTGTGATAGAGATCGGTAAAGATCGAAGTGCCGCCGGTCGGTCGCAGCGCACCATCAATCGACGTCATTCGGAGTGCCTTGGGCCGCTTCATTCCCGCACAATATACCCGAGGCCACCCCTACGCGCATCGCGCGCAGACGGTTTTTCAATCATGGCTCGCGATGCTAGCTTGAGCGCTGTGGCGGGAGTTGTGGACGTGGTTCGCGGCGACGCGGTGCGGAAAGCGTGAGGTCGGTGGTGGGAGAGTTCCAACGCGCCGATAGCGGCAAAATTTTCAGACTGGAACTAATTCTGTTCTTATTCTCGGTGGCGGTGTTCCTTATCGCGCCAGTAGTCGAGGTTTCCGACTCGCGCTATACCGCGCTGCTGAGCGAGTGCTTGCTCTACCATCGCTCGGCCGAACTCGACGAATACTACAAAGTCCCGGTACCGTGGCTCACCGGAGACGCAGGCAGTCCCAGCGAGGCGAATGAGTATCAACTAGTCAAGGCGCGCGGCCACGTAACCTATTATTTTGGGCATGGCAGCTCGATGCTGTCGACGCCGCTGGTAGCGGCGATGAACGCGGTGGGCGTGTCAGCTTCGACGCCGGACGGGCGCTTGGACCTTGCCGGGGAGATTCGAATCGAGCGCGTGATCGCGTCGGTACTGATGGCGGCGCTGACGTGCGTATTTTTCGCGATGGCGGAGATGCTGCTGCCGTTGACGTGGAGCGTGGTGGTCGCGCTCGGCGCTGCGATGGGATCTCAGATCTTGAGCACCGCAACGCGCGGCCTGTGGGCGCATACCTGGGAGATCTTCATCCTCGGATTAATCGCGTATTCCCTGTTTAGCGCCGAGCATCGCGGCGCGCGAATTCGCCCGGTTTGGCTGGCGACCCTGGTGGCATGGACCTACTGCGTGCGGCCGACGGGAGCCATCGCGATAGTATTCGTCAGCTTTTACGTGTTGTGGGTTCATCGCGAGGACATAATCGTATATGGCGCCACCCTCGCCGGATGGCTGGCGTGCTTCGTCGGCTATTCGTGGTCGGTTTTCGGCACAATAATTCCGCCCTACTACTCGGCATCGCGGCTGAAATTGCATGATCTGGTTCTGCCGCTCACGGGAAACCTGATCAGTCCATCTCGCGGGTTGTTGGTATTCGTGCCGACGACGCTATTCGTGATTTACCTCGTAGTCCGGTATCGCAAGGATCTGTCGCACAAGCAGCTTGCGGTTCTGGCAATCGCACAAATTGTCGCGCTTGAGATCGTCATGTGTATGAACAAGAACTGGACGGCGGGATTATGCTACGGACCGCGATTTTTCACCGACGCAATCCCGTGGTTCGTGGTGCTCGCAATCCTGGGGCTGGATGCGATGCGACGCACGAAGGTTGCGACCAATCACCGGATGGAGATAGCCGCGGCAATGTTCCTGCTGGCAGTGAGTGTCGCGATTAACGCGCGCGGCGCATGGTCCTTTGAAGGGTTGAATTGGGTGACGAGCGACTACGTCGAGCGTCACGGCATCTTCGACTGGCGCTACCCGCAATTTATGGCGGGACTGATGGCCCCGCCGAGCGACTGATCTCAATTCTCACGGTTTATCGAAATTTGCGCGCCTACTTCGCGAAGGCCGCGCGTAGCGCGGCGCTCGCCTGGGCGAGCCCCTGCTTGCCCTTGTCGAGCAGCTCCGCGAAGCTGACGAACCCGTGCGTCACCCCGTCGTAGCGCGTGAGCGTTACCGTCACGCCCGCCTTGCGCATCGCGAGAGCGTAGGCCTCGCCTTCGTCGCGCAGCGGATCGTGGCTGGCGGTCAGGACAATCGCGGGCGGCAGGCCGGCGAGGCTCGCCGCCAGGTTCGGACAGGCCAGAGGATTCTTCGCGTCGGCGGGACTGTCCAGGTAATGGTTCCAGAACCATTCCATGTCGGCGCGCGAGAGAACGAACCCATCGGCGGCGAACTCCCGCTGCGAGGGAGTATCGTTGGCCGACGATATCGCGGGATAAAAGAGCACTTGAAAGCATAGCCGCGGGCCGCCGCGATCGCGTGCCATCAGCGCAACGACGGTCGCGAGGTTGCCGCCTGCGCTATCTCCCCCGACCGCGATTTTGCTCGCGTCTCCGCCGAGCGCCGCGGCATTTGCGGCGGTCCATTTCGCCGCAGCGTAGCAATCTTCTGGCGCGGCCGGAAACTTATGCTCTGGCGCGAGCCGATAATCGACCGAGACGACGACGCATCCCGCCCCGTTAGCGAGATTGCGGCATACGATGTCGTGCGTATCGAGATTTCCGAGCACCCATCCGCCGCCGTGAAAGTACATCAGGATGCCCATCGGAGTGCGCGCTTCGGCGGGAGTGTAAACGCGGATCGGAATCAGCCCATGCGGTCCGGGAATCGCGCGATCCTCGACGCTGTACACCTCGGGCGGTTCGGTCGGAGTCGCTTCGAGCAGCGCCATCATCTTGGCGCGCGCCTGCTCGGCCGTCTCCGAGCGCAGGAACATCGGACCGTCGGCGTTCGCCGCGTCGAGAAAAGCTTTCATCTGGGGGTCGAGCGCCACAGCCATCGCGATCTCCTTCTCACTACGCGCGCAGTCAATGCGATTGAGGTTAAAGTAGTCCGCGCCAAGATCGCAAGCGCGTCTGAAAATGGGTTCGATATCGAACGAAGCCACGCTGATCAAACGAACCCATCAAACAAACCCATCGATGATAAATGTTTCACGTGAAACAACCCGCTCACAGCCGGACGCGCCGCAGCCGCAGCGCATTTCCGATCACTGAGACGGAACTCAGGCTCATCGCGGCGCTCGCGATAATCGGGCTCAGCAGCAATCCGAAGAACGGGTACAACACGCCCGCCGCGATCGGCACGCCGAGCACATTGTAGATGAACGCGAAGAACAGGTTCTGCCGGATATTTCGCATGGTCGCGCGCGAGAGCCGCCGCGCCTTCACGATCCCGCGCAAATCGCCGCGCACCAGCGTCACGCCCGCGCTCTCCATCGCGACGTCGGTGCCGGTGCCCATCGCAATTCCGACCTGCGCCTGCGCGAGCGCGGGCGCGTCATTGATTCCGTCACCGGCCATCGCGACGATATGGCCCTCGGATTGAAGGCGCTTCACCTCGGCTGCCTTCGCGTCGGGCAGGACCTCGGCGCGAAATCCATCGACACCCGCTTTCGCCGCCACCACAGCGGCCGTCGCGCGATTGTCCCCGGTCAGCATCACGATCCGCAGTCCCTCACCGTGGAGCGCGCGCACCGCTTCGGCGGTCGAAGACTTGAGCGGATCGCTGACGCCGATCGCGCCGGCAGCGTACCCGTCGATCGCGATCAGCATCACCGTCTGCCCGTCGTGGCGAAGTTCGTCGGCGCGCGGCTCGAGCGTGGATACGTCGATTTGAAGCGCGAGGAACAGCGCCGCATTGCCGAGCGCAATGCTCCGGCCGGAGACGACTCCCGTCACGCCCTTGCCGGCAATCGCGCGAAAGCCTGAGACTTCACCCAGACTAAGTCGGCGCTCGGCCGCGCCGGCGACGATCGCAGCGGCAAGAGGATGCTCGCTGCCGCGCTCGAGGCTAGCGGCGAGCCGCAGCATCTCGTCCTGCGCGGCAGGGTCGAGCGCTATCACCTGCGCAAGGCGCGGGCGTCCCTCGGTCAGCGTTCCGGTTTTGTCGATCAGAAGCGTATCGACTTTTTCGAGAATCTCTAGCGCCTCGGCGTTGCGCACCAGCACGCCCTCGCTCGCGCCGCGGCCGGTTCCGACCATGATTGCCATCGGGGTCGCGAGTCCGAGCGCACACGGGCAAGCGATAATCAGCACCGCGACCGCATTGACGATCGCGTGGCCCAGCCCAAATCCGGCGGCGAGCCAGATGACGAAAGTGACGGCCGCGGCGGCGACCACGGCTCGGCACGAACCACGCCGCGACGCGGTCGGCCAAGCGCTGAATGGGCGCGCGGCTGCGCTGCGCCGCCGAAACCATCGCGACAATTTGCGCGAGCATCGTTTCCGCGCCGACGCGCTCGGCGCGCATCACGAAGCTGCCGGTGGCGTTCACGGTCGCGCCGATCACACGATCGCCGGGTTTCTTTTCGACCGGGATAGGCTCGCCGGTGATCATCGACTCGTCGATTGCGCTCGCGCCCTCGAGCACGACTCCATCGACGGGGACCTTTTCGCCCGGACGCACGCGCAGGCGATCGCCCGGATGCACCGCGTCGAGCGGCACGTCGGTTTCCGAGCCGTCGTCCGCGAGCCGGCGCGCGGTTCGCGGCGCCAAACCGAGCAGCGCCCGAATCGCGCCGCTGGTGCGGCTGCGCGCGCGCAGCTCGAGCACCTGGCCGAGCAGCACCAGCACCGTGATCGACGCGGCCGCTTCGAAATAGGTCGGGATCATTCCGTAAGCGTCGAGCATCGCGGGCGGAAAGATCTCGGGAAAGATTGTCGCTACAACGCTGTAGCCGTATGCGACGCCGACGCCGCTTGCGATCAGCGTGAACATGTTGAGGTTCATCGATCTGAGCGAGGCATAGCCGCGCACGAAGAATGCGGCGCCCGCCCAAATCACCACCGGCGTCGCGAGCGCGAACATCAACCACGGCGCAACCGTCATCGGGACCACATGTGCGACCCACGCCTGGGGCAGCATCCCGAGCGCGAGGATCGGGATCGTCAGCACGAGCGCGGCCCAGAAACGTATCGTCATGTACGCGAGTTCGGGATTTTCCTCTTCGGCCGCCGCGAGCGGGGACATCGGCTCGAGCGCCATCCCGCAGATCGGGCATGCGCCCGGAGCGTCGCGCACGATCTCCGGATGCATCGGGCAGGTGTACTGGACGCCCGGCGGCACGCTCGCGGCGCGGATCGCCGATTTTTCTTCGGCGGCGGGCACGGTATCGGCGATGAACTCCCGCGGGTTCGCCTTGAACCGCGCCATGCACTTGTCGCCGCAAAAATAGAAGGAGATCCCGTCATGAACGACGACGCGGCCGGTCCTCGCCGTCTCGACTTCCATTCCGCAGACTGGATCGATTGCGATCGCGCGCGAGGCCGCGCCCGCAGATCCGGAGTGAGGATGCGATCCGTGATGCGAGTGATCCGTCAAATGCCGCCTCAAAAACGAAAAGACTTTTAATACTCCCTGCCAGTATGGTACTCTCCGGGAGTACCTGACGGAAGAGGAGCAAGTCGATGCCCGAGGCCAAAGCGTTAACACCTTCGCAGGCGAAGCAGAAATCCCACCGCCGTCCCGAGCGGCTGGCGCTGGATCTGGCCGCGCGCCTCGAGCGCGCCGAGGGCCAATTGCGCGGCATCAAACGGATGCTCGGCGAAAACGCGTACTGCATCGACGTCTTGCAACAAATCTCCGCCGTACGCCGCGCACTCGACCGGCTCGCGCTGCTTATCGTCCGCGATCATCTCGAGAGCTGCGTGAGCGACGCGATCATGCGCCGCGACGCTCACGCAAAGATCAAAGAACTTGTCGTGACGCTCGACCGGTTCCTGGCTTGATCGGGCCGGCAGACATCACACCCGAGAGCTCGTCGGGGCGGCGCTCGCGCCTCGTCGCCGAGATCGGCGCCTTGGTTTACATCGCGATTGTCGCGCAGCTGGCTTTCGCGACGGGCGCCATCTACCTGTTGTTTCCCGAGCTCGGCGCGCTTTCGCACGATGTCCTGACGCGACCCCGCGGAAGCTGGGCGCGCGCGCCAATTGCACTAGCCGTCACGCCCGTTCTCACCGCGATCATCGGAACAATCATCACCCGCGCTTTGCCTTACGGATTTTTCTCCGTGATGCTGACAGTTGCCGGCGCGCTGATTGTTATCGCCGCGATCCGCTCGCCGATCGCTCCGGCGATCTCAGCCGGGTTGCTGCCGCTCGTACTTGGCATCAGGAGCTGGTGGTATCCGCCCGGCATCCTGTTCGGCACCACACTTCTCGCCGCACTTTCAATTGCATGGAGCTATCTGGATTCTCGTCGCCTGCCAGCACGTCGCGGCCACGATACGGAGGTTATCGCAGACGCTCGCGACGACGCGCTCGAGTTGCCACCTTCCGGATTGCGATGGCTTTGGGCGCTGCTGCTGTTTGTCGCCCTGGCGATGGCCGCAGTCGATCTCACCGGGTTGCGCTTCATCCTGTTTCCGCCGCTGGTGGTGATCGCTTACGAGATGCTAGGGCATCCTGCCATTTGCCCTTGGGCCCGGCGTCCGCTGTCGTTGCCGATCGCCTGTTTTCTTACCGCGGCGGGAGGCCTCATCTGCCTGCGCGCGTTCGGGGCGAATGCGGGCGCCGCAGCGGCCGCGATGGTTTGGGGGATCGTGGTCCTTCGTTCCTTCGACTTGCACATCCCGCCCGCGCTGGCGATCGCGCTGCTGCCGCTGGTGATGGATCATCCGACGATCCTGTATCCGTTCTCGGTCGGAATCGGGACCGGACTGTTGACCGCCTGGTTTCTGAACTATGCGCGGCTCTTCGACGCAATATCACGCGGTGCTTCACGTGTGAGAGGACCCGCAACAGGAAATTCGGGCGCCGGCTGAAGCCGCGATCGCTATTGCGGCACGGGGCGGAACAGTGCACGCCATCGTGCGCGAAACCACGGCACTCCGTCGCGAGTGCCCTGCACGCTGGCCGCGACCGCCATCGCGCCGTTCTGGATCCTGCAGTCCAGCATCGTGGTTTCATCGACGTGAAACGTCTCGCCTTCGCCGGGCTCGACGCGAAACTCGTCGAACCCAAGTTGCGAGCGCAGACGCGCGTAAACCCGGCCGTCGGTCGCGAGCGGGTCGACCTGCCCGTGCGCGTGGATGATCTTTTCGGTGGGTTCGATTCCGGTCTCGCTGAAAGTCAGCTTGAACGGACCGTCGCCGACCCTCTGATAGCAAAGCCTGTAGGTCTTTGGCGTCCAGTAGCCGACCTTGTGCCCGCCGGGCAGACGCTCGAGCGTATCGAGCAGATCGACCTTGCCCTGCCAGCATCCGCGAAACACCGCAGGGAGAACCGGGGCGGTTTGCGTCATCATCGGGGGCGGCGCGGCGGCCACGCTCGGCGCGGAGGACGGTGCGGATGAAGGCGGCGGTATGACCGCCTGCGGCGCTGGCGCAATTTGCAAGGTGGCGCCTTCAGGAGGCGCGGGCGTCGCCGTCGATCGCGCACGCGGCGCGAAGCTCGGAGCGTTCTGTCCGCCCGGCACCTGCATCATCGTTTGTGCAAGCGCGCCACCAGCCGCGAAGGCGATGATCAAACCCACTGCGGTCGCAATCTGCGATGCATATCGCATAGACCCGCGAATACTGCGCATGTACGATTCTGGCATCCGCACCCGATGGCGTCATCCATGAATGAAAAGCCGTACAATTTCGAAACCATATGGGCTCAGTCGCAGGTTCCCGCGACCGGCCGCCGCGCCGAGGCGCAGCGGATCGCGAACGCGATGCGCCGGGTGATCGATCACCTGGTGCAGGTCGCCGCGCCCGAAGAGGATCTGCGCACCGCCGCCGACGCTCTGGAGAAATACGCCGATCGCCTGGCGAAATACCCAACCACGCGGGTGTACGAAGGATGGGCGGAAGCCGCCAACGCGGGCGATACGCACGTATTTTTCGATCACAGCCCGCTCATCGGGATGGCGAATCCGCTCGCGCCGCCGATTCGGCTCGCGGTAGTCGGCGATCGGGTCGAAGGCCGCGCAACTTTCGGAGTCGCATACGAGGGTCCGCCCGGCCACGTCCATGGCGGTTATCTCGCCGCCGCGTTTGACGAAGTGCTCGGAATGGCGCAGTCGCTGACCGGAAATCCCGGCATGACCGGCACGCTCACCGTGCGCTATCGCCGTCCGACTCCGCTGCTTAAGGAGCTGGTGTTCGACGCGCGGGTTGATCGCGTCGAGGGGCGCAAGATTTTCACCATCGGGACCGTCTCGTGCGAGGGCAAGCTGACCGCCGAGGCCGAAGGCTTGTTCATCGCGGTTGGCCACGAGCACTTCATGGCGATGGCGTCGGCGTTCTCGCGCGACGACTGAGTCTCGAAATTATCTGGATCGATTCATCCGGCGCGCCTGATACCGTGGAGGTATGAAACAAAGTTCCGCGATTTGCTCCGGTATCGTTCTCGGAGCCGCGATTGGCGCGGCGATCGGATTCACGCTTCAAAATCTTGGAGTCTGGCTCGCAATCGGCGCGGCGGTTGGGCTAGTGATCGGCGGAGCAGTCGGCCGCAAACGAAGCCTCAAAGTCTGATCAGTCGGGGCGAATCAAACCCGACAGGCCCGCGAACAGAAGTGGCGTCAGGATCCATCCGGCCAGAATGTGCAGCCACAGGTACCATCGCAAAAGCGTAGCAGTGAGAGTTCCGGAACCGGCAGAATCAGCACGGCGCGAGCGCGCGGGATGGCGTGGGTTCGGCCGCCAGAACATCCCCTGGTGAAGATCGACGACCGGCAAAAAATTTTCCAGCGAATAGACCAGCGCGTTGAACGGCGGATAATGCCGCGGCGTGTCGCCCGAGCGCTCGAAAGTTTCGTAGGCGTCCGATTCGGTCGGCGTAATCACTCGCAATCGATATCCGGTGCCGAATAGAAGCGCGCCCAGGATCACGAATCCTCCGATCCACCACAGCGCACGCAGCGGCCTGTAGCCGTAGCCGATCGTCGCCTCGAGCATCAGGTTCCACGCCCGTTCGGACGCGCTCAGATGACCGAAGCGGCGCTGCGCGACCCGCTGGGCGATCATCACCTCGACCGCGCCGTCGTCACGCCCTTCTTCGCGCAGCACTTGCGCAAGCTGCCGGTAGGGACGCGGGCGATATCCCGGGGGCTGTAGCGCGAGCCATTGGAGCCGTTCGCCGGCGGTGGCTGGACCGCCGATTATCGCGTTGTAAACGAACCCATCGACGTCCAGTTTTCCTGCCGCGGGCCAACTGTCGCGATCGTCGTAGAGCTCCTGCGCCGTCGTGTCAGCCAGATCGAGAATCGTCTGCGGGGTATGCCGAATCCCGTCCCAGTAGAGCGGTCCGGAGATCTGTGCGCGGTCGGCGTCGAGGCCGTTTGCGCCGTCGCCGAAAAAATTTGCGTCCTTGAAGCTCAGCGCCTGGCCGATTCGCGCGAGACGAAAATCTACCGTCCCATCGGTCGCGAAACCCTGATCGAATTCCGCGTCGTCGCCGATTCGCGCCTCCTGCGCCGAGATCGAGTCCAGATCCGTGCCGGTCACGCGCGCCCCCGACAGATCGAGGCTGCCAGTGATCTTCGTGCGAAAGATGCTTACCGTCGCGTAGCGCCCGAATTGCAGATCGAGGTCGCCGTCGATCGTCGCCACGTCGGCGGTCACCGCTCCGGTGCGGCTGGCGCGGAGATCGAGACTGCGCAAGTTCGCATTTGACGCGTCGACTCCGTCGGGAATGTAGCATTGAAAAATCGTGATCGGTTTGTCGATCCTGAGGTACGAAAAATCCAGCTCGCCCGAGATCCGCGCGCCGGCGATTCCGAGTCCGCTCTGATCCATCAGCGCATACGCCTGCGGATCGGCGTAGAGCCAGCGCACGATGTCGGCGCGAACCGTGCGTTCCGGTCCCCACTTCTCCGCCTGCGTAAGGTCGTTGGCCGGATTGTCGGGACCGGCGGCCGGGCCGAGCCATTTGAGCTGACGCTGCGGCGCCGCCCGCACCGTCATCCGCTCGGCAGCGCTCAGGGCGCCAAAACGCAGCGTGGCGAGCTGCTCGAGCCGATCGGCGGCGGCGATCGCCGGATCGCGCGCGGCATCAGGCGCAGAGGCGGCGCACGCGTATCGCGCCATGATGAAAATCACGGCGGCGACGAAAGATATGCAGACGATCGCGATTTTCCAGTTGCGCAAAGCGAATCGGCCGTCAGACGGCGGCCATCTCGAACCATCGGCGGTCGAGCTTGGTCATAGGACTCGCGCCGGCATAGGCGGTGAGCGCGGCCGCGGCCTCGCGCTTGCGCCCCGCTTTGATCAGGCTCATGAAGTGCGCTTCGTGGAAGACGCCGCGCTGCTCGTCGCTGCCGCCGCAAATCGCGATCTCCGGCAATATCGCGCCGAGTAAATCCGCCGTCCGATCGAACTCGCCGCGAGCATATGCGACGCATCCGCGCGCCTCAGCCATCCCCACTTCGTTCCAGACTCGCGCGGCATCGCCGCTCAGGCGCTCGGCATGGCGACGCATTTCGTCGAGCGCGCGATCGACCTCCGCCGATTCGCCGGCGCGCTCGAGCGCGAACAGGTAGATCGAGTTGAGAAACGGAAAGACCTGCTCATGCGCGCGGGCGCGCACGTGCGGCGCAATCTCGCGCCAGCGTCCGCCGACATCGCCGCCCGCCAGCTCGACGTACCACAAGAGCAAAATCGCGTCGGTGTGCTCGACCACGGCGTCGGGCTGAAAGCCCCAGATATGCCGGCGGTAGGCGTCGAGCACGCGGGCGAAATCGAGTTCGGTCCGGTAAAGCGTCGCCAGATGAAAGGTGTTGTGCGACTGGATGTACTGCCCAAAGCGATCCCACGACGGCGCGTAGCGTTCCAGCGCGGCGACCCCTTCGGCGACGCGCGAGTCGCCGGCGAAGACATGCGCAAGGCAATGCTGCGCCCACATCGTGAGCGGATCCTGCTCGAGCGCCTGGACCGCCAGCTCTTCGGCCCGGTGGCGCGCCGCGTTGAGCTCGCAGGCGAACGCGAGCATCGCCTGCGCATGGCTGGAATCGCGATTCGCGGGCGCGATTTTTTCCATGAAGCCGAGCTGGCGCGCGGCGAGTCCGGTTTCGAAGAAATGAAACTCGGCGATTTTTGCCGCGAGCAGGTCGCGCGGCCACCTAGTTCCGCGATCTGTTCGTACAATCCCAGCGCGCGCATGAAGTCGCCGGCGCATCCGGCGCCAACCGCGTCGATAAAAATCCGCTCGCGCTCGGTCAAATCGCCGATACGCTCGCGCGCCCGCGCCAGGTACTGATCCCCGCGCCGCGCCTGCCCCGTCGATTGCGAGAGCGCGAACAAGGACGCCGCGCACGCCTGCAGCATCGCGCAGTCGCGATGCGCGTCGGCGGCGGCGACGATCGCATCCATCCCGGGCTTAAGCGCGATCGCGGCGTCGGTGTAGCGATCGATAGCGGCGACCGCTTCGTCGGAGTTCGCAGTGACCGCAAGGCCGCGCAAGTCGGTTCGAAGATCGGTTCGCATGAGCGGTACTCACAAGGATAGTCAGCCGTTGGCGCGTATGCTAGCATGACTGCGGTCTGAATGAGTTTTCGGGAGGCGCTCGCGCAAACACCCATGTTGGCCATCGAACGAAATAAAGCGGTATCGGCCCGTGGGTGCGCGTTCCTCCTGCTTCCTGCCCATTAGGTAGCATCAGAAACAGGAAATAGAAGGCGGCCCCGGGTGCATCGCGCATCCGCAGCCGCCTTTTTTTATTTTTCGCCGGCGGTTCTTTTCGCGGGCCTCAGCCATCAATCGAAGCAGGACAGGCGCCGGACGACAGGAGACGATTCAAATGCTGGTTGAAGTAAATCATCTGACCAAACGCTTCGGAAATTTCACCGCCGTCGACGACGTGAGTTTTGGAATCGAGCCGGGCGAGATTATCGGGATGCTTGGGCCTAATGGCGCGGGCAAGACCACGACCATCCACATGATTCTCGGGCTGATCACGCCGAGCGCGGGCGAAGTGCGAATTTTCGGCCACGACATCCGGACGCATCGCGAGGAAATTCTGCAGGCGATCAACTTCACGTCGCCGTACGTCGCGTTTCCGTACCGGCTGACGGTGCTGGAGAACCTGCTGGTGTTCGCGCGGCTGTATAACGTGCCGCGCCGGCGCGAGAAGATCGACGCGCTGCTCGAAACCTTCGGCATCACCGATCTGCGCAACAAACCCGTGGCGCGGCTGTCGTCGGGCGAGAACACGCGCGTCGGCCTTGCGAAGGCGATGCTCAACGATCCGCGGCTGTTGCTGCTCGACGAGCCGACCGCATACCTCGACCCGGAGATCGCGTGGCAGGTGAAGGAAATGATGATGCGGGTGCAGCGCGAGCAGGGCACCACGATTCTGTACACCTCGCACAACATGGCCGAGGTCGAGCAGATGTGCAGCAGGATCGTGTTTCTCAATCACGGCCGCGTGATCGCTCAGGGCAGCCCGATCGAAATCACGCAGGCGATTCTCAAAGAAGAGCGCGACGAACCCGCGCTCGAGGAAGTCTTCCTGCGCATCGTGCGGGAAAGGATCAGCGCATGAAATTACATCGCGTAATGGCGGTAATCGTTCGCCACTGCTACGAGGCGCGGCGCAACGTGGATCGCTTCATGGACATGGTTTACTGGCCGGTGCTCGACATCATCCTGTGGGGCTTCTTCACGATCTACCTGAGCCAGGGCAATCGCCTGCATCCGGACCTGGTGAGCTTTCTGCTTGGCGCGGCGATCCTGTGGGGAATCTTCTTCGCGTTTCAGCGCGACATGACGGTCGGTTTTCTCGACGAGCTATGGGCGCGCAACATGATCAACCTGTTCTCCTCGCCGCTCAGCGTGTGGGAGTACATCACCGGGCTCATCTGCGTGAACGTGGTTAAGGTGATCGTCGGCTTCTCGTGCGCCAGCGCGATCGCGATCGTGGCGTACAAGTTCGATATCGTGCCGCTCTTGGGCGCGTTCCTGCCCTACATGCTGAACCTGGTGCTGTTCGCGTTCGCGATCGGGATCATCATGGCCGGGCTGATCGTGCGCTACACGACGCGAATCCAGACGCTGGCGTGGAGCTTCGCCGGGTCTGCTGCAGCCGGTCTCGTGCGTGTTTTATCCGATCAAATCGCTGCCGCGCGTGCTCCGTGCTATCGCATGGATACTGCCGACGACGCACGCCTTCGAAGGGATGCGCCAGGTGCTGGCGGGCGGCGGATTCTCGCGCGTCCACTTCTGGTGGGGAATAGGCCTCAACGCGAGCTACTTCGCCGCGGCGATCCTGTTTTTCAACTGGATCTTCGCCTCAGCCCGCAACAAGGGCCTGCTGGTGAAGATCGAGTAGGCGGTCATGACGGCGAGCATACCAACTCAGCCGCGAGAACCCGAAGTCGAAGTAGAGGAAACGTCCTTGGCGATCCGATATATTCATTCGAGATTCGAGGTCTGAAGTCGCCCGGCCGGCAACGTCATGAATATGCCTCGCGCGAAAATCAAAATTCCAAAGGCGGCCATTGCCGACTTCTGCCGTCGTCACCAGATTAGCAAGCTGGCGCTATTTGGCTCCGTCCTGCGGGGCGACTTCGGGGCTGAAAGCGATGTCGACGTGCTGGTAGAGTTCCGGCCCGGATTCGTGCCCGGCCTGGAATTCTTTGCGATGGAAAGCGAGCTTTCGGCGATCCTTAAGCGGAAAGTGGATCTCAATACGCCGGCATTTCTGAGCAAATATTTCCGCGAACGAACGGTCGCCGAAGCCGAGGTCGAGTATGTCGCACCATGAGAGCCTCGCGCGGCTGGTTCTTAGGTGGCACAGGCTTTAGCCTGTGTTCTTAGGTCCTCAGAAGATGGGTGTCATCATCTGAGTTCAGAGAGTTTTCATGAGCCGGACGGAAATTCCAGACTCAGATCCTCAACACTTTCCCGATCACTGAAAAGTTTGAAGAGCAGGCGAAGAGCCGAAGACACAGGCTAAAGCCTGTGCCACTTAAGACTCACGCTGAGTCGTGCCGGACCGCTCACGCATCTCGGTCAGCCGCTGCTGAATCATCATCTGATCTACCAGTTCATCGACTTCCCGCCGCAGCCCTTCCCGATCGATTCGGCGCTCAATCCAATCCGTCAATGAACCAGTTTCCCCGCCCCGTCGTCTGTTCATCGCGTCTCTCATGCTCATTCAAGTCTACAACTATGCTATCAGCTTTGCTCATCGCCGCGGCAGATCCACCGCGCCAACCGCGTATGCGACCGTTGCTGACGAGGTCAGTAGCTCCGCGGTGGATTGGACCATCGTCAGGCGGGCGTTCGCCAGCGCGGTGTCGGCGGTCAGGAGCTCGACGATTGTGCTCAGGCCCTGGCGGTAGGTGTCGAGATTGTCGTTGTAGGATTCCTGCGCGGCGGCAAGCAGCGCCTGCGCGAACTGGTATTTCTTCACCGCGGTCTGAAAGTCGTAGTAGGAGCGCCAGACCTCCGCGATCGTTTCGAGCTCAAGCGACTTGACGCTCTCGCGCTCGGCCTTGCGATTGGCCTCGGTGCGCCGATCGTCGTCGAGACGGCTGAAGCCGGTAAAAATGTCCCAACGCAACGTTAGCAGCGCTTCGTACTGCGGCGAGGCGCTCTTGATCGTGTTCGAGTTCGAGAACGTGTACCACCACGCCTGCTCGCCATAGTTGGCGCCCGCCGTCAGCACCGGAAACCATTCGGCGTGCGAGCGCTTCACCGCGGCTTCGCTGGCGCGATACCTCGCCGCTTCCGCCTCGAGGTCGGGACGCTCGCGAACCGCTTCGGTGATCAACTGCTCGACTTCCTTGCCGAGTGTTTTCGGCACTGGCTGATGGTCGAGGCTCTCAATTTCGAGCGGCTGATCGGCCGCCACTCCGACCGCGACCGCGAGCCCCGCGCGCGAATCGTTGACGAGGGTGTGCGCGCTTTCAAGCTGATACTCGGCCTGCGCCTCACTTTCGCGCGCGAGCAGCAATGCCGGCTCGGTCGCGAGTCCCAGATTTACGCGGCGCGAAACCGCCTCGAGGTCCGTGCGCGCCAGCTCCACGTTTTCGGTCGCGGCCTGTACGGCGGCCTGCGCCGCGGCGAGAGAGTAGTAGGCGCTCTGCACCTCGTACACGACGGTCTGCATCGTTCGATTGAAGCCGAAGTTCGCCGCCGCGAGTTCCTGTCGCGCCAGCTCGGAATCCGCGCTGCGCCGGCCGAAATCGAGCAGCGTGTAGGTCAGCTCGGCCATCGGCGACGCCGACCATTGCTTGATCACGGCAGGTCCCGGATTGACCTGGAACAGCAGGCGGTTGTAGCCGCCGTCGGCCTCAAAACTCGCGCGCGGATAGTAGGGCGCCTGCGCGATTCCATAGGATGCGGCCGCTGAACGCGCCAATTGCCACGACTGGCGAGTGTTCGGATTCAGCCGCAGCGCCAGATCGATCAGCCGCGGCAGGTCGTAGCGCGACCCGTGCGCGGCCGAATGATTTTCCGAACCTGCTTGCGCGATCTCCTGCGTCACCGCCGCAATGTGATACTGCGGCTGTTCGCGCGCGGCCGGAGTCCATGGACTATCTGCCGCGGCGGGCGAGTAGAGATCGGGCGTAATCTCGGGCCGCTCGGCGTAGCTGGCGCATCCCGCGATCCACGCGGCAAGAAGCAGCGCCGCCGCGCGGACGGGAATTCTCGCGCGCGTTAATTTGCGTCTCTGCCGAACGTCCGCGCGAAGGTTATAATCCGTAATCGTTTTCGCGTACATAAAGCCCTCGAGATTGACGCTTGCGAAGTCCGCCGATCCGGTTTATCCCGGCCCCGGTCCGCACAAGCCTAGTCCGCCTGCGCTCTGAAATCGCGCCGATCCAGGACGGTTTCGATGATAATTTTGATGATAATTTTTGATCGCCCGGCGATGATGCTTACGCGCAATCCGGCGCGTAGAATCTTTCCCGCATGAATCATAGGGCACTATCGATTCCGCTGCGTCCGGTGATCGCGGCCTGCGCGCTGTGCACGGCGGCGGGATGCGATCCGATCGTCAATATCGCGGGCGCGAATTTTCCGAGCTGGCTCGTCGCCGCGATCGTGGGCGCGATCCTCGCCGCGCTGCTGCGGCCAATCTTTGTCGCGGTCGGCGTCGAGCGTTACATGTGGCCGTTGCCCGCGGTTTACGCGAGCCTTGCGGTTCTGCTCGGATGCGTCTTCTGGGTAATCTTTTTTAATCGGGTGTGACGGCGGCGCCATGGCTCCTGGAGACGAGGTACCGGCGGACAATCCGGCACTGAAAGCAATCGGAAGATTGCTGAGCGTTGCGATTATCGTGGCCGCGATCGTCGCGATCGTATTCGTCACGCGCCTTTACTACATCTATCCGCGCACCGACGACGCTTACGTCCGGGCCAATCTGATCGGCGTCGCGCCGCACGTCAGCGGACCGATCATCAAGCTGCCGATCGTCGACAATCAGCACGTTCACAAGGGCGATATGCTGTTTATCGTCGATCCGCGGCCCTACCAGGCGATACTCGACGCGCTGGTCGCCAAGCTTGAACTGACCAACCTGCAGATAAACGGTCTCGACGACGCCATTCGCGCCGCAAGCTCCGAGCAGAAGCGGCGCGAGGCCGACCTGGCATACGCGCGCCAGTATCTGCATCGCATCGAGCCTCTACTCGCCAAGCATTACGTCACCGCCAACGACGTCTTCGATGCGCGCAGCAAGCTGCGTGCGGCGGAGGCCGCAGTCGAGAATTCGCGCGCGACCGTCAGCCAGGCCCAGAGCGAACTCGGCCAATACGGCGATATCAACGCGCGCCGCAAGCAGGCCGAGGCCGACGTCACCAACGCGCGCCTGAATGTTAACTATTGCTACGTGCGCGCCCCCTTCGACGGCTACGTCACCAATCTCAATATCGCGGTCGGACAGTACGCCAACGAGGGCAAGGACGTGCTCAACCTGGTCGACAACCGGGTCTGGTACGTCGTCGCGAATTTCCGCGAGAATTTTCTCGGAAATATCCGCCCCGGGATGACCGCGCAGATCTATCTGCTGAGCTATCCGAATCATCCGTTCCGCGGAACCGTGCAGGGCGTCGGCTGGGCGCTCTACCAGCAAAACGGCGCCAGCGTCGATGGGCTGCCGCAGGTCGAGCCGACCCTCAATTGGGTTCGTTTGTCGCAGCGCTTTCCGGTGCGGATCACCCTCGATCAGAGCGATCCGGAATATCCGTTGCGCACCGGACAGACCGCAGTGGTCACGATCCAGGGCTTCCGCTAATTCGATGGCCACCGCGCGAGGGATCGAAGTTCGCTCGGGCCGGCGGCTGCGAGGACTCGCGGGCGCCGGTGCCCGCCGAATAATCCACGGCGTGGACTCGCTGTTCGGCGCGCTCGCGCTCGATCTCGAGGCGCATCCGCGTCGGACGCGCACCGCCCTTCGCACCGGGTTTATCTGTGCGCTCGGCTTCGGCCTGATGGCCGCGGCGCACGTCGATGCGCTCCTGGGGCCGTACGTGCTGTGGATCCTGGCGTCGTCGGGCGGCGCGATGCTCACGCCGTTTAAAGCGCTGCGGTTCATTCGTCGTGACTGGCGCGGGGCTCGCGTTGTCGGTGCCACTGGCCGGGCAGCTCTCAGAGGCGCCATGGCTGATGCTTCCGTTTCTGTTCGTTGCGGCGTTCGGATTTCGCTACATAATGTCGGCGCGGCGCCTGGCGTATGCCTGGATCATCGTCGAGATCACATTTCTGACTACGTTCTATCTGGTGATTTTCGACCAGCACGGTTTTGGAGTCGAAGTGGCTTCAACCTTCGGCGGCGTGGTCATCAGCATTATCCTGATTGCGCTGTTCGACGTCGTGCTGTGGCCCAATCCGGCGGACGCAGAGCTGATCGTGATGCTCGGGCATAACTTGGCGCGCACGCGCCGGCGGCTCGACGTGGCGACGGTCGCTTTTTTCGCGCCGCCGGGAAACTCGGGAGTGCGGACTCCCGGATTTCTCTCCGACATGCCCGCGCATCTGGCTCTCCTCGAACGCGCGGTGCAGGAGGGCGCCACGCCCCAGCGGCGCGCCGTGCTCCTGGGCGCGATCACATTGGCCGAACGGCTGCATATCGCCGTCGACAGCCTGACAATCGCCGCGATCGATCCGCTGCCGCGGGTTGCACGCACGATGGTGCAATCCCAAATCGAAGCCACGGTCCGCGCGCTCGATGCGGCGTTTGACGAACGCGCGGCGGAACGCGCGCGCGGTGTGATTTCCTACGGCGAGAACAACGCCTTCGCCGCCATCGCGGCCGTGCACCCTGCGATCGGCGCGCTCGAGGCCCGGATTGCCCAGGTCCGCCCCGCCCTGCTCGCAGCGTCGACTCCGGCCGAGGCCGCCAACATGGGTTCGTTTGCGGACGGATTGCGGCAGACCGGAGAACTGCTCATCCATGGTATCGAAGAACCCTGGCTGACCGATGCGGTCGCGCCGCCACGGCAAACTTATGAGCTTGATCCGGCGCTGCTCCGCTACGCGCTAAAGGTGGCGCTCGCGATCGTAATCGGGTTCGTCGATCGGCGTCGCGAGCCAGCGCGCCGATCTCTCGGTAATTATCACCACCATCATCATCGCCGGACTGCCGACCTACGGCGCGACGCTCAACAAGATGCTCCTGCGGCTGGTTGGCAACGCATGCGGCGGCGCGTTCGCGCTGCTGGCGATTGTGGTGGTGACACCGAACTTCGAGACCCTTCCGGTGTATATGCTGGTGACCTTCATGGGTTTGTTCCTGGCCGATTACCTGGGACTCGGCAACGGACAATTCGCATACGCCGGCCGCCAGATGGGCAGCGCATTCGTGTTCACGTGGGCGGGAATCAGTCCGAGCGAGGCGATCACGGTCCCGCTTTATCGCGTATGGGGAATCATGCTCGCGATGCTCGTGCTGACTGCGGTGTTCATCCTCATATGGCCGGAGTACTCAGGCGACTCGCTGCTGCCGAAGCTGCGCAAGATCCTGCACGCGACGCTGGACCTGATGCCGGATGGTGCCGCGGCTACATCGGTGCGGAAAATCCACGAGGTCAGCGGCGGTATCACGCGGCAACTCGCCGATCTGCTCAGTATCGCGGATGACGCGCGTATCGAGGGGCGGGCGAGCAGTATCGATCCCGACGCGACCGTCAATGCTTCTGGCACGCTGCGGCGTATCGCGCATCGCGTGAGCGCGATCAGCAGAGAGCGAATCGCGGCGCCGATGCCCGCGTTATCGCCGGAAACCGAAGCCGCTCGCGGCCAGGTGCTGGCTGCGATGCGCGCGCGGCTCGAATCATGGCGTGATCATTTTGACGGTCCCAATTGCCGCAGCAGCCGAGCAGCGATCGCGATCACAAACCAGCGTGCACCTCGCGATATTGACGGTCCACTTTCCGACTTCACCCGGGACGTCGGCGCGAACAGCTTCGCGCAAATCGCCGGGTGGCCGACACCGATGCGCCTGGAGCTGATGTCCGAGATCGCGTCGCTTCGGCGCCTGGAGCAGTTGTTCGAGGATCTGGACTACGAGCTTTCGCGCGTCCCGGTCGCGCGACGCACTGCGCGCCCGATCGCGGCGTCCGCCGCGTAGCCTGCTGGCCGCTCCAAGGGGCTGGGTGATATACGAGGGGCGGTCCGCCTGTCCTTCCCGGTAAAGCCGATGCGTTGCTTGAATTGCAAAACTGAAAACCCACCCGGCAAGAAGTTCTGCGGTGATTGCGGCGCGGCACTCGCAAATCTTTGTCAGAAATGCGGGGCCGATAATCCAGCGGACAAACGCTTTTGTGGAGAGTGCGGGGCCGCGCTCGGAGCGCACGCGTCTGCGGGTCCATCATCGAAAGCTTTCACCTGCATCTTCGCGCTGTTCGGCGCTCCGGTCGCACACGAGGATCATCCGCAGCGAGCCTTGTATCCCGCGCTCCGAATGCAGGAACAGCTGACCCGCTACTCGGCGAGATTGCGCGAGGCTGGCAATCTGCCGATCGAAGCGCGCGTCGGCGTGAACACCGGCGAGGTCGTGGTGCGCTCGATCGCTACCGGCGGCGGTCACACCGAGTACACGCCGATCGGGCATACGACCAATCTCGCCTCGCGGATGCAGGCGCTCGCGCCCACGGGCTCGATCGCGATCAGCGAGCAGACGCGCAAGCTGGCCGAGGGCTATTTCGCGCTCAAGCCGCTCGGGCCGACCAAGGTCAAAGGCGTCAACTGATCCGGTCAACGTTTACGAGGTGACCGGACTGGGTCCGTTGCGCACGCGCCTGCAACGCTCGGCGGGACGCGGACTTACCAAGTTCGTTGGCCGCGAGCGCGAAATGGATGCGATGCGCAACGCCGCCGAGCAGGCGCGCGACGGCCACGGGCAGATCGTCGCCGCGATCGCGGAAGCGGGCACCGGCAAGTCACGCCTGTTCTTCGAGTTCAAGGCCAAGAACCAGTCGGGCTGGACGGTGTTGGAAACGTTCTCGGTCTCGCACGGCAAGGCTTCAGCGTATCTGCCCATAATTGAGTTGCTCCACGGTTACTTCCGCATCACCTCGGAAGATGACGCGCGCACGCGGCGCGAGAAGGTCAACGGAAAGGTCTTGACGCTCGATCGTTCCCTTGAAGATACGCTGCCGTACCTTTTCGTACTGCTCGGCATTGTCGAGGGCGACGATCCGCTGGCGCAAATGGACGGGCAGGTGAAGAGGCGCCGCACGCTCGACGCGATCAAGCGCATCCTACTGCGAGAGTCGATGAATAAGCCGCTGATGGTGATTTTCGAGGACCTGCACTGGATCGACGAGGAGACGCAGGCATTCTTGAATCTCCTCGCCGACTCGATCGGCACGGCGAAGATCCTGCTGCTGGTCAATTATCGCCCCGAGTACTCGCATCAGTGGAACAGCAAGACCTACTACATTCAATTACGCCTGGACCCGCTGGGCAAAGAATCCGCCGAGGAGATGTTGTCCGCGCTGCTCGGCGACGGTACCGAACTCGCGCCGCTCAAGCGGCTGATTATCGAGAAGACCGAGGGCAATCCGTTCTTCATGGAAGAGACGGTGCAGGTCCTGTTCGACGAGAACGCGCTGGTGCGTGACGGCGGGGCGGTGAAGCTCATCCGGTCGTTGGCGGAGTTGAAGATTCCGCCGACCGTTCAGGCGATTCTCGCCGCGCGCATCGACCGCCTGCCGCAGGATGCCAAAGACCTGTTACAGACGCTGGCGGTAATTGGCCGCGAATTTCCGCTGTCGCTGATTCGCGCGGTGGTCTCGATCCCGGATGACGAGACCATGCGGCTGCTCGATGACCTCCAGCTCGGCGAGTTCATCTACGAGCAGCCGGCCATCGGTGATTCTGAATACACCTTCAAGCACGCGCTGACTCAGGAGGTCTCGTACAACTCGGTACTGATGGAACGGCGCAGACAACTTCATGGACGAATCGGCGCGGCTCTCGAGAGTCTCTACACAAATTCAATCGACGACCACCTCGACGAACTGGCCCATCATTACAGCCGCAGCGGAAATTCCGCGAAGGCACTCGAGCTATCTCGAAAGCGCAGGTCTCCGGGCCGTTCGGCGACTGGCGTACGGCGAGGCGATGCGGAACCTAACCGCCGCCTTGGAATTACTTGAACGGACGCCATCCAGCCCCGAGCGGGACCGGCGCGAATTCGCGCTCCAAACCAGCCTTGGTCCCGCGCTGATGGCCACCAAAGGGTGGGCGGCGCCGGAAACCGAGAGGGCCTATCTTCGCGCCGAGCGGCTTGCTGAGACAGGAGCCACACCCGAGCAGCAGTTCGCGCTACTGGTTGGATTGTTTGGACTGCTCTACGTTGGCGGCAACTTGAGCGGCGCCCGCGAACGGCAGAAGCCGATCTGGGATTTCGTCGATCGCCACCCCGATCCGGTTTTCCTTCTCGAGGCGATCCATCATGACTGGTCGGTGGCGCTTTCCGCAGGTGAGCTGGAGACCTCACAACGCCATGTCGAGCGGGGGCTCGAGCTGTTCGAGTCGAAGCTTCGTTCGGTTGCCGTCCCGCTCTACACCGCTCATCATCCGGCCGTGTGCGGTTATGCATGGCAAGCGCAGCTATCATGGCTGCGCGGTCGTCCCGATGCGGCGCGGCGATGCGCGGAGCGGGCCGTTTCGCTTGCGAATGAACTTGGAGACGCCATGTCGGCAGCTTTCGCCTTGTACGAGAAGGCACTGGTTCATCGCATGATGCTGGAACCGAAGCTTGCGCTGGAAATCGCCGGGGCCGCGATAAACACAGCGGAGGACGTGGGGTTCCTCTACGTTCTGCGCCATGCGCGAGTTGTTAAAGGTTGGGCCTTAACCGAGCTTGGAAGAGCGGAGGAGGGAATAGGGCAGATACGCGAAGAAACCGATGCACTTTCGGCCAACCGAGAGGAGTTGTGGCTCACGCTCAGTCTCGCGACTCTCGCCGATGCGTGCCTGAGAGCCGGACGCATCGAGCATGGTTTGAAGGCAATCGGCGACGCCCTGGACCTGGTCCGTCGCAGCGGCGAATGTTTCTGGGAAGCGGAAATTAATCGTCTTCGCGGCGAGTTGCTCCTGGGTCAGAGTCCTTCCGATCCGGCTCTGGCGAGAGCGTCGGTCGAGCACGCGATCAAGAAGGCCCGACAGCAGGGGGCGAAATCGCTCGAACTGCGCGCGACGACCTCGCTCGCGCGGATGCTGATGAGTACCGACCGCCGCGACGAGGCGCGCTCGATGCTCGCGGAGATCTACAACTGGTTCACCGAGGGCCTCGACACCGCCGACCTGAAGGCTGCGAAGAATCTGCTTGACGAGCTGACCGCGTAGCCGTGCGGAGCGATCAAAGCCATCGATTCTGCTCGCTGGAAGCGAAGCCCTCTTCGCGCCTTAAGTCTACGCGTGCGGCGTGGTGCCGGCGGGATATTTTATCAGCTTGCGATCGTCGTCATCGGCGAGGATCGGATGGCGCAGGCATTCGCCCTTGAGCCAGCGATTCGTCACGTCGTCGCTGAGCGCGACGCCCTGCGCGTCCACCGCCCAGGTGCGGCGATTGATCGTGTTGTGATTGAAAGTCTTGCCGCATCCGCGGCAAGTAAAGCCGAGCCGCGAGCCGCCACCGGCAACGATCGATTCAAGCGTTCTGACTCTCCATTCGTGAGTTCGCCAGGCTGAGACCGGTTCCGACTGCATAGTGCCTCCATGGCAAAGGTTGCGAAGTTTCTCGAACGCGCAATTTCGCGCGCTCTATGTGATAGCCCGGTCTCAGGTTCGCTTGGGCTGTGAGCCGCCGGTGCGGCGTTTAGGAGATCAGCGGCGCTTGCGAGAGCCTTTGGCGGCAGGTTCGTCCTTGGGACGGTATTGATCGACTTGCAGCTTGCGCCCGGAGAGTTCGGTGTCATGGAAGAAATGCGCGGCGTTGATCGCGTCGTCGACTTCGATCATCTCAACGAAGCCAAACCCGCGCGACACGCCCGAAAGCTTGTCCGTGATCACGAGCGCTCCGCCGACTTTTCCGACCCGTGAGAACAGCGTAGTCAAATCATCGCGCGTAACCGATTCCGCCAGATTTCCAACATAAACTCTGGGCACGTCGTAACCTCCTATTGGTTTGCCGGCTATTGATGAGCCGGACCGGGAAAACGCGGAAGTATCGATTGCGGCTCAAGCGACGCCGCGCTCCGCGTCCCCCTTTCTCGGAAATGACTGGGCGGGCATCGCCTGCCCGCCCAGTTTGTTATGATATTACCAGCGGTTTCCGCCGCCACCGCCTCGGCGCTCTCCACCGCCGCCACCACCGCCGCCTCCGCCGCGACGCTGTCCGCCGCCACCGCCTCCGCCACCAAAGCCGGATTCACGCGGCTTGGCTTCGTTGACGCGGATGTTGCGTCCCTTGAGCTCGGTCTCGTTCAGGAGCTGGATTGCCTTTGCAGCTTCCTCCGGCGTCGACATCTCGACGAATCCGAATCCCTTCGACTGACCCGAGAACTTGTCCGTGATGACCGCAGCGCTCTGCACGGCGCCGGCCTGCGCGAACAGATCTTCCAAGTCGTGGCTAGTAACCGAGTAGGCAAGGTTGCCTACGTACAATTTGCTGGGCATTAAGTGCCCCTCCATCAGTAAATGCCGGGAAGCAATCGAACAGAGACCCCGGGACCATCCCGGGTCTGAGTACAGGAAGGCATCCGAGCGTTATGGAAATAATAATAGTTTTTTTCCCTTCGTGAGGATAGAGGCGAATCCCCGAAACACCCGGATCCTCAATATCTGAGCGGATTTTCTTGCATCCTCCAAACTACGGCGCGCGCCACCACGCGCGATGCTCCTGCCGCTCGGGTTGACGGATGAATCGGCACAGCCTTTAATGCGCAACATGGCTGGAATTGTTTCATACGGCTCTTATATCCCTTACCGGCGGCTCAAACGCGCCGCGATCGCGCAGATGCTGGGAGTTGCCGCCTCGAAGGGCGAACGCTCCGTCGCGAGCTTCGATGAGGACTCGGTCTCGATGGCGGTCGAAGCGGTGCGCGACGCGCTGAAGGCAGCGCCCTCCGCATCGGCACCGATCGGAGCGCTGATATTCGCGACTACGACTCCGCCCTATGGTGAAAAGCTCAACGCCGCGATCGTCGCCGCCGCCACCCGGATGCCACCCAATATTCGCGCGGTCGACCTGACCGGCTCGGTGCGCGCGGGAATCTCCGCGATTCTGCAGGGCGCCGACGCCGCGTCCGGCTCGAAAACCAACGCAATCGTTGCGATCGGCGACGCGCGGCTGGGCGCACCCGAAGGCAAAGCCGAGCAGCAAAACGGTGACGGCGCGGTCGCCTTCGTGCTCGGGACCGAGCACGTCATAGCGGAAATCGAAGCCACCGCGTCACTCACCCGCGAGTTCATGGACACCTGGCGCGCTCCTGGCGAGCGCTTCGGGCATTCGTGGGAAGAGCGCTTCACACTGACGCAGGCGTACTCGCCGCTGTTGGGCAAGGCGATTGCGGACGTTCTGGCGAAGGCGAAAGTCGCACCCGGCGACCTGACTAAGGTTATTCTCGACGCGCCCAACCCGCGCGCCGCTGACGAGATTATCCGCGGCATGAAACTGGACGCCGCGAAGCTCGGCGACAACTTCGCGCTCACCGTCGGCCAGACCGGCGCGGCGCATCCTGGCCTGATGCTCGCGGGCGCGCTGCCTTCGCTCAAGCCGGGAGAGCGGGTGCTGGTCGCCTCTGTCGCCGACGGCGCGGACGCAATCCTGCTGCGCGCGACACCGGCGATCGCGAGCTTCAAGCCGGTCCGTTCGGTCGGGATGCAGATCGAATCCAAGGGCGACGTGACCTACGGCAGCTACCTCAAGTGGCGCGAGATCCTGCCGACTGAGCCCCCTCGTCGTCCCGATCCGGATCGTCCGGCAGGTCCCCCGATGCTGCGGTCGCAGCAGTGGAAGTTTGGCTTCGTTGGCTCGAAATGCACCGCGTGCGGAACTCCGCAGCTTCCGCCGCAGCGGGTATGCGTCAAGTGCCGCGCGTTCGACAAGATGGAGCCGTATGCGTTCGCGGACCGCACCGCGCGGATCGCGACCTACGCAATCGACCGGCTGGCATTCTCGCTCAATCCCCCCACGGTCAATGTTGTGATAGACTTTGAAGGTGGCGGGCGCTTTCTGTGCGAGATGACGGATTGTGAGCCCGAGAAAGTCGCGATCGGTGACGAAGTGGAAATGACATTCCGCCGCCTGTTTACTGCCGACGGCGTCCATAACTATTTTTGGAAGGCACGGCCCAAGCGCTAGGCGCGAGGAGAACGGTTCATGGCAAGCAGAGGAATCAAGGATCGCGTCGCGATCATCGGAATGGGATGCACCAAGTTCGGCGAGCATTGGGACAAAGGTCCCGAAGATTTGCTGTGCGAAGCCGCCTACGAGGCCTACGCCTCGGCGGGAGTGAACCCGGACGATATCGACGCCTACTGGCTCGGCACGATGGGCTCGGGAATCTCAGGCCTGACGCTGTCTGAGCCGCTCAAGATTCAGTACAAGCCCGTCACCCGCGTCGAGAACATGTGCGCGACCGGGTCCGAAGCGATGCGCCAGGCGTGCTACGCGGTCGCGTCGGGTGCGTTCGATATCGTGATGGCGATAGGCGTCGAGAAGCTCAAGGACTCGGGCTACTCGGGCCTGGTGATGTCCGCTCCTCCCAACGACGGCACCGACGGCAACATGACCGCTCCGGCGTCGTTCTCGCTGCTCGCGCCTGCGTACTTCAAGAAGTACGGACTAGATCCCGACAAGGGCAAGGACGTCCTTTCGCGTATCGCGTGGAAGAATCACAAGAACGGCGCAAAAAATCCGAAGGCGCAGTTCCAGAAAGAAGTGCCGATCGAGACGATCAAGAACTCGCCCAAAATCGCCGACCCGCTCGGAATCATGGATTGCTCCGGCGTGTCCGACGGCTCGGCGGCGGCGATAATCGTTCGCGCCGAAGACGCGCACAAGTACTGCAAGAATCCGATCTATATCAAGGCGCTGTCGTTCGTCGCGGGACCGGCCGAGGGGCCGCTGTCTCAGGACTATGACTTCACGACCTTCCGCGAAGTCGTCGCCTCGGCGAAAGACGCTTACTCGCAGGCGGGAATCACCGACGCTCGCGCGCAGATCAGCATGGCGGAAGTCCACGATTGCTTCACGCCGACCGAGCTCGTGTTGTACGAGGATCTCGGCTTCAGCAAGCGCGGGACAGCATGGCAGGACGTGATGGACGGCTATTTCGACCTCGACGGCAAGCTGCCGGTTAATCCGGACGGCGGGCTTAAGTCATTCGGCCATCCGATCGGCGCCTCGGGCCTCCGTATGATGTACGAGATGTGGCTACAATTCCGCGGCGAAGCGGGCAAGCGTCAAATCAACGACCCCAAGCTCGGCCTGACCCACAACCTAGGCGGAGCCCCAGGCCGCTGCGTCAGCTTCGTATCAGTAGTAGGCCGCGAAATCGGCTGATCGATATAGCTCTCCGACTCAAAGGGGCGGTCCATCCGGACCGGCTTTTCTTCTATCGGATCGTTGGCGATGCCGTGTTGGCGGGTTCTTCCAGGTAGTTACCGGCGGCGAATTTCACTGTTCCATCGCCTTCCTCGAAAATTGTCCCGGCCGGGATTGCCGCCGGCGGCCACGGTCTCGATCTGTTTGCGGAAAAACCGCCGCAGCATCGCGATTCCGCGATCTGAAGACGCTAGATGCTCTTCGGAGTGGAACGTGATTGCTCCCTGTCCGGTTTGCGCTTCCCAATCGCCTGGCTTGCGCTGCCGCTCCTCTTCGGACATGTCCTGCCAGCGCCGATTCCCACTCATGAGGCCTTTCGGAGGGTAGTAGAGAGGTCCGGATTTCGTGGCACGGCCGGCAGTGAAAATTCGGTAGTGCGTGTCGTCGATCGGAAGCGTCCAACCAATCGATTCAACCGGGCGATTGAAGCCGGTCGCCCACGGATTCGGAACCACGCGCAGCGTCGGCATCGCCACTTCGGTGACGCGGCGGAAAACTTTGCCCTCGAGGTTTCTGATCTGCGTGCTGGTAATGCCAATTGACGAAGGCTCGAAGGAAACGTTGGGCATCTGAGCCATCTCGGGAATGAACTGGATTCCGCTGAATGCCGAGTGAAGGATCGCGACGTGATATGGGTCCATCACGTTTTCCCAATGCTGAAACCAGTTGCAAGGCGCGATCACATCGCCGCCCGATCCGAGACTCCGGCCGTCCGGTTCGATCCATTCACCGGGTTGTAAGACCTCCAGCGCCTCATATCGGGGAAGTATGGGTATGCGATCCGATGGCCCGAGATAGGCGAAGACGAGACCGTAGCGTTCCTGCACCGGATACCATGGCTGCCGATAGTTGTCGCGCTTGTCGCCGCCATTGGGTTCGCACGGCTGATCGAGGCATCGGCCGTCCGGGCTGAATAGCCATCCGTGATAGCAACATCGAATGCCGCGTTCTTCAACTTTGCCGTAGTACAAAGTGGTGCCCCGATGACAGCATCGCGGATACACTAGCCCGAATTCGCCCTTTGGCGTCTTGAACAGAATCAGATCCTCGCCGAGCGCGCGCACCGCGACCGGAAGCTCGCCGACCTCTGATGCGACCGCGATCGGATGCCAATAGCGACGCAGTAATTCTCCGCTTGGCGTGCCCCTGACGACCGATACCAGGTCGAGATCGGCCTCGGGTTGGGAGAGGTAGTACGCTGACCCGCTTTCGTTGCGCGAAGTGTTCGTGTTCACCGCTGTATTCTCCCTGATGAAAATTGACGGTGACGAGGCGTCATGGTCGAGACCCGCGTCGCTTCATCCGCGATTATCCAGGCCCATGCGGCGGGCGATTATTACCTTCATTATTTCGTTGGTGCCTGCATAGATCGATTGCACGGCGGCGTCGGCGTAGTCGGTTGATACCGGGTACTCCATCATGAAGCCGTAGCCGCCGAAGAGTTGCAGGCAATTGCTCGAGACGCGCTTGAGCAGGTCGGTCGTCCACCACTTCGCCATGCTGACCTCGGTCACCAATTCTTCGCCGCGCACGTGCGCCGCCATCAGGCGGTCGACGAATACGCGGCCGATCTCGACCTCGGTCGCCATCTCGGCGAGGCGAAACTGCGTGTTCTGGAACGACGCGATCGGCTGGCCGAAGGCGCGGCGCTCTTTCGTATAGGCGATCGTGTCGTCGAGGCATCGCCGCGAGCTCTCGACCGCGCCGATCGCGGCAACCAGCCGCTCTTGCTGCAGCTTCTCCATCAGCATCTTGAACCCCTGCCCCTCTTTTCCGAGCAGGTTCTGCGCCGGCACGCGGCAATCCTCGAAGAACAGCTCGCTGGTGTCCTGACCCCGCAGGCCGAGCTTGTCGAGCTTGCGCCCGCGCACGAAGCCGGGAGCATTGCCCTCGACCAGGAGCAGGCTGATTCCGCGATGGGGAGGGTTCGCGTTCGGATCGGTCTTCGCCACGACGATCACCAAATCGGCGAGCTGGCCGTTCGAGATGAAAATCTTCGAGCCGTTGATGACGTAGCTGTCGCCGTCGCGGCGCGCCGTGGTGCGGACCGCGGCCAGATCGGAGCCGGTGCCCGGCTCGGTCATCGCGATCGCGAGGATCAGCTCGCCGCTGATCGCGCCGGTCAGGTAGCGATGCTTCTGCTCGGCGCTGCCGTAGGTGTTGATGTAGGGCATGCAGATGTCCGAATGCAGGCCCATCATGAGGCCGTGCGCGCGCACCCGCGCGAGCTCCTCGATCACGATCGCGTCGTAGAGGAAATCGGCGCCCGAGCCGCCGAACTCGGCCGGCGCGTTCGCGCCCAGGTAGCCGGCCGCGCCAAGCTTGCGCCAGGAGTCGCGGTCGCTTATTCCGGCACGATTCCATTCGGCAACTTTGGGTTCGATTTCCTTTTCGACAAATCTGCGCACCTGGGCGCGGAATAGCTCGTGCTCTTCGGTGAAAATTTCCCTTCGCATGGCGGCTCCTTAGTGCTGAAATAGTAATCGCGCTAGGGCCTCGCGAAGGCAAGCGAGAGCGGCATCGCACAAGGCCGACGGGTTACATACCGACCGTTTAGTAGTGGCTTTGCAATGACCGCCAAGACGTGGTAGCAGCTTTGCAGACAGGATTTCCGGTACGCAGGCGCGTCCGGGCTGGAGGACAAACCCATGAAAGTTGGTGGCGCAGTAATTTTCCAGAATCCCCATAACACCCGCTCGGACCGCGACGTGTATCGCGACGATCTCCGGATCGGCGACCTTTACGAACCGCTCGGATTCGATTCGATCTGGAGCGTCGAGCATCACTTCGACGACTACACGATGTGCCCCGACGTGCTGCAGTTCCTGAGCTACTACGCCGGCCGCACCACGAAGGTCCAGCTCGGCTCGATGGTCGTGGTGGTGCCGTGGCACGATCCGATTCGCGTGGCCGAGCAGGTGTCGGTGGTTGATCATCAATCAAACGGCCGCATGATCCTGGGACTCGGGCGCGGACTTGCGCGGATCGAGTACGACGGCTTCCGGCTCGATATGGGCGAGTCGCGCGATCGCTTTATCGAATATTCGGCTGCGATTCTCGAAGCCCTCGAGCGCGGCTACATGGAGGCCGACGGCACGTACCTGAAGCAGCCCCGGCGCGATATCCGTCCCAAGCCGTTCAAGTCGTTCAAGGGCCGCACCTACGCCGCCGCAGTCTCGCCCGAATCGGCGCGAATCATGGCCAAGCTCGGTATCGGCATCCTGATCATCCCGCAGAAACCGTGGGAAGCGGTCGCGCAGGAACTGGCCGAGTATCGAACGATCTACAAGCAGGTTAACGGCGGCGAGCCGCTGCCGACGATCGCGGCCGGATGGACTTTCTGCGACAAGAGCCGCGACCGCGCGCGCGAGATGGCGGTGAAATATATCGGCGGCTACTGGGAAACGGCGCTGCGCCACTACGAGATGGCGAGCGACCATTTCGGCAAGGCCAAGGGCTACGAGTATTACGAGCAGATGTCCAAAAACCTGAAAGGCTCGAACAAGGACGCGTCGGTCGAATATTTCCTCAGCCTGCAGGTGTGGGGCACGCCTGAGGATTGTTTTAACAAGATCGATGAAATCCGCGTGAAAGTGAACGCGGATCATTACACCGGCGTATTCAGCTACGCGGGCATGCCGATCGAGGACGCGGAAAAGAGCCTGCGCCTGTTCGCCAGCGATGTGATGCCCGAGCTGAAGAAGCTCAACGGCGTAAAGGCAGAGGCCGCCTGATCCGCGCGACTATTTTCTTATCGCCACGAAACCCGAAGGGCGGCGCCCAGGCGCTGCCCTTCTTTTTTCTGATTCCTCTCCCGTTGTCCGACACGGGGGAGGATTATTAGAAACGACGTTAGGGTCGCTGCTTAGCCCAACTCGAGGCCTTCGAGGTCACCCTTCTCGCGCCACTTCTTCATCAGTGCGTTGAACGCGTTGATGCCCGGTGCATACGCGTTGGCGCCAAAGCCGTCGGACCCAGGTTCGAAGTGGCCCTCGTTGTTGTAGTAGCCCGGCGTGCAGTTCGCCAGGAAGCGCGCCGCGACCACCGCGAGGCGTTTGATTTCCGCGACCCACTCCGTCTCCGCTTCTTTAGTCGGATGCGAGTAGCGAAACCTCCGGTCCATCACCTGTTTGATGATGTAGCCGATGTGCTGGGCCTGGTCGTCCAAGACCGAGGTCAGGTTAACCGAAGCGCCATTCTGCGACTGCCCCAGGATGAAGCAGTTGGGAAAGCCGTGGCTGGAGAAGCCGTGGTAGGTCTTCATCCCATCGGCCCAGTAATCGGTCAAGGTGACGTCGTTCATGCCGATGACTTCGTAGCCGGCGCGCCGAGTCCAGGCCGTGCCGACCTCGAAACCGGTGGCGAAGATAATGCAATCGACTGGATACTCGATGCCGTTCGCAACGATGCCGGTCTTGGTGATTCGCTCAACGCCCTGACTGTCGCTGGTGTTGATCAGCTTGACGTTGGGTCGGTTGAAGGTTGGCAGATAGTCATCGTTGAACGTCGGCCGCTTGCAAAACTGGCGGTACCAGGGCTTCAGCGCCTCGGCGGTGGCCGGATCGGCGACGGTTTGGTCGACCCGTGCGCGGATGCCGTTCATTTTCTGAAAGTCGGCTATTTCCATGAGCATCGCTGTCTGGCGTTTCGAGAGTTCGGCTGCGCGGGCGGACTTTTTCGCCGCGATGCCCAGGTTACGGAAGATGTCGGTCCACCCGTCGTTGACGAGGTCCTTTTCGACCGGGACGCCGATAACCATGTTGTTGAAGTTCTCACGCCGCTCTTTTTGCCATCCTGGCTTCAGGCTCTTGGCCCATTCGGGATCGGTTGGTTTGTTTCCCCGCACATCCACTGACGAGGGGGTGCGCTGAAAGACATAGAGCTGCTTGGCGTGCGCGCCCAGGAACGGCACGCATTGGATAGCCGTAGCGCCGGTACCAATGACCGCCACGCGCTTATCGGCGAGCTTGGTCAGGCCGCCCGAGTGGTCGCCCCCGGTGTAGTCGTAATCCCAACGGCTGGTGTGGAAGGTGTGGCCCTCGAAGTCAGCGATGCCGCGTATCGCGGGCAATTTCGGTCGATTGAGAGGACCGGTAGCCATAACCACGAAACGCGCCCGCATCGCATCGCCACGGTTGGTCGAGACGATCCAGCGCGCGGCGTCCTGGTCCCAGCGCAGTTCCGACACCCGCGTCTGGAAACACGCCTTGTCGTAGAGGTTGTAGTGTTTTGCGATACGCCGCGAGTGCTCGTAGATCTCGGGCGCGAACGAGTACTTCTCCTTCGGCATATAGCCGAGCTCTTCGACCAGCGGCAGGTAGCAATAGCTTTCGATGTCGCACTGGGCGCCCGGATAGCGGTTCCAGTACCAGGTGCCACCGAAATCGCCACCGGACTCAATGATTCGAACGTCGTTGATACCGGCTTCGTGGAAGCGTGCGCCGGCCAGCAATCCGCCGAAACCTCCACCGATGACTACCACATCGACCTGGTCGGTCAGAGGAGCCCGATCAAAAGGTTTGACATAAGGGTCGTCCAGATAGTGAGCGAACTTGCCGGCAACTTCGACGTATTGCGCATTGCCATCGGTGCGAACGCGCTTGTCACGCTCCTGCTTGTATTTCTCACGCAGAGCGTCCGGATCGAAATCCAGCTTCAGATCAGCGATAAAGGTCGAATCTTCCATTTCTTATCCCACTTGTCCGTCATCGTTCGCGCGCCAAGCTCAGATTTTCATGCTTATCGCACACTGTAGAGCAGACACAAGATCGAGGCGGGTATCAGGCAGACGACTTTTTGCGAGACGCGCTAATTGCAGCGCCGATTTTCGCGAGGCCATCGAGACAAGCCTCTTTCGGTTGGGTGAACCAACCTGCCGAACTAAGTCGTGTTTTCCGTTGACAGCAAATTTGGACAGTCTATAGATATTCCATGTCTGAAACTCGGCAGCGCTTTTCTGTAATCAGCGACGAGAGTCTGGTTGGTCTGAAAAAGCTGATTGGGGTTCCGATTGAAGATTCACTCGAGCCGTGGTGCTACGAGGCCTCGCGCGACAACATCCGCCATTGGGCGCACGGAATCGGCGACGACAATCCTCTTTGGTGCGATCCGAACTATGCCGCGAACACTGAGTTCGGACGCGTGCAGGCGCCGCCCTCGTTTATCTTTCCACTCAACAGATCGTTCAGCGGATACGTCGGAGGTCTCGCCGGCGTGCATGCGATGTTCGCCGGCATCAATGTCACCTGGCATCAGGCGATGATGCTCGGCGACTCGTTCACGACGAAAGTGTGGCTGAAGGATCTCGTGGAGCATGAGACGCGCTTCGCCGGCCGCTCGATTCAGCAAATTTATCGATGCGAATTTTACAATCAGAATCGCGAGCTCGTCGCCGAGGGCGATAGCTGGTGCTTCCGCACCGAACGCGACACCGCTCGCGAGCGGGGTACCAAGTATGAATCGGTGAAAAACCGTGCACCGGTAAAGTATACGCGCGAGGACCTCGCGAAGATTTTCTCGCTCTATGAGGCCGAGGAAATCCGCGGCGCGAACCCGCGTTATGTAGATGATGTCCATATCGGCGACAAACTGCCGACCATGGTGAAGGGCCCCATGACGGTCACCGGCTTCATCGCGTTCGCGCAGGGATGGGGCGGCCTCTACATCCGCGCAAACAAGCTCGCGTGGAAGCAGTTGCAGAAGCATCCCGGGCTGGGGATTCCCAACAAATTCGGCATTCCCGACGTTCCCGAACGCGTGCACTGGGAGGATGACCTAGCCACGCTGGTCGGAACGCCCGCCGCTTACGACTATGGTCCGGAGCGATGCTCCTGGATGTCCCATCATCTTACAAATTGGATGGGCGACAGCGGCTTCCTGCAAAAGCTCGAGGTAAAAATTCGGCGTCACAATCCGGTCGGCGATACGCTCTACATCGATGGTGAGGTGACACGCACCTTTGCCGAGGCGGGAGCGCATTATGCTGAGATCGCACAGCGCGCGGTCAATCAGGACGGCGAACTGTCGGTGCTGGCAACCGGCGTCATTCGTTTGCCAACTCGGGGCAAAAAGTAGCAAAGGGAGCGACATCAGGAATGAGGCCGCCATCAAGGCCGCCCTCATTTCATGGTCCCAATCTGAGGCGAGTTTGCTCGCACGATGCGGACGACAGCCTTTACCTGAGTGGCGGCAACACGATCGGGTCGGGGAGTTGCGACGCCGGCCAGGGCCGGTTGTGCTTCGCCGCGATCTCGCCGACGACACGCTCCCAGCGCTCCTTCCCGAAGCTCTTGTAGGTCTGGAACGGATTGACGTATTCGCGCATGCGGAACGCCTGACCGTTTTTGATGGTGATCAAGGTGAAGTAGCGCTGCGTATAGCGGCCGCCGTTTACCGTATCGCCACCGCCTGATGATTCCACGATGGTAGTATCCGGATCGGCTGTGGGATACATCGCTGCCGGCGTTGTGTTGAAGCGCGGAACCACACTCAGCAGAAATTCCATAAAACGGCTCACTGCCTCGAACCCGATCAGCGTCACCGGGATCTCGAACGTCGGTCCCTCCCAGATGGCGTCCTCATGCAGGGCATCGAGCCAGATTGCGCGCTGTTCTTCCAAGGTGGTGATCTTGCCGCCGAAGGCGTCACCGAGGTTCTTCCCGGCCATGGACTGTCTCCTTTGCGCGTCTTAACAGTTTCGTTAGAGATTATCCTTTAAAGTTGATCGAAGGGAGTGCTGGCGCGCGAAGACATTTGCCCGCGTCGATCGTCAGGCTCCCGGCTTGGTGAGCTCGTTCGCTGGCAACGATTCGCCATTCCTCGGAGAGCTTTGTTACAATCGACTCAGAATGCGATTTGCATAGGGGTAATGTTTTATGAGTGACGCCTACGGCCTTCGCCATACAACGATACCGCTCAATAACGGCTCTGATGAGATTCCCGCGCTCGGGTTTGGGACGCTGATTCCTGATCCGATCGCAACAAAAGAGGCAGTTAGGATCTCTCTGGAGGTGGGCTTCCGTCAATTCGATTGCGCTGAGCGGTACCGAAATGAAGAACAGGTGGGCGAAGCAATGCGGGCGGTGTTCAAGGAGGGTAAGCTCAAACGGAGGGACGTTTTTGTGGGTACGAAGCTCTGGAACAACAATCATCGTCCCGAACGCGTTAAGCCCGCCTTCGAGGCAAGTCTGAAAAGACTGCAACTGGACTATATCGATCTATACAGCATCCACACTCCATTCGCTTTCAAACCCGGCGACGAGCAAGACCCCAGAGACAAGAACGGTAGGGTGATTTATGACGACGCGACGACTCTGACGAATACATGGAAGGCTTTGGAGAGCCTCGTCGACGAAGGTCAGTGCAAGGCGATCGGATTGTCGAACATCAGTTTGGAACAACTGAAAGAGGTGTTTGAAATCGCACGCATAAAGCCGGCGGTTGTTCAGGTTGAATCTCATCCATATCTCCCTGAATGGGATCTGCTCGACTATTGCAAGAGGAATGGCATCGTGATGCAGGCGTTCGCTGCTCTGGGTCATGGTATCGAACCGAAATTGATCGACGATCCTGTGATCAGCGTCATTGCGAAGCGCGTCCACAAAACCCCAGCTCAAGTCCTACTTGCCTGGGCGCTGCAGCGCGGCACGGCTCCTCTCACCACGGCTACAAGCATCCGCCACATCGAGGAAAATTTTGATGTCTCGGCTCTTCCCGACGACGCCATCGAAGAGATCGCTCAAGGAATCAGTACCCGAGTCAGGCTCAATTCGGTGGTTGACACGGGCATCCCGGGGTTCATTCCCAAGGGAAGATGAGCGTTCAAGCCGGAATTTCCGGCTGAGCTGAGTACGCGCGATTTGGAGTTACAACTAGGGCGAACACTTTCACCGAAAAGCGATCTGGTCGATGGCGCGGTCTTCGCTGTACATCGAACGCTTCCACACAGCCTGCCGGCGCGACCATTTGAATTAACCCCCCGAACTGCAGACTCTACCGCGCCAATGTGCAGCCAATTATATGTCCGAAACTTGGATGTAAGCGTCCGCCTTGCGCGAATCATTTCTCGGATCGGGCTACTCGAAACAATAAGATTGCGACCTCGAGGACGACGTTGCCGCGGGCATCGCGCGCTACTTTACCGGCTGACTTGAACGAGAACTGGCTACTCCCCACCAATCGGGGCCCCTTTCTCGGCTACCGAACGACGCATGAGCAGGATAGAGAATACCAACATCAAGCCGACCGCAGCCGAAAAGGAGAAGACGTCAAAGTAGGCCAATGCCGAGGCCTGCTGAGCTCGCGACTGGTCGAGAACCCCTAGCGCCATTTGATGTGACAACACAGCATCGCCGTTGTGCTGCAGAAAATACGCCTGGCCCCGTGCCAAGAGAGAGTTGACCGGAGGGTTCAGGGGATCGAGGCTTTCGTTCAGCCGCAGGGTATGAAACTGCTCGCGTCGTTCCTGAATTATTTGCGCGACCGAAGTTCCCACGCTGCCGCCTTCGTTGCGCAGCAGAGCGAGCAATCCAACCGCTGGGCCGCGGATCTCCTTCGGTAGATAGATAAACGCTGCCACGTTAAGAGGCGCGAATAGCATCGACAACCCCGCGATCACCACTACCCTCGGCCACACCACCTGCCACGGACTGATATTCAGGTTAAGGAGTGCCATCCAGTAGTTTCCCACGGCCATCGTGAGTAATCCGCCCGCCATCAGGTATCGAGCATCGACTCCGCGAGATAGCAGAGCGCCGACGACGACGAGCATGATAATCGCGAAGATTCCTGATGGCGATAGAACCAACCCCGAGGTTGTGGCGTCGTAGCCAAAAAGTGATTGCAGCAAAGCGGGAAGCGAAATGGTGTTCGCGTACAGCACTCCGTATGCGCAGAAGATAATGACGCAGCAGGTGCCAAAGTTTCGGTCGGCCATCGTTCGGAGCGCGACTAGTGGATTGCGCAGATGCAATTCGCGATAGATCAAGCCGCCCAAGCCGAGCCCAAAGAGGATCAACAGGGTTTGCACGCGATAGAACGGATCGCCGAGCCAGTCCCACTCCTGCCCCTTGCTGAGCATGACCTCCCAGCAAACCATGGTCACAGTCAGCAGACAGAGGCCGAGCATATCGAAGGGTTCGCGTCGATTCCGATTCTTGGCCCGTTCAACTTTTAGATATTCCGGATCTTGGACCAGCGCGTGGCACATCAAATAGGCCAACAGGCCGATAGGCACGTTCAGATAGAAGATCCAGCGCCAGCCGTAGTTGTCGGTGATATAGCCGCCGAGCGTCGGCCCGACGACTGGCGCGAGAAGTGCCGCCATCCCAAAGATCGTCATCGCCTGGCCTTGTTTCTCTTGCGGGAACGCATCAAGAAGCACAGCCTGGCTCGAGGGTTGGAGACCACCGCCGGCCACACCCTGAAGCGCTCGAGATGCGATTATGAATCCAAGGCTTCCGGCCATTCCGCACAACGCGGACGCCAACGTAAAGATGGCTATCGAGAGCAGGAAATAGTTTCGCCTGCCGAGCCGCAGGGCGAGCCATCCGGAAATCGGCAGAACGATCGCATTGGATGCGAGGTAAGCGGTGATGACCCACTCGCTGTCAACATTGGCAGCCGATAAACCGCCGGCAATATAACGCAAGGAAACATTCGCGATTGTAGTATCCAGAACCTCCATGAAGGTCGGGATTACCACTGCAAACGCTATCAGCCACGGATTGACCGATCGCCTCGCGAGCGGAACCTGGAGCGCGGCGGCACTCATTGACGGCCGGGCGCGGAAACAGAACCAGTCCCGGATACTGAGGCTTGAAGCATCTTGCCAGCGTTCGGACCGGTAGGCGTCTGGTGGATGTATACGTACGGAGTGACCGATAGCCCGATGAACAGAGGAGCTACGTCAGGATCGTAATTGGTCAACTCGATTCGCACCGGCAGCCGTTGCACAACCTTGACGAAGTTTCCCGTCGCATTTTCGGCCGGCAAAAGCGCCAGCGTAGATCCGGTTCCCATCGTGAATCCGGAAACGCGACCCTGAAAATGCCGATGACTGCCGTACATGTCGACGTCGAGCTCCACCGGCTGTCCGATACGCAGATTCGCCAGTTGCGTCTCCTTGAAGTTAGCGTCGACCCAAATATCGGTGAGAGATCGCAGCGCCATCAGCCCCTGCCCGGCGATAACCTGATCGCCTGGGTTGACGTTGCGACGCGTCACGACACCGTCAATGTCGGCCACGATATCGCAATAGGAAAGGTTCAGCTCGGCTTGATCGAGATTGGCTTGGGCCTCCTTCAACTTGGCCTCAGCCTGTTTGGTGTCGGGTGCATTTTTGGAAATCTCATCGAAGATCGCATCGATATTGCCGGATGAGTCGCGTTTGTAGAACTCGGCGAGCATCTGTTCGGGAGACTCATTGAATGAATGAAAAGACCCGAGCTCGGCCGCAGTCTGCATCAGTCGCTCCTGGGCAACCTTGACCGCTGAATAGGTTTGGTCGAGATTCGCGGGTATGCCGCTGAGCTCATCACCGTTTTTGGATGTGGCTGCCAGCCCAAGTTCGGCACGAACCGCCGCGACATCATGCTGAGCCTTCTGCTGCTGTGCCTGAGCTACCGAAAAGGCTTCCTGGAACGAATCGAACTGCTGTCTTGATATAACCTGCTGTTGGTACAGCTGCTTCTCCCGCCCGAAGTCGGCCTGGGTCTTGATCAGGGTGGCATTCGCGGCTTGAAGAGCATCTACTTTGGAGTGCAGGTCGGCGACTTGGTTGTTGAGGTTGTGCATCGCATTTGCCAGATCGAACCTCTGGCTGCGCGCCAAACTCTCAAGGCCCCGAACTTTCGCTTGTGCTGTGACAATGCCGACCTGCGCAACCGACAGCGCAGCTCGCGCGATTTCGACCTTGACTTGGTACGGTTCCTTGTCAAGCTGCACAAGCACGGTGCCCTTCCGCACGCGATTGTTGTCGTCCACCAGCACACGCACGACCTGACCAGGCACCCGCGGCGCCACAAACGTCACGTGTCCGTTAACGTAGGCGTCGTCTGTTGACTCTGTTCTGAAGGCAGTGATGGCCCGCGGGATGGCCTCGTATAGCGCCAAAAGGAGAAGCACACCGCCGGCGATCCACATCCACAACTGCCGCCTTTGAAGCTGCTTCCCCGTTGGGGCTTGTGCGATTGACGCATCGGCCTCCGGCGTCGGTGCAGATGGCGCCGGTTCGTGGAGGGATTTGCCAGCGGACTCAGTCGAGTTTCCATCAGGCATTGTCGCGATTCTCCATTAGTTCACAACCGCGAGGCGCACCGCACGATGTTGTCCGGTACCCTCTGTCCGCCCTTTCGCCCGGTACTTAGGACCTCAGTTCCCAAACGGGATCGTCAGTTCCGTCTCGTCGGTGTTCACCACGAACACCGCGAGGAGCTTGGCCGGCTTCGTCTCGCTGGCATTGGCGCTGACGCCGTGGCGGTCGCCGGGCAGCTCGGAGAAGCTCTGTCCCGGCCTCGTAGGTCGTGACCGGTCCGTCGTTGACCTGACTGCGGATCGCTCCCTCAAGCACGGTCGCGTAGATAAAGGCGGATTTGGGATGCGTGTGAGCAGACGAGTAGCCGCCCGGGCCGTATTCGACGAGCACGCCCTTGATGCTCTTGCCGGGACAGTTCGGCAGCTCGTGCCGGTAGACGAGGGTGACCTTGGCGTTCTTCGACTTGGGCGCTTCCGCTAGCGCGCCGCCGAATGGCAGGGCGGCAACAAGCAGCGCACAGGCGGCAAGCAGCGCACAGAGGGTCCGTTTCATGGCTCTCTCCTTCGTCGGGGGATGCGAGATCAGGCTCCTGTCTGTGAGCGGCGGAGCCATTCGTCGAAACCGATGCGGCCGAGGCGCGCTTCGCCCAACGGCACCAGTGAGCACTCCTCGACCCGGCCGCCGAAGTATCGGGCCTCGGGGTCGCACACGACTTCACGCGGGTCGCCGACCGCCTTCAGATAGCGGGCAACGATCTCGTTGAACGGCGCTCGTTCCGGGCCGGCGATCTCGACGATACCGTTTCGCGGCGCCGCGAGCGCCACCTCGGCAACGATGGCGGCAACGTCGTCCGCCGCGATCGGCTGGAACAGGCCGGGCGACAGCCTGACGATGTTTCCATCCGCACTTGAAGCAGCGATGCCGCCGAGGAATTCCAGGAACTGGGTCGAACGGATGATGGTGTAAGGAATGCCGGAGGTCTCGATCAGTTTCTCTTGGGCGACCTTGGCGCGGAAATAGCCATTGTCGCTCCGATCGATTCCAACGATGGACAGCGCGACATGGTGCCGGACGTCGGCTCCGGCCTCCGCCGCGCGAAGGTTGCGGCCTGCGGTTTGGAAGAATTCCAGCACAGCCTTGTCTTCAAATGAGGGTGAATTGGCGAGGTCGATCACCACCTGCGCGCCGGCGATAGCCTCCTTGAGGCCCTCGCCGGTGATGGTGTTAACGCCGCTTTTGGGCGAGGCGGCGACTACCTCGTGGCAGCCCTGGCGCAGAATGGCGACGGTCTTCGAGCCGATCAGGCCGGTACCGCCGATGACGACGATCTTCATGGTTTAGCCTCCCTGGTCGACGACTGGATACGCTTAACCGAGACTTCAATATTTTAAGAGGAAACAGGATCGCATTGAGGCCGGTAGTTTTGCAAACGCAAGTTCCCGCCGAGGCTACACGTGAAGCGCATGTCCCTCTACTTTCGCTGGATCCTAAGATTCCAGTTCATCTAGTAGTGCCTTCGCATCCTTGATGTCAGCGGTGTCTGAGCCCTCGGTGAACCAGTTGTAAGCTTCGGCGAGCATCGTACGGGCGTCATCCCGACGGCCAGTATCTCGGAGGAAGCGTGCGAGACTGGTGGTCGCGCGCAGTTCAGCGGATTTTCGTCGGGCCGAGCCAAGGGCCCGATGTATGCTGGCGATGCCGACCGCCCAACCGGGTGAACTAATACGCTCGGACTTTCGAGGATTGGACTTGAAGACAAAGCATCGCGTAGTCTCACTTACGCATGCACGGACTCCTCTAAAGCGAACTGATAATCCTGGTGTCGAGTGTTCGATTCACTCCCTGCCTACCACTGTGAGAATGAAAGAAGACGAAACCAAACTCGCGCGCCGATTCCAGCCCGATGCTCCGGTCGAGGTGACGGCGGAAAAGATTGCGAACTATTGCATCGCGGTCGGTGATCTCAATCCGCTCTACCTCGATCCTATCGCCGCAAAGGCCAGCCCCTATGGCGGAACCATCGCACCACCGTGGTTCGCGACCTTGATCCGGCGCGGTGAAGGGTCGGTCGAGCGGAATTTATTTCCGCGCGGCAGCCTGATGGCCGGCATCGACCTCGAGCTGAAGACCCCGATTCGTCCTGGCGACTTGATTTCGGTCACCACCGAAGTGAAGGAAACCTACGAAAAAACCGGGCGCACCGGCACCATGACCTTCACCGTGATCCGCTCGACGCTCACCAATCAAAACGGCGAGGTCGCCGCGTACGTCGACTATCGCATGATGAATCGCAAGCGCTAGCAACCTGTCGCAGCTATGGCAAAACGGTTTGCGAACCTCGCCGATCGGATCGTGCGCACGCGAATGCGCGAACCGGTTCACTTCCAGACCCTGACCGAAAATCGAAGCATCAAGCTTTCGTCGGTTTCGGAATACGCCGGCCGCTCGCACTTCGCGCCGTGGCAGCGCATCCTCGCTGGCCTGCACGATTTCGAAAAGGCGGCCGGCATCTTCACTCCGCTGGTGTATGTCGAGTTGGAAACTCGCGACCTTCCATGCGATCCGACCGCGCGAGTCATCATTCGAGGCGAATCTTTCCTCGGGAGGTCGCTGGATGCCTCCGGCGCGGTGCGTCATCTGGTGCGCGAGGGACGCCATGTCGTTCTCGATGCGGCCGGAGCACAGCTGGCCAGTGCGCGGATGCTCAACGTATTCACGCGCTACGATCCCGATCCCGCGCGCCGCCGCGTCTCATCACTGCCGCCGGAGCTGGGACTAGGAGAGCAGCCGACGCGCATCATCGAAGTTCCGGGCATCGACGCGATCATCGATCTCGCGCGCAAACCGGACTTCATCGAAACGCAGACTCACGCGTGGCACTACGGCCAGACCGATCCGAATCGACACATCAATGGAACGGCGTATCTCCGTGCGATGGAGGAACACGTCGCCGACCTGCTGGCCGCCTCGGGGCATGACCTCCGACGGCTGTTCGCCGCCCACGCGCGCATCGTGTACCGGAAGCCGTCGTTCCGTGGCGAGCCGTACCGGCGCGCGGTATGGTTCCGCAGCGAGGCGCCGCTCGCACTGGCCGGCGCGTTCTTCTCAGCCGGAGGTCCACCATCGGAGGCGCCCGCGGTCGCAGTCGAGTTGACCTTCCGCCAGCATCCAGTGTGAGGAGAGATTCTCATGGAAATCGATATTGATCATGTCGCGATGCCGGTGGGCGACATCGAGCGCTCGGTGGAATTTTATGTGCGCGTGTTCGGTGCGAAGGCGGATGGCCTGGAGAAATGGCGCGCGGGCAAGTGGCCGATCGTCAGCGTCAGCTTCGGACGCAATCGGTTCAATCTGCATCCGCCGGACAACAAGATCACGCTGAAGGCGAGGCATCCGATGATCGGCGGCGGCGACTACTGCTTCGTGTGGCCCGGCACGCCCGACTCCGTCATCGAGCATCTGAGGCGCAACAGCATCGAGATCGAGGAAGGTCCGGTGCCGCGGCTGGGCGGACGCGGCAAGGGGATCAGCGTCTACTTCCGCGATCCCGACGGGAACCTGCTCGAATTCATCAGCTACGCGGCATCGGCGTAGCCGACGGATCAAATTTTATACAAACTGGCGACTGTCTCGCCCGCGAGTTTTGCACCCGAGGCCGACGGCATCTCGGCCAGCAGCCCCTTCAGCTCTTTCATGTATTCGCGCCCGTGATCCTGATGCGGAAAATCGCTCGCCCAGAAGAATCGGTCGCCGACAAATTTGATTAGCCCGGCCAGCGCGCGCTCGTCCGGATCGGCGGAAATCCAGCTCTGCGTGCGGATGTAATGACTCGGCGGATTTTTCAGCGGTGCGCGATTTATCGGGACCTCGTACAGCGCATCCATCCTGTCCACCCAGTAACCGATCCACCCGCCGCCAGATTCGAGCACCACCGTTTTGAGCTTCGGAAACTTGTCGAACACGCCGAACGAGAACAGCGTCGTAAACGCGACCTGCGCGCCGTAGCACGCGGTCACCTGATGATACCAAATCGAGGAGCCCAGCCCGCTGAAGCGGCGCGACGCGAGCGACGCCGGCTCGAAGGTCGGATGGATTCCGTATGGAACGTCGAGCTCCTGGAACTTCGCGAACAACGGATCGAAGTCAGGATGACCGTGCGCCTTGCGCAAGTGGTTGAAAGGCGCCACGAAGGCGCCCTCGCACCCGTCCTTGACCGCGCGCTCCAACTCGGCGACGGCGGCGGGAACATCGAGCATCGAGAGATGCGCGATCGGAATGAGACGCCCGCCCGAGTCGCGGCAGAAATCCGCAATCCATCGATTGTAGGCGCGGCAGTAGGCGTTGCTGAGTTCCGGGTCCTCGACTTCGGCTTCCCACAAGAGCCCGATGGTCGGGTAGAGAATCGCCTTGTCGATGCCGTCCTGATCGAGCAGCTTAAGCCGCTCCTTCATGTCCATCGATCCGAACGGCGCGGAGTTCACGTAAGTGCGCTCCGCCGAGGGCCTCATCTCCTGAGCATTACGGCCCATCGCGCCAAGCGTGTGCAGCACGCCGCTGCGCATCAGTTGCGCGGGTTTGCCATCGTACTCGAGGAACTCCATCCGCTTGTCATCGCGCTTAATCTTGATTCCGCGCGCGCGAAATTTTTCCTCAAGGTATTTGTCCCACATGTCGACCGGCTCGAGGATATGCCCGTCGGCGTCGATGATGAGCTGATTTCCCGGCATCTTTTCTGATCCTACAGTTTGTAACAGTCGATGACGTTTTTACCGACGATGCCGCGGCGGGCCTCCGGTCCCATCGGTGCGACCATCCTTTCGAGCGCGTCGAGGTATTTGCCTCCGTGGTCCGGATGCGGAAAGTCGCTGGCCCAGAAGAAGCGATCACGTCCCACGTAATCGATCACGTAAGCGGTGGCCTGCTCGTCGGGATCGCCGGAGATCCATACCTGCTTGCGCACGTACTCGCTGGGCTTTTTTTTCAGCGGCAGCGTGCCGCCGATCCAGGTTTCGTAGCCTTCATCCATGCGATCCATCCAGAACCCGAGCCATGAGGAACCGGATTCGAGGATCACCACCCGCAGCTTGGGAAATTTGTCGAAGACGCCGAACTGGAAAAATGTCGAGAGCGGCTGCTGCAGAATCTGCGAAGCAATCACGCCCAGCAGCGGCATCCGCTCCATCCCGTGAAAGCGCGCGCGATTGAGCCCCTTGGGTTCGAAGGTCGGATGAATCGCGAACGGCACGTCGAGTTTCTCAGCCATCGCGAAAACCGGATCGTGATCGGAATGGCCGTGCGGCTTATGCGTGATCGTGAACGGCGCAACGAACGCGCCGCGGCATCCGTCTTTGACGGCGCGTTCGAGTTCCGCGGCGGCAGCCTGAGGATCGCCGAGCGACAAATGCGCGATCGGGATCAGACGATCGCTGTAGGGCCGGCAGAAGTCGGCAATCCAGCGATTGTAAGCGCGGCAGTAAGCCTGCGAGAGCTCGACGTCCTCAACTTCGGCCTCCCACAAAATTCCCAGGGTCGGATAGAGCACCGCCTTGGCGAGGTTCTCGCGATCGAGTAGCTCGACGCGCTCGCGCGCGTCCATCGAGCCGAACGGCGCGCTTCCGACATAGGTTCGCTCCGCGTCGGGGCGCAGTTGATCCTGCTCCTTGCCCATCCCCCCAAGTGCGGCGAGGAACCCGGGCTGCGCCATCTGAGAGAGTTTGCCGTCATATTGCAGGCACTCGAGGCCCTTCTCGTTTTTCACCACCTTGATTGAATGCGGCTGATACTTCGCTTCGAGATATTTTTCCCACAGGTCGGGCGGCTCGAGGATGTGTCCGTCAGCGTCGACAACGATATCTTTCGATGGCATCGTGCGAATCTCCGTGGCACAGGCTTCAGCCTGTGCTCCTGACCGATCGTTTAGTTGGCCGGTAACCATGATACCGAATATTCTGGAAAGGATGTCAAACACATCCTGAAGGGACTGTTACTTGTCGCCGGCGATTCCGGCATTTGGGTGAGGAGACAGGGGGAGTATTCGACTCGGCGCAGGAGCTATGGATATGGCAGACGAACAAACAGCGGGAAAAAAGCGGCTTTCCGGAAAGGTAGCTGTTGTCACCGGCGCCGGCCGAGGCATCGGGCGCGCCGAGGCGATGCTGCTGGCGCGCGAGGGCGCGAAGGTCGTGGTTAACGATTTGGGCGGCGGTCCGATCGGCGGAGGCGCCGACGTTCGCGTCGCCGCGCAAGTGGTGGAGGAAATCCGCGCCGCAGGCGGCGCGGCGGTAGCGAATTACGACAACGTCGCGACCATGGACGGTGGCGCGCGAATCATTCAAACCGCGCTCGATAGCTTCGGGCGGCTCGACATTCTCGTCAACAACGCCGGCATCGTGCGCCCGCGCATCATCTACAATATGAGTGAGAGCGATTGGGACGACGTCATCGCGGTGCATATGAAGGGCACCTTCTCGACCATCCGTGCGGCCGCGATGATTTTTCGCGAACACAAAAGCGGCGTAATCGTCAACACCGCGTCCGAGTCGGGCCTCGGTCACCTGGGGCAATCGAGCTACTCGGCGGCGAAGGAAGGCATCGTAGGTTTCACACGCACGATTGCGCGCGACCTCGGGCGCTTCAACGTGCGATGCAACGCGATTCGGCCTCGCGCCGCCACGCGGCTGTTCGACGAGGAGGCGCTCAAAGCAATGGAGCGCACGCGCGCGATGCTCGGCGACCGCGGCGTGCCGGTACCGATGGCGAATCCGCTCGACAACAAGCCCGAGCAGGTCGCCGCGCTGGTGGTGTGGTTGTGTACCGAGGCCGCCGCGAATGTGAACGGCAGAACGTTTGTGGCCGGAGGTGAGATGGTCGGCATCTACCCGGAACCCGAGCCGTCGCGCACGATGATTCGCGAAGGTGGATGGGACCTCGACTCGCTCGATCGCACGGCGCCATCGCAACTGACGTCCGGCCTTCGCAACGAGTTTCTGCCGCGAAGCTGAACCCTATACTTCGCGAGTTTGCGCAATCGGTTCCGTTTGAGTAGCTATCGACACATCAGGAGGTTTCGCCATGACACCAGCACAACAAAAAGAAAGAGCAGTCGAGTTTCTGTCGACGCTTGAGAATCCGGACCCGGCTAAAATCGAACCTATGGTCGCCGACAATTTCGAATGGCGCGTGATGACGCGGATGCCAGGCTTCGCGCCAGTCAAAGGAAAGGAAGGGCTCAAGGGATTTGCCAAGGGCCTCAAAACGATGATGCCCAACGGCGTCAACATGAAGTTCGGCACCGTCTTCAGCGAAGGCAACAACGTTTCGGTACAATGCGAGTCGAACACGACGGCCGCCAACGGCCGCAAGTACAACAATCTGTATCACTTCTACCTCAAGTTCGACGGCGACCGTATCGCGCAGGTCCTGGAGTACTGCGATACCAACCACGCCCGCGAGGTCTTCGTCGCCGCCTGACAAGCGCGGGTGAAAGATGATCGTCGCGCAGATAACCGACCTGCATGTGGTAGCGAAGGACCGCCTCTGCTATCGGCAAATTCCGACCAACGCACAGCTGGCAGAGGCGGTCGGTCACATCAATAGTCTTGCACCGCGACCGGACGTCGTAATTGCGTCGGGCGATCTGGTCGATCATGGCCGCGAAGAAGAATACGAGGTCCTGCGCGAGATCCTCGCGCCGCTAGCGATGCCGGTGTTCGTGATTCCGGGCAATCATGACCGGCGCGATGCACTCCTCAAGGCTTTTGCCGATAGGCCGTACCTGCCGGGCGCCGGATCGCCCTTTGTCCATTACGCGATCGATGATTACCCGATCCGGCTCCTCGGACTCGATACATCAGTGCCCGAGCATCATCACGGCATGATGTGCGATGCGCGACTGGAATGGCTGGAGGAAACGCTGAGCGCGCAACCGGATCGCCCCACGATGATTTTCATGCATCATCCACCGTTTCGCACCGGCGTAAACTGGATGGACTCGTCCGGTCTGCATGGCGGCCGCCGGATGGAGGAGATCGTCGCCCGCCACCGCAATGTGGTCCGGGTGGCGGCCGGCCACATCCACCGGCCGATCCACGTCGCGTGGGCAGGCACCATAGCATCGACCGCGCCGAGCACGTGCCATCAAGTGTCGCTTGATCTCGCGGGCGGCGACGGCTTCGAGTTCGTCATGGAACCTCGCGCGATCCAGCTTCACGTGCTCGATCCTGCCTATGGCCTGGTAAGTCATCTGAGCTACGTGCCGAGCGATTACCGCAAAGTGGCAATGCTCGGTGGCCTGCCGGAAAAAGATCGCGCGATGTTAGTCGAGCGGGCGAAGCGCGACTATGAAGACATGTGCCGCTCTGAGTATGACCTGCCCACTGTGACGAAGAACCGCTATTAGGCCGGTCCCTCCGGGAAGGTGGACAAAGGATCGATGTCTTCGTTCCGGAGCGATGCACATCGGATCTAGATTTGCGCCAGTACTTCCTGCGTTACGCGCTTGAACTGCTTTTTCTGATCGTAGCCCGTTATTCGGAGTGTGATCGTGGTGGCGCCCGCATCTATGAAGCCGCGGATGTTCTCGATGCACTGGGCGGGCGATCCCATGGCGACCCAGTTTTCCAGAAAGTCGCGCGAGTAGTCTGTCGAGTAGTAGACATCGAGGAAGCGCTTGGATTCGGCCAGTGCCGCCTCGCGATCCTCGTTGACGTTGATGTTGTAATAGACACAGACCTCGAAGTTCGCCGGCAAATCGCGACCGAGCTCGTGCGCATAGCCGCGAATCATCGCGAGCGATTGGCGCAACGTGTCGGGTGTACCGCCAGTGGTCATCCAGCCGTCGCCGAGCTTCGCGACGCGGCGGAACGCGCTCGGGAAGTCGCGGGGCAAGCGCGGATTGGCCGTCACCCAGATGGGGAGGGGCTGCTGAACGGGACGCGGCAGAATCGTTAGATCGCGGAAACTCGTGTATTTGCCATCGTAGCTAACACCTTCGCGCGACGAGGTCAGCCGCATGATCTCGATCGCCTCTTCCATTCGGCGTACGCGCGACTTCGGATCGACCCGAAGCATGGCAAACTCCTGCTCGAAGTTGCCGCCGCCGACTTCGGGCTGGCCCTTGCACGCGACGAAAATAGTGCGGCCGCCCGACATGAAATCGAGGCACGCCCACTGATAGGCGAGGATCAGAGGATCACGAAGTGGAGTGCTGGCGAAGCACGCTGGCCCCAAGCGGACACGCTTGGTCCGGGCCGCGAGCGCGCCGAGCAGCGCAATCGCGTCGAGGCGCGGCTTGGCGAAGATTGAATCACCAACCCAGACTGAGTCCCACCCGGCGGAGTCCGCCCACTCGGCCATCTCGAGCATCTCGGCGATGGTAGTCGCACCGGTGATTACACCTCGGTTTGGTAGGGTGAGGCCGAAACGGGGCTTGCTCTTATTCATACAAATCCACGAATCCTCACGATTTTATCTCGTCCCCTTTTTTGCCAAGGTAACCACTTTTAGCCGAGGTTCAGTATACTCGCATCAAGCGCAATCTTTTGCACCTGTCCTTATCGAAAGGCCAATCGAAGCGAGGGCTCAGATTTGCGATTGAAACGCGACGGTTGGCGAAATTTGGTCAGGAGCGGAAAGCCTTCGGCGTTTTCGATGACCTCTTCGATCTCGAAGTCGACGAGTCGTTCGGCGCCCCGAATCGCACGCGAACTAAAACCTGCCCAATCCCATCGGCGGACGTTAGGTCGAGATTCGCCGAATGATCCGGGCGAGACACGATGTTCCAACTAAGGTAAAACCAATCGGCCCCACGCGAGCGCAGCGTGACGACCCCGGGTTAAATTAGTCTCTGGATTAGCGATATAGAAAAATGGATAGCCGCAACTCCAATCAAAGCCATGCCTCAGCCGCTCTGGCGCAGCCGAACGATCTTTTAATCGCGCCGCTGTTGCCCTTGATCGCAGCGCAAGCGGCGGAGGCTGACGCCACCCGCTCGGTCTCATCGGCCGTGATTGCGGCGTTGAAGAGCAACGACGTCATGCGCATGTCGGCTGTGAGAGCATTGGGCGGCCTCGAAAGCAGCATCACCGCGATGGGACGAGAGCTGGAAGCCGTGGCCGCGGCGTGCGGCTCGACCGGATGGTGCCTGTGGAACCACCTGTGCGTGTTTCACTTCTACTGCGGCCTTCTCGGCCCCGCTCACATCGAGTTGCTGCGCAGCATCACGGCCAATCGACATTGGGTCTGTCTGCCGGCCGGCGCCGGTACTGGAGTGATTGGCAAGGTCGATGGAGAGAAGGTCGTGCTAAACGGCGTCGCCTCGTTTGGCTCCGGCGGCCGTTATGCCGACTACACCGGAATCACCTTCCTCTTCGAGACCGAGCGGGCGCCCCATCTGGTTTTGGTGCGCACCGATCAGAAAGGTGTACGCATCGATCCGACTTGGAAAGCGATGAGCCTGCGCGCGTCGGCGACCGACCACCTTCACTACGAAGATGTGCGAGCGCCGCTTTCGAGTGTAGTGCCGTGCCCGCTGCCGTACCGCGTCGTTTTCCGCGATCCGGCTTATAGCGTCATCGATGATCGTTATCGCGAGGACTGGGTGGCGCTCTCGGATCTTTGGCTCGGCTGCATGGCGGTCGGCGTCGCCGACGCGGCACTAAAGGAAGCCTGCAGCGGCATCCAAGGACGAGTCGCCATCATGGGAGTTAAGATGACGGAGCGGCCCACGATCCACGTGAATCTCGGTCAGGCCGTCGCGCTAATCGCCGCGGCGCGCGCCACTATCTACGACGCCTGCGCGAAAACCGATGCCCGCATCGCGGCGCATCAAATTCCCACGGAGGGCAATTATCTGGAGCAGCTCAGCGCCAGCATGATGGCCCTGCGGCTATGCGACGATGCGATGCGGCTCACCCTGCGTGTGCTTGGCGGCAACGGACTGCGCGAGGGGCAATCTTTCGAGCGGCGCTATCGCGACTTTCAGGCGATGCCGTTGCACATCAACGCGCATCCGGACCGTGTCTCAGAACAACTCGGGCGCTACGCCTTGGGCCTGCCGACCGAGAACCCGTTTTGAACCTGAGTGGCGATGAACTCGCACTCTCTGGCGATCGAATTCTTTCGAGAGCCGTGCGACTGAGCGGTTGTCAGACGAGCACGGTATTCGGCGGCAGACCTACCATCGCGCGGCCTTGCTGCTCGAGCACAGTGTCGAGATCGTACACCACGTGACTCGACATTGTATTGATGTCGCGAAGCGCGCGCTGGAGCGGATCGTCCAGGGAATGGGCGCTTGCGCCGGCGGCCTCCGATAGGGTTTGCACCGCCTCGCGCGCGAATTTGACGGCGTAGGCGATACGGCATCGCAGCTCGATGCGCTGGTCGGCGTTCGCGGGCGCGGCCTTTTCTGCCAGCGCGAAGTTCTCTCTCGCCGCCTGCCGGATCATCGTCTCGGCTGTAGTCGTGAGCACGTGGGCTTTGGCCAGCCGCATCTGGGCGGCGGGCTTTTCGCCCTGGGTAGTCTCGGTGCCGACGATCACGCGTCTGGAGAGTCGCTCGCGAAACAAGCGGACCGCTTGGCGCGCCGTACCGACCGCCGGAATCGCCGCGGCGACGGCCAGAAACGGCAGCATCGGCATCCTGTACAAAGGATTCGTATGCAGCTTGCAGCCCGGCGCGGTGCCGTCCTGCATTTCCTTCATGTCGATGGCGCGATGAGCGGGCACAAAGACATCACGCATCACGATGTCGTTACTGCCGGTCCCGATCATCCCATCCATGTGCCATGTGTCGACGACGATCGCCTGTTCTGCCGGGACGGCGATAAAATACAGGTGCGGGCGCGGACCGTTGGGCAGCATCGCCGTCGCGAGAATCCAATCCGCATGCATCACGCCCGTGCCCCATTTCCACTGGCCCGTCACGCGATAACCGCCAGCAACCGGCGACATGATTCCGGGCGGGAAGGTAACTCCCGGTGCGATGATGTAGGGGAAGCCGGCGCCAAAGGTTTCGTCCTGCAGCTCTTTTGAAAAATGGGCGAGCATCCAGTTGTGCTCGACGCAGAACGCCGCCACCCATCCGGTTGAGGAGCATCCTTCGGCGAGCGGCAACATCGCGTCGATGAACGCGTCGACGCCGAACTCGAGTCCGCCGTAAATCTTAGGGACGAAGTGGTAGAAGATTCCGCTCGCGCGCAGCGCTTTCCAGACCGCGTCGACCGGCCGCCGTAGCCGTTCTGCTTCGCGGCTGTTGGCGGCGAGCAAGGGTTTCAGCGCGACGGTTCGATTGACGAGCCCGTCGGTCGTGACGCTGGCCAATTGCTCACGCGACAGCCAATCGCCGCCCTGCGGGAAACGCCGATCAGCAAGCGGCATCGAAGGACTCTGATCATTCACGAGTTACACCGTCGCGGCCGCGCTGGGCTCACGTGAGGATTCAAGTACGTCTCTGTTTCCGATGAAGTCAAGCGAGGCCATCGCATCCGGCTCGAAATCAGCTCTAGCAATTTTCCTCGCTTCGACCGCAACCTCAATACCGGCGAGCCATTCGGAGAAGGAACCAAGGGGATGCCTGCGCATCAGACTGTATATCATCAGGCCTATATGGCCTCGTACCTCCTCCTGCCAGTAATACCGAGATAGCGCAGAAGCTTGCTCGTCTGAGAGTCAAAGAGTGCATGAACCTGATTTGTCGTTCCACCGGACAAGGCGTACCTTAGGCGGATTAACCGACCTCAGTGTGAAGGGAGTTTCAGTAATGGCGTCTGGCGCGGATTTTTCCGGCCGGGTCGATGAAGCGTGGTTGGCCCAACATAGCGAAGAGATCATTGAGCCCGAACTGTCGATCGTGGACGCACATCACCACTTGTGGCATCACTCCAGCAACGTATACCTCTTCCCGGAATTGTTGGCTGATGTGTCGAGTGGCCACCGTATCCGGGCGACGGTCTTTGAAGAGTGCGGATCCATGTATCGCGCTGACGGGCCGGAGGAGCTTCGGTCGTTGGGTGAGACCGAGTTCGTTACCGGCGTGGCCGCGATGAGCGCGAGTGGCGGCTTCGGACCGACGCGGGCCTGCGCGGTGATGGTTGGGAATGTCAATCTGTTCCTCGGCTCACGCGTCGAGCCGATCCTCGAGGCCCATATCGCCGCCAGCGGTGGGCGCTTTCACGCAATCCGGTTTTCCACGGCGTGGGATGCGGATGAACGCGTGCACAAAACCGTTCCGCGTCCGCGAATGCTCGCGGAGCCGCGTTTCCGTGAGGGCTTCCAGTTTCTGGCTCGCTTCAATCTTGCCTTCGATGCCTGGGTATACCATCCGCAGTTGAGCGAGATCGCCGAACTCGCTGCGAGCTTCCCGGATACGCCAATCGTCCTCAACCATTTCGGCAGCCCGATTCTCGGCGGTCCCAACGCAGGTCGCGCTGCAGAGGCCTTTGCCGAATGGCGTGCGGCTATGACGGCGGTTGCGTCTCACGACAATGTCCACGTGAAGCTCGGTGCGCTTCCGGTCCGGCGCTCCGGACCGGGGCGGCAGGGCGGCGCCCCACCACTTTCTTCGGAGAACATCGCCGCCGCATGGCGGCCCTTCTTCGAGGTCTGCGTCGAGAAATTTGGCGCTCATCGGTGCATGTTCGAGAGCAATTTTCCGGTTCAAAAGCGCTGGTGCAGCTACGCAGTCTTGTGGAACGCCTGCAAGCGTCTCGCGGCCGGCGCCTCCGCTGCCGAGAAGTCCGCGCTCTTTAGCGGAACCGCCGCGCGAGTTTACCGCCTTCCCGCGGGGCTCGACTGATTGCGCTGAGCCGAGAGAGTCCGCAAGGCTCTCCGACCATCATTTGTAGCGTGCCAACGGGGCACTACCTCATCGCGAAAACCGGGTCGTTTGACATTCGTATCGCGCAGGGCCTAAGCAAAAGCTGGAAGTTTGCTCGATCGCGTCGCGCGCGGGAATCGAAGATTACGTTGCCTGCGTACGCTCCTTTCTGGTCTGGGAAGCGACGACCAGTTGCACATTGCGCCGAGCTTCAAAGCCATCGCGTACTCACAAAGTGCCGATGCAGCCACTTTTCTGGATCGACGCACATCCGCATATCTGGGTGACATGGCCACCGAAGCCGTCGTTGTCGCGGCCTTTTCTACCCTCACCGAAGTACCACTGATTGAGAGTATCAGCGCTTGCTGACATCTGAGAGTCAAATCAAATTTTCAGGGTATTGGTGCAATACTACTTGCCGAGATGAGCGACGGCGCTGAGCAGCGGAGCATCGGAAATCTGAATCAGCCCGCCGAAGGGCCGATCCAGCTCCAGGATCAGAAAGATCGCACCTGAAACCGAAAAGGCGCAGAGGAATATGGTAGCGACGACGGTCGCATTGCGGGGCGCGAAAAGCCCGAAACTCAGAAAGATAACAGTGATCCAGAAAACCATTAATACAAGGAATGGCATAGGGATCGAGCTGCCCGCTTGCTCGAACAGTAACCATCGTGTCTGCCCGAGATCGATGCTCATCTTCAACGCCTGAGACTGTAGCGAGCGCTGAACTTCGTTCTGCGGCGAGAGTTCCTGGATCTTATCGTAGAAGCCTTCACCCGCGGCAATGTTCGGCTGCAACTCAGTGCCTGCCGAGTGGCTATCGGGCCAGATCCGAGAAATCATCTCAGCAACCGTGTTGGCGAGCATCTCGCGCGCCGTCTTCGTCTCTGGCCCATAATGAGCGAGCACCCGATCAAGCAGGATGACGTTGGCGGAGAGCTGTCTAACCTCGTTTCTCTGTGTGTCGTAGGAACTCTTGGCCGAGTTGATCAGCAGAGCGAGTACCAATGCCGACATCATCGAGGTCAGTGCCATCCCCAGCTTGATAACATCCTTGGAATCCGCGCTCAGATGATGCTCAGGCAGAATCCCCCGAAGAAACATCCCGAGAAGCGCACCGCCAAAGACGCACGCCAACACGATAAACCCGATGTTCGTTGCGCTCACAAACGTCCTCTCCGAATTTCGATTGCCATCGAGGTTATCGTGAAATTCCGGCGGACGTCACGGTCCGGTTTCTCTAAACACGGTCAAACAGGCCGTCGGTAGAGCCGGTTTCTTGCCCATGCTTCCAGCTAAAAAGGCTTACGATGCACCAAGCCGCCATTGCCGCATGCAACATTACGGCTGGCCACAGAGCGACGCCGATGTGCTGCCATCGGATACCGGTAGCTCCGAGAATGACTACTGCGCCGAGATTATATACCACCATCGCGGCGACCAATCCTTTTGCGGCGCGGCTTTGCGAGTCGCCGCGCGCAAGCCAGCAGGCCGCGCCCAGAGTAAGCAAAGCGCATCCGCCGACGCGCGCCACGGTCAGGGCAGCCCGTGCCTCCAGCGGCGCTCCCAGCAGGAGCGCCACACTCACCGCGGGGAAACACAGCAGTGCGCAGCCGGCGCCGAGCTCAATCACTGCGGTCGCGGTGTACAGAGCGTCTAGGGAAGTTAGCTCCGGCGCGGATTTCATTTTCTCAGAGTCGCGATCTTCGTTAATCACTGGTGTTTCGACCGCTCCGGGCTTACGTGCTATTGCTCCTTGCCGCCTTAGTCCCTCGCGCGGGCTAATCGCTCTGCGATGATCTTTCGGTCCGTATCCGTCAACTGCTCTGGCCCAAGGTTAAAGGTCAACTTGTCGATCGTCCCGGTGAAGCGGAACGGCACCTGATAGTCATCGTTTACCGCTGTACGAGTATCGCTCCCAACGTCGAAGGTCTCGTCTATGGACATAAGTAGTGGAATCGTGTGCGGGATCTTCTTGCGAGCTATCTCCTTGCCATCGACCGTCAACACTCCAGTTCCGCCCTTGCCGGGGCCCGGCCCGTCGTATTTGAAGTCGAATACTATCGTATGCTTGCCGGGCTTGAGCGCATCGGCCAACAGGCCGTGGCCTAACGGACCCCCCTCCCAGCGGTAGTGCGTCAGATCGAGAAGGTTGTAATCGAAGACCGGCCTGCCTTTGAGCAGATAGAGACCGTAGCCGCCAAATCGGCCGCCCAAGGTCACGATCATTCCTTCCGCCCCACCTTGCGGGATTGTTACCTCTGCAGTGATTGTGTAGTCCTTGTCCAAAATGCTGGGAGCATTCCCGACAGGAATGTTCGAATTCTCGCCGGTGTAGGTGAAAACCGTTCGCCCGGCGACCGCGCTTGGTCGCGCCGTCAGCAGTCGCGAAAAACCAGTGTTGTCCAGGGGCAGCACCTGATATTTTGCGGCTTCAGTCATGAACAACGCTTGCATTTCTTTCAGCTTGTCTGGGTTCTTCGCAGCGAGATCGTTGTTCTGCGAGTAGTCGTCGGTAAGATGATACAGTTCCCAGTTGTAGTCATCGATATTGGTCAATTTACCGGTTGCGAGAAGCCACGGGGCGGCCGGAGGTGTAGTGGATGCGATCCAGCCGTCGTGGTAGATCGCACGGTTGCCGACCATCTCGAAATATTGTGTATCGTGCTTCGATGGAGCATCGGCATTTGCTTTGTCGAATGTATAGTCCATGCTTACGCCTTCAATCGGCTTCTGCTTGATTCCATTGACCTCGTCGGGCGCCTTGATGCCGGTGGCTTCGAGGATGGTCGGTACTATGTCAATGACATGATGGAATTGGCCGCGAATGCCTCCAACATCCGTGATGTGCCTAGGCCATGAAATGGCCATTCCTTGTCTGGTGCCGCCGAAATGCGACGCCACCTGCTTGGTCCACTTGAACGGAGTGTCAAAAGCCCATGACCACGCCACTGACATGTGCGGGTAGGTTTTGTCAGAGCCCCAGTCTCTGTAATGCAACATCTGCACAGCTAACGGAAGGGTCAAGATACCGTTGTAGGCGGTCATTTGATTATAGGTACCCTCCAACGTGCCCTCTGCGCTGGTGCCATTGTCGCCACAAATGTAGATGATCAGCGTGTTGTCGAGCTTGCCCTCGTCCTGAACTTCCTGAATCACGCGGCCAATCTCATAATCGGTATAGGCCGCGTATGCGGCAAAGACCTCGGCCTCGCGCGAGTATAGTTTCTTTTGGAGCAGCGAGAGCGAGTCCCATCTCGGCAGCTTTGCACCACCATACGCTGTTTGCCCGTCAGGCCAGGGGGTGAGTTGGGTGTCTGCAGGAATCACCCCGAGCCGCTTCTGATTGGCAAAGATCTCCTCACGCAATTTTTCGTAGCCGACGTCGAATTTGCCTTTGAACTTATCTATCCATTCCTTGGTGGGTTGGTGCGGCGAGTGGGTGCCTCCCGGAACGTAGTAGAGAAAAAAAGGCTTATCGGGGGCGGCCGCATTCAGATCGCTCAGGTACTTGATAGCATCGTCCGCCAAATCTGTGGTGAGGTTGTAGCCGGGCTTGCCGATCCACGGAAACACGGGAGTCGTATTGCGGTAAAGATACGGCGTCCATTGGTCGGTTTCGCCGCCCAGAAACCCGTAAAAATACTGAAAGCCCATGCCGACCGGCCATTGGTCGAAAGGCCCCGCTACACTGTATTGAAAGGCCGGAGTGTTGTGGTCTTTGCCAAACCATGCAGTTGAATAACCGTTGTCGCGGAGGATGGTGCCGATGGTTGCGTTTTCCGGACCAATGACGGAGTCGTAACCTGGGTAACCGGTGGACAATTCGCCGATTACACCGAAGCCAACCGAGTGATGGTTTCGACCTGTGATCAGCGCCGCCCGAGTAGGCGAACAAAGGGCGGTCGAATGGAACTCAGTATAGCGCAATCCGGCTTTGGCGATGCGATCCATCGCCGGCGTCGGGATGACGCCACCGAAGGTCTCAGAAACGCCGTAGCCCTGGTCGTCGGTCATGATGAGCAGTACGTTGGGAGCGCCCTTGGGTGGCACTACACGCGGCGGCCACCAAGGCTTGGAATCCTTGGCGCTCTCCTTGATCACACCGCCAAACCTCATCGGCGGCGGCGGAAGTTGTTTGCCATTTATGGTCATGGTGGCGGCAGGCGAACCTGGAACGCCATTGATTTGCTGTGCCGATGCGAGGGCCGCCCCTAACGCAAACACGCAGACGATCGCTGTAAGGAAGGTGCAAACTGTGGCTCTTATGGTTTGCATAGATCTTCTCCGTCTGAGTAGGCGCTCAAACTTCAAGACGCCTGGTGCGGATGTCGCCTTCTGCCATCACCACTCTGGGGTGTTAATACTGCGCGCCAGCATGGAACGATATTGTACTTTGGTACAACGAGAAGACCCGGAGACGTCCGAGTCTTAATCAGGCCGATAGCCGGATCACTCTGCGCGGTGGGAATCGACGGTCCTGGATGAAGCTGGCTGGCGTACGGATTGGCTCATTTGTAAGCCTACCAGGCGGGCGACCAGAATCGCCAAATAGAACTGTCCGGTGATGCCTTCTGCCACTGCCGCGTAGCGGGCCTGCAGAGTGAGTGGAGTGATGTCGCCAAATCCGATGGTCGAAAGTGTCGTCAGACTGAAGTAGATAAGTACGGGGATGACTTGCTGCTCGGAAGCCGGGCCCGAGCCACCGAAGCTGAACGCATTTGGCTGGATGTCGTGAAGCACAATATAGAGAAGCCCGAAGGTCAGTCCGAACAGCAGATATACCGAGATCGACATACTAATGACTTCCGCGGTGATCTCTTTCTGTCTGAGTACGGCGCGCAATTCATTCCACGTAATGAAAGCAAAGAGCAGTAGCCACAAAATCGAGCCGGCCAGGTAGAGTGAATGGGTTGGCTCGAACGGAATCACGAATCGTTCCGCAATCGCCGGAACTCCCAACGTCCAGGCTATGATGCTTCGCTTCCGCCGCTGGGCTAGAAGGGTTTCCCGGTCTCCGACCAGCTCATCGACATTGATATTGTAGAGCGCCAGCAATAGCAGCGCCAACATTGCAATACTGAAAGCCGGAGGACCCATTCCGGAGTCGCCGACCAGTGGACGCACCAAAAATGCAGCGACGATCGCGGCGAGCAGCGCAGTATGCCTGTGAGGCGAGAGACGAAGATGAATGGCCTCTCGCAGTTGTCCGATCACGCTTTCGCGCCGTTGGCATATCGATTCGCCCAGTCCTAGGATTTCTGTTCGGCTTCCGCTCGGATTGCTGTCGCGATGTCGGCGCTCACCTTCGCGATCGCTCTGCTGTGCGCGGCTGCAAGCGCGTCGAAGCCTGGTCCCTGCACGGACTCACGCGCGGCCGTCCGGCCCGAGCGGATTTCTCCGCCGTCTGATTTGCGCACGGTCCATACTGCCGCCAGCGTCGCTGCCTGGCCGGGAACAGACTCGAATTGCAGGACGTCGATCGTCACCTGGTACTCGGGATTAAAGTTAGCCAGTTGCGCAGTGGCCACGTTCGGCGTGCCGAGCAGGACTACAAGGTCGCCGGCGACAGCGCGTGCGATGGCGTCGCTCAGCGGCGAAACCCAACGATTGAACTCGTCGACCTCGACCCGGTTTGGGGAGGTGTTGACCACAAATTCGGGTTGGTCGACCGCAGCGGGGACAACAACCGGACCGACCATGACGGTAACTGAAGTGGCTGGGGCGCCGTCGGCGATAGCAGTGGAATCGAGCGAGTAGAACCGCGACGGCGCCGTGGCGCATCCTGCTACAGTAGCTACGAGCAACGAGATCGAGAGAAAATACGCGATACGGAATCCCATTACTTCGGCCTCCCTTGCTTACCTCTGATAAGCGCCTCGGGATGGCGCGACAGGTAGTCGGCCAGCACCCGAACGGAGCGTGCGGCGCGGCTCACCTCCTCAAGGGTGTTGTCCAGCTTCTGTGCTTGCGTGGAATCCGGCGAGACCAGATGGTTGGCGTTACCGACGAGATTGTTGGTGCTGTCTATCGCGCCGCGCGCGCTTACCAGCGTCAGATCAAGGCTGGCGATAGCCTTGTTAAGGTTGTTGCCAATCTCCTGGAGGGGCATCTTGTCGACTTTCTTGATGATGTTCTCGACCGTCGTCTCGGTCGCTTCGAGCTGGCCCGGCGTGGTTGGCAGCCGCACTGGTTTCTGCGACCAGTCCACGGTCGCCTGGGGCGCGCCGGGGAAGAAGTCGAGCGACACGTACACGGCGCCAGTCAGGAGGTTCCCGGTCCGCAACTGCGCGCGAACTCCGTGGGCGACCATGCTGTCGATCAACTTTCTGCGCATAATCTCGAGATAGTTGGGTGAGGGTGCACCGACGATCTTTACTCCGAGTCTCGTCGGATCGAGTTGGATAGTTACCGGCACCAGGAACTCGAAAGTCTTCAGGTCAATCTGCGCGCGAACATCGGTCACCTGTCCAATCGGGATGCCGCGGAACTCGACCGGCGCGCCAGGCGCCAAGCCCCGCACTGAGTCTTTGAAAATGAGCTCATAGGTCTGCGGATTGCGCGGAGGAGGGTTAAAGGCCTGGGACCGATTGGCATAGAGCGTGAAGACGGCATTTTCCTCGGCCGGCGGCAAAATCGGATCACTCGCTGCCGTCTCGAACGCGATGCCGCCTATCAGGATCGACAGTACCGATTGGGTCTGTACAGTGAGACCCGTCGCAGAGAGCGACAAGTCGATTCCGCTCGCGTGCCAAAAGCGGGTCTCCGGATTGACGTACTGATCATACGGCGACTGCACGAATACCTTGACCGTCAGATTCTTGCCGTCCTTGTCGAGTTCGTAAGATGCGACCTGGCCGACTTGCAGCCGGCGGAAGAATATCGGGGTACCCGTGTCCAGCGAACCGAGGTCGGGTGTCTTCAAGATGAAAAAGCGTCCGGGAATCTCGCCGGTTATCACCGGGGGTGTTTCGAGCGCGGTAAAGTCACGCTTGCTTTCCCTCGAAGAGCCTATTTCCACGCCGATGTACGCTCCAGAAATAAGAGTCCCAAGCCCCGTGACATTGGCGCCGGATATCCGCGGCCTCACTACCCAGAACTTGGTATCTTCAACGAGAAATGCATCGGTCTTCGGCGCCATCTGCGCGGTCATGATGACGTGCTGGTGATCTTCCGACAGTTCTATCTTTGTGACGGTGCCGATATCGACGCCGTTATAGTGAATTTTGGTTTTGCCGGCTTCCAGTCCCTCTGCGGATTTCATCACGATCGTTATCTTGGGACCCTCGCTCAATACTCTCGTGACTGCCACCCACGCACCGACAATCGCCGCGACAATCGGAATAATCCAAACCAGCGAGAGCCGTGTGCGTTTCTTGGGGATAGCTCTCGACTCCGGGATCGAGGAGCGTGGCGGATCGCGATCAGGCATAAGAAACCTCTTCCGAACCTGTCTCTTGCGAACTTATGGAATCCCAAATCAATCTCGGGTCGAACGACTCCACCGCGAGCATCGTCAGCACCACCACGGCGGCAAAGAAAATCAAACCGGGTCCCGGCTCTACGGACATCAACGGCTGGAGCTGAATTAGCGCTGCCGTGAACGTGTCGACGAACACATCGACCATCGACCAGCGCCCGACGAACGCGACCATCCTGTACAAGCGGATCCGCTGTTCGTTGTTCGCCGCTGAGCCCCGCTGTGCGGTGATAAGCAGGTATGCGAGCGCCAAGATCTTCGCGCTCGGGATTATGATGCTCGCGATTAGCACGATGATCGACAGCGGCCATCCCGTTGGCGACCACAGCAATACGACGCCTTGCATGATCGTGTCGGATTCAGCGCCGGCAGCGGTTGTGGTCGTCAAGACGGGGAGCACGTTGGCCGGAACGTAACAAATCGCCGCTCCGAGCACGTATGCCCACGTCCGCTGGAAACTGGCGCGCTTGCGAAACTCGAGCGCTTCGCCGCAACGCGGGCAGCGTCCTTCGTCAGTGCCCGGTGCCGGACGCGAGAGCAGACCGCAACCTTCGCAGCTTTGCAGGCCACGCTGCATCCCGGTGATTGCAATCGGACTCACAAAATACCCTCGGCCGTCTCGTCGGCGACGGTGGTGCTTCGCGCATCGTCGTCAGCCCATCGGATCCTTTCCCAAATCTCCTTGGGGTCGAAGCTCGCCTGCATGCCGGCCAGCACAAAAACCAGCACCCACAGCACGAAAAGTGCGATGCCGGGGATCACAGTCGCGTAGTCCGCAATCTTCACCAACGCGACCAACACGCCCACCATCATGACTTCGATCATGCTCCAGATGCGTGTGGTCGGATGATGCCGCAGCAATCTACCCACCCATTTTGGCGGACGCTCACGCAAACCGCCGAGCACGATCGCCAGCATCAAGCCGATTTGCAGCGCGGGCGCGACCACGGCGGTAAATAGAACCAACACACCGACGATTCGCTGCCCATTGTCCCATAGATGTTGGGCGCCCCCGATTACCGTAGTCGACGCGCCGCGCCCCACGATGGTGAGACCGAGCATGGGAACGGAGTTCGCGACAATATAGAGCACCGCCGCGGCGAGCGTCAGCGCGAGTGTCCGGTTGAGCGAATCCTGACGACAGCGCCACAGCTCTTTGTTGCAGCGCGGACATCGCGCGGATGCGCCGGGCGCAAGGTCGGGGAGTCGCTGTAGCAGATCGCAATGGGCGCAGGCGATGAGCGACGCGTCGGCGACCGGCTGGTTGAACTGTTCGCTATACACTGAGCAATCGCCGCCTCGCCGCTCGAAATCCGCAAAGCACTCACTTCATTGACGGACGATACATTCTGCATCACTGCGTGGGAAGACGACTATTGTACCAAGGTACAATGTCTTTCCAGGGAAATTGGCGGAAAGCTCGATTGGATCGCGAAATCAGTGGTGCTGACGCTCGCTTAGCTCTTTCAGCATGTGGCCGACTTCTGGATTTTCCGGCTCGAGTTCACCGAGGCGTCGCGCATAGGTCAGCGCTTTAGCGGGGTCGCCTGCGTGTTCCAAAAAGTCAGCCAGCGCGGCCAGTGAATCGCGGTCGTAAGGATGCACCTTGATAGAACTCGTGAGCGCTGCAATTGCGGCCCGTGTCTGGCCAGCGTCGTTTAACGCAACCGCATACACGTAAGCATAGCGGGGGTTGCCGGGATCGTTGCGCGCGGCTGCCGCCAGCAAGTCCAGCCCCTGCGCGTTATGCTTCTGACGCACCATCAGCAGGCCGAGCGCATGTTCGAGCGAAGCATCATTCGGCGAACGGCTGATAGCGTCGTTCAGAACGCGCTCGCCTTCTTCATCCCGGTTCTGTTCCCGATAAAGATCGGCGAGATTGACCGCCGCAGCCGCGAAACTCGAGTCGAGCGCTATTGCGGTTCTGAGCTCCGCGTCCGCTTTATCGAGGTGATTCTGCCGCGCATACAACAATCCCAAATTCAGATGCGCCTCGGGCCGATCCACGTTCAATTCCTGCGCGGCGACGTACTCATCAGTTGCGCGACTAAAAGCAGCCGAAACATCTGCGGGTAAGTTATCGGCAGGCAAGCCTGCGAGTACTTCCGCCGTTTCGATCCTCACCGCTCGAACCGGATCGCTCAAAAGGGGCGCCAAAGTATTCGCGCTGCCACTTGGATCTGTATTCGACAGAGCGTGGGCAGCGGCGCGCCTCACCAGCGCGGAATCATCGGCCACTCCCGCATGAACTGCTCTGTCGGACAGAGGTGGAGCGAATTGCGAGAGCATCGAAAGCGCGGTGGCGCGAGCGATTGCCGGTTGTTCGCGGTCCAAGACCAATCCTTCGAGTGATTGCTGTGCGCCGGGTGCACCAACTGATCCGGCATTTAGTATCTCGGCAAACCGTTGAAAGCCTTTGGGGGCGTGACCGTACCATTTGTTGACTGATTCCAGCGCCCACTCAGCGGAACGATCGGTGTGGCAATTGGTGCACGCATTTGGAGTTCCGAGCTTCACCGACAGGTCGGGGCGCGGAATGCGGATGCTGTGATCTCGACGCGGATCGACGACCATGTATGTACGTGTTGGCATGTGACATTCGACGCACTGCGCGCCCGCCGATCCGGCTTGGTGGAAATGATGTTTCGGCGAATCGTACTTCTGCGCGGAATGGCATTGCTGACAAACACCGTTGCCGGCGGCCCGAAGCTTGAGGCTATGCGGCTCGTGGCAATCGCTACATGTGACGCCAGCATGGAACATCCGGCTTTGGATGAAAGACCCATATTCGTAGTCCTCCTCCTTGATTTGCCCATCCGGAAAATAGTGGTCCTCATCGAGCAGCGCCACCCTGTAATCGTCGCCGACTGGCTGACCGTGCACATAATCTTCGTGGATCTGACTTCGACGCGCGTGGCACTGCGCGCACATTTGAATTTCCCGCTCCGAGTGACGCGGCGAGCTTCGGCGTGCGTTGCCGGTGGCCGGATCGATCGGCCATGCGACGCCACTGCGTTCGTCGAGCGCGATCGTCAAGCCTTCGTTGGCAAAGGTCTTCCAATCGCCCTGCTTCTTGGCCCACGCCACGTGATTGGAGCCGGGGCCGTGGCAACCCTCGCATGCGACATCGATCTCCGAGTAGGAAGTGGAAAAAGTGCGAGTGCCAGCATCGTAGTTCTTGCGCAGATTGGTCGAATGACAATCTGCACACATAAAATTCCAGTTCTGATCGATGCCGGTCCAATGCCTTGGGCCCTGATAAGTGATCTTTTGGCCCGGGTACAGAAAGAACCAGCGTTGACCACCTTGGTTTTTCGGGCGGGTGTCCCAGGCAATCCCCAATGCTTGCAGCCGTCCGCCGGGCACGGGAATCAGAAATTGCTGCAGCGGATAGACACCGAACGTGTACTTAATTTCATAGTCACGAAGCATCCCGTCCGGACCATCCGTGTTGACCATGAATTTCTCGCCTTTGCGATAGAAAGTTGACGTGACACCATTGTTGTTGAAACTCGCGCGATTGAATTTGCCCAAGACCGTAGAGTTTGTGGCCGGCAGCATCGCCATTTGATGATGAGATCCGCGCCACAGGTGATTTTCCTGCTCGTGACAAGCGGCACATTGCGCGGCTCCAACGAATTTCGCTTCGAGCACGGGGGACGTCGGCGACGAAAGTACTGGAGGCACAGGCCCACGCCTCCCACGCGCGAGGATGCCGACAGCAACGACGCACGCGATGATCAGCGGCAAACGCCACGCGCGGTACCGGAGCGCGCGATCCGGTTTTGTTGACGCCGCCGGCCGTTGCGCTTGCGCGGGCCGTCCGATTGCAGCGGTGTTCGGCTGCTTGTTGCGGGTCTTCTTCTTGCTCAACGTCAACCTGTGGCTGGGGTGCGGAGACTATTTGTTCCGCGAAGGACCAAATTCGTCCATATGAGGCTAGAGTCGATTTGCCTCAACTTCGTCAGAGTTCTACCATCTCTCGGCGTTTCGCAAGAAACCTTGGCTTGGGAGAGACGACGGTGACGAGCACTCGACAAAGTGGCAGCGCCAAAGACGCTCGGGACAGCGGAGTTGTCGGTACGACCAAGCGGGCCAGAGTTGCGATAATTGAAGATGACCAGCGGGTACGCCAGGCACTTGTCTTTCAGCTCAGCACCGCTGGCATTGAAGTTGTCCCTTATGCAGCCGCAGAAGAATTTCTCGCAGCTGCTGATGCGGATAAATTTGATTGTATCGTAACTGACATTTTCCTGCCGAGGATGAACGGACTTCAGCTTCAGGAAGAATTCAGCCGCATCGTTCCCTACGCATCGATCATTTTCATCACTGGCCATGGCGATCTGTCGCTTGGAATGCACGCGATGAGAAATGGCGCTGTGGATTTCCTCGAAAAGCCGGTTGAAGACCAGGTTTTATTGAACTCGATAACTCGAGGCGTCGATCTCTCTCGTAAAAGGCGTGCTGAACAGTGCCAGCGGGTCGAACTCGACGAGCACCGTCATTCTCTGACATCCCGCGAACGCGAGGTCTTCGGATTGATAACAACGGGGTTGCTCAATAAGCAAGTCGCAGCAGAACTGGGAACGACCGAGCGGACCGTGAAGGCGCACCGTGCGAGCGTGATGTTCAAGATGGGCGCCGGCTCTCTAGCGGACCTGGTGCGCATGGCTGGAATCCTCGAGATTCACTCTTCCGAAAAACCCGGTATGAAATGAGAAAACTGGCGCGCCGCCGCCCGCGTTCGGCAGATGCGCAATTGCAATTTGATTGAAAGCTACGCGCCTCTCGATGTGTGCGCACGTTTCGTTTTGGCGTCCGGAAGTGTGAACGTGAATGTAGTGCCGCGATCACTGGAGGTTGACCAGATTTTTCCGCCGTGACTCTCTACTATTGATTTGGTGACGAGCAACCCCAGTCCCAATCCTTCGCTTTTGGTCGTGACGAAAGGCTCGAACATCCGCTTCGCGACAGCTGGATCAATCCCCTTGCCGCTATCGCTTACGCTGACGCCGACCCATCCGGCCTTCACCGGCGCCACTTTGATCGTTACGCCGCGTCGCTCTGAGTTGGCGTCTCCGATCGCGTCAAATGCGTTCATCAGGAGATTAAGTATGCACTGGTGAAGCTGGATACTATCGGCGATGACTCGTTGTTCGGGTGGTGAAACTTCGATTTGCACTGAGATCTTCCGAACAGCGGCCTCGCCCGCGATCAGCTTCATCACGTCGTCGATCAAAGCGCCGATGCCAATTACGGTTTTGTGCTCCACGTGTTTCTTGAACATGAAGCGAATCCGCCGAACGATCTCAGCCGTCCGCTGCGTATCTTCAATCGCATTGTTGATGGATTCCAAGGCCAATTGTGGTTGCGGATTTCCTTGGGCAAGCAAACGCGCGAGACCTCCAAGGTTGCTCAAAATCGCGCCGAGCGGCTGGTTGATTTCGTGCGACAGTGAGGCGACGAGCTCGCTCATCAGGTTGCGGCGCGAAGCGACCTTGAGTTCAGCGCGAACCGCCCGGAGCTCCATCTCAGATTGCTTGCGTTCGATCGCGCCGCCCAAGATTCGCAGCGCAAAAGTCAATTGAGCGATAAGTTCAGGTGTCCATTTTCGCGGCGAGCGGAACTTGCCAAAAGTTGCTGCTCCAATGATCTTGCCTCCGGACCACATCGGGAGCGCCGCGGACGCCTTGGGTCCGTATCGCTCTACGAAACGCCTGGTCTCCTCGTCTTCGCTTGGAATATCGCTCGGACTCGCGAACGTAGACGGTATACCTGTCATGACCAATTTGGTGCCCATCGGGAAGAACTTCTCCGGATCATAGTCCGGCGGAAACGGCGGGAACCCCGGTCGAAGCCAGGTATGCGTCGTGCGTACAGGCTGATCCTGCGCGTCGCGCTCATAAATGGCGCTTCGGTCGAGATCTAGCGCTTCGCAGATCTTGCCCAACCAAGAGTCGACTTCGCGGTCCACTGCGTCGGCGGGCGCCAACGCCATCGCTGCAGATAACTCATCTACCAACAATTCGAAGCGTTTAGTCTCGTGGCGCGCCCGGCCGACGCGGCTGACACCCCGATCACACTTTGGCTCGCTGGTGGCGCTGGTCGCTCGTCGTTGGAGTCGTTGCATGAGATAAAACCCGTGCGCCGAAGATTCGAATTAAAGGGATCAGAGGGCGGAGCACAGAGGACACGGAACGTGGTCCGCGTTACGGACGATATAATAATGGCGCAGTCGTATCAAAGTCAGAAAGTTACGGGATAGTGAATTGGAGATTTGGGCAGATTCGCGAAAGAACTATTCGATGGTATAGCGCGATTGATAGTGTTTAGTTAATTCCGCTGATGTCGCAATGCCTTTCGGAGTGCTCGCAGCAAGTCCTTCTCATCGAACGGTTTGAGCAAGCTCGCAATCGGCTTTGCGTCGCGAATCATTTTCTTGGTTGGTTCATCGTCGCGGCCGCTTATCAGGATCGTCGGCAGGCAGCGTCCTGAGGCTGCCAGACTCTGGCATAGTTCTATCCCGGTCATTCCCGGCATGTAGACGTCCAACAGCAGACATACGTCGCCGGTTGGAACCTGGCTTGCCAGAAACGCTTTCGCGCTCTGATAGTCCCGTACGCTGAATCCCAGAATCTGCAATTGTCGTCGCAGCGCGCGCAGGCACGACGTGTCGTCATCTACAACAATGATTGTGGCCGTCGATTTCTTTTCCAACAAATGATACCGGCTGCGAGAAAATGGTGCGGATCAGATCCGTCACCATTTGCAAGCATTCTGCATCCGCGGCGGACATATACGCCATTGTACCAAAGTACAATATCGCTTCCTCGGAAAACCTACGACTCTTGTGGTGAACGGAAGGACCCAGTTCTGAGGAATACTCTGAGGAGAAGATGAAGCCCAACTCCAACCGGATAAAGCATGCAACGAGTCTGGCCTCCGCCTTCCTCGCCGGATTTTTGTTGGCGGGTTGTTCTCAAACGGCCGCGCCCGAATCGACCCAAGTCGCGCAAACCGCTGCTGAACAACCACCGCCTTCGCCTATGGCGAGCATCCAGCCACCCGAAGCCGCTGCGCCGGGCGGACAGTACGAGGAGCCACCGATCATCAACGCATCCGACCTTCTGCCCGCGAGCGCGCTTTCGGGACCGGGATTTTCCGTGCAGCCACAGGTGCCGACAAACGGCGCAATGGGTCAATATACCGTCGTCGCTGATGCTAGCGTGTTTCGTGGCGACGCGGGCACCTACTACGTCGAAAGCCTGGATCTATTGAAGATACGCCTCTCAGAGATTCCGGCAATCGCGCAGTTGGAGAACATAAGTGAGACCGGCGTTTTCGCCAAAGCACTCGCCTCCAGCGCGGAACGCCCGATCACAGATACTGCAAACATGGTTGTCCATCCGATGGATACGATTTCCGGATTGCCCAGCGGAGTCGGAGAACTCTTTGGCCGCGTCAATCTAGGTGCCGGTCAAATATATACGTCGGCGACTAGTTCTCCCGGAACTGGAAAAGCTGCCGGCGAGACCGCCAACGCCACGTTGACCGCATTGGGCTACGATCAAGTCCGTCGCGATCTCGCGAGAAAGCTTCGGGTCGATCCCTACTCTTCCGATCCGATACTCACGAAGAAACTGAACAAGGTCGCCTGGGTAATGTTCTCGGCTCGCATGACCGTAGATACAGCAATGCTGGCAGTCCCTGGGTCGATGATCATTACAAGCCTAGAGGTCACCGACGATCTCGTCTATCAGACTCCGAAAGCCGACCTTATTCTGCTGGTTCAAAAGAAGTTGAAGAAACTAGGATTGTCACCTGAAGAGATCGCCGCCTTCGGCAGCAATAACGCCATTCCGTTAAGCCTGCAGGTTTCCGCGCTCAAAGACCTCGAAGGCCTCGGCGACATTCCGGGACGTCGCGCGGCCGCGGTTGCTTTGGCCAACGTGATGACCGAGTACCAGGCGCGGTTTCTGGTTACTTCGCTGCATATGCTCGATCAATGGGGCCGAAAAAAGAGTCCGATTACCAAAATTCAGGCTCCGGGCGTGTTGGTTGCACACGATCAGAATCACGCTGTGATACTGCCCGCGCCGGTAGACTACCTATCGTGGACCGAGCGTATCGCGGGCTTTGCGACTGATCCTCAGTTGATAAAGTTGCGGCACCGCGTGCTTTGGATAACCGGTAAGATGACACCTCTCGCCCGCCAGCAACTAGCGGCCAATGGGTGGGCATTGCGCGAGGGCGAATAGTCGCAGTTGCGTTTATTACTTGTAACGACAGAGACAAAGAGTCGGAGGAAAACGATGATTCGGGAAAGAAGACACATGAAGAGCACTATAGGATTGTTATCTGTTCTGGTTGCTGGATTGTTACTAGCCGGCTGTTCGCAAACAGCCGCTCCGGAACCAAACCTTATCCAGCGCGCGTCAGGTGAAACCCCGGCCGCACCACCGCCGACTGGATTTCTGGGCAATGACTACTCACTGCTGACACCTCCCGCAGAAGGCTCGGACCAGAAGGCGATGCTCCGTTACGTCAATCCGAGCGCTAACTGGAACAGCTACAACAAAATCATGATTGCTCCCGTCACCTTCTGGGCGAATGACGATTCCAAAGTTTCCGCAGCAGACCAGCAGGCGTTATGCGACTACACATACAACGTCTTGGTGAAAGATCTTGGAAAGAACTTCGTCATCGTCGATCAGCCTGGGCCGGGCGTGTTGAAGCTCTCCGTCGCTTTGACCGACGCCACCTCAGCTGTACCCGTTTTGCGTAGCGTTTCAGTCATAGTCCCTCAGGCTCGCGCGCTCAGCTTGATAAAGATGGCGGCCACGGGCACATACGCGTTCGTAGGTTCAGCGCAAGGAGCGCTTAAGCTGAACGATTCCACATCGGGACAGTTGCTAGCGGCCGCGGTTGACAAGCGGGTCGGGGGAACGTCCGTCACCAACGTAACGGTGTTCCAGTGGGGCGATGCTGAGCACGCCATCGACTACTGGGCCGAGCTGACGGATCAACGTCTGGTATCGTTCGGCGTTCAGACATCGACCTCCCACTGAAAAGAGCGTCAGGAGGATTCCAATGTTTGGTTCGAAACCCAGATATTTCGCTATTGCGATGCTGCTCGGCGTAGTCATGATCCTGCCCATCGCGCACTTGGCGTGGGCTCAGGACAAAAAGCCCAACATTATCGTCATCATGGGCGACGACGTCGGATGGTTTAACATCGGCGCTTACCACCGTGGAATCATGTCTGGCAAGACGCCGAATCTCGACAAACTAGCATCCCAAGGCATGATTTTTACCGATTACTATGCCGAGGCGAGCTGTACCGCAGGACGGGCCAATTTCATCACCGGTGAGTTACCCCTACGTACCGGTTTGACAACCGTTGGGCAGGCCGGCGCTGACGTGGGGCTGCCGGCTCAGGCCGTCACTCTGGCCACCATCCTGAAGGCACAGGGCTACGAAACTGCCCAGTTCGGCAAGAACCATCTTGGAGATCTGAACAAATACCTTCCGTGCGTGCACGGCTTTGACGAATTCTTCGGCTATTTGTACCACCTCGACGCGATGTCAGATCCGTACTGGTTCGACTACCCCCAGGACTGGATAGACAAGACCGGGCCGCGCAATCTCACGCACTGCTGGGCCTCGGACACCGACGACACTAGTGTGATGCCGCGCTGGGGCAAGGTCGGAAAACAGAAGATTAAGGATGAGGGTCCGCTTGCGCCATTTCCCAATATGAAAGACCTGCAAAACTGGCAGGAGGGTCGTCAGGCAAAATACGACATGGAGACATTCGATGACGTATTGGTCCAGAACACCGATCGCTTCATGGACAAGGCCAAGAGCGACGGGAAGCCATTCTTCATCTGGCACAATACTACTCGCATGCACGTCTTTACCTACCTTCCGCCGAAGTATCAGGCGATGATGAACGCAAAGAATAATTACAACGTCGAAGAGGCCGGCATGGCGCAGATGGATGACAGTGTCGGCGCGCTCCTCAAGCACATCGATGACATTGGCGAGGCTGACAACACCATAGTCATCTTCACCACGGACAACGGCGCCGAAGTCTTCACCTGGCCCGACGGCGGCATGACCCCGTTCAAAGCCACCAAAGGCACCACCTTTGAAGGGGGTTTCCGGGTACCATGTATCGTGCGCTGGCCGGGCCACATTCAACCTGGCCGAGTTGAGAACGGTATCTTCTCCGGACTCGACTGGCTACCCACGCTCTCGGCGGCAGCTGGCAATGCCAATATCACCGATCAACTCCTGAAAGGAGTGACACTCGGCGATCGCGAGTACAAGAACCACCTCGATGGTTATAACCAGATCGATTTGATTAATGGCAAAGGTGAATCGAGGCGCCACGAGATCTTTTACTTCGGCGGACCACACCTCGGAGCCGTGCGCATCGATGACTTCAAGTACCAGTTCGTCCAGCAACCAAACGGATGGCCTGGGGAGAAGGTCACCACCGACATGCCCACCATCGTAAATCTCCGCCAAGATCCATTCGAGCGTACGCCGGATCTCCGCGGCGAGAGCCTAAACGAAATGGGCGGAGGTTACATGAATGACTTCATGGCACGCGAGTTCTGGCGCTTCGTGATGGTACAAAAGTACGTCCAGAAACTCGCGATGTCGGCTATCGACTATCCTCCGATGCAGGCGCCGGCCACTTTCAACCTTCAAGCTGTGAAAGCTCAGGTCGAGGAAATGATGAAGCAGCATGAAGGTCAATAGGTGAATACGCAATCTAACGGGCGGTCTATTGAGACCGGCCGTCAGTATTGCGGGCTGCTGCCCACGAAAGAAATAGCCTTTAGAACGCGAAAAACCACACGCCCTTGCACCTACAGTGTTACGCTCAAACGCGAAAACGGATCAAAACGCAAGGAAGGAACCTCGATGACGGACTCAAATACAGGAACTAGGGTGGAACACACGGCGAAGCGAATAGCTATAGCCTTCGCAGTGCTGGGGCTTCTGCTACTCTGCGGTTGCTCTTCGTCCGAGCCTCAGCCGGCGTCCCAGCAAGCTGCCCTGGCACAAACCGAGTTGCATTTCGATCTGAGCAAATGCCAGCAGCTCGGCGCGGGGCTCTATAAGTGTCCGGCGGCTGACAAACCGGTGTGCAGCCCCGATTACACTGGCCAGGGCGAGTGCGTTCGAATCGGGCCGAAGGGCAGCGTCTTTGTCCAGAGTCAGACAATTGGCAACTAAGTAGCAGAAACATTATTTCTGTGATCCTCAACCGATGGTCCGCGATCGGTTCAAGGACCATTGGGGTGCCGCAACAGAGTACCGTGCCTGCCGGACGCCTGAAAATCGACGGAAGGAATAATTATGCGAACAGTCGTAACCATAACGCTTGGCTTGTTATTGCTTGTGTCAGGATCCGCCCGTGGCCACGGCGTTGTGCTCCCGCTGCCACAGGAGGATCAGCAGAACATCATCACTCAGCTTGGTCAGAATGTGGTAGGCGCCGCATTGCCGAGCGAGCCTATCGCGGACCCCTCCGTTTACTTCCCACTCCAAGATAAGACGCGAAACTACCAAGTGGTTGCGGGGCCCAACGCTGGGAACATACAGGCACTTGCACTTGCGAAGACCAGGCGCCCGGGCGGCAGGATGGCCTGGCGGTTTCAGCTTTCGCCCACACTCAACAGCTTCATGCGCGAAACGAAAGAAGGCGACATTATAATGGCTGCCGTCACCGACTCGGGCGAAGGCGTGGTGGTTATCACCACGCCTGCGAATCCGTTCCTGCCCAAGGGCATGCAACCGGGAGAGACGCGGGCCTACTCGCAGCAGGTCTCGGTGAATTATCTGGATGACCCGAGCGACCAGAGATACTCAGGATACATCAACGGTACCTACACCTACGTCGGGACTTACCAGGTAACGGTGCCAGCTGGCACTTTTCAGTCGGCCCTGTTCCGTGTCAAGTGCGAGGGCAAAGTCGGCCCGGCTCATACTCATAACACAGGCTACAACTTTTTTGCACCCGGCGTTGGCATGGTCGCGATGATCCTCGAGGAGGATGTAACGGCTTTCTGGCTGTTCAACATAGATAGCACTACTGGCAAGGTGCTCATGTCGCAATGAAATCCTCCAGCGCCGCGTATCAGTGAGGTGGCATGCTCTAGCAGCGAACCTAAACGGAGACTCGTGAAAAACCGATTTGCTCAAGACTGGGTCAAAAGAAATAGCAGCTTGGACCCGCCGGGTGTTTGGCTACCTCGGTGATAAATCGCTAGCAGGGGTCTTTATTCAGCAGTGGTTTTCAGTCGGAGGACCAGGCTCGCAGACCGTCAGCCAAATGAACCTTCAATATTTCTTCGTTTACCTCCCTGGCGATGGATGGGGGATAGGCACTTCACCGAACATGCTTGTCAACTGGAACGCCAACAAGAGCGGCAACGAAGTCACGTTTCCTATCGGCCTGAATGTCGGCAAAATAATCAAGATTGGCCCGCTTCCTGTGAAGTTTCAGGTTCAAGGCCAGTACATGCCGGTTCATCCCGAAGCGTTCGGCCAGAAGTGGAACCTGCAGTCTGCCATTACCCCTGTCATTCCGATGCTGATCAAGGGAACTCTATTAGAAGACTAGTGTGAAGCGATGAAACCTTGGACGATCGCGTCATGCGCACTTACTCTGACAATTGTGCTTACCTGTGGTATCCGTGATCATACCATAACACTCAATTCGGCGGGCGCTGAGACTGAAGAGGATCATCTCGCCACGGAGATAGAAGACCCGACCGCGATTCTTGCCCAGCTCCAGTTTCAGGATCTGTATACTCCCAGAAATTTTCAAACGTCCGCGCAGACGAACACAATTCAGCTTCGCCCGATTGTGCCGATACAAGCATTTTCCGAGTTCCCATTTCAGCAGATCATCCGCCCAACCTTTAAAGTTTCACAGATCGCGACCTCATCCAGCAGTTCGACGATAACCGAGTACCAGGATATGGAGCTTTTTGATCTATTCGTCTCTAACTGGCCTGATCCGAAAAAAACCGGATTTGGCTGGGGCGTTGGGCCGACCTTTGTATTACCGACGGGGAGAGTTTCCGCTGCGGGAAGTCATGCCTGGCAAGCGGGACCTGCGGCCGCTGCGGCATATCGCGGAATCCCGCGTTTGATGATCGGTTTTATTTTCCAGAATCCCATATCGATTGGGTACACGAACTCTTCGGCGACGCCCCAAAGCCAAATGCAATTTCAACCGAGGATTTCGTACACTCTCGGTCATGGCTGGTACGTCAAATCTTCCGACTCGACGTGGACAGTCAATTGGCGCCACGGCGGTTCGACCACGATCCCAATAAGTTTCGGCATTGGCCGCGTCTGGAAGGTTTCTGGCCTGAAGTTCGATCCGTGGGTATCCGGAGAGTGGACGACCTATAGGCAGAATACAAACATCACCCCGATGTACACCGTCAGGTTCGGTTTGACGCTGCTCTTCCCTGATTTGCAGCTCTGATGGCAACGATTTGCGCATCCAGACGATCGCTCGATAGATCGGGCCAGAGTGAGGCGATTTGAAAATGAAATCTCTAATGCGGTGTGTTGTTGGGAAAACTAAATCGTCGACGCACCTGCAAGCAACATCGCGTAAGATCCATAAGACTATCTTTCTCGTAACAGCCGTTTTGCTGGCGTGGGTTACGTCCGCGCAAGGCGCAGGTATGGCGCTGTATGAAACGGGCGCACCTGATCTCGGTACCGCCAGCGCCGGCCGAGCTGCAATGGCGGCGGACGCCTCGACTGCGGCGGCCAATCCCGCCGGAATGACTCTGCTCGACCGTTCACAACTGCTGGGTGCGTCCGGCGCGCTACTGCCCTCGACTAACTTCGACGTTGCTCCACAAACGACAACCTCGGGCGGTGGCGGCGGAAATTCCGGCGTGTTTACCCCGCTGGGAGCGTTCTTCTATGTCTACAAACTCTCCGAGCGGTTCCGGCTCGGCGTGGCGGTCGACTCAAATTTTGGCCTTAGCGGCAACTACGGCAAGACCTGGGTCGGACGCTATTACGTGACTTACGAGTCAATCGTTTCTGGCACTGTCAACCCGTCGATAGCCTACAAGGTGAACGACTGGCTCTCCGTAGGAGCAGGTGTCAGCTTGTCGATCGCACGGCTGAAGTTTCAGTCGAAGATTAATAACATTCTTCCGCGTGCACAGGATGGCGGCCTGGCGTTCGAATCATGGGATGAAGCATTCGGCGGTAACGTCGGCGTACTGCTCAGGCCGATCGCCAAACTCCGCATTGGACTCACCTATCAATCACCGGTCTATTACAAGTTCGGTTTTCGGCCGCACCTCACAAATCTCGGGCCTGCGCTTACGTTCATTCGCAAGAAAATCGGCGGAGCAAAGATCAACATTCCGATGGAGGTGCCGCAGCAGGCAATGGCGAGCGCCGTCTACGACGTCACCCCCAGGTTCAGTTTAATGGGCAATGTAGGATGGCAGAATTGGTCTGCGTTTGGGGAGTTTCCAGTCGGAATCTCTACCGCCAGGCAACGGACCGTCACCGCTAACCTGCATTTCTCGGACACATGCCAGATTGCGATCGGGCAACAGTTCAGGATCGCTGAAAAATGGCTGTGGTCGGCAGGATTTGCGTATGACAGCTCGCCTGTCTCAAAGACCAATCGCGTTCCCGTCCTACCTTTAGATCGTCAACTGCGATACGGCACAGGCATCCAGTATGACATCAACGATGACGTAACCGCCGGTGCCGCCTGGGAGTTTATGGACGCAGGCCCCGGCCCTTTCAGTGCTAGCCGCGGACCGCTCGCTGGAACACTGCAAGGGCACTACTCAACGAATTATCTTAACTTCGTCGCTCTCAATCTAATCTGGAAATTCTAGTCTGAAGTGCGATCGCTATGGCGAACTCGATTCGGTGGACACAATATGCGGCGCTCGGGCGATAAGCCACGCAGAGGTGAACATATGTTTCGAATAACGAGAGCGGCCTTGCCGATTCTCATGGCGGTACTTCTGCTGAACCATGGCACGGCGCTGGCGCAATCGAACGTTGCGAGGCCTAACATACTCGTCATCATGGGTGACGATATTGGCTATTGGAACATCAGTACCTATAACCAGGGGATGATGGGATATAAGACACCCAACATCGACAGTATAGCCAACGATGGCATGAAATTTACCGATGCATACGCGGAGAATAGTTGCACAGCCGGACGGTCGGCGTTTATCACGGGTCAGAGTCCATTTCGGACAGGGCTACTCAAGGTCGGGCTGCCGGGAGCGAAAGAGGGTTTGAGCGACAAGGACCCGACGCTTGCTGAATTGCTCAAGCCGCTCGGCTACGCCACTGGTCAGTTTGGAAAAAACCACCTCGGCGATCGCAATGAGTTTCTTCCAACCGTCCACGGCTTCGACGAGTTTTTCGGCAATCTATATCACCTCAATGCCGAAGAAGAGCCTGAACAGGAGCAATACCCGAAAGATCCGAAATTCATGCAACGATTCGGGCCGCGCGGAGTGCTGCATTGCTACGCCACGAACTCGTTTGATTCCACTGTCGATCCGCGCTTCGGCGTGATGGGCAAGCAAAAATGCCAGGACACCGGTCCGCTCACCCGCAAAAGAATGGAGACCGCCGACGACGAGTTTCTCAAAAGCGGCATCGACTTCATGGAACGCGCCAACAAAGCTGGCAATCCGTTCTTCGTTTGGATCAACACCACACGCATGCACATCTGGACCCACCTCAAGCCTGAGTCGAAGGGTAAGACTGGTCTCGGCGTTTACGCCGACGGAATGGTCGAGCATGATGGCCAGGTAGGCCAACTGCTTGCCGAACTCCACAAGCTGGGAATCTCGGACAATACCGTCGTCATCTATACCACTGATAATGGGGCCGAGCTCCTGTTCTGGCCTGACGGCGGGATGACGCCGTTCCACGGAGAGAAGAACACCACTTGGGAAGGCGGCTTTCGGGTCCCGATGATGGTGAAGTGGCCTGGACACATCAAGCCAGGCACCACCTCAAACGACATCATTTCGCTGCTGGACTGGGTTCCGACACTGATGGCTGCCTGCACTCAACCCGACATTAAGGAGAAACTGCTGACCGGCTATTCGGTCGGAGGAAAAACCTACAAGGTACACCTCGATGGATATAATCAGTTGCCGATGTTGGAGGGAAAAGGCCCCAGCGGACGCAAGGAGTTCTTCTACTTCACCGACGACGGATCACTCTCCGCGCTGCGATATGGCGACTGGAAGATGTTGTTTTCGATACAGCGCGCGCATGGGTTGGAAGTCTGGCAGGAACCATATGTCGCCCTCCGCCTGCCGATGTTGTTGAATCTGCGGATGGATCCTTTCGAGCGAGCCGAAGAATCCGAAGACTATCCTCGTTGGCGCGTCGATAATGCGTGGGCATTTGTGCCCGCGCAGGTTATCGTCGGCCAGTTCCTTGAAAGCTTCAAGGAATTTCCGCCACGCTCCAAGCCCGGCAGCTTCAATCTCGATCAGGTGCTGCAAAAGATCCAGTCGCCGTCAAACAACTGATAATCGGAAGAAGACGAGGCTGCTCGCAAAGCGATTCTGGTAGCGGGGGAATGCGCCTCCGGCTTTCTGATTTTGCTCTCCTACGACACGCCGGCTGGGCACGCTGGATTCAAACCGATCTCCAAGGTAATAGAAGATCTTTCCCTTGAGTGGTCCTTTTTCCCGTGGCAGTTGGGAATCGAATGAGAGCGGGGTGACCGAAATGGATAACTCGTCCGCGCTGTTTAACGATATTCCGGATTCTCAGGCTGGCCGCCAGGCGAAGTGGTACCTCGGGATGCTTTTGTCGGCGGGCGAGGGAGCTTCGGCGACCGATCGAGAGCGCTACACCCCCGAGTTCGCGCCACGTATGGGTCCCTTCGAAAGCGACGATCGGGAACGCGAGGGCTGGCGCGGTTTCGCCGGCCGCCTCGGCAAAATATCGGAGTTGTCGGTCGAGCCGCGATCCGAATTCAAGATCGAAGCGCTGATCACCGCGGCCAAGAACCGCAAGTGGCGGCTATCGATCGAAGTAGAAGCTAACCCGCCCTATCGGATCTCGCTCCTCAACTGGCAGCGGCAGTTCGAGTTCAAGCTGGAAGTTCGCGAAGCAACCGAGGCCGACGCGCCGATCCTCGCGGACATCGAGCGCCGATGCCCTATCGTGCTTGGCGATACCCGCGTCCATTTCGATCGGGGACAGGATTATTTTGCCTTCGCCCGGTTAATGGAGGACTGCACCATAGGAATCGCCTCGGTCGATGGAATTCCCGCCGCGGTTAGCTGCGGCACCAGGCATCAAGTGCGAATCGGCGGCGTTATTCGCCCGATCGTGACGGTCGTGCATCTGCGCGTCCTGCCCGAACATCAGCGCAAAGGCCTCTGGGGCGCGGCGAATCGAATCCTTGACAGATACTGGAGCACCGTCGATGGCTCCAACGCCTATATCTCAGTCGACAACGCCGGCATGCAGCACGGCTTTATCAACACGCCGAACAAGTGGAGCATCCTCGCACTTCGAGTTCAGTTGGGATGCGCCATGCTCGCCGGCCCTGCGGCCGGACGCATAGCAACGCCTGCCGATGCGCCGGCGATCGTCAAGTTGCTGAACTCGTTTCACGGACGCGAGGAGATGTACGTGCCGTACACCGTCGAGTCTCTGAGCGCGCGGTTGGAACGCGCCCCCGCACTATACTCATGGGACAGAGTATGGATGATTGACGGCGCGATGGTCGGTGTCTGGCCGGCTGGCGAATCGCTACGGGTCGTGTCAGAAACAAATGGCGTACGAACAGAATCTCTGCGCGGATTGGCACTTGATTATGCCTTCAGACCCGGAGCGGAACGCGAGTTCGAGGCCCTCCTGCGCGCCTGGTGTGGATGGCTTCACCAACGCGGCATGGACACGCTGTCGATCTTCACCTCGCCTTCATCGCCTGGAGTGGAGATCCTTCGCTCGATCGCGCGTGAAGTCGAGCCGTTCAACATGTGGTCGCCCGGAATCGCCGAACCGCCCGGCGCTCGGGAGCATGGGTTGTACGTCGATCCGATCTATTTCTAAGTAGCTCGCGAAGCTAACGCATGACGAATGGTAGCCCGCGATCGAAACCCTTAATCCCAGAAGGTAAACAAAATGACAGACATCGTAAAAATCGCCGATGCGGGCCATGTCAGGACCATCACGCTTAATCGACCGGAAAAAAAGAATGCGCTGAGCAATGCCCTCGCATGGGGCGTGATCGCTGCGGTTGAGGATGCCGCGCGGACCGATGACGTCTGGGTGATCGCGATTACCGGTAGCGGCGACTCGTTTTGCGCCGGCTTGGATTTGTCCGGTGGCGATCGCTTTTCGCCGCTGTCGGCACAGTCGGCTCAGCTCGATGACATTTCCTGGGTTGGACATTTCCTCCTGACGATCCGCAAACGGTGCGACAAACCTGTCGTCGGGGGCATCAACGGAGTAGCCGTGGGGGCCGGACTCGGTCTCGCCATGGCGACCGACGTACGGCTGGTCAGCCGCGGCGCGAAGCTCATGGCTGGCTATACGAGAATTGGCGGTTCACCTGACGCTGGCCTTACGATCACGCTGCCGCAAGCCATGGGCTACGAGCAGGCGATGCGTTTCATGATGGAGAACCGGACAGTGCTGGGCGAAGAGGCGGTCGCGCTCGGGATGGCCGGAGAAGTCGTTGACGACGCGCAATTCGTCGACCGTTTGGCGCGCTACTGCGCGGAACTTTGCCACTGGTCGCCCATCACGCTTCGACTACTCAAGCGGGGCATGGTGAAATCTCTCGAGACGAGCGACATGGAACAGCAACTCCGCTATGAGTTATCCAATATTCGCATCGCCTTCAGCAGCGAGGACGCAAAGGAAGCCCGCAAGGCCTTCTTCGAGAAACGCCAACCAGTCTTCAAGGGAAGGTAGACAACATCGCGCTTCTTCAAGACTTGATCCGAAGCGAATTCATTGTTGGTTTCGATCGCCCGGCGATAGCCTGTCCTCATGGCGACGCCCAGCATCTGGGGACATCGTCGGCCCGGGATGTAAAGTCATTCAGTCCGGAATTCTCTCTTTGCGGGAGATCATCTCATGCCATACGCACAATCGTCGGGAGCAAAGCTGTACTACGAGGAGACAGGTACGGGCCATCCAATCATTTTCGCGCACGAGTTCGGCTCGGATCTGCGCGAATGGGAAACGCAGATACGATGGTTTTCGCGCGAGTATCGATGCATCGCCTTCAACGCCCGCGGCTATCCGCCGTCGGATGTTCCTGAAGATGACTCGCTTTACGGACAGGATCACGCGACTGACGACATCGCGGCGGTATTGCGGCATCTCAAGATCGAAAAGGCGCACCTAATCGGCCTCAGCATGGGCTCTTTCGCCGCACTGCATTTCGGGATGCGATATCCACAGATGGCGAGCGCACTGGTTGTCGCTGGATGCGGTTCGGGCGCGCCGAATTCCCATCGCGAGACTTTCAAACGGCAATGCAATGCGACCGCCGAGCGCTTTCTCAAAGATGGCTCCGCGCGCACCGCTCGAGATCTGGGTCTCGGACCTACACGAATACAACTGCGCAACAAGGATCCGCGGGGATGGGAAGAGTTCATGCGGCATCTGAGCGAGCATTCCTCGATCGGTTCGGCGCTCACATTGCGCAACTACCAGGCGCTCCGCCCGTCGCTTTACGACTTTTCAGAGCAGCTCGCCGCGATGACCGTGCCGATTCTGCTCGCAGTTGGCGACGAGGACGAGCCGTGCCTCGACACTAATCTCTTCCTGAAGCGAACGATTCCGAGCGCGGGGCTCTGGATCGTGCCGCAAACAGGTCACGCGGTAAACCTTGAGGAACCAGACGCTTTCAATAGCGCAGTTCAGAAATTTTTTGGCGCGGTAGAACGCGGAAAATGGATGTTACGCGATTCGCAAAGCCTGCAGGGCGGCACACTAATTGGCTCGCAAACCAGTCGCGGCGATTAAGCGACCGAAACGGCGTTCATCGGCAGATTTGATCTCGGCGCTATAAATCCGAAAAGGGAACCTCATGAAATACACACGAATTTACTCGGACAGTGACGGAGAGTCTCACTTCCAGGACGTCGAAGTTGCCATGAAGCGGGCGCCTTCCAACTCTGGTACCATCTCCGACATGATCGCGGCGAAAGGTGTGATGTTCCGGCAATCGGGGGAATATTTTATCGATTGGCACAACGCGCCGCGCCGCCAGTTCGTCGTGAACGTGACCGGCACGGTCGAGATCGTCGCGAGCGATGGCGAGACGCGCCGCTTCGGACCCGGAACCGTCCTGCTTGCGGAAGATGTCACCGGCAAGGGGCACACTTCGCGCGGGATCGGCGCCGAAGAGCGGCTCTCGCTTTTCATTCCACTCGCGGACTGATTCATTCCAGACGCCCAGCTGGATCTCATCGCCCAATTGCGCGCATTTTCCCAGGCTGCGTATTGGATGATGCTCTGCGAGGGGTTTCGATCCACCAGCGGACGCAGATACGTCGGATGCCGCATGCTTCGCACTTCATGTTCAATCGTGAAGAGCAGCCACGTCCCCGGCTGCTATTAGTTCCGGAAGGCCGTCGGAGAATGGGCGAAATTCGTGAAGTTGTTCGAAAAGGACGGGTGGACGAGTCCGGAGATGGCGACGGCTACAGTTTGAGCCTCGCTAATTCAATTTCGCGGCGCGCTCGACCGTCGCAGCGAGGCGGTGCACAATCTCGAGCGTCTTGCCGGCCGCCATCTTGATCGCATCGCCCTGCGAGAAAAGCACCAGCCGATGGACGCCGGTGTCGCGGTAGGCCTTCAGATCATCCGATGAAAACCCATCTTCGCCCGGTCCGACGAATGCGCTTAACTGCATGCTTTCGGGATTGCGCCCGCGCTCAGCGGCGACCTTCTTGAGCGCATCGATGTCGCGCTTGAGTCCCGCAGGCCGTCCGGCAATCGGCGCCCATCCGTCGTAGGTGCGCACCACGCGCTCCATCGCTTTGGCCCCTCGCGCGCCGAGCAGAATCGGCGGTCCCGATTTCTGAATCGGTTTCGGATCGCATCGTACCGCCGGAAACCTGACCAGCTCGCCCTTATAGCTTGGCGCCGCCTGCGTCCACAGCGCGCGCATCGCTTCGACCGTCTCGCGCAATCGTTTCCATCGCGTGACGAAGTTGGTGCCGAGCGCCTCCGTCTCCTCGCGAAGCCATCCCGCACCGACACCCAGGATGACGCGTCCGCCGGAGATCACATCGAGCGTGGCGATCGTCTTCGCAGTGACTATCGGTTCGCGCTCCGGGAGCAGGCAAATTCCGGTGCCGAGCTTGACGCGCTTCGTGACGGCGGCCGCAACGCCGAGTGCGACGAACGGATCGAGCCATCGCCCGTAATGCTCTGGGAGCGTGCCGCCTCCGCCGCCGGGCAGCGGCGTCTTGAAGTCGATCGGAATGACCGGGTGCTCCGGAATGAAGAACGATTCGTAACCGAGATTTTCAACCTCGCGCGCGATCTCCGCGATGTCGCCGGATTCGGCGGTAGCCGCGATCATGATTCCGATCTTCACGGTTCTTGCTCCTCCTCTGTCGATTGTTACCGGGCGCGCGGGTCGAATCTGCGTGCGACTGGCGCGGCGGCAATGAACTCGACTTCCCTTTCGTCATTCGCGTCGGACCGGGCCGCTCGACGTTCTCGCCGCGCGCCGTTCACTCGCCAGCGGATGCATCACTCCCGCACCCACCGGCCATACTCCTGGTGGGAATCGGCTGAGCAACGAAATTCGCTGCGCATGCGACGATAGAGCAGCCCAGATTTCGTATGGCATCGCAGGTTGGAAGTTCGGGTCTTCGTACCAAGGTGCCGTGTACTCGACGTTGGGCATCGCCCGTATTTCGCGGCTCAGATTGGGCGTCCCGCCATGCCACGCTCGCGTATCGCGGAAGATCGCCGCACCCGCCGGCGCGCCGACCAGCGTGGAGAGCCGCATCCAGTCTGGCTCGTTGGCTGGAGACGGCGGATGGCCTGGCCGCCCCTGCGTTCCGGGAATCTGGCGGATAGGCCCGTTCTCCCACGTCATTTCAGTCATCAGAAAGTTAATCGTCACGACCGGCGGCGTCCGCTCTATGATCCGCTGGAGGATTCGAACATCCTGCCCTGCCGCGGTGGTGTCGGTAAGCACTTCAATACCAAGTCGCCGGGCCTGCTCGACGCGCGCGGGCGGCATCTGGAAATGCTCCCGGTCTCCATCCGAGTGCAGCGCCTGATACTCGATAGCACCTGGCAGGCACAGATCGCCCCCAGCGCCGAGGACTCGGTAGTCAGATCCGCCAAAGATCCGGGTGAGAATCGGAGTCGTGGTTGGCAGATCAATCATCGATGCCCACACCGGATCATGCAGCAAGTGTCGCGATACGGACGCGGTTCCATAGCTATAGCGGTGAGGCAGCCGGTATGACTCGGTTAAGTACTTGCGCCCACCAACACCTGGAATCTGCAGAATCTGTTTCAGCACCATGGCGCTCGCGGAGCGGAAACGTTCGAGCTCGCCGGTATTCAAGGCGTCTCTCACCACCACGAAACCGTCACGAAAAAAAATCTGCGCCGCCCTCTCGATCTCGTGCGGTTCAAGAATTTCAACGCCCGGAATTCCATTACGCGTGCGCAGATGCTCGCGCAAAGTGCAAACCTCTGGATCCTCGTAAACCCGACGCTTTGGAGCCCTGGGATCCGCCGCACTGAAACCTTTCTCTCGTACGAACGGATGGCCCATATCGTCCACTGTCTCGTTGGGCAAAGTTAGCGCACACCAGCCCACGTCGGTCTCACCGTAGACTTTGATATCGTCAAGCTCGCTCATATACGACTGTGCAACGCCGCCATCATAGAGCCAGGTCAGGAGCCGTTCTAGGGCGGCTCTCTCCTCTCGGAAAATACTCGGAGTCTTCGACCTCCAATCGAAGACTAACTCACTTGTCCGTTGAGCCTCAGGCGAGATCGAACCGATCGAGGTCCATCACCTTGGCCCAAGCCTTCGCGAAGTCTTTCACAAACTTCGCCTTCGAGTCCGCGCTCGCATAGACTTCAGCGACGGCGCGTAGCTGCGAGTTCGAGCCGAAGACCAGGTCGACACGGGTGCCGGTCCACTTGACCTCGTTCGTCTTCCGGTCGCGCCCCTCGTACACGCCTTCAGAGCCGGCGGACAGCTGCCATTGCGTGCTCATGTCGAGAAGGTTGACGAAGAAGTCGTTGGTCAGCGTTTCTGGCCGCTCGGTAAAGACACCGTGTTTGGAATGCCCAAAGTTTGCATTCAGGGCGCGCAAGCCACCGACGAGAACTGTCATCTCGGGGGCGGTCAGCGTCAGCAACTGGGCCCGATCCAGCAGCAGCTCTTCCGCCGGTATTGGGTCTCCTTTCCGGAGGTAGTTAATAAACCCGTCTGCGGTCGGCTCGAGTACGGCGAATGAGGTCACATCGGTCTGATCCTGCGAAGCATCCGTGCGTCCCGGCGAGAAGGGAACCTTCACGTCGTGCCCGGCCTTTTTCGCAGCTTCCTCGACGGCTGCCGAGCCGCCAAGAACGATCAGGTCGGCAAGCGAAACCTTCTTCCCGCCAGACTGTGAAGCGTTGAACTTCTTTTGGATCGCTTCGAGTGTCTGCAGGGCCTTCGCCAGTGCAGCCGGCTGGTTCACTTCCCAATCTTTTTGCGGCGCAAGGCGAATCCGTGACCCGTTCGCCCCACCGCGCTTGTCGGATCCGCGGAACGTTGCCGCCGACGCCCAGGCAGTCGCGACCAGTTGGGAGATGGACAATCCGGATTTGAGGATCTCAGCCTTCAGAGCAGCAATGTCTCGCTCCCCGATCAACTCATGATCGACTGGGGGAACAGGGTCTTGCCATAGCTGGGGCTCCTTGGCAACGAGCGGGCCAAGGTATCGCGAGCGAGGCCCCATGTCACGGTGCGTCAGCTTGTACCACGCCTTGGCGAACGCATCTGCGAACTCCTGAGGATTTTCGTAGAAGCGCCTTGAGATCTTTTCGTAAGCAGGATCGACCCGCAAAGCCAAGTCAGTGGTCAGCATGGATGGCGCGCGACGCTTTGACTTGTCATACGCATCCGGCACCGTACCGGCGGCTGCGCCATTTTTCGGTTGCCACTGATTCGCACCGGCCGGACTCTTGGTCAGTTCCCATTCATAGCTGAACAGGTGCTGGAAGTAGTCGTTGCTCCATTTCGTTGGCGTCGTGGTCCAAGTGACTTCCAGGCCGCTGGTGATCGCGTCACCCGCTTTGCCCGTGCCGAATTTGCTCTTCCAGCCAAGGCCCTGCTCCTCGATGCCGGCGGCTTCCGGCTCTCGGCCCACCAGCGCCGCATCGCCCGCGCCGTGGGTTTTGCCGAAGGTGTGACCGCCGGCAATCAGCGCGACCGTTTCTTCGTCGTCCATTGCCATGCGGCGAAACGTTTCCCGGATATCTCGCGCTGCAGCGACCGGATCCGGCTTTCCGTTGGGCCCTTCCGGATTCACGTATATCAGGCCCATTTGAACAGCTCCCAAGGGGAGCGCGAGCTCACGGTCGCCGCTGTAGCGCTCATCCGCCAGCCACTTGCGCTCACTCCCCCAATAAAGCTCATCGGGCTCCCAGACGTCCTCGCGCCCGCCGCCAAAACCGAAGGTCTTGAAGCCCATCGACTCCAACGCGACGTTACCAGCGAGAATCATGAGATCGGCCCACGAGATTTTCCGGCCATACTTCTCTTTTATCGGCCAGAGCAGCCGGCGAGCCTTATCGAGGTTCGCGTTGTCTGGCCAGCTGTTCAGCGGCGCGAAACGCTGCTGGCCGGCTCCGGCGCCACCGCGGCCGTCGTGGATGCGGTACGTGCCTGCGCTGTGCCACGCCATGCGAATGAACAGTGGACCGTAGTGGCCAAAGTCGGCTGGCCACCAATCCTGCGAATCCGTCATCAAGGCATGAAGGTCTTTGATGACGGCATTGAGGTCGAGGCTCTTGAATGCTTCAGCATAGTTGAAGTCCTTGTCCATCGGATCGGCCAAGGGGGACTGCGGGTGAAGGAACTTCAGGTTCAGCTGATTCGGCCACCAGTCTGCATTCGTCGGGTGTCCAGGAGCTGCGTTTCTGCGAGCACCCGATATCGGGCACTTGCCGGTTGATAGATCGTGATCAATCGCCATATTTCTTGTCCTCCTGATTCGTTCAGGAAATTGTCTCGTTTGTTTCCACTTTACGACTAACCTTGACGTTTCTATTCGGACCGATAGGCAGATCTCAGTTTGATATGGTGTGCTGTTTCGACTGCCTTCGCTTCTCGGCAAGCTGGCACCGCCCGCAGAGAGCCTCGATTTCCAGCGAACAGCGCAGCAGTGCGAACTCTCCCAGACTGGGAGTACCTGAGAGAAGCTTGTCCACCTCGGGTATCTCTATGTCATGTACCCGTCTGCATCGGACGCAAAAGACATGATGATGCGGCTCCACGTTGCCGTCAAAGCGGGCAACATCGTGCAGGAGCGTTACCTTGCGCGCCTCTCCGACTTCGCAAAATTGCTCCAGAATCCGATGGACCGTGGCCAATGAGACGTGAGGATGTCTGCGACGTACTGCCGCACAGATCTCATCGGTGCTTGGATGGTTCTCCGAGGCCAGCAGGGCCCCTATGACGGCGAGCCTCTGGGGTGTGACGGCAATCCCGCGCTTACGACATCGCGCGACGAACTCGCCGAGTCGTTGAACTGAGTACCTCTCACGCCACCGCCGATCCACCAGCCGGACTTCTCGCATAAGCCACTCCTGTCTGACCAACGACACAGAGCACGACCGAGAACCACGCCGGGGGAAAAAACATATGACGGCTGACAGGTTAGATAATATGCAGGTTCAGCCGGTACCTGCCCTCGCCTGCGACTAACAACTAACGCCTACAGCACATCATGTAAGATTGTCAATCTTCGGGTCTCAGGCAAACGCGCAACGCAATTTTGGCCGCCGTCCACTCCATTGCTCTCTCTGTCTTCGCAGTGTTGGAGGGAGATTGCGGCCCTTGAGCTTGAAACGACTCGAAACACTAGAAGGCATGGTTCAGGTCGTGACGGTGGGGCCTGGCGCGGGGGCAACAGGTTCCGCATACCATAGGAGTGGGTTCTTCTTCGACGATGCGGGAAACGCGGCTCTCGTATTCGGTGTGCGAGTTACTCGCCTCGATAGCGCGCAGCACTTCCTGTTCAAACGCGATGTGCGTCGCTAGTGAATAAAGGGGTGCCGCGTCCGGAGCGACCGTCTCGCACTTACTGCACCTGAACAATCCTGAAGATTCATCCTCTGCGAGCGGAACAACCAGCCATCGACAACCCTCCGCCTCCAACCTCTGGAGGTGCTCGATGAATGCTCGCGTATCTTTGAGAACGGCGGTCTTGTCCCAAGTCAACATGAGAGGCTCACTTCATCACTCGCCGCATTACCGAGACAAGCGATTATTTCTCACTGAGGCCGCGTTGGAATCGCGATAGCGGACATAATCGAGCTTACTCGATTTCGTTCAAAAAGAACCAAATGACCGCAAGCAGCCCACCAATCATGCCTCAGAGACTCGATTCGCTTCGTGCCTGGGTTGCACTCTTGTGTCGCGAATCAGACCGTCCTTAAGGCCATGAAGGATTGCAAGCCCTCACCATAGATGAAATGTTAGGCGCGGTTCCGGGGCGCAAGCGGCACCAAGGGCGCGCTGTATAAGCGGTACTATAAGGAGAGCAACATTGGATCTTGTGAGAATCCTTGCAGAGTTAAAGAGCGAACGTGACCGGATCGATCGCGCGATTAGCGCCCTCGCCGCTGTCGGAGCGACCGCAGCCGGCGCGACCCCAAGCAAACGCATCGGTCGCCCAAAGCGCAGCGGGATCACTCCGGCAGGCAGGAAGCGACTGTCGGAGGCGATGAAAAAACGCTGGGCGGAGAAAAAAAAGAAACGCGCCTAGGTTGGTCTCCCTGAGAATTAGACAAGCCGGGAACTAAAAATTAGATCGAAGCTGATCATCTCGCTCGCGACGGCGGGCTTTCTTTGGATGAGCGTGGCCCTCGCCGCACCAACCTCGACATCGTCAAATGAGGCCACGCTCGAACATAACTTTGACGCGCTAATTCGCCCGGACGATCTGCGCGACTGGATGAAGCTACTTGCCGCGCAGCCGAACCACGTCTCCTCGCCGCACGACAAAGCCAACGCCTATCAAATCCTTGCCTGGTTCAAGAGTTGGGGCTGGGATGCGCACATTGAAACTTTCTGGGTGCTCTACCCCAAGCCTATAAGCGAGACCTTGGAGCTGGTCGGTCCGCGTACGTTCAAAGCCACGCTGCAAGAGCCACCGATCCCTGGCGATTCCAGTGCGACCGCGACCGATCCCGCGCTTCCAGCCTACGTCGATTACCAGCATGATGGCGACGTCACCGCCGGCCTGGTCTATGTTAACTATGGGATGCTGGACGACTACAAGACGCTCCAGCGTCTCGGCGTTAGCGTAAAGGGCAAGATCGTCATCGCGCGCTACGGCTCTGGATGGCGCGGGCTGAAGCCCAAGCTCGCGCAGGATCACGGCGCGATAGGCTGCATCATATACTCCGACCCTGCCCAAGACGGTTATTCCATCGACGAGACTTATCCCAACGGTCCAATGCGGCCGCCTCGTGGTATACAACGCGGCTCCGTGCTCGACGTGGGGCTCTATCCCGGCGATCCGTTAACGCCTGGGGTCGGTGCGACGAAGGACGCCAAGCGGCTGAAGATTTCCGACGCGCCGACCATCTTGAAGATTCCCACGCTGCCCATCTCATACGCCGACGCTCAGGTTTTCCTCGCGGCGCTGGCAGGTCCTGTCGCTCCTCCCGCCTGGCGTGGCGCGCTGCCAATCACCTATCGCGTTGGACCAGGGCCTGCGCTAGTCCATCTGGCGGTGAGGTCCGATTGGCAGATCCGGCCAATCTATGACGTTATCGCGACCATGAAGGGCGCGACCTGGCCGGACCAGTGGGTGGTCCGTGGCAATCATCACGACGGTTGGGTGTTCGGCGCCACCGACCCACTGTCGGGTCAAGTCGCGCTGCTGGCCGAAGCCAAGGCGTTCGGCCGCCTCGCCAAGCAGGGTTGGCGGCCCAAGCGTACGATCGTCTATACGAGTTGGGACGCCGAGGAGCCCATGCTCTTGGGCTCGACCGAATGGGCGGAGCAGCACGCGACTGAACTGAAAAAGAAAGTCGTCCTCTATATAAACTCCGACTCCAACGAACGAGGCTTTCTGGAGGTAGGGGGCAGCCCCGACTTCCAGCACCTGGTGAACGAAGTCGCCGCCGATGTAGTCGATCCTGAAACCGGCGTTTCCATCGGCCAGCGGCTGCGCGCCAAGATGCGAATCGCTGCGCTCGCACCGAGCGCCACGGAGCAAGTCAAGAACGAGGCGAAGATCGCAGCCGATCCGGACAAGGACTTCCCTATCGGGGCACTGGGTTCGGGTTCCGACTTTTCAGCCTTTCTTGATCACCTGGGTGTGCCTGCGCTGGATGTTGCTTTCGGCGAAGAGGGCCATTCCAATGGCGTCTACCACTCTCGTTACGACACTTTCGAGCATCACAGCCGCTTCGTCGATCCGGGTTTCGTATATGACGCGATGCTGGCAAAGACGGTCGGGACGGATAGTACTGCGCGTCGCCGATTCCGAGGTTCCCGTCCAGAACGCGAGCGATTTCGCCAACGCGGTCTCGGACTATCTCGATCAGGTGAAGAAACTCTCGGTCGACGAACGGGAGGAGGCTGACACGCAAGCCAAGCTGCTACGCGACCGAGCATTCCAGCTGGCGTCCGATCCCACCAAGTCGAGCGGGCTGCCCACGGCGCTGGATCGTGTCCCGCACCTGGAGTTCGCGGCGCTCGAGAACTCCGTAAGTCGTCTGAAGCGCGCCGCCAAGGCTTACGACGACGCGCTCGCGAAAAACGCTTCAAGCCTGTCCGCCGGTCAGATTGCGCGCCTGCAGGTGTTGATGTTGAACATCGACCAGACTCTCGCGCCCGAGGTGGGGCTGCCCGGTAGGAGCTGGTACAAGAATCTCGTTTACGCACCCGGTCGCTTCACCGGCTACGGAGCCAAGACCTTACCCGGTATTCGCGAGGCGATCGAAGACCGACGCTGGACCGACGCCAACAGATACGTCGAGCTCACTGCCGAGGCGCTCAACGCGTATAGCGATCGGCTGAACAAGGCAACGGCCGTCCTCAATGGGAGTTGAGGCCCACGTGCCGGCCGATGTCTCGCCGCTTTCCTAAGTCTTCTTTCCGAAGCTCTGACACTCCGCGGGAGGCAAGGGGCGCCAATCTTGCCCCCGCGGAGTTCTAATGACAGCTTCCTCCCTGTCATTTCGGGGCCTTACCGCTCCCCGTCATCGGAATCATCACTTCCGGTCCCGCTACGTTGTCTAGGACCCCGAGCGTGGCGTCCTCCGTGCTCGTGGCCTGCCCAGGGCTGAATGTGATCGAAAGCTTACAGCTCTTTTGTGGCGCGAGCGGGACCTGGCAGCCGCTCGTCACCGAAAAATCCGCCGCTCCGGAACCCGAAATTGTCGGCGTTCCAATTTGCACCGTGTTGCCGCTCTTCTTCGAGCCCGCGTTCTTGATGGTGACGAGCTTAGACTTGCTCGCGCCATCTCGGACTTTGCCGAAGCTCAGCGTCTTAGGCGAAATCGTGAGCTTTTCGACCACCGGGGTAGGAGTCGGCATCGGAGTGGGGGTCTGGGTAGCGGTCTGGGTTGGCGACGGAGTGCCGGTTGGAGTCGCGGTCGCGCTCGGAGTCGGGCTGCCGCCAGCGGTTGACGTCGCAGTGGCGGTCGGGGTCGGGCTGGTGCTTGGAGTCGGGGTCGGGGTGGCACTGGTTACCGGCGCGAGCTGATAGACCCCGCGTCCGTGGGTTCCGACGAAGATGTTGCCCGGAGTGTTCTGGGCCATGTCATACACCGGTACCGCGGGAATCACATTCAGATTGTACGGTTGCCAGGTGTTGCCCCCGTCCGCGCTGTGGAACACCCCGATGTCGGTTCCCGCGTAGATGCTGTTGCTGCACGGCGAGCCACCGCAACTTCCGCTGGTATCGGTCGAATCAACAAGGATCTTCAGCACCGGCACGTCAGGCAAAGGCGATGAACCGGGAGTGTTGCCGTTGGCCGTCGAGCCGTCGGCTTCGGTCCAGGATTTGCCAAAGTTGATCGTCTTGTAGATATGTCCGACTTCGGTGTCAGCGTGGAACCCGGAGAGGCTCAGGTATGCGACATTGGAATTGTTCGGATCGACTGCGATGCCAGTGGCCTGCGTATTTACCACTGGAAACACACTGTTGATCGCATCGGTGACGTCGGTCCACAGTCCGCCGTTCGGGTTACTCCCGTTCACAAAGATGTTCGCCTGGGTGGTGTTGCTGACCGCAAAGGCGACCGAGCCGGAGAGATTGCTCATCGCCACCGCCCACGCTTTGGTGTGGTCCGACGGCGCGAACTCGATATCCTCGAGCGAACAGGTCGCATCAGTGCAGACGTCAGCACCGTCGATCCCGTCGCTGGTCAGGTCCTGATTGCTCTGCAAGGTCCAGGTCTGCATTCCATTGGTCGAGACGTAGACTGCATGAGCGCCGAACAGCACACGGTAGGCGGTTTTTGGATCGACCGCCATCGGTGGATAGAACGCAGGACCCGGGTCATCCGCTGCGGACATGGCCGCTTTGAGGTTAGGAGTCCAGGCATCAGGGGCGTTGCACGGGTTCGGCCCAGTCACCGTCGCGCTGCACCAGGTCGAGCCGCTATTGATCGATTCCGAGATCAGCGCACCACTCAGTTCGGCGATCGAGAAGTCGTGATAGACGTGGGTGGGATCGTTCGGATCGATCAGCGCGAACCCGCCATCGCCGCTCTCGCTGTCGGCGCCAGACCAGGTCCCGACTTCACCACTGTAAAGCTGGGTGCCGTTGTCCTGCAGTCCGGCGATCATCACATTGCTGTTGGTCGGATGCACGCCGATCCCCTGGATCTGGCTCGCGCTGATGCTTGCGTTCAGGGAAGTAAAGGTATTCGGCGTCGCGGGATTGAAGCTGTACAAGCCGCCGTCGTTCGCAACCAGGATCTGGCCGGTCGATGGATCAAAGACCAGCGCGTGCTGACCAGGATGTAGACCTCCGTTGGACGGCAGGAAGCTCCATTGGTTGCCCCAGTTGGTCGACTCGTATAGGCCAACGCCCCCAAAATATACGACTTTGGAATTGCTGGGTGAGACCAGCATCGCCTGGTCGAAATACGACTGTGAGACATTACCCACGCCGGTGCCGTCTAGCACCAAGCCATTTTGGGTGAAGGACGGAACCGTCGGTGTCAGGATGGCGTTCGGACCGGTGGTCGGATTCCACGTAACGCCTCCGTCGAACGAAACGAACAGGTTTGTATAACTGGAGCCATTTTCGGCTCCGATCATCGCGTAAACCACGCCCGGCAGCCCGGCACTCTTCGGGGAACCAACTGCCAGACTTTGGCGTCCTTGCGCGATGCTGCCGCCGGGGAATGATGCGGCCGTGAAGGTCTGGCCACCGTCATGCGAATAGTAGACATCGTTGGAATCGATCGCGACGTAGACATTCTGCGGATTGCTGGGATCAATTTTCACGTCGTCGGCGGGACACGGAGAGTTGACGCCGCCTATGATTTCACAGTTGCCGAATGTGGACGCGGGGTACTGCGTCCAGGTGGTGCCGCCGTTGCCGGAGAACCATAGGCCGGTGTCGCCGGTTTCGGTTTCAAAGATCGCCGCATCGGCTTCGCTCGCGCTCAGCCCATTGGTCGCTCCCGCGAACAGGCGCGGAGTCCCAGGCGTGGTGGTGGTGTCGATCGCAAGACTGGTGAACGAGGCGTGATCGAACTGGCCGCTCGACCCCAGCGACGTCCAACTCTCTCCCAGATCCGACGACTTGAAGACGCCCTGCCCGTATAGCGAGTCCAATGAGCCGTTGCCCTCGCCGGTGGCCACATAGATCGTGCTCGGCGTGGTGGTGGTGTCCAGCGCAATCGCGCCCACCGCCTGGGTTGGTTCGCTATTGAAGATCTGTGCAAATGTCGTCCCATTGTTGGTGCTCAGCCACACCCCTCCCGACGCCGCCCCCGCCACTATCACTCCGTTGGCGTCTGCGGCCACCGAAGTTATCCGCCCGGTGGCGGCAAAGTCACTGCCGAACACCTTGCCGGTAAAGTTGGACTTCTCGGTAATCGGCTGCGGACCGATGAAGTTCCAGGTCAACTCCGATACATCTGGCGTCCCCACCACTTGCGACAACGACCCCGCTTGCTTGCTCTGCCGCGCGCTTTCCATCGCGCGCATCTGCGATACCGCCTCGCTAAGCGCGTGCTTGGGAAACCCGTACTGCAATCCGTGCCGGCTCGCCCAGTACTCCTCGCGTGCCGCCTGCCGCTCCTGCGGCGTAGTCGTCTTATTCGACTGCCGCGCGTGCATCCATGCCTCCGCTGTCATTACATGCGAGCCCGAAGAAAGCAGCAGGATTAGGGCGCCAATTATGGCGAGCAAGCCGGTGACATACAGAGACGATTTTTGTCTGGCTAACTTCTTCATAAATTGATTCGACCTTTTTGTGACAGCGATATCGTGCCTATGCGAATCCATGCTGATGAGCGAGTCCTGCCGTGCCTCGCGCGCGAGGCCTTGTCACTCGAGTTGTTCATCTCAATCGGTTATCGAGCCGAGGAGAGTCGAAGGGCCGGACAAGCTAGCGAAGCTCGATTCCGCGGCAGCATGAGAGTCGTGTGCGCTCTCAGCCCCCGCATACACGCACGCGCCAAGTCGGCTGCGTGAGGCTAGTCCATGCAGCTTCAAATAAACCCACCAGTGGTTTGCGCTCGCATCTATTGCTGCCTTCGAGACCATGTTTTCAACCGCTGATCCGATAGCTTTCCGCGCGACTGCTTATCCAGGAAATCTGCAGATTTTCCCGCTCGCGGCGCGATCCATAGAGGCCGAGCGAGCCGTATTACAGTCGGCGCTGTTGGCCGAGTGCGCGGTGCCGGATCGCTCTCCAATCGTGGAACCGGACGCAGCATGCGCGTCGGCAATCTGCTGCTCTACCAGTTCTCTCAGCGTGTCGTAGGTCACCGAGCCACTGATGAAATAACCATTGACAAAGAAGCTCGGAGTTCCCGAGACGCCTAGCGATTCACCCTGTTTAAGATCCGCTTGGACTGCGGCTTGTTCCTTGTTCGAGTCCAGGCACTGGTCGAACTTGGCGGTGTCGAGTTTTTCCTTGCTCGCTAATGCCTTGAGACCTGCTACGTTGAGGTCGCTGCCATCGCCGGTGAACAGAAGATCGTGGTACTGCCAAAATTTTCCCTGATCAGCCGCGCATCTGGACGCCTCGGCAGCCTTTTCCGCGAACTGATGATTGGGGAGGGGGAAGTCGCGGTATGAGTAGCGCACCTGATCCTTGAATTGCGCGCGGAGTTTGTCGACATTGGCTTCGGTGCCGCGGCAATAGGGGCATTGATAGTCCGCAAATTCCACCACCGTCACCGGAGCGGCGGCCGGTCCCATCGTGGGCGTGGCGCCGGTAGCCACCTCCTCTCGCGGAGGTTCGAGCATGATCTGGATCTTGTCTTGAGCGCGAAGCGACTTGACGTAGTCGGCGACCAACTTGCGCTCCTCCAAGTCGCGAATATGGTCGCGGATCTTGCCGCGTAGATCAGAGTAGGGCTGATCCGTTTGAAGGGCGATGTAATAGATTCTCATCGTCTCTTCGCTGGGATCCTTGATGGTGTCCTTGATGTGTCGGCGGAGGAGCTCTTCGACGGTTACCTTCTCCTTGCGAGCCTGTTGCTCGAGGACTTCCTTGTCGATCAGCTTTTCCAGTGCTTCATGCTGCGCGACATAGTATTGATACTGCGCGTTGAGGACTCTGCCGCGCGCTTGAGTCAGGCTCGATCCCGAACTCTGTTCAACTTTGTCGAGGCTGATTTGTACATTGCCTACTTGAGCCACTGCCGGTGCCGAACCGACCGGCCGATCGTCGCCCAAGGAGGCAGTACCGAAACTGACTACGCCGGCAAGGAGAGCGACTGCTATAAGCTTGCTGATCTTTAAATGATTCAAAGTCTGATCTCCTGTTGCGATTTTCGTCACTGTTTGCGATGCCGGCCGCCGGAAAAGCCCGGCGGCGCGGCTTCGCATGAGAACGCTCTAGTCGAGAACTCCATCTGGCTGAGTCGGGCAAGTGCAGTCACCTTTGCCTGAGCCGTTGCTCAGAATGTCGCCGCAGGTCGAGATGAGGTAGGCCGCCTCAGTCGCATCGGCTGCTCCGTTATCCGTCAGGCTCACCTCAGTCAGGCCGGTGATTCCGCCAACCGTCTGCGCATGGGTCACCCAGCCGTTGAGGTTCGCAGTCGGGGTGTAGGCAGCCGCCGGGTTGCAGGTCGTTCCCACATTGGGCAGTGCACTCACGATCTGAATCACGCCCTGCTCCGGGGTCCCGCCGCTGATCTCCCACGCGCTGCCGATGATAGTGTCAACGCTATCCTGCAGCAGTTGGTTGGGAGTCAGGACACATCCACAACATTCGCCGAGCTCTTCGCTCGCATCGAAGATGTAGATCATCGCGCACAGATTGCCGTTGGCCGCCGTCGGATTCTCGATCCGCAGAGCGTTATCTCCGGCGCCAAATGCTTCGGAACCAGGTGCGGTGTCAAAATAACCGGTCAGGAACGTGCCAGGATCGGCACCGCCTGAACCGGTTTGGTTGGTCCCGGCCCGACGCAACGTACCCGCTTGGGCCGTTGGTCCAAGCATGATCACGGCGCCCAGTGCAATCGCCAGTACGCCGGCCCATGTTGCAACCGTTTGATTAAATGAACTTTTACGCATTTCGATTCCTCCTTGAGCGTACGCGTAGCGCACCGATCGTCATCTCACTCCGACGCCATGACTATTGGACGCCTTGACTTTGCTTAGCTTTGTCTTCACTGCGGTTCCGGCAGTCTTCACCGCGGTTTCGGTATACGTCCCGTCGGGCTGAGTCGGGCAAGCACAGCTCCCAAAGCCCGAGCCATTGGACAGGATGTCTCCGCACTCCGCGATCAGGAATGATGCCTCGGTCGCGTCGGCCGCTCCGTTGTCAGTCAGGCTCACCTCGGTAAGACCGCCAACGCTGCCGACTCTCTGCGCATGGGTTACCCAACCGTTAAGGTTCGCGGTCGGGGTATACGCCTTCGCAGGGTTGCACGAGTCCGCCCCCGCATTGGGCAGTGCGCTCACGATCTGGATCACGCCCTGCGCAGGTGTCCCACCGTTGATCTCCCAGGTGTCGCTCAGGATTGTCTCAACGCTGTCCGAGAGCAGCTGGTTCGGGGTTAGGGCACAACCGCAACATTCGCCGAGCTCTTCGCTCGCATCGAAGATGTAGACCATCGCGCACAGATCGCCATTTGCCGCGGTGGGGTTCTCGATCCGCAGAGCATTATCTCCTGCGCCAAATGCTTCGGAACCGGCCGTAAGATCGAAAGTCCCCGTCAGGAAAGTACCCGGCTGCGCATAGGCAGTCGGACTCAGGACGAGCGCAGCCCCAAACGCGATGGCCAGAGCGCCCGTCCATGCCAGAGCCATACTCTTTATAGACTTACTTTTCATAATTTGTTCCTCCCGTGTCCTCGTGTACTGCCCGCGGCTACGGTGCGAGAACTCCATCTGGCTGAGTCGGACAAGTGCAGTCACCTTTGCCTGAGCCGTTGCTCAGAATGTCGCCGCAGGTCGAGATGAGGTAGGCCGCCTCAGTCGCATCGGCTGCTCCGTTATCCGTCAGGCTCACCTCAGTCAGGCCGGTGATTCCGCCAACCGTCTGCGCATGGGTCACCCAGCCGTTGAGGTTCGCAGTCGGGGTGTAGGCAGCCGCCGGGTTGCAGGTCGTTCCCACATTGGGCAGTGCACTCACGATCTGAATCACGCCCTGCTCCGGGGTCCCGCCGCTGATCTCCCACGCGCTGCCGATAATAGTGTCAACGCTATCCTGCAGCAGTTGGTTGGGAGTCAGGACACATCCACAACATTCGCCGAGCTCTTCGCTCGCATCGAAGATGTAGATCATCGCGCACAGATTGCCGTTGGCCGCCGTCGGATTCTCGATCCGCAGAGCGTTATCTCCGGCGCCAAATGCTTCGGAACCAGGTGCGGTGTCAAAATAACCGGTCAGGAACGTGCCAGGATCGGCACCGCCTGAACCGGTTTGGTTGGTTCCAGCCCGGCGCAACGTACCCGCCTGGGCTGTTGGTCCAAGCAAGATCACGGCGCCCAGCGCTATCGCCAGTACGCCGGCCCATGCTAAGACCGTTTGGTTGATTGGGCTCTTACGCATTTCCGTTCCTCCTCCTGCTATGGGTTACGGACTATTAGAGCTAAAACTAATTCGGTGTCTTTTCTGCTTGCGAACCTCCGAAGCGCTCAGGAATGCTTAAGGCTTGCTCTTGCACTTCTTTCGCGTGTTTTCGTTGCGTCTCGTGGTTTATCCCACTTGTACAGCCGTGTTGCAAGCATGAGTCAAAGCACAAATTGTGATCGAAATGTCATAAAAATTGTCTCTTTGTTTTCCTCTTACACACCCAATAACAGAGCGAAAGCCCCTACGGGGATACGGTTTCATCTAGGTATCACCTACTCAGTGACAATTATTATAACAATCAGCTAAAAAACCGTTTTTTTCCTGATATCTTACTTTTGCGACGTTGCGATGAATTTTGTGATGGGACGGCATATTAAAATACATCTCGCCGTTTATAGAGCAGTGGCCAGTTTGGATAGGCATACCCTAGAAACAACTTGCCTGAACGAAGTTACGATCGTATTTACCAACAATTTTGATTTGAGGCGACGTACCTAACCTCTCGACCAAATTCTAAGAACAGATCGCAACGCCGGTTGAGAGTTCGGTAGAAATGCGCGGGTTTAAACTTTGGTTCGCCCGATTGCTGACAGATTACCGCGTTTGCTAGATTGTTTGATGGTCCCGAGGTAATACCGAGGGCCGGGGCGCCAGTCCGTTCCTCCTCCTGCTAAGATGGGTTACGGCTGGCGCTCCTTTCTTTCAGCGGGATTGACAAAGAACTTCAGCTTAAAGCAAGTTTAGCTAACTTAATGTTAGCCGCCGAATCGTCTCAATCATGCCCTCATACCTAGCCGCGACTGGTCCCTTCGCATTGGCAATTTCTATCCACTTCAACGTCTAAATTCGGCCAATCGCTCAAAACTCGCCCGGGTCGACAGTTTTGGCTGTCGCCGGAGTGCGCTCTGCGGACAAAAAGCGCTCTGCGATTTTATCGCTGGCTGTGAACGCTGCTCAGGCTGATCGTAATCGTTTTGTCGAGCTCGACCGTCTGAGTGGGAGGCACCTTGGACTTCGGCACCCGTCCTTTGAAGGACGGTTCACGGAGAAGTCCAAGCTGCTGGAGAAGATTGAACGTGTTCTGTGCCGCACCTACGAGTTGGATCCGTAGGGTGCCTCTGGCGAAGGTCGTATTGATCAACTGGTATTCGCCCCCTCCATAGATGAGCAACGGATCGCTGAAGGCGCATCCCGTGCAACTCAGACCGTCAAGCTGCTCCGATTGGTTAGCCGGGAACGACAGGTTGGCGAACCGTACCGGAATTTCTGGAACCCTGGGTACTCGCGCGTCTACCGAAATCGTCTCGGGGCGTACAGCTGAACCTAACGGCGACGATGACGATGATGCCGCAGGAGATTGCGCCCAGATCAATGCCTGACTGCCGGTAAGTACGACGAACGTGGAGATTGCACCGATCACGAATGAGCCGAAAGCAAGCATCAACTTCGACATAGGGCCTCTTCGGAGAGCGACTGCAAATGGTGAATTGACCTCATTCGGGGCAAGGATAGAATTCCGCCGGACTTGCGTCGAGACGGCCCGTAGTTTCATGGCGGTATCACGACAATTGATTATTCCGGCAAGAACTCAATTCGCTGCCAGTGAGCGTCGAATAATCTACTTTCATGCGCGCCAAATGTGCTGCGGATTGGTCCGATCCGCGGAACGGTCGGGAACTGTGATTGACGCACTGCACATTGACAGATGGACGGCGACCGCATACACAGTCATGCGTTTTCTTGGCTAACCGGCGCAACAAAACGATCGGCCATTTGCCTAAAGCCGGCGCAACCCCAAACGCGGGAGTCCGCTCCGTCGAATTTTCGGTCATTCTGAAGACGCATAGAAAAACGGAGGGTACTGAATCATGAAACTGACAATCGGCGCACCGTTGGCGATCGTGCTTGTTCTGATGGCGATTCCCGCTTCAGCGGGAGTGACCATCACTGAGCAGCGGCAGACCAGCGGCGGGGCAAAAGATCGAACGTTTAATGAGACTACGTGGATACAGGGTCATAAGCGCAAAGTTGTTCTCTACCAAGGCGCAATCATCACCGACTTGGATGCAGGAAAGATGTATCAGCTCGATTTGGCGCACAAGCTATACACGGAAGCGCCATTCCCTCCGACCGGACCGATGGGCGAGATTTTCGCGCGTAGCGAAGGGATGTTTGACCTTAAAAAGACCGGGAGGTCGCACAAGATCGCAGGCTACGCGTGCGACGATTACGCGGGTTTAATTGAAGCGCCGAATGTGCGTTACACGACTACCGAATGCGTTTCCAGCAGCGCGCCGGGCGCCCGCGAGTTCAGTGAATACCGCTCGGCCATGACAGAAAAGTTGAAGAACGCGGGACTGACGCCGTCTTCGATCTCTATTCCGCCAGGCATTCCGCTAGCAATTGATTCGGCTACGGAGATGCTCGCCAGCCCCCTGCCCAAGGGAAAGAAAATTCCCAATGAGGGGGTTGAGATTCAGCAAAAGCTCGCAAAACGGCATCCGCTGACGAGCAAGATTGAGGTCTCAAAGATTGAAGTGACGGACCTTCCTCCCGAAACTTTCGCAATCCCGCCGGGCTTCAAGTCGAATTCCAAGCGTGCATCGACCCGGGCCGCTGGAGGAAAAATTGGAGGAAGCGCCGCCCAACCGGCAAAACCGTAGTGCGTTAGGATCCGCGCCACGCCGCGTATACAGAGCGTGCGGGCGAATTCTGCTGCCGATTCAGCTAGCGATTGGACGTGGCTTGGCTCCTCAGTGTGGCAGGGCTGATCCAACCTTGTTGGCTGAAGTACTGTGCAAGCTGGGCCGAAATTTGACCGGCGCTCTGGCTCGCGAGATCTTCGACCTGAGGCCCGTAGTGCTCAATTGCGGTAGGCGCGGAATTGCCGTTGTGGTTCCCGGCACCGCCGAGTCCTGCCCCAACGTTCACTAGTGCATCCGGCATCGGAGCACTGTGCGCGCGAGTCGTAAACGCCATCACCACTGAGCTTTTGTTCGCAACCAGCTGAGACAGCGTGACGTGTACGACAACCACGGATTGGCTTGGCTCGAATCCAATGACGTTGCGGTGACTCGGATCGAGCTGATCGCGGCTGACGAATTGTCCCTGGAGGATGAGACAAACCGGCGTCGGGTTCAGCGAGCTGCTGGAACGCTTGGCCGGGATACCGAGAGCACTGATACGATCGACCAGGTCGCGTGCCACCCCATCTTGAACCTCGTTAGCTAGAGCAATTTGCCGCTCCCAGGTGGTATCGCGGCCGCGAGAGCTGACGCCAGTCGAGAATCTCTCCATCAACAAGTCCGAAGGGATGTGGAATCGGTAGACCAGAACCAGTTTCGGTGCCGGGTTCGAAGACGCTGCCTGCTTCTGATCGGCACCCCGGTCGACGCTCGCCGCCGGAGCTGACGCATCCTGCGCGTTCTGGCCGTTCTGCGCGCTATGCGAGTGGCAGGCAGCGAGGCTCAAAAGCGCCAGCGGCGCAATAACTGAAAGCCATCGATTTGATAGGCGCATCAACGATTTCCTGGAGAGCTGCCGAGTAAGCTGCGGCGATATGGATCGAACCGGTCGGTCACCATACTGCCGGCGAAATTTCGGATGCTTAATTCGGCTCGCGATCGCCTCAACCACCAACCCCGCTTAGCTTCACCTGCTGTGGGCTACCCGCCGCGTCGTCGTTGAGATGGAGTTCGCCCTTCGCCGATCCTTTCGCGGTCGGATGGAATAGTACGCTGATGGAACACGTTCCACCGTTAACGGCGAGAGTCGCGGTGCAATTGGTCGTGTCGATTGCAAACTCACCTCTCGGGTCAGTCAGAGTAGGTGCGGCGAGTGTCATAACAAGTGGATTCTCGTTGGTAAGGGTCACCGTCATCGCGGCGCTCGACTCGCCGATCGCTACCTTGCCGAAGCTTAGTGATTTGGGAGTGATCGTTATGCCAGCGGTCTTAGCCTTGCCCTTGAGTTTCACTGAGACTGACGGATCGCTCGCGTTGCTAGTCACTACCAGCGACCCCTCCGGCGCAACTCCAGCGCTGGAGGGCGTAAAGGTGACCGCGACCTGGCACGTTGCGCCGGGCTGAATAGCTTGGCCGACGCACGTTTGCGCGGCTGCGAACGGAGGACTCGCACTCATGGTCAATATGGTGATCGGCTGATCCTGTTTCGACGTCCGGGAATTGCGCAGAGTGACATTCATCGCTCGGCTTGGTGTGCCGTTACTGCCGAGAACGATTTCATCCGGGAAATCCAGCGATTTCGGCGAAGCCGTCAATCTGGCGCTGACCGGAGTCGGCGCCGCGGTTGGTGTCGCTGTAGCGGATGCGGTCGCGGTCGGAGTCAGCGTAGGCGACGCGGCTGCCGTCGGAGTTGGGGTTGAAGTTGCGGTCGCGGAGGAAGTAGAGCTGACCGTGGGTGAGGGGCTCGGACTTGGAGTTGTCGTCGCCGTCTCAGTCGCAGTCGGCGTACCGGCGGTCGGAGTGTTGGTCGGCGTTGCACTTGACGGCGGTCCGGCGGGCTGGCTGATCTGAGTAACGAACCCATTGACGAAGCCACCGCTGTCTGAGTCGCCGAACTGACTCTGTATGGCATCCACAATCGGAAAAGTTCCGTCTCCCGAGAAGGTTGAACCCGTTACGAAGATAAGACTTCCGGCGGCGTTAACCGCGATTCCAGATCCGGTGTCATAGTTGTCACCACCGACGTACTCGACCACCTGCGGAGCGCCGCCGCTGGCGGCAATTTCTGCGACAAAGGCGTCCTCATCGAGATTGGCGGCAGCATCGTCTGCGCCAATGGCGCTCACGGCCCCTTTGGAATCCAGGACCCCGTTCGCTTCGGTACTGAAGGAGATTCCTCCGTCGGTACAGATGAGGATGCTCGCCTCAGAGAGGCTGGTCACGCCCGCGAGAATTGTATTCGGTGTCGCGTTCGCTGCCGCGTTGGCGAGAACCGAAACTGTCGGTGCAGGAAAACCGAGACTCAGAGAAGAGAAATTGTCGCCATCCGTGCTTACATAGAGACCGTCCTCGAATGTACCCGCATAAATGATCGTGCTCTTCTGGTCCGCTTGAATGGACAGGGCTGCAACCGTCGAGAGTCCAGTCTGACTTACGCTGAACCCGCAGGCGTTCCCTACCACATCGGACGTAGAGGCCCAGACGCCCTCGTTGGTCGCGAAATATGCAACTCCAGTCGAGGACTCGAGCACCCAGTCATAGACAATGATCGAGTTGTTAGTCGGGAATCCTTTGACTTCACAGCTCGGGTCAAATGATGTGCCGCCATCGGTGCTCACTTCAATTCCTCCCACAACGCCTGCCAGTACCGTCGTGCTGGAGAGTTGTGGTTTCGAGCTCGATGAGATGTCGGCGGTCCAGGTGACCAGTTGATCATTGATTCCAGTGGCGGAGAAGGTGGCGGCTGCACCGTCGGTGGAGATGTATAATCCGCTGCCTGTCGCCGCCAACATCAGCGGAGAGGAAAAGTTCGTGTCGACGACAAAGGAAGTGATTGGACCCGATGGCAGACCAGCGGCGGCCGCCTGGTTCCAGATGATGTTCCCGTCGCTACTGCTAAAGATCTCTCCGCGCTCGGTTGCTGCATAGACCGCAGGTATAGCGCCCTGGAATTTGATCACCGACCCCGCAGAGGCTGGAAAGTTGGCGAAGGTGGAAGTGCTGAAATTATTAGTGCTCTCGAACACGACGCCGTTGGCGGCCTGGAACTGATTGGAGCCGGCTACCAAAGGCAGGTTTCTCGCGCTGGTGGTCCCCACCACAAAGGCGTCGCCACTGCTATCGACCGCGATGCCATTGATTGCGCCCAGGGTCTTGTCCGGGAGGCCGCCAAGCATGGTGGAATAGAGATTCGTCGCGCCATCTTCGCTGAGCTCCGTAACGAATGTATCGCCCGTGCCCTGGAAGACTGCGCTGGTTGTATCGGGAAAGTCGGGCGAGAAGGTGTTGCCTTCAACGAACACGGTACAGTTCGACTGGCAACCTGGCGTCAGTGCGATCCCCAAGCCCTCATCAAAACCCGAGCCCCCGAGAAATCGCGACCAGATAGGGGCGGAGAAAGTGGGAGCTGGCGGCGGAAGCTTCATCACGAACGCGTCCGCAGTGCCTCCGAATGGCACCGCCGAGTTGGCGGTGGGGAAAGTTTCGGCGTCAGTGCCTCCGGTTACGTAAATCGCGCCGCTGCCATCGATCGCGACGCTGTTTCCGTACGCGGCGGCGCTCGCGGGAGTGCTGGCGCCGTCCACCTGCGACGCTGTCACACCTCCATCGCTATTGATCGATACGAGAAATGCATCCTCGGAGCCGAGCAGAGTACCAGTTTTGGAAGACTCGAAGTTGTTCGAGAAGGTCGCGCCCACTATCACCGGAGTGCAGGGCCTCAACGCGGTGCTGGCGCATCCGGGCTGGACGGCCACTCCGTTTGCGACGTCACTCTGGTTTCCACCAATTTCCGTGGCAAATTGCTTTGTTCCGGTCGGGCCGAACTTGGCGATCCATGCATCGCCCTTGCCGAATTCCACCCCGGGCTGAGAGTTGCTAAATGGAAAGTCGGTCGATTGAGTATTGCCCACCACGTATACGTTTCCAGGCGAGATCCCCGAACCTGAGTTGTCGGGCGCGAGCGCAGTACCCTCGTCGAACTCGCTGCCGCCGATAAGCGTTGCGTATGCTACCGCGGTACCGGTCGGTGTGAGCACCTCGACCCAGGCGTCGCCGGTGTTGCTTTTGGTAAACGTGGGGCTGGAACCGACTGTGGTCGGGAACAATCCTGTATCTTTGGTGCAGCTCGCGCAGTTGTCGTTGGCCCAGCCAGTCAGATAGGTCCATCCGTTGGCGTCCACCGCAATTGCATTCGATTGTGCGACGTGGCCGCCGACGAAAGTCGACATGGTGAAGGAAGGATCGATCACCAGCGGCTGCGTATGGTCATAGGCGCCGATCGTAAACGCGAGACGCGATCCACTCTTCAAGCGGTAGCAAACTTCAACCGGATGGCGTACACCGCCGTAATCCTGCCACGCGTCGGGCTTGTGCAGTACCAGCGAGCCGGTGGCGAAATGCAAGATCGCATTTCCGCTGCGATCGATCTCGACCCGGCCGATACCACTTAGGCCAAACTGCGCCCGCGACAGATTGGCTCCTGGTGACGCCTCGAGGTCGAATTCGAGCCGGCCCCTGGTGCCGTGATAAACAAGGTCGATTCCCGGCCAAGCGTCCCGGTAACCGACTTTGGCGAAGGTCGGGACCTGCGAATGCCACTTCGCCGGGTCGTTCCCGATATAGTAATTCACTACACCAGGCAGTTGATGTTCGAAGGTTCGAAGCGCGTGTGCGTCGGCGCCTTCGAATCTTATGCGCAGCTCGCGACGCTCACTTGCTGAGCCGGAGTCGCCATCCGCAAAATCAAACGTCGCCGAAGTCGGCGCCACATAGACCGTGAAGCCGGTTGAGCGAGAGAGGTAATCTATGCCGTGTTCCGCCTGGCCGACGTTTGGCTCGAAGGATAGCGCCAATCTGCCATAAGCTTTCGAGATTCGCGTTTCGATGTAGGACTTAGAGATAGCAGGCTGGAGCGATTGACGCCGCTGGTTATTGCCGATAGCCGCGACGGTGATGACCGCTGCTCCGCCGAGCAAGGCCACAGCCAAGAATAAGTTGGGAAAAATTCTGCGTTGTAACATTCAGGAACCCATCCTGAGCAGCATTCTTCGTCAACACTCGGCTAAACAAATTGATACCTTCAAACAGCTCGAACACAGTACTTGCTATGTTGTGACCAGCTTTATGTCAAGCTTGTATAATAAAAATAATTGTTCCACTTAAAAGCACTACAAGAGTGAGAACTCGACGGTTTGTAGAAACGATGGTTAATGCAGCAGAATTTTGTCGCCTATTGTCGTGCTGCGCTTCCCACGAGGAAGCAATTGAAAGCAGCGAAATAATCCAATTGAGAAGCGGACAATCCGCTGTGATTTCTCAACTAAGCGATACGGCTCAGTCGCCAAAGCGTTTTGGATATTGCGATTGGTACGAACAGGTGGGGGACCTTACTTCAAGGGTTTCATCGCATCTGGTTGCACCGGCGTGGCGGTGAAGCCGGTCTCAATACGCGCCAGCCATTTGTCGATGTCTGTGTCGATGAATCGCCACGAGCCGCCGATTCTGAACGCTGGTAGCTCATGTCGCTTCAGCAATTTGTAAATCGTGGATGGATGCACACGCAGATAGTTGCTGACCTCCTGGACCGTGAGGATTTTACTTGCTCTTACTCGCGCCATCGTTCACCATTCCGCGCGGTGCGATTTTCATGAGGCATGCCGACTCACGAATTATGGAACTGGCAACTTTCACGTTCCTTCTCCCACGCACGCTGGTCAGAGTTAACGTGACGATGAATCGCGCTTACTTGACTCCGCAACCGTATGGTCAAGTCCGTGCTCTTTGCCGCACGATGTAGCGCAAGAGCCAACTTAAGCCAAGCCAACAGATTGTAAACTTTCGGGACTGTCAGGTAGGTAAGAGTAGATTTTTGATAAGCTGATTTGCTGATTAAAAGTCGGATTTACAGTTTAAATGAGTGCTATACAGGTAGGTCATATCCAATTCAGTAATCGGACTTTTGAGAAAAGATCCGGGAGTGGCAAGAGACGAATCACTTCCGTCGGCCCGAGCCCTGAAGAGTTACAGTCCGTGGAAGCCCGGCCGTATTGCTGATAACGGTGAGCGTAGCTTGTTGCTGCGAAAGAATCTGACCAGGGTTGAACGTGACTGAAAGCTTGCAGCTTTCTTTTGGCGCCAGCGGCGTTTGGCAGTCACTTGTCACGGAGAACGCCGTGGCTCCCGGACCCGAAATTCTCGGGGTGCCAATGATAACGGTCTTGCCAGTCTTCGCATTGCCGACGTTCCTTATAGTTACAACCCTCGATTTACTGCTGAGCAGCGGCGTCTTGCCAAAAGACAGCGAGTTGGTCGATAGCGTGAGTTTCTCCACTACGAAGGTTGGAGTGGGTGTGGGAATCGGGGTATTGGTTGCGGTGACGGTCGCGGTTGGTGTGGGGGTTCTGGTCGCAGTCCTCTGCGGGGTATTAGTCGGCGTCGGAGTCGGATGAGGGGTCGAGGTTGGAGTTGGCGAACCGGTAGGAGTCGGAGTCGGAGTCGCGCCGGCAGCAATCTTCACGAAGTTCGCGATGTCAACCGTGCCCCAGCCTGTCACCTGATCGTAGCCGGGACCCGCACTGAATCCCGGGACTTCGACATTCTCCTCGAAACTCACTTGGCTATCGACTGCATTGTTCCCGCTGACCACGTCGCGAAATATCTGGACGCCGTTAGTCGCGGAAGCCAGTTGATAGATGAGTGGATTCAAATTGCCCAAACGGTGACCACCGTTACTCTGCATCACCAGCTTCGAGATTCCGGCCCATACCGGCGCTCCAACGCTGGTTCCACCAAAGACCTCTAAACCGGGCTGGCCTCTAACATCGTCTTCGACAAAGACTCCGGGCTCCGAATCGCTGGCCAACATCGCCACATCCGGGATATCGCGCATTCCATCGGCAGGCGTGACTCCCTGTTGAAATTGCGGCTTCGAGAAGAACCGGCTGACTCCGCCGCCGGTTGCACCCTGGCCGAGGCTTTCCTGCGCCGGCTCGCCGTTACCATCGTTCCATGTGAGTTCTTCTACAAAACCTTCGTCATTGCCTTGGCTGGAGTAGTTGGGAAGAAACTGGGTCCCGCCGACCGACACGACGTTTGGACTGGTCGAGAGTTCGTTCACGTTTTGTGAACCAGTTTGGCAATCGTCCGAGCCGTTGTCACCAGCCGAAACGAACACGCTCTGCCCCTGCGACGCGGCTTGGGCAAATATGTCGCCCATGGTGTTTGTATAGAACGACTCCGGGTCGCCGCAGTCGTCATAGCTGATGCTGATGGTTCCGCAGTGATTGTCGCTAACTGCCCGGCCAACCGCTTGGCTGAGGGCTACTGCATCGGTCGCGCCGGTTCCATGATCGGCGGCATAGACCGTAATCGGGGCACCGGGTGCAACTGTGTGCGACCATTCGATGTCGAGCAGCAACTCGCTCTCCGCGCCGAGGACCTGGCCGGGAGGAGTCCCTATGTCGTCGATAGTCACCCCTGCCGGGCTCAGGTCAAACACGTTGTCAAATATGGAATAGAAATCCGACGATGTGTCGGATTCTGAGAAGATTGCGATGCAATCGTTGTTACCGCCGTTGATTCCAACGCTCAGCAGCGGTGTCTCATCGTAGAAGGTATAAAAATCCGACGGCGCAAAGTGCAATCCCCAGCTGGTACTGTCATACAGTGGTGATTCACGATGCTCTGGTTGTACGCTGTCTGCACTCTCGGAAACTGTTGTGGAAAAGATTCCGCCCAACACGTTCTGCAATTCCGCGGATGTGGTCAGTGCTGACAAAACTCGCGGAGCCGATACGGTCGGCCGCAGGTGCCCCAAATTATTGAGTCCGACGATGTCGGCGACGAGGCCGTTGAATTGCGACGGGAGCTGCACTTCATCGATGTTCGCGAATTTGCTGCCGTCCTCGAACAGGGCAATCCGCGTGGCAAAGGCGCGCTCGGCCATCGCGACAGTCCCGCTGAATCTGATGAATCCTTCGCCGCTATCGTCGATGACCCGAAATCCGCGCGATACGAGCCACTCTCTTAGGTGTTTCGAGTCAGCATCGCTAGGACCGAAGCGCTTGCGGAATTGCTCTGGGCTGAGCCACTTATGATATTCGCGCGACCTGGGATCCTGCTGCTCGGCCAACAGGTGATCGAGCTTTGCGCGGTTATGAACCGCAAGCGTAATCTCGAGCTCGAGCGGCATCGCCGCGTCGGCGCGCCGGATCGCGATATTCCGCGCGGCTTCGAATGGGATCGTGCCGTGCATCGCTATAGTTTGCGCGGCTGCTGTATTGGTGAGAACGGCAATTAGGCCGGCCATGAATACAAGAACGGCAGCCCATTGAGAACAGGGCAAAAAGATGCAGCGGGTGGCAGCGGTAACTGAGGCGCGCAGCAGGAGTCGGTTTCCGACTTTCCGGTCCTTCGGTGTCCTCTGGGTAATCATGCTAACGGCACGCGCCCTAAGTTACACTCAACAGGAACCAACCCAAGACAAGCAAAATGGCAAAGAATAAGAAATCATGTCAAGGGCGTCCTCTACACGGCACAGTTACTTATTCCGCCATATAAAGTTACAGCCTCGTATAGCAGCCAGCAGAAATAGGCGTAGCTCGCGACTTCGAGATGCGATTGGTTATTGAAGGCAGGGCGCCAGCTCAGCCGTCAACCCTGCGCATTCCCGATCGGGTTTCCGATGGGCCACGCATCGGTTGAGTCGAAGCGTGCAAAAATTGAGAGACTGGTCCAAGCTGGATTTGAACCTCGACCACCCTTTCGGTTTTTCATCGACTAAATTGTCTGCGCACTTGGCGGAGTATTTGGGCCAAGAAGAAACCGGATATCCGGAGAGAGAATGTTCGCCACGCTTTCGCGTCAGCCGCGATCCGAACCCGGTCAGGCCACTCAGGCGGTCGAGACTGGATTCGTGGCGCGGTTCGAGCGCACGTGGACACCTGACAGGCACGTCAGGGTGATGGACGCAAGATTGAAGCCCTGCGAAGTCCGCTCGCGGGCAAACTATTCGACGAAAACGGCGACCCGCTACACGTGCATGGAGGAGGAGGAAAGGGAGGGCGCCGCTATCGCTATTACGTCTCGAAGAGCTTCGTCGTAGGCGAGTTGCGCTGGCGCATCTTCGCGATTCACCCTAAGCCCCGTCCAGCAGCTAGTCGAAGCCGTTCGCGTTCGCGAGCGACTATTGGAACGGTGGCGGTTCTAGCCCATTCACGCAGCTCGTATCTGGGGAGGTGGGATTGTCGAGAAAAGACTTGAACACGGTCTGCGCGCAGTCGGACTGCGGCGTTACGAGATGGCCTATGCCCGGAATGATGATAGTAGTCGAGTTGGATAGAGTTTTAGCTACGTATGTCGCCCACATCGGCGAGGTCTTCGCGTCGAAAGTGCCGGCTATCACCAGCGTCGGGATGCTGCTTGTCGTGACCTCTCTGATCGAGGAGCGCGCCTTGGGGACGTCCCAGACCGCGCAATCTTCAGTCGCGAACGGAAGTTGCGGCGCCTGCGAGAGAACTGAGTCCGGATAGTCAGGAAACGCGATCAGGCCCTTCGCCAGTATTTCTGATTGCGGCTCAAACGGAATCCATTCGCTGCAAAACACCCCATAGGTCAAGCCGTACCCCTGTGTGCTTTCCGTCGCCGGGTTTGCCAGGGCGGCGCGGTTGGCAGCAATCTGAACCGGATTACCGTTGACCAACTCCTGGATCGCCGAAGGTACCGACGGGAAAAGTGAGCGACCGCCTGCTACAAACCAGTTCACCAGCGCACCGCCATCGAGTACGACCTGAACCGGCGGACCACCTGGTGTGTACTCGCTCGTGATGGTTATCGGATTTGCCTCGAGCTGCTGGACCTGGCTCGTGAACTTGCTACTTACGTCTCCGTACTTGGTAGCACAGGAAGGCTGAGCGGCGCACGCATCAAACAGATTGTTGAAGCCTTCGCCAGCGCTGCTCCAGGTCCATCCGAGGCTCGCCACGCTGGGGGGCGCGATGGAGTCGATGGTCACGGTCACTAGGTTCTCCGGATGCATACGCATCAGGGCGAGCGCTACGTAAGTGCCGTACGAAGTTCCAAAGATGCTCCACTTGGACACCTTCAGAAGCCTGCGCAAATCCATGAAGTCCTGGATGTTCTCAAACGTGTTGTAGGCGCTCAGATCAATTCCCTCCGAGACCAATCGATCGTGACATGCCTTGGTTGCCGCGACGTGCAGGGTCCCGGTCGATGGTGCATCGTAGACGAGACTCACCGCCTCGGCGTTGAATGCGTCGATTTCGGGGCACAGAAGCGCTGGCGTCGCGTCCAGGGTTCCGCGCTGGGCTGAGACGATGAGATCCTGGGTCTGGTTTAATATTGGAACCAGAAACTCTGCGTCTCCCATCGCATCGCCGCCGGGACCGCCTGCTATGTAGAAAAGAGGTTCATGCTTCGGGGGTTGGGTTATCGAAGGAATTATGGCGACGGAAATGCTAATGGTTTTTCCGTTCGGCTTGTGACGATTCTCCGGCACTATCAACTGTCCACATTGCGCATTGGCGAAAGCTGGAGACGAAGCGACCCGCGAAGGGCAGGGCCCGGACTCTAATTTGGCCGAGGCGACTCCCGGCGCCGAGTTGCTACCTGAAGATCCTCCGCACGCAGCCACAAATAGAACCAAAACGGCGGTCAATAGTGCGACGCGCACTCTCTGCATCGATCGCAAGAAGCCACTCATGCCTGTCTCCAACTTTGTGGGCGCAGCACCGCCCGCCTTTCCCCCAGTCAGCCGAAATCCCTGTCTCTATCAGTGCGCGGGTGACTCTCAACTCTGGGTTCATCGTTCTGTGGAAATTTTTTACTACCGGGCTCCGCGTGGTCAGTTAAACGGCACGTCAGTCAACCCCGCAACACAACTGGTGTCCGGGGCGATCGGATTCGAGAGGAACGAGGCCACGACGCCCTCGATGCATGCCCTTGCCGGTACATCAGGCGGCAATTGGATCAGGAACAGCGCTCCATGTCCGGAGCTCGGAACGGTAACCGTAGTCGAATTCTGGAGAGTGCCGGCAGCATAGATGCCCCACTGCGGGGCGCTTTTTCCGTCGAAGCTTCCGTTGAGCACAAGCGTGGGTATTGAGCTAACCGTGACCTGACGCACAGATCCAGACGCTGACGGAACGTCCCACACCGCGCAATCTTGGGTCATAAACGGCAACCCCGGCGGCTGGGACAGGACGCTCTGTGGATAGGCTGGGAAAGCCAGTTGTCCCTGCACCAGAATCTGAGAGGTGGGCTCAAATGGAATCCACTCACTGCAGATCACACCATAAAAAAGCCCGTAGCCGACTGCTCCGATCACGGCAGGGTTCGCGGCGACGGCCCGCGCCTCGGCGATTTGTGTCGGCTGGCCCCCTACCAACTCTGCGATCGCCGCCGGAATGGAAGCTATTGGCACCACGGGATCTGGAAGCGACCCTATCCAATTGAGTATCGCGCCGCCGTCGAGCACCACCGGCGTAGTCGTCTCGGTTCCCGGGATCGTCACCGTTAACGTCACCGGAGTGGCTTCGAGTTGCTGGACCTGCGCCGTGAATTGCGCGCTCAGATCGCCATACTTGGTGGCGCAGGCTGGCTGATTGGCGCACGCGCGGAAGATGTTGTTGATGGCCTCATTCTCGTTGGTCCACGTCCATCCCAGACTCACCGCGCTGGGAGGCAGGACCGCATCGATGATCACAGCGCGGATGTCATCCGGATAGTCGCGCATCAGGCTGAGCGCGAGATCGGTGCCATAGGACAATCCGTATACGTCCCACTGCTTGATCTTGAGGGCTTTGCGCAGATCGTCGAAGTCGGCTTCGTTTTCAGCGGTGTTGAAGTTGCTCAGATCGATTCCCTGACCTACGAGCCGATCGTGGCATGCCTTGGTCGCCGCGACGTGCAGAGTCTTGTGGTCCGGCGAATCGTAAGGCAGTCCAACCGCGGTGGCGAAGGCCATATCGATTTCCGGACACGCCAAATTGGGCACGGTGTAGGCAACCCCGCGCTGATTCATGATGATGAGGTCGCGCTTCTGGTTGAGGCCTACGTTGACGAGATCTTGCGCCTGCCCGATGGCGTTGGCTCCCGGACCGCCCGCCATGTAAACGATCGGATCCGACTGCGCCGGCTGACTCTGCGAAGGAATGATCGCGACCGGCAGTTGAACTTTGCCTTCACTCAGCTTGTTGCGATTTTGCGGAGCCGTCAGCGTTCCGCAACTCGCGTTGAGTTTCGCCAATGCGTCTGCTTCGGGAGCGGGACAGGGCCCTGGCTTGAAAGTGGCTGACGTCCCGCCACCTCCAGAGGAACCGCCTGAAGAGCTTGAGCCGCCGCAGGCGGCGCATCCAATGGTCAGCAAGAGGGCGAACGCCCCCAATCTCATTCTTATCAAACCTTTCACCCGGATTTTCTCCAACTGGCGAACTTCTTCTCTAGGAGTTGCTTGAAATACAATCGGTAGAATTTGGCCATAATGGTGGGAGCTTTCGCCCCGGTCAAGAGAAAATTTTACGTCCTAGTGACAAACTCCTGAGCGCGGTCGCGCGAAGAAAATAGCAGAGGAGCCTGGAGGCCGCGGACGGACCTAGGCAAATCGCGCCGAGAGAGGAATTGGCCGATCCACGCGAATCGTGCGGCAAGAGGCGTTCTCCGTGTCCGCCTCCGATCGTAAACCGCACGCACAGGCGCGGATTTCGAGCGATTCTCTGATTTGTTCTAAAATCGAAAGACTGGATGGTGGAGCAGAAGGGATTTGAACCGCTGACCCCTACTTCGCCTTTTCATCGAAAAATTGTCCGCGGATTTGGCGACGAATTTGCCTGGAGATTAAAGCAGCACTGCTGCAGAGAGCATCCTCGCCCGGCATTCGCCCTGAATGTTTCTCTTTATTCCTGACAATCGGATCCGAGGAGCGCTTCGAGATCGCGTTCAGTCCGATTCCTTTCGTCTGCCGAGACTGGATTCCGAAGCGAACAGCCGGCGAGAATCGTCAGCTTTGTGGTGCTGACCTCTAAGGAATTCGATCTCTTCTTTTGTTGATTGTCGGCCGAGCGCCTGGTTGCGGCCCGGAAACCTGCCGAATCGCCGAATCATCTTTAGGTGCGACTCGGCGGACGTCCGAACTGCGGCACCTTCCGCGGGTTCGCCAAAGTCATTTGCAAGAACGAGGGCGAGGCGTACCGATTCTATTTGATCGTGCAAATCTTCACTGTGTTCGAACGGCAGATACAAAAACATCCGCATGACTGGCGGCAATTCGCGATCGAATCCGGATGCAATTGCGTGGCGGCTGACCTCGCGTGCTTTAGTGTCAGTCGCAAACGCTCGGGCGGTGTCGCGGAACATGTTGCGTGGAAATTGATCCAGCAATAATACCAGCGCGAGACAGCTTCTGGGGGCTTTTTTCCAGCTGTCCAGGCGGCCAAACGCTGCGTCTCGGTAACTGTTGAGGAAAAGAGACTTACAAAGCCTGTCGAACTCTGGATTGGGCACGAACCATCGTGACCAAAGATGGATAGTATCTTCGGCGGCATGACCGGGCGTCATCCAGAAATTGAGGATGCGCTCCGCTTGCGAAGCCGTGCGTCTGCTGTCCAGAGCGTCTTCGGAAGATACGCTTCGTCTGGACTTTGATCCTGGTTTTTTCACAGTTCGGGCGGTCTTGCGCTCGCGTCGACCTGCATCGCACCTATGCGCTTAGTTCCTGAAGGAGCGCCTTGGCATCTCTCAAGTCTGCGGTGTCGAAGCCCTCAGTGAACGACGCGTAGACTTCGGCGAGCAGCGGGCGCGCCTCTTCGCGGCGATTCAAGTCTCGCAGCAGCCGCGCAAGGCTGGTGCTTGCGCGCAACTCCCACGATTTGGCTCGTTGCTTGCGCGAGACATCGAGCGACGAGTGAAAGGAGTGCTCGGCTGCAGCCGCATTCGAGGCGTCGTGGCCCAGCAACATTTCACCCTTCAGGCGATGCAACTCCGCCTCGTAGTACCGTTGGCCGGTCCTATCGATGAAAAGGAATGCCTCCTCTAACGCCGCGAGTCCCTCTTCGAACCGACCGGCGCGGCCTAACGCCGTCGCGACAAATGTAAGACACCGATCGGTTATGTATTCGGAGCCGCCGGCCTTAAGCTGCGACATATGGGCTCTCATCCTCGCGATGCCACGCTCCAGGTCGCCGTCGAGCGCGTCGGCCCATCCAAGATAGATTTCGCTGATGGCCCGGCCGCTGAAGAAACCCGACTCGGTAGCGATCGCGAGTCTGGCCCCCGCGCTGGCGCGCATTTGCGGGGTTTCGCGCCGAAGCTCGCAAATGTACGAGGCGAATCCGTGTAAGTCACCGAGCAAGCCCTTTGAACTATGATGAGGTATCGCAGCCGCGGTATTCATTCGCTCCAGCGCGCGGTCGGGGTAACCGAGAAACCATAGGTTCCAGCCCGAAATGATGCGGTTGTTTTCCGCTGTGTACAGCCGCTCGACCCATGTCCGCGCCTCGGAATTCCGTGCGGCGTGCTCGGCGGGGACCCAGTGCCGGTTTGGTTATCGATTCGAGAATGGTCCACGTCCGATCGAAAGCATCGGCGGCCGGCTCGAAATCGCCCGAGACCATTTTGGTGTAAGCCAGCCAGTTGCCGACTTCCGCGAGGAGTCCGTCGGCGCGATGTTCCTCGGCGCGTGCGGTCAATTCGGAAGCGATCGCTTCTGCTCTGCAAACATCGGGGCGCAGCTGTTGGACAAAGAAAAGAGAGAAGAGTGCCCACCAGCTTTTTTCCCACTTGACGCCGGGACGTTGGCAAAGAGCGATTGCGCGCTCGATCGTGCGTTCGACTTCGGGCGAAGCGAGTCCCTTTATATCTCCGAGGGCGCTATAGGCCGCGTTGCGCAGGTCCAACTCCCGGTCGGCGCGCGAGTCGTCGTCGGGAAGCTTCTGCAGAAGATCGAGTCCGGTTTCGAAGAGCGCGACTGCCTCGGCGACCGAGCCGCGCTCGGTGCTCCGCTCGATCGCTAGAAGGCAATACTCAACTGCTTTCCAGGAATTGCCGCTGTGGGCGTAGTGATGCGTCAGTGCTGCGAGGTGATCGCCCAGGTTGTCGCGATAGACCGATTCCAGGCGGGAGCCGATCCGTTCGTGCAAAAGCCGCCGGCGCTCGTTGAGAACCGAGTTATACGCTACGTCGTGGGTAAGCGCATGCTTGAACGTGTACTCAAGGTCTCCCACCGCCGGCTGCTCGTAGATGAATTCACCCAGCTGGAGCTCGGACAGCATCGACTCCAGGTCAGATGTTCCCAGGTTCGCGCGCCGCAGTCGCCGAGATGGTTGGCGGCTGCCATACCTGACGGACCAGCCCGAGCTCGAACTCCATTCCGATGACGGCGAGCGTTTGCAGCAAATCTTTCTGGTCCGGCGGCAAGCGGTCGATGCGCGCTGCCAGGATTGCCTGAACCGTGGGTGGGATCTTCAGCTCGCGCAGCGGTTTGGTGAGCCTTGTAGTGCCGTTGCGCACCAGTGCTCCTTCGTCAAGGAGAACCTGTACAGTCTCTTCCATGAAGAAGGGGTTGCCCTCGGTCTTCTCTATGATGATCCGCTTGAGCGGTGCTAAATCCGGCTCGCTCCCTAGCAGAGCAGTTAGCATCTCATCCGCGCTTTCCTTACCAAGCGGGTCGAGCCGCAACTGCGTATAGTAGGTTTTGTTCCCCCATTCGTGGCGGTACTCCGGCCGATAGTTGACCATGAGCAGAATGCGCGCGGTGCCGATAGAGTCCGCGAGCAAGTTCAGAAACGCCTGCGACTCACTATCGAGCCAGTGCAGGTCTTCGAATACGACGATGAGCGGCTGGTTCAGGCTTTCGCGCAAAAGGATCCGCTTGACCGCGTCGAGCGCGCGATGCTTTCGAGTTTGCGCCTGGATCTCCGCAATCTGATTGCCTTCATCGCTGATGCCGAGCAGCCCGTACAGGTATTGAAGCGTATCTTCCAGCGAACGATCGAGCGTCAGTACCCTTCCGTTGATCTTTTCGCGCCGCTTGCGCGCATCATCTTCGGACGAAATCTCGAAGTACGAGTACAGCAAGTCGATCACCGGCAGGAAGGCCGAAGCCTGTCCGTGTGAGACCGAGAATGCTTCGAGCACCATCCAGCCCGATCGCGATACGGCCTTGAACTCGAACTGGAGACGCGACTTGCCGACGCCCGCCTCGGCCACCGCCGCGACGATCTGGCCGTGCCCCGCTTTCGCCTGCTCGGCGGCGCGTTTCATCGCTTGTATTTCATTCTGGCGCCCGACGAACTTGGTGTAGCCGCGTCCTGCAGAGCGTTGCAGACGAGTACGCAGTGGCCCCAACCCTGTTACCTCGTACACCTCGACCGGTTCGGTAACCCCCTTGATGCGCGCATGCCCGAGGTCATTGATGGTGAAGTAGCCCTCGACCAATTGGCGCACTGCGCGGCTGATCGCGATCGATCCCGGTGGCGCCAGTGCCTGTAATCGCGAAGCCAGGCTTGTCGAGTGACCGATCGGTGTATACTCGGTGTCCGTCTCGCCGGTCTTGATCGTTCGTACCACCACTTCACCCACATTGACCCCAATTCGGATCAAGACTGGTGGCTCGCCACGCTCTCGCAGCCGATCCGAGTAACGTTTGAGATCCTCCTGCATACGCAACGCGGCATAAAGTGCGTGCTGCGGATGATCCTCGAGCGCAATCGGCGCCCCGAAAACGGCGAAGATTCCATCGCCCGTCGATTGGGCGACATGGCCGCCGTAGCGGTGGACTGCCTCGATCATCAGCTGAAGGGCCGGATCGACGATTGCGCGCGCCTCTTCGGGATCGAGGTTCTCGATCATCTCCATCGATCCCTTGATATCGGCGAAGAGCGAGGTGACAGTCTTCCGCTCGCCTTCACTGGCGGAGGGCTCGTGCTGCTCCGGCACGGGCGCGGCTTGGTTCGCAGCCGCGTTCGTAGCACGCGCTTTCGCTTCGAGTGGGGCGCCGCAATCGCGGCAGAACTTCGCCGGAGGCGAATACTCCGCGCCGCACTTCGGACACTTGGCGGGAAAAGGATTCCCGCACTCAGCGCAGAATCTGGTGCCGGGCGGATTTTCGGAGCCGCACTTTTTGCAGTGCATCAGCCGATTCCGGGCGCTACGGCTTGACCACTTCGCCGCGATGGTCCTTGTACATCCGGTCGCGCCAGGCGAATACCTCGGAGAACGCAGGATCGTCGCCAAGCCGGTCGAGGTAAACGAACCGCAGTTCCGGCGTAAAGACGAAAAACTCCTGGGGCGCCGCTTTCCACAGCATCAGCATCGCTGCGACGGTCAGGTCGGCACGAGAGAACGTGTCGCCGACCAGGTATTGACGCCCGCTTAGCGTGTCCCTGAGACTTGTAAGGATCCTTATGGCAGTGAGCCTGCTCTGCTCTTCCGCAAATTCTGAGTAGCCGTACTTTTCCGCGAAGTACTTTCCGCTTTTTTGCGCTTCAGGATCGTCGATGCGGAGCAGGCGCCCGGTGATCAATGTGCGACCATGAGTCCCCATCGCGTTAAGCGCGATCTCCTCCCATAGCGTCACCATCGCGCGCTCTTTCGCCGACTTGGGTAACAGCGCCGGCTCCGGTCTCGTTTCCTCGAGCCAATCCAAAATTGCGCTCGAATCGGGAATCACCTTATCGCCGGTGACCAACACAGGCACCATCGCCTGGCCGGTCAACTTCTTCACCGCGGCCTCGTCGATGCCGGGCTCGTAATTCTGCTTCTCGTAGGGCAGTTTTTTGAATGCGAGCGCCCATCGGACCCTCTCCGACCATGGCGATCCGTACATTGTAATCAGCTTGATTGTGCCCATGATCAAACCCCCTCGAGGCCATTCGATGTTTCCCCGCTACGCGAATCGTAAGGCAGTCGAAGCTGGCCGCCAATGCCTTTCGGCTGAACTTCGTCTGAACTCGATCTGAACTTTCGCGGAAAAAAGGAAGTGTCGAGCCTATACGCTAGGAAGACGGGGAAGTGGAATCGGCCAAAGACGAGTCGAGCGATAAGCGCTTGGGCCGCGCGGATGAGCCTTGCTAGCAGGGTGGCAGCAGAAAACTAGAGAGGAGCATATTGGCGGGTGGCTCTCAGCACCGGCATTCTTGAGCCGGCGAATGAATGGCGATGATCCGCGGACCTAGGCAAATCGCGCCCAGAGAGCTTTTGCCAGATTTTGGGCATTTGCGCTGCCGGAGAGATTCTCCGGGTCCGCGCGCGATCGCGAATCGCGCGCACACGCGCAGATTTTGCAAGATTCTCCGCGATGTCCGAAACCGCGGCGACTGAGGTGTGGAGCAGAAGGGATTTGAACCCCCAAGAAAGCCCGGAAAACCTTAGGTTTTTCGGCCCGAAATGTGTCCCAAAGTGGCTGTTTTGGTACAGTTTGCCCCACGTGGGGCAAACTCTACAGGCGCTGGTGCAAAATCATACATTTCGTTCTTCGCACTGCTCCGACCCGACAAACTGCCAAGCCTGCGTGCGCCTACTTAGCCCAGTTTTCGATCCGCAAGCCTGAAATGCGCGCGAAGTCGCGCTCGTTGTTAGTCACGAGCGTTGCCCCTTGTACAAGCGCGTGCGCGGCAATCCAGAGATCATGATCGGCTATTATTTCACCGCGCCTTGCCAGATCGGCTTTTATTACACCGAACCGCTCGGCAATCGCGGGAGTGAAAGGCAAGAGTTTCACCTTTGCAAAGAATCGGCGGTACCTCCGCAAATTTTTCTCTACCTGCGCGGAGCGGAAAATCCCGAAGTAGAGCTCGCCAAGCGTTATCAGCGAAACATAACGGCTTGAGACGCGCGTCGCCTCAAGCTGCCCGACCACTGCCGGCATCGCCCTCATGTAGTAAACGATCGTGTCTGTATCCAGGAGCCAATTCACGGCGCGTCGACCTCGGGAGCGTCACTCTTGTTGCGTCGGCTTGTGTGAATCGCGCGGACCATCGCGTCGGCCTCGTCGGCGGTAAGCGTACCCCGAATCTCCACCCACGGATCATTCCGGCGCGGCGCATTTCTCGCGCTCGCTCTGGTCACGGTGACACTGACCTCCTCATCAGGTACAAGATGGAAGCGTCGGCGGAGCGCAGCACTCAATTCCTTTGCTCTGACATTACGTACCGTGACACGGTTGGGCATAAATTGCCTCCTTCCGAAACGATGCTGATTTACTAGCATGCAGCGAACCGCGACCGCGCTCAAGATGAAGCTGTACGCCGAACGGTTCAGGCGCGGGACTGTCTCACTGTTTCCCGATTCCGCGCCAGCTTGCGCAAGTTGGAAATCCGCACTTCGTAGTCGGAAAGCTCGCGACGATCTTCGGATCGGCTCCCAAAGCCCGGAGCACCGCCACAAGAGTGCTGAGCGACGTCTCTCCATCCGGCGTCAATGCGGATAGACGTTCCACACCTCCAGCAATTGCCATCTGCCGCGCACCCGGCTGACGACACCGGCGATCTCCCATCCGACCTTGCATTGACGGGCGAGAGCTGGGCGCAGTGCGATTGGGCCCAAATCCTTTCCGTCCATTGCCTCAAGCCATATTCGCCCACGCTCTACCCGGTCGATTGTGAAATGGTCCTCAAGCGCGTCCTCGTCATCTTCGATGCTCGGTATGTGTCCTTCGGCGCCGCGACGCGCGCGCGAGCACGCTTCAATGGGGCCGCGCTCCGATGAGCGCAAAAATTCGTCAAGCAGCCGGTCAACGTCCCGCAAAGCGTAGGCGACTTCAATGGGGCCGCGCTCCGATGAGCGCGGAAATTGTCACGATGGCGCGGGTTCCAGCGGCACGGCGACGATCCTGCTTCAATGGGGCCGCGCTCCGATGAGCGCGGAAATCTGCATCCGCCGATCATCAGCCATCGCGGCCACAACTACTTCAATGGGGCCGCGCTCCGATGAGCGCGGAAATGAATTTTCCGGTGCGCGGGCCCACCGCTCGATCCGAAACTTCAATGGGGCCGCGCTCCGATGAGCGCGGAAATCGGCGATTCCTCTTTAAGCTAGCCCTCGCGCTCGGACTTCAATGGGGCCGCGCTCCGATGAGCGCGGAAATATCTTCGGCGCTCCGACGGCCGGCGGCGCGATGCTCTCACTTCAATGGGGCCGCGCTCCGATGAGCGCGGAAATATGCCCGCGGCTACCGACGTATCCGAACAGGAAATCACTTCAATGGGGCCGCGCTCCGATGAGCGCGGAAATCCGCAAGCTGCCGCCGCATCTGGGCAAGTTCGCGCGACTTCAATGGGGCCGCGCTCCGATGAGCGCGGAAATGCGAGATTGTCCTCGCCACTGGCAAAATCGGGATTATCACTTCAATGGGGCCGCGCTCCGATGAGCGCGGAAATCCACCGGTGGGTGCGATATGCACCGTCAGCGATGCACTTCAATGGGGCCGCGCTCCGATGAGCGCGGAAATTCGCAAGTTACCTACATCGTAGACACCGTATCGCGAGGCTACACTTCAATGGGGCCGCGCTCCGATGAGCGCGGAAATCCCGAGCAAGCAGCGCACAGAGGCATGGGCTGCGGAAACTTCAATGGGGCCGCGCTCCGATGAGCGCGGAAATCGCGTCCCACGCTGGCGACAGCGCGCGCATGCTTTTCAGACTTCAATGGGGCCGCGCTCCGATGAGCGCGGAAATGTTGAAACACACGAGTCGGAACAGACCCCGACGGGCGTTACTTCAATGGGGCCGCGCTCCGATGAGCGCGGAAATTCGAGAAAGAACTCGCTCGACGCGGCAGGGCGGATTACACTTCAATGGGGCCGCGCTCCGATGAGCGCGGAAATCTGAACCCCTTGCGCAGCGCGGCGACAACACCTTGAACTTCAATGGGGCCGCGCTCCGATGAGCGCGGAAATGTAAGTACCGTCCGAGCACAGCAGCCCCGTGCTATTCAGACTTCAATGGGGCCGCGCTCCGATGAGCGCGGAAATGTGGAAATGGGCGACGAGACACAGTGCCACTATCGCCACTTCAATGGGGCCGCGCTCCGATGAGCGCGGAAATTTGGCAAGAGCGCTGCGGGCGCGTGCACCGCGACCGGCGCCACTTCAATGGGGCCGCGCTCCGATGAGCGCGGAAATGATGTGCCGCAACCGATCATCGACCAGATGATCCGCACTTCAATGGGGCCGCGCTCCGATGAGCGCGGAAATTGACGGACTGCTGCGCTGGATGCGGCCGTCCCTTTCTACACTTCAATGGGGCCGCGCTCCGATGAGCGCGGAAATTAGTCATTACTCAGTTGGATCACCCGGTCGCCCGGCGCACTTCAATGGGGCCGCGCTCCGATGAGCGCGGAAATTCGTCAGCCGCGTCAAATCCACCAGCGACGCGCGCACACTTCAATGGGGCCGCGCTCCGATGAGCGCGGAAATCCGATTGCGTTGATGCCGAGCACAACCTCGTTTTTCAACTTCAATGGGGCCGCGCTCCGATGAGCGCGGAAATATGGGAGAGCCCGCCGCGCTTCTCGGACTTCGTGATACTTCAATGGGGCCGCGCTCCGATGAGCGCGGAAATCGGGCGGTCCGCTCGCCGGCGGTTCCGGTTACGCCGTCTTACTTCAATGGGGCCGCGCTCCGATGAGCGCGGAAATTGGTCAGGATTTGCGTCTGGTTCTGCGCGAGGTCGATCAGACTTCAATGGGGCCGCGCTCCGATGAGCGCGGAAATATCGAGAACATCTCGATCTGCGGAATGGTAGTATTGGTACTTCAATGGGGCCGCGCTCCGATGAGCGCGGAAATGCGCACTGCGGAAGGTGAACGGCGGTGGTGACGAGACTTCAATGGGGCCGCGCTCCGATGAGCGCGGAAATACCATCGCGGGATCGACGTTTGCGAAATCGTGTATATCACTTCAATGGGGCCGCGCTCCGATGAGCGCGGAAATTCGATCTCTCGCCGGTGCGCTTTCGCCCCATCATCCGACTTCAATGGGGCCGCGCTCCGATGAGCGCGGAAATTCAGCGACGTGATGTTGCTATTCGCGCCTGCAGTCGACTTCAATGGGGCCGCGCTCCGATGAGCGCGGAAATGAGAATCTGATCAACTGAGCCGCCAGCGGGGAACGAACTTCAATGGGGCCGCGCTCCGATGAGCGCGGAAATGATGAATGTCGGTCGGTTCGCGTAAAAGCTGATTTCGTAACTTCAATGGGGCCGCGCTCCGATGAGCGCGGAAATTTCTGCCGCCTCGAAGGCGCGGAACTGCTCTTCGCGACGCTACTTCAATGGGGCCGCGCTCCGATGAGCGCGGAAATGAGACCAGACGCACCACCGCGTTGACCGGATCGAAGAAATACTTCAATGGGGCCGCGCTCCGATGAGCGCGGAAATGAAAAACCGCTGGAGATTGCGCACTGCGGACTCGACACTTCAATGGGGCCGCGCTCCGATGAGCGCGGAAATTCACTTCTGGCATCTGGGCCACCGGGACGCCAAAGGACTTCAATGGGGCCGCGCTCCGATGAGCGCGGAAATGTAGTGAACGCGGGGATCGCCGCGAAGCGTTGGCCGGTTACTTCAATGGGGCCGCGCTCCGATGAGCGCGGAAATGCGAAGCTACTGGCCATACCCATGCAATCGAGGCGAAAACTTCAATGGGGCCGCGCTCCGATGAGCGCGGAAATCGACCGCTTCTAACTATTGAATTTTCAAAGAACTTTGAGACGCTTTGCGAGTGTCCATCGCCACCCGCGCGATAAATCGGCGGCCTCTCCTTCGCGTAGTCGGAAAGTCCAATATATGCAAGCTCTTCAAGGCATCGAGCGGCTGCCCGGTTTTCGTCGTCACCTCGCCGCTCGCATCACCTAGCGCGTTTCGAACCCGACGTACCGCCGTACTTCACCCGTCAGCACCCGCGCCAGCAATCTCGTCTGAATCTCAAGTACGCGTCGATAATTTACCCTGTAGCCGAACAACGGATGCGTCACGAGTGTGTCCATTCTCTGCTCGTAGGCGCGTAAAAATCCCTTCCTCCCCCTTGGCGTCAGATTGACCGCCGGGCCGACTTGGATGAAGTCCTCGGGGCCGACCATCGCGGTATTGATTGCCCCGATCACCACGGAGTCGGCGATCAGAGGCCTGAACTCTTCCATCAGGTCCAGCGCCAGCGCCGGGCGGCCAAAGCGCGGTTGATGATAGAAGCCGATGAATGGGTCAAAGCCGACGCTGTGACAAATGATGGTCAGGTCTTTGGCGAGCATGCTGTAGGCGAACGAGAGGAGAGCATTGACCGGATCCGTGGGCGGCCGTCGATTGCGGTGGGTGAACTCGAAGTTGAAAGGCGTCGGGGCTCCATCATCGCCGCCAGCCTTCAGCAAGCCGCTAAAGTTCGCGAAATAAATGCGCGCCGCGTTGCCCTCGATGCCGAGCAATTCGCCGAGGTCTTCCGCGCCCAGAGCGGCTTCCGCGTAACGCTTGAGCTGCGCGAGCGCGATCGGCGGAGGCTCGAGATGGTTTCTGCGCAGCAGCGTCCGTTGATTACGGATTTTTGCCGCGACAAACTCGCGCGCCACGCAGAGGCCGAAAAACGGCTCCTCAGCCAGGGTGAATTGCCGCTTGCGCAGAAATACGTTTTTCAGGCCCAATCCTTGAGTCAGGCCGTAGAACCATCCGCCGTACGAGAAGTGCGCGATCGGCTTCTCAGCCCAACACAGTCCTTGGAGCGCAGCCGCCGTGAATTGCACATTGCCGAACACATTCACCTGCGAAATCTCGCCGACGCGGACCTCCTGGACCGGCTTCTTGCGTTCCCTGATTTGCAGCACCTCACCGGTCTTGCCGACGATGAGGCCGTGGCCGGTAACGTACAAGGGACGGAGATCGTCGCGCGCGGGGATGAGTCGGCGAACCGGTTCATCACCGCGGCCCGCTGCGGAAGCCAACCCGTCGGCGCCACCGTAGAATAACGAGAGCTGAGGTTCGGCGACTGCTTCGATAATTGATTCATAGAGCACGGTCTCATCCGGCAAGCAGATTCCCACCAACGAGCAGCGCGGACACTTGGGGCTATCAATCAAGGGCGCGGGAATCTCTGCGCTGAGCGCAAGCATCCTCGCGTCTTCGATTGCTCGAAGCGTCTCTGCGGCCAAACCGTCATCGATAGCGACCCGGACCCGCTGGCGGGTCGCATGGTAATAGGCGACGGCCTCGTCGCACCGGTAGCCGTTGTCGCGCAGGATCAGCGCTTGCGCGCAAAGTTGAACGCGGTCCGCCGGCCACGCTTCGGGACCGTCGTCCGTATCGCGAGGATTGCCCTTCTTGTAATCGACCGGAACGACCACTCCGGCTTCACCTTCGATCAGGTCCATCCGGGCGATCAATCGATGAGTCTCGCTGCTCAAGGTGACCGATCGCGAATGGATGTGCGACTCCTGGTCCGGCGGCGGCAGCGGATCGGACTTGGTTTCGAGCTTCTCGTGGCGCAGCGCGCCCTCGATCGTGTCGGCGCTATGGGTGAAGATTCCTTCGACCCATTCATAGAAAAACAGGCGCGGGCAATAGACGAACTCGTTGAGCATCCGCGCCGGCAAATAGTCCGGAAGGTCAACTTCCACACGCCGCTTGGGCTCGCTCCCACTTTTCTCCAAGCGCTTCGCGCCGATTAAAATTGGACTGGCTTTTGCCGGATCCGCCATAAGGGTGCGCCTCGCTACAATGGATCTTGTTTGGTCCGCGATTCGGATTCGTCATCGACAACGATGCAAGGACTATCAATCGGCGAGTATGCCTGCCCGAGCGCGGTTATCACGCGATCGCCACGCCCCTCGACCGGACCGAGATCGACGAACAGCACCTGGTCTTTTCGATGGTCGATGATTTCGCTGAGAACATGACGGCATCGGACGAGATCAGCGGCAGTGAACTGGCATTCGAAAATCGAGTACTGAAGATGATCCCCAAAATCGCGCATGGTCTTGTACACGGTCCGCAGCCGCTTGTCGTCGCGAATGTCGTAGCAAACGAGGTAGGTCTTGCGCATGGGATTATTCCCGTTTTTCTCTACACGATTTGCTAAAAGAAGGTTCCCGCCGCGCATCAGTGCCGCGATGCGCTACTATTCTTTCTGTACACTATTTGTTAAGAGAAAGCAGTCACGGCGTCCTGAAAAAAGGAGGGGACGGGTAATCCGTCCCCAAAGAGGCCGCCGGGAGGGCGGAAAATGCAACAGTTTGGGCGATGCCTACCCACGCCGGATTGCCTTCAATAAGGCCGACGTCGGAACACAACTTAAAGCTAGCAGGCCCATACGCCAGAATCAATCTCTTTCCAATCAGGGGTGGGTAAGGGCGGGGGTTGCATTCGCAAAAAAGGACTGGTAAATCTCACGCATCTTTGTAACCATGCGGCGAGAAAACACATGGCGCAGATCACTCTTAGATTCCTTATAACGAACGACCGCGTAACCATAAATGAGCGGGCGATTCATTCCCGCCGTTATTCCGCTCGCGAAATCGTCGAGTTAACTCAATCCGAATCGCGTTTCTTGGAAATCACACGCGATGGCGAGCAGCCTTTCGAAAACGCTGATGCGCTCACGAAGCCCCATCGCCGAGGTTGGCTCTCGAAAGTAGCCGCAGAGGAGAATACCGATGATCGTTACATTGGAAAAATTGCGCACCTCAGTTGCGAACGCGGCCGCAATCCGGCGCGTTCGGAAGCTACAGCCTACTGGCGGCCCCGGCGACAAGATCTTCCCGCCAACCTATCCAGGTGACCGTGGCGGCCGTAATGTGCCGCCGCGCCATGTCTTCGAGCGGCGACGAATCGGGGGCGAGAATGTGCTCTGCGTATTGATCGACAGCGTGCAGAGTCAGGCTAACCGCCTAGAGGAGGCGCTGAAGGTCGCGCGGGAGACGGGCGCTCTTAACTTCCCAATGATCACCGTCGATTTTTCGAACACCGAGGTTGCTGACATCGGCCGCATCACCACGCTCGATGCGCCGCATCGTGTTTTCGACGCGATCATCCGGGATTCCGAACTGAACGGCATCCGCTTCCGGGAGACAGAACAAGGTCGCCGTCTCACAGAAGCAAAATCAAACAATGCGCGCGCTGTCTATGAGCTTTCGCCGACCGCGCTGGTATTCGGCGCTTGGAATTCAACCTCAGAAGGCGGCGGTCTCGGCGCTAAGTTTCCTCGCTGCGTCGTATCGGAGATCGTTGGCGTCGGAGTGGCAACGGAGCGCGAACCGTTCCTCAATCGCCGTACCGGCGAGCTTGAAGTGCTTGACCAACCTTCGGGAAAGCGGACGGGCAGCCGTATCGATCCGCTCGGCATCCGAAGCGGCATAACGGTCTACAAATTTCCAAACGGTGATTGGTCTCTCGAGCCGCCGAAAGAGAAAAAGGGTAAAGATGCGCCAAAGGAAGTGAGGCCGTCGGAGATCAATCATTCCAATATCGCGCCGACCGTTGCATTACTCGGAGTCAGCGTCGACTACGTGCTGCATAGCTTCGTGCTTTCTTTCGCGGCCTTGCGCCGCTTGCGCTTCGTGGCCGGTTCCAGCGGTTTGGCTGCGGATTGGGCGGCGCAGACTGCACTGGCCGCCTTAGGCCTTGCCGCCGTCGCCGCGCAGGATCGCAATGGATATTTTCTGCGCTCGCGATGCGATCTTATCCCTGAGGGGAATTCCGCGCCCGGCTTCGAAATCATCGATACCAACGGCGCCATCGAAATGGTGGACCTCGATTTCGGCCAGGCTACCCGTTTGGCGACCGAGGCCGTTGGGGCTGCGAGGGCTGCGGGACTCGGCTGGAACGAGGAGGATCTTGTTCTGAAGCCGCAAGCGAAGCTGGTGCAACTGGTCAGCGCGAGCCGCGAATTGGCTCTCCAGGGAAAAGCCGAAGAGGAAACGGACGCCGAGCCCGCGAAGGAATGACGCGCGATGCTTGCACTCGAAATCGAGTTGCTCACCGGCGTTTACCGCGCCGCGTTGCCGGACAATTCTGCCGCGGAATGGCCGCCGCATCCGGAGCGCGCGTTCTCGGCATTGGTGCAGGCTTGGGGTTACGGCGGGTGTGATGTCAAGGAGCGCGCGGCCCTTGAATGGCTGGAATCTCTTACCGCACCCCGCATAGAAGCTGATCCGATGCGGGGCTGCGACCAACGCTCGACACCAACGGTTTTTGTTCCGCCGAACGATTCGCCCAGAGATAAGGACAGGATTGCTCTGCTCCCCGACCGCAGGTCCCGGCAAGCCCGCAACTTTCAGGTCGCGATTCCGGTCCATTCGACCGTTAGATTGATCTGGCACGAAGCGCCCGGCCAGTCCGAGCACCGAACTGCGCTTGAGGCTCTGGCCCATCGCGTTGCGAGCCTCGGGCATTCTGCTTCCCTAGTTCGTTTCGCCTTCATCGATGCGACGGAAGACGGCTCGCTGCTCTGGCACCCTGACACCGATGGAAACGTCGCGCTGCGAGTCGCACATCCCGGTCGTTTGCGGCGCCTGGAAGACTGGCTCTCTAAAGACGAGCGGCCGCAAAGCGGCATGTCGATCCGTTACCTCGAACCCGAGCCGCCACCGCCGACGCAGGCGACCAAAAGCGTTTTCGGCGCCGCGCAGGATTGGTTCGTATTCGAAGACGCGGGCGGTGTTCGCCCCGATCTCTTGGCTTTTGCGCACGTGGCGAAGTGCGTACGCGCTTCCTTGATGAAGCATGGACCGCAACCGAGCCCGGAGATCATCTCGGGTCATACGCCCGGCGGTGAAGCTAGTTCCAGGCCGCATCTCGCGATCGTTCCCCTTGCCAATGTTGGATGGTCTCATGCAACAGGGGATTTGCTTGGCTTCGCGGTTATCCTGCCGCGCACTGCGGAGGGTACTGACCGGAACCGCGTTCTACGCGCGCTCGGAGGATTTGCACCTGTCAATGAGGACAGCGAGGCGTATGCGGAGTTGCGCCTCTCCTCCACAATGCTCTGGCGCGTCGAGCGTACGGTTACACCATCGCGCGCCTCTCTCAAGCCCGAACGTTGGTGCCGGGCCGCCATCTCGTGGGCCAGCGCCACACCCGTGCTCCTGGACCGATATCCCGATCATGGAGATCCGATAGAAGAGGGTCGCCTGATTGCCGCAGCCTGCGGCAATATCGGACTGCCCGAGCCCGTGGAGATCGAGATTCACAAGCATCCCGCCGTGCAGGGCGCTCCATCGGCGTACTCGCCGGGCGGAAAACGTCCCGGACCTGACTGGAGCTTCCCCGACGGCGCAAAGTTCGCCAGCCGGCCGCGCCGCCATGTGATCCTGAGATTCCCCGAGCCGGTCGAGGGTCCCGTGCTCATCGGTGCCGGTCGCTTTCACGGTTTTGGTCTGTGCCTGCCGCTGGCTGAGGAGCGAGACTTTTGAATCCTGATCTTCGCCCGGACGAATTTCGCGAATTTTTCAGTGAACTGCATGGCTTGGTGCCTTTTCCCTGGCAGGAGCGGCTGGCACAGAGGGTTTTCGCGGAAGGATGGCCCCGGGCCCTCGATATTCCAACCGGTGCCGGCAAGACGGCCGCGATCGATGTTGCGGTGTTTCACTTGGCACTGGAAGCAACGCGCGGCGCCGAACGCCACGCCGCCGTGCGGATCCTGTTCGTGGTCGATCGACGCCTGATCGTTGATGACGCCTATGGCCGCGCGCAAATGATTGCAACGAAGCTTGCGGAAGCGAAAGAAGGAGTTCTGAGACGCGTCGCCGACCGACTGCGCTTTCTTGCCGAAGACGAGGACCATCCGCTCGCGGTCGCGAGGCTGCGCGGCGGCATGCCCAAGGAACCTGATTGGGTGCGCACCCCGGCGCAACCCACGGTGGTCGTTTCGACTGTGGACCAGGTTGGATCTCGGCTCCTGTTCCGAGGCTATGGAGTTTCGGATTCGATGAAGCCGATTCATGCGGGACTGCTCGGCTGCGATACGCTTCTCCTGCTCGATGAAGCGCATCTTTCTCAGCCGTTTGTTCAGACGGCGCGCGACACTTTGATCTTTCGAAAGCAGCCATGGAGCGGGGATGCCGCTGCCGCGCCGTTTGGCATCGTGACTCTTTCCGCGACGTATGCGGAGAATACTCGCGGCGAGCCTGCCGAACACCCGTTCCGGATCGCAGACGAGGATCGTGGCAATTCGCGGCTCGGCAAGCGGCTGCGCGCCTCAAAGCCCGCCGAACTGATCGAAACGAAGGCGAGCGAGGCCGCTCTACCAGGCGAGTTGGCCGACAAGGCTTGGGAACTCGCCACCAGGATCGGTGGCGGCAGCGTTGTTGCTGTGGTCGTAAATCGCGTGAAACGGGCGCGTCTGGTGTTCGAGACGTTGCTAAAGAATGTCGCGCGCCCGTTCCCGGAGGCAGAGTGTCAGGAGGATTCGCTTTCCTCGCCGGAAGCCGCCTTGCTGATCGGCCGCACGCGCGATCTCGATCGCGATGAAATCACGCGCGGGCTGCTGCCTTTTGTCCAGGCGGGGCCAGGAAGAAAACCTCGAACCGCTCCCCTGCTCGTCGTTGCCACGCAGTGCATAGAGGCGGGTGCCGATTTGGATTTCGACGCCTTGATCACTGAAATCGCTCCGTTGGATTGCCTCCGCCAACGCTTCGGCCGTCTCAACCGCATGGGCCGCGACATAGACGCGCGAGCCGCGATCATTGCGTCTCCGGATCAGATCCGGAAAAGTGCACCGCCCGATCCAATCTATGGCCACGCCTCGCAATCCACCTGGAATCTTTTGATGGAAAACAGCGAAGTGCAGGATCGAGGCAACGCAGCTCGGCACGTTATCGATTTTGGCATCGAGCGTTCCGCCGCCTGGGTTCCGCAAGGCGGAGCGCTGGCGTCGTGTCTGGCTCCGCGAAAGGATGCTCCGGTTTTGCTGCCGAGCGCGATCGAATTCTGGAGCCGCACCTCGCCGAGACCAGCCGCCGATCCGGAGGTGTCTCTGTATCTGCACGGTCCGGAAAGCGGCCCACCGGATGTGGAAATCGTATGGCGCGCCGATCTCGATGATGAGGTCGATGAAGGACAAAAACAGGAGGTCTGGCGAGAGCGCATCGCGGTTTGCCCACCGTCCAGCCTGGAGGCGGTTTCGGTTCCGATAGCCGAGGCTCGGCGATGGTTGCGCGGACAACCGGCTGGCGAGCTCGCGGACGTAGAGGCTGGGATCGAGGAGTCGGCGCAGCGTTTTTCGTCGCGACCATGCAAGGCGCTTCGGTGGCGCGGCAAGAGCGACAAAGGCACCGAGTTAATCGCGGGCGATCTGCGGCCGGGCGACATAATCGTCGTTCCGGCGTCGCGCGGCGGGTGCGATCGGTGGGGATGGGCGCCAGGATCGAAAGACCGAGTTAAGGACTTGGCGCGCAAAGCCAATCTTCAGCAACGTGGCCGAGACATTTTCAGGCTTACGAAAGCTGAACTAAGCGAGCAGAAGGCCGGTTCGACTGCCGAAATGACCGATTGGCCCGCCAAAGTGATCCTCGATCAATTTGGAAAATATTCCGAAGGAACTGACGAAGCCGATTTTACGAAGCCGCGGGTTATCCGAGCGTCGAACGGAAGACCGCTGGCCATCGAGCGCAAGCTGCTAAGCCTTCGCAGAAAAACACAAAGCGATTCTGGCGGCGACGCCGTTACAGAAGACGATGAAAGCCTCCGCGCCGGTCCGCAAAAAAGCATCACTCTTGGCGAGCATTCCAAGGGCGTCGAGAGTTACGCGGGCCGCTTCGCCAAACAGGCCGGTTTGCCTTCCGGCGTCGCGGAGGATCTGATTCTGGCCGCTTATCTTCATGATGCAGGAAAGGCGCAGCCTAACTTCAAGCTCATGCTCTATGGCGCAGACGAAATCGCCGCAACTTTCGGACCCGACCTCGCCAAAAGCGCCAAGCTGGCCAAGCTGCCGGACAGTCCGCGCGCCTGGGAAGAGGTGCGTATCCGCGCCGGTCTACCAAAAGGAGCGCGCCACGAGGTCGCCTCGCTGCGCTTTGCAGAAGCGCATCCGCGTTTCGGCCTCGCCAACGATCCCGATCTTATTCTTTGGCTGATCGGAACCCATCATGGCCACGGCCGGCCGTTCTTTCCGTCGCCCGAACGTGAATGGCCGGGCGAGGGAGAAACTTTCGCAACCGATCTCGGGGACGGCACGATCGTCTCCAAGCCCGCGCGTTCACTGGCCGACCTGACAGCGGCGTGGCTCGATATCTCCGAACGCCTCAAGCGCCGCTATAGCGTTTGGGGCCTGGCGCGGCTCGAAGCGATATTGCGTCTGGCCGACCATCGCCGGTCGGAGGCGGAACAGGACGAGGATCGACCATGATGACGCCGCTCGATCCCGCAGGCGACACGCAATCGCTTCCGATGCCGGGCCTCGAACCCGATAATCTATTAGCATTCTGGCGCTGCTCGGACTTCTTCACGCGCTCGAAACCGCACGGCCCGATTGGCAGCCGCGCATCTCCTGAAGGGTCCGCCGTGGGCGGCACAGTTACACCTCGCCGCTTTTCCGGAGCAGATAGAGATCGCGCAGGCGGCGAATGAAGGACTTGCGGAGCTCACTCAGCATTTCGACGTTGATCAACGTACGAACGTTGATTTTACCGCCGAGGATTATCGTTCATACGCCACTCGCATGCAGAAGAAATCCGTTGGAGCCGCCCTCGCCTCGGCGTTGACGGCGGAGTGGCCCCAGAAGCTCCAGAAAAAAGACGGCCGCCTCTCTGCGGCGCCTTTGGTAATGATGTTCGGACAAGGACATCAGAATTTTCTGGAACGGCTGGTCGACGTGGCGCGCGGCAGCCTTCCGAATCGCCTGCAGAAGCTCAAGTCGCCTCCGGATTTCACCGAAGCCGCTAGAATCGCCGAAGCGTTATTCCAGCCCTGGCGGCGCGAGGATGATGCGGACGGATTCCGTTGGGATCCCGAAGACGATCAGCGCTACGCGCTCAGATACGATGACCCCAGCCTCGCCGGCGCGGCGCCGACGGTGGTCGGCGCGAATCGTCTCGCCGCCATCGGGTTTCTGTCGTTCTCGACCGCATCCCGTGCGAGCCGAATGCAAGTTGTCGGAGCTACTCGCGAAAGTGACGGATGGTTTTTCGTCTGGCCGATCTGGCTGCAGCCGCTGTCCCGCGCAGGTATAGAAGCCCTGCTGGCCCATCCGGCTCTGTTCGAAGGAGATCGCAGCAAATTGCGCCTTCTAGGGGTCGCCGAAATTTTCCGAGCGCGCCGTGTCGCGAACGGAAAATTCATGAATGTGGCACGAGCGCGGCCTGTATAAGCTTGAGCACTCTCGTGTGATGAAGAAAAAGCCGTGAAGATGGCCCCGGACAGGACCAGTCGCTTCAAGGAGCGACCCCTCCGAGAGGTCGCAGCAACTGGAGCGTAAGTGCGAGGAGACCGCCATCGGCTTGCTCCGGGAGCGCTACGGGTTTGAGCGCATTCCCGTGCCGACCGAGGCGCTCACGATCCTGATCTCGCTATGAACCTGGTTGCGTGACACGAGCGATCGAAGGCCACGTCCTCGGCGACCGCTCGCAGGATATCCCTGGAACTGCGGGATGAGGTGAGTTTCGTCGAGCACGGCGAGGCTGTCATCTCCAAGAAGCCCGGCATGATCCCGGCGCATCTTCCGCGAAACCCCGTATCCCTTGAATAGAAGCCGCGATCGCCGGGCTTCCGCCAATCCGTAAGGGATCTCCTTCGGGGAGCTCTCTTGACATAGATTATGAAATTTCATAATTACATTTCGTAGCGATACCAAGAAGCGCTCTCAGTCAACACCGAAACATTCGATGGACAAGGAACCGCGATGAAACGATCATTCCCACGCACATCAATCAGACTTGTGACCACTGCTGTGGCGTCCGCCTTCTTGCTCTCAGCAGGTCCTTGCTTGGCCGGTCCGACTGCTGACGGATTGCCGTGGGACCGGACGCTGATTGTCTTGCAGAACTTCATGATTGATTCTATGGCGCCAGCGATCATCGTGCTGGCGTTTGCTCTCGCGGGAATCCTCTACGCGCTTGGAGGGTACGACGAGCAGGCGCGCCGGCTGGCCGGATCCGGAATCGGCGGCTGCATCGCTCTCCTTGTCGTCCACCTGTTGAATTACGTCTTCCCCTGACTCAATTCGAAGTCACTCAAACTCCGCAGTTTTGGAGGTTCAACATGAAACTCGCACGCATCACCAAACCCCTTCGCTCCGTCCAGGTCCGGGTCATGCTGACCGGCGACCTGAACGCCAACCTCGAACGTTACGCGCAGTATTACGAGCACGTCCATGGCGAGACTGTGGACATGCGGGTGCTCATTCCAGAGATTCTCGACGCCTTTCTCGATGCTGACCGTGAATTCCAATCATGGTTGCGCACCGCTGACAGCCAACCGCGCTGTGTCGTAAATCCGGCTTAATCCAATGGCAGCGCGAAGGTGCAACCGTGAGTTCTCTAATCGAGGTGCCGGCTGACGTGCTGCGCACGTGTTTACGAATGACACGTCACTCATCCCTCTGGATGAACGAAGTGTACCGAAACGTACACGGACCGGCGGAAAGTGACGTTGGTCGCGCGCGCTTCTTCGTACACGAGAGCGTGTACGGCGCGCCTGTCCGCGCGAAGCACGTCAGCCTAAGTCCTTGGAATCATTGAAGTGTACGGCGTGTACGCCTTGAACAAATGAAGAGCAGTCCGATGCCGGAAATTCCATATACCGTCCGCCTGGCGCCGCAGCTGTTGGAACGGATCGAGAAGACGGCGCGGGACAGAGGAATTGCGCCGCGCAAATTGATCCGTGCTGTGCTCGCCGAGCACTTCGCCGGAGATCGCGGCGCTCATCCTGACGAGCGGGCCAGCGAACCCAACCAGCAGCGCAGCCTCGACCAGATTCTCTTCGATCTCACCCGCACGCGGCTCACCCTCCAGCATCTGCTCGATCATCAGGTCGGCTCCGAAATTACCGATCAGATCCGCCAGACCGCGCAACAGGAAGCCGAGCGCTACATGCAGCGGCTCAGGAGAACCACGATATGAATTGGTCACGAACTGCCATCAGGTACGAATTGAGTTGCGGTTCAGCCGCGATGCTGCTGCGCCTGTGGCTCCGGTTTCTGCTGCTTTGGATCCTCGTCTGGGCGGCTTCGGATCTCTTCTTCGTCTGGTATTGGAGTGGCCGGCTGGTGGCGGGCGCGCATCAATACTTCGGACGCTGGTTCCTCGCCTGGCTCTTCACCCAGAAGCTTCCACTCTACTTCCTCTCGCTGCCGTACCACGGCCATCGCTGCACGATTGGAAGCGTGTACGCATACCTGAACTGGCGCTTCTATTCGGGGCGCTCGTTCGGGGAGTGGTTCGCCTCTTACAGCGTTTGGGGCGCGGTACCGGCGAGCCTGACTCTCGTCGCGCTCGGCTATCTCTTGCTCCGCGATCCCGAAGATCGTCCCGAGGGGAAGCATCTGCGAGGCCTCAGTCTGATCCGTCCCCGCCAGCTCTCACGCGAACTTCACCGCAGCGAGTTGCGGAGCGAACGGGCGGGAGTCGAACTCGCCCGAGTGCGCATTCCGCGCTCGATCGAGTGCGAGCATTTCCTCATCACGGGCGCGACCGGAGCGGGGAAGTCGATGGCGATCCGCTCGCTGCTGCGCCAGATCCAGGCTCGCGGAGAGCTCGCGATCGTGGTCGATCCCGAGTGCGAATACCTGTCGGAATTTTATCGGCCCGCGCGCGGAGACCTGATCCTGAACCCGGTCGATGAGCGCTGTCCGTACTGGTCGCCGTGGCTGGAATTGAGCGAGCGCTACTACCAGGCTGACGCGGCGACGCTCGCGGCGTCCCTCATTCCCGAACCGCCGCGCGGATACGAGAGTGGGTCGGACCACTTCTTCCGGCAATCCAGCCGGACCCTGCTCGAAAGCCTGCTTCAGGTCGCCACGCCGCGAGAGCCGCAGAGCATCCCGAAGCTGCTCGAACTCGATCGCGACAAGTTGAAGCAGGCCATCTCCGGCACGCCCGCATACAGCCTGATTGATCCCGGCGCGCACGAGCAGGGCGCCGGCATTATCGCGACGGTCGCCAACGCGACCAGACCATTCCTGTACCTGCCGCCGTCTGACGGACGACCGCCATGGAGCGCGCTCCAATGGGCCGAGCATCCCGAAGGATGGCTGTTCGTGACCATGCGCGACGAGTCCAACTCGGCGGCGCTGCCGCTCGCGAACCTCTGGCTCGACCTCATTGTCGGCCGCCTGCTCAACTCCGCTGGCGATCGCCGAAGGGTCTGGATCGTGGTGGACGAGCTGCCGGTGCTTGGCCGTCAGGCGAAGCTCGAGACGCTGGTAACGCGCGGACGCAAGCGCGGACTCGCCGCCGTGCTGGGGTTCCAGAGCATCGCACAGCTGCGCCGGATCTATGGCCACGAGCAGGCTGCGGTGCTCGCCTCGATGCCTTCGACCAAGCTCCTGCTGCGGGTGGATGAGCCCGAGACCGCCACCTTCATCGCGCGGCAGATCGGCGAGCGCGAGGCGCTGCGCGAGGAGATCGGAATAAGCACGGCCGAGCACGGCAACCGGTATCAACCTCCATCCTGCGCGCCGGACCGAGCCAGTGGTGATGGCGTCGGAGATCCAGCGGCTGCCGAAGCTGGAAGGCTATCTCTGCATCGCCGGACTCGATCGCGCCCGCGTCAAAGTGAAGCCGTGCGTTCCGCGCAGGCGGCAGGTCGAGTTCATTCCGCGCGCTCTTCCGAGGCCGGCCAGCGATGAGCCCAGCGCCGACTTGGCGACGCTGACGATCAGTCGCGGCCCGACTCCTCCGAACGGGACCGCGGGCGCCCCGGTGAGGATTCAGGACTAATGCTGGTAATGTCCAAAGGCGCGCTCACCGCCGCCCAAGCCGAGACCTATTACGAAGAGAAGTACTCGCAGGACGACTACTACACCGAGAAGCAGCGGGTCGTAGGTCAATGGTTCGGCCGCGGCGCTGAAGAGTTGGGACTCTCCGGCGAGGTTGCGACCGAAGACTTCCGCTCTGTACTGCGCGGGCTTCATCCCGCGTCCGGAGAGGTGCTCGTTCATAAAGCGAACGGCTACGACGACAGGCGCGCAGGTTGGGACGCCACGTTCAACGCACCCAAATCGGTGAGCATCCAAGGGCTGGCCGGAGATGATCACCGCCTTATCGAGGCGCACCGTAAGGCAGTCAGCCGCGCACTGGAGGAGCTCGAACAATATGCGCTCTCGCGCCGCCGAGGCGGCAGCGAATGGGTCGTGACCAGCAATATCGTCGCCGCGCGCTTCGATCACATTGCCGCTCGGCCCGCCAGTGGAGTTCAAGACGGCTACGGTCCCGACCCTCATCTTCACACGCACGTCGTCATCGCCAACATGACCCGCCGCCCGGACGGACAGTGGCGCGGCCTCGATCCCATTGAAATCTATCGCGCCCAGAGCTTCGCGACCGCAGTTTACCGCTCCGAACTAGCCCGAGAGGTTCAACAGCTTGGATACGAAATCACGATCGCCGGACAAGACGGACGATGGGAGCTTGACGGCTACACGCGCGAGCAGGTGATGGCGTTCTCCCGTCGTCGCCAGGACATCGAACAGACCCTCGCCCGTGAAGGGCTCGCGGGCGCTGAGGCGGCGCAGAACATCGCGCATCGAACGCGGCTGGCCAAGGATCATCGCGACGAAGCGAGTCTCAAGGCGGAGTGGCGCTCGCGTGCGCAGGAATATGGAATCGAGATCGAGCGCCACCTTTCGCAGTCGCACGAACGCGGCCCCATCCAGTTTCGACATCCGGAAAAGGCGGGAGAAGCCATTCGCCAGAGTATCGACGAAAATATCGAGCGCGAAGCAATCATTGATCGCCGTGCGCTTGAAGCGAAGGCTCTGCAGCACGCGATGGGGTAGAGCTGACCTTCATCAGATACGCGCTGAGAGCGAGCAGTTCCAGCAAAAGGCCGGCTGATTGTCGCCGGCGACTCTGTGAACTCGCCACGAGGCGCCTACACGACGCCAGAGATGATCGCGCTCGAGCGCGGGAACATCGAACTGATGCGTGCGGGCCAGGGCAGGGCGGTGGCGATCAGCAATTCGAACGAGATCCGCCGATGGGCGAGCCAGCGCAACTTGCTTCCTGATCAGACTGCCGTCGCCGAACTCACGCTTGCGTCCACCGACTGGATCACCTCAATCGAAGGCCGCGCCGGCGCTGCCAAGACCACGACGGTCGGCGCGATACGCGAATTCGCGGAAAACCAGGGATACATCGTCTGCGGGTTCGCACCCACGACGCGTGCGGTCAAGTCGCTCGCCGAGGCCGGCGTGTCGGCCAGGACCGTCGCCAGCCTCCTCGAAAGTCCATCAACCCGAGTTGCTTCAAACGAAGTCTGGATCGTGGACGAGTCGAGCCTGCTCCCGACCCGGCAGGTTAACCGGCTTCTCCACAAGGCCCGTGAGCAAAGCATCGCGAGGATCGTCTTTGTGGGCGACCAAGGCCAGCATCATGCGATCGAAGCCGGGCGGCCCATCTATCAGATGCAAGAGGACGGAATGCTGATCACCCGGCTCGATACCATCCGCCGCCAACGCGATCCCGAGCTCCGCGAAGCGGTGATGCACGCCGCCAAAGGCGAAGTAGCGGAGTCGCTCGCGATTCTTGAGCACCGCGGCGATATCCGCGAAGTTGCCGACCTCGATCAGCGCCGCAAACAGATTGCGCGCGAGTACGTTGCTGCCCATCAATCAGGGGAGCGAGTTCTGGTCGTCAGTCCGGCGAACGACGAGCGACGCGAGTTGAACAGAGCGATCCGAGCCGAGCTGATCGCGCGCGGTCACATATCGCCGCTCGGAACTGAACAGACCATTTTGGTGAATCGCGGCCTCTCTGGCGCGCAACGCTCGATCGCCTACAACTATGAGGCGGGCGACGTGATTCGCTTCACGCGCGGAAGCAAACAGTTCGCGATCGCCAAAGGCGCCTATGGGGATGTCGAAAAAGTCGACCGAGACGCGAACATGCTTACGATCAACACGGGTCGCGGGCGGTGCATCGAGTACAATCCAGTTCGGTTGTTCGGCGTCGAAGTCTTTCGCGAGGAACAAAGGACTCCTCTCACGAGGCGACCGTATACAGTTCCGCGCACCCGACCGGACACTCGGAGTTGCCAATGGCGATTTCGCCACAATCAAAGCTGTAGACGCTCGCCGCGCCGTTTTGTGCTTGGACAACGGCAAGGAATTGAGCGTCGCGGCGGATCGTCTACGTCACATCGACCACGGGTACGCTTCCACGTCGCACTCCGCGCAAGGCGCGACCGTCGATCGCGTCATTGTCGATATCGATACGCGGCTCTCGCCGGAACTGGTCAATCGGAAGCAGTTTTACGTGTCGATCAGCCGCGCGCGAAACGCGCTCACGATCTTCACGGATAATCGCGCACGCCTGAGACCCGCCGTCGCTCGTACCCGCGAGAAATCCATGGCGATCGCGCATCAGATTGGCGTTCGCCACTCCGCGTTCACGGTCCTGCCGGATGAGCAGCGGCACATTCTAAATCGGGGCCACGGGATGCGAAGGTGATTAACCTGCCGCCCGCCGCCAAATTCGGTGGCGCTCGCTCCACGGGCACGGTGCGCCACCGGCTTTCGCCTGACGCTTCGCTTGTCACGCCGTGCAGCGTTGCGCTTCGCGCGTCCCGGAATCCTGCGCGCTCCCCCTATTTCGGTTGAGGGGAGCGCGCCTTCAAAATGTTCACGCAAGCCCATACCGCACAAGCGCGTCCTGCCCCTTCGGGGATGCGGACGCTCGTCTTCGATCGTTCGCTGTGAGCCTAAGGAGGGTAATTGACCGGCGCGCGCGGGTGGATGCTCCCGAATCAGCGGGCCAGGTGGAAACTGTGAGAGTCTTATTGTACAATTGCACAGGTATGGAGATCGTGGTCGATACGTCCGTCATCATCGCGGTTCTTGTCCGCGAACCTCACCGCGCCGCTCTGGTGAAAGCCACCGCATCCGCGGATCTGCTTGCACCGCCCTCGGTTCATTGGGAGGTCGGCAACGCATTTTCCGCCATGTTCAAGCGCCGTCGGCTCACCCTTCGCGCCGCGCACCGGGCACTCGAAGCGTACCAGCAGATTCCGATCCGCTTTTCAGACATAGACCTGATCGGGCGCTCGAAGTGGCTCAGAAGTTCGATCTCTACGCTTACGATGCCTATGTGCTCGTCTGCGCCATGCAGCATCACTGCGCGTTGCTCTCGCTCGATCACGGGTTGGTGACCGCCGCCGCCCGCGCGGGAATCAAAATATTGGAGATACAACCGTGACGGTCTATACATTTTCCGAAGCACGACAGAAGTTCGCCGCTCTTCTCGAACGCGCGCGGCGCGAGGGCGCCGTGCGGGTGAAACGCCGCGACGGCCAGGTGTTCCTCATTCAGCCCGAACGCTCGCGTCGCTCGCCGCTCGACGTGGCGGGCATCGATAGCGACGTCTCGGGAGAGGAAATCGTCGATATGGTCCGCGAGATGCGTCAGCGCGTGAATGTACTCGAGCCAGTAAAGAATTCCCGCCGAGCCGTAGGCAAGCGCGCGCCGAAGACGGGACGTTAGAGAACCGAATCCGGCCGCTGATCGGACCTACGACGAGAGTCGATCGGCTGGGCGGTGCGCGGATTCCCTCGCATTAGACAATTATTATATTTCGGATTTCCGATGACATTTCCTGCGGACTCTGTTAACCTTCAGCGATCAGGAGGCGGCGAGTGGCGATGGTTCGCGCGGATCAATCGGAATGAAGACGTTTGGCCAGGTGCTCAGAGAGGCTCGGAAAAAGGCGGGGCTCACCCAGAGAGAAGTTGCTGCCCGGTTAAGGCGTGAAGACGGCCGGCCCGTCGATCCGCCTCACCTCAACGCGGTCGAGCACGATCACCGCTATCCGCCCGACGACCATCTGATCGAGCAGCTCGCGAAGATTGTCGGCATCTCGCCCGATGTGCTGTACTTTCATGCGAATCGCCAGCCCCCGGACGTGAAGACCGAGGCCGACCAGCCGCGGGTCGAGGCTGCCTACCGCGCGTTCCGCAAGGCGCTGGGAGTCAAGCCGACCGGCAAGCGAAAATGAAGCTGCTTCGCGATCCGCTCGGACGCCCGATCAAGCGTCTCTACTTCAAGACCGGGGAGCTTGATGACCGATGCGAACGGATCGTCGTGGACTTCATGGATCTCCACGCTGGCGGCTTCAGGCTTCCGATCCCAACCGATGACCTGATCCGCATGATTGAGGCCGAGGCCGACGATCTCGACATGTACGCCGACCTCCCGCAAGAAGAAGACGGACATACCGACTTCTTTTTCGACCGAAAGCCGAGAGTACTGATTGCGAAACGACTCTCGGATCCGCGCTACAAAAACCGGCTCCGCACTACTCTCGGACACGAGTACGGCCACGTTTGGTTTCACGCTCCGCTGTGGAGAAAGTCCGGGCCAGAAGCGCAGCGCGAACCTGCCGCGCCATCATGGACTTGCCACCGCGACACCATCGTGACCGCTCCGGAGAACGATTGGATGGAATGGCAGGCGGCATACATTAGCGGCGCGCTGTTGATGCCGCGGTCGTACGTGCTCGTAATGGGCGGCGAGATCGCGATGCGGGATGGGAGCAAGTTCCCGCTGGACGTTGATTCGGAGCCCGGGCGCGCCGTGGTCGCGCGGATCATGAGGCGTTGCCAGGTCTCTGAACAGGCCGCGCGGGTCCGGCTCCTGCGGTTGGGTCTGCTGCTGACCTAATCGTGAAACCTGTCCGATATATAAGAATTATGGAATTTGACAATTATATGGCACTGAGCCTATGATCGGTTCGACGACAGGTGCGCGCCGACTATGCGCACTCTTAACATCCCTGTCGTTCGCATTAGTTATGGCTCCCGATCAGACTACGACCCAACCCAAGCCTTACATATCGATTCGCGAGCTCTCCGCACTGACGCCGTGGACCGAACAGGCCATTCGCACCATGATGGCTAAGGGCATCATGCGTGAAGGCGAGCACTTCTTCCACGTGGGACGCAGGCCCGTATTCAAATGGGAGGCGATTGTCGGCTTCATTGAGCATCGTGACGCGCAGCACCACGCTGGAATACCGCTTCAGCGAGGAGGGTTCCTGAATGGCGCCTCGTAAACTGAAGGCGCGGCGTCAGGGTTGCTGGATCGAGGCGACCGCCAGCGGACTTTTGCGCTTGCGGTTCCGGTGGCGGATTCCATCGGCGACCGGCCTTCACAAGTTCTCGGAAACCACCGCGCTGCGCGATATTCCCGAAAATCGCGCCGCCCTCTCCAAACAGGCTGCGATTATCGGCGCGGAGATCGCGGCAGACCACTTCGACTACTTAAGCTGGTTTCCGAACGGCAGCAAGGACGCCTATTTTCACCCGGAGTCTCGGGGAACGGAATCCATCGAGGCCGACGCCCAGCCCACGATCGGCCAATATTACGAGGCTTGGGTCGCTCGAAGGGTGCCACCGATAGTCCGCCCTTCAAGGGCTCGCGACTACCGCAACCATTTCCATACTTACATCCTGCCTTACGTCGGCGATGTGGCGTTGAAAGATTTATCGCTGAGGCATCTTGAAGAACTCAGAGCGCGGCTTCAAATCGACCGGCATTTGAGCGTGAAGACTGTGCGAAACGTCATCGACAGTTCGCTGCGTGCAATGGTGCGCGACGCGCGGAAGGCCGGAATCGCCGCGGGATTTCCGTTCACGGACGTCGAATGGCCGCGGAGCGTCGTACCGGGCCCTGATCCATTTATCGAAGATGAGCGGGATCGGCTGCTTGAATTCATTCTTCGCAAGCATTGGCGTTTGGGCCGAAACCTCGGTGCTTACCGTGATGGCGTTCACTTCCCTTACTACGCGTTTCTCTTCACGCTCTTCTACACGGGATTGAGACCCTCGGAAGCGGTCGCTCTCCGTGTGCGATCTCTCGATCTGGCGGCGGGAACTCTGTTCGTAGAGCGATCGCGTTCCCTGAGCACTGAGTCCGCCCCCAAGACTTCCGCTGCGGCACGCGTCGTCCGGCTCACCGCTCGAAATGTAGAAGTTCTGAAACAGGTGATCGAGTTGCGCGCGGAGCCGGACGATTATGTTTTCAAGAATTCACTCGGCCGTCCGATCGATCAACGAAGTTTCTACAAGATCTTCTGCGCCGCGCAACGCGCATTGGGAATTAGACTGCGCGACCTCTATGCGACAAAGGACACCTATGTGTCCGTCGCCCTGACCAAGGGCGTGAACCTGACGTGGCTTTCGGAGCAGACCGGGGTCATGGAGAGTACCCTTCGCACCCACTACGGACGCTTCATTCATGCGAGCCATGCTGACGCATTGGAGCTTGCCAAGATCGACCCAATGGACGCCAGAAAAGTGAAGTTTGCCCCACGTTTGCCCCATGAAGGGGCAAACTCGAGGAAAGACCCTTTGAATTACAAGGAAAAAATGGTGGAGCAGAAGGGATTTGAACCCTCGACCCCCACGTTGCGAACGTGGTGCTCTCCCAGCTGAGCTACTGCCCCATCCTGTGCGGAGATTGGTACTGATTATGACGCTAGAATCGTCTGCAAGTAAGAGCGCAACCTATCAGCCAGATCGGGGCGTTTCAACCCGAAGCCAACCTGCGCCGCGATAAACCCAACCCTGTCGCCAAGGTCGTAACGCACACCCTCGAATTGATAGCCGTAGAGCTTGCGCCGGCGCGCCAACGCCATCAACGCGTCGGTCAGTTGAATCTCGCCGCCCGCCCCGGGCTTTCCCGAGGCGAGCAGTTCGAAGATATCGGGCGTCAGTACGTAGCGCCCCATGATCGCGAGGTCGCTCGGGGCCTTGTCGATCGCCGGCTTCTCGACCATACCGGTGAGCTCGTAGAGCCGATCGCCAACCGGCTTCGCTTCGACGATCCCATACTTTGGAATCTCGCTGCGCGCGACTTTGAGCAGTGCGACCACGGGCGCGTCTTTGGCTTCGGCTGCCGCAATCAGTTGAGCGAGGCATGGTCGCGGACAGTCGAAAATGTCGTCGGGCAGCATCACCGCGAACGGCTCGTCGCCGATCACCTCGCGCGCCTGCAGGACCGCGTGGCCTAGTCCCAGCGGCTTGGCCTGCTCGACGGGGGTGAAGCGCGCGAGCGTATTGGTCCGCCGCACGGTCTCGAGGACCTCGTGTTTGCCCCGCTCTTCAAGATGCATTTCGAGTTCTTGCGCGGCCTTGAAGTGATCGAGCACGATCGTCCGCCCAGGTGCGACGACGACGAAGATGTCGCGGATTCCGGAGGCGACCGCCTCTTCGACCACCACCTGGATCGCCGGCGTATCGATCACCGGCAAAATTTCCTTGGGAATAACTTTCGACGCGGGGAGCATCCGCGTTCCCAATCCAGCCGCGACAATAACCGCCTTGGTGATTTTCATGAGACGAAACGCGCGAGCGATTGCGTGCTCAGGTCTGCCGCTCGCGGGCTTCCTGGGCGGATTTGCACGCGATGCACAGCGTGGTGACGGGACGGGCGCGCAGCCGCTCGGTGCCGATCTCTCCGCCGCATTCCTCGCAGCGTCCGTAATTGCCGTCGTCGATGCGCGCGAACGCTTCTTCGATTTTGCTGAGCAGCTTGCGCTCGCGATCGCGCATCCGGAGCAGAAAATTGCGATCCGACTCGAGCGTCGCGCGATCGGTCGGGTCGGCGAAAGCTTCTTCCGGGCCGCTGTTCATCGAGCCGACGGCGCGCTCCGCCTCGGCTAGGATCTCGCTCTTTCGGTCTTCGAGCAGTTTTCTGAAAAGCTTGAGGTCTCTTTGCCTCATGGTTGGTCGTTCCGGCACGAGCCGAGTTATTGATTCTATCGGCGCCCTGATAGCATGTAAAGCTCGGGACATGAGAACCGCATATCTAGACGCTTTCTCGGGCCTGTCCGGCGACATGATCGTCGGCGCGATCCTCGACTGCGGCGCGGACTTCGCCGAGCTCGAGCGCGCGCTCGCCTCGCTTTCGCTCACCGGCTACCAGCTATCGCATCGCCGCCGCGTGCTCTCCGGAATCTCGGCGGTCAAATTCGAGGTCGAAGTTGCCGAGCGCCAGCCCGAGCGCCATTTCGGCGAGATTCGCGCAATGATCGAAAGCGCCGCGACACTCGCCGAACCAGTCAAGCGCCGCGCGATCGCGATCTTCCAGGTGCTCGCCGACGCCGAAGCAAAAATTCACAACACCACGCCAGACGAAGTGCATTTCCACGAAGTCGGCGCCGTCGATTCGATCATCGATATCGTTGGCGCGGCGTGGGGACTCGAGCATCTGGGAGTGGGCGACCTGATTGTGTCACCGCTTCCGGCGGGGGCGGGCTTCACGCGGTCGCAGCACGGGATCATTCCGGTTCCGGCGCCCGCGACCGCGGAGCTGCTCGCGGGATTTCCGGTGCGCATTGGAGACGGGGCGGCTGAGATGGTGACGCCGACGGGCGCCGCGTTCGTCAAAGCGCTCGCGCGGCCAGCTACGCTGCCGCTGAATTTTGAAATCGAGAAAATCGGTTATGGCGCAGGGTCGCGGACGCTGGCGGATCGGCCCAACGTGCTGCGCATGATGCTCGGTCGCGAGCATTCGCCCTTCGAGAGCGACGAAATGATCGAGATCGCGGCGAATATCGACGACCTGAATCCGCAAATCTACGACCACGTGATGGAGCGCCTGTTCGGCGCTGGCGCGCGTGACGTGACGCTCACGCCGACGATCATGAAAAAAGGGCGTCCGGCGGTGACGCTAGGCGTGATCGCCGAGGCCGCCGACCGCGACAAACTGGCGCGGATAATCTTCGAAGAGACTTCGACTATTGGGTTGCGTTTTCATTCGGCCTCGCGCCTGAAACTGCATCGCGAGGTCCAGGAAGTCGAGACGCGCTTCGGAAAGATCCGGGTAAAAATCTCCGGCGACCAGCCGCATCCTCATCCGCACGCACACGCGTATCCTCGTTCGCGCGCGGAGGTTACGATCTCGCCGGAGTATGATGATTGCCGCCACGCCGCGATAAATCATGGCGTCGCGCTGCGCGTCGTGATGGAAGAAGCGCGCGCGGCGGCGCGCGCGAAGTTCGGCTAAGCGCGAAAATCTTGCGATGACCTTGGCGATGACTTCCGCACGGCTCAATATCACCGAAATTTTTTACAGCATCCAGGGCGAGTCCACGCACGCCGGGCGCCCTTGCGTCTTCGTGCGTCTGACCGGATGCAATCTGCGTTGCCGATGGTGCGACACCGCGTACGCGTTCTACGGCGGGCAGCGGATGACGATCGAAGAGATCTCGACTGCGGTCGGACGTCATCTGTGCAATCTGATTGAGATAACCGGTGGCGAGCCGCTCTTGCAGGAAGGCGTCTATCCGCTAATCGACGCACTGCTCGCGGCGGATGACACGGTGATGATCGAAACCTCGGGCGCGTCGGATGTCAGCCGTCTCGATCCGCGCGTGATCAAGATCATGGACCTGAAATGCCCCGGCAGCGGCGAATCGGAGCGCAACCTGTGGAGCAACCTCGATCATCTACGCCCGCACGACGAGATCAAATTCGTGATCGCCGACCGCGTCGACTACGAATGGGCGCGTGAGACGATTCGCTCACGCGATCTGGCTGCGCGCGTGAACGCGATACTGATCAGCCCGGCGTTCGGCGAAATGGATCCCGAGAAGCTGGCAGGATGGATCCTCGAGGACAGCCTTCCCGCGCGAATGCAATTGCAGATGCACAAGCACATCTGGCCGCCCAATACCCGCGGCGTCTGAGGGGTCCCGGGGGCTAAGCGCACTGATTACGATTTCTTGGGGCGGATCGTGACTGCGGTGCCGTAGGCGGCGATCTCGCTCATGATGCCGCCGATCTCGTTGCAATCGAAGCGCATCGCGACAACTGCATTGCCGCCTTTCTCGACCGCGGCGGCGCGCAGGCGCTGAACCGCGTGAAGCCGGCTCTCCGTCAGGAGAGAAGTGTAGCCGCCGACCTCTCCGCCGACGAGTGTGCGCAGGCTCGCGCCGACGTTCGAGAACACGTTGCGGGCGCGCACGATCAGCCCGAAAACCTCGCCGTACACCGAAACTATCTCGTAACCCGGCACGTCGTTGGTGGTCACCACCAGAACGTCATCGAGTGCGTCTGCCATTGCCCTAACTTATCATCAATTGATCCGGCACATCACCCGCGCGCGCCGGGATTTGATCGGCGAGGCGGATCGACTAGGCTTGGACGTTATGCCCGGACCGATGCTGAATGACGTGCTTCCCGATCTGCTCGAGGAGATGGTGTTTCTGCTCAAGCAGCAGGGTGCCGATCCGCTCGAAGCGCCCCTGCGCGCGCTCACGATCGAGTCGGTATGCGACTGCGGCGACGAGAATTGTGCGAGCTTTGCGACGGCGCCGGAAGTGAAGGTCGCCAACTACGTCGAGCTTGCCTCGATGGAAGGGCAGCTCATCATCGATTTAAACGATCGCAACGAGATCTGCTTCGTCGAGGTGCTGGGGCGCCCCGACGTGAAATACCTGCTCGAAGAATTCTACGATTCCGCGCGCCAGTAGCCTCGATCATCCGCTGGCCGCTTTGGGCGCTTGCTGGCGGAACTGCGCGGCAAAGTTCAGCACCTCGTCCGCAACCCGCTCCTTTTCGGTATCGACCGTAATTACGTGGTAGCTCTCTTCCAGAACGACGCAGCGTTTCTCCGCGCTGCCGAGATGCTTCATCACGAACTTCACGTTGCGCTCGAACGGACAGGTGTGATCGAGCCGCGAATGGATCACGAGTGCGGGCTGAGTTATGCGCTGAAGGCGGCGGCGCACGATCTTCGACATATCGAGTAGATTGATCGGCGCCAGGATCGGGAACAGATGGGTGGTCGGATGAATCCGGCGCGCGGCCGCGTCGTGGATATCGGAGTCGCCAGGGCTGTTAAGATATAGCTGGCGCGAGAAGCGACCGAGCTTCTGCACCATCCTGAGCAGCAGCATCGTCGAGCGCGGCAGATAAAATGCCGGCGCCAGCATCGCGATTCCCGCCACCGCCTCGCGCTGGTCTATCGCCAGCCGCGCGGCCAAGACCGCGCCTGCCGACAGGCCTACCACGATATTCGGGTCGCCGTACTGGCGCAGATCCTCGAAACCCCGCACTACGCTTTCGTACCAGTTGTCGTAGTTCGCGGCACCCAGCTCTTCGGGCGCGCCCGCGTGTCCGGCAAGACGGACGCCGCGTACGCGGATTCCAGCCGCCGCCATCCGCTCGCCCAGCCATCGCATTTCATACGGAGTGCCGGTCAGTCCGTGGATCAGCAGTGCGCTCAATCCTTGACCGGGGAAAAAGAACTCGCGCTTGTCAACTCCTGCGGCAGGACGACCGTGCGCAATCTGCGACGGAGGTTCGTCGTCAGAAGATTTCATCCCGGAAGCGTCCGAAGGATTCCGCCCGGAAGAGTCGATCACCGTTTCGTTTCGCATCGATGCGGCCCTCACGCCGCGCTACATCCCGGAATCGGACGAGGCACCCAGTTCGTCGGCATGAATCACGATATTGGCCTGGGCGCGCAGCTGGTCGAGGAACTGGTTCCAGACCTGCGCTCTGCGCTGCGCGAGGTAATTATCGGTGAACTCCTGCTTCGCGCTCTCCCATTGCTCATCGTCGGGATCGGAGCGCGAGGTTACTTCGAAGATAAAGGCGTTGCCGTCCTGTTCCATCACGTTCGGAATCAACCCTGGGACGGTCGCAACAATTCCAGCGGCGTCGGTGACTTCTGGAAACTGGCCGATTCCGGATATCGCATGGCTCGCGCGCTCGAAGGGATCGACATTATGAATCGTGAGCTTGTTGGCGGTCGCGACTTTCTGCAAATCGGCGGGCGTCTTTATCTGCGCCATCAGCTTCTGAGCCTGATGGTGCGCCGCAATTTCCGCGTATGCCCGGATATAGGCTTGTCGCACGGTCGAGGCGATATCCTTCAGCGGAGGAACATGCGAGGGCGTTTTGTTGATCACCTTGATAAGGTAGGGCGCGTCCTGTTCGGGAACCGCGCGAACCTGTCCCTTGTCGAGCGCGAGCGCCGCGTCGGTGAGCTTCGAATCCTGGCCGACACCCGCTATCGACTCGCCCTTGGCGAAGGGCGTCGACATGACCGCGTCGATTCCGCGTTTCTTCGCGAGGTCCGCCAAATCGGCACCACCGAGGGCGGCGGTCAAGTCTTCGTCGATCGCCTGGCGCGCGAGCCGGGTTCCGGTCTGCTGGCGCAGGTCGCTGATAATCTTGGGCCGCGCTTCGGCGAGAGTGTCGGTATGCGCGGGCGTGAACGATTCGAGCTTGACCACGTGGTAACCGAACTTGGTCTCGACGATGCGAATCTCGCCGGGCTTCATCGAGAACACGGCATCTTCGAACGGCTTGATCATCTGACCGCGTCCAAACGAGCCCAAATCGCCGCCATGATCCTTGTTCGAGGGATCATCGGAATACTTCTCGGCGAGTTTGTCGAAATCCGCGCCCTTGGCTTGCGCCTGCTTCAGGATGTCTTCGGCCTTCGCCTTGGCCGCCGCATTTTCCTTGTCGGTTGCGTGTTCCGGAACGGCGACCAGGATGTGCTGGGCGTGAACCGTGTCGGGATGCGTGAAATGGCTCTTCAGATTGGTCTTGTAGTAGTACTCAATGTCTTTATCTGAGGGCGTGAACTTAGCTGCGAGCGTGAGCGGTTCGTAGTGAATGAACATGATCTGGACGCGCTCGGGTTCGCGGAAGTCCTGGACGTGGGCGTTGTAGAAATCCGCGACCTGCTTGTCGGTTGGATTTATCGAGGCGGTGAAGTCGTTCCACGGAAACTCGACGTAAGCCAGCCCGACCTTCTGGTTGCGCAGGTTGAATGCGTGGCGGACTTCGCGATCGCTTGCCTGCACACCTTGATCGACCATCTGCTGAAGCGTGTCCTGCGTCATCTCCGTGCGCATCGAGGACTCGAACTCGGCCGGCATCATCCCGCGCTCGCGCAGGACTTCCTGGTATTGATCAAAATCGAACTGGCCGTTTGACTGAAACCCCGGCAGGGTCGCGATCTTCTGCTGCAGCTCGGCGTCGCTCACATGCAGTCCGAGATGCCGCGCCTCGGTGGCGATGAGCCGGTTCTCGATAATCCGGTCGAGCGCCTCCTGGCGCATGTTCATGTTCTTTATCACCGCGGCGGCATTCGCGCCGTACATCTGCTGGATGAGCTCCTGCAGTTGCTGGGATTCCTTATCCACCTCGACCGCAAGAATCCGGTTGCCGTTCACGGTTGCCACCGGATGAACCTGGGCGAAGAACCCGGTGCCGATTCCCCAGAAGCCGAAGATAATAGTGATCAGAATTAGTATTGTCCGCGTTACCCACGAGTAGGCGTGGCGGCGCATCAAATCGAGCATGGCGCCCCAATCATATCCAAGCGGCCTTTCGGCGCGCAATTGGAGGGCACTCGCTTGCTCCACCCGTCGGCCATCTGTTAGCTTCATCGCCCAGAGGATGGGTGGACGAGGAGCCGGTTTCTCCCCCTGATCCAGGTCTTTATCCTGAGCAACTTCGGCTTCGTCCAAGGGATACCTAAGCGACGAAGATTCGATAATCTGACGCGAAATTCAGGCGCGACGCGGGCGCTATCCAAGGACAAAATTCAGTGGTTCTCAATTCGATTTTCGGCTGGTTCTCCAACGATCTCGCGATCGATCTGGGCACTGCCAACACGCTGGTTTACGTCAAGGGCGAAGGAATCATCTGCAATGAGCCCTCGGTGGTCGCCGTCCAGCGCGACTCGCGCGGCTCGCGCCGGATCCTGGCGATCGGGGCCGAGGCGAAGCGGATGGTGGGGCGCACGCCCGGCTCGATCACGGCGATTCGCCCGCTACGCGACGGCGTGATCGCCGACTTCGAGATCACCGAAAACATGCTGCGCTATTTCATCCAGAAGGCGCATTCCGGCAAGACTTTGGTGCGTCCGCGCCCGAGAGTCGTGATCGGAGTGCCTTTTGGAATTACCGCGGTCGAGAAGCGCGCGGTGCGCGAATCAGCCGAATCCGCCGGCGCGCGCGAGGTTTATCTGATCGAGGAACCGATGGCGGCCGCGATCGGCGCGGGCCTGCCCATCACTGAGCCGGCCGGCAACATGATCGTTGATATTGGCGGCGGCACTACCGAGGTCGCGGTGATTTCGCTGGGTTCGATCGTTTTCCCGCGCTCAGTGCGCGTCGCGGGCGACAAGATGGACGAAGCGATCATCCAGCACATCAAGCGCAAGTATAATCTGCTAATCGGCGAGCGCACCGCGGAACTGATCAAGATAACCATCGGCTCGGCCTATCCGGGCAACGAGATTCAGACCATGGAGATCCGCGGGCGCGACCTGGTGGCCGGGGTACCGAAAGAGATCGAAATTACCGACGAGGAAATCCGTGAGGCACTCCAGGAACCTGTGCGGCAGATTATCGAGTCGGTCCGAATCGCGCTGGAGCGCACTCCTCCCGAACTCGCTTCCGACATCATGGACAAGGGCATCATGCTGGCCGGCGGCGGCGCGCTGCTTCGCAACCTGGACGTGCTGCTGCGCGAAGAGACCGGGTTGCCGGTGACGCTGGCGGAGGATCCTTTGACGGCGGTGGTGATGGGTGCGGGCAAGGCGCTGGACGAACTTTCCTTGCTGCGCGGCGTAACGGTTGACTAAGCGTTCGCGCGTCCCGCGATGAGGCAGAGTGTGCCTGCGGCTCGGGGCAAAATCACGGGTACATTTTTGTGGCGCAACCGCGTGGTGCTGACCGCCGGCGCGTTGCTTTTGATTTCGCTGCATCTGCTGACGGGAGGCTTGAGCCGCGCCGATTACGCGGCGGCGCCCGCCTTCGCGATGCTCGAAATTATGCGCCCAGTGCAGGCTGCCACGGCGCGGCTGGGCGACGGCGCGTCGGCAATCGTACACAACTATCTGGACCTGGTCGGCGTGCGTGAAGAGAATAAGCGGCTGCGCGCGCAGATCGCCGAGCTTAAGGGCGAAGGCACGCAGATCACCGAACTCGAGACGGAAAATCAGCACCTCGCCAGCCTGCTCGAACTCCGCGACGCGCTCGGACTAGACGCGGTTGCCGCCAGCGTAATCGGCAGCGACGCGACCGGACTTGCGCATACCCTCGTGCTCGGCCAGGGATCGTCGAGCGGGCTGCGGCCCGGGATGGCGGTGTTGTCGAACCGCGGCGTCGTCGGCCGGATTATCGATACCAGCCAGAACGCCGCGCGCGTGCTGCTTATCGACGATCATAACTCCGCCCTTGACGGCTTCGACGAGCGCTCGCGCGCGCGGGGGATTGTTGCGGGCGTGGTCGATGACGGTATCATCATGAAATACGTCGATCGCTCGGAGGATCTAAAACCGGGCGACACGATCGTGACCTCGGGACTCGATGGAATTTTTCCGCGCGGACTCCTGGTCGGCACCGTCGCGAGCGTCCATCGCGAAGGCCCCGGCCTGTTTCTTCTGGTGCAGGTGCGTCCTGCGGTCGATTTCCACGCGCTCGAACAGGTGCTGATCGTCACCCAGCAGGCACCTCCCGCGCCGCCCGACATTCGAGGCTGACCGGCGTGCGGCTGGTGATCCTGTTCGCGACTTTAACCTATCTCGCGCTCGCCATTGAGACCTCGGTGCCCTATTGGATCCAGACCCGGATCCTGATTCCAAACCTGATCGTAATCCTCGCGGTGGACTTGGGCCTGCGCAATCACGGCGTGGTTCCGGCAATTCTGGCCTTTGGGATGGGTTATGCGACCGATGCGTTTTCCGGCTCGACGCTCGGCGTCAATGCGTTCCTGATCACGATGGTCTTTTTGTTGACCTACGAAATTTCGAGCCGGCTGCTGGTAACCAACGCGGCGGTCGGCGCGACGTTTGTCTTTCTGGGCGTGATCGTCACCTCGATTGGAGCGCTTCTGCTCGCCGACGGCGCCGCCGGGCTCGCGGCTGTCGGCCCGATGCTGCCGGGAATTGCGACGCAGGCTGCCATTTCAGCGATCGTTGCACCGTTGGTGTTTGGGCTTGTCGCATTGCTCAAACGAATCGCCGGATTGCCTGTCGCGCTCGCGCGTGAATAGATAGATATAGACAGGAACCCTTCAGTGGCGAAGTTCCGCCCCAAAACCCGAAATCGTCCGATCCCGAAGCTTGAGCCCCGGGTCGCCGTGTTGACCGCCCTGATGGCGCTGGTCTTCGCGGTCGTCGGCGCGCGCCTTTACTACCTGCAGGTGATTCATCATTCGGAGATGGCCGAACTGGCCGATCGCAACCGGATCCGAATCCGGCGTGTGCCCGCTCCGCGCGGACTGGTCTTCGACCGGCGTCATCGCCCGCTGGTCGATACGCGCCCGACCTTTGATGCCGAGATGGTGCCCGAAGACTCGGACAATCTGTCCGCCACGATCGAGAAGCTCGAGCACTATCTAGGCGTGACTGATGTAGCCGACAAGATCGCCTCCGCCGAGGAGGAAGGCCGGCCGCCCTACGAACCGGTGATCGTCGCCGAGCGCCTGGATTGGCAACAAGTCGTCGCGCTCGAAACCCATCAGCTCGAGCTTCCGGGTGTCAGCCTGGAAATCACACCCGGACGCCATTACCTGTACGGCGAGCTGGCAGCGCATCTGCTCGGTTACGTCGGCGAGGTCAGTGTTGATGATCTGCGGCGGCTCACTGCGTATCACATGGGCGACGAGATCGGCAAATTTGGCCTCGAGCGCGGATGGGAACCGTATCTGCGCGGCGAAGCGGGAGGCCAGGAGGTGGAGGTCGACGCGGTCGGTCGGCGGCTGCGGGTACTCAAGGAGATCCCCGACACTCCCGGAGACAGCGTCGTCCTGTCTATCGACCTTGACGTGCAGCAGGCGGCGGAGCAGGCAATGCAGGGCAAGAACGGCGCGATGGTCGCGATCGATCCAAATAACGGCGACATCATCGCGATGGTTTCACATCCGGCGTTCGATCCCGACGTCTTCGGCGCCGGAGTCAAGCCCGCGGAGTGGCGCGCGCTGATGACCGACCCGGATCATCCACTCGAAGATCGTGCAATCCAGGGAACTTACGCGCCGGGCTCAACCTTCAAGATTGTCGATTCAATCGCGGGCCTTCAGGAAGGCACCCTCACCGAAGACACGGTTTATGATTGTCCGGGCGGGCTATGGTTTGGCGGCCGCGAATATCATTGCTGGCGTAAACAGGGTCACGGCGAAATCGGACTGCATAACGCGATCGTGCGTTCGTGCGACGTCTATTTTTATGAAGTCGGCGAGCATCTCGGAATCGACAAGCTCGCGCATTGGGCCAAACTGCTCGGATTCGGCGTGAAATCCGGCATCGGATTGGACAATGAAAAACCCGGCCTGATGCCCTCGTCGGCGTGGAAGGAAAAACGCTATCACGAGCGATGGTACCCCGCCGAGACGCTCTCGGTCGCGATCGGGCAGGGTTATGTCGCCGCAACTCCGCTCCAACTTGCACAGCTTGCGGCAGAGGTCGCCAACGGCGGCACGCGCTATCGCCCGCAGTTCGTCAAGGAAGTCGAAGGACTCGACGGCGGAGTCGCAAGGGCCTACCCGCCGGTCGTTGAAGAGCGCGTACCGATCTCGCCGGATAATCTCGAGATAGTGAAGGACGCGATGGCCGACGTGGTAAACGGCCCCGGCGGCACGGGACACAAGGCTGCCCTGGACGGAATCACGGTGTGCGGCAAGAGCGGAACCGCGCAGGTCGTCGGCGACAAGGGCAGCCTGACCGCGGGCGAAGACGAATCCAAGATGCCCGAGAAATACCGCGACAACGCATGGTTCATCGCGTTCGCGCCCAAGGAGCATCCGCAGATCGCGATCGCCTGCCTGGTCGAGCATGGAGGCCACGGCGGCAGCGCGGCCGCGCCGGAAGTCGCGGCGGTGATGAAACGTTTCTTTCAACTCTATCCGCCGCCCGCCGCACCCGACCTGACGCGCGACGACGATTCCGCGCCCAAGACCGCAATCGCGCGCGTGTTGGACGACGATTCCGACGGCGGCGAACGCTAGACCCGTGGCCGCGATCGATCGCCGTCTGGTTCTGCATTTCGATTGGACCGTCTTCTGGCTGGTGATCGCGCTGGCCGTGATCGGGCTCTTGAGTGTGATGAGCGCGTCGTACGCCGGTCCGCACAAGCATCTCGATCCACTGGTCATTCGGCAGATGATCTGGATCGCGGTCGGCGTCGTAATCCTGATCGCGGCGGTGCTGTTCGACTATCGCGCGCTCCAAACCTATGCCTATCCGATCTATGCGATCGCGATCGCTCTGCTGATCGCGGTGCAGGTGATCGGCCACTCGACCGGCGGCTCGCGGCGCTGGATCAACCTCGGCTTCTTTCATCTCGAACCTTCCGAGTTCGCGAAGCTCGCGGTGGTTTTCACGATGGTCCGGTATTTTCGCGAGGAGCCGCCCAAGGGGGGTTGGAGCCTGCGCCAGATGATCATCCCGGCGCTCCTCCTGGCGGTTCCGGTCGTGCTGGTGCTCAAGCAACCAGACCTCGGGACTGGGCTGATTCTGGTTCTGATCACCGTGACGCTGGTGTTCGTGAGCGGACTCAACTGGCGCATGATGGTGGTGCTAGCGCTAGCGGCGATGTGCGCGGCTCCTCTCGGCTGGCATTACCTGAAGCCATATCAGCGCCAGCGCCTGGTCAGCTTCATCAATCCGCAGGCCGATCCGCTCGGCTCGGGCTATCACATCATCCAGAGCGAAATCGCGATCGGCGCCGGCGGCCCGACTGGCAAGGGATTTCTGAAGGGCACACAGGCGCGGCTCAATTTTCTGCCGGAACAGAGCACGGATTTTATCTTCGCGGTCTTCGCCGAAGAGTTCGGGCTGACCGGCACGCTGACGCTGCTCGCGATGTACGCGGCGCTGATCCTGCGCGGCGCATGGATCGCGCGCCACGCGCGAGATCGCTTCGGCGCGCTGCTCGCGATCGGCCTGGTCTCGATCGTGTTCTGGCAGGTGGCAATAAATATCGGGATGGCGACCGGGATGCTGCCGGTCGTCGGAATCACACTGCCGCTGGTGAGTTACGGCGGCTCGTCGCTGATCCTGATGATGGGTGCGATGGGCCTGCTAATTAGCATCAACACGCGCCGCTTCCTGTTCTGAGACTTGAGGTAAACACCAAGGCACCAAGCGGCCACTAAGACACGAGGACACCAAGAAGAAAGCACCGGCTCCAAAATAAGGACCCGGGCACTTTCAAATAATTTCTTCTTTGTGTCTTTGTGTCTTAGTGGCCGCCTGATGCCTGGTCCTATCGAGAAAGGGTTACAAACCGCGCCGACGTGCTTGATCGTGCGAGCGCAAAGGTGTTCGGTATCTCGTGACCGCCGGTGAACAAGGAGTTGCGATGCCCGAGGATCAAGCCCTCTCACCTTGGTGGCGACGCTGCTGCGATCGCCACGATCGTCGTGTGTTTCTGCGTGCTCGGATGGCTCGCGAAGCTGACCTACACCGACGCGCCGCCGATTCCTGAACGCGTCGTCAGTCCGGACGGTGCCGTGTTGTTCACCGCCGCCGATGTCACTGCCGGTCAACAGGTCTTTCTGCGCTACGGATTGATGGAGAACGGCACCATCTGGGGACACGGCGCATACCTGGGTCCCGACTTTTCCGCCCAGTACCTGCACACGCTCGCAATCGACACTGAAAAGAGTATCACCGAGCGTCACGGCTTCGTGATGCCGGCGCAGCTTGCGCCGCGCCAGCGCCTTGTCGTCAACGCTGAAGTCACACGGATGCTCAAGCGCAACCGCTACGATCCCGTCACCAAAACTCTGACATTCACCGAAGCGGAGGCCGCCTCTTACCAGCATCAGATCGCTCTATGGACCGCTTACTTCACGAATCCATCGCAGGACGCCGGCCTTCCGCGCGATTATATCAACGACCCGACGCAACTGCGCGAGCTGACCTCGTTTTTCGCATGGGCGGCGTGGGCTTCGGTCGCGAATCGGCCCGGATTGAATTACTCGTACACCAGCAACTTTCCTTATGATCCTTCGGCCGGCAATCTGCCGACCAGCGGCGCGGTGCTATGGAGCGCGCTCAGCGTGATCACGCTGCTCGGTGCTACCGCGGCGGTGCTGTTCGCATTCGGCCGCTTCGATTTCCTCGGATGGCGGCGGCAACGCGGGCATGTGCATCCGAGGATGCTCCCCGGCGTGACGACGCCGAGCCAGCGGGCGACGATCAAATATTTCGCGCTGATCGCGCTGCTGTTCCTTGCTCAGGCGCTGGTCGGCGGCGGCACTGCGCACTACCGCGCGAACTCGGGCAGCTTCTATGGAATCAATCTCTCGGCGATTTTGCCCAGTCAAATTCTGCGCACCTGGCATCTGCAACTCGCGATTTTCTGGATCGCGGCGTCCTACGTCGCCGGCGGACTGTTCCTGGCTCCCGTCATCGGCGGCGCCGAGCCGCGCGCACAAGCTTTGTGGGTGAATGTCCTGTTCGCCGCGCTGGTGCTGGTCGTCGTCGGGAGCCTGCTCGGCGAATTCGCCGGAGTGCATCAGTGGTTCGGCAGGTTCTGGAGCTGGTTCGGCGATCAGGGATGGGAATACCTGGACCTCGGACGCGCGTGGCAGATGATGCTCGCGGCAGGCCTGGTCCTGTGGGTGGTGCTGCTCTACCGCGCGATCGCGCCGCGGCTGAGCGGCCACGAATCGAGCGAACTTTCGTGGCTTTTTATCGCGGCCGCCGTCACGATTCCGGTGTTTTACGTGCCCGCGTTCTTCTACAACACCGCGACCAACTTCACGATCGTCGATCTCTGGCGATTCTGGATAATCCATCTGTGGGTCGAGAACTTTCTCGAGCTATTCGTCACCTGCGCCGTTGCGATCATTTTCTACCAGCTCGGAATCGTCTCGAGCACGACCGCCTCGCGTGTCGTCTATCTCGACGCTCTCCTCTATCTCGGCGCCGGGATCATCGGCACCGGGCATCATTGGTACTTCACCGGTCAGGGACAGATCGCGATGGCGCTGAGCTCGGTTTTCTCCGCGATGGAGGTCGTCCCGCTGACGCTGCTGACGCTCGACGCGTGGGATTTTATCGCACTGACCCAGGGGCGATGCGATACCTGCGGCGAGGAAATTTCGGTGCCGCATCGATGGACGTTTTACTTCCTGATGGCGGTCGGAGTGTGGAATTTCGTCGGCGCCGGCGTCTTCGGCTTCCTCATCAACATGCCGATCGTCAGCTACTTCGAGGTCGGCACCATGCTCACGCCAAATCACGCGCACGCCGCGTTTATGGGCGTGTTCGGGATGCTCGCGGTCGCGCTGATGGTTTTTGCCTTTCGGCAGGTCTCTTCCGACGAGCAATGGCGCGACACGGAAAAATATATCCGGGTTTCGTTCTTCGGACTCAACTTGGGACTGGTGCTGATGATCGTGACCAATCTATTCCCCGGCGGCGTGCTGCAACTCTATGACGTGCTGCAGAACGGATATTGGCACGCGCGCAGCGAAGCGTTCGGGCACAGCACCCTGATGCACTCGCTCGAATGGGCGCGGCTGCCGGGCGATCTGATCTTCATCGTGCTGGGCGTCGCTCCACTCGTGATCGCCGCGCTCAAAACCTACGCGAATCTCCGAAGAGGTCCGGCTCTGTCGATAGACGTTCAACCGGAGCCGGCCCGCGCTGCGTCATAGTGATCTCCGGCTCCGCTGGCATCGCATCGAAGGGACAGCGCGCGTGATATGATCAAGTCTCAGCCCGATTTCTCTGCGCGAGGGTAGCGTTATGGCGCGTTCGTCGAAGAAGTTCACTGATCCCGCCGATATAGCAATCGTCGAGGTTCATCGGCGCTTCGTCGAGGTGATGGAATCAGTCCGACTCGAAACCATCAGCCCCGAGATGAAGCAGCGTTATCTGACCGTGATGACCAACCTGACCGAGAAGCTAGCGATCCCGTCCAAGCCGCTGTCCGAAATCGTCGGCGAGGTGATGGCCGAAGCCGGGCCATTCATCTTCCAGGCGATGCAGCGCTAATCGGCATCTGTGCAGGCGCGTAACCGCGCCGCGCCTTAACGTACTGTCATCATTTTGCTTGAAACGGGCGCGTGCACGATTGCGTCAAAGGGTCGTGACGATCTCGCAAATCGGGCCACGGCGCGCGTGCCTCAATCCTGACGAGGTGTTAATCCGCACGCCAGAATCAGCAGCATCCACGATGCTCGCCGCGCCGCGGCTCGATGGCACGATCGTCGCTCTGAGAAACCGCGGAAGCTGAGTTTCCGCTGAGGAGCGGTACCACAATGGCCAGCATCGATGAGCCTCGATTCTCAACCGCACCGGGGGTGGACCGGATCCAGATGCGATGGCCCGCCGTGCTGGTTTTTCTGATCGGCGTCGCCGCGATCCTGTCGTTCGGCGGATGCGCCGCGTTCAATCCGCAGGGCGCGGCGGAGCAGGCCACGCCGAGCTATTACAACGGCCAGCAGTACAGCTCGCTCTCGCCCGAGCAGAAGATGCAGCTAGAGGACCATCTCTCCAACGAGAGCAACGCCGCGTGGCGCACGACCGCATCGGTCGCCGGCGGCCTCGGTACGCTGACCCAGGGAACGGGCGTCCTGCTGTGGGCGGTCAAGCGATGAACTAATCCAGCTCATCGCCGGAGTACTCGCGATGAAGCCCGACAGCAACCTGGAATTCCGCGCGACGCGCTCGGTAGCGCTCGCGCTTTTTCTTGCGGTTCTGACCGGCGCAACCGGATGCACCGCGATGTATCCGCAGACCGCCGCGCAGAACTACGCCCCGCTCTACTACGAAGGCGGATACAACTCGCTAACACCGCAACAGAAAATGCATCTCGAAGACCATCTCTCGCAATCAGAGCAACCAGGCGTGGCGCACGACCGCGCAAGTAGCCGGCGGCCTCGGCCATCTGATGCAAGGCACCTGCACGCTCCTCACCGCGCTCCGCGGACATCCGATAGGGCGTCGTTTCTAGCGGAGTCGCGGCACTTGAATTGATCCGTTAGTCAACGCGAGGTTTGCGAAGGCAAAATGCGCTCCAGACTGTCGATGAGCCTTCAGGCTTTCAGAATGAGGAAGATATGACCACAGAGAAGTGCGAAATCAGAGAGCTTCACCAGTCCACGTCGGTGCGCTTGGGTCGGGATCTATGCGAAAGATCGCGAGGTCAAGGATCTTGCGCGCAAACTCCGTTAATCGGCGATTGAGTTCAGATTGCTGCGGTTCGTCCCTTTGAACAACGATTCCGTAGCTTATGTGCGCGTGTCCGCAGAACTCAGCTCGCGAATCAACAATCTGGGCTCCCGTGCTACGAATCTGTTGGCGCTGACCGATGCCAACCCAATATATGTTTTTCCTGGAATGCGTTCTGCGATTTCCTTCGCCTTGTCCTTGCAGAAATCGGATCCCATGTGAGATTGCCGAATAACCGAAACTTCGTCTGTACCCGATGCCGGCCGGAACGCGCGGGGTCTCAACCTCCCCTTCCTGTCGACATGGTACGGGCTCATGATAGCCCGAACGATTTTTTCAGAGTTCGCTACGTGGATCGGCAGGTTGCACATTTGATTCAATGGTCGTAGAGGTGGTCGTCGCAGGTAACGCGGGGAATAGATTCGCAGAAACTAGTAGCCCCAATTGCGGTAGAATCCGATTTGCTGGTCCATCCTCCAAAATTGGCGCACCGCCTTTCCGTTCTATAAAAAAGCTCCACCGCGAAAGTCCAATTTCTAGCTGGGCTATGCCTGCCTCAGACTCCCACTCCATGGAGATCGTCCCATTGGGATTCGGCGCGATTTCCGGAATTGGAGCTGTGCCAAATATCAGATCGGCGGCCTCCAATGCATTTTGCTTCGTCTGGTTTTGAATTGGGGCAGCGCCGTAACCGTCCCAGTTCGATTCTAGTTTTGCTATTTCTCTGATTTCGCCTTTCGCTCGTTCGAACTCGAAATCATGATGCGCCGAAACGCGATACTCGACCTGGGGTTGCAGAAAATAATTGGCGGATGAGATACCAATTGACTCGTAAACATCGACCGAAACCATCAGCGCCAAGTCGCGGGGAGGTAACCAGATACTCATCTCTTCCTACTATCCTCTTTGAACTGTCTTCAATGAGCCGGCAGCATCAACTCCCGAATGGGTTCAGTAAGCCCCATGAATATGTCGTGGATGATCGAATGCTCCCGTTCCAGTGAATCCATCACAGCTTCTAAAACAGGATCTACTGGTTCTTTCGTCGAGAGCGTCATATCGAGCAATACAGCATTTGTACCGCTGACAGTTGCCTCACCAGCATTGATCCGAAGTACCCCCTCAGGCACTGAAATCGCAGCCATCACAAAGGGCTTTGGTGGCTGCCCTTTTATCGAGTGATCGAGCACCACCCTAGGAAGACCAACATTTATCTGAAGAACGCTGGTCAAGAATTCCAGAGGCTCGCGACCGCCTCTCAAGTCTGCCCCGAATGCATCGATATATCTTAAGCTAACCGAGCTGAACTTAGTCGATTTTTCCTCATCTTCGCGCGACCGCAAAAGCGCTTCCACCCCCACTTTGACGACCGGGGCGAACGCTTCCCAAGAATGGTAAGGAGGAGTTGCATTTGCTGAAAAGACGCCGATTCCAGCCTGATAGAGGACGTTGGCGTCATCTGTCATCTTGCGTTTGAAACGCGCCATGACTTGGCCTTGAGGCACGGGAACACCGCTGGGAAGGAGCCGCTCCGTGCGATCAAAACCCTGTGAGTAGATCTCGCCGCCAAACCGATGTAGGAAGTTCTCGACCTGATTGGCCCCCAGATATAGAGCCGGAAGGGGTTGCGGGCCGGCCTGAGGGAGAGGCGATATTGATGGTTCCCAGCGCAATTCTGCGATAATCTCTACCAAAGGTGCGCGAAGAAAGGAAATTCTCATACTTTGAGCGGTTTACCTTAAAGGTCAAAACCGAGTATCAACCCCTCGAAACAAAGCTAAACACAATACCCGGCGTTGTCCATATTCTTAAGAGATTATAGTTATAGTGGCCTTAAATTCCAACTCTCCTATGACCTAGCAATACATAAGCCTGTGGACGGCCGTGCCGATACCCCGACAAACGGAGACCAAGATACCGATGGGACCGCGCTTCCCGTGGATGCGGCGCTTGCCGGTGGAAGGCCGCTGTCAGCCCTCGACGAAGGCGTAGGCGTTCTCCTCGTGCTCGCTTAGGTCGAGGCCCATGTACTGGCCTTCGTCGTCGACGCGGATTCCGACCAGCGCGTCGGTCACCTTGAACAGCACCGCGCTGCCGACGAATGAGAACGCGACGCTCGCGACCACCGCGATCGCCTGCACCAGGAGCTGATGCGGATTTCCCTCGATTAGTCCGTTGCCGCCGGCCGCATTGATTGCGAGGCTGGCGAAAATTCCGGTCGCGAGCGCACCCCAGATTCCGCCAATCATGTGCACGCCCACCACGTCGAGCGCGTCGTCGTAGCCGAAGAGCGATTTCATCCGCACCGCGCCAAAGCATAGCCCTCCGGCGACTACTCCGATGACTATCGCCGGCATCGGTCCCACGTAGCCCGAGGCGGGCGTAATCGCGACCAGTCCCGCGACCGCTCCCGAAGCCGCGCCGAGCGTGGTCGGCTTGCCTGCGACGAACCATTCCACCGCAACCCACGAGAGCATCGCGGCCGCCGCGCCCAGATGCGTCGCGACGAACGCCGAGACCGCCAGGCCGTCGGCCGCAAGCGAGCTGCCCGCGTTGAACCCGAACCATCCGACCCACAAGAGGCCCGCGCCGGTGATCGTCAGCGTCAGATTATGCGGCGCCATGTGCTCCTTCAGATACCCGCGCCGCTTGCCGACCAGCAGCGCGCCGGCCAGCGCGGCAGCACCCGACGAGATGTGCACCACCGTGCCGCCCGCGAAATCCAGCGCGCCCATCGCGTGGATCCATCCGTCGGAGCCCCACACCCAATGCGCCAGCGGATCGTAAATTAGCGTCGTCCAGAGCAGGCTGAAGATCACGAATCCCCTGAACGTCATCCGCTCCGCGATCGCGCCGGTAATCAGCGCCGGGGTGATAATCGCGAACATGCACTGATAGATCATGTAGGCCTGATGCGGGATCGTCGCGGAATATGCGGCGTACGGCTGTGTCGCGCTGACGCCCGCAAGGCCGGCCCACGAGAGCGCGCCGGCGAATCCGCTGCCGGGCGCAAACGCGATGCTGTAGCCGAAGAGCACCCACTGAATCGACACGAGCCCCGCAAGGATGAAGCTCTGCATCAGCGTTGAGAGCACGTTTTTGCGCCGCACCATCCCGCCGTAAAACAGCGCGAGGCCGGGAATCGTCATCATCAGGACCAGCACCGCTGAGAGCAGAACCCATGCGGTATCGGCGCCGTTGATCTTCGGCGCGCCCGGAATCGCTGCGTGCGCCGAGGACGCGCCTGCGATCACGAACAATGACGCGGCGGCAATTACGAGAAAGGTTGTGAAAAGGACGGAACTACGCGCGAGCGCATCCCTGCGAGCCATCAGGAGCCTCCGATAATGGCGTCAAAAGCGCCAGATACACCGATGCCGCCCGTATGAGCAGCAGTCGCCCAACGATTCGGCAGTAACCCCCGTCGCCAACGCGGTTTATGCCGTTGCCGAGGAATCGAGCAAAATCGATGCCTCTACGGCGAGGTTCCCAATCAAAAAAAGAAGGGCGGCTCATGACGAACCGCCCTTCGTTGCTTCGACGTATTCGCGGGAGACTCAGCCCTTCGGCAGTCCGAGGATTCGCTCGCCGATCATGTTGCGCTGCACCATCGAGGTGCCGCCCGCAATCGTCATCGACTCGGATTGGAGGATGCGCTTCATCCAATCGCCGCGCGGGGCGAACGGCGTATGCGACTCGAGCATCGCGTATTCGCCGAGCAGCCGCGTCGTGAACTTGACCATCCGCTGGCCGAGATCGGTCGAGACCAGCTTCGAGATCGACGCCTCGGAGCCGGGCTGGAGGCCCTTGAGCCGCCGCGAGAGCGAACGCAATCCGTTGTACTTCTTCGCCGCGACCTCGATTGCGAATTGCGCGAGTTGCTGGCGGATATCGTCCTCTTCGATCGCGGGACGCCCGTTAATCTGCGCGCGCTTGGCCAACTCGACCAGCGCGTGCAGGGTCTGCTCGGTGCCTCCGATCGTCTCGCCGATTCCGAACCGCTCGTGCATCAGCGTGGCGACGAGCACTTGCCATCCCTGATTCATCGGTCCGAGCAGATTTTCCTTGGGAACCTTTACGTCCTCGAAGAAAATTTCGTTGAACTCGGAATCGCCGGTGATCTGCTTGAGCGGACGCACGGTGACTCCCGGACTTTTCATATCGACGATCAGCGCGCTCATCCCCTTATGCTTGGGTGCGTCGGGATCGGTGCGGACGAAAAGCTGGCAGAAGTGCGAGCGATGCGCGATCGTGGTCCAAACCTTCTGCCCGTTGACGACGAAGTCGTCGCCCTTCAACTCGGCGCGGCACTGGATCGCGGCCAGGTCCGAGCCGGCGCCCGGCTCCGACATCCCTTCGCACCAGATTTCTTCGCCGGCGAGGATCGGCTGCAGGTAGCGTTTTTTCTGTTCTTCGGTGCCCCACTGCATCAGCGCAGGGCCGTTCATGATCACGCCCAGCACGTTGCATCCCATCGGCAGTCCGAGCCGCCCGAGCTCCTGCTGAAAGATGACCTGCTCGATAAAGGTTGCGCCGCGGCCGCCGTATTCTTTGGGCCACGTGAGCCCGGCCCATCCCGCCTCGTAGAGCTTGGTGTGCCAGGCCTTGAGGCGATTCCAAACAACATCATCGCCGCTGTTTTCTTCGTCGATCTGCGCAAGCGGCGGAGGCTGATTGGCCTCGAGCCACTTTCTGACTTCCATTCGGTAGGATTCTTGTTCGGGCGACCAGTTAAAATCCATCGCGAGCTAACCTTCCTGTTTGATTCCGCATTCCGATGCTATCGAAGCCGGCCCCGTTTGGGTAGCGCGCCACGAAGCCTCCTGCAAGCGCCGGCGAAGCGAAAAAATACCGATCGTTCAATGGAATTGGATAATCGCGCTGAATCGGCGCGATCAGGCGATGGTTGCATGTGAAATCAAAACGAGAAAAATTCAGACTGGAGTACAGAACGATTACTCCGATCTCTTGAAGCAGATCCAGTGCAAAATCGATCGGGAGGTAGCCATGATCCACGGAAGCTGCATGTGCGGAGGAATCAGGTTCGAAATCGAAAAGGTGCGCGCGATGACCTACTGTCATTGCTCGGTCTGTCGCAAGACCACCGGGGCCTCAGTCGCAACGTTTGCGCATGTGCGTTCCGAAAGGTTCAAGCTCCTGAGCGGCGAAGATTTGATCAACCCGGGATACGAATGGACCCCCGGCCATGCGCGGAGCTTCTGTAGCCGATGCGGCTCGCCCGCTCCGAAGTTCGTCGACGCGACTGGTATGGTTAGCGTTCCGGCCGGCGTATTGGAGGACGACCCGGGCGTACGCCCTTCGATGCATGTGTTCACGTCGTCAAAGGCCGCGTGGGTGAACCTCGACGACGATTTACCGAAGTACGAGAAATGGGTGCCGGGCTTCGTTCCCGGAGATTTAGCCTCCGCCACCAAGTCGTGAACCGCGCTACACCATTCTCCTACGATTGCAAGGCGTGCGGAAAATGCTGCCGCGACAAAGTGATCACGCTCGCGCCGTATGACGTGTTGCGTATCGCGCGGGCTGCCGGAGTTTCGACGCGCGAGGCGATCGCGCGCTTCACGCTGCGGCGCGGATCGATTCTCAGATTCGAGGCGGGCGGCGCATGCTCGATGCTCGACGGCGTGCGATGCCGGATCCACGAGGGCCGTCCTCTCTCCTGCCGGCTCTATCCGCTCGGTCTCGAGCGTGCTCCCGACGGACGCGGCGAGAGATTCGTCCGGCTCGAACCGGCGCCCGGCTCGCTCGGCGTCTATGGCGACGACGGCACGGTCGGAGATTTTCTCGAGGGGCAGGATGTTGCCGAATATCTGGACGCAAACGATCGCTACCGGCGCCTGATTCCGCGGATTCGCGCGCGAATCGCCGAGCTGGTCGACTTCGAGAAAATCGAGCCGCGCGAATTCTGGCGCGTCGCCACGCGCGAGGCGCTGGCCGAGTCGGGCTATGATCCTAATCCGTTAATCGACGCGATGTTCGACCTCGACGGACTGGTAGGCCGCCGCGACGATGAGGAAACCGAGATGTTCGTGCATCTGGCGGCCCTCGCGGTGCGCATAAGCAAGATCAACGACGCCGCGGTGCTGGCCGCGGCGTCGGTGATGCTGGCAGTCAGCCTCGGCTACTCGCCCGTCGAGGCTACCGCAAGCTAATCAGCGGAGGCACCCGGTCCGGGGACGGCGTCAGCCGGCGAGGGCGCGGCGGCGGGATGCTCCGGAATTTTCAGGTCGGTCAGAATCTGAGTTGCGTGCACCGACGGATCGACGCTCGGATAAACCTTAGCGATTCGGCCGTCGCCATCGATCACGTAGGTAATGCGCCGGTCCAGCCCGAGGATCGGAATTCCGTTGGCGGCGCCGTACTCGGTTGCGATTTTCTTATCCGGGTCGAGCAGCAACGGAAACGGGATATTGTACTTCTTGATAAACGCGCGATGCTGGTCGGAGTCCTGCACGCTGCATCCGAGCACCACCAATCCCGCCGACTGAAAGCGCGCGAAGCCGTCGCGGAAGGCGCACGCTTCTTTGGTGCATCCTGGCGTGTCATCCTTGGGGTAGAAATACAGCACCACCGTTTTGCCGCGCAGATCGGCCAGCGAGATCGGAACTGTCTGATCGCCCTCCACCATCTGGGTCGAGAAGCCGGGCGCGACTTGCCCTTGCTTGAGTAGCTCGGCGCGCGCGACGCGCGGCCTGAGCGCTACCACCGCGAGGATCACCACCGCGGCAATGACCAATCCGGTTGCGAGCATCTTCATATCGACTCCTCAGATCCGATAGAGCCACTCGGGATATTTTCCACCGCGGCCGTGCAGCGCGTCCTGAAACGCCTTTTGCACGATGCGCGTGATCGGTCCTGGCGTGCCGCTCCCGATGCGGCGATCGTCGAGCTCGACCACCGGAGTAACCTCGGCGGCGGTGCCGGTCATGAACGCCTCATCGGCGACATAGAAGGCGTCGCGCGCGAAAAGCTCCTCGCGCACCTCGATCGAATTGTCGTGCAGGATCCTTATGACTGAGTCGCGCGTGATGCCCGGCAGGATCGAGCTCAGTGTCGGCGTGCGCACGATTCCGTCCCGAATCACGAACACGTTCTCACCACTGCCCTCGGCCACGAAGCCCTGGGTGTCGAGCAGGAGAGCCTCGTCGTAGCCGCCGCGGCGCGCTTCGTAGCCGGCGAGGATCGAGTTGATATAATTCCCCGACGCCTTCGCCGCCGGCATCATCGAGTTGTGATGAAACCGCACGAACGATGAAGTCTTGAGCCTGACTCCCTTGTTGAGGCCGTCTTCGCCCAGGTACGCGCCCCACGGCCACGCCGCGATCGCGACCCGAGTCTTGTTGCCCCGCGCCGCAAGCCCCATCTCGCCCTCGCCGTAAAAAGCGATCGGGCGCAGGTAGCACTCCGCGAGCTTGTTCACGCGGACCACATCGGCGCAGGCCTTAAGCAGCTCCTCGGAGCTGTGATGCATCGGCATCTCGACTATATGCGCCGATTCGAGCAGGCGGCGAATATGCTCCTTGCCGCGGAAAATCGCCGAGCCTCCCGCGTCGAGCTTGTAGCAGCGCATCCCTTCGAATACCGCGAGCCCGTAGTGCAGGCTGTGAGTCAGGACATGGACGTTGGCCTCGTCGTAGGGCACCAGGGTTCCGTCCATCCAGATCTTGTCTGTACGCAGATTGGTCGCCGCCAAGGGAAAACCTCTAGGGAAAGAATCGGCGCCGTCAGGGCGCCTTCCACCGCTAGAAGTTAGTCGATGGGTAATCGGCGGACAAGCCGCACGCATGCACCGCGGTCTGTTGATTACGTGACCACCGGTGACTACTATAAAAGAGTGAAATCGGTGGGCGTAAAACTGCTGAAGTCGAGGTTGTCGGAATACCTGCGGATAGTGCGCGGTGGCGAGACCGTATTGGTGACCGACCGCGACGAGGTGGTGGCCGAGCTGCGCCCCTCGCGCAGACAGCCCGGCACGCCTGAGTCGCTCGGCGATCTTCTGGATTCGCTGTCCGAACGTGGCGACCTGACCCGCGCCAGAGAACCGAAGGGACGGTGGAAGTGGAAGGCCAGAGGGCTCGGACTCCCGAGCGGCGCCGCTGCAGGTGCTCTCGATGAAATTCGCGGCGACCGTTGACCTCGAACCATGGCGAATTGCCTCTATCTGGACACCTCAGCCGTTCTGCGAGCGGTCGTCGAAAACGGGACCAGTCCCGCGCTCGAATCGCGAATCGCGGCAGCGCCGGCGCTCATTACATCGCGGCTCTCGATCGTGGAGTCATCGCGCGCGATTCATCGCCTGCGCCAACTCGGCCAAGTGAGCGAAACGCAACTTGCCGACGCGCAACGTGAGATCGATGTGGTCTGGGCACGATGCGACATTTGGGAATTAACCGCGTCGGTGTGTGAGATGGCGCGGCGGGTTTCACCCGGAAAAGCGCTCCGAACACTGGACGCGCTGCATCTGGCGACTTTTGTATTGGCGCGGGAGAAGATTGCAGGCTTGGAACTCCTGACCGCCGACGAGCGCCTACAAGAGGCGGCTGACGGCGCCTAGCCGCTCGCCCAGAGCTCGAAGTGACGATCTGGGTTTAGCTGCGAGGTTCGGAGTGCGGGGTGCCGGACGGCGGCGAAGATTCGACCGACGCTTCAACGCGTACGTCGCCGTTGACGTCCGCCTTGATGGCGTGCGGGCCGTCGAGGACTTGCGCGGCGGATGTGACCCTGTCGGGAGAACCGTTGCGCCGATGCATTCTGCCGCCACGGCGGCGTCGTCTCCGGCGCCGGTGGCCGCCGCCCGCCGGAGCTTCGGAGTTGGCTTGCGGCTGCGAGCGTGCAACAACTCCGTCGGGATTTTCGAGATAGCGGGCAAGCACTCGGGTGTCGATTCCGTAGGTCGGCGCCATCGCCTCGAAAAACTGGCGCGCCGAGGCGAAGTACGGCCGGCGCATCAGGCGCCGCGTGCGGCGCGAGGGCGTGGCCATGTTCTCGAACGCGTCGTGGATCAGGCGCATCCGCTCGGTGTCTCCGCGGGCAAACCCGCGCGCGCGCAACTCGCCGAGCAAATCGAAGTCGCCCCGGCTGGTGGTATCGCGGCGCGCCAGATCAAGCATCATCGCGGCGAGCACAAAAGCGTGATCGGGCGTGGCGACTCCCTCGAACATCTTTCCGAGAGCCGCCAGGTTGCGGATCGTCGGTGCATCGGCCGGATCGCCCGGATGCCGCTTGAGATGCTCCGAGAGAAATGGAATCAGCGCCTCGAGCAGGCCGATCTCGTCCATCAAGGCGGCGGCGCGCGCAGCGGCAGGCTGGCCCAATGTGCGGTAGGTCTCTTCAACCAGACGTGGGACGGAAGCCTTTGCGAGATCGCCACGATGCGTTTCGATTGCGGCGCGGGTGGCCGGTTCGATCTCGAAGCCGAGTTTTGCGGCGAAGCGCACAGCACGCATCATCCGCACCGGATCCTCGCGCATCCGCAGTTCGGGCGCGCCGATAGTCCGGATGAGCCGCGCCCGCAGGTCGTCTGCGCCGCCCGCATAATCAATTACGTTAAATGTCTGCGGGTCGTAAAACAGCGAGTTGACGGTGAAGTCGCGGCGAAACGCGTCCTCCTCTGGAGTACCGAAAGTATTGTCGGCGCGAATCAGCGGGTCGCCCTCGGTGGCGACCTCTTCGCTCTGGCGGCGAAAAGTCGCGACCTCGATATTTTGCGGCCCGAAAAAGACGTGGACCAGCCGAAAGCGCCGCCCGATCAGGCGCGAGTTGCGAAACAGATCGCGGACCTGCTGCGGGTGCGCCGAGGTCGCGACGTCGAAGTCCTTGGGCCGCCGCCCCAGCATCAGGTCCCGCACCGATCCGCCGACCAAATAGGCGACGTGGCCGGCAGCGCCCAAGCGGTACAGGACCTTCAATACGTTGGGATCGATATCGCGGCGCGAGATCGGATGCTCTGAGCGGACAATAGTGCGCGGTTCCAATTCCGGTGACCTTGCGGCCGGAGTCACGCCCCCTTCGTCCTCCCCAACCGCCGCTCAAGAACCTAGCACGACGCTCGCCGCTCTTCATCGCCCCCCAAAGGCGCTTTCCGGGCGGCGCGATTGTTGCCGATGCAGCCGGACGCGTAGTAGGAAAAACCGTGCATCCTGAGTCCAAAACGCGGTACGATTGCACCACACCTGAAAGGAGCCTCATCGCATGGCAAAATTTGTCACCGACGTTAAGAAAATCCGCGAGCGCGCGCGCAAGCATATGGAGGAAGGTCCTGTAACCGACGGCTACAAGGCCGACCGCAAGGAAGTCGTCAAGGTGCTCAACGACGTCCTGGCGACCGAGATCGTCTGCGTGCTGCGCTACAAGCGCCACTACTACACCGCCGACGGCATCTACGCCGACCCCGCGCGCCAGGAATTCCTGCAGCACGCCGGCGAGGAGCAGCAGCATGCCGACTGGATCGCCGAGCGCATCAGCCAGCTCGGCGGAAAGCCGAACTACAGCCCCGAGGGCATGGCCGAGCGCTCGCATTCCCAATACGACGAAAGCGCTTCTCTGACCGACATGATCAAGGAAGACCTGGTGGCCGAGCGAATCGCGATCGAATCGTATTCGGACATCGTGCGATGGCTCAGCGATAAGGACCCGACCACGCGAATCCTGATCGAGCAGATTCTGAAGGTGGAAGAAGAGCACGCCGACGATATGAAGAATCTGCTGGCGAAGATTTCCTGAGAACAGGCTGATTGCTGCGAAGCGCCACTCAGCCGTGCGACCGATAGGCCAGCGCGCGCTCGATAATCGCCGCGACATAGAACAGCGCAATCGCGGGCGCCGCGGTTTTGATCGCGGCGCCCGCAGCCCCTCCCGGCGGCGTCAGCGCGAGCACCAGCACTAGCGCATAGTTGACGACGCCTCCGTAGTGTCCGAGCCGGCTTCGGATGGGACCGTCCGCTCGCTGCAGTATTCTCGAATCGATCGCGTATTGTGAAAACGAAGCGACGATAAGAATCGGAATATAGAGTGGAATCGCGCCTGCCGCCGCGGCGCAACCGAGCGCGGCCAGCACAAAGGTGACGTCGGCCACCGGATCGAGCCATCGTCCCGCTCCGCCGCCGACTCCGAGGCGTCGCGCGAGCCGGCCGTCAAGGAAATCGCTGGCCGCCGCCGCGATCGCGATCACAGCAAACGCAAGCCGCGCCGCGGGCGCTGCCAGATAGATCGCGATCCATGCCGCGGCCAGTCCGAAACGCGCGATCGTCAACGCGTTGGCCGCCTGCGCGCGAAGCGGTGGGCGCTCCCGTTCGCTTGCCGACGCGCTTTTCCTTATAGTCGCATCCCCATGCCCGAATCGCGCACTATCCAGATCGTCAGCCACGGACCCTCATGCCTCGACGGCGTGATGGCGGCCGCGGCGGTCGCCCGCTTTTATGATGGCGAGCATGTGATCGCGACGCTGGCCGGCAACAACGAAGCCGACCGGACGATTCGCGGTCTCGAGCTCAAGTCGTCGAACGCTAAAAACGACGAAATCTGGATCACCGATCTGTCGTGGACCCTGCCCGAGACCGGCGCGCATCTGACTTCGCTGATCGAACGCGGGGCGCGGGTCTTCTGGATCGATCATCATCGCACCGCAGTGTCCCGCGCGGGCGCGCCAGAGTTCAAGGTTCCATTCACCGTCAAGATTCTTTCCGAGCAATACTCGGCCGCGCGCCTGACCTTCAATTATCTGCGCAAGCTGGCTCGCGATTCTATGCCGGCCAGGCGGCGCGAAGAGTTCGAAGCGTTCGCGCCCTTCGCCGCGATCGCCGACGATCACGATCGCTGGATCCACAAGATTCCCGAGTCCGCCGATTGGGCACTCGCTGTGCAGACCCTGGGCGGAAGGAATTCATATCGCGAAATTCTTCGCCTGCACGAGCCGGTGATGACGCGGCGGCTTCGCTCCGCCCTGGAAGCCGGGAAAGAGGGGATGCAAAAAAGCCTCGAGCTCGCACGCGCCACGATGGTTGATCGGAAGCTCGCCAACGGAATCAAGGTACGCACCGCGTGTTGCTTCGGCTACAGCAGCGAAGTGGCCTCGCACCTCTACGAAGGGCAGCATCGCACGGTCGTCGCGCTGTTCGACCTTCGCAGCCAGGGAGTCAGCCTGCGCCGCAGCGCGGATTGCGACATCAACCTTGCGCTGCTGGCCGAGGGTTTTGGCGGAGGCGGACACGCCGCCGCGTCAGGCTTCGCGATCGCGGATCTTCGCCGCCTGCCCGCCGAACGCCTGGCCGAACTGCTGAGCGACAAGCTCGCGAAGTCCGCCGTCGAACGCTAGCTCCGGCGCTCTTCGATCCGATTGCGCGGCTCTGCTACTGTCCGCATCCTGACGGAATTGCGATGCAATCAAACACGGCCATCGAGACGAGATCCTACATGAGCGAGATGCTGATCGTTCTGGCAATCGGACTTATTGCCGGCGTTCTGAGCGGCTTTTTCGGAGTCGGCGGCGGAGTCTTGATCGTTCCGACGCTGGTGGTGCTGCTTGCGATGCCGATGCATGCGGCGGTCGGCACCTCGCTGGCGGCGCTGCTGCCGCCGGTCGGGATTCTCGGCGCGTACGAGTATTACAAGACCGGCAACGTGAACATCGGATTCGCCGCGATGCTGGCGCTCGGGCTCATCTTCGGAGGATACCTCGGAGGAAAGGTCGCGGTCGGCATCGCGCCGGTCCTCCTGCGCCGCGCGTTTGCGATCTTCCTGATAGCGGTCTCGATCCGGATGCTTATGAAGTAGTCCGCCGACTGCCCGTCCAATCGACGGCTGCGGCTTGCGCCTGCGCGTCACCCTTACTAGATTCGCGCCGTGGACCCGCGGCTTCAGGATGCCCTCAATTTGCTGCTCGAATCCGAGCGGGCCGGAACGCTCGCGCTCGAGGAGCTGATCCGCGAGGTCGAGCAGGAGCAGTTGCGCGTCTTTCTGCGCGGCGCGAGCGAAGAAGAAGCGCGCAACGTCCGCGAACTCGAGGCGCTGATTCGCACGAACGGCGGCGCACCGTCGGACAAGACTGGACCGTTCGCCGCCAAGGTCGCCGCGCTGCCGACGGTTCGCGAGCGTCTGAGCCTGCTGTCGCGCGGGCAGGAATGGGCCGCACGCAAGAGCGAGGACGCGCTCGCGGTCGCGCCGCCGAGCGGCCCGATCCACGATTTTCTCTCCGCGATGGCGAATCATCATCGCGCCGAAGTGGAATGGGGCCGCGCCGAAGTTATCCGCCTGATGAACGCCGTCTGATCAGGTTTCGAACTCGAACGGATTGAGGCATCGCACGCCGGATCGCTCCACGTCGTTGAGGTTGCGGGTCACCAGCGTCAAACCGTGCGTCAGCGCGGTCGCAGCGAGCAATGCATCGACGACCGGGAAGCTACCGAGTGGGCTAAGGCGTCCCCAAGTTTGAGCGACGCGATTGTCAATCTTCAGAATGCGCTCCGCGAAGCCGGCGAGTAGTTCTTCGAGCCAATCCTCCAGCGCTCGAGCCTGGCTGGGGTCTCGCGCGCGGACCCGTTCGATCCCTTGCCGAATTTCGCCAATTACCAACACGCTCAGGTAGAGGTCATCGTCCCGCACCTGCCGGAACCACGCCGCAACTTTCGTATCGCAGCGGATGCCCTTACGGATCTCGGAGATAACGTTGGTGTCGATCAGGTACACGGAAAACGGAAGTATTCTAGAGATCCACGACTCGACCGGTGTCCCTCGGCCGAATGATCTCGACGCCCTCAAGCGGAGCCGCCGCCAATAACGCCTTGAGGCTTTTACCGCCAGCTCGAAGGCGGCGATATTCGTCAGCAGGAACCAGCACGGCGACCGCTTTCCCGCGACGCGTAACGGTTTGCGGTCCTTCTTTCAGCGTGCGATCAACGAACTCGCTGAACCGTGCCTTGGCCTGCTGGATCTGCCACTTCATCGAAAATCCGCGTTAGAATCGCTTCTGACTAGACAGACTAGTCAAATCACCTAAATAAATCAACCACGAAAAGCGTATCTTCCCTAATCCGATAGATCAGTTAAGGCCGAGGGCTTTTCTGAATTGCGGGAGGCTGAAGCCGAGGATCGGTTGATCGTCGAACATCGTGACCGGCGTCGCGCGAAAGCCCTTGGCGATCAACTCGTCGCGCGCCACGGAATCATGCGTGATGTTCTTTTCAGTGAACGCAACCTGGTTGCGCGAAAGATATTCCATCGCCTGATGGCACGCGGGGCAGCGGTCCTGCGTATAAACCACGATCTTCATCGTCATCGCCTCCGGATTTTCCGTCGCCGTTAACCTTTGGCCGGTGCGGGCGCCGGCACTTCCTTCATCCGCGCGGTGGTATCGCCGTCGAATTCGAGATGCAACGCGCGCACGATCATCCCGTGCATCCGCCATAGCCCGATGACGTAGAACAGCTCCATGATCTGCGCGTCCTCGAGATGCTCCTTGAGCGCGGCGAATGACTCATCTTCGACCAGATTACGCCCCACGATTTCGTCAGTCACCTGCATCACGGCGCGCTCGGCCGGACTGAATTTATCGGACAGCGGCCAGCTCTTGATCGCGGCGAGTTTGTCGTCGGAGACACCGACCATCCGTGCGACTTTCAGATGCTGCGAATACTCGAACCTCGAATCGCCGACGATTCCGGTGCGCAAGATCGCGAGCTCGCGCAGCTTGGCCGGCAGCTTGCGCCCGGGCTGCATCAGGGCCATCAGGGAATTTCGGGCCTGGAAAAGTAGATCCGGCACCAGCGCGAAAGTGGTCCAGTAGTCGCCGGGAGTGCCGGTTGCGGTGCCCGGATGCTTAACCGGATCGCGGTCGCCGAAAAACTGTTTGTAGAGTTCCTTGACCTCGGGCGAAGCCTCGCCGAGGCTCACTTGCTTGAGTCGCCCCATAGCCGTCCTCCTGTGGCGCGCCGTGGCGCGCCGGCTTTCGCAACCTTCGCGCAGGCGCAACGCTCAGGTCAAATGCAGCCGCGCGGATTACGCAATCTCGCCCGCCTCGCGCGCGATGCGCTCGGCGAGAGCTTCGCACTGCACGCGCAAATCAGGCACGGCGATAATTTCCCAATATGCACCCTTGGTTATCGAGCCGAGTGCGAACAAACGTGGATTCGCAGCGCCGTCAGCGGCGACCAGACGAAGATCGGCGGTGACTTCGAGTCCCAGGCGCGACTGGTCGGTGCGGACGATCCCGCTTCGGAGCATCGACTGAATCAGCGGATCGTCGATCTTGCGATAATCCGAGGACGGTCCCGAGCAATTGATCACCCGTGCGACTCGCAGAGATTCGAGCTCGGCCGACTCGCGACTTCGATATTCGACGCGCACCGTCGAGCCTTCGATTCGGTAACGCTCAATCCGCCCGGCATGGAAGACAAGCTGGCCGGAGGCCTGGGCCGCATCGATACGCGCACCAATCCCCGGCGCGACGCGATGCCGGTGGACGTCCCACCACGGCCGCAGATGGCGCAGGAAGCGCGTACGTTCGGCCATCGCCGCGCGGCGCCATAAGTCCTGCGTGACAGGACGCAACGCGTCGATTACAGATTGCCACGGAACTCCGCGCGCCGATTCGGCACCGATTCGCGTGCGAACCGCACGCAGCATCGCCCGCGCCGACGCCGGCAGCGCGTCGAGCTCGAACGGCGCGATCGCGGGAGCCGCAGAAGCCGCCAGATGGCGGCGCGGCAGCAATCCATGACGCGAGATCGCGTGAATCACGCCGATGTGGCCGCGCTCGATAAGCGAAATCGCAATATCGACCGTGGTCAGAGCTGCACCGATCAACAGAACCGGCGCGTTGGGTTCGATTTGATCGAGTGCGCCGTCGGCCCAAGGATCGCGTCGATAGAAAGAGGACTTGTAGAAGGCCGGATCGGCCACCGGAGGATCCGCGGGCGCGAAATTTCCCGGCGCGAGCACCACGAAATCGTCGTCCAGATTTTTGCCGTCCGCAAAGCTGACTCGCAATCCGTCGCCGAGCGCCTTGACCGCGATCGCGGTCTCGCGATGCGCCGTGATTCGTTCAGGATTCGCTCGGCTCGCCTGCGCGAGCAGATCTTCGAGATAGCGCCCATAGATAAGCCGCGGAACGAAGCTGGTGGGTTTGATTTGAGAATCGCCAACCAACTCCGCGTGGCTTCGCAGCCAATTGAGAAAGTGGTCAGGCTCGGCGGGAAACGCGCTCATCTTGCCGGCGGGAACGTTGAGCAGATGGCGTTCGCTGGTGGTCGAATAAGCCAGTCCGCGGGCGAATCCGCGTTTGCCGATCAAATCGATATGCAGATCGGCGGCAGCGTCGGTCCCGAGCCGGCGCAGCAGTTGTACCGCGAGGATCGATCCGCTGAAGCCGGCGCCGATAATAGCTATTCTGCGCACTTTGGGAACCAAATACGGACCGGCATGGCCCGCGCTAGAATAGCTGTCCGAGCACCGGGGCGGAGTCAAGCGCGAGCGCGACGAACGGGCTTGCTAGGCTGATGCGCCGGCGCGATAATCGCGATTCCCGGTGGACGCATAGCTCAGCTCGGTTAGAGCACATGCCTCACATGCATGGGGTCGCAGGTTCAAATCCTGCTGCGTCCACCAATAAAATCCCTTTCCTATCCTCGCGTTTTCGGAGATTCAGTTCAGGACGGGCTTCGACGCGGCGATCGACTGTGGGGACTTTTGTGGGGACCGTGCCTCAAAAGCGGCCGTTTCTCCTGCTTGCTCCAGTGCCGTGATCGCGGCCTGCTTCGCCTGCGAGCGAATGTGGCTGTACCGCGCGAGCATCGAGCGAGACACATGCCCCGCGAGGCTCATGATTGTCTGCTCCGAGACTTCCGGCCGCTCCGCAAGGCGCGTGATGAACGTGTGCCTGAGATCGTGCCACCGATACCGGGCGCCTGCGGCGTCGCAGCAAACCCTCCAAGCCTTCTTCCATGATCCAATCGGCTCGTCCATCTCGATACCGTGGAGGCCGGGAATTCTGTTGTTACCGATCAGCCCGACGCTGTGGCGCGGGAACAGGAACGACTCTGGCGTTGCCTGCGGGAATCGTGCGAGCCAGATGGTAAGGACAGCGCACGCGCGCCGTGTCAGCGGGATTGTGCGCCCCGCTCCGGCTTCCGTCTTCGATTTACGGACCGTCAGCCGACCGTGCTCGACGACGCCATCCTTCCAGACCACGCTTAAGTCTTCGCGATGCAATGCGCGAATCTCCGCCGCACGAAGACCGCTATCGAGAGTCAGGACGAGCAGCGGCAGAAGCGCGGGCGATCGACTCTTTCCAGCCGCGTCGATGAGTTTCTGTTCGTCTTCATAGCTGACTGCCCGGCCGACGTCTTTCCGTTCTCGCAGCATTTCGACCGCATCGGCGATCGGACCCCACAGACGATGCGCCTTCAGTACCGCCCGGAGCGCGCCGACTTCGAGATTGACCGTCCGGGCGACATGCCGAAGGCAAGTCTCTTCGTCTGGTAGGCGGCGATGTCTTCGGGCGAAATGTCGCAAACCAACCGGCCGCCGAATTCCTCGATCACCGGCTTGAGTGCGTAGCGGTAGAGCTCGCCTGTGTTCCATGCCCTGCGCGCGCGCTTGTCTTCGATTACGCGCTCCGCCGCGAGTTTGAACAGCGGCATAGTCGCGGGCTTCGGGATTCGATTTATCGCGCGCTCCAGGTCGCGGCGGCGTTGCTGTTCCGCCTGCTTCGCGATCGTTTTCGATGGCGTATGCGCGCTCTCACGGATGCGCGAGCCGTTGAATTGAAATTCGTACCAGTAAACCTCTCCGCGTTTGAAAGTACTCATCGCCTATGCTCCCTTTCTCCGTTTGCGCCTCGGAACCCGCAGCTTTGGCTTGCGGGTCAACTTTCTGATTCGCTGCTCGATAAATCTCGTGGCGCTTCTCGCGCCACTTTTCCTCTCCGATCCGTTCCCGATATTTCGCCGTTCTGGCCTTCTGAGAGCACGAACGCGAGCAATAGGCCCCGCGCTTGCGGCGGACAAACAATTTTCCGCACGGCTCCCAAGCGCATCGCGAAATGCGCGAACCTTCAGCGACGAGAAGGTCCAATGCCGCCATCAAGAAAATCTCGCGGCGATCACCGCCCCAGGAGGCATAAAACTTTGGCTGATGGCGCGCCACACAAGCCCGGATTTACCTACCATCAACATCCACGGTTGGCCTTCGAGCAACCCGCGAATCGCCGTGTTTAGCTGGCCTGCAAGATCGCCCATCTCTTTAGGCGTGAGCTTGTGCTCGGCCACTTGGCCTATCTCATCGGAGCCGGGCTGGTTAGCGCGATCCAGCCGTGCTCCGGGTGCATCCCGCTCCAACAGCTAAAGCTGTAAGCCTCAGCTTCGAGATCGCGCAGAGCGGGACCGGAGAGCCGCTTGAAACCTTCCGAGGCGAAGCTGCGCAGAACCGGAGCAGCCAGCGCAGCCGCGCGATCGCGGTGTCGCCGACCCGCTTCCGCGCCAGCCGGTTTGTTTCCGCAAGCTGGTGGGCCAGCGGAAGCAACTTTATCTCCCGAAGCGAGTGGCCGATCAGCATCTTTGGCACAACATTCATTTCAGGATTGAAGCCTCATGTCGGTACTACTTTAATCTTTTATAGGAACGTTGTCGATAGCGATTGGCATCGCTAAACTTACCGCATGAATACCGGAGAAAATCTCCTCACCTTGGAACAGGCCGCGCAGCGGCTCGGCATGAAGGTCGTCACACTGCGAATGTGGGCAAGCCGCCGCAAGATCGCGCGTTGCAAAATCGGGCGCGCCGTCCGCATCCCTCAAGTCGAGATCGATCGGATCGTAGCGGAGTCGCTGATCCCCGCCCTGCCGGACCGTCCGCGATGAGCGCAGTGGCGGCGCCCGACTTCGCCACGCTGGCCAAGGCGTCGGAATCAGCGCCACAATTCGCGTGGGGCACACCGGGCAAGGTTTTCAGCCGGGAATGTCCGCTGTGCCGCAAGTGATGCTCAAGATCGCGCTGATCGGGGGCCAGCGCGGCGACACACTGCGCGGGCGGATGCAAGCAAAGAGAAGATTTTCGCGGCGCTCGCCAATCTCGGAGTCGATCGATCCGATAACGCCGAGTCGGCGTCGCCCGGTGCTGCTTCCGATGGCGCGCAGGCATATAGCCCGCGATCTGACGAGTTGGAAACTCGAGCTGTTGGAAGTCGCGAAAGCGGCGCTGCAAAATCCCGGCGCGAAGAAGTGGGGACCAGGAATGGATAGGGATGCAGCTCGCGAATCGCTGATCGAGGATTTACGCGTCGCGATGAGGACCGGGCAGGCACGCTACCAGCCGCCCGGCAACTTGTCGGCGACTGAGATCGACGGAAGAGCTGGATACGGTTGCGCGCGGCGCGCTGGATGAATTTCTCCCGGCGGTCGCAGCGATAGACCTGGAAAAGGCGCTGCCAGCGGCCGGGCAGGATGCGCGCGCTGAGACGCCGTGGGCGCGGGCAATACAGATAGATAAGTTTCTCACTTCGATTGATCCTGAGGCGCAATGGCTGGAAAAAAGCGTACTTGCAAAAGAGTCAGTTACGATCATCGCCAGCCCGAGAGGTTTAGGCAAAACCAACTTAGCGTACTGGCTCGTAATCGCAGCAGCGCGGCGCGGCCTTCGCATTCTTATAATCGACAGAGATAATCCGAAGAGAGAAATAAAGCGTCGATTGAAAGCGTGGGGTGCGAGTGGGCTGGGAGATATGCTTAAGGTCATTGCCCGCGACGAAGCCCCGGCGCTGACAGATAAGAACGCATGGGCAGCTTTCCCTTATGCTGACTACGATATTGTGATTCTTGATTCGGTCAGTGCCGCGACCGAAGGCATCGAAGAAAAAGATGGCGGGAAAGCGGGCGCGGGATTGGCCCCTCTGCTCGATGCGGCGAGGCGCGGCCCGGCAATTCTCCTCCTCGCGAATACCGACAAGCTCGCATTAAAAATTAGAGGATCGGGAATCCTAGGCGATCGCGCGGACATTGTATTCGAGGTCAGAGACGCAACAGAGTTAAAAATCGAGTCACAGCATAGGGTGTGGTGGGATGCTCTGCCAGATAGCGGTGAGCACACCTGGAGTGAACGCGCCCAACGCCGACGGCGGCGGGATGCGTACCGCCTCGCACTCGTGCCGTCGAAATTCAGGTTGGGTGAGGAACCGGACCCACTCTGTTTCGAGGTCCGCCACGACACCGATCCGTGGAGCGTTCTCGATGTTACGCGCGAGGTCGAGCAGCAGCTCGAAGATGTGAAGCGCAAGGCGAAGGACTCAGACCAGATGAAGGTCGATCTTGCGGTCGGTAAGCTCAAGCTGGCGCTGCCGATCGCGAAGAACCCCGATGCCATCACCTTACTTACTAACGCGGGGCTGAGCCGTGCCGCCGCACGCCGGCTGATCGACGATCGGGCCGACCGGGACTGGATCATGGATGGCGCGGGTACTAGCAAACACCCCTACATCCTAAGACCACCGGCAGGAAATAACGACTCTCAGACTGCAACGGGGAGAGGGTCTTCAACAACTGCGTTTCCTGCCTCCCTTGGGGCAGAGGACCGGCAGGAAACGCTCACCTTAAAGTCTCACGCAGAGAAGGGATTTGATGATCGCATTTCCTTGCCGACCGGTCAGGTAAGTAACCGGCTGGGGGCGGCGGAAAGGGGGCCGGAAACGGATAGGTACGAACCATGACCGCTCAAGAGATAGTCGAGCGACTGGCCCCGCGTGGCATCCGGTTCCTTATCGAAGACGGCCGCCTGATCGTGGAGCCCGCGAGCAAGCTAAGCGCCGCCGACCGTCTCGCCATCCGTGAGGCGAAAGCTGACTTGCTCCGCCTGCTGGCGCCCGACCCCGAGCGGACGCTGCCGATCGATCTGGGCAGGATCGCCGACGCCATCGCCCGCCAGCCGCGCTCGCCCTTTCTGAACGATCTGGCGATTGCCACGATCGCCAAAGCCGCGCTCTCCGCCGAAGCCGCGATGTATGGGCTTCCCCCGGCCGCGCATACCGTCGCGCTTTTGCATTGCCGTGAACTTCAGGATCGGATCGCCGTCGCAATCGAGCATCGCGACTATCAAAGCGCCTACGAAATCGCCGCACGCCTGGACCGGCTCCCGCGCGAAATCACGGAGTTGCTCCCGCAATGAGCGCAGTAGTGCTGTCACAGGTCCTGCGGCTTAAGCCCGGTTTGCTCCGCCATGCGCGTGAGCATTGCGGGGCCGATTTCGGCATCATCGTGAAACGCGAAAGTGTAGTCAGGCCAACCGGGCCGGGATAGGCGGCGATGGGAACCAGACTGGCGCTTAATTCGCCAGCCGATGCGTAGGAGCGCGGCCAGCACGCGCCTGGCCTTGGCGGCCGGCCACTGGCTCACGCGGCAAGGTCGAAAAGCACGCTGGCGGGATCGCGCGGGCGCTCGCCATGTTCGATTTCATCGGCGATGACGCGCAAGGCCAGCACCTTAACGCCCGCGATCGCGGCTTCACGTGATGGGCCGTAGGCCATCACTCCGGGCAGCGCGCGAATTTCTGCGATCCAGCGGCCGTCCACTTCGCGATCGATTTCGATTTCGAGCCGGATTTCATCCGCGTTCATGGCGGTTCACCCTCGGCCACCTGGATTCCATTTGGAAGCCCGAGGAACCGGCGGGTTTCGAGCGATGCGATGATCGCTTCGCGCCCTTGGCTGACGCAGCCTGGAAGCGCTGGACACTCAGCGACGAGCCAGCCATCTTCGTCGGTCTCCAATGTAACCGGAAAACTTCAGATTCATGGGTATCGCTCCAGCATCATCGGTAGCATACCGCGTCCACGCGCGTCCGCCTATGCCCCGTCGCACCTGGAGCGCCTGTCCGCGCTTTTCCCGCGCGTGCGCGGCTTCACGTCCAGGCAATTCTAAACCGCCGCGGCGCGGGGGAAAATCAGCGCCGCTCCGCCTTCGCGCGGATTTCAATCCGTGATCGCCGAGCAGCCCCCGAACGGTTCGACGGCGAAAGTAAAGTCGAACGTTCCGGCAACGTTGACACCACACCCTTTGAGATCAAAAGTCCCAACCAGATTACCCGACTCTATTCTGCCGTCGAACCTCCCATGACAGGACTTACTGTAAACGTGTTTTGGATACTTTAGGTGAAAGGATACCGGGCCCGCGCTACCGGTGAGCTCCCCGTCTACGGTCGATCCATCGGGTAAGTTGAGTTCGGCGTTCGTGCCCTGAGTGAACTTTTTCCCGCTCTGAAGGAGATACAGATACCCAGTGCCGGAGCCGCCAGCATCAACGTCAATTTCCCCGTTCCAGCATCCGTAGAAATTAAACGGCTGCCTCGCTTCCGGCTGGGCAATTGGGGGGCCATAGGTCACCTGCGGGGTGTCGTCGGCTTCTTGAGCGGGCACGTATCGCGCCGATACCGCGATTACTCCCGTGATCAGAACCGCGGCGGCTGCACCACTGGCGAGTGTCTTTAAGAGCTTCATCATTCCGCGTTCCTCCTTTTAGCGACAGCTCCAATAGGCGGTGATGGGAGCGGCCAGATTACGGTTATATGGCGTCACCTGGAAGCCTGTCCCCGTCGATTCGATCTGAAACGAGTCGGGCGCCGTCATTTGTTGATAGCAGAGTGTCCGCGCCTGTTCCTGTTGCGCTTGAGCTTGCGCTTGTAACGCGACCGCGGCCTGCTCCTGAATCTGTAGGGCCTGTTCTTGCTGTATGGCCTGGACCATCTGTGCGGCCTGCTTTTGCTGTGCGGCTTGCTCCTTCTGCTGGCGCTTGGCAGTGGCGATTGCATCCTGGATATCTATGCACGCGCTCTGATCGTGGTGATTCATGCATGTCATCATCGCTTTGGCCAATAGTGTAAGGTCGCGCCGGCAAGATTCATGGGCCGTGGAGTCTTGGTTCGGATCGGGGCACTGCTCTGCGATCAGCTTTGATGCCCGATAAGCAATGCACGAGTCGCTGCTCTGCCCGCTGCTTTTCGAGCAAGCAAGGCGAAACGCCTCCACCAGGGCCTGGTCTCGCAGCTTGTCGCGGTACGCCGAATAGGCGTCGTGGCCGAGGTCGGGATCGGGGCGATTGGCGGCAACCTCCTTGTCCGCCGCGTAATGTGCGCAGGCGGCGATCACGTCCGGGTTCCGTGGGCCGCCCTTTGAGCAATTGGCGCGCTCGCTGGCGAGGTCCGCTGCAAGCTCGCGCTTATCCTTATCGGCTTGCTCCTCGGCTTGCTGGTGGCGCTGCGCGGCCTGCGCTGCCCACTGAGCCTCAATAGCCTGTTCAGCCGCCTGCTCCTGCGCTGGCGTTACCTGCGCTTGAAGCGCCCGATCGACGCACGCGGGGCAAACACCGATCACCGCAACGCACAACGCGATCCGGGCAAGGAGCTGGCTAACGCCGATTCTCATCGCGCGCTCCTCCTCGCGCTTTTTTTGACGGCCGAGCAAGCGACGGCTAAATAGGAGCTTCATACGCTACAATATGTATGAAATCCCGACAAAGGAGTCTACTGGGTATTGCTAGGCGCGCGGCACGGTACTGAAGCGGGCAAACCTCGATCGGGCCGGACGCCGGGGAACCCGGCGCCAAGCTTATCGACTGCTTCCCGGAAGCGCCCGATTAGGTTCACTCGGGCGGTTTGGGCATTTGTAAACCGTCCCGATCTGATTGCGCAGGCGCGGCTTTCCCCCACCGCGCCGCTCGCGCGCGCACCAGGTTTGGGAACCCCAGCGCCCGCCAGAAACGCGCCCGGCGCAGCCCGTGTGAACGTGCGCGAGCGCGGATCGCTGATTCGTGATCGAACGCCATACGTCGGGGATAAGACTACCGGCCTATCATCATCCTGCCAATCGGGAGCCCGGGCGGTCCGCTCCGCCCGACCCGGAACGCCTCGCAGCACCCCCAATGTCGTAGGTACAACCTTGAAATGTCCGATGCCTTTGCGGTCCTATCCAGATCGTAGCGCGCTCTCGATGCTCGAGGGTGGCTCGGACTTTGGGATGGCCCGGCAGGCCAGTGCGAGATGACGCCTGTCCTACTCGGTGTATTACCATCCGTACACGCTGTGCTGTGGGGGATTTTGTGGGTACCCTCAGTGAATTTCGGTATCACTCGGCAGCTATCGCGGTCCCTCCAGAAAGCGAGAAAGCCCTTAACCGACAGGGGTTTGAAGCATATTGAACGCTACCAAGAGATACCGGCGAAATGGCCGTTTCCACTACTCACATGCATGGGGTCGCAGGTTCAAATCCTGCTGCGTCCACCATCTTTTTGTTTCCTCATACAGTCGAGTGGCACCTGTAGTGGCACCTAGCGCCTGCACCGCGTCCCGAAGATGCTGATTGCTCAGGTGCGCATAGCGTTCGGTCATCCGCGTGCCATGATGCCCCATAAGCTTTCCAACCGTGAACAAGTCCACGCCACGCATGGCGAGTCTTGAGGCGAACGTGTGCCGGAGATCGTGGAATCGGAAGTCCCGAATCTCCGCCTTGCGCACCGCCGGGATGAACACCCGGTTGATGAAGTTGTGCGCATCCCAAGGAAACACTCGCCCTGCTTCCTGCGGATTCTGAGCCATCAACAGATCGCGAACGGCGTCCGAAATCGGCAGCCGCTTAGTCTCGCCTTCCTTCGGATCGCGGACTGTGATGATCGCAGTCGGCAAATCCACGTCCCGCCACTCCAAGCCGAACACTTCCCCTCTCCGAAGTCCTGTCAGAAGCTGTAGGAAATCTAGGGCTTTTTCGCGATCTTGTTCTTTCCGTTCTTTACTCCGCTGATTATGTTCTAGGTTTCCCGGCACAGCCTCCTCTTTAGCCCTCAATACCGGCGCGGTTCGCCTTTTCTAAGCGGTCTTCCCGCACGGATTTCTTTGACCCGATGTATGTTGCGGGTAGAATAACGCAAATGACGTTTCTTGCTCTTTTGTTTACAATCTTACTTGCCGGTTGTGGTCTGGTACGACAAACACACGAACTTGTTCAGGCTCAAAAGGCGGCTTCCCAATCTTCAGAGGACCTACAAACTTCAAAAGTGGCATATGAAGCCTGCCTGCGTTCCGCCGACAACCCGGCGAAGTGTGATAGTCAAAAGGCGATCTACGAAGCTGACCTTGCGGAGTATCAGGCCCGGCATCCACATCCGGCTGTAGTGCTTGGTGGCGGGGAGAGTAATCATTCTGTTCCCAGTCAGACTATGACCCACTGCACGGGCGTAGGGCCGTCTTTGAACTGTACCAGCAACAGTTTCTAATCTTGGTCCTGTGGCAGCGAGGCCTAGGGCGAGTAAAAGCGGGAGGGGCTAGTTTCCCTTAAGGCGCAGATCGTCGGTTGCCGGGCTTGGATATGCACCATCCATTTCAGATTGAAGATACGCGCGATCAGGAGGCGAGACTCGCGCCTTCGTCTTCTCCGCTCCTGTCGAGTTTAGTGTTCGCCAATCTCAGGCCTTTGGCGAACACGAAGGTGCCGTGCATGGTTTCCGAGGCGTTCGACCACGTGTGGTCTCCCAGCGCCCATAACGGAGGACCGCAGGAATTCCTGACTTCCGACCAGTGCGCCAGTTGCCACGATGCGACCGGGACGCTCGCCGGTTTTGTCCCCAATATGATCTACAGCGGCGCCGACAATGTCCCCGTGAATCTCTCGCAGTATGGCGAGTGGCGTTACTCGATGATGGCGCTTTCGGGCCGCGATCCGATCTTCTTCGCCCAGCTCGACACCGAATCCACACTGCATCGACATCTCGAGGGCAAACCAGATGGCGCCGCGTTCGTCCAGGATTTCTGCTTTCGGTGCCACGGAGTGATGGGCCAGCGCCAGTTCCATATGGACCACGCTAATCAGCCCGACAAGCTCTTCACCAGAAAGATGCTGTCAGATCCGCGTTCCGAGTACGGCGCACTCGCTCGCGACGGTGTGTCGTGTACCGTATGCCATCACATGTCCGCACAAGACCTGGGCGAGGCTTCGACCTACACGGGCCTCTTCAACATCGGACCGGCCAATGAGGTTTATGGCCCGTTTCCGTCCAACTACGACCCGGACGGTGGGAAGATTGACGAAAGTGTTATCCCGCTGCCGATGGCGAATGCACTGGGCGTGCTTCCCAAAATGGGGCCACAGGTCGAGTCCGCGGCGATCTGCGCGTCGTGCCACGTGATTATCTTGCCCGTTTTTGACGCAAACGGGCGTCAGGTCATCGAAAATGGCGAACCCAAAACCGAATACGAACAGACGACCTTTCTGGAATGGTTGAACAGCGATTTCGCATCCGTACCGTGCCAGGAATGCCACATGCCAACCCAATATCAGGGCACCGATCTCCAGTTCAAAATCGCGAATATCGAGGACTCGACGTTTCCGGCGGTTCCTGAGACCGGACCGTCAACGCGCTTGCCGGACATAGACCTGATCCTGCAAGATCGGACGCCCTATAGCCGCCATCAACTGCTCGGAATCAATCTCTTCGCGCTCGAGATGTTCGATCAGTTTCGGACCGATCTTGGCCTGTTCAAGTTCGACCCCAATCTTCCTGGCGATCTGAGAGACCAAATTTCTGCACGACGAAGCGCAGTAGCCGGAAGTGTCCAACAGGCTCAGACCGCCACCGCCACGGTCCAGGTTGCCTCGATCGCCGAAGATGCCGGCAATCTCATCGCCGATGTGATGGTCCAGAATCTGGCGGGCCACAACTTCCCCAGCGGGGTGAGCTTCCGCCGCGCGTTTCTCAACTTCCAGGTGCTGGATGCGACGGGAAATGTGTTGTGGGCTTCGGGCAACACCAACGCCGCTGGCGTGATCGTCGATAATTCGGGAACACCCTTGAAAACCGAGTTTTTCAGCCCTTCTCAACAGACGTTTCAACCGCACTTCTGGCAGGGCGCGCCTATCTCCAGTGACAAGCAGGTACAGATCTATGAGGAGCTGATGGTTGATCCGCAAGGCATGTTGACCACCAGTTTTCTCAGTCTGGACCATAAGCTCAAAGATAACCGGCTCCAACCTAAAGGACGCGATCCCGAGGGGCCAAACGCGGAAATAACGGCCCCGGTCGGCACTGGCGCGGATCCGAGCTATCAGGGGGAATGCGGTTGCAGCACGGTCCGGTATGAAATACCACTCGCTCAGATTGCGGGTACTCCGGCCGCAATTCAGGCGACGCTGTATTACCAGAGCATTCCACCCTACTACCTGCGCCAGCGCTCAGAAGAGGGACATGGACCCGATACTGCGCGGCTCATCAAGTTTGCAAGCCTGCTGGATACTCAGAAGTATCAGGAGATTGCAAACTGGAAGCTGCAAATCGCGACTTCCGGAACTGTCGCCATCCCGTAAGCGATGGCTCACGGGTCGCTACGTTCGCATTGACCATTGGGCCGGCGGAGCGAACCACGCTGCATGTTAATCGCGGGCGGTCGCGGCGGCTGGTCCGGATTGGCCGGAATCGCCGAGCACGTGAATCTCCCATTTGCCGTTTTCTTTCAGCTCTAAATTCGTATCGTGATACTGTGCGAGGCTCGTGCGATGGCCGACGCTGACCAGGACGATTGGACTTTCGATTAGGCGCCGATAGAGCATCGTTTCGTTGGCCGGGTCGAGCGCGCTGGTCGCCTCGTCCAGAAACGCAAACCGCGGCAGGTTGAGGATCAAGCGCGCGAACGCGAGACGCTGCTGCTCGCCCTGCGACAGGATCTCGGACCAGTTGCGCTCAGCGTCCAGACCGCCGACGCGCGCGGGCAGATCGGCAAGATTGACCTCGGCGAGGACGCGGTGCAGATCATCGTCGCCGGCGTCTTTCGCGCGCGGATAGCATAGCTGCGCCCGCAACGAACCCAGAATCATGTAGGGCCGCTGCGGCAGGAACATCATGTCCTCGAGCGGCGGCCGCACGATTCGTCCGCTGCCTGTGCGCCAGATACCCGCGATCGCGCGGGTCAGCGAGGTCTTTCCGACACCGCTCGCGCCCGTGATCAGTAACCGCTCACCGTCTTTGACATCGACCGACAAATTCTCGACGAGTTGGCTTTGTCCGTCCGGAGTCTCGAGCGAGACATCTTCTAGAGCGATACGCTGCTCCTCGGCGATCTCGATTCCGGGGCTGCCTTCGGCCACACGGGCCGCATCGCACTCCTCGATATAGGTTGCGAGCCGATTCACCACCGTGGCGTAACTGGTCAGGTCCTGAAAGGAACTGATCACGAGGGCGAGGGTGCCCTTGACCGCGCCAAAGGCGGCCACCGCCTGAAAGATTTGTCCCATCTGGATCTTGTGCGAGAAATAGACGCCAGCCAGCACGACCCACGGCACCACGTTGACCGAGTTGTCGTACGCGGTCTGAACGAAGCCAAGATATAGCTGCCACTGAAGCAGCAGCTTGAAGTTCGAGACCACCCATCCGAAGCGGCGGCTCAGCTCGCGATGCTCCTGCGCTTCGCCACCGTACATCGCGATCGATTCGGCGTTGTCGCGCACGTGGACCAGGTCGAAGCGGAAGTCCGCTTCGTAGCGTTCCTGATTGAAATTGATCACGATCAGGCGGCGGCCCACGATAACGGCGACGTAGGTGCCGATAACCGAATAAGCGATCAGCGAGATCGCCAGCCAGTGCGAGATCGTCCACAGGATTCCGAAGAAAGCGCCCGCCATCACGAGCGAACCCACCAGGCTGTTGATATAGTTGAGCGTCGAGCTGGTGAACGAGTTGAGGTCCTGCTGGATGCGCTGGTCGGGATTGTCGATCTTGCCGTCCAGGTTCATCTGGTAAAAGGCATGATGGCGGAATCCCGCGCCGACGAACCACTCGGTCATCCATTCGCGCCAGAGAATCTGAAGCCTGCCAATGAGGTAGGGCAGGAATGGATAAACCACCATGACGAAACAGATCCAAATGAAAGAGACTATCAGCAGGAAGTCAAATCGCTTCTGATTGTATTTCTGCAACGCGTCGACCACGTCGCGGCTGATATAGCTGAAGACCGCCGAGAAGCCGACGAACAGTAGAATCATCACGAGTATTACGGCCAGAAGGGTGCGCGCTTTGCGTTTCTGATCCGAAACCCAAAACGGTTTCGCAAGCCGCCACAGCCGCCGCCAGAAGACCCGATCAAACCTTTCCATTGAATTCAAGATCACACCTCGACCAATGCGACGACGCTAAGTCGGCAGATATCATGTGGTCAGAGTCGCGCCGCGCCGCAAGCGAGTACTCGCAAACGGTCAGTTTGGCGCGGCAATCGGCACGCCCGGCGCATCCAGCGGATATGCAAATACCGGCTATTGCTTACCAGCGATCGCGCCGGATTTGCGCAGCCGCTCGAGGTCGCCGGCGCTGAAACCCCAATCGCCGAGCGCGGCCTCCGTATGCTCGCCCGGCCGCGCAGGCGGACGCTGGATTTTGCTGGGGGTGCGGCTGAAACGAGGAGCCGGACCCGGCTGGAGAACGCCGCCGCTTTCGACGAAGGTGCCGCGATGCCGGTTGTGCGGATGATGCGGAGCCTCGTCCATGCTGAGCACCGGCGCGAAGCAGATGTCGCTGCCCTCCATGATCGCGCACCACTCGTCGCGCGTCTTGGTCAGGAACAGCGCCTTCAGCCGCTCCTTCATTTTCGGCCACGACGCGCGGTCGTTCTGGCGCGGCAGCTCCTGTCCCTTGAGGCCCGACAGGCGCAGCAGCTCATCATAAAATTTGGCTTCGATCGATCCGATCGCGACGTGCTTGGCGTCCTTGGTTTCGTAAACCTCGTAGTAGTGCGCGCCCGTGTCGAGAATATTTTCGCCGCGCTTGTCGTTCCATACTCCCGACAACCGCAGGCCGTAGATCGCGGTCATCAGCGACGCCGCTCCATCGACCATCGCCGCATCGACCACCTGGCCCTTGCCCGACTTCTGCGCCTCGAGCAGTCCCGCGACCACGCCGAGCGCGAGATACAGTGCGCCTCCGCCAAAGTCTCCCACCAGGTTCAGCGGAGGAAGCGGAGCGTCGCCCTTGCGGCCGATACTGGCGAGCGCGCCTGACAGCGCGATGTAATTGATATCGTGGCCGGCGGCATGCGCGAGCGGACCCTCCTGACCCCATCCGGTCATGCGTCCGTAAATCAGGCGAGGATTGCGTTTGAGGCAATCGTCGGGACCGAGTCCGAGCCGTTCGGTCACGCCGGGCCGAAAGCCCTCTATAAGCGCGTCCGCCTTCTCGATCAGCTTCAGCACCGCCTCGATCGCCTCGGGACGTTTGAGGTCGAGCGCGACCGAACGGCGCCCGCGATTAAGCAGGCTGTATTTGGTCTCCATCGCAATGCCCAGCGCCGCGTCCGCGGTGCGGTCGATGCGCAACACGTCCGCGCCCATGTCCGACAGCAACATCGCGCACATCGGTCCCGGACCGATCCCGGCAAGTTCGATTATCTTGTAGCCTGACAACACTCCCATGATTCACCTCGTGTGCTCGCGCTTGGCGCTGTATCCCTTCTCTCTAGTATAGATTCAAGAGAACATCACGGGGCGAAGAGCGAATAAATGGCAACAACAATGCCGCGGCTGCATCTCGAGGGGCGATGGTTCGTTGACGAATCGGGACGCCGCGTGATTCTGCGCGGCGTCAACCTGGGCGGCGACTGCAAGGTCCCTTATCCGGACGGCGGCACCAACTTTCCTTCCGATTTCTCGGACCATCGCGAGGTTTCGTTCATTGGGCGTCCGTTTCCACTAAACGAAGCCGCCGAGCATTTCGCGCGTCTGCGCCATTGGGGGTTCAACTGCGTGCGGATGCTGACGACGTGGGAAGCCGTCGAGCATCGCGGGCCGGGCGAATTCGACGCCGAGTACCTCGACTACTACGCCGAGCTATGCCGGCGCGCGGGCGAGTTTGGGCTCTATGTCTTCGTCGATTTTCATCAGGACGTATGGAGCCGGATGAGTGGCGGCGACGGCGCTCCGGGCTGGATGTTCGAGAAGGTCGGAATCGACTATCGGCGGCTGGGCGAGTCGGAATCGGCGCATGTGATGCAAAATCTCTACGACTACGCGCGCGGCGGGAGGCAGGAGGATCGTTACCCGACGATGAGCTGGTCGCAGAACGCGCATTGGCCGGCCAACGGAATCATGTGGACGCTGTTTTTCGCGGGCAGTGACTTCGCGCCCGGCCTCGTTATCGACGGGCTCAACATCCAGGACTACATGCAGGAGCATTATCTGGCCTCGCAGGCCGAGATCGCCCGACGCGTGCGCGATCTTCCAAACGTGATGGGCTTCGACACCTTGAACGAGCCGCACGAAGGATGGATAGGGCACTCGCTCAGCTATCGCCATCTCGGTCCTAGCGAAGAGAATCCGTTTCCCGCCGGCGCGGGCCTCGCGTGGTCGCCGATCGACGGGCTGCTGGTGTCGCACGGCGTGATCCGCAAAATACCGGTGCTCGGATACGACAAAGCGCTCAAGCGAACGGTCGAGCGGCGCGAACGCGCGATCAACGAGCGCGGCGTATCGATCTGGCAGGAGGGTCGCGCCGATCCGTTCGAGCAAGCGGGCGCGTGGCGGCGCGGCGCCGGCGGCAGCTACGAGATTTTGCGCGACGATTTTTTTCAGCGCGTCGGCGATCGCAAGGTCAACTTCATCGAGGACTACATGGGTCCGTTTTTCACCCGCGTGGCCGAGAACATGCGCGCGATTAATCCGGACTGGATCCTGTTCGCGGAACTCGATCCACTCTCCGGATTCCTCGGACCCGGTTTTCCCGCCGAGACTCCCGAAAACAGCGTCAATGCGGGACACTGGTACGATATCGTGACGTTGGGCACGAAAACCTTCCGCACCGATTTAACTCTCGGCGCGATGAGCGGCGAGACGGCCGCCATTGCCGCGCAGATTCAGACTCGCTACGAGCAGCAGCTCGGACGGCTTGCCAAAACCTCGGAGCGCATCGGCGACGGAGTGCCGACGATGGTCGGCGAGTTCGGAATTCCGTTCGACTTAAACGGCGCCGAGGCTTATCGCGCCTTCCGCGACGGCGACCGCTCCTTAGCTCCGTGGACTCCGCATATCGTCGCACTCGACCTGATGTACAACGCGCTCGACGCGCTGCTGATCAACAGCACGCACTGGAACTACACCGCGTCCAATCGCAACGATCTGGCGATCGGCGACGGATGGAACCAGGAGGACTTAAGCATCTTCTCCCGTGATCAGCAGACCGACCCCACGGACCTCGACAGCGGCGGACGCGCGCTTGCTGGGTTCGTTCGTCCTTTCGCGCACGCCACGCAGGGGACGCCGCGAATGATGAAGTTCGATCGGCTGTCGGGCACCTTCGAGTTCGTCTTCGACACCGATCGGGATCATCCGGGCGAGACCGAGATCTTCGTGCCGCGGCTGCAATATCCACGCGGATACGATTTCGAGATCTCCGGCGGCGAAGCTCGATCCGATGCCGAGCATCAACGCCTGCTCGTCACCGCTCGAGGTGCGGGTGAGGTTCGCATCGCGCTGCGCCGGCGCTAAACTGGAAACGAACCCAATGACTCCAATCATTGATTTTCGCACCGAGCCTTCGCGCTACCGGCACTGGAAGCTTTCGATCGCGGGAGCGGTCGCCACGCTCGCGATGGACGTGGACGAAACCGCCGGCCTGGTTCCAGGCTACGAGCTGAAGCTCAATTCCTATGACCTGGGCGTCGATATCGAACTCAACGACGCGATCCAGCGCCTGCGCTTCGAGCATCCGGAGGTCGGATGCGTGATGATCACCTCGGCGCGGGAGCGCGTGTTCTCCGCCGGCGCGAACATCAGGATGCTCGCGCAGTCGAGCCATCCGTTCAAAGTGAATTTCTGCAAGTTCACCAATGAGACCCGTATCGCGATCGAGGACGCGACGCAGAATTCGCGGCAGTTCTATATGACCGCGATCGGCGGTCCGTGCGCGGGCGGAGGCTACGAGCTCGCGCTCGCGACGGATTACATCATCATGGCCGATGACGGCTCGACCAGCGTCTCGCTGCCCGAGCTGCCTCTCCTCGCGGTGTTGCCGGGAACCGGAGGGCTGACGCGGCTGGTGGACAAGCGGCACGTGCGGCGCGACCACGCGGACTTTTTCTGCACCACCGAGGAAGGAATCAAGGGCGCGCGCGCTGTCGATTGGCGGCTGGTCGATCAAGTCGCGCCACGCTCCGCGCTTGCGGAGATCGCGGCGCGCAAGGCGGCCGAGTTCGCGGCGCGCTCGGATCGCAGCGCCTCCGCTCACAGCGGGATCGCGCTACGCCCGCTCGCGCGCACGATCGAAGGCGACCGGATTGTGTATCCGCACATGACGGTTGAGCTCGATCGCGCGCGCTCCGCCGCTGTCTTCCGTATCGAGGGTCCGTCCGAGCCGGCGCCGACGCGAATCGACCAGGCGATCGCGCTCGGATGCGAGTTCTGGCCGCTGGCGTTCGCGCGCGAGCTCGAGGACGCGATCCTTCATCTGCGCTTTAACGAAGACACGATCCATACCTGGATCTTCCAAACCGTGGGCGACCTCGCGCGGGTAAAGTCTCACGACGATTTCCTGGCGACGCACGCCGGCGACTGGCTCTTCCGCGAGATCGTTCTCTACCTGAAGCGCACCTTGAAGCGGCTCGACGTAAGCTCGCGCTCGATGTTTGCGTTGATCGAGCCGGGTTCGTGTTTTGGCGGATTCCTGACGGAAATCGCGCTCGCCGCCGACCGCGCATACATGATGCGCGGAAAACGCGACGACGACGAGCTTGCTCCGGCGCGAATCGCGCTGTCGAAAATGAATTTCGGCGCGCTGCCGATGTGCAACGGCCTCGCGCGACTGCAGACGCGCTTTCTAGCGGCTCCCGAACAGGTCGAAGCGCTGCGAGCTCGAATCGGCGAGGAGCTTGATGCCGAAGCCGCCGACGCGCTCGGGCTGGTCGGCTTCACTCCCGACGATATCGATTGGGACGACGAGACCCGGCTCGCGATCGAGGAGCGCGCCGCGTTTTCCTCCGACGCGCTCAGCGGACTGGAAGCGTCGCTGCGCTTCGCGGGACCCGAGACTATCGAATCGAAAATTTTCGCGCGCCTGTCAGCGTGGCAGAACTGGATCTTCCAGCGGCCCAACGCGATCGGTGAAAAAGGCGCGCTCAAACTTTACGGAACCGGGCGCCGGCCCGAGTTCGATCCGAGGCGAGTGTAATGGCGATCGATTATTCCGAGCGGATTCCGAACAACGTCAACCTTGACGGAGACCGCCGCCTGCAACGCGCGCTCGAAGCGTGGCAGCCGGAGTTTCTCAAATGGTGGGGCGAGATGGGCCCCGACGGTTTTCAGTCGTGCGATGTTTACCTGCGCACCGCAACCTCGGTCGACGCGAAAGGATGGGCCACCTTCGGCTACGTCAAGATGCCCGAATACAGGTGGGGAGTATTCCTAGCCGAGCACGCATCCGACGAGCGTATCGGTTTCGGCGAGCATAAGGGCGAGCCAGTCTGGCGCGAGGTCCCGGGGAGCATCGCGGCGTCCTGCGCCGCCTGATCGTCACCCAGGGCGACACCGAGCCGGCCTCGGTCGAGCAGCAGCGCCATCTCGGGCGTACCTGCCCGTCGCTCTACGACCTGCGAAATCTTTTCCAGGTGAACGTCGAGGAAGGACGTCATCTGTGGGCGATGGTCTATCTGCTGCACGCGCATTTTGGACGCGATGGACGCGAGGAAGCCGACGCGCTGCTCAGGCGGCGCTCCGGCAGCGCCGACAATCCGCGCATCCTGGGCGCGTTCAACGAGCGCACGCCCGATTGGCTCGCGTATTTCATGTTCGCGCACTTCACCGATCGCGACGGAAAATTTCAGCTCGGCAGCCTGGCCGAATCCGGCTTCGATCCGCTCGCGCGGACCTGCCGCTTCATGCTGACCGAGGAAGCGCATCATCTGTTCGTCGGGGAGGCGGGAGTGGGACGGGTGATCGCTCGGACCTGTGAGCTGATGAAGCAGCACGACACCGATCGGATCGGCGAATTCGGAGGAATCGATCTGGCGATCATCCAGCGCTATCTGAATTTTCACTATTCGGTGTCGCTGGACCTGTTCGGCTCCGAGCTCTCGACCAATGCCGCGAACTATTTCAGCGCCGGACTGAAGGGCCGCTTCAAAGAAGCCGACGCGGCCGACGATCATCAACTGACCGCTAGCGTGCGGCGGATCTTGAAACCTCAAGATGGCGCGATCGTCGAAGTGGAGCAGCCTGCTCTTGCCGCGCTCAACGAGACCCTGCGCGATTCGTACGTTGCCGATTGCGAGCGTGCGCTCGCGCGCTGGAACAAGATCATTCGCGACGCGGGCGTCGATTACGCGCTCGCGCTGCCGCATCGCGGCTTCAACCGTGCGATCGGTCACTTCAGCGGCACCAGCGTCACGCCGGCTGGCGAGGTCATCACCCGCGAAGCGTGGCTGGAGCGCCAGGGCGAGTGGCTGCCGACTCGTGCCGATCGCGAATTCGTCGCCTCGCTGATGAAACCGGTCACCGAATTGGGAAGGTTCGCCGGATGGATCGCGCCTCCGGTGCGCGGAATCAATCATCAGCCGGTCGAGTTCGATTATGTGACCGGCCTCCCCGCCGCGTGAGCGCCGGCGAAGAGAGATTTCCGTATGCCGGAATCAAAAACCGCGCGCACTCGGTCGCGCTCCACCTCGGTACCGGCACCATTTCCGATAGCCTGCATGTTGCATCGTCTCGCATTGCAAAATGAAATCTCGCACAAGCTCGCCGGAAAATAGTGCGAGTATCGGCGGTCAGGTTGCAGATGGCACGGTGAGTGCACGATAGGTCTGCATGTACGACTTGCTGTCCATCTTCGGAACTATCGCATTCTTCATTGTCTGCGTTGCCTACGTCGCAGGATGCCAAAGGCTATGAGCACCCTTGATCTGGCCATGGGTGCGACGATCGCCGTCGTTCTCTGCGTCTATCTGATCTACGCGCTGATCAATCCCGAAAAGTTCTAACCTCACTCGACTGAGTAATGACAATGCTTTCGAATGAAGTATTGCAATTGGGAATTTTCTGCCTCCTCGTCGTGCTCCTGACGATCCCTCTGGGACGTTACATGAAGCACGTCTTCTCGGGGGAACGGACCTTTCTGGATCCAATCCTGCGGCCCGTCGAGCGGATCATCTACCGCGTCTGCCGGATCAATCCCGCCACCGAAATGGGTTGGGCCGAGTATGCGATCGCGATGCTGATGTTCAGCATGGCCGGGATGCTTCTGCTCTATGGAATCGAGCGGCTGCAGGGCCTCTTGCCGCTAAACCCGCAGGCGCTCGGCGCGGTGGGGCCGTCGCTCGCATTCAACACCGCCGCAAGCTTCACCACCAATACTAACTGGCAGGCTTACGGCGGTGAATCGACCATGAGCTACCTGACGCAGATGGCGGGTCTGGCCTTCCACAATTTCGTGTCGGCGGCCGCCGGAATCGCGGTCGCAATCGCGGTTATCCGCGGCTTCGTCCGGCGCAGCGCGCGGACGCTTGGAAACTTCTGGTTCGATCTGACTCGCGCCACCCTGTGGATACTGCTCCCAATTTCGATCGTGCTGGCCCTGGTGCTGGTGTGGCAGGGGGTACCGGACAATTTCGAGCCCTACATTCACGCACAGACGGTCGAGGGCGCCACGCAGATTATTGCCGAAGGCCCGGTCGCGTCGCAGGAGGTGATCAAGGAACTCGGGACCAACGGCGGCGGATTCTTCAACGCCAACTCCTCGCATCCGTACGAGAATCCAACGCCACTGACTAATCTGCTCGAGATGCTGGCGATTTTCGCGATCGCCGCCGGACTGACTCATGTCTTCGGTTTGATGGCAGGCGACACACGGCAGGGGTGGGCGCTGTTTACCGCGATGGCTTTGCTGTTCATCGTCGGCGCGACCTCCTCGATATGGGCCGAGCAACGCGGCAATCCCGACCTGGCGCGGATTGGCGTGAATCAGCACGCCAGCGCCGGTCAGTCCGGCGGCAATATGGAAGGCAAGGAAGTCCGCTTCGGGATTATCAACTCCGCGCTGTGGGCGACGGTCACGACCGACACTTCCTGCGGCGCGGTGAATTCGATGCATGACAGTTACACGCCGCTCGGCGGATTGGTGCCGCTGGTCAACATGCAGATCGGCGAGATCATTTTTGGCGGCGTCGGCTCGGGACTTTACGGGATGCTGGTAATGGCGGTGCTGTCGGTGTTTATCGCGGGACTGATGGTCGGGCGAACGCCGGAATATCTGGGCAAGAAGATCGAATCGCGCGAGATGAAGCTCGCGATGTTTTACGTGCTGATCTTTCCGGCGGCGATTCTTCTGCCCGCTGCCGTTGCGATCGCGACCAAGGCCGGACTGGCTGGAATCTCGAATCCCGGACCGCATGGATTTTCACAAATCCTCTATGCGTACACGGAAGGCGCGGCGAACAATGGCTCGGCGTTTGCCGGACTCAACGCTAATACCGCCTTTTTCAACGTCACGATCGCGCTCTCGATGCTATTCGGGCGCTTCATGATGAAGGTTCCCGCGCTCGCGCTGGCGGGATCGCTCTCGGGCAAGCGCGTGGTGCCGCAGAGCGCGGGTACTTTTCCAACCACCGGAGCGGTCTTCGTCATCCTGCTGGTTGGCGTGATCCTGATCGTCGCCGCGCTGACTTTTTTCCCGGCGGATGCGCTCGGCCCGATCGTCGAACACCTATCGATGATCTCAGGCAAACTTTACTGAGCCGCGCCGGTTGTTAAGGGAGGAATGCTCGAATGGCTGAACGAAAAGCGCCCGTACTCTGGGACCGCGACATCGTCGGGCGCGCCCTGGTTGATTCTCTTCGCAAGCTCGACCCTAGGGTCCAGTTGCGCAACCCCGTGATGTTCGTGGTCGAGGTCACCGCGCTCGCGGTCACGATCATTCTGTTTCGCGACTGGTTTGCCGCGCGTGGAGCGCTGGCCAAGTTCGAACTGCAAATCGCGCTGTGGCTGTGGTTCACCGTCGTGTTCGCAAACTTCGCGGAGGCGATGGCGGAAGGACGCGGCAAGGCGCAGGCCGACAACCTGCGCAAGACCCGCACCGAGACCTTCGCGAAGCTGGTCACCGCCGACGGCTCGATCTCGACCGTGCCCGCCACCAACCTGCGGCGCGGCGACGTAGTGATGGTCGAAGCTGGCGACGTAATTCCCGGCGACGGCGAAGTTATCGAAGGCGTCGCCGCGGTCAACGAGGCGGCCATCACCGGCGAATCCGCGCCCGTTATCCGCGAGAGCGGCGGCGATCGCAGCGCCGTGACGGGAGGCACCACCGTGATCTCGGATTTTATCAAGGTCAAGATCACGGCGAACCCGGGCGAGACTTTTATGGACCGCATGATCGGGCTGGTCGAGGGTGCGCAGCGCCAGAAAACGCCCAACGAGATCGCGCTGAGCATTCTGCTCGCCGGCCTGACCGTTATTTTTCTGCTCGTCTGCGTGACGCTGTATCCATACGCGCTGTATGGCGGAACGATTCTGTCTCTGCCGGTCATCGTCGCGCTGCTGGTGTGCCTGATTCCGACAACGATTGGCGGTTTGCTCTCTGCAATCGGAATCGCCGGGATGGATCGGCTGGTGCAGCACAATGTGCTCGCGATGTCCGGCCGCGCAGTCGAAGCGGCCGGCGATGTGGACACGCTGCTGCTCGACAAAACCGGAACCATCACGCTCGGCAACCGGATGGCCACCGAGTTCCTGCCGGTGCCAGGCGTCGCGGTCGCGGAATTGGCCGAGGCGGCTCAGCTCGCATCGCTCGCCGACGAAACTCCCGAGGGCCGCTCGATCACGGTGCTCGCGAAACGGGAATTCAATCTGCGTGGACACGATCTGGCCGAGCGCAACGCGACCTTCATCGCGTTCTCGGCTCAAACCCGAATGAGCGGCGTCGATATCGACGACCGGATGATTCGCAAAGGCGCGAGCGACCAGGTGCTCGAGTTCGCTCGGCAAAACGGCGGCACTCCGCCCGCAGAGCTCACGGCGATCGTTGAGGAGATCGCAAAGGCGGGTGGAACCCCGCTTGCTGTCGCCGATCGCGGGCGCGTGCTCGGCGTCATCCATCTGAAGGACGTCGTCAAGGACGGAATCCGCGAACGTTTCGAGCGGCTGCGCGCGATGGGCCTGCGCACGGTGATGATCACCGGCGACAACCCGCTGACCGCCGCCGCGATAGCGCGCGAAGCCGGGGTTGACGACTTTCGCGCCGAGGCGACCCCCGAGACCAAGCTACGCCTGATTCGCGAGGAGCAGGCGCAGGGCAAGCTGGTCGCGATGATCGGCGACGGCACCAACGACGCGCCCGCGCTCGCGCAAGCCGATGTCGGCGTCGCGATGAACGCGGGCACGCAGGCCGCGCGCGAAGCCGGCAACATGATCGACCTCGATTCGAATCCGACCAAGATTATGGAAGTGGTCGAGATCGGCAAGCAATTGCTGATCACGCGAGGAGCGCTCACCACATTCTCGATCGCCAACGACGTGGCGAAGTATTTCGCGATCATCCCCGCGATGTTCGTGCTGGGCTATCCGCAGCTCCAGGCGCTCAACGTGATGCATTTGTCCACGCCGCAGAGTGCGATCCTGTCAGCCGTCATTTTCAACGCACTGATCATTATCGCGTTGATTCCGCTTGCGCTCCGCGGCGTGGCCTATCGTCCAGTGGGCGCGGCGGCGATCCTGACTCGCAATCTGCTCATCTATGGCCTGGGCGGCGTGATTATTCCGTTCATCGGAATCAAGGCGATCGACATGGCCGTCGCAGCGATGCATTTGGCATGAGGTGATCCTGTGATACGCAACCAAATCAAACCCGCGATCATCATGACGATCGTCATGACCGTTCTGCTCGGGTTTATCTACCCCGTCGTGGTATGGGGGATCGCACAAATCGTGTTTCCGAGTCAGGCGAATGGCAGCCTGGTAATACGCGACGGCCGTCCAATCGGCTCGACTCTGATCGGCCAGAATTTTTCGCAGGACAAGTATTTTCATCCACGTCCTTCTGCCGCCGGCGACAAGGGTTACGACGCGTCGAATTCCGGCGGGTCAAATCTTGGTCCCACCAACAAGGCGCTGATCGACGCGGTGCGCGCGCGAGTGTCCGCAGTATCGAAAGAGGATGGTCCGATTGCGCCCGATGGTGTCCCCGCCGATCTGGTGACCGCGTCCGGCAGCGGACTGGATCCTGAAATCAGCCCCGCCGCCGCCGCACTCCAGGTGGCGCGAGTGGCTCGCGCACGGGGAATCGGAGAGGATGCGGTTCGCGCGCTCGTGCGTCAGAATACTCGGCAGAGATGGGCGGGCGTGCTGGGCGAGCCCGGAGTTAACGTGCTGGAACTGAATCTGGCGCTGGACGATTTGCCGGGTGCCCGACGATGAACCGCCTCCTCCGAGGAGCATCGTCGCCCCAACATGAAGTTTCCGGGAAAGGAAAATTTCGGCGGATTTTTCAAGCTCAGTGCGCCATGCGCGGCGTTAGCCGCCGTGCCGATCGCACGCGTTGCGGTTGCGGAGCACAGGGAGCCGATACCGCTGAGCGAGTTGCTGTGGGCGCTGGGCGCGATCGTCGCTTGGTCCATCGTGATCGGCGCGTACTTCGCTTTGGCTCGCGCTCGACGCAGACGTGCCGCCCGCAAGCGAATCCAGAGTGTTCAGATCACGCGCTATGTCGACCTCACGCGCAAGCCGTCCACGGCACCATCCGAGCCGGGCAGTGAGCGGTAGCGATGGAACGATCGCGTAACCTGAAGGATGAGGAGCGACCCGATCCGGAGTCGTTCCTCGACCTGGTTGCGCGATCGCAGAAGGGCCGCCTGAAAGTCTACCTCGGCGCGGCGGCTGGCGTCGGCAAAACCTGGAAGATGCTCGAGGAAGCGCAGCAGTTGCGCGCCAAGGGCGTCGATGTAGTCGTGGCGGTGGTGGAAACTCATCGGCGCGCAGAGACCGAAGAGAAGCTCGCCGGCCTCGAAGTCATCCCACGCAAAATATATCCGCACAAGGGCGTCGAGCTTTCGGAGATGGATCTTGACGCGGTTCTTGCGCGTAACCCGGAGATCGCGATCGTTGATGAGCTGGCGCATACCAACGCGGTCGGCGCAAAGCATGAAAAGCGCTGGCAGGATGTCGAAGAGCTCACTCAGGCCGGCATCAACGTGATTACCGCGGTCAATATCCAGCATATTGAGAGCCTCAACTCCGTCATCCGGCGGATCACGGGAATCGACGTGCGCGAGACCGTGCCCGATTCGATCCTCACCCGCGCCGATCAGGTTGTGAATGTTGACGTTACGGTCGAAGCGCTGCGCGAGCGCTTGCGCGAGGGAAAGATTTATCCCGCGCAGCAGGTCGAGCAGGCGCTGCGCAATTTTTTCACCCCTGCCAATCTCGCGTCATTGCGCGAGTTAGCGCTGCGCGAGGTCGCACGTGGGCTTACCCGTCAGCGCCACGACGCCGAGACGCTTAAACGCGAGGGCGGCCGCCGCGCGCGAGTCGTTGAAAAAATTATGGTCGGACTATCCTCGAATCCCGACGAGGGCGCCAAGCTGTTGCGCAAAGCGTGCAGGGTCGCCACCCAACTCAGCGCCGACTGGTACGCCGTGCATATCGAGACTCCGGCCGAGTCGGTCAAAAAGATCCGCACCGGAGATTTCGTCGCGCTGCTCGACAACATCAACCTCGCAAGCGACCTCGGCGCTGAAACCGTGTGGCTCAAGGCGGCCGATCCGGTCACTGGAATGCTTGGGTACGCGCGTGACAATTGCATCTCGAAAATCATCCTCGGAAGGTCGCATCAGCCGCGATGGCGCCGTGTGCTGCGTCGCGACGTCACCGCGCGAATCATCGCGAGCGCACCGGATATAGACGTTGAAATCCTGGGCGACGACAGCGGTACCGAAAAATGAGGACGCCTTCACTTCGACATCGGATTCGAAACGGCACCTTGCTGCTGCTGGTATTGGTTGTGCTGCTCGGCGCGTTCACGCTCCCGCGCGTGTACAGCCTGGGCGGCGCGATTCGCCAGACCCTGTACCGCAACTACATCAGCATCGAGGCGGCGCAGCATATGCACGCGGCACTGGCGCGCCTCGAACTAGCGGAACGCGACGGCCGCGCAAAGGAAGCGCTTGCGCCCGAGCGTGCCGAGTTCATGCGCTGGATGGACACGGAGGATCACGATTACACCGAAGTTGGCGAGCCGGAGCTCGCGCATACAATACGCGCGGGCGCCGACGAACTGTTCAGCCAGATCGCGGTCGCTCCGGTCGGCGCCCGCCAAGACGCGCAATTCGACGCGCTGCACGCGCGCCTTAACGATTTGATCGCGATGAATCGGGCCGCGATGTTTCGCGCCGACAGCCGCTCCGCGGAGCTCGGGCGGCGCCTCACCTACCAATTCGCCGCGAGCCTTGCGCTGGTGTTGATCTTCGGTGCCGCGATCTCATGGGGCCTCGGATGGTCGATTTCGCAGCCGCTTATCGAAGTTGCGGAGCGGCTGCGCGGCGTCGGCCAACGCCGCGGGCAGGTCAGGCTGGGGCCGCAGAAGTTCGCCGAGCTTGATGCGGTCGCACGCGAGTTCAACCAGATGGCGGAGCGGCTTGAACGCTTCGAAAAGCTCAACGTCGATCGGCTGGTGTACGAGAAGAGCAAGACCGAGGCGATCATCGAAAGCCTGGAAGACGGCGTGGTGTTGATCGATTCCGAGGGGATGGTCGCGCATATCAACGAGATTGCCGCGCTGATCATCGGAGTGGAACCGAAAGACGCGCTCGGCAGTCCGTTCGAGGACCTGAGCAGCAATCATCCACACTATCTGCGCGTCCGCGACGCGCTGCGCAATCTGCGCAAGGTCGATCCCAACAGCCAGCGAATCGAAGTGCAACTTCACGTGCGCGGCCGCGACCACACCTACGTTCTGAAGCCCGTGCCGCTGCATCACGATGAAGGCGCGCCGCTCGGCACGCTGTTGATCCTTCAGGACGTGACTTATTTGCGCGATCAGGATCGCGCGCGCGCAAACCTGATCGCTACGCTGTCCCACGAATTGCGCACTCCGCTTACCTCGCTCGCGCTGTCGGCCGAGCTTTTGCGCCGCGACAGCGCGGCCCTCGATTCCAAGCAGCGCGAGCTGCTCGAAGCGATCCTCGAAGAATGCGCGCGGATGAAGGCGCTCAGCGACAATCTGCTCAACCTCGCGCGTGGCGAACTCGCCTCAATCTCAGTGCAGCGCGAGCGGCTCGATCTCAGGCAGATTATCGAGGAGGTCGTCCGCCGCTTCGGACTTCAGGCCGAGGAAAAACACGTGCACCTGACCGAGCATCTTGAGCCTGTTCCCGAGATTTCGGGCGACGCGGTTAAACTCTCGTGGGTGGTTTCAAACCTGATCGGCAACGCGCTCCGCTATACGCCCGAGGGCGGCCAGATCGAAGTCGCGGCGCGCCCGGTCGATACCAAGGTGCGGTTCGAGGTCTCGGATTCCGGCCCAGGAATCCCGACCGAGATTCGCGAACATATTTTCGAGCGCTTCGCGCAGTATGGACGCGGCGGAGTCGAGAAAGGATCTGCGGGGCTCGGCCTAGCGATCGCAAAGGACATCGTCGCGGCGCACGGCGGCCGGATTTTCGTCGATAACAACGCGGGCGCGGGCAGCCGCTTCGTAGTCGAACTGCCGGCGGGAGGAAACCTGTAATGGCATCGCTGCTAATCGTTGACGACGAAAAAAATATCCGACGCAGCCTTGTCACCTTCTTCGAGTCGATCGGATATTCGGTCGCATCCGCTGAGAGTGGGCGCGAGGCCACCGGGATGCTCGCAGGCCACTCGTTCGATCTGGTGTTGACCGATTTTCGGATGGCGGAGATGAACGGCCTCGAACTGATCGGCGAAGTCCGCCGCCGCCAGCCCGATTGCCTGATCATCCTGATGACCGCGTACGCGACGGTCGAGAACGCGGTCTCCGCGATGAAGGCCGGGGCGTACGACTACGTGACCAAGCCGTTCTCGCTCGAACAGATCCAGCATATCGTCGAGCGAGCGCTGGAGTTGCGCGGCTTGCAGGCCGAGAATCGAGCGCTGCGCGATACGATCGATGAGGCTCCGCTGCTCGAAACGCACAGTGCCACAATGACGCACCAGCTCGAACTCGCGCGCCAGGCCGCCGCCAGCGACGCGACTATTCTGCTGACCGGCGAAAGTGGGACCGGCAAGAACGTGCTCGCGCGGCAGATGCATCGATGGAGCCGGCGCAAGGAAGGACCGTTCGTCGTCGTCAACTGCACCACCTTGTCCGATGAGCTGCTCGAAAGCGAACTATTTGGACACATGCGGGGGTCGTTCACCGGAGCGGTGAAGGACAAGCCCGGACGGCTCGAAGCGGCCGACAATGGCTCGGTCTTTCTAGACGAGATCGCCGACCTGACGCCCACGCTGCAGACCAAGTTTTTGCGCTTCGTGCAGGAGCAGAGCTTCGAGCGCATAGGCGGCGACAAGACGATTCGCGTCAACGCGCGGATCATCGCCGCCTCCAATCGCGATCTCGAAGCCGAGGTCGCGGCTCACCGCTTTCGCGAGGATCTGTATTACCGCCTGAACGTCATCACGATTCGGGTTCCGCCACTGCGTGAGCGGCGCGAGGACGTGCCGGCCCTGGCGCAGTGGATGCTCAAGGCCGCCGCGATCCGGCATCAGCGGCCCGCAATGAGCCTGACGCCGGAAGCATCCGCGGCAATCTCGAAATATCGGTGGCCCGGTAATGTGCGCGAATTGCGCAACGCACTCGAGCGCGCGGCGGTCCTCTCGCGCAGCGACGAGATCACGCGCGAGGATCTGCCGGACTCGCTTTTTCGCGAGGCCGCCGATCTCCCATCCAGCGCCGCGCAATCGGCGGGCGCGCATTCCCCGAGTCTCGAAGATCTTGAGCGCGAGCATATTCGCCGGGTGCTCGCCGAAAGCGCAACCCTGGACGAAGCGGCCGCTGCACTCGGGATAAACGTCACCACCCTGTGGCGCAAACGCAAACGCTACGGAATCGAGTGATCGCGCACGCGCCGCGGCTAACGGATGTAGTAGCCCGAGACACGCCACTGCCCGTCCTTCTCGAGCATCGGCGTGACGATCTCTTTACCGGCGTGTCGGCCGGCGAAATCGGTGGCGTAAACCAGGACCACGTATTTTCCCGGCGGGGCACCCGGAAGCGAGGTCTCGTAGGTGGCGGATTCGAGCTTGCGCGAGTTCACTACTCCGAGCAGCTTGCGCGTTTCGTTCATCTTCCTCGTGAATTCATCCGCGTTGAACGCTGCCTTTACCGGCGCCGCGGTCTCGCGCCAGGCCTGCGCGTATTGGCCTGCATCGATTACGTGCAACCATCCAAGCGCGACGGTTTGCGCGGCGGCTTCGTTTGCCTTTTCGTCGGCTCGGACTCCGGCAGCCACCGCGATGATCAAACTCGCCGCGATCACTCCGAATCGAATTGCGCGCTTCATTCGTAGCAATCCTCCCATCGCCGCGTTTCTTAGCAGGCGTGCGCTCAAGGCGACAAACCGCGCCCCTCAATCGATCGCAAGACTCGCGAACGAAACGCACGACTCGGTTTGCGGCTCCATCGCGATTCCATACTTGAGCAGTCGCGCGCTGCGTCCGCGCAAAAGCTCGAGCTGGGTGTACATCGGCGCTACGCCGCAGATTTTCCGCGCGTCGTGGTCCGCGGCAATCGCGGCAAAGAACCCGGCCGGATCGCCGCGCTTGAGGTTTTCGATCAGCGCAAGGTCTTCGCGCTCGACCCGCTCGGCCACCGCTTGATCGGCGGCAAAAGCGTCGCCAAATTTTCTGCCGACGTGCGCGAAATCCACTCCCGCGAGGACCAGCACGTTGCGCTTTTCGGCCGCTATCATCGCGCCCACCGCTTCGAGAAACGAACCCACGCGCGGATCCTCCGCCGGCATCTTTCCGGACAGGATCATTTCGTGGAACGAGCTTACGAGAATCGGGACCACCTGGTAGCCGCGCACGCCCATCGCATAGGCCAGGAACAACGCCTGAAATTCGATCGAATGCTCGCCGCGATGCAAAAACTCGTCGGCGAACAGATCGCCGCCCGAGTAGCGGCCTGCAAGCTTGTCCACGAACTCGCGATCGGTCTCGACCAGTCCGAGCGGCGTGACATAATTCTTGCGTGTCGCGCTGAATAGTGACGGCCCCGCACCGTAGTGCGATGTACCAAGGATGATCACCAGCTCCGGCGGCTCATGCGCCATCAGCTCGGCGTACGCGTGCGCATAGGCTGCCGCTCCGCGGCGCGGATCGATATGCGGCGCGATAAGCCCGCGCAGCGCCGAACCGTTTTTGCGCGCGGGCGTGCGCCCGGGTCCCTCGGGAGGATCGAAAAACCCCGCGAGCTCCATTCGGAGTTGCGCGGGTTCCGGCGGGTAGCAAACTCCAGCGAGCGCTGCCGGCCGATCGGTTTGCGCGCGAAATTCCTCACGCACGCGAAGCTCGTGCTCATGAAACGCGGGCGAGTCGAGAAAGCGCGCCCGATCGAGGGTGCGAACCAGCTCGCTTAACTTTTCGAGTTCCAGAATTTCGCCGAATCGCTTGGTAAACGCGGCTTGCACCTCGCGTAAATCGTTGCGTCCGTCGAACAGCGAGATGATGAAATAGGCGCCCATCCCGAGCACGATCGACTCGGGCGCAAGGCCGGTCGGATCGCGCAGGCATATATAAGTCTGCCCGTCCTGATCGACTGGAAAGGCTTCGACTCCACGAAGTATCGGTTTGTCCATTCGAAAGGTTTCTCGAAAATCTGTTCCGCTTCGCGCGCTACCGCAGGCCCATCCCGCATCCAGTGCCGCAAGCGCGTGAAAGATGCTATGGCCTTTGGCACACCCCGGCAAGCGCCGGTTTACCCGCGCCCCACGATGCGTGAGAATTCAGTGAAAGTGGAACTATGAAAATCGTTCGTTACAGTTCGAATGGCAAAGTCAGTTTCGGCAGGCTCGACGGTGCGGCGATCACCCCGCTTGCGGGCGCGCTCGACGCGCTCAAACCAGCCGCCGCGGGAGCGGCACCAATTGCTGCCACGTCGGTTGCGATGCTTGCGCCGATCGCGCCCGGCAAAATCGTCGCGGTCGGCGTCAACTATCGCGACCATGCGCAGGAGATGGGTCGCCAGCTCCCCGAAGAGCCACTGCTCTTCATCAAGCCCTCGACCTGCGTGATCGCGCCGGGCGAAGCGATCATCTATCCGCCGCAATCGAAACTGATGCATTACGAGGGCGAGCTCGCGATCGTGATTTCGCGCACCGCGACGAAAATCGCGGCGGCGAACACCCGCGACTATGTGCTCGGATACACCTGCATGAATGACGTGACCGCCCGCGACCTGCAGCGCAAGGACGTGCAGTTCACGCGCGGCAAGGGTTTCGACAGCTTCGCACCGCTTGGCCCTGTAATCGAAACCGCGATCGCCAACCCCGACGATTTGGCGATAACCACGCGCCTGAACGGCGAGGTTCGGCAAAATAGCCGCACTTCGAATCTCATCTTCAAGTGCGACTTCCTGGTCAGCTACATTTCCCACATCATGACGCTGCTGCCGGGCGACGTGATCTCGACCGGCACGCCGTCTGGTGTCGGCGAGATGAAGCCGGGCGACACAGTTGAAGTCGAGATCGAGCAGATCGGATGTCTTCGGAGCATCGTCGCCGCGCCCCGCTGACGCGCGGCCGTCCGCGAGCGACGCTCGCGCCGGCGAATCGGCGCTACCGGGTGGCACGCGCGCAGGACCTGGCGCAGGGCGAGTCGCTTAAATTCATGCTGCCGATTCGCGGCGCCGACGAAGAATGCTTCGTGATCAATTTCGCCGGCGAGTTTCACGCCTACGTCAATCGATGCCGTCATGTGCCGATGGCGATGGACTGGGTCGACAACCAGTTTTTTGCCGAAGAAGGGCGCTACCTGATGTGCCAGACGCACAACGCCTACTACGAACCCGGCTCAGGCGAATGTATCGCCGGTCCGGAGTCCGCGTGCGGAAAATTTCTGTATCGAGTGCCGATCGAAATCGAAGACGGGATGATTTATGCGCGCGCTCCCGAGCAGGAATTCGACGACTGACAGAACCCGTGCCTATTCGTACTCGTCGCCGAAATGGGCGCGAACGATCCGCGCCTTCAGATACTCGAGGGTGCCAAGGTCTTCGACGATATCCCCGCCGGTGTCATAAAAGAACAGCTCGCCGTTCTTGGTGCGGCCTACGGCGATTATCCACTCGAGATCGTCGCGATCTTCGAGCAAATAATTGATGGTTTGGGCCACGCCCCGCCCGGGGATAATGGTGATCTTTGGGCGGGCGATCTTTTCCTTTTCCTGCTTGGGCATCGTTCTGAATGACCCTCTGGCGGGAAGGTACGAACCGACTGACCTACATTAAGGATGCCCCGTGATTTAAGTCAATACCGCTTCCGCCGCGATCTCGGCATGATGCGTGTTCGGGAAAAAAATCGAATGCGCGCACGCGCGATAATTTGTAACCACGCGCCGCGAGCGCGCGCAAATCCCGCGCCAAAGTTGCCGCGTCGCAAGAAACGTAAACAACGCGCGCGGGGCCAAGCTTTGCGATCGGCTCGATCAGCGCGGCCGCTCCGGTGCGCGGCGGATCGAGAATCACGACGTCGGGCCGAAATCTCGCGCGCTGCAGGAACGCCGCGAGCTCGTGCGCCTGCATCGCGGCGAATTGCGCCTCGCCAAGTCTCATCCGCTCCGCGTTGCGCGCGGCAGCCGCGACCGCGTGCGGATCCGAATCGACCCCGGTCACGCGTGCGCCGCGCCGCGCGGCTGGAAGGCTGAAATTTCCGGCGCCGCAAAACAGATCGAGCAGCTTCGCGCCCGCCGCCGGCGACGCCATCGCCATCACCTCCGCGACCAGCCGCAGGTTCTGCGCACGATTCACCTGGCTGAACAAATCCGCGCCAGCGCGCAGCACGACGCCCGGCTCGATTTCCGCTTCGATCTCTACCTCGCCCAAAATCACGCGAGACTCGCCCGCTCGCAGCACGATTCCCGCGATCCTCGAGTCAGCCTCAAGCGCTCGGCGCGCGCGTTCGATCTGTTCCGCTCCCGCCGGCTTCTTCAGATATCCGACCAGCACCGTGAGATTGCCGCCGGCCGCAACCGCCTCGATCTCGCTCAGATCGCGCGCGAGCACCCGCGCCAGTACCGAGGGCATCGCGAGGCTGTCTTCCGCGACGAGGCAATGCTCAATCGCGATCAGTTCATTGCTGCCGAGCTCGTGGAATCCGAGCGCGCCGCCACGCCCGACCTTAAGCCGAATCCGGGCGCGATACCCGAACTCGGCGGGCGCGGGCTCGACCAAACCTGCCGGATCGATCTCGACTCCGAGCGCGCGGCCAAGCTCCTGCGCGATCAGCTCAGACTTGAGCCGTACCTGCGCCGGATACTCGATTTGTTGCCAGTCGCATCCTCCGCAGCGCGGCAGATACGGACATGGCGTGGCGCGACGCTCGGCGCCAGCCGCGATGATTCGCTCGATCGCACCGACGTTGTAGTCGCGCCGCTCGGACCGGATCGCGACCTCGATCCGATCTCCCGGCGCCACGCCGGGCACCATCACCGTCTTGCCATCTCGATGCCCAACGCCATAGGGCCCAAGCGTCATCGCGGTGATTTCGATCTCTGGCATCGTCGAGAGTCTCGCTTTCGTGGACAGATATTGCGCTATGAGTGCCGGGCCGAGAACCAATATAATTGATCGAGTGGGTTCAGTCGCGGCGTTGAGTTCCTCGTTATGGAAAGGTGATCGTCTTGGCGAGAGCAGGTGCCCTGTCCGAAATTATCGAGCGTAACTTTCCCGGTGACGAGGCGAAGCGCCTCAAGCTTTTCGCGGAGCGGCTTTTCGCGCGCGAGCCGCATGACCGCCTCGATCATTCCGCGCCCGACCACTACCTGGCGGCGCTCAAGTCGGCCCACGCTTTTTTCCTCACGCGCACGGAGCCGATCGCGGTCTCCGTGGTGCCCGCGCCGGAACCCGGCGGCGTCACGGTAGTCCAAACCGCAATGCTGGATCGTCCGTTCATCGTCGATAGCCTGCTCGCCTACTTTCATCAGCTCGGCGCTCCCGTGCTCGCGATGCTGCATCCGGTTTACAAGCTCGCTCGCGACGCCCAGGGAACCATCGTCTCATTCGAGCAGGCGTCGTCGGCCGAGCAGGGCGAATCGCTGACCTACACCGAACTGGAACTTACCGCTTCACCGGCTGATGCCGAACGAATCGCGCGCGAGGTCCGCGCCGTTTTGGTCGAGGTTCAGCAGGCAACCGGCGATTTCGAGCCGATGGTCTCGCGCGCGCTGCAGATTTGCGAGGAGACCGCCGCCAATCGCGAGCTCGTAGAGGTGCGCGATTTCCTGCGCTGGCTGGTGCAGGGTGGCTTCGTTTTTCTCGGCTATCGTCACTACGACCTCTCCGGCGAGGGCCATGCCACGAAGTTCTCGGTCCAGTCCGGCAGCGAGCTCGGAATCATGCGCGACCACGACGAATCGCGCTTCCGCAGCGCCGGCTCGCTTGACGAGATCGCGCCGGCGCGGCGCAAATTGTTTTTCGACGGCCCGCCGCTCGTGATCGGAAAGACTCCCGCCGAATCGCTGGTGCATCGCCGCGCCCCGATGGACAGCGTGACGATTCGCCGCAAGAACGCCGCCGGCAAGGTGACTGGTTTCGATCACTTCGTGGGTTTGTTCACCTCCAAAGCCTACGCCGAAGAAGCGCAGCACATCCCGACCCTGCGCGCCAAGCTGCAAGCGGTGCTGGACGCGGAAGGCGCGGTCGCTGGCTCCCACGACTACAAGGAGCTGGTCACCGCGTTCAACAGCTTTCCCAAGGATGAGCTTTTTCGCGCGCCGGTCTCCGAGCTGAGCGCTCAACTGCATCTGATCCTCGACGTGAAAAACGAAGCCACGGTGCGCCTGTGCGTGCTCAGCGATCCGTACCGCGGCAACGTGATCGCGATGGTAGTGATGCCTCGCGAGGCATTCTCCGCGCGCGTGCGCCAGAACATCCAGGCCGCTCTCGCGGCGGGATTCGGCGGCACGCTCATCTACTACTATCTGGCGATGGGCGAGGGTTACACTGCGCGGCTGCATTTCTGCTTCGCCGCGGAGGCGCCCAAGGCGCAGAAGATCAAGGAGCTCGAAATCGAGGTCGCACGCCTCGCGCATCGATGGGAAGAGCGGCTGACCGAGCGCCTGGTCGAGAAATTGGGCGCCTCGCGCGGCCGCGCGCTGGGTGCGCGATGGACCGGCGCGTTCACAGACGAATACCGTGCCGCGGTTCCGGCGCAGCGCGCGATCAATGATATCGAACGAATCGAAGAGCTGCTCCAGACCGGCGGGACGTTTCACGTGGAACTTGGCCACAACCCTGAGGCAGACGAAAACGCCGACGAGCTGCGGATGCTGGGCGTCGGAGAGCCGCCGATGCTGTCAGATCTGATGCCGATGCTGCAGAATTTCGGCGTCAAAGTGCTCGCGGAAGAATTCCACACATTCAAACCCAAAATCAGCGGCTCCGTTGCGGGCGCTTACGTACAGGCATTTTCGGTCGAAGGTCCGGACGGCCAGCCGCTGCTGAAATCTCCGGGTGCGCTAACGATTGCCGACGCGATCGCCGCGGTGCGCGCCGGACTGGCTGAAGACGATCCTCTGAACGCACTCGTAGTCTCAGCGGGACTCAAATGGCGCGATGCTGCATTGCTGCGCGCGTATTTGGAAGCCGCGTTCCAGATGGAGCTTGCCCCAGCGCGTCCCGCCCTGCGGCGTCTGCTGCTTAACTTTCCCGCGCTCTCGCGCACGATGTTCGACTTATTCGTCGCGCGGCTTGATCCTGATCACGAAGATGATCCCGCGAAGACCGCCGAACTGCGCGCCGCATACCTGGATCAACTCAGCTCGATCGAAAATATCGCCGACGATCGCGCGGCCCGCATGCTGCTCGCGATGATCGAGGCAACGGTACGCACGAATTTTTTCTGCCCCATGCCGGCTCCCGATCCTTATATCGCGCTTAAATTCGAAAGCGGCAAAATCGCCGGTTTGCCAGACACCCCGCCGCTTTACGAGATTCACGTCAACAGCCCGCGGATGGAAGGATGCCATCTTCGCGCCGGCAAGGTCTCGCGCGGAGGAATCCGTTTCAGCGATCGCCTCGACGACTTCCGTACCGAAATTCTCGGGTTAATGAAAACCCAGACGGTGAAAAACGCCATCATCGTACCGATCGGTTCCAAAGGCGGATTTATCGTCAAACGCGCCACCGAAAATACCGCTCCGGGAGTCGAAGCGTACAAGACGCTGATGTGCGCGATGCTCGACTTGACCGACAATCGCACCGATCACGGCACTGTGCATCCACCGCGGGTCAAGGTGCTCGATACCGACGGTCCCTACCTTGTGGTCGCGGCCGATAAGGGAACGGCCGCGTTTTCGGATATCGCAAACACGATCGCGCTCGAGCGCGGCTTCTGGCTCGGCGACGCGTTCGCGTCGGGCGGCGAGCACGGTTTCGATCACAAGGCGATGGGAATCACTGCGCGCGGCGCATGGGAATCCGCGCGGCGGCATCTGCGCGAGATCGGCCGCGACCCCGACCGCGGCCAGCCGATCACCATGATCGGAATCGGCGACATGTCAGGCGACGTGTTCGGCAACGGACTGTTGCGCTCGCGCAATCTTGCGCTCATCGCCGCGTTTGATCATCGCCACATCTTTATAGATCCGACGCCTGATCCTGCCGTGAGCTTCGACGAGCGGCATCGGCTCTACGAGCTGCCGCGCTCGGCGTGGGCGGATTACAATCCTGCGCTGATCAGCAAGGGCGGAGGCGTATGGCGACGCGGACAGAAGCGGATCGAGCTGAGCCCGCAAGCGCGCGCCGCACTCGGCGTCGACGATGAGGCGCTCGATGGCGAGAGCCTTGTCCGTACGATTCTTCGCGCTCCGGTGGACATGCTCTACAACGGCGGTATCGGCACCTACGTGCGCGCGTCGGACGAGACCGATGAAGAGGTTGGCGACCACGCCAATGACGGATGCCGGATCACGGGCGCCGAGTTGCGCGCGAAGATCGCGATCGAGGGCGGTAACTTGGGCTTCACCCAGAAGGCGCGCATCGAGTTTGCGCTCGCCGGCGGACGCATCAATACCGACGCAATCGACAACTCCGCCGGCGTCGACACCTCGGACCACGAGGTGAATATCAAGATTCTGCTCGATCCCGAGGTCGCTCGCGGCGCGCTCTCCTTCGACGAGCGCAACCGGACTCTGGCCGGCCTCGCCGACGATGTTGCGCAAAGCGTCCTGCGCGACAATCGCGATCAGGCGCTGCTGCTCTCGCTCGAACAGATTCGCAGCCGCACTCGCGTCGATGCATTCCGCGAGCACATGCAGGCGATCGAAGAGCGCGGCCTCTTGAGCCGCCATGAGGAGGCGCTGCCCACACGCGAGGATTTGCACGACCGGCATGCGCGCTTCGCCGGCCTCGTCCGTCCCGAACTTGCGCTTATCACCGCTTTCACCAAGATCGATCTGGTGATGCGGCTCGAAGACGCGGCACTGACCACAGATCCGCACCTGGTCGATCGTTTTCTCGTTCCGTATTTTCCGCCGTCGATCGCCGAGCGTTTCAGCAAATCAATTCCCAACCATCGCCTGCGCCGTGAGCTTATTGCCACGCGGCTGGTAAACGAGATGGTGGACTTGATGGGTTCGACGTTCGTGTTCGGAATCGTCCGCGACCATGGGGTCAGCGCGGAAGCCGCGGTTCACGCATGGCTGATCGCGTCCGAGGTGCTCTCGGTGTCGGCGCGAGCAGAGCAGATTCGCACGGTCACCGCCACCGCGAGTGCCGACGCCGAGACCGGCGGATTTTTCGCGCTCGAAAAGGCGGCGGGGGCGGCTTCGGCGTGGGCGCTCAGAAATTTTCCGCCCGACGCGGCGCTGGACGACGTGGCGCGCCGCTTCCGTCCCGCATTCGAGAGCCTGAGTTCCAGCTTTGAGGAGTTTCTCCAGGCCGGAGAGCGCGATCGTTTCGAGCAGATTTATCGCGACTTGCGCGCCACGGTCGCGGACGGTGAACTCGCGCACGGCCTGGCGCGCTTGGCGTTTGCCGATCATCTGTTGAACGTGCTGAGCGTCGCGCTCGCGCGCAAGTTACCGGCCGAGCGAGTTGCAGAAGCCTATTTCGGTGTGAGCGCGCATCTGGACTTCTCGCGGCTGGAAGCGACTGTGGTCAATTTCGATGATGAAGATCGCTGGCGCCGGCGTGCCGCGCAGGAGCTGGCGGTCGAGTTACGCGAGGGTCGTTTGCAACTGACCAACCTTGCGCTCGAAGCCGGCGGAGCCGCGGCCGCGATCCAGCGTCTTGCCAGCGAGCGGCCGCGCGAATTTGCGGACCTCGAACGGCTGCTGGCGGAGATCGCAACGATGCAGACGATTTCGCTGCCGGCGGTTCATGTCGCCGCACGCGCAATCTTCCGCGTTGCCGCGGCTGAGAAGAATTGAGGACTGATCAGGCCGAAGCGCCGCTCAGCGGCACCGTCGCCTGAAGCGCGGCGCTCGAATTTGGCTGAGCGCTACTGCCCGCACGCGCGATCGCAAGCAAATCCTGGTACAACCGCAATCCCGCCGCGATGAAAAACGCCGTGGTCGCGAGACTGACGGTCAAGCCCATCAGGTCCAGAAGAATCACGACCGTCGAAACCACGCCGGTCAACTGCGCGACCAGTCCGAGCAGCAAGCTCGCGATCACGAATGCGCCGAAGGCCCAGGAATTGTAACCGGACCACACCGCCAGAAAAACCACGATTCGGGATGCGACCGTATAAAACCGCTTGCGCATCAGGTCGCGGCTGAACAGCAGCGAATGAAAACTGTGCTCGCCGTCGAACACCAGCGCGTACTCGGCGAAATACAGCCACAGGTAAACAATCCCCGCTCCAATCAGCAGCGCCAGCCGCAGGATCGAGATCAGCACCGACAAGACCGGATAGTCAGTCGCCAGATTTAGTTTGAGCACCGCTATCGCGACACCTGGAGCGAGGTACTGGAGGAACGCGATCCACAGATACGCGAGCGCGAGCCGTCCGCCGCTTGCGTAAACCGCGATCGTTTCTCCGATTATCCCCGAAGCGCGTTCGCCGGTTTGAATTCGCTTCAACTCGACCAGTATCAGAAGCCCGGCAACCAGCGATATCAGCAGAAATATCCCCCGCATCGCATAGATCAGCCATTCGGGATAAGGCGCGGGCGTCGTATTCGTGGACGGATGGTATGGCTCCTGCGCGAGGAAGTAGCCAACGGTCGTTCCTCCGCCTCCGAGCGAGCCGGCGAAATAATGCTGCAGGTTGAGCGCCTCGGGCAGCAGGCAAATCGACGCGAGCACGATCAGTGGCGCGAGCACGACCGCAAGATTCAGCCAATTGCCGCGCAGGTCGTTTACCGCGTTGGCCAGGTAGATGAAGCTGCTCTTGATTCGCTGCTGCGCCATCGTGCGTAAGAACTTGTCATCGCGTTGGGGCCGAGACAAGTACGCCTTGGACCGCGCAGTTGCAGCGCTGCCACTGGCAATCAAACGATTGCCCGAAGCGGTGCGTTCCGGCTACGGTTAAAGCAGATCGCGAGCGCCCGTGCCGCGATTCTTACGGAGCATCGCGATGCCCGACGACAATCGCAAAGCCGCGCTCGAGCTGGAAGACAAGATGCTTCGGCGTCTGCGCTTTCTGGTCGACCTGACTTTCGCCACGCTCGCACAGGATCAGGATCTGACGCTGGAACAGGCCTGGCAGCACGTGATCGCGCTCAAGGGCGCGGCGGTCGCGATGTTTCCCGGCAAGGAAGAGACCTTCGACTTGATTTATCTTCCGCGTTTCTCGCGCCTGCTGGCGGAACGCTTCCGCGCGAACTGATCACTCCAACCGCTGCGATTATGGCGATGATGAAGACGCTCAGCGGCGAGATCGCCCGCACCGACGGCTCGCTCACTCGCGGACAGATCACCTTCGCGGAAAAGATCGTCGAGGTTCACGAGGGTCCCGCCGCCGGCAACGATTACATCCTGCCCGGATTCATCGACCTGCAGGTCAATGGCTCGCACGGCATCGACGTGATGTCCGCCGACGCGGATGCGCTGCGCACGCTCGGCCAGAAGCTCGGGCGCGAGGGTACGACCGCATGGCTGCCGACCGCGGTGACGGCGCCGCTGGAGCGGATCGAGCGCGCGCACGCGGCGATTTCCGGAGCCATCGCGGCGGCGGAGACGGATCGCGCGCAAGACTGCGCCGCGATTCTCGGGATGCATCTCGAAGGCCCGTTCATTTCTCCGCGCCGGCTCGGCGCGCATCCCGCGCTGAACCTCGAACCGCGTGGCGATGCATTCGAACGCACGGCCGCGATGCGCGCGCTCAGGCTCGTCACGCTGGCACCGGAACTGCCGGGCGCGCTCGACGCGATCCGACGCCTCGTCGCGCGCGGAGTCGCGGTCTCGATTGGGCACACCGACGCGACGCTCGAGGAGGCTCGCGCCGGAATCAGCGCGGGCGCGCGGATGTTCACGCATCTGTACAACGCGATGCGCCCGCTTGGTCATCGGGACCCTGGCGTGATCGCCGCGGCGCTCGCGCGATCGGAAGCGCGCCCCGCGATCATTCCCGACGGGGTGCACGTTCATCCTGAGATGCTGCGCCTGGCGTACGGCGCACGCGGCATGAAAGGACTCATCATCACGTCCGATAAAGTCGCGCTAGCCGGCACGGAACAAAATGCGGCGATCGACGTCGGACGCGCGAGGGCAAAAATCGATCGCGGCGCCGCGCGTCTGGCCGACGGCACCCTGGCCGGCAGCATCATCAGCATGCTCGACGGCGTTCGCCTGATGGTGCGCGAAGTTGGCGTGCCGATCGCAGAGGCGGCGGTGATGGCCGCAACCAATCCGGCCGCGGTGGCTGGATTCAAGGATCGTGGCCGCCTCGACCCCGGAACCTGTGCCGATTTGATCGTGCTCAGCCGGGCGCTAGAGTTGAAGGCGGTGTTCATCGCGGGCCGCGAGCTCCGCTGACCATCGCCGCGAGAAGCGCCGCAATCTTCTCTCACGAAACGGGAGCATCCGATGCCTTTGAACAAGGCCTGCGTAGGCCGCGAGTATCCGCCGATCACGAGTGACGTCACCGCGGATGCGATTAACGCGTACGCCCGCGCTTACAACGAAGACAACCCCGTGTTTTTCGACGCGAGCCGTCCGGGAGGAATCATCGCGCCGCCGATGTTCGGCGTCGTCGTCACTTGGAACTCGGTGATGGGCGCCGTGACGGATCCGGAAGTCGGCGCCGACCTCCTGCGCCTGGTGCATGGCGAGCAGGAGATGCAATTCCTCGCGCCGATTCGGCCCGGCGACAGGATCACCTCGCGCGCGAAAATTATTTCGATCGAGACCAAGCCCAGCGGCGAAACGATGGCGGTCGAGCTGCGCGCGGAAAATCAGAAGGGCGAGTCGGTGCAAAGAATCGTGTTCAGCGTCTTCATTCGCGGCGGCGGCCGGCGCGCCGCGCTCGCAGAAGCCCGCGCGGTCGAGGTTGAACGCGGAGAACCGCTGTTTAGCGTGGCGCAGAACAATCGATCCCGATCAGACCGTCAGATACGCGGTGGCCTCGGGCGATCGCAACCCGATTCACGTTGACGAAAATATCGCCAAAATGGCGGGGCTGCCGGGAATTATCGTGCATGGCCTGTGCACGATGGCGTTTACCTCGAAAGTCGTGATCGACAAATTGTGCGCCGGCGATCCCGGACGGCTGAAACGCCTGGCGGTCAGATTCTCGCGTCCTGTCCGCCCAGGCGAAACGATCACGACCAAAGTCTGGCGCGACGGCGAGCGCGACGGCCGCGCGGCGTTCGCGTTCGAGACCTTCAATGCCAACAATCAGGTTGTCATCAAGGGCGGTATCGCCGAGGTCGCGGCCTGACGCGCACGCACTGCGGCCATCACCGTGAAAATCACTCTCGGCCTGTCGCTCGCGCTGAGCGGAAAATATGCCGCGATGGGCCGGCAGGCCGGCGCCGCGCTGCGCCTGTTCGTCGCGGATACCAATGCGGCCGGCGGTGTGCGGCTGGGCGGTGAGCGCGCGGAAATCGCGCTCGACTGCGTGGACGATCAAAGCGATCCGGCGCGATGCGCCGAAATTTATCGGGCGCTCGTCGCCGAAAATAGAGCCGACCTTCTGCTCGGCCCTTACTCGAGCGATCTCACCGCCGCTGCAGCTCCGATCGTGGAAGCCTCCGGACGCGTGTTTATCAATCAAGGCGGCGCCGCCGATTCGCTTTACGAATCCGGTTACAAAATGATCGTGGGCGTCGCGTCTCCCGCCAGCGAATATCTGACCGGCTTCGTTCGGCTGCTCACCTCGCTGAAATTCTGGCGCAAACGGATGGCGATAGTCGCAACCGGCTCTCCTTTTGCACGCGCGGTCGCGGTCGGAATCGAGAACGCCGCGCGCGAGCGCATAGCGCGACGCCGCGGAGTTCGCGTGCGGGTGAAATGGAACGGCAGGTTCGATTCCTACCACACACCCGACGCGCTGTTTCCCGCGCTGCGCCGCAACCGCGTGAACGTACTGGTCAGCGCAGGCAGCTACGAACACGACCTCGCCGTGATGCGCGCCGTCACGGCAGACGCGCGGCTCAACATTCCGGTGCTCGCATGCGTTGCCGCCGGAGTCGCGCGCTTTCACGACGATCTTGGCGATAGCGCCGAAGGAATCGTCGGCCCAAGTCATTGGGAGGCCGATTCCAAAGTCACTCCCAGCCTTGGCCCCGCGCCGCGCGAGTTCGCGATGCGAATGTTTCGCGAGGCCGGAGTCGCACAGCCTGATTACACCGCCGCGCAGGCGTATGCGGCCGCGATGCTTGCCGGCGCGGCGCTCGAAGCGGCCGGCTCGCTCGATCAATCTCGCCTTCGTGCGGCGTTCTCGGATTTGCGCGCGACCACGATGCTCGGCGACTTTGCGATCGATCCGCCAACCGGCCGGCAGATCGGGCATCGACCGCTGCTGGTGCAGTGGCACGGCGGCCGCAAGGTCATCATCGAGCTGGAAGCGGGTGACGATACCGGCTCGCTGGAAATTCCGGCGGGATGGCGGCTGATCGCGGCGGGAATCGAGATGCTGAAGTTGAATCGCGGCCCCGACGACGAGGCCGAAGAGATTTCCGAAGACGAGCGCAAGCAGATCGATGAACGCGAAAAAGACTGAACGCGGGCGCGCCGGAGTGGCGATCGTGAATATAGATGAACGTAAGCGCCCGCCCGCCCGCGCGACCCATTTCCGGACCTATCCTTACCCGGCCGGTTTCCGCGCCAGGCTGCTCGCAGCAACAGCCGACGAAAGAGTAGGTTTGGAAGAATTGTCCGCGCTCAACTTCGAGCTGGGCCGCGCATTCGGCCGCGCCGCGATCTCCGTGGCACGCGTTCCGGCAATTCTCGGCAAGCTCACGCCGCCGCCGCGAGTTTCGTGATAGGGAGATCGCCATGGCAACTCGACGGATGATCACGCTGCGCGACGAATCGTGGCTGTTCCAATATCGGGCCGCGGCGATCCTGCTTCGCGACGGCTGCGTTCTGCTCTGCCGCGACAACTCAAACCGCCTCTGGTACGTGCCGGGTGGACGAGTCGAGCTCGGCGAGTCGTCCGAAACGGCGCTCGTGCGTGAGATGAGCGAAGAGCTGAAGGTCTCGGTGCAAATCGAACGGCTAGTGTGGGTAGTCGAGACTTTCTGGGCTTCGAATCCCGATCAGGTGCACGAGATCTGTCTCTACTACCTGGTGTCGATTCCCGAAAGCACGGTGCCATCGACCACGGACGAATTCACGATCGAGGAATCCGACGGGCAGAAAAATACTTTCCGATGGTGGCGGTTCGAGGAGCTGGCTGGTGCGCGAGTTTATCCTTCGTTCCTGCGCACCGCGCTGCGCGACCTGCCGATTGGTGTGCAGCACGTCATTCATCACGACGACGACGGTTAGGCATTTCTCCGCGAGGCTTTCGCAGAGCAAGGGTGCGGCGGCGCTCAGAAGCTGCGCTTGTCTTCTGGCGGAGCGATATCCGCCTTCTTCGCTGATTCGAGCGCGGTCGAATGGAAAATCCCGTGCGCCATCGTCGAGCTCTCGGCGTCGGCACGCGCCTGATAGATCTTCGAGCGGGCCGTATGCGCGGATTTGTCTCCGGGCGCCGCGCCGACGGCCCAATCCGCCAGGTGCGCCGCCAGCGCGAGATCGCCGGCGCCCAGCTTCTCGAGTGCGCGCGCGACCACCTTGTCCACGCCGCCTGCGAGCGACGCGATCTCCTGCGCGCGCGCGGCTTCGGTCGCGGGCTTCAGATGCGACGGCGTGCCGTCGTACCATCCGCCTTCGAGCCGCCAGATATTGCGCACGATAAATTCCGGGTCGTCATAGACCGGCTGCAGATAAGGCTTGTCGGCCAGATTTGCCGGCGGCTTGACCGAATGAATCACCTGGTCCAGCGACGCGCCGGCGTTCATCATGGCGATCGCCTGATCGTAAAGGCCCTGCAGAAATTCCGCCGTGTCGTTCAGCACGCGCCGAACGCGCAGCGCGCCAAAGACCGGATAGCCATGACCGGGCAGCAGAACTTCCGCTCCCAGCTTCGCCATCGTGCGCAGGGCCTCGGCCCATTCGCGCGCATAGCGTTGCGCCTTCTGCGGATTGCCGGCGTTGGGCGCGGCCCAGATAATCAGATCGCCGGTGCATAGCACTTTGCGTTGCGGAATAAACACCCAGCAGTGATCGTCGGTCTCGCCGCGCGCGTGATGGCAATCGAACTTGTGATCGCCTGCTACTACATTCAACTGATTATCGAAGTAAGTATCGGGATAAACATACTCAGTTGGAAATGACGATGGACGGCTGAACTGGCGTGTGTTGATGACGTTGTTGTAGCCCTGGGTCCGCTTGTAGCGGTCGAACCGGGCTGAGACGCCTTTTTGTCCGACGATTCGCGGGCGCGCCAGGTTGCGGCTGCGCGCTTCCTCCATAATCGCCGGCGTGCCGCACGCGTGATCGACGTGGCCATGCGTGTAGATCGCGGTGTTGACGCGGTCGGGCGAAAACTTGCGCAGGAGCTCGAGCGTCGCTTGCTGGTTGAAGTACGCCCCCGTGTCGATCATCACCAGTCCCTCGCTGGTCTTGATCGCCGTGACGTTAGCGAACCATCGGTAGAACATCACGCCGTCGGCGACTTCCTCGTACTCTCCGGTCGGCATCAGCGGATGAACCTGGCGAGTCGTGATCTCGCCGTTGAATAATTTTTCAGACTGATCCCTTATTACGCCCATCGCATTTCCGCTCCTGAATGTCGGCGCGAATTATCCGCCGCATCCGCTCGAGCGCGCAACCGGCGGCCTGGTCTCGGACGATTCACGAACTCAGGCGTCGTCAGGTTCGTTTTTCCATTCCTCGGGATAGAGCAGCAGCAATTCCTGGCCGAGCGTCCGCACCAGAAAGCGTTGAGTGAGCCCAATTGCGCGCTCGAGTGCGCGGCCGCCGATAAGCCAGTGGCCGCGCCCTGGAACTTGCGCGAGCGTCGCGCCGATCGATTCGGCGAGTGTGGCGATTTGACCAATGGGTGCGAAGATATCCGAGTCTCCCGCGACGATCAGCCGCGGTGCGGCGGAAGCGGAGAGCGCGACCTCGCCGCGTGCGATCTCCAGAGCGAGCTTCGCGCTCTCCGGCTCCATCGCGCGGATGATCCCGTCACGCTGAAACGGATCCGCGTCGGCGACGAATTCGAACAGCGTGCGCCCGCGGGGAGGATCGATCGTTCCGCGCCGCCATGCCGAGAGCCTTGCGGCAAATCCGGAAACCAATGACGACGGGTAGCCGGGAACGAGAGGCGCTAGCGCCACTGCGGCTTTGACGACGGGATGCTCAGCCAGCTTGAGTGCTGCCAATCCTCCGGCGCCGTGTCCAACGACGATCGCGCTGCGCCCCAGAGCCTCGATCGCCTCGGCACCCAGCGCGACCAGATCAACGAAGGAAAAGTCCGCGAGCGGCGGGGTCTTACCGGCTCCGATAACGGAACGCAGATCTGGTGCGTAAACTTCCCATCCGATCGTGGCGAAGTAACCGAGGAGAACCCCCAGGTGGCGCGCCGTGGTGAACGAGTCGGGGATGAGAATGATCGGCCACGCGAACTTGAGCGGCTCTGGCCGCTCGACCACGCATGGGAAGCGTCCGAGTAACTCGTCCACGCGGCTCTCAGGCGGCGCGCGCCTGCCGCGCAAGCATCCGCGCGAACCGGAACGAAGGAAAGCCGCAGCTTGACGCCATCTGTGCGAAGCCCGCCATCTCGCGCGCAGCCCAGGTCTCGCGCTGCGCGACCATATGCGCAGCGTCCGCGGTGGGATCGTGGCGAAGGCCGCCAGAGGTTCTGACGCTGGAGGAATAGTAGGGCATCAGCAGGCGATCCCGGCGGCGCAGGAATTCGCTCATCGCGGCGGCGCGGATGACGCTGCCCTCTCGCGCCGAGAACCATCCAGGCGCGAGCTCGCCCGCGATTTCGGCGCTCATCAGCGCGAGCGAATGTCCCTGCCCGAAGAGTGGATCGACGTGGAGTCCCGCGTCTCCAACGAGCAGCGCCCCATCGGCGATCGGCTTGCGATAAGTGTTGAGCAGCATTCCCGACGAATAGATTTTTCCGGATGCGCGGCCGCCTTCGATTAGCGATCCAACCACGAACGAACGTTCGAGCTCGCGCTTCAGATTGCCGTCCAGATCGGTGCGGAAGGAATGCATCTGGGATGCGTCGAAGGCGACTGCCGCGACCACGCGATCGTTCTCGCATCGGCAGAGGATCGCGCCCTGGCCGGGTCCGGCGTCGAGCTCGGTCACGAGATCGTCGCCGAAGCGCTCGCGGCTTACGTCTTCATAGTACGAGTAGTAGTACGCGCGCGCGCATGGGACCTCGGTACGCTCGAAGACGCCGAGCTTCGCCTCCGCGATTTTCGCGACCGTGCTGCGCATCCCGTCCGCTCCGATGACGAGCGCTGCGCGAAATTCATGCGAGCCGCTCTCGTCCTCGCCGCGGATTCCCGCGATCGCGCCGTTCTCGATCACCAGATCGGTGAGCCTGAAGCGCTCGCGAACCGCTGCGCCCGACTCGCGCGCGAGCGCGAGCATCGCGGCGTCCATCGGCATTCGTCCGAAACAGAACCCGCGCAGATCTTCGCCATCAGCCGCCAGATCGACAGCGTAGTCGTACCCGGGCCCCAGCATCCGCATCCTTTCGTAGCGGCGCGCGCCGGCGCGTTCGAGATGCTCCAGCGCGTTCATCCGGGCCAGCACCTTCGCGCCGCCGGCCAGGACGATATGTGTCGAGAGCGTATCGGACGGAAACGCCGCCTTGTCGATCAGCAGGATCTTGAGTCCGGCTGCGCGCCAGAGAGATCGCAACCGCGCTTCCGGCTACGCGCGCGCCGACGATAATCGCGTCGAAGGTGGAATCAGGAGGATTCATTAGAGCCGCGCAGCTCGCGCAGATCGCAATCATTAGGTGCCAGGCGGCGCGGACGCAAGGATCACGGAAAAGGAAAGAGCCCCCTGTTACGGAGGCTCTCTCGGTTTACGAGGCGTTAGCGCCTCGGCTCATTCCAGCAGCTAGCCCGGCATCGTTAGCCAGCCTCCGAGGGGTTAAAGCTCGGAGGAAAACTTTTGGCTAGTTACTTCTTCTTCTTTTTGCCGGCTTTCTTCTTCATACCGCTCTTGAGCTTTGACTTGGATTTGGTGGCCCGCTTGGGGGCCTTCTTCTTCACTGGCATAGACACCTCCTCTTCCGTTGGCCGCTGCTGGATAAGCTCCCTACCTAATGAGTGGTCTAACCTTCCCCACCCCTCGGTGCCGATTATAGAAACCCGTTATTGCGAATGCAACAGGCTCGGCGCAGATTTATAAAGAAATTCTAAAGTCGGCACGAGCCGCTGATCCCATACGCTTTCCGAACTTTAGAATGACGTTAAGCCGGAGCAGTCTTGAACTCGGCCCCCGCCGTGCTTTACGATTAGCCCGATGTTTCGCTTAAGTAACTACGTGCGGCGCCAATGGCTCTGCCTAATCCTTGGCGGGATCCTAGTGGTCCTCGGGGCGAGCCTCGCGATGGGCCCGCTGGGGCCGCACGATCTGCTGGCTCTGCGCACCAGGCGCCGCGCGCTCGAGGCGCGGCGCGCGGAGCTTGTGGCCCGCAACGATACGCTCAGAACGAGCGTTCAGAACCTTAGTTCCAACGATCGCTACCTGGAACACCTGATTCGGCGCGAACTCGGCTTCACCCGCGACGGCGAGCTGGTCTACAAATTCACCGGCGATTCCGCTTCGACGCAGCACTAAAAGATCGATCGCGGCAACAGCCGGTAGTCGCGCGCCGTGCGCTCCAGCTCTTCGCGAAAATCCGGATGCGCTAGTCCGATCAGCGCGCGCGCCCGCTCCGGCACCGACTTTCCCTTCAGGTTGACGATTCCATATTCGCTTACCACATACATCACGTCGGTGCGCGGCGTGGTCACGACGTTCGAATCGTCGATCCGCGCGACGATACGGCTGGCGCGCTTGCCCGCACGCTCGTAGGTCGAGGCGAGGCACAAGATCGCCTTACCTCCGGCCGAGGCGTACGCGCCGCGAATGAACTGGAGCTGGCCGCCAGTGCCGCTGATCTGGCGGATACCGGCGGATTCGGAGCAGGCTTGTCCCGTAAGATCGATTTGCGCGGCGTTGCAGATCGCGACCGCATTGTCGTTGCGCATGATGTGATGCGGCAAGTTCGTGTAATCGACCGGGCCCGCGAAGCAGGCCGGATTGCGATCGAGAAACTTGTACAGGCGCGACGAGCCCGCGGCGAAGCAATAAGTCATCTGGTAAAGATTGTCCGCCTTGTGCGCTCCGGTGATCTTGCCCGCCTCATACAGCGAGATTAGCGAATCGACGAACATCTCGGTGTGGACCCCGAGATCCTTGACCGCAGAGCCCGCGAGCAGTTCGGCGACGGCATTCGGCATCGCACCGATTCCGATCTGCAGGCACGCGCCATTCCTGATTTCCGGCGCGATCAGCTCCGCGACTTTCTGATCCGCGGGACCCGGTGCGGGATTTTTGAGCTCGGGCAGCACGCCTGTGCCGGCGTCGATCACCTGATCGACATCGCTGATATGAACGCCGCACTCGAGCCCAAAAACATACGGCACGCTCGCGTCGGTTTCGATTATCAGATGCTTGGCTTTCTCGGTGATCGCTTTGTGATAGGTCACCGACGGACCGAAATTGAAATAGCCGTGCTCGTCCATCGGCGCGCACTTCAGCACCGCGACGTCCACGTCGACGAAGCGGCGATAGTCGTCGGGTGCCTCGCCGAAGTTCATCGGAATATGATGGCACAGGCCGCGATCGTGCAGCTTCCGTTCGAGACCCGAGAAATACCAGGAAAAATAATCGACGTGACGTCCATCGGGATCGGCGTCAATCACCGCGCGCGGTTTCATCGCAAGGCATCCACGCAGCTTCACGCGCTCGAGCTTGCCGACGCGCGCCGCGAGCGCCTGATCGAACAGATCAGGCTGCCCCAGTCCGAATCCGTACTCGACCCAGTCGCCCGATTTGACTGACGCCGCAGCCTCTTCGGCACCGACGGTTTTTCGCCTCAGCTCGGACAAGTAGGAATCCGCCATCTCAAAACCTCCGTCGCTCGATGTTTCATAAATGCTATCCGCCGACGCCGCTAGCAAGCGCCCTGCGGGATTGCAGGCGCTTCTACCATCCGCGTCGATACGGTACGTTCGTGCAGTCTGCGAACCCTTGGAGCATCTTAGACGACCGTCTTAGGAGATACTGAATTGAGCGACGCCTTCTTCCAAATCGTGTTGGCACTTCATCTGTTCGGCGTGATTTTCTGGATCGGCGGATTGCTGATGCTCGCGAGCCTGCTCGGCCGTGTGCCGGAGGAAGTCGGGCTTCCCAAGGAGCGATTGCTCGGAACCATACGGCGACTGTTCGAAATCACGGTAAACCTGGGCGCCGCGATCACGGTCGGCCTTGGAATCATCCTGATATTGATGCGGCCCGAAGTTCTGCGGCAGGGATGGCTTCACGCGAAGCTGCTGCTGATCGCCGTGATCCTGTTTTATCACGTACGCTTCTACCGCCGGATTCGATTCCTCGAAGACAATCCCAGTGCCTCGACCCGGCGCGAATTTGCGGTCGTTCATGGAGTAGTGAGCCTGCTGGTGCTGGCGATCCTGATGCTCGCGATTCTGAAGCCGTTCTGAATCGCAGGCGAATTGCTTGAATACGAGTTAGCTCTGAGTTCTTAGAACCGATCCTTCAATTCGCGGGCCTTGGCGAAGATAGCGACCGGATCGTTTGCGAGCGCAGGATCGATCTTCTTGAGGCTCGCGCGCAGCTCGGCGCTGTCCATGCGCAGAAACGGATTGATCTGCTTTTCGTCGCCGATCGTCGAGGGCACGGTCCATTTGCCTTCGCCGCGCGTCTTGAGCGACCAATCGTGTTTGGCTTTCAGCGCGGCGTTATTCGGCTCGAGCGTCAGCGCGAAGCGGAGATTCTTCTCGGTGTACTCATGGCCACAGTAAACTCGCGTCGAATCAGGCAGTGACGACAGGCGCTTTAGCGACGCGACCATCGTGGCCGCCTTGCCTTCGAACACGCGGCCGCATCCGCCGATAAACATCGTGTCCCCGGTGAAGACCGACTCAAGCTTCGGAAAATAATATGCGACGTGGCCATTGGTATGCGCGGGAATTCCGATCACACGCGCTTCGAGCGCGCCGATCCTGACCGTGTCGCCGTCAGCCACCGGATTGGTCAGCGCAGGAATTCTGCCGTTCTCCGCGCTCGCGCCGTAAACCTTGATGCCCTCGATTTTCGCCGCGAGCTCCTGATTGCCGCCGCTGTGATCTCCGTGCCAATGCGTCGTCAGCACCGCGGCGATCTGCACACCGAGACCGCGCGCGGCAGCGATAACCTTGTCGGCTTCCGCGCAATCCACCACTGCGCATTCCTTGCTGGTTTCATCAACCACGAGGTAAGCAAAATTGTCGGAGAGCTGGGGAACGATATGAATCGCCATCGCACTACTCCTTGAAGAAAATCAAAACCCTACGATGTTGTAGCCGACGTCCACGTACACTGTCTGGCCAGTGACACCGGTCGAAAGATCGCTCAGGAGAACGGCGGCCATCTTCCCCGCTTCTTCGATTTTCATGCCCCGGCGCAAAGGCGCGCGATTTTCGACCTCGTGCGCCATCGTGTGAAACCCGCTGATTGCTGAGGACGAGAGTGTGCGTGCCGGACCGGCGCTGAGCGCGTTGACGCGGATGTTCTTCGGGCCCAAATCAATCGCCAGGTAGCGGACGCAGGCTTCCAGAGCCGCCTTGGCGACTCCCATCACGTTGTAGTTAGGGACGGCGCGCACCGCGCCGATATAACTTAGCGTGACGATCGAGCCGCCTCCGCGCGCCGCCATAAGGGGCTCGGCGGCGCGAGCGAGCGCGACTAGCGAGTAGGCGCTGATCTCGAGCGAGCGCGAAAAGTTCTGCCGCGTGACGTTCAGAAACCGATCGCGTAAATCCTCGCGCTCGGCAAACGCAACCGCGTGAACGAGCATGTCGAGTCCGCCCCACTTGCGTTCGAGCTTGGCGACGACTTCAGCGATCTGCGCGTCGTTATTAACGTCGAGCTCGCCAATAACGTCGGCCTCAATCTGCGCGGCGAGCGGACGCACGCGCTTTTCGAGCACTTCGCCCTGATAGGTCAGCGCGATCTCCGCGCCCTGCGCGTGCAGCTCCTGCGCGATCGACCATGCGAGGCTCTTGTCGTTCGCAACGCCGACAATCAGCGCGCGTTTTCCGTCTGCAATTCCCATGAGCGAGTATCCTTGCGCGGTTTCGCGCCGCGAACCGCGCTACACCGCGAGTTTCATTCCGTCGGACGCCATCTCGATTTTGATCTGGCGCCGATGATTCAGCACTTCGCGTCCGATATGCGTCAGCAGCATCCGGCCAACCTTGAATTTTCCGCGCTGCTCGGCGAGCTCGGGATAGTTCAGATGGAATTTCAGATGATTGCTCTCGAAGTAGGTGCATTCGCAAACGAATAGATCGGCGCCCGCCGCGAGCTTCACCAACGCGTCGTTCCATCCGGTATCGCCCGAAAAAACAATCGTCTTGCCACCCACTTCGACCCTGAGCGAGAGCGAGACGTCGGGCTTGGTGTGCGGACTGCGAATTGCGAAGAGTTTGACCTTGCCGACTTGCAGCGTCGCGCCCGGCTCGATCACGACGAAACGCAGCTTGTGCTTTATCTGTTTCAGATCGAAGCCCGGGAACAGCGTCGCGAGCAGCCGCCAGCATCGCGATTCCAGATTGCGCGGCCCCACGATCGTTAAAGGAGCATCAAGCCGGCTTTCCCACATATATTCGAGAATCAGAAACGGCAGGCCGCCGAAGTGGTCGCCATGCAGATGGCTGATAACAATCAGATCGAGGTGATTGGGCCGAATTCCGTGCCGCTTCATCGCGCCCAGAATCTCAGGCCCCGCCTCCATCAGGATGCGCGTGCCGTTGGCGTCGATGATGAACCCGGCCTGCGCGCGGCCACCGCTGGCAAAGGCGTCTCCCGTGCCAAGCATGGTTACGCTCGCGCGGTTCTTGCGCATTGGCGCGTGATTGGAATTCATCAAGGCGGACCTCATGCTAGTATCTACCATATGGCTATGCAAAATACGGCGCGACGAAATAGTGTGCATCGATGACACCGCAAGTAAAGATAGGTGCTGGTTTTGGACTGTGGCGGCTGGGAATGCCGTCGGCCGAGACGATTGCGCGGGTGGCAGAGCGGGCCGAAGAGTGGGGCCTGGATTCGTTCTGGCTCTCGGACCATCTGCTCGCGCCGTCGCCGGAGCTCGATGTGGTCGCGACCTTATCGCTCATCGCCTCGCGCACCTCGAGGATGAAGCTGGGGCCGAGCGTGCTGCTCCTGAACCTGCGGCATCCGCTGATGGCGGCGAAGTCATTTGCTTCGTTGGATTACCTGTCCGGCGGCAGGATGGTGATGGCGGTCGGAACCGGATCGAATCTGGCCGACTATGCGGCGTGCGGAATTTCGCCGGACGCCCGCGGCAAGCGGCTGGACGAGGGAATCGAGGTTCTGCGCGCGGTCTGGAAAGATCGGCAGGCGAGCTATCACGGCAGGTTCTTCAATTTCGACAACGTCACGATCGAGCCGCGCCCTGCGGCGCGCGCAAACAACGACTTCGGCACGATGGACATCTGGATCGGCGGCCGCGCGGAATCGGCGCTGCGACGCACGGCGCGGCTGGGCGACGGATTTTTCGCCTCGTTTCAGACGCCAGAGGAATACGAATCGAGCATGGCGAAAATTCGCGCCTACGCCGCCGAATACGGCCGCGCTAACGCGCGAATCGAATCGGGATTGATTCTGCTCTGCCGGATCGCAAGCTCGCGCGAAAAGGCGCTTAAGGAGATGCAGCCGATGCTTTCCGCGATGGGCCGCGGGTCGGAAGCATTTCTGGAGCGCAGCGTGTACGGCTCCGCCGAAGACATCGCGGCGCAAATGGAACGATACATCGCAAAGGGACTCGACAAGTTCGTGCTATGGCCGATCGCCGCGCCCGATTCATGGGACCAACAAATCGAGCTGGTCGGCCGAGAGATTGCGACTCATTATGCGCGTGCGGCCTAAGCGTCAGAAGATTGCGCTTATCGTCGGCGCGCTATTCACCGCGGCCGCGCTATGCGCCGCAGCAGGATGCGGCCGGCCCGCGCCACCGCCTGCTGCTCATTCGATTTACGCCAGCGCAGAGTCGGTCGAGGAAAACTTTCGCGGCCGCGAATTTATCCTCGGCGAGAGCAACACGGTCGCGATGGTTCGTCCGCTCGGCTCGGGCAACAACGCCTGGATGAAGCTGCCTTTCTGGTTCGGTGTGAACATCCTGGTCCCCGGCGTCACGCAACCGAAAGAAGGCGATTACTACGTGATCAGCGAGGCGACCCTGGGCAAGCCGCTCGAAACTCCCGGCGAATGGATGATCGAGGCCGGCAGCACGCTCGTGAAGCAGGAGACTGTATTCATCACGACGCGCACGCATTACGACAGCGGCGGAAAAATTCTCCCGACGATCGTGCAATACATGGGCAAGCGCGAATTCACCCGCGGCGACGGCAAGAAAGTGGAGATCCCGGTCGTGCGCGAGGTCTCACTGCCGATGAAATGGACGCTCGAGGGCCGAGTACCGGCAAGCTACGCGCGTTTTCGCATCGGATGAATCGCGCGCAAATCAAAGCATGGAGCGTCGCCGCGATTGCGGCGCTCATGATCGCGGGCATCACCGGATGCACCCCGGACAAGGCGCTGGATTTCGGCCCGACCGGTGAGATCAACACTCCGCCGCAGGACCAGCTAAGCCGCGACATCCTGCGCGATTTCGATGGCAAGGATTTCACGCTCGGCGACAACGATCGCCAGGCGCAGGTTCATCTGACCGGATGGGCTGAAAATCGCCGCGTCGTCATCCCGTTCTGGCTCGGCGTCAATCCGCTCTACCCCGGGTTTCTGCGGCCGACGGTCGGGCATATCTACGTGATGAGCGAATCGACGATGGTGCGGCCACTCGGTCACAACGAGTATCTGATTCGCGCGGGCTCGAAACTGTTCAAATTCGACACCTTGCTCGAAGCCACGCATACTCGCTACCTCGACACTGGCAGGATGCTGCCGGCGGTAGTGCGATTCGTCGGCACGCGCGTGATCACAGTCCCGAAAGACGCGCCCGCAACTGGCACGATCACCGAGAAGGTCCCTGTCCTGCGCGAAGTCTCGCTACCTATGCATGTCGACGAACCGGTGCCCGGCTACGTAAAGTTCGAGGTGATGAAGAGTCCTTTGTGAATCTCACGATTTCGAGGATTGGTTTGGTGTCATCCTGAGCGAGCGTTGCGCGAGTCGAAGGACCCCGGATTGGACAGACCAAGCTGCGATCATCGGAAATCGAAACCGTCGTGCACTGATTGGGCGTTCCTCGGCGCCGTTATGTGTTCGCTTCTTCGGCGTCCTGCAGCGTGGCGGTGGGTAGGATTTCGGCGGGAAGATCGTCGAGGAAGCGCGAGGCGCGGCCCATCATGTAGCCGTTCATGCGATCGAACATGTAGATCGGATAGGTCAAGTAGAGCTCGTCGCGCGCGCGGGTGCTCGCTACGTACATCAGGCGCCGCTCTTCTTCTATAGACTCTTCGTCCACGCTCATCGGACCGGGAAAGCGGCCGTCCGCTGCCCAGATCACGAACACAACGCGCCATTCGAGGCCCTTGGCCGAATGAATCGTGCTGAGCGTCAGGAACTCGTCCTCGGGACCCTCGGCCAGAACGCCGCCAAGAGAATCGCTCGGCGGTTCGAGCGCCATGTCGGCGAGCATCGTCTCGAGGCTGCGGTAGCGCTCGGTGATGTTCTGAAAGTGCTCGAGGTCGCGCTCGCGTTTGGGAAAATCGTCGGGATACGCCTCGCGCATCAGCGGCAGATAGTACGCAAGCGTCGCGGCAATCTGCTCCGCGGGGCGTTTCGATTCGCCTCGGATGCCCGCGAGCAGCGCCGCAAGCTGCGCGTAGCCAGAGGCCGCGCCGCCCCGTCCTCCTGATTGCCCCAGGCGCGCGAGTTCGCGTTCGGGCGCGTCGGCGGTTACCAGCATCTCGACAGTGCGCTCTGCGGTGCGATGCCCGACTCCGCGCACGAGCATCAGCGCGCGCAGCCATGAAACCGCGTCGGCGGGATTTGCGATCACGCGCAGATGCGCGAGCACGTCCTTGATGTGCGCAGTCTCGATAAACTTGAATCCGCCGCGCTTGATGAACGGAATATCGCGGCGCTGAAGCTCGAGTTCGAGATCGAACGAGTGAAAGCTCGAACGGAACAGCACCGCCATCTCGCCCAGCTCGACGCCTTCTTCGCGCAGCTCCAGGATCCGCTGCGCGACAAAACGCGACTGCATGTGCTCGTCCTGCGCGCGCACCAGGATCGGACGGAATTCGCCGCGGCGCGAGGTGAACAGGACCTTGGTGTACTTTTCGGCCGCGCGCGAGATCACTTCGTTAGCGACGTCGAGGATTCCCTGCACCGAGCGGTAATTCTCTTCGAGCTTGATCACGCGCGCGCCGTCGAACAGCTCGGGAAAATCCATGATGTTGTGGAAATTTGCGCCGCGAAACGAATAGATCGACTGCGCGTCGTCGCCCACCGCCATCACGTTGCGATGCTCCGAGGCGAGGAGCTGCACCAGTTCGGCCTGGATGCGATTAGTGTCCTGGTACTCGTCGATCATGATGTAGCGATAGCTCTGCGACAGGCGCTGGCGAACCTGCGGATACTGCCGCAGCAATTCGGCGAGCCGGTAGAGCAGGTCGTCGTAGTCCAGCAGCGCGCGTTCGCGCTTGTAGGCCTCGTACTTTTCGGCGAGCGCGACGATCTCGCCCTGATGCTCGATCAGGTGCGCGAAGTCGAGCTCGATCTCCTCGGCCAGCTCGCGCATCTTGTTGCGCGCCATGCTGATCACTTCGGCGACCGTGCTTTTCTTGGGAAAGCGCCGCTCGCGCGACGCAAGCCCCATCCGCGCGCGCAGCAGATTGATCACGTCCTCCATGTCACCGCGATCGAGAATCGTGAAATTCGGCTTGAGCCCCATCTGCGCGCCGTGCCGGCGCAGGATATTGTTCGCGAAAGAGTGAAAGGTGCCGCCCGCGACTGAGCGCGAGCTCTCGCCAACCAGCCGCTCGACGCGATCGAGCATCTCCTGCGCCGCGCGCCGGGTAAACGTCATCAGCAGGATCGCGCCGGGCGGAACTCCGCTCTCGATCAGCCGCGCGACGCGGTAGATGAGCGTGCGGGTCTTTCCCGAACCCGCTCCCGCGATCACCAGCAGGGGGCCGTCGCGATGCGTCACTGCGGCAAGCTGAGCCGGGTTCAGCAGCTCGGCATACTTGATCTTGTAAACGCGCTCGCCTGCCTCCCGATTAGGGTCGCGCAGGAAAATAACCTTGTCCGCCACAACGCCCGCGATCTTATCACGCGGCGCATGTGGTCGTCGCGCATACGGCTGGACGAAGTGCATTGAGACTCCAAACCCGCGACGCAATACGATAAAGACGAGTGGAAAAGATGAAGCATCAAACTCTCAAGTATCCTGAGAAGTACGCGCCTCTGCTCGCCATCCGCGACGGGCGCGAATACGATGCGGCGGTCGCCCAGCTCAACGATCTGGTCGATGAGGTCGGTGACAACTCCAAGGATCCACGCTACCGTTTTATCGACACCTTGAGCGTGCTGATTGAGGCGTACGACGAAGGGCACCATAAGATTTCGGACGCCTCGGGCGTCGAACTGCTCAAGTTCCTGATGGAGCAGCACGGCCTGTCGCAGGGAGATTTGCCCGAAGTCGGCAGCCAGGGCGTGGTCTCTGAAATCCTCCGCGGAAAGCGCGAACTCAACCTACGTCACATCAGGGCACTGTCGCGGCGCTTCCATCTACCAGCAGCAGCATTTTTTTCTGAGATCGAGCCGAAACGCGCGGCGGTCTGACTCGGCGGCAACAAATCTTTTGTCTGGGATTACGGCTCAACGGGAGCACCGGTCGAGGGCAAGGGCTGTGCTCCGTTCTTGTAGATGCCCTGCATCGCGTTGTTCCACTGCTGATTGGAATTTTGCGCAGGAGCGTTGGCCGTATCCGGCGAGGTATCTGCAGCGGCGCCACCGTCCGCGCCGTGAGAGTTGATAGAGGGATTGACCTGAATCGAATTTGTGATCGGGACGCCGCTCACGCCGAGAAAGCGCTTCGCCTTGCGCTCGGCATCTGCCTTACCCGCATCCGTCGCGACAAAGCCATACAAATGCACCTGCGGATCGCCGGCATCGTCTCGCTGTACTTGTGCGCCGACCAGCGGCAGGCGATGCTTATGCAGATACTTCGTTAACGCCGCGCTGGTGTCCTGATCGACGTGATATTGCTGCGCGTGAACGGCACTGGCCGCCAGGAAGATCGAGAATATCAGGACGGTAAGAGTGGTTCTCTTCATTGTACCCATCCCGGCTGACAATATATGGCGTGCGGGCCGATGTCGCGAGCGGCAGCATGGCGGCGCTTGAGCGCAGACTCGGGTCCGCATAATCTGGAGCGGGTTTGGATGATGGGTTCGTTTGGGAAAACCAGCCATTCAATTTTCGCGCTGCTGCGCCTGCTCGGATGCGTGCTCGCGCTTGGAATGGCGATCGTCCTTCCAGCGCTCCACACCCGGCATTACGGACCCTCCTACAAGCCGGTTGAAGTACGTCAGACCGCTGCACGCCACGAGTATCTCGGCCTGTCCGAGGACCGTAGCGACGCCGGAGCACAGTCGCTACCGGTATATTCCGGTCCTGCGCCTCTATCGCTTCTCGATCCGACGCCTTCGGCGGCGCGTGCGTGGCGCGCAGCAATGCTCCTGGTACCGAAGCCCATCGCGCCGCGATATTTTCGGCGGCTAAGAATCTCGTCCGACCCATGTGGTCCTCCGCTCTCGCCCGCCCGGGTTTAGTCGCTACTTCCAGTATAATCGTCGCGGCGGATGAGAAGTCCCCGATGACCTTTCACAGGCTGGCGGCCACATTTGAGCCGCCCGGGAATTCGCTCGAGGTGCATTGACGTGCCGAGCTTCGCTTTACGCAACCCGTTCACGGTAATTGTCGGAGCGCTGATCGTTCTGATTCTTGGTGTCACCGCTTTCGCCCGAATGCCAGTGGACGTCTTTCCAAATCTCAAAATACCTGCGGTCGTGGTCGCAACCTTTTACCCGGGCATGCCGCCGCTCGACATGGAGCGCGATATCACCACCCGCTACGAGCGATTCTTCACCCTCGGCAGCGGAATCGAGCATATCGAGTCGCGCTCGTTGCCGGGGGTCAGCATGATCACCGTCTATCTGCATAGTGGCGTCGATGTCGATGCGGCGTCGGCGCAGTTGGCCACCCTTGCGATGGCTGACCTGGGCGTCCTGCCGCCCGGCACGCTGCCTCCGCTGGTGCTGAAGTTCGACGCCTCGTCGCTGCCGGTCACGCTGGTCACAGTCAAGGGGCAGGGCTTCACCCAGGCTGACCTCGAAGATCAGGCCCGCTACAACGTACGCAATCAGCTTGCGACTGTCTCTGGCGCGTCGATCCCGATGCCGTTCGGCGGCAAGTTCCGGCAGATTATGGCCTACGTCGATCGCAACGCGCTGCAGGCGCGCGGCCTGACGCTCAACTCGATCGTCCACTCGCTCAACCAGACCAATCTCATCCTGCCCGCAGGCGACGCGAAGATCGGCGCGACCGATTACTACATTTACTCGAACGCGATGATCGATCATCCGGAGAGCCTCAACGACGTTCCGGTCAAGATCGGTAACAACCAGGTGCCGGTCCGGCTTGGGGACGTGGGCAACGCCGAGGACTCAACCGCGATCCAGTACAACGTGGTCACGATCGACGGGCAGCCCTCCGTCTACATCCCGGTACTAAAGCAGGGCGGCGCAAACACGATTTCGGTCGTCAACGGAATCCACGAGATTCTGCCCAAGCTCATCGGAGTGCCCAAGGGAATAAAGCTCAAGGCGATCTTCGACCAGTCGGACTACATCCTGGACGCGGTCCATTCGCTCGAGCACGAGGCGATATCGGGTGCGATTCTCGCCTCGCTGATGATTCTGATCTTCCTCGGCAGCATGCGCTCGACCTTCGCGATCTTTCTGTCGATTCCGTTGTCGATCCTGGCCGCGACCTTCTGCCTGTTCATGGGCGGCTCGACGATCAACATCATGACGCTCGGCGGATTCGCGCTCGCGATCGGCCGGCTGGTCGATGACTCGGTCGTGGTCCTCGAGAACATCAATCGTCATCTGGCCGAGGGCAAACAACCTGGTGTTGCAGCGCGTGAAGGCGCAGAGGAAGTAGCGCTGCCGGTGCTCGCCTCGACCATCACGACGATTGTCGTGTTCTTCCCGGTGATGTTTCTCTTCGGCGTCGCCAAGTACCTGTTTAGCGCACTCGCGCTGGCAGTGGTGCTCGCGATGCTCGCGTCGTACGTGGTGGCGATGGCGGTGATTCCGATCTATTGCGCACGCTTTCTGAACGGAGACGAAGCACGCGCCGCCGAAGGCGGAGACGGCGCCGGCGAGCACGCGGAGTCGATCTTTCGGCGCGCGTTCGGCGTCTTCAACCGGCGCTACCTGCGGTTTGCCGATTGGTACGAAAAGCAACTCACCACCGCGCTCGACCACAAATTTATCGTGATCGGAGCGGTCACGGCGCTGTTCGCGATCTCGCTGCTGATCTATCCGCTGCTCGGCACCCAGCTATTTCCGACCACCGACGCCGGCAAGTTCATCATCCATATGCGTTCTCCGGCGGGCACGCGAATCGAATTGACCCAGGAACTCGCCGGGCGAATCGAACATGAAATTCGCAAGATCATCCCGCCCGCTGAGCTGGGCACAGTGGTCGCAAATCTGGGTATCGCGCCCAGCATTTCGGCCATTTACTCGTCGAACTCGGGCGAAGACACGGGCGAGATCATGGTCGCGCTTAAAGGCAACCATAGGGTCTCTACCTTCCACTACATGGACGAGCTCAGGAAACGGCTGCCGGTCGCGGTGCCTTCGGTCAAGGCGTTCTTCTCCTCGGGCAGCATCATCGACGCGGTCCTCAACTTCGGTCTGCCCGCGCCGATAGACATCCAGGTGAGCGGTCCCGAATACGGTCCGCTATTCGGTGTAGCGCGGCGCATCCAGAACGACGTGCGCGCGCTGCCACAAGTATCGCAGACCTATATTCCGCAAGAAGCCGACTATCCGACTATCGATGTCGAGGTGGATCGCGTGCGCGCCGCCCGCCTGGGCCTGACTGAGAAAGATGTCGTGACCAACGTGATCACGGCACTCAGCTCGAATCAGATGATCGCGCCGTCGATCTGGATCGATCGCGCTACCGGCAACGATTACTTTCTGACGGCGCAATATCGTGAAGAGGCAATCAACTCGATCGACACGCTCAAAGATATCCCGGTCCATCACATCGACGGCAGCGACGGCCACGACGCACACGAGCAATCGATACCACTGCGCAACGTCGCGACGCTGATCCCCAAGAAATATCCGTCCGAAGCGGACCACTACAACATCCAGCGTGTCGTCGATGTGCTGGTGCAGCCGTCAACATCGAACCTCGGCGGCACCCAGGACGCGATCGAAAGCCGCCTGCACAAGATCGCGCTACCGCCCGACGTTCAAATCACTTATCGCGGCGCGGTGGCTGCGATGCAGCGCTCGTTCTCGAGCTTCGGATTCGGGCTCGGGATGGCGGTGGTGTTGCTCTATCTCGTGATGGTGGCGCAGTTTGCGTCATTCCTCGATCCGTTGATCATCATGTTCGCCGTGCCGATGGGACTCATCGGAGTTATCTGGACGCTGTGGCTGACCAACACGACGCTCAACATCGAGTCGTTCATGGGGATTATCGTGATGGTCGGAATCGTGGTGTCGAACTCGATCCTGCTGGTCGATTTCGCCAATCAGCGCCGCCGCGAAGGACAGGCGCTGCGCCCCGCCGTGGTCGAGTCCGCGCGAATCCGCATGCGCCCGATCCTGATGACCGCGCTCGCGACCGTTGCCGGCCTGATGCCGATCGCGCTGGAAATCGGCGCGGGTTCCGAGGCCTCGGCGCCATTGGCGCGCGCTGCCGTCGGCGGCCTGACCGTATCGACCGTCCTGACGCTCGTCCTGGTCCCGTGCGTGTACGAGCTGTTCTATTCCCGGAGGACAAAACAGTGAGCCGTCTCGGAAAGTCGTTACTGATCGCTGCGGTCGTCTTCGTGGTCGCTGGATGCCACGACAGCAGCGACACTCCCGCAGTCCCGACTAAACTGGTGACGACCGGCTCCGACTTGCGGACGGTTCCGGTGATTCGGCCGCAGCGCCATATGGTGGTCGAGTCGATCGATCTGCCGGGCGACCTGGTGGGCTTCTATGAAGTCGCGCTGCACGCGAAGGTGACCGGATACCTGGTCAAGATGAACGTCGACAAGGGCGATTGGGTCAAGACTGGGCAGGTGTTGGCGGTCATCGAGGTGCCCGAGCTCCAGCAAAATCTCGATCGCGCCGAAGCCAAACTGCAAATCCAGAAGTTAACCTGGCAGCGTCTGGATCGCGTGCGCAAGACCGATTCGCGCCTCGTCGCGAAAGAAACCGTTGATATCGCATACGCCAAATACATGGAAGCGAAATCCGACGCTGGCACGCTCGAGACGATGGTCTCGTATACGAAAATCACCGCGCCCTTTGACGGCGTGATCACCGGACGCTTCGCTGATCCGGGCGCGTTGATTCGCGCCGGCGGCGGCGACTTCGGCCTCACGGGCTCGGGAGCATCCGTCAGCTCGGGCGCGATGGAGGGAGCGGGCGGCCATCTCACCGGCGGAGGCCCGATCCTTTCTGAAGCCGCGATTAACAAGCTGCGCGTCTATGTCTACGTGCCCGAACGCGAAGCCGGAACCGTGCGAATCGGGATGCCGGCGTCGATGACGCTGCGTTCGTTTCCGGGACAGACCTTCCATGCGACGGTGACGCGGTATTCGTCGTCGCTCGATCTCGCTACGCGGACGATGCTCACCGAGATCGACATCCCCAATCCCGATCACCGGCTCTATCCGCGGATGTACGCAAACGTATCGCTGATTCTCGCGCAGCATCCAAACGCGCTCGAGGTTCCGCGCTCTGCCGTCTCAGGCATCGGGCAGCCAGGCTCGTTCATCTTTACCGTCAGCAACGGAAAGCTGCGCAAAACTCCCGTGATCACCGGTATCACCGACGGGACCAATGTCGAAATCGTCTCCGGTCTGAGCGACCGCGATGAAGTCGTCGCCCACATGAGTCTCTCTCTCGAGCCCGGCGAACCGGTGCGGGTTCTCGCACGGGCCTCCGAAGACGAAAACGCTTCCGAGCACGGAGATTGACTATGGATTGCAGGCTTATCCGACGTAAGAAGTTGAAGCTGTCGGTTGCGGCGCTCGTGCTCGGGATTGCAAGCGGCCTGTGTCCTTTCGCACGCGCCCAGCAGATCACGATTCAACCGAACTCCGATCTTACGCTCCAGCAGGCAACCGAGATCGCGCTCAAACTGCATCCACTGCGAATGGAATCAGAATCAGACCAGACCGCAGCGCGCGCCGGAGTGGGTGTAGCTCGAGCCGATATCCTGCCGCAGGTATATGGCACGGCGCAGTATCTGCGCTGCACCGACAACGGCATCGGCAACACCAACTACTTTCCGCTCGATCTGTTTCCGCGCGTTTCGGGCACGCAATCACAATCTGCCCGATGGCGACTTCTCGCAGAACACCGAGTCGTCGAACAATTTTCTCGGCGGCATTTCGGTTTCGCAATTCCTGTTCGATTTCGGCCGCGTCCGCGGCTATATCGACGAACGCCGTGCCGACCTTGACGCCGCCGACGCGCAGTTGAAGCTTACCGACCTGAACCTCATTTTCGCGGTCGCGCAGCGCTACTATGAGCTCCTGGCCGCCGAGCAGGAAATCAAGGTTTACGACGAAGCGATTCGCCAGCGCAACGAGCAACTGCATCAGGCAACCGAACTCGCCAAAGCCGATCTGCGTCCCGGAATCGATGTATCGATCACCCAAGCCGACCTCTCGCGCGCCGAGATGGAACAGATCAAGGCCGTCAACGCGCGCGATGACGCCAAGGTCGCGCTCGACGCCGCGATGGGCATGGCCGATTCCGCGCCGCCCTACCAAGTGGTCGGCACGCTGACTTATTCGCCGGTCACCGACACGCTGCCCGATTTGCTCGCGCGCGCGTTTCAGCTCCGTCCTGATTTGAAAGTCCTGGTGAACGAGGCCCGCGCGGCCGGTGCGCGCGTCAATCAATACAAGAGCGACTATCTTCCGACCGGAACCGCACAGATGGGCTACAGCGCGATGGGTACCGGACTGCCCGCAGCGAACAACTTCTTCGCTGGACTGGTAATCACCTGGCCGCTGTTCAACGGCTTTCGCACCGAGGATCAGGTCGCGGAAGCGCGCGCCCGCGAACATGCGATCGGCTACGCGTTCGCCGATATGCGCCAGCACGTTGTCGAAGAGGTTCACACCGCGTTCCTCAATTGGCAGGCTTCGGTCGTTGTAATCAAAAAGTCCGAAGAGACTCTCGCCGCCTCGCGCCAGGAGCTGAGCCTCGCGACCCAGCGATATCGCGCCGGTCTGAGCTCGATCATCGAGCTCGACGACGCCGAGCGCCGCTACACCGAGGACTCTGCCGCCTACGTCAACGCGCTCTACGGATATTCGGCTGCGCAAGCCGCGGTCCAGCGCTCAACCGGAGAATCGATCGCCAATATCAAGTGAGAGCCCGATAGAAAAAGAAAGGGCCACGGACGCCGGGGAGGAGTTCAGCCCGGCGCCCATGGCCGCACACTCCAGTTCCCACGCGCACTTTCGCGGGAACCGGCTCGGGGGCTATTTCACTTCCACCGCCTTTTCGATCTTCCCGTCAGCGTTGGTTTCGAATACGTAATGATGACCTTGGTACGCGTAAAAAAGCATTTCGCCGCCGGTATCGGTCATCGGCACCGCACCCTTCGGGTCACCCATCTGGGTCGCTAGATCGCTGCGGGTCTTCCCAATCCATTCGCTCTGGCTCTGTTCCCGCGATGTCGCGCATCCCGCCATCGCAAGCATCGCCAGTGCCAGCACTCCAGTCATAATCGATCGCTTCATGCGTAGGTGTCCTTGCAATTTCGCGGGCCGCCCGGAATGGATGCACCAGAGCATCCATTCCAGCAGCCTCCTTCTGCGACGCAGTTAGTAGTTGACTTCCATGTTGATGAAGAACGCGTGCGTGTCGCGCGGCACGGCGTCGGTCACGAACTTCCCCGCCGTCGAGCCGCTGAAAACCGGCGCAAAAGAGTTCACGTATGATTCCGGAATACTGCGCTGCGAGTGATAGAACATAAGATTCTGCGAATCGATCGCGAAGCGCAGATACTCATTGTACTGATAGCTGATCCCTGCTACCCAGCGCTGGAAATCCAGCGGATCGTTATCCACCTTGGTATTTGGCTGAAACCATTCAAATAGTCCAAACAAAGTAAACGGCGTGGTCGGAATATGGTAATGGCCCATGAAGTCCAGACCGCGCTCGACCGCGCTGCCATTTTCCAGAAACGCCGTCGTCATCTTGCTGAACCCCGAGTAAGAAGTTGTGGCCGTGCCAAAGTAGTCGGCTGGTCCACTCGACGAGAACAAGTTGCCGCCAGTGAACGCGTTGTGGCCGAAATCATATTCGGCGATCAAACCCCAGTTCTCGGCCGTGTAGTGCAGCATCGCCGCCGCGCGCATTAGGTGACCAGTCTTCGCGTTGAGCAGCGAGGTACCGGTGGCGCTGTCCGGCGCTACGTTGCCGTAGCCGTAATCATAAAAGAACGTCGCTCCCAGCCCGTCAAAGCGCCACTTCGCCCCGAATGGGTACACGCTCAGCCGGCCCATCACCTGCTTGGTGTTGGTCTGTTCGAAAGCGTGGAAGGTCGAGTTGTTATATGCGCCGATATCGTAATCGGCGTACTGCTTCTCATTGAACTTGATCGGTCCGGCGATAGATATTCCCGGCTGGGTTGACGACAAGCTCAAGTAGTTCCACGGCGTCAGGTTGACGTATCTATAGCCGTACAGATCTTCTTCCCACGCCACCAGAGGATTCGGAATGAATCCTCCTTGTATCCCGTCGCCCCGGAGCGCGTCCGATAGCCGGTCGAATACCTTATTATACTGCAGATATGCGTATTTGAGCCGGTAAGACATGTCGCCTGACAGGTTGCTGCCGATCGCACTCGAGCTGCCGAACTTGTCCGCCGCCGCGGTTCCGTTGGCGCGATATATATTTGGCGTCACGCGCAGCGTAAAACCATCGGCTGGAAAGAAAAAGAAGTTCAGATACGCGCGGCTGATATCAAACGAGCTGAAACTATTGTTGCCCGGACCCGGCGAATTGATCTGCGTGAGTTCCTGCGGTCCGAATCCGGTATGAGTATAGAAGCGATAATCGCCGTACACTAAGGTGCCGATCGCGAACTTGTTCTGGAAGTTGGTAATATAATCGCGCCATGCAGGCTTGATCTCGGCGACCTGCTGCGCCAGTTGATGATTTTGCGACGCGAGTTCGTCGTTCTTTTTCTCGAGATCGAGCAACTGCTGCTGATTCTGCCGCATCTGCGCCTGCGTCTTTTCCTCGACGTGCCGCTCGATCGCATTCGGGTCGAGCGCCGTCGCCGGAATCGTCGTCAGCAGCGAGCGGCCTTTGCCAGGCCGGGTAAAGACCTGCCCGGTTGCCGGATCGACGTAGAGCGTAAGCATCGGCGCGGCTCCCGCCGAGCTGCTCTGCGCGCGCACCGCGCCGGTTCCCGCCAAAACGACGAACGCTGCTCCCGCCAGCGCGGCGATCGCGTACCTGAATCTTCTCCTCTTCACGGAGATCCTCCCATTTCGAGGATCCGCGGTCTCACCGCGAACCCGGGTTTTCCGCATCGGCGCGCTGCTCATGCGCGTTTGCGTGCGGAGGTTAAGCGGTCCGCATCGGCCCCCGTATCAGCGCTAGTTCACGGACTTTTGAGAATCGTTCCAGTCGGCGCGCATCTGATTAATCTGCCGCGACGTATATACTTTGCCGTCGCAGGCGTATTTGCTCGGCGTGCCGATACTGACGATGCCGCAATTCAGGATGTTTGGCGGCGGCACTGGCTTCGCGCTCGCGGTCTGCGCCGACGACGCAGGCGGATCAATTGGCCTCGCTGGTGAAAGGACCGAGCATCCCGCGGCTGCGAGCATGACCGCCGTGGCGAGAGCACCCACCTTCAGAGCCCCACCGAACGTCAGGCTATTCGACTTCGTTCTATTCATCGCATTTCTCCCATTACCTAGTGCGAGTTCCTGGCCGCGTATCCTTTTTAGTAATCCCCTCCGGTCAGGTTTTGGCCGTCGCAAACCAATGCGCGGCGGGTCGAACGTAAGCCGCGAAAGTTACGGGCGAATTAACGTGCGGTTGCCCGTACTTGAATTCGCACGGATTCTTCTGACTTCCCGCCAAAATTACCTAACGATCTGAGCCGTTTGCATTTCTGCGCTGTGCTCAACCACAATTGCCGCACGACCAAGCCGCGCGATGCGGCGCGATTTTTTCTTCGAGGCTCGCGATGAAAGCGCTAGACGGAGTTAACGTTCTCGAACTCGATTCCAACCTGGGCGCGGAATATGCCGCATGGATTTTGGCCGAGCAGGGCGCACGCACGATCAAAGTCGAACCGCCTGGCGGCGCGGAACATCGCAGCTCACCGCGCTTTCATCTCCTCAACCGCTCCAAACGCGCGTTGTTCTTCGACGCCGCCGACCCCGGCGAACAAACCTCGTATGGCGGAGCTTCTCAGGTGGGCGGATATCGTCGTCACCGGCGCCACTGTCTCGCGCCTCGCCGCGCTCGGCCTCAGCTACGAATCGATTCGCGAGATCAATCCGCGCGCGATCGTGGTCAACGTTCCGCCCTTCGGCAGCCGCGGACCCCTCGCCAACTTCGACGCGAATGACGACCTGGTTGCTGCCTTCGGCGGTATCACCGGCAGCCAGTGGGCGCGAAGCTCGAATCCGGTCGCGCTGGTGTTTCCGGCGGCGAGCTATTCCGCGGGCCTGATGGCGGCGATTGGTGCAACGGCGGCGCTCTACGCGCGCGCCGACGGGGCCGCGGGACAAGCGGTCGAGGCCTCGATGCTGGCGGGCGCGTTTTCCCTCCAAACCGGCGGCATCCTGTATCACGAGTCGCTGACCCGCCTCTATCACGGTCCGCAGGATCCGCTCGGACCGATTCCGGTTTACCGGCTGTTCCAGTCGAGCGACGAAAAATTCTTCTTCGCCGCATGCGGCAACGCGACCTTCTGGGGCAAATTTGCGATCGCGATCGAGCGCCCGGACCTGGTCGCCGATGAGCGCTTCGAGAACGCACCGTGGGGAATTCCGAGCGCGCACTGGCAGGAGCTCAAGGATATCATCGAGCCAATCATCCGCACCCGCCCGCGCGCCGAATGGCTGCGTATCCTGCGCGAGGCCGACGTTCCCAGCGCCCCCGTGATGACCCGGCAGGAATTTATCGAATGGGAGCAGACGCGGGCGCTCGGGATGCGCCAGGAGATCGCCGATCCCACGCTCGGCGCAACCGTTCAGATGGGCTTGCCATTTTTCCTCAACGACACGCCCGGCGAAATCGCAGGTCCGGCCCCAGCAGTTGGTGACGAACGCATCGCAACTGAGTGGCTCGCGGAACCTCGCGCGAGCGTCGCGGCGCCGATGTCGTCCCCACGCTCAGGCAAAGGTCCTCTCGACGGAATTCTCGTGCTCGATTTCGCGAGCTACATCGCCGGTTCCTACGGCCCTATGATCCTCGCGCAACTCGGCGCACAGGTGATCAAGATCGAAAGCCTCGAAGGCGATTCGTTTCGCCATTTCGGCTTCGGCTTTCTCGGATGGAACCAGGGCAAACGCGGGCTGGCGGTCGATCTGACGAAACCCGAAGGCCGCGAGATTATCCACCAACTCGCCGCGCGCGCCGACGTGCTGGTCGAGAACCTGCGCCCGGGCCGGATGCAGCGTTTCGGCTACGACTATAAAACTCTCGCCGCTATCAATCCGCGCCTCATCTATATGTCGGTCAACGGTTTCGGAAACCGCGGGCCCGAACACAATCAGCCGGGCTTCGATCCGCTATTGCAGGCGCGCTCGGGCGTGATGGCGGCGCAGGGCGGCCCGCACGCGCATCCGGTCTATCTTACCTGCGCGATCTGCGATTATGGCGGCGCGATGATCTCGGCCCTGGGATGCGTGACAGCGCTGCGCGCGCGCCAGAAGACCGGTCGCGGCCAGTTCTGCGAAACTTCGCTGCTGCAAGCTGCGATGGCTCTGCAAGCGGGTGAGTTCATTTTCTATGCGGGGCGCCCGGACCTCGAAAACGGCGACCCGGAACGCCGTGGAAGCACGGCGCTCTCGCGCGCCTACTCCTGCAAGGACGGCGAATGGCTATTCATTGCGATCGATAAATCCGCGCAGTGGCTGGCGCTGCGCGGCGCGATGCCCGCCATTCCCGCACTCGATTGGAACACAGCACGCGCCGAAGCGGCCGATAGCCGCTTCGCCACCGCGCTCGAAAGCGCTTTTGCGCTCCATCCGCGCACCGCAATCGTCGAGCAATTGCGCATTGCCGGTGTTCCCGTCGTGCCGGTGCGCCACTTCAAGGAGATGTTCGACGACCCGCAGATCGCGGCCAACGAATTGATCGCGGAGGTGACGCATCCCGAATTCGGCAAAGTCCGCCAGACCGGGATGCTAACCAAATTTTCCGCAACCGAAGGAAGAATCGAACGTGCCGCTCCGCTCCTCGGCCAACACACCGATGAAATTCTCCGCGAGTACCTGGGCTACGACGCCGCGAAAATCGCAGCACTCCATCAATCGCGAATCATCCGCTGATTTCAAAGTATCGCGAGTTCTGGACCCCCTGGCTCCGGAGGACTTTGCACAGCTACCAGATCGAAAGCCGCAGAGCAGCACCCTCGCCCGCCGCTTCGCGGCACCCTCTCCCGTAGGGAGAGGGAATCTGCACGCGCGGGACGTCGTGGTTTGCAATCTGAAATACCCTCTCCCTTCGGGAGAGGGCGACGCGGCGCGATGCTTGCGCTTCTTTCGCAAGCATCGTGACGCGTGGGTGAGGGTGCTGCTCTGCCTTTCCCCCTGCGGTCGAATTCACGAATGAGGTCTCGTGGGCGCTCGTCCTTGCCAATACCGGCGCGAGCGCGGATGCTCTCCTCTGCGAGGGGCATGCGGGGAGGGAAGACGATGGCATCACAAGCTGATTCCGTTATCGCGGCCGAGCTTCAGCCCGGCGAAGAGATGCTCTGGTGCGCGCAGCCCGACGGCACCTCGCGATTTTTCATCCGCATTGCCCTGGTCGCGCTATGCATCGTTGCCGCGATCGGCATTCACGGTATAACCGACACTCCTGCCTTTAAGCTCGCGATGCCGCTTGGACTTAAGCCGGGCTCGGCGGCTCTGTGGGCGCTCGCCGCGGTGATCCTGGTCGATTCGGTCCTGTTCGGCGCGTACGTAGTCAATACCTACTACGGACTGACTAATCGCCGCGTAATTGTTGTATCCAACCTGCCGCGTCACAGCGTATACGATTTTGCGCTCGATGATTTTCGCGGCGCGAAACTCGGTTTCGTGCGCCTGGGCACTACCGTCGAGATCTACCGCGGTTCGCCCGGATCTTTCTTCAGCAATAACCTGATGCTGTTCGCGAATCCGTCGATCCAGCGCAGCCCGGCCTCCGGTGTCGAGCATTATTTTCTGATCGGAATTCCGGACGCGGGAATCGTAGAGCAAGCGCTTCGCGACGCCGCCGCCGGGATGCCAACGACTCCGTTCGCAACGTCTTCCCTGAATGATTCAGTGAGCCGGTAATCCTGGACCCGTGACCCCAACTCGATTCTGCGCAAACTCGAGCCGGTAAACCGCCGGCAACGGAATTGCCGCCCAGAAATCGAACCCAATCGAAGGTACAAAGGCGTTCAGGGCAAGCGCGATCAGATTGCCATGACTCGCGACTACGACGGTGCCAGTGCGATTGCGCTCACGTATCTGTTCGAGCACCGCAAGCGCACGAGTCTGCGCGGCCGCACCACTCTCACCGCCCGGCGCGGCGTGCGCGAAGTCGCTCCACGAGCGCCTGAGCTCCTCGCGCCAATTCGGCAATGCGTCCGCGGACAGCTGTCGCTCTCGCAGATCTGCGATTTCCTCGATGACGAGTCCTCGCAACCGCGCGAGCGGCTCGACAGTCTGCCGGGCACGCAGGTAAGGACTCGAATAGATCGCAACGGGACCTTCGGCCGCAAGCGCCTCGGCCAACCGCTCAGCCGCAGCGAAACCAGCCGCCGTCAGGGGACGATCATCCTCGCCATAGCCAGCCGTTCCCGGCAACACCGGCTCCGCATGTCGGACGAGTATCACTACAAATCGGTCAGCAATCATCGCACAAGTTCAACCGAAGCGTAGCGCGCAAGTAAAGCTGCGCTTCGCGCTGGAAACGACCTTCCCTACATAGCAAATCTGCTATATTACAACCGGTATCGGTCGTGTCATTTACACGGCAGCGTCAGGGCAACGCTTAATGATGCTTCACGCCTTTGTGAAGAAGACGCAAAAGACGCCCCGACACGCTATCGAAATAGCGCTCAGCCGCAGCAAGGAGATCGTGCCGTGAAGAAGAGTTTCCATTCAATCAAAACGAAGATGCTCTCCGACCGCACTGTCCGCGTCGCCTATGACGCGCTGGGCGACGAATTCAGCCTCGCGCATGAATTGATCGGCGCTCGTCTGCGGGCAGGATTGACGCAGACGGAATTGGCAGACCGTATGGGTACGACGCAATCGGCGATTGCCCGGCTCGAGAGCGGCGCTCAGATGCCCAGCGTGAATACGCTTCTCAAATTCGCAAAGGCAACCCACTCGCGTCCCATCATCAAGCTGCAAGCAGCATAGTTGCCACCTGCGACGCGCTTCAGTCGATGCGCAGTGCGTCCGCCGATGGTAGCGCCGGGAACGGCGCGGCGGGTAGTGTTTGATACCAGTAGGCGACCGAGGCGATATCGTCGCGCAGCAGCAGGAACTCGGCGCCCTTGCGCGGGTCGCCTTTCCATCCGAGCGCCTGGATCGTCACACGAAGCTCGCGCTGGAACCGTACCGGATCGCCGATATGCCATCGGTACATCCCGAATCGCATCTGCGATTGGTAAAGCCCGTCGGGACGAATCACCTGCGCCAGCCCCGAGTATGGCGTCGTAAATTCGCGGTAGCCGCCATTTTCGCGGCCGACGTCGAAATTATATGACCCGCCAAAATAATCTTCCGTGCCGGTGCCGCAGATCGTCGGGAACTCGCCGTCGCCGTCAAGAAAAAATTTGATCTCGCCCTCGCCCCACCATCCGTTGTTATGCACGCCCCACGCGAGGTAGGTGCCGACGTAATGTCCGTGTCCCCGCACGCCGTCGAGGATCGTAACGACTTCTTTTTCCGGCAATGGATTAACGCGCCGGAACTGCGCGTGAAAACAGGCGGCGTCGGCAGGCACCTCGGTCAGCGTGTAGTTGATTTGATAAAACAGGATCATCGGCGCCGCGCCGATATTGGTCATCGTGATTCGCGCGCGGTTCCGAAACGGCATCTCCCAGTAGCAATTGAACGCGCTGCCGGGGTTGACGCACACCGCGAGCGAGGAGATTTGCGCATAGCGATTCCATCCGCAGGCAAAAAAATCTCCCACCGGACATTCGACCGCGGGCGCGGCCGCGTTATCCCAGTAGATCCGCAGAATCGACGCGCGCCACGGACCCGTCGGCGTCATCCAGATTTGCTGGATCGCCCCCTGCCCCGCGATATCCGCAAGCGTCGCGGTCTCACCAGGCTGGATAATGATGTACGGCCGCACTTTCCATCCGCGCCCGAGACTGCGCGCCGGGCTGGTCGCGAGATCCGGCTCGGCCATCGCGCCTTTGCCTTTTTCGCCCGTCGGATTCTCGGGACTTATCGAGCGCGACTCCGCGTTCGAGAGGCGCGACAATGTGCCGAGATGCATGCCGAGTCCGTCAAATGTTGAAGCCATAGCGACTGACCTCCGGAGCGCGCGCAATTGTAGGTGATCGAGCCCACAGCGCCCAAGCGCTCGTGGCCCGGCTAAATTTCCATCGCCACGGTGATAAAGTCGTGATCCGAAAATCGCCGCGGCCCGAATGATCTCCGCGCCGCGACGACCTGCGCGCTATCCGGTACCGGACACACACCGCGCAGGGCGATCCAGTCCAGCCGCGGACGAAATATCGAGGGAATTGCGCGCGAAAACGTGAACGTCGGACGGCCGAGCGCGTTCGCGCCGTCGACCTCGAATCCCGCCGCCGCCAGATTCGCGAACATCGGCTCGTAACTCTGCGGATTCTTGAATCGCCGCGGATTTAGCAGCATCGTCGCGAATACACGCGCGAATGACGCCGGACGCATCAGCTCCGCGGTCGTGGAATTCAGATCGCCGCCGAAAATCGCAGGACCATTCTTAGGAAAGTCGTTCAGATAGGCCGCCATCTGCGCCGCGCGTCCCGCAGGAGCGCATCGGCTGTGCAAATGCGCGACGCCGATCCAGATCGATTCGGTTGCGAACGTCGCGCGCGCCGCAAGACCCGCAAAGCCGCCGACGTAGTCGCGGCGCAGGCTCTTGGCGCTTTCCGGATGAGGATCGGGCATCGCGATCGCACGAATGTCCTCTAGCGGCGCCGTCGAGAGGATCGCGTTGCCCATGCATGCGCGGTCATTCGAGTGCGCGCCGCCAATCGGCCGGGTGAACTCCGGCAGATAGGCCATGCTCATCCCGAGCATCGAGGCCAGCTCCGATGCGACTTCGCGCCGCCCGGAGCGCGCGGTGCGCCAATCGGCTTCGCAAAGCAGGACTATCGACGCGTCTTTGAGAGGAGGAAGCGAGAGGCACCGTGCAATTTCCTCGACGCGGGCCCCTCCTGCGGCGTTGAACGCGACCGCGCGGATCGGTCCGCTTCTTTTCCGCGAGGGCTGATTGCGAACGATGGGCGCATACGGATGCTCGAGGGTCACAGTGAAAATCCGATCACCCGAGCAGTTCGCTCTCCAGCGCCTTGAATTCCGTTATCGGCGTTGTGCAGGTGCGATCGCGGCAGACGTACGCGGTGATCTTGCCGTTAACCTGCTTCTTTCCGCGAATCTGCTCGGGCAAAAAACCCGACGCAGACGCAGCCGACGGATCGGCGGCGAAGATCGCGAGATTCGGAACGTAGAGCAAACCCAAACGCTCGACCCATTCGCGAAACTCCGGCGAATCTCGCTCGCCCACGATCACAACCTCAGTTGCGCCGCGATGATACAGATCGACCGCCTCGAGCATGTGCGAAAATCCAAACGGCTGCTTCTCAATAAACTCGCGAAACAGCTTCAGAGCCCGCTCGGCCTCGATTCGGTACTGGTCCTCGCCGGTGTACTCGAAAAGCCGCAGAAGGGCCGTTACCGCCGCGCTATTGCCCGAAGGCGTCGAGCCGTCGAAGGCCGCCTTGCTGCGCGTGATGAGCGCCTCGTGATCGTCGGAGGTGAAGTAGAAGCCGCCCTTGGCGCGATCGATGAACCGATCGAGGATGACGGCGGCGAGCGTGCGCGCATGATCGAGGTAACGCGCGTCGAGCGAGGCTTCGTATAGATCGATCATCGCGCCCGCGAGCAGCGCGTAATCCTCGAGATAAGCGTTGAAGCGCGCGGCTCCGTCCTTGTACGAACGCTTGAGCGCGTGCCCGTCCCACATCTTCGTCATGATCAGATTGGCTGCACGCTGCGCGGCTTCGAGGAAGCGCAGCTCGTGAAGCGCGCGATAGCCAATCGCAAACGCGGAGATCGTCATCGCGTTCCACGCGGTTAGGATCTTGTCGTCGCGGCCCGGATGCACCCGCTTTTCGCGCGCGGCAAACAGCTTTTCGCGAATCGTTCGCAAATTGGCTTCGATCTCGGCCTCGGATTTGTGAAACATCCGTGCCGCATCTCCGATTTCGAGCGTGCGATGCAGGATATTCTCGCCCTCGAAGTTGCCCTCGACGCTGATATCGAAATATCGCTCGGCTATTTCCGTCAACTCCGCGCCCAGGATGTCCTCGACTTCTTCCGGTTCCCAGACAAAGAATTTGCCCTCGACGCCTTCGCTGTCCGCGTCCTGGCTCGAGTAGAATCCGCCCTCGGGACTGGTCATTTCGCGCAGAATATAGTTCAGGATATCGCGCGCGACGTCGAGGAACTCGGGTTCGTTGAGCGCGCGCCCCGCGTCGGCATAAAGCACCGCAAGCTGCGCATTGTCGTAGAGCATTTTCTCGAAGTGCGGCACCAGCCATCGCTCGTCAACGCTGTAGCGATGAAATCCGCCGCCAATCTGATCATAGATTCCGCCGCGCGCCATCTTCTTGAGCGTATGCCGCACGATCTCGCCCATCGCTTCGTCGCCTTCGCCGTCGAACACGCGAAGGAAAAGCGAGAAGACGAAGGTGTTGGGAAATTTCGGCGCACCGCCGATTCCGCCGTTGACGCTGTCGTATGCTCCCGCCAACGCGCGCGCGGCAACCACCGCTTGGTCACGACGCAGCTCGCCCTCTTTGGGTTCGTATTCTGAAAGCGCGCCAAGCGCGGCGCCCAGCTTCTCGACGTTGTGCGAAACCTCGTGTGCGCCGTTGCGATATGCGTTAGCGACCGCTATGAGAACCTTGGGAAACCCCGGCATTCCCTGCCGATCCTCGGGCGGCCAATAGGTGCCGCCAAAAAATGGCTTCGCATCGGGCGTCAAGAACATGGTGAGCGGCCATCCGCCGCGTCCGGTGATCATCTGCACCGCGTCCATGTAAATCTGATCGAGGTCGGGCCGCTCTTCGCGATCGACTTTGATCGACACGAAATTCTCGTTCATCAACGCGGCGATCGCGTCGTTCTCGAACGACTCGCGCTCCATCACATGGCACCAATGGCACGCCGAATATCCGATCGAGAGCAGGATCGGTTTGTTTTCGGCCTTCGCGCGCGCGAACGCCTCGGCGCACCAAGGATACCAATCGACGGGATTGTGCGCATGCTGCCGCAGATAGGGACTCTGCTCGTTAATCAGGCGATTGGCTTTGCCTCGCGCGGAATGCGCAGAGTCGTCGTGATGTTCGCTCATGTGAATCAGCTCGAATTGAGGGTTGATCGTGATGCGTGCGCGCCTTTTCGACGCTAGCACGCACCTGCCGATGGCGCCACGCGGAGTCGGCGTAATCTGCGCGGCAGTATGGCGGCGATGCGCCGCCGACGGATAGAATTTCCCGCGATGAGTTCCAGCCCAACGATTCCCCGTGACCCAATCGCGTCAGCCGATTCCTTTTGGCGCCGATGGTTCTTCGCGATTCTCGCGCTGTCGGCGATTTTGTTTTTCGCCCGCTTGGGCTCCCGCGCGCTATGGTCGTCGGAATTCCGGTGGGCAGAGATCGCGCGAGAGATGCTGGCGACGCACAACTACTTCTGGCCGACCATCAACGGCCGCGTCTATTACGACAAGCCGCTCGGCTCTTACTGGCTCGTCATCTGGTCCACCTACCTTTCCGGCGGGATGAACGAGCTCGCGGCACGATTGCCATGCGCTATCGCCGGCGTGCTCGGTGTCGCGCTCCTGATGATGCTAGCGCGGCGCCTGTACGACTCGCGCACCGCGATTGTCGCCGGAGTAATCCTGGCGACCAGCTTCAGTTTCGTGTTTTTTTCACGCAACGCCTCTGCCGACGTCGAAACGCTCACAGGCGAGCTCGCCGCATTGTTGCTCTTTCTGAAATTTGAAGAACGGCAGGACGGATGGTGGGTCGTAGGACTCTGGATCATCATGGCGCTCACGTCGCTGACCAAGGGGCTGCTTGGCTTCGTTTTGCCAATCATGGTGATTGGGTTGTACTGCACACTCGCCGAGGGACGGCGCGTATTCGGCGACGCTATCCGGCACGGCGCGATCAGTTCGCGCGTCCGATGGGTAATCGAGCGCAATCGATGGCTGTTCAACTGGAAAACGATCCCGGCGATCGCGATCGGAATCGCGCTCTACTCGTTCCCGTTCTGGTTCTCGAAGCAGGTCGAGGGCTCGGACAAGGGCCTGCAGATGGTTTGGCGCGAAAACGTGGTGCGCTTCTTCCATCCGTTCGACCATCGCGGTCCGGTCTATCTTTATGTTTATGTGATTTTCGCGCTCATGGCGCCGTGGGCGATGCTACTGCCGGCAGCGTTGGTCGAAGCGCATCAGCGCCGGCGCGAACATATCGAGCCCGCTCGTAGTGATCGTTTCGCTCTGGTCTATTTCTGGGCGACTTTCGTTTTTTATACGATTTCAGGATCACGCCGCAGCTATTACATCCTGCCGATACTTCCGGCTGGCGCGTTGCTTGTCGCAAGAATCCTGGCTGGCGATATGCTCAGATCACGATGGTCGCGGACCCTGCTCGCGATCGGTTATGGCCTGACAGCGATCGCCACGATTTTGGGTATCGTAGTGCTTCTGCCGCCTTCGATGATCCTGCGTGGCCAGATGGCTCTGTTTCCGGCGGCGCCCGATCGAGTGTTCTTCGCGATCGCCTGGATCATCAGCGTCGTGAGTATCGTCTATGTGCTGCGGAGTTATCGACCCGCGCGGGTCGCAGTCTCGATGGGAGTCATTGCTTACTGCGTCATGTTGTACATCTATGTGTTCGCGATGCCGGCAGCGGACGCATATCGCGGTGAGAAACCTTTCGGGCTGCAAACGCTTCAACTTTTGGGCGGCGACACCAGCCATCTGGTCCTTTATCGAACCGAAGGGCCACTATTCTATTTAAATCCGCCCGCTCCGCTGCCGGAGTTCGACCATCCGGAGGATTTGAAGAGTGCGCTGGCAAACGATGATGTTCGCTGGATAATCGTTCGTCGCCGCGATGTGCCATCACTTGGAATTTCAGCGACAGAGCTTCTGCACGAAGCGTCGTTCCCTTGGGAAACGACCGAGCAGGCTCGCAACAAAGTTGTACTGCTAAAGATCGGCGCCGATTCCCGGGTTCCGCTGAAAAACTAGCGCGCGCTACAGGCGCATCGGCATCACGACGTAGGTAAATTTCGTGTCCGCTTCGGTTTTCACGACGCCCGGGCTTACGTCGTCGCTGAGTCCGAGCTCGACCTTGTTGCCCGATGGAATCACGCCGAGAACATCGCGCAGATAGTTCGCGTTGAATCCGATCGCGAACTCTTCGCCCCTGAAATCAACGTCGAGCGATTCGCTCGCCTCACCCGTCTCTGGACTGGTCGACGAAACCGTCAGAGTGCCAGAGGTGAGCGCGAACTTTACGCCGTGATAGCGCTCGTTCGAAAAAATTGCCGCTCGTTTGATCGCCGCGAACAGCGCGTCGCGATCAACCCCGATCGCGTGCTTCGATTCTTTCGGAATCACCCCACGATAATCGGGAAATTCGCCCTCGACCAGCCGCATCGAAACCTCGGTCGAGCCGCGCTTCATATAAGCAAGCTGGCCGTTGAGCGAAAGTTTCACGTCCTGATCGCCAGTCTGATCGAGAATCTTGCGCAGCTCCTGCAGACCTTTGCGCGGGATAATTGCGCCGCCTTCCATGCTGAAGCCCGGCGCTTCCCGCTCGACCATCGAGAGGCGATGCCCGTCGGTCGCGACCATCCGGACTCCTCCCGGACCAGCAGCTTCGAGATAAACGCCGCTTAAGTTGTAACGTGCTTCATCGGGGCTGACGGAGAAGACCGTCTTGTCGATCATCGAAGCCAGCACGCTCGAGGCGATTCCAAGCTCCGCCTTGAGCGTTTTTTTTGCCGCTGCGCCGTCAGCTTTCGTCGTGCTCTGGCTCGGCATCGCCGGGAACGAGCGCGGATCGAGGCCCATCATTTTGAATTTTGCGCGCCCGCATTTTAGCTCGACCCAATCATTGTCCAAGGTGTCGAGTTTGACCTCGTCGCCTTCAGCCTCGCGCACGATTTCGAAAAGTTTTCGCGCGTTGAGCGTGATGCTCTTGTCCTTGGCGGTGCGCGCGGCGATTTCGGTGCAAATTCCGACTTCCAGGTCGGTTGCGCTAAGCTTTAGACTCCCGCTTCCGGGTTCCAGAAGAACGTGCCCGAGGATTGGCACCGTTGTCCGCCGTTCGACGATCCCCTGCATCATCGCGAGCGCGGTCTGCAAAGCTCCGCGGTCAATTACCAATCCCATGAAGTTTCCGTCCTGCCTGCTATTCTTCTTAAGAGATCTTAAATTAAAAGATCAGTAAGACCCGTAGAGGGTGTTGATTTGTTGAGTACTCCATCAAGTGTCTGATTTTCAACGTGAATCGTGATGGTACAAGTTGTCGGCGGTTTACCGTCTCGATCCTTGCGATCCGTGCCTGACCGACGAGCCTCCAGTTTTGAGCCAAGTTATCCAGAAGCGTTCCACAATTTTCTCCACATCAAGCGGCATTAGCGCGGATCGCTTTTAGATCGCGTTCGATCTTCTCGATCGAGAGCCTAAACGCCGAGTCGTTGGTCACGCGCCGCTGAATCAGGTTGTGTGCATGGATGACCGTAGAATGGTCGCGGCCAAACGCCTCGCCGATTACGGGAAACGAGCTGGCGGTCAGCTTGCGGCACAGGTACATCGCTACTTGTCGGCAAAAGGCGATGTGCTGGGTTCGTTTTTTCGATTTGAGGTCGATCAGCCGGATATGAAAGAAATCCGACACCGTTTTCTGGATCATTTCGACGTCGGGCTTGGCTTCGTGATTACGGATCAGATCGTGCAGCGCCTGCCGCGCGAAGTCCAGCGTGATCGCGGACTTGCTGAGCGACGCCAACGCTCCGAGCCGGGTCAGGCATCCTTCGAGCTCGCGGACGTTGGACTGGATGCTCTGTGCAATATAGAGCGCGACGTCCTGCGCGAGATGCAAATTGTCCAGTGCGGCCTTCTTCTGCACGATCGCAACGCGAGTCTCGAGGTCGGGCGGCGCGATATCGGCGATAAGTCCGGATTCGAACCGGTTGCGCAGGCGTTCCTCGAGTCCCGGAATCTCGCGCGGCACCTTGTCCGAGGTCAGGATGATCTGATGCCGGTCGGCATGCAGCGAGTTGAACGTATGAAAGAATTCCTCCTGAGTGCGCTCGCGGCCAGCCAGGAACTGGATGTCGTCCAGGATCAGCGCATCGACCAGGCGAAACTTTTCGCGAAACTCGTTCATCCGGTCCCGCCGAATCGAGCCGATTAGCTCGTTCATGAAGACTTCAGCCGGCATGAACAGCACTTTGCGCGGCCGATCTCCGCAGCCGTAGATGTGATGGCCGATCGCGGTTACCAGATGGGTCTTGCCCAGGCCGACTCCGCCGTAGATGAAGAGCGGGTTGTACTTGTCACCCGGCTGATTAGCCACCGCCAGCGCGGCCGCATGCGCGAACTGATTAGCCGAGCCAACCACGAACTCAGCCAGGGTGTAGCGCGGGTTCAGTTGCGGATGGCGCTCCGCGCGGACCGGCTCGCGTGCGGCGGATGCTCTGGCGGCAAGATGGCCGTTGCCATTGCTGCCGTTGCCGTGCCCATTCGAGTTGCCGTTACCGTTACTGGGCGGCGCCGCGGATACGCCCGCGCCCTCGCCGAGGATCAGCTTGACCTCGACCGGCTCCCCCGCTTCCTCCGAGAGCGACTTCTGCAGCATCGAAAGGTAGCGTTCGTTGACCCAGTCGCGGAAGAATCTGTTGGGCGCCTCGATCGTAACTGTTCGGCCTTGTAGTCCGACAAAGCTCAGCGGTCCGATCCAGGTTTCAAATCCAACTTGTCCAAGTTCGTCACGCAAGCGGTCATTGGCTTTGCGCCATAACCCGTTCATTCGTTCTCCTCCCCAAGTCCCCGAGCCGCGACTCGACACGGTCCGGAACCGACCACGGTTCGCCACCAGCGATCATTTCTGCACAAGCTTGTCCACATCTGTGGATAAGCAGGGTTTTGGTCCGTTCTGAAAGCAGATTCGGGCCGGATAACACCCGGCTATCAACTCGCTGGAGCGGTTTACGGTTCTGTCAGTTTCTGAATTCTCTGGAACAGCAACGGCAAAGTGCGTGCGCTTGAGAGCCATCGATGATCACGAAGGTCGCCAAAACTTTGCTCCAAAAAAATGTGCGTGAACAAAAGTCTCGCGGCCAAGGCAACGTGATAAACTCTTTCCCGACTACAGACAAGTGCGAGTGCAGAGAATCGTGTATCAGTGCGAATCGAAAAGAAAATTTTGTGATCGACTTGATGTCGTCGTTGCGCGTGAATTCATGCTCCGATCACACGATCCGGCACGATGGCTCCTGGAGCAATCGTACGCGATCGCGATTTTCTTCGCACATGCGCATTAAGTGCGATCGGATGCGCGTTTGACTGCATTGGCGCGCGATGTTAGCTGGCCACTCAGGAAAAGCTTGATGCTCTCTGATAAAAAGTCACGCGAATTATTCGCGCGCGCGCGCAAGATAATTCCCGGCGCGGTGAATTCTCCGGTGCGCGCATGGAAGGCTGTCGGTGGTTCGCCGCGGTTTGTCGCGCGCGCCAGCGGCGTATACCTTTTTGATGCCGACGGCAATCAATTATTTGATTACGTGGGCTCCTATGGTCCCGCCGTCGCGGGCCACGCGCATCCCGCGGTAATCGAAGCGATCACGAAACAGGCGCGCGACGGTCTGGGCTTCGGCGCCTCGACCGAGCTCGAGGTCGAGCTAGCGGAGATCATCACGTCGGCGATCTCAGTTGCGGAGAAAGTTCGCCTGGTCAGTTCCGGGACCGAAGCCGGTATGACCGCGATCAGAATCGCGCGCGCCGCGACCGGGCGTTCGGGAATAATCAAGTTCGATGGATGCTACCACGGGCATAGCGACTCGATGCTGGTGCGGGCGGGTTCGGGAGGGATGACGCTGGGTGTTCCCGACAGTGCCGGAGTGCCGCCGGAGCTGGCAGCGCTCACGATGGTAGCGACTTATAACTCGATCGAGAGCGTCGAAGAACTCTTTAGGAACAATCCCAATCGAATCGCAGCAATAATTGTTGAGCCGATCGCCGCGAACATGGGGGTGGTTCTTCCCGAGACCGGGTTTCTGAAAGCACTCGAAACGATCGCGCATCGCAACGGTGCGCTGCTCATCTGCGACGAGGTGATTACGGGCTTTCGCCTGAGCTTCGGCTCCGCAAGCGAGAAACTCGGCATCGCACCCGATTTGATCATGCTCGGAAAAATAATCGGCGGCGGATTGCCGGTCGGCGCAGTCGCCGGAGGCGCGAAATTGATGGATCTGCTCGCACCGGACGGTCCGGTCTATCAGGCAGGAACGCTTTCCGGAAATCCGCTCTCGGTGCGTGCGGGTATCGAGACGCTGAAGCTGCTCACCGAAGCCGGCTTCTATGAGCGGCTCGAGGCCGCGGGCGCGCGGCTGGAGGCCGGGCTTCGCGAGGCTCTGGTGCGATGCGAAGAGCGCGGATGCGTCAATCGTGCGGGTTCGTTGCTGACGATGTTCCTGGGGCCGTTGCAGGTCCGCAACGCAAACGACGCGCGAACATCCGACACCGCCAAGTTCGCGCGATTCTTCCATGCGATGCTCGAAAGGGGCGTCAATATCCCACCGTCGCAATTCGAGGCGCTGTTCGTTTCATCGGCGCACAACGATGATGATATCGATCGCACCGTGGCAGTGGCGCACGACGCGCTCGAGGTCGCCTCGCGAGACTAGGAATCGACGATGCAATGGACGGCGGGCAAGGCGGCGCGCTTCATGGCAATCGGATTCGAGTTTTCGGGTCCGATCATCGCCGGCGCTATCCTTGGCCACTACCTCGACCTCTATTTCCACACCGATCCCTGGCTGACGTTCGCACTGTTCATGGCGGGTCTCGTGCTGGGCTTCTACCGGCTGATTCGTGAGTTGCAGCTCGCGCAGCGGACGATGGGACAATGAGACTCGCCGGGGTGGTTCCGACTATCGCGGCGATTCAGCGCACCAATATCGTGCTGGTGGCGCTCACCGCGGTGATCCTCGCTTATCTGGTCTCGATCAACTCCGCGATCGGATGCATGCTCGGCGGCGCGGTCGTGATCGCGAATCTGTGGATCCTCGCGGCGCTCGGGCGCCTCGTCCTGGCCGCCGCGGGCGCGGGTATTTCAGGCAACGCCGCGCGGCTGGGCGCTGCCGCGATACCGCTAAAGCTGCTCATCGTGGTCGGAATCGTGTACCTGGCTTTCACGCGTGCGCATATCGACGGACTTGGCTTCGGTTTCGGAGTCTTGACTCAATTGGCCGCCATCATTATTGAAACCGGACGAGCCTCGCTCGCAGGTGCGGCCTGAGCGAGCGCGCACGGAGAATCCCTCTTGCAGAAATCGGTCAATTTTCTCGAGCTGATCGGCGGCGGAAAAATTCCCGAGGTTATCGTCGGGACCTGGATCGTGATGGGAATCCTGATCGTGTTTGGGTTCGCCGCGCGCCGCTCGCTTGCCCGCGCGAAGGATCCGGTGGTTCCCGACGACGGGATGAGCCTGCGCGCGATGTGCGAAGTCCTGGTCGAATGGCTCGATGGGTTCGTTCATGAGGTGCTCGAATCTCACGGCTACCGCGCGCTGGTTCCATTCTTCGGGTGTATTTTCGTTTTCATCCTGTGCGCGAATTTTTTCGGCCTGATTCCCGGGATGGAGCCGCCGACTGGAGATTCCGACCTGACTTTTGCCCTCGGCACGATCTGTTTCGGCTATTACATCGTGCAGGGTTTCAGATCGCAGGGCGCATGGTACCTGAAGAGCTTTCTCGGTCCGTACCTGCCGCTTGCGTTCCTGATGCTGCCGATCGAGCTTGCGGACAATCTTTTCCGCCCGTTTTCGCTCGGTATCCGTCTTTACGCGAACATGTTTGCCGACCATACGGTGCTGAGCATCTTCACCGGGTTGACGAAGCTCGTGATTCCGCTCGCTTTCTATGCGCTCGGCGCGATTGTATGCGTAATTCAGGCGATCATTTTCGTAGTGCTGTCGATGGCCTATGTGCGGCTGGCCGCGAGCCACGAACATTAGACGAAAATTTATATAAGGATTTTTCGCGACTACGGACGCTCGCCCGAATTGGTGGTGGTAGAGGAAAGAAGATGCGGCGGTGCGGGCGCCGGAAGCGCGCAAAACGAGGAGGACTCGAGATGGTTCGCAAAATGGGTACGGTGATCGCGATGGTAGGCTTCGCGATTCTGGCTTCGCCGATGCTGGCGATGGCGCAAGAGGCCGCTGCGGCAGGCGGTTCGGGTGCTCCGCTGCGCGCGGGATTGATCGCGCTGGCGGCAAATATCGGCATTGGAATTGCCGCGTTTGGGAGCGCGATAGGTCAGGGCAGGATGGCCGCCTCGGCGATGGAATCGATCGGGCGCAATCCGAACAGCGCCAACCAGATTTTCGTTCCGATGATCATAGGGCTCGCGTTTATCGAAGCGTTGACCCTGTACGCACTGGTCATCGCATTCTTCCTGCAGGCGAAGATTTAGTAGCGTCTGCAAGCAACGACTCGGCAAGCAGATACTCGGATCGACAAGCGGGCTCCGCAGAAGCGGCGCCCGCTTTCTTTTGCGATTGCTTTTTCCTCTTCCGTCAATAGCGGCCGACGGCCCGTCGGCCCACGCGAAGCGTCATCTGGGCTCGCCCTCGGCAGTGGCACCCTTTGCCGATGAGTTACGCGCAGAAGACGCTTCGCGTCAGCCGACGGGCCGTCGGCTGCCACTGGCAGAAAAGAAGAGAGCAATTGCGCGCGATTTTTCAGGACCGCCAGAGTTGTTCGCACTAATCGCTTCGCGGAGATCCTTCGCCTGCGGCTCAGGATGACGGACAAGACTCAGCGCGACGGACAAGAAAGACGATGGACGAGAGAGGAGAGTGGCGGCCTGTTCATCCCCGACGCTTGGCGCCTTGCAGGATGTCGAAGGGGGCGCGCTGCTTTTCGCGGCGGAGCAGGACGTACATCGCGCCGGCGCCACCGTCGGCGGGGCGCGCGGTCGTGAATGCCAATACGTGGCCGCCGATCGTTCCGTGCGAGAGCCACTCTACTGTTGCGTGTTTCAGCACCGCACGACCGCCCGGCGAGCCAAGTCCTCTGCCGTGCACGACCAATACGCTGCGATGGCCCTTGCGCACAGAATCGACGATGAATGCGGTCAGGGCCGCGTGCGCGTCGGGCTGAATCATCCCGTGCAAATCGACGTGATTCTGCATCGCGAATTCTCCGCGCCGGATGCGCGTGACCATCCGCGGATCAATCCCGACGCGAGCGCCTTCGACATATTCCTCGGTCTCGGTGACGTCGAACGTCCCCTGCCCGGAAACCAGATCGGATAGGCGGGCCACCACCTCGGCATCTTCGCTGATGACCTTGTGCTCGACGCGCGGCTCGACTGGCGTCCGCGCCGAGCGGGTCGCGTCGAGCGGCCGCACCCCGGCGAATGCCTCACGAAACAACGCGGCTTCATCGACGGGTGGCGCCGGCTTCGCAATCGCCGGAACCGGCGGTGCGGGTTTCGGCGGCGGAGCAGGACGCGCGGTCGCGCGCTGACCGACGAGCTTTTTCAGATCCTTGAAGGGCGAGAAACTGACCGGCTGATTGATCGCCGATTTTTTTGCGGCTGCAGGAGGGCCGTCGGTGCGGCGGATTTTCTTTTTTCGGGCCATCGCGATTTGCGATCAGGAGCGTCGCGCGGAAGTTCGGCACTGATTATGCCGCGCGCCGCCTGCGCGTGGAACGGCAGCGCTGCCGGAGATCGATCCGCCTCGTGCGTCTGGGCAACTGATTGGCTACACTTCGGCGGACAGTCAGCTTGGAAGGGGAGCTCGGGCGATGCGCAAATCACTGGTCATCATTGGTGCGGTCGTGGCGGGAGTCATCGTCGCAATCGCCGCGATTTTGATTTACGCCGACGCCAACCTCAACTCGATCATCGCGGACAACCGTGATCGGGTATTGGCCCGAGTGAGCGAATCGATGGGCCGCAGTGTCCACGTCGAGAGCATCAAGGCCGAAATCGGCTGGGGCCTGGTAGCCGATCTATCCGGAGTGGAAATTGGCGATGACCCGGCATTTTCAGCCAAACCCTTCATCACTTCCTCGAATGTATATGCGCAAGTCGAGCTGATTCCGCTTTTGGCGCGCGAGCTCAGGATCAACAAGGTTGTGCTGAACCATCCGGAGATAACGATCATCCGCAACGCGGACGGGCGGCTCAATCTTTCGACTGTCGGGAGAAAACACCCGGAGTCTTCTGAAGAACGCGAAGGTGGCGAGGCGCGCGCGCCTCGCGGCGAGATCCAGGGCAATCCGATGGCGGAGTCGCGGCGCAAGGAAGAGCGCAGACGCAAACAGCTGGACGCTCTGCACGTCACGAATTTTTCGATCGATAAGGGCAAGATTGTCTATCGCGACGCGAACCAGCCGCCGGTTGAAATTTCTGGAATCGATTTCGATCTTGAGAACTTCAGCTTCAACTCGGCGTTCGCGGTCGACCTTAAGATGCACGCGCTCGAGGCCGGCGCGCAGAACTTCGAGCTCTCCGGGAATGTCGGACCGCTTCTCAGCGGTTCGAGTATCGACGTGAACGCTGTGCCGCTGGACTTGAGCCTCAAAGCGGGTCCGTTCATGCTCGCCGATTTCCGCAAATTCGAGCAAATTCAGCACGCGATCCCGCCCAAGCTGCAAGTCTCCGACAGCATCAGCGTGGACGCGACGCTAAAAGGACGCCTCGATGCGCTGCATCTTCATGGCACGACCGACCTGACCTCGAATCAGATCAGTTTCGGCGATTCGTTCACCAAGCCCGCCGGCACCGTGCTCAAGATCAGTGTTGATGGCGACCGCGAAGGATCGAAGATGAGTATCGCAGTCGCGCAGGTGAATCTGGACACGCTCGATCTGAAGGCGACGAGGATCGCATTCGGCGGCGGCAGCTTCAGCGGCCGGATCGATACCAATCAGTTCGATATCGGATCGCTGGCGAAGCTTGCGCCCGCCGCCGCGAAGCTCGGCGTGACGGGCAAGACCGAGGTTCACACCGACGTAAGCGTCGCCAACGGCAAGCCCACCGCCAATGGCGTCGTGTCGCTGAGCGCGGTGACGATTCCCAAGCCCGGCGCTCCGGCCGTCGGCGCCGCCAACGCGGTCAGCAATGTGACCGGTGATATCAAGCTTGCGGGAACGGCAGCGGATATCGGTCCGTTGAGCTTCAATGTGGGTGCCGCGAAGGCGACTCTGAAGGCGCACGCTGATCCAATCTATCCACCGATCATCAGCTATGATTTGACCGCCGACTCGATCCACACCGCCGATTTTGCGCCGGGGCGTCCGGCTGGCGAGCAACTCAACAATATCAAGGCAACTGGCACTGCGAGCATGAAGGCGTTCGGCGTGGACGACGAGAACCAGCTCACGTCGCCGTCCGGGCTTCTGAACAATGTCGCATATACGAACCTGAAGCTCACTACTTCGCTCGAGGGCAAGCGGCTGCGCGTGATGGGCCTGAACGTCGGCGCGTTCAATGGCCAGATCTCGGCGACCGGTGAGACTCAACTGGCGCCGTCGGCGCCGTTCAGCACCTCGGTCGCGGCCACCAACGTCGATGTGCAGCAGGCGCTGGTCTCACAGAATTCGAAAGCTGCGCAAAAGGTGCGCGGCCTGCTGACCGGCAACATCCAGCTCTCGGGCATCGCGGGCAAATTCGACCAAATCAAACCCACGCTTGCCGGCAGCGGCAAGATTCTGCTGACGCAGGGCAAGCTGGTCGGCATCAACGTCGCCTCGACCGCGCTCAAGAAGGTAGACAAGCTCCCCGGTATCGGACACTTGGTGCCGGACTCGGTGGTGAACAATCATCCCGAACTGTTCAAGAACCCCGACACGGATATCCAGTCGGCCTCGCTGACGTTCGTTCTGAAAGGGCAGCGGGTCACCTCGCACGACGTCGCGATTACCAATGTTGACTATTCGCTTACCGGTGACGGATGGATCGACATGGACCGCAACATCGATATGGCGGCGCGGATTCTGCTGACGAAGCAATTGACCAAGGAGATCGTCGCGCAGAAGCAGGAGGTGGTCTACATCAGCAACAAGAACGATCAGATCGATTTTCCGATGCAGATCACCGGGCAGTTGCCCAAGCCGATGGTGGTGCCCGATATCCAGGATCTGGCGCAGCGCGCGGCTCAGCGTGCGCTCTCAGCGCAGGGCCAGAAGGCGCTGGGCAAATTTCTCGGCAAAAAAGGAATCGGCGGCTTTCTTGGCGGCGGCAACTCGGGCAGCGGCTCGGACTCGAATCCTCTGAACAATCTGAAGAAGCTTTTCTAGCTTATCTCGCTTGGATTTGCGCGGATAAGTTCCTCATAGTTGTGCGTTGCTTCGCACCGCGCTGAGAAATGGCCCTCGCCCAAGCTCTCTCCATCAGGACGAGGGATAAGATTCATACGCACACTTCTGCCACCGCGCTCTTGTATTATAACTCTACATTTGGTATTATACAAAAAGTAGAGAAAAATGTTCCGCAAAGGGGTACTTGCGGGGCCGGGCCAAATTTGGCATCAAGGGGGCCGTATGGAAACACAAGTTCGGCAGTTCTTCGGACGCATCACCTGCTCCGTATGCCTGCAGGAACGCACGCCGGCGCGCGCGCGGGTGTTCGTCGTGGTGGGGGAAGAGGAAGGGGATCCCGCGGTGATGGGCTTCTGCTATGCCCACGCGGCGCAGAAGGCGAGCATGTTCAAGACGATGGGCCGCAACGCGGCGGCGGCCAGATTCGTGCCGCATCCGCCCGAGCATTGGGACGTGATCCCGGTTCGTCCGCGAGCCTGACAGCGGCCGCGAGCCTTACAGATTCATCTGCACGATAGTCGCGCCCGCGCCGCCATGGTGCGGGTCGGCGGCCGTGAATGAGGCGCAGTAGGGCGAGGTTCCCAGGTATTCCTGGATCGCCTTGCGCAGCGCGCCCGAGCCGATTCCGTGCACGATTCGCACCTCAGCGCGGTTGGTCAGGAAAGCCTGATCGAGAAATTCCTCGAGTTTTCGGAGCGCGTCGCCCGAGCGCATCCCGATAAGATTCAGTTCCGCATGTTCGCCCGCGTCGGTGGTGAACGTGACCGCGTGGGTTCGTTCTTTGCGTCCCGCTTCGGAGGATTGCGTGGATTTTTCGCGCGCACGGTGCAGACGTTCGGGTGAGACTTCGATTTTGAGTCCGCCACGAACGATCACCGCTTTATCCGAATCGATCGAGAGCAGCTCGGCACGAATCTCACCGAGCTCGACCTGATCGCCGGGCCGCAGCGGCTCGTTATCCAGCGAAGCGCGATCTGATTCGCGCGCGGGCGCCACGGTTTCGAGCCGTGCCGCCGCGTCCGCCACGAATTTCCCCAGGTCGGTGCGCGATTTTGAACGTTCTTTGAGCTCGCGCATCAGCTCCGAGCCCTCGCGGCGGATGCTCTCGATCGTCTCCGCGACCGCGGCGCGGCCACGAGTGCGCTCGAGCTCGGATTTCTCGCGAGCGCGTTCAGCTTGGGCGCGAGCGTCTCTGAGGTCACGCTCGAGCTCCTGCTGGCGCGTTTGCGCGCGTTCGGCGTCGTCGCAAATTCGCGCGCGCTCGGCCTCAAGGCGAGTGAGGGCCTGGTCCAGCTCGACGCTTCCCGCGCCCATCGCGGCCTCGGCCGCGCGGATTATTTCGTCGGGTAGGCCGAGACGCCGCGCGACCGCGAGTCCGTAGCTCTGGCCGATCGTATGCGGCTTCAACCGGTAGAGCGGGGTCAGCCGCTCGGGATCGAAATCCACCGCCGCCGCGTCGAAGTCGGCGCGCGAGTATGCATGCAGCTTGACCGCCGTTGAATGCGTCGCGATCGCGACCATGCATCGCCGAGCCGCAAGATGGTTCATCAACCCGATCGCGAGCGCCGCGCCTTCCGCAGGGTCGGTTCCGGCACCGGGCTCGTCGAGGATCACCAGCGCGGGTTCGTCGAGCGAGCGCACGATTTCCGACAGGTTGGCGATATGGCCGGAGAAGCTCGAGAGGTTGGCTTCGATTGACTGTTCGTCGCCGATATCGGCGAACACGCTGCGAAACACCATCGCCTTGCTACCGGCGCGTGACGGAATGAGCAATCCGGTTTGCGCCATCAGGGAAAGCAGGCCGATGGTTTTCAGCGCAACGGTTTTGCCGCCGGTGTTGGGTCCCGAGATGACGAGTCCATGCTGCCCGGGCGCGATACTCACATCGATCGGCACGACCTCGCGCCCGCTTTGCAAGAGCAGCGGATGGCGCGCGTCGGTGAAGTCGATCCCGTCGTCGACAATCTCGGGTTGGACGCAGGTGTAGCGCTCGGCAAAAATCGCGCGTGCGTTGAGCGCGTCCAGCTCGACCATCGCGGCGAAAGTCAGTTCCAGCTCGCGGGCGTAGCCGCCGGTCATCGCGGTCAGCGCGGCCAGGATTCGCCGTTCTTCCGCCTCGGCCTCGCGTTCGAGCATCATGACGCGGTTGTTCAACTCGACCGCCCACATTGGCTCGACGAACAGCGTCTCGCCCGAGACCGAGCGGTCCTGCACGATACCTTCCAGGCGTTCCGCATAGTTGAGCTTGAGAGGCAGCACGAAGCGGCGATTGCGAACCGTTACGACGAAATCTGAAACGAACGGCTCCATCCCGCCGGCGCTGAGCGAGCGCGCAAGGCGCGTTTCGAGCTCGCTGCGTTCGTCGCGCAGCCGACGGCGCAATCGGCGCAGCTCGGGGCTCGCGTCGTCGAGCAGCGTGGCATCGTCGGCGAGCGCGGACAGGAGCGCGTCGGCAAGCTCTTTGGGCGCAAGCAGATTCTGATGCAGCTCCGCCAGATGCGGCAGCCGCTCGACGCGCGAGCGCATGAAGCCCGCTACGTGGCGAGAGGCAAGCACGAAATCGCGAATCAGCAAAAGCGACGCGCCGTCGAGTACCGCGCCGCTGCGCGACGCCACCAGCAACAGGTTTCGCTGATCGGCGAAGGATTGCATCGGGAGCGAGCCGGCGTGGGCGCGCAATTCGACCATCTCGGCGGTGGCACGCAGGAGCTCGCGAACCTCGGCGGCTGCGGTTGCGGGCCGAAGCCGTAGCGTCGCTTCACGCCCCGGCTCGGAGGCGGCGTGCCCGGCAACGAGGTTCAGCACCTTGTCGAACTCGAGCGATTTGAGATCTCGGTCACGCATTGTCGGATGCGCCCATACTTGCGCTGCGCAAGCGAGGCGGCTTAACGCTAATATCTAGCCGAAACCGCCGCGGCAGGCATCATCAGGAGATCTTGAGACAGATATGGATCGAATCGAATCACGCATCCAGACCTTGTCAGAGGAATTTCGCAAAAACCGCGAAGTCATTGCGGCTCAGGTGCAGAAGCTGCGCGCGGAAATCGAGCGCGTCCGCGCCGGCGGCCCCGAGCATGCGCGCAAGCGTCACCTGGAACGCGGCAAGCTGCTCGCGCGCGACCGGGTGCGCAAGCTGCTCGACGAGGGCAGCCCGTTCCTCGAACTTTCGACGCTCGCGGCGCACGGGATGTACGGCGGCGACGCGCCGGGCGCGAGTCTCGTGACCGGGATCGGGCGCGTGCATGGACGCGAGGTGATCGTGATCGCGAATGACGCGACGGTCAAAGGCGGCACGTACTATCCGATGACGGTGAAGAAGCATCTGCGCGCGCAGGAGATCGCGATGGACAATCGCCTGCCGTGCGTTTACCTGGTCGATTCAGGGCGGTGCGTTTCTGCCGCTGCAGGCGGAAGTATTCCCCGACCGCGATCACTTCGGGCGCATCTTCTACAACCAGGCGCGGATGTCGGCGCTCGGAATCGCGCAGGTCGCGGTCGTGATGGGTTCGTGCACGGCGGGCGGCGCCTACGTACCCGCGATGTGCGACGAAAACATCATAGTGCGCGAGCAGGGAACGATCTTCCTGGCCGGGCCGCCTCTGGTGCGCGCCGCGACCGGAGAGGAAGTCAGCGCCGAAGAGCTCGGCGGCGGCGACGTGCACACGAGGCTCTCGGGCGTGAGCGATCATCTGGCGGAAGACGACGAGGACGCGCTGCGAATCGCGCGCGCAATTTTTGAAAACCTCGGTCCGCGCGAATCAGTCGCCGGTGTTCAGGACCCGCCCGAAGATCCGTACTACGATCCCGCCGAACTCTACGGCGTGATTCCGTCCGACACGCGCAAACCCTATGACGTGCGCGAGGTGATCGCGCGAATCGTCGACGGCAGCAGAATGCACGAGTTCAAGCCGCGCTATGGGAACACGCTCGTAACCGGCTTCGCGCGAATCTTCGGCTACCCTGCCGGAATCATCGCGAACAACGGCGTGCTGTTCAGCGAATCCGCGCTGAAGGCGACGCATTTCATCGAGCTCTGCTGCGCGCGGCGCATCCCGCTGGTCTTTCTCCAGAACATCACCGGATTCATCGTCGGCAAACGTTATGAGCAAGGCGGAATCGCAAAAGACGGCGCCAAGATGGTCAACGCTGTCGCCAACGCGCAGGTGCCGAAATTCACCGTGATTATCGGCGCGTCGAATGGCGCGGGAAATTACGGGATGTGCGGGCGCGCGTTCGGTCCGCGCCTGATGTTCATGTGGCCGAACTCGCGCATCTCGGTGATGGGCGGCGAGCAGGCCGCAAATACCTTGCTCACAGTCAAGCTCGATCAGTTGAAGCGCGAAAGCCAGACGATGAGCGCGGACGAGCAGCGCGAGTTCACCCGTCCGACGCTCGAAAAGTACGATCTCGAATCGAGCTGCTACTATTCGTCGGCGCGGCTATGGGACGACGGCGTGATCGACCCGGTCGAAACGCGCAACGCGCTCGCGCTTGGGATCGCAGCCTCGCTCAACGCGCCCGTCGCGCCATCCGCACAGTTCGGGGTATTCAGGATGTAGAAAGACGATGCCGCCGCAAGTTACACACGCGATTCTTGGCACCGCCGGCCATATCGATCATGGCAAGACCGCGCTGGTTCGCGTGCTGACCGGCCAGGAAACCGACCGCCTGAAAGAAGAGCGCGAGCGCGGCATCTCGATCGAGCTTGGGTTCGCCTATTTCATGCTGCCGGACGGCACGCGCGCGGGTGTGGTCGACGTGCCGGGGCACGAGCGCTTCATCCGCAACATGTTGGCCGGCGCGCACGGTATCGACCTGGTGCTGTTCACGATTGCGGCCGATGACGGCGTGATGCCGCAGAGCGAAGAGCATCTGGACATCCTGCATCTGCTCGGCACGCGCCGAGGAATTTTCGTGATCACGAAATCCGATCTTGCCGACGCCGCGCGAATCAGCGAGGTTCGCGACGAGATCGAGTTGCTCGCCGAGGGCACCACGCTCGAAAGCGCGCCGGTGATCATGGTCTCATCGCAAACCGGCGTCGGGATCGACGAGCTGCGCGCCGAGATCGTCCGCCAGCTCGAAGGCTTCGAGGGACGGCGCGCGACCGGAATTTTCCGGCTGCCGATCGATCGATCATTCGCGATCAAAGGGCACGGCGCGGTCGTGACCGGCACCGCGATTGGCGCCGAGGTTCGGGTCGGCCAGAAACTTCGCGTGCTGCCCGCCGGCGACGAGGTGCGCGTGCGCGCGGTGCAGATGCACTCCGAGCCGGTCGAGCGCGCAGGGCGATGCCAGCGCGTGGCGCTCAACCTCGCGGGCGCCGAGCGAATCGAGCTCAAGCGTGGGCTGGTGCTCGCTGACGAGAAGCTCGACTTCGCGACCACGCGCTTTGACGCGTCGCTCGAGATTCGGCCCGCCGCAAAACGTCCGCTGCGCGCGAACTCGCGTCTGCGGCTGTATATCGGCACGGCGGAGACGATCGGCCGCGCAATTCTGCTCGAAGACAGAACCGCGATCGCGCCCAAGGAGCGATGCCTGGTCCAGATTGTCACCGACGATCCGATCGTCGCGCTGGGCGGCGACCGCTTTGTAATCCGCGACGAAACCAATATGCGCACTCTCGGAGGCGGCGTGGTGCTCAACCCGCTCGGCCGCCGCGCGCGCAAGCCGCTCGAGCGCTACCGGGCGAACCTCGCGATTCTGCGCGACGGCGCCGGGGCCGCCGCGCTCGAAGCGCTGATCGATTTGCAGGAGAGCCTTGCGCTCAGCGCGCTGCGAGCCCAGCAACTGCTCAACGCGCCGCAGAAGGAGATCGCAGCGGCGCTGAAGGACGCGCGCTTCATCAAGCTTTCGATGGGCGACGAGGAGGGCTTCACCACCGCCGCGAAGTGGGACGCGCTCGGACGTTTCGCGATCGCCGCCCTGACGGCGCATCACGCGGCCGAGCCGCTCGCGCCCGGGCTCGAGATGGAAGCGCTACGCTCGCGGCTGCCGTGGGAGGTAAGTGCTCGCGCGTTTCGTTCCATCGTCGATCGGCTAGCGCGCGAAACCGGAATCGTGCGCGACGACAGCATGCTGCACCTTGCTTCGCATCAAGTGCATCTGGGCGGCGCGGCGGGCAAGCTCGGCGGGCAGATCGAGCAGGCGCTCGCGGTCGCGCGCTATCAGCCGCCCGACCTGACTCAGCTCGCGCTCGAATTAAAACTCCCGCCGACGGCGCTCGCGCCGATGCGCACGATCGCGGCGGCGCTCGAGCGCGAGGGGCGGATCGTCAAAATCGCGACCGATCTGTATTTCACCCGCGGCGCGATTGATAGCGCGCGCGCGATTCTGGTCGAACATCTGGCGAAGAATCCTGAAATTACCGCGGCAACCTATCGCGATCTGCTGGGCGCCTCGCGCAAGTTCGCGATCGCGCTGCTCGATTATTTCGATCACAGCGGCGTGACCACCCGAATCGGCGACGCACGCCGTTTGCGCTCGCGCGCGGAATGACATCGCGCACGCAAAAAGACGACAATGTGACCGATGCCCGAGACGAAGGATAATAATCCGTCACGCGACGACATCATTCGCCTGACGGCGCGGTGCAAGGCAGCAGGTTGAGCCGGCAAGCTGGGTCCGGCGGATCTGGCGGCCACACTTGCGATGCTCGAACTGCCGAGCCATCCCGATTTGCTGGTTGGAATCTCGACCGGCGACGACGCCGGAGTGTTCCGTTTGAGCGACAATCTGGCGATCGTCAACACAGTGGATTTTTTTACTCCGGTGGTTGACGATCCATACACCTACGGACAGATTTCCGCGGCCAACGCGCTGAGCGACGTCTATGCGATGGGCGGGCGTCCGATCAGCGCGCTCAATATCGTGTGCTGGCCGCAATCCGGGATGCCGGGCGCGATGCTGGCGGAGATTCTGCGCGGGGGCTCCGACAAAGTGCGCGAGGCCGGCGCCGTCGTGGTGGGCGGGCATAGCGTTGCCGATGAGGAAGTGAAATTCGGGATGGCGATAACCGGCGTAATCGATCCAAGCCGGATAATTCGCAACGTTGGCGCCAAGGCCGGTGACGCGCTCGTCCTCGCCAAGCCGCTCGGAACCGGAATTCTGATGACCGCGTTCAAACGCGACGCGTTGCCTGCCGATCAGTACGAGGCCGCGGTCAAAGTGATGGCGCAACTGAACGCGGGCGCGGCGGCCGCGATGCTCGAGTACGAAGTTCACGCGGCGACCGACATCACTGGCTTCGGACTTTTGGGCCACGCATCGAAAATGGCGCTCGGCAGTGCCGTCACGATGATTTTCGAGGAATCGGATCTGCCGCTGCTGCCCGGCGCGATCGAGCTCTGCCGCGCCGGAATGATTCCGGGAGGCGGAGCGCGCAATCGCGAATTCTACGAACCGATGGTCAAGATTCATGACGAGGTTTCCGACGTGATGGCGTCGCTCGCGTTTGATCCGCAGACCTCGGGCGGGCTGCTTATCGCGCTGCCCGAGGGGCAGGCGACAGATTTGCTGGCCGCGCTGCATCGCGCGGGCTATCCCGACGCGGCGATCGTCGGACGCGTCTTCGAGCGGGGCGCGCTGCCGCTCGAACTGGAATAAGCGCGGAGGCCACGAGCTGTAATGGACTTTTTTGACGTAGCAAACAGCACTCCGACCGTGCGGCGATTTTCGCCACGTCCTATCGAACAACGCGATCTCGAACGCGTGCTCGAGACCGCCAACATGGCGCCCTCGGGCTCGAACGCGCAGCCGTGGGAATTCGTGATCGTGCGCGAGGCTGAGGCGCGGCGCGAAATCCAGAAGATGTACCGGGCGTCATGGGAGCCGTACAAGGAGAGCGCGATTATCCGCGGACGCAAGACGCTGTCGCCACGCGCGCAAAAGGCGCTCGCAGTCGGCGACGAGTTCGCCGCCGCGCTCGCGATCGTGCCCGCGCATATCGTGATCTTTCTTGATCGTCCCAAGATGCGCGTCGTGCGCGGCTCGCCCGAGGACCTGTCCAACTTCGGCGCGACCTATGGATCGATCTTTCCCGCGATCGAGCTGATGATGCTGGCGGCGCGGGCGCTTGGAATCGGGACCGCGATGACCACGATGCTGTCGCCGCGTGAGGCGGAGACCAAGGCGCTACTCGGCGTGCCCGAAGATTATCAGCTGATTGCGCTGGTTCCGATCGGCTATCCCGCTGACGGGTTCAAGCGCCCCTACCGCAAGCCGGTGTGGCCGCGGCTTCACGATGGGCGCTTCCGGCGAACGTGGCAGCGCACTACTTCCTGACGAGCGGAATGACCTCGCGCGCAAACTGATCGAGCTGCGCCGAACGATCGCGCGGATGGCATATCGCGTCGATTCCGATATCGCGCACTCCCGCCTTGATGAACTCGCCGACGCGCGCCGCAACGTCCGCCGGGGTGCCGAGCGCGGCGTAGCGCTTGGCCGGCTCGCGGAAGTCCATCGCATAGCGCTTGCTCAGATGCTCGGCGGATACGTCGAGCGCAGCTTCGTACGTCGCGCCGAGAGTGCAGAACAGATGCACGCAGGTTCCGAAGTTGGTGATCTTGCGCCGGGCACGTTCAGCCTCGCGCGCGATAAACTCGAGCCCGTCGCTCACGCGCTTAGGCGTCACGACGTAAGGCATCCAACCGTCGCCGTATAATGCGGCGCGCTTGAGCGCGGCCTCGGCACGTCCTCCGACCCAAATCGGCGGACCGCCGGGAGTCGCAGGCTTGGGCTCCATTTTGATCGCGCCGAAGCTGAAATACTTGCCACGATGCTCGACGCGATCTTCGGTCCATAGCCGCTTGATTAGCTGTATCGCCTCGTTGGTGCGTCCGCCGCGCTGCTTGACCGCAACGCCGCACGCCTCGAACTCGGGCGGGAATTCTCCGCCGACTCCGATGCCGAAGATGAAGTGGCCGGCGCCGAGCATCCGATCGAGCGTCGCCACCATCTTGGCGACCGTGGTCGGATTGCGCAGCGGGAGCAGGTAGATGCTGGTGCCGTAAGTGAGCTCCGGACGCAACGCGGAGAAGTAGCTCAACTGGATAAACGGATCGCTGATCGGTCCGGTGAATGCGACGTGATCGCCCGCCCATACGATGTCGTAGCCCCATCGCGCGATTTCGTCGAGCATGTGCCGCGCCTGTTCCGCGTTTCCGACCCCGGCCGACACTCCGAATCTGATCCGGTCACCGACCGGCAGCGCATTACTCATCGCGGCTTCCCTCAAGCAAGAAATACGTTCGGCTCATCAAATAGCGCGAATCGAGTTTGGGATAAACCCAAACCAGCTCGACGCGCGGAGTTTTGGACAGGGCGATGCGCGCCAGGCAATAAAACCCGGAGCGCATCCCCTCTTGATGGCGTGATGCTGCTTGCCGGCCGCTTACGCGGCGCGGCTCACAGCCGAGGCTTGCAGCCCCTTGGGACCTTGCGCCACCTCGAACTGCACCCGTTCGCCCTGTTCGAGCGAACGAAAGCCGTTGCCGTCGATAGCGCTGTAGTGGACGAACACTTCCTGTCCGTCCTCCATCGTGATGAAACCGTAGCCCTTTTTCGGACTAAACCACTTAACCGTGCCGGTAGGCATTCCCCCGTACCTCCTGAAGAACCCCTCGAGCAAAAAAAGCCAATGACTCTGGGGGTTGCGGCGCCTCCCCAGGCGACGCAACGTAACGGCGCGCATATACCATATGGCGGCCCGCACACCAAACGGTCCAAAAAGCCGTGATTGCTTATTCCGAGCCGCAGTGGCTCGGCGCAGAGCGAGATCGCCCTACACGCTGTAGGAGGATTTGCTGTGACAGCAGGTGCCGATTAGTCGCCAAAGCGCATGATCGGGCGCGCGTGGATATGGCAATGGTCCGGAATTTGGCGCATTACACCGTCGATGATGAATCTATCTTCACCGTACTTCGTCCGCGCGACCAGCGAGAGCGCCTCGATCATGAAAGCGCGCTCCTCATCGGACGGGGCGACACGATGGTCCCCGAGCACGGCCATCGGTGTGTCGCAGGAATCGCAATCGAGAATCGCGAACTTGAACGGATGGACAAACTGGCAGTAACGCTGCGTGTAATCACGCAGCTCGCAAAGCTCGCACTTGGGCATCAGACTGGCGCCTGAATGGAAGTCACGCCCCGCGGGCGCTCAAATAAACCCGCGGAGCGTATTCGAATCTGGTCAGTGAGCCGCTGAAGACGCAGCCGACGGAGCTGCCATCGCTCCTCCGCCCGTCGCGTTATTCTGCACGGCGGCTTGTGCGCCACTGCCCTTGCCCTGGGCCTTGGTCTCGGCCTTGGCGGCGGCTTTTGCGTGCCGCTTGCAGCGATAGACGCTCGAGACCGAGATGCTCATCTCGGTAGCGACATCCTTGGCATGCTTGCCGGAGTTAAGCGACTGCATCACGGCGTCGCAGTCCACTTTGCTGGCGGCATAGGCAGGAATCGAGGCGGAAAACGCCATCGCAATCCCGAGCATCGCCGACGCAGCTACAATCGCAAATTTCCTCATTACAGTCCCCTCCGTTATTTCGCGCGTAAATCGGTTAGCCGGCATTATTCCAGAAGTGACCCCCGCAAAAAAAGCCCCTCGCACACGTATTCTTATAGCTCGAGCATCACCTTGGTCTGCGTACTTGGCCGCGCGAGCTCCGCAAATGCCGCCGGCAAGTCCGGCATCGCGACGATATTCGTGATCATCGCGGCGGTATCGACGCGCCCCGCCGCCAGCATCGCGATCGCGGTTTCGATCTCGCCGGGCTCAAGCCCTAGGCTGAAGCGGACATCGAGCTCCTTGTTCATTGCGCTAATCGGTCCCCAGCTATCCTCTTCCATGCACACGCCAATCACGACGATTCTGCCTCCGCGGCGCGCATAGGAAACCGCTTCGCCCAGGGTACCCGCCGCGCCGATACACTCGAACACGACGTCGGCGCCGACAGAACGTCCGGTAAGCCTTGCGAGCTCTGAGGCAGGATTTTTGACGCGCGGATCGACCGCCAGGTCCGCGCCCATCTTGAGCGCGACCTCGCGTCGGCCCGGCGCTCTTTCCGATACGACGATGGCGCGCGCGCCGGAAAATTTCGCCCATTGCAGAGTGACCAGACCGATCGGTCCGGCTCCCATGATCACCACCGACTCGCCGGCGCGAAGCCCCGCGCGATGCACCCCATGCAGTCCGACGACCAGCGGCTCGACCGTCGCGCCGAGACGATGATTCATCGTGGGCGGCATCTTGAAGACGCTTTGCGGCGTAGTTTTCATTTTCTCGGCGTAGGCCCCCGCCACGTCGCCGAAGCCGACCAGCCTCATCGCACGGCACTGAGCGCCCGTTCCGCCCTTGCATGAATCGCACATGCCGCAGGCGAGATAGGACATCACGACCACCGCGTCGCCGCGCTCGAGGCCGGCGACGCCCGTGCCGATTTCATCGACTACAGCCGAAAACTCATGGCCCATGATCGTCCCGGGCGGCATTCGAAAGCCGTATTTCGCTGCATGCAGATCGGAGCCGCATACGCCGCAGTTTTTGACCCGCACGACAATCTCGCCGGGGCCTGCGACGGGATCGGGAACCTCGGCGACTTCCAGCGGCGCGCCGGCCGCCTTGAACACACACGCCTTCATCGTTCGCCTACTTTGTACTGGGGAATTTTGGAGCACGTCTCTCGCGGATCGCGCTTACGCCTTCCTTCAAGTCAGCGCTGAAGAAATTGAGCATCTCCATCGCGAGCGAGGCGTCGAAGGCCGGCGCCGCGAGATGCAACCAGTTGTTGAGCGCCCGCTTGGTGAACTTGACCGCCTGCTGAGGGCCGCGCGCCAGCTTCAGCGCGACTTCCATTGCCTTGTCCATCAACTTGTCCGGGGGCACGCACAGGCTGACCAGGCCGATCCGCTCGGCTTCTTTGCCGTCGATAAAATCGGCGGTAAGCAGATAGTATTTCGCCTTCGCCATCCCGCACAGAAGCGGCCAGATGATCACCGCGTGATCTCCCGCCGCGACGCCCAGGCGCAGATGGCCGTCGGTGATACGCATCGTCTCCGACGCGATGCTGATATCGGCCATGAAAGCGACCGCGAGTCCAGCGCCGACCGCGACGCCATTGATCGCGGAGATGATCGGCTTTTCGAGGTTGATCATGTTGTAAACGATATCGCCGGCTTCCTTGAACGCCTTGCCGATATTGGCGGCGTCTCCCGCCATCCCTTCGATCATCTGAAGATCACCGCCCGCCGAGAACGCGCGCCCCGCGCCGGTGATGACCACGACACGGGTCTCGTCATCCTGCGCGATATCGAGCCATACGTGGGAGAGCTCCCAGTGCAGCCGATTATTGGTGGCGTTAAGAACGTCGGGACGATTGATCGTGATGAGCAGAATCCCGTCGCCCTTACGCTCGAAAAGCAGATGCTGATATGAACTGTAATCCATCGTCGCCATCATCCGTCTTTAGCGCATTAAACCGGATCTGAAAACCCGAATCGCGCTTAGAAAAGGAACGGCCGCAGGCCCGTTTGGGTCTGCGGCCGTTCTCGGATCAACGATGTCGCCGGACTTACTGTCCTTCGGGCACCAGTTCGACGCGGCGGTTCTGAGCGCGCCCTTCGTCGCTCGAGTTGCTTGCGACGAAGTTCGTTTTACCGAAACCCTGCGTAACCAGTTGGCTTGAAGGAACACCTTGCTGTTCAAGATAATTGGCAACCGAGTCGGCGCGCCGCTGTGACAGCTTCAGATTGTACTCTTCGGAGCCAATCGCGTCGGTATAGCCATTGACGTCGACCCTGGTATTCGAATTCGCCTTCAGTGCGGTCACGGCTTCATCCAGGACGGCGGCGTCGGCGGGACGAATGTTCGACTTGTTAAAGTCAAAGTGTACTCCGCGCAAGATCAGCTTCTGTCTGACTGGAGGGGGCGGAGGCAGTGGAGCCGGCGAGGGTGGCGGTGGTGGTGGAGGCGGTGGCGCTGCCTGTACCTGCTTTGGAGCCATCAGGTATCCGATTGTGCCACCGATCAAAGCTCCCATTCCTACGCCAGTTGGGCATCCGATCTCGTAGCCTTCGGCCGAATGGACGTTATTGATCGCGGCGACCCCGCATCCGAGTCCTCCCCCGATAAGCGCGCCCCCGGCTGCTCCTGCCTCGGTGTAATGCTGTTGCTGCGGCGTCATCGAGGAGCATCCTGCCAGCATCGACAGGATCGCCACACATACCAAGTACGTAACGGATTTGTTTCGCATACTTCTTCCCCGTTTCCTCCTGGAAACCTCGTTTAAGCCGCGCATCGCCATCCAACTAACGCGGTCGGATCATGATGACGCCGCACGGGTACTTCCGATTGCGCTTAAAAAGGCTAACACCAAGTGACTATGCTCGCCATAAAAAACTTGATCGATGGAAACTGGCCTGCTGAACGAGACAAGCTAATCTGGATATAGTAGATAGGTTGCGTTGCTCCGAGCCGGGTAACTAATAGAGTGAGCTATTTTTGAGCAGTTGATTCTGGCCCAGTACGGAAAAACGAAACGGCCGCAAACCTCCTCAAGGCTTTGCGGCCGTTTCTGGCGCCATAGGTCGACGCTAAGACTCGATTTGTCTTGTCTTCCTTCTCACAGCCGCCTTCTACTGGTTACAAGCGCCGACTGCGGAAAGATTGGTGGCATCCAGTGAAACCGCGCCGCTTGGAGCAATTGCGCCTCCTAATGCGCGCCCTTGCAGCGTTGAGCCAGTATTCATCGTGATAGAAGTGTTGGCGAGCACATTTCCTTCCAGGACGCAGTCAACCCCGGCGGTTGCTGAACTACCTACAATCCAATACACATTCGAAAACTGTGCGCCATTAGTCAGTATAACGCTGCAGAGAGGAGTGGTCAGAGTCAACGTAGACGAGGGCATCTGGAATATCCAGGTCGCGTTGGTATCTCCGCCTCCGTCGAGAGTCAGGTTTCCTCCGGTTATCTCGAATGAGGTTGCAGCCGAGGTGTAAAGTCCCGGAGGCAGGACCTGCGTGGCCAGATTTTCGCCAACCACAGTTGCACCGGCAAGCCCGGCTGCCGTGTTGTATGCACTCGTCAGCGAGGCGAGCGCCGCTATCGCGGGTGCGTTGTCAAGTTGAATTGTCCCGTTCACTATTCCTGGCGGGAATCCGGTTATCGATGATCCTGGATCCAGGCCAATATCGCCATTGATCACGGTATCGCCAGCATTCGTAATTGTTGCTTGCGCCAAGGCCCCATATCCGGAGGCAGCTCCGAGGTTGACGGGCGAGAGACTCGGGGTAGAACCGGTAGTGAAGCTCCACGGATCGTCGGAGGCCAGCGAGTTGCCCTCCAGATCAGCAGCTCCGGTTCTTATGGTGGCATCGTACAGCGTGCCAGTCGCGAGCGTGCTCGAGGGAGTAAAGGTCACGATCGAATCAGCCGCATCATAGGTGACTTTACCGACGATAGAAGTTTGGCCGGGCCCCGTCAGCGTGAAAGTCGCCGCGTTAAGTGTCGAAGGATTCATCGCCTTGCTGAAGGTTGCGTTGATCGCCGCGTTCGGAGCCACGCCGGTGGCGCCCCCGGCAGGCGTGGTCAGCGTTATCGTCGGCGCGCTGGTGTCCGGCCCCGTCCCGGTCGTGAAAGTCCAGGTATAAGCGGTCGCCAGTGCGTTCCCGGTGAGGTCTGTAGCGCCTGTGGTAATCGTCGCGGTGTACAATCCCGTCGCCGATAGAGGATTGGTCGGAGAAAACGTCGCGGTTGCGCCTACCGCCGAATAGGTCACCGTTCCTGCAACCGGATTGGAGCTCGGATCGGTCAGCGTAAATGTAGCTCCAGTAATGGTTGTCGAATCCATAGCTTCGCTGAACACCGCGGTGATGCTCTGGTTAGTCGGCACACCCGTGCCAAGATTGGACGGGTTGGTCGACAGAACAATTGGGGCAACGGCGTCAGCCCCGGCTCCAGTCACGAAGGTCCATACGAAGTTATTACCCAGTGGAATTCCGGCTTCACTCTTGGTACCCGTGGTAATCTCTCCAGTGAATGTAGTACTCACCGCGAGCGAGCTGGCGGGCGTAAAGATCGCAGTATCATTGGAGGCATCGTAGGTCACCGTTCCCAGAACCGAAGTCGGTCCCGGCGAGGTCACGGTAAAGGTTGTGGTCGTCAGCGTGGTAGGATCCATCGGCTGATTGAAGCTCACAATGATCTTTTGATTAGTCGCCACGCCCTGGCCTCCACAACCCGACAGAGGCGGAAAAACAGAAACCACGATCGGAGTCGGGGCCGGTGTCGGCGTCGGCGTCGGCGTGGCAGTCGGCGTCGAAGTCGCAGTGGGAGTCGGAGTCAAAGTAGGTGTGACCGTTGGAGTAAAGGTGGGCGTCGATGTCGGCGTTGCGGTCGGGGTCGCCGTATGACGGACTATAGCATGCGAACTACTGCCGCCGCCGTGGCAGGCAGCCATCAGAAATGCGAACGTAATTAGTAATGTCAGGAACCACCGGTTGTCGATATTGTATTTGCGCAGAGTTGTCTGCTGTTGCCTTGGTGACATCGCGATCCCCCTTTGAATCAGTCATCGCCGAGCGTCGGATATTCGCAATAAAGATCACAATACCTGCGCAATTCCTTAGTTCGCAATAAAAAATGTTGGTGTCGGGATACTAAGTAGGTGCCCGGGCTGAATATAGGATGCTCATCAAAGCGTAGAGTATGTTCAGTTAGAAAAGAGAGGCCATCGAGAAGCCACAGTTGACTATTCGGCGCGTTATGCTCGCACGAAGATATTATTTCAGCGCTGCGTGGATGGATTTCCACTCAAAGGAGTCTCCGAACGTCGCCGTATGATCTGCGTCGGAGGCAGCGACAGTTGTTGTTCGCAGGGCGAAAACTGATGGCGATAGTCAGATCGAATAACGGCATCAATAGCCAGTTCGATCAGGAGAATGTCTCAGACTATTGCGTGATCGGAAGAACGGAGATGTCTTAATACCCTCTCCCTCCGGGAGAGGGCGCGAGTGATCAGACGGCGGGTGAGATGCTGCGCTGCGATTTGTCGGCACGTACAGATGACGCTTAAAGGGCCGTCGGCTGCTACTGAAAGAAGAGAGTCAGTAGGACGGCATCCCGCCGGCCGTCGTCGCGCAGCGGCGGCTTGAGCGTCGAGAAGCAGCCCGACACCAGTCCGGGTAAGAATATGATTAAGCATTTGTGGCACAGGCTTTAGCCTGTGTTGCCGCACCGGCTGAGAGAAGCGCGATCGGCGTCAGCTTTTGTAGATGTCGATCACCTGATTGAGCAGCTTCAGCGCGTCCGCCTTCGGGCGCTGGAAGGAGTTGCGGCCGATAATCGAGCCGAAGCCGCCGCCCGCGTGGATTCCGCGCACAGTAGTTAGGAGCTGCTCGTCGGATTCTTTGGCCCCGCCCGAAAAGATGACAATCCTCCGGCCGTCGAACGCGGCCTGCACGACGTGCCGAATCCGATCGGCGAGTGTGCCGAGCGGAACCTTCGCCGCGTCGTATGCCTTCTTCGCTTCCGGCTGTTCGATATTCTCTGTCGGAGGTTTGACTTTGATTATATTTGCCCCGAGCTGCGCCGCGATTTGCGCCGCGTACGCGACCACGTCGATCGCGGTCTCTCCGGCCTTGCTGATACTCGAGCCGCGCGGATAGGCCCATACCACCACGGCGAGTCCGTGCTCCTTCGCGTCCTCCGCAATCCGGCGCAGCTCCTGGTACATCGTTTTGGATTGCGACGAGCCCGGATAGATCGTGAATCCGACCGCGGAGCATCCGAGCTGGAGCGCGTCCCTGACGCTGCCCGTCACCGAGGGCGCGGGATCCTTCTCGTCGTATAGCAGGTCGTGATTGTTGAGCTTCAGGATCAGCGGGATCTCGCCGGCGAAGTCGGTCACCGCCGCCTCGATAAACCCGAGCGGCGCCGCGTACGCGTTGCATCCGGCCTCGAGCGCGAGCTCGAAATGATAGCGCGGATCGTAGGCGGGTGGATTGGGCGCGAAGCTGCGCGCGGGACCATGCTCGAAGCCCTGATCGACCGGCAGGATCACGAACTTGCCGGTGCCGCCGAGCTTGCCCTGGTTGAGCATCCGGGCGAGGTTGCTGCGCACGCCCGCGTTTTCCGAATCGTACCAGGAAAGAATTTCGCGCACTCGCTTGGTCATTGAAATTTCCTCTGCCCCGCACGTGGGGCGTCAATAATCCTACTCTATCATCACAGCATCGCGAGCGCGGAATGCGCCGCGCCCAGAAGTGCAACCTCAGGATTCATAACGACGCGCACCGCGATTTTTTCGAGCATCGGTTCGAGCCGGCCCTTGCCGATAAAACCTCGCGCGAACTCGCCGCGCTTGAGCGCCGGCAAAATCTTTGGCGCGATTCCGCCGCACAAGTACACGCCGCCTATCGCCAGCACCTTGAGCGCAAGGTTGGCGGCTTCGGATCCGTAGATTGCGCAAAACATCGCGAGCGCGTCAACGCAGATTTTATCGCGCCCGTCCATGGCGGCTGCACTGATCGCCGCTGCGGAATCGCCGCTGCCGAGCGCCGCGGCGAGCGACTCGGGCTCCGCGACGCGACTGCGCGCGCGCAGGAAGCGGTACACATTGACGAGCCCCGGACCGGAAAGGACCCGTTCGCAGCTCACGTGGCCGAACTCGCGCGCGAGAAATCGCAGCAACTCGATTTGCTCGTCGCCCTCGGGCGCGAAGCCCGAATGGCCTCCCTCGGAGACCACCGGATAGTAGCGCCCGTTCTCCCAAGCCAGGGCCGATTCGCCGAGTCCCGTTCCTGCCGCGATCACCGCTACGTTGCCCCGCGCGCCGCCCATGCCGTCGGGGCGGATAATTTCGCAGTCCTCGGGCGCGAGATTAACCACCCCCATCGCGGTCGCCGCAAGATCGTTGAGGAGCCGCACGCGAGTGCCGCCGAGCGCGGCCGAGATTTTTTTCTCGTCGAGCTTCCAGGGGAGATTGCTAGGAGCAGCCGCGCCTGCGATTACGGGGCCCGGCACGCCGAAGCCAGCCGCATCCACGTGCGTCCCCTCGCTCAAGAACTCGGCGCAGACCTGCTCCAGCCCCGGATATTGATGACTGGTGTAGCGAGTCTTTCGGACCAGCGTCAGCGGCGACGTTTCTTCCGACCGATAGAGCGCAAGCAGTGTCTTGGTTCCGCCGACATCGCCGGCCAGTAGAGTCTTGGCCATAAATACTTCCGCGCGGCCGGCCGCTCGTCCTCAGCCCTCGACTTGCATCTCTTCCGCGAGGTCAACTTCCGCCGCGCTGCCGATATAAATCGGCTGGCGCTCGTGGAGCGCCGTCGGCACCACGTCGAGAATCCGCGTGCTGCCGTTCGAGGCTTTACCGCCCGCCTGCTCCGCGATCATCGCCATCGGCGCGAGCTCGTACATCAGGCGCAACTTGCCCTTGGTGTTTCCGCCGGAGCTGACTTCGCCCGGATAAAGATAGAGCCCGCCTTCGAGCAGGCATCGATGGAAGTCCGCGGCGAAGGCGCCCGTGTAGCGCAGCGAATACGAGGTAGTTTTATCTTTGCGGCTGGTCAGATGCTCGACGAACTTGCGCGCGCCCGGATGAAACTTGCCGAGATTGCCCTGGTTGACCGAGTATGCGCCGCCGCGCGGCGGCATTTTCACTCCTTCACGAAACAAGACGAATTCGCCGCTGCGATGATCGAGGGTGAAAATATCGACGCCCGCTCCCGCGGTAAAAACGAGCTGCGTGCCCGGTCCATACAGGATATAGCCCGCGCCGACCTGTTCGCTTCCCGGACGCAGGAGGTCGGTGATCTTGCCCGTGTGGCCGCGAGCGCGCTGGCGGATCGAAAAGATCGTCCCGAGCGATCCGTTCACGTCGGTGTTGGACGAGCCGTCGAGCGGATCGTAAAGCAGCGCGTAGCTCGGCTCTCCGCACGGCTCGCTATCGTGGATCGCCTCCTCCATCTCTTCGGAGGCGAGGCAGCACACCGGACGGCGATGCGCGAATGCCTCGATGAAGACCTCGTTGGTCCATTCGTCGAGCTTCTTGGTCTGCTCGCCCTGGACGTTGGTCTTGCCGGTATAGCCGAGCTCGCCGCCGATCGACGCGTGCGCGAGCTCGCGTGCGATCCGTTTGCCGATGAACTCGATCTGTTCGAGGATCAGCCCCAGATCAGAGTTCGGCAGTTTCGGACAATGATGTGTCGCGACGCGATGCGAAAGCGTTACTCCCCGGATGCCCATACGGTTCAGTCTCCCCAACTGGCACCCGGTGACGCTCGCTAGAGCGCGCGCCAGGTGCGTCCGTCGGCCGCCATCATCAGGGCGGCCTCTATCGGTCCCCATGAGCCCGCCGCGTACAAAGGAGGATCGGCGGGCGATTCGGCCCAAGCTGCGATAATCGGATCGACCAGGCGCCATGACGCTTCGACCGCGTCGCGGCGCATGAACAGGGTTTGGTCGCCGTGAATAACGTCGCGCAGGAGAGTCTCGTAGGCTTCGGGCGTGGTGGTGGTGTAGTGGAAATCGACCGCTACCTGCTGCAGGCGCACCTGCGCCCCCGGCACCTTCGAGATGATATGAACCGACAGGCCTTCGTCAGGCTGAATCCGGATGGTCAACATATTGGGCGCCAGTTGCGCGCGCGGGTTGGAGTTGTACAGGATTCGGGGCACGGCTTTGAAGTAGATCGCAATCTCGCTGGCGCGTTTGGGCATCCGCTTTCCGGTGCGTATATAGAACGGAACGCCTGCCCAACGCCAGTTGTCGATCCAGCATCGCATCGCCACAAAAGTCTCGGTCCGGGAGTCGGGCGCGACGTTCTCTTCCTGCCTGTAGGCCGGGACCGCCACGCCGCCGACCAGCCCGGCGCTATATTGTCCGCGAACCGCGAATTTTTCTATATCTTCATCGCTGAATCGGCGGATCGAGCGCAGCACGTCGAGCTTCGAATCGCGCACCGCGCGGGCGCGTGTGGTGCGTGGCGGTTCCATCGCGATAATGCTCAGCACGCCCAGGATATGGCTCTGCACCATGTCGCGCAGCGCGCCGGCCTGCTCGTAGTACGGCGCTCGCGTGCCGACGCCTTCGTCCTCGGCCACGGTCAATTGGACATGGTCCACCGAGCGCGAGGTCCACAGCGGCTCGAAGATCGCGTTGGCGAACCGCAGCACCATCAGGTTCTCGACCGTCTCCTTGCCCAGGTAATGGTCGATACGAAAGATCTGGCTTTCGTCGAAATTGAGCGCGATTCGATCGTTGATAGCGGTCGCGCTGGCCAGGTCGTAGCCAATCGGCTTCTCGACCACGACGCGGGTGAAATGATGCTCACCGTCGGGAGGCCGGATCATCCCGGCTTCATGCAGCATCGCGGCGCAGCTTTCGATAAACGAAGGCGGAATCGCGAAATAATAAATGTGATTGCCTTGGGTCGCGTAGGTGTGATCGATCTCTTCGAGGCGCTTGCGTAATCCGTCATAATCGGCGCGTTCGGTGAAGCGTCCGCGCACGTAATGGATTCGTGGGCCGAATTTTCCCCAGGCCGCCGCTTCGAGCGGGCGGCGCGAGTACTTTTCGATCGCGTCGCGAGCGAGCTCGCGGTAGCTTTCGTCGTTAAGATCTTCCATCGAGAACGCCACGATCGGGCAATGCTCCGGCAAATCGCCGTCGAGCGCCAGGTTGTAGAGCGCGGGCAATAGCTTGCGATGCGACAGCGCGCCGGCGCCTCCGAATATCACGATTGCGCACGGCGGATCGACCGGCTTCGAGGCGAGATGATTAGTAGCGACGGTCTCGTGAGCGGAAGCAGCCATCGCGAAATGTTCTCCTGAATTTGGCTCCGTTTAGTACCTGGCTTCAGGCTAAACCATCATGGCCGCGAAGCAAGTAACCTCAAGGTTAGCAAAAAACCCGCGTGCTATAAGGAATTTTTCTTATATAGGCAGACTAGGACGGCCTAGCGCGGATGAATCTCGTCCTGCGAGACCAGCGTGCGGAGATCTTCATGCTGGAAAATCCCGGCGACCGCGCGGGTCAACGCCACCGACAGCACTTCGCCGGGATCGTCGTAAACTCCGGCCTCGTCCTCAGGTCCCAATCCGAAGCTTCCGATCGGAGGGTCGTTGTACAGTGACGAGGACGTACCCTGCCAGAACGGCACACTGAACGGCGCCTTGTAGATCGTGATCGCGAGCGCGAAATCCGCGGAGGTCGCCCACACCGGACCATACTCGCCGTCCGGTCCCCGCCGCTTGATTACCCATCCGCGCGTTATCGTGCTGACCAGCACGTAGTCGGTCGTCGCCGGCTTGCCGGGAGTGTAGGTCGAGTCAGGGTTCAACATCGAGGTCATCCCGGCCTCTTCCGCCGAAACCCCGATCGCCTTCTGGACGATTGCCGGGAGAGGACTGCTGTATAGCCGCTGCACGACCTGTCCGCTCTGGCCGAGTGAAATTCCGACCGCAGGGTTGCCGTCGAGCGGCGCATGATCGGGCGTGCCCGCCTGCGAGAAATCGCGATCGTCGGTCGGCATCAGGACCATGATCGAGCGATGCGGGAAACTGTTTTGATAGCCTTTGACTTGGTACTGATAATACTCGAGTTTCTCGACCGAAGTGGATTCGACCGGCGGCGCTTGCGATTCAAGCCCGACCGCAGAGCATCCCGGCAGCGCCAGCACGGCGGCTACAAATGCAGCCGCTACCCAGAGTGTTGCCGCGAGAGCGATCGGTTGAGCCCGTCGCACGGATCACACCGTCAACGTTGCGCGACTTGCGCGCGTTCGCGGAATAGAAACAGCGTGCCGCCCACTTCGACCCGGTCGCCGCTGCGCAGCGGCTGGCGGCCCGATATCGGCTGGCGGTTCAGCAGAACCTGACCGCCGCCGGTCGGGCTGATGAAGTAGGCGCGGCCCTCCTGCCGGATGATCGCATGATGCCCCAGCACGGACTTGTCGCCGAACAGTCCGATATCGCATTCCTCGGCGCGGCCGATAATCGTGACTCCTTTGACCAGCGGATACTCGCGTCCCTCGCGCGCGTTGCGGCTCTGGCTGCGCACCACCATCAGCCATCCGCGCTTGAGCAATTCGCCGACCAGTCCGATAAAAAATCCGATCAGCGCGCCCAGCACAATAATCGCAATCGCGCGGCCGAAGGCCTGCGGAAAGGTTGAAGTCAGGCTCTGGTAAAAAAATCCGCCGAGCGCCCCGCCGACGATTCCGCCCAGAGCGCCGTTGCGCCGCCGGGCGTTGCTGCGTGAAGCCCATCCGACGCCGAGTCCGACGAAAACTCCGAGGACTGCCCATCCGAGCGTCCGTCCAACAATTCCACCCAGGATGTCGAACGCGACCTCGGCGATGACCAGCCCGATAGCGCCGCCGATGAGTCCGATGATTCCGCCGGCCCAGACGCCGCGCAGCGCCTGCCGCCATTGGCCGACGCTGAGCGCTTCGATCGAGGCGAGGAACGCTGCGATGAAAAAACCGATCAGCGCGCCGAGCAGGATATCACGGCCGAAGACCGAGCGAATGCCCAAAAACGGCTCGGCGGCTCCCCAAGCGGCAAAGCCGCCCAAACCGCCCGCAGCGGCATAGAAGAGCAGTTTCTCGCGGGAAAGAGTATTTGCCATCGAAAGACTAGGCGCACAGCATTACGCGCCGCGCCCCGGCGTTCAAGCGGGACGGAATTCAACCGGCCACCAAGACACCAAGACACGAAGGAGAAGCGGACTTGATTCGAGATCGTCGTCCGTAACAAATCCCTTACTGCAAAAGGTGTCATTCCCGCGCGCGTGGCTGCCGCGCGTGAGGAATCCCGAGGCGGGCGTGCTCCGAGTCACGCTCGATGCGGCGCTCTCTCGTTCGGGATTTCCTTCGGCCTTGCTCAGGACAGGCTCTCGCGCGGCAGCCGGAGCCTGCCCTGAGCCTGCCGAAGGGCGCGAGAATGACAACCATACAAAGCGGACGCACTACGGATTCTGCGGCGCGGAATCTACCGCTACTTCGCCGAGGCTCAGACCGCAATTGCGGCACTGCTGGCGCAGCGGACCTGCGGGAAACTGCTCTCCGCGCACGGCGGGGCGCTTGCGCCTCGATCGAATGAAGAAATGCTCGCCGCAGCGCGGGCATCGCCGCACCCGGATCGCCAAAGCAACATAGGTGCTCGCCGCAACCACGATCAGCGCGGCCAGGAACAAAAACATCTCCCACGACGCGAGATGCAATTCGGTTACCGCCGGGCGACTGAGATGCATGAAGTCCAGCGCGACCAGCACGATCGAAAGCAGGAACAGGGCAAGTCCCGCCACCAGCATCGCGAGCCATTGCCGTTGCAGCCTGCGGATACTCGCCAGTCCCTCGCGCTGCAAAGACGTGATCATCTGTCGCGGAAGAAAATCAGTTAGCTTGTGCGGTCCAGGTGCCGCTGCCGCCCGACGGCGTCGAATTGTAGGTGCCGCTTAGGGTGTCGCCGCCGCGCTCGCCTTCGAAATAATAGGTGTCGCTGCCGTATGGGACCTGGAACTGGATGTGGTTGCCGCGGATAAAACCCTCGAGCGGCGCCAACTCGAAGCCGGGTTTGTGGATCACCAGCTCGCCATGCAGAAAGCCGTTGGGCTGCGGGCGCAGGCGCAGTTCCATCCCCGGATGACCTCCGCCCGGAAGACCGCTGATCGTACCGGTCGCGAGCGTCGGACCGACCAAGCTCGCGGTGGCCGATCCCGATGATCCGTAACCGCCGCCGTAGCCGCTGCCACTGCCGCTATAGCTTCCGCTGCTGGGCGAGGACGCATAGGGTCCTCCGGCGGATGCGACCACGCGGAATTTCTTCTGCCCGAAGTATTGCCCGTTCAAATAAAAATTGACGGTGTAGGTTCCCGGCAGGAAAGCTCCTCCACGCGAGTTGCCGACCCGTCCGCTGAAGGTCGCGATACGCTGGCTCGGCGATATGTTCTGCCAATCGTTGACGCTTCCGAGCGTGCGCCCGTCGGGTGCGATATATGCCGCGTCGACGCGGTACTGGCTCGATTCGAGGCCGAACAGGCGATTGTCAAAAGAGACCTGCCATCCAACGAACAGAACCTTGGAGACGTCGAAGCTGGTGGTCGCGCCGGAAATCGCGGTGCCGGTTTTGGTGGTATTGAGAAACTGGATATCGCGAAGTTGCAGAGGTTTGCGGCGCGCCTCTTCGATCATCGCGAGCCGGCGCGCTTCTTCGGCGCGTTTGGCTTCGTCGGCTTTCGCGGCGGCTGCCGCGGCCGCATCGGCAGCGGCGGCGGCTTTGCGCGCCGACAGGTCCTGCGTCACCGTGAACTGGTTTTCGCCCAGCATCTGATCGTCCATGTAAACCGCGACCTTGTAACTGCCGGGCGGCTTATCCGTCATCGTGGGCATCAGCGCGACGCCCGAGAAATCCGCGGTCGATTGCGAGGGACCCAGGTACACTTCCTGATTGCTCGAGGCGATCTGCAGTCCGTTGGGATCATAGAAGCGCGCCTCAACCTTGTCGGAGCGGCCTGCCAGTCCCGCTAGCGCGTTGGTAAACGTCGCCGACCATTTCAGATAGCGCGCGTTGGTCAGATCGGTATCGGTGAACGAAGCCTGCGGCGGACCGAGCGGAGTGCCCTCGCGCGTCGAGAGCGCAAGCGTCATCCGCTCGAAGTCGAGCGGATGCTGTTGCGCCTTGGCCAGCAGCTCCTCATGCTTCCACGGCAGCCCGTCGATAAACCCTTTGACCCCGAGCTCAGCCTGAAGCTGCGGATCCGAATAAACATAAGTCGCGCCGAATGCCATTCCGCCCAGCAGGACGCAAAACACCAGTAGCGCGATCGCGCGGCGCGCCGCGCTCTTTGGCTTGCGCGGCCGATAGACCTGTTGCGGCAGTTCGTCGGGAATCGAGGCCAGCGACAAGTCGTCGGTGCCGGCACGCGCGGTGACGCCGCGCGCGCCTGCGTCCTCGAGTCCGCGGCCATAGAGCATCATGTCGCGGAAGTCGGCCACGCTCGCGGGGCGGCGCGACACGTCGTAGGCGAGGGCGGCGTCGATCGCGCCGGCCAGATTCGGCGAGAGCGCGGGGCGCAGCTCGCGGATCGGCGGAAAGCTGAACGGTGGAAATTTCTCGGGGTCGCGTCCGGAGAGCACGTAGTGCAGCGTCGCGCCGAGTGAGTAGAGGTCGCTGCGCGGATCGACATTGCCCTGGTACTGTTCTGGCGGCGCGAAGCCCAGCGTGCCGATCATGGTGCCCTTGCTGGAGGCCTTGAACAGCCGCGCGATTCCGAAATCGATCAGCACTGCGCGCCCCTTGGGCGTCAGCATCACGTTCGACGGCTTCATGTCGCGGTAGATGATGGGCGGCTCGTGCCCGTGCAGATAACTCAGCACGTCGCAGAGCTGGCGCGCGATGTCGATAACCAGGCCCTCGGGAAGAGGTTCGCCGCGCGCGGCGAGTTCTTCTTCGAGGTTGCGCCCCTCGACGTACTCCATCACCAGGTAGTGGCGATTCTGGTCGTCGAAGCGATCGGTTATCGCGGGGATCGCCGGATGCTTCAGCTGCGCCAGGGTGTCGGCCTCGCGCGCGAAGTAGTCGTTGGCTTCGATTCGCTTGGCATGGTCGATGAAATGATCGACCATCTCCTTGAGCGCGCAGGTGCGATTGGCAAGCCGCTGATCGCGCGCAAGGTAAACCATCCCCTGCCCGCCGCCGCCCAGCAGGCGATCGATCAGATAGCGGTTCTGGAGCAGGGTCCCGGGCGCGAGCGGTCCGGTTACCGGTCCAGTTGGGTTTGGATTTTCCGCCATCGCTTAAGCCGTCTAAGATCAGCTCGCGTGAATTACAATCACGGTGATGTTATCGGTACCGCCGCCGGCGTTAGCTGCCGCGATAAGCTCGCGCGCCGCGTCGTAGGGATCGCGATGACGCCGCAGGATCGCGGCTACATCCTTGTCCTCGACGTGAGTCGTCAGCCCGTCGCTGCACAGCAGCAACTGGTCGCCGCGCTTTAACTTTACCGGCACGGCTTCCGCTCCGGCAGGACCGCTCTGGCGCGCGCCGAGCGAGCGCGTAATCACGTTCTTATGCTCATGGGTGCGCGCCTCGGCAGGGGTGATTTGCCCTATATCGACCAGGCGCTGCACCAGAGAATGATCCTTGGTCACCTGCCTGAGCGCGCCGTTTTCCAGCAGGTAGCCGCGGCTGTCGCCAACCCATGCCACCGCTGCGCCGCTCTGGGTGAGCAGAGCAGTAACGCCGGTCGAACCCATCCCGCGCGACTCCGGATGGAATCCGACGTACTCCAGAATTTTAGAATTTGCCTCTTCGAGCGCGCCGCTCATGAGCTTGCCCGGATCGATCGCTTCGGCACCGGCCAGCCGGGTTTCAACATAATCGCGGATCGTTTTAACCGCAATTGCGGCTGCGACTTCGCCCGCTTCCGCACCGCCCATCCCGTCGCACACGACGCACAGATGATTCTGGTCCGGCTCGACCAGCGAGTCACGCACATAATCGACGATCATCAGCGCATCTTCGTTATGGTCTCGCACCATCCCGACGTCAGTCAGCGCGGCGATGCGAATCCGGAACTGTGCGAGCAGGCGGGTCAGCTCGGCTTTGAACTCGTCGATCGTCGCCCAGCGTGCGGAAGGCTCGAACTGGATCGCCCGCAATATCGCCTGCTCGAGTTCCGGTGTGACGACGTGCGGCGGATAAAAGCGCACCGGACCGGCTTCCTCGCGCCAGCTCTCGCTCTCGATCCGCTCGCCCGTGAGCCAAGTGTAGAGGAGTGCTCCGGCCGAGAAGATATCGGCGCGCTTGTCGGTCTTCTTGCCGCGATAAATCTCGGGCGCGGTATAGCCGTCGTTGAAAATCAGATCGCCCGCCAACTCATTGTCGTTGCTCACGTAATCGAGCCCGGTGAGCTTTATCCGCCCCGAACCCGACAGTGCCACCGATTGCGGGCAGATGTCGTTCAGGCGCAGGCCCCGGCGATGCACGAACGCGATCGCCTGGCACACCTGGATCGCGGCCGAGATCGCTTCGGGCTCGCTCATCGGCGGCGCGGGCATCGGCTTAAGGGCCTCGTCCGCATAGACCAGATAGACGCGCCCGTTTTCGGCAAAGCCTGCGTCGGCGCGCTGGAACGCCGGATGCGACAGCGTCATCGAGAGCGCCATCACGCGCCCGAACACTTCGCCCAAATCATCCTGTGCAAGGTCTTCGAGATGCTCCTGTAGATCAGGTTGCTCGCCGGCATCGGCCGGTGGCGTTTCCAATACGGGCGCGGTTCCGTTGGCCTGCGAGTCCGCGCTCACGACGCTATCGGAGGGCGCGCCGTCACTCTCGTTCTTGTTCTCGATGGCGGCAGCAGGCGCTGGTTCCGGAGCCTCGACCGCGGTCTCTGCCTGGAGGGCTCCGGCCGGCGCGGGTGGGGGTGCGGCGAGTACTGGTTTCAGCTCGGCGGTTTTTGCGTGCGGACCGTTTGGATCTTCCGGCGCAGGAAGCGGAGCAGTATCGGCGTCGGGAGCGGTGGCTTCGTTTTGCGAATCGGCGGCGTTATTAGATTGAATCTCAGGCTTGGGGCCGAAGCGCTCGCGCAGAATGACTGAGGCGGGAGTGTCGCCGCCGATCGTGCGCGCGCGATAACGATTTTCGATCGAGGTTCCCGCGATCGGCTCGACGATCTCGAACTTGTCCTTGAGGATAGCGCCGGCAGCCAGCGGCGGCGGACGCGTGGCGACGGGTGCGGCGCTGGCGGCGGCGGGGTCGAGACCGCGGCCGCATCGGTCGCAGAATTTCGCGCCGTCGGGCGCCTGCTCACCACATTCGGGACACTTGATCATTCGCGGCTAACCTCTTCGGAACTGCAAAATAGCACCGCCCAGGACCACCTGGTCGCGATCCTTCAATTTGTAGAGCTGGTCGCGCCCGAGCCGTCCGAGTCCGGCGATATAGGTGCCGTTTAAGCTGCCCAGGTCGCGGATAAAATAATCCGCGCCGCGCTGCACGATCTCCGCATGCAGATTCGAGACGCGCTCGGCGCCGCGCTTGACCGCCGCCAGATCGATATCGGGCTTCGAGGTCTGCCCGTTCTGGGAGCGCCCGATAGTCGTATGGACGAACCTGATCGTGAACTCCAAGTTCTCGCCCCGCGCGGCCAACCGCGCCGGCGCGCCGGTGGTGCGCCCCTTGGCGTCCTCGGGAAAGAGCGGCGGCGTGACCGGACGGGGCCGCGCCGGAGCAACCGATCCCGAGCGCGCCGCCGTCGGCGCGGGAGAACGCTCCGCAGTCGAGACAGGAGCCGCCTGCCGCGGCGAGGACGCGCCCGGGCGCAACTCGCGCGTCTTCGCGGTCGAAGAGACGCCTGCGGAGTCGCCGTCGCCTGGGTTCGATCCGCCCTGCATCACGGTCGAGACGATCTTTGACCGAAGTCCGCGCTCGAGGAGCGCCTTGGCCCGCGCGCCCAAGTCGATCGCCTTTTGCATCGAGGGGTTAAGTGGCTTCGGTCCCGCCGACGGCGCCGCCTTCGACGGCGACCCGGCGGCGGGACGCGACAGTACGACGGTCGGCATATTCGTAAGAGACGGAGATGAACCGGAACTGATGCGCGGCGCGGGAGTCGGTGGCGGATAGGTCAGCCGTCCCGGCGTTGGCGAGCTGGGACGAATCGGCTGCGCGGGAACCGCGCCCGCGGGTTCGGCGATCGGGTTCGCCAGCACCACGGTCCGCATCGAACCCATCGAAGAGCCGCCGTTGGCGAAAGCCTGCGAATGATCTTCGGGCGGCAGCGGCAGCGAATTGAGCATTTCGCGCGCGGAGGCAAAGCGCAGATCGATCTGATGGTTCAGCGCGCGATCGACGGCCTTGGCGGTTTGCTCGGAGACCTGTGGCGCGACGCTCCTTAACGGCGGAAAGCTGAATGGCGGCTCGAGCGCCGGATCGCGCCCGCTCAGCAGATGATGCATCGTGGCGGCGAGCGAATAGAGGTCTGAGCGCGGCTCGACCTTGCCGACGTATTGCTCGGGCGGCGCGTAGCCGGGCGAGCCGATCATCGTGGCCTTGCCGCCCTTGGGCAGGAAGCGCGCGATGCCGAAATCGATCAGCATCGCGCGGCCGTCCTTGTCGATCATGATGTTGCCGGGCTTGATGTCGCGGTACACGATCGGCGGAGTCTGTGCATGCAGAAAATCCAGCACTTCGAGCATCTGGCGCGCGTAACGCAGGGTCAGCGCCTCGGACATTTTGCCGCCGGCCTTGGTGAGCGCGTCCTCGAGCGTGCCACCGGCAACGAATTCCATCACCAGGTAGTGGCGTCCGTTCTCGGCGAAATGATCGATCAGCGTCGGAATGCCCGGATGGGTCAGGCGGGCGAGGACCGTCGCCTCGCGAGTGAAGTCCTCGATCGCTTTTTTCTCGGCAATCCCGTCGCCGAGGATCATCTCTTTGACCGCAACCGGCCGGCTCGCAAGGCGCGTGTCGTTGGACAGATAAACTCTGCCCATACCGCCCACGCCGAGGACTTTCCGGACGCGATAGCGGCCGTCCAGGAGATGACCCTCCAACAGCGGCTCACCCGGGTTCATGATGCGTCCACGTCTGGCTTCGTTTCCGCTTGCAGGGCCGGGTGGCGCGCTGCGGCAGAGCGAAGCGAATCTGGATATTGGCGAATCAGGATATCGGATCGACCGTCAACTTGAGGAAGGTCTTTCCGATGATAACTTCGTCACCCGTCTTAAGCTCGACCGCGGTTCCGGGAACCAAGCGCGCGCCACGGTTCACATACGTGCCGTTTAGGCTTCCGATATCCTCGACCGTGATTTTGCCGTCGGCGATTCGGATCAGCGCGTGCTTGCGCGAAATTTTGGCTTCGGGATCGTCGGCGTCGAGATCGACTTCAGGGAATGACCCGGTGTCGGGATCCCATCGTCCTACCAGATTATTGCCGTCCTCGAGTGGGAACTCCTGATCCTTGCGTCCGCCGCGAACGATCTTGAGCGTCGCCTTGAACGACATCGGAGCGCCCGAGGGCGCCGCTGCAGCAGGTGCTTCAGCAGGAGCGGCTTCCGGCTTGATCTCGCCGGTAGGAGCGTCCGAAGGCTTGGCTTCTTCCGCCGGATGCGCTGCGGGCGCCGCGGCGTCGGCCGCGGCAGCCTCAGGCTTGGGCGCTTCGGGAGCAGAAGGCGCCGCGTCGGCGGAGGCCGTCAGTTTGGCGCCGCATCCGTCGCAATAATCCAGACCGTCCATGTTTTCGTAGCTGCACTCGCTGCACTTGATCATGTCTTGAGCCCCTGTCCTTCGGCTGCGGGAGATTTTTCGCCTGTCCCCTGTCGAATGTGGAAACGATTAACTATTCAGGTTTGCCGAAATCCTTCAATGCATCGGGATCGAGCATCTGGGTTTTGCGCACCACTGCCTGCGCCTGCAAGAGCGTGGTCTTGGCCGCCTTGGTCTGCAGGGTCTGGGTCTTCTTGACCTGATCGAGCAGCCCGGCCAGAGCCTGGGTCGCCTTGCTGTTGCCCATCCGCTGCGTGCCCTGGATCGCGTTGCCCAGAAGACGCGTCGCGCGATCGATATTGCCGGCCTTGAGCTCTTCTTCCGCCTTGGCCTGCAGCTTCGCAATCGAAACCTGGTCGACCAGGTTCATGACCCGGCCGTTGCGTTTGCTGGTGAGCGTGCGATCGAGCGTGTACTCGACGGTCAGGTCGCAACTCGCCGATCCTTCGCTGCCTCCCGGGACGGTGTAATGCAGTCCGCTCTGGAGCATCCGGACGGTGCCCGGCTTGCGCGGCGGCAGCACCAGCGTCAGCAGAACCGAGCCGGGAACGCCGGCTTCGAGGTCGCCAATCTCGTACGCGATCTTGCGATCGTCGCCGATGATCGGCGCGCCCATCGCGTAGATCTCCGGTGAGGCACGAAAGGTCTCGCGCACTTGCACGCCCTGCGCCAGCGTCACGTCGATCCGGACGTTACGCAGGCTGACCGCGCGCAATCCCTGTAACTCGTCATCGAAGATAGTCGGGATGTCGCCCGGGTTGCCGATGAAGTGATACTTGCCGTTAGAATCCTGCGCCAGACGCTGGAGCAGCTTTTCGTTGAACTCGACGCCAACGCCCATGGTGGAGAACGAAATCTTGTCGCGGTTCTGCTGCACCAGATCGATGCAGGCGGTCTCCTCGTAGGTCTGGCCGTCGGTCAGGACCAGCACGCGGTTTAGGCGCGAGGTGTCGAGGTTCTTCTTGACCTCGTCGATAGCGGCGCGCATCCCGAGCGCCATCTGCGTGCCGCCGCCGATTTCGAGCATGTCGATATCGTCGATCGCGCGATTGACGGCGTCGCGGTTGGTCGCCTCTTCCGGCGTCACGATAACTTTCGCCTTGTCGGCAAACGCGACGATCGAGACCTTGTCTTCCGGGGTCAGGTTGCCGGCAAGAAACTTGACCGCGTCGACCACGAACTCGAGTCGCTGCTCGTCATACATCGAGCCCGAGCGATCGATCACGACGCTCAGGTTAAGTGGCAGCCTGCTGCCGCCGCCACCGCCTGCGCCGCGCGCAACAGCCTCGAGCAGGACGTAGAGCACAAAATTCTCCGCGCTGGAGAGCACGTGCTGACTGCTCGCGAGCGCCTCGAAGCTTACCGGTTCGGCCATCTGGTAGATCTCCCGCCGTCAATTGTAAGTGCATCAATCGACTGTTGGCAACCAATCCTGAGCCTTGCCAACCAATTCCTAGAGACAATACGAAAGCGCAGCGTTGGAGGCTACGAGGCCGGTTTGGCCCGTTTTGGCCCCGGGACAGGTTGGGCTATGATCTGGGATTGCGCCCGGGGGCCTTCGCGCACTATACGGAGACCACTTATGTCCACTGATTTGAGAGCTAAATGCGCCATCGCGGGACTCGGCCAGACCCGTATGGGCAAGAATTTCGACCATCCCAACGCGATGGGCTTCGCGGTCGAGGCGATCGAGCTCGCTTTGGCCGACGCCGGGCTCGAGCGCTCGGACCTCGATGGGCTGCTGGTCAATCCGGGGGTTACCTGGATGGAGAACGCGATGGCTTCGTTCTCGCTCCAGCAGGCTATGGGGCTGACCGACCTGACCCTGACCGCGACCATGAACCTTGGCGGCGCGACTGCCGGCGCGATGATCATGCATGCCACGCAGGCAATTGCGGCCGGGATGGCCAACGTCGTCGCGTGCGTGTTCGCCGACGCTCCGCTGCGTCCGCCGTCGCCCGATAAAAACAAAGCCACCGGCGGATCAGCCGCGGCATACGGCTTCGCGCGCGGACTCAACGCGCATTACGGGCAGTTCGGCGTCAACGCGGCGTACGCGTTCGTCGCGCAGCGCCATATGTATCTGTACGGCACCAAGCAGGAGCATCTCGGCGCCATCGCGGTCTCGGAGCGCGATTGGGCCAACCTCAATCCCGCGGCGCAGTTCCATGACACGCCGATGACGATGGCCGACTACAATGCCGCGCGATGGGTGGTCGAGCCGTTTCATCTTTATGATTGCTGTCTGGTCTCCAACGGCGGGCTGGCCGTGATCGTGACCTCGGCGGAGCGCGCGAAATCGCTCAAGCATCCGCCGGTCTATATCCTCGGCATGGGCCAGGGTCATCCGGGCGGCGATCCGATGGATACGCTGGTATCGGGAGCTCCGCTGGCAAAAAAGACCGCGTTCAAGATGGCGGGAATCGAGCTTGGCGATATCAACTTCGCCGAGCTTTACGATTGCTACACCTTCACCGTGCTGGTGACGCTCGAGGACTACGGTTTCTGCAAAAAAGGCGAGGGCGGCCCATTCGTCGAGGGCGGCCGCATCGGACCCAAAGGATCGCTCCCGGTAAATACCGGCGGCGGACAGCTCAGCTCATTTTATATGTGGGGGATGACTCCGATCGCTGAAGGGATCGTGCAGATGCGCGGAGAGGCGGGCGAGCGCCAGGTGCCGCGGCATGATATTGGGCTGGTCTCGGGCAACGGCGGAATCCTCTCAACTCATTCGACGCTGGTTCTCGGAGCAAACGCATAAATTGAGCAATCGGCGTTCTCGCGCTGCATCCAGCGACGAAGCTGATTTCATTTGAGTAATCAAAATTCAATTCTGATGGCATCACCGGCAAAACCAATCCCCGCAGTCACTCCGGATATGGCCGGATTTTTCGAGGGCGCGCGCCGCGGACAATTGATGGTCGAGCGATGCGACCATTGCGGTACTCTTCGCTTTCCCGCCCATGACATCTGCGCCTCCTGCCTGGCTGCAGGGGCGAAGTGGGTGCCGGTCAGCGGACGCGGCGAGATCTTCAGCTTCAACATCATGCATCAGGTCTATCATCCGGCCTTTGCCACTGAAGTTCCGTACGCGGTAATCGTGGTTAAACTTGAAGAAGGACCGAAGTTCATCTCCAACCTGGTAGGAATCAAGCCTCACGACATCAAGATCGGGATGCCGGTGGAAGTGACCTTCGAGCGCGTCAGCGAAGAGGTGATGATCCCGAAATTCCGCCCGCGCGCGCGATCCTGAGCCAGGCCAACGCGAAGCCGCGGCGCCAACAATCTATAATTCCAAACTATAATCTCATTTAGTAGCCAGAAAACAATGTTACCCCTCGATACCAAGTATCTGCAGCGCCTCGTCGAGAGTTCGCCCGATATGATTATCGCGGTCGATCGCGAAGGCGTGATTACCTATTACAACGACGGCGCCCGCCAGAGCCTGGGCTACGCCCCCGAGGAAGTAATCGGCAAGCCCTGCACTGACAGCATCTACCCCTCGCTGGAAGAGGCGCGCCGCGTGATGCGCGCGATGCGCGCGTCTCCAAATGGAAACCGGATCGCGAGCTTCGAAACCGCCTTCCGCAACAAGGCGGGCCAGATCATCCCGGTTATGATCTCGGGCGGCCTGATCCACGACGACCAGGGCAATGAAATCGGCTCGATCGGATTTGCGCGCGATATCCGCAGGATGCGTCTCAATCAGCAGCTTGCGACCGCCGGCGAAATCGCGGTCAGCCTCGCGCACGAAATCAACAATCCGCTCGAATCGATTCTGAACAACCTCGATCTCGTGACTCGCGCGATGGATTCGCATTTGAACGAGTCTGAGAAAGTGGTCGAGAACGAACGCGTCGATTCGATTCGCGGCAGTATCGAGCGTGTGCAGGCGATCGTGCGCCGCCTCGACGAGATGGCGCGCAAGGGCGTGTACGAAACGCGTGACTACCTGGCGGGCAAGCGGATGGCCGATCTCGCCCCGCGAGAGAATTCACGTGAAAAAAATCAGCCGCACGAAACCGCGCCCGCGCAGGGCTCGATACCGCAGCCGACCGAAGATTTGCCGCTTGCGGGAATGTCGGTAGTCGTGCTCGACGACGATCTAGCGGTGGTAAACTCACTCGGCGAGGTCCTGCGCGCCGAGAAATGCGTGGTGCATTGCGCGACGCGGCCCTCGGCCGCGCTGGGAATCCTGCGCAACGTCAAAGTCGATGCGGTCATATCCGACGTGGTGATGCCGGAAATGGACGGCTACGATTTCTACATGACGGTCAAAGGCGAGATGCCCGAGCTGCCCGTGATCCTGATGACCGCGTACTACTACGACAAGGACCACATCATGAAGCGCGCGCGGCTAAAGGGCCTCGAGGGCGCGCTGTTCAAGAAGCCGGTCAATCCACAGAAGCTCCGCCAGATGCTCGCGCAACTTCGGCAGAAAGCAAAAACCGCCAAGACCGCGGACGCACCCGTCGCACCGAAACCTGCCGCGCAGAACGGCTAATAGCAATTGCTTCGGGAATCTATATTCAACGTTTTCTCGTCATTCTTGGACGCTGACCAGGTTCGCGCTCGCTTCTTCCACGGTTGCGATCTCTTCGTCCGTAAGGCCGTATAGATCGTACACCAGCCGATCAATCTCCGTATCCGTCGCGTCAATCTGACGCTGAATGACGGCCCTCTGCGCGTCCGATTTTCCAGCAGCAAGGTGTTGGTGTAGAGTCAGCATCCGTTCGACGTTTCGAACAAGTCTGTTCTCATTGCAGTCGGCTAACGGGCAAACGCGCAGGTATGCGGGCTTGATCTCGTAATCAAAATAACGAGTGCTGAACAACCAATTGAAGAGAGTTGAGTTAAGGATTCCCAATAGCCCCAAAAGACTATATTTCGATCGTGCGATGATGTTAGAAAGTCTATTAAGATTATAAGAACTCGAACGGTCTATGGTGGCAATAATTCGCCGGCGTAATGAGAGATTTCGAGTTCGAACAACAAGAATTTTTTCTTGCTCGAAAAACCTCTCCGGGGGAAGCGTTCGACCGAATTTCCCTCTACCGCGTACATACTCAGGATTGTACATGATCCACCCGTCGGTGCTCACGGAACCATATCTAGCTATGCCGCTGCCCGGGACCATCGGGTGATAGAACTGATTCTTTCGGATAGGTGCCGTCAACTCATCACGGATAAATCCGGTATTGATTCCGACGCTGAACTCGAAACCGCTTTCAATCGGTGGGAGCCTGACGAAGAGTGCGGAGACGATCGCCGCAGTCTCTTCAGAGAGTTTGTAGTCAAAGCTGAACTTGGCATTGTCGCGGAATCGCGACTGGCGTACGTGGTAGGGTGCTGCCACACCAATTTCTAGGGGGTTGGATGGTGTGCGGATATAGACTAGGTGCCCCCTTTTTGGTTTCAGCTTTCTCGCGATAATCACTGAAGTATCAACAGTAGCTCCTGTAAACACTCTCGGCCCGAGCGGGGCCAGTTCAACAAGAGCCGTTCGATCAAGGAGCAGTTTTCGAAGCTTCGAGAAAGTCGGCTGAACCAGGAAAGTTGCAGAGACAATGAAGCCCACAACGCCTCGCTCTCGTGTGAGTTCAGTGCTCCTTTCGAGAAAGAACTTATAGAGGTCGAAATTCCCTTCGGTCGACAGAAAACGTGACATATAGTAGTCGCGAAGTAGATCCTCCGTCGCGTTCCGGTAGGAATACGGTGGATTCCCGATGACGGCGTCAAAGCCCCCGGCTCTCATAGCGGCGGGGAAGCCTTGCTTCCAGTCGAACGGGTTAACACGTTTGATTTCCTCGGGATCGGCAAAAAGCTTACCGGCGAAATAATCTTGGCCGATCAGTGAATTTCCGCACTTGATATTGCCGGCTAGGTTGGGGAGGGCGCGGTCACCGAAGGCAAGCTGGCTCAGCGAAAAGCTTTGGTCGGTCTCACCTTCCAGCACCTTCAGCAGCAGCGAGAGCTTGGAGACTTCCACGGCCTGAGGATCAATATCCACACCAAAGATATGCGTGGTGAGAATTCGTTTCTTTTCCTCGATCTTGAGTCTCCATTGACCGTTACGGGGGTCCTTGTAAACGGCTCTCTTGAAGTTGTCCGGCTTGTGTTCGATGTACCAATTCAAGCAGGAGTCCAGAAGGATCTGGTATGCACCTAACAGAAACGATCCACTTCCGCAGGCCATATCGAGGATTCGGAAAGGCACTCCGTCCTTGCCGTTAGCCAGCTGCGCAGGACTTCGCCCTTGAATCAGAGGGCCAATGGTGTGTTTGACGATGTACTCGACAATGTAAGCTGGCGTGTAGTAAACGCCGCCCGCCTTGCGTACTTCGGGCTTCTCCTCAATTCTGGCTTGGTGGCCTGCCGTTAACCGGATCACCCTGCCCAAGAATCGTTCATAGACGGTCCCAAGGATTTCGACGGGTAAGACGCCGAAGTGATAGGGCGAGCCGTAGGCGAAATACAGGCTTTCGATAATCGGTTTGAAAATCTTGTCGTCCACCGCCAGCTGCGGCGTGATCCGGTCGGGGTCTTCGGATACCGCTTGTTCTTTCCGGAAGTGAAACAGCCCGGAGTTGTACTTCTGATCAGCCCTGCGGCATACGTCGCGAATGAAGCGCGGGTAAATATCCGGCCGCTCGCATAACTTCAGAAGCTGCTCGTAAGGCTCCAGCCCCCGGTCTTCCGCCATGCGAAGAAACACCACGCGGTCAATCGTCAATTGCACAGCGGCGTTCAGGTCGTCCAAAGATAGGTTTTTGTTCCTAAGGGCGATGTTCACGGCCAGCGCGCGCCGCCAGCTCTCCATCTCCCTCAAAAACTCTGCGTCGACTTCGGAGGTGCCACGCTTTCGCTTGGACGCAGCGTATTGATCAAAGGCCCCAGACCAAACGGCTTCACGGGAAAATAAATCCCATAACTCACGCCAGCGGTCGGTGTATTCGTTGTAGCGGAAATGCTGGATTCTGGCGTGCGTCGCCTTATCGTTCGGACGAGGGCGGACAGTGCAGTCGTAAACGGCTAGTTCCTCGAAGTCGGTGAGAATGGACAACGCGAGTTTGGCGCTCCACCCATACCGGCGAATCTGGAATGCAGGGGCGGGATCAACGCTAATGTCTGCGCCGCATCTTTTGGCTTCGACGTAGAACTTTGGAAGAGTGCCAACGCGGAAAGTGTAATCCGGGGCTTTCTGTTGTCCTTCGATGTCTAGGCTATCTTCGGGAATGACTTCCCGATATTGAGGCGCAGCCATGCCTTGGTTGCGGACATCCCAGCCGAGGGCCTCAAAGAAAGGATCGATTAATGTTTGACGGATGTGGGCTTCTTTGATTCCAGAGGCTAGGAATGCCTGGCGGTTAGTAGCGAAGTATCGGCAGAGTGCCGCAACTTCTTTTTTGCCTTGGTCAATTGTCTTGCTCATCCCCACCTGCTCGAAAGCTCATCCGTGCAAAAACGCTTACATTGGCCGAAATTGGCGAGAGCCTCCAAGGGCTCTTCAGTAGCGCAGCCGTTTTGCCTGCGCCCCGAACCGCATGTGCCAGCCGCTCGCCGTCATCAACTTTGCGCGCATTCCCGCGAAAATCAAATAGATCAAAGAGGGACCGATCATAATATTTCACTGACGATGCTCTGGGAGGCGAATGTTTGCTCGCGTAGGTTTTACCGCGGCGCAGGAGGATCAATCGGCGCGTGCCGTGCCTGCTGGTCAAGACCGGAGTAAGATCGAGCGCCTCCCCCTGCCGGGCTTTCCACACTCGCTCGGGAACGATCACGTAGCCGGGAGGAGCGTCGCCGAGGCGTCCCTTGAACGACGGCGCGTTGCGATCGAGATAGAAGAGGAGGGGCGCCAGCTCCTCGTCGAAGCCGAATGTGTATAGGGGATCTCTGGGACCGACCGCGCGCGTGATCTCCTGCGCCGCCGGGCGATAGGTGGTGTTAGCGCAATCGCGAATTTCCTTGTGCGGAATATAGATAAGGTTAAAGAGGATCAGGACCGCGCATATCGCAACGAATACCCGCTTCGCTGTACGCGCCCACAGGCTATCGCGGATCGAAAGGATCAGCCACGCGAGCATCACCGCCGCAGGCGGCCATAGCGGGAGCAAGTACGAGCGTCGCTTGTACGCCGCGAGCGTGAAGAATACGACCGTTACGATCCAGAAGATCGCGAACAGATGCACCGTCGCGCGCACCCGCAGATCGGATCCTGTTTCTTCCGGATGTTCACTCTCGCTGCGTCGCCACAATGCCGCGACGACCGCGACCGGCACGAGCAGGCTCAGCGGCGCCGAGTTCAGAAACAGAGGCTTGACGTAGTACCACGGCGCCATCGCGCCCAGCGACCCGAAAAACCGCCCGACGTTTTCGCTGCCGAGCTGGCGATGGAGGAATCCGAAACGTCCGCCAAAGTAACACGCTACGTACCAGCTCGACGCGATCGCCGCGCCGACGATCAGCGGTCCCGGTTCGAGCATCGCGAGCGCCTGCCGCCATCGCCGCTCGGTAACCAGGAACACGACCATCGCCGCGCCCGGGAGCAACGCGCCAACGGGACCCTTGGACAGCACGCCCAGCCCCATCACGATCGCGAGCACGTACAGCAGCGTCCGATTCGCCGGAGTATCGATCGTCGCGTCGCGCGCGGGCGGAAGCCATCGTGCGAAGGTGAACAGCGCGGCGGCCTCGAAAAAGCACAGCGTCATATCGACGCGTCCGAAGCGGCCTTGGCTGATGTATTGATACGAGGCCGCGAGCGCGAGTCCCGCCAATACAGCGCCGTCTGCGCCCAGGAGCCACAGCGCAAACGCGATCGTCATGATCACGCCAGCGATCGCGTAGAGCGCTGCTGTCGCGCGCAGATTCACCGCCGTCACCCGTTCGCGCCCGGTCAGCCGGTCGAGCGCGAACGCGGTCCAGTGAAACAGGGGAGGCTTGTACATCGGTTGCGAGCCGTTCTCCAGCGGGAACAGCAGATGATCGTGCTCGACCATCTGCTGGACGAAGACCGCCTCGACCGCCTCATTGCCGCTGCAGATATCGCTCGCGCCAAGCCGATTAGTCACCAGCACGACAGTCGCGATCACGATCGCAAGAAGTGTAGCGACGGTCGGGAGCGGTAGCGATTTCATTTTTATTCTAAGCGCCGCGATTAATTCTCTCCTTTGTCCGAGGCAGTAGAGTTTAGGGAGAGGTGAATATCTGCGGAATTGTGCAAGTGCCGAGGGCGAGATTCCTCGCGATTACTGCCATTCGACGCGACGGCCACGACGCGATAAGCATCGCCTGCACGCGCTCGGAATGACACTAAAAGATTCGCGCAAATCTGTCATTCCGAGCGCGAATCCTCCGCTCAACTTTGACGTGGTGCAGATCGTCTCTTGCTGCAAGCATCGCGAGGAATCTCGCCATTCGCGAAAGTAGTAGATTGGAATGAGCGACGCCGAAGCCATCACTGAATAAACCAGCTTCGCGCTAGTCGAGTTCATAGCGGAAAATACTCAGCCGCTCGATGCGCGGTTTGTCGTAGCCGCGCCATTTTGGCGCGGGAACCTGCTCGGGTCCGATTCGACGAAAACCGAGCCGCACGAAAAATCGCGCCGCGCGATCCTCGCTGGTGCAGGCGAACACGTAGTGCAGCATCCGCGCCTGCGCCTCTTTGACGCATTCCTTGACCAGCTCGACCGCAACGCCTTCGCCCTGGAAGCGAGTGAGCGTGTACATCGCGGTGATCTCGCCGGCCCGCTCGCGGCGGTACGGGTCGGTCAGCAGCGCGCAGATGCCGGCCAGATGCTCGTCGCCGATCCGGTAGCCGAAGCATGACGGCAGGATCCGCGCGATCTGCTCGGGCGTGCGATGGAGCAGAAAACCCTCGTCCTGTCCGCGCACGATCAGCGCCTCGACTTCCTCGAAATCGTCGATCGAGATCGGCCGCACCTGCCCGTACTGCATCTCGGTGAAGAGCGTTCCCGAGCCGATAAAGCTGAACAGCTCGTCGTATACTCCGCGCGGCGCGACCAGGTTGACCGAGCCGACTCCGTCTTTCAACGCGCGATCGGCGGCGCGCACGATCGCGCGGCGCACCCGCGAGCCCGAGGCGGCGAGCGTGCGGCGGATTCGCTTCATCTCGACGAACGAGAGGCGGTTGCCCTTGCGATCGTCAAGGCCGTCCTGCCGGTCGAGAAAGATCAGCTTGAACACGCGCAGGCGGCTCGCGAGCTCCTGCGCGAACACCGAGAGGTCGGCGGAGTCGTCGTCGTTGGTCGAGGCGACCACGATCGAGCCGGCGCGCAGCCCCTCCCAGATTTGCGCGACCGCGGAATCGGGCGGATACGGGCGCGAGCGCAGCCCTTGGGCCGGATCGAAGACGGGGATCGGGCCGCGCGGCGCCATCCGTCCCATCCGCTTGAGCAGCTTGGGCAGTGCGGTCGGAGAGACGATCACGATACATCGGGTCTGGTTGCGGCGGAGCTCGCGCAGGGTGCGGATGAGGGAATTGAAGTCGCTAATCCGATCGCCGCCCGGCGGCACCATCGCGAACAGCAAGCTCTTTCCGTAGAACTCTTCGAGGTAGAAGCTCTTCTCAGAAAAGCTTGGCGCGCGGGTATAGGCCCCGAGCGCCGGCGGCGAATTCGTCGCGGCGTCGCTCACCGCTGGATTTCCGGCAAGAGCGCCGAGGCGAGGCGCGATCCAGATCGCAACAATCCAGATCTCATCAGCGGACTAATTCTTGGCAGCGGCGGCGGCTGCCGCGGCTTCGGCGAGCACGTCGGAGGGCGACTTCGACGACGCGATCTCGGCCAGCGAGGAGTCGGAAAAAACTTCGAGCAGCACGCGCTGCCCGCGTTCCCATACCCTATACATCCGGCAGCTCGGCTGCAGCGCGCAGGAGCTCGAGCCGTCGGTGCATACGTTGAGCGTGATCGGTCCTTCGACCGCTTCGATAATATCGCGAAACGAAATACTGTCGGCGCCGCGCGCGAGCTGGTAGCCGCCGCCCGGACCGCGCCGCGCATGCACCAATCCCCGGCGCATCAGGTCGCGGATTACTTTTTCGAGATAGTATTTTGGAATCTGCTCGTGGCGGGCGATCTCGGTGCCGCGCGCGACCCCTCCCGGGCGATCCGCCATATAGATCATCGCACGCAGGGCGTACTCGATCTTCCGCGGTATCTGCATCAGGCTCATCGCGATAACTCTGCGCGCGCCGGTCTCAGCGCCGTCACGCTCCCGCCGCGGCGATCGGAGTCTCGCGCGCCGCAAGAATTTTCTCGACGTACTTGGCCATCATGTCACTTTCAAAATTCACCGCGTCGCCAACTTTTTTGTAGCCGAGCGTCGTGACCTTTAGCGTATGCGGAATCACCTCGACCGAGAATCGGCGCCCGTGAATCCCAAAACAGGTCAGGCTGATCCCGTCGATCGTGACCGATCCTTTCTCGATCAGATAGCGCGTGTCGGCGGCGGGCGCCTCGAAGGTATAAAGGCGCGAGTCGCCCTCTGGCTTGATTGCGACAATCCTCGCAAGACCGTCGACGTGCCCCGCGACCAGATGCCCGCCGAGCAGCTTGCCGAGCGTCATGCATCGCTCGAGGTTGACGCGATCGCCGGGCTTGAGCGCGCCGAGCGTCGTGCGGCGCAAGGACTCCGCGGATACATCGACGGAGAATTTGCCGCGCGACTTCGCGACGACCGTCATGCATCCGCCGCTGATCGAGATCGAATCGCCGATCTTCATCTTCGCGGTCGGCAACACGGTCTTGATCGTCAGCACGGCACCCTCGCGCGAGCGCCGCTGGCTCTCGACGATACCCAAGTCTTCGATAATTCCAGTGAACACGCTCTCTAAGCCTCGCCAGGATTCTCCGCCAACTCGGTGAAGACAAAAACCCAGAAAAATCTTATCTTTTTGCCGCCACTCTGCCAACCATTGAGCGCATGGCTCATTAATTGTTGTCATTTCCCGCCCGCGTGGCCGCCGCGCGCGTGCGGCACGGATGACTACGAGGTGCAGGACAAGGTAGGCTTGAGCGCTATGGTGGCGAAATCAAAAACCAAAGCTCATCCCAACAAATCATCTGCGGGTTCGGCTCGCGACGCCAAGCTCAAGGCTCTGCTGTTCGACTTTGGCGGCACGCTCGCGTTTCTGGACTATGAGCTGCTCGCGCGCGAGTTCAGCCGGCCCGGCCGCAAGCTCGACGCGCTCGGGCTGGAACTCGCGGAGTATCGCGGACGCGCGATGATCGATCGCTACCTGATGAGCGGGCGCGAGCGCGACGTAAATTCCGGTTACGAGGAATTTTTTCGCGAATGGCTGGGTGCGGCGGGAATTCCTGAAGAAGAGATTCGCGAATGCGGCGAGCATTTCCAGAAGATTCATCGCGAGGCGACGTTATGGCGCGTCGTCCGGCCGGGCACGCATGAGGCGCTCGAGCGCTTAAAGCGCGCGGGCTACAAGCTCGCGATCGTGTCCAACGCCGAGGGTCAGGTCGAAGGCGACGCGAAGCGCTTCGGCCTCGCGGAATTTTTCGACACGATAATCGATTCCCACATCGTAGGCGTGGCGAAACCCGACCCGCGGATTTTCCAGATCGCGCTGGAGCGTCTGGGCGTCGCGCCCGATGAAGCGCGCTACGCGGGCGACATCTACTCGATCGACATGCTCGGCGCGCGCGCCGCAGGAATCGAAGGCCGCCTGATCGATCAACACAACCGCTACGACTGGGTCGATCATCCGAAGATTACCCACGTCCGCGAGCTGCACAAGATTTCGATCGATACCAATTGAACGCCGCCGCGAAGCGGTGGCAGGAAGCTCCTGATGAAAAAGATCCTGATTCTCGGCGTCAACGGCTTCATTGGCCATCACCTGACCAAGCGCATCATCGAAACCACCGATTGGCAGGTCTACGGCATGGACATGAGCACCGACCGCGTGAGCGAGTGGCTGGATAATCCGCGCTTCCATTTCTTCGAAGGCGACATCACGATCAACAAGGAATGGATCGAGTATCACGTGCGCAAGTGCGACGTGATCATCCCGCTGGTGGCAATAGCCACTCCGGCCAGCTACGTGAAGGACCCGCTGCGTGTGTTCGAGCTGGATTTTGAAGCCAACCTGCCGATCGTGCGCCAATGCGTAAAGCACAAGAAGCGCGTCCTGTTCCCCTCGACCAGCGAAGTGTATGGGATGTGCCGCGACAGCGAGTTCGACTCGGAAGCGTCCGAGATGATCTACGGTCCGATCAACAAGCCGCGCTGGATCTATGCCTGCTCGAAACAGTTGATGGACCGGGTTATCCACGCCTATGGGATGAGCGAGGGCCTCGACTACACCTTGTTCCGTCCCTTCAACTGGATCGGCGCCGGCCTCGACAGCATCCACACCGCGAAGGAAGGTTCCAGCCGCGTCATTACTCAGTTCCTCGGCCACATCGTGCGCGGCGAACCGATCAAGCTGGTCGACGGCGGTCAGCAGAAGCGCGCGTTCACCTACGTGGACGACGGCATCGCTGCGCTGATGCGCATCATCGAGAACCCCGGAGGCCGCGCGACGCGTCAAATCTACAATATCGGCAATCCGGTCAATAATTTCTCGATCCGCGAGCTCGCCCAGATGATGCTGGCGCTGGCGGCCGAATACGACGAATACCGCGACAACGCAAAGAAGGTGGAACTGATCACGACGACCTCGGACGCGTATTACGGCAGCGGCTACCAGGACGTGCAGAACCGCGTGCCGAAGATCGAGAACACGATGGCCGATCTGAACTGGGCCCCGGTGGTTTCCATGCCCGACGCGCTACGCCAAATCTTCGACGCCTATCGCGACCCCCTAGCGTACGCGCGCGACCTCTGAACTGGAGCGATAGCGCGCGAGACATGCTCGGAGCCCGCGCGCCGGAATAGAAGGCGCCTGATCGATCAACACAACCTCTACGAGTCGGGTGGATCAGGAAATCTCCGCAAGGCTGGCGAACAACACATCATTGAGTATCGAGTAAAAGCTTTCTTCTAGCGGTCCGAACGGCTTCGGCACCGGCACCGACTTACTGCCTACGATTCGTCGTCGGGTCAATGACTGGCGACACATATCCGCGATCACCGAGAAAGACTCTGAGTCTCTGATTCACCTTCGCGTGATCGCGCAGCTGGCATTCCCAAACGATTAAGGTGCTCCATCCAAACGAATGAAGTTTCCTTAGGGTTTCGCGGTCGCGCCGTTTGTTGGTGGTAATCTTGCGCATCCAGTATTCGCGATTGCTCCTTGGTAGTCGTGCTCCGCGCGCACAATGATGGCCATGCCAGAAGCAACCATTGACGAAGATGACGCGGCGGCGCGATGGAAATACTAGATCAGGTGTCCCCGGCAGCGTACGTCGATGCAGGCGGAAACGGTAACCCAAACGATGCGCCAATCGCCGAACCGTGAGTTCAGGCTTCATGTCCTGCGAGCGAACGCTTGCCATGATGGCGCTTCGTACTCTGGGTGTGAAAACATCCATGACGGAAATCAGGAACCTATTTCGATTCGCAGGCTAGCATCGGTCTCGTTCGCCTCAACAATCTTGTTGTACCTAGCTACCAGATCCTGTAGGGACGTCTGAATTTTTTTGTTTGAGAATTGCCCGAGCTCGCAAATGTTCATCACTAGGAATTGTTCGGCTTCAAACACCTCGACGCGGGAATCGTCTAAGTCTACTACCTTAGCTTGATTTGCAACCGCGGGTACGCCGTCTCTTATAGTAACTATTATAGGGCGTTTACTGACCGATAGATTTTCCGCGCATTTGCGCAGAAGACTCTGCGAGGGAGCCGTCGTGACGTGTATTATTGAATCTCCTAGCTCATAGTCTCCGCCGAATGCTCCAGGTTCGTCAGCCGTGGAGGCGGACCGAAACTCCATTTTCTCTTTTGGTAGCGCAAGAGCGAGCTTTGCCCCAACTAGGTGTTGCAGCACGATTCCCACATAATGAGTGCCGGGATTTTGCTGCTGCCTCTGCTGTGCCTGCTTAAGGAGACTTAATACGGCGGTACGAAGGGAGGCTGTCGTATCAAACTTCAATTTGAAAGGCTGGGCTTCAAAATATTCCTTCACCTTCTCGATCCACCATTTCTCGACGACCCCAAGATCCTCTTCGTGGATTATTCCACGCTGCTTAAGGGTGTTCAGCACCTGCGCATAGTCTGTACCGAAGCCCAAACTACCGCGGCTCGTCCTACCGGCTTCTGATGCGAGGCGTTGCGTGATGCCATAGTCCGCCAGAATTCCTTTGATCCGCGGAGCGCCAATACCCTTGAGCTGACCCTTCCCTTCAGTTATTAACTCTTTCGAATCGATCGGAAGACCTTTCTCGATCGCTAAACGCGTAATATGCAGTGCGACCGATAATTTTCCCTTCGACCCTGCCACCTTATTAGCTGTTCCAAATTCGCGCAGGGCGCCGTTTGCCTCGGGTTTGAGGTCGCTCATAGTGCCGCGTGTGTTGTGATTTCGCGTGAGAGAAGGGGAGCGAGAATGTGCCGTTCGAGCCAAGATACGACGGGCACAGCAACTCCGTCTCCAACGAGATGATAGGCTTCGTTATAGTTATTGGGTAGCTTGTATTTTTCAGGCAGGCCCATGAGACGCGCTGCTTCCCGCGCCGTCAGGAGTCGCGATCTTACGACGCCGTTCTCGACAATCAATACGATCTGCCGACTCGAGCCGCCACCTGGTGTTCTGAGGCAGCCGCTGACTCCATCGAACCTGACCTCTGCTCTTTGATTCCGAGTTCCATCAGGCAGGACACGCGTCCGTCGATAGACGAGTCCCACTTTTCGCTCCTGGTATGAAAGAGCATGGGCGACTTTCGCGAGATTCACGGGCGTCATTTGGGCGAGAAGTTTCTCGGTTTCATTCGGCGAATACCAAGTCACTCCTATAGGAGGATCTTCAATGAGAGAATCTACTGAGTTAGATCTCGACGGAGGTAAAGGCAATCTCCACCATACCCATCGCTGCCGATAATGCGGAGAAAGTGCAAAAAACGCTTCGCAAATCGCGCGTGTATGCCATGGCCGAGAAAATGGGTTATCGGTTAGTGTCGCAGGGAACTCATAATCACAGGAAACCGCAATTAGGATTAATCTAGGACGAGATTGCGGAAGAAAGAGGGACGCATCAACGATCATCGCTCCCACACGGTAACCTACTTGATTGAGAACGCGAATGATCTCCAGAAAATCCCTTCCACCATGAGATTTCACGGCCCCGGGGACGTTTTCAAGCACTACAATTGTAGGTTGTCGACCTTCCTCGCCGAGCGACCGAAGAATCTTCCAGAAGGTCCAAAATGTCCCGCTGCGCTCACCTTGCAAGCCGGCTCCTGCGCCTGCTAGCGACAAATCTTGGCAAGGGAAAGAGGCCCAGGCCATATCTGCACGGCCCGGTAAACTAGACGGCGCCACCCCTTTGATGTCGGCTACATGCAGTTCGTTGGATGGCGGAAAGTTCGCTCTATAGGATGCCGCCTTTTTCTCGGAGATGTCATTCGCAAACAGACACTTCCAGCGCGCCCCCAGTCCCAAGCGCACGAATCCGCCCCCTGCAAAAAACTCATAGAACGTGAACTTTTCGGTCACAGCAACTCGGTCGGTCTCTCAAAACCCGCGAATGTGCGCGAACGATAGCTCAATGGCCGCCGAATTGCACCTATTCATCCAAACTTAGCGTCGCCGCCTAACCGAAACTCTTGACGAATTCGCCGTAGGCGTCGTTCAGGCTTGCGAATTGACGGCTCGGCGTGACGCACTGGCGAAGCCAGTTGTCGAAACCCATCCTTTGATAGTGTGCTGCCGTGATGCTCGTAAGCCCGACGCGTTCGGCGAAGTCTTGCGGAGTCATATCGATCACTTCGTTGAGCAGTTCAACAATGCAAAGCATGACAGCCCCCTTTGATGTTTGTCGGCGTGGATGCGCCGCGTATCGTTGATTGGCGGATTCTACCGAACCCGCGATACTTCGCACAGAAATTCAGTTGATGTATGTTTCGGCGGCGACGATCTTTAGCGTGCTTTTGCTCCAGCGCGCCGCGACGAGGAGCGTCGCAGTGGCTTCGATGATGGAATATTCAGCCGGCCTTCTTCGTGCCTTCGTGTCTTGGTGGCCGGTTGATTCCTCCGTGTTGATTGCGGCACCGCTCTCTGTTACTTTCAGTTATGGCGCGTCAGATTAGCACGCACGCGTTTCAGCTCTTACAAACGGACGAAAGCCCGCAGGTCAACTGCGGGCTTTTTGCTTAAGGAGGGTCTCCAAATGCCTCATTCGGAGCTTCGCGAAGGTCTAACTTTCGATGACGTTCTCCTGCTGCCGCAGTTTTCAGACCTGCTCCCCACCGCCTGCGACGTCGCCACCCAACTCACGCCCAAAATCCATCTGCGCATCCCGCTGGTGTCCTCCCCGATGGACACCGTCACCGAATCGCTCACCGCGATCACGCTTGCCCAGCACGGCGGTATCGGATTTATCCATCGCAATCTCTCGATCGAGCAGCAGGCCGCCGAAGTTGAAGCGGTCAAGAAATATGAAAGCGGGATGATCGCCGATCCGGTCACCGTCCATCCCGAGCAGCGGATCGGAGAAGCGCTCGCGATCATGGAGCAGCATCACATCTCCGGATTGCCGGTGGTGAAGGAGGGCCGCCTGGTCGGAATTCTGACCAATCGCGACTTGCGCTTCGAAAAACGCCTCGACAAGCCGGTGCGCGACGTGATGACCACCAAGCTGGTCACGGCGCGGCCCGGGATCTCGCTCGATCAGGCCAAGGAAATCCTGCAGGCGCATCGCATCGAAAAACTCCTGCTCACCGACGAGCACGAGCGTCTGCGCGGCCTTATCACGGTGAAGGATATGGACAAGGCGACGCGGCATCCGCATTCGAGCAAGGACAGCCGCGGCCGTCTGCGCGTCGGCGCCGCGATCGGCGTCGGTCCCGAGCGCGAGGCGCGCGCGCTTGCCCTGCGCCGCGCGGGAGTTGACGTGCTTTGCATCGATACTGCGCACGGTCACACGCACAACGTGCTCGAGGCGGTCCGCGCGACGCGTCGCGATTGTCCCGACGTGGACATTATCGCGGGCAATGTCGCCACCTCCGAAGGCGCCAAGGCGCTGATAGACGCGGGCGCGGACGCGCTGCGAGTCGGGATGGGTCCCGGATCGATCTGCACCACGCGGGTGGTCTCGGGCGTCGGCGTTCCGCAAATCACCGCGATCATGGATACGGCGGCGATTGCGGAGCCGCGCGGAATTCCGATCGTCGCCGACGGCGGAATTCGCTTCTCGGGCGATATCACCAAGGCGATCGCGGCGGGCGCGACCTCGGTGATGATCGGATCGCTGTTCGCGGGCACCGAGGAAAGTCCCGGCGAGACGATTCTCTACCAGGGCCGTACCTACAAATTGTATCGCGGGATGGGCTCGATCGGCGCGATGAACGAGCGTACGCACGATCGTTACGGGATGCAGGAGGCTGCCGAGGGCAAGCACGTGCCCGAGGGAATCGAAGGCCGCGTGCCGCATCGTGGGTCGCTCGCGTCGAATATCGAGCAGCTCATCGGCGGTTTGCAATCCGGGATGGGTTATCTCGGCGCCGCCAATCTCGCCGAGCTTCGCCGCCGCGCGCGCTTTATCCGCGTGAGTGACGCTGGCCAGCGCGAGAGCCACGTGCACGACGTGTTCATCACCAAGGAAGCCCCGAACTATCGCCAGTAACCGCGCGATGCTCGCGAGTGGACGCGAGACTAGGGCAGCGACACCTCGCCGCGGATCACCTCGACTACATTGCCTCCGACGCGAACTTCGTGCACGCGCGATTCGTCGCGGCTCGCGCGCACGAAAATTCGGCTGGGGCGCTGCACTTCGATACCTTGCTCGATCAGCACCTGCTCTCCCGGTTGCGCGACTCCGTGCCGAACCATCCACGCCGCCGCGTCGCCGGCGGCCGAGCCGGTTGCGGGATCCTCGCCGCCGATAAATTGCATCCTCGCATGGAGCCGCGCCGCCGGGTCTTGGGTTTCACGTGAAACAAAATAAAACTGATGCGTCGCGGTACGCTCAAGGTAGGAAAGTATCCGCGCCTGATCGACGTGCAGTTTGGCAAACGAAGCCAACGAGATTATCGGCACGATCGCAAATGCCACCCCGGTAGAAACAGTCTGAATCGGCAGCGACGCGTCGATCGCGCTGGGCGGCAATCCGGTGACGGCCGCGACTTCGACGGCGTTGTGAACGAAGCCAAATTCAGGATCGCGCTGCGTCATCTCGCCGAACAGCTCGCCCTCGCGATCGGTGAAATGAACCGGGATTTTTCCCACCTTCAGGTCGAGCACGATATCGCGGCTCTGCCGCGTCCGCGCGAGCACAAAGGCGGTGCCGAGGGTCGGATGGCCGGCGAAGGGGAGTTCGTATCCGATCGTGAAGATGCGCACGCTGATTCCGCGCTCGCGCTCGATGGCGACGTCGCGCGGGAACACGAACGTCGTCTCGGAGAGATTCATTTCGCGCGCCAGCGACTGCATTTCGGTGTCGCTCAGGCCGGCCGCGTCGGTGAAGACCGCCAACCCGTTGCCCGCAAGCGCGCGGGAAGTGAAAACGTCAACGGTGACGAACGGATAGCGCTTCATCGGCGAAACTCTATCGGCGCGGCGAGCGCGATTCCATGCGCTGCGCGAAGCGTGACTCGAAGCGCGCTCGAAGATTTTCGCGCGCCATGTCACAATCGATGCTCCGCGCGAGCGGCTGCATGCGATGGCGTTGAGCAATAAAATCCGGGTTGGAGTTCTGTTCGGCGGCCGTTCGGGCGAGCATGAAGTGTCGCTCCGGTCGGCGCTCAGTGTGATGTCCGCGATGGATCCGGAGCGTTACGAGATCGTGCCGATCGGAATCGATCGCGACGGCAAGTGGTATCTCGAAAATGACGCGCTCAAGCTGCTCGCCGACACTACGCCGCATCTGGCCGCGCTCTCGGCGGGAGATACTCCCGTCACCTTGCTGCCGCATCGGAACAGCCGCGCTCTGGTCAGGGCGCCCACTTCGGGCGATCTCGCGAGCACGGGAGGGCCGGTCGCGGGCGAGCTCGACGTGATTTTTCCGGTGCTGCACGGCACCTTCGGCGAGGACGGCAGCGTGCAGGGGCTGCTTGATCTGACCGGCATTCCGTACGTCGGCGCCGGCGTGCTCGGCTCCGCGATTGGGATGGACAAGGACGTGCAGAAACGATTGTTGCGCGCCGCGAAGGTCCCAGTCGTGCGCTATCACTCGATCGAGCGCGCCGAGTGGCAAGTCGATCGCGCCGGCGCGCGCAAGCTCGCGCGCGGACTCGGCTACCCGGTGTTCATCAAGCCCAACGCGGCCGGATCATCGATCGGCGTCAGCAAGGTCAAACGCGCGGCCGAACTCGACGCCGCGCTCGAAGACGCATTTCAGTACGATCGCAAGGCGCTGATCGAGGCCTCGTGCGCAGGCCGCGAATTCGAAGTCGCGGTGCTCGGCAACGATCGTCCCGAGGCTTCCATCGCGGGCGAGGTGATCGTGGCGAGTGCGCACGAGTTCTACAGCTACGAATCCAAGTATGTCGATCCGATCGGCGCGCAGACGAAGATTCCTGCCGACATTCCAGCCGTGATCATGAAGCGCCTCGGCATGATCTCGATCCGCGCGTTCAAGGCGCTCTCAATTCACGGGATGGCGCGGGTTGATTTTCTGGCCAGCCGCGATCTGCGCCGCATTTACGTCAACGAGGTAAACACGATTCCCGGCTTCACCTCGATCAGCATGTATCCGAAGCTGTGGGAGGCGAGCGGAATCCCCAATGACAAGCTGATCGATCGGCTGATCGAGCTTGCACTCGAAGAGCATCGTGAGCGCGAGAATCTGAAATTCACTTACCATCCGAAATCAAAATCCTGACCCACCGCATCGGCGCGCAGCATCGCGATGAAAGAAATTCTCATAGCAACCACCAATCCCGCCAAGCTGGCTGAGTACCGCCTGCTGCTCGCCGCATACGCGCTCAAACCGATTTCGCTGGCCGACGCGGGTATCCGCGAGCATCCGGAGGAGACGGCCGCCACGTTCGCGGGCAACGCGCTGATCAAGGCGCGCTTCTATTTCGCGCGCGCCGGTATCGCGACGATTGCCGACGACGGCGGCCTCGAGATCGACGCGCTCGGCGGCGAGCCGGGCGTGCGCTCGCACAGATGGCTCGGCAACGCCACCGAGGATCCGGATGATGCGCTCGTCGCCGAGGTGATGCGGCGGATGGAAGAAATCGAGGATTCGCGCCGCACCGCCAGACTGCGCGCCGCCGCCGCGCTCACCTGGCGCGACGGTCTCGAGATGTGCGAGCGCGTGGTCGAAGCGGCTATCGAGGGAGTTATCGCGCGCAAGCCGTGGCACGAGCTCAAGCCGGGATTTCCCTACCGCGCGGTGCTCTATCTGCCGGATCGCGGATGCTACCTGGGCGAGCTGGGAGAGAATCGCGCGGCGCAAGTCAGCCAGCGGCGAAAGACCGTCGAGTTGTTGAACGACGAACTAAGGCGTATCGCCGGCCTGCCGTGACGATGGTGTGGCGCACTCGCGTACAAGAGGACGCGTCGCGTGAGCCGACGGGCCGTCGGCCACCACTGACGGAGAAGTAACGCGCAATCGAGGAACTGGGACGAAAAGCGCAGTTGGGTGGTGTACGTCTGAGAAGTGGGTTGACGTCACGCGATAGGTCTTTTCTGCCAGTGGCGGCCGACGGCCCGTCGGCTCACGCGAGGCGTCCTCTTGAGATGTCCCTCGTGCCTTCGTCTAACCACTGCACCCGCTATCTATAATCCATCGCGCACAGTAAAATTGCTCAATCCTGGTGGACCAAAAGCGCAAGGGCCGAATCGTCGTTCTTCACCTCGCCGCGCGGTACCCGTTCGCGGGTGTCGTCTGGCAGCTGCTGCATCATCTGATCGGATTTCGCGAACTCGGCTTCGACGTCTATTACATCGAGGATCACCGAGCGCATTGCTACGATCCGCTCGAGGTTACGATCACGCGCGATCCTTCGCGCAACCTGCGGCTGTTGGGTGGCGTGCTCGAACGCTACGGCTTCGGCGGCCGGTGGGCATTTCTCGATTCCGTGCGCGAGGAGTACGTCGGGATGCCGCGCGAGCGATGCCTCGAGCTGATCCGCGGCGCAGACGCTGTGATCAATCTGTGCGGCGCGACCGAGCCGCGCGAGGAGCATCGCGCGTCGCGCTGCCTCGTCTATCTCGAAACCGACCCCGGAACGTTTCAGGTCGAATACGCGCGCAAAATCGCGCTCGCGCGCGAGTTCGCGTCTGCGCACAAGTTTTTTTTCACTTACGCCGCCAATATCGGTGCGCCCGATTGCAAACTTCCGGCGGCGGGAATCGATTGGCATAGCACCCGGCCTCCTGTCCTGCTCGACGATTGGCCCGCCGGCGTTGGCCCGGCCAAGCCGCGCGCGTTCACCACCGTCGGCACCTGGCGCAACCACGGCAGCGATCTGGTGATCGGCGGCGATACCTACTATTGGTCCAAGCACGTCAACTTTCAGCGGATGTTCGAGGTTCCGCGCCGGGCGGCGCAGCCGATAGAGATGGCCACCGACCTGAAAGCCGGTCCCGACTACGACGCTGCGCTCGCGGGCGGATTCTCGATCATGCCGGTGACGCCGATGTCGCTGGATATCGATGCGTATCGCAAATATATCAGTGCCTCGCGCGGCGAGTTCACGGTCGCGAAGGACATCTACGTGCGCACACGCTCCGGATGGTTCAGCGACCGCAGCGTATGCTATCTGGCGGCGGGGCGCCCGGTCGTGACCCAGCGCACGGGATTTGAGAAGTTCATTCCCGAGGGCGAAGGCCTTTTGGGCTTCGACACCGCCGATGAAGCGGTCGATGCGATCGGGCGCGTGAACGCGGACTATGCGCGGCATGCGCGCGCGGCGCGCGAGATCGCGGCGGAGTTTTTTGCCGCCGGGAAATTGCTCAGCGGAATCGCCGACGTGATCGGGATATAGAGGTCATCGGGGCATAAACGATGCGGTCAACGCCGCTGCAATTGATTCTCGGTTTCTGGGCGATCCATTCGGATCTGCGCGATTTCGCGGAATCGCTCGCGATTCTGGTCGCGCTTCTGGGAGCCTTCGCGCTCAGGCGGCGGCGCTCCTCGATCAGCTCGAACACATTTGTGCTTATCGCGTCCGGCCTGATCCTCGACGTCGCCTCGACGTTGATTCATCGACGCGATATCGCCGAGAAGGTTGCCGCCGCCGCGCTGGTCCTGTTCCTGTTCGGAGTCATCCGGCTTTTGCTCGAGGCCTTCGACGGTCTGACGAGGCGCGGGCGCGCGCATTTTTCGACCATCTTCAAAGACCTCGTGATGTTTGTGTTGTGGGCGGTGGTCGCGGGCGTCGTCTTGTACACCGACTTTGGTTTTCAACCGCTGTCGATTCTCACTACCACCACCGTGGTCGCCGCGGTCATAGGTCTCGCCCTACAGGAATCGCTCAGCAACGTGTTCAGCGGCCTGATGCTCCAGCTCGGCAAGCCCTTCGAGCCTGGGGACTGGGTGCGTGCAGGCAACTTTGTCGGACAGGTGCGCGGAATCGGATGGCGCTCGACAACCGTTGTCACTCGCGCCCATGAGCGGCTTGAGGTTCCGAACTCGCTGGTCAGCAAGGACGTGCTGGTGAATTTCAGCGGCGCGATCGGCGACGAAATCTCGATCGGAATCGCCTACGATGTACCGCCCAATCGTGTGCGCGAGGTGCTGGTCAAGGTGCTGCGCGATATTCCGCACGTGACGCGCGAGCCGGCGGTTGAAATCATGCCCTGGGAGTACGGCGACAGCGCGATTCGCTATCGGATCAAATTCTGGATCGACGATTACGCACTGCAGGAGCGCGTCCATTCGGAAGTCGTGTCGAGCCTGTGGTATGCGCTACGCCGTAACCGGATCGATATTCCGTATCCGATGCGCACGCTCGAGCTGCGGCGCGAACGCCGCGGGAGGATCGGCGCAGGCGAAGCCGAGTACGAAGCCGAGATCATGACCGAGCTGCGCAAGGTTCCGTTCCTGGCCGAGCTGACCGACGCCGACCTCCGCTTCCTCGTCCCCACCGTGCAGGTGCATCAGTTCGGCGCGGGCGAGGTGCTGGTGCGCACCGGAGAGCCGGGTGAAACGATGTTCATCGTGCGCCGCGGCACGGTCGAGATAATCGGAACCGCGCAGGATGGAACCGAGCGCCATCTTGCCTACGGCGGAGCGTCGCAGATCTATGGCGAGGGTGCGCTCTTAAACGGCGATCCGCGCAACGCGACAATCAAGGCGGTGACCGACACCGAGGTGCTCGAAATGAACCGCGACGGCTTCTCCCGTCTGTTCCGCGAGCATCCGAAAGCGGCCGAGGCGATCAGCGAAATCGTCGCGCAGCGCCAGCTCGATCGCGAAAAGACGCTGCACGTCGACCAACATGTGGACGGGAAAATGACCCGCGCGCAACGCGTCCTCGAGCGAATGCGCGAGCTGCTGGATTTCTAGAGCCGATACCGCCGCGCCCTACGCGATTGCGAGAAGGCCGCGTTCCAGTTCGTGGAGATTGCGCGCCGCCAGGTGGGCCCGGACCTCGCGAGCGTACTGCTCGATCGCACTGTCGCCGGTGCCCCAGCGTGTTGGCTCTTCCGGATTCAGCCATATGACGGCGCGGCAGTTGCGCGCGATCTCGCGCAACAGATCGGCGCGCGCCGGACGCCGGTTGTTGCGCCCGTCGCCCAGGATGACCACCACGGTCTGGCGGCCGAGAACCTCGGCCCGGCGGTTCCATAGCTCGCCCAGCACGCGGCCGAAATCCGAACGCGCGTAGAGGTCGAGCGCGGGCGTCGTCACCAGGTGGCCGGACTCGAACTCGGCCTCGGCCAGTCGGTCGATATAAACGAAACTCCGCACGCGATGAAAATGGTCGCGTGCCCCGGCTACGAGCTCGAGCATCAGCTCCGACGCGTAGCGCACCGAGCCGGAAACGTCTGCCAGGATCGTCAGATCGATCCGCCGCGGACGCCGCGCGCGAAAGCGTAGCTCGGCGAGCACGCCGCCGCGTTGGGTCGCGGCGCGAATCGTGCGCCGAAAATCTATCCGCCCGGCCTTTGCGATTCGCAAGCGCCGTCCGAGGCGGACCCGGAAGCGACGTTTCAGGATCGCCAGCGTGTCACGCGCCTGCACGTATTCGAGATCGGTGTAGGCGGCGAACGGCGCGCGCTCGAGCGCGCGCATCCGCGCCGCGCGTCTAGCCTCGATTCCAGATTCTTCCCGCCCGTTATCTTTCGCCGTACGACCTTGTGCGGAACGATCTTCCGATTCGTTCTCCGAATCGGTCTTCGCCTCGGCGCGATCGCCCTTGCGGTCTTCAGCCTGATTCTGGCGATCGCGCGCCGCGCTCTTTGTGCCCGGGCGGCTTGGCTGAGGACGCTCGCGAGGTTTCGAGACCTCGCCTGGTTCCTCGCCGGGACGTCCGCGGCCACTCGCTGCCGATTCGAGCTGCCCGCGATGATCAGGATGCTGCCCGCGCGCGTTTCCGGCCGCGGATGCTGAGAAGAACCGCGCGAACGCGTCGTCAAAAATGATCCGATCGGCTTCGTCCTTGATCAGCGCCGCAGCCATCGCCTCGCGCATCGTCACGCGCTCGAAACCTGCGGCAGCGACGGCGCGCAGGGCGTCGATTGATTCGGAAACCGAGATGCGAATTCCGGCGGTGCGAAGCGCGGCGATAAAATTTACGACCTGGTCGCGAAACGGAGTCATAGCCGGCGCGTCGCTAGCGCCGCCGCTTTCGACTCGACCTTGGCGCGGTCGTCCTCATGCTTGAGCAGCACGCCTAGCGCGGTCCGAATCGAGTCCGAATTGAGCTCGACGACGCCGAGCTGAACGAGCGCGCGGCACCAATCCAGCGTCTCGGCGATCGAGGGTGGTTTGCGCAGGCCGAGCTTGCGCACAGCGCTGACGAAGCGCGCGGCCTCGACTGCAAGGCGCTCATCGAGGCCCGGTACTTTGAGTGCAATTATTTTTCGTTCCTGCTCGATTCCGGGAAAGTCGATGAAGAGATGAAGGCATCGTCGGCGCAGCGCTTCCGAAAGCTCGCGCGCGCGATTCGAGGTCAGAACCACAACCGGACGCTCTCGCGCGCGCAGTGTGCCGAGCTCCGGGATACTGACCTGAAAATCCGAGAGCAGCTCGAGCAGGAACGCCTCGAACTCCTCGTCGGCCTTATCGACCTCGTCGATTAGCAGGACCACGCGGCTCGGCGACGTGATCGCCTTCAGGAGCGGACGCTCGAGCAGGTACTCGCGCGAGAAAATGTGCTCGGACAGATCTTCCCAGCGCGCGCCGTTGGCCTCGTCCGCCTGCAGGCGCAGAAGCTGCTTTTGATAATTCCATTCGTACAGCGCGCGCGCTTCGTCCAGTCCCTCGTAGCATTGCAGCCGCACCAGCTCAGCCGGCAGCATCGCGGCCAGCACCTTGGCGACCTCGGTTTTGCCCGCGCCGGCGGGTCCCTCGATCAGCAGCGGCTTTTCGAGCGCGAGCGCGAGAAACACCGCCGTCTCGACGCGCTGATTGGTGATGTAATCCGCGTGCCTCAAGCCCGCCGCGACAGATTCCTGCGTGATGTTCATGGCCGATGGTTCCGCTGCTGCATCAGCATCGCGGGCGCGCCCGTTTCAGTCAAATCGCGGAGCGCGTTCGCGCGCGATATCCGAAATTTCACCTTTAGTATCTTTGGCGGAGAGTTCTCAAATCTGGTAGACGCTGATCTGCTTCGCACAAGCGAAAAAATCATGCTCGGGAGGTGTCGATGGCGACCGCAAAAAAATCGAAGCCCGCAGCCGGACCGCGCACGTTCGCGCTCCACTGGGGCTCGGGAATTATCGAGGAAGAGATAAGGGTCGCGACTCCGTACCACGTCCCCTGCATTCAGCTGCTCAAGTTCACCGACGGAATGGCGAAGGGATCGTATGAGATTCGCTTCTGCGTTTACGACCAGCGCGGACGGTTCCAGCGGATGCCGCTGATCGTCGATACCGACGAGATCGCGAAGATCCGCACCGCGCTTGCGGGCGCGCCAAAGCTCAAAAAGCTGCTCGCGCAACTGACTGGTTAGAGCCGCACCTTAAATCTGGTAAACGAAAACTCTGCTCTGCCTGGGATGAACAAAAACCTGCGCACCCGGTTCGATCGCGAGAATCCGGTAGCGCTCGTGATCGATCTCGACCTGCACCCGATCGCCCCATTCGGCGACCAACTCGACTTTGACCTGCGGACCCGCCGCGTTGATCGCCTTGACGGTCGCGCGAAAGTTTTCGTGCCCGTGCGGCGTGCGGTCGAGTTCGAGCAGATGCGGCCGCATGTAGAGCGCCGCCTTGCCCGAGGCTCCGTTGACCGCGCGCCGGTCAGCGCCGTCGAGTTCGAACACGGTCTCGCCCACATAGACCTTGCCGTTCTCGATTCGGCCATGGAACAGGTTCACGTTGCCGAGGAAATTGTAAACGAACGCGTTTGCGGGATGATGATAAACCTCTTCCGGCGTGCCGACCTGCTCGATCCGTCCCGCGTTCATGACCACGACGCGATCGGCGACCTCGAGCGCTTCATCCTGGTCGTGGGTGACGAAGATGCTGGTGATGCGCAACTCCTCGTGCAGCCGCTTGAGCCATCGCCGCAGCTCCTGCCGCACCTTCGCGTCCAGTGCGCCGAACGGCTCATCGAGCAGTAGCACCTTGGGTTCGACCGCCAGCGCGCGCGCAAGGGCGATGCGTTGGCGCTGTCCTCCCGAGAGTTGCGAGGGATAGCGGCCGGCCAGGACGTCGAGCTGCACCAGCTTGAGTAGCTTGTGAACCCGTTCGGCGATCTCAACCTTTGAGGGTCGCGCTTGCCGCGGCCGCACGCGCAATCCGAACGCGATGTTCTCGAACACCGTCATGTGGCGGAAGAGCGCGTAGTGCTGGAACACGAATCCGACCTGGCGTTCGCGCACGCTAATCGCGGTCGCGTCTTCGCCGTGGAAGTGCACCGTCCCGGAGTCGGCGGCTTCGAGCCCCGAGATGATTCGGAGCAGCGTGGTCTTGCCCGATCCCGAAAGCCCTAGCAGCGCGACCAACTCACCGGTCTCGACGCTCAGGTTCACGTTGTCGAGCGCGGTGAAGCTGCCGAATTTCTTGGAGATGCCGCGAACCTCGATACTCATGCGGCCAGATCCTCCTCGTTGGCCGCGATTTCTTCATCTACGATTCCGGCGCGGCGTCCGACGATCCGCTTGGCGACGAGCGTCACAATCGCGAGCAAGGTCAAAAGCGACGCGACCGCGAACGCGGCGGTGAACTCGTAGTCGTTGTATAGAATTTCGATGTACAGCGGCATCGTGCTCGTGCGCCCGCGGACGTTGCCTGAGATAACCGAAACTGCGCCGAACTCGCCCATCGCGCGCGCGTTGCAGAGAATCACTCCATACAGCACGCCCCACTTCACGTTCGGAAGCGTGACGCGGAAAAATGTCTGCCATCCGCTGGCGCCGAGCGAGATCGCGGCCTGTTCCTCCTCGGTTCCATTCGCCTGCATGATTGGAATCAGCTCGCGGGCAACGAACGGAAAAGTCACGAACGCGGTCGCCAGGATGATTCCCGGTTCGGCAAACGCGATCCGGATTCCATGCGCGTCCAGCCACGGCCCCGCGATTCCCTGCGCTCCGAACAGCAGCACGAACAGCATCCCGCCAATAACCGGCGAGACGGCGAACGGCAGATCGAGCAAAGTCGTCAGGAGTCCCTTGCCGCGAAATTCGAATTTGCCGATCGCCCACGCCGCCGCGACGCCAAAGCAGAGATTCACCGGCACTACGACTATTGCGGTAACCAGCGTCAGACGGATCGCGCTGCGCGCGTACGGCTCGGAGATCGCTCTCAAGTACACGCGCGCACCTTCGCGCAGCGCGAGGGTGAAGACCGCCGCGAGCGGGACGACCAGGAAGACACCCATGAAGAGTATCGCGCCGAGCACGATCGCCAATCCGCCGAGGCCGGTTTTGCGGTTGCCGGAAGCGGGACGGCAAATCCGCTCGATGAAGCCCGGGCGCGTTGGCCCGATGCCTGGCGTGCTCATATGGCGTAGATCCGCGAGGTCCAGCGTTGCAGCAGGTTGATCGCGAGCAGCATTACGAACGACGCGATCAGCATCACCAGCGCGATCGCCGCCGCCGCGTGGTAGTCGAATTGCTCGAGCTCGGTGACGATCAGGAGCGGCGCGATTTCCGTGCGCATCGGCATGTTGCCCGAGATAAAAATTACCGACCCGTATTCGCCGATCGCGCGCGCAAAGGCCAGCGCGAAGCCGGTCAAAATCGAGGGCAGCACCGCTGGAATGATCACGTGGGCAAAAGTCTGAAGGCGGGTCGCGCCCAGGGTCTCGGCCGCCTCTTCCAGTTCCAGGTCCAGTTCCTGCAACACCGGTTGCACGGTTCTGACCACGAACGGAACTCCAACGAAGATCATCGCGACCACCACTGCGAGGCGCGTGTATGCCACCTTGATTCCGAACCGGGCGAAGACCGAGCCGGCAATTCCGTTGGCCGCGAAGATTGCGGTCAGCGTGATTCCCGCAACCGACGTCGGCAGCGCCAGCGGAAGATCCACGACCGCATCGAAAAGGCTCGCGCCCGGAAAACGGTAGCGCGTCAACGCCCACGCGGTCAGGAAACCCGCCGCTGAATCCACGATCGCCGCGATAAACGCCGCACCGAAACTCAGCCGGTAGGCGGCCGCAACCCTCGGCGACGAAATCACCGACCAGAAATGGCCGAGACCCATTCCCGCCGCCTGCAGGAAGATCGTCGACAACGGGATCAAGACCAGCAGGCTCAGATAGACGAGCGTGATCCCCATCGCGAGGCTAAAGCCCGGCAGGACGCTTGCCTTCTTCAGCGCCATCGCGATTACCGCCCGCTCCGTCTTTCAGCGCGCCGTCTCATTGCTGATAAATCTGATCGAAGACCCCGCCGTCGGCGAAGAATTTTTTCTGGACTTCCGCCCAGCTTCCGAAGACCTGCTTGAGCGTGAACAGCTCGATCGGCGGCAGGTCTTTCGCGTGCTTTGCCGCGATCGCGGGATTGGTCGGCCTGAAGTGATTGCGCACGATGATCTCCTGGCCCTCGTCCGAGTAGAGATATTCGAGATAGGCCTTCGCCAGATCGGCGGTGCCGTGGCGCTGAACGACTTTGTCGATCCACGCGACCGGCGGCTGCGCGACGATGCTCCGCTTGGGATAAACGATCTCGAACTGGCCCTTGCCCAGCTTGTCAATCGCGAGGTACGCCTCGTCCTCCCACGACAGCAGCACGTCGCCGATTCCGCGCTCGACGAAGCTGGTGGTCGAGCCGCGCGCGCCCGAATCGAGCACGGGGACGTTTTTGTACAGCGCTTTTTCGAACTCCCGTGCTTTGGCCTCGTTGCCGCCCGACGCCCTGAGCGCGTATCCCCACGCCGCGAGAAACGCCCATCGCGCGCCGCCCGAGGTCTTGGGATTTGGTGTTATCACCGCGACTCCCGGGCGAATCAGATCGCTCCAGTTCTTGATCTGCTTGGGATTACCTTTGCGGACCAGGAACACCACGGTCGAGGTGTACGGGCTGCTGTCATCGGGCAGCCTGCTCTGCCAATCCGCCGGCAAAAGACCGGCCTTGCTGGAGATAGCGTCGATATCGTAAGCGAGTCCGAGCGTGACAACGTCGGCGTCGAGCCCATCGATTACTGCTCGGGCCTGTTTGCCCGAACCGCCGTTCGACAACTCAATCGACACCTCTTGTCCGGTCTTCGCTTTCCAGTATTTCACGAATGCGGCGTTATAGTCCTCGTAGAACTCGCGCGTCGCGTCGTAAGAGACATTCAGCAGACGCTGATTCGCCGCACGCGCGTGGGCACTGAGTAATGCCCCCGCGATTAGTGCAATCGCGGCGCCCGCAAATAGTCTCAAGTGAGGTTTTAATCGGTACATTGACTATACTTCCATCTTCCTGTTGCGGAGGCCGCGTTGCGTCATGCCTGCTAGAAAGCGAGCTGAAGCTGCGTTTCGAACACGCTTTCGTTTGGACGATCCTTGGGCGCGGCCGTGGTTCCCGCTCCGCCGTCGAAGAACGTATTGGCGTAGTCGTATTGCCATTTCACGTTCTGGCTTGGATACCATGCCAGACCCAACGCGAACTCGGTTGCCGTCCTGGCCGCGACCGCCGCACTGGCAAATCCCAGCTTGAACTGTCCGCTGTCCGTCGCCACGTTGCTGATCCGCGCATCGAGTTCCCATGCGCCCCAGCCGCCGTGTTCAGGGTCGAAATTGCGAAACGGCGTCAGGCCGGTGTAAGACTCCTTCTCGCCGGTCAGAGCGTAAATCGCCGTGACACTGTAGCCATCGTCGGCGAAGGTCGCGTAGCGATCTATTTTTTTCGTGACTCCGCCGTGCGTGACGGTCGCAAATCGGTTGAGGCTGTGGTTATCGGATACATACTCCGCCATTAGTCCAAACGGCCCCCAGTAGTAATAGCCTTGCGGAGACAGCCGATAGCGACGCCCGGCCGCAGTCACGCCCGAGTTGTAACTGAACCAGGTCACCTGGCCGTAGGTTTTATAGACTGAGATTGTCGAGCCGCTCTCATCGCCATAAGTCGCGGCGAAACCAAGGCCAAGTCCCTGAGCCCAGGGGTATTCACTCTTCCTGAATGGTTCGGCGAAGACGCGGCCGATGAAATCCTTGCCGTCGTTGATGTCGGAATCGACGGATGCCGTATTGTTCGGCACTCCGTTCATTATAGCCAGTTGATAAGTCAACCGGTTGTCGAAAAACGCGCCACGAACCTCAGGTCCGTAATCGCGGTTCGGAACCAGGTTGGTGGTTTCGGATCGCTGACTGAACGGTACGTAGGTATCCACCTGCAAGCGCTCGAGTCCGAACGGAGTCTTGAACTTTCCCACCCGGAACTCCGCCCATGGCAGTTGGTCGTCGCTTACATATGCGTCCTGCAGGACCACTTTACCTTGGCCAAAATCCGGCGTGATGTTGAATCCGTAGTACTTGTCGAAAGTCGCGGCCAGGATCGGACGCGCCCGGTTCAAATAGAATGTGCTTGGAGTCTTGTCGGTGCCGTTAGCGAAAAAGCGTCCGTCAGCCTGGACGATTCCGTGGAATTCCACCCGCCAGTCATCATTGGATGACCCAAATGAAAAGCCCTGAGCACCTGCCTTGATGACCGGCGCGTTCTTGGCCTGATCCTGCTCGACCTTGATCTGGGCCTGTTCGGCCGCTGATTGAACCTCGAGCTTGCGATCGATGACCTGGACCTTGTGGTCGAGTCCCTGCAGTGTGTCCACGCGGTGTTCGAGCTGCTTTATTTCCTCCCTCAGCTCGATAATTTGCTGGTCCCTCGACGGGTCAGTTCTGATCGTGGACTGAGCGGAAGCCGGCAGCGGAATCGCCGCCACCCCCACCAATGCCGAAAGCCATAGCGTCGGCAGTAACGTCGGCGTCAGTTTTCTCATCACGGAAGGTTCCTCCAATCTGGAGAGCTTCCGGATGTCCAGTCAGCTCGAAGGTGTCTTTCATTGACTCCGATCCCGGCGCCGATCCTTCTCTGGCCGGCGCAAAAAGCTGCCCGCGGTGTCTCAATGGCCATCCGCGTTTGCGCGGTTGGCGCGCTCAATTATCGAATCGACTGGCTCAAGATCGATTCGGACGATCAAAGCGAAATTTTTCCTTGCGCTCGATCTGGATGACCCTGCCGTCCTGGATCACCACCTCGACCGAACCAAAGCGGACACCCTGGATCGCTTGCGAGATGCGTTCGAGGACTTGAGGAGGCGGATACGTGCCTCCGAACTGCGCTTCTTTTTCGTTCATAAGTAATCCTATTAGATGACTAGAGTAATCTCCCAAAAAAAGAGTCTCAAATCGAAAAACTCACTGCCTCTTTTCCCATCACTGCCAACTCGACCTGCTTCAGCATGTCTTCCAGAGTGGTCGAGTCCAGGATCTGCGCGGTCGCGTCGCGAACCTGCTTCATCACCATCCGGATGCCGCAAGTGCGCTCGTCCCGGCATTCGCGGCAGCGCACGTAGGCCGTTTTGCTGACGCAGGGCAAAGGCGCCAAAGGGCCGTCCAGCACGCGGATCACGTGTCCCAGACTTATTTGGCGCGGAGGCCGCCCCAGAGAGTATCCGCCGCCCTTGCCTTTTCTGCTCTGCAGAATTCCCGCATTCTTGAGTTCCAGCAAAATGATTTCGAGAAACTTGCGCGAGATCTCTTCGCGCTGCGCGATATCCGAAATAAGCACCGGCCCCTGACCGTATTCTTTGGCTAAAATTGTTAGCGCCTTCAACGCATATTTCGATTTCTTTGACAGCATTATCCTATAGGCTGAGTGGATTTAACATCGGACCTATATTGAGTCAATAGACCGCGCGGGTTATTTCGTGCGGTTGATCTTTGGCGCGCGACGGCGCTCGAGGAAGATTCGTGCGCGATGCTTCAGCCCGTCGCGAGCGTCGCGCGGCGCTGCCCTGATTTCCGCGACCAGCGCCGAGACCTCGTCATACAGCCGCCCGATATCGATCCCCGCGCGCGCGGGTTTCATATCGTCGAGCGCAAGCATCGCCTGCGACATCAGGTTGATCGACGCCTGCCGTCCCCCGCGCTCGAATCGCAGATGCAGCCCGGCCGAGATCTGGTTGAGCGCGTTGACGACCGCTTTCAGGTCCGCGTCGTCGATCACTCGGAGCGAATTTTCGAAGCCCTCCGCGGCGTCGAAGTACTCACCGCGGTTGAACGCCGCGATCGCACGCTCCAAATCAGGATTAGCCGCCATCAGCACCATTGAACGATCAAGTCCTCCACGCGCGCAACAATCTTATCCCTCGCCCTGAAAGGAGAGCTTTGCATATTTTGCATAACTCTTCGGAGAGCGTGCTGAATTCCGAGGGCGAGATTCCTCGCGATTCCTGCTACTCGACGGTAGGCAATACGCCGCCCTATGCAACGCCCACCTGCGCTCGGAATGACACAAAATACCCGGAAATTGTCATTCCGAGCGCGCACCGGCAATGCAGATGGGTCCCTGCGCATCACGTGAAACGGCGGGTATCGCGAGGAATCTCGCCCTTCCGTGCCGGCGCACTCCTCCGATTGGTTATGCAAGCTCTCCTTTCAGGGCGAGGGGCCAGAAAGAGCGCGAGAGATGATTTAGAGCAGCTCTTTTTCTTCGACTGCTTTGAACTCGGCTTCGCCGAGCGCTTCGGATTTGCGCTTGCCGTGTAGCTCGTACATCTCGAACAGCGCGGACTTGTGCGGGCGCACTTTGCCGAGCGGGCACTTGGCCCAATCCTCGAGCGACTCGTCGCAATATCCCATGCGGTTCTCGCCGCACTTGGGCTGCAGGAACACCGCGATCTCGGGCAGCACGCGCCTGATCTCCGCCCGCATCATCGCGACCATCCGCCGAATCTCCCACTGCGCGCGCAGGCACAGGCGCAGGTCGCAGATGTGCAGCATCTCGGCAAAATTCACCATCACATGAAAATTGGTCGGTGCCGCGTTGGGCAGCACGAAGCGTGCATCCTCGGCCGGGATACCCGCCTTGAGCGCTTTGGCGTAAAGCTCCGACACCTTCGCCAGCAACTCTTCGTACTCGCCGTCGAGCCCGACTCGCTGCCACGATTGCGGCAGCACGTACGCCATCCGATCCTGCTTGAACTTGACGTAGCGTTGGCTCTGCTGCTCGAAGCTAATCCCGATGCGATGGCGCACGAACTGATGCGATAGCGATCGCGACACGCCCGAGATCCCGAACCAGAACACGACCTGCTCGAGCGGCGAGGCGTGTCCGGTCTTCAGCCGCTCCCCGATAAATTTGCGGATCGTCTCGTGGCTAATCTTTTCGGTTCTGATTTTTTCCCAGACTTCGATCGGGGTCTCCGACGAATAACAGGTGCGGAACGCGGCGTAGAGCTTCTCGAGCGGAAGCTGCGCGTAATCGACCAGCTTGACCTCCATCTTTGTCTGATTGCTCACCGCGTCGTCGTCCGCCTCCGGGAAATTCTCCGCTTGATCGATTCGTCTCCGATCATATTCCATGCGCGCACGGGAATGCATCCATCGCGGCGACGATTATCCCCACACGCGCCGATTCGACCCCCATTCTGAGGGTTCGCCTGCGCCACTGGCGAGATTCCTCGCGGCCCCTGCCGCTCGGCGCGACAAGCACGACGCGATTATGCATCGCCCGCTCGCGCTCGGAATGACACCTTTCGCGTCATCCGTGTCATTCCGAGCGCGTTCAGGCACAGCGTATCGCGTCGTGCTCGCTACGGTGATTGGCAGAGATCGCGAGGAATCTCGCCCTTTGCGTCAGCGCATCCTTTCATTGAGTTGCCAATTTGGCGATTTGCGTAGCGCCGCACGGGACTGCAAGATTGCCGATGCGACGGCCATGATGCTCTCGGAACTGTACAAACTCGCAAAGCCCGCTCTCTTCCAGTGCGACGCCGAGACCGCCCATCGCATGACCCTCTCGCTCCTGTCCACCTGGCCGCTTCTGTCGCCGCCGGCCGATCCTCCCGAATTGCGGGTCAAACTCTGGGACCTGGAATTCTCAAATCCAATCGGACTCGCCGCCGGGATGGACAAAGATGCCGTCGCCGCCGGCGCGTGGCAGGGACTCGGCTTTGGATTCGCCGAGTTGGGCACAATTACGCCGCGTCCGCAGTCGGGAAATCCGCGTCCGCGCGTCTTCCGCTTGCCGGAGAACCGCGCGCTCATCAACCGGCTCGGCTTTCCGAGCGACGGGATGGACGCGGTCGCCGGCCGTATCGAGCGGATGCGTCGGCGCGGAGTCGCGATCAAGCTGGGGATCAATCTAGGGCCGAACAAGGAGACCGCGGTCGAGCGCGTCGCGGAAGACTATGCGTCGCTCGTCCGCCGGATGGGCGCGCTGGCGGATTTTATCGTCGTCAACGTCAGCTCGCCGAACACGCCCGGCCTGCGCAACTGGCAATCGCCCGAGCGGATGCGCGAGATTTTCGCCGCGATCAACGCCGCGATGACGAACGCGCCGCGTCGTCCGCCGATCCTGCTCAAAGTCGCGCCCGATCTCGAATCCGCCGATCTGCGCCGGATTTGCGACACCGCGCTCGAGCTGGCGCTCGACGGAATCGTCGCGACCAACACCACGCTCGCGCGCAACGCGGTCGGAATCACGTCCGAGCACGCTGGCGGCCTGAGCGGCACTCCGCTGCGGGGCCGCTCGCGCGAATTTATTCGCGAGATTTACCGCCACACCGGCGGACGCCTCAAGATCATCGGTGTCGGTGGTGTTTCGAGCGCCGACGACGCGTGGGAGCATATCCGCGCCGGCGCCAGCCTCGTCGAGCTGTACACCGCGCTCATCTACCAGGGGCCGGGAGTCGTGGCGGAAATCAAACGCGGCCTGATGGCCTTGCTCCGGCGCGAGGGATTTCGCTCTATTAGCGATGCGGTCGGCATCGGCGCCTGAGCGCGATTTGTCCTGCCGCGAAGGAACCACGCGATGGCATCATCAGCGGCGCAACCCAAACCAATCGTCGACGCGAAATGGGCGCGAGCGCATCGCAGCGACAAGAATGTCGTGTTCATCGACACCCGCGCGCCCGACGATTACTGGGCCGGCCATATCCGCGGAGCGCGCCATTTCGATCCGTTTCCGTTTCATTACTCCGACAGCTCCGATCGCGGCATCCGGGAATTTCGCGCGCAGCTCGAATGGATATTCTCCGCGCTCGGAATCACCGGCAAGGAAACCGTCGTATGCTACGAGAACGACTCCGGGATGCGCGCGGCGCGCGTGCTGTGGCTGCTCGAATGGATGGGGCATCGGCGCGCGAGGATGCTCGACGGCGGACTGCGCGCGCTCGCGAATGAAAAGCTCTGGACCGCGCCGGCGGCGATAAAGCCGACGCACTTCAAGGGTGCGCCGCGCGACGAGATCTCCGCGTCGAGCGCGTATATCGTCGAGCGGCTCGGACGCCGCGAGGTTCGCATCTTCGACGTTCGCAGCGACGCCGAGTATTTCAGCGAACGCGTGCGCGCCCGCCACGGCGGCGCGATTCCCGGCTCGGCGCATCGCGATTGGACGGAAGCCAACACCGCCGACGGCAAATTCAAATCGCCCGCCACGCTGCGCGCGGAGTACGAGGCGCTCGGCCTGCGCCCCGACGCCGAGATCATTCCATATTGCCAAGGTGGTTACCGCGCCGCGCACGCGTTAGTCGCGCTGCGGCTGGCCGGTTATCCGAACGTGCGCAACTACTGGGGTTCGTGGGCCGAATGGGGTAATCGCGACGACGTTCCGATCGAGCATCCGGTGCGCAAGAGCTAGAGGCTCGCATGGCGCAGTCGCGGATTTTGCTGATTACTGGATTCGCGCCATTTCGCGGCGAGCGGATCAATCCCTCATGGGAGATCGCCCGGAGCCTCGACGGCGACGAGATCGCGGCGCTCAAAGTCAAATCGGTGAAGGTCCCGGTCGGATGCGCCGCCGCCGTACGCCGCCTCAACGCCGCGATCGTCCGCTATCGCCCGCGCGCGATCCTGGGACTCGGGCAGGCGGGTGGACGGCCCGCAATCTCGATCGAAAAAGTCGCGATCAATCTGGCCGACGAGAACGCTGCCGCCAGCAACACCTATGGCACCAGCGCGAAGCCAGTCATCGCAGGCGCGCCCGAGGCCTACTTCGCGCGGATTCCGATTCCTGCCGTGATGCGCGACATGCGCCGGCGCGAAATTCCCGCCCAGGTCTCGCTGAGCGCCGGCGCGTATGCGTGCAACGCGCTGATGTACGCGAGCTTGCATCTGACGCGGCGCCGGCAGAGCCTGCCGGTCGGATTCATCCATCTCCCCTACGATTCGCGCCAGAGCGCGCGCCATCCGAACGCCCCGAGCATGGCCCTCGACGTGATGGAGACCGCGATCCGCGCGATCGCCGCGATCATCGCCCGCGCGGCGGTTGCGTGATCAACCGCGAATCGCCGACGCGAATGCTTCCAGCTCGGACGCGATATCCGGGCCTGCCGGCTGATACGCGATCTCCGTCGCGCCCGCCGCTTCCAGCGCCGCGGCGCGTTCGCGCCATCCTGCGCGCGTCAGCGCGAGTCCCTGCTTGACCAGCGTCGCTCCGGTGATGAACGGCCGGTCGCGCTTATTGATCGCGATCAGATGCTGGTCGTGCAGCGCCAGATGACGCTGATGGCTCGGCACGTCCTTATACGCGGCCGCCCATTCCTCGCCTCGGTCGACGAGCTGCAGCATCTTGTTTTCGAGCGCGAAATGAAACAGCACCGGCGCGGCGTGGCCTGCCGCCGCGAGCACTCGCGCCGATCCGGGATCCTCGCCCTCCCGAAGCACGGTGCCGAGAGTCAGCGCGATGCTCCACTTGAACCCGGGAATCGGGTTTGGCGCGCCAAAGACGCCGTCGCCCAGCTCGCGCGCCACCGCGATTCCCTTGGGACCGGCGGCGCCGATCACGATCGGCACCTCGATCGGACGCGGCGCGCCGTAGCCCGCCGGATGCAGCATCCGGATCGCCGCGCCCTCCCACTTTGCTTCGTCGCCGCTGAGCAGTGCGCGCAGAACCTGCACGTACTCGCGCACGTCGGTCCACTTCATCGGCCTTTTGCCCATCGTCAGCCGTCCGGTGAAGCCCGATCCGATCGCCACCGCGACGCGGCGCGCTCCCGCGATCGATGCGAGCGTCGCAATCGCCGCCGCGTTGACCATCGGATGCCGCAGGCTCGGTACCAGCACTCCCGGGCCGAGGCCGATCCTGCTCGTGCGCTCGGCGGCGCGGCAGAGTTGCACCCAGACGTCGGGATAGAGCGCGGGCGAATCGTAGAACCAGGCACGCGCGTAGCCCAGCTCTTCGGCGATTCGCGCGTGCTCGTGGCTTTCAGACGAAGTTGCGAACGCGCATGAAAGTTCGAGTGCCATTTCGCTAACCTTGGATTCCGGTTTTGAATTTCAATTACTTGATCGCGACCGCGTTGGGCGGCGTCGCGATTCCGCCCTCGAGGTTCATCGGCACCGACACCACCATGAACTCGTAGCGATTATCGGCGGCGCAATCGGCCGCAAGATCGTCGAGGACAAATTGCTCGCCGAGCGGCAGCCCCAGCATCGAGAGCGCGCGATAGTGCAGCGCGCCTTCATCCTTGAAATCCCACGGCCACTGCTCGACGGCCGGACAATCGGTCCCGATCGCGGCGACGCGGCTATCCCACAGCCATCCGACCATCTCGCTGGTCGCCTCGATGCCGCACGACTTGAGCGCCTCGAGCGGCGCCATCGCCTTTTTCTCCGCCGCCGACGTTCCGAAGTACGCGCCGAGCCATCCTGTCCGCACCAGCAGGATCGATCCCGGCTTGAGCGTGGATTTCTGCGCAGCCAGCGCGTCTTGCAAATCCTTGAGCTTGTAGGTCGCCGAGGTCAGCGGGTCGAGCGGCCGACCCTTGTCCTGCGTGAATTTGCGCACGTCGATCAGCACGCCGCGACCGACTACGCGATTTGCCCATTTGTGAATACTCAGTTTGCCATCGGGCCCGTCCTTCACCTGGTCGTCGGTGACGCCGTTGTAGAATTTGCGATGCCGCACGTGGCCGACGTGCGCCAGGCCGTCCCATTGGCTGCCTTCTTGCGTGTTGTAGTTGTCGAGCGAGTCGTCATGGCCCAGCAACCCGTATTGTTCGAAGCTCAGGATCGTGTGCTTGGCAGGCAGCCGATTGAACAGCGGAGGCTTGGCGTAATTGATCGGCGTATCGAGCCGGAACACGCGCCCCTTCTGCACCAGACGCGCCGCCTCGACGACGCCCTCGGGCGTGAGAAAATTCAAGCATCCGAATTCGTCGTTGTCGCCGAACACGCCCCACGAGGATTCGGCGGGTGCGCCTTTTTTTACGGGCAAATCCTTGAAGCGCGGAATTTTGTTGAAATCAATTGATGCCATCGTTAAATCTCCTTAGTCGTCGATACGGCGTCATTCGCGGTTTCATTGTTGCAACACGCTCTCTGAATGTCATTCCCGCGCGTGGCCGCCGCGCCAGAAATCCCGGACGAGGCGCCGCAGCATGTAATGCTGGCGCCGGAGCATGGCCGCTTCGGGATTCCTCGCCCAAGGCTCGGAATGACGATTGAGAGCTCGGCTCAGGCTACGATACTCATGAAACTCGCCCGCATACGTCATTTCGACCGGAGGGAGAAATCCCGGAGCGGCCATGCTCGACGCCAACATCACATGCAGCAACTCTTCGCTCGGGATTCCTCGCGCGCGGCACACGCGCGGGAATGACACCTCGGCCCGAGCCGTGAATTCTCAAACGAACGTACTACCCTTGTGACGCTCATCATTCTCGCCGCGCCGCGGGCTTCCATTCGTAGAGCACGTCGGGCGTGCGCTCTTCGTTGCGCGCGCCGTCGGTAAACTCGATCGCCTTGAAGCCTCGCGCTTCGTAAAAGTTCCGCGCGGGCGTGTTCGCCTGAAAGGTCCATAGACGCAACCCCGCGGGCCGCTCGCGCATCGCGAGCGCCAGCAGCCCGTCGCCGACGCCGCGCCGCTGCGCCGCGGGCGCGACATATAGCTGCTCGACCATGTTACCCTCGAGCGCCATCATCCCGATTGCTTTTCCCGACGCTGCATCTTCGGCCAGCCAGACTTCAAGCTTCGGCACGAGATAGGACGTGATCCATCCGCGGATATCGTCGTCGCTATGCACGGTCGGGAAATAGCGCGCGGCCCCGCGCCGCGATTCTATGTAGACCTCGGCAATCGCGACCGCGTCGGCAGCGCGAGCGCGGCGGATAACGAATCGCGCGGACGCCATAGCATCGTTTCGCCCCGCGCACGCTCCGATGTCAAGCGCGCAGGATTTATCTCGATTCCCGAAATGATCGCCTAACCCGACCCGCTCGGCGCTTAAGCAGCCCCATCCATCATTTCTGGCTTTATGTGGAAATCGCGGGGTTTCCCGCCCCACGCGACTTATCTTGCGCGGCTGCGTCCTGCCTGATGATAATGCTGACTCGCGACTAAAGGAGCGACCGTGTCAAATTCCCGTTACTTGGCGAGATCGCTCGCATTCCTGACCCCGATTCTGTTGCTAACCTTTCTTCTCGGCCTCACCTCGTGCGGTGATTCGGTTTACTCGGTCAGTAATTCCACCGCGTCGCCGACCTCGACCTCGACCGCGACCGGCGGCGGCTTCGCCTATGTCACCAACTTCACCAGCGGCTACATCACCGAGTTCAAGCGCAATATCTCGACCGGAGTACTCAAGTACAACACGCGGGTGGCGGCGGGCAGCGCGAGCGGTCCCAAGGGAATCGCGATCACCGCAAACAACGCCTTCCTGTATGCGACCAATGTCAAGGACGGCAATATCTACCAGTACACCGTCGGCACCGACGGCACCCTGACGCCGATGACGCCGGCGTCAGTCTCCAACGGCGCCAACAGCGATCCCGAGCAGGCGGTCACGCTGACGATCAACGCGGTCCCAACGTGGCTGTTTGTATCGAATCAAGCTGAGGGATCGATCAGCGCGTATCCTATTAGTTCGGCCGGTCCGCTCGGCACGGCGGTAACCTCGAATATCGCGGGGATGAGCGGCCCGTTCGGGCTGGCAATCAACGCCGCCGGAACGATCCTCTACGTATCGGATAACTCCAACGGCACCATTTACGCACTCTCGATCAATCAGAACACCGGCGCTCTGGCTAATATTGCCGGCTCTCCGGTCGCGAGCCTGGGCGGGACATTCGGTTCGCCGGGGTTCCTCGCGCTGGGACCGGTTATCACCAACGGCACCATTCCCGGCACCTACCTGCTGGTCGGCGATACCAACCCAGGCAACGAGATAATTTCGCTGTTCTTTATCGCGAGCAGCAGCACCGGGGTTCCCGGATTTGTCACGCAGGCGGTTCCTTCGAGCTCGGCGGCTCTCGGCGTTGCGTGGGCGGGTTCCACGATTGCACTGTCGGCGAATCAAAACACCAGCGCGATGGCGTCGGGTTCGATCACCTCGTACATACTCGCCGGCAACGCGCTGTCCAATTCGACCAACGTGCTTTCGGTTAACGGACCCACCGATATTATCGTCGATCCGCAGAACGTGTTCGCCTACTCGACCGATCAGGGCGACGGGACATTGTCGCAGTACCAGCTCAACGCGACCTGCAGCGGAAGTACGCAGACCATCTGCTTCGTGCAATCGATCAAGTCGGACCTGAAGATCTCGAATCCTGCTCCCTTCGGAATCGTCCTGACGAACTAATCCAGGTCTGATCCCTCGCCCTGAAAGGCGAGCTTTGCATAAACAGTCGTAAAAAGTGTGCCAGAGCGTGAGGGCGAGATTCCTCGCGATCCCCGCCGCTTAAGGTGATGCGCACGTACCCATCTGGATTGCCGAGGCGCGCTCGGAATGACAATTCCTCCTGGCTTTGTGTCATTCCGAGCGCGATCAGACAATCTATATCGCTTTGTATGCTTCATGCTGCGCGGCAGAGGTCGCGAGGAATCTCGCCCTTACCCACCGGCGTACTCCTTCGATTGGTTATGCAAAGCTCTCTGAAGGAAGAGGTAAGGTGAAGGGTCCCTTGAGCTTGAGTCGCGCGACTGCGCGACCATAGATCGCCTCTTTTAGTCGCGCGCTGCCTCGCACCGCGCTGAAAAGACCCTCATCTGACCGCGTGCCAGCGGCACCTCCCATACTGGGCGAGGGACTATATCCGCAGGCAGGCTTCGGCGGCGAGATCGAATAGCTGCGCGCGCACTGCGTGGCGCATCCACGCGCGATCGTTCCAGCGGCCGCCCAGATCGTCGCCGCCATAAAGAATCTGCCCCAGCATCACGCGCCGAAATTTTGCCGCCGCGAAAAACGCCGCCGCTTCCATCTCTACCGTCAGGCATCCTTCGCGCTTGCGCGCGAGCATCCGCGCCCGCGTCTCGCGGAAAAGTCCGTCGGTGGTCCAGGTCTTCCCAACCAGGTACTCGACGCCGCGCGCGCGTAGCGCCGCGTGAATTGCCTTAAGCGCCCGCGGATGCGGCCCGACCTCGCGGCTCGGCGGCAGGTAATGGTACGAAGTTCCTTCGTCGCGAATCGCGGCGGTCGGCACGATGATATGTCCCACGGCGATCGACGAATCGAGCACGCCCGCGCCTCCGCACGCGATAAACTTGCGGCATCCGAGCGCGATCAGCCGCTCGAGCATCGCCGTCGCCATCGCGGCGCCGACCCGCGGATGCGCCACGATCAGGCGCTTGCCGTCGAACTCGATCTCGTGAATCGGATGCCGTCCGCCCTCGCCTTCGGCGACGCTGATCTCACGCCCGCGCTCGCGCGTATGATGGTCCAGCACCTCGGGGAAGAAGCACAGCACGCAATGCGCAGGCACATCGATCGCTTTGACAATCCGCCGCGGCTCGAGGATCGCGCGCCGCGCCGGATCGTACTCGAGGATCGGAAATCGCCCACGCGCCAACGGATTGATAGCCGTCCGCGCCCGCGCAGATTTCTTGCGTCGAGGCATCGCAATCGAGTAAGCCGCACCCGTATCCACGAATCAACCGTCGCGTCCGCCGGCTTCAGACACCCTCTCCCGCCGGAGAGCTTTGCGTAACCAATTGCAGGAGTGTGCCGATGCGTAAGGGCGAGATTCCTCGCGGCATCTGCCGCGCAGCATGAAGCATACGAAGCGATAAGCGTTGTCTGATCGCGCTCGGAATGACACCAAGCCAGGAGAAATTGTCATTCCGAGCGCGCATCGGCAATGCAGATGGCGACGTGCGCATCACCGGCAGTGGCAGGGATCGCGAGGAATCTCGCCCTCACGCCCTCGCACACTTTTGCCACCGGTCACGCAGAGCTCTCCCCCGGGAGAGCGCAGCGCGGCGCGGCGATTGCTTCTTTTTGCAATCGCCGTGACGCGCGGGTGAGGGTGCTGCTCTGCTCTGCGTGAGCTGCCGAAACGTCCGGTCCGGTCGCCGCTCTTTTTTCTCCGCCAGTGGATGCCGACGGCTCGTCGGCTGACGCGAAGCGTCATCTTTGGGTCTGGATCAATCGCAGAGCGCTGCTCCGTTATCCGCGCGCGGCCGCCACTCCCGCCATCACGCGCTCTGCTACTCCCGCGCGCTCCTGGCCGCGGCGGCGCAGATCGGCAAAGGCGTCGTCCACAAACGCGCGCATCAGCGCGACGTCGGGCATCAGGCGCGGCTCCGACATCATTCCGAAATACAGACTCTGATTGTAACTGAGTATCGCGACCCCATAGCCGAGCGTCATCCCCAGCGGCACCAGCGGAATCATGTCGAGGCATCGATGCCCCAAAAGATACAGCGGTACCTGCACGCCCGGCACGTTGGTCGCGATAAAATTGATCATCGTGGCCGGCAGTGCGAGTCCGCCCGGCGTCGGCTTCCATCCGCTGACTTTCGCAAGCGCCGCCGCCGCGTCCATCGCACCAGTCGCCATCCGCGATCCGATCGCGACCAGAGTCGGCGGAACTCCCTCCGCCAGCCGCATGAATGACTCGAGCGCCTGCGCGCTGCCCGACTCCTTGATCCGCTCGGTCTCGGCGGAAATCAGATGCAGCCGCTCGACCACGTCCATCGGCGCGGCCGGCGCGGTCGGAAACATCATCGAGACCCGATTACCCAGCGCACCGCGCTCCTCGCGATGGCGCACGTTGACGGGGCATCCGATGCACAACTCCTCGCCCTGTCCCTTGTAGCCATGATGGTCGAGATATCGCGCCGCGCCCTCAGTCAGAATCGTCAGGACGACGTCGTTGACCGACCCACCGAAGGCCTGCCGGATCGCGCGAAAATCGGCAAACGATTGGCGCGTCCACGCGATCTCGCGCCGCTCGGTCGCGACGCCCGCGTTCCACGGCGTCTGCGCGATTCGCCGGGTCGCCAGCTCGGTCATCGTGCGCGCCGCCGACGCGAGCGCCTGCGCGTTTTTCGCCGCGGCGCCCGGGTCGTTCATCATCTCGCGCGCGCTCGCCTGCGCGCCCTCGATCGTCGTGCGGAACTGCGCGCGAGCACCTTCGATAAATCGCGCGACGCCCGACGACGGCGGATTCGGCACCCACGGCGTCTCCGGCGGCGCGACCGGCTCGGGGTCGGGCCGAAAATCGTACATCACCTTCAATAGCTCGACGCCCGAGACTCCATCGACCAGGCAGTGATGCACTCGCCAGACGATCGCGGTGCGTCCGCCTTCCATCCCCTGGTAGCAATGCATGTCCCACAGTGGACGCGCGCGATTAAGCGGCGTTTCGTAGCCGCGCATGATGATGCTGAGTGCGTCGGCCTCGCTGGTTCCGGGCGGCAACTCGTGATTGAAGACGTGACTTGCGACCGCGAACTCCGGATCATCTTCCATCATCGCGTGCGCGAGATTGAACGGCACCGGCGCAAGCCGCTGGCGATAGCGCGGGATCAGATGAATCCGGCTTTCGACATGGCGCAGGATATCCTCGAAATCGATCCGCCCTTCGAGCATCCCGATCGACCCGATATGCAGCGGACCGTTTTGAGACTCGGCGTAGATGAACGTCGCGTCCTGAGTGGACAGGCGGTAGCTCTGGGTGCCGCCGCCGAGGATCTCGGAAGCCATCGCCATACCTCCAGTGTCGCGCTGAAATCGCGCGCGGCAGGTTAGGCTCAACCTTGGCAGGCATCAACGATCAACTGCAAACCGAATCACGCGCTGGTGCGCTTGCTGGAAATATGGCGATGCTGCAAGGATGTTCGCTGACCGCGCGGCATGGCCGCGACCGGCGTCGCGGAGGGTTTACGATGGCGCAAAAGGCGAAGGGCGAAAGCAAATTTCCGATGCATCTGAAACTGCGCGACGGCCGCGAAGCGACTATCCGCATCATGCAGCCCTCGGATAAGGACGCGATCCTCAAGTTCGCCGCGAGGCTCCCCGGCGACGACCTGCTCTTCCTGCGCACCGACATCACCGACAAGGCCGTCATCGGCGAATGGATCGAGAACCTCAAGAAGGGCAACACCGTCACGATCCTCGCCGAAGTGGACGGCGACCTGGCCGCCTACGCGAGCGTCCACGTCGAGCCCGCGCGATGGACTCGCAGGATCGGCGAATTGCGCGTCAACGCGTCGTCGAAATATCGCGGGCTCGGACTCGGCCGCCACCTCACCGCCGAGATTTTCGACCTCGCGCGCGGACTCGGCGTCAAGAAGCTGACCGCCCAGATGACGCCCGATCAGACCGCCGCGCGCACCGCCTTCGAGCACCTGGGCTTCCAGGTGGAAGCGGTGCTTACCGACTGGGTAGAGGATCGCAAAGGCCACCCCCGCGATCTCCTGATAATGACCCACGACGTAACCGGCTTCTCCGACCGCATCGTCGCCTGATTTCCGGCATGGCGCCCGCGTCAATGAACCGGCCTGTCGGACTTGACCAAATATACCTAAATTGGGATAGTTAAGACGTGGCGGCCCCGCTGAGACGCAAGCCCTTGGACTTCATCGGAAGTTCGAGAGACGACCTGCGGGCATTCCCCAAAGAAGTTAGAACCGTAATGGGAGTCGCGCTGAACTCGGCGCAACTGGGCGGAAAACATCCGGCCGCAAAGCCACTGAGAGGGTTCCATGGCGCCGGAGTTTTGGAAATTGTCGACGATTTCGACGGCGACACATATCGCGCGATCTATACGGTGAAGTTTGAGGATATTGTTTACGTGCTGCACGCGTTCAAGAAGAAATCGAAGAAAGGGATCGAAACGCCGAAGAGCGCTCTTGATCTAGTGAAAGCGCGCTACAAATTTGCCGAGGGGATTTATAACGCACTCAAAGCAACGAATCATTAGTCCTGAGCGATCAGGATCTACCGACTATACGGAGCTCTCATCATGATTCAGGTGACCAAAGGCAGCGGCAATGTTTTCCGGGACCTCGGTCTGGCCGATGCGGATCTTTTGCAGGCCAAGGCTGATCTCGTGCATCAGGTCTCGGTGCTGATCGAGAAACGCGGCCTGACTCAAATGCAGGCGGCCAGTGTGCTGAAAGTCACGCAGCCCAAAATCTCCGCGCTGCTCCATGGTCGATTGGAGGGATTCTCGATGGACCGGCTCGTCCGTTTCTTGAACGCGCTGGACCAGGACGTGAGGATCAGCGTGCGTCCTAAAGCAAGGGTCCATCCAATCGTGAAGGTCGCCTGAAACTGCCGCGCCGGACTGCTACACGATGCGTTTTTGACCGTGCTTGAAGCCGCCTTGCTCGCCCAGTGCGTCGTTTGGACGCTCGCGCGGCTTCTCGCGATTGTCGCGCTCGCGACTGCGGCCGCCTCGGCCCGGTCCGGAAGACGGTCCGGGTCCGTCGCCGCCGCGGCCCTGACGCGGGGCGCCGACCGGGACGATCTCGATCGCGCGCAGAAAGCCGTCGCCCGACGATCGCGTCGTCAGCATCGGATCTTCCTTGAGCGCCAGATGGATTACGCGCCGGTCGCGCGGCGGCATCGGCTCGAGCGTCACGCTCTCGTGCTCGCGCTTGGCCCGCTCGCCCATCGACAGCGCCATGCGATGCAGTTGCTGGCGGCGGCGCGCGCGGTAGGCCTCGGTCTCAAGCATGATCGGCGCCGCGTCGCGGATTCGCCGCGCGACAATCCGGTTGACGATATATTCCAGCGCGTCGAGCGTCTGCCCATGCCGCCCAATCAGAATCCCGGAGCCGTCGCCCTTGATTTCGAGCTCGAGCGAGTCGGGATCGGTTTCGACCACGCGCGTGACCTGCCCCTTCTCGCCCATCAGCTCCAGGATTCGCGCGAGGATCTCGGTTGCCTCGGCGGCTTGCTGATCGAGGTTGGCGCTGCGGCGCGGAGCGTCAGGATTCTCGTCGCTGTCGCCGCTGTGCTCGCGATCTTCGCGAGGTTCCCGCGCCGGCCTCGGCTGCTGCTGCTGGGTCTGCGATCGCGAGGACTGCTGTTGAGGACGCGCGCCGCGCCGCTCATCTCTGCGGTCATCTCTACGGTCTTCTCTATGATCTTCTCTATGATCTTGGCGCCGGTCATCTCGACGATCTTCCCTGCGCTCGCGCGGCGGCGGTTGCGAGGGCCTTGGCGGCGCGGGAGGAGGCGACTGCACGCCCGAGGTCGCAGCCGCCTGCGGACGCAGCGTGACGCGGATCTTCGCCGGCCGCGCGCCGAGGCCGAGCACGCCCGCGCGCGGCGTCGCCAGCACCTCGATCGTCACGTCATCTTCCGTGACGCCGTCTCGATGCGCACCGAGCTCTGTGAGCGCCTGCTTGATCGCTTCTTCCACCGTTGCGGCGGTGACTTCGATTGGTTCGGTGATACTCATGCGGTGGCCGGGCTATACGCTTTGAATTCGCGGTTTAGAAACACCTGCTGGACGACGCCGAGCACGTTTGAGGCAAAATAGTACAGCGAGAGTCCAGCGGGAAAGTTCACGAACATCACGGTGAAGATAATCGGCGTCAGCATCATCATGCGCTGCTGATTCGGATCGGGCGAAGTCGGCGACATCCACTGCTGCAAAAACGTGCTCGCGCCCATCAGCAGCACCAGCACCGGCAGTCCGTGGCAATCGATATACGGAATCCGCGGCATCCACGAGAGCGGCAGGCAGTCGGGCGCCGACAGGTCGCGGATCCAGAGCATGAACGGCGCGTGGCGCAGCTCGACCGCGTTCAGCAGCGCTTCGTACAACCCGATAAAGATCGGGAACTGGATCGCCATCGGCAGGCATCCGCCGACCGGGTTGACGTGGTTGCGCTTGTAGAGATCGACCATCTCTTTCTGCTGGCGCTCGCTGTCGTCCTTGAACTTCTCGCGGATTTTTTCCATCTGCGGAGACAGCCGCTGCATCTTCATCATCGAGCGCTGGCTCTTGATCGACATCGGCAGCAGCAGGATCCGCAGCGCCAGCGTCAGCAGCACGATATCCCAGCCCCAGTTCGGCGCGATCAGATGGAACAGCTTGAGCACGCGCAAAAACGGCAGCGCGATAATCCCCGAGTAGCCAAAGTCGATCGATTTGTTCAGCGCCGGATCGACCGTCTCGAGCGCCTCGAGCAGCTTCGGCCCCATGTACACCTCGGCCGAAAGCGTGGCGCTCGGTCCGAACAGGATCCGCGCGAACGCGTTGTCGCCTGGCTCCAGCGCCATCGACAGCACGCCCTCGGTCGGATTTCGCGGCAGGTAGGCCGACAGGAAATAACGGTCGCCGAAACCCGCGTACGTGATCTTGCCGGCAGCCGCGGGCGTGCCCTTCTTGAGCGTCGATTCGTAGTCGCTGATCGTCTTGCCCTGCACGTACGCCTGCACCGCGGGCACGTCGCGATAACCCTCGTGCGCCGCCATCGGCTCGCTCATTGCCAGGCCGATCCCGTCGAGCTTGGAGCCGCCGCTGACCGCGACGTTCAGCGCGAACGCGTATGATTCGCCGTGAAACTCGATTGATTTGTCGATTTTCGTCCCGTCGGCCGCGGTCGCGACGCAATCGATCGTAGCGGTCCCCGTCCCCGGCACGTCGATCGCGCTCGGCCCAGAGCATGAGTACTCGAGCTCCGAATCGTTGGCGAGCTTGCCCTCGCGCGCGAGCGTGACCCCCAGCGGATAGCGCGCATCGGTCTGCGGAACCATCTGGTATGGACCGCTGTTACGAGCCGCCGTCGCGAAGTAGCGCTTGAGCGTGAAGCTCGAAAGGCGCGCGCCGAGCGTTGTAATCGTTGCCGTATAAAGTGAGGTTTCGATCGTGATCGATCGCGGCGGCGCGCCCGACTTTGCCGCCGCCAGCGACTGCGCCGGAACCGGCCTCGCAATTGCTGTCGAAGCGGCCGACGGCGCGCCTGGAATCGAAGACGTAGCCGCGGAAGAGGCCGCCGCGGCCGCCGCAATCGACGCCGCCGCGGCAGATTGCGCCGCGCGCGAGGCGTTCGCGCTCGGAAGTGCCCCTTCGGCGGTCGCCTTTGGAGTGCCTTCGGCGTTCTGATTTCCCGGCGGCGGATAGACCCGCTTCAGAACCAGTTCCTGGTAAGCGAAGATCAATCCCAGCGACAGGATGACGGCGATCAGTACGCGACTCGAATCCAATTAAATTCTTCCTGAGGTATTTCCCCGCCCGTCACTCGCGGCGGGAACCGGGTCGTAGCCATGCGCTCCCAGTGGATGGCATCGCGCGAGCCTTCTGGCCGCCATCGCGCCTCCGCGCACGATCCCATGCCGCCTGATCGCGAGCGCGGCGTACTCCGAGCAGGTCGGCTCGAAGCGGCAAGCCCGCCCGAACATCGCGACCAGCAAGGGCGATATCGCCAGCCGATAGATCGCGATCATCGCGAGCGCGAGTGCGCGGGCGATCGCGGAAATCCCGCGCATCGCGAATCCAAATCCGATGGCCGCGAGGCGGCCGGCTAATTGGAATCCGCTGGCCGCGAGGCGGCCGGCTAATTGATAGATATTGTCGCCCTTGCGAAAACTCATCGGCGTGGCCGCCTTCCGGCGAGGTTCAAAGTAGCAGTCAGAAGCTCGGCATTGATAGCCGTCTGCTCAAGATTACCCGCCCCCACCAGCGCAATCACCACTAGCGACATCCCCTCGTCAAGTCGCTCCCGCAGCATCTGCCGAAAGCATTCACGCACGCGGCGTTTGACCCGATTTCGGACCACTGCGTTGCCCACCCGTCGCGAGACGGTAATCCCGAGCCGTTTGCGCGGACTCGCGGCGGATTCGTGTTTGCCCGCATGATCGCCCGCATAGTCAATTCTGCCCGCATAGAGAACGAAGTGCTTGGCCTGCAGCCGGATTCCCCGGCGCTGAAGGCGCAGGAACTCCGCGCTTCGATGCAGCCGGTCGGCGGCTCCGAAGCTCGCAGCCCCGAAGCTCATCTTGGAGAGCTCATCTCTAGATGAGCGCGGATCAGCCCGGCTGCTTGCGCGGAATCGTGGGAGTCAGGCGTTTGCGGCCCTTGGCGCGGCGGCGTTTCAGAACTGCGCGTCCTCCCGGCGAGGCCATCCGGGCAAGGAATCCGTGGGTTCGTTTGCGGCGGCGATTGTGCGGCTGGTAGGTCCTTTTCATCGGTCGGAGCCAACTTTATACCGCGCCAGAGAACTGGCGCGCTTTAAGATTTCGATCATAGCGGGCGCGACGCATCGCAAAGTCTTCCGCGCCCGATCCGCCATGCAACCACACCAGCGCCCCCCGAGCAAGCACCGTGCTGCGCAGCCTGTGCCCAATCAAACCACCAAGACACCAAGACACAAAGGAAGGCCCGCTCTCTTTTTCCTTTCTTCTTGGTGCCTTGGTGTCTTTCCTTGGTGCCTTGGTGTTTTGACTGTTGATTTGAATCTTTGTTTTAAGTGGCACAGGCTTTAGCCTGTGTCTTCCGCCGCCTCCTGACAACATCGCCGATTTTGTGCTTATCATCGCTCGTACGATGCCCAACCAAAACAATCCCGACGTCGTGATAATCGGCGGAGGAATCGGCGGCAGCGCACTCGCCGCCAGCCTCGCGCAAGCCGGAATCGCGACGACCATCCTCGAGAAATCCACCGTCCACGTCGATCACGTGCGCGGCGAGTGGATCGCTCCGTGGGGAGTCGCCGAGACCAAGCGGCTCGGATTGTATGATCTCCTTAAAAAAGCGGGCGGGCATCACCTCAAGCGCCACATCCCCTACGGCGACGATCTCGATCGCGCCAGCGCCGAAAGCCAGACGCTCGACCTCACCGCGTTCGAGTCGATAGGCCTGCCGCCTCCGCTATGCATGCGTCATCCCGAGATGTGCGATCTCCTCAATGCCGCCGCGACCTCGCGAGGAGCGGTGCTCATCCGGGGCGTCACCGACGTCGCAGTCACCCCCGGCGCCTCGCCCGCAGTGCGATTTCGCGACGACGGCCGCCTTACCGAATACAACCCGCGCATCGTGATCGGCGCCGACGGCCGCAACTCGATCGTCCGCGGCCAGGCCGGTATCGAGTATCATCGCGATCCTTCGCACCATCTGATGGCGGGGCTTCTGGTTGACGACACCGACGGATGGCCCGAGGACCTGCAAATCTTCGGAACCGAAAACACGATCAACTTTCTCGCGTTTCCGCAATCGGCGAGCCGGGTCCGGCTGTACATCTGCTATGCGCTCGAAGACCGCCGCCGGTTCGCCGGCGCCGACAACCAGGCGCGCTTCCTCGACGCGTTCAAACTCGGATACGTCCCCGCGAGCGAGTATCTTGCGAACGCGACCCCTGCCGGGCCCTGCAACTCCTACGGTAACGAGGACACCTGGACCGACACGCCGTACGCGCCCGGTGTGGTTCTGATCGGCGACGCCGCCGGCCACAACGATCCGATTATCGGGCAGGGGCTTTCGATCACCTATCGCGACGTGCGAATCGTGCGCGACCTGATGCTCGAGAATCGCGACTGGACTCCGGAGATTTTCCGTCCCTACGCCGAGGAGCGGCGCGAGCGGATGCGCCGGCTGCGCCTGACCGCCTCGACCCTGTCGATCTTGAACGTAGAGTTCGGCCCCGATGCGCGCGCGCGCCGAATCAAAGTCCGCGAAGCGCGCGCCCGCAACGCCCTTCCCGATCTCGGTCCCGCCGCCTTCGTAGGCCCCGAGCTACTTCCCGCAGAACTATTCTCCGAAGACATCCTCGACCGCCTCCGCGCAATGTAGCGCGAAAGCTCGAGCGCCTATGGCGCGCCAGCGGTCTTTTTCCTGTCAGTGGATGCCGACGGCCCGTCGGCCGACGCGAAGCGTCATCGCGGTTTGCGATGCTTGCGCCCCATAGCCGACACCGCAACAGCCCCACCGCGCCCCTGAACAGGGGGAGCGCGAGGGAGACCGTCCTCCTTGTACCAAGGTACAATAGAGTCGGAGCGTCGATTTGACCAAAGTTAATCGAGAATCGTTCGATAAGGAGCGCAATGAACTCTCGTCGGAAGATCCCGAAGCTGCCCGGCGCTTTCGTCATCGTCATGTTTCTGGCGTTGAGTCTCCACGCAAACGCTCAGACACCAGCGCTTGCATCGTGGAACGACGGGCCGGCGAAACAGGCGATCGTTTCTTTCGTCAAAGAAGTTACAGACAAGTCTGGCACCAAATACGTCGAACCTCAGGATCGCATTGCCACCTTCGATCAGGATGGCACCCTTTGGGTCGAACATCCCCTGTATACTCAGGCTACGTTTGCGCTAGCCCGCGTGCACGAGCTGGCCCCGCAGCATCCCGAATGGAAAGAACGCGATCCGTTCAAGGCGGTTCTCACGAACGATCGTGCGGCGATCGGCAAGTTCTCGGAATCGGACTGGGAAATTATCCTCGCAGCGACCCATGCCGGAATGACGACCGAAGCGTTCCAGCAGCTTGTGAAGCAGTGGTTGGCAACCGCCAGAGATCCGAGATTTCATCAGCCGTACGCGGCCCTCGTCTACCAGCCGATGCTCGAGGTCATGGATTACCTGCGCGCTAATGGATTCAAAACCTACATCGTCACTGGCGGCGGCCAGGAGTTCGTGCGGGTATACAGCGAAAGTGTCTATGGTGTCCCGCCCGAGCAGGTCGTGGGATCGAGCATCCTGACCAAATTCGAGTACCGGGACGGCAAACCGGTACTGATGCGCGAGCCCAAAGTGTTCTTCATCGACGACAATGCCGGCAAGCCCGTCGGGATCAACCTGTTTATCGGCAAGCGGCCCTACGCGGCGTTTGGCAACTCGCCCGGCGACAAGCAGATGCTGGAATGGACCCAGGCGGGCGACGGCGCACGGTTGATGATGTTGGTGTTGCACGATGATCCCGCACGCGAGTACGCATACGGCCCTGCCGATGGTCTACCGGACACCAAAGTCGGGACGTTCACGCAGGCGCTCTACGATGAGGCCAAGTCCAGGGGCTGGAACGTGATCAGCATGAAGAATGACTGGAAGCGAATTTTCACTTTTGACAAATGAAGACGATTCGAGACGTCCGCGGACGGTTTTTACTCCTATCCAATAAGCGGAGCATTGCATGAACAGATTCGCGAAGGCCGCCTCAATCGTCGTTTTCCTGGCATCGTTGCTGGGCTATTGGGGCGCAGCGATGGCACAACCAAGTCCCATCACTGCCATCGACATAGCGCTGGAGCCGGATGCCACGATGGTGCATCACGCGCAAGCCGTGAACGCTCGCCTGCGCTCGGTGTTCCCGAAGGGCTTTTCGCTCGACGCGACGCATCATCCGCACATCTCGATGTTGCAGCGTTACGTCCGCACGGCGGACCTCGACAAGATTTACGCCGCCGCCGGCAAAGTCTTCGAAAGCTACAATATTGCCAGTTTTAAATTGAAGGCCTACAAATATTACTACCTTACCTCTCCGTCGCTGCCGGGCTTAGGCTTATCGGGCATCGTGGTGGAGACGACTCCGGAATTGGTGAAGCTGCAGAAGGATTTGATTGACGCCGTGGCGCCTTACACGGTGCGGACCGGAACCGCGGCCGCATTCGTCACCACTCCCGCTGCCCCGGATATTAATGAGGCGACGATTCACTACATCGAGGTATATGTGCCGGAGCATTCCGGCGAGCATTTAGAGCTGCACGTTACCACCGGCCTTGCGCCGGTGGATTACCTGAAAAAGATGGTCGCAGCACCGTTTGAGGATTTCACCTTCTCTCCGTCAGGAGCATCTGTTTTTCATCTTGGCAACTACGGAACGGCAGCGGCAAAACTCAAGGAATTGGACGTAAAGTGAGTCTTCTCAAGCAAGGTCCCGACCTGAAATACACCACCACAGGCTAGTGTTTTGCCGCCTTCCGAACTGTGCCATCAGCCAATCGATCGTCTCGGAATCCGCCAAAATCAGTAGGGCGTCCGAACCTTTGAATCCAGGAAGGTAAGCGACGAATCCATTTCCCGTCTTCATGATCAATTCCGCTTCCTCAGAACACAGGCTAAAGCCTGACATCCTCGATCGCCCCCGCGCAATGTAGCCGAGAGCCCGATTGCCTGTGGCCAGCTGTTGCTTCTGTCAGTGGATGCCGACGGCCCGTCGGCCGACGCGAAGCGTCATCGCGGTTTGAATTGTCAACGTGAACAAAAGGGGAAAGCTCTACACGGATCGGCTATCTTCGGCTCTTCCCAGACGGGCGGCTCCCGAGCCGCCCCTACGAGTAAGAATCAGATTCGTAGGGGCGCGTCGCGACGCGCCCGTCTCCGCAAGCTCCCTTCTGTCAGTGGATGCCGACGGCCCGTCGGCCAACGCGAAGCGTCATCGCGGTTTGAATTGCCATCATGAACAAAAGGGGAAAGCTCTACACGGATCGGCTATCTTTGGCTCTTCCCAGACGGGCGGCTCCCGAGCGGCCCCTACGAATAAGAATCAGTGGATGCCGACGGCCCGTCGGCCGACGCGTTACACAACACCGGCGGTGGCCGCTACCAGATGCCGGCGGCCAAAGCGCCACCTGACAGAGCGAGTACGATACCCACTGTGCGCGCGAGCCACAGCCCGCCGGGCAAAACCCTTTCTGCAAGAACGAGAGTGGCAAGCGCCGCGCACCACGCTGCGTTCATCACGCCGACGACGAACAAAAGCAGCATCAATAGCCAGCAACAGCCGACGCAGTACAGCCCGTGACGAACGCCCATCACAAGCGCGCCACCCATTCCCTCGCGCCACTCGGAGAGCAGGAAGCCGACCGGTGTGCGGCAATGCTTCAGGCAGGCTGATTTCGCTGACGAGAACTGAAAGACTCCCGCGCTCACCAGAAGCACCGCAGCGACCGAAGAGCTCGCCATCTTCATTCCGCCAGCCGATAACATCGCTGCGGAATGAAGACCCCACTGGGCGAGCGTCGCCAGTACGCTGAAGCCCATCCAGACCAGCAGATATCCGCTAAGAAAAGTGCTCGTCGTTCCCCAAGGAGCGCCTGTGCCGCCGATACGCCGACGCTCAAGCCCGGCGAACGCCAACACCATCGGCGATGCGGTCGGCGTCATCATGGCGACCATCATCACGCTCCACATCAGCGCGATTGTCGCCAGCTCGGCGGGTCCCCATCGGGCCGAGAGAAATACACACAACAAAGGCGATGGGGTGCGCATCATCGCATCTCCGACCGACCGGCTTTCGACGGCGGTGAAGAGAGTCAGTGCGGCCAAGCCGCCCAGAACCACCCAGCGATCGCGGCGCAGCAGGGCGGTGATTGGATCTCGCACCTTCAGGGTCGAGTCACCCATTGGCGTACTGGAACGGAGAATAGAACCCGTTCTTTTTCGAGATCTCCCAACTATAGCCGTGATCCTGGTAGCGGAGCCTTTCCGACCGTGCCGCGACCGCCGGGAAGCCGGGCGCTAGCGCCAGCGGATGACCGCTGACGGTTACGTCGCCCGCCGGCGCCGCGATCGCTTGAATCGTCGCATCCGCCACATTGCCCACTCGAACTGAGCGTCGCTTACCGTCCGCCTTATACTCGATCGGTACGCTTCTGACCCCAAGCACTTCGCCAATATGCTGGGCGACACGGCCAGGATGACCCCCCGCCCGACCGCTGAAGATTTTCGTTAGGGCTTCTTGCTGCTCTCCGGAGGCGCGTTCGTCGAGGTAAAGCGCCGCCTTCCACTTAACCTCTGCCATGTGGCCCGGACTGTGGACCGCAAGCGCCACGTTGAGGCCATTGAGCGCGACTTCACCGAAGCGGCCTTCGTCAACGTGCCAGGCGACAAGCACGGTGCAATCGCCTTCGGTGGGAGGGCTCAAAAAGACACACGGGCAGGCGGTCTCGCAGTTGCAGGTTTCGAAGTACGATCCTTTAAGGGTCCACGACTCGGACATGGCTATTCTCCTCCCTTGTGTTGCAGGGGCGAACTTGCTCGCCCTCGGTTTATTTTCTCCGTAGCTGTTCTCGACTTCCCGATCTGGGCCTCGATCGTGCGCCGAAAGCGGCGCACGCCTGAGGCTATGCGACTCGGATCGTCGTGCGCCCTTGCCATAACGACCGCACCCTCGATCACCATGAGCGTTTGCTCCGCCAGCTCGTCCGCTTCCTTTCGGTCGCGCGCGATCGGCCCGAAGATCGGCGACAACCTATTCACCAGCTCTTCGAACATCCCGGCTACGCGGCGCCGTATAGTTTGGCTCGACTCGGCGAACTCGCAGGCGAAGTTCCCCATCAGGCATCCGTGGCGCCAGAGGTCCGGTCCAATCGTCTCGAGATGATCGAACAGACCGAGCAGACGCTGGTACGGGTCATTCATCCCCATGTATGCGCCACTTGCCACGCGCGCGACGCCTCGCTCGTAGAATCCGTTCAGGACCGCGAGCCCGAGTTCTTCCTTGGTTTCAAAAAAGTGGTACAGGCTCCCCTTTGTTACCCGCGCTTTGGAACAAATGTCGTCGATCGACGTTGCGGCATAGCCGTACTTGAGCATCAGATCGCCGGCCGTCTTAAGAATGCTCGTTCGTGATGGACTTTCGGCCATTGTCTGTGATCGAGTATACCAACCGGTCGGTCTAGTCAACGCCGATCAATGGTATCGCCCCGTCGAGCAATTGCGGTGCGCAGCAGCGGTTGCGAAAGGACAGAGATGAGGGCTTCCTGCGTGACGAGTATGAGAGCTACCTACGCACGCAGCGCGGGTTGGCCGACTCCACGACACACCATCGCTACCCAAACTGTGCCATCAGCCAATCGATCGTCTCGGAATCCGCCAAAATCAGTAGGGCGTCCGAACCTTTGAATCCAGGAAGGTAAGCGACGAATCCATTTCCCGTCTTCATGATCAATTCCGCTTCCTCAGAACGCAGGCTAAAGCCTGACATCCTCGATCGCCCCCCGCGCAATGTAGCCGAGAGCCCGATCGCCTGTGGCCAGCAGCTTCCTACTGTCAGTGGATGCCGACGGCCCGTCGGCCGACGCGAAGTGTCATGGCGGTTTGAATTGCCATCTTGGCAGGAGGCGAAAGATCTACACGCAGGGGTTCTGTTCAGCCCTGCGAAGACGGGCGGCTCCCGAGCCGCCCCTACGAATAAGAATCAGATTCGTAGGGGCGCGTCGCGACGCGCCCGTCTCCGCAAGCCGGTACTCCCGCCCCTCGTGCTGACCCTCCGCGAGCCAATCAAATCACCAAGGCACGAAGAACAGACACGAAGCAGAAGCGAGTCCTTCCCAAAAGCAAGTCCCCGCTCTCTTTTTCTGGTGCCTTGGTGTTTTTTTTGTGACGCGGTGCCTTGGCATTTTGGCTGCTGCTTCCGTTTTCGTCTTAAGTGGCACAGGCTTTAGCCTGTGTCTTCCCCGCCGCGATGCTTACGTGACGACGCGATATAACTCCCCGTATCAGGCACCTAGTTCTTCGGACGACGGAAAGTTTCGGCGTCATATTCGTCCCGGGAAATGATAACCACTGGCGCGGGAGGGCTGTTGTTGGGATCGAGATACTGATGCGCCGGATGCGGCCCTGATATGCCAGAAAGCAGCTCGCGATAATGACCCGCCGATAGCCGCGAGACACTCCACCTGAATGTCCCGTCAGAATCTCGGATAAGGCGGCTGCCTTCTGCCTGATTTTCCGGTTCTACTACCAGAAGACAAAGGCCATCCGATTCGATCGGATTTCCGTCTCCGATGAGAAAAGCCGGACAGACGGATCCAACTGGAGCGCTCGCAAGCTGGCCGAACTGTGCCATCAGCCAATCGATCGTCTCGGAATCCGCCAAAATCAGTAGGGCGTCCGAACCTTTGAATCCAGGAAGGTAAGCGACGAATCCATTTCCCGTCTTCATGATCAATTCCGCTTCCTCAGAACGCAGGCTAAAGCCTGTGCCACTTAGGAACTGTTCCTCCCCCTATAGACGGCCAGAGCCTGTGCCACATGAAAAAGTCCTCTTAACAGAAGCCGGAGCCTTTACCACCTCCGAGATTCAGATTTTTGTTCTAAGTGATTTAGATTTTTGTTTTAAGTGGCACAGGCTTTAGCCTGTGTCTTCTCTCACAAACAACCACCTGTAATCTTCCGGCCGCACCGCAAGCCCTCGCTTGACCGGATTTTGCCTGATGTATTCGATTTTCTCTTCCAGCTCCGCCTCATGCCTAATGATGTGGTCGAAACTCTCGTCCATCCAGACCGCACCCTCGGTCCCAAGGACCTGATTGATCTGACGGGCCGATCGACCCTTGATCCGCTGAACAACCTGGCTGAGCGTGCGGGTATCAATGAGCCTGAAAATTACGTGCGCGTGATCCGGCATCACGACGGCCGCATCCAACTCGATGACCGTGCGGTCGCATGTCCGGATTGTCTCCATGACCAGATCACGTGACTCAGGCAGAAGCGTGATCTTCGAGCGGCACCGAAAGGTTACGAAGTATGTAGCTCCGGGCACCTCGAAGTGCGGCAGATTGCGGTGCTTCGCGACAAGGTCTTCGGACTTCCAGGGATCAATTTCCTGAAAGTGATGAGGATCGGTGTCCGAAGGTTCTTTCCTTCCCATGAATCCCTTGCTCGCAGGGAATTATACCCAGCTTCCGAAATTCCAAGAACACAGGCTAAAGCCTGTGCCACTTAAGAAAATCGTCTCTGGCACAGTCTCAAAGCCATGGCACCTAAGAGATTTTTGCCTGGAAGTGTCACAGGCTTTAGCCTGTGTCTCTTATCTTCGATGCCATATCGCGCGCACGCATCGTACCATCCCCGGCCGCGATGCTAACCTAACCACGCGATGTACCTGCCCGATACAATCGTTGCGCCCGCCACCGCGCCGGGAATTGGCGCCGTCGCGATCATCCGGCTCTCCGGCCCGCGAGCGTTCGAAATCCTCCGTGCGATTTGGCATCCCGCGCGCGAAGGCAATCCTCGCGAGCTGGTCATCGGGGACGTCATCGACCCCGCGACTGGAGTAAACCTCGATCGCGCGATGGCCGTCGTCTTCCCCAAGCCTAAATCTTTCACTGGAGAAGACGTTGCGGAGTTGCACTGCCATGGCGGCAGCTACCTTACGCGCCAGATCGTCGCCGTGGCAATTTCGCACGGAGCGCGAATCGCCGAACCGGGAGAGTTCACCCGCCGTGCATTTCTGAATGAACGGATCGATCTCGCTGAGGCGGAAGCTGTCGCTGATCTGATTTCCGCTCGCAGCGAGTCCGGTCTCAGACAGGCGCTTGCTCAGCTTTCCGGTAATCTGTCGAAGAAAGTAAAAGAATTACGAAAGAAAATCGTCAACATCCGGGCGCATCTTGAAGTCGAGATCGATTTCTCCGACGAAGATATCGCGATGCCGTCGCGTCACGCGATGACCGAGGAGATCGAGCATGTGATCGGCGATGTTGCCGTTTTGCACGACTCCTTCTCGCGTGGCAGAGTCGTTCGCGAGGGCGCGCGAGCTGCGATTATCGGCAAGCCCAACGTCGGCAAGTCCAGCCTGCTCAACCTCATGCTTGGGACCGAGCGCGCGATCGTCACAGCGATTCCTGGGACCACTCGCGACGTGATCGAAGACGTCGTCCAGCTCGGCGCCCACGCGATAACCCTGCTCGATACCGCTGGAATCCGCGCCAGCCCCGACGAGATCGAGCGGCTCGGTATCGAGCGCTCGCGCGCCGCGCTCGGCGACGCCGACCTGGTGATCGCGGTGTTCGATTCGTCGCGTCCACTCGACGATGAAGACTTGGCTGTCGCCCGGCTGTGCGCCGGACGCGCCGGTGTTGCGCTGCTCAACAAGTCGGACCTGCCCCAAATCTCCGGAGCCGCGGAGCTGCGAGAGGTGGGAATCGCGATGCCGATTCTTGCGATCTCGGCACTCGCCGGCGACGGACTTCCCGCCTTGCGCGACGAGCTCGCCCACGCCGTCGATTCGCTCGGCGCTCCCGACGGCGCGAGCGAGCTCGCGATTTCGCGCGACCGCCATCGCGACGCGCTCGAGCGCGCGCTCTCCTCGCTGCGCGCCGCGCGCGCGAGCGTGCTCGCGCGGATGCCGCCCGAGATCTCCGCCGTCGATATAACCGCTGCGGCAGAAGCACTTGGCGCGATCACGGGCGAAGTAACCGGCGAGGAAATACTCGACGCAATCTTCCGCGAATTCTGCATCGGCAAATAATAATTTGGAGGCGGTTACCTCTTTAAGTCAGCCTCTACTGATACCCTCTCCCTCCGGGAGAGGGCAGCGTGGCGCGGCGATTGCTCTTTTTTGCAATCGCCGTGACACGCAGGGTGAGGGCGCACTGCGCCGATCCCCGCCATCGCCACCACTCTCCGCGCTTTGCGCCGGGCGCTCCGCCGCGCAATAATCCTGCCTTCATCGCCATGCAGTATGACGTCATAATCGTCGGCGCAGGACACGCCGGAATCGAAGCCGCACTCGCCGCCGCTCGGATGGGCGCGCGCACGCTGATGCTCACGCTCAACCTCGACCATATCGGCCAGATGTCCTGTAATCCCGCGATCGGCGGAATCGGCAAGGGCCACCTCGTGCGCGAAATCGACGCGCTCGGCGGCGAGATGGGCCTCGCGATCGACGAGACCGGAATCCAGTTCCGCTTCCTCAATACCCGCAAAGGTCCCGCCGTGCGCGCGCGCCGCGCGCAGGCCGACAAGGCTGCCTATCGCGCACGCAGCAAGCGCGTACTCGAGTCTGTAGATAACCTGACGATTCGCCAGGCGAGCGTCGAGCGCCTGGTTGTCGAAGGGCGGCAAGTGCGCGGCGTCGAATCGCAAATCGGAGAGGTCTTCGAAGCCGCCACCGTGATCCTCACGACCGGCACCTTCCTGAAGGGGCTCGTCCATATCGGGTTGCGAAACTACAACGCGGGCCGCGCTGGCGATTTCGCCGCGATGGGACTGAGCGACGACCTCGGGCGTCACGGTTTCCGGATCGGCCGCCTCAAGACGGGCACTTGCCCGCGCCTCGACGCGCGAACGATCGACTACTCCGCGCTGGAGACTCAGCCCGGCGACGAGCCGCCGCCCCCGTTCTCGTTTCGCACCGAGCGAATCACGCAGCCGCAGATCCCGTGTCATCTCACCTACACCAACGCGCGCACCCATGAGATTATCCGAGCGGGAATCGACCGCTCGCCGATGTACTCCGGCGTGATCCAGAGCCGCGGCCCGCGCTACTGCCCCTCGGTTGAGGACAAGGTGATGCGTTTTCGCGACAAGGAGCGCCATCAGATTTTCCTCGAGCCCGAGGGGCGCGACACCGTCGAGGTTTATCCCAACGGTCTGTCGACCAGCCTGCCGCTCGACGTTCAGGTCGCGATGGTTCATTCGATTGCAGGCCTCGAGAATGCCGAAATAATGCGGCCCGGTTACGCGATCGAATATGATTTCTCTGACCCTACTCAATTGAACTCTAGCCTAGAGACCAAGCTCTTAAATGGCTTATATTTTGCTGGACAGCTCAATGGCACGACAGGATATGAAGAGGCTGCTGCACAAGGTTTAGTAGCGGGAATTAACGCTACGCTAGCGGTCCGTGGCGAACCTCCGATGCTCCTTCGTCGCGACCAGGCATACATCGGCGTCATGATCGATGATCTTGTTACACGTGGAATCGGCGGCGAGCCGTACCGGATGTTCACGTCCCGCGCCGAGTACCGGCTCCTCCTGCGCGAGGACAATGCCGACCGCCGCCTCTCCGCGATCGGCGCGCGGCTCGGGCTCCTCGACGCGCGTGCGGGCGACCGGGTCGAGGCTAAGGCCTCGGACGTGGCGGCGGAGCTCGCGAGGCTCAACTCGGTCACCGTCCCCGCAAGCGACCGCGTCAACGCGATGCTAGCGGCTGCCGACTCGACGCCGATCGTGCATCCGTCACGAGCGATCGAGCTTCTGCGTCGGCCAGAAATTTCGTACTCGACCCTGATGAGGATGCTCGACGAGTCGGTCATGCTGACGCTCGACGAAGCTGCCGAGCTCGAAATCGACGTCAAGTATGATGGCTACGTGAAGCGCCAGGCCGAAGCGATCGAGCGCTTCAAGCGCCTCGAGGATGCCGCTATCCCCGACTGGGTCGACTTCGCTGCCGTGACCGGCCTCTCGACGGAGGTGCGCGAGCGCCTGTCGGCGGTGCGCCCGCAATCGCTCGGGCAGGCAGCGCGGATGCCCGGGGTCACGCCAGCCGCGATCTCGCTCTTGGCGGTCCATATCAAAGGCGGCCGCGAGCGAGCCTTTCGCGCGCCCTGACCCACGTTTCACGTGAAACGTCGACCGCCAAATGATCCCGACGTCAACCAAATCGGCCACGTCGTCCGGAGCAAGCTTGAGCGCATCCTGCTCGATGCCGGCTTCGACGATGTCTCTGTAACACTGTCCGAAAAGGTCGGGACATTCGCGTCCCATCTGGCGCTGTGGGGGCAGAAAATCAACCTGACCGCCTCGCCGAAGAACCCGGACGAGATTCTGTTCCACGTGATGGATTCGCTCGCCCCCTTCTGGATGGCCAGGAAGCAGCCCGACTCCGTCCTCGGGCGCGTGCTCAGCCCAGGCTGCCGACTGATAGATGTAGGCAGCGGTGCCGGCTTCCCCGGTCTGATTCTCGCCGCCGCAACTGGGCTCGAGACCGTGCTGATAGAGGCGCGACGCAAGCGCGTGAGCTTCCTCGAGACCGCCGCCGCCGCGATGGAGTTGCCGAACGTGACGATTGTCCATACGCGAGGAACGCCAACCGGTCTATCGGTCGGCGGGTTCGATCTGATCACGATCCGCGCGGTCGGCGTGATGCCCGAATTTTTTGAGCTCGCGCGGATGGCGCTCAGACCTGGCGGGATCGCGTTGGCCTACCTCGCAGCCGGGCAGGAGGTCGACAACGACGCTGCCTCGGCCGCAGGATTGACCGGTCTCTTGTCGCCGCGTTACGAGCTCTCTCGTGGCGGTGAGAAAATCGTCCGCGCCCTCGCCCTCTGGCTCAAAGAGAGCTGACCGCGCTCGATCAGATCTCGCCTGACTTGCGATAGCTGTGGATTCCCGCCGTGCGCGCGCTTTGCTTTTCGCGATCGCGCGGCGTCTAATGGACCCGTCGACGTTTCACGTGAAACGTCGCACGAGGTGGGCTGGCTGTGGGGCGGGTTATCGCAATTGCCAATCAGAAAGGCGGAGTCGGAAAGACCACCACTGCGATCAATCTCGCGGTGGCGCTCGCACAGAGCGGCCGGCGCGTGCTGCTGGTCGATCTCGATCCGCAGGGCAACGCCACCTCTGGCCTAACGATCGTTAGGGAACCGGATCCCGGCAAGGAATCTGAGCCCGCGCCATCGCCGCAGAAGACAATCTACGACTCGCTGGTCCTTGGCGCTCCGCTCGGCGAAGTGGTATGCGAGATGCGCCCGAACCTGTTCCTCGCGCCGTCGGGAGGCGACCTGGTCGGCGCCGAGATCGAGTTGGCGACGATGGAGGGGCGAGAACGGCGTTTGCGGTTGTTGTTGGAAGCGGTCGCATTAGAATATAACTATGTTTTAATCGACTCGCCGCCCTCGCTCGGCATTCTCACCCTCAATGCACTCGTCGCCGCCGACTCGGTTCTGGTTCCGATGCAGTGCGAGTACTACGCGCTCGAGGGGCTGAGCTCGCTGCTCGCGACGATTCGCAAGGTCAAGCTCGCGCTCAGTCCGGGTCTCGAAATCGAGGGGCTGGTGCTGACGATGTTCGATTCGCGCAACCGGCTGTCGCATGAAATCGCGCGCGAGGTGCGGCAGCATTTTCCAGACAAGGTTTTTCGCAGCGTGATTCCGCGCAACGTGCGCCTGTCCGAAAGCCCGAGCCATGGCCTGTCCGCGATCGAGTACGACCCGCGCTCGTCAGGCGCCGAGGGCTACCGCACGCTCGCCGCGGAAATTATCGAACGAATCGAAGGCGTCGCGCCGGCGCCCGCAGGAGGATGACCCACGATGCTTAATCGACGACCGCTCGGCCGCGGACTGGACGCGCTGATCGAAAATACGGTTGCCGACGCTGCGTCAGTAGAGAATGCGGCGCAGGAGAGCGGCGCGCGAATCGTGATGGCGCCGCTCGAGCAGATTTCGCCGGGTCCGTTTCAGCCGCGGCTCGTCTTCGATTCCGAACGGCTCCAGGAGCTGGCGCGCGCGATCGCGAGCCAGGGCGTGATCGAGCCGCTGATCGTGCGGCTCGCAAGCGGCGCCGCTCCCGTATCCGGTCCGCAGCGCTACGAGCTGATCGCGGGAGAGAGGAGGCTGCGCGCGGCGAAGATCGCGGGACTCGACGCGGTGCCGGTGGTGATTCGCGAGCTCGACGATCGCGGCGCGCTCGAAATGTCGATCGTCGAGAATCTGTCGCGCGAGGATCTGAACGCGGTCGAGGAGGCGCGGGCGTTCAAGCGGCTGCATACCGAATTCCAGATTCAGCACGAAGAAATCGCGGCGCGAATCGGCAAGAGCCGTCCCTACGTCAGCAACGCGATTCGTCTTCTGGAACTGCCGATCGATGTTCTCGAAATGATGGTGCGCGGCGAGCTGAGCGCGGGCCAGGCGCGTCCGTTGCTGTCGCTCGCGTCGGAAGAAGAGCAACTCATCGCGGCGGCCGAGATCGTAGCAGGCAAAATCACCGCCCGCGGCGCCGAGGCGTTAGCGGGGGAGCATCGGCGCAAACGCCCCGGCGCGTCGCGATCGTCGCATCCGGCAAATGACGCGAATCTTAACGCATTGGCGGAAGGAATCCAGCGCGCACTCAAGCGCAAGGTCAGGATTGTGCGCCGTCGAGGAAAGAATCCCGGCCGGATAGAATTGGACTATTACGACGAGAATGATTTGACCGCGCTCGCGGCGTCGCTCGTGGGGCAGACTCGCGCGTCGGGCGGAAGTGCATAGCAGAATCAACCGGCCACTAAGACACAAAGACACGAAGGAAGGGAGGGTGTGAAGAGCTGGGCGCGTCTCGGCGCGCCCGTACGAGCGAATCAGTTTTTCGTAGGGGCGGCTCGGGAGCCGCCCGTCTTCGAGGCGTTGGGTTTTCCGGTAGTCGCTCACAGCTCGCGGGGCAACGAGGTGGTAGAGAGTGGAAGACACAGGCTGAAGCCTGTGCCACTTCAGAGGGAGAGATTGTGATTTGCTTTAAGTGGCACAGGCTTTAGCCTGTGTTTTCAGGCGAAGTTCGGCGGAGCAGCAGCACCCTCACCCGCGCGTCACGATGCTTGCGAAAAAGATGCGCAAGCATCGCGCCGCGCCGCCCTCTCCCGGTGGGCGAGGGTATTTCAGATTTGCGGCGCCGCCCCCCCCCCGGCAAGATCCCTTGCACTCAGGACTACTCGTCAGCGGACGGTGCATGGTCTGGTGGTGACGGAAGGGATCCGCCAGACCAATAATCGAATTGATAGCGCCGCAGCTACGCAAGGGCGCGATCGTCGTCTGCGATAATGTGGGCCATTTTCCGAAAAGCTTCGTCGACTATCTGGACTTTGTGCGGCGCCCGGCCAACGGCTTTGTTTCGACTCTCCTGCCGCTCAGGGGCGGAACCGAGCTTTCTGTGAAAACCTGATCGACGGCTGCATAGAATTGGGCTACTACGACGAGAATGATTTGACCGCGCTCGCATCGCGCTGGTCGGACAGGTGCGAGCGTCGGGTGCGGGTGCATAGCGGCGAAGAATCAATTGGCCACGAAGACACGTAGTGTTCTGAATTTAGGCGCCAACCTGCTGCTCAAAAACGGTGCAGAATCGATCGACCTGAAGGGCCGGAAAATCAGTGAAGCCGCGCATGACCGGTAGTCTCGAAGAGGGTATGGTAAGGCCGCTGTGCGGGGGCAAACTGCCCCGACGGAAAAGGGGAACCATCAATGAAATACGTCAATCGAGAGATGAAAATTGACCAAATAATTGGATATTTCAATACGCAAAAGATCAATCTGATCCCGCCGTTTCAGCGAGGGACGGTATGGAATCTTGCAACTCGCCAAAAACTCATAGCTAACATGATTCAAGCGCGGCCAATTCCAGCCGTATTTCTTTATAAACAGGCGGACGGAGCACAATTTGCTTACAACATTTTGGACGGTAAACAGCGGCTCGAGAGTCTGATTCTATTTGTCGGCGACGAGCGATTGGACCTGAAAGTCAATAACGTCACGAGCTATTTTTTCGACAATCCAGCGGCGAACAATGCTAACTTCCATATAGAACTAGACGGCGAGCAGATCGGGTTCAAAGACCTCGAAATCCAATTGGTCCGCACCTTTCGAGAATATGCTATCCCGACAATCGAGATCGATCTTGACGATGAGAATACGGCAATAGATGAGATAATAAATCTATTCATCGATATAAATCAGCAGGGCGTCAAGGTTAGTCGTTTCGATGTTGTTAAAGCTTTGGGCAAGGACCCGTTATTCAAGCAGATTTTTGAGTTTATTGCACTAAAGCAAACACGACATCGAACCATTTCTACAAAGCGAAAAATAATAGCTTTGTATTTGTTATGAAGAGATTGAACATCGTCCGCCGACTGCCAGACAGGAATTCGCAAGTCGATCGAATCTGGGAACGATTGACGGAAGATTGCCTTGTTTTCGCGGTCCAAAAAACATCGCGCGCCAACCGAGATTCTGAAGGCCTTCATCAAGCTTGAAGCTTCTAGGAATAGCGCTCTTACCAGACGTGAACGCCAGCCGTTCCGCAAAGCCTTCGATTTTCTTGCAAAGGCGTACCGTCGCCATCCAGCCTTGAAGGATAGTAAGCTCGCAACAGACCAACCTCAATTTTATACTCTTATTACCTTGCTTTTGTCGGATGATCTCGTAGAGAGATTTGGCGAGGCGTCTCTGATGCGACGAATCGCTGCGGCAGGTCGAATTATAGACGGCGCCGATCCCACGCCTCGTAAAATAAAGAAGTTGATTGAGGAATACAGAGAGCTTAGCAGCTAGACAAACAACTCATCCTGCGCGTCGTGAGAGACGGCAAGAACTATTATACGAGTGCATCGAAATGATGGTGTAACGATTCGATAGGATGCAGTTTTTTGCATTCTGCACCGGAAATCGTAGTGATGGTGCATGGTCGGGCCCGAGGATGTCATTTTTACAAATCCCTCTGCAACCAAAGCCCCTAACACCACGAAAAAGAAAAGAGCGTCCATCTTGGTTGGCGGCGCCCGCCACCTGCGACTATGTCGGCAGAGGACTCAGAGGAAATTTAGAAAGAAGCTGCGCGCGCCATGGAGTCGGTGGTGAAGAATCAACATATTGATCGAAAAAGGATAACCTGACGATGAACGCCGACTATCGTGACCGTTTTGAGAGGACCCTCAAGCGGTTACTCGCCGAGACTTACAACCTGATGTCCGTGCAAGCCGCCCTTGAGGCGTTGCTGGACTCCAGAACGGGAGTCATCTTGGCCACCTCATTCAGTGCGCTTCTGGGAGACCGACTAATCCGCTTAGTTCGGATCTTCGAGAATAGCGGTGATACCGCGACGTTCTGGTACCTCTACAGGTGCGAACGAGACAACGTCAAGAAAGATATAGACATCTTTCGTTTAGAGGTGTTTTCCGACAAGGTCAAATTCATCCGCGACAAAACCTTCGTGCACATAGACAAGGATTTCGTTTTCGATCCAGATGCTGTCTACCGGGAGGCTAATCTCGTTGCGAACGAAGTCATTTGGGCGATCGAGAGTGTTTGGCGCACGTTGAACAGACTCTATGAGCAGCGATCGGGTAGTCCTTATCCGATGGGTCATTTGACGTTGGATGGACTTCGAGAGATTTTTCTACGTGACCTCTCTGACATGAGAGGAATAGTCAGAAAGTAGATCACCGATCGCTGACGGGCTTAAAAGGGCCCAGGATTGGCGGGCGGCGGAGCAGCACCCTCACCCGCGTTTCACGATGCTTGCGAAAAAAGCGCAAGCATCGCGCCGCGCCGCCCTCTCCCGGAGGGCGAGGGTATTTCAGATTCGCGGCGCCGCGGGCATCGCATTTCTTCGCGCGAGGTGGAGAGTCAGCACGAGGTGGGGGATCATCGGCGTGCGGAGACGGGCGCGTCGCGACGCGCCCCTACGAATTGAATTTGTTTTCGTAGAGGCGGCTCGGGGGCCGCCCGTCTTCGAGGCGTTGGTTTTTCCGGTAGTCGCTCACAGCTCGCGGGGCAACGAGGTGGTAGAGAGTGGAGACACAGGCTGAAGCCTGTGCCACTTCAGAGGGAGAGACTGTGATTTGCTTTAAGTGGCACAGGCTTTAGCCTGTGTTCTGAGGCGAAGTTCGGCGGAGCAGCAGCACCCTCACCCGCGCGTCACGATGCTTGCGAAAAAAGCGCAAGCATCGCGCCGCGCCGCCCTCTCCCGGAGGGAGAGGGTATAAAGCAGGGGATGCTATGCCAGGTTGGGCGTGGAGATGCGCGATAGCGACGGCATGATTTCGTGGGCGAAGCGGCGGAGCGATTCGCTCGAGCCGTTGTGATTCAGGATTACGTACGTCACGCCGATGTCGCGGAGCGCTTCCAGTTTGGCGGTGATTTCAGCGGCGGGGCCGATTAGGGTGTTGGCGCGCGATTCGTCTGAATGCGCGTAGGCGAGGACGTGCGAGCCGCCTTGATGATCGGGCCATCGCGCGACTGACAGGATGCGCTCGTACTCTTTGTCGTTGCGCTCGTGGGCGGCGCGGGTTTCGGTTTCATCGCGGGCTACGTATGATGTCGCGGGCTACGCACACCTTACCTGGATCGAAAATCTGGCCGTGCGATTCGACCTCGGCTCGATAGAGGGCTAAGCGCTCGGCGATTACTTCGATCGAGGCGAATTGATCGAGCATCAGATTGAAACCGCGCGCTGCTACTTTGCGGATTGATTGCGCGCTGGCGGCCGCCATCCAGATTGGAGGATGCGGTTGCTGGCGGGGCGGGGGCTCGACCACGATATCGTCGAAGTGCCAAAAGCGGCCGCGATGCGAGAAGCGCTGCTCGGAGGTCCACCCGTGCAAGATTACCTCGAGGGCTTCCTCGAAGCGCGCGTCGGCTTCCTCCAGCGCGATGGCGAAGCCCTTGAACTCGCTGTGGCGGTAGCCTTTGCCGATTCCGAAATCGAGGCGGCCTCCTGACATCAGATCGAGCGTTGCGGCCTGCTCGGCGAGAAGGACAGGATTGTGCCACGGCAGCACTATCACGGCAGTGCCGAGGCGGAGCGTGCGGGTGCGCGCTGCGAGCCATGTCAGCAGAGTGAGAGGCGCCGAGACTTGATTCCATCCGGTGAAATGGTGCTCGACCAGAAACGTGCTGTGATATCCGAGCGCCTCGGCCTCGACGTTGAAGTCGATGAAATCATGAAAGCCCTGTCCCATGACCGCGCCGGGTCGCGTGCTGCCGGCTTGTGCGCCGCCGAAGATTCCAAACCGCATCGCCTTTTCGTTCATCCTTGGCCGTAAGCGTATCCGAAGACACAGGCCGAAGCCTGTGCCACTTGAAAACAAAAATTGAAATCGACAGTCAAAACACAAAGGCAAAGACAAAGGTAAAATCAAACCACCAAGACACTAAGACACAAAGAAAGACACCAAGCGGGAGCGGGTCCTTCCCGAAGGAAGGACCCGCTCTTGTCTTTGTCTGCCTTCGTGTCTTTCTTGGTGCCTTCGTGTCTTGGTGGTTCGATTTTGCCTTGGTGTCTTGGTGGTTTGATTAGCATCAGCACGAGGCGCGGGATCGTCGGCGTGCGGAGACGGGCGCGTCGCGACGCGCCAAGCCGCTCTCTCTATCGAAGCGGAATTAACAGATCGGTGATCAATTCGTTGGCCGGCGTATCGAAAGGATTGTTGCGATAGATCTCCAGCGCCGGCCGATCGTCAGGAACGAATCCGCTCTTCGGCAGCCACTCGCCGTACAGGCGCTGGAACGCCGCGGGAATTCCGTGATAGGACCCGACCAATCGATACGAGGCGTACTTGCCGCCGGGCACTTCCAGCACTTCGATTCCGCCGTCCGCCTTGAGCGGCTCATCCCAGATGACTCCGGCGTAGTAGCGAAACGCGTTATCGCCGCCCTCGCTGTCACCGTAGAAGATGCCGATCGCTTCCCTGGTGCGGCCTGCGATTCCGTGATCGATCTGCCATTGCCACAGGCGCGTGTAGGCATCCTTGAAGTTCTCCGGCGTCATCGCCCCTTGAAGGCGCATCGTCCAGGCTTTGATCGGGCTGCGCTCGACAATCTCGACTTGCATAATGCTTCCTCCGCGTTTGCTTGGTCGCGGACCGACCACCAGCTGCGCCAACTGCATCCCGCGATCTCGAAACTCCCTGGGTGAAACGTTGGTGAGGTTTCGGAACGCGCGCGAGAACGTCTGCACACTTTCATACCCGGAGTTCATCGCGACTTCTGTCACCGGTGAATCAGTCGTCGCGAGAAGCAGCGCAGCACGCGCCAGACGAAGCCGGCGCGCGGTCTCGATCACGCTCTCCCCCACGATCGCGCGATAGATGCGATGGAAGTGGAAGGGGGAGAAGTGCGCGATACGCGCGAGTTGGTCGAGGGTGTGCGGCGCCTCGGGCTCATCCGAGAGTGCCCTGATCACGCGTTCGATACGGGCGCGGTAGTCGGTCTCCGTGACCGGTTTCACACCGGGCAACCTAACAAGGACGCCACGGAGAATCTTTGCAGAGCTTGCGAACTTTCGCGTTCAGGTGCGCCATCAGATCGAAGCGCTCCGGTCCATTATGAAGCATCGTCTCGTCACATAGGCCGCAGCAGGGCTAGGGAGAAATATTGGACATTAAAGTCGTTCGGTGTGTCCTCGTTTCACTTTTCCGCGGCCGCCATGTAGAGACCCGCTCTCCCAATCACGGGCGTCGGGGCAGTCGTGCATTCGACTTCCAGTGACGAGACCAGGTTCTCCAAATGGCTCCAGGGCTTGTTGAAACCCTCGAACGTGGTCACGAAGTCTTTGGAACCCCGCCAAGTTCTCCAATTGGTGATGAGATGCCACCACGGAGCCCATTTCACGCCGATCGCGGCGATGCGTCCACCAGGCTTCAAGTGTTTGATCACGTTCCGCAACGCCGACGGAGTACGCATTATATCGTGAGTGAAGGAAAAGAGCGCGGCGTCCGCGACAAAAGGTATCTCAGCGTCCTCGATTGGCGTGTTGATCAGCACAACGTTGCTCCATCGGCTGCGCTCTACCAGCTCTCGTGCCGCGGCCAGTTGCTCTGGACTCTGCTCGATACCGATGATTCTTCCGTTGGCACCGACTCTGTTTTCGAGCTCGGCGAAATTCCGGCCACCTCCGCATCCCACGTCCAAGACCGTGTCGCCAGTCGTGAGTCGAAGGCTGGCGATGCATCGTTCACTCAACTGGAGGAATTCCTCGAACCTTCTCTGCCAAACTGGACCATCGGTTCTTCGTCGATCAAAAACCGCCCGGACGCGTTTTGATCGATACTTTTGCAATGCAGATTGCCGACTGGGCATGACATCGCTCGGTAATTTTGCTGCGCGGCTGCGAATCACTCTGCTATCGTCACAATGCTTTCGGTGATGAATTAATTCAAGAGACTTTTGATTAACCTACGCAGCAGATCTATGTGTTCGCTTTGATCGGACCCTGGGGAAGTATCTCGCCAGAGCGCGTAGGGGATCAGGTCGATTGACTGAGAATCAACTACACCCGCAACGACGCTTTTCAATCGCCGCGGTGTGCGGCAGCCAGCAGTCGCGGAGAAAGACACGGAGGCCGACGGGAAAAAAAGAGCGGGCCCTTCCTGGTGGAAGAGCCCGCTTGTGTTTTTGCTTGCCGGATTTACGGCAGCTGGTTCAGAGATTCATCGGCGCCTAGAACGAGGCTGCGCGGAACATCGCGTCGGTGGTGAAGAAGGAACGATCCACCGCGCCCATGTTGATGTACCAGCATTCGCGCTCCGGCGTCTCGATGCCCGGCAGATAGCACATCGTGGCGAGGCCGGATTGCACGTCGGTCGAGACCGCACCTACGACGAACGAACGCTTGAACGGATAGATCGCGACTCTGGCGTCGGGAACCGGACGATCGCGCGTCGCCAACCAGTAGATGTGGTTGCGGAAGAGGTGTCCGCTCTGGTCGTAGGTGTCGATGTAGGGTTCGAACCACATTTCGCCGTCCAGATAGATGACGGTCTTGGAATCGAGCGCGTTGACTTCTTTCCGATTAGGGAAAGCCTGGACGACATAGAGGTGGCGCATTTCCCAAGCCTCAGGGCAGGCGCTGGTGCCGCCGTCGGTCGGGCAGCGCTGCTCGGGAGAATGGATCGCGTGGATCGTGCCGAGCATGTTCTTCTCGCCCAGGAACTTGTAGTTGTACTCCTCGGTTTTGGGATTGAAGCCCGAATAATGATCGGGATCCCAGGCGTGGGCGGAGGTTCCGCCGGAAGTTGTCGATGAGCTCATGATGGATTCGTCGACGCGGCGGATACGGCGCGAACCTGCCGTGAGGCTCCAGATAGCGTCACCCTCCTGCGGAGCGGCGTAGCGCCATCGGATAAAGCCGGTGCCGCGGAGCTCCTGGGGCGAAAGCAGTGGATAGAGCGCGAACAGCCAGTAGCGTCCGGTGGCCTTGAAGTCGGGATCGGTCGGCAGCGGCTCGACCTCGGTGCGGCCGACCAGGTCGTAGCCGGCGTAGTGGCCGATCTGGAAGTACTCGATCTGGCCGGACTGCGGCTGGCCCTTCTTTTCGTAAGAAGAGTCGCAGTCATAGAAGCGCAGATCGTAGTCGTCGGTGGTGATGGGGCGGAACACGTTGTTCCAGATGATTTTGACCGCGACGTCGGGATCGTTCGGATCGATCAGCGGAAACGGCTGGCCGGCGACATAGCCGATCAGGCTCTTGCGATCCTGGGTCAGGCGGACCTGCGAGGAATATTTTTCGGTCGCGTCTTTATACGGGGGCGGCCAATCCACCCGCTCGGTCGGGACGATCTTCATCGTCATCCCGTGCTCGACCTTGTACATGACTCCTGGCGCGACCAGATCCTTAACCTTGTAGGAGTTTTCAGGAGTGATGAAATCGCCCGGTTTTACCTGCGCGTGAGCGGCACCGCCGATGGCGCCGAACGCGAACAGCGACAGAGCCGCGACGATCGTCACTCGCAATGACGACGTTCTCCAGAGCTTTCGCATGAACCGCCTCCGAAAAGTTGACCGCGGCGAAATTGCCGCAGCACGCTATGGACGGCAATCATTAGGGAAGTCCGAGAAACTTGTCAAACTTTTACCATACCGATCGTTCAGTGGATTTAGTTATCGACGCACTGTCGGAAAGGATTGCTAATGCAGCTTAAAGAATTTGGCGCTTATTCAGTAAAGTTTATGAAATTACGCGGCGGCGAACACGCGGGAAAAATATTTTTTCGGATTCGGCGGATTTTTCGAGGTTGATCCCGGACGAGCATAAGGTGGGCGGCTTATTCGCGATGAAAATTGCGCGCGGCGGAGATCAAACCATTTGGAGAGAAATCAGAACAGCAAGAATCAAAACGCCAAGAAACCAAGACCCCAGGAAAGGCACCAAAGGCGACAGGAAAAAAAGAGAGCGGGTCCTTCCTTTCGGAAGGACCCGCTTCTGCTTCGGGTTTTTTCTTCGTGCCCTGGTGGTTTGATTAGCCGCCGAGGCTACGAGCTAATGCGCGCTTAGAACGAGGCCGCGCGCACCATCGCGTCGGTGGTGAAGAAGGAACGATCCACCGCGCCCATGTTGATGTACCAGCATTCGCGCTCCGGCGTCTCGATGCCCGGCAGATAGCACATCGTCGCGAGGCCGGATTGCACGTCGGTCGAAACCGCGCCTACGACGAACGAACGCTTGAAGGGATAGATTGCGACTTTCGCATCCGGAACCGGACGATCGCGCGTCGCCAGCCAGTAGATGTGGCTGCGGAAGAGGTTTCCCCTCTGGTCGTAAGTGTCGATGTAGGGCTCGAACCACATTTCGCCGTCCAGATAGATGATGGTCTTGGAATCGAGCGCGTTGACTTCTTTCCGATTAGGGAGAGCCTGGACGACATAGAGGTGGCGCATTTCCCAAGCCTCAGGGCAGGCGCTGGTGCCGCCGTCGGTCGGGCAACGCTGCTCAGGCGAGTGGATCGCGTGGATGGTGCCGAGCATGTTCTTCTCGCCCAGGAACTTGTAGTTGTACTCCTCGGTTTTGGGATTGAAGCCCGAATAATGATCGGGATCCCAAGTGTGCGCGGAGGTTCCTCCAGCGGTGGTCGAAGAGCTCATGATCGACTCGTCGACGCGGCGGATACGGCGCGAGCCGGCGCCGAGGCTCCAGATCGCGTCACCCTCGTTGGGGTTGGCGTAGCGCCATCGGATGAAGCCGGTGCCGCGAATCTCCTGGGGCGAGAGCAGCGGATAGAGCCCGAACAGCCAGTAGCGTCCGGTGGTCTTGAAGTCGGGATCGGCCGGGATCGGATCGACTTCGGTGCGGCCGACCAAATCGTAGCCGGCGTAGTGGCCGATCTGGAAGTACTCGATCTGGCCGGACTGCGGCTGGCCTTTCTTTTCGTATGAGGAATCGCAGTCATAGAAGCGCAGATCGTAGTCGTCGGTGGTGATGGGGCGGAACACGTTGTTCCAGATGATCTTGACGGCGACATCGGGGTCGTTCGGGTCGATCAGCGGGAAGGGCTGACCCGCAACATACCCGACCAGGCTCTTATGATTCTGGGTCAAGCGGACCTGCGAGGAATATTTTTCGGTCGCGTCTTTATACGGGGGCGGCCAGTCCACCCGCTCAGTCGGGGTGATCTTCATCTCCATCCCGTGTTCGACCTTGTACATGACTCCCGGTGAGACCAGATCCTTAACTTTGTACGAGTTTTCAGGAGTGATGAAGTCGCCAGGCTTTACTTGTGCGTGAACGGTGATGCCCGTGGCACCAAACGCGAACACCGACAGAGCCGCGACGACCGTCACTCGCCATGACGACGTTCTCCAGGGCTTTCGCATGAACCGCCTCCGAAAGGTTGATGGCGGCGAAATTGCCGCGGTACTCCCCGAAGGGCGATCATTAGGGGAACTAGGAAGATTTGTCAAACTTTCACAATCGAGCTGATTCGACAGATTCGGTAACACCGTTCTCATATACAAGAGCGCCTAATGTCGAATTCGATATTCTATCGATTTTACAAGGAGATCTGCGCGATCGAGCCGAAAAGATCGCTCGTGTCGAGCGCGCTTCCCGACACGGTGTCGGTAGTCAGGTCAGGGCTGGTCCAGCATTAGCCGGCCGCATATCTAGATGAAGCAGCGTTCCCGACACAGTGTCGGTAGCAGGAACCGGTTCCCGACGCTGTTCGTGGCTCGCAGGCCCTTCCAGATGGAAGGGCCCGCTTCTGTTCTGCTTACCGGCGTACCGGCAGCGGATTCGCAAAACCTATGCGCGTTCAGAACGCCGCGGCGCGCACCATCGCGTCAGTGGTGAAAAAGGTCTTGTCCACCGCGCCCATGTTGATGTACCAGCATTCGCGCTCTGGCGTTTCAATTCCCGGCAGATAACACATCGTTGCCAGTCCGGATTGCACATCGGTCGACACCGCGCCCACGACAAACGAGCGCTTGAATGGATAGATCGCGACCTTGGCGTCGGGGACCGGACGATCGCGCGTCGCGACCCAATAGATGTGGCTGCGGAACAACTGACCCCTTCGATCGTAGGTATCGATGTAGGGCTCGAACCACATTTCGCTGTCGAGATAGATGATCGTCTTGGAATCGAGTGCGTTGATCTTGCTGCGTCGCGGAAGGGCCTGAATGACGTAAAGATGGCGCATCTCCCAGTTCTCGGGGCAGGCGCTGGTGCCGCCGTCGGTGAGGCAACGGACTTCAGGCGAGTGCGCGGCGTGCGCGCATCCAAGCATGTTTTTCTCGCCCAAGTACTTATAATCGTACTCTTCGGTTTTGGGATTGAAGCCGGAGTAGTGATCGGGGTCCCAAGTGTGGGCAGAAGTACCGCTGGTGGTCGAGCTGCTCATGATCGATTCATTGACCCGGCGTACGCGCCGCGAGCCGGCGTCGAGCGACCAGATATCGTCGCCGCGGCCTGGTTCTGCGTAACGCCAGCGGATAAAGCCGGTGCCGCGGATATCGTCGGGCGCCAGGAGCGGATAGAGCCCGAACAGCCAGTAGCGACCGGTGGACTTGAAGTCCGGATCGATTGGCAGCGGCTCGACTTCGGTGCGGCCGACCAGGTCGTAGCCGGCGTAATGGCCGATCTGGAAATACTCGATTTGCATCTGCTGCGGACCCAGGCGTTGGTAACTGGAGTCGCAATCATAGAAGCGGAGATCGTAATCGTCGCTGGTGATGGGGCGGAACACGTTGTTCCAGATAACCTTGACCGCGACGTCGGGATCGTTTGAATCAATCAGCGGGAAGGGCTGGCCCGCGACAAAACCGACCAGGCTGCGATGGTCTTGTGTGAGCCGGACCTGGGACGAGTACTTTTCGGTCGCGTCCTTGTAGGGCGGCGGCCAATCGACCCGCTCGGTCGGGACGATCTTCATCTCCATCCCGTGCTGGACCTTATAGTAGACGCCCGGCGAAACGAGGTCCCTAACCTTGGCCGAGCTTTCCGGCGTGATGAAGTCGCCAGGCTTGACCTGTGCGTGAACGGTGATGCCCATGGCACCGAACGCGAACAGCGACAGAGCCGCGACGACCGTCACTCGCAATGACGACGTTCTCCAAAGCTTTCGCATGAACCGCCTCCGAAAGATTAATGGCGGCGTGATTGCCGCGGTATTCCCCGGATGGTCACCATTAGAGAAACTGACGTGATTTGTCAAACTTTCACAATATAGCTCGTTTATAAGATTCGATAACATTGTTTTCTCAAGAAGAACAACTAATGAAGATTTTAAAATTCTACTGATTTCACAAGGAGATTTGTGCGATCGAGACTGAAGAAGGGATCGCATCACGGATGGTTCCCGACATCGTGTCGGTAGCTGGCATCCAACCTCCGATACATTAATAAATCACAGATGTTGAATAAGTGTTAGGCACAAAATTTCCAAAAACTTTCCGACACGGTGTCGGTTAGGTGGAACCAAGCTTGCGCGTGACGTGACTCGAGAAGGCTCGCGAGTCATTCTGAGGCCATGAACCAGACGGTGCCGTTCGAGGTTCGCCGCAGCGAGCTGATTGCTCGCGCAAGAGAAATTCTCAGCGCTGATTCGCGGTTCCCAGCGGGATGGCTCGAAGGCAGCCTTGCCGACGGATCGGCGGATTCGTATTCCGATATCGATCTCTACCTGTGCGTCGATGACAAAGCGTGGGACGAGGTCTGGGCGAATCGGATGAAGGTAATCGGGACCTTCGCGCCGCTCCTCGTATCAACCGATATAGCGGGGCTGACCGGAGTCGGATGCTTGGTCGAAGGGCCGGTCAAGCTCGACGTGTTTTTCGAGCGCGAGAGCGTCATCGGGGGGCATCAGCGGATCAAGGTGAAGCGGCTTTGGGGCCCGGAACGAATCTACTCGCAGCTCAAGATTGGAGAAGATCGCGGTGAGGCCGCGATCAAGGGGGCGCTGCGTTTCAATATCCTGGGATTTTTGCAAGGAGCGACGTGGCCGGTCCGGATTCTCGCGCGCGGACAAGTCAATACGTTCCTGTTCAACGAGATCCTGCTGGTTGAGACGGCGATTATCCCGCTGATGCTGCTGGAGAAGGACCGCCGCGCATTCCATCGCAACATGTTCACTCGAGCAAAGCTGATCTCGCCCGACGAGCAGGCGTTGTGCGGCCGGATTATCGATCAGATATGCGCCGCGATGCGCGCGGGCGATCGCGCCACGATGCGCGACGTGCACGTCGAGATCTTCCGGACGATCTGCAAGCTCGGACGGGCGGCGTTCGAGCGCTACGGGCTGGAATTTCCGCCGCAAGTCGAGGAGAAGATGGTCGCGTTCTACACGCGCGAATGGCCGATGGAGTAAGAAAGAGCCAAGCGGCCACAAAGACACGAAGACACGAAAAGAAATTTTTCTTAGTGTCTTTGTGCCTTAGTGGCCGATTGGTCTGTGCTTCAGGAGTTGGGGTCGACGCCCCACTTTTTCTTGTTTTCGGCGACTTGCTCGGAGGTCGGATGCTCGGTCTGGACGAAGAGCTTGACCTTGAACTGGTCCATGATATCCAGCATCGCGTGGTTCAGATCGATGTCGTCCTTCAAGACTTCTGGAACGGCGGGTTCCTCGAAAATTGCCTGCCAGGGGCATTCGGGTTCGCACGCGCCGCAGTCGATACACTCGTCGGGATTGATGTATAGCTGGTTGGGAAATTTCTCCTTGTCGGCGCCGACGTACTCATAGATGCAGTCAACCGGGCATACGCTAACGCATCCGGTATCAAGGCAATCGCGGCAGAGCCGTGTGATGGTCCAGGGCATGGGTCGTCAATCCTCTTGTCTTGCTTCTCCCGTTGAGGAGCGTACGGTCCATAAGCTACATCGGCATGAGCTGTCAAGAAAGGTCTGCAAACGGCCGGCGGAGCAATCGTTCATGAAGCATATGGATCATAGTGGCGAGACCCGGGCGCTCGGCATCCGGTGTGTCATTCCCGCGTGCGTGGCTGCCGCGCGCGAGGAATCCCGGATTGCAATGGCGCGGCGGACGGCAGAGCAGCACCCTCACCCGCGTGTCACGATGCTTGCGAAGAAAGCGCAAGCATCGCGCCGCGCCGCCCTCTCCCGGAGGGAGAGGGTATAAGAGGGGGATTCCTGACGCGTGCGGGAATGACAGACATGGCAGGCGCAGAAAGGAAATACCTGGGAAAGGAAGATTGAGATGAGCACCACGCATAACAAGGCGGGCGGATCGGTGCGGGTCGAGACGGATTCGATGGGCGCGATCGAGGTCAAGAGCGATCGCTACTGGGGCGCGCAGACTGAACGCTCGCTGCTGCATTTCGCGATCGGCAATGACCGGATGCCGCGCGGAGTGATTCGCGCCTTTGGGCTTTTGAAAAAAGCCGCGGCCGAGGTTAATCGCGATCTGAAAAAGCTGCCCGAGGAAAAGGCGCGGCTGATGATCGCGGCCGCCGACGAGGTGATCGCGGGAAAGCTCGACGAGCATTTTCCGCTGCGCATCTGGCAGACCGGCAGCGGTACGCAGACCAACATGAACGCCAACGAAGTCATCTCGAACCGCGCGATCGAGCTGGCCGGCGGAGTCCTCGGCAGCAAGAAGCCGATCCATCCCAACGACGACGTCAACATGGCGCAATCCTCGAACGACACGTTCCCGACCGCGATGCATATAGCGGCGGCCGAGGAGCTGGTGCATCAGCTGATCCCCGCGGTCAAGGTTTTGCGTGACGCGCTCGCGCGGAAGTCCAAGGAATTCGGAGCAATCGTAAAGATCGGACGGACGCATCTGATGGATGCGGTGCCGCTTACGCTCGGGCAGGAGTTCTCGGGCTACGTGGCGCAGCTCGACGCCGATCTGAAACGGATCGAGATGGTGCTGCCCGATATCTACGAGCTCGCGATCGGCGGCACGGCAGTCGGGACCGGATTGAATACGTATCGCGAATTCGCCGGGCGAGTTGCGGCGAAAATCTCGAGCTATACCGGCTTGCCTTTTACCTCGGCGCCGAACAAGTTCGCCGCGCTGGCCGCGCACGACGCGCTGGTGATGGCTTCCGGAGCGCTTCGGACGCTTGCGTGCTCGCTGATGAAGATCGCCAACGACATCCGATGGATGGGCTCGGGACCGCGCTGCGGGCTGGGCGAATTGTCGTTGCCCGAGAATGAGCCGGGATCGTCGATCATGCCGGGCAAGGTCAATCCGACGCAGAGCGAGGCGATGACGATGGTGTGCCTGCAGGTGCTGGGCAACGACACCGCGATCGCGGCGGCCGGCACCCAGGGAAATTTCGAGCTCAACGTTTTCAAACCGATCATCATCCACAACTTCATGCATTCGGCGAGCCTGCTGGCCAACTCGTGCGTCTCGTTCAGCAAATACTGCGTCGAGGGGATCGAGCCGAATCGCGAGCAGCTCGCGCGCAACGTCGGCAACTCGTTGATGCTGGTGACGGCGCTGAGCCCGCATATTGGCTACGACAAGGCGGCCAAGGTGGCGAAGAAAGCGCACGCCGAGGGCACGACGCTGCGCGAGGCGTGTGTCGCGCTCGGGTTTCTCAAGGGCGAAGAGTTCGATCGGCTGGTGCAGGTGAACAAGATGCTCGGGCCAGAAGATTGAGAGGAATATAGAGGACTCAGGGGGACCGAAAAGCGGCGGGGAGGATCAGGCGTGATGCGGCGATGGGCGGGTGTGGCAGTGATGGTGATGCTCGCGATGCTGATGGTGGCGATCCCGATTGCGGCGGCAGCCACTGAATCCACGCTGCCGCCGTATGACCACGACCCGAGCGCGGAGCCGCCGATCGTCGGCGGCAAGCCGGTGACCGTGTCGGTCAGCCTGCACGTGATCAACCTGTCGAAGATCGACGATTCGGCGCAGCACTTCGATATCGACGGGTATCTGTTCACGCGCTGGAACGATCCGCGGCTCGCGTTTGTATCGAAGGGACCTGACGACCTGGTGCGCAGTTACAAACCGGGGGAAATCTGGAATCCGCGGCTCGAGATCGTCAATGCGACCGCGCCGCGCGAGCGCCACGACACGTCGATCAGCGTCGCGCCCAATGGCGACGTCACCTACGTCGAGCGTTTCAACGCGGAGTTGTCGGCACGTTTCGAGCTCAAGCGCTATCCGTTCGACACTCAGACCCTGGAAATTTTTATTCATCCGTTCCTTCCCGACGCCAACCAGATCATATTCACGCTGAGCCATGCCGAGGTCTGGGCGGCGAGCGAGTTCAATACTTACAGTTCGCTGGCGCAGTGGGATTTGCAGGTTCTGCCGCCCGTTTTGCATACGCATCATGAGGCCTCGGGGGTGCTCAACGGGGTCCGCTTCGGGATGCGGGTGACGCGGCGCTCGACGTATTACATCTGGAAGGTGTTCGTGCCGCTGGTCCTGATGGTGTGCGTATCGTGGGGAGTATTCTGGATCGAGCCGCACGATCTGAACTCGCAGATTGCGGTTTCGGTCACCACCATCCTGACCGTGATCGCGTTTGCGTTCGCGATCTCGTCGAGCATGCCGCGGGTGCCCTACCTGACGTATATCGATGCGTTCTTTTTGCAATGCTACGTGTTCGTGTTCCTGGCGTTCCTGGAGATCATGATCGTGCACGTGACGCACAGATCGGATCGGCGGCGCGATCTCGGACTCAAGGTGCGCGACTGGTCGCGGATCCTGGTGCCGGCGGCGTTCGTGGTGTCGAACGTGATAATCGCGGTGCGGTTTTTGGGATAGGGGCGCTCGGCACGAGTCTTATCCCTCGCCCTGAAAGGGAGAGGTTAGGTGAGGGACCTTAATCAGCGCGGCGCGCAGCGCCGCGCGATTATAAAGAGGAATCTGGGTATTAAGCCCGATCCGCGATCGAGCAAGGCCGCCCTCACCCGCGCGTCACGATGCTTGCGAAAGAAGCGCAAGCATCGCGCCGCGCCGCCCTCTCCCGGGGGGAGAGGGGCAGACAGGCTCTGTCCCGGCGGGGGCGGAAGGTATGAGCAAGATGCTGCGATATCATTGCCGTGCGCAGACGGGCGCGTCGCGACGCGCCCCTACGAATTCAATCGGTCTTCTTGAAATCGATCTTCGTAGGGGCGGCTCGGGAGCCGCCCGTCTCTCGCGCTGGCTCGATCAACATTCCTCTTTATAATCGCGCGGCGCTGCGCGTCGCGCTGAATTCGGTCCCTCACCTGGCCTCTCCCTTTCAGGGCGAGGGATCAGAGCAGATGACGCTTCGCGTCGGCCGACGGGCCGTCGGCATCCACTGACAGAAAAGAGATGCTTCGCGTCGGCCGCCGGGACGGCGGCCCTACTGGCGGAGAGGAGAGATTGCGCGGCAGTTAAAAATCAGGCGGCCACTAAGACACGAAGACACAAAGAAAACTAGCGAGGCTTTCCTACTGGAAACGCCCCGCTTCTCCTTCGTGTCTTGGTGTCTTCGTGGCCGCCTGTCTCTTCAACTCATTTGTTTGGTGTACATCGCGAGGTCGAAGTAGTCGCGCCACAGCGCGATTTTTCCGCTGCGGACTTCGAACACGCCGGCGACCGGTAGCTCGATCTTCTTGCCGTTGCCGAGATCGAAGATATCGAGTCGTTCGTTAAGTACCGTGTTGCCGTTGGCGGCGGCGCGCAGGACTTTGAACTCGATCGATTTGGCCGTCGCCCAGAACGTGTCGATCACGCCTTTGACCGCCGCTTTGCCCTTTGCGCCCGGTCCGACGGGGACGTTCTGGTATTCGGCGTCGTCGGTGAAGAACGCCATCACTTCGTCAAGGTTGTGATTTTTCCACGCTTTGCAAAAGCGCTCGACGACTTCGTAGCTTGATTCGGCCATGGGTTGGATCCTCCAGTATGCACGCTCGCGGCGCGCTTATTCGTGATCGAGATAGAACCGGTCCTCGTCCTTGTTATAGCCGAACAGCTCGGCGAAGCGCCCCCAATTTACAATCGTTTGGAACATCCGCTGCGGCGGTTCGCTCGGCAAGAGCATCGCCAGATGCTCGAGCACGACTTCCTTGGCGAGCGAACGGTCCTCCTGTCCGCGCAGCAGGCGCACCAGGTAGCTGAACAGCGGATGCTTTTTCAGTTGCTCGCGGATGAGCAGCTTGCGCTGGTTCATGTCGCTGTCGAGAAACTGCTTGCCGAGCGGATCGAGCACGACGTCGCCGGCAGGAGTGGAGACCAGGCCCAGAATTTCGGCGGCCTTCATCACCTTGAGCAGATCACCGAATTTGAACTGCAGGTCGCGCGCGATCTTGTAGCCGTCCTCGCGGCCGCCGCGGTCTTCGAGCAGCTCGAGCAGGCCGAAGACCCAGGTGAGCTGGCAGTCCGGAATCGGGATGATATTTACCGGCATCAGCCGCGCTCCTCGATCAGCGAGAAGACTTTATCGGTCCACACGTTGAAGGGGTCTGAGCGGCGATCGCGCGGACGCGGCAGATCGACCTTGAGATCGGCGACCACGCGGCCCGGACTCGAGCCGAGCACGATAATCCGGTCCGCAAGCTCGATCGCTTCTTCGATAATATGCGTGACCATGATGATCGTCTTCACCGACATGTCCGGTGCCTGCCAGATATCGAGCAATTCCTCGCGCAGCGTGATCGCGGTCAGGGCGTCGAGCGCGGAGAACGGCTCATCCATCAAGAGCACGCGCGGCTCTACCGCCATCGCGCGCGCGAAGCCGACGCGCTGTTTCATCCCGCCGGAGAGCTCGCGCGGGTAGGCCTCTTCGAAGCCGTCGAGGCCGACCTTGTCGATATAAATACTCGCGCGCTTCTCGCGTTCTTCCAGGCTGAGACCTCGCGCCTCGAGGCCCATCTCGACGTTGGCTTTCACCGAGAGCCACGGCAGCAGCGCAAAGGACTGGAACACCAGGGCCGATTCGAGATTGATCCCGTCAACCTGCTTGCCGCAATAGAGCACTTGCCCGGAGGTAAGCGGGATGATCCCATTGATCAGGCGCAGGAGCGTGGACTTGCCGCATCCCGACGGTCCGACCAGCGCGACGAACTCACCTTCCTCGACCGTGAACGAAATATCGTCGAGCACCAGCAGAATCCCCTTGGGGATCGAGAAGCTTTTGGAGACGTTGCGGAGCTCGAGGAGAGGCATGGGTCTGCGGGGTCAGCGTCTTCGCACATTGGAGTAGTTAGTAGTCCAGCCGGTAGCGCTCGGTTGCTACGTTATATAGCCGCCGCCAGACGAGTCGATTCAAGACTAACACGACCGCGACCATCGACAGCAGGCTCAAAAGGATCATGGTGCCGTTGCGGGTCTGATAGGTCGCCATATCGAGCAGCGCGCCAAGACCGGTAACCTTATAAGTATCGCCGCGGAAGACGAAATACTCGGAAACGATCAGCGCATTCCAGCCTCCGCCCCACGCGGTCAGGCTGCCGGTGATAAGCGAGGGCAGCGAGGCGGGAAGGATCAGCTTGCGCCAGGTCGCGGTGCGCGAGAGTCCGAAGACGCGCGCGGCTTCTTTCAAATCCTCGGGCACCTGGTTAACGCCGGCCAAAAGATTGAACAGCAGGTACCACTGCATCCCGGTCAGGATCAGCAGAATCGACGCGAGGTTCATCTGGCCGGTCACGCGGATCACGAACACCACGATCAGCGGGAACAGCGCGGTCGCGGGCATCGCACCGACGATCTCCGCTGCGGGCGCGAGAAAGCGGTTGAAGCGCGGGCTCTCGCTGGCTGCCAGAGCGCACGGGACCGTCCACGCGAGCGATATCGCGTAAGCGATAACCATCCTCATAAACGAGGCGAGCGTCGCAACCGGAATCTGCTTGGCCTCCGCGGGCCACGGCTTGATCAGCGCGCGGGCCAGCGCAACCAGTCCGGCGCCGATCGCGTAGGCAAAAAATACGATGACCGATGCGATCAGAAACGTCCGCACGAACTGCCCCGCGCGCCGCGCCGCGGGAGTCGAAGCGATCGTCACGCGCGGTATTTTCGCCGTCGCCCGCGCGATCGCGCGATAGGGCGGCACCAGCACGACGCGCAGCGCACGCGTCATCGCGGGTCCGATACCGCCGAGCGCATCGAGCATCCCTAGCGAGCGCGCGGTCTGCGAGGACGCGGCAAACTCGTAGCGGAATTTGTCGGACCAGATCGTTAGCGGCTGCCATACGATCGCGTCCATCAGCACGATTATGACGAGCAGGATCAGCAGCCCGGCGGTGAGCTCGATCCACGCGCCGTGTTCGGCGGCGTCCATCAGAAAGCTGCCGAGTCCCGGCAGGCGGTAATTGGCCGGGCCGACCGCGATAATCTCGCACTCGATCAGGTAATACCATCCGGCGACCCACGACAGGATCGAGTTGTAAACCAGCTTGGGCACGCACGCCGGCATCCACAGGCGCTTGAACCGCAGCCATCCGGAGACGCCGAACGCCTCGAGCGCTTCTTTCGAATCGCCGGGAAGAGTCTTCACCGCCTCGTACACGCCGAGCGTCATGTTCCATGCCTGGCTGGTGAAGATGAGAAAGATCGCGGCCATCTCGACGCCGATCTGATGGCCATGCGCGAGCGCGACGAAAAAGAAAATCGCGGCGGGAAAGAAACCGACCACCGGCACCGACTGCGCGATATCGACGGTCGGAATCAGTACGCGCTCCCACACTCCGCCGCGCGCCGCCAGCATCCCGTATCCGATCGAAAAAAACAGCGCGACGATATAAGCGGCCAGCATCCGGTAGAAAGAGCAGAGGGCGTAGTAGGGAAGATGCTCGATCGAGGTTGAGAATTTCGGCGGATGGATCGGCAGGGCGACGCGCTCGCGATAGGCAAAGAACAACGCGATGATCGCCGCCAGCGCGAGGAATGACACGGTCGCGCCAAACAGGCGCCGGACCGGAGTGATCTTGTCGTCTGCCATCGCAACCGCCCCAAACGACTCAAGCATAATCGGATGAGCGTGTCGCACAAGTGTGAAACAGATCTTTCATGGGCTCGTAACTATCGCAGCGGCGGCGTTGACACGCAGGGCGGGGGAACATAGCGATTTGCATCGATGGTTGGTGACGAACATCGCGGGTCCGACGACTGGCGGCTGGGAATCGATCCGCACGATCTGCACAATCGCGTCGAACCTGTGCCTTTGCCGCCGCTCGCGCCGCCGCAGGCGCAGCACGGCGGCGTTCGCAGCGCCCGTCGGCTCGAGCGTCCGCTGTTCGTGGTCACGGCGGAGCATCTCGGATGGATTCTTGTCGCGGCATACACGATCCTGACGCGGATCGCCGCGCTCAGCACGCGTCCGATGTTCCCGGGCGAGGCGGCGCGCGCGCTCGGCGAATACGCGCTGGCGGCCGGCCGGCAGTATCCGGCCGCGGCGGATCGGGCGCTCGGATGGATCGGGTTTGCGCAGATTGGAATCTTTCACGCGCTCGGCGCGTCGGATATGAGCGCGCGCGTTGTCGCGGCGCTCGGCGCGTTGCTGTTGCTGTGCGCGGCGTTCGCGCTGCGCGGTGCGATTGGGCGCGCGGGGGCGCTCGCGACGGCCGCGATGTTCGCGATCTCGCCGGCGATGCTTTACTTTTCGAGCTTCGGGACCACCGCCAGCGCCGCAATCGCACTGGTGATGCTCGCGGTCGCGATCGCGATGGCGCTCGTTCGCCGGCCGACAGCGACGCGCGCGGCAGCTCTTGCGATCGCTCTCGCGCTTGCGATCAGCGCAGGGCCGGCAGGCGCGATCGATGTGCTTACGGCGATACTCGCGCTGGCGATCGTCGGAGTTATCAACGCGATCGCAGGCGGCAACACGGTCTTGCGCATCCGCGTATGGTGGACGCGGCGCGGATGGCTGCTGGTTGCGGGCGCGATCGCGTTCGTCGCGGTGTGGGTGGTTATTATCGAGATGCTCAGCGCCGAGGCGCTTCGGGTTCGGTTCGCGGCGTTGCTTGCGCCGCTCGCTGACGCGGTCAGCCCGTCTGCGATCTCGGCGCCGCGTTTATATCTCGCGATCGCCGGCTTCTATGAATTCGCGATCGTGCTTGCGGCGCTTGCGGGCGTGATCGCAGTCCTCGCGCGGCGGATCAAGTCGTACTTCGCCGGGTGGTGCCTGGTCTGGACGATCGTGAGCGCGGCGGTGTGGACGATCGCACGGCCGTATGGCGCCGAGTTCGCGCTCGGATTCCTCGTGCCGATGGCGCTTCTGGGCGCGTGGGGAATCCAGTGGCTGCATGAGCTCGAAGGATGGGACATCGTGCGCTATCCGGCGGCCGCGATCGCAATACTCGCGATGTACGCGCAGTTCGTGACCAGCGCGGTGATCGCGGCGCCAAACGCGAGCGAGGCGCAGTGGGAGCGGCGCGCGTCGCTGTTGTGGAACGGACCCGCGACGACAATTCAGACCCGTGCGGAATGCGAGGGCGCGATAAAGTTGGCCGGTTCGGGTGCGACTGCCGATTTGCCGGGCGACGCGCCCGCGATCGGGTGGTACCTGCGCGCGCTCGCGCCGTCGGTTGATCCCGCGGCCGCGACCGTCGTCGCGACAAGGGCTGCTTCCGTCGCATCGGCGGATACAGAGACCAACTTTCAGTTTGGATTTGAAGAAAGCTGGAAGCCCGATTTCAGCAAGCTCACGCCAGCGAATGCCGCGCGCTTCATGTTGACCGCGCACGCGTGGAGCGCGGTCGAGATTAATGATCTCGCGATCGACGTGCGCCAGCCCCCGAGCGCTGCTCCGACGCCCGCGCCTGTAGCAACGTCCTCGGCGACCGCGACGCCGATTTCCACCGCGACCGCATCTGCGACGCCGAGCGCATCGCCAACGCCGACGGAATCGCCGACGGCGTCCGCGAGTCCGTCGCCATCGGCATCGCCATCACCGAAAAAGTGAGCGCGTCGCGCTTCGCCTTTTCTTCGATTTGCGATCAACAAAGCTTTCCAATGCCATAAATCGAATTGCCTGAACGGGCAGGCTCTGCGATAAAAGTTGGGTCGCGTAACGCGCCGCTCGAGCGCCTCGAGCGCAGCGCCCTTCAGGAGAGCCGATGGCAAACGTCCTCGCTTGGATCACATCCCTGCAGATTCATCCGGTGGTCGATCACTTCTCGATCGCGCTGATCATCGTCGCGGTGATTATCGATCTCGTCGCGAGCCTGGTGCCGAACCGGATCTGGCCGCGCTACATGGCGCTCACGCTGATGATCCTCGGCGCAATCGCAGCCGCAGGTTCGTGGGTGACGGGCGGAAAGCTGCAGCCGGAGTGGGTTTGGAAGACTATCCCTCCGGTCGCGAAGCCGCTGATGCATCGGCACGCGGAGCTCGGCACAATTCTGATGTACGCCTTCGGCATCCTCGCGTTATGGCGGATCCTGATCCAGGGACTGACCGCGATGGCGCGGACGCGCGCGATCTATTTGATCGTCGCAGTGATTGGGGTGGTGGCGATTTGCTACCAGGGACATCTTGGCGGCGAGTTGGTTTATGACTACGGAGTTGGGACCGCACCGCAGCGAGCAGAAGCCGCGCCGTCTCCGGGTGCGTCGATGAGCCCGACGCCGATTCCGAGCGTCGCGGTGCCGACGCCGCTTCCCAGCGCGGCGCCGTCCGCGGCAGCCTCGGCGGCGGCGTCTGATGCTCCTAAGATGACGCCCTGGCCGACGACAACCGCGACCGCGTCACCGACCAAAATGTAATGATATAGTTTTGTTCGAGGCTGCAAGACCATGGAACCGAAGGTATCAGAGAAACAATCGCTCGAGGCGGCCGATCGATTGTTCAAAGCGATCGAGCATGGCGACGTGGCCGCGGTTCGCGGCCTCTATGCGCCGAACATAAAAATCTGGCACAACTTCGACGGCGCGACCCAGACGGCCGAGGAAAATCTCTCGCTGCTCGAATGGATGGTCGGCAATCTCGCGGAAATTGCTTACTCCGATATCAAGCGTCAGCCGACGCCGACCGGATTCGTGCAGCAGCACGTGTTGCAGGGACGCGTGAAGGCCTCGGGCAAAGCAATCGCGATCGCAGGATGTATGGTGGGTATCGTCGAGTCCGGAAAAATCACGCGACTGGACGAGTATCTCGATAGTGCGCAAATAGCGGCGCTGCGCGGCTAGCTGTAAGCGGCCCACGCGTGCGCGGCTTGTATAAACGAATCGACAAGGAGTTTCTTCGATGACTAAACGGCTCGGCTTCGGCGCATTTCTGGCGCCGCATCATCCGATTGGCGAGCACCCGACGCTTCAGTTTCAGCGCGATCTGGAACTGGCGCAGTGGCTCGACCAACTTCACTATGACGAATTCTGGGTGGGGGAGCATCACTCGGCGGGATGGGAGACGATCGCGTCGCCCGAGATGTTCCTGGTCGCGGCGGCCGAGCGCACCAAGCGGATCAAGCTCGGCACCGGAGTCGTCTCGATTCCTTATCATCACCCGTTCAACGTGGCGCAGCGGATCGTGATGCTCGATCATCTGAGCCACGGGCGCGCGATGCTGGGCGTCGGTCCGGGAGCGCTGCCGTCGGACGCGGTGATGCTCGGGATCGATCCGATGACGCAGCGCGAGCGGATGGACGAAGGGCTGGGCGTGATCCTGCGCCTGCTCACGACCGACGAGCCGTTCAGCTACAAAGGCTCGTGGTTCGAGCTCCACAACGCGGCGTTGCAGATTCGTCCGCTGCAGGAGCGGATTCCGGTCGCGACCGCCTCAACGATCTCGCCGTCGGGGATGAAATGCGCGGGCAAGTACGGGATCGGCGTGCTGTCGGTCGCGTCGTATTCCGAAGAGGGGCTGATGGCGCTGCCGACGCAGTGGAACTTCGGCGAGACCTCGGCGCGCGAGCATGGGCAGCATATCGATCGCAGCAACTGGCGAATCGTGATGCCGTTTCATCTGGCGGATTCGAAAGAGCAGGCGCTGCGCGAAGTCGCCGAAGGCCTCAAGAAATGGCAGAACGAATATATCGTCGGGATTCTCGGCACTCCGCAGCGCCCGCGGTTTGACGACGGCTACGCCGCGGCCAAGCGGATGTCCGACTATGGCGGCGCGATTATCGGCACGCCCGATGACGCGCTCGATCGGATCGCGCGGCTGCAGGAGCTATCGGGCGGCTTCGGCACCATTCTCTGCTTCGCGCATGATTGGACCAATCGCGAGCAGGCGTTGCGAACTTATGAGATGATCGCGCGCTACGTGATGCCGCGCTGCCAGGGACTGATCAAGCCGATCGAGGCTTCGGCTGCCCGCGTCACCGCGAACCAGGGCGAGTTGATGGAAAAAGCCAGCGGCGCGATCTTAAAAGCGATCCGCGACTACAACGCGACTCATCCGCGCGAGCATTAGATCCCTGGCGCCGGGCTTGAACGCGAGAAATAGGCGCGCGCGGAAGCCGCAGGCAAGGGCTTCCGCGCGCTATTTCTACGGATGCTACTCAGGCGTGGGCGCCGGCTTCGTTGTGTAGCGCAGCACCTGGATGAGTCCGGCGAATGCGTTCCATTTCGTCATTCTCGGCGCGGTCACGCACCATTTTCGATTCGCCGAGCGGGACCGTGTCCGTCAAGCTCGTCGCATTGTAAATCCCAGCGAACGAGCCGTAGGCGGCGATCAGACCGGAGATGAGCGCCGCGATTCCACCAAGCATCGTCAGGCTTTCCACTCCGGTGAACGTCGCGATGCCGATAAGTCCGAAGGAGATCCACAGAAACAGCAGGACCAGATTGAATGCCGTGAATTCATAGAACGATGCGATCCACAAATAGAGTGTGACGACACCGCTTACGATGAACACCATCGCCATGCTGTCCATCATCGGAGCCGCCGCAGCATGAAGTCCGAGAACGGTCATGTGGGCCATTCCCCACCAAAGAAAGAACACTCCCAAAAACGAAAAAGTGGTTGCCGCCAGCGGATCGCCGAATGGGAACGACCACATCCCGGCCAGCAACTCAACCAGCCCGCCAAACATCAGGGCCTGGAGAACATACGGTCCCCAAGCCGTCGCGGGCTGGAAGATAAGTGCAGCTCCAAGCAGAAATGTCGTGGTCGCGAGCGCAGCCAGCCCTAATGGAATTGGTGTGGCAAGCCCTTTGTCTCTTCCCGGTCGTAACATAAAAACCTCCGTCTGCGCGGCGAACCCGCAAAGGGACGGCGCATCGCCGCGCGTCAATTTTTAGTGGAATTGGCGCCGCTCGGTTGCGCCGAAAGACCGGACGGTTTCAAACTTTAGACGTTAGCCGATACGTGCTGTATTCATCGTCCATACGTGGATACGCGGGTTCCGCGGCCCACGATTGTTCTTGGCTTGCCTACGATGAGAAATGCTTCGCGCGATTCGATTTTTTATCGCCCTCGGCCGCATCCTCTTGACCGCCCGCATTTAGGCAAATCTTATTGCCCAAACAACGGCATTGCGCCATGCTGTCGCGCTCGTGTAACACTCAGGATCGGTGCGGCTCGCGCCGCGCGTGGCAGGCAGGAGGATAGTAATGTCCCAAAAGCAGATTGGCGTGCTCGCCGCGATTTGGCGGCATCCGGTGAAATCGATGCTCGGCGAGCAGCTCGCGCAGGTCGAGATCACGGAGCGCGGCGCGGTGGGCGATCGCGCGTGGGCGCTGCGCGAGACGGCGACGCGGCGAATCGCGAGCGCCAAGAAATTCGCGGGGCTGTTCGACTTCCGCGCCAAGTATGATGATCCGCTCGAGGCCGGAAACGGCTCGCCGATCACTATCCGCATGCCTGACGGGCGCACGATTCATCCGAGCGATCCGGAAGCCGCCGAACAAATCAGCGCCCAACTCGGCCGCAAGGTCACGCTCGAGCGCGCGGAAACCGCGGTGCGCGAGCGCGCGGGAATCGATCCGAAAACGGTTTTCGCCGATGTGCCGATCGAGCAGGTGATTCCCGGACTCTCGGCCGAAAATCTGCCGCCGGAATTTTCGCTCTCGCCCGGCTCGTTTTTCGACACCGCCGTGATGCATGTGATCGCGACCGGTACGCTGCGTCATCTGGCGAAGCTCGCCGGAATGAAATCGATCTTTGATCCGCGCCGCTTCCGTCCCACGCTGTTTGTCGATAGCGGCCCCGGCGACGACCGCTTTGTCGAAGACGAATGGGTGGGCGGCGAACTGCTGGTAGGTTCGAGCGTGAAAGTCACCGAGATGGTTCCCGCGCTGCGCTGCGTGATGACGACGCACCCGCAGGATGATCTTCCACGCGATTTCGACGTGTTGCGGACCTCGGCCAGGCATCATCGCAACAACGTCGGCGTCTTCGCCGCGATCGGCGCCTCCGGCACGGTGCGCATCGGGGATCCGGTTTACCTGCTGAAGTAGGACTCGCTGTAACTTCGGTGCGATGACAACCGCTGACGGCGGCTGTGGATACTGCCCGGACGCCCTCTTGCTCCCGGCTGCGCTTGCGGCGAACTATCGATAAGCGGCCTGCGCGCCGCTTCCGATGCCTGATTCGCGACAGATAATCACCTCGGCTCGCGCCGCCGAACGAATCGCGGCGGCACGCGAATGGCTGCGTGCGCTCGAACCGGGAGCGGAGGCGATCGTGATCGCGCCGGCGCGGGCAGGCGCCGACGATCTGGTTCGCGCGCTCGCGGCCGAGCGCGGTGCGATAGCGGGAATTTATCGCCTGACATTCAATCGCCTGGCGGGTCTGCTTGCCGCGGACCAGATGGCCGCGCTCGGCCTTGCGCCTGCCTCCGCGCTCGCGGCGCGCGCGGTCGCGGCGCGCGCGGTGTTTCATCTGCGGCCGTCAGCGCGGCTTCAGTACTTCGCGCCGGTGATCGATCAGCCCGGATTCGCCAACGCGCTCGCGCGCACGCTCGAGGAACTGCGCCTCGCCGACGTATCCGCCGACGAGCTTGCGCGGCACGGCGCGGCCGGCGCCGAGCTTGGCGCGATGCTCGTGCGGTTCGAGGCTGAATTGGCCGACGCGAAGCTAGCCGATCGCGCGATGATCCTGGCGCTCGCGGCCGAGGCGGTACGCGCCGATGCTCCGCCGCGCTTCGCCGCGATCGCGACTTTGCTGCTCGACGTGCCGCTCGATACCCGTCGCGAGGGCGCGTTGGTCGCGGCGCTGGCCGCGCGCGCGCCGGATTTCTTCGCGACCGTTCCCGCGGGCGACGAGCGCACGGTGCGGATGCTGTCCAAATTGCTCGGTGTCGGGACGCGCGCCGCGCCGGCGAACAGCGGCGGTGACGCGACCTCTCTGGCGCGGATGCAGGACCATCTGTTTGGCGACCTGACTCCATCCGCGCGCGATCTTGATGACACCGTCACGATAAATTCGGCGCCGGGCGAGATGCACGAATGCGTCGAGATCGCGCGGCGAATCGATCGCGAGGCGCGCGCCGGCGTGCGCTTCGATCGAATCGCGATTCTCCTTCACGACCCGGTGCGCTACCTGCCGTGCCTGCAAGAGGCGCTCGATCGCGCCGATATTCCCGCCTATTTTGCGCTCGGGGCGCGGCGTCCACGGCCCGGAGGGCGCGCGCTGCTCGCGCTGCTTGCTTGCGCGGCCGAGAATCTCTCCGCGCGGCGCTACGCGGAATATCTTTCACTCGCGCAGGTGCCCAGCCGCGCGCAGGCCGAGGCGCCGCGCGACGCCGCGCTAGATAGTGAACTATCCGCGAGCTCGCTTAGCCGTGATCTGCTAGATCGTGCCGCGGCATCCGCGGCGCCCGTGACTGAAGACCGCTCGCGTGCGCCGAGACGATGGGAGCAGATAATCGTCGATGCCGCCGTGATCGGAAGCGCCGAGCGATGGGCGCGGCGGCTGGACGGATTGGAGCACGAACTGGAGCATCGCCGCGCCGAACTCGACGACGATACCGCGCAGGCCGCGGCGCTCGAGCACAAGATCGCCGACCTGCGGCATCTCAGGGAAACCGCGCTCCCGCATATTGCGATGCTGGCGGCGCTGCCGGCGCGCGCGTTGTGGGGCGAGTGGCTCGAGCGGATCCGCTCGATCACCGCGGCGGCGATTCGCGATCGGGACGAGATCCTTGCGGCGCTGGGAGAGCTGGACGCGATGGCGCCGGTCGGACCGGTCGGTCTCGACGAGGTGCGCCACGTCCTGGCCGAGCGCCTGGCGAAGCTCGAGGATCCGCCAGCGCCGCGCCGCTACGGAGCGGTCTTTGTCGCGTCGCCGCATCGCGCGCGCGCGATGTCGTTCGAGGTAGTGATCGTTCCGGGCTTGGCGGAGCGAATTTTTCCGCAGAAGGTGACCGAGGATCCGATTCTGCTCGACGCCTCGCGAGCGGAGCTGGGCGCGGACCTGATCCGCAACGAGGATCGCGTAGCCAGCGAGCGGCTTGCGCTCAGAATCGCGGTGGGAGCGGCGGAGAAGCGCGTGATGTTCTCGTATCCGCGGGTCGATTTGGATCAGGGGCGTCCGCGTGTGCCGTCGTTCTATGCGCTTGAAGTTCTGCGCGCCGCCGAAGGGCGGCTGCCCGGTTTCGACGAGCTGGCGCGGCGCGCGTCCGGGTCCGCAGCGGGACCGAGCTGGCCCGCGCCCGAGGATCCGTCGGAAGCGATCGACGACGCCGAATTCGACCTCGCGGTTCTGGAAAAACTCGCCGGCCGCGATCCGGAAGCGACGCGCGGCGCAGCGCATTATCTGCTCGGCGCGAACGAGTATCTCGGGCGCGCGCTGCGCACACGAGCGCGCAGATGGCTTAGGCGATGGACCACGGCGGATGGCCTGGTTGATCCTGAACCGGCGGCGCTTGCCGCGCTCGGGCGGCATCAGCTTTCGGCGCGCTCGTATTCGCCGACCTCGCTGCAGCATTTCGCGGAGTGTCCGTACCGATTTTTCCTGCAGGCGATTCATCGGCTCGAGCCACGCGATGAAGCGGTCGCGATCGAGGTGATCGATCCGCTGACGCGCGGCGGCCTGTTTGCGGAAGTTCAGTACGAAATCCTGTCACGGTTGCGCGCCGCCGAGGCGCTGCCGGTCACGCCCGCGACGCTCGAGGCGGCAAGCGCGCTGCTCGATCAAACGCTCGACGAAGTCGCGACCCAGTGGCGCGAGGAGCTTGCGCCCGCGATCGAGCGCGTATGGCTCGACGGAATCGAATCGATCCGCGCTGACTTGCGCGAATGGCTGCGGCGCGCGGCCGAGGATCCCGAGCGCTGGCGGCCGGAACGTTTCGAGCTGGCCTTCGGACTCGCCGATCGCGCGCAAGCCGACCCCAAAAGCTCGCCCGAGCCCAGTGCGCTGGACGGCGGCCTGATGCTGAGGGGCTCGATCGATCTGATCGAGCGCGCGCCCGACGGACGTCTGCGTGTGACTGATCACAAAACCGGCCGCGTCCGTGCTGCAAACGATTTCGTGATCGGCGGCGGAAAGTATCTTCAGCCGGTTCTTTACGCGCTCGCGGCTGAACGCGTGCTCGGCGAATCGATCGGGCTCGGCAGGCTCTATTACTGCACGGCGGCGGGCGGTTACGAGGAGCGGATCGTCGCGGTTGACGACGCCGCGCGCACGGCCGAGCGTGAATTCGCCGCGATCGTCGGACAGGCGCTGAGTGATGGTTTTCTGCCCGCCGCCCCCGCGGAACGCGAATGCGAATGGTGCGACTACCGCCGCGTGTGCGGTCCGTACGAAGAGCGGCGGGTCAAAGACGTCAAGCCGCATGCCCGGCTGGAAGCGCTGACACGTCTGCGCAAAATGAAATGAGCACGAACCGAACAGTCGCCGACCAAGATGCGCGCGACGCGATTGCGCGCGAGCTCGACGTCACGCTGGTAGTTGAGGCCGCGGCGGGAACCGGCAAGACCACGGCGCTGGTGAGCAGGATCGTCGCGGTGATCGCATCGGGGCGCGGCACACTGGCCCGGATTGCCGCGGTGACGTTCACCGAAAAAGCCGCCGGCGAGCTGAAGCTCAGACTGCGCGCCGAGATCGAGCGGGCGCGCAATGATCCGTCACTCGATAAAAAGTCGCGTGATCGCCTGAGCGGTGCGCTGCGCGAGCTCGAACAGGCGAGTATCGGAACGATCCACTCCTTCTGCGCCGATCTGTTGCGCGAGCGGCCGGTGCAGGCGCGCGTCGATCCGATGTTCGAAGTTGCGGCCGAAGACACCGCGGACGCGATCCTCGAATTGGCGTTTTCAAAATGGTTCGAGACGGCGCTGGCCAATCCGGGCGAAGGGATGCGCCGGCTACTGCGGCGGCGCGAATCGGTCAGCCGCGACGGACCGCGCGCGATCGCGCGCCGCGCCGCAGAGGAGTTGCTCGCGTGGCGCGACTTTACCGCGCGATGGGCGCCGCAGGCTTTCGCGCGCGACCGCGAGATCGACGCGATCGTCGCCGAGATCACGGCGCTCGCGAACCTCGCCCGCGACGGCGAGCCCGGCGACTGGCTCGCGAAGAGCCTCGAAGAAATTTCGCGGCCGGTCCTCGAAGCGATGCGCCTCGAGGCCGTGCGTGGCCGCGACTACGACGCGCTCGAGGCGGTGCTGCTGACGCTCGGCAGCGGCAGGCGCTGGGATTGGAGGGGTTTCGGCGGCGCGATGGGCGGAATTGAGCGCGAGGAGGTTTTTCGCCGCCGCGGCGAGCTGCGCGCGCGGCTTTTGCGAATGCGTCGCGATGCCGGCGCGAACCTGGCGCCGCTCCTGCGCGAAGAGTTGTGGCCAATCGTCCAGATCTATGACGAAATCAAACGCCGCGAGGGGCAACTGGACTTCCTCGATCTGTTGCTGGTTGCGCGCGACCTGGTCCGTGACAACGCTGTCGTGCGCGCCGAGTTGCAGAACCGTTTCACGCATATTTTTATCGACGAGTTTCAGGATACCGATCCGCTGCAGGCAGAGATTCTGCTGCTGCTCGCCGCCGACGATCCCGCCGCGCACGACTGGCGCGAGGCGCGTCCGGTTCCCGGCAAACTTTTCATCGTGGGCGACCCCAAGCAATCGATCTACCGCTTCCGCCGCGCCGACGTCGCGCTGTACCAGGAGGTCAAGCGCAGCCTCGTCAGCAAGGGCGCGCGCCTGCTTTATCTGACGGTGAGTTTCCGCGCTACGCCGGAGCTGCACGCGATGATTAACTCCGCGTTCGCGCCGCTGATGCCGGAGGATTCGCCGACGCAGCCGCGATACGCGCCGCTGGTGTCGACGCGGCCGGACGCGCAGGCGCAGCCCTCGATCGTAGCGCTGCCGGTGCCGGATCCGTATGGCGACTATGGCCGCGTCACGGATTGGAGGATCGAGGAATCGCTGCCCGACGCGATCGCGGCGTTCGCGAAATGGATGGTGAAGGAAAGCGGATGGACGGTGACCGAGCGGGAGGCGCCCGAGCGCCGGGTCGCGATCGCCCCGCGCCACATCTGTATTCTGTTTCGCCGCCTGAATTCGTACGGACGCGACGTGACGCGCCCGTATTTGCGCGCACTCGAAGCACGGCATCTGCCACACGTGCTGGTGAAGGGCGGATCATTCAACGACCGCGAGGAAGTTACCTCGGTGCGCAATCTGCTCGCCGCGATCGAGCGGCCGGACGACGAGCTCGCAGTGTTCGCGACTCTTCGCGGCGCGTTCTTCTCGCTTGGCGACGATCTTCTGCTCGAATATCGAGAGGCCGCCGGCGGCTTCAGCCTGTGGCGCAATCCGCCCGCCGACGCCGAGGGGAGCCTGCGTGCAGTGCGAGGCGCTCGCGAAATCATTCTCGAGCTGCATCGCGAGCGCAATCGCCGTCCTATCGCTCAGACCCTGGCGCGCGCGCTGGCGCAGACTCGTGCGCATGCGGGCGTCGCGATCTGGCCGACGGGAGATCAAGCGCTTGCGAATATCATGCGCCTGATGGATCAGGCGCGGCGCTACGAGGCGCGCAGCCGCCCAACTTCGTTTCGCGGCTTCGTCGATGAACTCGAAGCGCGCGCCGAACGCGACGAGGCAAGCGAAACGCCGCTGGCCGAAGAGGGTACCGAAGGCGTCCGCATCATGACGGTGCATCGCGCGAAGGGACTCGAATTCCCGGTTGTGATCCTGGCCGACCTGACCTGCAACGAAACCCGCGGCGAGGCGACGCGCTATATCGATCCGGAGCGCGGACTGGCAGCGCTGCAAATCGCAGGATGCGCTCCGCACGAGCTGCTGGAGCATCAGGAGGAAGAGCATCGCCGCGACGTCGAGGAGGCGATTCGCCTGCTCTACGTCGCGACCACCCGCGCGCGCGATTTGCTGATCGTTCCGACGCTTGGTGACGGCGCGTATGACGGATGGCTCGCGAGGCTCAACCCCGTCATCTATCCGGAACAGAAGGATCGGCGCGCGCCGCTCAGCCGCAAGCCTGCGGGATGTCCCGAGTTCGGCGAGGACTCCGTGCGCGTCCGCCCGTCGCGCGCGCCGGCGCCGACGCGCTCGGTTGCGCCGGGGTCGTATCGCGCGCAGGCGGGAGCGCATCGTGTCGTCTGGTGGGATCCGAGCAAGCTCATCCTGGATGTGAAAGAAGCGATGGGGCTCAGGCAAAGCGTGCTGCTCGAAGCCGACCAGAGCGGCGAGATCTCTAAGCGCGGCGACGAGGCGCATCGCGCTTGGAGCGAGACTCGCGCCGGAGCGCTCGCGCGTGGAGCCGCGCCGACGCTGCGGGTTGTCAGCGCGACGACAGCGGCGGAGTCAGGCACAGCGATTGCCCTGGGCGGCGGCGAAATTCGGATCGAGCAGATCGCGCGCGACCGGTCGCGCGCGCGGCTCAAGCTCTTCGGCACGCTGGTGCACGAGACGATGCTGCGAATACGTTTCGATGCGCCACGCGCGGAGATCGAACGCGTCGTGTCGAGCGTCGCGCGGATGATCGGTGCGGGCGCGGACGACGCCGAGGCGGCTTCTGGAGCGGTCGCGAGCGCACTCGGCTCGCCGGTGCTTCGCGCCGCGGCGAGCGCGAGCGAAGTCCGCCGCGAGTACCCCGTCCTCGCGACGCTCGACGACGGCGCTACCGCCGAGGGAATCGCGGACCTCGCGTTTCGCACCGGCACGGGCGGCGATGCGAGTTGGACGATCGTCGATTTCAAAACCGATGCCGACTTGTCCGCGCGGCTTCCTGAATATCGCGCACAGGTCGCAATTTATCTGCGCGCAGTCCGCGCCGCGACCCGAAGACCCGCAAGCGGCGTGATACTATGGATATGACCACGGCGGTGCGGGCGCTAAAATAATTGCGGCTCGGTAGCGAGTCCAGGAGAGTTTCGATGGCTGACACTCCAATCAATTTAATCTATGGCGAACGCCTGACGACGGGTGTTCCGGCCGAGGTTCGCGGCGCTGCGCCGTGGCTTCGGGCCGACGACCTCGAGCGCGCGACGGGATGGATTTTCAAGCCCGAGGGTTTCTGCAAGGGCGCAGTGTGCGTTCCGGTGCCTCCCGCGCGTGCGGGCGAATTCGCAGATGGCAACCGCTTCAACCTTGCCGCAATTGCAGAGTTGCTCGGACAGCCAATCGTCGCCGACCAGGAGCATCATGCGTGGTGCGTCGGAGAGGCGGCGGCCGAACGCACACGCGCGCTCAAATCGCTCGAGGCGCCGGATTTCTCGCTGCCGGATCTCGCGGGCCGGATGCATTCACTGTCGGATTATCGCGGCAGGAAAGTTCTGCTCGTCTCGTGGGCCTCTTGGTGAGGATGCCGAATGGACCTGCCCGTGTGGCAGGCGATGTACGAGGAACTGGGGAGCAAAGGCTTCGTTCCGATAGCGGTGGCATTCGATAGTGGCGGAAAACAGGCGGTCGAGCCGTGGATTACCGCCGCAAAGCCGACATATCCCTGCGTGATCGATATGCGCCATATTGTTGCGGAACTCTACGACATGGTGAACGTGCCGACCGCCGTGTGGATCGATGAGCGCGGACGTATCGTGCGGCCGAGCGAGGCGGCGGGCTCGACCGACGCGTTTCGCACGCTCGATCGCAAAACCTTCGCGATGCCCGAGGAATCGATGAAGGAGATGCAGGCCAAGCGCCTGGCCTACCAGAACGCGATCCGCGACTGGGTCGCCAAGGGAGCCGCGAGCAAGTTCGCGCTCAGCGAGGCCGAGGTCCTGCGCCGGATGCATACGCCTGGAGACAACGAGGTGCGTGCGGCGGCGAATTTCCGGCTCGGCGAATATCTGAACGAATCCGGGTACGCGGAAGCCGCGCAGAAATATTTCGCGGTTGCGCGCGGGTTGCGCCCGGAGAGCTGGAACTACAAGCGGCAGGCGATGTCTCTGAAGGATCCGACCAATCCGATGAGTGCGTCGGGCGCCGAATTCTGGAACGCAGTCGACGAACTCGGCGACAAAAAATATTATCCGCCGGTCGAAGATATCTGAGTGGAACCGAACGCGCGCCTCCTCGTCCTTGGATACGGCTCGCTGCTGAGCGGGTACGGCCTGATGGCCAAGCGTCGCGGCGGAGCAAGCCGCCTGACCGCGATCGACGCCGAGCCTGCGCTCGTCAGCAACGCGCGCCGCGGACTCGCCAAGCCTTCGAGCCATGGCAGCTACCTTGCGATGGATATCGAGCCCATCGATCGCGCGGCTCCGATCAGCGCACGTGCGGGCCGCGGCCGCGGAGCTGAACACGAATTTGGCGGGCTCCTGCTGACCTTCGAACGCAGCTCGGCCGCGATGATCGCGCGGCGCGAGGAATATGATCCCGCGATGTTCCAGCGCCTGATCGCGCTTGCAGATGCCGCCGGCGCCCGCCTTGGTGATTTCCTCATGCGCATCGCGCAAGAAACCCGGTTCGATTTGCTCGAATACCGCCGCGCGCTGCGCGATCTCGTCGGCTACACCTCTCCCGGCTACGTGTTCCATCCGGTGCCTATCTCGGACGGGCGTGTCGCGATCGTTGCGATCGGTTCCGGCTTCGACGGCAGCGGCGACGATACCGTGGTCTCGCGCCGGCGCGAATTCGGCATCGATCGGATGCATTCGCTCGGCTCGGCGCTTGCGATCAAATCGCTCGAAATCGATCGCGCGGGCCAGATTGGCTATTACGCAGAATGCCTGATAGGCGGATTGCACGGACTTGCGGTTGGCGATCTGGCCCAGGAGTTCGACGCGGATTCGGATTGGACGCGAGAGCTTGGCGAATGCCTTCGTATCGCCGCGGCTGGCGAGACTGAGCGTTTCGCCGCCGCGACCTCGCTCGCGACGCATGCCTATCACGAGCGGTTCGGCGCGAGCGGAATTGATCCGGCGCTCGAGCCGATCCTCGCGCTTCTCAACCGGGTGAGCGTCGGATAAGAGTCGAAACATGGCGAGCGAGTTCTCGATTCACGTGGCGAAGGAGAGGCTCAAGTTCTCGTCCGCGCATTTTATCGCCTATCCGGGGTTTCGCGAGCCGCTGCACGGACATAACTACCAGGTCGGAGTGCGCGTCGAGGGGCCGCTTTTGGCGACCGGCTACGTGATCGATTTCGGTCTGATAAAAAAGCTCACCAAGGAAATTCTCGACCGTCTCGACGAGCACACGATCATCCCGGAAAAGAGCGATTGTCTAAAGATCGATCACTTGCCCGGTGCAAAGATTCGCGTGATCTACGAGCGCGACGAATTTATTTTTCCCGCTGCCGACGTCTTCCTTGCGCCGATCGTGCATAGCTCGGCCGAGGAGCTTGCGCGCTATATCTGGAATGAACTTCATGATGCGCTCGCTGCTCGCGGTGCGCTTTCCGACGCTACCACTCTTGAAATTTCGGTTGCGGAAGGGCCGGGTCAGGCCGCGATCTATCGTCAGAAAATCGCACCAGCCGTGATTAGGCGCGCCGCCGCGCGCTTTTCTTCGCATCGATTTGTTAACTGCTTGTCAACTATGCGACGGGCGTGACACAATTTATTCCTGAATGATGGTGACCGGCGCGAGCAGGGCCGTCAGAAGGAAAAGGGGTGGCTTCACGCGCCAACATTGCCGAGCAGGGCCAGACGCCCGCGCTCGAGCAGGTTCTGATCGGATCGCATCCGACGATCGTAAAGCTGCGCGCGCTGGTCGAGCGTGTGGCACCGACCGACGCGACGGTGCTGATTACAGGCGAGAGCGGCACCGGCAAAGAAGTAGTAGCGCAGGCGATTCATGCGCGTGCGCCGCGCCGCGCGCGGGCTTTTGTTCCGGTAAACTGTGCGGCGATTCCGCACGATCTGCTCGAGTCCGAGATGTTCGGGCATGAGCGCGGCGCCTTCACCGGCGCGGCAGGCTCGCGCCATGGATTGTTCAGTAGCGCCGACGGCGGCACGATTTTCCTCGACGAAATTGGCGAGATGCCGCTTGCACTGCAGGCCAAGCTCTTGCGCGTGCTCGAAGACGGAATCGTGCGGCCGGTCGGCTCCGACCGCGGGATCCGAATCGACGCGCGCCTGATCGCCGCCAGCAACAGCGACCTGGCGGGCGCGGTCAAACGCGGCGCGTTTCGCGAAGATCTTTTCTACCGGCTCCAGGTGGTCCCGATAGTTATTGCTCCGCTGCGCGAGCGCCGCGCCGATATCCCGCTTTTGATCGAACACTTCCTCGAACGCATCCGCTCGCGCGCTCCCGGCCGCCAGTTGACCGTCAGCCGCGAGGCGATGGTTCATCTATGGTCCTATGACTGGCCCGGCAATGTGCGCGAACTCGAAAACCTGGTCGAGCGGCTGGCGATCCTGTGCGACGGTCCGGTGATCGACATCGGTATTCTGCCGCCGGCGATGCTCTCGAAGCCGCGTCCGGAATTGCCCGCGATACCGGAATCATTGGCCAACGGAGGCGTCAATCTTCCGGCTCTGGTACGGGAATTGGAAGGTAGATTGATCAATGAGGCGCTGAAGCAGACCGGCGGGAACAAGCAGGCGGCCGCGAAGCTGCTGGGCCTCAAGCGCACAACTTTTGCGGCCAAGCTGCGGCGTTGCGGCGTGATAGCGCAAGCCTCTTCGGACGAAAGCGAAGAAGCTTGAAGGTCCTAAGACGAAAATGGACGAATCGAATCAGTTGCCCCAAATTCTCGTGGTCGACGACGATCCGGACACTGTCACAATTCTGGCGCGTCATCTGGAGCGCGAGGGATTTGTGCCGCTCGAGGCCAGTTCGGGTCCGGAATGCCTCAAAATAGTACTCGAGAAAGACGTCGATTTGATCCTGCTCGACCTGATGATGCCGGGAATGGACGGTTTTCAGGTGTGCAAGGCGCTCAAGAACAATCCGGACACCGCCGAAATTCCAATCATCATGATCACCGCCCGCGACGATCTGGACGCGCGCGCGGAAGGAATCCGTCTGGGTGTCAGCGACTTCCTGGCGAAGCCGGTATTTCGGCATCAACTGGCAAATCGCATCCGCACCCAGCTCGAAGCGGTCGCGACCGGCCGTCATACAGACGCAACGCTCACGCGGTTCGAAGACTCGATGGGCAAGCACAGAAAGTAGCGGCCGCAGAGCAGCCCCCTCGCCTGCGCGCCCCGTCGCACTCTTTCGGAGGAGACCTTTTCGTAATTCTTCGGCAAAGTGTGCCGGTGGGGAGGGCGAGATTCCTCGCAACTCTTGCCGTTCAACGTGATGTGGATGGAACGAGGTGCACTGTCTCGGCGGCTCGGAATGACACAAAGCCAGGAGGAATTGTCATTCCGAGCGCGTACAAGCGATGCAGATGGTGAGGTGCGCGTCCCGTCGAATGGCAGCAACCGCGAAGAATCTCGCCCTCCGCACCGGCACACTCTTCCGGCAGGTTATGCAAAGCTCTCCGGGAGGGAGAGGTAATGGAGAAGGAGTCAGATCTTGAGCGCGTGGGAGGGGCAGGCGGCCACGGTTGCCCGCACCTTTGATTCTTCGGCAGCGGAGGTGTCGATTACGAATTTTCCGTTTTCGACTTTGAACACCTGCGGCAGAGTCTTCACGCAGTTTCCCGAATGGATGCAGATCTTGCGGTCATAGGTGACTTCTATCGCCATCGCACAATGGTCCTCCTCGTGGAGATGTTCCAATTCATGGCACCGGGGCGCGCTGCCATCAAGGGGCTGCATCGCGCGATTGCGTTGCATGCGATGCTTTGAGTACACATATTCGTCTCAACAGACTATGGCGAAGATTCCTCGGGAGCGGTGAGTTCGCTGAGTTTGCAAGGAGGATTGGCGATGAGTGGGGAAGCATCCCGACAACCGAACAACGTAATTGCGGCGGTGACCTATCTGGGCTTCTTCGTGACCGGAATCATCTTCTTGTACCTGGAACCCTACAGCCAGGACGACTACGTGAGGTTCCATGCGCGCCAATCCATAGGATTCTCGGTGCTGTGGTTCGCGGTCGAGATTGTGTTTGGCGTATTTATCGCGGTGCTACCGCATGCGCTGGGCGCGCTCCTGGGAGTGATCCTCGATCTGGTCAACATCGTGTTGGCGATTTTCTGGCTGTTCCTGATCTACAAGGCGTACAGCGGCGAGCGATATCGAATTCCCGAGCTGGCCGATATCGTCGATAACGTCTTCAACCAGACCGCGGCGCATTAGGTCCGCTTAGCTTTTCGCGCCCGGCGCTTTCGCCGCAGCAGCAGCGCGCGCGGCGTCGACGTCATCGGGACGTTCGGCGGCGGCCGCGATAGTCTTTACTGCGGTGTCGCCGTTGTCGCCCGCGTTCGGGATAACCGCCTCGTCATGATCGGAAACCTCGATCGGCTGGATATTCGGAATTCCGGGTGCGACCAGTTTTAGCGCCGGCTCGCGGCGAATCGCGTCGAGCACGCGACGCGTGACCTCGTCCGCCACCTGCGATGAAGTGCGCACGCCGGCGGGATAGCGGATGATTATCTCGAGGCCGTTGGAAGTGAGCGTCATCCGCGAGCTCGGACGCGGAATATCGAGCAGGACGTGCAGATCGGATTCGAGATGGCGGAAGTCGCCCTGCACTTTGTCACGGTAGCGTGCGAAGACCTCATCCACCGCGTCCATCAGGCGCTTTTCCGCGAGCCGATAGTCGCAGTCCGGTGCGAGGGTCAGGCGCACCTCGTTCCACACGAAACTCATTCCTGGAGCCTGTTTGAAGAAATTGCCGCTGGGTTGAAATACGATCGCGTTGGAATAGACCACCACGCGGCCGGTCGGCTGGCGGTCGGAGCCGGCCAACTCCATCAGGGTGAGCTTGACCAGGCCGATACTGATCACGTCGCCGGTCACGGTGCCTATCTGCACCCGGTCGCCGGCGCGGATTCCAAAGCGTCCGATCAAAAAGAAATATCCAGCGACCGAGAGGATCACGTTCTGCAGCGCGACCGCGATACCCGCCGCGGCGAAGCCCATGATAGTGGCGAACGAGCTTATCTGGTTGGCGAAGTTCAGCAGGATTACGAAAACAATCAGAACCCACATCACCAGCCGTCGTGCGGCGAGAAGCTGATGACGACGGCGCGGATCGGCGACGAACCGCACCGTGAAGTAGCGCCACAGATATGCGCCGCCCAGGATCAGCCCGAGGATCGCGAGCAATCCGACCAGGCGGACGACGAGGCTACGCAGTTCCTGGCTCGCGCGCCGATCGACTGACGCGCGCCATCGCGAGAGGTTATCGCCGTAGAGTGCCAGCAACACCTGCTGCTTGCTGAGCGGAACAAGAGTGGCGGTAATCTGTTTGTGGGCGTCGATCAGTCTCTGGTAGCTGGTGCTGCGCTCGCGGAAATCGTTCAGATTGCCGGTCTTGGCCAGATTGGCAAGGTCCACGCCGCGCCTGTCCAGGTTCTGGAGCACTGCGATCAGCGGCGCGCGCATCGCATTGACCCGCTGCAGTAGCTGGGTGGTGAGCGCGGCAGTCGCCTCGAGGGATTGGGATTGATTCTGCAGGTCGAGCAGATTCGAGGTCATGCCGATTATTCCGCCTATCCCTGGCTGCTCTGCGGTCTGCGGGACGACTTTGTTGGCGGCGGCATTCACCTGCGGAACGGACTGTTCGAGCTCGTCGATTTGCGCCGCCAGCCCGGTCCCGTCGCCCGCCGACTTAGAGCTGCCCGCGACAAACTCGGCCATCGCGGAGAGCGCGTCGGCGCGCGCCTGTGCGAGCTCGACCTCACTCTGCACCGCGGCGATCTGCGAGTTCAGTGTCGCGCGATTGCTCGCGGAAGCCTTGGCCAGGCCAGCCTGCAAATCCTTCAAGCGCTTCTGTGCCGCCGCCACGGCCGCGGTGGCCTGCGCGGATTTCTGCCGCAGATCACTCAAGCCCAACGACCCCGCATGCGCGGCGGGTTGCGGCGCTTCGGGCTCGACTTTCGCGTTGTACGCGACTTGCGCGCGCGCATAGACGAATGCGAGTGAGATGACCTGATTGGCGGTCTGGACGTCGTTGGAATAGAAAAGGGTCTCTTCTGGCTCGCGAATAAGCTGCGCTTCCACGGTGAGATGCCGATACCAGCTTATGACGTCGCTTAGGTAGGCGATGATCGCGGTGGCGTCTGCCGGCGCGGGCGTCGCCGCCGCCGAGGGCATCGCGGATTGCGATGCGGGCGCGGTCACTGCCTTGAGCGCGTTCGCGACGGAAGGCTGCGCGTTCGGCATCGCGGAGGCCTGCGCTCGCGTGGTGGCCTTGCCCTGGGCGGAAGACGAGCTAACCACCGGAGTCGGCGACGCGGCACGAATCGAGCGCGCCGGAATGATCACGAGCGCGAGCGCCGCGCTGATCATGGCGATTAGCGCGCACACTCGCGGCATCGGCAAAAACCTTGAGTGGCAGTTCTTTGGGTCCATCAGCGAGATAGTCGCGGATAGATGAGTATCACGCGGCCACGAAGAAAAACTCTACCACGCGATGTCTCGCGGTTCGATCAGGAATCCCGCGACGGTGCGCGTCAACGCGGTGTCTTTGCTGACGCTATTTCAGCTCTTCCGGTAGGTCCCGCGCTCCATGGAGAATACGAACGATCAAGGGCGGGTTGCGATCGGCATTGTAGATGATCACGTAAGGGAAGCCAGTCAGGCTCAGAAACCGATAATGATCGTCCGCCCAATCGAGGCGTATGCTGCCAATCTGGACGTGACGCGCAATGCGTTTGGCCGCCGTGGCAACAGAGTTGCGAAGCGCGCGGGCAGCGGCTGGATTGTCCCGAGCAATCCAGCGTACGGCGGCCAGCAAATCGCGCCGGGCGCGAGGCGAAAGCGCCGCAGCGATTGCCGCGCTCATCTGCGTGTTTCATTGATGATTCGGTCAGCCTCGGCGAGAGCGCTTTCGACAGTGAACGTTCCATCACGCTCGGCTTCCGACTCGGTCTCCCGCAGCATCGCTTGAAACTGGCGGCGGCGATCGTCTGCCTCTTGCAACAATCGGAGTCCTGAACGAACCACCTCGCTCACACTATTGTAGCGGCCGCTCTTCACGCACTTACGTGCAAAGCGCTCGAGTTCCTCTGTGAGGTGAACGTTGGTAGCCATTGACTCCTGTATATCAAAGATTGACATAACGCGGAATCCGGGCAAACTGCACGGGTACACCGCAATCCAGAAGGCAGGATTAGTCCAGCGCCAGTTCTACCGATTCTACGCGGACGCCGGATGGCTCGAAGCGGATTATCAGTTGGCAGCCGGTCGTTTTCAGCGTCAGGGCGTATGCGCCTGGCGCGCGCAGCGCGGCGGTTAGTTCTTCGACCGTGTCGCCCTTTAGCTTTGCCAGCGCGCGATTGAGCTCCCGAAGCGAGGTTGCGATTTCACGGCCGCGCGGAGTTTTTTGGAAGAGCGCATTTAGCGATAGCTCGGCGCCCGGACCGAACAGCCTTCTTATGCGCCCGCTCTGGAGCGCTACCTCGACGATCGCGCCGAGACGCGCCTGCAAATCGGCCGGCGCGATCTCCATCGCCTCGACCGCGGCTTTGAGTGTGACATAGACCTCGCGCGCGCTGGGATCTGCCGTGGCGTCGATAAATGCCTGGATTTGCGGGAGCAGGATGTCGCGCTGCAGCGCGTCGAGCGCAAGCGGTTCGCCGCCGCAAGACGGCGCGTCGTCGCCTGGCGTCATCAGACTCCGTCGCCGTCGCCGGTCATCTCGCGATGACCCAGCAGGGCCGCGAGCTCATGCTCGAAGCCGCCGGTCTCGATTGAGCAGTGCATCCCGCATTCCTTGGGCGCGCCCGTTTCCCACCACCAGCGCCCGGCGCGCGGGTCCTGTCCCTCGCCGACCGCGCGGGTGCACGGAGCGCATCCGATCGACTTGAAGCCCTTGTCGTAGAGGGCGTTGTAGGGAACGTCGTGGGCGCGGATATAGTCCCAGACCTCTTCTTCGGTCCAATCGGCCAGTGGCGCGACTTTCACGATCCCGCCGTGGTCATGATCGATTTCGAGCTTGCGGATATTCGAGCGCGTGGCCCATTGGTCGCGGCGCAGTCCGGTAATCCATCCGCTGTAATTCATCAAGGCTTTGCGCAGCGGCAGCACCTTGCGCACCTGGCAGCAGAGCAGGCGCAGATTTACGTCGCGATAAAAAAGATTGTTGCCGTGCTTCGTGACCATCTGCTGCGCGACGCTGGTGTCGGGCATGAAGGTCTCGACCTTGATCCCGTAGCGCTCGCGCACTTTGTCGATCAGGTCGTAGGTTTCCTGCGGAGTGCGGCCGGTATCGATCGTGAACACGCGGATCCCCGGATCGATGCGATGCGCCATGTCGATCAGGACGCAGCCTTCGGCCTGAAAGCTCGAGCAGATCGCGATTTCGCGTCCGAAGCGCTCGATGGTCCATGCGAGCACTTCCTGCGGCTCGCGGTCGTCGAGATCGACGGCGACTTCGCCCGCCTCGAGTTCGTCCATCACGATGGTCGGCTTGGGAAATTCGATTTCGTGTTCCACGGCTGTGCTCGCTTCTGGTTGAGACATGTGGGTTCAGGCGGCGGCTTCGGCGGCGCCGGGTTGATTGGTTCCCTGTGCAATCGCGGTCAGGTCCGCGTCGGTGGTGCGGACGCAAAAACGGGTGAAGGATTCGCCGTCGGTGCGGCGCGCCAGGTAGCCCGCGAACAGGCGCGACACGTAGTCTTCGACATTGGCCGACGGAATTCGTCGCAGGAGCGGCTTGCCGATGGCTGCGTCGCGTCCGAGTCCTCCGCGCAGGATGATATCGAACGCTTCGAGCGGCTCACCGTTGGGTCCGCGCCCCGTCGTGCCCTGAAGTCCTATATCTCCGGTCCAGTGCTGCGCGCACGCATGAGGGCATCCGTCGAGATTGAGCTTCAGTCCCGCGACGTCGTTGCCGAAGTCGGTGACCAGGCGCTCGATAATCGTCGCGAGCTTGGTCTTGGTCGGTGTGACGGCGTAGTTGCAATGCGGATCGCCGATACATCCGATCGACGACGCATACAGTCCGTTCGCATCGAGCGGAAAACCGATCTCGCTGACGCGGTCGGCAATGTCTTCGAGCCGATCTTTCGGAATTCCAGTCAGGATAAAATTCTGCCGCCGAGTGAGTCGGATATCGCCGCCGATCTCCTCCGCGACATCCGCGACCGCGCGCATCTGCTTGCCGGTCATCGTGCCCAAGTAAACCGGAAAGCCTGCGTAGCACCGGCCGTCCTCTTTCTGATCGTGGACGCCCATGTGATCGCTTTCTTCTTCGGCCAGCGGCATTTCAGCCAGATCCTCGAGCGGGAAATCGAGCCGCGTCTGCACCAGTTTGCGGAATTCCTCAGGCCCGTAATCGTCGATCATGAACTTGAGCCGCGCCTTGACCCGCGAGATGCGGTACTCGGTGGTCGAGCGCCAGGTGTCGATAATCGCGCGCATCATCGGCATCGCCTGCTCGCGCGTGATGAACACGCCCAGATGACGCGACAGGCGCGGGGTTGACGATTGTCCACCGCCGACGCGCACCGCGAAACCCTCGCGTCCGTCTTTGAGCGTCGCCACGAGTGCGACGCAGTTGATCTCCGGCGCGTTGCACTGGTAGCGGCACGCCGAGATCGTGATTTTGTGCTTGCGCGGCAGATCGGAATAATCGCGATTGCCGTAGAAAAAATTCGCCGCCTCGGCGACCAGGCCGGTCACGTCGAACAGCTCGTCATGATCGACGCCCGCAACCGGGCAGCCGGTGATATTTCGCACCACGTCGCCGCATCCGCCCATCGTGGTCAGCCCGGCGGATTTCAGTTGCTCGAGAATCTCAGGAAATTTATCGAGCGTGATGTAATGAAGCTGGATATTCTGGCGCGTCGTCAGTTCGCCCTGGTCGCGGCCGTACTGCTCGGAGATTTCGCCGATCGTGCGCAGACCCTTCGGCGAAAGAATCCCGCTCGGGATCTTCACCCGCATCATGAAGGTGCCGATCTTCGGTTTGTCGTGATACATCCCGAACCACTGCAGGCGGACGATGTCCTCCTCGGGCAGGGCTTCGTAGGAGGTATCGACCAGGCGTTGCCAATTGTCGGCAAGCTCGGTGGGAAACATGTCGTGCTTCAAGCGCTCTACGGAGTTGCGCTTGAGGACTAAATCCCACGATGGAGCTTCACGTTTCGGCACTTGGAGACACTTCCAGAGATCAAAAAGTAACTATGATCACCAAGTTAGTCAACTAATTAGATGACTTAACAGGTCAACTATTCCCTGAATCATCGGAATATGCTAAAAACATCTCTTAGATTCTATGAAATTCGGCGTCGGCGTAGACTATTCTCTGAAGGCTCTCCTCATGCTCGCGGAGAGATATCCCAGCTCGCAGCCGACCCGAGTCGAGGAGATTGCCGACACTCAGGGCGTGCCCGAGAACTATCTGCGCCGTCTGCTGATCGAGCTCAAACGCGGCGGCTTGGTTGCGAGCCAGAAGGGTCCAAGTGGCGGGTACCTGCTCGCCAAGAGTCCGGCGCGAATCACGATGGCTGACGTCGTCGAGATTATCGAGGGCGACTACTGCCCCGTCGAATGCCTGGAGGAAACCGGCGCCACTATCTGCCCAAAGGATCAGCCCTGCCCGATGCGCGACGTTTGGCGTGAGGTGCGCGAAAGCGTGAACAATATCCTGCGCCGGACCACGCTTCAGTCATTGGCGGAGAACAGAAAGAAGGCCATTTCATTCAGCATTTAGCCGCGCGCTAATTTATCTCCGGCGGCATCCATTTCGCATATGTTACGTTGGATTGAACATTTGCTTACTTGCGTCTAATACAATGGGCGTGACGATGGCGCAGGTGATGGTGAGACGGGTGAGCGACACTCTATGAAGATGAATCCAGCGGCTGCGGCTCCGACTGACAATCTCGATATTCATCCGGATATCCGCCGGCCGTCGATGCTTGATGCGCTCGGCGAATTCCGCGTCCCGCTGGAAGCCACGATGCTGTGGCTGCACGCGCTCACCTACTCATGGCCCCATGCGATACCGGGGCATGGCAAGACGATCATGTTCATTCCCGGCTTCATGGCCGGCGACATTACGCTCGCGCCACTGGCGAATTTCTGCCGCTTTCTGGGTCATCGGTCTGTGATGTCCGGAATCTGGTCGAATTCGAATTGCCCGCGTGAGGTGCTCGAGCTGGTCGGCGCGCGAATCGAGCGCGTGGCCGAGCGTCACGGCGGGCCGGTCGTAGTGATCGGCCACAGCCTGGGCGGAATCTACGCGCGCGAACTCGGCCATCGCTATCCCGAACTGATCGAGCGCGTAATCACGATGGGGTCGCCGATAAGGCGGCCGCGCGACGCGGCCAATCGCGCGGTGCAGGCGGTCGCATCATCGATGGCTCGGCTGCGCGGGCGCGCGCCGGGATGTCTCTCCGAGAATTGTTCGTGCGGGCTTTCGATCTCGGAAATAGCGCAGACTCTCGTGCCGACCACCGTCATATACTCGCGCACTGACGGAATCGTGCACTGGGACAGTTGCATCGATCGCAGCGGCTCGCCGCTGGTCGAGAATGTCGAGGTGCACTGCTCGCACGTCGGGATGGCGGTGAGTGCGGACGTATACAAGATCATAGCGGCGCGGCTGCTGGTCCCCGAGTCCGAGGAGCACGAGCGTTCGCGTCTGCATCTGCATCCAGGCGCCGAAGCCGTAATCTGAAATCCACAAAAGAAACGCCGGACCCGATTCGAGGATCCGGCGCTCACATATAGAACGCGCGACTCGCCTGGCGCGCTATTTCAGATTTTCGTTTGCGAATTCCCAGTTGACGAGATTCCAGAATGCCTCGACGTACTTCGCGCGCGCGTTGCGATAGTCGATGTAGTACGCGTGCTCCCATACGTCGCAGGTGAGAATCGGCTTTTTGCCTTCTTTGATTGGGCAGCCGGCATCGTGGGTCGCCTCGATCGCGACTCCGCCGTCGGCGCTCTTCACCAGCCAGGCCCACCCGCTGCCGAAATGGGTGGTCGCAGTCTCGCTGAACTTTTTCTTGAAGTCGTCGAAGCTGCCAAAGGCTTTCTTGATCGCGTCGGCCACCGGGCCTTTGGCTTCTCCACCCGCGTGCGGTGCGAGCGACTTCCAGTAGAAGCTATGGTTGAAATGCTGGGCCGCGTTGTTGAACAGGCCGCCGGCCGGCGCGCTCTTGATAATCTCTTCGACCGACTTGTGCTCGTTCGGCGTTCCTTTGACCAGGTTGTTCAGGTTGGTCACGTAGGCCGCGTGATGCTTTCCGTAATGGTACTCGAGCGTCTCGGCCGAGATATTCGGCTTAAGCGCGTCCATCGCGTATGGCAGTTTGGGAAGTTCGAAAGCCATTTTACGACACCGTCCTTTCCTGGCCCGGATCGAATCGATCGGCCATGAGGTCTGAAGAAGAATTTTTAGCGCAAAAGCCGCGGGAAACCACGACTTTCCTCGAATCATTCTACCGCCCGAAGTTTTCGGCTTGCAACCAATTTTTGCCAATGCGGCGAGCCTAAGGCTTTGCGGCGGCGCGCAGGTAGGCCGTGAGATCGTCGATCTGCGCGGGCGTCAGATCGGTCATCGCGCGCATGTTGTGCGTCGTACGCTTGGGAGCATAGCCGGGCGGATAAGTCAGATGCAGCACGCGGTCGGCGACGAGCTCGCGCGGAGAGCCCGCGATTGCCGGACCCTGCGCGCCGTCGAGGTTTGGATTCGAGTTGTGGCAGATGATGCAGTGGGTGACGTATACCAGGCGTCCGCGTTCGACCGCGTCGGGCGTCCGCGTCTTGCCGCACGCAGCGAGTGCCAGCATCGCCAATATCGCAGCGATTGCGATCGATAAAATTCGAATCATCCGCGCCTGCGCGATCTGGCTGCCTTGCGCGCGCGCCATTTCTCGAGCATCGCCGGCAGCTCCTGCTGCATGAACTCGAAGAACTCGAGCGTCTCGGCAATTCGCGCGCCGGCCGCGGTGTTGCGGCCCACGATCTCGACGCCATCGCGCAGGCTGACCTCGACGCGGTCGAGCACCCGGTCCTTTCGCGCGATCGCCTCGTACCAGACCTCGCTGTGGACGCGGTAGTGCTCGCGGCGCGAGCCGGGTGCGGCTTCGCGGCTCGCGAGGTTGACCTGCACCAGATAGCGCATCGCGCCTGAAATCGCGGCGGGACTCACGTGGAGCGCGGCGGTCAGCTCGGCCGCGGTCATGCGTCCGGACTCCGACGCGAGCAGGGCGGCGAACATCCGCGCCGGCATCCGCGGGAAGCCGGACTCGGCCAGCACCGAGGCGAAGCGTTCGACAAACCGGGAGCGAGCCTCGCGATCATATTTCGTAATCTTCACAATATTGTGAAAATAGTGTAGCTTACGAAACATGTCAATCACCATGAATGCGCTCAATCGCAAAGCGCTGGGCAAGCTCGGAAGCTTCCTGCCGGTGCTCGCGATCGCGGTGTTTCTTGCGGCCTGGACGGTGGACTATTGGCAAGCGTGGATTTTTCTCGCGATATTCGGCGGCTCGTCGCTCGCGATCACCGCGTACCTGATGAAGCACGATCCCGAGCTTCTGGAGCGGCGGATTTATGCGGGTCCGCGCTCGGAAAAGCAGACGCGACAGCAGATCATACAGTTCGTCGCCTTCATATCGTTTTTCGCGATCCTCCTCTTTCCCGCGTTCGATCACCGCTTCGGATGGTCAGCGGTACCAGCGTATATTGCGCTGCTCGGGGATGCGCTGGTCGCCTTCGGGTTTCTGATCGTGTTCTTCGTGTTCAAGGAAAACACGTTCGCGTCGGCGACTATCGAAGTGGATACCGGGCAGAAGGTGGTTTCGACCGGACCATATTCCGTCGTGCGTCATCCGATGTACTCAGGCGCCCTGATAATGCTGTTCGGCGTTCCCCTCGCGCTCGGTTCGTGGTGGGGATTACTGATGGTGATGCCGATCACGATCGTGATTATTTGGAGGCTCTTGGAGGAGGAAAAATTTCTGGCCGAAAGCCTGCCGGGCTATTCGGAATACCGAAACAAGGTGACCTGTCGCCTCGCACCACTAATTTGGTGAACGACTTCGCAAGAACAAGTTTTTGACCGCGACTCGGCCGTGCTACGCTTTGGCCCCAAGAGGAAGCCACATGAATATGAATGTGAAACCCATCCCGTCTCTCGACGCCCGGATCAACGAAATCCGCGCGCTCACGGCGCAGATCATCAACCGTGACATCCTGCCCAACGAACGCAAGCTCTGGGCGGGATACCGCGACCGCGCGACGGATGAGGAACGCCGAAACGCCCGGGAATTGCGCGAGTCGATCAAGGCGAAGGTCAAGCAGGCGGGCTTGTGGGCGCCGCATCTTCCTCCCGAATACGGCGGCGCCGGGCTCGGCTTCCTTGAGCACGCGTACATGAATGAGGTGCTGGCTTACAGTATGGGAGCGGCGGCGCTGTTCGGCGTGGTCGCGCCCAACTCGGGCAACCAGCAGATCCTGCTCAAGTACGGGACCGAGGAGCAAAAGAAGAAGTGGCTGGTGCCGCTGACCGAGGGCAAGATGGAGTCCGGCTTCTCGATGACCGAGCCCGATTCGGCCGGCTCGGATCCGCGGTCGATCAAGACCACGGCGCGTCGCGAGGGCGACCAGTGGGTGATCAACGGGCACAAATGGTTCACCTCAAACGGGTTCCGCGCCGACTTCCTGATCGTGATGTGCCGCACCGAAGGGAAAGGCGCGGACAACGGCCGCATGACCCAGATCATCGTGCCAAAGAATACTCCCGGCCTTCGCATCGTCCGCGGCGTCGAGGTCTGGGGCCATGCGAGCGACCATTGTGAGATCGTTTATGACGACGTGCATGTGCCGCTGAGCAACCAGCTCGGCCAGACGGGCTCGGGCCATCAGGCCGCGCAGGATCGCCTCGGGGCGGGGCGCGTTTATCACTGCATGAACTCGATCGGGCAGATGTGGCGGGCGTTCGACCTGATGGTCGAGCGCGCCACGACGCGCGAAGTGCACGGCGGCAAGCTCGAGACCAAGCAGTTCATTCAAGGGTTCATCGCCGACTCCTACATCGACATCCAGGCTGCCCGCTTGATGACCATCCATTGCGCCGAGCGAATGGACAGCGGCGCCGACCCGCGCACGGACATCTCGGCGATCAAGGTCTTCGTCCCGGCCGCCTACGAGCGGGTGGTAGATCGGGCGATCCAGGTGTGGGGTGCGGCGGGCGTTTCAGGCGATCTGCCGCTCGCCGCCATGTACCAGGGAGCCAGAACCCTCCGGCTCGCGGACGGTCCGGATGAGGTCCACCGGATCCTGATCGCGAAAAACATTCTCTCGCGGTATCACAATGGAGAGAGCTGGGATTTCGGAAACTAACTGCGAACGCGCGGACGAGTGAAGACTCTCGGTCTGGGCCGAAAAACTCTATAGTTCGCGGCGGCCGGAGAGCGCGCTGGTCAGCGTCGCGGAGTCGCTGTATTCGAGGTCGCCGCCTGCTGGCAGGCCGCGGGCGAGGCGCGTTGTTTTGACCCCGAGCGGGCGGAGCGTTTTGGCGATATAGAGCGCGGTCGCTTCGCCCTCGACGGTTGCGTTGGTCGCGATAATTACTTCGCGCACAGAGGCCGGCGGACTCACGCGCGCAATCAGCTCCTTGAGCTTCACGTCGTCGGGTCCTATTCCGTCAAGCGGCGCGATCGCGCCGTGCAGCACGTGATAGACACCGCTAAAGCTGCGGGCGCGCTCAATCGCCATCAGGTCGGCGGGGCCTTCGACCACGCAAATCATGTCGCGCTCGCGCGCCGGATCGTTGCAGATCTGGCATCGCGGATTATCCGACAGCCCGTAGCACTGGTCGCAGAGTCCCACGCGCTCTTTCATTTCGAGCAGCGACTCGGCCAGCGCGATCACCTGGTCGCGGGGCCGGTTGAGCAGGTTGAAGGCCAGGCGCGAGGCGGTCTTTTCGCCGATTCCCGGCAGCCGCGAGAGCTCCTTCACCAGCCGCGTCATCGCGGGCGGAAGTCCGTCGCCGCGTTTGAGATTGTCGGTCGCCATCGCTCGTCGATCAGTCGTTTCCGAACCCCGGAAACTTCAGCCCGCCTACAGGGCCGAGCTTGGCCATCTCCTCGGCGACCATCTCTTGCGCGCGCCTTAGTCCTTCGTTGACCGCGACGACGATCAGGTCCTCGAGCATCACCTTATCGTTGTCGGCGAGCAGCGCCGCATCGATTTCGATTTTGCGCACGCGCATCGCGCCGTCCACAGTCGCACGGATCATCCCGCCGCCCGACTCCGCGGTGACGACACGCTCGGCGGCCTCGGCCTGCATGTCTTTGAGCTTGTCCTGCAGAGCCGCGGCCTGCTTCATCAATGCTGATAGATCGAGTTCCGCCAATTTACTTGCTCCTCGGCCGCGATTGATCGAATCGATACAAACGGCGCTCAATCGCGCGGCTCCGCGTCGTCATTTGGAATTTCGTCGGGAGAATCCTCGTACGCGCCGATCACTTCGGCCGCTGCGATCGGCGCTGCGGCAACGGGCGCGCGAACTTCGACCAGCCGCGCTTCGAGCGTATCGAAGATCCGCTCGACCACAGGGTCGGCGAAAAGTGCGGCGCGTTCCTCTGGTGAGGTCGCGACGCGGCGCGTCGCCGCGGCACCATTCACGCCAGAGTTCGTGACCGGTCGCGCGGTCTCTCGCGGGGCGGCCTCAGCAATACGGGTTTCGGCATTCCCGTTATCGGCTTTCGGCGAAGCAGCAATCGGAGCCACAGCGGGTGCCGCCGATACCGGCGCGACGTTTGCCGCGACGATTTCGGCGCGGATCGGGCGGCCAAAAAAATCCGACGCGAGCTCCGCAATCACAGCGCGGTTATCTGCGAGATAACGAACGTAGATATCGCTCTTTGGCGCGATCGAGAGCACATCGCCCGCAAGCGAGAGCGCGGCGCCCTGCTCGATGAATCCTGCCAACGCCGCGCGTCGCGACTTGATATGCTCGCGCAGCTCCGGCATCTCTCGCGCGGCCGCCGGCGCGGCCGGCTCTCCGGGCAGCGGCGTGATCCCGGCGCTCGGCTGCGCGGCGCGGATTGGTGCCGAAGCTTTGACCTCGCCCTCGACTCGCAGCTTGCGCGAACCCGCAGCCTGTCCCGGATCAGGCGCAACTGGAGTTCGTGCCGCGCTACCCGATGAACTGGATGACGATGAAGAAGATCCCGACGGCGCTCCGCCGCCGCGCGCCGCGATTGTGCCGAGGAGTTCGTCCATGTCGACGACCGGCGCGAGCGAAGCCATCCGCACAAGTGCCATCTCGAGCAGCAAATCCGGATACGGCGACTGGATGATCTCTTCCTGCGTCGTGGCCATCAGGCGGAACAGGCGCATCAGGTCGCGGTTCGAGGTGATTGCAGCGAGGCGCCTGAGTTCCTGCGCCTCGTTGTCGGGAAGATCGTCGAGCGGGCTCTGGCCGCCGTCGGCTGGAAGCTTGGCGACGGCGAGATTGCGCAGCGTTTCGAGCAGGTCGCGGCCGAGCGACTCCAGGTTCGCGCCGCGCGACGACAGCTCGCGCATCGCGCGCAGAGCGGGTGCGGCCTTGCGTTCGAGGATCGATTCGACGATCCCGAACACGATCGTGCGCGAGGCGACGCCCAGCGACGATGCCACCTCGGCCTCGCTAACGCGGCCTTCGGGCGCCGACGCGATTGCGGTTTCGAGCATCCGCTCGGCGTCGCGCATCGAGCCGCCGGCCTCGCGCGCGAGCAGGCGCAGCGCAGTCTCTTCGGCGTCGATTTTCTCGCGCGAGGCGAGGTCGTGCAGGCGTTCGTAGATCGTCGCGAACGGGATCCGGCGGAAGTCGTAGCGCTGCAGCCGCGACAGGATCGTCTCGGGCATCTTCTGCGGCTCGGTCGTCGCCAGGATGAACTTTACGTGAGCGGGCGGCTCCTCGAGGGTCTTGAGCAGCGCGTTGAAGGCCTGGTCGGTTAGCTGATGGGCCTCGTCGATAATGTAGATCTTGAAGCGGTCGCGCGCGGGGCGGTAGCTCAGGTTTTCGATAATCGCGCGCGCGTCGTCGATCTTGCGGTAGGTCGCGCCGTCGATCTCGGTCACGTCGAGCGAGCGGCCCGCGCGAATCTCGACGCACGCGGCGCACTCTCCGCATGGATCGGCGGTGGGGCCGCGTTCGCAATTGAGGCATCGCGCAAGAATCCTCGCGGCGGTGGTCTTGCCGACGCCGCGGATTCCGGTGAACAGGAAAGCGTGCGCGATCCGGCCGCGCCTGAGTGCCTCGGACAGCGTGCGCGTAACGTGTTCCTGGCCGACCAGGTCGCCGAAGCGATCGGGGCGCCATTTGCGTGCGAGCACCAGATGCGGAGCTTGAGCCATCGTGCGATCAATAGTGAAGCTGCCCGCCGAATGATAGCCAGGCACCCCTGCGGCACAGGGAGACAGCCGGTACCGTTGCTTCCTTCCGGACCTGGCGGGGTTCGCGGCCTTCCCTTGCGCAGGACCCGGCTATCAGCGGCGGGCAGCGAGGATCCGAATACAACTGTCGCAGCGTTTTCCCAAACGCCGCATCATTAGAATACCACATCACGGAGGATGCAACCGAGATCTATGTTCTTATGAATTGCGCAATTGCAGTTTGGCGTTCATGCTTCGATTTCGGGCCACCACAATCGAAGGCGGCGATTGATCGTGAGAAGAATTCGATCTGCGGAGCCTCCCTCGGCGATCGCCGCCGCAGGAACGACCGTGAGGGCTTGGTAGGCTAAGCTTTGAGCGTCGGTCGCGATGATCTTGTCGATTCTAAGTGAATTGGGGGTTGGTGAACCCGCAGCCTCCACGTCAAAAACTATGATCCATGCCGACGGCTCAGTCTTGCCCGAATCTCCATCGATTCCAAGAACATAGGTGCCATCGTCGGCTAGCCTCAACTCGGGTCCGCCGAGATGGCGTTGCCAGCTGTCCCAGACCGCGGCCGGAAGGGCCAGTACAGTTCCTGCACAAGCACCGTGATTTCCGATCTGAAATTTGAGCATGATTTGGTAAAAGGTCCGTTTGAAGACGTTTGCGATATTCGGACCCTCAATTCGATCTGACAGCCACGCGGGATTTTCGCGCACGACGCGGGCAAATTGGCGCCCATGCAAACGTAGCGCATCTTTCAGATTGTTCACCGCAGACTTGTATGAACCATGGAAGTCCATCGTTTGGACCTCGAGCACTCCATAACGCGCAACACTGATTTGTGAGTTGGTGTTCCTAAGCTCCGCGAAGGTGATATCGAACGCCAACTCCGGTGAGCGCGGAGTGGAGGGAACCGAGATTTCTCCGCCGAGCTTGTCTTGCAGATAGACGAGAACGGCTTGTCCGGCCCGCAATGCCTGATGGAGCGATTTTCGTGCTGCCTCTTTAGCCAGAGCAGGCGCGGCTGCGATAACTAAGCTGCGATCTGGCGCAATCCGGAATATCCGTCGCGCTGCCGCGTCCATCAGAGATCCATCCAGCGCGCGATATGGACAAACCAGCCAGTCCTGCCGCGGGCCGTTGCTCGCACTGCTTATAGTACATACCCCGCTGGACGTTGGCGGTTTCACGCAGCTTCTCTCTTCCGAGGTAGCCGCTGAAAGGAACGGGCACCTGCTAGTCTTTTGATCGTTTAGGGCGCGTGCATCTCGTACAATGGCGGGGTAGACGCGATGGCCGTACCATTCACTGATGAAATTGCCGCGCGTCTCGATCGCAGATCCGCGCGCTTTAGGCATGTGTCGAAAACAAATCGCGTGATGCGATCATCTTGCGGGCTGCGCTTGCAAAAGTTGCCGACGCGTCGAAGCCGATGGCGCGCCGTCCGGCTGCCAGCGCAACTGCCAAGCTTCGACCTGTGCCGCAGAATGGATCAAGCACTAATCCTCCGGGGGGACAGGAGGACAAGATTCTTGGTTTGATTAACTCTACCGGAAATGTTGCAGAATGACCTGATTGACCTCGTCGACACGGCGATACCACAACGTCATTGGCTCCGGGTTCCACCTTTGAGTGATCGTAGTAGTACTTCGCGCGACCTTCTTTGGGGCGCTTTACGAAATGAAAGAAATGCTCGTGGCTGAGTCGGAGACGATCTTTCTCGGGCCTCGGCGGCACGTTTGGCTTAAACCATACCAAATCGTTACGGAGTATCCAGCCGCGTTCTTGCATGGCGATCGCAAACCGAGCGGGAATCAAAAGCAATTGCTTCTCTTGCCGGAAACCACCCATCGGTGCGCGGCGGCGTTTGCGGGTGTTATCGCCCAAGCCTTGGCGTCCCGAATCGCGGATGCTCGACCAACGGGCGAAGTAAGTGTCTCCGATATTGACCCAGATGTTTCCGCATGGCCTCAATACCTCCGAGAGTAAATCGAAAATCTCTGCCAAGTGAGAGACGAACCACTCCGGGCGTGGCTCCATACCCAGCAAGCCGCCATGAGACCGATACCAATCATAGCTCGGGATCTCATCGCTGCTGTGACCGGATTTCTTCCATTCGACTGACACCTCCCAGTTGTGATCGAGATCGTAGGTACGCTGTCCCCAATAAGGTGGGCTGGTTATGACCAAATCAACAGTATTAGACGCTAACATCCGTGCTAGGTCGTAGGCGTCGCCTTGTAGGACCTCGGCCGAATCCTCGGGAACGATGAAAGCGCTCGAATTTCTCACTCACGCCCCTTCTTCAAATGCCAAGTCCATGACGTACGCCTTCGGGCGACACAGAGCAATCAAGTAACACAGACTTTTCATGTCGGGAACCTGGCCACAAGGAGAACGTCTGAGAAACATTGCATTGGCGAGATGGCACCCGCGGCCCGGTGCTGCTATCAAGATCACACGATGGCTTCGGCGCGCGATAAGATTGTTGTGGGGTTGGTGCAGATGTCGTGTGCGGCCGAGCCCGCGGCCAATATCGACAAGGCGATCGCTCGAATCGACGAAGCGGCCGGACGCGGAGCGCAAGTTGTTTGCCTGCAGGAGCTATTTCGCTCGCACTATCCCTGCCAGACCGAGGATCCTGCGCGCTTCGATCTGGCCGAATCGATTCCGGGCCCTTCCACCGATGCTCTGGGCAAGATCGCGCGGGCGCGCAAGGTCGTCGTTGTCGCGCCGCTCTTCGAGCGGCGCGCGGCTGGCGTTTATCACAACACCGCCGTCGTGATTGATGCCAGCGGCGAGATCGTCGGGCGCTACCGCAAGATGCATATTCCCGACGATCCGCGCTTCTACGAAAAATATTATTTCACTCCCGGCGATCTCGACTTCACCGCGCATCAGACCGCGCGCGGCAAGCTCGGCGTGCTGGTGTGCTGGGACCAGTGGTATCCCGAGGCCGCGCGGCTGACCGCGATGGCGGGGGCGGAGATCGTTTTCTATCCGACCGCAATTGGATGGTGGCACGGCGAGACCGCCGCCGACCGCGCGCGGATGCTCGACGCGTGGAAAACAATTCAGCGCGCGCACGCGATCGCCAACGGGGTCTTTGTCGCGGTCACGAACCGGGTCGGCGTTGAAGGCGAGATCGAGTTTTGGGGCGAGTCCTTCGTCTGCGATCCGATGGGTGAAGTGATCGCACACGCAAGCCCGAGCGCAGAAGAAATTCTCATCGCCGAATGCGATCTTGCGCGAATCGAGGCGACGCGGCGTAACTGGCCGTTCCTGCGCGATCGCCGGATCGACGCGTACGGCGACCTCGTCCGCCGTTTCCGCTCCTGAAGCCAATGCCCCCGATTACCGAACGCGACCGGACGCGCTTTCGCGCCTACCGGATGCCGCCCGAGTGGGCTCCACATCAGGCGACGTATCTCGTTTGGCCGCATAACCTGGAGACCTGGCCCGGCAAGTTCGAACCGATCCCGCAGGCGTTCGCCAAAATCGCCGCCGCGATCGCGTCGTTCGAGCCTTTGCGGCTCCTCGTGAACGACGCCACCGAAATCGAGGCGGTGCGCGCGATGGTTCATGACGCGGCGCGCGGCGACGGCGTGGTGATGCGTCGCGTCGAGATCTTTCAGCTCGAAACCAACGATTCGTGGATTCGCGACCACGGCCCGATCTTCGTCAATAAAATTGATCCCGCCGGCGACGGTCCGGCGCAGATCGCGCTCGATTGGAAATTCAACTCGTGGGGCGAAAAGTACGGCCGCTACGACCTCGATGACGTTGTGCCGCGGCGATTGGGCGCGCGCTTCGGCTTTGAGGTCGCCGAACCCGGAATCGTGCTCGAAGGCGGCTCGATCGATCCCAACGGCGCGGGCTCGCTCCTCACCACCGAGTCTTGCCTGCTGAATCGCAATCGCAATCCGCATCTGTCGCGCGCCGAGATCGAAGACTACCTTCGCACCTACCTAGGCGTGACCAATGTCCTGTGGCTGGGCGACGGAATTGTTGGTGACGACACCGACGGCCATATCGACGACCTCGCGCGGTTTCTCGCGCGCGACACGGTCGTCACCGTCGTCGAGGACGATCCCGCCGACGCGAATTACAAAATCCTGCGCGATAATCTGGCGCGGCTGTCTGCGATGCGTGACGAGCGCGGCGCGCCGCTTAAGATCGAGCGGCTGCCGATGCCGCCGCCGGTCGTTTATGACGGCACGCGCCTGCCCGCGTCGTACGCGAATTTCTATATTGCGAATCAGGGCATCGTGATGCCGATCTTCGATTGCCCTGCCGACGCCGTAGCCGCAGCCGACCCTTGACGCGGCTATTCCCCGGCCGCCGCGTGATCGGAATTCCTTCGATCGATCTCGTATGGGGTCTCGGCGCGATTCATTGTCTCACACAGCAGCATCCTGCGAATGCTTGATATTTCATCGTTTCTGTCTGGCTGTAGCCATTAGATTTACATAATTATTAAGAATCTTAAGTTCTGACTTGACTCAATTAATCGGCTCGGCGATATTCTTTCCATGCGGCCGATCATTCTCAAGTGCCCATCCTGCCAAGGCGACCTGACTGTCGCGAAGATCCATTGCCCGAAGTGTGATATCGCGCTCGAAGGAGAGTTTGCGATGCCCGCGCTGCTGCGCCTTGCGCCGGCGCAGCTCGATTTCGCCGAGGTCTTTCTCAAGAACCGCGGCGTGATTCGCGACGTCGAGCGCGAGCTCGGAGTCTCGTACCCGACCGTGCGCGCGCGCCTGGACGATCTGATCGCGGCGCTTGGCTACCAGGTCCGGCCGCCGTCAGCGGATGGCGACGAAGCGGAAACTCCGGCGACGCGCCGAAGGGCGATCCTGGCCGATCTCAAGGCGGGAAAGATCTCGCCCGAAGACGCGATGGCGGCGATCAGCGCCACCGGATCAGGACAAACGCGCAAATCGCGCGATTGAAAGTTTATTCCGAATTTTTTTTGAAAGACGGAGGCGGCGATGAACGAGCTTAACCTGGATGGCGTCGAATCGATGCGAATCATTAGCGCGCATGGAAATCTCCGCGTGACCCGCGCGAGCGAGCCGCCCGCGGCGATCCTGTGCTCGGTCGAGCCTCGTGTTAATCGCGAAGGCTCGCGCGCGGAAATCACCCTGCGCTCGAACGCCGAGCTGCGAATCCCGACCGGAGTCGCGCTCGAGATCCTGGACTGCCACGGCAATCTCGATATCGAAGACGTCGCCGCTCCAATCGTGCTCGGTCGTGTCGGCGGGAATCTACGCACGCGACGTACCGGCGCTATCGTGATTCGCGAGCGAATCGGCGGCAACGCGACCGTCGAAACCTCCGGTGGCTTTGAGTGCGAACAGGTGAGCGGCTCGCTCGCGATCGATCACGCGCATGCGTTTGTACGCACGCGCCAGATCGGCGGCAAACTCGAAGCCGAGGCGACCGGACCGATCGAGGTCGATTCCGTCGGTGCAAAGGCGGTCGTGCGCGGTTCCTCGGGCTCGGTATCGATTCGGCGTGTGGGCGGCCGCCTGCGGCTCGAGAACGTCGCCGGCGACACCGCGATCGACCGCGTCGGCGGACATGGCTCGGTCTCGGGCGTGCGCGGAAACCTGGAGCTGGGGCGCGTTGGCGGCGCAGTAGACCTGCACGGGCCGTTTCCAGCCGGCAAGATCTGGCACGCGTCGAGCGGCGGGCGAATCGAAGTTGAACTCGACACCGACGCCTCGCTGAACGTGGCCGCGTCTGCGGGATGGGGTCGAATCAGGCTCTACGGAATCGACGAGGGCGGACTCCATCGCGCGGGTGGCAGCAGCGTGACCGGCTCGGTCGGCGTCGAGCGTGCAGCGGACCAGCGCACGCTCCTTAATCTCGAGACGCGCAACGCCGACATCATTATCGCCCGCGCGGGCGCACGTGAGAGCGACTACTGGCGATCAGGAAGGCGATTTCCCGGCGCATTCGACGAGCTGGGCGATATCCTGAGCGCGGAATTCGGCGGCGAGATACCCGGATTCGTAAACTCGATTCTCGGCGCCGCCGGACGTATCGTCGCGCGCGGGGGAAAATTCTCCAGCGACGTGATGCGTGACGCCGGCGGCGAGGCCTCCGCAGAGGTCGCGCACGCTGTCGAGGAATTCAGCCGCAAGCTCAGCGAAGAGCTGCGCCGTTCGGCTCAGCCCGGATGCTGCCAAACTCGCGACCAGCGCCGCCAGATGCGCGACTCGATCCACGACGCAGCCCGCAGGATGAGCGCCGCGATTCGTGAAGCCAGGCGCGCGGCGCGCCATTCCTCGAGCCGGTCCACCAGTGCTGAGCAGCCTTCTCCCGCTGCACCAGATTCTCCGCCGCAGCATTCCGAAACCGCGCCGGGAGCGACGCATGCCAGCGACACGCGCCCGCTCGATCCGGCGGCCTTTCAGGGCGACATCATGAAGATCCTGCGAGCGGTCAAGGCCGGCGAGATCGAACCCGAAGAGGCCGACGAAATGATCGCGGCCCTGAAGGAAGCCGAAGGCGGCCAAGCGAGCAGCTAGAGCGCGCTGCCTGCGGCGTCACATGCGCCCGTCGGAGACAATATCCGACCTCGGATCGAACAGAGCCGGAGCGGCGTCGCCGTGATCGATCTGTTCGCTATTGGGCGACAGGTTTAATGAGAGGATCAGATCGGTCTGGTCGCCTGGAGTATAGAAGTCGTTCGCGAGGAACATGACAGTGCTTGCGTCGTCGTCTTTGCGGCGGCTCCAGACTGGAACATCGAAGTCGGGAGCGGAGCCGCGTGCGAATTCGGCCCCAAGATATAGATAAGTCTCGCTATCGACGAGCACCTTCGCGGGCATCAGCACATCGGAAGTCGGATCGCGCGGGCGCATATCGAGCACGTAGGCGCTTCGGACCTCGCAATCCAGCATGCTGAACCTTCCGGAGCCGCGCGAGGCTTCGATTCCGGCGCCCGGTACGCTTGCGTTCAGACACGCGAGAATCGGTTGCTCTCCTAGCAGGCGGAACGTGTAGAGCTCGGTTTTCGGCGGCGCGTACTCCAAGCCGAACTGGACGCAGGAATAAGTGCACGACTGATTCGGATAGCCGCCCGAATTTTCCATCCGCCGCCATTTGCGAAAGCTGGGGATGTAAAACCAGACCTCGTCTCCTCGAGTTGGATCGAGGAATTCAGTTCCAATCATGGCGGCATTCTCGGGTCCACAATGATCACCGCGCTCTTCAAAGTCCACTGGATCATTCTCAGAAGTATTCGGAGCGCGCGATGAATGCAGAAAGGTAATCTGATCGCATTCGTTTTCATTGCGGAAATCGCGGCGCCCGTCATCGGCGCGTAAGAGGGTTGGATTTCCGGAATCTATTGTCCATGCGCGGGTTTTCTGGTCCGTGACCAGCGAGACTTGCGCGGGAACAAACGGACCCCAGCGCCAGTCATAGGCAATCTTCACCCCCGCTTGCGGATCGCTCGAACTGACTATCGGAAATGGAAGTCCGGCGACGTAGTTGTGAACTGTATCACCAGCGTCAAGCGTGACCTGAGACGAGTACTTTTCGGTCTGCTCGTGATACTGCGAGGGCCAATCGATACGTGCGGTGGGAATCACGCGCACCTCAAGTCCATGGCGGATCGCAAACGTCAGAGCGCCCGGGATAAGGGGGGCGTACTGCTTTGCGTTGTTTCGATCGATCACGGTGCCGACCGGGGGCGGCATCGGTGCCGCGCCGCTGGCCGAGGGCAGCCGCACTATCAAGCCGGCGCGCGCAGTCCCGGCCGTTCCAATCAGCCATACCAGTGAAACCGCCAGAATGATCGTTTTCATGGCGTACTCCTTCTCGAATGTTTGCGATGGAGCAGAAACGCTCCGACTTCATTCAGAAGCTTTGCGTTTTCCTCGATTTCAGCGGCGCCCGCCTGGTCGCCAAGCAGGATTAGACCCAGTGCGGTCGCTGCGAACTGTCCGTTGACCAGGCGGTCGAGCGCCCGAAACTGAGCGGGATCGTCTCCGGGTGACCCGAAAAGGTCTTTCCAGACCCCCGCGATCTTGTTCGAAAAGCTCTCGCTCAGGCGCCGCACGGCATCGCGCAGCGCGACATCGGTGCGGCTTGCGACCGCCAGTTCGAGCCACGCGTAGAAAACCTTTCCCTGATAAACAGGAATGAGCATCTCGATGATCGCCCCGAGCCTCGCGATTCGCTCCGTCGGCAGCTTCCGAATCGCTTCAGGATCGGTCGAAGCCGCCAATCGCAGCTCGAACAGATATTCGAGCGCGCTCACGACCAAGTCGTGCTTGGTTGGGAAATGATGCATCTGGGCGCCCTTCGAAACTCCGGCGCGGGCGGCGATCTCGGCGGTGGTGGTGCCGGCGTAACCGCGCTCGAACAGGCATTCGACGGTAGCGTCGAGCAGGCGCTTGCGGGTCTCTGCGCTGCGTTCATCTTGAAGACGTCCCATTCCCGAACCTCCGGAGCCTAAATTTATATCTCATTCGAAATAATGTCAACCATCTAACCGGTATGTTACCGGGTAACCGGATTGTTCACGTAAGGAAATCCAACATCACCGGGTCTGGAACCGCTTGATCCACCGCCGCGCGCATCGAGGCGCGAAGTGTGCCGCTATCGCGCGGGCGGCGTGCTAATTTTGATCGGGTGTGGGTCTTGGAGCGCAATTGGCGGACGGCGGTCCGCGTGGTTTGCGGGTCGATAGTCGCGGTTGCGATTCTCGCCGGTCCGATACCGCCTGTCATTCACCCGCAAAACCTATTGCCAAATTCGGGCCAGAATTCGCAGCAAGGCGCCGGTAGCGAGCTCGAAGATCCCGATTCCGCAGGCGCAATCGCCGCCGCCGTCCAAGAACAACTCGCAGACCGAGACAATTCCGTCGATCCAGCAGCAATCGCCGCCGGCTGGTCCGCAGACCTTGCCGGGGCGGCAGGGCCCGGGCGCGAGCACGCTCGAGATTCCCCTGCCCAAGCAGTTTCGGGGATGCTGGAGCGGCGTGGTTCCGCGGCTGGACTCGATCCGGATGCTGGGCGGTCCCGGAGTTTCGAAGTGGATTCCGAAGACCTATCGCATCTGTTACGAGCAAACCGGTAGCGGACCTTTCAGGCTCACCCTGAGCGAGGCCGGACTTGCAGGACGAAATCGCGACCTCACCAACGTGAAAGCGATCATGAAAGTGATCTCGACCGACGGGCGCACGACCGCGCAGATGCGCGCATTGCTGCATTTCGATGAACCGGCCGGAAGCCTGTTCGGGATGTTCGCGGGACGCGGCTCGGTCGATGAGCTGACCAACATGACCTGCCGGATCGAGGGCGGCGTGATGCACGTCGAGGCGAGCGTGTACGCGCAGTGGAACAATCGTCCGTGGAGCACAATGACCTGGCACGCGGACTTCACGAATGTTCCGCAGTGAATGACTATTTGGCTCGATTCGCAGTCTCGATTGACTTCTGTTTTTGAAAGCCTACAATCCAGCGAATATGTCAGTCATCGACCGTCGTGAGTTTCTGCGTCAAGCCGCTTTGACACTTGCTATCGGTTCGCAACTTGGAGTGCTCACCGCGTGCGGCGGCGGGTCGAGCTCGATTACTCAATCTAAAGGCGAATACGATGTAATAATCGTGGGGGGCGGAAGCGCGGGAACGATCGTCGCGGCCCGATTGCTCGCAGCGATGCGTGGGCATAAGCGTATTTTGATCATTGAAGCGGGCGGTCCGACCGCCGCCGCGATCGGAGGAACCGCATATCCGCCGTGGCTTCCTCCCGGCCGTACGGATCTGACTATCTTCGACGTGCCGGGTGAGTATTCGCAAATGGCCTGGATGGAGTTGGGGAAGCCATATCAGCTCACCGAGACCATGTTTACCTATCAGGGTATCGGACTCGGTGGAAATTCACAGTTCAAACGGGATGCTGTTTCAGACCAACCCGGCCGAGGTGTTCGATCAGAGCTGGCCCGCGCCTTGGCAGTGGACGGACATGCAACCCTATTTCGCCGGCGTACGTGCGAATGTCCCAGTGACCAATACTCCTTCCACCGATGGCCTTGGGTACAACACCGGCCCCGCGCGGATAGTAAACCCGCTCTATGCGGGTGAAGGATGGATCGACGGCGACACCAGCCAGCCGTTCGCCGGGACCGGTATCTATAGTGCTCCCTATTTGGCCGTTACCGAGGGCCGGCGCGCCGGTCCGATCAGCGGATATTTCGCGGAGGTGGATCCGGGCGGCGTACCAATCGCCGGCCTCGAGATGCTGCTGTTCTCGAAGGCTGAGCGAATCGAGTTCGATGACGCAGGCACTGCCCTCGCCGTGCATTACTCGAAGCGCGAGAGCCTGGATCAGACGCAGCCCGGCAGTCCTGGAATAGCGCGGCTGACGCCTGGCGGACTGCTGGTGATGGCGGCGGGAGCGCTGGTCACGCCGCGGCTGCTGCTATTGAGTGGAATTGGTCCAAGAGGACTCGAGCACGAGATTTTTCCGGGGCAGTCGCGACCTCCGTTCATGATCGATAATCCGCTGATCGGGGTTGGCGTGTTTGACCACGTGATGACGATGATCACGTACAACTACACCGGCTCAGTGCCGTATCAGGCCTACAACTATGGCAACTACAGCGGCAACGCCGCCGACCTGGATACATATCTCGGCAATGGCAGCGGACCATACGCGCAGTATCAGCCAGTGACGATTTTGAACTATGCATTAGGCGGAGGCGCGATCCCCAACGTCGAGATTTTTCTCAACCCCAACGGGGCGGGAACTCCGGGCGGACCTTACTATTCTTCGAATAGCATGTCGGCATTTTTGATGTTGCTCAATCCGCAGGCGCGCGGGATGATAACGCTGGATACCGCGGGCAATGTCAACTATCCAAATATATATTTGCCGAACACGCCTGCCGGAAACGCCGACAAGGCTTTGATGGCGCAAGCGGTCTACAATATGATTCAACTGTTTGCGCAGGATCCAGGTCTGGAAATAGTATTTGGTCCGGGCGGACTGAGTCATCCAAACTTGAACCCGAACAGCATCGCCGATGTACAAAAGTATGTTACGGACCGGCGCCGGTTGATAACATTTATTTCAACAAGCTCACAATCAACCACTTCGGCGGCACGGCGCCGCTGAGCACCGGTCCCGGCGGCGTCAATCCCAAGACCCTGATCCTGCGCGGCACGAGCAATGTGGCGGTGGTCGATGCCTCTTTGATTCCGACGATCGTACCGGCGCATCCGATTGGTACGATCATGGCGGTGGCACTGCGTTCCGGAGATATACTCGCGCCGTGGGTCAGGCGGAAATGAGCGGCAAGCATCTGGTGGTGTTCGACGTTGACGGAACATTGACCGACACCAATGCGGTGGGCGCCGAAGGTTTCTGGCGCGCCACGCGGGAAGTTCTGAGCCTGCCAAACGAGCATTCCCAATGGCTTGAACAGGTGGAGCACTACACGGATCTCGGAATGGCCTCGCAACATTGTAAGGCAGCATTCGGGCGCGACATTACCGCGGCCGAGACAGATTTGTTAAAGCGCCGTCTGGTCGAGCTTCTCGAAGCCGCCGCACTGACAAACCCTGAATCCATCCGCGCGATGCCCGGTGCAGCCGCCGTACTTGCAGCGCTCCGGACTCGGTCAGATTGCGCGGCCGTCCGCTATTTTTTCGTCATCGCGGGAAGCGCAAACCGGTCGGGATTGTCCTTGAGAAAGATCGAAATCCGACGTCATAATCAGTACGCGGCGCATCCGTGGAAGATCGCTCTCTTGGCTCCGCCGCTCTTGCGGTACCAATAGTCTCGAACAGGAAAAGGAGATTCAAATGTCGAATCATTTTACCGGCTTGAACCTCGGCCCTCCGCTTGGCGACCAACGTCTTGACCTCTGCGACCTCTACGCGTTCCAGTCGCCCGCGGACCCAGCGCGGACCGTGATCATCCTCAATGCAAATCCCACTGCCGACGCGCTCCATCCCGACGCCATCTACCGCCTCAACATCGACAACGATGGAGATTGTCTGGCGGACATCGCGATCAGCTATGTCTTCTCGCCGCCGCGAAACGGTAAGCAGACCGTGAACGTCTTTGTGGCAAAAGGCGCGGAATCGCGCTCGGTCGAAGCGGTCGGGACGAAGATCATCGCCGACGCCGAGGTTTCCTTCGGCGCCAAACCCAACATCGTGAAGGCCGGCGCCTACACGTTCTTCGCTGGTGCTCGCAGCGACGCTTTCTTTTTCGATTTCGACGGAATCAAAGCCCTGTTCGACACCAAGGGCGGCAGAAACTTTACCGCACCTCACCTGGGCGGCAAGTCTCCGTGGACCGGCGTGGATTCGAATACGCAAGCCAATGTGTTTTCGACGGTGATCGAGCTGCCGACCAGTGAGCTGGGCGCCAAGCCCGAAATCCGCATCTGGGGGCGATGCAGCGTGCGCAAAGACGGCAATCTCCTTCATGTCGATCGGGCCGGTCACCCGAGCGTGAGCAGCTTCTTCAACACTGACGAGACTAAACTGGAATACAACGCCAGCGAGCCGGTTAATGATCGCAAGCGCTGGACCGATCAGTTCGTCCACCTGATGGGGCATACCGGCAACTACACGCGCGAAGAAGCTATTGCCGCGATCGACGCCGACCGCCTTCTGCCCGACATGCTTTGCTTCAATCCGTCGAAGCCCGCGAAGTATCCCAATGGCCGCGTTTTCACCGACGACGTCATCGATCATCGCCTCGCCTTCCTCACCAAAGGCGAATGCCCTCCCGACGGCCTCAAGCCGCACACCGATGTGCTCAAGGTATTCCCGTACCTGGGGACGCCGCATCCAAAGCCGAGCTGAAGCAACGGTATGAGTTGAACGCAAGAGAATCTGTTGCGTATCGGGCGCGCTGCGATTTGCGGCGCGCCCCGTAACTTTCTTGCGTTACGAAGGTTTACGTAATAGCGGCAATGTAAACGACAGTGGCAGCGATCGCGCGGGTGATGCTCAAGTCCAAGCCGAGGAGATCTCCGATGGCATCGAAGGTAAATTCCATTCCCAACCCGGCGCGCAGCATCACGCCCTATCTCATAGTGCGCGACGCTCGCCGGATGATCGATTTCTACAAGAAAGTCTTTGGCGCGACCGAGACCGTGCGTCTGGATATGCCCGACGGCCGGATCGGCCACGCGGATCTCGCGATCGGCGGGGCCGGAATAATGCTTTCCGATGAATTTCCCGATATGGGATTCTTAAGCCCGATCGCGCTCGGCACGGGCCGCTCTCCGGTCGCGATTCATATTTATGTCGAAGATTGTGACGCGGTTTACAAAGCGGCGCTCGCTGCCGGCGCTACCTCGCTGAGAGAGCCTGCTAACCAGTTCTATGGCGACCGCAACGCGCAGGTGAAGGATCCATCCGGCCATGCATGGGATATCTCGAGCCATATCGAAGACGTCTCGCCCGACGAGATGAAAAAGCGGATGGCCGCGATGAGCAAACAGGCGTGATCGCGCAGGCGTGACAGATGGCGCATCCTCGCAAATACGACGATTCCAATCCTGCGATAAAGCGTTTGCGCGAGATCTGCCTCGCGCTTCCCGAGGCGACTGAGAAGGAAGCGTGGGGCGAATGCACCTTCAGAGTTGGCGGCAAGATGTTCGCGATGACGGACAACAATCATCACAACAGCGGACACGTCGCCGTGTGGATCAAAGCACCTGCGATGGTGCAGGAGATCCTGGTTGGCTCCGATCCCAAGCGATTTTTCAAGCCGCCCTATGTCGGGCCCAAAGGATGGGTTGGCGTGCGCCTCGACGTGAAAGTCCGCTGGGACGAGTTGGCGGCGATCCTGAACGACGGCTACCTGATGTCGGCGCCAAAACGTCTCGCTGCCGCCCGCCCGCGCACGGTGCCTGCGTCGGTCAAGGCCAAGCCCGCGCGAAAAAAGCTGCACCCCCTCCTTTAATCCTCCCCCGTGGAAGAACAGGGGAGGAATCAGACAAAAAGAAAATAGTCAGGGTTGACGAAACCGGATGGGCTGTACTAATCAGGCTTGATTCGAGGGCCGATGCAGAGCCGTATCGCAATCGTTGTTGCAGCACTGTTTGCGCTGGTCGTCGCGTCGACTTCCGCGCGCGCGCAGCTACCGCCCGACCAGATGACCTCGTACAAGCTCGACGCGCCGGCCCCTCACTGGGCCTATATTTTCGACAGCCCGAGTTCGGTTCCCCAGGTCAGCAAGGTCTATATCCTCGATACCGACGCTCAGAAGATGCTTGGCCAACTGAACGGTGGCTACCTGGCGAGCTTTGTCGCGGCGCCCGACGCGAGCGAGTTCTACATGGTCGGGACGTTTTATTCCCGCGCCTGGCACGGCACGCGCACCGATGCGGTCGAGATCTTTGACGCGCACACGCTCGAATTTAAAAGCGAAGTTAAAATTCCGCCCAAACGCCTGCTGATCGTTCCAAAGAACAACTCCGCTGCCGTGACCACCGACGGACGTTTCATGCTGGTCGCAAATATGACGCCGGCGACATCGGTCAGCGTGGTCGATTTGAAGTCGCAAAAGTTCGTCGGCGAGATCGAGACGCCCGGATGCGTGCAAGTGCTGGTTTCCGGCGCGCGCAAATTTTCCTCGATGTGCGCGGACGGATCGATCCTGACCGTCAATCTCGACGACACAGGCAAGCTCAAGAGCCGTAAACAATCGAAGCCATTTTTCGATCCTTCGAAAGATCCGGTCTTCGATCAACCCGCGATCACCGGGACGACCGCGTACTTCGATTCCTACCACGGCATGATCTACAAGGTTGATCTCTCCGGCGACGAAGCGGTTGCCGAACCCGGATGGTCCGCGCTTTCCGATGAAGATAACAAAGCCAAGTGGCGGCCCGGCGGATGGCAGACAATCTCGGCCACCACTGATGGAACTGTCTATCTGCTGATGCATCAGGGCGGCGAATGGACTCACAAGCAGACCGGCAAGGAAGTCTGGGTTTTCGATGCGGCCAAGAAAATCCGCGTCGCACGAATTGCGCTCAAAACCGAAGCCTACTCGATTCGCGCAAGCGCGGGACCCAAGCCGATCCTCGAGGCGCTCGCGATAATCCAGAGCCAGCTCGAGACCTACAGTCTTCCCGACGGCAAGTATATTGGCGTATATCGCAACCTTGGCGTCCCGTTTCTGATTTACGGACCCTGAGGCGCGAGCGAATCTATACGAAGATAGGCGAAGACCGCAGTGGATAAAATCGACCAACTCTTCGAGCATCTCACCCGCGCGATTGCGCAGCGAACCTCGCGCCGCAGTTTTCTTGCGCGCCTGGGCAAGCTGGCGGTCGGTGGGATGATCATTCCGCTGCTTCCCGTCGATCGCGTGACGGCGTCGGCGCGCGCGCAAATTCTTCCCACCCTGCCGCCCGGCGCTCCGGCACCTGCCGGAATGGAAGCGATGGCGAAGCACGGTAATCCGAACGACGACTCGGCCTGCGACTACTGGAAATACTGCGCGATCGACGGCTACCTGTGCTCGTGCTGCGGTGGCGGCTCGCACGATTGCCCGCCAGGCGCGTCGCCTTCGCCAACCTCGTGGGTCGGGACGTGCAAGCATCCGGGCGACGGCAAGGACTATATCGTCAGCTATCGAGACTGCTGCGGAAAGACGCCGTGCGGCCGATGCCTCTGCACCAACACCGAAGGCGAGCTGCCGCTGTATCGCACGCAGAAGGATAGCGATCTCATCTGGTGCTTCGGCGCACCGACGATGGTCTACCATTGCTCGACCGCCGAGATTGTCGGCGTTAAGTAGCGCGCGGTTCCGCGCACTAACAACCAGCAGCTATCGCGACGGAAAAGCCTGATCCGCGTCGGCGTATCGAGATCGCGCCACGGCAGAGCGAATGAATGTTTGGCCATTTGACATGTCGTGGCCGGTCGCGATAATCCGCCGCTATGCTGATTGCGCACGGCCAACAGCTCACCTACGGTCCGGTTTCTGGTCATCGCTCGGGAGCAATCGATTTCAAGCGTCTGCTCCAAGGGACGGCGGGCGAGTCGGATAATTTTGAATTGAGCCTCGTGCGTACTGTCGGCGACTACTACACGCCGCGGCATCGCCATAACTTCGATCAGGTTCGCCTGTGCCTGGAAGGCTCGATGAACTTTGCGCCGGGAAAAAATCTACTGCCGCAGATGGTCGGGTATTTTCCCGAAGGAACCTATTACGGCCCGCAAAAGGACACGACCGGATCGATCGTGCTGGTGCTGCAGATCGGCGGCGCGTCCGGTTACGGCTTCATGAGCTATCAGCAGCTCAATTCCGGCTACGAGAAAATGTGCGACCTCGGCCAGTTTGACGCAGGCGTGTTCACGCGTACCAGCAGCGACGGCCGTGCGGCGCGAGCCGACGGCTACGAGGCCATTTGGGAGTACGTGAATGGACGCCCGGTCGAATACCCGCCGCCGCGTTTCGAAGAGCCGGTAAATAATGAACGTTGATAATTTCACCTGGCAGCCGGCCGCAGGAGGCTTCGAGGTGAAACGGCTCGGCGTATTCGGCGAGCGCGGGATCGGGATTTCCATGATTCGTGCGCCGCGCGGCGCGGCGCATACCGGAGATGGCGCGACGCCGGGTGAACTGAGGTTTCTGTTGCATGGTTCAATAGCTACTTCCAGCGGCGAGATTCTCGATGCGCACAGCGCGTGGCGAACGGATTCATTCAGCCCGGGCGAGCGCTTCGAGGTCACCGACGACGCCGAGATTTTCGCCGTGCGCCTCCCCGCATTCGCCTAACCCGGCACCAGAGCAATATCTGAGGAGGTTTCGATGGCTTCAGGATCAACTCGTCCCGCGTCGCGCCGCACGCCGCCGGCCGAATCGGGCGCGCGGGCGCGCAAATCCTCTGGAGGATTCCATCAAAGCTGGTACGCAATCGCACGGAGCGACGAAGTCGCGGCTGGCCAGGTGCTCGGCCGCGATTTTCTGGAAGGCCGCGCGATCGTTTACCGCGGCGAGAGCGGGCGCGCCTCGGTAATGTCCGCGTATTGCCGCCATCTAGGCGCCGATCTCAGCTTGGGCAAAGTAATCGGCGACGATATCCGCTGCGCGTTTCATCATTGGCAGTACGGATGCCGCCGGGGTATGCACTAAAATTCCCGCATCGGAAAAAATTCCGAAGGCCGCGAAGCTGTTCAAATTTCCGACCGCCGAAAAGTGGGGCCTTATCTGGGCGTTCAACGGCGCTGAGCCGCTGTTCGACGTCGCCGATTTTCCCGGTTACTCGCGAATCAGACCTCGAGTACCGCACTGCCGAAGCCTTCGACCCCCGCTTCACGTAATCCGCACGCGCTGTTGTTTTCGTCCGCGATTCGTCTTCGGTCACGGAAGAAATGGGACCTAGCGCAGGAACCCGTCCGATGGCGGAGGGGGGAGGGAGTCGAACCCTCCGGCAACAATATTAGCCGCCAAGCCGGTTTTGAAGACCGGTGGGACCACCGGGCCCCTTCCTCCTCCAAGTCCTTGATTTAACTAAACTTTTTTTGGATTGGGCATTGCACTCTCAGGCGCTCTGCTACGGAATTGTGTCCGTTCTGCCCTCGATTTTATCGTTGGCGAGTTGTTGCACCTGCGGAACATGATGTCGGTCTTGTGCCCCTAGCGGTGCCATCGCGACAGAGCGCGAAATCCCCAGCGCTGAATCCAAGCGCCTTCCGTTTCCAGCCACTGCCTGAGCCCCGTGCGATTGAGTCTTACCGAACGTCTAGTCTTCCGGCAGAAAGGGAGCTGTTTCCAGTGGTCATGGAAGAAAAAGCGCTTCATCCCCGCGAGCTCCGGAGCGTCGCCGACCATGATCCGCTTTCAACCAAGGCGGACAATATCCATCCGCACCTGGTTCACTACGGGCGTTCGTGGCTGCCGGATCTCAAGAACGTGGAGCGTTGCGCCGGAGAGAGATTGGCGGTTTCATTGAGTAAAAATGGTGCTGCCATCCCGCCTGCGAGTCGAGGAGACTTGTCTTTGGCCGCACTAATCGATCGCGTCGGCTGTCATAAACAATGTGTATTCGTGAGCGGATCTTGTCACGCCGCCGTGCGCGCAAATAAATCGGGATAGAAATAAACAGAGCGATCTCAATCGTCAATGCCACCGCAGTCAGAAAAAGATCGTGAGCAGAGGGCCCGCGTGCCGCCGCGCTGACCGACGAGCCGCCCAGAATGTTCGTGGCAAGGGCGGATCGACTGACGACTATCGCCGCTCCTTGCATCCATTGCGACGTTTGCTTGACCGAATCAAGAATCACTGCCGCAAGCTGGTATACACCCATGGTCCCGCGCTCCTCTGCGCGATGGCATTGAAGCCATCCAGATTGCTAGCAGCACGTGGCATGCCGCGAACTGCCTGTGGCAGAACCAAGCCAATCTTTCAGAACAATTCGTCCGAGTACTTCATTTTGAAAAGTCGGAGTTTGCAAGTTGCAGGTTCAGGAATTAACCAGATGGGTCCAGGTGCCGATCGACCAAGCGCAGTTAATCAATCTGAAAGCGCTTTCGCTTGCGCCAAAGGGTGGCGACCCCGATGCCTAGCGTTGCGGCGGCGTCCTCGAGGGTCGGAGCAATCGAGAGCACGCGCCTGATATGCTGTTCCTCCACTTGTTCCAGGCTAGCGTTTTCCGGGGGTACTCCGGCACCTGTGCCGTGGCCATGAAAAATGGTGTCAGGCAGATCCTCCTTGCGTATGACCGTGCCGCGGCTCAAAGCGACTGCGCGTTCAACCGCGTTGCGCAGCTCGCGGACATTACCCGGCCATGCATAGGCGATGAGCGATTTCTGCGCCTCTTCCGAAAAGCGTAACCCGGAGCGCTGATTGCGTGCTGCGGCTTCCGTCAGCAGTTTGTCTGCCAGCACCAAAATGTCCTCCGGACGCTCCCGCAATGCCGGAACACGCACGGATATAACGTTCAATCGGTAGTAGAGATCGTTGCGAAAACGGCCCGAGCTGGTCTCCTGTTCAAGATTGCGGTTGGTCGCTGCGATGATGCGTGCGTCAACCTCAATCGTCTTCTCGCCGCCAACCCGCTCAAATCGCTGTTCCTGTAAGAAACGTAAGAACTTTATCTGCAGCGAGGGCGCCAATTCCGCGATTTCATCGAGAAAAACCGTACCGCCATTTGCAGCTTCGAGGCGCCCGGGTTTGTCCTTGATCGCTCCGGTGAACGAGCCCTTTACGTGGCCGAAGAGTTCACTCTCCAGGAGATGCTCCGAAAGCGTAGTACAGTTGACGATTACGAAGGGATGCTCGCGGCGCGAACTCCATTCGTGTATCTGCCTCGCGAGAACATTCTTTCCGGTTCCGCTCTCTCCCGTGAACAAGATGGTCGCATCGCTTGAAGCCGCCGCATGGGCCGTTGCGATGAGCGAACGAAAGACCGGGCTGCTTGAGGTGAGAAGCGGGAGACCCTCCATTGAGTTTCGAAGTGCCCGATTCTGCGAGCGTAATTCTCTGACCTCGAGTGCGCGTTCAATAGTGTGTTGGATCTGATCGAGCGTAAAGGGTTTGGTTAGATAGTCGTGTGCCCCCGCCTTCATGGCGGCAACGGCGTTGCCGACCGTGCCGTATGCCGTCATCAGAATTACTATAGTGTCTGGATATTTCTCCTTGATTGCCTTGAGCAGTTCGAGGCCGTTCATTTCGGCCATCCGCCAATCGGTCAAGACGAGGTCGAAGGCGCCTCTGCGGTCCATGAGGGCGAGAGCTTCACGGCCACTGTCAGCCGTACAGGTCTCGAGATCGCAGGATTGCAAGAACTCTCCTACGGCATGTCGAATATTTTTTTCGTCGTCTACGACGAGAAGTTTCGCCATCTATTTCTGCCACGACTGTGGAAGATCGACCGTAAACGTGCTCCCTTCCCCGGAGACCTCGAGGAATATTCGCCCACCGTGCGCTTCGACAATCTCCTTGGTGATCTCCAGACCGAGGCCAGTGGGTCCCCTCTCGAAGCTATCCGCAAGCCACGGCGTGTGACGTTCAAAAATCACATCGCGAATTTCCAAGGGTATGCCTGGGCCGGTGTCCGAGACCGACAGCCGCAACAATTGCCCCACTCGCGCAGCGGACACTTCAATGGTCCCGCCGTCAGGAATGTAGCGCAGTGCGTTAGCGATAAGATTAGACAAAACCCATGACAACTTGGCGGGATCGCCATAGGTCTCGAGCTCAGCGCCTGCATGTACGCGAAGGAATACGCTTCTTTGCGCAGCCTGCAAGGCGAATTTCTTGACTACGGAAGTCACCATTTTCGCGAAGTCGAAGTTTACAGTCAGGACTGCAATTGAAGCGCTTTCGTCACGCGCAATATTGAGCAAGCTATCGGACAAATCACGGATTCGAGCCAAATCTTCGCCAATGGTTTCGATGGTTTCGCGCTGTCTGGGATCGATGGCCGTCCGCTGGAGAAGCTCAACTGCAAGCGAGAGCGAAGTCAGAGGAGTTTTGAGCTCATGCGAGAGAGAGGCCACCAGGTTCGAGCGTGCGCGATCCTTGTCGCGGATATAGGTAAGGTCGTGAAACGCAATTATGTTTCCAAACAGAGTACCGTCCGGGAGCCGCAACTCTCCGAGTTTCAGCAGATAGTTGTGTTCGCGGCCGCGCACATGAAGACTCACCTCGATCTGTTTTTCACCGGCTGGATAGTCGCTGATCCGTTGCAGCGCGGCGCGAACTCGGAGGTAATGATGGCTATCAACCTCGAGCCTTTCAAAAGGATGATCAATGACTCCTTCCCGCTCAATACCCAGGATGAGTGCGGCCAATTCGTTTATATGGACGACAATTCCATTGCGGTCGAGCAGGATTGCTCCTACTTCTAGACTTTCGATGATCGCGGCAGTCCTGCGGTTCTCGTCATTGGAGACCAATGCATCCATCTGTGACGACCTCGTTCGAGGCACAACGGAGGCTCCTGAAGCACACCCGCAGGTGTACAAGGCTGCCGAGTCACTTGGGTTCGCCGTAACGCTCTTTCAAGCCCAGGTTTACCTGAAGCACGTTCACGAACTGTTCGCCGGCCAATCCGCCAAATGGCGCCTGCGCGTTCGCCCGCAATATCTGCTCGATCTCGTCATGCACCTGTTTGGGATCACGCTTGGTGTCCGAAGCCCACTTCTGCGCAACACGGTCGATCTGATACTCAGCGTTTTGCATGCTGATATCAGGATCAAGGCCGGAGCCTGACGCCGTAACCATATCTCCGGGAACATCCTCGAGCTGGACGTCAGCGTGCTCCTGGCGCCACATATCGAAGAAGATCGATTGTATGTCCGAGCCATCAGCCACCGGCTCGATCGCAGTCGTAGTCTTGCCGTCTGCACCCTGATGCGAAACAGAAGACGGAAACTTGCCCGGATTTTCCTTCGAAAAAGTCTCGAAAAACACCACCGCGAGATCCGGAGCTTTTGGATCCGGCGTTCCAGGATTGTCTTTCTTGAACTGTGCGACGACGCCTGGATGTTTTTTGGACCAATCGTCCACATACGCGCCATGCGACGGATCCGCGTTCACCCAACCCGTCGCGAGCTCGTTGTGAGCGTCGGCCCACTGGGCAACGATGTGCGGCTGTCCGCCGAACTTGTCCTGCTGGAACCACGCTTCAACGTCAGGTGCGACGAGCTGACCCTTCTTTGGTCCGTCGGCGTATTTGACGATTGGCCCGAGCGAGCGCGCGACCCGATCCCGCAGCGCATAGTTGGAGGCCGAGAGATTCGAGGGAGCCGAGGCCGAAGCGTCGTAGGACGCCGCCGATGGACGCGGCTGGAAGTACTCGTCCTTGGTGAACGGTTGAGCGATCAGTAGTGAGCCAATTGCATTGCCATGGGCGTCCCGCAGGATGCTGCCGTTGGCCTGGAATGGGAAGAATACCTGGCCAATCACCCACAGAAACAGCGGGTATGCGATACAGACAGTCGGAATCACGAAGAGAAAGAGAAGAAAACTCTTCGAAAAATAGCGTCCCATAGAAATGCTCCTCTGGATTCTGTCTTCGTCAGGCAACCAAGTGCCCGGCCACCATGATCATGTCGATCAGCTTTATTCCTACGAACGGCAGAAGAACGCCGCCGAGCCCCCAGACCAGCAGGTTTCGCCTGAGCAACGCATCGGCGCCCAGCGGGCGATACTGAACGCCACGCAAAGCGATCGGAATGAGTAATGGAATGATTACCGCATTGAAGATCACGGCCGAGAGTATGGCCGAGATCGGCGAATGCAGATGCATCACGTCCATCGCCTTCAGCCAGGGTAGCGTCCCTGCGAACAGCGCCGGCACGATCGCGAAATATTTGGCAACGTCGTTTGCAATCGAAAACGTGGTCAACGAGCCGCGCGTCATGAGTAGCTGCTTTCCAATCTCGACGACCTCGAGCAACTTGGTGGGATTGCTGTCCAGGTCCACCATGTTGCCTGCTTCCTTGGCGGCTTGTGTGCCCGAGTTCATTGCGAGGCCCACATCGGCCTGTGCGAGCGCGGGCGCGTCGTTGGTGCCGTCACCGACCATCGCAACCAGCTTGCCCGCCGCCTGTTCGTTCCTGATGTAGGCGAGCTTCGACTCCGGCGTGCACTGGGCAACGAAATCATCAACCCCGGCCTGTTTCGCGATCGTCGCGGCGGTAAGCGGGTTGTCTCCGGTGATCATCACGCTCCGTCACGCCCATCTTGCGCAGGCGCTCGAGGCGCTCGCTGATTCCGGCTTTGAGGACGTCTGAGAGCACCACAACGCCCGCGATGCTCGCACCGTCGGCAACTACCAGCGGCGTCGCGCCCAGTGATGCGATCGAGTTCACGGTCGGCTGCAGATCTGCGGGCACCGCCATCGACTGACGTTCAACAAAGCGAAGCACAGCGTCAGGTGCGCCTTTGCGAATCGTCCTGCCGCCCGGGAGGTCGACTCCACTCATCCGCGTTTGCGCGGAAAACGGAACGAACTCTGCTCCTTTCGGAACGTTGAGATCGCCGGCTCCGCCGCCTCGTTCGAAATAGAGTTTGACTATAGTTTTGCCTTCGGGCGTCTCATCCGCGATCGAAGCCATCGCAGCCAGCCGGCCGAGCTCGAGCGCAGTATACCTTCCAACTGGAACAAACTCAGTCGCATGCCTATTGCCCATCGTGATCGTGCCAGTCTTGTCGAGTAACACGGTGTCGATATCGCCCGCCGTCTCGACCGCCTTGCCGCTCTTAGCGAGGATATTGGCCTGCAGGGCTCGATCCATGCCCGCGATGCCGATCGCCGCGAGCAAGGCGCCAATTGTAGTAGGAATCAGACAGACTAGAAGTGCGACAAGGGTTGGAACATCGGTTCCGAGACTCTTGAGCGGCTCGGTGATGCCGAGATAGCTCATCATGTATATTTCCGCATTCAACGCCATCGGCCACAGCGGAACGACGACGATCAGAAAGATGAGCGTGAACGCCGTCAGCACCAGGCTGAGCGCAATTTCATTAGGCGTGCGCTGACGAACCGCGCCCTCGACCAGCGCGATCATTCGATCGAGAAATGATTCCCCGGCCGCCGCGGTGATTCTCACAACTATACTGTCTGAGATCACTCGAGTGCCCCCTGTCACTCCTGACCGATCACCCCCCGACTCGCGGATCACTGGAGCGGATTCGCCGGTGATTGCCGACTCGTCCACCGAAGCGATCCCCTCGATGATTTCGCCGTCACCCGGAATTACCTGGCCAGCCTTCACGACCACCCGGTCGCCCGGATGAAGGTCGGAAGCCAGAATCTCTTCGATGATGTCCGCGCCCTTGAGACGGTACGCCGGCGTATCGGTGCGGGCCCGGCGCAGCGATTCAGTTTGCGCGCGGCCGCGGGCCTCCGCCAGCGCGGTCGCAAAGTTCGCGAATAGTACTGTCAGCCACAACCAGAAATCGAGGGCAATGAAATAGTTGACTGATACCTGGCTGGATGAGGCCCCCAGCGCCGCCTGGATGATAAACAGAGCCGTGAGCACGGCGCCAATTTCGACCACGAACATCACCGGGTTGCGCCATTGAACCTCGGGACGAAGCATCAAGAATGCTTCCTTGATCGCCGGGCGCACGAGCTCCGGCGCGAACAGCGCCTGCGCACGCGAGCGTCGCGGTGGTGCAGGTAGCGGCGGATCGATGTTCAGTTCCGGTATCGGCGCGTCTTTAAGTGCTTCCATTTTCGATTGCTCCGTCGAAAAAGTCCTGTGGCTCTTCGTTACTTAGTTACTCATCCACCAAACGGTATCGGACCCAGGTGGTCCGCTAACGGACCAAGCGCTGCGACCGGCAGAAACAGCAGCGCTCCGATAATCACGATGGTGCCGAGCAACAGGAAATAAAATGTCAACGTGTCGTCGCGCATGGTCCCGAGCCCATACGGCGCCTCCTTCTTGATCCCGAGGAAAGCCGCCATCGCAATCGGCGCGACGATGGGTAGATATCGGCTGAACAGCATGACCAATCCTGCCGCTATGTCCAAAGCCTGGCTGGTCGGAGCTGGATTGGGGTTGGCGTTAAATCCCCAGGTGTCGCCAAGTCCCTCGAAACCCGAACCGTTGTTCGCCGATGCCGAGCTGAATTGATACATAACCTCCGAGAAGCCATGCGCGGCGGGATTTAATTCCGCTTTGATTCCCCAGTTGGTAGCGGCGAACACTCCGGTGGGCCCGAGGATCATCAGTGGATGAACCAAGAGCGCGATAACCGCCAGCTTGACCTCGCGTGCGCCGACTTTCCGGCCCAGGTATTCGGGCGATCTCCCCACCATCTGGCCCGCAATAAATACGCCGATGATCAGGAAGAGCAGGAGATTAATCATTCCGACACCCTTGCCGCCGAATACGCAGTTCAGCCACATGCCCACCATCGGCGAGAGTCCCGTCAGCGGGTTCAAGCTATCGTGCGCGCAGTCGACGGCGCCGCAGGTAACCGCAGTGGTTAACGCCGCAAAGGTTGGTCCTGCGACAGTACCGAAACGCAGTTCCTTGCCCTCCAGGTTCCCGCTGTGCTGATCAACCGGCAGTCCGGCAACGGTTGGAATCTTGATCTCCCGGAATCCGCCAGCCGCGGTAGCGCTGGGAATCTTATAAGTCACGCTGGTCGGATGAGCTGTCAGGCCTGGGTTTGGCTTCAGCTCGAAGTAAATCGCCCACACGATCATCCCCACCATCAGGGTCAACATCACCGCGTAGATAACGATAGCGTGCAGCATTTTTCTGAGCATTCGGCCGAACATCAGCACCAGCGTGAACGGAAAAATCATCATCGCTAGGCAGGTGAGGAAGTTCGTCCATGCGCTGGGATTTTCATATGGCTGAGCGGAATTGGCGCCGAAAAACCCGCCACCATTGGTGCCGAGCTGTTTGATCGGTATCATCGCGGCGACCGGCCCCATTACGATGGTCTGCTGCTTCGCCGCTCCCTTGTCGTCGGTACCCATCGCTCCAGGTTCGACCGTGGTCGCCTGCACAGTGCTCTGAAATGTCATCGGCATCCCTTGCTGAATGAAGAGCACGCCCACCAGAATCGCGGCGGGGACGAACATGTAGATCAGGACGCGCCACATATCGACGAAGAAATTCCCGACTTTCGATTCACCGCGAAAAGCCCTGATTATCGCCGCAAGTGCACAAAACCCGACTGCCGCCGAAATATACTGATTAGAGATTGTAAAAAATATCTGGGTAAAGTTTGAGAAATTAACATCGCCTGCATAATCCTGCAGGTTGGTATTCGTCATGAATGACGTGACGGTATTGAAGATGGTTGTTGGCGCCAACATGCCCAAACCCCGAGGGTTGAGCGGCGTGAATGGCTGTAGCGCAAGCACCAGGTAACCCCAGACGAACAGCACGAGATTAAAGATCAGCAGCGCCGCAGTGTACTGTTTCCAGCCCTGCGGTCCGCTGTCGAGCTTTTTCTCAAACCAGGCGAACAGCCGCGGCGGATGGTAATGGCCTTCCATTATCCACGCTGCGTATTTGCTCAATGGAATGGAAACCGCGATGGCCACCACGATTAACGCGGCCGGAAGAAGCCAATATTGAGTCATCGTCATTACCTCAAAAGCCGGACGCCTAGAACCATTCGGGGCGAACCAACGCGACAGTCAGATACACAAATAACAACACACAGACTATTGCGGTAAGATAGATCATGGTGCGGTTCCTCAGATTTTCTCGCAGGCGATCAGGAAGGCATAACAGAGCACCATCGTTCCTACGCCCAGAAAAAATGTGATCGGGATCCAAATCATTAAGTCCATCGTCCTATTTCTCCAGAGCCGCTATCTGTTTTCTTAGGGATTCAGTTTTGAAGAGACCCTCAGAAATTCTAATTGAGCAACAGCGATGCCACTGAGCCGCAACCACGGATTGTCGGTAAAATCGCCTCTGGACTCTTGCCCTCGATGAGTTCTGCACTCGTGAACATTTCATTTTGAAAGGTGTATGCAACATTACTCGTTCTCGGCAGCCTACCCGCCAAAGGGGATTGGCCCCAGATGCTCCGCAATCGGTCCAAGAGCCGCTACGGGAAGAAACAGCAGCGCGCCGATAATCACGATCGTTCCGATCAGCAGTAGGGCGAATGTAACCGTATCGTCGCGCATCGTACCCAGTCCGAACGGGGCGGTCTTCTTCGCACCCATGCCTGCAGCTAGAGCGATGGGAGCGATTATCGGGATAAATCGACTGATAGTTATTACGATGACGGTTGCGAAATCCCACGCCCTGCTGGTTGGCGCAGGACTCGGGTTGTCGTTGAGACCCCACGTGTCCCCCAACCCCTCGAAACCGGATCCGTTATTGGCCGACGCCGAGGAGAACTCGTACATGACTTCCGAGAAGCCGTGAGCACCCGGGTTGAACTCGGCCTTTTGGCCCCAACTAGTTGCAGCGAAAAGTCCGGTAGGCCCGAGAATCATGATCGGGTGAATCAGGAGACCGATCATCGCCAGCTTCATTTCGCGTCCGCCGATCTTCTTGCCCAGATATTCGGGTGTTCGACCGACCATCTGGCCGGCTACGAATACTCCGATAATCAGGAACACGAGCAGGTTGATCATGCCCACGCCCTTGCCGCCGTATATGCAGTTCACCCACATTCCAGCCATCGGGGACAACGCGGCAATAGGATTCAGACTATCGTGAGCGCAGTTTACCGCTCCGCACGTGACGTCGACCGTCATCGCCGCGAAAGTTGCGCCGGCGGAAGTTCCAAAACGAAGCTCTTTGCTTTCCAGATTTCCCAGATGCTGATCGACCGGCAGTCCCGCGACAGCAGGCAGAACGATCGCTTTCTTTCCGCCTGCCGTGTCCAACTCGAATTTCCGCTCGACTGGGTGTGCGGTGAGGCCGGGGTTCGGTTTATGGGTATCGAAGTACACGGACCAGATGACGGTACCGATCATCAACACCATCATCACCGAGAAAATCACCCACGCATGGCGCTGCTTGTGCAGCATGCGGCCGTACATCAGCACCAATGCGAACGGGAACAGCATCATTCCGACGCTCGACAGGAAATTTGTGAACGCCGTGGGGTTTTCGAAAGGATGCGCCGAGTTGGCGCCGTAGAACCCTCCGCCGTTGGTGCCGCGCTGTTTCATCGGCACGAATGCGGCGAGAGGACCTAGCACGACCGTCTGCTGCTTCGCCTGCCCGTTATCAGTGGTGCCCATCGAGGCCGGCTCAACGGTGGACACCATCTGAGCCGCCCGGAAAGTCATAGGAGAGCCCTGTTGCAGGAAGGCGATGGAGAGAACGAAACCGATCGGCAGGAACATGTAAATCATGACCCGCCACATATCCAGGAAAAAGCTGCCAACCTTGCGAGGACCATCACGAAGCGCACGAATGATCGCGGTGAGCGCGCAAAACCCTATTGACGCGGAGAAGAAGAAATTCGCGATCATCGCGAAGATCTGGCTGAAATTGGAAAACTGCGAATCTCCGGACCAGTGTTGCAGATCAGTGTTGGTACACAACGAGATCGCCGCATGGACGATCGTGGTCGGCGCCAGCATTCCGCGATGGAGCTGGTTCAACGGCATCAGCGGTTGCACTGCCAAAACCACGTAGGTGTACACGAACAGCAGGAAGTTGAAGATCAGCAACGCGACTGTGTACTGCTTCCAGTCCTGCTGACCGAGATCAAGCCGAGTCTCGATCGATTGCAACCACCGCGGCGGACGATATTCGCCATTCATGATCCAGGCGAGATAACGGCTCAATGGAATGGCCAGCAGGGTCGTAGTTACAAGCATCGAGATCGGAAGCAGCCACATAGTCTTGATTCCTCTAAATCCGTTTTGGGTCGCCTACGCAGACGCGGTGACCACGGGGGCCGACGCGTTGCGAACCCAAACCGGATTGCAAGACCGGTGCTTCGCGAAAAGTCGTTGTACTTACAGGAAATCTACGGGCTATGGAGACTGATGTGCTGCGGCGTTTGCGAGCACGCGCTGATGGCTTCAGCAGAAGCTGATTAAGCGTATTTCACTATGAACGGCTTCCATTACTCAGTAACTCTCTGCGGAAGCTGGCGCGAGAATCAATAGGTTGGTCATCCAGATTTAATATACCTATCGAAATGACGCGCTCGAGCGCACACACCGTAACCATTTGCCCTGATACCTCGACGCTATGCGATGCGGCCAGGATAACGTGCGCCGTGGCCATCGCATCTTCGTCGGCGACAACAGTCTCGAGCTTCAGTCTCGGTTCATCAGGAGTATAGTCGATGCCGCGAAAACGCTTTGGCTGCGCTCCATTGCCCGGCGCGCCTCTAACCTCGGAGACCACGAAATCGCGGCAGCCGCGGCTGATGAGAATATCCCTGATCGTTTCAAAAATGTCCGGGCTCAGAATCGCTTCTACTTTCTTCATTTGATGATCACCGAGCCTTCTGCACAAAAGAGTATGAGTATTCTGCAAACTGACCAATTCAAATCGGCCCCAGTCGGAGGAAAGCAGCCGATGAAAAGAGACTAGAGCATCGCCTGTGCCGGGCGGATTTCTCTGGAGTTGTCTGACTTTCCTGGCGATGAAGCACGCATAGTCGTTCAAGCTGAAACGTCACGGCAATTCATTCTGCGCTGCGCGCCCAGCTCAACCGAAAAAGGTTGCCAATCAGGAGAACCGCATTAGCCGGCGCCGGTGACAGGGTCGGAAGTAATTCTCGCAATTTGATTGAAGATTTTCCGCCGAAGCTTATGCCGGTCTGTGGCCGGCGAATACTGACCGACATCCGGCGCAGTATTTGCGTTTAAGTCGGGTGTGGTGCCGGCCGTCACGTCCCTCACCAACGAGAAGGCGCAAAAATGAAGCCGCGTCGGGAAGTTCGAGCCGTGTGGCCGGTTACGAAAGCGGGCGATATTCCGCTTTCTTGGGTCTATCCACTGACCGAGTTTGTCCCCACTCCATTCCAATATCAGAGCGAACCGCGAACGGAGAGATCCGAAAAGCCGGCCGCGCGTAAGACGCGCGATGCGTTCGCACCACGCGAGGCTCGGCACAGCTTTGCAATCGAGGCTGTGCCGAGATCCGGAAGCTTGAAATCGCGGCCGTATCTATACACATGTGTGCGCTGCAAGTGGTGCTTTCGTGTGAATGATCGTCCGGGCTCGATCGTTACACTCGATTATGTCGGCCGCCCGCTGCCAGAGCCAGAAAGCTCGCTGCGCGCGGCGACCTTCGCTGCAGGACCGTGCCCTGCGTTTGGTCCGAGGATCAGCGAGCCGCCCGCAGAGCTCCAATCGCCTGGCTCCTCGACTCGAATGCTCCGTCGCTTGGCGCGCGGGCTGAAACGGTTGTGGCGTCGATGGACCGGCGAGAAACCCAGGCGCGTCCCGGCGGATCCAGCCGCCACCATGATGATCACAACTGAGAATCGGATGGCTCTGTTCGTGCTGCGGCGGTTCGCACGATTGCCCGCCTGGAGCGTCGCCTTCATGGGTTGGGACATACAAGCATCCGGGCGACGGCAAAGATTATATCGTCTGCTATCGAGACTGCCGCGGAAAGACGCCGTGCGGCCACTGCCTGTGCACGAACGCGGAAGGCAAGCTGCCGCTATATCGCACGCAGAAGGACAGTCGGTTTGATCTGGTGCTTCGGGGCGCCCACGATGGGTGTATCACTGCTCGACTGCTGAGATCGTCGGTGTGAGGTAGCGCGCGGGCACCGATGACAAATGCTGCACCAACCGTGCGCGGCACTTGAGCCGTAAGGTTTCAAGGGAATAGTGCGATCGGCCGCTTCGCGATAATCGGCACGCCCGGAATCCGCGCCGCCGCCGATCCCGCGCGCGCGAAAAGCGCCGCACTCGAGTCGCGATAGACAAGTACCCATCCAGGTTGATGCATCATCGTCCCGAATGCTGCCGCGTCCGGCGCGATCAGCACATAGTCAGTTGGGTACTCATCGAGTACGCGTGACCCTGCCGGACCGCCGCCGTCGAATGCGAGGTATTCCGTTGCCACGCGGTTCGGGTACAGCAGGTCGTAGCGGCTATCGATAAACACCCGCGCGTTTGGCCATCTGTGCCAGAGCAGGTAGAAGCCCCAGTCAAAGCGCGCGAGCACGTTACCGCGGAGATCGTGCGTGCCCATGAACGCGACCGCGCCATTGGGCACGTCACCCGCATCGAGCGAGCGCGAAAATAATCCGGTCCCCGCGCCTACCGCGATCGACAGCGCGACGATCGCTGTTTGGAACCCGAGCGCCTGCCGCCGCGGATGTTCCCGCGGTGTTCCCGCCCATAGCCCGAAATGATTCGCCAGCGGCTCGACCATCGCGAGCACCGCGTAAGCGACCGCGCGTATCGCCATGAACGCTCCGGCGCAGGTCAAAGCCGCGATCGCCAGCATCGGCAGGTCACGGCCGCGCGGCCGGACGATGATCGCGGCAGCGGTAGCCCCCATCATCGCGAGCACGATCAGGTAATTGAAGTCCCCGAAGCCGCCGTGACTCCATTCCGTGGCCATCACGGTCACGAATGGGCGCCACTCACTCAGGTGAGAGTTGAGCGGATTGGTCATCGTATGCGCGACCGTGATCCACGAGTTCACGCCGAACGGCGTGGCCAGCGTCGCGATCGCTGCGCCGATCGCGACGGCGCCGGCGCGAATCGCGCGTCCCAATCCGGCACCGGTCCAGACGCCAACAACCCCGGCGACTCCTGCATATAGCGATAGGATCGCGACCGGCAGGAAGTAGCTGCCGTGCAGATTTGCCCACAGCGCGAGAATCGGGATCGTGATCCATAGCGGTGCACGGCACCCAAAATTGTCGCGCGTGAGCATCCACAGGATCGCCGACAGCATCGCATAGTCGAACATCTGCGGCCGAATTTGCATCAACGGCCCCATTGCGATCGCCGCGCTGAGTACGACCGCAAATTGCAGCGTCGGGCCGGCGGCGGTTTCGGCCGCGATCATCGCGAGGAAAAAAATCGTTGCAGCGGCAACCGCAAAGTTGAGCCATCTGAGCCCGAGCACGCCGAGGTGGTTGTACACCACGGCCATGATCACGTCCGATAGCCACTCCTGCGTGTGCGAGAGCGCGCCTGCGGAGGTGTACGAGTATGGATCGGGAAAGACCAGGTGATGCGTCGCCAGGATCGCGCGGCCCGAGAAGATGTGCCACCAAAGGTCCGGATCGGGCCATCGGTACGCGATCATCAGCACCGTGGAAAGAAGCAGCAACGCGGGAGAATACCGCGCCAGCGATATGCGCTCCGGCGCCGGCGCGTTCTGAGCGCTCACACGTAATGCACCTGCCGCCATCAGGTATGTACCCTCGCCCGCCGAGAATAGCAGAAGTCCGGCGAGCGTGCGCCGCGGGGGATGCGCCAAAGCAGCGGCACCGGCTGTCCGGCGCGGCGAGATTCGCGCTCAGAGATCGTAGAAGCGCAGCGCGTTCTCGGTGATGATCGCGTGGCGCGCGGATTCCGGAAGTTTCGCGCACGCCTGTTTGATCTCGCCGACAATTCCCGGATAGGTGCAATCGAAGTGCGGAAAATCAGATCCCCACAGAATGCTACGCTCCATGCGCATATCCACTGTGGTCGCCCGAAGCATCGTCTCGTGCGGATCGAGCGTGACGAAACAGTGCTCGCGAAACTGGTCGCTCGGCAGCTCCCGCAGCCACGGAACATAGCTGTGCATGCCTTCGAAGTGCTCGTCCATGCGGTCGAGCCAGTAGCCGAGCCATCCAACCCCCGACTCGAGGAAGCCGACTCGCAGCTTCGGGTACTTCTGCAAGACGCCGCCGCAGATCACGTCCATGCAGGCGCCCTGCTGCTCGAACGGATGGCAGACCATGTGGAAGAAGAACGGATCGCGATAGCGATCGGCACCCATTGTCGGCATCTTGGTGCCGAAGCTCGAATGGACCGCGACCGCGACGTTCAGTTCCTGCGCGGTCTGCCAGAACCGCTCGTAGGCCGGATCGTTGAGGCGCCGGCCGGCAAATGGATTCGGCCGGACGAAGACGGCCTTGAATCCGAGCTCGCGCACGACGCGCCGCATCTCGCGGATCGCCTCGTCGACATCCTGCAGCGGCATCGGCGCGACCCCATATAAGCGCGTCGGAGACTCCTTGCAGAAGTCGGCCATCCAGTTGTTGTAAGCCCGGCAGGCGGCAGCCGCCAGTTTGGGTTCGATTAGATCTCCGTACAGAAGCCACAGTGACGGATACAGCACCGCGATATCGATACCCTCGGCGTCCATCACCTTCAGGCGCTCGCGCGGATTCCATCCGCCGGGAGGCACGTCGTCCCAGGTAAGAGTTCGCGCGTGTTCGAGATCCCTGAGACCGCCGGGAATCATCGACGCGGCCACCGGCAGCGACGCGCGGCTGCGGTTCTCGCCATTGATCCAGAGCTGATCGAGTCCGTCGTCATTGCGGCGGATCTGGATGACGCCATCGCGAAATTCCGGCTCAATATATTCGGTCCAGACGGCTCGCGGCTCGACCACGTGGCCGTCAGAGTCGATTACTTTCGGCATGGGCGAGGTCCTCCCTGGTTCCGAAGCGGATCACACGCCGGTCACCGATAAAAAGTCAAGCACTCCTGCTCGCACCTGCCGGAAGGACCTGAGGATCGGAATTTCTTCACGGTTTCTCTTTGATATTGCAGCGTCAGTTCGCAAAAGGTACCTTTTTTAACGCGTTAGCAAGGTCTGATTCCCGGCACGCGGCTTGCTCGGTCTGACCGCATCGATAGTCATCATTATTTGGTGGAGGAGGATGTTCCGATGAGTTCTACGGTAAAGAAAATATCCGTGGTCAGTGCGTTATTCGGCGCGGTGCTATGGATAGGGACAATGACGTTGCCCGCAATCGTCATTTCTGCCCACGCCCAAGAGATCAGCACTCAGGATTCGACGTCCGCTGATTCATCGGCAATGGACGCGAGCGACGGAGCCGACACCGATTCCCCAGATGCTCTGCCGATCAGCGTCGGTGGCCCATGGAGCGGGACCATCACCGACGACGTTATGGGCGCTGGAAACTTCACGATCACGTTTAGCCAGAATAGGCGCAAACTAAACGGCGGATGGACTGCGACTTTCACTTCACTGCCCGAGTTTCTGGGTGATTTCAAAGGCCGGTCCACGTCCAAGCGGGTGAACTTCCAATTGGCGAGCGGTCAATTCAACAAGAGGAGCTGCCACATCAGGTTCAGGAGCACGACCGCGGGCGGCGGCCAGATCCTGGGGAATTACAGATGGGCAGATTGCGGCAAGCAGTTCAAAGGAGACAAGGGCGGAACGATCAATATTACGCCAACTACCGTCACTCCCACCGTTTCGCAATAACAAACCCAACTTTACTACTTCAACCTAAAAGGTGGCGCGACGATTGTTCGCGCCACCTTTTCTTCGTTCCAGACGGTGCGGATCCGGGCCGGCCACCGCTTTACTTCAGGGTTAACGCGGACCGGGTTTTGGTGGACGCCCATCGGATTGAGCAATCAATTTTGAGATTTCTTCCATCAGCTGCTCGGTCCGGTAGGGTTTGCGCAAAAACGTATCGTAGCCGTCGCAGCGCCGTCTGATCGTTTGTTCGGGCAGCGCGCTCGCCAGAATTATAGGGATGTCACGCAGCTTGTCGTCCGAGCGAATCGCCTTGATGACCCCGTTGCCGTCGAGTATCGGCATCATGAAATCGACAATGACCAAGTCCGGCGTGGTTTCTTCAAGACGAACCAGCGCGTCCTGTCCGTTGACTGCGGACACGACGGTGTAGCCGGCATCGCTGAGGATGAATTCGAGGACCTCGAGGACACCGAATTCATCATCAGCGATCAGTATGGTCTTGCCAGCCGGGCTGGTCTTTTGGCTCTTCTCCATCCGCCGCCACTCATTTCTTAGTCTTGAGTCACCTCGGTTGGGGGTTTCGTAACAACCCGCGGCAGGATCGATTTGACGCTCGCGGAGTTTTCAGCGAGTTCAAATCCGCTAGCCGCGAAATGGAGTTCCCGCAAATCAGAGTCGAATGCGCTGTCGCGCACCTTGAGTATCGAAAGCACCCGGTACAGGCTCGCGCCTGATTCGACAAAGCGCAGCAGGATGTGATTGTCGGTCACGTCGGACAACCCCTGCAGCGGCACGGTGATAGTCGGTCCCACGATCTCCATAACTTCGGCCGTACAGATCGAGGTGACTCCCTGCGCACGCAATTCATGAACCAGGGCGGAAAAAAACGGCTCGATCGGTCTCGAACGGAGCGCTCTTTTGAAGCCGCCGAGACCGTCGATCATCAGACGCTTCACCTTTCTCTTTTTGATATCGCGCAGCATCCGGTCGGCGAGCTCGTCGAGAAACTGGTCGGTCGGCGGTTGCCATAGAATCTGAACGTGGCCGGCATCGAGTTGCTGCAGCAACGGCGGACAGATGGTCTTTGCCTTGGCGCGGATTCGCTCGGGTCTTTCGTAAAACCCGAACAACAGGCCCGGTTCTGCGGCGTTTGATTGCGCCAGGAATTGCATACCCAGAGTGCTCTTCCCGGTTCCGGACGGCCCGATGACCATAGTCGACGAGCGCGCGGGGAATCCGCCTCCGAGCATCGCATCCAGGCGCGGGTTTCCGGACAAAACCCGCTTGGTTTCCCCGTTGAGCTCAGTGCCCGAGCTGATCAGCGTTTCGAGCCGCGGATAGACGGTGATTCCTTCTTCGGTGATGTCATACGAGTGGACACCCTGAAGATAAGCACTACCGCGAAATTTTCGGACGCACAGTTCGCGGGCCGAGCGCCATTCGTGGACCGTCGTGCCGAGATTGATAATTCCGTCAACCATGGTTTCTTCGGACGAGGGCTTCTGCTCGCTTGGGTTCGTCAGCAAAAAGACAGTGCAGTCTGAGGCGTCGGCCTGGGTTTGTAACTGCTGCACGAACAGCTTCAACTCCTCGCGCGATTGCGAGTGATCGGAGGTTGAAGCAAAGCCGTCGACGATCAGCGTCGTGGCTTTGCGGCCGGCGACCTCTCTGCGCAGTAAATGAAGCAAACCCGACAGGCCGTCTTTCTTCAACGCATTGTAGCCGCTGACATAGAAGATGCCGTTGCCGACCACGGCCTCGTCAAAGAATCTCAGGCCTCTAATGTTGAGCAGCATCCGACCCACCGTTTCGGCGATCAGCGTGACGTATAGAACCCTGCTTCCGGCGGCTGCTTGATTGAAGCAAATTTGATTCCCCAGGATTGTTTTGCCGACCCCGGGCGGACCCTCGACGATATACAGACCACCTCCGAAGAAGCCGTCACGGAGAATGTCGTCGAGTCCTTTAACGCCGGAGCGGACGCGCGTAAGCGGTCGAACGTCACTGCTCATGGATTCTCCCCTCTTCCGTCGGCAAGGTCACGGTAAAAAGTGAACCGACGCCCGATTTTCCGAATACAGTTATGGAGCCGCCCATCAACTCTGCAAAATTCCGCGCGAGCCACAGTCCGATCCCAAAGCCGGATTGAAACCGACCGCTCGCCACTCGTTCAAACCGTTCAAATATGCGTGCTTTATCTTTTTCGTCAATGCCAATGCCGTTGTCGCGAACGGTTATCCGAGCGGTTTCGGCTGTAGCCGTCAAAGCGATCTCGATCGGTTTGCTCCGGCCATATTTGATCGCATTGGAAAGTAAATTCTCTACGATTTCCGATACGGCCATCCGATCGACGAACGCCATAACATCGTTCTGGATCTTGATCGTCAGCTCCGATCCGCTGCGCACCACCAGCGGCATGTAGTCGTTCACAATCCCCGAGATCAACTGCGACAAGTTCAATTTGCAGAGATCGAGATTGGACTTCCCCGAGCGAATTTGCGCGACTTCGAGAAAGACATTGATCCGGGCGAGAAAATGCTTAATCTGACGCTCCAGGCGATCGATCTCATGGCGCAGCTTGGCGCGATCGTTCGATTTTTCCGCAGCTCGAATGAGCTCCAGGCAGAGCAGGATTGGCGTCAGTGGATTGCGGAGTTCGTGAGTCGCGATAGCGAGGAAATCGTCGCGGGCCTTGATCGCCTCCCGCAGCTCTTCGATGAGTTTGTCGGCGCCGCCGCTACGAGCAGTCTGCTCAGAGTCGGCGGTCGTCGCTTCCTCCTGCTGGCCACTCGACCTCTCGGACTTCGACCCTGAACTGCTTTTAGCCAACGGCCTTCAAACCCGGTGCATCAATGCATTTAACTACAAACAAAGCCATCAAGATTGAGCACTCATGCACGAGGCCGACTGCGAATGACCGGCAACATCCGCGAGGAAGCGCCGTGCTCTGCAGTTGCGAACAGTCGGTCCGCCGGTGCCGGGCGCGTGCTACAGCAGGCGACGCGCTTCCTCGAAATCTACCAAGCCCAGACGGCCGCCGTACCCCGACGGATGATAGGAATGGTACCCGAGCATCTGCTGGGCGCGCTCGGGCAGCTTGCGCGCAACATCGATCGGAACCGCGAGGTAGTGGCATTCCTCGGGCCGGAGCCATCCGAGCACCCAGCTCAAGTGCATCCCCCAGCGCCAGCGATCAGCAGTGCGATTTTCACCCGCCGCGTGAATCACGTTGCCACTATAGAGAAGCACCGATCCGGCAGACATCACCGCCTGCGTGACCTCGGACGCGTCCGGCACGCGGTTGGGTTCGTTCCATCGATGGCTTCCCGGTGCGACTTGGGTTGCGCCGTTTTCGAGATCGAAGTTGTTGAGCGCGAACATGCAACTTACCGTCACTTCTGGCGCGGGCCACGGAAAATGCGGCCAGTTGGCGGAGTCGCGATGAAGCATCTGCGCCGGTTCGCCCGGACCGATCACCATCATCTGACCGGTGTTCAGCCAATAGCTGCCGCATCGCGGGAGCAGAAAATAATCCGCGTACGCTTTCAGCGCGGGGTTCATCAGCAATTCGACGAACGCCTGCGACTTCGCGGCCAATCCGCAGAATCGCTTGGTTCGTGCGCCGTGAAACACGTTCCAGAGCTGGTTGGGTTCCTTGCTGCCCGGCGTGCCGGCTTCGACGAAAGGGCGCAGCTCGGCTCGCAAGCGGTCCAGAAGATCGCGGGAGAGAAAATCGCGGATGATGACGCCGCCATCGCTTTCGACCAATTTGACGGCGTCCTCGATAGGCGCGTCCGGCGCAAGGGTTACGAGCTTCGCGCGCCCCTTCGGAGCGATGCGTATACCTTCGTCGAGTGATCGGCGTTGTTCGTCCAACTGGGAGCTTTCGGACATAGCTAACCTCACATCGTCGCTGTTGGATGCATACCCTAGTTCGATCGCAGGTGCCAATTAAAAACGTCTATTGCTTCGATCGTTTTGCAAAAACTGCCTGCAGAGCCTTTCAGTTGTGACCGTGATTTTTCCCCGCGAGGCTCTGCGATTTTCGGCAACCATGAATGTCGTCTGAAAATTCTGCAAGATGCCGCCAGCGGGTTAAGGCGAGCATAGTACGAAAATCCTCATATCATCAGCATAAAATGTTTGGCGAGGTACTTGCTGCGTTCGATATCACATCCATTTCTGGAAGTGAGGTCAAAAGCATGACTCTATCGAGGAAAATATTGGCGGCGACCGGCGCGGGAACCTTGGCGATGCTCCTGGCGATACCGATTTCCTCAGTAATGGCTCAGAGCGGTCCCACCGGTGACGGCGGTTATTCGACTTCGGCGCCGGCGGCAGGTGGCGCAGTTGACGACGCGACGTTGCAGAAAGCCGCGAAGGCCTACGTCAAGGTGAAGCAGATCGTTCGCAATGAAAAGCAGACTGCGAACGATCCTAATGCAGGCAATCCGCAGCACGACGCATCAAAGAAACTCGACGCCGTTCGTTCGACAGGTTTGCAGCCTGATCAATACAACCACGTCATCCAGATCGTGGAGAATGACCCAAGTTTGATGCAGAAGTTTCAGGCCTACGTTAATCAGAACGGCGGCGATGCTGATTGACGGATCACGAATCTGAGAGTTGGGCGTGCTGCTAGTCAGTGCGCCCACCTTTGGCTAGCTCCCGCTCCACTCGCTCTCGGGGAGCAGGCTTGGGCTCGTCGCCGCGAACCCGATGCGACAACCGCTCGACCAGAACGAAGAGCGGCGGCACCAGGAAAATCGCGATCCCGCTCGAAAACACCATGCCCATGATCGTGATGGTGCCGATGGGCCCGCGGGAACCGCACCGGCGCCGAGGGCATACAACAGCGGCATCAGATCGAAGATGAACGCAAACGAAGTCATCAGGATGGGACGAAGACGGATGCGCGCGCCGTTTAGCGCGGCTCTATCTTCGACTACGATCCAGATGCAAACCTCCCGCACGGTCTGGCGATACATGGTATTCGAATTCGATCAGATAGAAATTTTCACCCGGTCCGTGCTTGGCCACCTTCAGAAGGTCGACGACACCTGAAAACCCGCTGCGTTTCGCAAGCTCCGGCGTGATCTCCGCAAGTGTGATCTGTCTGACCGACGTCACCAGGATAAAGCCAGGGTCCAATCGGTAATGTCCGCCGACTCGAACATGCGGACTGCGCCAAATCCTTATGCTGCATGTGATCTCGCCGCGTGCGATCGGCGCGCGCAGTCGCTTCGTAAACGTCATAAAGATTGCGTCATGCAGGTCCGGAGCGAAGGACGCCGTCGCGTTCCAGATCTCTGACGCGCGCCGGAGCGTACCCGAGGTGCCTGGTCAGCACTTCTTCGTTATGCTCACCGAGCATCGGCGCCGCGAGTTCCAGGTTCTCTGGAAAGTCCGAGAATCTGAGCGCGAATCCGGGGACATCGAAGTCGCCGAGAATCCGATCATGAACCGTGCGGACCGTTCCGCGCTGGCGCAGATGCGGATGATTCACCGCCTCGGCCACTGACAGAACCGGAGCATGCGGCACGCGATGCTCCTTCATCGCCGCCATCGAGGCTTCATCGCTCGGCATCGACGCGAGCCATGCTTCCACGATCGCGACCAGCTCTTTCAAATTCGCGAGGCGGTTCTCGGGTTTGAAGCGTGGATCTTCGGCGAGTTCCGGCCGGCCCATCGCGCGGCACAACCCAGTGAACTGATGCAGCAGCGGCGCGATGATAATTATGTAGCGATCTTTCGCCTTGAAGAGTCCGGCAGGAACGGAATACCAGGAGTGCAGCCCCGAGCGGGTCGGACTAATCTCGCCTTTGCTCAGGCTGAAGGTTTCGACCGCCGCCTCGTGATAATGGAAGTAGCTATCGAGCAGTGAGATATCGAGGAATTGGCCGAGACCGTGTCTTTCGCGATAGAGCAGCGCGGCGCAGATCGCGCCCATCGCATGGACGCCGGTGCTGACGTCGCCGATCGCCGACATGATCACATAGGGCGCTCCGTTCGGCTCTCCGCCCATCGAAACGATTCCCGCATACGCGGCGCCCAGGTAATCGAACCCGGGCTCGTGCGCAAGCAGGCCACTTTGCCCGAATGCGGAAATGGAACACATCACGATTTTCGGATTCAGTTGCTTCGCGCTCTCGTAGCCGAAACCCAGGCGTCCGATCGCGCCCGGCGCGAAGTTCTCAACCAGGACATCGGCGCGGCGAATCAGCTCCGCGACGATTTCGTACCCCGCAAGACTTTTCACGTCAACGCAAATGCCTTTCTTGCCGCGATTGTGCTGGACGAAGTAGCCGCTGCGTCCGTTTTGCAGAAACGGCGCGCCTCGCGAAGGGTCGCCCGCCGGCGCCATCTCGACCTTGATCACCTCGGCTCCCATCTCCGCCAGCATCAAGGTGCAGGTGGGTCCCGCGACTATCTGCGTGAAATCGACGACCTTATATCCCTCGAGGATCCGCGGCGGCTTTTTCTGGCTCATGACCGGCTCCCAGCGACCTGTTGGATTACCTCTCCTCTATAGCACCGCGAATCACCAACCGGTTGCGCCTCGCGAGAGGTTTTGAGAACAAGATCGCGTATGGTTGCGTGCTCCGCTTGGAAACATTTGAGTGTGAAGTATGCGTATCGGCGTTGATCTGGGTGGTACCAAAATCGAAGCCGTCGCGCTTGACGATAGGGGCGCTATTCTCTGCCGGCGCCGGATCGCCACGCCCGCCGGCGATTACGACGGCACGTTGAGCGCAATTGCCGAGTTGGTATTCGCGGTCGAGCGCGAGATTAAGATGCCCGGCTCCGTGGGTATAGCGACACCCGGGTCGCTTTCGCTCAAGACGGGATTGATCAGGAATTCAAACAGCACGGCGCTAAACGGCAAGGCGCTGGACCGCGATATCTCGCGCATCCTGAAGCGGCCGATTCGAATTGAGAACGACGCCAACTGCTTCGCCCTGTCCGAGGCGATCGACGGCGCGGCAAAGGGTGCCGAGTCGGTGTTCGGCGTGATCCTTGGTACGGGAGTCGGCGGAGGATTGATCGTTCGTCGGCGCGTGGTCGTGGGACGCAACCGGATCGCAGGCGAGTGGGGTCACAATCCGATGCCGTGGCCAGAGCCCGACGAGAGTCCGGGCCGCCGATGCTACTGCGGACAAAGCGGTTGCATCGAGACGTTCCTCTCGGGGCCCGCGATCGCCCGGCAGTTTCGCACAGCAACCGCGCGCGAGCTGAGCGCGAGAGAGATCGCCCGCGACGCGGAAGCAGGAGACGAGCAGGCGCGCGTGGTTATCGAAAAGTTCGAGGAGCGCCTCGCGCGCGCTCTGGCGCACGTCGTCAACATCTTCGATCCGGACCTGATCGTCCTGGGCGGCGGCCTCTCCAATATCGAGCGGCTGTACCGAACTCTGCCGCGGCTGATCCCGATTCACGTATTCTCGGACGCGTTTGATACTCCGATTGTGCCGCCCGTCCACGGCGACTCGAGCGGTGTCCGGGGCGCGGCATGGCTATGGCCGCTGAAGTCAGACGACGGTTCCGGGCGTCGGAAGATCGACTGAGGTAACTCGCGAGCCGGCGCGGCCGCGGCCGGTTTCCGGCACCAGGAAGAATCCGCCGATCGCGACTAATCCGAACACCAGAGATCCGACCATCACGTTCTCGAGGCCAAATCTCCCCGCCAGCGCGCCGCAGATGACTGGTGAAAGAAATGCACCCGCGTAGCCCGCACACCATACGACTCCGAGTCCAGAACCGGCGCTGGTCGGGGTCATTCCCGGCAACTCCATCACGATCGTGCTGAGCGTCGGCAGCAACGCCGCCGATCCGACTCCGATAAGAATCAGCGAGAGCCTGAGCGCCCCGGGACTGGTGAGCGTCACCGAGCCGACGCATCCGAGCACGAACAGCACCTGCATCGGCCATGTGAAGGGACGGCGAAGGCCGATTACTCCGGTCAGGATTCCAGCTCCCGCCGCGGCGAACATCCCGGCGAACGGAACCAGCGCGGTCAGGCTGCCGGCCCGGTCCATCGGCATCGCGCGCACGGTCTCATAAAACTCCGGCAGGAACGCGCTGAACAACTGAAACACCCACATGCCTGCGAACAGCGCGATCGCGATGGTCCAGATTTCGGGCATCCTGAGCACTCGCGCCGTCGCGCCGGCCTCGCTAACGTGCCCGCCTGCGCGCTCATGCCCGGGAGCGTTGCGGCCGAGTATTGTCCATGCGATCGCGATCGCTGCGACCGCAATGCCATACGCGAGCAGCGCGGCGCGCCATCTGCCGCCGAGCGCGTTGAACACCGGACCGGTCACCGCGAACGCCATCGTAAGTCCGGCGAACGGTGCAACCGCGTTCAGCATGTTCATGTATGGCCACTGCGATTCGTCGAACCACTGCATCACGAGCGTCGCGGGCGGCGCGATCATCACGCCGAAACCGATCCCCTCGAGCACGCGGCACGCGAGCAGCGCGCCGAAGCTCGGCGCATAGCCGCTCAAGATTCCTCCGATCGCGAGCAACCACACGCCGCCGATGAACGATCGCAAAGCACCGAACTTCTGTGCGACCATCGCACCCAGCAGAGCGAAGATCGCGATACACAGCGCGATGACGGAGATAATCAGGCCAGCGTCGCCAAGATGAATCTTAAGGTCGGATATAATCGCGCTCAGAATCGGCGCGGGAGCGAGCCAGGTAAGCGTCTGGCTCGCGAGCGCGAGCAACAGGAGGATTTCAATCACCCATCGATAAGACGACGCGCGCCGCGGCTCGGCCATATGCCACCTCCCGATACGATCAGCATTAGGTAGTCGCTGATTTCCAACCGAAGCGCAAGCTCAATAAAATTCCGACGAATTGGGCGACCGGATCCGGAATCATGGGGACAGTTCCATCATTTGAAAGACAGATTTACCGGAATACGAACGCCGGCAACCATCAGTTTTTCGAAAGCTCGCCGAAGAAACTTCTCATCGAAGGAAAATGGGTCGGGGCCAAGTCGGGCAAGACGTTTGAATCAGGCTGCAAGAGGTTATCTCGACCAGGTGTGATAGGTCTTCGCTTCGGGCAGGTATTCATCTATTCGATGATTGCCGGTATCGACGAGCAGGATTCGATTCGGAGTATCAACTGCGATTCCGGCCGGCTCGCGCGTGGGAACGCATACCGGATCAACGCAGGTGAATTTTCCACCATCGAAGTCCACGACCTGATGCGTCGCCAACTCCAGTTCCCGGATTGCACTGTTGTAAGTATCCGCGACCAATAGCTGTTTGCCGTCGATAGCGAGACCGAGGGGATGCTGCAGACGCGCGTTGTGGAAATCGCCGTTGACCCAGCCGAAATCGAATAGTCCGGCGCCAACGAGGGTGTGTATCTGAGGATCGCCGGAGAGCGTGATTGCCCGCACGGATGAGCTTTCACTGTCGGCAAGATAAAGCGTTTTCTGATCTGCACTGAGCGCGAGACCGCTCGGTTGTGCCAGTGATGCCGCCGTGGCTGGCCCGTCCCGCAAACCTTCCTCGCCCGTGCCCGCGAGCGCGGCGACCGTGCCAGTCTTGAGGTCGAGCACGCCAATCTGATGAGTTCCCGCGTTCGCAAAAAATAGCTGGTCGCCCTTCTTCTCGAGGTCCCAGGGCGAAGCGAGCGCCCGCGTTCGGCTGGGCTCGGGAGCGCCGAGCGGCATGCCGCGTTTTCCGGTCCCAGCCAGCGTGGTGACGCCACCGCTTGCGAGATCGATTTGGCGAATCGCGTGGCTCTCGGTATCGGCGACGAAAATCGCATCGGCCGACGCAATCAGGCCCTGCGGATGATTGAAGCGCGCCTGGTCCTTTGCGCCGTCGAGCAGGCCCGCTTCGCCGCTGCCGTAGCGCTCGAGTTCCTTGCCGCTGTCATCGAGCAGCACGATCTGATTGTGCCCACCATCAGCCAACGCCCATCGCTTGATCTGTCCCGGCATCGGCTTCAGTTTTCCCGGGAACAGGAAACGGCCCTTGGGTTCCGGCAGCAGCTCCAGATCGAGTGCCGCCGGCTTCAGCGTGCCGGCTTTTGCCGAGGCTGTGACGAGGTTGTCGATCGCGGCGATCAACCGATCCGGATCCGGTTCGCCGGGAATCGAACCGGCGACGTCGCCGTCGGTTCCGATCACGACCAGCGTCGGCCACGCCTGCACGCCATACGCGCGCCACAGCGTCATCTGAGGATCGTGAATGATCGGATGCCGGATCTCGTAGCGGCGGATCGCGTCCTTGACGCTCGCCGCGTTTTTCTCGTTGGCGAATTTCGGCGAATGAACCCCGATCACCACCACTTTGTCGGGGAAGCGTTCTTCCACTCGGCGCAACGTGGGGATTATCTGGATGCAATTGATGCAGCCCTCGGTCCAGAAGTCGAGAACCACCACCCGGCCGCGCAAGCTCGCGATCGGGATCGGCGCGGCAACGTTGAACCATTCAAGGCCTGGGCGTGCGATTTCAGGTGCGATCATTTCGGCATAACTCCGCTGTACATCGAGTGAGATTGCGAGAACCGATCCGAGCAGGAGAAACTGGATTAAGGCGAATAAGTAGCTATGGCACCTGCTCCAATCGCGCATGCCGTACCGCCAAACGCTTAGAGCACTTTCGCTCTCAATTGCGGAAATACTTTCGAGACTTTACTTAGTAGATAGTCACCATAGCTTCCGCTAACTGTCGCGAGGTCTGTGCCGTCCCATCGACGCCCATGACGCCGCCGGCCGGCGGCCGTAGGATCCGGCGCGAGGACCTCGATCGCCGCTAGCTCCGCATCGAAGTTCGGGTCGAGAAAGAGCGGCATCGAGATACGGTCCCGCGTCGAGACGTTGCGGACGCGATGCAGCGCCGATACGTAACGTCCGGCGGTCAGTCGCTCAAGCATATCGCCGACATTGCAGACGAAGGAGTCGGGCACCGGCGTTGCCGCCAGCCACCGGTCCTGATGCCAAATCTGCAGACCCCCGACGTCGTCCTGGCGCAGCAGCGTCAGCAGTCCATAGTCAGTGTGCTCTCCCACGCCGAGCTTATCGTCGTTGGCGCTTGTGTGAGCGGGCGGGTAGTTGAAGATGCGAAAGAGTACGGTCGGATCGCGAGTGTAACGCTCGAGGAAGTAATCCTTCTCCAGGCCGAGGCCGACGGCAATTCCACTGAGTAGTAGCTGCCCCGTGGCAGTGACCTCATCCATGTAGGTCAGGAGCGTCTCGCGGAATCCCGGCAGCGCTGGATAGAGATTCATGCCATGCAGTGGCAGGCCGGCTCGAACACGCGCGTCGTCCGGACCCAGCTCGGTACCCAGGTAGATTCCTTCCTTGCGATCGGGCCGGCCCGAGGTCAACTCGCCGTCCACGGGAAAGTAGCCGCGCCATGCCCGCCCGCCGCGTGTCATCGCGATCCCCATCTTCTCCGCCAGCGGAAGCGAGAAGAACTCGCGCGCGAGCGTCATCATCCGGAGACAAGTCAGGTCGGATTCCATGACCGGTCACGTAAAAAAATCCGAACTCGCAGCAGGCCCGATCCAGTGCCGCGCCGATACGGGCTATGTCGGAGGCGCCGCTGCGAAGCGGCGCAATATCGATGATCGGAAGGTTTGCAGTTGAGCTCATCAACCACCGAGCGGCTCAAATATTTAGCACTCTTCGGATGGGAAGTACGGCAGCAGGCCGGTCCCGGGATGGCAATTGATGTATTCGAAGAGTTGACCCGCCGCGGGCAGAACGGATACCTCGTGCCAGAGCCTCAGTTTGAGGTCCGCACCGTGCTGCCGCACCATCGTGAGGAATCTGGAAAAGATCGCAAGATGCGTGGGATGACTCGCCGCCCATTTTTCCAGATGGCCCAAGGTCAGGAAGTAGCCGAGTCCGAAGGTCTTCTTAAGCGGCGAGCCATCGCGATCCGTCTCCTGAGCGAAGCGCAAATCGCAGCAGCCGGTCGCGTCGGGATTATCCCGCAGAAAAGTCATTCCTTCGACCAACGCGGGTTGTACAGAGCCTTCGTATTCCGACAATTCGGCGCCCGCGCAATTGTTCCAGTCCTGACCCGACCTGATGACGGCAAGATTCTCCGGGACCTTGACCCGAAGCCGTCTGCCCAAAGTTGCCGTGGCGCCCAGCCGCGGAAGGCTATCGCCGTAACCGCTGCGCAAATCGTCTTCGGCTGATGCCTGAATTCGGTCGCGCATACTGCCCCAGTAGTTATGCTCGCGGATTGGACCCACGACCTCGCCGCCGGTCTTCGCCACCCCGACAACGATCCCGTGCGAAAAGATCGTCTCAAATCGATCGGGCGGAACGCTGAGGACCTCGCGAAAATGACCTTGCCCATCGCGTACCCGCGCCGGATCGCTCCACCAGGAAACGAAGCCAGATTTCTTTTCCCATCTTTCGTAGCTGGCAGGATCAGTCCAATACGCAGCCGTAATGAGATTTAGGCATCCCGCACGATCGAGGAACCTCGCGTCCTCGACGTTCTCGGGCGCATCGGCGCAATCGAAGAACTGATGCGTTCGCGGGCCGAGCGGGTTCTGTTCTCGCGATTCGAGCTGAGTCCCGAAGTAGGCCATGACGACTGGCTTCGTTTGATGCGCGAAGCTCATCGCCCACGCCGGCGCAGGCGGCGTCCATCCTGCGGGCATATTCCGCGGCGAAGGCGAGACAGAAACCAGGCGGTGTTCCTTCAGGTCGTTGCTCATCGCAGACTCTTTGCGGTTTGGGTTCGTTTCGTGAGGTTATTTTTTTGGATCAAGTTTCAGCGAGGCTGAGTTGATGCAGTAGCGAAGTCCCGTCGGCTCAGGTCCGTCTTCGAACACGTGCCCTAAATGTGCGTCGCATTTGGCGCACATAACTTCCGTGCGGACCATACCGTGGCTTCGATCCGCTTCTTCGGCGATCCGGTCTTCAGCCACGGGTTTGGTAAAGCTGGGCCAGCCGCATCCGGCGTCGAACTTCGTATCAGACTCGAACAACGTCTCGCCGCAGCAGACGCATCGATAGAGACCGGGTGTCGTCACCGTTTCGTATTCGCCGGAAAACGGCGCCTCGGTAGCTTTCTCGCGCGTCACGGCGAATTGGAGCGGCGTCAGCTCTTTTCGCCATTCGTCGTTGCTCTTCTTGATTTTGTCGGCCATAGCTCTCCTCGGATCGTTCAGACAGCAAACATTTCACCCGGTATCTTTTTGAAAAATATCACAAACACTTCGATGCGTCAGACTCGATTGCCCAAAGTGTGCGGATGGTCGATCTCTTTGGAGGCGCAATCGCAGCCAGCGGCAAGGTTGTCGGATTCACGGGAAAAAGGTCGGGAGTCGGAGCGACGGCTCCCGACCTTGATTTTTGGGCGGCGGGCAGTCTCGCCGATATCGACCGCTCAGCGGCCGGCGGTGTTCTTGACCATCGCGTCGGGCGTGACGTCGTCGCGGCTCACAGCACCCATGTTGATGTACCAACACTCGTGCTCGGGCGCGTTAGGCGTGGGCAGGTCGCAGAAGCTTGAGAGCCCCGTCTGGACGTTGGTGCTGGTGCCATTGACCTGGAAGACGCGCTTGAAGGGATAGATCGCGATTTTCGCATCGGGCACCGGCCGGTCGCGATAGGTCAGCCAGTTGGTGAAGTTCAGCATCAACTCGCCCTGGCGATCGTACTGGTCGTGCGAGAGCACCACGTCGGCCTCGGTGTCGATGTAAACGAGGTGCTTGGAATAAAGGTCTCCGGTTAGACGTTTGGGGTTGGCCCTGGTCTCTATCACATAGACCCGGCGCATCTCCCACTCTGCCGGACACACGCTGCCGCCGCCGTCTGTCGGACAGACGTTGCCGGGGTCCTGCACTACGTGCAGCGCGCCCAGCATCATCTTCTCGCCCAGGAAGCGGTAGGTGTAGTCCTCGATCTTGGGGTTGTAACCCTCGGCGTCATCCTGATTGAACTGAAGCGTGCCGGTTGCGTCGCCGCGGATCGCCTCGTCAAGCCGGCGCACGCGCCGCGCGTCGGGGTTGTAGCTCCACGAGTCGTCGGCCCTCATCGGATCGCCGTAGCGGTAGCCGACGATGCCACTGCCGCGGACCGCCGCCGGTGATAACCACGGAAAGGCGCGCCAGCGGAACATGATATTGGACTTGAGATAGTCCGGGTCCGTCGGTAACGGCTCGACCTCGGTCCGGCCGACCTCGTTGTAGACCCCGTAGTGTCCTATGAGCTGGAAGTCGATTTCGTTGTAGGGGTTATGGAGTTTCTCATAGACCTCGACGCAGCCGAAATAGCGAGCGTCGAAGTCGTCGGTCCACATCGGCCGGAAATCCATATTCCACATGATTTTGATCGCGGCGTTGGGATCGTTGTCATCGATGATCGGGAACGGCTGTCCCGGCAACATATCCGACCATTGATAACCCATTTTTGGCCAGACGCACCTGCGACGAATATTTTTCGGTGGCTTCCTTGTACGGGGGAGGCCAATCGATTCGTCCAGTCGGCACGATCTTCATCGACATTCCATTCTCGACCCGCCAGTATTCGCCCGGCGAGAGCAGATCCTTGACCTTGGATGCATTCGCTGGAGTTATAAAGTCCCCAGGTTTGACTTGGGCAGCCGCCGAGGGCGCCAGCCCCATGACCAGCGCCAGGGTTGTCGCCATTGCGACGGTTCCCCACCCCGATACCATCAAAAATTTGTGTGTTCGCATCAAAACCTCCTCAGAAAAGAAATCCCGATCGTCCAAGCTCGATAGTTTCCCATCAAACGCAGAGCGTGTGCGGCCGCAGGCGCGCCGCGAACATTCAGAGGGGTTGGATAAATATGGATTAGCAATCGTGGCGTAGTTGTCAACAGTTTTTTATCGAACGCGCACGCAAGCCACGCTCGCAACGCAACGGGCGCGCGCAAATCGTCGACACGAGCGCGATCAACCTGCTATGCGAAGCTAAGAACAAAAAATAAGGAAAGCCGTGCTACAAGATGGGTCTGTGACTTATTCAGCTTCCCGGAGTGGACCTTTGTTCAAGCGAGTACTGATTGCCAACCGAGGTGAAATTGCTATCCGTGTCGCACGCGCCGCGTCGGCGCTCGGCGTCGAGTCAGTCAGCGTGTACGCTCCGGCGGACAAGCTATCGCTTCATACCCGCGTCACAACTGAATCGCGCGCACTCGGCACGTCGCGGGCGTCGTCGAGCGATCCCGTGCGCGCCTATCTCGACATCGAGGGGTTGATCGAAGCCGCCAAGGCCAGCCGCTGCGATTGCGTGCATCCTGGTTACGGGTTCCTGTCCGAGAATAGCGGCTTCGCAAAGCGATGCCGCGAAGAGGGCATCGCCTTCATCGGGCCGAGCCCCGAGACGCTCGCGCTGTTTGGCGACAAGACCAAAGCGCGCGATCTCGCCCGCTCACTGCGCATCCCGATCATCCCGGGCAGCCCGCAGTCCCTGGCGAGCGCTCAGGACGCCAGGGCCGTCGCCGAGACGATTGGCTATCCGGTCATGCTGAAAGCGGTGGCGGGCGGCGGCGGCCGCGGCATGCGCGCAGTTGCGGGCGCCGATGAGATGTCGGCGGCCTTCACCCGATGCCAGAGCGAAGCGATGGCGGCGTTCGGCGACGGCTCCCTCTTTGTCGAGAAGCTGATCGCGCGGCCACGTCACATCGAGGTCCAGGTCCTGGCCGATAGCCACGGCGACATCGTCCACCTCTACGAGCGCGATTGCTCTGTGCAGCTCCGAAACCAGAAGGTCATCGAGATCGCGCCGGCGCCTGGCTTGGAGGCCGGCCTTCGACGACGCATCCTTGAGGATGCAATCCGTCTGGCCAGTGCGGCCGGTTATGTGAACGCGGGCACGGTCGAGTTTTTGGTCAACCCCGAGCGTGGCGAACACTTTTTCATCGAGTGCAATCCCCGCATCCAGGTCGAGCACACCGTGACCGAGCAGGTCACGAACATTGATCTGGTCGAGGCTCAGTTCCGTATCGCGGCCGGGGAGACTCTGAAAGCGCTGGGCCTCGCGGATCAAGCCGCGATCAAAGCTCCCCTCGGCTTTGCCGTAGAGGCGCGTATCGTCGCGAGCGGCACCGGCGTGCTGACCGCGTACAAAGAGCCGACGGGCCCGGGAGTGCGGGTCGATTCCTGCGGCTATGTGGGCTATGCGCCGCCGCCGCAATTCGATCCGATGTTCGCAAAGCTCATCTGCCAGTCAAACTCGACGAACTCGTTCGCTTCGGCGCTTGACCACACCGTGCGCGCCCTCGATGAGTTCCATGTCGCCGGTCTGACGACGAATCTTAAGCAGCTACGTACGGTGCTCTCGCATCCAGCGCTGCGGACGGGCGACGCTCGGACCACCCTGTTCTCCGAGTATCCTGAGCTCTCTACCCCGATCGGCGCACAGGCATCCGCCTCACGTCCTCTGGTGCTGCTCGAACAACAGGCTACGGCGCTCCATCGCGGCCAAGCCGCGGTCATCCCGACAGGCACACAGCCGGGCCTGCCGGTTCCGAGCGGTCAGGAGGGCGTCGAGAGCCCTATGGCTGGTTCCATAATCGAGCTTGCCGTCGAGAGCGGCGCGACGGTCGGGGCGGGCGCGACGCTCATGATCATCAGCGCCATGAAGATGGAAACCGCGGTCACGGCGCCCTGCGCCGGCGTCGTGACAGGTATCAGTCCCGCGGAGGTCGGCGCCGCCGTCGCGGCGGGCCAGATTGTCGCCACTATCGCCCCAACTGAGCGCGGCAGTGACGCAACCTCGCCGCGCCGCTATGGCGACGACACCTGGGCGCCGATGCTTGCCGATGTGCAGGCGTTGCTGGCGATCGCGCATCGCCGCTTCGCGCCCGGCTCGAAGGATCCGGGAGTAGTCCGCCAGCGTGATCGCGGCAAGCTGACCTGCCGCGAACGAATCGACCTGCTGCTCGACGCCGGCAGCTTTCGCGAGGTCGGCAGCCTCGCGGGCTTCGCCGACTACGACGATGAGGGACGAGTTTCGGGCTTCACACCCGCCAACCACGTTGGAGGATGGGGCAAAATCGACGGCCGAACGGCCGTGGTATGTGCCGACGATTTCACCTCGCGCGGCGGGCATGCCGACGGCGCGATCGGCGGGAAGAGCGCTCATCTCGATCGACTGTCGATCGACTTTCGCTGCCCATCGATACGGTTGTTGGATGGCTCCTCGGGCGGCGGCAGTATCGCCGCGATGGTGCCGAAGCAGCAGAAGGCGGGGGAGAGCAGCGCGAGAGAGAGCTCCGGCGCGATAGTGGCGGGACGTCCTCGCGTATCCGGCGAAGGCGGCTCGTTCCTGCCGGGCCATCTCGGCAGCAGCATGTACGTAAAACAACTCAGCGAGGTGCCGGTGGTCAATCTGCTGCTCGGCAGCGTGGTGGGTATCGGCGCCGCGAAGGCGGTGCTCGGCCATTTCTCGGTGATGGTGCGCGACATCGCGCAGCTCTTCGTCGCGGGGCCGCCGGTGGTGAGCCACGCGATGGGTTACGACATCACGAAGGAGGAATTAGGCGGCTGGCAGATTCATTGCCGGAACGGCTCGGTCGACAATCTGGCGGAGTCGGAGGAAGAGGCCACTTCGATGACGAAGCGGTTCCTCTCCTACCTTCCTTCGAGCGTCTACGAAGCACCGCCGGTCCTGGCGCCAGACCCCGCCGATCCTGCCGATCGCCGGGAGGAAGAGCTGTTCACGATCATTCCCCGCAAGCGCATCATGACGTTCGATATGCGCCGGGCCATCCGGTTGATGGCGGATCGGGGCTCGTTCTTCGAGATCGGGCCGCTCTGGGGCACCGACCAGATCGTTGGCTTCGTTCGCTTTGGCGGCTATCCGATGGGTGTGATCGCATCCGACTGCCGGCACGTCAATGGCGGCGCGCTGACGGCCGACGGCTGCGACAAACTCAAGCGCCACCTCGACCTATGCGACTTGTTCCACCTGCCGGTGCTGAACCTGATCGATAATCCGGGCTTCGCGGTGGGCCTCGAGCACGAAATCGCCGGCACGATCCGCAAGGGCGGCGAATGGATGATCGCGTTCGCGCAGGTCGCAATCCCGATCTTCACCGTCATCATGCGCCGCAGCTTTGGAGTGGCCGGCAACAACTACGCAACGCCGCGCAGCGGCGCCAGCGCTCGCGTCGTATGGCCGGCTGCGGATGTGGGCGGCATCCCGCCCGAGGGCGGCATCGAGGCCGCCTACAAACGTCAGCTTGCCGAGGCCGCCGACCCCGCCGCCTTGCGCGCGGAGATCAATGCGCGCATCGAAAGCGCGCGTGGTCCGATAGGCCCGCTAAACCGGTTCCAGATGGAAGAGATGATCGACCCGCGCGACACCCGCCGATGGATCTGCGAATGGGCGGAGAACGCCTATCGCATCATCTCCCAACCATCGATGCTCACTCCAAGAGCGCTGCAATTCCGGCCGTAGTTCCCCATTCAGTCTGTTAAAGAGAATCACGTCAATTCGTAAATGAAGAAGATAACTATGTCTGCATCATATAGCTTCATGGTTTGATCATTTCCATTATGTTGATGCCCGTTGGCATTGCTTTATGGCCCGTTGGACTGACGCCCGATTCAAAGATTGTCTGCCAGAAGCTATAGGTTTGCTTACCGCCGAAGATCGTTAGCGAGGCATCTCGATTTATCCACATTGGCAAGCGGGCCAGATTATCGATGAAGTTACCAATATTAGTCCAGAGTTGCTCCGGGAACGGATATTGAAACAGCCTTTGATTATCAACAACGCGGCCCAACATCAGAAAATGGTTCTCTATAATTTTTCCAATATAGTTGATCCAACAATAGAGAATTTCCTCTTTTGCCATACGGAACGCGCGTAGGTGCTTTTCCGGTATATCTTCGCCCTTCTGTACTTTGTTCTCAAGCTTCGATGTGCCAATCTCCTCATCGTATTTGCCCACGCAGATTTTGTCGGCAATGAGACTCATTAGCCGCACGACCTGGGCTACTTCTATAGTCCTGGGATTTTCTCCCTGTTCGCTGCGATAATTCCATGGCGTCTCTAACATGCTGGAACCAATAAACTTGGAGTAGAATGTTTTTTCGATGGTGCTATACGAAAAGGGCTTTTCGTGGGCCTTCCCAGCGTTATCGATATAATCGCGCAGCTTGTTGTCGGGTGAGTAGGTAATGGCGTTGCGAACGCCATCGAGTACATAGCGAGCAACCGCACGCTGGTCGCCCCGGAAATGCTCCACCAGCGCCTTTTCTGAGAAGTTTTCATCGTCTCCCGGCAAAGTTTTGTCTTTCCGGTAGCGCGCTATGCGATCGAGCAGCATCGCCGAGCCCAATCGCCGCTGCACTGACTTGTCAAAAGCGACCTGTCTGAGCGTCGTGCCAGCATTAGTGTTGGTAGTTCGGAGTATTTCGAAATCGGGATCAATGAAGATGCGGACTGGAAGCGTCAACGCTCCAAGCAGGATTTGCGCGGCCGCCTTATGCTGCCCGTCGAAGATATTGATCCGGGCCTCGGGGAGCGCTGCCGAGCTGATCCAGCCTAGCGCGACATGCAATTGCGGACGCCCCTTGAAGAACTCCTCCACGAGACTCCGCAGATTGGAGCCTATAGGACGCGGATTGATTTTTTCGTCATGATAGAGTGCCGCTATGGGAAGAACGGCAAAGAAATAACGAATCCCCGACAGCTTATCAGTATGCACTGGCACAGTGACCTTACGGTCGCCCTCGACAATATAGGTAATATGCACGCCGTCGATCTTGCCGCGTAATGAACCTGATGCTCCGCCGTAGGCTTCCAAAACGTCATTGAGGTTGGCTCCGCGGTCATCGCTATCAGCAGTCGCCTTGATTTGGTCGAAGCGGGCAAGAACTCGCGCAACCCGCAAATCGGCAGCCTGCTTTGAGCGATTGTAGCTGGCCAGCGTCAGTGCGAAATTGGTGGGGTCGTCTTTACCATTATCGCGCGTTGGAATGATGTGATCTATATCAATCTCATCAATCTCCAAGTCCATCGGTTTCCCCGAGATGAAGCATTTTCCATTCTGCTGATCCCAAAGTCGTTGCTCCAGATGCTTACGCTTATCAGCAGTTAATCCGTTCAGATAGAGTGATCCCATCAAAATCCCCCCTAAAATGTCGTTCAGTTAGTACTTCCGCCAAAATACATACAATATCAATGATCTAGGCGCTATCCATCGAAACAGCATCGATAGCCACATTCTGTACCGACGATTGCCACACGGAGACAAAAGGAGTGTTTGTTTCTCTCGGAGAGCAGCCCCGGCAAGGCGAGCGGCTTTCTGGACGACCACAGCTATAGATGAAACGAGGCGAACCATGCTGACGACGAAGCGCAAGCCAGTTCACACGCGTTTCAGTGCGCTGCAATCCTGACCGTAGTACTCGGCGCGGATCAACTAAGGTGAGAGCATCCGGTCGCGATCGTCGGGGCGTTTGCCGCGCTCGAGCAGCGGCTCGACGTCGCCTGTTATCAGGCGCGCGCCGCGATCGTTCCAGAGATACATCCAGGCCCATTCGCTGATCACCAGGAATCGGTTGCGAAAGCCGATCAGGTAAAAGATGTGAACCAATAGCCACGTCAGCCATGCGACAAGGCCGTGCAGATGCACCCGGCCCAGGTCGGCGACGGCCGCTGCACGACCGATCGTGGCGAGCGTGCCCTTGTCGCGGTAGCGGAAGGCGGTGGGCGATTCGCCGCGCACGATTCGCGCGATGTTCGCGGCGACATGGCGTCCTTCCTGGATCGCGGCCGGTGATACTCCTGGAACCGGTTTGCCGTCAGATTTGATCGCGGCGAGATCGCCAATGACGAAAACTGAATCCGTGCCCGGCACCGAAAGATCCTGATTCACCAGCACCCGTCCGGCGCGGTCCACCGGCGCGCCGAGCGCTTTGCCGAGCGGTGAAGCCGCGACGCCGGCCGCCCAGATGACCGTGCGCGCGTCGATTCTTCCTCCTGCGTGCGTGACTCCGTTGCCGTCGATGGCGGTCACGGCGGAGCCGGTGATTACTTCGACGCCGATTCGCTCCAGTTGCCGGATTGCGCTCGCCGACGAATCGGGTGACATGGCGGGCAATGCTCGTGGTCCCGCCTCGATCAGGACAATTCGAGCCCGACCCGGCTGGATGTGGCGAAAATCGCGCTCCAATACCCGGCGCGCGATTTCCGCCAGCGCCCCGGCCATCTCGACTCCGGTCGGTCCCGCGCCGATGATCACAAAGGTCATCCATTCGGTGATCCTGCGCTGGTCGATTTCGCGTTCAGCCGCTTCGTATGCGACCAGCACGCGACGGCGGATTTCGACCGCGTCCTCGAGAGTCTTGAGCCCCGGCGCAGCGTCGATCCAGTCGTCGTGCCCGAAATACGAATGCGTAGCGCCGGCCGCGAGCACCAGAAAGTCGTACGCGACTTCGCCGTCGGCGAGCTGGACGATCTTTTTCGTGGTGTCGATCGCGACCGCGTCGCCCAGAATCACGCTCACGTTCTTTTGCCGGCGCAGAATTCTCCGAATCGGCGACGCGATGTCGCTGGGATTAAGGGCCGCGGTCGCTACCTGGTAGAGCAGCGGCTGGAACAGATGATGGTTGCGGCGGTCGATAAGAGTGATCCGGACCGGCGTTTTCGCCAACTTTTGGGCGGCGGTGAGCCCGCCAAAGCCACCGCCCAGGATTACAACGTGCGGGAGATCGGCGGTTGATGATTCTTTCACGGCGTCAAATGAACCACGCGGCAGCGTCAAATGAGATTGTACACCCACCCGCGTACGCGGCGCTCGCAAGAACAATCGTTCCGCAGATGAGAGCAAATCGGCGTCACATCGGCGCTATATAGGGCGATTCGAATGGAGAATATCGGGGGCATCAGGGCTTGCTGGCGGATGACGCAGTCTGATGCGAACCAAAATAAAGAAGTCGAAGATCATTGGTCGGGAGGGCCGATCGAGCTAGATTTATCGCGTGCCAAAGTGTTCAAGCTGCGGAACTGAAAATCCGCAAGGTATGAAGTTTTGCGGCAACTGCGCCACGCCGCTCGACAATCGATGCCCGAAGTGTGCCTTCGATAATCCCGCGTCTTTCAAGTTCTGCGGGCAATGCGGAAATTCTCTGCGCCCCGCCGCGGCGGCATCGGCTGCCCCTCTGAACGCAGCGCCGAAGCCTGAGGTTCGCGTCGCACCCGAGCCGGCGATCACGGATGCGCTCGACGGCGAACGCAAGACCGTCACCGCGCTGTTCGCCGATATCAAAGGGTCGATGGATCTGATGGAGGAGCTCGACCCCGAAGTGGCACGCGCACTGGTTGATCCCGCATTGCGCTTGATGATCGACGCGGTCCATCACTACGACGGCTACATTGTCCAATCAACCGGCGACGGGATTTTCGCTCTGTTCGGCGCTCCGATCGCGCGCGAGGACCACGTCCATCGCGGCCTGTATGCGGCGCTCAGACTGCAAAGCGAGATGCGCAAGTATTCGTCGCGCCTGCGCGAGGCCGGTAATCCGCCGCTGGAAATCCGCATCGGCCTCAACATGGGCGAAGTGGTGGTGCGCTCGATTCGCACCGATGATGAGCATACCGAATACACGCCGATCGGCCACTCGACCAGCCTCGCCGCGCGGATGCAAACGCTGGCGCCTACAGGCTCGATCGCGGTTACGGAAACGGTGCAGAAATCGGCGGCAGGTTATTTCGAGTTCAAGCCACTCGGCCCCACGCGCGTCAAGGGGGTAAGCGAGCCGGTAAACGTCTATGAAGTGATTGGGCTGGGTGCTCTGCGCACGCGGCTGCAGATTTCCGCTCAGCGGGGATTGTCAAAATTCGTGGGCCGCCACAATGAAATCGATCAACTCCGCCGCGCGCTCGGGCTGGCCCGCGCCGGTCATGGCCAAATCGTTGCCGCCGTTGCCGAAGCGGGAGTCGGCAAGTCGCGCCTCTTCCATGAATTCAGGTCGATGTCACAGGGCGACTCCTTTGTGATGGAGGCCTTTTCCGTCTCGCACGGAAGGGCCTCGCCCTACCTGCCGGTGATCGAGCTGCTCAAGAGCTACTTTCGCATCGCCGATCAGGACGACGATCGCGCACGGCGCGAAAAGGTTACCGGCAAAGTGCTCGCACTCGACCGTGCGCTCGAAGACTGCTTGCCCTATCTCTTCGCGCTGCTGCGGGTCGAAGATCCCACCAGTCCGCTGCGCGAAATGGACGCTGCTATCAGGCGCCGCCGGACACGCGAAGCGATCAAAAGCGTGGTCCATCGCGAGAGCCTCAATCAGCCGCTGCTGCTCATTTTCGAAGACCTGCACTGGGTCGATACCGAGACCCAGGCTCTGCTCGATCTCCTTGCCGACAGCATCGGTACCGCGCGGATCCTGATGATGGTCAACTACCGGCCCGAATACGGACATCAATGGGGCGGCAAGACCTACTACACGCAATTGCGGCTCGACCCGCTCGGACGTGAGAGCGCCGCCGAGATGCTTTCCGGGTTGGTGGGCGACGATCCTCAGTTGCGCGAGCTCAAAGAGTTGATCATCGCCAAGACCGACGGCAATCCTTTCTTCGTGGAGGAAATGGTCCAGGCGCTGTTCGATCAAGGGGTGCTGGCGGACAATGGCGGCGTGACCCTGGCGAAACCACTCGGTGCGATCCTCATTCCGCCGACGGTGCAGGGCATTCTGGCCGCGCGCATCGATCAGCTTGCTCCGGCGGGCAAGGAATTGCTGCAGACCCTCGCGGTAATTGGCAAGGAGTTTCCATTGGCGCTGGCGCGCCGCGTAACCGCGCGCCCTGAAGAGGAACTCACTTCGGAACTGGCCCGGCTCCAGCTTGCCGAGTTCATCTATGAAAAGCCGGCCTTTCCGGAAAGCGAATACACCTTCAAGCATGCGCTTACGCAGGAGGTCGCCTACAATTCCGTATTGATCGAACGGCGCCGCGAGATCCATGAATCCACGGCGGAGGCGATGGAGCAGCTTTTCGCCGGCCAAGTCGACGATCACCTCGGTGAACTGGCGCATCATTACGCTTCCAGCGGCAATGCCTCCAAAGCGGTGGGCTATTTGAAGCTGGCGGCGGAACAGGCCCGTGCGCGTTCCGCATACGACGACGGGATCCGCTACGTCAACCAGGCGCTTACGCTTTTGGCTTCGCTGCCGGACACGCGCGAGCGCGATCGCGAAGAGCTCAACCTGCTGGGAATTCAGTCACCGCTCCTGGCGACCACCCAGGGCTTTGCCAGTCCCGCGCTGGCCGAAAGCCTCAATCGCGGGATGGCGTTGTGCCAGCGTATCGGCGAGGGGCCGGAGATGTTCGGCGTCATGTACAGGCTGTGCATCTTCAACCTGGCGCGCAATCGCCTGCACGATGCCATGAGTTTGGCGGAGAAAACCCTCAAGCTCTCGCGCCTGGTGAACGACGAGATCGGCGAAGCCGCCGCGCACACCAACCTCGGCTCGGCGTGCTTGTGGCGCGGCGAATTCGGCGGCGCGCGCGAGCATTTCGACCAGGCGATCGCGATCTACGATCGTGATATTCCTCGCTACCTGCCGATGCCGATGGCCGCGGTGGTCCCGTCGCGATGCCAGATTTCGTGGGCGCTGTGGATGCTGGGCTACGCCGATCAGGCGAATGCGCGAGGCGAAGAGGCGCTGGAACTCGCCAACCGCCTCGGCAGCCCTTACAGCATCGCGTTCGCCCTGATGTACGCAATCGCGCTGGCGCACTTTCGCGGCGACCACACGACCATTCGGCCGCGGGCGGAATCGCTCATCGAAATCGCGCGCGAGGGCGGCTTTCCATACTGGTCGGCGGTGGCCTCGATGATTATCGGGCGGGTGTTGGTCGGCGAAGGCAATTACGCCGCCGGGATCATTCGGATGCGCGCGGCAATGACGGCGCTGATCGAGAACGGTGGCGAGTTGATCTACTGTTACGCGCTGAGCCTGCTAGCCGAGGCATACCTGGGATCGCGCGAGCCTGAAAAGGGACTCGCGGTTGTTGCCGAGGCCTTCAAGGTGATCTCGAGCAGCGGCCAGCGCATGCACGAAGCCGAGATATGGCGTCTGCGCGGCGAATTGATCGTGATGCATCGCGGCGACCCTCATGAGACAGAACGCAGCTTTCAGCAGGCGATCGAGATCGCTCGCCGCCAGCAAGCGCGCTGTTGGGAGTTGCGCAGCGCGACCAGCCTCGCCGCCTTCCTCCACTTTCACGATCGGCGGGAAGAGGCGAAAGCGATCCTTGCCCCGGTTATCGCGACCGTCAGTGAGGGCCACGAGAGCACCGATTTCAAGCAAGCGACGGCGCTGCTGTCCACTCTCAATTGATTAGGGCGCTCGAGGGAGCTGTTCCTCCGGTTTCCAGGCACGACGTTGAACGGAGCTCGTTCTAACTCCGTCCTTTTTTCTCAACGCCATTCCAGGAGGTGTGCAATGAAAGTTCTGGTTGCGGGAGCGACTGGCGCTATCGGCCGGCCGCTGATTGATTATTTGAAGCAAAACGGCCACGCGGTGTTTGGACTGGTGCGTTCGTCTGATTCAGAAAGCGCCCTGAGTAAGATGGGCGCGGAGGCTGTGACCGGCGATGCGCTCGATGCCGCCTCGGTTAAGGCCGCGATCCAACGGATTCGACCAGAGGCCATCATCAACGAGTTGACCTCGCTGCCCAGACATTACACGCCGGAAGAAATGAAGGCGGCGGCGGATCGTGATCGCACAGTCAGAACCAGGGGGAATATCAGTCTGCTGGCTGCGATGCATGACGGCGGAGTGCGCCGCTACATCCTGCAATCATCGGGATTCTGGTATGCCCCCGGCGCGGGTCTCGCCACTGAAAAGGAGTCGTTTGCGGTTGACGCGTCTCCGGGGGTCGCCGCCGGAGCGCGTACGTATATTGAGCTGGAATCGGCCGCGTTCGGAACACCGGCGATACAATGCGTCGCTCTGCGTTACGGATTCTTCTATGGACCGGGCACGTGGTACACGAGCACTGGCGATATGGGCGAGCAGGTGCGCCAACGGCGTGTCCCGATCATCGGCAAGGGCAACGGCGTGTCGAGTTTCATCCACATAGAAGATGCCGCCGCGGCGACCGTGGCGGCGCTCCGATGCGCGCCGGGGGTGTACAATATTGTGGACGATGACCCGAGCGAGCAGCGTCGATGGCTGCCCGCATTTGCTCGCGCGTGCGGAGCACCGCAACCGCCTCAAATCACGGAGCAGCAGGCGCTTGCCACCTCCGGCGCCGATTCCGTCTATTACGCGACCAGGCTTCGAGGTGCATCGAATGAGAAAGCCAAACGTGAGCTGAACTTCCGACCGCGTCGGCTGGAGTGGCTCCAGACTGCCTAGCACGGTATTGAGAAAGTCGGCAGAAAACACTTCTGAACCGCAGACTTGTGTATCGTTCACTTACACCCAGGGTTCGCATTGATGAGAGGAACGTTAACAAGCGTTATGAGAAAATCAAATCTGACGCTTATTGCCGTGTGTATCACGCTGCTGTGGACGGGAGCTGGATACGCTCAATCTGATCAGGATGGGATCGGAGCGGGATTTACCCAGACCGTCGAGAGCGGGGCAAAGACACTATTTCGCCAACCTGCTAAGGGCTGCCCAGCCTTTTTCGAACCGCAGAGCTTCCCAGCAACCGGGCAGACGACTGCATACGTTGCGGGCGATGACGGTGAGATCAGAGCCGGGGCGCCGCTCAGATTCCGGGACAACGGCGACGGCACCATCACAGACCGGAACACCAAGCTGATGTGGGAGAAGAAGGACCAGGCCATCGGTGGCCTCCACAACTGGGACAACACCTACCCGTGGGAGGGGACGTGTTCGAACAGCTCTACCACAGTGTGCGGCACCGACGCGGATTGCTCAGACGGTGGGACGTGCAACGTCTCAGGCGGCGGAATGACGATCTTCCAGTGGGTTGCGCAGCTCAACACCCGTCCCTGCTTCGCCCGCCACTGCGACTGGCGCATACCCAACGTCAAGGAGCTGCAAAGCATCGTGGACTACCAGACCTACCTCCCGCCGGTTGATGAGGCGTTCAACAAAAACTGCACATTTGGCTGTACTGTGGATGGCGCCGGGTACACCGAAGAGTGCAGTTGCACCGAGTCTGGCGGCCCATCGAAAGCCTATTATTGGTCAAGTTCGACCTACGCCCCCAGCCCGATCGTCAAGCCCCCCGGGTCGCTGCTCGCGTGGGGCGTGCTCTTCGGCGACGGCGATGTGCTTAGCGCCGGTAAAACGGACCACGACTATGTACGCGCAGTGCGTTGCGGTTTTGTGAGGTCGAACATTCGATGATTTGTCGATTTGGTTTGGGGCTTGGCGACCATGTGTAATCAGAACAAGGTGCCCTCAGCTCAGTGTTCTGCGACTGATGCCCAGGGAAGAAATGCGCGATGCCAATGTCGAGGGCTTCATTGCCAGCAATTCCGCTGCACCCCCTGGTCCGGAGACCTTTCCGTTGGCCTGCTTTAGGGCGTTTATAATCGTCTCGCGCTCCTGTCGTTTTAATTCGTCGCGGGTAAGGAGCACGCCGTCCGCGGCTGGTTTGGGTCGCTGCTCAGTATTTTCGCGTGTCGGCGAGGCGGGTAGGTCGAAGGTGAGCGGACCCTCCCGCCACAGGATAATAGCGCGCTCGACCGTGTTTTGAAGTTCACGCACATTACCAGGCCAGTCGTACGAGCCGAGTCGATCTAGTGCCGCCTTGCTGAGCTGTGGCTCAGGACGATTCATCCGGCGCGCGCTTTGGCGGATGAAATGCGCGACGAGCGGCGGAATGTCATCGCGGCGCTCTCTGAGCGGCGGGATCTCGATCGGGAAAACGCTGAGCCGGTAGAAAAGGTCCTGGCGAAAGCGACCTTCGTCGACCTCCCTCTTTAGGTTCCGATTGGATGCGGCGATGACCCGTACATTAACCTTGCGCGTGCGGGTGTCACCGACCCGTTCAAGCTCCTGTTCCTGCAATACGCGGAGCAGCTTGGCTTGCATCGCGAGCGGCACTTCGCCGATTTCATCGAGGAATAACGTGCCGCCATCGGCCAGTTCAAAACGGCCCGGCTTGTCCTTGAGTGCGCCTGTGAAAGCCCCTTTTACGTGCCCAAAGAACTCGCTCTCGAAGAGACCTTCAGGCACCGCGCTGCAATTGAGTTTGATCAGAGGGCGTTCGCGTCGCGAGCTCTGCTCGTGGATGGCCCGTGCGACGAGCTCCTTTCCTGTACCGCTTTCCCCGGTGATCAGGACGGTAGCATCGGTCGGCGCAACGAGTTGAGCCCGCTGCATCACTTTTCGCAATCTGGAACTTCCGCCGATGATACCGCCGAACCTCTGTTCGGTTCGGATTTCGTCGAGCAGGTATGCGTTCTGGGCCTCGAGGCGTGCCTTCTCCTGCTCCATCAGGACTTGCTCGGTGATGTCGATGAACATACTACGAGTGTAACTGCCGCCGGGCTCCGGCCTGCACCACCATCTGACCCACACCGGTCTGCCGTCGTCCATACGCCGCAGTTCGAGGACCACCCCCTTTTCATCGGTACCGGCCGCCATCAACGGAAGCGCCTCGCGGCCTCGGCGTTGAGCCTCTGGCGTATCGGACCAAAAGGAGGTTCCCTCCATCCCTTCGATTTCCCCCGGTTTGACGCCGAGGATTTTCATCGCCGTGCGATTAGCCCGGTAGATGCGTGTATCAAAACCCTGATGGACGTACGCGATGGGTGCTTCCTCAAAAAGGTCACGGAACTGTTCCTCGCTTTGGGCCAGGCGCTGGTTTGCTTCATGCAGTTGCTCGCCGATCGTTCTTTCAGCGCGTTCCAGCCGGGCGACCTTCTCTGCGTAGAGTCGCAGTTCCATCTGATTCATGGCGAGCGCTGCCAACGCCCGGAGCATTTCTGCCTCGCCCGATGCCAGTTCGCGCGGCTTCTGGTCGAGGACCCACACGGTTCCAAGATTGAAGCCCTCGTGATTGCGCAGCGGAGCAGCCGCGTAGAAGCGGATGTCGAGATCTGCAACGAACGAATGGCGGAGTGCGCTCTGGTCATGGGCAGCGTCGCTCAGGTGGTAGACTCCTTGCGAGAGCATCGCCAAAGAACATAACCCGGCGTCACGCGCGGTCTGATGGAAGTCAATGCCGACGCGAGACTTGAACCAGACGCGATCCTCGTCAACCAGACTTACGCCAGCCATCGGCACGTGAAAGAAATTCGCCGCCATCTCAGCGATACGGTCGAAAGCCGGTTCCGGCGGCGTGTCGAGGATTTGGTACCGCCGAAGCGCGTTCAAGCGCTCAGCCTCGTTCTCGGGGAGTGAGGGTTTCATGGCATCAACGCCTGACTCTCGCAGCTGGCGGTTGGCGATCGCGAATTCTTGCGAGTCTTGCGAACAATCGTAATTTTACGATTCTTCGTAGTCCAGCGCTTCATTGATCACCCGGAAAACTCCGTTCCCTCAAACGTTCTTCGGCAACCGCTGCTTGGCACGAAAGCTGTGTTTCGAATCCCGAGCAATCAGCCGAGAGGCGGCGATGAGCGGATACCGAGACCAGAATCGCATCAAGCCAGTCGATCCCGATCGGGCAACCGGCGCGATCAGACGACACTTCGCAGAGATACGCACGAAATTCGCGCTGGTGCCGAATCTATTTCGCGTTCTTGCGAATGCGCCGGCGGCGCTTGAAGGACTCATGGATCTGAGCACGGCGCTCGGCCGCGGAGCCCTCGACGAAAAAACTCGCGAGCAACTCGCGCTCGCCATCGCCGAGAGCAACCTTTGCGCTTACTGCTTGAGCGGGCACACAGCTATCGCCGCAAAAATCGGACTGAATCAAGCTGAAATCGACGATGCGATTCGCGCAAGCGCGGACGATGCGAGAACAGATGCCATCCTCAAACTCGCGCGCAGCATCGTCGTTCAGCGTGGCGAACTCACGGACGCGGATCTCGCGCGCGCCCGTACCGGCGGTTTGAGCGACGGTGAAATCGTCGAGACGGTCGCCAACGTCGCACTGAACATTTTCGAGAACTACATGAGCCACGTCGCGCGGGTTCCAATCGACTTTCCGCATCAAGAGTCACGCCAGACGTCGGGCCAAGGAGGCGAATCAAATGGCCAACGTTGAGAAGTATGACGACCTCATCATCGGCAGCGGAATCGCTGGCAAGGTTACCGCATGGACCCGCGACGACCGTCGTCGAATGGCAATCGTCGAGCGCGGGCTGCTCGGTGGCGCGTGTCCTAACGTCGCTTGTCTGCCAAGCAAGAACATCATCTGGTCCGCCAAGGTAATCTCCCTGGCCCGGCGCGGCATCGAGTTCGGCCTCAAGACTGATTCGTTGAGCGTCGACATGGCGGCCGTGCAGCGGCGCAAGCGCGCGATGGTCCGAGAGCTGCGCAAAGCGCACGAGGAACTCACCGAAGCCAGCGGCGCAGAATTGATTTATGGTATTGCGCGCTTCGTCGCTCCCCGCACGGTGGAGATCGAGCTGCGAGACGGCGGTACGAGAACCATCCGGGGAGACCGCGTCTTTCTCGATCTCGGTTCGCGCGCAGCAATTCCGCAAGTGCCCGGCCTGGCCGAGGCTACGCCGATGACGCATGTCGAAACGCTGGAGCTTGATCGCTTGCCCAAGCATTTGATCGTGCTCGGCGGCGGGTACGTCGGCCTCGAACTATCGCAGGCGTTTCGTCGATTCGGTTCGGAGGTGACGGTGATCGAACACACCGCGCAACTGGCGAACCGGGAAGATCCCGATGTCGCGGCAGCGCTCAAGGACTTGTTCGTCGATGAGGGAATCGAGGTCGTGCTGGATGCCACGACTCGCCGCGTCGAAGGACATTCAGGCAATCGCATTCGCGTGTACGTCAATGACTCACGCGGAGATCGTGCTATCGAGGGCACCGATCTTCTCGTCGCGACCGGCCGCAAGGCAAACAGCGACGGAATCGGTCTCGATAAGACCGGCGTTCAACTCGACGAGCACGGTTACATCAAGACTAATGAGCGGCTGGAAACTACCGCGGAAAACGTCTGGGCGATGGGCGATTGCGCGGGCAGTCCTCAATTCACGCACGTCGGTCTCGACGACTACCACATCGTTCACGCAAACCTGAGCGGCGGCAATCGCACCAACCGCAATCGCTTGATTCCCTTCTGCATGTTCACCGATCCGGAGTTGGCGCGCGTCGGTAAGAACGAAGTCGAAGCGCGTCGCGACGGCATCGAATATCGCATGGCAACGTTGCCGATGGCCGAAGTGCTACGCACTAAAACAATTTCCGAGCCGCGCGGCTTTATGAAGGTACTCGTCGCCAAAAACAGCGACGAGATTCTGGGCTTCACCGCATTCGGATTCGAAGCGAGCGAGCTGATGGTAGCGATGCAAACTGCGATGCTTGGTCACCTACCCTACTCGGTTTTCCGCGATCCAATCCTGACTCATCCGACAATGTCCGAAGGGTTGAGCCAGTTAATGGCTAATCTTTCGGCGCGATGAACCTTCGAGGGGGTCAGCCACGAATTATCTCATTAGATTGAGTGACTCCGAGCAGATGAATCAGAGAGGAGAATCCTATGCAAACCATTCAAGCTGATTACTTCGCTGGGTATCACAACCTAAAGCTGACGCGAGAAGTCAACGGTGTACTGGTTGCTCAATTCCACAGCAACGGTGGACCGTTCATTATGACCGCGCAAGCTCACACAGAATTTGTCGATGCCTTCTACCGGATTGGGCAAGATCGAGCGAACAAAATTGTAATCCTGACGGGCGCAGCCAGCCAGTTTATTGGTGATGTCGATTGGTCATCTTTCGGTGACGTCACGGATCCCGGCGTCTGGAGCCAGGTTCACGACGAAGGTCTTCAGGTTTTGGAAAACATAGCCAACATACGCGTGCCGGTCATCGCGGCTATCGAGGGACGCGCGCATGTGCATTCAGACTACGCATTACTTGCCAGTGTGATTGTGGCCGCGGAGAGTGCGACCTTCGAGGATGTAGCCCACTTCGCCGCGGGCGTTGCTCCAGGTGACGGCATCTTTACCACCTGGAGTTACCGTGCTGGAGCAGGACGAGCGGAGGCGTTCCTGCTGAACCCACAGCCGCTGCCTGCGCGTACCGCAAACGAGTGGGGAGTAGTTGCCGAAGTTGTACCAAATGGTACTGCACTCAGCCGGGCGCGGGCATTGGCGGAGCTATATTTGAAGGCCCCTGAAGTGACGCGCCGCGCCACCCGTATCCATTTTATTCAACCGTTGAAGGAGCGGATCGTGCGCGAAGTTGGCTATGGATTGTCGCTCGAAGGGGCGTCGTCGGCCGATCTGATCAAATCAAGGCGAGCTAAAGGCTAGCCTGTCGCAACGAGAGGGACATTGATATGAAAAAATTAGCTGGCAGGGTGGCAATCGTAACCGGAGCATCCAAAGGAATTGGAGCTGCTGTGGCCAAGGCGCTCGCGGCTGAAGGAGCTGCAGTTGCGGTCATCTACTCCTCAGGAAAAGAAGGCGCCGAGCGTCTGGTGTCGCAGATAACACACGAAGGCGGTAAAGCCATCGCGATTCAGGCTGACGTTTCTAAAGCGTCCGACGTAAAGCGCATGTTCGAGAAGACAAAGGAAGTCTTCGGGTCGGTGAATGTGCTGGTGAACAATGCCGGCGTTTTTCAATTCGAACCCCTCGAAGCGATCACGGAAAGAGAGTTCCACCGCGAATTCGACATCAATGTGCTCGGGACGATTCTCGCAACGCAGGAAGCGCTGAGATATTTCCCGTCCAGCGGCGGCAGCATCATCAATGTCAGCTCCATCGCCAGCGAGAATCCGGTTCCGAGTTCGTGTCTCTACTCAGCAACCAAGGGCGCCATTGATACGATTACAAAGGCGCTGGCGAAAGAGCTCGGACCCCGGAACATCCGCGTTAATACCGTCGCCCCAGGGCTCGTTGATACAGAAGGCAATCGCAGCAGCGGCTTTGTCGGCAGTGCGGCGGGAGAAGCGGGCGCAGCGGCTACCCCGCTGGCCGCGAGATTTGGCAAGCCGGAGGAAATCGCGCCAGTCATTGTTTTTCTCGCCTCAGACGATGCCGCATGGCTGACGGGCGAACGAATCAGCGCTTCCGGCGGCTTACACTAAGGCCGCGCTAAATGTCATCCGGCGTCCCATGAAGCGGTTAATCAGGAGCTATAAGCCACGAATAAGGACGGTCGTAGAATACGGTTCGCTCTTTGGCATGACTTCCGAAATCAGCTCTCGACAGAGTTTTTGGGCTTGGGGCGAAGCACCTAAAAGCATCGCTTTTCCTGACAGTGATCCGCCTCAGAGCCCTGCACAAAGCGGAACAGCGCCTGCCTACGGCCGGCGGTTCATCATCCGCTGGTCAACGCGTGCGACTACTTCGCCTCTCTAATTGATCAGCGTCGAGCGGATGACGATAAAGATCATCGTGCCGGTAAGACCGGTCTTCTCGTATATCTCTTTCACTTCGGACGATGCGCGGATTGTGAGCCTGCTGCCGCATGCGCTGCGGTATTTTCGATCTCTAGATCGTTCCGCCGCCGTCGACCGCGAATTCGGCGCCGGTAATGAAGCTGGCGGCATCGGAGGCAAGATAGAGCACCATCCGTGCGATATCGTCGGGCTGGCCGATGCGCCCGATCGGAGTTGCGCGCACCAACGCCTGGTTAAACGCCGCCGGATTGTGATCCAGCATCGGTGTCTCGATTACACCCGGATGTATCGAGTTAACGCGAATGCGATCGGCCGCAAGTTCCAGCGCCGCACACTTGGTCATTCCGCGCAGCGCCCATTTGGTCGCGGCATAGGCGAGCATATTGCGCACGCCTCTCAGTCCCGCGCCCGACGAGATATTGATGATCGAACCGCCGCCCGATGCGCGCATCGCGGGCGCAGCCGTCCGCATGCCCAAAAATGGGCCGCGCTGGTTGATCCGGGTGATCTGGTCGAACTCGTCGTCGGTAGTGTCGAGCAGCGATCGCATTTTGTAGATGGCGGCGTTGTTCACCAGAATATCCATGCGCCCGAACCGCTGTATGGTGGCTCGGACTACCCGTTCCCAGTCCGCCCCGCTGCTTACATCGTGGCGTGAAAAAGCCGCCAGGTCGCCCAACGCTTCGGCGACGGCTCCGCCTTCCGGTAAGACGTCGGTCAACATGACCTTGGCGCCTTCTGCAACGAAGAGCCGAGCCTCCGCCGCTCCCTGGCCGCGCGCGGCACCGGTAACGATCGCGACCTTTCCATCAAGAGTACCCATCGTCGTCGTCTCCCAAATCAGCTAGCGGCCGGTTTCCGTTTGCGCCGAAAGTCGACGCGTCTTGCGCATTGCCTAATTCTAATCAGGATTTGACTTTTTCCACAATCCTGCGAGACTAATGCCACGGCGACCGAATCGCGATGTCGCTGATTTCGAAGTTCGTCGATGGTGGAAAGAGCTGGAGACCGTTGGGCGCGCTATCCGACGAATATAATGGGAGCAGATTATGATCGACAGGACAAAGTCGCACTACGAGGTTATTGTCATCGGCGCTGGAGTGGCCGGAATTTATCAGATCAAACTTTTGGCCGATCTCGGAGTGGACGCCACCGTGCTCGACGCCGCGCCCGACCTTGGCGGGACCTGGTACTGGAACCGCTATCCGGGAGCCCGGTTCGACTCGGAAAGCTACACCTACGGTTACTCATTTTCCAAGGAACTGCTGAATGAATGGCACTGGAAAGAACGATTCTCAGGTCAGCCTGAGAACCTGCGCTATCTGAACTACGTCGCGGACAAGTTCGACCTGCGCAAATACATGCAGTTCAATTGCAAGGTCGAGGCGGCGCACTTCGACGAGACCAATGACCTGTGGCGGCTCAGGATCGAGGACGGTCGCGAGCTGACAAGCCGCTTCATCATTTTGGCGGTCGGCCTCCTTTCAATACCCACCCCTCCGCTGTTCAAGGGTATGGAGAAATTCAAGGGGCGCTCGTTCCATACTTTCCATTGGCCGCACGAACCGGTCGCGATGGCCGGCAAGAAGGTCGCCGTGATCGGTACCGGCGCCACGGGTATCCAGGTTATCGGGGAGATCGCGGACAAGGTCGGCGAGCTGACCGTTTTCCAGCGCCGGCCCAACTGGTCCGCTCCTCTGAACAACGGGCCGATCTCCGAAGCGGAGATGGCCGACATCCGATCGCGTTATGACGAGATCTTCAAGACCTGCTCTCGTACGCCCGGCGGCTTCGAACATGAGCCTGACCGGCGCGGCTTCTACGACATCGCTGCGTGAGGAGCGCGTGGCGCTGTGGGATCGGCTCTATGATATGCCCGGGTTTGCGATCTGGCTGCGCAACTTCCGCGAGATATTTACGGATGAGAAAGCGAACGCCGAGTTCTCCGAGTACGTCGCCGACCGGATTCGCCGGCGGGTGAAGGATCCGGCCGTCGCCGAGAAGCTGATTCCCCGTGATCATGGCTTCGGCGTGCAGCGGGTGCCGATGGAGACGCATTATTTCGAAGCCTACAACCGCGACAACGTGCACCTGGTGGACATCAGCGAGACGCCGATCGTCGAGGTGACCGAAAAGGGGATACGCACCACCGAGCGCGAATACGACTTTGACATAATCGTGTATGCCACAGGCTTCGATGCGATCACCGGCGCGTTCGACCGAATCGACATTCAGGGTGTCGGTGGCGCGAAATTACGCGAGCGATGGAGCGACGGTCCGTCGACATTCCTGGGAATGCTCGTCCATGGGTTCCCGAATTTCCTGATGCCGTCCGGGCCGCAGAGCGGCTCGGCCTCGACGAACTATCCGCGCGGCATCGAAACCGGTGTCAACTGGTGTACGAAATTGCTCGAGTATATGTGGGAGCATGGCTACGTTCGGGCTGATCCGACCCTCGAAGCCCAGGAATACTGGACCGCCCACGTGAAAAAGATGTACTCGGCGATGCTCATGCGAAAGGCCAAGTCCTGGTTCACCGGGTACAACTCGAACATCCCGGGCCACGAGCACGGCAAGATCCGGTACCTCGTTTACAACGGCGGATCCCCGAAATACGTGAGCAAGATCAACGAAGTTGCGGAAAAGGGCTACGAAGGAATCAATCTCTCGTCAGGTTCTACCCATGTTCACGGTCGGGCTCTTGAAGCCGTAAGCATCGGAGAGAAAATCCCTGACTGAAGTGCCTCTGAGATCCAGCCGCCGCCGTAAGACGGCGGCGGCTCGCTTAAAACTCTGCGCGATCGCTTTCGTTAAGCCGAGACTCCGTGGCGCAGGACCTTACCCGGAGTTGCGCCGGTGAAGCGGTCGCCCTCCCACGTAATCTGACCGTTCACGATCACATGGCTATAGCCCTCGGCACGTTGCACACGGCGCCATTCGTCGCCCGGCAAGTCGTGCGCAATCTCGACCGGTAGGACCTTCAATCGCTCGAGGTTGTAAATCACGATATCGGCCGGTGCGCCTTCGCGCAGAAAGCCGCGATCCTTGAATCCCGCGCAGAAGGCCGGAAGCCCCGACATCCGCCAGTGGATGTCTTCGAGGCTCAACCACTGCTTCTCGCGTACAAAGCGGATGAGTCCTTCGGTGGGATAGCGGCCAGCGGTGAGAAACTTCGTGTGCGCGCCGCCGTCGGAAACGCCGAATGTTATGTATGGATAGTCGAGCAGTTCCTTCATCAGATCGGACGAGTTCACCGCCGGTGCGAAGAACTCGGTCTTGAGATTTTCCGACACTGCGATGTCCAGCATGGTGTCGACGGCGTCCTTGCCCGTCTCTTTCGCCGCGAGGCGCAGGGTCATGCCCTCGAACTTCTTGTTCTCGGGGGATTGGCATTCCGTGATGATTATCTCGTCGAAATAGTTGGTGATCAGGCTCTCGCGCGGCATCTGTGCCTTGAGCGCATCGCGGCGGCGAGGATCAGCGAGTTTCTCGGTGCGCTCGGCCACGGTGCCGGTGGTTGCCTCGCGCCAGGCGTCGGAGTCGTCGAACAAGTTCCAGTCCTCGAACGTGAACGTGAGACCGGCATCGGTGGTTGTTCCCTGGCCATAGACCGGCAGACCCTTCTGACGGCATCGTTCGAGCCACCTCATCGTATTGCGATGGCGATGCGGGAAGCGATCGTTCGTCACCAGTGCTTCGTACATTATCGGACGCCCGCTGACCTCGGCGATCTTCTCGAAGTGCTCCGCGTCCTTCCTCGGATCCCAACTCGCCAGCGTCAGTTCCTGAAAGCCTTCGCCACGCTCGCCGAGTACTCGCGCCATTTCGAGGCAGGTCTCGTCATGCATCACGTCGGTATTCATCGGAGAGCCGTCGAAGTCGCGCTGAACCGCGCTCGGTCCGCCCGGAAGAAGCCGTTGCGCCGACCATCCGCACGCGCCCGCATCCATTGCTTCGTGCAGAATGCGGCGCATCGTGGCGTGCTCGTCGTCCGACGGCATGCGGCCCGTCTTGGACTCCTCGATTCCCATGACGTAGCCCAGCACCGGATTCATCGGAACGTAAGGCAGCAGGTTCACGCCCTTGGGCAGACGGTCGAGCTTGTCCATGAATTGAGGATAGGTTTCCCAGTCGAACGGCATCGCGGCCTGCATCGCGCGCAGCGGAATCGCCTCGGTGCGGACCATCGTGAGCATCGCGCGTTCGGCTTCCTTGGGGCGCACCGGAGCGAAGCCAAATCCGCAGTTGCCGATCACGACCGAAGTGATGCCGTGATAGCCGGAGATCGTGAGGTAGGGATCCCAGAAGATCTGCGCGTCATAGTGGGTGTGCAGATCGATGAAACCCGGGGCAACAATCTGTCCGTCGGCATCGACTACCCTCACCCCCTGGTGCGCAGAGATACGGCCAATTTTAGAGATCCTGCCGTTTTTGATTCCGATATCGCTGCGAAAACGTGGTGCACGGGTACCGTCGACCACCATGCCGTTTTTTACGACCAAGTCGAAATCCGCCATGACGACACCTCTCTTTAGAAGATTGACGCGCGCCTAAACGATATTCACCCCGAGTATCGATCTATCCAGCGGTAAAACACAAACCGATCGGTATGTTGGATTTCTCAGCGCTTTGGCCGTATCGATCCAAGGGTCCCTGGCGCAGCGAAGTTTCCCGGGAAGTTCGCCATCTGCTTCTTTAGGTAAGGATCGCGTTCGCGGTTTCTAACCTCTTCCTTGGGGCAGCCACAGATACAATATCTCTGATGTGTCGGAATAAACTCCTTCCTACCGTTATGGCGGGCCAGCAACTCAACTATTCCAAACAACGACATTTTCAGGGGAGTGACTATCTTCATCTTGGTATCCGAATAGCCCGTTAATGCGGCGAGACACCGGGGGGCGAGCCTCTTAGTCTAAATGCTTCTATCCCGATTTTACGACGAGAGTGGACCTTCGTCATCAAAAAATGATTGAACGCAGAAACTTGAAAGCAAAAGCTGGATCCCACGTCATTCGGGATAGGCAGCCGCCGCGAAAACCAGCGCGTTGCAGCCCGTCGATAACCTGGGTGCAACCCCGCTTCGCGAGTCCACGCGCGCAGCACGTGAGGAAATTGGTCGGCGAGTTTGAGTTTGAATTTTCGCCGCCACTTGCATAAGGATCTGTCTTGCTTGGGATAAGCGCGCTTCCGCGCGAGACCGCACAAAAGTTCGAATTGTCCTTACCACACGAGGAGGGAACAATGGCGGAATTCGATCTACACATCAAAGGCGGCACCATAGTTGATGGAACACGCGTGCCAGGTTTTCGCGGCGATATCTGGATCAAGGATGGCAGAATCGCCCAGATCGGCGGCCGCGCCCCCGGCTTTGCGAAGAAAGTCATCGACGCTGATGGTCTGATCGTCGCTCCCGGATTCGTCGACCTGCACACCCACTATGACGCGCAGATCAGGTGGGATCCCTGGTGCACTATTTCCGGTTGGCACGGCGTGACCTCAGTGGTGCTCGGCAACTGCGGTTTTGGCTTCGCTCCGGTTAAGCCCGACTTCCGCGATCGTTCGATGCTCACAATGACGCGCACCGAGGCGATTCCTTACGAATCGATGAAAGCAGGCATGAGCTGGGATTGGGAAACCATTCCCCAGTACCTCGATTCGCTCGATCGCGCGCCAAAGGGCGTCAATTGCATTCAGTACATGCCGACCGCATCGTTAATGACCTACGTCATGGGGCTGGACGCCGCGAAAACCCGCCCGGCAACCGATGCTGAACGGGCCGAGATGAGACGGCTCCTCAATGAAGGCATGGATGCCGGCCTCTGCGGCTTCTCGATACAGCGCCTCGGCAAGCATTCCGCGCAAGCCGACTTCGACGGCTCGCCGATGGTGACCGACACGATGTGCGACGAGGACATCCTGAATCTCGCAGGCGTTTTGCGCGCGCGCGACGAGGGTTTCATCGAGATCACGCAGGCTACCGGGCATATCAAGGAAGATCTGGCGTTTGTCGAGAAACTCGCCGGCGAGGCGCAACGTCCTATCTTGTTCCAGGCGATCACGGCAAGCACCCGCAACCCCGAGATCCATCGCAAGAGTCTTAACTGGCTGCATAATGCGCGCGCCAAGGGTCTGCCGATCTTCGGCCAGGGCGGCACCGTTCGCAGCGGCTTTGCGTTTACGCTCGAGCATTGGAATCTCTACGACATGGCGCCTCCGTGGCGTGACATGACGACCGGTTCCAGGGAAGAGAAGATCGCGAAGATGAAGGATCCGGCGATCCGAGAGGCAGTTAAGAGCGAACGCTCGATGGCGGCGCTGGACAAGAACGCCCCAGGAATCGGCGGGCGGCTGGTGAAGCTAATCGTCTCATGGGTCGAGAACAAGCCTGAGCTCGAAAAGTACGTCGGCAAATCGCTCGGGCAAATCGGCCAGGAAGAAGGGCGGCATCCGGTTGACGTGATGATCGATCTGTCGCTTGCAACCGATTTAAAGGCTGAATTCCTCCAAGCCGAGCCGCAGTTCAACGCGGAGTTCAACGCTGAGATCATCAATGGATCGATGTACACCTTCCCGGGCGTTTCCGACGGCGGTGCGCATACGAAGTTCTTTACCGGTGGCTCCTTCACTACCGACTTTCTCCGCTGGATGGTTCGGGACGAGCAGCGGGTGACGCTCGAAGAGGCGCACTACCGCCTTTCCGCCCTGCCTGCACACGCGGCCGGTTTCCGCGATCGAGGAACGCTGCGCGAAGGCGCGTGGGCCGATGTCGTGGTCTACGATCTGAACGGCTTGGACATCGCGCCGGATTGGATTGGTGAAGTGGCCCAGGATCTGCCCGGCGGCGAATGGCGCCGTGTGCAGCATGCGAAGGGCTATCGTTCGATTATCGTCAACGGCGTCGAGACCTTCGCCAACGACAAGTGTACCGGAGCGACCTCTGGCAAACTGCTACGTCACGGACACGCCTGATATTGGACGGCCATTCTGAATCCAAAGCGGGAGCGGCGAATCCGCTCCCGCTTTGATTCGTGCGCCACGGATTGACGTGATCGACTGAACGATGAGGAGCATGCGCTGAATAATCAACCTCGGCGACACTCTTATTTCGCAGTGGGAGTTGATCGAAAATACTGTCCGCGTAGAGAAACGAAGCCACGTCCAGTACCCCAGGTTTGATTCGTTGAGTCGCGGGAGATAGGCCTCGGTGGCGGAGAGGGGGGGATTCGAACCCCCGAAACCCTTTCGAGTTTACACGCGTTCCAGGCGTGCGCCTTAAACCGGGCTCGGCCACCTCTCCGCTCGAAACCGCGATTATGCCATCGCGGCAAAGCTCCGCGCCACTTCCTTTCGACGCCGCTGCGCGCGTGGCTTCGATTGGCTTGATTGATCGCGCCGCGCCACAGTATAGGGTCGGTCAGGAGCGAGCCCTTACGCCGCTCACCACCAGGAGTAATAGAGCGATGCTAGAAACCCCGATTTGCGATTATTTCGGAATCAAGTACCCGATTCTGCTGGCCGGAATGGGCGGCGTGGCGATGCATAAGCTGGTCGCGGCGGTCTCCAACGCCGGAGGCCTGGGCGTGATCGGAGCGGCGTCGCTTACGCCCGACGAGATGCGCGCCGAAATCCGCAAGACCCGCGAGCTTACCGACAAGCCCTTCGCCGTCGATCTGCTCGCGCCGATTCCCGACATGATGCGCCCGCATATGCCGGTGCTGATCGAAGAGAAGGTTCGCATCTTCGTCGCCGGCCTCGCAGTGCCGACCGAGTTTATCAAGACGATGCACGAGCATGGGATGAAAGTCGTCGCGATGTGCGGCAAAGTTCATCACGGCGAGAAGGCGCAAGCCGCGGGCGTCGATGTAGTCGTCGCGCAGGGCACCGAGGCGGGCGGACATACGGGAGAGATCGGGATGCTGTCGCTGGTGCCGCAAATGATCGACGCGATCAAATTGCCGGTGCTCGCGGCGGGTGGAATTGCCGACGGACGCCAGATCGCGGCCGCATTGACGCTCGGCGCGCAGGGCGTGGTTATCGGCACGCGCTTTATCGCGACGCCCGAGGCGCAGGCCGCAGACGTCTATCGGCAAGCGATTCTGAACGCGCACGAGGACACCACGATCCGCACCCGATGCTACACCGGCAAGCCGTGCCGCGTGATTCGCACGCCGTACGCGCTCGAATGGGAGCGCGATCCGTCGAAGATCAAGCCATTTCCCGAACAATCGATGATCTCGCAGCGCAACGGCGTGATGAACTACACCGGAACCCGCCGCGGCGAAGCCGATCCCGAGCGCACCTTCATGCCGACCGGCCAGGGCGCGGGACTGATCAAAGAGATCAAGCCTGCGGCAGAGGTTTTCGCCGACCTGATACGCGAGACCGAAGCCGCGTTCAAAACCGCCGCCGCGCTGATGACCGATCGCAGCGCGCGGCAGCATTCGGCCGCTCCTCCGCGTTAAGCAGCCGACACGCGAAGCAAGAGGGCGTTTGCGGTGAGGCTTCCTTGACTGCGCGATCCGGCGTCCTTATGTTCTGGTTAGCAACGCGCTTCGGCGAGGAGAGTGTTTTCAATGTCCAGCGACAAGATTGTTCATGTTACCGACGGTAATTTCGAGCAGGAAGTCCTCAAATCCTCGACTCCCGTGCTGATAGATTTTTGGGCGCCGTGGTGCGGCCCCTGCAAGGCAATTGCGCCGATTGTTGACGAACTCGCGACTCAGTACGAAGGCCGCCTGAAGGTCGTCAAGATGAATGTCGACGACAACCAGGATGTCCCGGCGCGCTACGGAATCCGCGGAATTCCCAACCTGATCATTATCAAGGGCGGACAGGTGAAGGAGCAGATCGTCGGCGCGGTTCCGCGCGCCCATCTGGTAAAAGCGGTCGATCACGCGCTAGAGGCCTAAGAGTTGTGAACCTACCGCAAAACCCTCTCCCTCCGGGAGAGGGCGACGTGGCGCGATGCTTGCGGTTTTTTCGCAAGCATCGTGACGCGTGGGTGAGGGCGCACGCCGCCAATTATTCATTTCGAAGCAGACGGTGACGCCGCGGGACTTGCTCCCGCGTGCGTCACTGTTTTTTCGGCCTCCGCGATCCAGTAACGCATCAGATTCTCGCGATTGTTCTCGTACGCCTGCCGGGCCTGGTCCGGGATGTAGCGCACGAGCGTGTCGTTGTACTCCACCAGCATCGGCGCCAGCTTCGAATCGCGCAGGATTGAGGCGTCCGCCGGCAGCACCGCCGCCAGCAGCATCACCGCGATCCCCATCACGACACTGATCAGCGCCGCACCCAGAACGCTTCCAGCCAGCCGATCAGCCCAACTCAGGTGCACCACCTGGATCAAGCGAATCGCGGTGGTACCGACCAACTCGATCGCCGAGAAAATTATGATGAACACGAGCACGTATCCGATGATCGAGGCCGCCGTCGCACCGGCCCCGAACTCGTGCTGCGCGATCTCGCCGGCGCGCGTGTAGTAGACCGATGCGACGACGATCGCCGCGAGCAACGCCACTGCCGAGGTGATCATCCGCAGCAAGCCCTGGCGCAGACCGTAAATCGCCCCCGCCACCACCACGCCGATCACCACAAAGTCGAATGCGTTCATCCGCGTTGCGATGAGGCTACCTGAAGGCAGCGCCGGTTGCGACGCGCGCGCGCTTCTCCGCGACGCGTCCTGATGTGCTTAAATAGGACGCATGTCGTGGGTCTATATCGAGGATCTGCCCCGTCACGTCGGCGAAGAAGTCACGCTGCGCGGATGGCTCTACAACAAGCGCTCGAGCGGCAAAATCCATTTCCTTCTGGTGCGCGACGGGACCGGGCTATGCCAGTGCGTCGCCTCGAAAGCCGACCTCGGCGATGAAGCTTTCACCGCCGCCGATCACATGGGGCAGGAGACTTCGCTCGAAGTGACCGGCACGGTACGCGAGGACAAGCGCGCGCCCGGTGGCTTTGAGCTGACCGTCGTGAGCGTGCGGCAAATCGCGCCGTCGGCCGATTATCCGATCACGCCCAAGGAGCACGGCGTCGCGTTCCTGCTCGACAAGCGCCATCTTTGGGTTCGTTCGTCGCGGCAGCATGCGATTTTGCGAATCCGCAGCGAGGTCGCGCAGGCGTGCCGCGATTTCTTCGCCGAGCGTGGCTTCGTTCTGTTCGACGCGCCGATCCTGACCCCGACTTCGTGCGAGGGCACGACCAATCTTTTCGAGCTCGATTACTTTGAGGATCGCAAAGCCTACCTGACCCAGAGCGGACAGCTCTATGCCGAAGCCGGCGCGCTCGCGCTCGGCAAGGTCTACTGCTTTGGCCCGACTTTTCGTGCGGAGAAGTCCAAGACGCGGCGGCATCTGACGGAATTCTGGATGGTCGAGCCGGAGGCCGCGTACTTCAACTTGGACGACGACATGGCGCTGGCCGAGGATTTCGTCTCGTACATCGTGCGCCGCGTGCTCGAACGCCGCGCTCCCGAGCTCAAGACCCTCGAGCGCGATATCTCGCAGCTCGAAGCTTCGACCAAAACTCCTTATCCGCGAATCACCTATGACGAGGCGATCGAGCGCCTGAAAGCCAAGGGCGCGAGCGTCAACTGGGGCGACGATTTTGGCGGCGACGAAGAGACGCTTCTGTCGAGCGAGTTCGATCGCCCCGTGATGGTGCATCGCTACCCGACCGTGTGCAAAGCGTTCTACATGAAACAGGATCCAGCCCGACCGGAAGTCGCGCTCTGCGTCGATATGCTTGCGCCCGAGGGTCACGGCGAGATTATCGGCGGCGGACAGCGCGAAGACGATTTCGAAACGCTCAAGGGCAAGATTCTCGCGCACGAACTGCCACTGGAGCCGTTTGAATGGTACCTCGATTTGCGCCGCTACGGCTCGGTGCCGCACGCGGGCTTCGGGATGGGAATCGAGCGGATGACCGGATGGCTCTGCGGAATTCATCACATCCGCGAATGCATCCCGTTCCCCCGGATGATGGAACGCCTCGAACCGTAGCCATAGCGGCAGAGAAACACCAAGGCACGAAGGAAAAAGAATCAGCCACAAAGACACGAAGACACAAAGAAGAGGCGGGCCTTTCCCGTAGGAAAGACCCGCCTGTTTTTCTTAGTGTCTTGGTGTCTTTGTGGCTGAGTGCCTTGGTGTTTTTCTGCTCTTCACTAATAGCCCTGCGCGGCTCCAGCCCCGACAGGCGCGAGGTCCGCGTAGCGTGCGGGAGGTATCCACGGCGTCGCGAGAGCGTCGAAGCCGGCGAACAGTTCTTCGATATCGCGCACCTTCGCTGTCTTCCGGATCATCTCGCGCACCATCGGCGGTTGATCGACGATCCGCTGCCGCAGCATCGCGCGCAGCGAGCGCTCGATCAGCGTGTCGACCGCGCGTTTGCCCGGAATTTCCTTGCCGTCTTCTGTGAGCAGGGTCCGCGCCGAGATTTCCGATAATGCCGTGCGCAGATATTCGACGTGAGGCGATTCGTCCGAGCGGATGAAGCGCACCAGGTCGGCTGCGGCTACGGGCGCATCAGAGACCTCGGGGTCGGAGAGAATTTCCTCGGCCCATTGGAAAGTCGACGCGGCAAAGACCTCTATCGCGAGGACGTTTACCATGAAGCGGAGCAGGCGCTCGACCGGCGCGCCCAGCTCGGGAAAGAGCGCGGGAGGCTCACCGGTACGGCGCGCGATAATCGCGGCGAAAATTTCAGGCGAAATCTCCGGATTCGAGAGCGCAGCGTCGCGCGCCGCTTCCCACATCTGGCGATGGCCGCCCTCTTCGCTCCATCCGGCTTCGTCGCGCGCGTGCGCCTCGAACAAGCCGCTGGTTAGATGCGCCAGCGCGGTGCCCTCGGTGCTTTCCTTGATGAAGCTCTTAAGAGGAGGGACCGGCAGGTCGCGGATCTGCGCGCCGAATCCCTCGATAATCGCAATCTCGGTCAGCGATCGGATCATCGGCTCGCGCACGCCGTTGCGCAGAAGATATTTCGCCTGCGCGACATTGGGCAGCCGCGGAGAAACGGTGTCGGCGGGAATTTCGACCAGCGGCATCCCCGAGGTCGCCAGATGTTGCTCCTGCCACGCCTTGATTGCGGGCACGCGCCACAGCGTTCGCGGCGAGACGTACTTGCCCTCGGCATCGAAGCCGCCGTGGCATTTCACGCCCTTTACGATCAGCCGTTCTTTGACCGGAGGATTGGAAAGAATTTCCGCTTCGCTGAAGGAGAGCCTGGATTCATGAGACATGATCGGGTGACCTCTGCTGGACGCGCGCCTGCGCTTGATGCGCCGTCGTCTGCTATCGCCTAACATACGTTAGGGCGCTTCATCGAGTCAAACCGCTGCGATCGGGCACGCTGACTGCATCCCGCGCGGCAGTCTTTTGCGACAACTCGTGAGTCTCAGGTAGCTTACCGCCAGCTATCGGCCCATGAGCGCTACGCCAGACACCGCAAACGGACGCGATCGATCAGCAGACGCCCGAAGCGCACGAGTTCTCGAGCGCGCGCAAATGGATTATCGCGGTCTCGGTCATGCTCGGCACTATCCTCGAGGTGCTCGACAGCTCGATCGTCAACGTCTCGCTGCCGCACATGCAGGGCAGCTTTTCGGCCAGCGTGGACGAAATCGCGTGGGTCGTAACGAGCTACCTGGTTGCGGCCGGAATCATGATCCCAATGACCGGCTGGATCGCCGAGCGCTTCGGCCGCAAGCGCTACTTCGTCATCTCGATCACGATGTTCGTGGTCGCGTCGGCGCTGTGCGGCGTCGCGCAATCGCTCAACCAGATCGTCCTGTTCCGCCTCGCGCAGGGCGCGGCCGGCGCCGCGATGATGCCGCTGTCGCAGGCGATCCTGATGGAGACCTTTCCGCCGCGCGAGCAGGCGCTGGCGATGGCGGTGTGGGGAATCGGAATGATGGTCGCGCCGATCATGGGTCCCACCGTCGGCGGCTATATCACCGACGCGTGGAGCTGGCGCTGGAACTTCTATATCAACGTTCCGATCGGCACCGCCGCCGCGTTCATGGTCTGGCGCTTCGTCGACGACCCCGCGTACATGAAGAATCGCCGGACTGGCCGAATCGATTTCCTGGGAATCCTCTGTCTGTTCGTCACGCTGGGTCTGGGCGAAATCGTGCTCGACCGCGGTGAGCGCGCCGACTGGTTCCAGAGTCCGTGGGTGGTGTACTCGACTATCGCCTGCGTCGTCGCGCTGGTCGTGTTCATCTATCACGAGCTGCGCACGGAAGATCCGGTCGTCGATCTGAGAATCCTGAAGGATCGGCGATTCACGCTGCCGGTCACGCTGGTGATCTTCCTGACCTTCACCCTCTATGGCACCGCAATTTTGAATCCGGTTTTCTTGCAGGAACTCCTTGGATATACCGCCTCGAAGGCGGGGCTGGTGATGGCGCCGCGCGGAATCGGCACGATGTTCGCGATGATCATCCTGGGCGCGTTGGCCCGACGCGGAGTCGATATCCGTCCGCTGGTCGGAATTGGGTTCGTTTTGGTTGGCTTCGCGATGTGGTCGATGGCGGGACTCAACCTGCAATCCGATATCACGCGAATCGTATGGCCGACGGTGATCCAGGGTGTGGGCACTGGATTGATATTTCCGGGGTTGTCGGCGGCCGCGCTGTCGTCAATGGAGAAATTCAAGATGCAGCGCGCGGCGAGCCTGTATGCCGTCACGCGCAACCTGGGCGCAGCGCTTGGAACCTCATATCTGACGACTCTGCTAATCCATCGCCAGCAGGTCCGGCAAAGCTACCTTGTCGAGCACGTCTCGGTTTTCACGCTGCCGCATCTGCGGGTGCCCGGCGCGCAAGGCATGGATCTGATGCATCAATTAGCGATGGGCCAGCATCGCGGGATGGCGATGATTTACGGGATGTTGCAGCGGCAGGCGATGATGCTCTCGTTCAACGACATCTACCGGATGCTGGCGGGCCTGATGATCATCCTGGTGCCGACGTTCCTGTTCCTCCAGCGCGACCGCCGCAACCTGCCCGTCGCGGAGCATTAACTTACTTACACGTCACGCGCGGAACGGCTTGGCGGGCAGAGCCCGCTGGAGCCTCCCCGCCGGTTGATGATAGAAGGGCGGAGCCTGTCGCCCTTCTCTTGGTGAATCCATGCGCTGCTCGAATTGCCGGAGTGATAACCCAGTAAACAAGAAGTTCTGCGGCGATTGCGGGGCGCCATTGGGAAATGTCTGTCCGAAATGCGGAGTGGACAATCCGGTTGAGAAGCGATTCTGCGGTGATTGCGGAGCCGCGCTCGCGGCAGGCGATGTCACCGGGCGACCACCAGCGCTCCCGCGCGATGTGCCCCGGATTCGCGTCCAGGCGCAGGAACAAGCCGACGCGTCCTCAATCGAGGGCGAACGCAAGACGGTGACCGCGCTGTTCGCGGATATTAAAGGCTCGACCGAGCTTGAGCAGGACCTCGATCCTGAGGAAGCGCGCGCGATCATCGATCCGGCGCTGAAGCGGATGATCGACGCGGTGCGTCGTTACGACGGCTATGTCGTGCAGAGCACCGGCGACGGCATCTTCGCTCTGTTCGGTGCTCCCGTCGCGCACGAGGATCATCCGCAGCGCGCGTTGTATGCCGCACTCCGGATGCAGGAAGAGCTGACCCGCTATTCGGCGAGATTGCGCGAAGCGGGGAACCTGCCGATCGAAGCGCGCGTCGGCGTAAACACGGGCGAGGTTGTCGTTCGTTCGATCGCAACCGGCGATGGACACACCGAATACACGCCAATTGGGCACACGACCAATCTGGCCTCGCGGATGCAGGCGCTGGCGCCGACCGGTTCGATCGCAATCAGCGAGCAGACGCGAAAATTGGTCGAAGGCTACTTCGCGCTCAATCCACTCGGCCCGACCAAGGTCAAAGGCGTCAACGAACCGGTCAACGTTTACGAAGTCACCGGACTCGGGCCGCTGCGTACGCGGCTGCAACGCTCGGCCAGCCGCGGGCTGACTAAATTCGTCGGGCGCGAGCGCGATATGGAGGCACTCAAACATACGGCCGAGCAGGCCCGGGCCGGACGCGGGCAAATCGTGGCGGCGGTCGCCGAAGCGGGCACCGGCAAGTCGCGGCTCTTCTTCGAGTTCAGGGCCAGGAATCAGTCAGAATGGATGGTCCTCGAAACTTTCTCGGTCTCACATGGCAAGGCATCGGCTTATCTGCCGGTGATGCAGATGCTGCTTGGCTATTTCGATATCGAGGGAGGCGACGACCCTCGTAAACGGCGGGAAAAAGTCTCGGGCCGGATTGCGGTCCTCGACCGTGCGCTCGAGGATACTTTGCCGTATCTGCTGGGATTGCTCGGGATCGCAGAGGGAAACGATCCGCTGGCGGGGATGGACGCGCAGGTGCGCAAGCGGCGCACCCTCGATGCGATCAAGCGGATATTGGTGCGCGAATCGCTCAACCAGCCCTTGATGCTGATCTTCGAGGATCTGCACTGGATCGACGAGGAAACGCAGGGGTTACTCAATCTCCTTGCCGACTCGATCGGCAACGCCAGGATCATGCTGCTGACGAATTATCGACCCGAGTATTCGCACGATTGGAGCAGCAAGACCTATTACACGCAGTTGCGCCTCGATCCGCTGGGTATGGAATCCGCCGATGAGATGTTAACCGGCTTGCTCGGCGACGGCGCGGCGCTGGCGCCGCTCAAGCGGCTGATCGTCGAGAAGACCGGCGGCAATCCGTTCTTCATGGAGGAGACGGTGCAGGTGCTGTGCGACGATGGCGCGTTGGTCCGTGAAGGCTTGGTGACCAGACTCAACCGGCCGCTGGGCGAGCTGAAGATCCCGCCGACTGTGCGCGCGATCCTGGCCGCGCGCATTGACCGGTTGCCCGTGGGCGAGAAGGAGCTGCTTCAGACGCTCGCCGTGATTGGCAAGGACTTCGGCTTATCTCTGGTCAGGCGGATGGTCGACGCCATGAACGATGACGAGCTGGAACATATGCTCGGCGACTTACAGACGGCCGAGTTCATCTACGAGCAACCGGCCCCCGGCGACGTTGAATACACCTTCAAGCATGCCTTGACGCAGGAGGTGGCTTACAACTCGCTCCTGATCGAGCGGCGCAAGCATCTGCACGAGCGCGCCGGAGAAGCGCTCGAGGCGATGTTCGCCGGACAACTCGAACGCCATTTTGAACAGTTGGCGCATCATTACAGCGGCAGCAATAACGACGCCAAGGCTGCGGAGTACCTGGAGCGCGCCGGGCAGCAGGCGTTGCAGCGCTCGGCCTATGCTGACGCGATCGTTCGTCTTACCGCGGCTATCGAACTGATAAAGAAATTCCCGGACAGTCCAGAGCGCGTCCAACGGGAATTAGGCGTTCAGTTGGCCCTCGGTCCCGCGCTAATGGCTCTCAGAGGTTACGCCGCGGTCGAATTTGAGCACGCCTACACGCGCGCGCTCGACCTATGCGACCAACTGGAAGACAATTCAACGCGATTCTCAGTGCTGTATGGCCTCTGGTCGTTCTACCTGGTCGAGGCGCAACTGGAAAAATCTCGTGAGATCGGCAAACAGCTTCTGGACCTCGCGCGCGGCTCACAGGATGCCGTCTTGCTAATCGAGGCCCATTGGGCGCTGGGCTGTAGTCTGTTCTGGATGGGCGAGTTGACGTCGGCCAGTCAGCAGCTCACACAGAGTCTCGAACTATACGAGCCCAAGATGCACCAGGCGCTCAGCATCCGCTATGGACAAGATCCCGAGGTTAGCTGCCTCTGCTACCTGGCCTTTGTTCTATGGCAGCGCGGCTTTCCTGATCAGGCTCGGGCGCATGGTGACAGGGCAGTGGCTCGAGCGCGAGAAATTGCGCATCCCTATGATGAGGCCTTTGCGCTGGGACTTACTTCGATGCTCCATCAACTTCGCGGCGAAGTAGGAGTGACCGACGAACGCGCCGAACGGGCGCGGGTGTTATCGGCGGAGCAGGGATTTCAGTTCTGGGAAGCGGTGGGAATGCTGATGAGGGGATGGGCACGGCAAGAAAAACCCGAGGAAGCGCTCACGATGGCCAATCAGGGAGTGCGGATGTACCAGGAAATAGGGTCGAGGGTTGGGCGCACATGGCTCCTGGCGCTAGTTAGTGAGACGGCTTGCAGGGCAGGTGACCGTAGCGTCGGCCTCGACACCCTGAATACGGCTCTTGGTGCGATGACCAAAACCGAAGAGCGATGCTACGAGGCAGAGCTACATCGGCTCCGCGGCGAAATCACGTTCATCGAGTCCGGCGCGATTCAAAATAATGGTCCGCGCCTCCCAACTGCTAACTCGCAGACCGAAGCCGAGGCCGACTTTCTCAAAGCGATTGACATCGCTCGGCGTCAGCAAGCCAAGTCCTGGGAGCTGCGGGCAGCGATGAGCCTGACTCGTCTGCGGAAGGCCCAGGGCAAGAACGGCGAAGCTCACGAGCTACTATCAGAGGTTTACAACTGGTTCACCGAAGGCTTCGATACCAGGGATCTGAAAGATGCCAAGGCGCTTTTAGCGTCGCTCAGGTTGTAGGTTCCGTTGAGTTCGCTCATTCACGCGCTTGAAACAAGCGCGGACCGCCCGATCCGGAGCACCGGACAGGAGAACGCGATTGTCTGAAAGAGAATTGCCCGCCTATGTCGAATTCGGCGCAAACCCTCGCTATCAGGCGCCGTTCACGATTCAAGGATGCCGCATGAACAATTTTGTAGTCGCGGCGGATTTCGAGAAATTGCGCGCGCTCTTTTCCAACACCCTGAATAAGCCATCCGGCGGCGCGGTGGATTTCTGGCCGGTCGGCCTTCCCGGGTTCGCCTATGTTCTTTTCAGCTTCGTCGATATGCGGCATCAGAACGCCAGGGAACCCAAGCTCGGTTGGATCAGGGAACAGGAATTTACCGTCTTCGTGCCGGGGTTTGATTTCAACGCGCTTCACAACGGAGACCGGGGCTTTGCCTTCTTCATTCCGTATATCTTCGTCGACAGTGATGCGGCCCTGATCGTCGGGCGCGAAGGGTATGGATTTCCAAAGCGGTTGGGAACCATCTCGCTGCCGCCAGCACAGGGAGATCCCACCCTCTTCGCTCTCGATACGCTCGTCATTCCCGGCACCACACCAGACACGGAAGCGGTTACCAGACGCTTGATCGAGATACATTGCGCGGGCGAGGGCAAACCAGAGGACGGCTCGGTGGTGTTCAGAGATTTCGAATCTATGTGCAAGGAGATAGCAGACCGCGTGTTTGGCGGGCCAATAAAAATCACGCGGGCAGAAGAACATCTCCTGGACATCGGCAGAGAGATCGGGCTCGGAGTGCCACTGGTCTTTCTCAAGCAATTGCGCGACACCGCGCTACAGGATCGCGCCTGCTATCAATCAATCGTGGCTTCATCGTTTTCACTCACCGCGTTCACCGGTGGCGGGTTGCTGGGAGATTACGAAATCACTCTTAACGACTTTCCCAGCGATCCGCTCCGAGAAGACCTGGGGCTTTCTACCGGTGTTCTCAGGCCGAAACTCAGCTTCCATGTCGAATACGATTTCATTGTTCCACCGGGCCACGAACTGTGGCGGGCGAACACGACACCGTAAGACCGCGATGGGTAGGCAACGGCACATGACTCACTGGGGAGGAACCCATCGTGGCTAGCAGCGGCAAACGCGAAAAGATCGTCATCCTTGGCGGCGGGGCAGCTTCTATCGCAACCGCATTCCATTTGACGAGGGATCCCAAGTGGAAAGAAAAATTCGAAAGTATCACCGTCTATCAAATGGGCTGGCGCCTTGGCGGCAAGGGAGCCAGCGGACGCGGTCAGTACGGGCGCATCGAAGAGCACGGACTGCATTTATGGCTAGGATTCTATGAAAATGCGTTCCGAATGATTCGGGAATGCTATGCGGAACTCGGGCGCCCGCCCGGTAGTCCCCTGGCTACCTGGGACGAGGCGTTCAAGAAAGCCAGCTTCGTGGGTGCGGCGGATCGCTTTCGTAATGATTGGTCGGTCTGGCCGATTGATTTCCCTGAAGACTCCCGCAATCCAGGAGATCCCGGCACTCGCGATCCTTCGTGGGACATGTGGTACTACATCGAGCGCGCCTTCGAGTTAATGAAGAGCGTCCTTGAGTCACTGCTTGGCGGAGCCCTTCAAACTACCCTCTTTGCCGTGCAGGAATTCAAGCAAACAATGTCACTCGATTCCACGCGGCATACTTCCGGCCAGCACGCCGGATTGCTGAATCTTCTTGACGACTTTGTCAATCGGATACGAGGAGAGTTGCAGGAGCGAAGCAACACCGACGTCGAGACATGGCGGCTGTGGTGTGTCATTGAACTTTGCGCGGCGAACATCCGCGGGATCATCGATGACGGTCTAATCAAGGACGGTCTCGACAAAATTAATCAATATGACTACCGCGAGTGGCTGAAGAAGCATGGCTGCGACGCGCAGGTCGCTGATGAATCCGCGGTCCTGTATGGTTTGTACGACCTCGCGTTTGCCTACCAGGATGGGGACCGCACCAAGCCCATGTTCGCGGCGGGAGAGGCACTACGTTCGGGCTCCCGTATCGCCTTCACTTACAAAGGGGCAATCTTCTGGAAAATGCAAGCCGGGATGGGCGATGTCGTCTTTGCTCCGCTCTATCTCGTGCTGCAGAAACGCGGAGTGCAGTTTCGGTTCTTTCACCGGGTAAAAAACTTGCGGCTTTCCGAGGATCGGCAGTCTATCGCCGCGATCGAGATGGCTCGCCAGGTAACCCTGAATGATGAGACCGCTGAGTATCGCCCGCTGGTTTCCGTCTGCGATCTTCCCTGCTGGCCGGCAGAGCCTTTGTATGAGCAGCTACGTGAAGGCGCGGACTTGCGCGACCAGAGCCGAGAGAGCGAAAAGGCCACCGGTTACAACCTCTATAACCTCGAGTCATTCTGGACTAAGTGGCAGGACGCGAGCGAGCATACCTTGATCGCCGGCGAAGACTTTGACCGTGTGGTGTTAGGTATTTCTCATGGGTCGCTACGCTACCTCACTCAGGAGCTAGTGAACGACCCGAACAATCCCAAGTGGAAGCTGATGGTGGATCGGGTGACGACCGTTCAGACGCAATCCTTCCAGGTGTGGCTCTCCGAAGATATGGAACGCCTGGGTTGGAAAAAACAGATTGATCTTTCGGGTTACGTGGAGCCGTTCGATACCTGGGCCGATATGCGACAGCTAATCGATCGCGAAGCATGGCCCGCGGATCAGAAGCCGCAGGGTATTGCCTACTTCTGCAATACGATGCCGACGCCCCCGTCGCTTCCGCCTGCAACCGATCCGACGTTTCCCGTCACCCAGGCGAATCTCGTCAAGGACAACGCGATTCAGTTTCTGCACCGCGATGTTGAAGTGTTGTGGCCAACGGCGGTTCGCGATGGCGATTTCCGGTGGAATTTGCTTGTGGGAGGAGGTGAGGCAGCGGGAGATAAACGCTTCGCGTCTCAGTTCTGGCGCGCAAACTGCGACCCCTCGGAGCGCTACGTTCAGTCGCTCCCGCGCAGCAATCAGTATCGGATCAAGACTGCCGACACCGGATACAACAACCTTTATATTGTGGGTGACTGGATTGATTGCGGACTCAACGTCGGATGTGTCGAGGCAGCCGTCATGGCGGCGATGGAAGCATCCAATGCCATTTCCGGCTCGCCGCAGCTCATAGAGATTGTCGGTTACAAACATCCGTAAAGTGCCGCGGCGAGCCCCAAATAGCCGATGCCGATCGCGATGGAGGACTTACATTGGGTCGATCCTTCGACCCTAAGCGTAACCCGCGCGGCGTTCGTCTCTGTCAGGCGGCGCGCGATGAAGCTGCGGCCCGACTCCGAAGAAACCGTTCCTCCAGCGCAGCCTGAGCTTCGGCCATCACATCGCGGACGATTTGGCCAGCGGGCTTGATCGAATCGATCAGGCCCGCGCTCTGTCCGCAGGCCATCCCGCCCTCTTCGATCTTGCCTTCGTAGCGCGCTTTTTCGGCCAGCGGGAAGCCGTACTCGACCGACTGGATCGGAAACGGCTTGATTTCCGCCTCGCGCCCGACCCATGAATCAGTGAATTTGTTGCGGATTAGCCGGCAGGGCTTGCCGGAATGGCATCGCGTGATAGTGGTGCCTTCCTCGTCGATCTCGACGATTTTGTTCTTGTAATTGGCATGCGCGAAGGCCTCGACCGAAGCGACGAAGCGGCTGCCCATCCATACGCCTTCGGCTCCCAGCGCGAGCGCCGCCAAAAGGCCGCGTCCATCGGCAAGGCCGCCTGCTGCGAGCACGGGGACGCGCACCGCGTCGACGATCTGCGGCACCAGCGTCATCGTGCCGATGCGCCCGGTGTGCCCTCCGGCTTCGTGACCCTGCGCGACAATGACATCGACGCCCGAGGCCTCGAGCCGGCGCGCCTGCTTCACATTGCCGCACAATGACATCACGACTACGCCTGCCTTGTGCGCTTGCGGGACTATTCCGGCCGGATTGCCCAGGCCGGAGACGATTACCGGGATTTTCTCCTCGAAGGTGATATCGATGAGGCGTTGCACGTTCGAGGCATAGCGCAGAACCGTCGCATTTTTGGGATCGGCCTTAACTTCGGCAAAAAGAATGTCGACGGCGAAAGGACGGTCGGTCAAATCGTAGCATCGATGGATTTGCTCGGTTAATTCTCGCGCGCTCATCGAGCCCGACCCGATACATCCCAGCCCGCCCGCGTTGGATACCGCGGCGGCAAGCTCGGCATGCGCTACAAAGCCCATCCCCGCTTGGAAGACCGGAAATTTAATCCCGAGCTGTTTAGTGATCGGAGTCTCAAAGCTCGATTCGAGTGTCATTAGAGCACCTCATTCAGATGCCGACGCGGTGTCCGCCGATGTGCCAAAAAAGGTCACGCACCCGTTTCGTTGTCAAGGGCAATTAATTCAATTAATCGATCTTTCAATGTTGCTCCAGCATCTGGCGCGCGCTAAATCAGGACTCGGTAGTTGCGCGATCCGGGAGCCGTTGGCCTGGTAACGTCGCACGCTCTGAGACGACCCAAGCTGTTAGTATCGATTGGGCCGTCCCTCGTGCGCTTGTTCCATCAAGCCGCCGCTTGGGGTGTGGGGATTGTTGCAGGCGGTTGCGGGATACTGAGCGGGCTGATGGTTGTGGAAAGAGCCGCTGCGCATGGCGCGGGATGGTTTCGGTGCTCTTCTTCGTTTGGCCAGCTCCGGCGCTTGCGCCCGCATGGAGCGATCTTGTAGTCGTCGATCGGGTTCGTTCGGTCCGCGTCACAATAATAGGACGGCTGAGCAGGAAATGAGTTTCGCTGATCTTGCCGCTCCCATTACTCTCATCTCGTTAGCGTTTAGATTTCAATTTCAACCTGGAAAAGGATTCGGGCATCGTGCCGAATGCCGCCGCGCGTGGGGGACTTTGCGCGGGGCGATCGCGACGCGCGGATCGGGAGAACCAGGGAGGTCAGCCTGTGCGAAATGGCCCGCTCGTTCATAGACGCGCTCAGGTCTCGAGATTTGCCTATGGCACGCCGACTCCGCTCGAACGCCTGGCGTCGCTTGCGCCTTTAGGCGTGCCGCGGACGTTCACGCGCCGAATTCGCGCCGAGCAACCGGCACCCGAGCCTCAGGAATTCGAGCCGATACGGCTCAGCCTTGGCAGCCGGCTCCCGATCAACCTGCGCCACTTTCTGAGCAAGCAATTGGGCTCATTGGCACGGATCGAAGAAGATTGCATCATCGCGCTGAAACCCCGCTCGAGCGAGGCGCTGATGCGCGAGTTGGCACGCGCGATTCGCCGCTTTTCGGCTGAGCGGGCGCGCGAGGCATGGTCCGAATGCGCAATCGGACTCGAGCGCCTGGAACATGAGTTTTTCGGTCCCGAAGCCGACGAGCGCGCGCCCGTGGTGCTGTGTCTGCGATGCATGGCCTTTGGAACGGGCGCGCTCGAGCAGCATTGCGGTCCCAACTGTCTCGCGGTCGATCTCGGAGCCGCAGTGAAGGCCGACCGGATCGAGCGCGGGCCGAGCGCTCCCGGCGCAAATGCAATGCATCGCGCGGTCGAGAACTTCCGAATCGCACGCGAAGCCGCGGGCTTGGAGCATCACGACCTCGATTGTTACGTAGCCGGCGGCCAGGTGAGTTTCAGCTGGCGTCCGCTACCGGCGCTCCACTAATAGCCCCGCGCATCTCGTCTGATGTCTGATCCCTCGCCCAGTATGGGAGAGGTTAGGTGAGGGTCCAAATTCAGTGCGGCCATCCGTTGGCCGCGCGATTAGAATTCCGGAAATGCCCGCATCACGGCGCGAAAATCCCCTGCAGGTCGACGATCGAGGTAGCCGACTTTCGAGGACCGCGCGGTCAGTTCGAGGACCGCGCCGTCAGGATGATCCGGGAAGTATTTCGCGGGAAGATTAAAGGGCAGACGCTCGCCGACGACGCTGTTCTTTGCGGCGGCGGCGCTGGGCTTCTGAACGCTTGCGCTTGCGGCGGACGCTGGGCTTCTCGTAGAACGCACGCTTCTTCATTTCCTTGAACACCCCCTCCTTGGCCAGCTTGCGCTTGAGCACGCGCATCGCCTGATCGAGGGAGCCTTCAACTCGAATTTCCATAGTTCTCCTTAACGTCCGCAATTCAGCCTATCGAGATTAGGTCCCGCGACAAGGAGAGTCAACGGGCGACGAGGTGCTGACGGGCACCAGTTCAAATCAGATCATCGCGGAAAAATCTGGAGATAAGAATCTGGGAAAAAAGGATCGCGGGGCCATATTTGACCCCGCGATCCTGGGAGCCAAAGAACTCAGAGCGCCTGCAGGAACGCGATCAAATCAGTCTTGTCCTGATTGGAGAGGCCGATGCTGAAGCGCTGGTCGTAGAAGTTGACCACATCCGAGAGCGACGCCGCCGACCCGTTATGGAAATACGGTGCGCGCGCCGAGAGTGCGTGCAGGATTGGTCCTTTCACCTTACCGACGTCGGCGCATTTCCCGGTGATCGTTGCGCGTCCGAGATCGGTCACGGTGAAGGTCTGGCCCATCAGCGGACCCGAGGTGCACTGCACGGTGAAGACGGGAAGCTGGGATACGTTCAACACTGGAGGACTTGCGTCGGCGACGCCAATATTCAGCGCGAGCTTCAACGAATGATTGCCGACATTGGGCGAATCGTGGCAGGTCGTGCAGGTGCCCGTGAGCGGGTTGGCGCCGAGCGGGTCGGAAGGAAATTCGTTCAGGCCGTTAACCCCGCTGATCGTAAACTGCCGAGTGTTGAAGATCGTCTCGCCGCGCGCGATCGATTCCCGCGCCTGATCGATGAAGCTATTGCCGTGCAGACTTGCCCATGCGCCGTAAAGCGTAAATACAACGTCGTCGAAGCCGGGGCTGAGCGCGTCGTTGATGCCGATGAAGAAATTCTGCTGCGAGAGCGCGGCCGGGCCGCCGGTCGCCCCTCCTGAATTGAGCAACAGGGCCGAGAAATCCAAGGCCTGCGCGTCATAAATCTGCGATTCGAAATTGACGATCTGCGTGAGTTGCGCGGTAGTCGGAGGATTCACCGCCTGCGCATGGCCCAAAGTCGCGTCGGTCGCCTGGCTCGCGAGGCTCGGCTCTCTGCCGTCCCACATGATTGACAGCGGAGCGCATCCTGGGTCATCGGCGGCGCATTCGGTCAAAAAGCGCAGGTTGGCCGACGGAAGCGGGCGCCGGTACACCGACACCATCGGCGGTGAAGCCGACAGATCGGTGCATCCGTAAGGATCATCGACCGAAGTGATTGCGAAGTCGGGTGCTACCGGCGGATCGGAGCCGAGTTGAGTATTCGGCAGCGGCAGGAAAATCCGGATTAGGCCCTGCGACAGGAGCAGGCTATAGGCCGATCGGCGCGCGGCAAGCGTACTTACGTCATCAGTATCGCAGGTGGCGCCGTCGATCACGCGGAAGATCGGGTCGGTGCCGGCGTTTGCGGCGAAGCGCTCCTGAATCGACGCGACGCTCACGCCCCATCCGCTTCGCGCCTCGTGGCAGGTTGCACAGGCGCGTCCATTGCTGCCGATACTCTGAAAGAACGCGTTGTTACCGGTAATCGTCGGGGCGGCGAGGTTGAAGGTCTCGACCAGACCGGTCGGGTCCAGGCTGTAAAAGCTCTGGTCGAATACCGGAGGAAATATTCCTGGCGGCACAGTGGTATTTCCGACGTTGTGTACTTTGAGCGCCTGCTCATGCACCACCTGAGCCCAGTGCGGTATCGATGGGGACTGAGTCTGAGCGAGCGCGCTACCTGCGATCGTAAACGAGGTCAGGATTGCCAGAGATGCGAAGAGTCGCCAAGCCTTCATACCGGTACTCCTGTAGTACTCATTGGCAGATTTTTCTACTCAAAGAGCAGAGTTATGTCAAAAGACAAGATTTTGTCGAAGCTGGGGATAAGGATGGGAAGCGCAAGCAGGTTGATGGTCCCCCTTCGCTGCTGTTCGGCGCCGACGGCGGCTCTGGTACAAATTATTGAACGCAGTCGCGCAGGCGGGACCAGGCGAATCGGCCGGCCATAGGAGCATGACGATGGATTTGGAACTCAAGGGTAAAGTCGCGATGGTCACCGGCGGCAGCCGCGGACTGGGCCGCGCGATGGCCGAGGCGCTGGCTGCCGAGGGGATGAGCGTCAGTATCTGCGCACGCGACCCTAATGCGGTGAGCGAGGCGTCGGCCGCGGCCGGCGAGATCGGCAAGCGCGCAGGGGCGAAACAGGCGGCGGGATTCGCGGGCGACGTCACCAGCGCGCCGGAGATGGAAAAATGGATCGCCGCGGTCGTGCGCGAATGCGGCCGAATAGACGTGCTGGTGAACAACGCCGGCGCCGCGCGGCCCGGCGCGCTTGCGGAGCTGCCGGAATCGGCATGGCAGGAGCAATTCGATCTGAACCTGTTCGCCCCAGTGCGGCTCGCGCGGATGGTCGCGCCGCATATGGAGAAGCAGGGTGGCGGATCGATCATCAATATTGGATCAATATACGGGCGCGAGTCGGGCGGGCCGCTGACCTACAACGCCTCGAAGGCCGCGCTGCATTCGTTTACCAAGCTGCTTGCGCGCGAGCTCGCACCGAAAAAGATCCGCGTCAACACGATAGCGCCGGGATCGATCATGGTGCCGGGGGGAAACTGGGAAAAGCGCTTCAAGGAAAGTCCTGCATTCGAAAAAGATTTCATCGCGCGCGAGATGCCGGCCGGACGCCTGGGCAGCGCCGCCGAAGTCGCGTATGCGGTCGCGATGCTGGCGTCGCCGCGCGCGAGCTGGATCACAGGTGCTAATATCCCCGTCGATGGCGCGCAGGGCCGCTCGATCCTGTGAGTACCCCGCCGCTGAGTATTGGCGCGCGGGGCCTCGTCAGCATCGGAATTGGCCTGCTCATGCTTGTGGCCGCGGCAGGATGCTCCGCGCCTCTGCCCACTACGCAGTTGCCGCCGACGCGGCTGGTCGCGCCCGCGCTCGAGTTTCCGGAGTTGCGCGACTATCGCGGCATCGTCGATTGCCCTATTAAAGCTGCGGGGCTCGACGAATCTGCGATCGCTGATCTGGCGCGCAACGCGCAGATCGATTTCGTGACGATCGCAGATCCGGCGGTCTCCGGCGTCAGCGACTACGGAATCGGCGGTTTCACCAACCAGATTTTGTTTATCCCCGGCGCAGCCTTCAGGGTCGATGGTGGAGAGATCGTTGGCCTGAATCTGCGCCAGCCAATCGATGCGTCGCGGCCGGCGGCCGAGCTGATCGGCGCGATCCATGACCAGGGCGCACTCGCAATCGCCGCCGATCCGGGCGCATTCAAATCACCGGCTGACTACGCGCTGGCCGACGCGATGGAAGTATACAATCAGAATGATTCGTTCGCGGCGGCGAGTCCGACGACGCTCTATTGGCGCGCGATGTTCCTCCAGACCGATCGCTTTTTGCTCGATCTCGCGCCGCGTCCGGACGCGAATCTCGCGCGGTACGACACGATGACCGCGGGCGCGCGGGTGACGCTGGTCGCCGGGATGGGCGCCCCGGACAATCTCTCCGTGATGGGATCAAAAGTCGGCACCTTCGAGCAGTTGTTCCTCTTCTACACGACCCATCTGCTCGCGCGCGAGCGCGATGCGGACGCGCTGATGGACGCGATGCATCGCGGGCACGTATACGTGAGCTTCGATATTCTCGGCTACGTCGGCGAGTTCGCGTTCTTCGCGCAAACCGGCGACTCCAGGACGATGATGGGCGACGAGGTGCATCTGGAAACCGGTCTCACGCTAAAAGCCGAGCTACCGGCCAACGCCAACCGAATCGTGATGCTCAAAGACGGCACGCAGGTAGCATCCGCCGACGACGCGATGGACCTCGAGTACGCGCCCAAAGCGGCGGGAGCGTATCGAGTAGAAGCGTGGCGCCGCGGTCATCTGTGGATTATATCGAATCCGGTCTACGTCCGCTGATTCGCGGGGGAGAACTGCGATGGCCAAAGCGATACCCAGAAGACTGATTCCAATCTCGATCCTCGCTGCGCTGATCGCGATCTGCGCGGGATGCGGTAGCGCGGCGAAACAAAATCCCGCCTCGAACGCAGCCACTCTGCAAGACGGAGCGACTACCTATGCTCAAGTGATCGCCGGTATGGGCGAACCCTACCAGGACTACGGCGATCAAGACGGCAGCCGAACAGTAGTCTATATGCTGAATCCGGAACCCGTCGCCACGAATACTCATTCGCTCCAAGCGGCAACCCAAGTACAAAACAAGCTAACGCTTAAATTCGATCCAAACGGAATCCTAGCCAGCCATTCCACGCAGCCAGCGTCTGTCGCAGCTTCACCACAGTGACTATCCAATCGGCCACAAAGACACGAAGACATCAAGACCTGATAGATGTGCATTCATTAATCGCGTCTGTGACTCGACTTCCTCAAAGAAGGGCGCGTGCATTACATGATCGAGCCGGTTAGCGTGTGGCCGTTGGCGGAGTCGATTCGTACTGGGACTGTTTCGCCGATCGCGACTGAGTATGTGCTGGGGAAGATTGCGGTTTTGAATTGGGGGGTTTTGCCGGCCAGTAGGCCTTCGCCGCGGCGCGCGGGGCCTTCTATCAGGACTGGATAGGTGCGACCGACGGTGGCGCGATTACGCTCTAGCGAGATCGTTTCTTGAAGTGAGATTACTGCGCCTATACGGCGGCCTTTCTCTTCGTCGCTCACCGTGTCGCCGAGGCGATAGGCTCGCGTGTTCTCGCGGACTGAGTATTTGAATGAGAATGCCTGATCGAAACGGACGGTGCGCATCAGTGCGAGGGTCGCTTCGAAACCGCTTTCGTCTTCGCCGTGAAAACCTACTATTATGTCAGTGGTAAGCGCTATTCCGGGGACTGCTGCGCGGACTTTCGCTACCAACGCGAGATATTTATCGACTGTGTAACTGCGATCCATCGCGGCGAGGATGCGGTCCGAGCCCGACTGCACCGGCAGATGCAGGTGCGGCATCACCTTCGGTTCGGTCGCGATTGCTTCGATAGCGGCGTCGCTCATGTCGCTTGGATGCGGCGAGGTGAAGCGGATTCGCTCGATCCCGTCGATTCGCGCGGTCATTTTGAGCAACGCCGCGAAGTCGGTATCGCCGACGCGGTAGGCGTTGACCGTCTGCCCAAGCATCACGATTTCCTTCACGCCCCGATCGGCGAGGCCGCGAATCTCGCGCATCAGGTCGGCGGGAGCGATCGAGCGCTCGCGTCCGCGCACGTAAGGCACGACGCAGAAGGTGCAGAACTTGTCGCATCCGCGCATGATCGTGACGTAGGCGCGCACGCCGCCGTCGTGTTCGGCGCTGATGTCGGCGTACGTCTCGGCACGATCGAGGCGGACGTCGACCGCCGGATCGAGGCCCGCGCGTGCGAGCAGCTCCGGCAATCGGCGATAGCTGTCGGGTCCGGCGATCAGATCGAGGTACGCCGCCTTCTCGGAAATCGCGGCACGATTATGCTGCGCCATGCATCCAAGGAGCCCGAGCTTGATCTCGGGCCGCGCGCGCTTGAGGCGCGCCAGGGCGCCCAGGCGCCCGAGCACGCGCTCCTCGGCGTGTTCGCGAATCGCGCAGGTGTTGAGCAGGATCACGTCGGCGTCTTCGGGGCGCTCGGCGCTGGCGTACCCGGCGCGGCGCATGATCGCGCTCACCGTCTGCGAGTCGGCGACATTCATCTGGCATCCGTAGGTCTCGAGATAGACTTTCGGCTGCCGCACCTGTTTAGGATTCGGTTGCATCGCGATGAGGACAAATCTTAGGCCGCAGGGGTGCGGCGAGACAACGCCAGAGGGGTTGCGCGGATCGGGCGCGGGAAATTATTTTTGTACCTGGAGGATGTATCCCGCGATGGAGCAGCGGCGGCCGTCGTTCGAGCGGATGGAGGCGTCCCTGCTCGCGTGCCCTAAATGCAAGCGGGCGGTACCGGTGCGCAAGCGACTGCTCCTGGTCCTGCCGGAGGGCGACAAGTACGAATACCTGTGCCCGCAGTGCGGCTCAACTTGCGGAGAGACGATCGAGCGCACCCCGCCAGGACGAATCTAGCTTCGCAGCGGAGCCAATCGGCTAGCGGTTGCTTTGGAACGAGGTCGGCTCGATCTCGTAGATCACGCGCGCATGCGCGGGATCGTGAAACGGGTACTTGTCGCGATCGAGATACTTCTTCGCCAGCGAATCGATATGAGCGGCCGCGCCCTGCTCGGTCTCGCTTACGACGGTTCCGCGAATCTGCACATAGCGATAGGGATCGTCAGGGTCGAGGATCGACAGCGCGACGCGCACGCCGGGCTTGAGGTTGCGATCCTTCACGCGGCCGCGCGCGGTATTGATCCGAATCTTTCCGCCAACCTCATCGAACCATACCGGCGTCACTTGAGGAGAGCCGTCCTTCATCACGGTGGCCAGGTGCGCGAAGGTTTTCTTGACGTGGATAAGGTCGTGGAACTTGTCCGGTATCGTCGCCATGATTTGAGTCTCCTTTGATCAGGAAGCCGACTGCGCGAGTTGGCGGGAGTCTCCGGCATCAGGCGCGGATGCTTCCGAAGTTATCGCCCAAACTACAACCGTGACCGCAGCGAGGCTAATCGCGAGAGCCGGTGAACGCCGTATTCGAGCGGTTTTGCTGGCATTTCAGGTGCCTATCGAGCGTGCGGAGCCGCGCGGCCTGAATCTGTGCTTGTCCATGATGCGCCGATAATTTGACACCCTCAATTACATTGGATATTAGCCATGCGGAAGCTCATATTTTCTGTAGGCGGGAGCTGTCTCTCGCCGAGGAGCGGTTTGCGATGGCGCTATTCAATAAAGAGCCCGAAAAGACCCCTACAAAGCCCGGATCGGTACCGACGCCCTCGGCATCGCCATCGCCGCAGAATCCTGTTCTGGCGCAGTCCTCTCCCGCATCTGCGCCTGCTCCGCAAGCGCAAACGCGTCCAGCAGCGCAGGCGGAAGGACGAGCCTATCTCGACCGCGGCTCGAAGGTCAGTGGCAAGCTTTCGTTCGATGGTCCGGCGCGAATCGACGGTGAGGTCGACGGCGAGATTACCGCCAAGGAAAGTATCGCGATCGGCGAGAGCGCGACGGTCACGGCGCAAATCCGCGCCGCGTCGGTGGTGGTTGGCGGCAAGGTCAGCGGCGATATCGTCGCGACCCAGCGGATCGAGATTCGTCCATCGGCCAAGGTGATCGGAAATCTGAGCGCTCCCGTTCTGGTGGTCCATGAAGGCGCGCAGTTCGAGGGGCACTGCTCGATGCAGCCCGAGGGCGTGCGCGAGGACCGCAAGGTTACCGTTTTTCCCAAGGAGGAGCGGCCGCTACAGGCCGCCGCCGGAGGGCAGAAGCAGGCCTGATCTTCGCGGCCGGCCGCAAGCGCCCGTCCCTGTCATCTCCGATGCCATCGCTATTCAGAAGCCCCGCCGGGGAGACGCCGTAAAATGCATATCCCACCGAACTGGGGGACATTTTTCGTCCTGATTGTGTCGTTTCTGGTTTTCTGGTTTATATTCAGCCGGTTGTTTTTCCGCCCGTTCCTGAATCTTCTGGCGCAACGGGAAGAGCGGTTTCAAAGCTTGAGCGATCGCACCGAACAACTCCTGCGAGAGTCGCGCACCGATGACGACGAGCGCGAAAAACGCATCGCCGAGATCCGCCGCGAGGCGATCGCGATGCGCGAGTCGCATCGCCGCTCGGCAGAGGCCGAAGCCTCGGAATTACTGGATGCGGCGAAAGCCGAAGCGCACGCCGCACTGGAAGCGGCGCGCGTCAAGCTCGAGAGCGAACTGAAGGAATCCGAACAGCAGCTCGAAGCGATGAGCCATAACCTAGGCGCGGAGTTAGCGGTGCGTATTCTGGGCCGTCCGGTTGACGGCGCGCCGGGATCGAATAATTGAGCCTGAACAACTGAGATGAAGCGATCCTTTTATAAGATCTCTCTGATTGTGCTTGCCGCCGGCGCGCTGATGCCCGCGGTCGCGCGCGCAGCGGAGTCCGGCGCCGAACCTAAGGGATCGTGGCTGACTCTCGGGTTTTTCGCGGCGAACTTCGTCGCGTTTTTGTTTATCCTCATCTACTATGCGGTTCCGATGGCGCGCAGCTTCTTCACCGACCGCGCCGCGTCGATTCGAGCGAGTCTTGGAAAGGCCGAAAGCGCGCTCGCAGAAGCCGATGCCCTTGCCCGCGCGGCTGAGGCGCGCAAGGCGGCGCTCGAGTCGGAGCTCGCACGGATCGAGGCCGAATTCGACGCTCAGACCAATTACCAGCTCGCGCGAATACGCGAGCTTGCGAAGGCGCATAGCGAACGCCTGAAGCACGACAGCCAGATGACCGCGGCCGCAATGACCGAAGCTGCTCAGCGCCGGGTGCGCGAACGGCTCGCCGCGGCGGCGGCTACGCATGCGCACGAGTCGATCGCGCGCAACTTCAGCGGCGACGACCAGGGCCGGCTCATCGAAGGCTTCATGGACAAGCTCGGACAGGAGGGGCGGCGATGAAAGGCTCTCGCGTCGCCAAGCGCTATGCGCGCGCGCTGCTGGAAATTGCGGAGCGCGGGCAGGCCGAGAATTGGGGCCACGAGCTCGATCGGCTGGCCGCGATGGTCGATTCGCCCGAGCTGATCGCGCGCCTGACTTCGCCGGAAATCAGCGAGACGGCGCGGCGCGAGGCGATGGCGAAAATCGCTGAGACGCTGAACTTAAGTTTTCCGCTGCGCTCGTTCGCGGTGGTGATCGCGCGTCATCGCCGGATTGATGAGATCGCCGCGATCGCCCAGGCGTATCGCGATCAGCTTGACGAGATGCTCTCGCGCGCGCGGGCGACACTGACCTTCGCGGTCGCGCCCGGCGACGCTGAGGTTGCACGGGTGGTCGCGGGGCTCGAAGGAATCGCGGGCAAGAAAATAATTCCGACCGTCAAGGTCGATAAGGATCTGTTGGGCGGAGTGGTGGCCGAACTCGGTGGAAAAATTTACGACGGCAGCCTTGCGACGCGGCTCGCACTCGCGCAGCAGCGGCTAGCCGGTCAAGTCTGAGCGGAAAACTCATTTATGGCGGACATTCGACCATCTGAAATCAGCGAGATTCTGAAGAACGAAATCAAGGGCTTCGAAGGCCAGATTTCCGTTCGCGAAACCGGCCGCGTGCTCTCCTGCGGCGACGGTATCGCGCGAATCTACGGGCTGGACAACGCGGCTTCGGGCGAGCTGCTCGAATTCCCGCATCAGATCTATGGGATCGTCCTCAACCTCGAAGAGGACAACGTCAGCGCCGCTCTGTTCGGCGATCCGCAGGAGATTCGCGAGGGCGACGAGGTCAAGCGCACCGGCCGAATTGCCGAAGTGCCCGTAGGCGACGCGCTGCTTGGGCGGGTTGTTAACGCGCTCGGCCAGCCAATCGACGACAAGGGACCGATCAAGTCGTCCGAGACGCGCCGAATCGAGATCAAGGCGCCGGGAATCATCGCACGCGCGCCGGTCAAAGAGCCGATGCAGACCGGGATCAAGGCGATCGACTCGATGCTCTGTATCGGCCGTGGACAGCGCGAACTGATCATCGGCGACCGCCAGACCGGCAAGACCGCAATCGCGATCGACACAATCATCAATCAGCGCGGTCAAGGCGTGCAGTGCATCTACGTCGCGATCGGACAGAAGCGCTCGACCGTCGCGCAAGTGGTCGAAAAGCTCGCCAGTCACGGCGCGCTCGAATACACCACGATCGTCGCGGCGACCGCCTCGGAGGCCGCGCCGCTGCAATTTATCGCGCCGTACTCGGGATGCACGATCGGCGAATACTTTCGCGACAACGGGAAGCACGCGTTGCTGGTGTACGACGATCTGAGCAAGCACGCTCAGGCCTATCGCCAGCTCTCGCTGCTGCTGCGCCGTCCTCCCGGACGCGAGGCGTATCCCGGCGACGTGTTTTATCTCCATTCACGGCTGCTCGAACGCGCCGCCAAGATGAGCAAGGAAAATGGCGGCGGCTCGCTGACCGCACTGCCGATTATCGAAACCCAGGAAGGCGACGTCTCGGCCTATATCCCGACCAACGTCATCTCGATTACCGACGGGCAGATCGTGCTCGACAAGGATCTGTTCAACTCGAACGTGAGGCCCGCCGTTAATGTTGGGATCTCGGTTTCACGCGTGATGTTCTCTGCCGCGATCAAGGCGATGAAGCAGGTCGGCGGCACGCTCAAGCTCGACCTCGCGCAATACCGCGAGATGGCGGCGTTCGCCCAGTTCGGCTCCGACCTCGATCCCGCTTCGCAGCGGCTGCTGAATCGCGGCGCGCGGCTGACCGAGATGCTGAAGCAGAATCAGTACGATCCGATCACCGTGGACAAGGAAGTCCTGATCGTGTTTGCCGCGAACGAAGGCTATTTCGACGCGCTCGAGGTCGAGCAGATTCGCGCCTTCGAGCACGGGCTCTATGCGAATTTCGACTCGCGCCACGCGGATCTGCTGACCGAAATCCGCGACAAGAAAGAGATCAGCGACGCGCTGCGCGGCAAGCTTAAAGCCGCGCTCGACGAGTACCAGAAGTCCTTCATTGCCGAGCATGCCAAGGATTCTCCGCCATCTGCGACAGCCGCGTAGGCGGTGCGCGCGGGCGTATAGACGATGGCTTCGCTAAAGGCAATCAGGCGGCGGATCGCCTCGGTCAAAACGACCCAGCAGATCACGCGCGCGATGAAGCTGGTTGCCGCGTCTCGCTTACGGCGCGCGCAGGACGCACTCAACGCGGCGCGGCCGTACAGCCAGGCGCTGGCGCGCGTGGCGGATTCGCTGCTCACGTCGGAAGGGATCAATATCGCGCCGCCCGAGGGCGCGAGGAAGGCCGCGCTTATCGCTGTGATCGCGTCCGATCGTGGGCTATGCGGGGGATACAACACCAATCTGCTGCGCGCCGCTGAAGAATCGCTGCGCGTTGCCGAACGCGACGGACTCGCGGCCGGTTACTTCGCCGTCGGTAAAAAAGCTGTAGATCATTTCCGCCGCACCAAGGCGCCGATGAGCGCGCAGAGTCAGGACAATCTGCCCAAGCTTGCGACTATCGGCCTTGCACGGAAAATCGCAGCGCGGATGCTTTCGGACTACCAGTCGGGAGCGATCACTGAGGCAGCGATCGTCTATACCCAGTTCAAGTCCGCGATCTCGCTGCGTCCGGTGTACGAGCGGCTGCTTCCGGTCGCGAAGCCGGAGAACAAGGATCCCAATGCTCAGCCGATCGACTACCTGGTCGAGCCGAGCCGTACGGAGCTGGTACCGGTAGTGCTGCGCAGCTACCTCGAAGCCGCCGTGTTCAACGCGCTATTGCAGGCGGAGGCGTCGGAGCAGGGCGCGCGGATGACGGCGATGGACAGTGCGACCAACAACGCGATCGAGATGATCGGGGCATATACGCTCGAAATGAACCGCGCGCGCCAGGCGCAAATCACGCGCGAGTTGATGGATATAGTCGGCGGCGCCGAAGCGCTGCGCGGATAGCGGGAATCAGAATTTCACGGGGAAACCACCAGCTATGAGTGACACAGCAAACGGCCGTATCAGCCAGATCCTGGGCAACGTCGTCGACGTTCAGTTTCCCGCCGGCGCGCTGCCTGAAATCTTCACCGCGTTGCGGGTGACCAATCCCTCGATCAGCGACAAGCCCGAAAACCTGGTGCTCGAAATCTCATTGCATCTTGGCGAAAACTCCGTGCGCTGCATCGCGATGGACTCGACCGACGGTCTGGTACGCGGGATGGACGTGAAGAATACCGGCCGCCCGATTTCGATCCCGGTCGGTCCCGGCACGCTCGGGCGCTTGATGAACGTGATCGGCGACTCGATCGACGAGGCGGGTCCGATACAGGGCCTCAAGACGATGCCGATTCATCGCGACGCGCCGCCGTTCGCCGATCAGGGCACCGAGGTTGAGATTCTCGAGACCGGGATCAAGGTGATCGATTTGATCTGCCCGTACTCGCGCGGCGGAAAAATCGGATTGTTCGGCGGCGCCGGCGTCGGCAAGACCGTCACGATCCTCGAGCTCATCAACAACGTCGCCAAGCAGCACGGCGGCGTGTCGGTGTTCGCCGGTGTGGGCGAACGCTCGCGCGAGGGCAACGACCTCTACGGCGAACTCAAGGAATCCGGCGTGCTCGCGAAAACCGCGCTGGTCTATGGCCAGATGAACGAGTCGCCCGGCGCGCGCGCCCGCGTCGCGCTGACCGGCGTCACCGTCGCCGAATATTTCCGCGACGAGGAAGGCAAGGACGTAATCTTTTTTATCGACAATATTTTCCGCTTCGTGCAGGCGAACTCCGAAGTTTCGGCGCTTCTCGGCCGCATGCCGAGCGCGGTCGGCTATCAGCCAACTTTGGGCACCGACATGGGCGAGCTCGAGGAGCGCATCACGACCACCAAGAAGGGTTCGATCACGTCGGTGCAGGCGATCTACGTCCCCGCCGACGACTACACCGATCCCGCGCCGGCCACGACGTTCTCGCATCTCGACGCGGTCACGGCGCTGGACCGCAAGATTTTCGAGAAAGGAATTTTCCCCGCGGTCGATCCGCTTGGCTCGACTTCACGAATTCTCGACCCGCAGGTCGTCGGCCAGGAGCACTACGACGTCGCGCGCGGAGTGCAGGCAATCCTGCAGCGCTACAAGGACCTGCAGGACATTATCGCGATCCTCGGGATGGAAGAGCTTTCGGCCGATGACAAGCTGGTGGTCGCGCGCGCGCGCCGTGTCGAACGCTTCCTGTCGCAGGCGATGTTTGTCGCCGAGCAGTTCACCAGCGTGCCGGGCAAGTACGTCAAGCGCGAAGAGACGGTGCGCGGCTTCAAGGAAATCCTCGACGGCAAGTGCGACGATTTGCCCGAGCAGGCGTTCTACCTGGTCGGTACGATAGAAGACGCGCGCGAAAAGGCCGAGCGCCTCGCGCGCGGCGAGGCGCGTTAGCGCATCAGCGGCAATCGGCGATGGCGACTACTTTTCCGCTCCAGCTCGTAACTCCCACCGGCGTCGTCTTCGAGGGCGACGTCGAAGAGGTCACCGCGACCGGGCCGCTCGGGCAGTTCGGCGTCCTCGCCGAGCACATCAACTTCATCACCTCGCTCCTGCCGGGCGCGCTCGAAATCAAGCGCGTTGGTGGTGCAACGGAAGTATGGGTAATCTCGGGCGGACTGGCCGAGGTCAAAGATGGCGCGATGACGGTGCTGGCAAGTGGCGCAGAAGCTCCGGCCTCGATCGATCGCGCCGCAGCGGCTGCCGACGAGCAAGCCGCCGACCAGAAGATCGCCGCGATGAGTTTCTACGATCCCGACTATCCCGCCGCGGAAGACGCGCTGATGCTAGCCCGCGCCCGCGCCTCCGCATCAGGCTCCTCGCCTCGCGCGGGCCACTGATCGTCGCGCATCCACCTGCCGGGTGGTGTCGATTTTCGGTAGTGAGTCAGCCTAAGAACGAGAGTCATTGACCTAGCGCAAATCCTGCGGCAGCCGACAATCATGGCGCGAATCGTCATCCTGGGTTGCGCTGGCAGTGGAAAGACCACTTTGGCGCGGGAGCTTGGCGAACGCGCAGGCGCGCCCGTTATCTGTCTGGACGAAATTTGGCAGTCCCATTGGGAAGCGAAGGACGTCCCCACGTTCCGGACCTTAGTAAAGAAGGCGCATGCAGTTGATGCGTGGATCAGCGACGGTAATTTTGCACTGGCGACTTTTGATATCCGATTATCTCGCGCGACGATGGTGATTTGGCTCGAGCGCTCAAGGCTGTCCTGCGCTTGGCGTGCAATCACGCGCGTGTCCAAACGCGGCGAGGCTCATCGAGTAGGCAAACTCCCCGAAGTACTGGCGTTCATCTGGAAATTTGACCGGGTCAACCGCCCCATAATTGAGACGACTAGAGTTTCTCACGGGCCGGATGTGCCGGTCTGCAGATTGACCAGCCGCCGCGACATTGCCGCTTTTCTGGACGCTTACGGCAATGATGCTAAGTATCGAACCTCAAACTGACTCGCTACGATTTTCTCGCTATCGCTGCGCGAAAATCCTGCCCGTTCGCGCCGCACCTCAAATGAATCGCATACTTTCAATTGAAGCGGCGCCCTCTTATTCTCCGATAATGGCGACACGAAAAATCAGAAAGGTGAAGGCGACAGGCGGATGCCTATGCGGCGCGGTGCGCTACGAGGCGAGCGTGGCTCCCTCGGGAGCAGCGTACTGCCACTGCAGGATGTGCCAGCGCAGCGTCGGCAATGTATTTGGCACCTTCGCCGGATTTCCGGTAGAAAATTTTCATTTCACCCGTGGCCGGCCCAAGCGCTACCAGTCCTCACCGATTGCTCATCGCGGATTCTGTGCGCGATGCGGCTCGCCGTTGACGTGCGAAAGTATCGAACACGCTGAGAGGATTCTGGTCACTATCGGCAGCCTCGATGATCCGGGGGGAGTCGTGCCCGATGCGCACTGGGGAGTCGAGTCACAGATCAAGTGGTACAAGCCCGGCGACAAACTCCCTCGTCACAATACCATCGAGAGTCCGCGGGTCGCGAAGATCGCCGCGAAAGTTCGCGCAGGGAAGTTGCTGGCGGCGCGCAACGCGTGAACCCGCCCGAGCCGTCAGCCGATGCGGAGCGTTTCCAGGCGCTCGAAGAAGTCGGGGAAGGTTTTGGCCACACAGGCGGGGTTCTTGATTCGAAGGCCCGCGAGTTTCAGCCCCGCGATCGCGAAGCTCATCGCTATGCGATGATCGTCGTAGGTTTCGATCGATGCGGCCTCAACTTTGCGGGCGTGATCGCGAGTCCGTCTTCGAATTCCTCGACTCCGGCGCCGATTCGGCGGAGCTCGGTAGCGAGCGCATGAATCCGGTCGCTCTCGTGATGGCGGATAAATCCGACGCTGCGGATGCGCGTGGGCGACGAGGCGAACGGCGCGAGAGCCGCGAGCGTCGCGACCATGTCCGGCATCGAGTTCATCGCAACATCTATTCCGGCGAGCGCGCCGGTGCCGGTTATCGTGACGCTGTCTGTGCCCCATGCGACCCGGGCGCCCATCCGCTCGAGCAACTCGAGAAATGCGATATCGCCCTGCACCGAGTCGCGCGAAAGCCGCTCGAGCGTGACGCTGCCGCCGCATAGCGCAGCAGCCGCCGCGAAATAGCTTGCGGCAGACGCGTCGGGTTCGACGAAAAATCGCTGCGCGCGATACGACTGCCAGCCCGGGACCGTGATCGTGTCGCCTTCGGAAGAGCTGCGCGCCCCCCACGACTCCATCAAGGCGAGAGTCATCGCGATAAACGGACGCGCCGCGTCGCCTTGCACCGTAAGGACCAATCCGCGCGGCCACAGCGGTGCCGGCATCAGCATCGCGGAGACAAATTGCGAAGAATCGCGCGCGTCGATCGAGGTCTCGCCCCCGGCGAACACTGCGCGCGTTGTATCGACTATAACCGGTGGGCAGCGGTTGTCGCGCTCGCTATAGATCGTCGCGCCCAGTCGCTGCATCGCCTGCCCGAGAGGCGCAATCGGCCGTTGGCGCATGCGAGAGTTCCCGTCGATCCGGAAGCGTCCATGCCCAAGCGTCAGGAACGGCACCAGGAAGCGCATTGCCGTGCCCGCGCCGCCGACGAACAGGTCCGCGCCGCTCGACGCGATCGCGCCGCCCTGGCCGTCGATCGTGATGCGCCGAATTTTGGGTTCGATTTCCACCGCGAAGCCAAGCGTGCGCAAAGCGTCAGCCATGTAGCGCGTATCGTCGCTGAGCAATGCCGCGTCGATCACCGAGCGGCCTTTCGCCATCGCCGCCAGCAGCATCGCGCGGTTGGTGATGCTCTTGGAGCCGGGCAGTTCAATCCGCGCCGCGAGCGGCCGGGTTAAGGGTGCTATTTCGATTTCGTCCGGCTCCATCGCTGCGACGCGCGCGCGAGGCGGCATCTGGCACGAGCTTATCCGCGGCAGCCAATCCCGCTCAAGTGCGATGCGGCGCGAAGGTAGTGGTTGATTGGGCACGCGCAAGGTGATTTAACAATCTGTAGGATTATGGATGCATCTGGAAGACTCGTCGAGGCACGGGAGGCAATCCGATGAAGCGGCACCTGTACGCGTTGGTAGCGACGGTGGGAATGACGGCGATTATCGTCGCCGCGATGGTTACTGGGGCGATCGCGCAGACCATGGGCGAATACGGCGCGACCACAGCGAGTGCCAGCACCAGTACCGAGGCCACCAGCCAGGGACCGCTGGATTCGCAAATCCCCGAAACGGTTTGGGCTGGAGCGACACAGTTTCCCCAGGACAATCAGCTTTCCGAGAAGTCCAGTTTTCCGGACACGGACCGCTTCAGTTCCACTTCTACCCTCGATAGTGAATCGGGCGATCGCTTCAGCCCCTCCGACCAATTTTCCCAGACGAGCGCGCTGGACTCGACCAAGGACCGTTTCGACACCACCGACCGCTGGAGTCAGGATAGCTGGGGCAAGTAAATCGCGATTGACTGTCGCAGGCTATCGGTCCGGAACGGTGATCTTGCCGTCAATAATGTCCTGATTCGCCTGCCTCGCTTTCGCCATCACCGCGGGAGGAATTTTGCCGGCCAGCCGCGGGTTGTAAACTACTTCCACCATCCCGTCTTTCATTCCGTATTCGATCATCCCGGGCCTGAACTTGCTCTGTTTGATCTCGGTAGCGACGCGTAGGAAGGCTTTCGGAATATGCGTCAGCGTACTTGCGAGTACGTTGTCGGGCGCGACGCCGTTTTGATCGCGATTAACCCCGAATGCGTAAATGTGCGATTGCACGGCGGCCTGGAATACGCCCAGTCCGGCGGCGTCCGCGTTATGAATCAGAAAATCCGCCCCTTGGCTTACCTGCGCGAGCGCAGCCTCCTTGGCCGCGCCAACGTCGTCAAAGCTGCCGGTATAGCTGACCAGCACACGGCCGTCGGGACGTGCAGCCAGGAAGCCCAGGCGAAAACCTTCAAACGTTACGCCGATTGAGGGAATCTTGATTCCTCCGATCGCGCCGACCACGCCCGATTTTGTCATCCCGCCCGCGATGACGCCCTCGACGTACGCACCTTCTTCGATTCGAAATGTGATCGAAGCAACATTGGACGATGACGCACTGCCCGAGGTCACGATGAACCAGGTTTTCGGGAACAGCTTCGCCACTTTTAACGCGGTGTCGGTGTATTCGAAGCCGTGGGCGAAGATGATCGTGAAGCCGCGCTGCGCGAAGTCGCGGAAAGCGTCCTCGAAATCCGCCGGCGATTGGGTTTGCACCATTGCGGTTTCGGCGCCCAGTTCCCGCTTGACCAACTGCAAACCGTCGAATGCCGCCGCGTTCCATCCCGCGTCGCTGACCGGACCCGGCGTCAGCAGCGCCACTTTGAACGAGTTTTGTGACGATGCGCCCGCAGTGTTGCCATCACCTCGGCCGCATCCGGTCAGGAGCGCCGCGAGCAGCAATAGCGCAGCGCAGACAGCGGTCGCGCCGATCGCTGGGTGCCCGATCGTCCTGTGTTGTTGCATCCTTGCCACAATTTACCTCCGCCACGCAGGCGGCATCCGTTGACTATCAGAGCCGGTGTCTGTAATCGATATTAGGATACCGGTCAGTCTAAGCCGGTATGGGGATCGGGCGCCCGATACGAGGCGTCAGGAGGAATCGCGTTGCGCGCAAGGGCGGGGATTGGCCGCACATTAGCGGCAGTTGCAGGCGCAATCGGGATCGCAATCGCGGTCGGCCTCTCCACGTCCGGAATCTCTGCCGCGGAGACCTCGGTACCATTCCCGCAACCTCCCGGAATCCAGGCCAACGTTAATTTCTGGGTCGACGTGTTCACCACCTATTCGGTGCGTGATTTCGTTATTCTTGATCGTGACGACGTCTCGCGCATCTACCAGGTCTTTCATCTGCCCGGCATCGGCCAGCCGACACGCGACGATATTGATTGGGCCAACGCGTATCTGAAGTCCAAATACGGTGACATCCTCTCCCGCCTCGCGTCTGGCAACGCCCCGGAAACTTCAGAGGAACGCCGCGTCGCCGCGCTCTTCAAGGATCAGGGTCCGGGCGCGTATGCGCTTGCGGCGCAGAATTTGCGCGTGCAAGAAGGGTTGCGAGAGCAGTTCCGCGCAGGCTTGCTCCGCAGCAGGTACTATCGTCCAACGATGGAGCGAATTTTCAGCGAGGCAGGATTGCCGCCCGAGCTCGTGACCTTGGCGCAGGTCGAGTCAGGATTCGAGTCGCGTGCGCATTCGAGCGCCGGCGCGTGTGGAATCTGGCAGTTCACGCGCTCGACCGGCAAGAAATACCTGCACATCACGCGCTATCACGACGATCGCCTGAACCCGATCCGCTCGACTAAAGCCGCTGCCAAGCTCTTGCGCTACAACTACGACATGCTGGGCAACTGGCCGCTTGCGATCACCGCGTACAACTACGGCACCGGCGGCACCGCGCGCGCGGCCGAGGTCTACGGCGGCGACTATTCCAAGATGGTCGCCCGATATAGCGGTCCGCACTTTGGCTTCGCAGTGAAAAATTACTACGCGGAGTTCCTGGCCGCGATGCAGGTTCATCGGCACGAGGACACCTACTTTCCGGGAATCGAAACCGCAAAGGCTTATATCGCCGCGACTCGCAACTACACGATTCGCAAGGGCGATACTCCGTCCAGAATTGGCGAGATGTACGGCGTCTCACCGCGAGCCCTGATGGCGGCCAATGGGTTCTCGAGTCCGCGCGAGCTGCGCATCGGCTCCGAGATTGTGATTCCCGATTCCGATACCGATTCGAGTGATGACGCCTCTATCTCCGCCCCCGCTGCACGCAGCACCCACAAACGAAGCCACGTGCGCCACATCAAGCACGCGCGCGGCCACAGCACGCGACACGTCAGCGTCAGCTAGCGCGATTCGTTCGGCTCAGCCCGCCGCGCGCTCAGCCGCTTCGGCGACCTTGGTGCGCGCGCTTATCGCGCGGTAACTTTTCCGTCCGCGAAGGTTGTTTAGATAGCGCTCGACCCGAGGAAATTCGTCGAGCTTCATCGCGTCCACTTCGAGCACCATCGCCAGCGCCATCATCGGCGCGTCGGCCAGCGAGAATTCGCCGCAGATATATCCGCCAGCGCCAGTCCGCTCGAGCAGCTTTTCGAAATACCGCAGATCGCGCGAGCGCAAAAGCTCGCGGCCCTTTTCCATCTGCTCGGCGTTGCGCTTGGCCGGCTCGCTCCAGTACGGCATCCAGATGAGCGGAAGGCTGCCAATTAGAATCGCCTCGTCGGCGAAATTCTCGGCCTCGCGCACGCGCATCCGCGCGATCGGATCGGCAGGCATCAGCGCGCGGCGACGGGTAGCGCTCTTCCAGGTACTCGTTGATCACGGTCGAATCGAAAATCACCAGCTCGCCGTCCTCGAGATACGGCACCTTGCCCAGCGGATGCTTGGCGAGCATCTCGGGCGGCTTTTTCCACAGATTTCCCGGCGGCAAATTTTCAATTCGGTAAGCCAGCGATTTCTCCTCGAGAATCACCTTGGTCTTGGACGCGTGGGTCGAGCGCACGGTGCCCCACGGATAATCGCGTTCGGTGGTGTATAGAATGATCATCGCCGCAGAATCCTCCCTTATACGTTCCGGACAAGCTTCGCGATCAAATTAACATCGCACGGCCTCAGCACGCCAAGCGAGATTGGTGCCGCGCAAACCTCCATCGCGTCTGTTATCGTTTCAATGCGATGAGACCGAAGCGCCGATTGCGCCCTGAACTGACCGGTCTTGGCGACACGCTCGCCCGCCGGCTGGGTGACCCCCGGATCGCCGTCCGTGCTGCCGCGATAGTAGCGGAGCGCGCGCCCGACGAGCGATTGGCGCTCGCGTTTTTGCTGCAGCTCGCCGAGCATTCGCGAGACGAGCTGACACAGGCGCTGCGCGACGAAGCGCTCGCTGGCGATTTGATCTTTTGCCTGGGATCTTCGGAGCTGGTCGCGACCGAGCTCGGAATCGCGGGTCCCGGATGGCTTGAGATTTTTTCCCGTGCGCGCGTCGCGACCGCGGATTCGATTCGCACCACCAAGGCGCCCGCCACAATAGACTCCGCGACGCGTCAGGACGCCGCCGCGGCACTCGCGCGCATCAAGCGGCGCCGCTTTCTTGACCTCGCGATCGCAGACCTTCTGCGCCGCATTACCGTCTCGGACACCGCGCTCCTGATGTCGGAGCTGGCCGACGATTGTATTGAAATGGCGTACGCGGCGGCTCGGCGCCTGATGGGTTTGCGCGGGGCTGAGACCGGAAGATTCTGCGTCGTCGCACTCGGAAAGCTCGGTGCTCGCGAGCTAAATTTAAGCTCCGACATTGACTTGGTTTATTTGAGCGACGCAGCCGACCCACAATCGGCAACGGTTGCCGCGACGCGGATGGGTGAGATGATCACCGAGATTCTGGCGGGTGGATCGTTTCGGGTTGATCTGCGCCTGCGCCCCGGCGGGCGCAATTCTTCGCTGGTTGTGCCCGTCGAGGCGGCGCTCGGTTTCTATCAGAGCCTCGGCCAGACCTGGGAGCGCGCGGCGCTGCTGCGTGCGCGCGTCGTTGCCGGCGACACGCAAATCGGAGCGCGTCTCTTGGGCGAGCTCGAAAACTTTATTTATCGCCGCTATCTCGATTTCGACACGCTTGGCCAATTGCGCGCGATGAAGCACCAGATCGAGGCGGAGCTGCGCTCGGCTGCGATGGTCGAGCGCAATGTCAAGCTCGGACGTGGGGGGATTCGCGAGCTCGAATTCGTGGTGCAATCGCTGACGCTGATTTATGGCGGACGCGATCCGCGCATCCGGACCGCGCGTACCACGCTCGCACTGGAACGGCTCGCGGAGTTCGGCTATCTGCCCGCGCAGCGCGCGCGCAAGCTGGCCGACGCGTACCTGTTCCTGCGCGACGTCGAGCACAAGCTGCAAATCGTGGCCGGCCGCCAGACCCATACGCTTCCGTCCGAAAGTCTCGAGCTTCGCGCACTCGCCGCGCGGCTTGGTTTTGGCAAGAGCGCGGCCGACGCCGATAAATTCCTGCGCCGGCTCGCGCAATGCCGCGAGCTGGTTGCCGCGCAGTTCCGCGACACTCTTGCCAGCGGCGACGACGACGCGCCGCACGCAGTGAGCGCTGCCGCAGAGGCGGCGTGGTCCGCGGCGCTCGACCCGGCGCAGTCGGCGAAGTATCTCGAAGCGCTGGGTTGCGCTGAGCCGGAAGCAAGCGCGCGCCATCTGGAACTGCTTGCGCGCGGCCCCGGACATCTTTCGGTCACACCGCGGCGCCGCGAGCTGATCGAGAGTATAGGCCCGACGCTGCTCGATGAGATGAGCAAGCTTGCCGATCCCGACCTCGCGATCATGAATCTGGCAGATTTTATCGCGGCGGTCGGCGCGCGAACCTCATTTCTCGCGCTGCTCGGGCAGCATCCAGCGACCCGCCGAGTATTGCTCAGCCTGTTCGCTTCGAGCCGTTATCTCTCGACGGTTTTCATTCGCCATCCGGACATGCTCGATACTCTGGTGCGATCCGATCTGGCGCGGCGGCGGCGCGAGCTGCCGGATCTGCGTCAGGAGGTGTCCGGAATCGTCGCGGCAAATGCCGATTTCGAGAGCAAGCTCGACGGACTGCGCGCCTTCCGCCATCAGGAATTTCTGCGCATCGCGATCGCCGACCTCGCCGGCGACCTCGAGGTGCCGGAAGTTGAAACCGAGCTCACCAACCTTGCCGAGGCGGTCCTCGGCGCTGCGCTCGAGATCGCGCGAGGCGACGTTGTGGCGCGTCATCCAATCCCGGCCGCGCTGAGGTTGGTGATCCTTGCGATGGGCAGGCTTGGCGCCCGCGAGATGTCATACAACTCGGACCTCGACCTGATCTTTGTGTACGACCATGCGGGCGATGAAAGCGGGAGCGGGCGGATGGCGGCCTCGCGAATCGCGCAGCGGTTGATCGCGACGCTCGAGTCGCGCACTCGCGAGGGCTACGCCTACAAGCTCGATCTGCGCCTGCGTCCTTCCGGAAACCAGGGCCCACTGGTTACCTCGATCGACGGCTTTCGCGAATACCATCGCCAGAGCAGCGCCGTGTGGGAGCGTCAGGCTCTCGTGCGCGGGCGCGTGGTCGCGGGTGACGCCGGACTCGCAGATGAAGTCGAAGCGGCGCGGCGGGAGTTCGTTTACAGCCATCCGATCACGCGCGAAGAGGTCGCCGAAATCGCCGCGATGCGCATGCGGATGGAGCGCGAGATTGGCGCCGAGGACAAGAGCCGGATCAACCTCAAGCAGGGGCACGGTGGTCTGGTCGATGTCGAGTTCCTGGCGCAGATGATGTCGCTGCGCCACGCCCATCAGTATCCGGCGCTCGCGATCAGAAATACCCGCGCACTTATCGCGGCGCTTGCGGATGCTGGCCTGATGACGATCAGCGACGCGGTCCATCTGACGGAAGACTTCGGCTTTCTGACCCAGCTCGAGAACCGGCTCCGTATCGAGAGCGACCAACCCGCGTGGGCGGTCCCGACCGACCCGGCCGCGCTGTTGCCGCTGGCACGCCGGATGGGCTTTCGCGGCGCCCATGGATCCGAACGGATGCTGGCGCAGTTCCTTCCGCGCCGCGAGCGAATCCGCAAGATCTTCGATCGCTACTTCGCCGCCGAACTCGCCCGCCAGCAGTAGCCCCAACGCAAGAATTTCCAAGCGGCCACTAAGACACTAAGACACGAAGAAAAAGAAAATGAGGGGGGTCTTTCCTAACGGAAAGGCCGGCTTCTTCTTTGTGTCTTTGTGTCTTAGTGGCCGCTTGCTCTTTTCTTCCGACGTCCTCACGGCTGCAAGTCCACCTTCACTCCTGCGACGAAATTTACCGGCGGAGAAGGAAAGCCGAAGGCTGCCTCGTAGTGGCGATCGAGAAGATTCGAGACTCGTGCGAAGGCCTCTTCATCGGTGACCCACTGCCACGGCGCGCCGAGCGCGTACGACGCGACCAGGTCGAAGCGACTGTACGCGACATGATTCGCGATCGTGCCCTCGCTCGTGATGTCGTCGCGGTCGCCGACGAACGTGTATGCGAGACTCGTGGTGATCTTGTCGCGCGCCCTGAACACGTCTCCACGGGTGTATTGCAGCAGGGCTTGTGCGGAATGCTTGGGTACTCGTAGCGGTTGCGCGCTTGGAGTGACCGAGACGTGAGTCTCGTCGATTATCGTCACGCTGCCGCCGAAGCTCAGTCCGGGTAGCGGCGTGATGCTCGGCGCGACCTCGACTCCCTGTACGTCGACGCGTCCGGCGTTTCCCGGCAGCGCGCCGAATTCGCATCCAGGGCCAAAGGTGCAAGGAACCGAGACGATCAGGTCATGCACCCGCCGCGAAAAATAAGTGGTGGTGATCGAAGCCAACTCGCCGAAGTTGGTGGTGAAGCCGCCGTCGTACTCGCTCGAGATTTCCGGCTTCAAATCCGGATTGCCGAAGCCGGGAAAGTAGAGTTCGTCGAACGCGGGAGCGCGAAAACCCTCGCTGTAGCTGCCGCGCAACGTGGTCGAGATTTTCTTGATCGGAATCGCAACCGACCACGACGGACTGACCTCTTTGCCGAACTGGCTGTTGCCATCGACGCGGAAACCTCCGGTCGCCAGCAGATGGCCGTCGAAGAGCGAGGCCTCCTGCTCTAGGTAGCCGGCGTATTCCTGGCGGCGCGCGTTGAAGACCGAGGTCGAAGGGACCGTCGAAGGTGGGAATATGTCGGAACCATAGTCGCGAGACCACAGGTCTTTGAAAGAAAACCCCGCCAGAGTGCGGAACCCCTTGGCCCAGGTGTAGACGGCGTTGAGCTCTCCGCCGCGGGTCTCGTCGGGAATCCGATCGACTTCACTCCCCGCGAAGTCCGCAAACGGAACCTCGTTGATGCGGATCTCGTTGCGAACGAAGAATGCATTGGCTGTCGCCACCAGATGCTCGCCGAAGTGATGCTCGATCACGCCATTGAAGAGCATGAACTCGCTGCGCTGATGCGCGGTCGGGTTGTCTGCGATCGGCGGAAAATTCGACACCGAAAAATCCGGCAGGCTGACGTTCGCGCGGTAATAGCGCGCAAAACCGCGGATGATCGTATCGTCGGTCAAGTGGTAGTCGAGCCGCAAGTTGCCGGCCAGATTGTCGGAGCTATCGTTGACCGGACGAAAACCCTGGGTCGAGAAATACGAAAGCGCGCCCGAGAAATCGAGTTGGTTCTCGGAGCCCGACGCCGTCAATACCTGGCGCTGGGTCGCGCGGTTTCCGCCCTCGGACAGCAGCGAGAAATGCGGAGCGCCTTCGCCTTCCTGCGACAGGATATTGACCACTCCGCCAATCGCCTCCGAGCCATACAGCGAGCCGCCCGCGCCGCGTAGCACCTCGATCTGGTCGATATTGTCGGTGGTCAGATTTGAGATATCGAACCCGCCGCTCGATCCGCTGTTGGCCGGGACCCCGTCGATCATGATCAGCGTCTCGGCCGAGGTTGAGCCGCGAATCGAAACGTCGGTCTCGGTCCCCGGCGATCCGTCCTGCGTGATCTGAACTCCCGGGCACCTGTTCCAGCGCCGTGCCGACGTGCTCGATCTTCTGCGAATCGATCTGCTCGCTGTCGATCACGCTGACCGTGGTGCCGATCTCTCCTACCGGCTGCCGGATTCGGGTCGCCGTCACAACCATCGTCTTGAGCTGGTTCTCACTCGGCGATGGCGACGCGGCCGGCGCGGCGGCGGCGCCCGTCGAGCTGGCGGACTGGGTTGCCCGAGCCGACGGTGTCGATGAGGGAGTTGCTGACGGAGTTGGCGACGATGCTGCGCGCGCGCTTGGCGCCCCAACACGATGACCAAAAACGTGATCGAGATAAGACAGGCTATGCGTGACATGAACTCCTCCGCGTTCGTGCCGCCAATCGCGAAGGAGTCTCGCGCTAGAGATCGAAAAACCCGATCCCTTGCGCGAAAGGATCGGGCTTCGAGCCGTGTGCGGCTCGCCGCCACCCTCCCCGCGGAAGGCAGACATTAGTGGCCCGGCCGGTCTCCTGGCTTGGGGTTCGTCCTCGGGCCCGCCTTCCCGCCGCAAAGGCAGTGGCATTGATGGGCCGTCGTCCCCCGTCACAGTTGCGGGGCAGCGCCGGAATTTCACCGGCTTCCCGAACACCGGGCGCGGGCAAAGAATTACGCCCGAAGAGTTTCGTAGTCAACCGGCTGCGACCGGCGGATCCGATTCGAAGCGGGCGCGGCAGCGGTGTAGTCTCGAATCCTCGATGGGAAAGATCACGCTGATAACCGGTGGGGCACGCAGCGGAAAGAGCGCGCACGCACTCGCGCTCGCGGATCGTTACGCGGGCGCGCGGCGCTATTTCGTTGCAACCGCGGAAGCGCTCGACGACGAGATGACGGCGCGTATCGAGCGTCACAGGTCCGATCGCGCCGCGGATTTCACCACGATCGAAGAGCCGGTCAATCTCGCCAGCACGCTCAAGGGGCTCGGCACTCGAGCGGACCTGGTCGTGCTCGATTGTTTGACGCTTTGGGTTTCCAACCTGATGCGGATTTACTCCATCGAGAGTGAAGAGTCGTTCACCGCCGACGCAGACACGCTGGCGCGGGTGATGCTCGCGGCGCCGTTTGCCACGCTCGTCATAACCGACGAGGTCGGTTCCGCGATCGTGCCGAACAATCCCATCGCGCGCCGCTTTCGGGATCTGCTCGGATGGACCAATCAAACGATCGCGAAGGCCGCAACCGAAGTGATCCTGATGGTCGCCGGATATCCGGTACGCGTGAAATAGCGCCAGATTCAGCGTGCAAAGATGATCAACACCGCGACCTCGACGATTTCGCCGCACGCGCCGATCAGGTCGCCTGTAACTCCACCAAGCCATCGGCGGTAGAACGCGCGCATCGCGAGAACGATTACAATCGCGCTGATGATTGCGGAGAGCACGGTCCATGAGATGAGCGGAAGCATCGCGGCCACGACCGTCAAGCTCGCGATCGACAGATTCCGCATCCCGGATTCGCCGCCGAGCAGCGCACTGCCCGCGCCCTCCGCGCGCAGATAGGGAACGCGTTCCGCGACTGCAACCATCGCCCAGCGCGCGAGTCCGACCGCCGCAAAGATCGCGGTGTAACGACGCGCTCCGTAGAGCGTCGCGAGCGCGACAACCTTAAGCGTGAGCGCGAAAAAAATCGCCGCGGTGCCGAAGCTGCCGATCCGGCTATCGCGCAGAATCTCCAGCGCACGATCGCGATCGCGGCCCGCGCCGAGAGCATCCGCCGTGTCGGCGAGTCCGTCCAGATGCAGCGCGCCGGTGACGATCGTCAGCGAGAGCACGATCAGGATCGAGCGAATCGTCAGGTCGAAAAATCGCGCGAGAATAAAATCCTCGAGCGAAAGAACGACCGCGATCGCGAACCCGACAAGCGGGAACCATCCAAAGGACGCCGCGACCGATTCATCGTCGATCCGGTTGCGTGGAAGAATCGGAACGATCGTCAGAAAGCTCGCCGCTATGCGCAACTCTGCGACCACGCCCCGCACAGGCGAGTCGAGAGGCCCGGTGTCTGGCGCGGTGCTCATCGCGACTACGGCAGCTTGCCCGAAACGCCGGCCGACTCGAACGTCGCCATCGAGTGAAACATCGCGACCGCAGCCTCGATCAGGTTCATCGCAAGCGCGGCGCCCGTCCCCTCGCCCAGGCGCATCCCGAGGTCGAGAAGCGGCCGCACGCGCATCCGTTCGAGTGCGCGCGAATGGCCGCCCTCGGCCGAGCGATGCGCGAAAAACAGGTAATCGAACAGGCCCGGACGGATTCGCTCGGCTGCCGCCGCCGCCGCGGTCGCGATAAATCCGTCGACCACGACCGGAATGCGCAGCGCTGCGCCTGCGATGCATACTCCCGCCATCGCGGCGATCTCGAATCCGCCGACTGACGCCAGAATCGCTTCGCCGCTGACGAGCGCATCGCGATGACGCGCGAGTGCGCGTTCGAGCACGCCGATCTTGTGGCGCACGCCTGCGTCGTCGAGTCCGGTTCCGCGTCCCGCAAGCTCCGCGGGCGCAAGTCCGGTCGTCGCGCACAGGATTGCCGCGGCCGAGGTGCTGTTGGCGATACCCATCTCACCGATCCCGATCAGCGTCGCGCCCGACGCGGCAATCTGCCGGGCAATTTCGATGCCCGCCGCGAGCGCGCGGAGCACCTCGCGCGCGTTCATTGAGGGTCCGTGCGCGAAATTCTTGGTGCCCGAGCCGATTCGTCGATAAGTGACGCCCGCAAGCGGCGACGCACTAGTGTCACTCTTCACGCCGACGTCGACGACGACAAGTTGGTAGCCGAGGCGCCGCGCGAGAACGCTTATCGCCGCGCCGCCGCCGGCGATATTGCGCAGCATCTCGAGCGTGACGGCTTGGGGAAATGCGCTGACGCCTTCGTCGGCGATACCATGATCCGCCACGAACACCGCAAGCGTACCGCTGCCCATCCGCGCCAAGCCATCGCCGCGAATAGCCGCGTAGCGCTGCACGATATCCTCAAGGCTTCCGAGGCTGCCGGGAGGTTTGGTGAGCGAATCGAGCCGTGTCCTGGCGGCGCGCGCGGCGGCTTCGTCGAGCGGGGCGATCGCGGCGATTGTTTCTTCAAGCAGGGTCATCGGAAGTTCGCGGCTATCGCATCACGCAGGCGCGTGCGTATCAACCTGCCGCCCTTGCGGCTGGCCACCGCGTCGCGGCGCCGATCAGGCGCTCATTGTCGGCGCGCAACCGGATTCCGATCCGGTAGAGTCCCGCGCCCGCAGCCGGCATCGTCGCCAGATCGCGTATCACGATCCCGTCGTTCAGCAGATGCGCGGCGAAAGCGCCCGGCGCCGGCTCGTCCGAGATTCGCAGCATCAGGAAATTGGCAGCCGAAGGAAAAACGTGAATCCCGTCGATCGCACCGAGAGCGCGCACAAGGAATTTCCGCTCGGCCGCGACCACCTGGCGCGTATGCGCGAGGAATCCATGCGCCTCGGCGAGACACGCAAGCCCGACCGCCTCGGCGGCGACGTTCACCGACCACGGCTCGATCGACGTGGCGAGGTTAGCGATTGCGGCAGGCGCCGAGATGATGCATCCGAGTCGCAGACCGGGAATCGCGAAACACTTGGTGAGCGAGCGCAGGACGAAAAGGCCGGTGCGCGATGCTGCGAGCTGCGCTGACGATTCCGCCTCCGCGAAATCGATGAACGCCTCGTCGAGGACGCAGACTGCGCCGCGGTTCGTGCAGCGATCGGCTATCTCGCGAATGGTGTCAGCGGCGAGCATCGAGCCGGTCGGGCTATTCGGTCGCCCGATAAAAATCGCGCGGGCACCGGCAGAGAGTGCGCCGTCGATCCCGGCGAGATCGAGCGCGTAGCCGCGATCTGGATCGAGATAGATCGGCGCGGTGGAAACGCCGGCTATCGCGAGGGCGTTGGCGAATTCGCTGAAGGTCGGGATCGCGATCGCGGCGCGCGCCACGCCGAGAGTACGCGCCAGCAGATGAATCAACTGGGTGGTGCCGCTTCCAGCCAGAACATTGGCGGGCTCGACAGCGAACCACTTCGCGAGCGCGCGCTCGAGCCGCTCGCTGCGCGCAGGAGGATACGCGCTGATCCGCGCGGCGGCGTCGTGATACGCGGCGATCGCCGCCGCCGGCGGTCCCAGAGGGTTGATGCTCGCGCTGAAATCGAGCGTGCCAACGGGAGGATTACCGCCGTGCCGCCGGTCGATAGGAATTGAGCTCATACGAATCAGTTCACTGGAATGAGTCACGCAAGGCTCTTCACAACATTTGGAGGATCGAGCGCGCCGCTGCAAGCACGACGAATGCGACGAGCGTCGCGATGCGCAACAGGTTTCGTGCGGCGCCGATATCCGCGACGCCCGCTTCGCGTCCGGATTTACCCAGGACCGCGCGCTGCTCGAGCTCACCGCCGTAGATCGCGGCGCCGCCGAGCCTCACGCCCAGCGCTCCGGCCATCGCGGCTTCGGGGTAACCCGCATTGGGGCTCGCGTGCGACCGCGCGTCGGAAATGACCACGGCGGCGGCTTCGCGCGCACGGCCTGCGGTTAACTGTGCCGCGATCGCAATACAGATCGCGCTCAGGCGCGCAGGGATCCAGTTGGCGACGTCGTCGAGGCGCGCGGCGGCGCGGCCGAAATACAGGTAGCGCTCGTCGCGGTATCCGATCATCGAATCGAGCGTATTGATCGCCTTGTAGGCGATCGCGGCGACGGGTCCGCCCGCGAACAGATATAGAAGCGGCGCGATCACACCGTCGCTCGCGTTTTCGGCCACCGATTCGACGCATGCCTGCGCCATCCCTGCACGATCCAGAGCGTCCGGGTCGCGCCCCACCAATGCGGGAATTGCGCGCCGGGCAGCTCCATCGTCGCCGGCCGCCAGCGCGCCTTCCACCGCGCCCGCAGCCTGATCGAGGCCGCATAGCGCAAGCGTCGTCCACGCGACCCCAATTGCCGCGAGGGCACCCACTAGCGGATGAATCCAGTTCGCGAGCGCGACAATCGCCCACGCCGCGCCTACCGAGATTCCGACGACGCACGCCGTCAGGATCGCGCCGCGCACGAGATCGCGCCTCGCGTCGCCGGTGCGCAGGAGATGTTCGCCTCTTTCAATAAGCATCCCGAGCGCGCGCACCGGATGCGGCAGCCATCGCGGATCGCCGAGCATAAGGTCAAGCGCGAGCGCCGCAGCCAGCATCGGAATAGAAAGATGGAATGCGTAGCTCACGACCGGCTGCGCGCGAGCGCGCGGGCGCAGCTCTTGAGGGCAGCGCGTGCGATCAGCTCGCCCAAAAGCGTATGCTTGCCGCACCACGGATGCGCACGCGGGCCGGCGGGCGCCGCGATCACGATACAGTCCGTGCCGGTTCCGGTCGCGGGCAGTCCCGAACGTGTGCTCATGAGTGCCGTCTGCTGGACCGCGAGCACGCGCGCCTCGGTCGCGATCTGGATCGCTTCGGCCAGTGCGGCGTCGCCCAGAGGCTCGTTTATCGCGACGATCAGGTTGATCGTGCCGGGCCGCGTGTCGGCAACCGTCGCGCGATCGCCCGCGCGCAGCGCATTGGAGCATCCCGCGGTGCACCACGCGGCAACTGCCAGCGCGCCTCGCCGCACGCATACGTAGACGGCGTTGCCGACCTGCGCCCCGGTCATCATTGATACGGCGGCACCCGCTCCCGGCTCGAGTGCGCGGATCCATCGGCGCAAAACAATTTGCGGAGCCTCGGTCGCGCGGCGATCAGATTTGTCAACCTGGTGATTGCTGATGAGCCGGGTGCGCGCATAGCCGCCGCCGAGCGGAGCCCAGCCGAGCGTGCGATAAGGAACAGGAAACCGCACGATCAAAGTGCGCGCCGTGATTCGCCATCGCCACGGAACGGACCGGTTCAAGCGCGCCTACTGCTCTGCGGGCACTTCGTCAGGCAGGATCCCGCTCCAGATCTTGGGGTTTTCGATCTCGCGCACCAGCGCGTCTGATCGGTCAGCGGTTCCCGTCCATGAATCAAGGTGAATCAATTCGCGCGGCGGCAGCCGCTCGGCCCATCCTGCAGTCGCGAGCAGAGGACGCAGCGGAAAATCCTTCACGTAGCCGACGCACAGGTAGGCCAGAGGAATCACGTCCTGCGGGATCGCGAAAATTTCCGCCAACGCGTCGTTTCGCAGGATACTGACCCATCCGACTCCAAGGCCCTCGGCGCGCGCAGCGAGCCAGATATTCTCGACCGCGAGGCATGCGGAATAGATCTCAACCTCGCGGATACTGACCTTGCCGAGCACGCTCTTGCCGAAACGGCCGGGAGTGCAGGTGACGAGCAAGTTGATCGGAGCGTCGAGAATGCCCTCGAGCTTGAGCGAGAGGAATTTCTCGCGGCGCGCGCCCGAGAACTTGGCGGCGTTCTTGGCGCGTTCGGTCTCGAAGACCTGCTTCACCTTCTCCCGGCGCGGGCGGTCGCGGATCACGATAAAATCCCACGGCTGCGTGAAGCCGACGCTGGCCGCATGATGCGCCGCGATCAACACTCGCGCCAGGGTCGCGTCAGGAATCGGGCCTGGCAGAAACTCGCGGATGTCGCGGCGATGGAAAATCGCCTCGTACAATCCCCGCTTCAGATTTATCGGGAACTCGTGCGTGCGCGTGCCTCGCGCGCCCGCATCGCCGGTCAAGCCACGCCTGGGCGTGACTGGCGAGAGTTTAGGCGCCGAAACGGATGCCGTAGACGATCTCGCCGGACGCTTACGAGTCGCGTCCGGCATCAGGCGGCCGCCGCTTTTTTCGCGGCGTTGAGCGCGGCGTCGTAGTCCGGATGGTTCGCGACTTCCTTCACATACTCGACGTGGGTAACGTTGTCGTTCTTGTCGACCACGAACACCGCCCGCGCGAGCAGATGCAGCTCCTTTATGAGCGCGCCGTATTTTTCCCCGAACTCGGCCGCCCGGTAGTCGCTGAGCATTGTGATCTTGTCGACGCCCGCCGCGCCGCACCATCGCGCCTGCGCGAACGGCAGATCCATCGAGATGGTCAGGATCTGCACATCGCCGGGAAGCTTCGAGGCTTCCTCGTTGAAGCGCCGGGTTTCTGCGTCGCACACGGGGGTATCGATCGAGGGCACGGCGCTGATGATCTTGACCTTGCCCTTGAACTGATCCAGCGACGCGGGCGCGAGACCCTTGCCGACTGAGGCGAAGGCGGGAGCCTTTTGTCCAACTTTGATTTCGGGGCCGACCAGGGTCATGGGATTGCCGCGCATCGTGACGGCGCCTTTGCGTTCTTGAGCCATTGAAGATGAGTCTCCTTGTTTAAGATATCTTGACGGGAATCTACGCGCAGGAATTCTCGCGCCGAAAAATGCCGGCGCAGATCCCCGACTCTAGCCGCTCGGGCGCGGGCCGTAAACCTGTCCGCCATCTTTGGAAAGTAATTCCCCGCGAGCGTGGCTCCCGCGCGCGGGGATTATGATCGTGGACGCGTTCCGCTACCCGGTCGCGCTACAGCTTGTGGATGGCGATTCCGACCAGGCCGCCGATCACGAGGGCCGCGTTTACCAGGAACGTGAGGCCCGCGCCAGCCGCGCGTTTCTCGGGCGCCTTGATATATCCAGCCGCATAGATGATTCGCGCGGCAATGAAAATCAGCCCGAGCGCGATCGCGATTGGCTTGTTCAGGTAAATGGCGAACAGCCACAACGCCGGAATAAATACGATCAGCGACTCAAGCGTGTTCTGATGCACCCGGAAGTAGCGCTCGAAAATCGGATCGCCCGTAGTGGCTGGCGCCGGGACGTTATACGTACCGCGCGCTCGTCCGACCATGCCTCCGAGTATTAAATATTCGAGCAACGCGAGCCCCATTATTGTCGCAATACTACCACTCATCATCCTGTCCTCCTCCGCTCGATCGTTCGAAAACGTTCACCCGCGATCTTTCGGTCCGCCTTGCGTCCATTTGGCGACGCGCTCGGCCTCAATGAGGTCGGCATCCTCGCGTGGCGGCCGCTCAGGCATCCATCCCTTGGTGTAATCGATTTCTTCCCACGTGCGATCGTTCGGATCCCAGACGTAGGGCAGTTCGATGATCGCACCGGGCCGGTTGATCGCCTCGAACGCGCGCATCGCGTCGCTGACGATCCGGTGCTGCAATTCGGGGTCGCTTGGCTTGCCGGTCTGATGCCCCAGCGGAAAGTTCAGGAACACTGCGCGCGGCGGTTTGACCGCCTGCGTGATATCGAGCGCCGAGGTCATCGATAGAGTCGGAATTCCGCTCTCCTCGACCGCGCGGGCAATCAGTCCAACGGACTGATGGCATACGGGTCATGCGGGCACCAAAAAGAAGGCGTCGGCGTGCGCGCGATGGAGTTCATCAACGATTTGGGGCGCGAGTTCGTCGCGCACCTTGCGCGCCGAATAGATACCGCCCATGAAACTCAGCGCAGGATCGCACAACTCGCCGATAACTCCCTCGCGTTCGAGCGTGCGCATCGGCTCTAGCGGGAAGACACAATTGGGATCTTTCTCGGCGTCGGCGGTTTTGTAGCCGAAATGCCATATGCTCAGATCTTCGCGGCGCGCGTTCTTCGGGATTCGTCGGTACGACGCGTCCTCGCGATGAAAGCGAGGCTGATCACGGTACATGATTCCGCCTGAACTGATCAGTGCGACGCGCGACTCACGAAGCGGCTTGGCGAGAGGTGTCCACGGGATCGAAGCGGCGTCGTTTTCCACCCACCGGTAGGGCGCGAACTCGTCATAAAGTTTGCGTGTGCGGGGAATATATTCAACCGGCATCCGCGTCACCTATCGAGGCTGTTGGGCTCTTAACCGCTTATCAATATACCTCACCATATACCGCGGGCATCGGGGCGAACAGGTACCGCCGAGCGGCGCGAGATGCGGGCCTCAGCGTGCGGACAGGCCGCCGTCCACGATCAACTCGGTAGCTGTGATGTACGACGCGTCGTCGGAGAGCAGGAACACAATAGCCTTCGCAATTTCCCAGGGCGTGCCTTGCCGACGCATCGGGATTCGCGGTGCTACCGCCGCCTCGCGATCGCCGATCGCGCGCCGGACCATGGTCGAGTTGATGAGCCCCGGCAGGATCGTGTTGACGCGGATCTTGTCGCGCGCCAGCGTCATTGCGGCCGATCGCGAGAGCCCAAGAAGCGCGGCCTTTGTGGCTTCGTATGGGATGAGAGAGTTGCTGCGCAGCGCCGCCATCGAGGAGACGTTCACGATCGCGCCGCCGCCAGCTTTAGCGATTTCTGGCGCCGCGTAGCGCATTGTCAGGAAATGGCTGCGCAGGTTGACCGCGTACATTTTGTCGAAAGCCTCGGTCGAGGTTTTGAGCAAATTTCCACCGATTCCGATTCCGACATTGTTGACCAGCAGATGCAGTGCGCCAAATTCACGCACTGCCGCCTCGACCGCCGCCCGGCAATCCTCTTCGCGGCTCGCATCGCATGCGACCGCAGCCGCGCGTCCGCCCTCGGCGCGAATCGCTGCGACGGTCTCCTGGGCTAGCTCAAGCTTCAAATCAGCGGCCATCACCGCAGCGCCTTCGCGGGCGCACTGGATCGCGGTGGCGCGTCCGTTGCCGATTGCGACGGTCTCGCCTTCGCGGGGCGGGCCGTCGGCTCCGCCGCCGATTATCAGAACAATTTTTCCGTCAAGCCGCCCCATCGTGGGTTTTCTCCAGGCAAACTATTTCAGAGTTTCGGCGAATAGCGCGATCAGCTTTTCGAACGCGCGTTCGGCTTGGTGTTGGTTATAGACCGGCGCGTCTGGAGTCGTCCAACCATGATAGGCGTCGTCGTAAACCTCGCTCTGGGATTTGCCGCCCCACGCCGCGAGCGCGGCGTCGAGTTTCTTGATCGCATCCTCGGGCATGCTCGGATCCTTAATCGCGTGGCCGAAGTAGAGCCGCGCCTTCACGCGCGGCAGCACGTGATGCGGACTGGCGGGCGTTTCGGTATACAGGCCGCCGCCGTGAAACGAAGCCACCGCGCCGATCTTTTCCGGCCGCACGGCGCCGGTGCGCATCGCCATCCCTCCCGTGAAGCAGTATCCCACGACTCCCATTTTGCCGCCGCTTACGCCGGCGTGCGCAGCCAGAAAATCGACATACGCGGCGGCGTCGCGTTCCTGGGCCTCGGGCGTCATCGGGGCGGCGAGCTGTCCGAAGCGTTTCATGGTGCGTTCTTCGCCCATCTTCGGCGTGAAGTCGAACATGGGAGGACGCCCGGTCCGGTAGAACACGTTTGGCATCAACACCACGTAGCCCTTGGCGGCGACGCGCTCAGCCAGCGTGCGATGCGAAGGCCGGATTCCGCCGATATCGGTTAGATGGATAACACCGGGAAGTTTGGCCGTGCCGTCGGGCCTGAAGATGAATCCGTCAGCGGTGCCATCGGCCGTCTTAATCTCGATAGCTTGTTCGATCACGATCTACCTCCAGTCGTTATGAGAACCGGGATGTTCGAACTTTTTCCGTATAGCATAGGCGGACGCGACCGCTCTATCGCGAACCGCGTAATGGATCGCGCGGATTGCCGTGCGAAAAGTTCTGGCTTCGCCCGCAATCATATGGGCTAGAATTATATTGATGAATAAATCTTTTGTGAGGAGTTATTCATGCGCAGGATCGTTCCAATATTTATCTGCCTGGCTCTTCCACTGATGCAAGGATGTTTCGCGGCGGCGGCTCCGCTAGCCTCTCCCGCGGTCGAGGGTCTCAGCTCGCTCACCGGAACGGCAGGCAGCACCACCACGGGATATTTCGCAAGCCAATCCCAGATTGATCTCAACAACGCGAATATCGAGCAAATTAAGGCGCAAGCACAGTTGACACAGGCGCAGGCTGAGACTCTGCGCGCCAAGCAGGATCAGCTCGACAGCGAACGCGCGGCGACGGTTGGAATCCTGCGCGATACGGCGAACGCGCGCAACGATCCGACGCTCGCCAATCTGGCAATCTGGGTAGAGGCGGGCGGCGATCCGGATTACGCGATGAAGTACCTGCTCACACCGCCAAAAACCGCCGATCCGAAGGCCACCGCTGGCGCTGAAGACTGATCGGGGAAAGTGAGGTGAATTGAACTTGCGCGATGAAGAGGCCGTCGAATTAATTCTCCTGCTTCAGGAAGAAGGCATTGCCGTACATGTTGACGGAGGTTGGGGCGTCGACGCGTTGCTTGGCCGGCAAACGCGGTCCCACGAAGATCTGGACGTGGCAGTGCAGCACAAGGACGTGCCGGCCCTGCGCAAACTATTGGGAGCGCATGGCTACCGAGAGCTTCCGCGCGCGGATGCGACGGAATTCAATTTCGTTCTTTCAGATTCGAACGGGCGCAAGCTCGATGTACATGCCTATACGTTCGACGCTCAGGGGAACTTCGTTAACGGAATTCCATATCCGCTCGACTCGCTGACCGGCACGGGTGTGATCAATGGCTATTCCGTCAAGTGCATATCCGCGCCATGGGCAGTAAAGTTCCATACCCAATACGAACCGGACGAAAAAGATTTCCGCGATGTTCAGGCCTTGTGCGAGCGATTCGATATTCCACTGCCGGAATCGTACAAAAGGTTTCTGCGCTAGGTCGTCCTCCCTTCCTGGCCCCAACTCACAGCTCCGCCGCGGGAAACAGCAAAGTCACTTGGAACTTCAGAGTGAATTGCTCGGCCCGGGGAGCAAATTGTCGGTACGCCATCCACTCAGGTGCGATTGAGCCATTGATTGCCTCACCGTTGGAAAGGTTCCAAACCTTTCCAACTCCAGCGCTAATCGGAATGATGGTTGAAGTGGCGTGGCGCAGGTTAAAGCTCCAAATCGCGTCGCTCGATCTCGCGTACCAGCCACGTCCCAACTGATAACTGATCATTGGCTGGAAGGTTAATCTGGAGATGGGAGTTCGCTGTGAGGACGTATACGCAAACGAAGTTGCCTGCTGCATCAGCCCTGAAATCAGCAACCTGGAAATGGGACGGTACCGGAATGCCGCGGCCGGGCCGACCTGCCATGCGCCTGGTCCCGCCAATTTTGAAGTCGCAGTGGGAAAGACAAAGTAGGGTCCTATTGCCCATCTGAAATCGATCCCTTCCGTGATCGAACGCGGCATCACAAATAGATCTAAGAGTTGCGAGTCGCCGAATTCGGTGCGGGTCGACGTGCCCTTGTTTTGAGGGATGGTGAGCAGGGAAAACGTGGGTCTCACAATCTGCGCGAGAGGCAGAGGTCCGTGTGGGAGAACCGCGAGGATGAACCTGCCCTGCAGCGCGTTGGACTGAGCGTTGGTGCCGAATTGAGATGGAGTAAAAAACTCCTGGAGCTGCGCCTGGGTGAGACTGGCAGTGGGGTCGTTAACCTCCTCGCTCACACTCTCGGCCAGGATGTTGCTCGGCGTCGCAGTCTGCTGAGCCATACACTCGGGACCAAAGCTCCAAACCAGCAGGGCCAGAGTTATCATCACGAGTGATCGGTTCATGCTGAAACTCGTAAGTCCACACCAAGGTCTTCTCTAGTCGACGTTTGATTGGCTTCATTTGTACCTTTAAACAACCCTCCTTTTCGAGAGATAAGGCCAGCGCCTGACGATTTAGGGTTGAAACCATTATCGTCTCGAGGCTGCCATCCGGCGCTTTGAGCGTAATCTCCTGGTTCGCCGCGGTGAGATCCTCCTCTCTCTCAACTTCGAGCGTTAAGACCTTCCCGTCCGCGACCCTCGAGGGTGACGAGGCGTTTGGCCGGGTCAACGGGTCACTATTTCGCCAGGAAATGTCTCCACGCTTGCGGCTCGGGCGTAATCTAGCCATTTGGCTTCTGACGCTTAGGTAGTTTGACCGTCGCCGGGACGATACGTCCTTGTAAGAAATACTTAATGAGAATGATTCCCGAGTGAACGACGCTCCTTCAATTTCCGCAAAGAGCGCACAGAGCCATATAAAACATACTGCGCCTGTTTTTCAGCGCCAAAATCCATCACTCGTTCCACAAGGGCTCGGTTGTGCCCGTTTCCGATCGCAAATCTCGACCTCGCCGGCGCTGGCGGATGCTTGATATATCGCTGTATGTACATCTGAAAGTTTTCGCGTTCGGTCGGCGCGGATAAGGCCACTATGCGAAATGCCTGAGAGGAGCGACGAAGATGAGAAAATTATTTCTGTTCCTCGGAGCCGCACTGTGCCTGATGATAGGCACGGGCACAGTCCCCGCTTCGGCGCAACAAATCGATCGCACTCAATTGCCGATTCCAGACACGCAATACAAGTATCCGGGCAAAGTCCCGCTGGACGCGCGCGACGCCAAGTTTCCGCCGATCAAGCTACTCCGGCCGCCCGAGGGTGCGCCCAACGTGGTCGTAATTCTGCTCGACGATATCGGCTTCGGTGCGCCGAGCACTTTCGGCGGCGGCGTCAACATGCCCACGTTGGACGCGCTCGCGAAGGAGGGCCTGCGCTATACACAATTCCACACCACCGCGCTCTGCTCGCCGACCCGCGAGGCTCTGCTGACCGGGCACAATCATCATTCGGTGGGGATGGGATCGATTACCGAGCTGGCAACGAGCGCACCCGGGAACACCGGCATGCGGCCGAACCAGGCTGCCACGGTCGCCGAAATCCTCAAGTTGAACGGATACAACACCGCAGCCTTCGGCAAGATGCACCAGACGCCGGTTTGGGAGACCAGCGTGTCGGGACCCTTCACGCGCTGGCCGATCGGCGACGGTTTCGAAAAGTTCTATGGTTTTCTGGGCGGCGAGACGAATCAGTGGGCGCCGCTAATTTTCGACGGAGTGACGCACGTCGAGCCCCCGCACACCCCAGGCTACAACTTCATGACCGATATGACCGACCAGGCGATCGCCTGGATGCGATTCCAGCATACGATGACGCCTGATAAGCCGTTCTTTGTGTACTTCGCGCCCGGCGCTCTGCATGCACCGCACCACACGCCCAAAGAGTGGCGGGACAAGTATGCGGGCAAGTTCGATGAGGGATGGGACAAGTATCGCGAGGAGACGCTGGCGCGCCAGAAGCAGCTCGGCGTGGTGCCCGCGACGACCCGACTCGCGCCTTGGCCCGCCAGCGTCCAGCACTGGGACCAGCTGGGCGCCGACGACAAGAAGGTCGCGGCGCGGCTAATGGAAAACTACGCTGGCTTTGGCGAGTACGCGGACCACGAGGTTGGACGATTGATTGATAGTCTCAAAGACTTGGGAGTCCGCGACAATACACTTGTCATTTATATCGCTGGCGACAACGGCATGAGCGCGGAGGGCGGCCTGGCAGGGACTCTCAATGAGATTGCGGCGTTTAACGGGGCTCCCGACACCACCGAAAATATTCTAGCCCATCTCGACGATATCGGCGGCCCGAACAGTTTTCCGCACATTCCGGTAGGATGGGCGCTCGCGGGCGATACGCCCTTCCAGTGGACCAAGCAGGTGGCCTCGCATTACGGTGGCACGCGCAACGGCATGGTGATTTCGTGGCCCGCAAGCATCAAGGACGCCGGCGGTATCCGCACGCAGTGGCATCATGTCGTCGATATCACGCCGACCATCCTGGCCGCCGCAAAACTGCCGCAGCCGAAAACCGTCGATGGCATTAAGCAGAGCCCGATGGAAGGGACGAGCATGGTCTACTCCTTTGCCGATGCTAAAGCGCCGACAACCCATACAACTCAATACTTCGAGATGTTCGGCAATCGCGGAATCTACCACGACGGCTGGACCGCGGTGACCCGGCATAGCATTCCGTGGGACGTCGCGGGCACGCCGCCCAAGTTCAGTGAGGATAAGTGGGAGCTCTACAACACCAATGACGATTTTAGTCAGTCGCAGGACCTCGCCGCGAAATATCCAGACAAGCTTCAGGAACTTCAACGCCTCTTTCTCGCAGAGGCAGAAAAGTACAACGTCCTGCCGCTGGACGACAGGCGTGTCGAGCGTTTTGTGCCGACACTGGCGGGTAGGCCGTCGCTGATGTGGGGGCGGACTTCCGTGACACTTTATCCTGGTATGACCGCGATGCTGGAGAACGCCACTCTCGACATCAAAAATCGCTCGCACACTGTCACCGCGGAAATCGAGATACCGCAAGAGGGTGCGCAAGGCGTGATCATCGCGCAGGGCGGACGCTTCGCCGGATGGAGTCTCTATGTGAAGGACGGGAAGCTGAAGTATTGCTATAACTGGCTTGATCGGGAGCGCTATATAGTCGAGTCAAAAGAAGCGCTTCCGACCGGCAAAGTCACGGTTAAATTCGAGTTCAACTATGATGGCGGCGGGGTTGGCAAGGGCGGCAGCGGGCAACTTTTTGTGAACGGCCAAAAGGTCGCCGAAGGCCGAATCGATCGCACCGTGCCGTTCATCTTCTCAGGCGATGAAACCGAGGATGTCGGCGAGGACCTGGGCACGCCGGTGAGCGAAGACTACAAAGAGGGCGACAACAAATTTACCGGCACGATCGATAAGGTGACGATCGCGGTAACACCGCCCTCCGCGGCGGTGCAAAAAGAAGAGGAGCGACAGGACGCCGTAATCGACGAGGGCATTAACTGAATTCGACTCGGTCGATTAAGCTATGCCGCATCGTAATCAGCTCTGCCAACTGCCTTAAGGAGGTTCGCCGATGAGGTCTAGTAGCCGTATTGTACTGTCTGTGCTCGCCCTGTTCTTGGTAGCCGGGTGCGCTTCGACGAACGTTACTCAGCAGACACCGATGAGCAACCCTGGGCTAGCGCGGCCCAATCGGATCTGGGTGTACAACTTCATCGCCAACCCGGCCGACATGCCCGCTGATTCCTCGATCAGAGGTTCGATCAGTGCGCCGAGCACGCCACCGACCGCCGAGCAATTGGCAGAGGGCCGTCAGCTCGGCGAGCTTATCGCCGCGGACCTGATTGCCGATATCAACGCGATGGGACTTTCCGCCGTGCAGGCCGGGCCGGGATCGTCGCCGCAAGTCGGTGACGGCGTGATCCGCGGTTATCTGGTCTCGGTCGAGGGCGGCAGCGCCGTCCAGCGTTTTGTGATCGGATTCGGCGCCGGAACTTCGGAGATGGATACGGTGGTGGAGGGCTACGCGGTCACGCCTCAAGGCTGGCGTAAACTCGGGTCAGGAACGCTTACCTCTTCCGGAAACAAAACCCCAGGGATGATCGTGCCCGCCGCAGTGGCGATTGCCACCGCCAACCCGATCGGCCTGATCGTTGTCGGTGGGGCGAAAATCTATAGCGAGGCGAGCGGAAGGAGCGGACTTGAAGGTAGAGCCAAGGCGACCGCCGATGCAATTGCAGAGGAGCTCAAGATCAGATTCCGGAATCGTGGCTGGATCGGCTGACCTTGGATGAGCGACCTGAAACAGGTCTCGAACACCCAGATCTTGTGGCGAAGATGATGGGCCGGGACCTTGCCCGTCCGCGTGCCCTTGGCTCTCACTGGCTATCTGCTCGCATAGGAAGCGGATCGCATGGCTGAATTTCTGTATCAAAGGAGTGAAATCCTTGTCGTCACGGTGCTGTTCGGACTGCTGCTGATTGCGACGGAAATTGGCTTTCGTTGCGGGCGCGTGATTCGCACCAGCCTCGAGGACCCAGCAAAATCTGAACTCACGACCCTGCAGGCTGCGATGGTGGGTCTGCTCGCTCTGCTGCTCGCTTTCTCTTTTGCGATGGCGGAGTCACGTTTCGAGACTCGAAGACAATTGGTCCTCGAAGAGGCGAACGCAATTGGCACCACCTACCTTCGTTCGCAGGCGCTCGCGGAGCCATATCGGACCAAGGTGGCCGCATTGCTGCGCGAGTACGTCGCCGATCGCTTGAGATACTACGCGGCTGGAATCGATCCGGAGAGGTTGGATGAAGTTAACAGGGCGACCGACCGGTTGCAGACAGAACTCTGGTCGCAAGCCATGGATGCAATCAACCAGGATTCTCATTCCATCCCGGGGGGGTTGTTCATTAGTTCGCTGAACGAGGTCATCGATCTCCATACGAAGCGAGACATCGCAAGACAGAATCACGTGCCCGAGGCCGTTCTACTTCTTCTCTTTCTGGTAGCAGTTCTATCAATGGGAATTGTAGGATTCGGCTGCGGGATAGGAGATTGGCGCAACCTCTCGGTTACGGTGACAATGTCTCTGATCATTACTTTAGTTATTCTCGTGATCATGGATCTGGATCGGCCCCGGAGAGGATTCATCAGAGTCAGCCAGCGAAGTATGATCGCCCTTCAGGAGAGCATCAAATGAGACTCCGTATCGGAGAACGAGAGGCCCGCCATCGTGGCCGCGATTTGAGGTTCGCGCGCGCGGTGGCGACGCCGCACGGCTTTCTGGCATGAGTCGCTATATCGGAGGAGGAAGGGGCCCGGTGGCCCCACCGGTCTTCAAAACCGGCTTGGCGGCTAATATTGTTGCCGGAGGGTTCGACTCCCTCCCCCCTCCGCCATCGGATGGGTGATCGAATCCGGATCACTGAATCGGGAGGACAAGCAGATGCGCGAGCTGATACCGTTCGCGGAAAGAATCGGGGCGCTGCTCAACAGCCGCGGCGAAAGCGTTGCCGTGGCGGAATCGACCACTGGAGGACTGATCTCGGCGGCAATTCTCAGCATCGCGGGCGCATCCGCATATTTTATCGGCGGTGGCGTGGTCTATACGCTCAAGGGGCGTCGCGCGCTGGGTATTCCGGATGAAGACTTCAAGGGATTTCGCTCGGTGACGGAACAATATTCGATGGCGCTGGCGCGGCGCGCGCGCGAGCGGTTCGGCGCCACCTGGGCTATCGGCGAGATTGGCGCGAGCGGTCCCACCGGCAATCGCTACGGCGACGCTCCGGGACACAGCTGCGTCGCGGTCGCGGGACCTGTCGAGCGCTCGCTCACAATCGAAACCGGCAGCCCCGACCGGGTCGCGAACATGTACGAGTTCTCAGCCAAGGCGCTCGACCTGCTCGTACAGAGTATCGCCGCCGCTCCGTCGGCTGGAGCATAGCGGGTGAGGCAGGCGCGCCCGAGCCCGATTCGAGACGTTACGTCGCCGGAACGAACAGCGAGGTAAAGGCAGCTCGGTACTGCCACGCGAGAAATAACTCGAAGATTATAACTACGATCGCGGGCGAGAATCCTCCCGGATCCAGGACAAGGTGAAAGAAAAATATATTTACTACGATTGGCGCGAGAATGACTAACGCGAAGGGAACGATAACTCCGATGATAAGAAGAATTCCGCCGACCAACTGAGTCGCGAACAGCAGCGGAATCATATAGCCAGTAGCGAAGAGCGCTCCGAAGAATTGTCCAGCCGCCGCGGGCATCGCGGGAGTCGGCAGAAAATGCAGAAAGCCGTTCAGTCCAAAGATAATGAATATCAAGCCGAGCAGGATCCTGACTATCAGTGTTGCTATCTTCACGGTTCCCTCCCTCGAAAGTGATATAGCATTCTACTGCCGACTGAGCAGTAGTAATACTTACTTCGCGATTACGGCGCGCAGCCACTCGACCGTATCATGCATCACTTCGGCGCGATTGATCTCGTTGAGCATCTCGTGGCGGCCGTCCGGGTAGAATTTTTCGGTGAGGTTCTTGACTCCGGTGGCACGATAGCGCTCGCCGAGCGGCCGCAGCCATTCCAGATGATGATTCACCGGATCCTTGTCTCCGGCGAAAATGTAGATCGGCAGGGTCTTGCGGATTCGCGCAATCTCGGCGGTATCGACCGTGCGAGCGCCGCCGGCCGCCATCGAGATGGTCGCCTTCGCGTCTATGCCGAAGCCGCACAGTGGATCGGCGACATATTTATCGACCTCGGCGGGATCGCGGCTCAGCCAGTCGAACGGCGTGCGAGCCGGCTCGAAGTCGCGATTGAGCGCGGTCAAATCCGCCGGCTTTGAAGAATCCGCAGGCACGGCAGAGCTGACGAAAAGCCGATCCAGGGAAGCCGACCCGGAAAGAATCACACCCGCGATAAGCTCGCTGTGATCGAGGATGTACTGCTGTGCGGCAAACGAACCCATGCTGTGGCCGAGCAGGACGATTGGCAGGCTGCGATGCTCGACCTGCGCGTGGCGCGTGAGTTGCGCCATATCTGCGACCAGCCCGTTCCATCCGGCCGCGCCGAAGTCGCCGAGCTGGTCAGGCTTTGCGGCGGTGCGGCCGTGGCCGCGATGATCGTTGGCATAGACGTGAAAGCCCGCGCGATTCAGATAGTCGGCGAAGGCGGTATAACGCAACGCATGCTCGCCCATCCCGTGGGCAATCTGGACGATGCCGACCGCCGGTTCCGGTGCGAACCATCGGTAGCACGCGATCGTGATTCCATCGGCGGCGCTAATCAGCGAGAATTCTTCACGCACAATGCGCCTATGGATATCGCGAATTGCGCCGCATCGCAAAGAAGGGATTTATGCACCGTCTCCACGACATCCTGATCAATCGGCCGCGCATTTTATTGGTGGGAATTAATCCCAGCCCGCGGTCGGCGTCCACCGGCCATCACTTTGCTGGTCCCGCGAATCCGTTCTGGCGCTTGATGCATGCATCGGGGCTGGTGCCGATCGAGCTGACGCATGAAGATGACCACAGGCTCGTGGAGTTCGGGTTTGCGATTACCAACGTGTGTGCGCGCGCGACTCGTGCGGCGTCGGAGCTTGGGCGCGAGGAGCTGGATCGTGGCGAGCGCGTGCTCACGCGGAAGATCCGCAAACTCGAGCCGCAGGTGGTCGCGTTCGTTGGGGTCAGCATCTATCGGCGTTACTTCGGCCCGTCGGCGGCTCCAGGAGCTGGCGTCAAACCCGAAACTATCGCGGGCGCGCGGGTGTTCGCTCTGCCGAACCCTAGCGGTCTCAACGCGAGCTTTCCCGGTTTCAAGGACAAGCTTATCTGGTACGAAGCGTTGCGCGAATTCTCGGACAAGCTGGAGGCGCAACCAGCCGCGGCCAAAATCAGACGCGCGGCTGGAGCACCATCTGGGTCTGCGTGACGATCGCGCACAGCTTGCCGCTTTCGAGCGTGATCCGCGTCTGCCAGACCATCGTGCTCCGTCCGCGATGAATCGGAGTGCATTCGCCGATCACCTTGCTGCCGACCGGCGCGCCGGAAAGGAAATTAGTCTTCGATTCGAGCGTCGTCGTGCCCGCTCCCTTGGGCAGATTGAGCATCGTCGCGCACGCACCGAGCGTGTCGGCGAAAGCCATGATCGCGCCGCCATGCAGAATCGCGGGGACGGTGCAGATTTCCGCGCGGACGGCCAGCTCCGCGGTCACCCGTTCAGGCTCGGCGGTCAGAAAGCGGATTCCGAGCAGATTCGCGAGCGGAATCTGCTGATCTTCGAGCATATTGCGATAGTCCATGTGTTGTCCTCGATCGCGCGCGATATTGGGGCCCTCAATAATGACTCGATATCACGCTATGACCCCGCGCGCACCGAAATGTGAGGTAATGGAAAAAAGACGAGGCGCGAACGTTGATCGCTCGCGCCCCGAGGGGTTCGATTTGAGTTGACGTTCAGGCGGTTGCGACGGCCTGCGGGCCGCGAATCAATTTCCCCGGCATCGCTCCGGTGGGCTCGCCATTTTCGAACGTGACCTCGCCGCTGACGACCGTATGGCGATAGCCCTCGGCGCGCTGGATCAACCGGCGGCCGCCGGCGGGCAGATCGAAGACCATGTGCGGCGCATGCAGGCGCATCCCGTCGAGATCGATCACGTTCACGTCTGCCTTCATTCCGGCTTCGAGCGTTCCGCGATCGTTGAGCCCATACATCCGCGCGGTATCGTGCGTCTGGCGCTTGACCACGAACTCGACCGGCAGGCGCTCGCCGCGGCTGCGGTCGCGCACCCAGTGCGTCAGCAGATAGGTCGGCATGCTCGCGTCGCAGATGAGGCCGCAATGCGCGCCGCCGTCGCTCAGGCCGAGCATCGTGACCGGATCGAGCATCATCTCGCGCACGGCATCGAGATTGTAGGCGGCGTAGTTGGAAAACGGCATGTAGAGCAGCTCGCGGCCCTCGCGTTCGAGCATGAGATCGTAAGTGACCTCGACCGGGCTGCGGCCCTCGCGCGCGGCGCGCGCCGCGACGCTGGCATCCTTTGCGGGTTCGTAGTCAGGAGGATCGCCGAGCGGAAAATAGCGCGAGAAGTTGGTCACCAGGTAGCGCGTCACCCGCTCATGCGTGCCCGGCTCTTCGGCGATCAGGCGTGCTCGAAGTTCAGGATTGCGCATCCGTGCGACGCGCTCGGCGAGCGGCAGATGCGCGAGCTCGCGATGATAGGTCGGATGGGTGATGAACGGATGCAGCGAGCTCTCGAGCCCCATCAGCATTCCGGTGGGGCGGGGCGAGATTTGTGGAGCGAGATGAGCGCCATCGGAGTTGTAGCCGCGCACGCGATCGAGCATCACGCGCCATCCCTCGGGATTGAAATCGACCTGTGCCATCGCAAACGTGATCGGCAGCCGCGTCGCCGAGGACAGCTTGATCATCCACTCCATGGTGGCGTCGGGCCCCGCCATATCGGATGCCATCTCGAACACGCCGTGGCCGACTTCGCCGAGCACGCGACCGATTCCGATCAGCTCGGCCTCGCTGGCGTAGGTGCCAGGAACGACTTCCTTGTTCTTCGCGCGATGCAGCATCGTGCGCGAGGTAGTGAAGCCTAACGCGCCGGCGCGCAGCCCTTCGCGTACGACGTCCGCCATCCGGCGGATATCGTCGTCGGTCGCTTCCTCGTTATGCGCGCCGCGCTCGCCCATCACGTAGGCGCGCACCGCGCCGTGCGGCACCTGCGCGCCAACGTCGAGCACGCGCGGCATCGCGGCGACGGCGTCCATGTATTCGGGAAAGCTTTCCCATCCCCACTTGATTCCTTCGGCCAGCGCGGTTCCAGGAATATCCTCGACGCCTTCCATCAGGCCGATCAGAAATTCGTGCTTGTCGGGTTGGACCGGAGCGAAGCCGACGCCGCAGTTGCCCATCACAAGAGTCGTGACGCCGTGCCATGAAGAGGGGGTCAGATATGGATCCCAGGTGACCTGGCCGTCGTAATGCGTGTGGATATCGACGAAGCCGGGCGTGACGAGCATCCCGTCGGCGTCGATTTCGCGCCGTGCGGCGCCGGCCCTCTTGCCGATGCTCGAGATTCGGCCGCCATCGATCGCGATGTCGCCATTAAAGGCAATCGCGCCCGTGCCATCGACAATTCTGCCGTTTCGGATTACCAGGTCATGCATCTCACTGTCTCCTCGCAGGGTTCGGTTGGACGCGCAGAGCGCGATTAACATACCGACCGTTCAACAGGCAGTATCGCGCAGGCGCGCGCCGAGGATCAAGCCTAACGATCGTTCGGGCTGTCCTCAGAGGATCCGCGCTCTGGTGAATCCGGCCGTGTCGATCTATAAGCGAAGCGGGCCGGAGTGCGGCCGCATCCTCAACCCTACTGATGGAGCGTCAGCGATGAATCCACGCAAGCAGCGTCTTCCGTTTCGCGATCTATCCACCCTGACCGGCGAAGATCGCGAGACCGCCGACAAGAACCAGATCAACGGGCAGGTCATCAACATCTTTCGCGTCCTGATGAACCATCCGGCGCTCGCGCGGCGCTGGATGGTGTTTGCGGCGCACGTGCTGGGCAAATCCACGCTGCCGCCGCGCGACCGCGAACTCGCGATCCTGCGCATCGGATGGCTCAACCAGGCGCCGTACGAATGGGAGCAGCACGTGATTATCGGCAAGCGCTCGGGGATCTCCGACGCCGAGATCGAGCAGATCCAAAAGGGGCCGAAGGCCGGATGGAACCGGCACGACGCCGCGATTCTCCAGGCCGCCGACGACCTGTTCGAGAACTCAGTCGTATCCGACCAGACATGGGCCACGCTTGCGGAGAAATATAACACCGAGCAGATGATGGATGTGGTTTTTGCGATTGGCCAGTACAACCTGGTGTCGTGGGCGCTGAACAGCTTCGGCGTCCCGCTCGACGATTTCCTGCCGGGCGCGAAGAAGTAGGAGGCTCGCGTCTCGCGCGGTTAGCCACGCGCGTCACGATGCTTGTGAAAGAAGCGCAAGGATAGCGCCGCGGTCCGCGTCGCGATGGGGCTCATCCATTCGCTTCTGCCGGATCCAGGATCGGCGCCAGCGCGCGGCGCGGAAATCAGACGCTGACGGTGGTCCCACGATAGTAATGCTGCAGGATTTCTGAGTAGATCTTGCCCTCATTTGCCATGACTGCCGCGCCGATCTGGCATAGACCGACACCATGTCCCCAGCCGGCTCCTCTCAAGACGAAAAGGCCAGACTCGTTGTCTACGACAAATGCAGAGCTGTAGAGATGCGTGTGCGATAAAGCGCGGCGAATTTCCAGTTCTTTACCGACGGTCACGTGATCGCGTTTGCCGGTGATCCTCAGCCGATATATTCGGCCTGAAGGTCCTCGGGCGAGTGCCCGTAGGTCGCGAATCGGACCAAGGTCCACGGCGATCCTCGATCTGATCAGATCGGCGAGTTCTTCGGGCGTATACGCGACCTTCCATCGAAAGAAATCGCGTGTTTCCTGGTCGAACCCCGGGAGAACGCGTGACAGGAGCTCCGAATCCTCCGTATTGCAGTAGGCCGGCGGACTGGAGCGAATCCATGTCTCAGGACTATAAGAGCGAGGTTGCGCCGGACCGTCGTAGACAGATCTGAGGTAGGGAATATCTTGATCTTCCCAAGCGGTCGCGTAGCGCTCGGTTATTCCACCGCAGGACTTGGAAAACCGTGCGTCGCAAATAGCGCCGCGGTAACGGAGAAACTGGCCGGCCGTTGCACGAACCGCGTCGGCTGCAGCCACAGAGAACATTTTCGTGATGCCCTGATACCGCTGGCAGTGGTCGTCGGCGCACACATCGAAATCCGGATGTGCTTCGCGCCCATACCAGCGACGAATTTCATGGGAATTGAGACCCTGACTCTCCGCTCCCTCAGGCGGAGAAGGATTTGCTTTCGGAAACCACATCCAGCTGCGCGAAATCACCGCGTGAGCTTTCAGCAGTTCGAAAGGACACGACGCGCTCATCTCGGACGAAATCACGCTCGTGACATACTCTTCGAGTGAAATATCATTGATCACCGTCAGACCGGCTTCTCGTTTCACGAGACGAAGAGCTCCACGGAATACCTGGCGCTCCTTGCGTTCCCAATGAAATCCGATTCCGATCGTGACCTCTTCCAGCGCAAATGCGCAGGATGCCAGGTCCGACGGAGTAAGCGTTACTTCCGAAGTAAATCTGTAGCGCCCAGAAATGTACGGCTTGCCAGAAGTGTCCGTAAACCTGCCGGTCAATTCCACTTCAACCGCGGATTGTCTTTCAATCAGGCCTACAGATACGTTCACCGCTCAGTCTCCAGCTTCTTGACGACTTCCTGAAATTGACCGTCAGGTAGCGTGACCTCTCGGAAAATTGCGCCAATCGCGTCCGCCGCGATTCTTTCAAAATCTTGTGCCAGGGGCGTAACAAATATTCCACACAAATCAATCGATGCCGGACTCACCGTCAGTTCGCCCGTGTGAAAGACCTCTGGCCGATGTTTTCCTCGCGGGAACAGGTACGTGACCCACTCTCGTTGCTCATGAAAGACCGCTATGTTGACCATCGGTTCCGAGCGTTTGCCGGTCATTTCCGCGAGCAGATCGAGGACGCGATCCATTCGATGGATCAAAGCCGACCGATCTCTTTCACGAAACAAAAGGACATTTCTTCCGTAGTTCGGCACGGCGACGCCAGTCAGTCCCGCGGTGTCTTTCTCGATCGGAAACAATCTTCGCGAGCCAGCCTGAAAGTGCATGTGGTCCGGCGCGGACGCTCCGCATTCGGGCCCGTTATAGATGACGAAATATCCTGGCAACGCTGCAGCAAGGTCCAACATTTTTCCAAACTGATTCGCGATGCGCTGCGAACCGTGTTTCCTGTGAGCGATCGTCAGGTGGCGATCCACGATTGGAAACGGATTGCAGTAGATCGTGAAATCCTCGTCAAACTTCACACCTTCCTCCTCCGGAGGAAGATTTCCTGCACATAAGAAACAGGGTCGGTTCGCAATCGACTCGTGGTCGATCGAGGCTGTGGTACTGCCCAAGCGATGGGGAATGTGACGGACGAAGATGTCGAACCAGTCGATCCGTATTGGCCGTGTCTTCGCCCGCGCCAGGCCTTCAATGCCTTTCGCGAGCTGCGGCCACGCCCGCTCCTGCCGCTGAAATAGATCTTCCAGTTCGAGGATCATCCCTGGATTCGAGCCTGAATCTCGATAGTTCGGAGCCAGTCCTTATACAAATCGTATCGATTCGCCACCTCGAGAGGTAGCGCGCTGTCGCTATTGCCTTCCCAACGACGGCAAAGATAAAGCGAGTCGTAAATCCGGCCGATCTCGTAATCACGGCTGATGCGAAGCGCTACGGCGTAGTCCTCGCCATAGCTGACATTCGGAAATCCGATACGGCGCAAAACCGACGTATCGAATGCGCGCGGCGCGCCAAGACCGTTGACGCGGAGCGCATTATTTCTTCCGTTCTCGCGGCTCCACTCGCGATGGTCTATAAGACCCGGTGAAATCTCCTTCAGCGAAAAATCGACCATGGTATACGAGCCTATGAGCATCGCATAAGGTCCCGCTTCAAGTTCCGCAACGATTCGGCGAAGGACGCCATCATTGACGTACAGGTCGTCAGAATCAAGTTGGATGGCGTATTGTCCGCAGTCTCTGGAATAGATTGCCTCGTTCCAGCATCCGCCGATTCCCAAGTCCCGGCGCTCGGGAACGATGTGTTTAACACGCGAATCGCCGATACCGCGCAAGATTTCCGTCGTTCGATCCGTCGAATGGTTATCGACCACGATCAGATTAAATTCAAAATCAACGCTTTGGGCGAGGACGCTTTGAACGGCGTCTCGAATTGTCCGCTCGCGATTTCGAACGGGTATGACGACGCTGGCTTTTACTGGAAATATTTCTGCTGTGGCTGCAACTTTCTTGAAGTGAGGCTGCAACCAGGCGCCGATTTGCTTCAGATGCGCCGTCGCGATGCGCTCCATTTCGACTTGATAATCGCGATTGCGTGGATCTACATAATCGAATTGCTTTTGACCTGTCGGCCGCGCATCAACCGTCGAAGTGCTGTACAACGGTTCGGGAATCCGCACGAGGGCGTGCTTTTCAGAAATCCGCAACCGTAGGTCGTATAGTCCTCCCCATTTCCAGGCGTTCTCCATTCCTGACTGATGCGCAGCCCGAACCGACACGCCAACCACCGGACCGAAATCGAAACCGTCGCGGATGCTCCCCCTTTGATAGTCGATACGACTGATGGTCCACTGCGTCGGCATAAACCCAGCCGGCGCCAGTCTCGATAATGACCTGCGCCATTCGATCGAACATGCGCGGTCCGGGATCGATATTGACACGTGGATCACCGAGAAAGAGGACGCCGGAATCAGCGGCGTCCAAGAGTTCCCGAATACTCGCGGACGAAGAATCATTTGGATAAATGATATTCACGGTTCACTCTCCCGCTTCGCGCCATCTCCTGTATCCGAGGGGAGGATTGGCCTCATCGATAAACGGGCCATCTTAGTTGCTGCCTGCGATTCGTCGCGCCGTCTCTGATGGCCGTACCACAATCACGCCGGCCATCCGATTTGCCTTGAGAAACTCAGTCAAGTCCTGTTCCACGACAGTGCCTTGGCTGCGCGATGCGTGACGCAGGAGGACTCTTTTGCCGTCGCGTACGATGATTCCGGCATGAAAGACATCAAGATTTTTGCGTGTGGACACGAAAAAAATCAAATCACCGCTCTGCAAATATGCTGACCGCCGAAGCACTGCCCGCTTTGGCACACATTTCACACGAGTCCGCTGTGCAGCGAGCCCGGGGACGACATTCAGAACGCGTTCTCTATTGAGTATCGGGACGGCCGGCGTTGAAACTCGCTTGATTATTCCCTGGCGCACATTGTTGCGAATCCAGAGCGTCATGTAGTGATTTCGCCGTTCCCATTGAATGCGGCCTCGTTCATAACGAATCTTTCGCAGCCACTCGATAAAGTCTTCACCGGTGGAAGCGCGCGCGAGAGCCAGGATTGTTTCGATGTACGTGACGCAATCGAATCCATCGAGCGACGCCGTGAATACTTCGGCTGTATCGGGAGATCCAATCAGGGGATTTGGTTGGTAGGAATGTCCAAGGAAGTGCCGGGAGAGAACGTTAATTCGGCTACCGGCGGAACGCTCGTACCTCGTCTTCGAAAGAAGCTGCTCCACACGCCGCTGGCTGAGACCTCGTGGTTGCAAGTGCTTCATCGGAAGCGGTCGAGACCTACTACTTGGTCCCCAGTGGCTCAAGCAACATGGCGAATCCATTGGCGTCATGAAAATCCGGTTTGTCGACCGGATGGCGAAGCGCCCAGTACGAGAGCCCATCGCTCGCCTCGATGACCGCCGAGAGCCCGAGTCGAAGGGAAGCACTCCTGTGGATAGCGGATAGTAGATCGAGCTGGACGATGGCGTCCATCTCGAACCGACTATCAGTGTAGTGCACTGCAATGTGCGGACGCATCGTATCGTCCGACAGAAGACCGCCGTTACGATAGTCACAGAAAGCGTAGGCTGCCCACTCGCCCGACGGGGCGAAGTTGAACTCGTGGTATGCTGGTCGCCCTTCCACTGCGATAAACGCTTCGAAACAGGTATGGCGCCAGAGCTGTGTAGCGATGCGCGGCGCGCTCGGTGAAGACAACAAGATTCGGGAAATATCGCCGTCGAGGCGGAAGGTCATCCCGAGTTCGGCGCTTGCCGAGCGGCGCACGAGCACCTGAATGGCGCGTACCGTTTCAGGGCGCGTACATGGATGGCACCTGAGGTCGATCCAGTGTTCGACGATCATAACCGGTTCGGTTGCGCGGCAGGATTGTCAGCAGACAGCTTTTGCCGCTCGGTTTCGGAAATTGGGCTACGCTTCTCGATCATAGATCTTGCGCCGAAAACATCGCGTGAGGTTACCTGAATCTGCGCCGTTCGCCCGCTAACGTCAAATATCCGTTCCGGTCCCCTTTGCCTAAGTCCGTGTGTGAATTCATAAAGACAATCGGAAGCTCGACGATCGAGGCGCCCGAAATCACCACGAGCACAGTCTTCACGTTCGCGCCGCCACTGACGATTCCCGTCGGCGGAAGCGAATCTCTCGTCCTCACTTTGAACGGCGTTATCGGGGGCAAGCAGACGGACAGCCTCGTTTTTCCCTGAAATCAAGCTCGCCGGCATGATCGGCGTCGGCAACGGAGCACTCGGTGCGACCGGCAACCTGATGCTGAGCCTGCTGGGCTTCGCGATGTTCCCGCTGAGCATCAGGACGCGGCGACGAACCTCCATCCTGGCGGCTGCAATGCTCATCCTGGCGGTCGGCCTAGTGGGATGCAGCGACGGATCATCAGACAGCGCGCCACCGCCTTCAGAATCATCGATCCATAAACTCATCGCTCTCAACGTGACCGAGGATGGCAACCCAATACCAGTCTCCGGCCTGCCGATAGATCTAGGCCAGATCGCCAAGAAGTAACGGCAACTACAACTCAACCGATTCCGCAAAGCAGTTAGATTCTCGCGCGCAAGCGCGATCGCTTTCATTCGCCAGCATGGTGATGAGATTCTCTCCTACTCTGCTGCTTTAATCTTGGCTCGAATACCATCGGATCACCGCTCCAGTAAACGAGACTTACGGATCTTGGTCGAGGTTGTTGCCCGAAAATCTTTGAGGCGTGAATAGTATGTCCGACATTAATTGCGCAGTGCGCCCGAGCCAAGGCGTGCCGGCGCACAGATAGGTATGTTCCGGAACAACTGAAGCACCGAACGACATCTTGAAGCGTGTGATGCCATCCGGGGTTTTCGCGCGAATTCCACCCAGATCATAAACTTCAACGCCCTCCTCCCGATAGAGGCCGATTTCGTGCCAGTGCAGATAGCGATTTAGTAACCCGCAAGTCTTCGCCGTCTGACGGTCGGCCAGGCGTCTGTTCGCCGAGTACAACAGGCGTACTCGAACCGAATCCATATCGCGGAGCAGCACGTGTCCGCATATTGCCTCGCCGTCGAGGTAGGTCATAAAAAAATCGGCGTGTTTCTCGTAGCGCGCAAGTATCCGGCGTGTGATCGGTGGAATATCGGCTTTTGCTTTCGCGAAATCATTGTACATCGCCAAAAAATCCTCGACGACCCGAGCGCCGTTGCGCACGAGTGCAATCCTATGGTTCAGTTTTTCGGCTTGCCGGATGTCGTAGCGGCCGCCCTTGGAGATGCCATTCCATAGTGCTTTCGTCGGCAGCCGGAGATCGAGGCAAGCGGCTTCGCTGGGCTGATGACGAATGATGTACAAACTATCCGCGATATATTGTTCGGACCAGAAAACTCGGGTTAACTGAAGGCGGCCTAAACCGGCGGTAATGTCTCGGAGGCATCGTTCCGACGGGAAGAAGATCGCTCGATAGGGGAATACACCTCCCAGCCTGCGGTCTATTGTTACCATCGCAGGTATCCCGATTTGGTCTACGCGAACTTCTATGTGAATCTAGTGGAAGTGAATCTAGTAGAAATCTCAGAATCCGGGCTTTTCCCAGACTCTGGCTGCCTGATCTTTCTTTACTTCCGCGATGTAGCGAAGCGCGCCGGAATCGAACCAACTACCGGAGAACCAATCGCCCATACATCCCCACAACATCTGGTCGATGCTGCCATGCGGATAGATCGGATAATCTGCCGGGGGGATTCGGGTAGGGAGATAGTTGATGTCTCCATTCATACATGCGCGTTGATAGGCAAGCCGGAAATCCACATTGAATGCGGTGCTATCTTTGCTCAGTGGCCATCCGCCGAAACTCTTATACTTCATCTGTAATATTCCATAACTCTGCATACATGTTTGTCCATTCCACGCGCCCGCGAATCCGATGCCAGGAGGGCACAGCGACAGATCAGTGGTACGGTCGCCAGTACCATCCTGGTGCCAATGGGACTCTGCGACTGCCTCGGCGCGGACAACATCTTCATCGACGCCCCACTTGCACGCGCCCCAGCGAAGTATCTGATCGGTCGTCCCCGAGAACTGACCGTCTACGCGTGAAAAATCGGCGGCGGGAACAAAGGTTCCCTTGACCGGGCGCGCATAAAACTCGGCGAGTGCGGCACGAGTGGGTTCGGTCTGATTGGCGAGCGCGTTGGCTGGTCTCGCTTCGACGCTCTGTGCGGAAGGCGGCGCAGAAAGAATCCACTGCGCGCACTCCTGGCCGGTGGGCAGCGCACTATGCGGGGGCAGCGTCGGAAAGTGCTTGTTTGAAATGACGCCCTCTTGGGTTCGCGCCGGCGCCGGCGAAACGCCGAGCAGGCAGGTAGTTGCGATCAGAATCCAACCAAACAAAACCGAGCGGTTCTTTGCGATCGAGACGCGATCACTTGGTTCGACGACTGATTTCAACGCGACACCGCCAGTGCAGCGACGGCGCGAGGCATCGCGGCTACTTCTTCTGCCCGCGACTCACGCGCAACCGCAATCGCGAGCAATCGGTAACGCTCGGCTATTACCCACACGAGTCCGAACAGAAATCCTACTGTCCCTGTCGCATCATCCGCCATAACTTCGGTCATGTTATGGACCAGAATAGGTATCAAGATCAAGAATAGTACTGGTTTGAGAAGCCATACGTCATCACGCTGCTTGAGAATGAAGATCCAGGGCCGAAGCATGATATACAGCCAGAATATAGTTACCGGAATGCCAACGCCCACTGCATGCGCCAAATATCCATTATGAACCGAGACGTGCGGCCCCTGATCCCATGGTCCCCACCAAAGAGGAAAATAGGGACTATCAAAGATTGCTCCACCGACTTCATAGCCATAACCGAATAGCGGCCGCTCCTCGATTGAATGGACGACGAATCCCCACATCTCGGTCCGTCCGGTGAGTGTCGTGACGTCGCCGCGATCTACATAGCGGCCGAAGTCGTGTCCGGCTCCGACCCAAACGAGCACGCAAATCGCAAAGGCTCCCACGAGATAGAGAACGCCGCGAAATCCTTTCTTCCATATCAAGTAAAGCGCGACGCCGACCAGCAGCGCCGCAAATGGCGAGCGCGAGTCGGCGATGGCGCCGAAAGTGAGTGCGGCCAGGATCGTGCAGGTGGTGATGATCCGGTCGCGTCCGTGAATTCGGGGCCATCTTACCAGCCCAACTCCAACCGTTATTAGCATGAATGCGCCGACGTCATTGGGTCCGTTGAAGATAGCTCGAAAGCGATCGAGTCCTCCGACCTGCTGTCCCATCCGGTGCATTTCCGCGAGTATATCGGGCGTCAGACTATCTATAGGGCTTACCCACGCAATGGAGTGCGGAAGCGCGACGAATGATACCGCGATCGCCAACGTAACTAATTCGCATCCCAAAAAGAAATGAGAGAGCAGCCGCTCGGCATCCTCAGCATTGTGTATTCGCGAAACGGCGGCGACCAGTGCCACGATCACGAGCGTCGCCTCGATCAGACGAGCTGCGGAGTATGCAGGTGCGATCGAGTATACTATCGTAAACGCCGCCCACGCGAGATATATGCTGTAGAATCGAAACCCTCCTTGCCCAATAAGTCCGCTACGCAAAGCCACCGACGCCACTGGCAGGCAGAACAACACCAGCAAACCGTAATGGATCGTCGCGCGAGCCTCTTCGCTGAAAGACGAGGCTGAGATGAGCGCGAACGTGAGAAAGATCGGGAGAACGATCCATTCAGGATGCTGCCGCGTATACGCCGCCGCTTTGTAAAGACCGATCAGCATGGCCAGCCCCGCGAGCGCTGCCGGGGGCACATAAAGCCGTTGGAGCAGGACGCTCATGGCGAGCAGGACTGAGGCGACCGCAAGAAGAATGACAACCCGAGCCGAAGGCAGCGCGTTTTCTACGCCGCTCGACGCAGATCGGCCATCAGTATTCTTCAAGCGGTTAATACTGTCAGACACACGGAACTCTCTGTTGCTGTTGTGGTTGTCACGAGGTGCGGGTGACGAGCTCAACTGTCAAACAGACCCGCGCCTCTGCGATCTCGCACAGTGCTGAGCAACGCTAATGCCATCAGCAGGATTGGGGGCTCGAAGCCGAATTTTCGGTTGTTTTAGTGCGGGAAGCGGCGCCGACGAAAGGTGATTTGAAGATTCGACATGCAACGATTACATCGCGCTCGAGATTCCGAGCAATTTTGTCCTTTGGCCCTCGATTGAGGACGAGACCTGAGCATCGACCCGGTCTTGTAAGTTTCGGACGACGAAGTTGCAATCGCCGCCGATTCAATCCAGTGCGCGAGCGGGAAATTCAAGCGATTCCGATAATAGGCAGCTGGCACACTCGTTGCGCTTCAAGGCCGTCAGTCGGTAAGGCCGACCTATATCGGCCTGCGTCGTCGTTCGATGAAGAATCAAAGCCAGAGGCGTCACAAATCTCTCCGCCACCGAACTCGGAGTGATGACCCGTCTTGTGTGGAGATAAATGGTGCTGCGCGCTCAGGACCGGTCCCCGCGCGCGAACCGTTGATGGGTAACCGCCGCGTAGCAGTCCTTTGCGGATTCGTAATCAGTATAGTTCTGATTACCTCTGGATGTTCCGCCGGCTCCAAAAATGAAGAGGTATCTGGGGGTCACGCGACGACGTTGTCGTCGGAGCAATGCGAAGAGAACGCCGAAATTATGCGCGCGTCCGCCGCAGACAATAGCTACCTTATCGAGCCGGGCGATGACTTAAGTATCGATTCGTATCTGAATCCGGAATTCAGTCAGGATGTAATAGTGCGCCCGGACGGCCGAGTATCGCTCCGGCTCATCGGAGCAATCCAGGCGAGTCAACGTTCGCCTCAGCAATTCGCCACCGATCTTGATAAGGCCTATTCGACGGAGCTTCGCAATCCCGACATGTCGGTAATGGTCAAAAACATGCCGAGCCGGCAGATATTCGTGGAGGGTCAGGTTCAAAAGCCCGGCGGCTTTCCGCTCGATTCCGGCATGACGGCGCTGCAGGCAATTGCTGCGGCAGGAGGGTTGACAGACAATGCCGCGCCTCAAGCAATCCTAATCCGCCGCGACGCGTGTGGTATTCCAGCAGGCTCATCAATTGATATCACCGCGGCGGTCAAGAATCCCGAGGGCGAGCAAGATGCCGTGCTGCAATCACGCGACATTGTGGTGGTGCCCCGCAGCAAGATTGCCAACGTCGATCTCTGGGTGTCGCAATACATCCGTAACGTTCTGCCGGTAGAGCCCTACTTTGCCGCAACCTCAGTGTTGCCGGGACTCTAGCGGCTCCGAGGAACGAATCGTGGAGACGCGGAACCTTACCTATTGGACCGAATTAGTATGTCGCCGGCGCAATCGAGTGTTCTCACTCGGCGCACTGGTGTTCGGCCTAGTAGCTATCGCGACGATCTTCTGGCCGCCGGACTATCGTTCCGCCGCGGAGATTATGGTTCAAGATAGCCGCGCGCAATTGCTGGTCTCGCCCGACTTGCAAAATGATTCACCGGAACGGCCCGCAGTAGTCGCTAATCCGATCACCGAGGAAGATCTCAACTCGGAGCGCGAGTTGCTGACCAGTAATTACCTGGTGCGTCAGGCAATTACGGGACTGCGTGCGCCGGCAGCGTACGAAGGGCCAGGATCTCAGATTATAGGAGCTTTTGACGCTATCCTATCGCTGCCCGGCCAGGGATATCGCGCGCTGCACGAAGCGCCGACGATGACTCCGGGCGACCGCTGGGCGGACGCTCTCGCGCAGCATCTCGATTCCAGCGTGATCAAAAGGTCCAACGTGATCGAGGTGACCTTCAGCTCGCACGATCCGGCGTGGTCACAGAAGTTTCTGAGCCTGCTTCTCAATCATTATCTCGAGGTTCATGCGCGGATATCGCACGATCCGCAGGCCGAACAGTTCTTTCAACAACAGGCGAAGTTGCTACAAGGCAAACTCGCGGTCTCGGAGCAGCAGTTGCGCGCCTTCCAGTTGCAAACAGGCATCAGCGATCTGGTCCAGCAGCGCCAGGTATTGATCAATCGATTATCGGAACTGGAACTCGAGGAGAGCAAGAATACCGCGCAACTCGCCTCCGACGAGGAGCAAGTCGCTGCGCTCGAGGGGCTTCGTAAGAACACGCCGGAGCGGATAGCCAAGGAAGTCCGATCGGTTCAGGACCTTGCTCTGAGCCAATTGAAGCCGCAGGTGATGCAGTTGAAAACGCAGCGGGCCGATTTGCTGAGCCGCTACCAGCCGAATAGCCAGAGAATTCGTGAGATAGATGCGCAGCTCGCCGCAGCACAGAAAATCCTCGACCACGAAAACCATCTTGAAGTGAGTGAGCGAAGCACCGATCTCAATCCCACTTGGGTCACGATCGATTCGGATCTTTCTGGCGCCAAAACCAGCGCCGCCGCCGGAAAGGCTACAGAGGACAAACTTGCCGACGAAATCCGCAAAGTTCAGGATCGCCTAAGCTTTTTCGTCAAAAACGAAACCGAATCAGATCGTCTCGGGCAGCAAGTTGATACCGATCGCCAGGCCTATCTCTCCTATGTGCGTAAAGCCGAAGAAGCGCGTGCCGCGGGAGGGCTGAATACCAACAAGATACTAGACATTAGCGTGTCACGGCCCCCGGAGCTGCCGCTGCGTCCGGTTTTCCCGATTGTGTGGCTCAACTTGGCGGTGGGCTTCGTGCTCGCAGCCGGACTCGGAATTGCCGCCGCCGAGTTCGATGAACGACGCGACCCGAAGATTTATTCGACGGTAACGATCGAGCGAGAGACGGGACTCCAGACCGTCGCGGTCTTCGCGGATGAGGGCTGAGGAGAGAACCACGCGACCATGAATTATCGTCACTTTGGTCTGAGCGGCCCTCCCTTCGATTTTGCGGTCTCGTCCGCCGCACTCTATCGCGGTCGCGAGCATAGCGAGGTCATCGCCGCGCTCGATTGGGGACTGCTGCACGAACCCTCTGGCTATACCCTGCTGGTGGGCGAGCCGGGGACTGGAAAGACGACGCTCATTTGCTCGGTTCTCTCGCAGCGGCACCAGTATTTGCGCGCTGCTTACCTGAATTATCCGAAGCTTCCCGCGATCGATCTGTTCCGGATGGCGCTGCGCCAATTGGGCATCGATCCGCCACCAACCTCGAAGCTGGACTGCGTCGACGCCTTCCGGAGCTTGCTGCGGCGTACCGATTCCGGCGATCGAGTCGCGTTGATTCTAGACGAGGCACAGGGGCTGAGCGTCGAGATATTCGAGGAACTTCGGCTGCTCGCAAACTACGTCGCGGCCGGCGGGCAGCGCCTGCAGATCGTGCTCATTGGCCAGCCGGTTCTCCTTAGCAGGCTTGAGGCACCGATGCTGCGGCAGTTGAACCAGCGAATCGGCACGCGCGCGATACTAAATCCGATGGAGCCAGACGAATCTGTCGCGTACATAGAGCATCGTCTGCGCACCCGAAATGGGAACGCGAAAAAGATCTTCTCACGCTCGGCGCTCAAACAGATCGTCGAGCACGGGCGGGGGATCCCACGGTGCATCAACGTGATGTGCCACAACGCGATGCTGGCAGCCTATTCGAGCGGACAGCATTCGGTAAGCGCGAAGACGGTCAACGAAGTAATCGAGGAATACGAGCATCTGCGGATTGGCCCTACGGAGCGGCGCGCTCAACTCAACCAAGCATCGGCACCACGATGGTACCGATTCTGGAGATTCGGACGATGCGCAGCCATGCTAGGCGGTCTCGCGGCTACTGGAATATTACTCGGAAATCTGTGGTTGGGTTCTCGCCAGAGTCTTCGCGCTAACGCATCGGCAGCACAGCGCGCGCGCATCGCAAGTGTAGCGCCGCTCGGTGGGCCTGCGCCGACATTTCCGCCACCCGCCAGGGTCGGAGGCAAAGAGTAAGGTTGTGGGCAAATACTCTGACACCATGACGCGGCTGGCGCGCGAGCCCAAAATAAGCACTCGCCCCGCCGACGATCGACCTGACACCGCGATGTTGCGGGATCACGCCGGATTGAACGCGCTTGTTCCGGTGCCTTCACTTCCCGATGTGCCCGCTGCGGTATCGCAGTGCGATGCGCTGCGATCGATTAGCGAGCGTCTCGCGCCGATGGCGGTCGTCGATAGTACGATTCGGCTCGCGGTCGCGGGCTGCCGTCCCGGTGACGGAGTATCGACGGTAGCTATCGCACTCGCGATGGATCTGAGCCAGCGACTGTCGCTCAAGACCATCCTGGTCGACGCGCATATACGTCATCCTTCGCTGCATAGGTTTTTCCGGATGCCGCAGGCGCGCGCGCAAGAATTGCTGCTCGAGGGGGCGCTGCAAATTCGAGCGAGCGGGCGGGCCCGCCTCGATCTTGCAAGCTGCTGTCTTTCCGACGGCGACGCGGACCGGGAAGAAGTCTTGCGGGATTTCGAAGAACTCCTGCCCAGATATGAGGCCGCTGTTCTGGACCTCGGTGTTCCACGGCTGGATGCGCGGATGCTTCCTCTCGCGCGCACGGCCGACCCGATACTTCTGGTTGTCAAATATGGAGAAACCGAACGCAAAGAACTGCTAACCACCTCTACCGCCCTGCGGGCAGCGAATCGTTCTATTGCCGGCGTGATCCTGAACTCGAAGATTGATCCCGTCGCCAAACCCATCAGGAGTTTCTTGATCTCATGAATCAAAATCCAATCTTTGAATCGAATCCCACCTCCACCGCGCCACACAAGACCGAGGAGAGCCGGGATCGCGATCAACTTCGCGCGATGGCGGTGGTTGGCCTCGGTTACTGGGGACCGAACTGGATTCGTAATTTGTCGCAACTGCGATGCGCGAGCCGACTCGTCGCGTGCGATATGGACGTCGATCGGCGGGGCAGCGTCGCCGCGCTTTTCCCGAGCGTCGAGACCTCGGATTCATTCGATTCGGTTGTCGAAGATCGCGACATCGACGGTGTCGTGGTAGCGACCCCGGTCAGTACGCACTATTCGCTCGCGCGCCGGCTGCTTGAAGCGGGTAAGTCGGTGCTGGTCGAGAAGCCGCTTGCGATGTCGCGCGCGGAGGGTGAGGACCTGGTTCGTGTCGCGCGCAGGAACGGCAGCGTGCTGATGGTCGGCCACACCTTCGAGTACAGTGCGCCAGTCTTGAAGCTGGCGGAACTGATCTCGAGCGGCGAACTCGGCGAAATTTTCTACATCAGTTCAGTAAGAGCGAATCTGGGGCTGTTTCAGCATGACGTGAATGTAGCGTGGGATCTCGCGACCCACGATATCTCGATCATCCTGATGCTGATGGGGCGGATTCCTGAGGCGGTGAGCTGCCAGGGCCGTAGCCATTACCGCGGCAATGTCGAGGATGTCGCGATGCTCGAGTTGCATTTTCCAGGCAACGTGATCGCGTTCATCCATGTCAGCTGGCTCGACCCGAACAAGATCCGCCGCACCACGATCGTAGGCTCGCGCAAAATGATCGTGTACGACGACACCGATTCGAAGGGAAAAATCCGCATCTACGACAAGGGCGTCTCGGTTCAGCGCTACTACGACAGTTATGCCGACTTTCAGTTCGCATACCGTTACGGCGATATCCGCATTCCGCGGATCGAAGAGACCGAGCCGCTACGCAGCGAATGCGAGCACTTCGTCGATTGCATTCGCACCTCGGCCACGCCGAGGACCGATGGCCTTAGCGGTATCCGCGTGGTCAGCGTCCTCGAAGCCGCCAATCAATCGCTACGAAACGGCGGCGGATTGATTCCGGTTTCGCGGCCCGAGGTTGACTAATCATGCGGCGGCGCGAATTACCGGCAAACGTATGCGTTACCGCCGATGTCATTCTCGGTGAGGATGTCCGGCTCGCACCATTCGTAAATCTCTACGGTTGCAAAATCGGAGACGGATCACGCCTCGGCGCGTTCGTCGAGGTTCAGCGTGACGCGTCGATTGGAATGCGATGCAAGATTTCCAGCCACAGCTTCATCTGTTCGGGTGTGACGATCGAAGACGAGGTCTTCATCGGCCACGGCGTGGTGTTCATCAACGACCGGCATCCGCGTGCAGTAAACGCCGACGGTTCCTCGCAGCGAGAGAGCGACTGGAAACTCGAGCCAACCGTCATACGCAAGGGCGCATCGATTGGTAGCGGCGCGATCATCATGTGCGGCATCGAAATCGGCGCATGTGCGATGGTCGGCGCAGGAGCGTTGGTCACGCGCGATGTGCCGCCGTTCACGGTCGTCAGCGGCCATCCCGCGCGCATCCGCCGCGTTCTTCAAACCATCTCGAATCAGGAAGGGGTTTCACAATGATTAAATTCCTGGACTTGGCCGCACAGAACCGTGAAATAGCGCCTGACGTGGATCGCGAACTATCGAGAATCCACGATCTCACTTCATATATCGACGGTCCGCAGGTCGCCGCGTTCGAGCAGGAGTTCGCGAATTATTTAGGTGTGCGGCGCGTCGTGGGAGTCGGAAGTGGCACCGATGCGTTGCGGCTCGCGCTGCTGGCGCTTGGCGTCGGGCCAGGGGACGAGGTGCTGACGGTTCCGATGACGTTTATTGCTACCGCCGAAGCAATCATCCAGACCGGCGCTGTCCCGGTGCTGATCGAGATCGATCCTGAAACCGGAACTATGAGCCCGCAGGAACTGCGCAAGTATCTGGGGGCGCGGAATTGGAAATCGCCCAATGGCCCGCGCGCGATCCTTCCGGTGCATCTTTATGGACTGCCGGCCCCGATGAACGAGATTTGCGAAATCGCAGCCGCGTATCGTATCCCGGTCGTTGAGGACGCCTGCCAGGCGCACGGCGCGCGCGTGCGCGAACCGGGTCGCTGGAGAATGGCCGGCGCGCTCGGACGCCTGGGATGTTTCAGCTTCTATCCGGGCAAGAACCTTGGCGCGTGGGGTGAAGCGGGCGCCGTTGCGACTAATGATGAAGCACTCGCTGAGAAAATACTCCGCCTCAGAAATCACGGCCGGATTTCCCATTACGCGCACGTCGACTGCGGCTACAACGCGCGCCTCGATACGATTCAGGCCGCGGTGCTTGGAGTCAAGCTAAAACGCCTGGCGAAATGGACCGAGCGGCGACGCGAAATCGCGGCAGCTTATACCGCGTTGTTCCGCGCGTTGGAGGTAGATACCCAGCTTGAGCCCGTAGGATACGAGTCCTGCTACCACCTCTTTGTGATTCGTAGCGCGCGGCGCGACGCTATTCGTCAGGCGACTGCTAACGAACGAAATCGAATGTGGAATTCACTATCCGATCCCGCTGCATCGACAACCCGCGCTGCTCTCTTTGGGTTATCACGCCGGCGATTTCCCTGTGAGCGAGATGTGGGCTGACACGGTCCTCTCGCTGCCGATGCATTCGCACATGTCGAACGCGGAGGTCGTTCACATCGTCAATACGATCGCCGCGGTAATCGGTCACGCAGATCACGCTTTCGCCGGCGAGCCGATGGTCTCGTCAGCTGCAAATGTCCCCCGTCGTGCAGCGGAGTAACCATGCTCGCCGGCGAACTTCGCAAGCAAAAAACGCTCTTCGCGATCGCCGACGCGTTGGCGATTCTCGGAGCGTTTGCTTCCGCACTCCGGATCCACGACCCCTCGAATGCGATCGAAGATCGTCTCTTCGAATCCGGGGTCGTGGCCGGTGGCGCGGCGATCGCTGTGACCGTGCTGTTGTGGCTCCTGGTCTTCCGGTCCAATGACCTCTATCGATTGCGCGCCGGCGGCTCCAAGGAGCTCACTGCGATCATAAAAGCCTGCTCAATCGCCACCCTGCTGACGCTGCTCGTCGGATTCCTTGCGCATGTCGAAATCTCGCGCATCACCGTCGGTGCCGCGTGGCTCATCAGTATCCCATTCGCTATATTCGCGCGTGCGGGCGTGCGTTTGTTCATCCGGCAGATGTACGCAAATCCAAAAATTTCGATTCCACTCTTAATCGTCGGGATGAACCCGGTCGGACAATATCTGTGCGACCAGGTGCTCGATGAGATCGGTCCATACGAGCCGGTCGCGTTCATCGACGAGGGGCCCGCCGGCAGACACCACCGGGGTCTGCCCGTGATGGCGGAGTTGCGAGAGTTGCGCGAACTCGCCGCACTATGCCCGGCAATGGAAGTTGCCATTGCTCTGCCTGAAGCTCCGCGCGAGAAAGTCGAATCAATCATTAATCTATGCGATGACCTGCGGGTGAATTGGTGGATCGTTCCCTGGATGATTCGATCGCTTGCGCGTGGCCTCAGGATCGAGCAATTGGGCGTGGTCCCGCTTATAGGCCGGCGCGGCTCAAATATCGAAGGACTCAACTTTGTAATCAAGCGTGCCTTCGACGTCCTGGTCAGTACGTTCCTGCTGATCCTTAGCGCACCGATAATCGCGCTCGCGGCCGCCGCGGTGATCCTCGATGACGGCCGGCCGATACTTTTCAGGCAGGCGCGTGTGGGCGTGCACGGCCTGCGCTTCGACATGCTGAAGCTGCGTACGATGCGGTCCGGAGCGAATGATTCGGTCCACCGGGATTTTGTCAGAAACTGGATCGAGGAACAGTCTCGATCGACCGCAAAGGCAATTCCTGCCGATGGCCAGATTTTCAAAATCACCAACGATCGGCGCGTCACCCGCGTCGGCCGTCTGCTCCGCCGATTCAGCATCGACGAGCTTCCTCAATTGATAAACGTGGCGCGTGGTCAGATGAGTTTGATCGGACCACGCCCAGCTTTGCCCTACGAACTTGAGCTCTACAAGAACTGGCATCGCCGCCGGCTCGATGTGCTGCCCGGCATCACGGGACTGTGGCAGGTGAGCGGCCGCAATCAGTTGTCGTTCGAAGAGATGGTTCGGCTCGACGTTCAATACCTCGAAGACTGGTCGTTGGTCGGGGATTTGAAGATTCTGGCGCGAACTCTGCCGGCTTTGTTGCGGGGCAGCGGGGTATGAGCACCTTCGAGGAAATTCCCAACGCCGAACTTCGCGACGCGACGGCGGAAGCGAACCTATGGTCAGCATTCGCGCGCAGTGTGCGCGACAATGTGCTCGCCGAGCTGGCTATTCAATGCATTCGCATCACCGCGATGGTGATTTTGGCGCGCGAGCTGATGCCTCGCGATTTCGGCGTCTTTAAGGTGCTGCTGATCGTCAGTGTCTTAGGCATCCTCATCTACGAAGCCGGCGTGCCCGACGCACTTATTCAGCGCAAACAGATTACCCGGCAACACGAAGCGACCGCCTGGTGGATCAGCATCGGACTGGCAGTGATCAGCGCGGCCCTATTGTGGGCGGGAGCGCCGATTTTCGCGCGGACAATGAGAATGCCCGTGCTCACGAAGGGAATTCGTTTGCTCTGTATCCCGCTGCTGCTCGAAGGCAGCGTGGTCATCTCCAACGCGCGATTGCAGCGCGCGCTCAGATTCAGCGCGCTCGCGGCCGCGGATGTCGCCGGCGAGATAATGTTCCTGTCAGTCGCACTCGCGGCGCTATGGTTCGGGCTACCGATCTGGAGCTTGCCGCTCGCGCTCGCGGCGCGGCTGGCGATGCACGCCGTGGCTATCTGGATCGCCGAACCGCGGCCGCTATTGGGCAAGCCCAGCGCCGGTGCGGCAAGGGATTTGTGGCGGTTCGCTACCAGCGTGACGGGCAGCCAGTTTATGTATCTGCTCTCCAGCAATGCCGATTATCTCCTGGTCGGTAGATTGCTGGGCAGCGGCGCGCTCGGCTTCTATACGATCGCTTGGGATCTGCTTCGCTTTGTACCAGATCGTCTGCATCAGGTCGCGGGCCGCGTGACTTATCCAACGTTCTGCCGCTTTCAGGACGACAATGTAAAGCTGGCTGAAGCGTATCGCGATTTTTTCGGTTATATCGCGCGAATCGTGCTGCCCCTCGTCGCGGTCGTAGTCGTCGTCGCACCCGAACTCGTGACCACCGTCTATGGCAAACAGTGGCGGCCCGCTGCCGAGCCACTACGTCTGCTCGCAGCGGGACTTTCGCTGGCCGGGCTTCGGGTCGGGATTGGTTCGATATTTTATAGCAAGTCGCATCCGTCGTTCGATATTTACCTGCACACCTTGCGCCTCGCCTTGGTGGTGTTCGCATGTACGGTCTTCTCATACTGGGGTCTGATCGGAGTAAGCGCCGCGATGAGCGTGGTCGAGGGAATTATCAGCGTCGTCGGTGGGCAGATGGCCTGCGGGCTGGTGGATATGAAGCTTCGCGATCTTGTGACTGCTGCGATGCCGGGATTGCGTCTCGCCCTGGTTTGCGTATTTGGAGCCGCGATCGGAAAGGCTGCCGCGCGATACGCCGGGCTCGAAGGTTCGTTGGTCCTGATAGCCGCAGCACTGCCGCCGCTGATTGCCTATTGCTGGATCGAGGCTCCCACCCTGACCCGAATGCTTTCAGTCGCATCCGGCAGTCGCACGCGCGAGGCGGTGGGATGATGAATACTTACGTTGCCATCACACCTGCCCGCGACGAACAAGTGCTGCTGCCCGGGCTGATCAAGTCCGTGCTCGCGCAATCGAGCCGTCCGACTCGTTGGATCCTGATCGACGACGGGTCGTCTGACAATACCGGTCAAATTGCGGATCACGTCGCGGGCGAACACGAATGGATCGAGGTTCACCATCTCGCCGCGGACCGAGTGCGGCAGGCGGGCGGCGAATCGGTAGTCATGCAGTTCCTGCCGTACGACGTCTGGGAACGCTACGAGTTCGTCCTGAGACTCGACGCCGATCTGACTTTCGGCCCTGAGCTGGCCGCGATGCTGCTGCGCGAGCTGAATACCGACCGACGACTCGGAATCGCAGGCGCGACCTTGCATGAACCGACGAGCCAGGGGTGGCGCGAATCGCGACAACCTTCGTTCCACACTCGCGGCGCGGTGAAGATGTATCGGCGCGAATGCTTTGCCGCGATTGGCGGACTCGACGCCGGGCTGGGTTGGGATACGCTCGATGAAGCACGCGCGATGATGTCCGGATTCCGCACCCGAAGTTTCCGGCATATTCGGGCCAGGCATCATCGTCCACAAGGTGCGGTCGATGGAATCTGGAAAAGCCGGCTCGCCGCGGGACGCGCCGCCTATCGGATCGGATATTCACCGTGGTTCATGCTCGCTCGCGCCGCACGCCGAACGCTGCATCGTCCGATGTTTGTAGAGAGCGCCGCGCTTATGACCGGCTATCTCGAAGGTTATGTGCGCCAATCGCCAAAAGCTGCGAGCCCCGAACTCGAGAAATTCGTGCGACGGGAGCAAGTCCGGCGGCTATTGGGAATGGAATCGCGATGGCGTTGAACGGAAACTCATCCGCGACAAGCACTCTTTACGGCGATTGGCGCGACCGATCCGTCGCTGCGATCGGGTGCAATGACGCGTTTTCCTTCTGGAAGTTGCCTGAGAACTGGCGTAGCGCTCTGGCAAGATCGATTCCCCAGTCAGCCGCTATCGCGGAGAGATTTCTGTTTCAAAAATATCTGGAGGACGAACCGGGGCCGAGCCGAGCGCAACGCGAAACCTGTCACCGCTTCCGCAACCTGGTTCCTGCATCGATGCAGCACCGTGCGCATACCAGAGCAACGGGCGCGAGCTTACGGCGCGATTTTCCGAATTGGCCCTGCGAGAGTTCGCTTCTTGACTATTGGCGCCAGTGGCTTCGCGGCGCGCTCAAGGCGCTGCACGTAGAGGATGGATGGCATATTGGATTCTGGCCCGCGGGCGCCCGGTGTTCCATCGTGCTGATGCACGATATCGAGAGTCGCGAGGGGTTCAAGCGGATTGAGGGTATCGCGAAGCTCGAGGAGAAATACGGTTTTCGCTCGGCCTGGAATCTGGCTTTAACGCAAAATGAAGTTGACTGGCAGGAAGTCAACGCGCTGAGATCGCGCGGCTTTGAGTGCGGCACTTTTTCGCGCCAGCCGACCGGTCAAACCGCTTTGGGAGATCGAGGCTCGGGCGCACACGAATTCGATTTCGATTCCAGCCTCGCCGATACTGGTCCGCATCAAGTTCATCCCGGCGGTACGTGCAGCGTGTTTCCGTTTTTCCTCCCGGGCTCTGTCGAGCTGCCGTATACGCTGGAACAGGATCGCACCTTCGTCCGGATTCTGCGCCGCAGTCCACTTCCGATCTGGACGCTGAAGGCGCGATGGATTGCCGCTGTGGGCGGGATGATCCTGGTGCGGACTGATCCGGGCTGCATCGGCACGGAAAACTACCTGCCGGTCTATGAGAGATTGTTAGACAATCTTAACCGGATCGATCGCGCGTGGCGCTCTTTGCCGTCCGAGGCAGCCGCATGGTGGCGCCGGCGCGATGCCCTAACACTTGAAGTCAGCGCCAGGCAACCGACAATCGCGGGAAGCGATACCGCCGGCGCAGTGGCACAACGTCTCCTCCAAGAGCCCTTGGTTCAGGGAGGACTATCGCGTGGCTAGACTCCTGATGATCGCCTATACCACCTACGTCAACGACGGTCGTGTAAAACGTCACGCGCAGGCTTTGGCAGATCGCGGCGACCATATCGATGTGATTTGCCTTGCGAATCCGCAACAAGGATTGCGCGACGGTGTGAATGTCATCGGACTTCGGATGAACCACTATCGAGGGTCGAGCCGCGTCCGCTACATCCTGAGCTATCTGCGCTTCTTCGCTGACGCTACTCTCACCGCCTCCCGATTGTGCTGGCAGTGGCGCTATGACGCGGTAATCGTATGCACGATGCCCGATGCGGCGGTGTTATGCGCGATACCGGCTCGGCTGATGGGTACAAAGGTCGTGCTCGACATACACGACACGATGCCGGAACTTTACCGCGACAAATTCCGTGGCGTTCGGGGGCGGATCGGTGCGCGCATGCTGCAGATCGAAGAACGCGCCAGTACCACGATGGCGCATCGGGTGCTGGCGGTTCACGATTTGCATTGTCAGCGCCTCGAGCAGGCCGGAGTACGCCGCACCAAGATTCGCGTAGTAGTGAATACGCCAGACTCGCGCATCTTTTCGCGCAGAAGAATCCCACCAGCAGCGGATTTCAGGATCGTGTGCCATGGCACTGTCGCGCGGCGACTCGGACTCGACGTAGCGATCGAAGCGATGGGGATACTTCGCAAATGGATTCCGAGTGCGCGATTGCTGCTCATCGGGTCAGGTGACTATCTGCCGGATGCCAAAGCGCTTACGACTCGGCTCGGGCTTGATGGCCGTGTGCAATTTCTGCCACCGGTGCCGCTCGAGCAGCTACCCTCGACCCTGCGCGGAGCATCAATCGGCCTGGTTCCGAATCACGCGAGCAGCGCGACCCATTTGATGCTGCCGGTGAAGCTGCTCGAGTATGCCGCACTGGGCATCCCGATCGTTGCCGCGCGCCTCAGGACTATCGAGCACTATTTTGGCGCCGATGCCGTGCGATTGTTCGAGCCTGGGAATCCCGCGGATCTGGCGCGAGCGATCGAAGAGCTTTACTCAAGCTCCGGCCGGCGCGAAGAGTTGGTCCGCGCCGCTGAGGCCGCTCTGGACCGAATCGGCTGGCAGCAGCAGCGCGCGAACTTTTATCGAGCTATCGATTCAGTTCTGAAACCTGAAAGCGTACCTGACCGACCGGATGCGCGCCGGACGCAAACCCATGCGCAATTTCGGTGAAGGAGAATACCTGTGATTAACGGGAAGACATTGGTAGTGGGCCTCGGAGAAGTGGGCGGCGCCTTGGCGCGGGTTTTAGAACGAACTCAGCCGGTGCTGAAGCACGATATTGAACCGATGAGCATCGATGAACCGATCGCGGTGATGCACTTGTGTTTCCCGTTCCAGTCGCGCACGCAATTCGAATCTACCGCGCTCACCTACCTGAGACGATTTCGCCCGGCGCTCGCGATTGTCGATAGCACCGTATTGCCGGGCACTACGCGCCGGATCTGCGAGGCGAGCGGCATCCCGATGGCGTACAGTCCGGTTCGCGGCAAGCATGCCCGAATGTCTGAAGACCTGATGCATTATCTGAAGTTTGTAGCCGGAGTGGATGCCGACGCGGCGCGGGTTGCCGAAGAGCATTTCCAGCGCGCCGGCATGAAGACGCGCCGCATCAACCGCATCGAAACCTTGGAGTTGGCCAAGCTTGCCGAGACCACATACTTCGGCGTTCTGATCGCTTTCGCGCAGGAATTGAACCGCTATTGCGAGCGGGTAGACAGCGACTTTTACGAAGCCAGCGAATTCTTTCACGAGGTAGATTTTCTTCCGCGGGGACGTTACTTCCCGGGCTTCATCGGGGGACATTGCGTGATCCCCAATATCAACCTGCTTCTTCAGATTGCGGATTCGCCGCTGCTTGAGGCCGTGCTTGATTCCAACCGTAGGCGTGCGGTCGAACTCGATGACAGTTCCGCTCAGGCGGCCCCCGCGGCCAATCGAAGGTCTGGCTTGGGTCACGAGGCAAAGCCCGCGGCAGACCGGTAACGGCGCAGATGGCTTATTGCGGGAGCGCTGTCGTTCCGATGCGCTCGGTCAGGGCTGCGGCCTTTTGCGCGAGTCCATTCGCCGCAGGATAGTCCTGCTGCTGCATCGCATCACGCGCCGCGGCCATGAAGCTGGTCGCCTGTTCATATTGAGTAGCATCGATGGCGCTAAGCTTTTCGTGATCGACAGTGCCCAGCCGCGCAGCCGTATCGGCTATCACTTGAGACGCTTTGGCTTTCGCACCCTCGGAATCGCCCATAGTGATGACGGCCACTGGCGATCTGGCCAATGGTTTGGCGGGGACATGCGCAGGGGATCTTTCCTCCGACGAGGTTCTGAGGGACGCGGATTCGGGCGTCGCTATCGATCGAGGACTCGGCGCCGGACCTCGGGGACGTGCGTTGTACGAATTCGACGACGCTGAGGTATTGTTCGATAATGGCGGCCGCCACCTGCCGGTCGCACATCCGGACAATGTGGCTGCGATCGCGCAATAAAGCAGCAGGCATTTTGTTTTGGGTACAGTCATCGGCGCTGAATGATTAGTCGGCTGCGAGCGCGGTGGCCGGCATCGCGTCGGTTTGATCTTCGATAGGAAGACGAATTGTTATCGTCGTACCGGTGCCCACCTCTGAAGAGACCTCGAGAGTTCCGCGATGAAGATCGATCGCGCGGGTCGCAAGCGGCAGCCCGATGCCGGTGCCGCTATTCTTGGTCGTAAAATAGAGCTGAAAAATTCGTTCGAGCTGCTCCGATGGAATCCCGTTGCCGCGATCGGCAATCTTGATTTCAACGAATCCTTCGACGGTCAAATGAGTCTGAAACGCGATCAAACCGCCATCGGGCATCGCCTCGACCGCGTTGATCGCTACGTTTCTGATCGCTTCGCTGAGCAGTGCGCGATCCGCGGTGACCAATGGTGTGCGCTCATCAAAGTCGTACTCGACCTTAATCCCCGGCCGTAGCACCCGCGCCGCGACCTCCTGGATCATTTCATTGAGCTCGATCGCCTCGAGTTGCAGCGTCTCGGGACGGATAAATCGGGTCAGCGCGCAGACCGCATCGTCCACGCGGTGCATCTCGCGCCTAACGGCCTCCAGGCGCGAAGTGATCGGCAATCCACGGTCGGTGTCCTGGGTTGCCAATTCGAGCTGCAGATTCATGGCGTTAAGTGGGGTGCGAACCTGATGCGCGATGCCAGTGACAAGAGCGCCGAGCCGGGCCAGACGCGCCGATTGATCGACTACAGTTTCCAGTTCCCGTACCGGTTCCAGATCGCGGACAATTACCAAAAGGCCCGCAGGCGCGTGTCCGTTTCCAAGAGAGAATATCGAAACCAGGAGGCTACTGGTCGCGCCATCGTCCATTTGAATGGCGACGTCATGAACCTCGGTTGCAGTGGCATACACCGCCTCGATCATCCGGGTCAGAGGATGGTTTTTGCCGAGCAGCAACCTTATTGCCTTGCCGTCGGTGACACCTCCAGCAGGCAGTCCAAGGCGCCCGATCGCTTCCGAGTTTGCGAACAGGATCGCGCCTGCCGAATCGAGCAGCAACACCGCGTCGGTGATCGAGCGAAAGATGCTGAAAAACTGTCCGCGATCCTGTTCCCATCGCGACCGATCGCGGTTGAGCCGCTGCGATAGCCGATTAAACTTCTCCGCGAGCGAGCTAAGCTCGTCACGACCGCCGATTCTGACTTTCTGCGTTTCCAGTCCTGCCGCGAGTTCATCCACGCCAGTAGCCATAGCGGCTACTGGGCGCAGCAGCATGCCGGCGAGGAACATTGCAACGGCTATTGCGGCCGCAACGGCAATCGCCGCGACTATCAGCACTTCGCGAATCGAGCGTTTGAGTTCGCTCGCGGTCAGTGCCGTTGATAGGCCGACGTCGAGAACCGCAAACGGCTTTCCATTGATCCGAATCTCCCGGCGCATTTCGTATGTCGAATCGCCCCACAGCAGAAACACTCTTGTCATTCGTAGCCATGACGAAGTTTCCGCCTGCAGGTTCTCGAACGATTGAACCGGCGGGACCGCGGGAGCGCCCGGAGACTCGGGCGTCGAGATGATCACCGAGCCATCGGGACTCTCTATTCGTGCATAGGCCACGCCCTTGCCGAACGCGCGATACGAATCGAGCAGCGCGCGCAATGAAGAATCGTGGGCCAGTGCAGTAAGTGGATCGCCATGCGCGGAGGCAAGCGTAACGCGCATTTGTTCGTAGGCTTGGCCTGTCAGCAGGTCGCCCGAGGCCGCAAGATCACCGATCGTCAGCTTCATCGTGCGATTGATTTGTATCGCACCGATCGTGAAGACCACGGCCATCAACAACCCTAGAAACGCGATCGCAAGTTTAGAGCGCAGGCCCATAATCCAGGTCCCCTCTGGCGTGCGGGCTCAGTTCGTTTGAGATTGCTTCGCGGCGCGGTACTTTCCCAAGCGATTGTAAAGAGTCTTTAAACTGATGTGGAGAATTTCGGCGGTGCGCACTTTATTTCCGTGCTGCGCGTCGAGCGTCCGAAGGATCAATTCCTGCTCGGCCTCTTCCAGAGAACATCCGACCCGAGTCTCGACTGCCTCCTTGGCGATTCCGCGCCCAGTGACATCGGGGGGCAAATCCGCGACTGTCATCAGAGGTCCTCGCGCTACCACCGCCGCGCGCTGGATCGCATTTCGCAACTCGCGGACATTTCCGGGCCACGAGTACGCTCTCATCGCCTCCAGGCAATCGGCATCGACGCCGCTAATTCCTGTGCCGTCGGGATTCGCGAACAGGTGCAGAAAATGATTGATGAGCACCGGGAGATCCTCGAGGCGTTTTCGTAACGGTGGTACTTCGATTGAAAATACATTGAGTCGGAAGAAAAGATCCTGCCGGAATTTTCCCTCGCGGATCGCCGCGCCAAGGTCTCGGTTTGAGGCCGCGAGCACCCGCACGTCGAGCGGAATTTCGGTGACACCGCCCAGCCGGCGCATCTTCTGATCTTCGAGCACGCGGAGCAGTTTAGCCTGCAGATCGACACGCATTTCGCTTATTTCGTCGAGGAGCAAGGTTCCTCCCCGCGCCAACTCGAAGCATCCTTCGCGCTTTCTGTCCGCGCCGGTAAACGCTCCTCGTTCGTGGCCAAACAAGTCGCTCTCCATCAGCGATTCGGGCAGCGCGGCACAATTCACCGCGACATAGGGACCGTCACGACGCGCCGACAGATCGTGGATCGTTCGCGCAACGATTTCTTTGCCGCAGCCGCTCGAGCCGGTGATAATCACGGGAGCATTGCTTGGCGCAACCTGCTCGATCGCCAGCATGACGCGGCGCATAGCTGGCGACTCGCCGATCAGCGGACCCAACTCGCCAACCTGGATCAGCCTCTGACGCAATCGCCGGTTTTCCGCGCTGATGTTCAGGTGATCGCTCAGGTTATGGAGCAGAACCTTAAGATGAGGCAGGTCCACGGGCTTGCGCAGATAATCGTAAGCCCCCAGCTTCATCGACTTTACCGCGTCGGGAATCTCGCCCTCGCCTGACACTATGATTGTGGGTTGCTGCGCGCCCTGGTCTCGGAGCTCGGCAAGAACTTCCAGGCCATCCTTGCGCGGGAGCTTCAAGTCGAGCAACAAGATGTCCGGCTCGCTCAGATGAACCAGTTCAAGCGCACGCACGCCGTCCTCGGCAGCGATGATCTGGTATCCCCATGAATCTATAAGCTCGGACCAAGCGTTGCGGGTTGACGGATCGTCTTCCGCGACCAGAATTCGTTTCGCGTCGCTCATCGTCAGTTAAATCCAGGTTAGGAGTTTTCAGAAACAAACGGGTTTGATTGTACAGAAGCCCCGCATTCTCCATTTGGCAGCAATTCTGGTACCGCTCAGATGTGCCTGAGTAGCCGAAAATCTTTTCCGTCCTGTCGGTACCAAGAAAGATTTACATTCAAGGCACTAGTTGAATTGTTAGACGCGTGAAGAAGTGATTCGTTACAAACTCAATATGAAAACTACGCTAAATAATTTCGCAAATTTGAGCGGCACCGCGATCATCATTTGTTTTGAATTGGCGTGTCGTTTGATCGCGAGCTATTTGATGCAACCGCGAGATCAAATCACGCACAGTCCGATATGGTGCGCATCACGCGGATTACGATCCGCAAGCATGCTGCCGCGAAAATCGCAGCACCGCTCCGCTCATTTGGATATAACGCGTGGACCAACTATTTTGCCTGTGTCAAAAGTACACGTTCGGCATCGCACGCACTTCGCGTTTGCGATAGAGCCACGCGTGATCGAACAGATGCAGCAAATACATCTGATCGATCCATCGAGCATTCTTGAAGATGCGGCGCGAACGCAAAAAGCGGTATTGCTCGATCTTGCGCAACTCATGCTGCGAATTGAAGTCTTTAACGGCCAGAAGCTCGCCTGCCCACTCGTTGTAATTGGGTAGCACAATATCGTCGAAATAAAGGACCGGCAGGAACAGGTACTTTGACGTATCCCGATCGGCCAACAGTGCGAACGCTTCGCTGGTCGACGTGTAGTAGTCCAAATCGAAGGCGGCGAACCCGAGCGGTGACGTACTCGTGAGCGAAGCCAGGAATTGTGGAACCGTCTCGCGGACCGGCCCAAGAATCAGGCGACAGTTCGACGGCAGCCGCGACTGCAGTTTGTCGAATTCCATTGGAAAGTCGCCGGCCTGAAACTCCTCCGGATGATCGCGATAATCCACCGGCTCCGGCATCCCCGTGCCGCTGTCGAAGCCGGCGATATTCACCGCGATACCGGTAGCTTCACTCAGCTGTTCGGCGATCTTGCACAGGTTGAGCAGACCCTCGCCGGACGCCACTCCGAATTCCACTGCGGTAAAGGATGATAATCCCGCCTCAATTGCCTGGTCGGCCGCGGCCAACAGCCCATATGCGTAATGCGGGCGAGCAATCAGATCGCACGCCACCTTGGCGCGAAAAGAGCCAAACAGTGCTACCCCTAGCGCGGCGGCATTCAGATGGATCGGTTCAGTCAAGCGTTCCCGAAGAATTCGGTAACGTGCACTACGCTGATGACGAATTTTCTGAAGCAACATAGGTTTAACTCGCGTCCTTCTCTTGGGCGCTCTTCATCGCTGGATCAGCCGGGCCGCTTTGCGCGACAGAGCCGTCAGCGCGTCGCTTCGCGCCAGATAATTATCGCGGAATTCGGACAAAAAGCGGCGCGCGGCGATTCCTGGTTCGTGGTGGTGAAGGGTGCCGGAAGATAAAGAGCCGCCGTGCGCGACATTGATTATTTTCAGCTCAACGCTCGCGCGTGGGGCGAGTTTCAATTGCGTCGTGAGCGAGCCCCTGTCGGCCTCGAAGTCGATCGCACGTCCGTCAACCATAACTCCTGCTGGCGGAATGGAACTATCGATCTGCTTTGACAGAGACAGGACCGCGGGCTCGGTATACGGATTGGCAAGATTCAGTTCATCCGTGAAGAAGCGAACTTCGCTGCCATGCGGGCCAGTCCGGCGGTGCAGCGCGGTGGAACACAGCGTCGTCTCGAGCGGAGCCCAGGTAAGGTGGGGATCGATAGAATTAATGCGATCCGCCCATTCTGAGATTTCGCGAGCATCATTTCTGAAATTCTGATGATGCGCGGTGATAAGAAGTGGTTTGCCGAGAAAGAGATCGAGTGCGAACTCAGCAATCGAGCGCGGATACCTTCTCGAGAAAAGGGGAAAACCTGCTCGCGTGACGGCGCCGTCAAGCAAATCCCCAAGCGTCGGACCGCTGTCATCCGGTTCCGCGGGATGCACCGACGTATTCACGGCTGCCAGATATCCCTCCGCTCTGAGCGCGGGTAGAGCGGAATTCGAGAATACGCCTTGCGGAAAGATCATGATCGGTTCGAATCCGACCCCGCTGATTTGCTTGTGCCGCTGCGCTCGTTCCAGCGCGAGTCGTGCTTTTGCTCGAAGAACCCGCCGATCGCGAATCCCGAACTCTCCGGCTGAATGATCGCATCCGTGCGTGCAGATCGACAATATGTCCCGATTGCGTTTGAATAGTTCCGTGGTCACCGGGTCGCTTCTGCGATAATTCCACGGAATGAAGGCGATGGTGCTCGCGAACCGATGCGTGCGCATCGCCGCGACCAGCCGATCGTAGGTAAGGCACCCATATCGCGGCCGCAGCAACGGATCGTCAATCGTCACGGTCCCATGGCGCCGCGGATTGCTCCAGCATCGATCACCAAAACTCTGGCGCATGAAGATCATCGCGGGCAGCAATGCTGGCGCGATTTCTTCTCCAAGGTTTGCGTCCGGCACTGGAGCGTCCACATCGGCAATTTCGCTTGCCGCGAGCAGAAAACATTGGCAGCCGAACCGTTGCAGAGTCACTAGAAACGGTCGGGTCTGGAGCGAGATCAGCTCCTCGGTCGCGTCGAACCAGTTTCCCGTGAAGGCCTGCAGCCCCGACTGATGGTTAACCGAAAACGACATTCCTGAGAGTTGCGCACAGCCGTCGGATACGCCGCTAATTCCACATACGATCGCGGAGTCGAGGATCTTGGTTGTCCCTTCCAGGCGCCCACCGGTGAGTTCACCGACGGCCGAACCTGCGCCTGGTTCTCCGGCGCCGTATATGAAGGCGGATTTGATGCCCGTGAGGAGCCGCCCTGCACACGCACTTTCCGACTCTCGGCCAAGCATCGAAACGGTGTCCGCGCGCGCCGCCAGCACTCGCTCGCCGGCAGTCTGGAGTACCGAAGCCATTTGCATTGCCGACGCCGTGCCTTCTACTTGATAGACCGCCGTCTCAATACCCATCACTGCCGCAAGACGAATGAGTTTTTCGTCGGACGTTCGCGAGCGTCGAGAGGATAACAGTGCCAGCCGCGATGCCATCGTCGCGTCAGGATTCCTCACGAAGAATCGTATTGAGCGCGTCTGTCAGGCTGCCGACCGTCCTGAGCGCGCCCGGGGTGATCATCGCGTCGCCGGCTTCTCCGGCGAGCACAATTTCGCGATCGAATGATTCACGAAAATTATCTTCGATAAACACCAGGAGATTGATCACCGACAGCGAATCGAGAGTCGTATTGGGATCGATCAGTGGCGTCAACCGATCCTTTTTCAATTGCTGCGATTCAGCCAGCAGCTCGTTGACTTGGTCGATGGCTCGCGAAACCACGCCTTCGGCGGTCGCGGTTCTGCGCGTGGCGGGGTTGCTATTGTTGTGCTTCGCCGCCATCAGCGCACCTCGTTTCTGGATCCTGAATCGATGCCAGCTCCGCGTGCGCGCACGGGCCTCAATCCGCGGAAAAACGCAAAATACGAAGGCGCGATCGCCAGCGGCACGGCCGCCGTCGCGACCTGCTCCGACGGTGCTGGTCTGATGAATGCGTGAGCAGCAACGTTGCTTGTTATTATTGACCCGGCTCCAATTACCGCACCTTCGCCAATAGTCAGTATTCGATCGCTGACGCAACTAATCAGACAACATGCTCCAATCCAGGCGTCTCGCTCGATTACTATTCCGCCGGGTCCCCGGAGATGCGCGATTATCACAGTACGCAGAGCGATCTCCACGTTGTCGCCAATTTCAACGCATTCCGGATATTCATTCTCGATATATACATCGTCACCGATAAATACATTGCAACCGATCGCGACACCGCGCAGGCGATGCAGGCGTGGGCGGACGCTTCGGCTTCCGGGCAAAGTCCGCGCCAGCTGATGCAGCACGCGATTCTTCACGCGTGTCGCGAAAGATTTTGGCGCGATTCCGCGGCTTGGCGCTTGCTCAGGCATCGTCCTCAACCTGCTGCGTGCGATCGGATGCGGGCGCACCGGTGCTCTTTAAATTGCTCATGCCTGCCCAATTGAGCTCGAGCGACGAGGGCAGCAGGAACTCCGTACTCAGATTCCAGGAAAAGCCTGCCTTGGATGGAGCCGCGTGCATCGCGGCCGCTTCGAAGAATTGGCGGCACGGGTAATTTTTTTCCGTCGGCGCAGGATCCGCTGAGAGATCCTTCATGCCGGCTTCGCGGGCGCATTTGCAGAGCACATGCAGCATCGCATTTTCGACCTTTCTACCCATCACCCTGCAACTCAGCACGAAGTCCTCGACAGATGCGCGGTGGCGTGACCGGTCGAAGTGCAGACTTCCGATTCCCGCCAACCCGTAATCGCCGAACTTATCGGCGATGCGAAAGATCAGCACCCGATTATCCGGCGCCATGGACCATGCGCGAAATTCGCGACTCGAAAGCCTGCGGACACGCAAATTCATTTGATTAGTCTTGTTGAGCAATTGAACTGCTCGTTCGAGGTTGGCGTCATCGAGGGTTTCGACGCTGACCGCCACATTCAGCGTCATCAACCACTCGTCGATCGTAACCAAAGCGGTTCGCAGCTCCCTTCGTTTGCGTTCCGACACATACATCGCGGTGCGATTTCGATCTTCGTCGCTGACTACGTGGGTGTCGAAGCAATCGAGCGCGCGCAACGCGCGCGGAAAATCGATCGGATTGCTCGGCCATTCTGGCACCAGCACTGATGGCAACGCCTCGCGGACTCGCGCGCGTTCGGTCGGGCTATCGTCGAGAAAAACCGCAGACTCGAGACCAAGGTTGAGCTCGGCGGCTAGCTCGGCGACATTTGCGGCTTTGTCTTCCCAATTGATGCGCCAGGCCGAAAAGTCCTCCAATCGCAGCACCATGTCAGGATGCGACCGTATGGCTTCGAGCGCGATATGCTCCTGGTTCTTACTGGCGATCGCCAGCAAAATTCCTCGCCGAGCGAGTCCGCGCAATCCACGCTGGAAATCCAGGTACGCCTCTCCCACCGGATCGTGACCACCGACTCGCAAGTTGCGCCATCCCACATCGCCGACGATACCGCCCCACACCGTGTCATCCAGATCAAGGATAACCAGCTTGCGGGACTTGCCCTCGACAGCTCTAAGTGCAGCGACAAGGTCCTGTGCAGCTTCCCGGAATACTCCGATTGCAAATGGAGTCTTCGACAAATACCAGAGCCGGTCGTCATATGCGCGATCGCCTTGCGAAGCGATCCAACGCATCGAATCAAAAAGATGCACGCGGGAATCCCTCAAGGCGACTTCAGCCAGGCGCAGGTTCATCTTCATGAGAAGCGCCGCGATCCCTAGACGCGGATGCATGTCGAGTAATCCGCGCCGCGTGTCGCGTGAATGACACGACGACCAGGTAGGCACGAAAATGTGCCGCACATGCGGAGGGATTGAGGTCAGCGCGTGTGCGAATTCATCCACTTCGCCGAGCACGTTCTCGACGCTGAAATTCTCGTAGCGCAGTGCTTTGGCGTAGGTCGGAGAAATCGCTTCGGGAGAGGTCCAAAGCAAGGTTCCATCAAGATCCGCCGTCCACGTGCTCGCCTCGCGGGACAATAGAAGCTGCATCACCTGCCCGAATGCCGCAGTTCTGATGTCGAGCGCGAATCCGGTCTCGCGTTTTCGCAAGAGTGAGGCAAGGTTCTGCAGATTGAAGTCTGAGACAAGAAGAAAATTATGCGCTCGGCGGCTCTCCTTGCTCGCGGCCGGTTCATTCGCTCGGGCGCTATCGTTCGTCATGGTTCTTCACTTGAGATGTCTGCCGAAATCAGCGACCGGTGCGACCATCGAGTCTACCGATGAAGGCGGAATCTGAGTGGAGTTGCGGACGACGCGCGCGCCGGGCGCGAAACGCGGCTGAAATCTCGCCTTCAAAGCCATCACGATCGCCATCCATTGGTACGCACCGCACAGTTTCAAACGGAATTCGATCAGCCAGTCAGTCGGATCGGCACGGATTCGGCCGACGACAAACCCAGAGGAGCAACTTGACCCGAGTAGCGGAGTGCTGGCGAAGACGCGCGTGTAACCCGCGGCATAGCACTGTTGCAAATGCGCATCGCGGTACGCGCCGAATGGAAAACAGAACAGTCTTACGTCGCGCCGAAGAATGCCCTCGAGTGTCGCCCGCGATTCATTCAGCTCGCTCATCACATCGGTATCGTCAAGCGACGTTAATCGCGCATGGGTTGTGGTGTGAGAACCGATTGTCACCAATTCACAATTCAGATCGCGCAATTCGGCTTCGGTAATCAGACGATCGTTGGGTTCGCCAAGCGACTCGCCCAAACGGCCCGCAACAACAAAAATTGCGACGGGAATGCCTCGTTGCTTCATCTCGGGGAGTCCATTTTCGACGAAACTCAACCATCCGTCGTCGACGGCCACAAACGCATAACGCGAAGCACCATCGGGCAAACGATCCTGATCGGCACGGACCGGTTTGGACCATCTGAGTAGATGGTCCATCTGGCGGGCAAAACGCCCGCGGTGCTGGGGAAGTATTTGGTGATAAAAGACTCCGACGCATACGGGCCGAGGCTGGCCTCCGAGTATCATCTTCGCCGCGCGCGATAGTCTCGTAACGGCATAAAACACGATTGCTACCAGCAGCTTCGCTAACCTGGTCGGCAGGCTTTGATTGAATTGATCCATGCTGCTGCGAGCGATGAGTTTGGCAACCTCAGGGGGTCTATCGACGGTGCCGGACCGATCAATTTGTTAGACCCAATTTGTGCACATCACCGCAGTTGATCCGAGCAATCACGATGCCATCGTGGAGCGCTGCAAAACTCGAACCTTATGGGTTTTGGCGCGGATAAAACCGGGGTTGGAAGCGCAAAAATTATCTTTCGCGGTTGTAATTCTTGCAATTACTGATTTCGTACGCGGGGACCTCGGTGGCGAGGACGGCTCCTGGTCGTATCGTCTGCGGACGGTGCCCGACTCGCCTGAAGCGGACGGAATCGGCTAAACTCGCGGGATGGCCAAGGCGGTTCGCAAAGCGTTTGCGGCTGACGCGGACGACTACGATCGTGCGCGCAGCAAACTGGTTCCGTGCTTCGATGATTTCTACCGCACGGCGTGCGAACTCCTGCCCTTTGGCGCCGACGATCGTTTCGAATTGCTGGATCTCGGCGCCGGCACCGGCCTCCTGTCAGCGATGATCGCCGCAGCCTTCCCGAATGCGCGGCTTACGCTGTTCGATCTAACGCCTGAAATGTTGACGATCGCGCGCCAGCGGCTGAAGCCGATCGGCAAACGCGTGAAGTTTGTGACGGCCGATTTCGCGAAGGCGGCGCCCTCCAAACCATATGACGCCGTGGTCTCAGCGCTCGCGATTCATCATTTGCCGGATACTGGCAAGCGGCATCTGTTCGCCGATATTTTCAAGTATCTGATGCCTGGCGGAGTTTTTATCAACGCCGATCAGGTGGCCGGCGAAGGCGCCGCAATAGACGAGCGGGCGCGCCAGATGTGGATCAAACGCGCGCGCGAACTCAAAGTCGGCGAACGCGACTGAACGCGGCGCTGGTGCGAATGAAGCTCGACATGCCCGCGACCGTGGGTCAGCAGCTTGCGTGGTTGCGCGAAGCAGGATTTGTCGAAGTATCCTGCTCGTATCGCAATCTGATCTTTGCGGTATTATCGGGGACCAAGCCCGCCAACGTCCGCGAAGCGCACCCGGACGGCGCCCTCCGATAGATTCTACCGCGCTCAACAGTGTGGGAGATTTCCCGGCCTGATCACTCTGTCGCGATCGTGGAGACTAAAGTCAGTTAACAGATTGAGCACAGAGAAAGTGTATACGCCGGGTCCGTATACACTTCTCCGCTCAATGGACTAACTACTCAACTGATCGCTCAACTACTCTATTGTCCGGTGGTAGTAGTCGTGGTTGTCTGAGACCCAGGATATCCGCTGTTCCAGGTGGTCGTAGTTTGCCGCTGCGTCGTACCATCGACGGTTTTTGTCTTGTTCTGCTCCACGACACCATTACCCCAGCTCGTTGTGGTTGTCTGGCTCGTATCGGATGACGGGACTACAACAGTAGGTGGCGGCGGGACCTGTACCATCGGAGCTGGAGCTGCAACTACTACTGGCGGTGCAGCTTCGACAACGGGCGGAGCCATCTGCACGACTGGAGCCGGCGCCGGCGCAGGAACGACGTCGACTTCTTTCGACGTAGAGCATCCATAGAGAAGGCCGCCGGCCGCCAGTGAAAATGCCAATGACGAATAACCAAGGACTCTTCGTAAAGTCTTCATTTCAAAAACTCCTTGGGCATTTAGAAGCAGAGGGTGTGCCAAAACTAGGATCTCGTTTTCCGGTAAAATCCGTGCGCGTCGTGCGGGTGTGAAATGCTCTGCAGCGAAGAGTTTTTCTGCTGGCCAATTGTTGATAGCCACAGAAACCTGTGAAACCGGGAATAGTTTCTAATACCGGTCGATTTCCTACGCTGCCGAATTAGAAGTGGTACGAAATGTCCAGCCGATCGAAGTTTTTTCGACGGATTTGCGCCATGAAGTATTTGAATGCTTTGTCGAGGGGCTTCTGAAATGCTCGAAGTCTTTGAGGCTGTAATTCTTTCAGAGTTTTCACCACTTCGAAGAGTATTCTCGCCAGCACCCACGGGCGCGGAATGGATGGAAGCGGATCTCCTTTCGACCTTCTACTTCGCTCCGCCTCCGTTCGACCCCTGCGGTGGCACGATTCCCTGCTGCAGCCGCTCTTGCAGATTCTGCGGCCGTGGAATGCCGATTGCCGAGTCGCCTTCAAGCTTGTCGAGCATCTCTTTTCCACCGACCTGCTGGATGAGCCGCTTCGGGAGCGCCTCGATGAGGTAATCCGCGGGCATCTTCGGCGCGTCGTCGCGCTTGCGCTTCATCGCCATCTCGATCACCGGCTCGAGCTCCTTCATCTTTTTGGCGCGGATAGCGCCGTCGCGCTCCGCGAACTCGGGCAGCACTTGCGTACCGAACAGCTCGATCGATTCCATGATGTGCTCGTGGCGGTTCTTCCCCGCCTGCATCACGAAAATCATCTGATCGACGCCCGCGTTCTCGAAGCGCCTGAAGTACTCGCGCAATTGATCCGGCGTGCCGACTGCGCCGCGCAAGCCCTGCTGCGCGCCCTGATCGTTGTCGAGACGCGCGCTCAAACGGCGCTGGCGCATCGCGATTGCGACGTCGGGCGAGTATCCGCGCTCGGCCCGCTTATTCGTGAACTCCTCCCATACGTTTGATACTCCAGGCTTGTGATCGCCGAAGACATAGTAGTGGCCGAGTGAGTAGCCAAAAAAGTTGCCGCCCTCGAGCCCGCGCAGGATCGCCTCGCGCTCGTTCTGATGGCACATCATCGGGGTGACGCACGAGATCTCAGGATTGACCGCGCTGCCAATCGGAACGCACTTCTCCGCCAGCGTCTTGCGGTAGTCGCCAACCCAATGCACTGCCTCTTCCGGATCGATGAATGAGAACGTCAGCGCGCCGATGCCACATTCCGCGGCCAGCAGGATCGTCTCGCGGCGCGAGCATGCGACCCACACCGGCGGATGCGGTTTCTGCACCGGCTTCGGCACGACGTTGCGCGGCGGCATCTTGACGTACTTGCCGTCGACCCCGCCGAACGGGACCTCGGTCATGCAACGCAGCGCGGTCTCGAGTCCCTCGCGCCACATCTCGCGTTTCAGAGCGGGCGTGAGATTGAAGCCGCCGAGCTCGGCGAGCGATCCCGACTCGCCCGAGCCGAACTCGACGCGCCCTTTCGAGACCAGATCGAGCATCGCGATTCGCTCGGCGATGCGCGCGGGATGATTGTAGCCGGGCGCGGTCAGCACGATTCCGTGGCCGAGCCGCATATTTTTGGTCCGCTGGCTTGCCGCGGCCAAAAAGACCTCGGGCGCGCTCGAGTGCGAGTACTCTTCCAGAAAGTGATGCTCCACTTCCCACACATTGGTGAAGCCGAGCTTGTCCGCCAGTTCGATCTGATCGAGTGCATCCTGGATAAGTTGCAGCTCGCTCTTTTCCTCCCACGGGCGTGGAAGCTGATGTTCATAGAAGAGGCCAAATCTCATAGCGTCCTTCTCCTTCCCTTCAACGGCGCATGCCCCATCGGTCTTTGTTCAACTGAATGACGAATTACGTGGCTGCTCGAACCAGGCGATTTATGGCCCTGTCCCTAACACACGTTAGTCCAGCAGTGGCCATTCCTGCAAGTCGGTGCCGGAGAAGACTCGCCAACGAAAGCCGAAGGGTTGGCAGGCTTACTTTCTAAGTTTCGCGACAAATGATAGGAGTGCGCCGTTGGCTTTGTGAGTGCCGGGATAGACGCAAACTGTTTCTGACTGAGCCGGGAGGAGAATCATGCAGATACGCAGAGCTCTATTGGTCTCAACCGCATCGGGGCTGCTGGTCTTGGCCGCAGGTCTGTCCGGGTGTTCGATGTTTTCGGCATCGAATGTTCCGGTTGATTGCGACGTGGTGAAACAGCAGGTACAGGCCGGACAGACCGACGCTCAGATTGCCGCTAACCTGAGCACCACCGAGGACAAGGTCGCCGCCTGCCACGGGCCGGAGAGCACCGGCAACAAGAGTACATTGATCCCTGAGAAGGGCTACTGAGCGCGCACGATCACGTCAGCATCGCGACTTCGCTGTGGCAGCGCGCATCTTGACTTCTCAGACTCACCAGATAGTCCGTGCCCGGGTCAAACCCGGGCACGGGCCTCCTTATTGACTCGCCGCTATTTCGACTGCATCTCCAAGGACCTATTTAGATTCGAAAAAAATTCGATACGTTCGCCAGAGGCGGGAGCTATGCTGACGTCTGCTTGATTCGAGCGGGCAGCCGAGCGCCGCACGATCCGGCCGAAAGCTTTCATCAAAGGAGCAACAACGTGATCGATCTATACTTCTGGCCAACACCAAACGGAAAGAAAATTACAATCCTGCTAGAGGAAGCCGGCATCGCCTACAACATCAAGCCGATCAATATCGGCCGCGGCGACCAGTTAACGCCCGACTTCCTGAAGATCTCGCCCAACGGCCGGATGCCCGCAATTGTCGACCACGAGCCGAAGAGCGGCGGCGCGCCGGTCACCATTTTCGAATCCGGCGCGATCATGGAATACCTGGCCGAGAAAAGCGGAAAGTTCTGGCCGCAGGAACCGCATCAGAAATACGAAGTCATACAATGGGTCTATTGGCAGATGGCCAACCAGGGGCCGAAAATGGGAGAGCAGGGGCACTTTCGACGCGCCAGTCAGGATCCAAAAATCGGCGATCAGGCTTACGCTCTCCTGCGCTTCGACAACGAGGTCCATCGAATCTACGGAGTGATGAATCTGGGACTGCATCAGAAACGCTACCTGGCGGCCGGCCAGTACACGATCGCCGACATTATTTGCTATCCGTGGGCGGCAACCTGGAAGGGCCGAAATCTCGATTTGGGCGAATTTCCCAACGTCAAGCGCTGGCTTGACGAGATTGGTGAGCGGCCGGCGGTAAAAAAGGCGATGGCTGCAGGCCCCGAGTATCGCGAAGATCCTGCGACGATTACGCCCGAGGAGCGGGAGCGCCGCTCCAAGCTGCTGACTCATCAGCGCGCGCAAGCAGTGCCCAAGCAATGGGGGTAGCGCAACTGCCGGCTGAGACTACGATATTCATCGCCCCGCGCATTTTCCTGGAAGAATGACGGACGCAGCGGTCGTTTATCGACGCGTCCGGCTGTCCCGACGCCGAACCGGTGCAACCCGCCGCGATCAGCACAAAAATAAACTCGCTACAATCCCCGCAACACTTTTCAACTGAGGTCTCCACTGTTAGATACCAGTTCAACTGTGGCTATTGCCTCAATTCATCGAGGAGCGCTTTCGCGTCCCGTAGGTCGGCGGTGTCAAAGCCTTCGGTGAACCAGGCGCAAATCTCGGCAAGCATCTTGCGCGCCTTGTCGCGCTTGCGCTGCTTCGCCAGAAGGCGCGCAAGGCTGGTTGTCGCGCGCAGCTCCCAGGATTTCGCGTGCTGCGCGCGCGAAATCTCAATCGCCGTCCGGATCGATCTCTCCGCATCCGTGGCATTCGACGGATCCTGCGCCAGCAGCAGTTCGCCATGGAGCCGATTCAGTTCCGCCTCGTAGTACCGTTGGCCGGTTCTCTCGATGAACTGAAATGACTCGGCGATCGCGCGAAGACCCTCATCGAACCGCTTCTCCCGGCCCAGCGCGATCGAAATAAACGAGAAATAACGGTCGCTGATGTATTCCGAGCCGACGGCCTTCAACTCCAGCATGTGACGCTTCATTCGCGCGATGCCGCCGTCGAGGTCGCCCGCGATCGCATCGGCCCACCCGAGGTAAATTTCGCTGAGCGCGCGGCCGGTGAAGTAGCCCGATTCGGTTGATAGCGCCAGTCTTGCCTGTGCGTTTGCTCTCATTTGTTCGGGCTCGTGACGAAGCTCATGAATGTACGAGGCGAACCCGTGTATGTCAGTCAGGATCGTCTTTGTCCCGAATTGCGCGATGGCGGTCGCGGTCTTTATTCGTTCCAGCGCGCGATCGGGATAGCCCATGAACCACGCGTTCCATCCTGAGAGAATGCGGTTGTTTTGTTGAGCGCCGGAGTCCCAGGTCATCAGGAGGCCGCGCGTTTGCAGCGCACGTTGATGCGTCAGAGGCCTCGGGCCGACCATCGACTCCATCCGCGCCCACGCCCGATCGAAGCCAAGGGCTGCGTGCTCGAAGTCGCCTGAAACCATCCTGGCATACGCCACCCAGTTCTCGGCTTCCGCCAGATATCCGGGGTCTCCGTGTTCCTCGGCTCGTGCGACCAGCTCGGCGGCGATCGCTTCCGCTTTGCGCACGTCGGGGCGGAGTTGTTGAACGAAAAAAATCGGCCAGAGCGCCCACCAGGCCTTTTCCCATTTGATCCCTGGCCGCTGACAAAGCTCGACTGCCCGGAGGTACGACCGCTCGGCTTCGGGCGAGGCGTATCCCTTGCTGTCGCCCAGCGGCGTGAAGGCTGCGTTCCTCAAATCCAACTCGGCCTCTGCGCGACGGTCGTCGTCGGGGAGATGTCGCAGCAGATCAAGCCCGGCTTCGTATTGCGCCAGCGCTTCAGCATTGGAGCCTATGTGAGCGAATCTCCTGACCGCTTTCAACGCGTACTTCGCCGCCTTGGCTGGATCGCCGCCGCGCGCGTAATGGTAAGCAAGTTCAGCCAGGTGGTCGTCGATCCTATCCGCGCCCATCGGTTCATTCGAATAGGTCTGCTCGATCGCGCCGGCCAGCTCGAGATGAAGCTTCTGGCGCCGCGCCGCCGACAAACCGCCGATCACAGCTTGCCGAATAAGTTCGTGAGAGAACTTGAACCGGGCTTTGGGACGGTCCGCGACCGAGAGGACCAGCCCGGCACGTTCCGCTTCGTCGATACAATCCAGAAGCGAGTCGCAACCGGCCGCGCTCAAGGCCTGAAGCAGCTCGAAGCTGAAAAAAAGCCCGATCGTCGCGGCGGCCGCGAGCATCTTCTGGGTCGGGCCGCTAAGGCGCGCCAGCCGGCGCGCGACCACTAACCGAACGCTCGGAGGCGCCTCCAGCTCGCCAATCTCGAGCTCGGCGAGAAACTGTCCCGACGAGTCGTACAAGCGATCTTCTTCTTCGAGATGGCGGAACAGTTCCTCGACGAAGAATGGATTGCCGCCAGTCTCGGAATGAATCGCGCTCACTACGGCGGCCGGCGGCGATTTCCCGCTCAGGCTCGCAAGCATCGCGGCCACTTCGGCGCGTGGCAGGCCTTTGAGGCTGACCAGAGTTGCGAGTCGGCTGCGGGCAAGATCTTCCAGCGTTTTTGCCAACGCCCGAGTGATATTGAGCTCCGCGGTGCGGTAGGTGCCGATGACCATCAGGGGCAGATCGGAAAGCCGCTCTGTCAGGTGATCGAGCAGCGATAAGGTCGAATCGTCGGCCCAATGAAGGTCCTCGAGGATCATCAGCGTCGGCTGCCGCGCCGCGATCCGCGCGGCGAAATCGAAAAAGCAATTGAACAGATGACGCCGCGCCTGGGCGGGCGGCAAATCGAGCGGCGGAGGGAGGTCGGGCAGGATGCTCTTGAGCTTGGGCAACAAGCGCGCCAGTTCCCGCCCCTCGTCGCCGAGCGTCGCGCGCAGAAGCTCCAGATCCGGCGTCCGATTGACGAAGTTCTCGAGGATTTCCACGAACGGCAGATAGGCGACGGCCTCGTCGTGCTCGGAGCAATGCCCGACCATAATCGCCATTCGCCTTGCGCCAGCCGCCTGCGCAACCTCATCTGTGAGCCGCGTCTTGCCGACGCCAGGTTCGCCGGAAATCAGGACCAAGCGCCCGCGCCCGGAGGCCGCGTCGTCGAGTTCGCTCAGTATCGTGGCCAGCTCGCGCTCGCGTCCCACCATCACACCTGGCGGCCGGTATCGAGATCTCACCGCCCCAGGCACCTTCGGTGAACGAATCTCTGCGACGAACCTATAACCTCTGGCCGGTACGGTAGCCACGAAGCGCGGCGCTTCGGGATTGTCACACAAGGCCTGTCGAAGTTTTCTCACCGCAGTGTTTATGCTGTTTTCGCCATCGACGAACACGCCCTTGCCCCAGACGCGCTCGAGAATCTCCTCACGCGTAACCACCTGTCCCCGGCGCTCTACCAACAGACATAGCAATTCGAGCGGAATACGCTGGAGAGGAACGACCTCATCGCCTCGGCGCAGTTCATAAGCGCCGCGGTTCAGCACAAAATCGCCAAAATTTATCAGACCTTCGGACATTTGTTCCGATCGCGGATTCTACTTCCGTCGCAACCGAGCGCATAGCGCCGTCTCTTCACAACAGTTCAGACAGAGTTCAGGAGAAGTTCAGCCGTGGTCCATTGGCGGACATCTAAGGCTGCCTGATGATGAGCCCAGGAAACATCGAGAGGAGGAACAGCAATGAAAAAGTTAGCGACGCTGATTCTGCTGGCCGGTTGCATGACCATGGCTGGGGCAACCGAGACGATTGCGGGGGGCCCGCCAACGGGCCTCGCTCAGGTCGTGGCATTGGACGAATGCGATCCGACTACTTTCAACGCGTTCGCGGGCCCCGACTTCTGCAAGAACGTCACGCTCGGAGCGTTCACAACCTTGTCTGACCTACTTGCAGGAGCGGAGGCCGGAACGCCCGATCCGGGTTGGGACTTCGAACCCGACCAGTTGACGATCAACCAGCAAGAAGTCCTTTCCGCCGTGAATCAAGGCGGTGAGCCGCACACCTTCACAGAGGTGAAAGCGTTCGGTAACGGATTCCTGCCGCCGCTCAACCCGGGCAGCGCTACGAGCGTTGTTCCGGAGTGCGCCGGCGGCTTTTCCAAGGTCGCGGTGGCCAGGACCCGAATTCTTCAAGGCAGCCATCTCGATATAACTGGCCTGTCGAAGGGAAAGCATCTGTTCCAATGCTGCATCCATCCCTGGATGCGGATGGAAGTGGATGTGAAGTGATTCGCGTGGGAGCATCTGCGTGCGCCACCCCCCGCTCGCGGGTGCTCCCAATCTTCCGCACTTGCGAAGGGCTGCTCCGAAGCGCTGAAATCGCTCCGCCTGTTGGTACTGCTGTCCGGGACGTAGCGAGATGCTCTCCAGTAACAGGGCAAAGTTTCATTGCTGACCAAGCTCAAAGGAAACTGTTCATGAGCACACCAAAGTTGATCACAATGTACTTGTCGCCCTGGTCCGAGCGCGTCCGTTGGGCGTTGAAGTTCAAAGGCCTGGCGTACGAGAAGGAAAACTACGAGCCACGCGTCGATGAAGAGAAAATAAAGAAACTGACCGGGCAAACCCTGGTACCGGTCTTGATCATCGATGATAAGGTGATTCCGGATTCGAGCGCGATTTTGGACTGGCTTGAGGAAACGCGACCGGAGCCGGCGCTGTTGCCCAAATCCGCGAAAGAGCGTGCGACGGCGACGCTATGGGAAGAAGTCGCGCTTAACGCGCTGGGGCCTCATGGCCGCGTGATGATCACCGGGCGCCTGCTCCGCATCAATGACCCCGAAGCACAAAAAAGTGGAAAGTACTTCGCGGAAAAGTATGGATACTCACCATTCGAGGAAGAACAGAGCAGGCTCACAGTCGCCAGGATTCTGACGAGTCTTAAGGAGACCCTGAGCGGGCGCGAATACCTGGTCGGTGATGCATTCACTCGCGCCGACATAACCACCGCGGCGATGTTGATGCTTTTCAAGGCGCCTCCGCAGGAGTTTTTCGTCTTTCAGCCGCCAGTGCGGATGGTTTACCTGGACAAGGTCGGCGAAGATCCGACCTTCGCCGAGGTATTCGCCTGGCGCGATCGCATGTACAAGAACCATCGCGGCGAGGTGGTCAAGCCGTAGAGTTCCCGAACAACAACCCTGACCTGGCAACGCCCGATGCGCTGCGAGAGCTGCTCAACTGAAAATCCCCAAGGGGCGAAGCTTTTGCATTCAATGTGCAACTCCCTTCAAACGCCGATGCCAAAAGTGCGCTTTCGATAATCCGCCTGAGGCCAGATTCTGCGCGCGATGTGCGGCCTCTCTAAGCGGGGTAGCCGAGCCGCCCACGAAGGCAACATCAGGCTCCATTGCCTCGGTCATTGGCGTAACCCTCAAGAGTTCTGAGCCGTCGGACGGGTAGTAAGTAATCGCACACTTGTCGAAATTGAAACGAGTTATCATCGTGGGCGGAGCTCCGAAAAGCAGCCACAATGCGGCGTCGCGAGTGGAAAGCATCCTTCACTTTTGGTTCGCGTCCGAACCAGGCTCCGAGGCTGGCGCGTTTCGATGGGACTGGTTCGTCCCGAATCCGGAATTCGACCGCTATACAGCGCGGTTCCTCACTAGCTACGAAGATGCCGCACATGGGCGTCTCGACGACTGGAGGAACAGGCTTAGGTATCTTCCTGCAATTGCCGATCGTTCGCTGATGCTGATAGTTGTCTGCCAGGCATGCGAATGCGCGCGAAGCGAGTGATGACGACAGGACCGACGAGTCTCAGCGATGCGAAAGCATTTCAGTGAGTACGGGCTTGTAGTAGCTAGTTGTGGATCACAAATGCGGCGTTTTTTTATTATCCTCTTGATGTTTGTTGCGCTCGCGGTGGCGCGGCCCGCGGCCGCGCAATATCCGTGGATGCGCCTGCCGCCGACGCCGACGCTGCCCAAGCCCGAGGCCAGCGGCATCGCGCCGGTTAACGGCATCCGCTTGTGGTACGCGGAGTTTGGCCACGGCGAGCCGGTCATCCTGGTCCACGGCGGCCTCGCGAATTCAAATTACTGGGGATTGCAGGTGCCGGTCCTTGCCGAGCACTACCACGTGATCGTCCTGGATAGCCGCGGACACGGACGCAGCACCCGAAGCGACACGCCGCTGCGCTATCAACTGATGGCGTCGGATGTTCTCGGCTTGATGGACTATCTGCACATCCGCAAGGCCGCTCTGGTCGGATGGAGTGACGGAGCGATCATCGGTCTCGAGATCGCAATTCATCATCCGGAGCGCGTGACGCGACTGTTCGCCTTTGCCGCCAATTCCGATCCGTCGCAGGTGAAGGATTTGAGCAAGAGCCCCGTGTTCACCGCTTTTTTTGAGCGTGCCGCGACGGAGTATGCGCAGCTCTCGCCGACCCCCACGCAGTACAACGCTTTTCGCGCAACCGTCGAGCAATTGTGGACGGGCAAGCCGAATTTGTCCGACGATCAGTTGAGCCACATCACGGTGCCGACCTGGATCGTCGATGCGGATCACGATGAGGCGATCAAGCGCGAGGCTCCTGATCACATGGCCGGATTGATCCCCGGTTCCGGCGAGCTGATCCTCCCCGGAGTCAGCCATTTCGCGTTCATTCAGGATCCGGTCATGTTCAACGAGGCGGTGCTGCACTTTCTCTCTGGCGGGGACGCCACTCACTCAGCGCCACTCGGGAAGTGATGCCGTAGATAAATCCCGAATTCCTGTCCGTCATCCTTCGCATGCGGCTCAGAACTTCGCGGGTCCGGAGGACCCGCCACCCGGGACGAAAGTTAGCGTGTAGCGAGAGGCGGCGCGAACGACGGGCGGCTCGCGAGCCGCCCCTACGAAAACAGGTCCCGTTGTCATTCCCGCGCGTGGCTGCCGCGCGAGGAATCCCGAACGAGAGGGCGCTGCGTGAGGCGTGGACTCAGAGCATGGACGCCTCGGGATTCCTCGCCCAGGGCTCCGAATGACGATCATCGGCCCGGCGGAGAATGCGATACTCGTCGCCCCACACTTTCATGGCAGGATGACAACAATGGAGGTTTTGAAAAAAATCGACCGCCTCGAAGCGAGGGGAACTTACGATCCCAGACCGATCGCGGGAAAATAAATTCCTTCCGGCTGCCGCACCCACCACGCTCCCGTGTCTTCTTTTTCTTTAGGGCTGGAATAACGATAGTCGTACAGCAACGCCCGGACATAGCGAGGAGGATTGTGAGGGAACGGATTGTTGCCGAGTAGAGCCGTCACCTCCGGCGAATTTTCCAGCAACCGCTGCAAGAACATCGAGAACCAGGGGCTTTCCGATTCCGTCCCTAAAGCGGCAAACCACATCTGCCAGTCGAGTCGCGGTTGATGCGGAAAGTTCCATCGCGGTCTTCGCATGACGTCGCCCGGTTTGTACTTGAATGAGTATTCGCGCCAGTGAACGGCATCACCCGAACCCTCGACGATAATTTCCGGCCGCGCGGTCGTCATCACCGCGAACAAGCCGTAGGTATTGACGATCCGGAATGGCGCAATTTCGTCTTTGATCCAGTCGGCCGCAGCGGAGCTTCGTCCGCCGAACACGGCGTGAATCTGGACCAAGCTCACGAACACAATTAACAGCGCGAACGCTCCGGCGGCAAAAGAAACAATCTTTCCCGGCTGGATATCCCGGACGCGCGCGCGCACGAATCGCGTCAGGCGATCCGGAAGAACCTTGCGTATCGCGGCGTCATCAAACAGCACCAGGCACAAGGCCATCGTCAGAAGATTGAAAAAAGCGTAGTTGCCCGTCAGGAGGATCACGACCTGCAGCAACAGGATGCCGAACGCCGCGACGAACTTGAGCCGCCGCGGAAAGAAGATCAGGAACGGGAGTCCCAGTTCAATGATAAAGGTCGCCACCGTTGCCGCGCTGAGGATGGCGTGCGGCAGGTGATGCGCGTACCAGGCGAGCGGCGTCGGCAGCGGCTCGGTCTGAAAATAATAGGAGAGCGCCGAGAGATTAGCCCAAGTGGGGTCGCGGCTCAGAAGCTTGACCGCACCCGAAAGAAACATGAAACGGAACAAGAGCCAGCGCAGCAGCCATATGCCCGGCTCGGTCGCGAAGCTCAGAATAAGCGCAAGGAAGCCGGACTCGAGCAGCAGCACGTCCCACTGAAAGCCCATGAAGATCTGTCCGGCGTAAAACAGAGAGAGATAAAATGCGTAGAGAAAGAACAGGCTCAAACGCGGCAGCAGGTTGAAAATCAGCAACAGCGACAACGCGGCTCCAGTCCAGCATATCGCCTGGATCGCAAAATCGCTCTGGCCGAGCCAGAACACCATCGGAAATCGCCAGTAGCCTTCCGGGCCGAGCTGGCTTCGGACGGCGGCGGTGAATTCGGACAGCGGCAGGATGCCGTGGCTGCCGATCAGTCCCAACGCCTGCACGCCGAATGAAACAAAGGCCGCAAAATAGATTAGCCCCATCGCTCGCAGGAACAGCCACGCGATCAGATCGAAACGCGCCGGCTCATGATCCGATCCCCATAGCCATAGGCTCGGCCGGTAAAACGCGGAACGATGCGAAGCGGCAAAAGCGTACGAGCGCTCGGCGATCGCAGCGAACCCTGGAAGATGCCGATAAAGCGCCAGCCAGACCTTTTTGCCGTTCGCGTGGCTCAAGACAAGGAAACAGGCTTCGGCGCCGCTCGCGATTTTTCCGTCCGCCGCAACGTATTGAACGGCACGCTGGAACGCGGCCACCGGGATATCTGGATATTGTGCGGCAACTTCCTGGTACGGCGCGTATGCCACCTTATCGCCGGTGAGTTTCTGCCAATACCGCACCCAGTAAATGCAGAACCCGCAATCACCGTCATAGATCAGAAGCGGCTCAGCCTGGACCGCATTCATAGTCTGCATGACGCCAGATTATGCCTCGCCCGGCTGGACAGGACGACCAGCTGCCGATTGGGGTGATCCATTCTGAGCGACGCGCCCTTCGACGCGCCGCCGCTCTTCGTGGTAAATCCGCTCTGATGATACCCCGCGCCCGCCGCGCGATTGGAGGAAGGCACATGGACGGTCAATTCGATCGAGCCGCCGAGGATCTCGGCAACATCGTTGCGCTCGAGCACGTCAACGTCACCGCTCCTGATCAGCAGCTCGCCACTTTGTACTACATCGCCGGACTCGGGCTGACCCGCGACCCCTACCTGATGACCAGCGTCAGCAATATGTGGGTCAATGTCGGGCGCAGCCAGTTCCATCTGCCTACCGGTCCGGCGCAGGTGCTGCGCGGCCACGTGGGTCTTGTGCTGCCCGATCGCGAGGCGCTGGTGAGGCGGCTTACCCGTTTGCGCAAGAGGCTCGACGGCACGCGTTTCGATTTTCACGAACACGAATCGTTCGTCGATACGATATGTCCGTGGGGTAACCGGATCCGATGCCATTTCCCCGAATCAAATAACGGCGCGATGCGGCTCGGCATCGCGTATGTCGAGTTCACCGTTCCCGAGGGCACAGCCGACGGGATCGCGCGGTTTTATCGCCAGACCATGCGCGCCCCGGCGACGAGCGCGGAAGACCGCGGTCGACGGCACGCGCAAGTGCCGGTCGGAATCGGGCAACAGTTCATCTTTCGCGAAACCGAACGCGAGATACCCGCTTACGACGGCCATCATGTGCAGGTTTACGTCGCCGATTTTTCCGGACCGCATCGAGCACTCAAGGAGCACGGTCTTGTCAGCGAGGAGAGTGACCAGCATCAGTATCGATTCAAGGATATCACCGACCCGGAAACCGGTTCGGCGCTTTTCACGATCGAGCACGAGGTGCGCAGCATGCGCCATCCGTTGTTCATGCGCCCGCTCGTGAACCGCAATCCGTCGCAGAACAATATGAACTATATGCCCGGCCACGACGCCTGGTCCTGAGGCGACGCGATGAACCAGATCAATACCGAACGCGAGCAGCGCTTCATCGATCTCGCCGCCGGCCTCGCCGACGATTTCGCCACGCGCGCGGCCGAGCACGATCGGGACGCGTCGTTTCCGCACGAGAACTACGCGCGGCTCAAGGACAGCGGCTACACGATACTCACCATTCCGGAAAAATTCGGCGGGATGGGCGCGACGCTGCTCGAGCGAATCAAGGCGCAGGAACGACTGGCTGAAGGATGCGGCGCGACCGCGCTTGCGATCAACATGCATTTCAACACGGTGGGATTGCTGTGCGACCTGTATCGCAAGTTCAAGGCTCCCAACGTCGAAGAGAAGCTCTACCGGATCGTGAAGGAGCGCCTGATTTGCGCCGGCTCGGGCTCGGAGCCCGACAACGCGGTGATCAATCTCCGTCCGCGCACCGCCGCGCGCCGCGTCGAGGGCGGATGGATCGTCAACGGGCGCAAGATCTTCGGCACCCAGAGTATCGCGGCGGATCTATTCTTTTTCGAGGCCGTATGGGACGACGCGCCCGAGCGCGCGGCAATCATCACCTGCTACGTCGCGCCGCGCGAGACGCCGGGACTCTCGTTCAAGGATGATTGGGACGTGATGGGGATGCGATCGACCCAGTCGCGCAGCTCGGAGCTGATCGACGCGTTTGTGCCGGAGTCCGCGGTGGTGTTGCAGCGGCCGGTTTCCCGCAGCGGCCGCGTCACCAAGGTATTCGCCAAGGCGCCGTTCGCGATCGGCGCGCCGTATATTGGAATCGCGCTCGCCGCGCGCAATTTCACCGTCGAGTTCATGCGCGATCGCAAACGCTACCCGCTCAAGCATCCGATGAGCCATCTGCCGAGTGTCTACAACAAGGTCGGCGAGATGGATCTCCTGATCGAAGGCGCGCGCGCCGCGATGTGGAAGGCGGCGGCGGAAGTCGATCGCGACGATCCGGTAAGCTGGTCGCGCAAGGCGGTGGCCGCCCGCATGATCGCGGTGGAAAATTCGGTGCGGGTGGTGGATCTGGCCCTGCGCGCCGTCGGCGGCGCGTCGTACTTCAAGCGTCTGCCGCTCGAGCGTCTGTTTCGCGACGTGCGCGCCGGCCTTTATCATCCGCTCGACAGCGACGAGAGCCTCGAATTTCTCGGCCGCAGCGCGTTCGGATTGACCGAAGTGCTGGGCTCGTCTGAATCGAGCTGAGTGGCGAGCCGAGGAGCAATTCAAGGAATATTTCGATGAAGGTGATTTTCGACAAAGACGGCCCGATCGCGCGCGTTACGATCAATCGCCCGGAGCGGCTCAACGCCTGCGATTTTGAAACCTACAATCGGCTGGCCGAAATCTGGACCGAGTTTCGCGACGACCCGAAGCTGCTGGTCGCGATTCTGACCGGTGCGGGCGAGCGGGCATTCTGCGCCGGCAGCGACGTGAAATCGAACTACGTCGAAGGACGCGGCAAAGCCGTGGGAAAGTCGCCGTTTCCCGTGATGCTCGAACTGCATAAGCCCGTAATCGCGGCGATCAACGGCCACGCCAACGGCGGCGGCCTCGAGCAGGCCCTCGCCTGCGACATTCGCGTCGCGGCCGAGCATGCGCAGTTCGGTTTCGGAGAAGTTCGGCTAGGATGGCTGCCCGGTGGCGGAGGTACTCAGCGTCTGCCGCGGCTGATTCCGCTCGGACGCGCGCTGCAGATGCTATACACCGGCAATCGAATCGACGCCCATGAAGCGCTGCGGCTCGGCCTGGTTGATCACGTCGTTCCGATGAACCAGCTCATGATCAAGTGCGACGAGATTGCGGGAGAGATCTGCAAATCGGCACCGCTGGCCGTGCAGCAAATCAAGCGCGTGGCGATGCGCGGTCTCGACCTCCCGCTCGCCGAAGGCCTGCGCCTCGAGCGCGAGGGATACGAGCTGCTGCTAAAGACCGAAGACTCGCGCGAGGGCGGCCTCGCGTTCGCCCAGAAGCGGCAACCGAATTGGAAAGGAAAATAGGCTTCTAAAAATTCTATTTCGGCGATTTGCGCGTTGACTCGATCGCGGTGGAGCAGAAGTCCGCGAGCGCGCGGATGCCCTCGGCTTGTTCGTCGTGCGAATTCTCCGCGGCGATTCGATCGTACAGGCGGGCGGCGCCTTCGTAGATCATTGCGCCGCGATCGTCGCCATCCAGAAATTCCGCGATCTCTCTCATCTCGGCAACCCATCGATGTGCCTTCGGGAACATCGCGGGAACCTGGCGCGCAAGCCGGCCGAGTATCTGTGGCTGGCTGCGTGCGAGCTCGTCCCGCAGCGCGTCGGCAAGTCCGTCGCGCGAGGCGGCGGCGATCATCGCCGCGCCCAGCGCGATGCTGCCCTTGGTCAGGCCGGCATAGCTGAGCTTCAGACCCGAGGCCGCGCCGATCGGACCGTCGAGCACCGCGATGTCCAGTCCAAAGCGCGCGAGATCTGCGAAGTCGCGGGCGTGGCCCCCCGACGCATAAAAGCGCGGGCCGGCGGCGTTCAGATCTTCAGGCGGCGGACCTCCGATTATTCCCGCATCGACGTAACGGCACTTGCATCCTGAAAGGACCTCGCCGATACGGCGCGCGGTCGCCGGTGAAATCGCGTTGCAATCGGCGAAGATCGGATTTTTCGCGGCCGCGTCGAGCGCGCCTCGATAGCGCCGCGCGATTTCGACCGCCACTCCCGGCGGCACGATCGACAGCACGAAGTCCGCGTTGCGCACGAGCGCCGCGTCGTCATCGACGATCTCCAGCCCCGCGCGGCGCACTCGCCGTTCGCTCTCGGAACTGCGCCCTTTGACAGAAATCAGAACGTGCGCTCCGCGCAGCTTGAGCCGCCGTCCTACAGCCGCTCCCATTTCGCCCGCACCGATCATTGCGACGATCGGCTGTTCGCTATGCGCCATGGCTTGCTCCGCGGGCAAATCGCGTCAGAGCGCGGTTAGTTCTTGCGCACGTTGCGGAATGGGCCGGTGTCGAAACGCGGTTCCTTGGGTAAGGCGAGCACGCGCTCGGCGATAATGTTGCGCTGAATCTCGTCGGTGCCTCCGGCGATCGAGACCGCGGGCACCGAGACCAGAATCTCCGCGATGATTCCGTCGCGCGGGCTCTTCGGCCCGGTGAGCATCGCCGCGGCGCCGGTGATCATCGTATGCACGCGGGCGGCGGCGCGCGCGACGTTGCTGGCGGCGAGCTTTCCGAGCGAACCTTCCGGACCCTGCGGACGCCCTTGTTGCTGGGCGGCGCGCGCGCGGCGCGCGGTCCATTCGGCGGACTTCGCCATGATCATCAGCTTGGCGATCTCCTGGCGCACGACCGGATCCTTGTTCGCGCCGGTCTCCTTGGCGCGCTCGATCACCAGGTCCACGCGGCCCGCGCGCTGCGGATACCAGGTGTAAGGCTGGTTCGCGATTTCGAGCTCCGCCCGCTCCTCGGCGTGGATCCGTCCGGTGCGCGCCTTGCGCCGTGACGGCGAGCTCAGCCCGTCGGCGCCGCGACGTTCGTGCGCGAGCGTCGTCATCGCGATCTTCCAGCCGTCGCCGACGCCGCCGACCAGGTTCTCGGCCGGAATCGTCGCGTCGGTGAAGAACACCTGGTTGAACGACGCGTGCCCGTTCATCTGCTTGAGCGGCTGCACGTCTACGCCGGGCTGTTTGATGTCGATCACAAAATACGACAGCCCCTCGTGCTTGGGCGCGTCCCAGTCGGTCCGGGCGAGCAACAGGCCGTGGTCGGCATGATGCGCGCTCGTGGTCCACACCTTCTGTCCGTTGACGATCCAATGGTCGCCCACCAATTCGGCCCGGGTGGTAGCTCCGGCGAGGTCAGAGCCGCTGCCCGGCTCGCTGAAAAGCTGGCACCAGTTGTCTTCACCGGTGAGGATGCGGCGCAGGAGCTTTTTTTTCTGCGCATCCGATCCATGCTCGAGCAGCGTCGCCGCCGCCAGCAGCCGGACTCCGGTTTTCGCGGCGCCGACCGCACCCACCGCCGCAAATTCCTCCTCGACCACGCGCGCGAGGGCTACAGGCAGGCCGCGGCCATACCATGCCTCCGGCCATTGCGGCATCCCCCAGCCGGAATCGGCGAGCTTGTTGCGCCAAGTCACGAGCGACATCTCGGGATCCCAGTTGGCCGCGAGCCACGCACGCACCTCGGCTCGCACTTCGCTTTCGCTGATCTTGCTCATCACTCTGACTCCCCAGGGCAAACTCCCCAGCGTTGCATCAGGAGTTCCCGATGATAATGCGGTTGGCCGAGAAACACCTCGGAGCTTTTGGCGCGTTTGAACCAGAGATGCGTGTCATTGTCCCAGGTGAAGCCGATACCGCCGTGAATCTGGATGCATTCGGCAGCAGTGCGGAGGTAGGTATCCGACGCCGCGGCTTTCGCCAGCGATGCCATCGCGGGCCACTCCGGATCGTCGATCGCGGCGGCTTGCGCGCCGTAGTATGCGGCCGACTTGGCAAGCTCGACATCGAGCAGCATGTCAGCGCATCTATGCTTGATCGCCTGGAACGAACCGATCGTTCGCCCGAACTGAACTCGCAGCTTCGCGTAATCCACCGCCGACTCGAGCATCGCCTGCGCGCCGCCGACCATTTCATTCGCCAGCGCGATGGCCGCCTGGTCGAGCGTACGGATAATCGCCTTTCCGCCGTCATCCGGACTGCCGAGTAGCTCCGCATGTGCGCGATGAAAATCGATCCGCGCGATCTTGCGCGTCGGATCCATCGATTCCAGCAGGCGCCGTTCAACGCCAGTCGAATCCGCGGCGAGGGTGAATAGCGCCAAACCCTCATCGCCGCCTTTCGCGCCGACACGCGCGGCGACGATCAGCAGATCGGCCACGTGCCCATCGACGACGTAGCTTTTGGTTCCGTCAAGAAGATAGCCGTCAGCGACCGGCGTAGCGACGAGTTCGATCGCACGCGGATCCCAGTTGCCGCTTGGCTCGGTGACCGCGAGCGTCGCAAGCCGCGCGCCGCTGGCAAGGTCCGGCAACAAGGTCGATTTCTGCGCTTCGGTTCCCGCGTTCAGTATCGCGTTGGCCGCGAGTACCGTGGTGGAGAAATAGGGCGCGCACAGCAATGCGCGGCCGAGCTCCTCGGTAACGATACACAGCTCGACCATGCCGAACCCCGCGCCGCCGTATTGCTCCGGAATCTGGATCCCGGGCAGTGCGAGTTCCTCGCTCAACTGGCGCCACACGTCGGGGTTGTAACCCTCGGCGGTGGCCATCAGGCGGCGAACCTCGGTGGTCGGCGATTTATCATTCAGAAATCGCCGCAACGCCGAGCGGAACTGTTCCTGTTCGTCCGTGAACGCGAACTGGACGCGGCGCGTCGGCTCGGATTTCGTTTTCTCTGACGCACTCATCGCTCTTGATATGTGCTCCGCCGCGAGTGTGGGAATGATCGTGTAATGCCACGAACCGGTCGCGCCTATCAATGATTGAGCCCAAGGCGATCCGAGACGCGCTTCGTGCTTTCTATTTCTGGTTGATCGGCGCGGCGGCCCAGGACTGCTGGGTCATGATGAACGGGTCGGGCGAGACGCTGATCTCACCGCGAAACGGCCAGTCGAGAGCGATGATCATTACTATGACCAGGGCGAGCGTAGCCGCGACCGTGGCTGTCATCGCCAGATGCATGCCGAAGTTTTCGAAACCGAAGAAGTAGGTGTATGCGGTCGTGATCGCCGCGCCGAAAATGACAATGCACCAGATCACGCCGGGAATATGCCCCTGAACCGCCGATAGCCGGGCGCTGCGCGCATCGTAGAGCTCATTCCATGATTTGAGCAGCTCCGCCTCGATCACCGCCTCGCCGGAGTTTTGCGGATGTATCGTCGCGATCGCCGTCGCGAGGTCGCGCAGCGGCTTCCACCCCTGGTCGGGCGTCTTGCCTTCGCGCTGGATCGGCCATTCCACGTCGATAACAACTTCGACGTACTTCTCGAGCGCATCGCGGATTTCCTGGCCCTTGGCATTTGGCAGTCCCGCGGTATCGAGGTACATGCCTCCAGCGTAGTCCGATTCGTTCTCTACGATGTCGGATGCCCGGGCGAAAGACTCCCACGTGGCGATCGCGATGAACGCCAGCAGCACAGCGTACAGCACACTGATAATCGCAATGGTAAATCCGGCGAGATCGTTGTGAGCCCTGCGCAAGTTGACGTGAACCAATCGATGGACGACCATCAAGCCGCCGCAGGCGCACGCGGTGAACAGCACCACCAGGATCGTCCCCCACAGCCAGGTTGGATTGTTGTAAATCCAGTCGAGAATCATGTTCCCCCTGATTAACTCCTCGCTCTTGAAAACGCCCTGCGCCGCAAATTCGAAACTCCTAATGCCATGAACAGGCCGCGCGTATCAATGACTGGGGCGCATCGGAGATTCGCATTCTCGGCTCGCTTTAATCGTGCGAGTGCGGCGCTTCCCGCTTGCCCGCAGCGCACGAAAAAACCTATTGCTAGACTTTTGCGGATCGGCCCGGACAAGAGGGGCACGACATGAGCGGTAGCGTCACAGAAATCCCTGTGCTCATCGCGGGCGGTGGGCCGGTGGGCGTCACGCTCAGCATGGACCTTGCGCTGCGCGGGATTAAAAGCATCGTGCTGGAGCGTCGCCGGCAGATCCCCCCGAACCCGCGCTGCAACACCACCAATGCGCGCTCGATGGAAATCTTCCGGCGGCTGGGATGCGCCGACGCCGTGCGCGCCGCCGGACTGCCGCCCGACTACAATACCGACGTCATCTATATGACCAGCCTCGCCGGCCATGAACTGACGCGCTACCGTCGCGCGACTTCGGCCGATTACAAAAGAGGAACCGCCAAAGGTATTGCTTCGGACTGGCCGACTCCCGAGCCGCAGCATTTTATCTCGCAGCTCTACCTCGAGCCGGTCTTGCGCAAGCACGCGGTCGAGGCGCACGGCGTCGATCTGCGCGAGGGATGGGAATACATCTCGATGATGCAGGACGAAACCGGCGTCACTGTCACAGCACGCGAGGTCGAAACCGGCGAGGAGACCACGTTTCGCGCGCACTACCTGGTCGGTGCCGACGGCTCCAACAGCATCGTGCGCCGCGATATCGGCGCGCGCCTGGAAGGAATCCCGGAGCTCGGCCGCAACTGCTCGACCTTCCTGCGCTCACCGGACATCAAGAAGTTGTGCGCCAGGATGCCGGGATGGATGTATCGCGCGGCCGGCGGCGGCGTGCTGATCGCGATCGACGGCGAAGATTTGTGGCTCTTGCATACCAATGTTCCGCAAGGTGAGGATTTGGCGACGTTCGATCCCGAGCCGGCGATGTTCCGGATGGTTGGCCAGCCATTCAAATACGAAATCGTCGGCCAGGCACGCTGGATTCCCCGCGCGATGGTCGCGAACAAGTTTCGCGAGCGCCGAATCTTCCTGGCTGGCGACGCTGCGCATATCTGGATTCCGTTGGGAGGTTTCGGCATGAACGCCGGCGTCGCCGACGCGATCGCGGTCGGCTGGCGTATCGCCGGCGTCGCGCAGGGATGGCTCGACCCGAAGATTCTCGACAGCTACGAGATCGAGCGCGCTCCAATTGGCGAGAAAGTCGCCTCGCAGGCCGTCAAATGGATGCACGCTCTTGCGTCGGTAAGCAGAGAGAGCGCCGACCGTCTTGCGGAGCTCGAAGCGAGCGAGTCGGCGCGAAAGGAATTCGGCCAGAGGATTTGGGACCTGACGGTGAATGAATTCGATTGCCCCGGTTTCCAGCTCGGCTACTACTACGCCAACTCGCCGGTTATCGATCAGGACGGAACCGAGCCGCCGCCGTTCTCGGTCGAGAAGTATGTCGAGACTTCATGGCCCGGCGTTCGCCTGCCGCATATCTGGCGCGCGGACGGCCAATCGATCTTCGATCAGCTCGGCCCGGCGTTCACTCTGTTGCGCGTCGGAGCGCATCCGCCGAGCGGCCGCGCGCTCGTCGCGGCGGCGCAGTCGCGCCGCATCCCGATGACCGTGCTCGATGTTCCTGAAGCCGCCGCGGTCAAGAAATATCAGGGGTGCGGCCTGGTGCTGGTGCGTCCCGATCAACACGTCGCATGGCGCTCGAAAGAAGAGCCCTCGAATCCGGACGCGATTCTCGATCGCGTCACCGGCGTGCTGATGCCGGAGCGAAAGGTTGAGGTGGCTATCGCCGAGCGCGTGGCCGGCGGCTTCCTCTTCGGCGAGGGGATCCGAGCAGTCGGCGATCGCCTCGTCTTCTCCGACATGATCGGGCGCAAGGTCCTGGAGTTCGATGCGAAGACCTCAAGCTTAAAGACGCTGTTCGAAATACCGCAGCAGCCCAATGGGTTGGGCGTCCTGCCAGATGGCCGGCTCATCATCACCTCGATGTTCGACGCGAAGCTCTACGTGACCAATGGGCAGACGCTCGAGGAATATGCCGACCTCAGTTCGATCGTTACGGGCTACCTGGGCGATGTCGTCGTTGACGCTCGCGGCCGGCTCTATGTCGACGACATCGGACCGCGCGTCTTCCACGGCGAGACGCCCGCGCAGAAGAAAGGAAGATTGATTCGCGTTGACGGTCCGGGCCGCATGAAAGTCGTGCTCGAAAATCTGCTGTTCCCCAACGGCCTGGTCATTTCGCCCGACGGCCAGATGCTCTACCTCGCCGAGACGATGACGGGGCGGATCGTGCAATGCCGAATCTCGCTCGACGGAGATCTCAGTGAGCCTCGGCCGTTCGCACAACTCACGGGCGACGGCATGACCGGCGATCGCGTCGGCGGCGTCTGGGCGTGCTGTCCGATCGGCGACGAAGGCGTCCTGCGTTACGATTCTGCGGGCCGCCTGACGGCGCGCGTCGTCACCCCCGGCGGCCAACCGGTCGCGTGCGCATTAGCGGGCGCAAATCAGGATGAGCTCTGGATCGTCGGTTTCGAGACGCTCCCCGCCGGCGTCAATCTCTTCGACGCGATGCGCAAGCGCGAGACCAAAGGCCTCCTCTGGCGCGCCAAGCTAGTGCCGCGTCCCTAGGCGAATCAGATCCTGTCGGAAAGAATTGCGCCCTCTTTGATCACCATCCGAAGATTGCGCAGCGCGGTGATGTCCGTGGACGGATCTCCGTCGAGCAGGATCAGGTCTGCGAGTTTTCCTGGTGCGATCGTTCCAAGGGCATCGGTTCCAAGATGCTCGGCGGCGTTTTGGGTCGCCATCTTCAGAATTGCCAGCGGCTCGATTCCCGCCGCTGCCGAACGCTCGGTTTCGACTAGCGTGTTCTCTCCGAACTTGCCGAATCCGCAAAAGCTGTCGGTGCCGAGTGCTACTCGCACGCCTGCGCCGGCGATCCGCTTCAGGTTGGCGTATCTCGCTTCGGCGGCTTCCTCTTCGAACCCGAGCAGCCAAAGCGTGGGAACGTAGGACGCGCGATTTCGGAGGAGCAACTCGATCACGCGGTCGTCACTGAGTTTGTGTTCCATGATTCCGTGCTCGAGTCCGTCGGCGCCGGCTTCGAGAGCCTCGATCGCGGCCTCCTGGTCAACAGTATGCACGGTGGTCTTGAGGTTATGCTTGTGCGCCTCGTCTATTATCGCGCCCAGAACTTCGCGCTCGATTCTGAGGATCTGGACATTCAGTCCCAGCGCTTCGGCTTTGAAGAAATACGGCTCTCCATGCCTGCATCCGCCCTGATGAACAATCTTGACCGCGTCGATCTTCTTCTCCGCCATGCGGCGGACCGCTTCGCGCACTAGCTCGGGCGAGTCGGCCTCGACGGTCGCGCGCTTCCTGACCCAGGGATTTTGCGCATAGATGGTGGTTGCGGGATGACTCCCCGGAGCGGCGAACGCGGCGCCGGTCGCGAACAGGCGCGGTCCGACGAGGCTGCCGGTCGCGAGCATCTCGCGCACGCGCAGGATGTCGTCCTCAGAGTCGCCGACCGATTTAACCGTCGTCACACCCGCCGCGAGGAAATCGCCCAGACGTTTCGGCAGTTCGCGCTCGATATCCGCCGCCATCGTCGCCTCATCTTTCGCCGTCCACATATTGAGAAGATGAATGTGGCAGTCGATGAGACCGGGCATGAGAAATCGTCCGCCCGCGTCGATCTCCCGCGCAGCCGCGACCGGCGCATCGCCGACGAAGGTTATCTTTTTGCCGGTGATTCCGACGCAGCAGAGTCCTTCTCGCACGGACGAGCCGTCAAAGACTCGCGCGTTTTTGATCAGGAGGTCACAGGCGACGCGGTTTTGTTCCTGCACAAAGATCCTCCGAACGGCCTTTGAGCTATTCGCGCGTTGAAATTCGCTTCATTCCAGGCGCTTCAGAAAATCGCGCAGCACGCGATCCCATTTCTGCCAGTCGGCACCGCTCGCGAGATGGCCCTTGTCGCTATCGATCTCGAAGTAAGTCGCGTCAACTCCAGCCGCCGTCAGTTTCGCCATCACGTCGGGCGCGATGCTCGGAGGAAACAGCTTGTCGGTGCGCGACAGCACGTAAAGCACTTTCGCGCGCAGCTTGGCGAAGTCCTTCTCGGCGTTGTAATGCGAGCGCGCCTGCGCCAGCGCGATCAGCGAATTAGCGTCGAAGACCTTAGCCCACTTTTCCGCGAGCTCGGGGATCGCCGCCTCGCGTTTCACCGGATCGGGAAACCTCTCTGCGAGGTCAGCCTCGATACCGTAGCGCTTGAGCGTCGCGATGCGCAGCTCCGTCATGAAGCCGAGCATCGCGGGGTTGCCGTAATGATGCCCGCCGTTCCATCCGGGAGCTCCGGCGAACCGCGTCCGCAGATCGGCCACCATCCGGTCGCCCCGGATCGCTTTCGGTTCTGTGACTACCGGAACGATACCGCTCATCGCGTCGGGAAAGGTGACGCCCCATTGAAAAGCCTGGTAGCCGCCGAACGACGGACCCGCGACCGCAACCAGATGCTTTACGCCGAGCGCGTCGAGCATCGCGCGCTGCGCGGTAACAATATCGACCAGAGTGTATTCCGGAAAATCCGGACCGTACAGTTTGCTGGTTTTCGGATTGATGCTCGCGGGCGCGGTCGAACCGTACGACGATCCGAGCATGTTCGATGACACGACGAAATATTTGCGGGTGTCGATCGCTTTGCCGGGTCCGATCAGTCCGTCCCACCATCCTGCCTCGCCATTGGCGTCGAGTCCGGCCGCGTGCTGGCTCGAGGTGTAGCCATGAGTGGCGAGAATTGCGTTGCGCCCATCGGGCGCGCGAGCTCCATAGGCCTCGTACGCGAGCCTGAGCTCGGGCAGGACCTCGCCGCTTTCGAGGCGAAAGTTCCTGACCGAGAAATTCTTTGCCTCGACTACGCCGAGTCCGTTTTCATTTGCCATGGTCCTGCTCGCGGTTCCTCAATTTCCGTTCAGCGACTTCGCGTACGGCGGAAGGTCCAGAAGCGGACGCCGCTTGTGCCGGCTTCTTCGCCGTTCACGATCATATCGAAGCCCTGTTTCATATAGAACGCGACGTTGCGCTGGTTCTCGGTCTCGAGATAGCACGGGAGCTGCTCCGCGTCGGCGCGCTCGAGGATCGGGCGCATCAACGCGCCACCGAGTCCGCGCCGCTGGCAGCCAGGCTGGACGCCGAGCAGGAGCAGGTACCAGCAAGCCGCGGTCATGTCGCGCTCGCGGGCCTGCCACTCGCGTCCCACCACTTCGCGATAGCGCTGATACGCGTCGTTGCCGATCAGGTTCGCAAGCAGATGCATCCCCGACGCTTCGATATTCTCGCGCGTCCATTTCGCGTTCGGCGGGAGCCAGAGCGCTACTCCCTCCAGCGTGTCCGCGTCTGCGGTCGCATAAACTTCGCCCGCGAGAAATCCGAAGCGGATCATCGGAGCATACACGCCCGGCAGCAGCCGCTTGCGTTCGGCTGGGTCAGGAATCGTGTAGCCCATGAGCGGATCGTCGTGGAACGCGCGCGCGAGGGTCGCCGCCGCGGCGGAGATTTGCGAGTCGGAGAGCCGTGCGATTTTCGCGCTCACGCGAGCATTCTCCTACACGGCGCGTCAGTGAGATATCTCACTCCGCGTGGCGGAGAAATAATATGTATATAACGACTAAGTATTTTTTGCGGTCTCACGTTTCACGTGAAACATTTTTGATTCGTGGGTTCGTTTTATCCGTGGGTTCGTTTCTCGGCCGCGCCATTTCGAGCGTACGCAGTCCCGGCGCTCTCGGCCTGATCGGATCGGAAGATCAGGTCGTCCACCGGCTGACCCGCGTCGAAGCGGGCGAGCAGCGCGTCGGGATCGAAACGTTCTCCGATCGGATTGGCCGCGAACGCGGGGCCGGCCATGAAATCATTGGCGGCCTTCGGCTCCATCAGATCGATTTGAAACTCCATCATGTTCTTGTCGGGATCCGCGTAGTAGAGCGAGAGTGTCAGCCCGTGGCGAATCGGTTGCGCAGGCACGATTCCGTGGCTCTTCAGGCGCCGGTAGGTTTCGAGCAGCTCGCCGAGATTTTTCCAGGTGTAGGCGACGTGATGCACTCCCGCGTCGTCGTCACGCCGCGTTCTCTCGCTGGCAGTCTCGCCGAGATTGATAAACGCGAAGCGATGATGCTCGGAGTCGTAGGTCAGAAACGCGAGGCGGTCGTCGCGATGCTGCACTTTCGCGTCGAAGACCTTGATATACCAGTCGATCATCTCCGCGAACTTGTGGGTTTTGTAAACGACGTGCGCGAATTTGCTTGGCGCGATCGCTCGCGATGGTGCTCTGCGGTTTTCATGCGGAACCCTCCGTTTGGTTCATCGTGGTATCCGGGAATTCCCATATAGGCCCGATAGCGCGCTGCTGCAAGGTCACTCAGACTGTTGATACTATCGAGGTTTACGAGCGCAACCTCGCCGCGCTTGAGGATTTGAAAAAATCGCTGCTGCACCAGCGCTTTAATGGTCAACTGTAGAAATAAACCCGGGAACGCCAATCTCCCGATTGGCGTCTTTGCGCGCGCCAATCAGGAGATTGGCGTTCCCGGGGTGTGGCATAGCCGGGGATATCTGCCGCACTTTGAAGGCGACGAGGTTACGCAGCATGTTACCTTTCATCTGGCGGATAGCTTGCCACAAGCGGTGCTGCTCCGCCTGGACGGCGAGCTGAAAACGCTGCCGGCAGGCAAGCGGGAGGCCGAACGCCGCAAACGGCTCGACGAGTGGATCGACGCTGGCCGCGGCTCCTGCCTTCTGCGCGAGGCGAGTATCGCCGCGATGGTGCAAGGCTCGCTGCTGGCGTTCGATTCGCAGCGTTACCGGATGCTGGCGTGGGTGGTGATGCCGAATCATGTGCATACCCTCTTTCAGCCGATAGGAGGATGGACCGTCGCGAAGATCGTGGCCGCCTGGAAGAAGTTCACCGCCCGCAGGATTTACGACCGATTGCGCGATAGCGGAGGCGCGTCGGGCGCTCCGATCTGGCATCGGGAGTATTGGGATCGGTATATCCGTAACCAGAGACATCTTGAACAAGTGATTGAATATATCCATCTGAATCCAGTGAAGGCGGGAATCGCAGACACGGCGGAAAGTTGGCGATGGAGTAGCGCGTATTACGCCAATCAGGAGATTGGCGTTCCCGGGGCAAGACAATAGATGACTATGCGGGACCCCACTCCGGAGATGATGAAGGCGTGGGAGCGGATGCAGAAGTTTATCCAACAGGCTACTTCTCCGGCGGCGATTGCTGACAGTGTATTCGAGGAAGGAATTCGCCAGGAAAAGCTTTATATCATTCCTCACAAGGAAACTGCGCAATACATAAAGAACCGTTTTGATGGGATCATGAAGGACGTTTGATGCACCATACGCGCCTGAGTGACTATCCGTATTGCAAGAGGAACGCGTCATGAAAAAAGAAGTTACTATCTGGAGCGAAGGAACACGGCTTGCGGCCGATCTGTTCGTGCCGGACGATCTTCGCGACGGCGAAAAAAGGCCAGGGATACTTCTCTGCCACGGATGGGGCGGGCCGAAATCTCATCTCAGCTCGACCTACGCGCCATATTTTTGCAAAGGCGGTTTCGTTTGCCTGACATTTGACTATCGCGGATGGTTTGAAAGCGACGCCCGGTTGATCACTACTGAGAAGCAACCGGCTGCCGACGCGGAAGGTTTTATAACCGTTCGGGCGAGGCAGGTCAGAGAGGTAGTCGATCCGCTCGATCAGAATCGCGATATCCACAACGCTCTCGATTACCTAATCGGTGAACCGATGGTCGATCCGGACCGGATAGGAATCTGGGGGTCGAGCTTTGGCGGCGGCCACGCGATTTACATGGCGGGAACAGATCCGCGAATCAAAGCGGTAGTGAGCCAGGTGCCGGGAATGGGTCCGGCTCCGGACGCGCAGGGATTTGTGGCGCCGATGGAGCAAGTGCAGAAGCTCGCGAGCGCCATGGCGCACGGCGAGATCACGATGATCCCGCGTCCAAAGGAACAACCCGACTCGTTAAAGGGCATCGGGGACTTCACGACGATGTGGCGTTATCGTCCTCGCGTGGCGGCGACTCGCATCAGGGTGCCGACGCTGATTATTGATCAGGAGGACGAGGAGTACGGCGGGCGCGAAAGTTCGGGCCTCGCGGCGAAAAACGCGATACCCAGTACGACCATTGTGAAATATCACGTCTTTCCCGGTACCCACTACGACATCTATGAGAAGAACTATCGCGAGAGTGGAAAGATGGCGCGCGACTGGTTTGCCGAGCATCTGATGCCTCCGCGTTCGTGACGGTTCGTGAAATCGCGCTAGGTGGGTTCCTGTGGGGACCGTCGGGCGTAACCGTCGAGCTCTCCGAGTGGCACGCGTGACGACTGTTCAGGCGGATTGAACAATCTGTCGATGACTCAGCGGAGCTTATCCGTCATTTTGTGAAAGTCCGGATCCTTCTTCTTGCGCATGAGCGCGGCGGCGGTAAGGCCTTCCTTGTTCTTGATGTCGCCGCGAGCGCCGTGCGCGAGCAGCATCGCGAAGTGTTTCTTGTCGCTGCCTTTTTTCAGCATGTAGTGGAGCGCCGTCATCTTGTGGGAGTCCTGGTAGTTGACGTCGGCGCCGAGCTTCAGCAACTCTTCGGCGGCGCGGAAATGGCTCCACTTGATTGCGCCGAGAAACGGAGACTCGTCGACCGACGAGTCGTTGACGTCGGCGCCATGGCGGACCAGGAGTCTGATCGCTTCGAGGTCGTTGTTGAACGCGGCCGCCCACAGGCAGTAGTTGGGATTTGCGCCGCGCTTGAGAAGGTACTCGGCCAGCATCAGGTTTTGCCCGCGCCCGATCGCGTACCAAAGCGGAGTCGCCTGCCATTTTCCCTCGGTGAAGGCCGCGTCATCGATCCCGAGGTCGTGCTTCAAGAGGATCGCGGCGGTCTTGACGCTATCTTCGAGTTTCAGTTTCTTTCCCTTCACACTCACTCCGCAGCAAACGTGAAGCCAGTTCCGTCCGCGTTCGTCACGAACCTCAAGAAGGGCGGGGCGTTCCGCCAGCGCGCGATCGATTTCGCTCCAACTGAACGTCTTGACCAACGAGAGCATTTTCGTTTTCGAAACCAAGACCATCCCTCCGAATAACAAAGCGCCATTCGTGCGTGGCCGTTGCTTTGTGAGAGTATGACCAAATGAGCATTACGATCGATAGTTACCGCTACGAAGAGATCTACCCGTCGTTCAAGGCGGCGACCGACGAAAAGGAAAAGACTGCGCGGATCAATGCGGCCTTTCTGAATAATCTCGCAGCCGCGGGTGTCGTGCTGACGGGAAATGATCCCGTCATGATCGCCGATATCGGATGCGGCCCTTGCGATACGCTGGTCAAATATCTTACCGGTGTGAAGTTCGCGTCGGGCTTCAAGGTTCGCGCGACTGACTATAGTGCTGAATATGCAGATGAACGCAGCGGCGAGGCGCTCGCGACGCTCGCGGCGGCGAATGCGGCAGGGACAGTCAAGCTCGCGGATTTTTCGGCGCGTGCGGGCGACTCTTTCGCGGGGCATCGGCTCGAGCTGCTGGGATCGCGCAACTCGCCGGCGCGCGCCCGGGGGTTTCGAATCGTCTTTGCCTCGCATGTTCTTTATCACTGCGAGCATCCGGGTAGCGCCGAGCGTCTGATCGACGACGTGACGCACAACGTTCTGGCCGACGACGGCATCTGCATTCTCTATCATCTCGCCAAGGTGCTCTCTTTCTGCCAGTGGATGCCGACGGCCCGTCGGCTGACGCGAAGCGTCATGTTGGACGTGACGGCCGAGCAGGCCAGACGCGGAGCAGCACCCTCACCCACGCGGTCACGATGCTTGCGAAAAAGAATCGCAAGCATCGCGCCGCGTCGCCCTCTCCCGGAGGGAGAGGGTGTCCAGACTGAAGCCGGCGCGGCGCCAATTACCTTGACCCGCGCGGGGCGATGCTGAAATGATGAACGCGCTAGCGGTGATGGGGTTCACCGGATAACCGCTCTCTATTACGTTGCAGTTCAGAGGGCTGATGACCCCTGCGGGCGGACAGCCGTAGGGGTTTTAAGTTTTTCTGGGAGCGCGAGCGAATTTCAATCGCGAAAATTGCCATGCAAGAAAATCTGAAAAGCAAAGAGATCACGCAAGGCGTTCAGCGTTCGCCTAACCGGGCGATGTTGCGCGCGGTCGGGTTTACCGATCGCGACTTCGAAAAGCCGATCGTCGGCGTCGCCAATTCCTACAGCACGATCACGCCTTGCAACATGAGCCTGAACGTCCTCGCCGAGCGCGCGGAAGCGGCGATCAAGGGCGCGGGCGCGATGCCGCAGGTGTTCGGCACGATCACCGTCAGCGACGGGATCGCGATGGGCACGGAAGGGATGAAATATTCTCTGGTCTCGCGCGAGGTGATTGCAGATTCGATCGAGACCGCATGCGGCGCGCAGGCGATGGACGGCGTGGTCACGATCGGCGGATGCGACAAGAACATGCCGGGCGCGATGATCGCGATCGCGCGGATGAATATCCCGGCGATATTCGTTTATGGCGGAACGATCAAGCCCGGACATTACAACGGCAAAGATCTGACTATCGTAAGCTCATTCGAGGCGGTGGGAGAATTCAGCGCTCACCGGATAAGCGAGCACGACTTGCTCGAGGTGGAACGCCGCGCCTGTCCGGGAGCAGGATCCTGCGGCGGGATGTACACCGCCAACACGATGTCCTCGGCGATCGAAGCGATGGGGATGAGCCTGCCGTATTCCTCGACCATGGCGGCGGTCGATCCGGAGAAGGCCGACAGCGCGGCGCGCTCGGGCGAGGTGCTGGTCGAAGCGATTCGCCGCCAGCTTCTTCCGCGCCAGATCATGACGCGCAACGCATTCGAGAACGCGATCGCGGTGGTGATGGCGGTCGGAGGCTCGACCAACGCGGTGCTGCATCTGCTGGCGATGGCGCACGCGGCGCGAGTGCCGCTTAAGATCGACGACTTCGAAACCATCCGCCGTCGAGTGCCGGTGCTGTGCGACTTGAAGCCTTCCGGAAAATACGTCGCGACCGATCTGCATCGAGCCGGCGGAATTCCGCAAGTAATGAAGATGCTGCTCGCGCATGGCCTGCTTCACGGCGAAGAGATGACGATTACGGGCAAGACTATCGCGGAGAACCTGGCCGAAGTACCCGCGGCTCCGCGTGCGGATCAGGACGTGATCCATCCGTGGGAGCATCCGATGTACGCGCAGGGGCATCTGGCGATCCTGCGCGGCAACCTTGCCAGCGAAGGCGCGGTCGCGAAAATCACGGGTATAAAGAGCCGCCAGATAACCGGGCCCGCGCGAGTGTTCGAGTGCGAAGAGGATTCACTTAAGGCGATCCTCGAGGGAAAGATCAAAGCCGGCGACGTGTTGGTGATCAGGTACGAGGGTCCGCGAGGCGGACCCGGGATGCGCGAGATGCTGTCGCCGACGTCGGCGCTGATCGGCGCGGGACTTGGCGGTTCGGTGGGTCTGATTACGGATGGACGATTCTCCGGCGGGACCTACGGTCTGGTGGTCGGACATGTCGCGCCGGAAGCGCAGATCGGCGGACTGATCGCGCTGGTGCATGAAGGCGATTCAATCACGATCGACGGCGATCGCCTGGTGCTGCAATTAAATGTCCCGGAAAACGAAATCGCGCGCCGGCGCTCGGCCTGGAAGGCGCCCGCGCCACGTTATACGCGCGGCGTGTTGTCCAAATACGCGGCCCAGGTGTCGTCGAGCAGTCTGGGCGCGGTAACTGATTGATCCCGGCGGCTTGCGGAGCCGACTTGACTGCGTTGGCCGTCGATTGTTTATTGGAGTCGCGAACGGTGATGGGGTTCACCGATAACCGCTCCCGTCTGAGTGAGCTGATGACCCCTACAGGTGTTAAACACAGGTAGGGGCTTTTCGTTTGAAAGGGCTCTGCCGCAAGGACAGAGCCATGCGTTCAGTTGCCAGCATCTTGCATCTGCTAAGCTCTGAGAGCCGCATGCGTCGTGTCGGTGCGTGCGGTGATCCAGTCGCGGGAGGTGCGTGATGATGTTTACCGGAAAGGGCAAGCAACTGAACATCTACTTCGGCGAAACCGATCAGTACGAACATAAAGCGCTGTACATGGCGCTCATCGAGTTGCTAAGGCGCGAAGGATGCAGCGGAGCCACCGCGACTCGCGGGATTGCCGGCTTTGGCGCGTCGTCGCTGATCCATACTTCGGCAATCCTGCGGCTCTCGATGGACATGCCAATCACGATTACTGTGATCGATCGCCCGGCGCGGATCGACCGAGTGATCGCCGCGGTGCGCGAGATGGCGCCCAACGCGCTTATCACGGCTCAAGAAGTTGACGTGCTCCAGTCGGGCGCTCCGTTCAGGGAAGGCTTGCCCGACGTAAATGTCTCCGAGGTTATGCGCAGCGAAGTCGCGACCGTGAATCCCGATAGTCCGATCACGCAGGTTGTCGAGCTGTTGCTCGGCAAGAATTTTACCGCGGTTCCGGTAATCGACGCGCAGCGCAAAGTTGTCGGCATGGTCAGCGACAACGACCTCCTGACGCGCGGCGGAATGAAACTGACCATCAGTCTTCGCAAGGCAATGGCCGACCCGGAGTTCGTGCGCAAGCTGCATGAGTCGCTCGAAGATCCGCATCGTAAAGTGTCCGAGATAATGACCGCGCCGGTGGTGACGACGACTCCTGACACCGTGCTCGGGGCCGCGGCGCGAGTGATGGTGGACAAACGACTCAAACGCCTGCCGGTCGTCGACAAGAATGGAACGCTGGTCGGGATTCTCGGCCGCCTCGACATCCTGAATACAATCGCCGCGGTTCATCTGCCGGAGTGGCGTCCCGACGCTCCTGCCGCTGATCCCTCCGCGGCGGTGTGCGACGTAATGTCCCGCGAGGTGCCGACCCTTCACGAGTCGGCGACGATCGAGCAAATCTTCGATCTCCTGGTCGCGTCCTCGCACAAGCGCGTGGTGGTAGTGGACGACGATCAGCATGTTGCCGGCATCATCGCCGATTCGGATTTGATCGCGAAGCTCAGCCGCGAGGGCTCGCCCGGGCTGCTCGAAATTCTCGTGTCCAGGATTCCGATCGGAAAGATTAGCACCGACGCGAGCAAAGATATCCGTAAGCTGCGCGCGCGCTCGGCCCGGGACCTAATGACGCCGGAAGTTATAACAGTAAGAGACAAGATGCCGGTGGTGAGCGCGCTGGTGCTCTCCGCGGAGAAAAGAGTCAAACGCATGCCCGTGGTCGACGGCGAGGGCAAGTTGGTCGGGATCGTCGGGCGGACGGAGATGTTGCGGGCGCTTCTGGCTTGAACCGCGCCAGGAAGGACTTGACCAGTGCTGGGAGCCATATCGGTTGCGATCGGCGGAGCGATGGGATCGGTCGCGCGCTATTTGGTGGGTGGATGGTTTGCCTCGCGCTTCGGCGCCACCTTTCCGTACGGAACCTTTGTGATCAACGTGACGGGAAGCTTCATAATCGGGCTGTTCCTCGCGTTCGCCGAAGAGCGAGTCTCGCTGAGTCCCTATTGGCGGCTATTTTTTGCGGTGGGATTCGTCGGCGGCTACACGACCTTTTCGACTTTCGAATATGAATCGGCGCGGCTGTTTCAGGCCGGTGAAATGCTGCTCGGCGCAACCTATCTAATCGGCAGCGTGGTCACCGGTGGAGTCGCCGTCATCGCGGGGATCGTGCTCGGCAGTTGGATTTGAGCGCTGGTTTCGTGCTTCAATCGGCCCGCTAGAACAGTCCAGCCAAGAGGTATCGTCATGGCTTACGCACCCGACAATCGGCCATTCTACGACGCCGACAGCCATATCATGGAGCTGCCGGATTTCCTGCAGCGCTATGCCGATCCCGAACTGCGCGCGCAGATTCCCGCGGTCAGTTACAGCGCCTCGCTCGTCACCGACGAGGAAGTCGCCGAAATCATGTCGCGCGGCGGCCGCCACAGCCAGGAGCATGTCGCCGAACTTCTGTCGCTTGGCGATCATCTGATTGAGCGATCGAAAGAGATTCAGGCGCTCGGCGCGTTCGACAGTCCCGAGCGCTCGGTCGCGCTCGATATGCTGGGCTTCAAAAGCCAGCTCGTGTTTGCGACTCACAGCCTCGCGATGCCGTTTTCGCCGAGTTCAAAAATATCGCCGCGGATCCGCTACGCCGCAGCTCGTGCGCATAACCGGCACATGGCGGAGTTCTGCTCACGCGATCGGCGCCTCCTGGGGGTCGCTGCCGCGCCGCTCGACGAACCGGAACTCGCACTCGAGGAACTTGATTTCGCGATCAAGAACGGACTGAAGGCGGTTTGGGTTCCGCATCGCGTGTGCGGCGACAAATCACCGGGCCATATCGCGTTCGATCGCTTTTGGGCGACGCTCGCCGACGCGGGCATCCCGTTTGTCCTGCACGTCGGCGGATCGCCCTTGCAGCTCGACAAGGCGTGGATGAACAACGGCAGAGCGCCGGTCAAAGACTGGATGGGCGGCGGTGAGAATCTGCGCACCAAGGACGTCGCGGTGCTGCATCAGGGGCCGGAGACATTCCTCTCGATGATGCTGATCGACGGCGTCTTCGAGCGCTTTCCAAAGCTGCGCGGTGCGTGCGTCGAGCTTGGGGCCGGATGGGTGCCGTCGCTGCTGAGCCGCCTGGATTGGGTAGTTCAGATTTGGCGAAAAACCGACGCGAACCTCTCCAAGTTCACCCGCGCTCCGTCCGAGCAGCTCACTCAGCAGATGGCGTTTACTCCGTTTGTTTTTGAACCGGTTGGTGCATTGATCGACGAATCGAATCCGGATCTGTATCTATTCTCGAGTGACTATCCGCATACGGAAGGTGGCCGTAATCCTATTTCCCGCTTCGAGGGCGCGCTGGGCGATCGCTCGGAAGAGATTCGCAACCGGTTCTATTCGGAGAATTTTCTGCGGATATTCCCGGAGGCGCGCGCCGCTTAGGTCCGATCGCGATGCTCGAGCTTTATCACGCCCATATCTCGACGTGCAGCCAGAAGGTCCGCCTGTGTCTCGCCGAGAAAGGGCTTGCGTGGACCGGTCATCCGATCGATTTCGCCGCCGGCGCGCATCTCACGCCGGCCTACCTGAAGCTCAATCCTAACGGCGTGGTTCCGACGCTGCTCGACGACGGGCGTTCTGTGATCGACTCCTCTGTGATCTGCGAATATCTCGAGGAGATCGCGCCTCATCAAGGCACGCGCTTGATGCCCGAGACGCCGTACGGGCGCGCCAAAGTACGCGCGTGGCTGCGTTATATCGAGGAGGTTCCGACCGCCTCGATTCGGATTCCATCGTTCAACGGACTGTTCCTCGCGGGATGGAGCGCGATGAGCGAGCGGGCGCGCGAGCGGTATATCGCGGCCACCCCGCTGCGCAAGGGCCACTACCGACGATTTGGCACCACCGGGTTTTCAAAGGAGCAGGTGGACGAATCGCTCGAGCGGCTGCGTCAGACCGTCGAACGTATCGACGCCGCGGCAGGCGCCGAATCGCGATGGCTTGCCGGTGAACAGATCTCACTTGCCGATCTTTGCGTATTGCCGACGATCGTCAGGATGTCCGATCTTGGCATCGAAAGCGTGTGGGAGGGATTGCCTCACTTTCAGGATTGGTACGCGCGGATGCAGGCGCGGCCATCATTCGCGCAGGCCTTCTATCCCGAGGCGCATGTCGCGCTGACCGCGCCCGCCTGAAGTAGATTTCAGATGCAGCCCGGTGCGGTATCACGCCGGACCGATATTCCAGATCTCGCGCGCGTACTCGGCTACGGCGCGATCGCTGGAGAATTTTCCAATCCGCGCGAGATTCAGAATCGCCTTGCGGTTCCATACTTCGCGATCCTGGTATTGGAGTGAGATTTCCGACTGGGTATCAATATAAGAAGCGAAATCGGCGAGCAGAAAATACTCGTCGTGGTTCAGCAATGTATCGCGCATCCATCTGAATAATCCCGGCTCGCCCGGGCAGAAGCGATCGGATGCCAGTTCATCCAATACTCGTTTGAGGCGCGGATCTGATTCATAATATTCACGCGGACGATACTCATTCTTCGCGTTCATCGATTCTATCTGTTCGGCCGTCAGCCCGAAGATGAATATATTTTCGTTGCCGACTGCTTCGCGAATCTCGATATTCGCGCCGTCGAGAGTCCCGATGGTGAGTGCTCCGTTCATCGCAAATTTCATATTGCCGGTGCCCGACGCTTCGCGGCCCGCGGTCGAGATCTGTTCCGAAACATCCGCGGCAGGAATAATTTTCTCCGCGAGCGAGACCCGGTAGTCAGGCAAAAACGCGACTTTCATCATGTCGCGGGTTTTGGGGTCATTGTTGATCACGTCGCTGAGACCGGATATCAACTTGATAATCATTTTGGCGGCCCAGTATCCGGGCGCCGCTTTTCCGGCAAGCACGTAGGCGCGCGGCACCGCCAGTTCCGCGCCGTCATCAACGATTCGCAGATATTGATGGATGATCCCCAGCGCCATCAGCAATTGGCGTTTGTACTCGTGGATTCGCTTGGCCTGGATGTCGAAAATCGCGGCCGGGTCGAACTCGACCGCCGCGATTCGATTCACCACCCTTGCCAAGCGTTCCTTGTTGGCGCGCTTGATCGCGATAAAGCTCTCCCGGAACCCGCTGTCGGCGGCAAATTGTTCCGCCGCACTCAATTGCTCCAGGTCTGTAACCCACGCTGGTCCGATGGTCGCGTCCAGCAGGGCCGCGAGTCCCGGATTCGCCATCATCAACCATCGCCGCTGCGTGACGCCGTTGGTCTTGTTGCTGAAGCGCTCTGGCCACAGCGAGAAAAAGTCGGGAACCAGGCGCGTCCGCAGCAACTCGGAGTGAAGTTCCGAAACTCCGTTGACCGAATGGCTCCCGATGATCGCGAGGTGGGCCATACGGACGTGGGTTTCGGACCCGTCCTGCACGATCGAAACGCGTTGCAGCCGCTCCGGATCATCCGGCCATGCTTTCGCCGCGTCAGCGAGGAACCTGCGGTTGATCTCGTGGATGATCTGCAGATGGCGCGGGACCACGCGCTCGAGCAGTTCCATCGGCCATCGCTCGAGCGCCTCCGGCATCAAGGTGTGATTAGTATATCCGATTGCGGAGCGGGTAATCTCCCACGCGATGGCCCATGGAAGATCATATTCGTCGATAAAAGTCCGCATCAATTCAGCAATAGTCAGTGAGGGATGCGTGTCGTTGAGCTGAATAGCCACTCGTGCGGGAAAATCAATCAAGTCCTCGCCCCGCGCAAGGAACTTGTGGATGATGTCGCGCACCGCGCAGGCTACGAAGAAGTACTCCTGCAGCAGGCGAAGCTCGCGCCCCGCCGCGACCGCGTCGGAAGGGTACAGGACTTTCGAGATGGTCTCGGACAGCATCTTCTGCTCGACGGCTTTCAGGTAGTCGCCGGCGTTGAAGATTTGCATGTCGAACTCGTCGGAAGCGTGCGCCGAGTAGAGGCGGACAAAATTGACGGTGCGGCCGCCGAAGCCCGCGATCGGCAAATCCGACGGCACCCCGACGATTACGCGCTGATCCAGCCATTCGGGTACGTACTCGCCGGTGCGATCATCGATGTGATGTTCGATCCGCCCGTAAACCGGGATCCGCACGAATTCTTCCGGCCGTGCCAGCAGCCACGGCGAGGTCTCGCGCTGCCACGCGTCGGGTCGCTCGACCTGGTAGCCTCCGCGAATCTCCTGCCGGAATAGGCCGTATTCGTAATTGATGCCGTATGCGTAGCCGGGCAGGTCGCGAGTGGCGAGAGAATCCAGAAAGCACGCCGCCAGGCGGCCCAAGCCTCCATTGCCGAGCGCCGCATCCGGCTCCTCGTCGAAGAGAAGCTGCAGGTCGCCACCGCTTTCGGCGAAGTAATGGCGGCAAGAATCGATGATTCCCAGATTGAACAGGTTGTTCTCGAGCGAGCGCCCGATTAGAAACTCCAGCGACAAGTAGTAGAGCTTTTTCGAGTTGCGTTGCTCGAAACGGCGGCTGGTCGCGAGCATCTTTTCAGTCAGCATATCGCGCACCACCAGCGCGATCGCGCGATACCAGTCGTGCCTGGTCAAATCGATGCGCCGCTTCGCCAGAGTGAAGCGCAGGTGATGCTCGATCAGCTCGTTGAACAAGTTGCTATTGGCTTCAGAAGCTGGAACAGCGGCCATGCCTGCGTTAGTCCTTTGAGCAACCTCGGAAGAACCGGACGGCGGATCATCGGTCGGCGCTCACCGACCGCCGAGGCTCCATTGTGCCGGTTCGGGTTGAGCGTATCCAGCCGCTCCCGAAGAAATTTGCCCAAGCGATCCTGCTCCGATGCCGAAGCTAGCCAGCCGCCCCCAAATTCTTATATTTTCGGGTCGCGTCGGTGCTGCCATAATTGAGAGACACGCTGGCGGATAGGCGCCATGCCGCGTATCACTTAAAGGAAGGAGTAGCGGAGATTGGAAGACAGAGCTGATGCATCGCAGGGCCGCGCCGGTTCGCGGCCGCTTCGAATCGCGCAGATCGCGCCGTTGTACGAGAGGGTTCCACCCAAGCTGTACGGCGGCACCGAGCGGGTCGTTTCCTATATCACCGAGGAGTTGGTGCGCCGCGGCCATGAGGTGACGCTGTTCGCCTCGGGTGATTCGATCACCAAGGCCAAGCTGTCACCCGGATATCCGACCGCGCTGCGCCTGGCGGGCAAGCCCGAACTTGGCACCTTTATCCAGCTTCCGATGATCAGCGACGCCTACGACGACGTCGAGAATCGCTTCGACATTATCCATTCGCATATCGATTATTGGAGCTTTCCATTCGCGCGGCTGGTCAAGGTGCCTACCGTAGCCACGATGCATGGGCGGCTCGATATCGACGACCTGCGCCCGATCTACCATCGCTACCGCGATACTCCCGTGGTCTCGATCAGCGACGCGCAACGCGTGCCGCTCCAGTTCATGAATTGGGTCGAGACGATCTATCACGGATTGCCGCGCGACCTTCTGCGCTTCAGTCCGGGACCCGGCAAGTACCTGGCTTTTCTGGGGCGGATCTCTCCGGAGAAGCGCCCCGACCTTGCGATCGATGTCGCGCGCAAGGTGGGAATACCGCTGAAACTCGCGGCCAAGGTCGATGTTGTAGATAAAGCCTACTTCGAAGCCGTGATCGAGCCGCGCCTGTCGCCGCCTGACATCGAGTATATCGGCGAGATCAACGAAGTCGAAAAGAACGAGTTCCTGGGCAATGCGCTCGCGCTGATGTTTCCGATAGATTGGCCCGAGCCTTTCGGACTCACGATGATCGAATCGATGGCGTGCGGCACGCCAATCGTGGCGCGGCCCTGCGGCTCGGTGCCTGAGATCATCAAGCAGGGCGTGACGGGAATGATCGCGAGCACCACCGAAGAAATGACGGCAGCCGTGAAGAAGGTCGGGGGGATTTCGCGCCAGGGATGCCGCGCGGAGTTCGAAGCGCGGTTCTCGGTTGACGTGCAAGTAGATAACTATGAGCGCCTTTTCCGGCGGCTCATCGCCGAGGCGAAATCCACCGTCAAATAGCGCGCCATGGAAACAGCCATCGTGAAAACTCACCGCGTCATATCCTCTCCTGTCCCGTCTTGTCCGACGCGATGAGCGCCGCGCGATGAAGAAGCTCCAGCCCTCGCGCGTGTCCAAACCGCGCCGCCGTAAACCTCGCGCGCCGCGCCATGCGCCGATCACGCTCAAGGTCGGCTCCGAGTACTACGTTCTTGCCTCTTCGGGCGCGACCACGGTTGACGGCCGCGTGCTGGCCCACGCGCAGAGCTTCGCGGTTTTCGACACCACCGGAGATATAGCGGTATCGCCACTGGAAGCGTTGGGACTGTTTCATCGCGACACCCGGTTTCTCTCCCGCTTCGAGATACTGATCGACGGCAAAGCGCCTTGCTTTCTCAACTCCTACCTGAGCGACGACAACGCCGAGCTGGTGATCAACCTGACCAATCCGTTTCTGCGCGCGCGCGACGGCGCGATCGCGGTGCCGCGCACATCGATTCAGATCGAACGCGGATGGGTGCTCGCAGACGCGGCGATGTTCCACCGCATTAAGGCTCGCAACTATTCGCGCGAGCGGGTGCGCTTCGCGCTCGATCTTTCCTTTGGTTCCGATTTCGACGACTTGTTCGAAGTCCGCGGCGTCAAACGCAAGCGCAAGGGTACCCGCGCTCGCCCCAAGGTGAAGCGGGGCTCGGTCGTGCTTCGGTACGAAGGACTCGACCACGTGGCCCGGATAACCGAGCTTTCGTTCGACCCGCCTCCGGTAAAGCTTACCGGCGATTGCGCCTCGTTCGTGATCGAGCTCGAACCCGAACAGTCGGTGACGCTCCAGACGCGAATCACCTGCAGCCTCGAGCCTCGGCCCGCGGTAATTCCCATAGCGGCTGACAGCTTCGCGCCGAATTTCGATCGCGGACTCGAGCTGCGACGCGGAGAAATCTTCGCGCGCGATCGTCAATGGGCCAAGCTCAGCACCAGCGATGATCTCTTCAACCGATTGCTCAAAGCTTCGAGCGCCGACCTGACCTCGCTCATCGGGATCGACTCGGCCGGCACCTTCATGATGGCCGGAATTCCGTGGTTCGCGACCCTGTTCGGCCGCGACAGTATCATCACCTCGCTCTCGCTGCTGGCGTTCAATCCCGATATCGCCGGCCAGACGCTGCGCGCGCTGGCGGCGATGCAGGGGACGAAAGTCGACGACTCGCGCGATGAGGTGCCGGGCAAGATCGTTCACGAAGTCCGAGCCGGAGAGATGGCCGCGACGGGCGAGGTGCCTTTCGGCCGCTACTACGGCTCGGTCGACTCCACGCCGCTGTTCCTGTGGCTGATCGGTGAACATGCGGAAGTTACCGGCGACCTGACGCTTGCGCGCGAGCTATGGCCCAACATCGAGCGCGCGCTCGAATGGATCGAGCGATGGGGCGATATAGACGGTGACGGCTTTGTCGAATATAGCCGCAAAACTCCGCGCGGGCTTTCCAACCAGGGCTGGAAGGACTCTTTCGATTCGATCTCGCACGCCGACGGCTCGCTCGCGACGGCGCCGATCGCGCTGGCCGAAGTGCAGGGCTACGTCTATGCGGCCTATACGCGGATCTCCGAAGTTGCGATGCGCCTGGGCCGGATCGACGTCGCGGCCAAACTCACCGCGCACGCGGCGGCGCTCAAGGCCGCATTCTTACCGGCCTTTTGGGTCGAGTCGCGCGCTATGATTTCGCTCGCGCTAGACGGCGAGAAGCATCAGTGCGAAGTGATGGCCTCCAACGGGGCGCATTGCCTGGCGACCGGCCTGGTCGACGGCGAGCATGCCACCGCGATGTGTGAGCGGCTGCTCGCGCCCGATATGTTTTCCGGATGGGGCGTGCGCACGCTCAGCGCGAAAGAGCGCCGCTACAATCCGATGAGCTACCACAACGGATCGATCTGGCCGCACGACAACGCCCTTGCCGCGATCGGCCTTGCGCGCTCGGGCGATCGCCAGGGCGTCATCCGAATCCTCGAGGGGCTGTTCAACGGCGGTGTGCGCTTGCAGATCGGAAGCCTGCCCGAGCTGCTGTGCGGTTTCGAGCGCAGTCCCGAGCTCGGCCCCGTTCCGTACCCTACCGCCTGCCATCCGCAAGCGTGGTCGGCGGCCAGCGTCTTTCCAATCGTGCAGGCGATGCTCGGGCTCAGCATCAGCGGCGCCGACAAACGAGTAACGATCGAATCACCCGCGATGCCGACCTGGCTCCAATGGCTGAAGCTCGAAGACCTCCGCGTCGGCACCGAATCGATCTCCCTCCTGATGCGCCGCACCGACACCGCAGTAGCCGTCGAAGTCCTGAAGAAGCCGCACTCGGTCACCGTCGAAGTAAGGGAATAGCCCCCGCCGAATTGCGCTGACGCGATCATAAGGCCGCGTCGTCGACCCAGAGGCCAATTCGGTGTACATCTATGCACGAATGAAAAGACAATACGATTTCAGCAAGGCGCAGCGAGGCCCGGTCGTGCCGCCGACTCCGGGAAAGACTCGAATCACGATTCGGCTCGACAACGACGTGATCGAGCATTTTCAGAGCGCCGTGGATCGTGCCGGCGGCGGCAATTATCAGACCCTCATCAACGAAGCGTTGCGCGAATACATCCGAGGCGCGCGCCTCGAAACCGTCGTACGCCGAGCGGTCCGCGCCGAGGTCGGCGCGATGAGAGAATCCTTGGCCAAACCGGCGTGAAGCGAGGAGATCAGCGGCGCCGCCAAACGCGTAACGATCGAATCACCCGCGATGCCGACCTGGCTCCAATGGCTGAAGCTCGAAGACCTCCGCGTCGGCACCGAATCGATCTCCCTCCTGATGCGCCGCACCGACACCGCAGTAGCCGTCGAAGTCCTGAAGAAGCCGCACTCGGTCACCGTCGAAGTAAGGGAATAGCTCTTGCCGGGCTGCGCCCCACCGTCGATCCAGCAGCCCGTTCCGTGTACATCTGTCCACGAATGAAAAGACCATATGATTTCAGCAAGGCGCGGCGAGGTCCCGTCGTGACTGCGGCTCCCGGAAAGACTCGAATCATGATTCGCCTCGACAATGACGTGATCAAACATTTTCAAAGCACAGTGGATCGCGCCGGCGGCGACAATTATCAGACTCTGATCAACGCGGCATTGCTTGAATACATCGGAGGAACGCGATGACGCACTGAGGTTAACCGCTCACATTCGGTATTTTCTTCCGATCGACATCATCAGTCGGAAGATATTTTTTTGGACAAAGCTCATTCAACCACCGCTTCGAAACCCCTTCTTCAAGAGCCGCGTCCTGGTCCCCGGACGCACCAAAGTAAACCTTCTGGTATTGATTTATGGCCCATTTCTGATTGGCTGTGTGATCCATGACAAATGCCCTGCCGCATGCCGTACAGGTGAATCGCCAGCGCTTCTTGCCAACGTTCTCAATTCTTTCACCGTTAGGCACGGCCCACCGGTGGCTACGCCATTGTAATGTGTCCACGATGATAAAACCCTTTACGAACAAATTGGCGATGCGCCGATTCCTGCATTCGGTCCCATAGCCTTATAAGTTTTCTCTGCGTCAAGAGTCGCCCGACGAGGAAGGTAATAGTCCAGCCAGTCCGAGGAAGGAGAACCTCCCAGGATCTCGAGCGCTTGGCGGCGAGCTGCGGGAAGGGCGGTACCCCAGCCAACAAAGTCATTCGCTAGCACATCCAGAGCGAGTAAGACGCTAGCTTCGAACATCCAAGAATCCTTCTTGCTTGATCTCAGTCGCCACAAGGCAAACGCGACGAGCGGCAGAGCCAGAAGCATCCAGCGCGTCAAAAGAAACGAGCCAGCCACAAGAGCGCCTCCGGCAAGCCACGTTAATAGCGTGAGCTTGAAGCTCGCATCGATCGTGCGCATCAATTGCCTACTGGCCGGAATCAACACGAGAACCGTCATATAATCTTTACCGGCTGCAGTTATCCGCGTAGGAAGATCGCCGGCACCTTTGTGGCGATGTGTCGTTCTGACCACCTGATAGCACTTCTGGAATAGCTCTAGTGGGATAGGCCCGAGGTCTACTGCATCTGATTGGATCGTTTCGGCCATCCAAGATTACCTATCGCCGTTTGAAGGCGCCAGAAACGAGATTAAGCTCTCGATTCGATGATTGGAACAGTCCGGGTCGTGACTCAGCTGGTACGCGGCTTTCGCTAGTGTTCTGACCAAAGGCTTAGCCGACTGATTTCTCCCAGGGCAGTACACCGTCGCCTCCAAAACTCCTGTTGCTCACCTGCTAATCCCACTTGCCGCGATGTCGGCCTCGGCGAGTTCTGAAAGTACTACCTCGCTCACCGCGAGCGGACCTTGTGCGAGTTCGATGCGGCGACTCGTTTCCGTCCTTGGCTTTTTATGCGCTCCACAGCTTTGGCATCGAAGGGGCGGTGTCGGCGTTGGTCGAGTTGCTCGAGTCCAAGCCGAACATCTTTGCGCAACTCATTGAGCTGGTCGCGCTCTTCCAAAAGCCGGAGCGCTTCGCGGATCACCTCGCTGGCCGAGGCGTAGCGGCCCGAGCTGACGCGCGCGGCGACGATTTCTTCCAATTCGGGGGTTAGAGAGACATTCATCGGTATTACTCCAATCCAGGATACGCCAAGATAATAGCAAAGATGGCTAATCTTTGACATCGGGTGGTATTTCAAATCTTTCGCGTTGCCGCAAAGCTGAGACACTTGCGCAGGTAAGAGGCCGCCGAGGGGGGCGGCCCTACTGGCATTAGGCCTTATTCAGTAGGACCGGCGTCTCGCCGGTCATTACAGATCGCGCCTCGGGAATTATCGATCGTCTTCTCTAAGCAACCGGATTCTCGCGCTGACGAGTTTGATTAGCTTTCAGTATTCGACAGGCGGTCATTTGCGTTCCGACTGTTGCAGCGCGTCCCGAGTGTCATTCCCGCGCGTGGCTGCCGCGCGAGGAATCCCGTTCTTGCTCGCTCGCCTATCTGCTACTCGAGTAAGTGCAAGAGCGTCTCGGGATTCCTCGCGCGCGGCCGCCACACGCGCCGGAATGACACCTCAGCATCGAGGACCGTCGATGATCAACGACCCTTCGACAGCCTCTAGAGGTCGGCCGTTGACGGCGTGCTTGAGGCTTGCGGAGATGCGGACGCGGCCGGCGTTGCGGTTGTGCGATCGTCGCAGCCGGCTAGTCGCCGTCGCGATGATGGCCGGAGTTCGCGCCGGCTTTGGCGAAGGTTTGGTGGTCGGGTTGTCGCTGCGTATCGGATGCATTGGCTTCGCAGTTGCAGTCGCGGTTGGCGTCTTTGATGCGGTGGCAGTCGCGGTCATTGTCGGGGTTGGAGTTGCCGTTACAGTTGCTGTCGGCGTCGAAGTCGCGAGTCGCCGTGGCGGTTGCTGTCGGCGTCGAAGTCGCAGTCGCGGTGGCGGTTGGAGTTGGCAGGAACCAGGTGATCGGAGTTTTCGCTGAAATCAGGTTTGCGGTTGCGCCGGCGCGAGCGTGCGTCATCTCCCCGGTAGGCGTGAAATGACCCGTCGCCGGATCGAAAAGCTCGGCACTCGCCAGTGGGCTATAGTTCGCGTCCCATCCTCCGCCGATCAAGACTTTGCCGTCCGGTAGGGGCTCGGCGAACTGGCCGTACCGGCGCGCGTTCATCGGCGATGTAGCGGTGAATTTGTTGGTCGCCGGATCGAAAAGCTCGGCGGAATTGTCCGCGCTGCCTCCAGCTAAAAGCACGCGGCCGTCCTTGAGCAGGGTCGCGGTCTGACCGGCGCGCGGCTTGGTCATTTTCGGTCCGGGGCTGAACTTGCCGGTCTTTGGGTCGTAGATATCCGTCGTGTCCAGCGGAGCGCGGCGCGCGTAGGGACTGCCACCCGCGATCAGCACGCGTCCGTCCTCGAGCAGCGTCGCGGTGTGGTAGATGCGGTCGGTACTCATCGTGCCGGCGGCTGCGAATTTTCCCGTGGCCGGATTGTAGATCTCCGCGTCGGCGGTTCCGCCGCCAGCGATCAGCACCAATCCATCGGCGGTGAGCGTAGCGGTTTGTCCGAAGCGCGCGGAGTTCAGCTTGCCGGTCGCGGTAAATTTGTTCGCGGCTGGATCGTAGAGTTCGGTTTCGACATCGCCGCCGCCCGCGACGAGAACTTTGCCGCTGGGCAAGAGCGTGCCGGTGGGTTCGTCGCGCGCGTCGATCATCGTGGCTGCGAGAGTGAATGCGCCCGTCGCGGGATCGAAAATCTCCGTCGACCCGAGCGTCGAGGGCATCGGCGGTCCCGGGAACAGGATCATCGGCACCAAAAGCGTATCGGCGCCGCCGCCGATCAGCACGCGGCCGTCCTCGAGGCGGACGGAGAACTGGCGGTCCCGGCGCTCCTTCATTTTAGCGATCGGCAGAAATACTCCCGCCGCCGGCTCATAGACCTCTGCCGTGTCGAGGACCGTAGGACTGGTCGCGGTCAGTGAGCGCAACGAGCCGACGCCTCCGGTTACGAGCACCAGCGGCTCTGTAGGGACGGGCGTCGCGGTCGGCGAGGCGCTCGGCGTGGGCGTATGCCTGGCGTGGCGATGGCGCGCGGCAATTCCCTGAACGGCTATACCGAACACGAGCCAGAGCACGACCAATGCTCCAAGCGGAATTCGAAGTGGCGATTTGGTCCTGGTCGTCATCGGCTCAATTTGCGGTGGGTTCGATTTGGGTTCCTATTTGGAGGAATTTTCCGCTGCTGCTTCTTCAGGATTGTCCTTGGGCAGGCCACGCAGCCGATCCCAAAGCGCTTCTTTCGACGACGCCGCAAGCGTCATTCCGCGCGTCTCGTCGATAAATGCGCCGAACAGGATCGCGCTGGGAATCCCGAGCAGCGCAAAGTACCGGATCACATTTTCGAGTCCGCCGAGCGGCCCGATGAGCCCGGAAATTACCACCTGCGCCAGCATCGAGAAGATTGCGCCCGTGATCATCTGCCATCCAACCATCGTGGTGCGCAGGTCGGCTGGAAACAGTTCGGTTGCCGCGGCGTTTGCGCCAACCGTCATGATCGATGAACCGACCTTGAACCAGCAATAAGTGGCGAGAAGAAAAAACATCGGATGGCTCGTGGTGCCGGCCGGACCCCAATAAAACCCGATCGCGCCGAGCCACGCCGCGCCGCCGAACCATGCGACGGTCGGAACGCGCCCCAGATGCTCCGAGGTCCACGCCCCGATCGGAAACCCGACCATCCCGACCACCATCCCGACGACCACCAGCGTGCTCGCGTTGCCGGGTGCGAGGCCGATTATCGAGACCGCCTCGAAATAGAGCCATCCGTTGACTGCTGTTCCCGCCATCGTGTCGAGCGCGGCGCAGGCGAGCAGAGTCAGCGATCGGCGGCGGTATAGCGGATGCAGGATGTCGTAAAAATGGCTCTGGGTGCGCGACTGGATCGCATGCTTGCGCGCGAAGCGTTTCTCCGCCGGCAGCATCCGCGCGACCGGCCAGACCAGGACCGCCCCCGCTACGGACGGTGCCAGGAGCCATCGCCACGAATATCCCCATTTGAGCAGGAATGGGATCAGCAAGTATCCGAGCACGCCGCCGACCGCGCTCGCGAAGGCCGCGAAGCCTTGGCCTTGCGCGCGCCGCTCGACGGGCAATTCCTCCGCCAGCAGGACGATCGCCGACGAGACCGATCCGCCGAGCAGCGCCGAGATGAGGATCTGAAACACCGCAAAGGAAATCGCATGCGGTGAGATCGCCGCGCCCGCGGAAAAAATCGGTGTCAGGAAGAGACTCGCGATAATTATCCGCCGCCGACCGACTTTGTCCGCCAATCGCGCGAGCAACAGCGAACCGAACGCCGAGATAGACATCCAGGCGAACAATCGCGCGAGCTCGGGTTGGGTGAGATCGAAGCTCTTTGCGATCCAGGGTGAGGCGACTCCCGCCACCGATAGCGTGTAACCCTGATAGACCAGCAGGATAACGATCGCGGCGATAATCGCGAACGAAGCCGACGCCGAAGCCTCGCTCTGCCCAGACCGATCATTCACCCCGGCACCGGTCCGTTGCGCCGTCGTCTGCCCCATCCATCGCCCCATCTTGCCCAGGTCGGTGCTTTCGGTGCGATGACTATCGCTCTTATTTCGCTCGCGGCCAACAGGACCGAGTCAGATCGTTCAACAGACGCCCTCCGGCGACTTTCCGAAATGAGGCAGACAGCCTACCAAACCGTATGGAGGCGGTCACGAGGACATCAGAAAAATCCTTGAGATACCTGCACTTTTTGGCAGTCCGAAGGGGTACGACAGTTGCAGTTGTTCAAATTGCATCTGTTTTTTTGACCGGATCTCAGCATCGCGCAAAGGAAAGGCTAGTGGACAACAGCGCTATTTCTCCCTCGGACCGCCCTCTGGTCAGATTTTTAGCGTACATAAGGCCCCATATGAGGTATGTCATCGGGGCAGCCTTGATGGGTGTCGGTAAATTCACGCTTCCGCTCGCCTTCCCCCTAGCCTTCAAATACGTCATCGACGTTCTGGTCGCTTCGCAGCCCAAAATGGACGCGATCAGCGGTACTATCGACCATCTATGCATTCACGCCGCCACTCTGCTCGGGCTCGGCGTCACTGCGCAAGACAAGCTTGCGGTGCTGAGCATCGCGATGCTGGCGCTTTACGCGATTCAATCTGTCGCGAGCTATTATCGCAACTACTGGGGCGGAATCGCCGGCAACCATCTCATCTTCGACATCCAATGCAAGCTGTTCGCGCATCTGCAGCGGCTGCCACATTCGTTTTTCGACCGTAACCCGTCGGGCATGGTTGTTTCGCGAGTCCTGAACGACGTCTCCCAGGCCAATGAGCTCGTCAGCTCGGCTCTGATCGACGTCTGGATGGACGCGGTCTCGCTCGGCCTGGTCATCTTGGTGCTGTTTGCGATGGACTGGCGGCTTGCGCTGGTGGCGATTGCGATCGCGCCGGTATGGGTCACGTTCATGCGCGTCTTTTCGCCGCGCATCAAGGCCGTCAGCCATCGGATGCAAGAGGCGGTCGCCGACATCAACGCCGAGGTTCACGAGCGCGTCGTCGGCGCGGCCACCGTCAAGTCGTTCGGACGCGAGGCTCAGGAAATTGATCGCTTCCGCGGCCGCGGTGAACAGCTCTACGCGCGTTCGGTCGACAAGGTTCGGCTGGCAGCCGCGCAGGAGATGTTGATTCAGCTTCTGACCCGCAGCGCGCCGATCGTAGTGGTATGGGTTGGCGCACTGATGATCATGCGCGGAAGTATCACGCTCGGCACGCTCATCGCCTTCTTCACCTACCTCGGATTCCTGTATCTGCCGCTGGAGCGTTTCGCGCAGCTTTCAGTGATCGTGTCGGCCTCGATGGCGGCGATCGAGCGGATCTTCGGCTTTCTCGATCTCAAACCCGAAATCACCGATCATCCCCTGGCCCGCCCGTTCAAGGTGAAGAAGGGCTCGGTGGATTTCGAGGGCGTCAATTTCAGCTACACGCCGCGCGACGGCAGCGAGCGCCGCAACGTGCTCAATCAGATCGATCTGCACGTGCAGGGCGGCGCGCGCGTCGCGCTGGTCGGCCGCTCGGGCGCGGGCAAGACCACGCTGGCCAATCTGATCCCGCGCTTCTACGACACCACGACCGGCAGAGTTCTGGTCGACGGCAAGGACGTGCGCCACTTCACGCTCAAGTCGCTGCGCGACAGCGTAAGCCTGGTAACCCAGGAAGCGCTGCTGTTCAGCGCCACCGTCCGCGACAATCTGCTCTACGCGCGCCCCGAGGCGACCGAAGCGATGCTCTGGCAGGCGCTCGAGATGGCGAACCTGGCCGAGTTCGTCGAAGAGCTGCCGGACCGGCTCGACACGGTTATCGGCGAGCGCGGCGTGAAGATCTCCGGCGGACAACGCCAACGCCTGGCGCTCGCGCGCGCCTTCCTGAAGGATTCGAAGATCGTGATCCTCGACGAAGCGACCTCGGCGGTCGATTCCGAGTCGGAGAATCTGATCCACGAAGCGATGGAGCGCCTGATGGACGGCCGCACGGTCTTCCTGATCGCGCATCGCCTGCGCAGTGCGATGACGGCGGACCTGATCGTGGTGCTCGACAAGGGCAGCGTGGTCGAGGTCGGAACGCATAGCGAACTGCTGCGCCGCGGCGGAACCTACGCCAGGCTCTTCACCGAGCAAACCCGCGGCCTGACGCTCGACACCTCGCGCGCCGACGCCTCGAGCACCGCGCCTCGAAGCATAAAGCTTTCTTCCGGCGCCCGCCGCGAAATTGAAATCCGCTCCCCGGATTAGTCCCAGGGAGCGGTTCGCTTTTCGTAGAATCATTCCGTTTCGGGCAGCCTAGCCCTGTCCGCCAGGTGACCAATGCGGGTGAAGAGAGCTCTTCGTATATAGCGATCGTGCTTCAGGAAACTGGTCGGCGAGCGATTGGCATAGGCCGAAGACATTTCCGCTGGTTGCGATTTGTTCGCTGCAAATGACCGGTGGTCCAAGCGCTGAAAACGCGGCTCGGGAGCGTTCAGGGAGAACACGTTTCACCGGGCCCACAGCCCGTCTCTGTTGGCGTCAAAACTATTATTGCCGCAGCCGTGCCGACTATTGCGCCGTCGGCAGCGATAGTTGCCATCATCGCCGCGCGCGCGGCCGCTTGTGCCTCCTGCTCTAGTAAAAGGGTCAGCAATGCGCCGTCGTTCAACATCGGCGCGAGCAAACGCACCTTAGGCCCGAGAAAATACACGAGTCCCTCAATGATTTCCTCTCTAGACGTTACGGTCAACGCCGACATCGGCGACAGATTCCCTGTGGCGCCCGAATTGACGCCCGCGTAGTAATTACCCAGAAAGATCCAGTATCCCTCCACCCCGGGGACCGTTATATCCCACCATTGGTTTTTCGAATCCCACGACCAATGCTGAGGACCTCCGCCACCGCCACCACCAGCGCTGCCGCTTTTGAGCCCAAGCGGATCACCAAAGTTGGATGGGCTGTTGAACGCATAAGCCTAGAGATTTATTTGGCGGATCTCGTCTTTGCGGGGCGATAATCGCGCGCGATTCGGAGTCTTTCTATACGGCCAGAGTCCGCCGAGCCGGTGATACTTGATGCGCCTCGTGCAGGGCGGTCAGGAAGCCGTCGGCCCAGTCGGTTAGGGTGTTGGTGGCGATTCGGGCGCGTAGCATGCGCATCCGGGCGCGGCGCTCGTCTGGTTCCATCTCGATCGCCCGCTTAAGCGAGGATGCCAGCTCTTCAATATTCGTAGGGTCGACTATCAGCGCTTCCTTCAACTCGTTCGCTGCCCCCGCCTGCTTGCTCAGTACCAGAACGCCGTCACCGTCAACGCGCGAGGCGACGTATTCCTTGGCGACGAGGTTCATCCCGTCGCGCAGCGGTGTGACCATCGCGACATCCGCGGCGCGATAATATGCGGCCACCGTCTGCGGCGGATACTGTTTGTAAAGATAGCGCACGGGAAACCATCCGTCGTGAAAAAACCGCGCGACGATTCGCGCGACCCGCTCTTCGATCTGCCGCCGCAGCATCATGTATTCAGGCACGCGCGTGCGCGAGGGCACCGCGATCTGCAGCATGGTGACGCGTCCTTCGTAGCGCGGATGACGCTCGAGAAATCGCTCGAATGCCATCAGCCGTTCGAGCAGTCCCTTGGTGTAGTCGAGCCGATCGACTCCGAGGATCAATTTTTCGACGTAAACTCCGCGTCTGATTTGCCGAACGCGGCGCGCGGTGTGGGGATCAGCCGCAAAGCGCTGGAAACTATCGAGTGGCGCGCCGATCGGAAACGTGCCGACGTGGACCGTGTGCCCGCCACGGATGACGATGCCGTTTTCACGATCGACTTCGGCCCCGGGCAGGTTCTGGCAGCATTCGAGGAACGCGCGGCTATGCTCCTCGGTCTGAAAGCCAATCAAATCCGCGCCGAGCATCCCTTCGAGCAATTCGTCGCGCCACGGAAATTTACTGAGCACTTCTTCGGGCGGGAAAGGCACATGCCAGAAGACCCCGATTGGCAGATGCGGCGCCTGCCGCCGCACCATCGCGGGCATCAGCGCCAGATGAAAATCCTGAATCCAAATCGTATCGCCGGCGCGCGCCTGCGCGAGACATTGATTGGCGAAGCTCTGATTGACTGCTCGATAAGTCACCCAGTCTCGGGTGTTGAACCGGCAGTTCGCCGTCATCTGATGCATCAGCGGCCACAACCCGCGGTTGCACATGCCCCAGTAGTACTGCGTGGTTTCGGCTTCTGTGAGCCCCTTCAAGATCATCGAGAAGCGTGGATTATCGACCGGGAGCCTGAGCGAACCGAAATCCTCGGTGCTGCCTGACCAGGCGATCCACAGTCCGCCGAATTTCTCGAGCAACTGGACGAACGCCGTCGCGACTCCGCCGACTGTGGTCTCGACCCGGATCGCGTCGTCGCGAGTGACTATCTTCACCGGTGCCCGGTTGGTCACGACGATCAGCCGTCCATCGGATTCCATCTCCGCGCTCCGGCTGATTGCTTCCATCGTCATAGGGGCTTCCACGATTCTGGCCCATCGCAACGGCGTGAAAAGAATACTGCGCGGTCTCGCGATCGTGCAACGCAGTGGATATTGCTGCGCCATGCGTCCCGCATAGGGTACCTTGACAACATCATAGCCCGATCCGACCCTGAAGGCGGAGCAATTTTTCTTATCCTTCGCCCTCGCGCCGCCCCCGCATCTAATGAAAACCTCCGCGCAAGAGCCTTCGCAGCCAACCTCCGTGCCGAAGCCGCTCCCTTCGAATCTTCTGCCGGGAATCATTCAAAAGCGAAAGCTTCTCTTATGCGTTGATTACGACGGCACCCTGTCCGAGATCACCGCCCATCCGGCCGAGGCTCGTCCGGTTCCGCACGCGCGGCGGATATTGCGCGCGCTCGCGGCGTATCCGGAGCGGGTCGCCGTCGCGATTATCAGCGGTCGCGACTTGGCTACACTGCGCGCGCTGCTCCGGCCGGAAACCGGAGTGTGGATGGCGGGAAGCCATGGGATCGAGATCGTCGATCCACGCGGCAAGCGCCACTCCCTGCGCGCGAGCATTCGGGCGCGTGCCGAGATCGCAGAAATTCGCGCATGGATGAAGCGTGAAGTGCGACCGCGCGACGGCTTTGTGATCGAGGACAAGCGGACCGCGATTGCGCTTCATTATCGCAACGCGAGACCCGCGGCGGCAGCCGTCGTGCGTGCAGGCTTGCGCGAATTGATCGAAACGCGATGCCCCAGGGTTGCGATCCTGCGCGGGAAGATGGTCGACGAAGCAATTCCGCGCGGTCTCGGCGGCAAGGGCGCCGCAGTGCGCACGATCCAGAGATTGATCGGCGACCAGACGGCGATTCCTGTCTATTTCGGTGATGACACCACCGATGAAGCCGCGTTTCGCGAACTTCAGGAAGACGGCATAACAATCAGGGTAGGCGGCGCGGGTCGCAGTTGGGCTCAATTCCGGGTTGCTTCTCCCGGTAAGGTCATCATTGCATTGGACGAATTATTAGCGAAATTGGAATCGATGAGAGAATTAGCCAAATCAGCAAAAAATTAGACAATCGATGCGGGTTTTTTTGACTCGTGCGTGCTACAGCTTCAAAGCGCTGGAAACAACGCTGAAAATCAAATAAATCCATCATTAAGTGCGCTGCGGATTCAGTAACGATCCGCCTTTGAACCGCACGTCCACAGTGGGGCCGAATTGGTGCTCGCATCGGTCGAATCGGAAACTGGATTTCGCCAAACCCAATTCGTGGGCCGCGGCCGCGAGATGGCCGAGCTGCGTGCGGGCCTGACCGATGCTCTGGCGGGACGAACCCAAATCTTTTTTTTGACCGGAGAAGCGGGAATCGGCAAAACCCGAATCGCCACCGAAATCGCCGCCGAGGCTGCCTCTCGCGGGATGCTCGCGGTGTGGGGGCGATGCTGCGAAGGAGCAGGAGCGCCGCCCTATTGGCCGATGAGCCAGGTCGCGCGCGCTCTTATCGGCGGCGGCTTCGACACAGAACGGCTGGGTGCCGCCGCGCCTGAGATCGCACGGCTCTTGGGAGAATCGACTGCGGTCGCCGCGGAAGCGCCGGTCGAAGCCAAAGAGGATGCCCAGCAATCGCGGTTCCGGCTGTTCGAGGGATTCGCGACGCTGGTGGCCAGTTTCGCGCACGAACATCCGCTGATGGTCGTGCTTGACGATCTGCATGACGCCGACGAAACCTCGTGGCTGATGCTGCGGTTTGCGGTGCGTGAGATTCATGACGCTCCGCTGATGATCGTCGCCACCTATCGCGACGCCGAGGTGCGCGGTTCCGAGGCGATGGTCCGCGTGATTTCCGATCTGTATCGCAGCGGACGGCAACTCCCGCTCGCCGGCTTGAGCGAAGCCGAAGTCGCCCAAGTGGTCGCAGGCGGAGCCCGATGCGCTCCCGACGGGAAATTCGTTTCGACGCTATACCAGACCACTGGGGGCAATCCGTTCTTTGTCACCGAAGTGATGCGCGCGATGAACTTGACGCGCGCCGGCAACGGCGCGGCTCGCCGCGCGGAATTCCTTGTTCCTGAAAGCGTGCGCGCGTCGATTCGCGGACGCCTGAGCGCGCTTGAGGCTCCTGTGCGGGCGACGCTCTGCGTCGCCGCCGCTCTGGGCATCCAGTGCGAAGGAGCGGTGCTCGAACGTGCGACCAGTCTTGCGCCCGAAGAGCTGCTGCGCGTGCTCGATCGCGCGATTGCCGCGGGCGTCCTGATGCCGGACGGCCCGGACCGCTACCGCTTCTGCCACGCACTGATCCGCGAAGTGGTGTATCAGGATCTGGATCTCAGCAGCCGGGCGCGGCTGCATGCGGAAATCCTTTGCGTGCTCGAGAATCTCTATCGCTGCGAGACGGCGATGCATCTGGAGCAGATCGCTTATCACGCGGTCGCGGCGGCGCCGGGCGGCTCGAGCGATAAAGCAATCCAGTACGCGATCGCGGCCGGCGAGGCGGCATTTTCGGCTTTCGCCTACGAGCGCGCGGCGCATCACTGGCAAACCGCGCTGACGCTCGCCGAGCGCGGAGCGGCCGATCCGCCGCGGCTGGCGCGGATTCTCGAACGGCTCGGCGATGCCTACTCGATAACCGAGTTTGACCATCCGCGCGGAATCGAATGTGTCGAGCGCGCAGCGAAAATCTACGAGGCCGCCGCGATGCCGATCGAAGCGGCCCATCTGCACGCGCGGCTGGGGCTGATGTTCTCGCAACGTTCGCCTGCGATGAACATTCCGCGCGCGATGGCGCAATATCGGCAGGCCGAACTGGTGCTACGTGAGCTCCCCGACAGCCAATCACAGATCTGGCTCTACACGGGGCTGGCGCAGGTCGCCATGCAGGCGCAGCACACGCAGGAAGGGCTGGCGGCTTCGCATCGCGCGATGGAGATAGCGACGCATCTTGGAGAGGAAGCGTTATGGATTCGCGCGGCGGCGCACCATTCGGACCATCTGTTCCACAGTGGCAGGCTGGCCGAAGCTCGTGCGCTGATGGACGACGCGTGGCACCGTGCGGATCGGCTGAACAATTTGGACGGCGCATTCGAGACCGCGTGGAGCGGCGGCTACCATCCGCTCGCGCTGTGGGACCCGCGCGAGGGCCAGCGCTGGTTCGCGCGGGAACTTGCGCGGCCCCGGATGGCTCAGGCGATCTTTCAGCGCCGCGTGCTGATCCAGGAAATGGCATTTGGGTTCGTTTTTCGCGGCCAGCTTGCGCGCGCCAAGGAGTTGCTCGCCGAATCGCCGCGCGCCGTCGTTGAAGCTTTTATCCTGCTCTACGAGGGAGATTGGGAACGCGCGGCGGCTCTGCTTGACGAAAGCCGCGACGCGATGCGCGCAGCCGGAAGCCGCGACGGCGAAACGGTCTACGCCTATTTCCAGGGACTGGTATGCCTGGCGGTCGGTGACCTGGCGGGCGCCGAGGCGATGAACCAGGTGACACTGCTGGCAGCAATCGAAGGGCCGCACATCCCGTACGCGCTGAATGCCCACGCCCAAGCGGCGTTGATCGCGACTTTGCGCGGGCGGTCCGATGGCGCCCGCAGCCATCTGGCGCGATGCCGCGAGATTATCGCGGGTGGCGAAGACTTCCGCGGACTATTCGGACGCGTCGCCCTTGCCGAGGCGATGGCCGCCGCGGCCGAGGGTAATCGTGATGTAGCCGAGCGCCAATTCACCAGCGCGCTCGAAATCTTCGGCCGCTACGATCTGCCGTGGGACCTGGCACAGACGCATCACGTGTGGGGCTCCGCGCTGCTCGCTGCCGGTGCGCTCTCGCGCGCGTCAGAGCAGTTCGATGCCGCGCAGGAGATATACCAGCGCCACGGCGCCGGCGCAGTATGGATCGAGAAGGTGAACGCCGCGCGAGGGCGCTCCAAGGGCCACCGCGGGGTTCCCGCCGATAGATCAGGGATCAGCGAACCGGAGCCGGTCGAAGGCGCCTTCCGCTGCGAAGGCGACTATTGGACTGTCGCGCTGGGCTGCGTCGAGATGCGCCTGCGCAGCACCAAGGGTCTGCTCTACCTGGCGCATCTGCTCGCGCGGCCGGGCAAGGGCGTCGCTGCCGAGGAGCTGGCGCGAATTGGATCGCTGGCGGCCGGATTGAACGCGCGCAGGGCGTTGGGCGCTGGCGGCAGTTTCGACGCCTCACCCGGACATTCGCGTGTAATGGTGACCAAGGCGATCAAGGCCGCTATCCGGAAGATACGCGCGCTGGATATCTCAGTCGGCCACAATCTCGCGATTAGTATTCATACTGGCTATTCGTGTGTGTATAAGCCAGATCCCGTCCATCCGATCAGATGGCATGTGTCCGATTCGCCCGGCTCGCTGAACTAAGCCGAACCTTAATTCGCCAATAGCCAGATTGCGACGTGGGTGAAAATTTGCGCCCACGCGATTTGTACCCTTCAATTTCACGTTGTTCCGTTGCGACGTTAAGTATCTCCGCGATACAGATGCGGTCTTACGCAATTCCTGGAGCTGACCAAGTTTGATGAGCCAACAGTGTTTTCGCGAGAGAGGCTTGATCCGGTTGTCAGTAGCAATCGCTCGAGACCACCAGTCAGGGGGGAAGCAAATGTATCGCTGGATTAAGTCGGCCCTGCTCTTACCATTGTTGTTGATTATTGTACCGCCTGCTCAAGCCGCCGTTTCATCTGCGATGCCTGGTACCGATACGCGTACAACCACTGCGATGGTTCGGCTGCCGGGACATGTGCTGCCGGTATTGTCGGAGGCAACCGCGATTTCGACGCCGGGCAACAAGTCACATCTGGCGAAAGAAGACGCCCAGCCGATAACGCTGACGATTGTGCTCCGGCGCGATAAACAATCGGCATTCGACATCTATCTTAAAGAACTTCGCGATCCGCATTCGAAAAATTTCCATCACTATCTTACCCAGCGGCAAATCGCAGATCGGTTCGGACCCAGCCGCGATGATTACGACTCGGTGCTCGCCTATTTGCGCGCGAACGGATTTCGCCTGATCGAGGGCTCAAAGAATCGGCTGACGATAACCGTCGCCGGCACGCGCGGCGACGCCGAGCGCGCGTTCGACGTGAATATCGGCGACTATCGAATCGGAAAGCAAAGTTTTTTTGCGAATCAAGCCGCCCCCGCGCTGCCTGAAACGATCGCCTCGCGGGTGCTGGCTATCAGCGGCCTCTCGAGTTACGCCGCGCCAAAGCCGGAGCGGGAGGCGTTATTTCTTGCGGTTTGCGCTGTCATCGCTTCCATCCAGGCGATCGGTACGATTAACGACCCCGCCGCGTATCGGGCATGTTTTCTCAAAGACCTCGCGGTCTGCTTCAACACACAAGCAGCAGCGGCCGGATATAGCCGTCGCCTTCCCGTACCCAATGTCTGCAACTCAACATCGCCATCGCCCTCTCTGTCACCGCCTCAGATCGAACTTACATCGGCGCAGCATAAGGGCAACGGCTCCATCCCGGCCTCTGATCCGGCCTCCCCGTGGCAATCCGTCGATGGTACCGGCCAGACGGTTGGATTGGTTGAGTTCGACAATTTCAATATGAGCGATGTCACCGATTTTCTTGCTTTGATCGGAGCGCCGGACACCCAGATCAATAATATCAGCGAGGTGAATGTTAACGGCGGCGCCACAATCGGTTCCGGCGAGGACGAGGTGCTGCTCGATATCGACGCGGTGACGGCGGTCGCGCCCGGAGCCAAGGTGGTAGTTTACGACGCGCCATTCGGCGGCGCCGGGAGCAGTTTCCAGGCCGTCTTCAACAAGATGATCAACGATGGCGTTTCGATCATCAGTAACAGTTGGGCCTATTGCGAGGACCAGACCACCGCCGCCGACGTCGACAGCATCGACACGATCTTTCAGAATGCCGCCGCATCCAACATCACCATCTTCAACGGCTCCGGAGATAGCGGCAGCACCTGCCTCGACGGCAGCCCGAACACAGTGGCCGTTCCGGCGGACTCTCCCAATGCGACCGCGGTCGGCGGTAGTTCACTTACGCCGGGTCCCGGCTTCACTTACGGCACCGAAACCTGGTGGAACGACGCGAACACCACGCCGCCGGCAGGACAGGGCGGATTCGGCACCAGCAAGTTTTTTGCAGCCCCGAGCTATCAACACGTACTGACAGGCTCGAGCATGCGAATGGTTCCCGATGTGGTTGCGAACGCCGATCCGTTCCATGGTGTTCAGATCTGCCAGGCGGATAACGGCGGATGTCCTAACGGGCTGCAGTACGGTGGAACCAGCCTCGCTGCTCCGGAGTGGGCCGCATATACGGCGCTGCTCAATCAGGGGGTGGGCCAGAATGTGGGATTCTTCAATCCCGAACTTTATTCGCTCTCGGCCACCGCGGCTTTCCACAACGCGGCGTCGCTGGGTAGCGATTTCACTCACGTCGGATTGGGCTCTCCCGATCTGAGCGAGCTCTACAGCGCGTTGACAATGCAATCGCCCGGGTCGGTCAGCGCGTCCGCGTCCGCGGTTGCGCCGTACCTGCAAAACGGTGTGCAGCCTGCCGGCGCGATCGGCCCTATCGGCGAGCCCAATGACGGCACGACGGCCGCACTGACCCTGGTATCGTTGTACGATAGCAACGGCATCCCGGTGGCTGGGAAATCCGTTACGCTAACCGCGACCGGAAGTGCCCAGATCTCGCCGGCGAGCGGGGTCTCAGACTCGAACGGCAATGTGACGTTCCAGGTCACCGACTTGACCGCAGAGAGCGTCACTCTCACTGCGACTGACACCAGCGACGGCGTGCCGCTCGCCGCGCAACCGTCACTCGCATTCGTGACGCCACCCGCAGCGTCGGCCGGGCTGAACGCGTTCCCCAATTCGGTCACCGCCGACGGCGTAACCACGACCACGATTACGATTACCCTCACGGACTCTCTGGGACGTCCGACACCCGGCAAGCTGATCAACTTGACCCAGGGCACGGGTAGTTCCGCGATTGTGGGACCGAATCCCAGTGTGACCAACAGTAGCGGGATTGTGGTGTTCACCGCGACCGACCAAGTTCCGGAGACGGTAACCTATTCCGCGGTGGACGCGACCGACGGCAATCTGCCGTTCCCTGAGACTGGAACGGTTCAATTCGTCAATGGACCTGAAAACGGATGCGGCAACGGCAATCCGGTCCCGGCGCCGGGATTTCTGGCCAACACCTATGTGAACGGCGTCCTTGCCGCCAATTTCTTCTACGGTGATGTCAACTTTGGCGGATGCCCGGGGGTGGGCGGTTTGGCGTTCGACTCGTCGGGGAATCTTTACGTATCCGAAGCGTCAACCGGGAATATCTACAAAATTCCTCCCGGTGGCGGCGCCGCCGGCGCCAGCACGCTCGTCACGCCGACACCGATTGGACCGGCTGTGTTCGGCCTGGCGGTGGACTCGGGCGGAAACCTCTACGCCGGGCGAAGCGCCACTACGGGAGGTTTCAACACCGGGGCAGTGCTGCAGATCGATCCTTCGACCGGGGCGGTAATCCGGAATGTGGCGTCGAACCTTACCTGCCCCTCTTTTATCTCGATCGATCCGCTGAGCGGAGATTTGTTTGTAGGAGATTCATGCAGCGGCGCGGGATCGGATAACACCGATCTGTGGCGTATCTCGGATCCATCGGGCGCGTCGCCTACGGTTTCCGTTTATGCTCAACTGCCGAATACTCCGAACGCCAACATCAGTTTCACGCCGAACGGAACAATGTATGTCTGGTCGGACGGCGGCGTTGCCCAGGTTACCGGCACCGACGGTCCGCCTACTCCGGTGGTCACGCTGCTTTCCGGCGTCACGATGAATAATCTCGGGCTCTTCGCGCAGGGGGTACAGGGAAACGGCGACGCTCAATTTCTGACCCTCGCGCCGCCGGCCGTCGGGACCGCTCCGATCGGCACCAGTCAGGTGGATTTGACCACCACGCCGCCGAGCGTCGGTACGAATCTGATCTCCAAGGGAACCGCTTGGGTAATAGTGCCCGGACCTGATGGGTGCCTCTACGCGGGACAAGGCGTCGGCGTTTTCAGGATCACCGACGCGAGCGGTGGATGTAATTACGCAGCGGCAAATCCGGCCGCGTCGCTGGTGCTGAGCCCGGCAACGGTTGTGCCCAGCCCGGCGCAGGGCACGGGACAGACCTTCACCGCGACGTTCCACTACGCCACAGTGCCGACGGGCACTTCCGTCCAATTCTTTGTGACGGGCGCAAATCCTCAGACCCAACAGGGTTTGACCAACTCGAGCGGTCAGGCGTCCTTTACCTACGTGGCTACCCATCAGGGCGTCGATACGATTACCGCGGCGGCGGCGCTCGCCGACACGACCGTTACCTCAAATCAAGCGGTGGTTACCTGGGGACCGGGGAAGGATGTGACCTTCATGAGTCTCAATCCCAGCCCCACCACGGGATCGCCGAATCAGTCGGTTAATCTGGTCGCATCGCTGACCGATGTCTCTTCCAATCCGCAAGTTCCCCTCGAGGGCCAATCGATTAGCTTTTTGCTTGGTGGCTCGAGTTGCGGCGGGACCACCAACGCGAGCGGTATCGCGACCTGCGCGGCGAGCACTGGCGCCGCGGGAACGAAGACGCTCAGCGCAAGCTTCGCTGGAACCTCGCAATACGTCGCGTCGAACGCCTCGACGGGCTTCAACGTCGTTGCGCCGGCGGCCGGTCCCACGCGCACGGCCACGCCAACCGCGACGCCGACTCCGGTCGCGGGCAAGCTTCGCGTCGCGCCGAAGACGCTCAACTTCGGCACCGTCGAGGTCGGATCGAGCAAGGTCAAGGAGGTCCACATAACCAACCGCGGCAAGATCACCAAAAAGAAACACCCCGTGCCTATTCTGATCGAATCGGAATCCGGCGCGGCCAGCCCGTTCAGTATCAGTCAGGCCTGCGATGACGACGATCTGGGTCCGCGGTCCAAAGGAGTCAAGCCCGGCACTTGCGAAGTTTCGGTGACCTTCACCCCGACACAGGCGACCAAGTACGAAGGCACCCTGATGATCAAGGATAACCTCGAGCCGGCCTTTGGCCAGAGTGTAGCTCTGAAGGGCGCAGGCAAGACGCCAAAATGATCCGACAGAAATGAAGTTCGGTTCTGAACCCTGATAGACGCGAAGGCCCGGGAGTGATTCCGGGCCTTCGCGTCTGTGGCGATCAGAAAGCCTTGACGCGGTGACGCCTTTCCTCTTAAGCCTCAAGGTGTCGGCCGGTGACTGGATGTTCCCGCGATCACCATTAGGAAATAGCAAGACCGTCCGGGCGCGCGCGATGCGCTGGGTGGCCGCGGTCATCATTGTGCTCTGTGCCGATGGCTTCGCAGCACCAGCGCATGCGCAGCCTCCACTGGTCGTACCCTCGCTGCTGGTCGCGACCCCCGAACTCGACGATCCGGTTTTCGCGCAATCGGTCATCCTGCTGCTGCCCGGCGGCGAGCCGCCGCTGATGGCCGGCGTGATTATCAATCAGCCGACCACCATCCCGATTAGTGCGCTGTTGCCCGACACACCGCAGCGGCTGGGCGACGTGACCGCGTACTTCGGCGGTCCGGTCGAGATGAATGCGCCGGTCGTGCTGGCGCGAGCGACTACTGCGCCGGCGGGCGCGACCGCGGTCGTGGGAGATCTCTATTGGATCGGCGATCGGGCGTCGGTCACGGCGTTTATCAAGGGCAATCCCGCGCCTGACTCGATGCATGTCTATTACGGGCGCGCGCAGTGGCTGCCGCTACAGTTGCGCGGCGAGATCCAGAACGGCGCGTGGTACGTCGAGCCGGTGGATGCCTCCGCGGTCTTCAGCGCCGATCCGAAGCAGCTCTGGCGCATACTGGTCGAGCGCGGGCAACTCGAGGAAGCCGGATCGCGCGATGGTCGCGGCCGCAACACCGGCGCCGCAACGCTCGCGCAGCTGGTTCGGTGATACGCGGTGTCAGCGGTGGGTTGGCGGGAAAGCGAGATTATCGAAAATCTCTTTGTCGGGGATCTGCAGGACGCGCAGCGCTTCGAGGGCACGATTATCAACGTGCTGTCCGATATCCCGGAAGGCGAGCCCGCGCAGGCGATTCATATGCCGATTCTCGCTCGCGGTATCGACTCGATGAATGATACCGCCGCGCTAATCGACGCTCATCTCCAGATGGGAAAGCGGGTGCTGGTGCATTGCGAGGAAGGATGCGAGCGAGCGCCGCTGGTGGTCGCGTGGTTTCTGACGAGCCGCCGTGCGATGACGCTGGACGGCGCGTACGCTCTGCTGAAGAGCCGGCGCGCGATCGTCGAAGATCGGCGGCGCTGGCTCGGGATTTACAATCGCTAGATAAGCGCCCTTCCGAAAAGAACCGCGACCACGAACATCACCAGGAAGATGAAGAACAGAACCTTGGCGATACCGGCGGCCGTGCCCGCGATTCCGCCGAATCCAAGCGCTCCCGCGCAAATCGCCACGACCAGAAAGACCAACGTCCAGTACAGCATTTCGAATTCCTCCGCTTAGTCTCTGCTTCGAAGAGAGCAAGGCGGATGCCAGCGGCGCGGCGTTGACGAGCTTTGCATTCCTCGCACAAAAAGCAGACGCGCGTCCGATCGCGTGCGCAGACCATGAAAAGATTTTAGATTCGGAAAGCGCCTGATCGACAGGTCAGGCTTTGAACCGCGAGCGCGCCGCAAGCTCCCGGCAGCGGTCTTCATTCGCCCTGATTCCGACGACACATCGAGAGGTAAATAGCGCAACCGCGCGCGAGAGAATCCCAATCGCGTCGAGCAGGTTAACCGCTGCGGCGCCTTCGAACACGTTGAGATTCAACTCGCCGCGTTCGAGCGCAAGCCGCGCGGCGCGTTCGTGTCCAAGCACCTGGAAACAGCATTGCAGCATCGTCTCTGGAACCACCGGATTGATCTTGCCCGGGAAAAACGATGAACCTTCCTGGACCGCAGGCAAAGTGATTTCGCCGAAGCCGCCGCCGGGTCCCGATGCGAGCAAGCGCAAATCCTGCGCGAGCTTGAGCAGCACCTCGGCGAGCATCCCGAGTGCGGCGGCGACCGCGCCAAGGTCGTCGATATTCTGCGCGGCATCGAAAAGATTCGTGCGCGCAATCAGATCGAGTCCGGTCACCTCGCGCAGACGGCGCACAATTACGCGCCGATATGCGGCCGGCGCGCCACTGCCGGAGCCGATCACCGTGCCGCCGAGATTCACGCGGCGAAGCTCGCGCACCCTGCGAGCGAGGTCAGCGCTGCGGCGCTCGAGCGCGGCGGCGTGGCCGGAAAAAAAATCGCCGAGAGAAGTTGGCTGCGCGTCCTGCAGGCAGGTGCGCGCGATCGTGATCACGCGGCGAAATTCGCGCGCTTTCGCTCGATAGGCGCGCACGCATTCCCCGAGCGCGGTGACAAGCACGCTCGCCTGTTCGAGGATCGCGATTCGCGCCGCGGTCGCGCATGCGTCGGCGGTCGATTGCGACGCGTTGACGTGAGTCTTCGGACTCACGATCGCGTCTGCGCCCCGCCTGCCGCCAAGATGCTCGCTTGCGAGGTTCGCGATGACCTCGTTGACATTCTGATTGATCCCGATACCACCGCCGCCGCCAAGCGGATCGGCGATCAGATGATCGCGATAGCCGCCGGCGATAGCGCGCGGCAGGCGTGCTCGATCGCTCGCGCGACTCTCGCGTCGATCACGTCGGCATCAAGATTCGCGCGCGCCGCCGCGCACTTCACCATCGCGAGTCCGCGCACCATCGACGGATAGTCGCCGAGCGTGCGGCCCGAAAAAGAAAGATTTGCGGCCGCGCGCGAGGTCTGAATTCCATAGAGCGCCGCCGCGGGGATTTCGAGCGCACCGATCAGGTCGCGCTCAACGCGCATCCGCGCATTGCGCGAGCGTAATTTGGTTTTGCGCGTGCGCTTAGGCGGTCCGCCCATAGCGGGCCATCTGCAGCGTCTTGCTGCTGCGCGTGTCGGGCCTGGTGTCGTATGCGAGCAGCGCGACCAGGCGCGTGGTCGCGCCGCGAATCGGCGTCACGCGATGAATCGAGTTGCGGCCCTCGAACAGCAAGAGCGTTCCCGGATGCATCGGCACGCGCACGACGCCTTCCGGGTCTCCGTCGAACAGCCGTTTGACGCGCGGATAATTTTCGTCACTCGCGCTGCGGATGAGCGGCACGTACTCGAAATCGCCGCCGAACTCGGCCGGACGCAGCGCGATCGAAGTGACGAAGTCAGTCTGATCGTAATGCCAATGCAGCCGCTCGCCGTCACCCATCACGGCAAGGTTGAGGGCGCCCATCGGGTCGGCGTAGCGGTAGAGCTTGTCCTTGCCGATCGCCGCCGCGATAAATTCCATCAGCGGCTCGAACTCGAACAGCCGGCGCATCGGAGAGCGCGGCGGAAACTGATCGTAAGCGACCACGCCGACCGAGGTCTTATCGTAATGACGCCGCGGATGGTCCGGCGGCCAGGACGCCGCCGGTGCTTCGAGATAAGCGGTGCCGGTGACCACGCTGTGATAGGCGAGGCGCGCAAGCTCGTCGGCCTCGCGCACTAAAGCGGCGACCGCATCGGATTTGATAAAACCCGGCAGCTCGCACGCGCCGGTGCGATCAAGCTGAACGCGGCAATCGCGGGCAAGCTCGCGCGCCCGTGCGCTGGCGAGATCGAGAATCGGATAGCGCTCGAGATCGATCAGCTCGGCGGGTGATGCGGCATTCTCCAATTTCGCAGTCATGGCGCTCTGCCGGCGACGATACGACCGGGCACAGGCCTGCGCAAGCAGCGCGCCGCGTGGCGATTGACCGTGGGCGGTGCGCCGAAACATTATCAGGCATGGAATACAGAAGACTTGGGAATTCGGGCTTGCAGGTTTCGATCGCGGGACTCGGATGCAACAACTTCGGCATGCGGATCGACGCCGAGCAGACTCGCGCGGTCGTCGGCCGCGCCCTCGACGAAGGCATCACGCTGTTCGACACCGCCGATATCTACGGCGGACGCGGCAAGTCGGAGGAGATGCTGGGCAAGGCGCTCGGAAATCGCCGCCACGAGATAATCGTCGCGAGCAAATTCGGGATGGCGATGGGCGATGGACCGTACCAGAAAGGCGGCTCGCGCAGGTACATCATGGCGGCGGTCGAGGCGAGTCTTAGGCGCCTGGGGACTGACTATATCGATCTCTACCAGATCCACGCGCCCGACCCGGTGACGCCGCAGGAGGAAACTCTGGCCGCGCTCGACGCGATAGTGCGCGCGGGCAAGGTTCGCTACATCGGCTCGAGCAATTTCGCCGGATGGCAGGTGGCGGAGGCGGCGTGGATCTCGCGCGCGCAGGATCTCGCGCCGTACATCTCGGCGCAGAACCAATACAACCTGCTCGACCGCCGGGTCGAGCGCGAGCTGATTCCCGCGTGCCGTCATTTTGGCGTCGGGATTCTGCCTTACTTTCCGCTCGCTAGCGGATTTCTGACCGGCAAGTATCGCCGCGGCCAGGAACCGCCGAAAGACACGCGCCTCGGTGCGATGGGCGCGCGGGCGGGTCAGATGCTCTCCGATGCGAACTTTGCCGTGCTGGAAAAACTCGAGCAGCACGCGCGCGGCGCCGGCCACTCGATGGTCGATCTCGCGACGAGCTGGCTGGTTGCGCAGCCGGAGGTCTCGAGCGTGATTTCCGGCGCAACCAAGCCCGAGCAGGTCAGCGAAAATATCAAAGCGTGCGGCTGGAAGATGACGCCCGACGACCTCGCCGCGATCGACAAGATCACCAAGCGCAAAGAATAGCCGATGGGATCAGACGCGATCGAAGTCCGCATCGAGAGCGCGGACGAGATTGCTCCGGCATTGAAGGGCGAACTCAAATGCTGGACTGACGAGGTCTTCGGCCACATCGCGTATCAGTGGGCGCCCGCCGAGTGGTTTGCGACCGCCCGCATCGAGGGACTTCTCGTCGGCAGCCTGAAGGTCGTGACGCGAGAGATGACTGCCGCGGATCAACGCGTCCGAGTTGCCGGAATCGGCAACGTCGTAACGAAGCCCGAATACGGCAAGCGCGGCGTCGCCACCGCGATGCTGCGTGCCGCTGAAGCCCTCATGCGCACGAAGCTCGGCGCGGAATTTGGATTGTTGATCTGTCGGCGCAAAGTCGCGCCGGTATACGAAAAAGCCGGATGGATTCACGTCGACGGTCCGACTCGATTCTGGCAGCCCTCAGGAATCGTCACCTATCCCCAAGACACGATGATCCTGAAACTGACCGCGCGCGGATGGCCCGGCGGCCCGATCGATCTGTGCGGCCTGCCCTGGTAGGAGAGCTTACGCCTCGAGAGCGTGTGAGGGTGCGTGAGGGCGAGATTCCTCGCAATATCTCCTGTTTGCCGTGCTGCATACGAAGCGATAGCCGTCGCCTGTTCGCGCTCGGAATGACAACTCTCGCGGGTTGTGTGTCATTCCGAGCGCAGGTAGGCGATGCACAGAGTGGCGTATGCGGCCCGTTGAGTAGCAGGGATCGCGAGGAATCTCGCCCTCGCGCACGGCGCACCTCTTCGATGGGTTATACAGAGCCGCGAGATTCTGAACAGTAAGGCCGCCGGCTCGGCGGCCTCTTCACCTCGAGAAGCTCCGGCGCGCTCAGCGGGCGCCGCGATTCATTGCGGCTAGCGCTTCGGCCATCTCGCCGAGCGCTTTTTTGACCGATGGACGCGTCTGCACATGCGTCCACCATGCCGCGACTTTGGGGCGTCCTTCCAGCGGCGGCTTGGCCCCGAACATCCCGAGCAGATTCACCGTGAAAAAGATCGTCGGCGCCAGCGCGCAATCGGCCAGCGTGAAATCCGAGCCGCACGCGAAACCGCCGTCGGCGAGCATTTTGTCGAGCTGATCGAGACGCAGGTTCACGTCGCTCAGCTTCTCGTTGACGACTTTGTCGTCGCGCGTCTTGGGGTTCATCTGTCCGAACAGCGCGCGCAGCGGAGGTTCGAGATACAGATCGTGAAAGCGCGTGAACGCGCGCACGCGTGCGCGCGCCTCAGGCGTTTTGGGCAGCAGCGGAGGAGTGGGAAATTTTTCCTCCAGATATTCGTTGATCACCTCGCTCTCGGCGATTATCAGGCCGTCGGCGTCGAGCGTGGGTACTTTCCCGAGCGGATTGATCTTCAAATACTCGGGCGACTTCATGTCGTTGTTCGGGATCGGTGCGATCTCGACCGGAAGGCCCTTATCGTAAATCGCGATCCGGCATTTGGTCGCGAAATTGGAAAGATTCATGTTGTAGAGCTTCATCCAGTCCGCTCCTTGTATGCGGGTTAGCAAAACCCGCTTATCGCAGAGCGAACGCCCCCGACGCAAGCCGCGCGTTCGCAGCCGCGATCAGGTGCCGCCTTCGGTTTGCTTGACGATGAAGATCACCGACTCGGCGAAATCGTCGGGATGCTCGAGTTGGGGGAACGGTCCCGAGGTTTTGAAAACGACCGTCGCGGAGCCGGGCAGCGCTGCGTGCAGAGCCTCCGCGTCGTGAGTAGTGTAGTACGGATTTTTTGCGCCCCACAGGATGATTGTCAGCGTATTGAAGATCTGCCCGATCTTGGAACGGATATGTGCCTTCGTCTTTCGGCACCGAGTTCAGCATGTCGGTCTGCGCGGGCATGTCGTCGGCGAGCGCCGCGAGCATCCGCTGATTCATGAAATCGGGCATCGGAGGCAAATCGAAAAAGCTCTGCGCGATATAGGCCTGGAGCGCGTCAGGCGTGGTCGGAATCATCCCTTTGCGCAGGCGCGCAGCGCCCGCCGCGCCAAACATCCCGCCTGAGACGAGGATCAATCGCTCGACTTTGTCCGGATGATCGACGGCGTAGTAAAGCGCGACGTCGGCGCCGAGGTCGGAGCCGACCAGGTTGATATGCTCGAGCTTCAGCTTGTCGATTAGTTGCGCGAGCGCGCCGGCCTGGTACGCGATCGAGTAATCGATCTGCTTATGTTCCGATCCTGCGAAGCCGTACAGATTGGGTGCGACGACCTTGTAATGCGCGTCGGCGATCGGACTCATCACACCGCGCCAGACCAGCGCCGCGTTGGGGCCGAGCCCATGGACCATCACCACCGGATCCTGATCCCAATAGCCGCCGGTGATGTAGTAAGTCATCAGGCCGTCGTCGAGAGCGATTTCGTTCTCGGTGACGCCGGACCAGGCAAGGCGGGTTTGCTGGATCCACCTAAGCGTGCCGATCGGCTTCAGGTAGATCGCGGCGCCGGCGACGCCCAGGAAGATCGCGCACAGCGGTCCGACGATATTGATCCATGCGTGGCGCCGCATCGGCGGAGCGATCAGCTCGCCGCGGACTTGCGCCTCGGATTTTGCGGGGGTGGGTTCAGGCACTTGCGAGTCTCCGCCAGGCGCGCGCGGACCGGCGCCTCGGCAGGATAGATTCTAGACGGATCGCCCAGTTCTTGCGCGGTCTAATTCGCGGGCGGCGCGGAAGTCGAGGCGGACGGCGTCGCGGCGGCGGTGGACGGCGCAGGCGTCGCGGCGGCGCTTTCCACTGGCGCGGGTTTCGCGGCCTTGGCGACGTGACGATGCGTGTGGCGCGCGGCCTTCTGCCGGTCTTCAAACTGTCTTAGCTGTTCGAGCCGATCAGAAGCGCGATCGAGAGCCTTGGTCGCCTCCTGCACGGCTGCGGTCGCCTGATCGGCTGCGACCGTCGCCTTCTGCGCGGCGTCGAGCGCCTTTGCGGCCGCGTCCTCCGCCCGCGCGGCCGATTCCTGCGCCTTCGAGGCGGCGGCCTCGGCGTCTTCGGCCTGCTTCTCCTGGCTGGTCATGAAGCATCCCGAGAGCGCGAGCGTCAGCGCGGCCATCGCCGCGACGACGCCAAACTTGTGCGTGCGAATCATCATCATCATCGATACCGATTACTTCGGACCGAAAGCTTCGACCGCGCGCATGTCGGGCAGCAGAGGGTTATCCGACCGAATCGGCAGGATACACACGTGCGTCGCGCCGGCCTTCAGATGCGCATTGATTCGGTCGCGGATTTTGTCCTCGGTGCCCCACGCGACGATCGCGTCGACCAGCTTGTCGCTGCATCCGTTTTCGAACTCCGCGTCGGCCCATCCGAGCGCTTTCAGATTATTGGTGTAGTTGGGCAGGCGCGGGACATAGGTCTTCATATAGCCGCGCGCCGCGGTGCGGGCCTTGGCCGCGTCGGTCTCGAGGATCACTGCCTGCGCCGCGCAGATCATCGGCTTGGGACCGATCGCGGCGCGCGCCTTCGCGGTATGCTCCGGCGGCACGAAATAGGTGTGGGTGCCGTTAGTCTCGGCCGCCGCGAGCGCGAGCATCTTCGGATGCAGCGCCGCAATCACGACCGGCACTTCTTCACTGGGCTTCGGAGCGCCGTACAGCGCGGTTTTCATCTTCGGCAGATATTCCTTCATGAAGCTGTAGGGCTTGTCGTAGTTATGCCCGCGCAGATTGCTGACGAGAGGCTTGTGGCTGACGCCGATTCCGAGCATGAAGCGATTACCCGACAACTCGGCGACGGTCTTTGACGCCGCCGACATCGTGATCGCGTCGCGCGCCCAGATATTCGCGATACCGGTGGCGATATTGAGCCGCTCGGTATGGTCGAGCAGATAGGCGGCGTGCGCGAAGGGCTCGCGGCCGATAGCTTCGGGAATCCAGAGCGTCTTGTAGCCGGCCTTTTCCACCTTCTTCGCGAACTCGGCGCTGTCGGGCGCGCTCATCGCGTCGAGGAAGAACCACATTCCAACTTTTCCGATATCCATAGGCGCAATAGTTAGCCCGATGAACGATTTCGGACAAGCGAAATCGACCAGTGGAATCGCTGCTCCAGCAGAGGGCCGTCACCGGCTCGGTTGATTCTCTCATCCTGCTTCCGCCAGTGGTCGCCGACGGCCCGTCGGCGCGCGCGAAGCGTCATCTGTATGTGGAGATACATCGCAGAGCAGCGCCGCGCGATTATAGAGAAGATGCCGCAAGGCCGCCCTCACCCACGCCCTCTCCCGGAGGGAGAGGGTATCAGCAGGATTCGCGTCGCCCGCGTGCCCGTGGCACCTCGCGGAGGGGAGGGTATTCGGCATAGGCGCTCGTGCCGGAATCCACGTTACGTTCCGGGCGAGGTGTAGTGGCGGACGCCGAGGCGCCAGACGCATAGCGCCATCAGGAGAAAGATGATTCCGCATAGCTTGACTGACTTCTATTTTGGAAGCTACTGTGCCGCCCGAGAGCTTTGCGTAACCCATCGAACAGAGGTGCTAGTGCCGAGGGCGAGATTCCTCGCGATTGTTGCCGCTCGAAGGGACGCGCACACCGTACTATGCATCGCCTGCGCGCGCTCGGAATGACACAAGAACCGCGAGAATTGTCATTCCGAGCGCGAATCCAGCGCTAGCTCCGCGTCGTGCAGATCGTCTCGCACCGCGTTTATCGCGAGGAATCTCGCCCGTCGCGAAAGCAGCTCAGCGGACAGGTTACGCAAAGCGCTCCGGTGGAGCGGCAGGACCGATTATGCGCTGGAACGAAATCAACACCGTTGAATGCTCGATCGCGCGGGCGCTTTCAGTCGTCGGCGACCGCTGGACTCTGATGATCCTGCGCGACGCATTTCTTGGCATCCGCCGCTTTGACGCGATCCAGCGGGACCTCGGCCTTACGCCTCACAGGTTGTCCAATCGCCTGGGCAAGCTGGTGCGCGACGGAATCTTCGCGCGCGTCGAGTACGAGAAACGTCCGCGCCGGTTTGAGTATCGCTTGACCGAGAAGGGCATCGATCTCTTTCCCTTGATCGTCGTGCTGAACACGTGGGGCGACCGCTGGATGGCGGGTGCCGCCGGCGCGCCGATCGAGTTGGTCCATCGCAACTGCGGCCGCGCGACGAAGCCGGTGCTCACTTGTCCGAATTGCAAAGAAAAGGTGGCGCCGCGCGAGATGAGCCTGCGTCCGGGCCCCGCGCTCAAAGATCGCGGACTGCCGGGGAGCACCTTTCAGGCAGTGCAGGTGCCCGCCCATTTCGCGCAACCCAGACTTGTCCCAGCCGCCTCGAAGAAACGCGGCCGCACCCGCTACGCGCAAGGAATTGATCGATGAACAAGAGCGTTCCTGAAGTATGGATGATCGGCTTTCCGATGCCCGGACGCGTCGCGGAGATGGCGCGCTGCTTCGGACGGAGATTTTGCCGGTGATCAAGTCATCGAGGCAATCGGTTTAGTTTTTCAAAAAATCGGCGCAATGGAGCATGCAATGGAGCACGATCGATGAGCTTGCAGGTGGATTTGTTCTGGTCGTTCAGGAGCCCTTATTCATATCTCGCCGTCGCGCGGGTGGTTGCTCTCGAAGCCGAGTTCGACCTGGAATTCCGCGTGCGGCCGGTCTATCCGCTGGCAGTGCGTGACGCCGGTTTCTTTCAGCGAGCTGATCCCTTGTTCGGGCCATACCTGTTTCGCGATACCACCAGAATTGCCGAGTATCTCAAGCTGCCCTTCGGCTGGCCGCGCCCGGATCCGGTCGTTCAGGATTTGAAGACTCTGCAAACCGCCACTCATCAGCCTTACATCCATCGGCTCACGCGGCTGGGCGTCAATGCGAGTGAAAAAGGACGCGGGCTGCCCTTTATCAACGAGGTCTCGAAACTGATCTGGGGCGGATCGGTGGCGGGATGGGACCAGGGTGACCATCTTGCTCGAGCCGCCGAGCGCGCGGGTCTTGATCTCGCGGCGATGGATCACGAAATCGCCGCCGACCCCGAAGCTTACGAGAGCCGCATCGAACAGAACCAGACGGATCATCGAGCGGCCGGCCATTGGGGCGTTCCGACCTTCGTCTTCGACGGAGAACCGTTCTTTGGACAGGATCGGATCGATCTCCTTGTCTGGCGCCTGAAACAGCGAGGACTGAAGGCGAAGACGAAAATTTCCTGAGACGCGACCGGAGGACAATTGCAATGGCTGATGTATATCGAATCCACGGCATCGAGCTCTCGCCGTACTCGGTGAAGGTCCGTTCGTACTTCCGCTACAAGGGCATTCCCCATCGATGGATTCCCCGCAGCCTCGACGCCGAAGGCGAGTACCAGAAATACTCGAAGCTTCCGCTCGTGCCGCTGGTCGTGACCCCGCGCAACGAAGGTATCCAGGATTCCACCCCGATTATCGAACACATCGAGGCGCTTCATCCGGAGCCCTCGATTCATCCGACTGATCCGGTCGCGAGGTTCATATCGGTGCTGCTCGAAGAGTTCGGCGACGAATGGGGCAACAAGTGGATGTTCCATTATCGATGGGCGCGCGAGGCGGATCAGCTATCGGGCGCGGGGCGTATCGCGCGCTCGATGATGCCCACTCTGGACGACGCGCAGCTTGCCAACGGGATCGCGATGGTGCGCGAGCGGATGGTCAATCGCGTGTCTTTCGTGGGCTCGAATCCCGTGACCGCGCCGCAAATCGAGGACTCTTTCCGCGACGCGATCGCGATCCTCGAGCCGCACTTCGCCAACCGCGCTTACCTGTTTGGCCAGCGTCCCGCGTTTGCCGATTTCGCGATCTGGGGGCAACTGTACAACGCGTGGACCGATCCGACGCCCGGCGCGATCATCAACGCGACCGCGCCCAACCTGCTCGCATGGATCCATCGGATGCTGTGGCCGAGGGCCGAAGGTCCGTTCGAGCCGTGGTCGAGTCTCGCGCCCACCTTGACGCCGCTGCTCGAGCGCCAGGTCGGCAGGCTCTTCATGCCGTGGACGGTGGCCAACGCCGCGGCGCTCGCGAAAGGCGCCGAGGAGTTCAGCGTCGAGTTGGCCGGCAAGACCTGGACGCAAAAGCCGCAAAAGTATCATGCGAAATCCTTGAGCGCTCTGCGCGAGAAGTACGCCGCATTGCCCGACAAGGCCGCGATCGACGTGGTGCTGCGGCAAACCGGATGCCTGGAATCAATTGCTCGCCGATAGGGCGCACGGTGCCGCGACTCAAGGTGAAATAATTCGCGGGTCGCGGTAGATTGCGGTATCAAAATCGAATTCGCGAGGTTACTTCATGGCAGCCGTGAAAATAGGCCTGATGTTTGTCAATTCCGGTCCGTTCGCCGACCCGCAATTGTTTGCGCATCTGGCGCAGACCGCGGAGCGATGCGGCTTCGAATCGATCTGGACGGTCGAGCACGTCGTAATCCCGCATGATTACAAATCGCCCTACCCATACTCGCCCTCCGGAAAAATTCCCGGACCTGAGGATGTGGCGATTCCCGATCCGCTGCTGCCGCTGGCGTATGCGGCCGCGATCACAAAGAACCTCAAGCTTGGAACCGGCGTGCTGATCCTTCCGCAGCGGCATCCGCTGTACGTCGCCAAGGAAGTCGCGACGCTCGACGTGCTCTCGAACGGACGGATGCTGCTCGGGATCGGCAGCGGATGGCTCGAAGAGGAGTTCCAGGCGCTCGGCCTCGATTTCCATCAGCGCGGCAAGCGCACCGACGAGGCGATCCAGTCGCTGCGCGCGCTATGGAGCGACGGCGCGTCATCGTTCCACGGGCGCCATTTCAATTTCGGTCCGGTGCAATGTTTTCCCAAGCCGGTGCGCAAGACCGGAGTGCCGATCATTATCGGCGGCCACTCGCCGGCCGCGGCGCGCCGCGCGGGCCGCTACGGCAACGGATTTTTCCCCGCGATCGGAGAGCCGCCCAAGTTGAAGGAACTGTTCGCGATGATGAGCCTGGAGGCGACCAAGGCCGGGCGCAACTCCGCGGAGATCGAGCTGTCGTGCATGGGCCGCGCAAAGCTCGACGCGATCAAGGCGGTGCAGGACGTCGGCGTCTCACGAGTAGTGGTCGCGCCGCCCGGCTTCGACAAAGACGGCCTCACGCGCGGCCTGGAAACGATCGCGAACGAGGTGATCGCGAAGCTGTAGGGCTCGCTCACGAGCCGGGCATCACGCGTTTGAAATAAATCATCTCGGGGTCGCCGTCGTCGAGATTTTCGACTAGGCCGCTGCGCACGAAACCCAGGCGCTCGCATAGCTGCTGCATCGCGGTGTTCGACTGATTGGTCGAGGTGAAGAGCTTCTCGGTCGGCGCGTCGATCTCCACGGAGCGAATCAGCGAGGTTGCGATTCCGCGGCGGCGATAATCGGGATGCACGAGCAGCAGCTCGATGAAGCCGTGGCCGAAGAACTCGCCCGCGATAACGTAGCCGCGCACGTGGCCGTCCACCCGCGCGATAGCGCATCGCCCCTGCGCGAGAGCGGTTCCAATCAAGCCCCGGCGAGAGGGACCCGTGAAGACGATTTCGTCCAGCTCGCAAATATGCTCAAAATCGGCACTGGAAGCGCGGTCGATAATAGTCATCGCAATTCAATCCAATGGATGCATCAAATGAGTGATCAAAATTCCCCCGACCCGGTTATCGTGCGTGCCGAGGCGCCGCTCGGATGGATAGTGCTCAACCGTCCTCAGGTGCGCAATGCCCTGAATCTTAGAACCTGGAAGCGAATCCCGGAAGCGATCGAGACGTTCGACAAAGACCCCGACATCCGCGTGATCGTCATGCGCGGCGCGACGCCTGAGGCGTTTATCTCCGGCGCAGACATCTCGGAATTTCCGAGCCTGCGCGCCGACGCGGAGCAGGCGCACGCGTATCGCGAGGCGCCGGGCCGCGCGATCGCGTCGATGGTCGAATGCGCCAAGCCGATCATCGCCATGATCTCGGGCGTATGTATCGGCGGCGGCGTTCAGGTCGCGCTGGCGTGCGATATCCGGATCGCGGCGCGCGGAACCCGCATGGGTATCCCGGCCGCGCGGCTCGGACTCGCCTATCCGCTCGACGGCGTGATCATGCTGACGCAGACGGTAGGCGCGGCCAACGCGCGCGAGATCCTGATGTCGGGACGGCTGTTCGACGCCGACGAGGCGTACGCGATGGGCCTGATTCATCGCGTGGTCGAGGGCGCGGAGCTCGAGGCGCAGGTGCGCGACTACGCGAACCGGATGGCGGCGAATGCTCCGCTCACGATGGAGGCGGCGAAGACCGCGATTCGCGAGGGGCTCAAGGATCCTGCCGATCGCGACCGCGACGCCGTAGCGGAGCTGGTCGCGCGATGCTTCAACAGCGAGGACTATCGCGAGGGCGTGAAGGCCTTCATCGAGAAGCGCCGTCCGTCGTTCCGCGGGAAGTAAGATTCGCCAAAATCTGGGCAAGGTGGTGCCTTGGATTTTTTGATCTCGGTCAAATTCGGTGGGTTCGTTTGGTATCTTTTCTAGCGGCTCAGAAAATAAACTCCTTGTAGATGCTGCTGAATTCGCGCCATTGGGTTCGTTTTGGCAGCCTTTTTGGTCATCGATTTTCGGGAAGAAAAACTAGACACGAAGACATCAAGGAAGACCAAGACACTAAGACAGGAAGAACACGCATTTCCGCGCGCGGCGCGCGAAAATGCGTCAGTTCTTTGTGCCTTTGTGTCTTGGTGGTTGGATTGATGATTGCGTCTGACCGCGAAAGCATCTCCCTGCAAAATGGTGCGCGGTAGTGAGCGGGTTGCTTCCACGAGATCACTTTTGCATGAAGTGGATTCGGGCATAAGGCTGAACAGTTCAGCCATGAACAAATCTGGCAAAAAATCTAACGATCGTTAGGGAAGATCGCGCGGCCCGAGAGCGAGCCTCTTTGCGCAGATAAACCCACTGCGCGTGGGCCGAAGAGCCATCGGCCTTCACCGTCAGAAAGAGAATCTTCCGCGAGCACCCTCTTTGGCGGACGTACCTTTTGCTACTGATTTTTTCCGTTTTTACTCCGAATCGCGGTCCTCGTTTGCCAGTGGCGGCCGACGGCTCGTCGGCCCACGCGCAGCGGCGCGCGATTAAAAGAGCAGAGCAGCAACCCTCACCCACGCGTCACGATGCCTGCGAAAAAACGCAAGCCTCGCGCCGCGCCGCCCTCTCCCGGAGGCGAACCAATCGGACGGGTGCGCCGGTGCGCAAGGGCGAGATTCCTCGCGACCTCTGCCGCGCAACATGAAGCATACGAAACGATACAGGGTGCTTGATCGCGCTCGGAATGACACAAAGCCAGGAGAAATTGTCATTCCGAGCGCGCGCAGGCAGTGCAGATGGGGGGCGCGTATCAACTGGCGCGGCAGATCTCGCGAGGAATCTCGCCCTCACAGATCGGCACACTTTTCCGATTGGTTATGCAAAGCAAAGCTCCCCGGAGGGGGATGGTATCCAGAGCGAGGCATGCAAAGACGGGCGCGTCGCGACGCGCCCCTACGAATCCGGGACGATCTCTCGAGAAGCTCGCCAGCCAAATCGACTCGCAGCATCTCCATCCAGGATGAATCCGATCGTCGTCGCGACGGCTCGGGAGCCGCCCGTTTTTACACTTCGACCAAGAAAGAAACAGTCAGGACTGCTTGTATCAGTCGGACTTGTCTGCTTATATTTTTGCGAGAGAAATCATGTCTAATCTTCAAGAAGAACGTAGCGCGGAGACTCGGCAGCGGCTTATGGACGCGGCCGTCGAGTGCCTGTTCGAGCGCGGATATACCGGCACGACGACCACCGAGATTGCCAGCCGCGCAGGGGTCTCGCGAGGGGCGCAACTGCATCATTTTCCCAAGAAAGATGAGTTGGTAATCAGCGCCCTCGAGCATGTGTTCGCGCTGCGGCTTGCGCAGATGCGCGACATGTCCGCCGAGCGTCCTGCGGGCGGGCGCGCGCGACGGATGACCGGTCTGGTCGACGCGCTGTGGCCTTTCTTCAAAGGACCGACCTTCTATGCGTGGCTCGAATTGGTTGTCGCGAGCCGGACCGAGCGCGCTCTCAACGAAGCGGTGCGTGACGCGAGCAAACGGTTCGGCGACGGATTGCTCGAAGGATTCGCCACGATGCTGGATTGGCCGGCGGATCGCGGCGCCGATTTGAACGATCTTATCGCGGTCGTTTTCGGCCAGCTCGAATCGCTGGGACTCGAACGAATCCTGTTTCCCGCCGATGAACCCGACCCGCCCGAATTTGCCCGCGCGATTGAAACCATGAAGAGGATTTCGGCAACCTTGATCATAGGGATGGGCCTGGATCAGCCTGAGCCCGAAAAGGAGAGCGTCAGATGAGCGAAGCAACCGACACTGCGCCGGCGCCGGATTTCTACTTCAACCCGTGGGACGAGGACTTTCGCGCCAATCCGTATCCGCATTACAAGCCGCTGTATGCCGGAGCGCCGCGTCATCTGGACCTGGGCTTTCCGCTCGTACTCGTGGCGCGCTACGCCGACGTGAAACAGATCCTGCTCGATCCGGCGCATTTTTCGAGTGTGCAGCCCAAAGATTCCGCGTTCGCAAACCAGACCGACGCGTTCGGCGACACGCCCACGGTGCTGCAATCCGATCCTCCGGTGCATACGCGGCTGCGGCGCCTGGTCTCGCGCGATTTCACTCCGCGGCGCATTCGAGAGCTCGAGCCGCGCATTCGGCAAATCGCAGCGACGCTGCTCGACAAGGCTGTCCACAAAGGAAGCTTCGATCTGATGGCCGACCTGGCAAATCCGCTGCCGGTGATGGTGATCGCGGAGATGCTGGGTGTCGCGCCGGAGATGTACGAAACCTTCAAACGTTGGTCGGACAAGGTAGTCGAGTCCGATAACACTCTGCCGGGGATGCCGATTCCCGAGGATATCAAGGCGGCGTTTGCCGAATTGCGCGTCTATTTTTCCGAGGAGATAGCGCGGCGCAGAAAATCTCCCGGCTCGGACCTGGTGAGCGCCCTGGTTGCCGCGCACGACGAGTCAGAGGCGCTAAGCGCGGAGGAGCTTCTGCAATTCGTCATCCTGCTGCTGCTGGCGGGCAACGAGACTACGACCAATCTTATCGGCAACGGCACTCTCGCGCTCGGACGGCATCCGGAGCAGATGAGGATGGTCCAGGCGACGCCCGCGATGCTGCCGCGGGCGATCGAGGAGATGCTGCGTTACGACGGGCCGGTGCAATCGACCTTTCGCGTTACGACGTCGGACTCCGTGGTGAACGGAAACGAGATCAAGTCGGGGACAGGAGTTTTCGTGATCCTCGCCGCGGCGAATCGAGACCCCGCGATGTTCCCCGATCCGGACCGTTTCGATATCACGCGCACGCCCAACGACCATCTGGCCTTCGGCGAGGGAATCCATTTCTGTATCGGCGCGGGCCTGGCGCGGCTCGAAGCGATAATCGCGATGGGCGCGATGCTCGAGCGGTTTCCGCGGTTGCGGCTCGCAGACCCGGGCGCGCCGCTCAAATACAAGGGTTCCTATTTCCTGCGCGGGCTGGCGGCGCTCGAGCTCGCGACCGATTGAATCCGGATCTTCATTGCCCCTGATGAAGCTGAATCGGATTGCGCTTGCTGCTCAGGCGACCAGCAACCCGGGTGGATGTATTCCTGTTCCGGATTCGCTTCGCGTTTAATTATCCTTTATCGGGCGGCGGTCATGGCGAGGTCCTGCCGTAGCAACAGCGGTGCGGGCGCAATAGGGTGAAGCAACCTGCATGCAGCACGATTGCTGCGCATCCCCGAACGGAAAGAGTTGGAGAAACCGAGCATGCGCGATGGCATCGCGCTTGCTGCAATGACCACCGCGCGGTGGGAAGAGTCGAGGGCTACCTACGTGAGCATCGAAAAACGTCCGGTCTATTTCAATCCATGGGATCCCGAGTTTCGCGCCAATCCCTATCCGCATTACAGCGCGATCAACGACGGTCCGCCGAAGTTGATCGATCTGTTCGGGCCGACCGCGCTGGTCGGACGCTATGCCGACGTTACCGCCGCGCTGAAGGATCAGGCGCGATTTTCGAGCGCGGAGCGCAATCGCTCACAGGAGGATATCGAGAGCGGCGCGTTTCGCGGCGCGGCGACGATGCTGTTTTCCGATCCGCCGGTGCATACGCGGTTGCGCCGGGTGGTCGCGCGCGATTTCACTCCGCGGCGAATCCGCGACCTCGAGCCGCGCATCCGCGAGATCGCAAACGGGCTGCTCGATACGGTCGAGCGCAAAGGCGAGCTCGAAGTGATGGCCGACGTCGCCAACGCGCTGCCGGTCATGGTTATCGCGCAGATGCTGGGCGTGCCGCCCGAGAAAAATGCGATGTTCAAGGCGTGGTCGGACCGGATTGTCACGGGTGGCAACACGCTTCCCGGAATGCCGATGCCGCCGGAGATCAAACAATCGACCGACGCGTTGCGCGCGTACTTCGCCGCCGAAATCGAAAAGCGCCGTAGTTATCCGGGTCCGGACCTGGTGAGTGCGCTGGTTGCCGCGCACGACGACAACGAAGCGATGAGCGCCGAAGAGCTGCTCGCGTTCGTGGTCCTGCTGCTGCTTGCGGGCAACGAGACGACGACCAATCTGATCGGCAACGGGATGCTGGCGCTGGGCAGGAATCCGGATCAGATGGACGCGCTGCGACGGAATCCGGAAATGATGCCGCGCGCGATCGAAGAGATTTTGCGTTACGACGGGCCGGTGCAATCGACCTCGCGAATGACGACGGTCGAGGTGAACCTTGGCGGCACGGTGATTCCCGCCGAAACCCGATGCTTCATAATATTGGCGGCGGCGAATCGCGATCCTGCGCAGTTTCCCGATCCGGATCGTTTCGACATAAATCGCGAGCCGCGCGACCACGTAGCGTTTGGCGAGGGGATTCATTTCTGTATCGGAGCGCCGCTGGCGCGGCTCGAAGGAGCGATCGCGATCGGAGAGATGCTGCGGCGCTTTCCGAAGCTTAAGATGAAAGATCCCGCGGCCGCGCTCGAATACAAAGGTTCGTACTTTCTGCGCGGATTGGCCGCGCTGCCGATGGCGCTCGAATAGGGCGTTCGGCTGGGAGATTATCGCGCGATGACCGAGCAGGCTTACTACTTTAATCCGTGGGATCCGGATTTCCGCGCCGATCCTTACCCGCACTATCCCGGGCTGCTCGCCGGTCCTCCGCGCGTAACCGTATTACCTGGAGCGCCGTTTGCGCTGGTCGCGCGCTATCGCGATGCGACCAGCGTGTTGCGCGACCATGCGCATTTTTCGAGCGTCGGTCCGCCGCCGCCGCCCGATCAATACCAAGGTCCGTTTGCCGCCTCGCGCAACGTCCTCGACTCCGATCCTCCGGACCATTCGCGGCTGCGGCGGCTGGTGAGCCGCGATTTCACGCCACGCCGTGTGCGCGAGCTCGAGCCGCGCATCCGCGAGATCGCGCGCGAGCTGGTCGATAAGGCCGCCGCGCGCGGCGAGTTCGAGGTGATGGCCGATCTTGCCAATATCCTGCCGGTGATGGTGATTTCCGAGATGCTCGGCGTGCCGGCGGAAAAATACGCGATGTTCAAGGACTGGTCGGATCGGATCGTCGCGGCTGGAACGACGCTGCCCGGCTCTCCGCCGCCCGCCGAATCGATCGAGGCGCTCGAAGCGCTCGCGGAATACTTCGGACGCGAGATCGAGCGGCGCAGGCGCAACCCCGGTGCCGATTTGGTTAGTGCGCTGGTCGCGGCGCACGATGACTCCGAAGCGCTGACCGCGGGCGAGCTATTGAGCTTCGTTTCCCTGCTGCTGATCGCAGGCAATGAGACTACGACCAATCTAATCGGAAACGGAACCCTGGCGCTGATGCGAAACTCCTCGCAGCTCGAGATGCTGCGGCGCGAGCCCGGCATGCTGCCGCGGGCGATCGAGGAGATGCTGCGCTACGACGGTCCGGTGCAATCGACCGCGCGGTTCCCGAAGGACGCGATCGAGCTGGCCGGAGTCGAGATTCCGGCGGGTTCGATCGTGGTGGTGGTGATCGCGGCGGCAAATCGCGACCCGGCGCAGTTTCCCGATCCGAAACGGTTCGATATCACGCGCGACCCGAATGAGCACCTGGCGTTTGGCGAGGGGATTCACTTCTGTCTCGGCGCGCCGCTGGCGCGGATGGAGGCGAATATCGCGTTCAGTGCGATGCTCGAGCGGTTTCCGCGGATGCGCTTGCGCGACCCCGGGGAGAAATTGACCTACAAGGGCTCATACTTCCTGCGCGGACTGGATTCGCTCAAGCTCGCGATCGAGTAAGGCGCGCCGAGGCGATACCATGCAGGCAGATCGCCCGCGCTCGCGCCAGGCAGGAGTCAATTTCGAAGACACACAGGCGGAAGCCTGTGCCACCTTACCATCCGCTGCAGGCCCATCGCTTGACCGGGCGCCGGTCCCATCCGGAGAGGACTCCGTCGGGAAGATCGCCCACATGAAGGATCAGGTTTATGACCTTGCCCGCGGGGAAAACCGTTGCCGGCCCGCTCTGGCGCCGGGATTGTCCGATCTCGAAAGCCCGGTAGCCCAGCGACTTGAATTCGTCCCACAGGCGCTCGGGGGTCCATCCGAGCCGGTCCAGCGCCTTCCGGTTCATTTCCATCAGGAGTGCAGGCTTGAACCGCGCGAGCGATTCGCGCGCACCCTGCATCATGAAGGGCTCGGCGCCCTCAATGTCCATCTTGATCAGATCGATCCGGGTGATCTGGTGCTCACGGACGTAGTCGTCGAACCGGATCGCGCGGACCTTGACCGCGGACGGATCTCTTGTTGCGAACCCTGCGCTCCAGCGTCCGGACTGTGCCTGCTCGGTTTCGTTGCCGAGACTCAACTCAGTCGGCTCGTTCCACAAGGCGGTCTGGTTGAGCGTCACGTTGCCGCATCGGTTGAGGCGGATGTGTTCCTCGAGAATCGTGAAGGTCTGGGCTATAGGCTCGAAACTGTGCACCGCGCCGCCGGCTCCGACAGCGCGCGCGGCCAGCAGAGTGTATTGTCCGCAGTTCGCGCCGACGTCGAACACGGTCATGCCCGGCGCGATCATTTTGAGAAACAGGTACGACTCGATTGGCTCGAACAAGCCGCCGAAATAGATCTGGCGCTGCACGAAGTCGGAGAAGTCACATCGCATCACGGAGCCATCCGGCAGCCGCGTCTGCATCGGGGCGGAGGCAAGCTTCGTGGCAAGGCGCTCGACCCACAAGTATCGCGCGTAGGTCTTCCAGCCGGTCCGCGCCCACAGGCGAAGCGCTCCGCGCGCGATCGGTCTCAGCGGTGCGGGCCACAGCGTGTTGCGATCGGGCGTCATCTTGGCAAAACAAACCCATCATATATGGCTGCGGGGCGGCAGATCCGCAAACCAGGGTCATGCTTTCTTTGCCGACCCGGCTCGCTCAAGATGACGATCGACTAAAACCGCGCCAGGCGCGCTCCGGCGGCCTCCGCATACTGGAATCTCTCAATGAGTGAACCGCTTCCCACCGTCGCAGAATCTTCGGTCCCAAGCGATGAGCTGCGCCGCAGTTTCCATCTGGGAATGTTCGGCAGGACGCCGCCGTTCAGCGGACGCCAATGGCGCGTGTTCCTGATCGCGTGCACGGCGGGATTTTTCGACAACTACGACCGCGCGCTGCTTAGCCTCGCGCTCAAGCAGATCCAGAAAGGGCTAAAGATCGCGGAGGCGCAGCTCGGCGCGATGCTGTCGCTCATCAGGTTCGGCTATCTCCTGACGTTTTTCCTCACTCCGCTGGCGGACGTGTTCGGGCGGCGCAGGCTGCTGCTCTATACGATTTACGGCTACACGATTCTGACCGGGCTCAGCGCGCTTGCGCCGAATGAACGCAGTTTCGTGATCCTGCAAATCTTCGCGCGCGCGTTCGCCGGCGCCGAGGGAATTGTCGCGCTCGTGATCCTGGTCGAGGAAGTCGATGCGGGAGTGCGCGGCTGGACGGTAGGGCTGCTGGGCGCGCTCAGCGCGGTCGGCTACGGCCTTGCGGCGGGAGTGTTCGCGCTGGTCAATGTGATTCCCTACGGATGGCGCGGGCTGTATGCGCTCGCGCTGATTCCGCTGGTGATCATTATTCCGCTGCGCCGCTCGCTGCCGGAGAGCCATCGCTACGAGGACGAGGCTCGCGCGTCGGAACACACTTCGAATCCGCTGGTGCCAGTGATGGAGCTGTTTCGCGCGTACCCTGGACGCCTCGTGCTGCTGATGTCGGTCGCGTTTCTGGGCAGCATGGGCGGCAACGCTTCCGGGATGTTCTTTCCCAAGTACCTGCAGGAGGCGCACGGCTACTCGCCGGGCAACGTATCGATACTGTTCATCGCCGGCGGCGCGGTCGGAATCCTGGGCCATATCGTAGTCGGGCGGCTGAGCGATCGAATCGGGCGGCGCACGATGGGCTCGATCTGCTATTTCGTTGCGCCGCTGCTGACGATCGTGATCTACAACTCCTCGGGCGCGATAATTATTCCGGCATGGATTCTCGAGCTGTTCCTCGACTCGGCCTCCGGCACGATCGTCGCGGCCTACAGCGCGGAGCTGTTCCCGACCTCGCATCGATCGACCGCGGGCAGCGCGCTGAGCGTCGCGGGAACCACGGGCGGCGCAATCGGGCTGCTGCTCGAAGGAGTGCTGTTTTCATATTTCCATTCGCACTGGACCGCGATCAGTTACCTGACGGTGTTCTGGATGATGGCGCCGTTCATCATGTATTTTGGCTATCCGGAGACCGCCGGCCAGGAGCTCGAGGAAATTTCTCCCGAGAAAGGTGACGCAGCACACGCTTACCCCGAATGATCTGATCCCGATGCGCAGGCCAACCTTTGTGCTCCGCTGGCAGGCATTCGCCGCGATATTTGCGCTGCTGCTGATCGCGTGCGCGCGCGGACCGTGCGTTTCGATCGTCGCGCCGGACGGAAAGGAATTGGCGCAGGTGCGGGTCGAGATCGCGGATACGGCGTCGGAACGCGAGACCGGACTGATGTATCGAAGTCATCTCGGCGAAGACGCGGGAATGATCTTCGTCTTTCGAGATCCGGCGCGGCTCAGTTTCTGGATGAAGAACACCGAGATTCCGCTCGACATGATCTTCGCCGATGCAGAGGGCAAGATCGTCGGAGTCGTGGCCAACGCGGCGCCGTATACGCTGACACCGCGGGGCGTCGACGCGGACTCGAGCTACGTGCTCGAGGTGAATGGCGGATTCGCCGCGCGCCATCATATAGCCGCGGGCGACAAGCTCGTCTTCAGTGGCTTCACCCCGCAGGCCAGCGAGTAGATCTTGTTGTAAAATTGTTACGATTGATCATTGGACGCGCCTCGGGACGCTACTCGGGCGTATTGATACATCGAGGCCAGATTCACTACTCTAGTGTCGGTTTTGGGCAGGGCCTGGACGCGGTCACTCAAAGCAGAGCCTGCACGATCTGAGTGGAACCGCGTCGGCCTTCAGAATTCACTCGCTGCGCATCAGCCGGTGCATGGGCTGATCGCGGCATCGCGTGCGTGGGAGGAATTGACAGTGAGGGAAGTTGGATCGAACGGCAGAGGCGGTGTGACTATCGCTTCGTATGCGGTGGGCGCAGTGGCGGCGTTGATGATGTCAGCGGTGCTGGCGGGATGCGGAGGCTCTTCGTCGCATTCGAGCCCCGTGACATCGAGCGGCGAGGCACTGTGGGTGGCCAACAGAACTGGAAATTTCGTTTCGGAATTCGCCAAAAAGAAGCTTAAGAAAAGCGGGAGCCCGGACGCAACTCTGGTCAATGCAAGCACCGATCTGAACGAACCTTGGGGAATCATTTTCGATTCCGGGAAAAACCTGTGGGTCAGCAACGTGGGCAACGGAACTCTGACCTGGTTTACGTTTGCCCAGCTCAAGAGGCTCAAGAAGAACGACGATCCGGCCGCGGCGGTGGTTATCTCGGGGCTGGACCGTCCCGAAGGAATGGCGTTCGACGTGTCGGGCAACTTGTGGGTGGCCAACGAAGGGGCCGGAGAACTGCTGGAGTTCACGCCGTCGCAACTCGAAAGTAGCGGATCGCCAACTCCGAATATCGTCTTATCGTCGGCAGATTTGGATTCTCCGGTCGGGATTGTCTTCGACGATGCCGGAGACATCTGGGTGGGTGACGATTCCCTTGATGATGTGGTGATGTTCACCGCCGCGCAACTTTCTGCCGGTGGAACGCAGTCGGCGTCTGTGATTCTCACCGACGACGGAAGCGGCAGCCTCGACTCGCCGGAACCCGTTACGTTCGATGCCGACGGCAGCCTATGGGTGGCCAACAATAGCGATCCGACGCAGGGACTGGGGAGCGTCGTGAAGTTTACCGCGGACCAATTGACCGCGACCGGGAGTCCGACCCCGGCGGTGATGCTTACCGCGACGACGGTGACCGGTACGACCGCGAACAGTTTCGACGATCCAGCCGGTATCACCTTCGACAAAAACGGCAATCTGTGGGTTGCTAACGTTGACAGCGATCAGGCCGGAAGCATTTCCAATTTTTCGACCGACCAGATTGGAGCGAGCGGCAGCCCGCAGCCGTCGGTGTTTCTCGATTCCACCGCGGCGGCGACCAACCTGGATGGGCCATTCATGCTTACCTTTGGTCCCGTGCTTAAGTAATTCAATCGCCGCACGGGTTTTGATCGAGAGGCCGAACGGAGCCATAGCCGTTCGGCCTCTGTATTTTCTCCTGATGGCATTTGCCGCGATGCAGGATCGGAGGCTTTAACCGCAATTGAACATGGGGTATCTATTCTGGCCGATGGGATTGCATTGCGCTGTTCCGCATTCCTGCCGTATCATTTCTCGATCACCCGAACGTCAGATTGGATAGCTGTTGGCATGGGGCTTAAAGAAAACATCGAGCGTATGAATCAACTCTCGCGCCAGGCCGAAAGCGGCGGCGGCGAGGAGCGGCTCAAGAGGCAGCGCCAGAACGGGCGCATGACCGCGCGCGAACGGGTCGAGTTCCTGCTCGACCGCGGCTCGTTCGTGGAACTCGACAAGTTCAAAACTCATCGCATCACCGACTTCGACATGGATTCGAAGAAGATTCCAGGCGATGGCGTAATCACCGGCTACGGCACGATCGACGGGCGGCAGGTCTGCGTCTTCTCGCACGACTTCACGGTCTTCGGCGGCAGCCTGTCGGGCGCGTTCGCGGAAAAAGTCTGCAAGGTGATGGACCTCGCGGCCAAGACCGGATGCCCGGTTATCGGCATCAATGACGGCAGCGGAGCGCGGATCCAGGAGGGAGTGGTCTCGCTGGCAGGCTACGCGGATATCTTTTTGCGCAACGTGATGGCGTCGGGCGTAGTGCCGCAGCTTTCGGCGATCATGGGACCGTGCGCGGGCGGCGCGGTGTACTCGCCCGCGATGACGGATTTTATCGTGATGGTGCGCGACACCTCGTACATGTTCATCACCGGGCCGGACGTGATTCGCGCGACGACCCACGAGGAAGTCACGATGCAGGAGCTGGGCGGCGCCGACACGCATTCGCAGAAATCCGGCGTCTGCCACCTCGAAGCGCTCGACGACGAGAGCGCGCTGGCCGCGCTGCGCGAGCTGCTGTCCTACATGCCGTCGAACAACGTCGAAGATCCGCCGTTCGTGCCGACCAGCGACGATCCAAATCGCACCGATGCGTCGCTCGACACGATCGTGCCGGATAATCCCAGCAAGTCGTACGACATGGGCGACATTATCCGGCGCGTGGTCGATGGCGGGCACTATCTCGAAATCCAGAAAGATTACGCGCGCAACATGCTCGTCGGCTTTGCGCGACTCGGCGGATACTCGGTCGGCGTCGTCGCCAATCAGCCGGCGTTCCTCGCGGGATGCCTGGATATCGACGCGTCGGTGAAGGCCGCGCGTTTCGTCCGCTTCTGCGACGCGTTCAATATTCCGTTGGTGACGTTCGTCGATGTGCCTGGGTTCCTACCGGGCACCGCGCAGGAGTTCAGCGGGATCATCCGCCACGGCGCCAAGTTGCTCTATGCCTATTGCGAGGCGACGGTGCCCAAGGTCACGGTGATCACGCGCAAAGCTTACGGCGGCGCGTACGACGTGATGTCCTCGAAGCATATACGCGGCGATTTCAACTTCGCCTATCCGACCGCCGAGATCGCGGTGATGGGTCCGGAGCAGGCGATCAATATTATCTTCCGCAATGAGATGACGGCGGCGGAGCGAGCGACGCTGGTCGATGATTATCGCGCGCGGTTCGCCAATCCGTTCAAGGCGGCCGAGCTAGGCTACGTCGACGAAGTCCTGATGCCGCGCGATACGCGGCCGCGGCTGATCACGGCGCTGCGCGCGCTCGAAAACAAACGCGACAAGAATCCGCCACGCAAGCATGGGAATATCCCACTGTAACGGGACCGCGGCACTGTTTCATCTGATGAGTCGCCCGCCCGAGCTCAATTGAGTATAAACGAATTGATAAGCAATGCTCCGGTTCGGGAACCGGAACTGCTGGGACACTGATGTTCAAACGGATCTTGATTGCGAATCGCGGCGAAATCGCGGTGCGGGTTATTCGCGCCTGCCGCGAATTGGGGCTCGAATCGGTCGCGGTCTATTCCGACGCCGACCGCGGCGCGCTGCACGTGCGCGAGGCTGACTACGCGGCAGCGGTGGGCGCGGCTCCGGCGACGGAAAGCTATCTGAAGATCGATCGTATCCTCGAGGCCGCGAAGAAAACCGGCGCCGACGCGGTGCATCCGGGCTACGGATTCTTTTCGGAGAACGCGGGCTTCGCGCGCGCGGTCGAGAAAGCAGGACTGGTCTGGATTGGTCCTCCGCCGGAGGCGATCGAGCGCATGGGCGACAAGGTCGAGGCGCGCAAGCTGATGTCGGCGGCGGGAGTCCCTGTCGTGCCGGGATCTCCGGGCACACTCGAGACGGAAGCGCAGGTTCGCGAGATCGCGAACAAGATCGGATTTCCGATCATGATCAAGGCGGCGGCCGGCGGCGGCGGCAAGGGCATGCGGATGGTCGAGAGCGACAAGGACCTCGCGTCGATCGTCCGCACCGTGTCGAGCGAGGCGAAGTCGTCATTCGGCGACGGACGTTTCTACGTCGAAAAATTTGTGCGACGCCCGCGGCATATCGAAATCCAGGTGTTGGCCGACAAGCAGGGCAACACGGTCCACGTATTCGAGCGCGAATGTTCGATCCAGCGCCGCAATCAGAAGGTGGTCGAGGAGTCGCCGTCGCCGTTCGTGACTCCCGAGATGCGCCAGAAGATGGGCGCGGTCGCGGTGCAGGCGGCGAAAGCGGTCGGATACTACAGCGCTGGGACGATCGAGTTTCTGGCCGACGCGGGTCGCAACTTTTATTTCCTCGAGATGAACACGCGCATCCAGGTCGAGCACGCAATCACCGAGCTGGTGACGGGAGTTGATCTCGTGCGCACGCAGATCGAAATCGCGGCGGGCAAGCCGCTGCCATTCAAGCAGAAAGACCTCGCGCAGCGCGGATGGGCGATCGAATGCCGCATCTACGCCGAGGATCCCGAGGCGGGTTTCGTTCCTGCGCCGGGGAAAATCCAGACGTTGCGGTTTCCCGAAGGTCCGGGAATCCGCAACGACGCCGGCGTCTACGCGGGCGCGGAAGTGCCGATGTTTTACGATCCGATGATCTCGAAATTGGCGGCGCACGGCGCAAATCGCGCGGAGGCGATCGATCGGATGCGCCGCGCGCTCAGCGAGTTCGTGATCTCGGGCGAGCTCACGACGAATTTGTCGTTCCACCGCTGGATCATGACGCATCCGCGGTTTATTGCCGGCGATTTCGACACCAATTTTATTGCGCAGGAGTATCATCCGGGCGCTGCAACGAAAGGCGACGATCACGCGCGAACCGCCGCGCTGCTTCTGGCGGCGATCGCGGCCCAGCGGAGCGCGAATCACAACAACGGCCAGGTCCCGGCTCGCGTCGCGCAACCGGCGGGCTCGGCGTGGCGCAGCCTTGCGCGCTTCGACTCGCTTCGGAGATAGAGAAAGGATCGATGCTGATGCGCTACGTCGCGACTCTTGATGACGCGGAACACGAAATCGAGCTCGAGGAGATCTCGGCCGAAAGTTTCGCCATTACCTTAGGCGGGCATCGCTTCGACGCCGACGTGCGCAAAGTCGGACCAGATTCGTTTTCGATCCTGATCGACGGGCGTTCGTTCGATATTGATGTCGCGCGCGATGGCGACGCGATCGTGGTCGCGTCGCGCACCGGCTCGACGCGCCTCATGCTGGTCGATGCGGCGCGTCGCGCATCTCGTGCGGCGAACAAACGCGAAGTCAGCGGCAGGATCGAGATCAAGGCTGGGATGCCGGGACGCGTGGTCGCAGTACTGGTTGCGTCCGGTGAGGAGGTCCAGTCGGGGCAGGGCGTCGTGACCGTCGAAGCGATGAAGATGGAAAACGAACTCAAGAGCCCGAAGGCCGGAAAGGTGACCGAGGTAAAGGTGGTGGCGGGCCAGACCGTGGAAAAGGGCGAGCTGCTCGTGGTGATCGAGTAGCCCGGTTTACCGACAATGGCGGACGACGAACGCACCACACTCGATAACGCGCGCAAGAAATGGGAGGAGCGCAAGCTTGCTCCCGCGCTCAAACGCGGCGCCGAGCGCAAGAAAAAATTCACTACGACCTCGGGTATCGAGATCAAGCGCCAGTATGATCCGTCCGACCTGGATGGCTTCGAATACGTCACCGACCTGGGCTTTGCGGGCGAGTATCCGTTCACGCGCGGCGTGCAGCCCACGATGTATCGCGGACGGCTGTGGACGATGCGCCAGTACGCGGGCTTCGGCACCGCCGAGGAGTCGAACAAGCGCTATCGATATCTGTTCGAGCAGGGACAGACCGGGCTTTCGGTCGCGTTCGATCTTCCGACCCAGATGGGCCGGGATTCGGATCATCCGCTCGCCTCGGGTGAGGTCGGGCGCGTCGGCGTTTCGATCGGCTCGCTGGCGGATATGGAGATGCTCCTCGACGGGCTCCCGCTCGACAAAATTTCGACCTCGATGACGATTAACTCGACCGCGTCGATCCTGCTGGCGCTGTACCTGGTGGCGGCCGAGCGGCGCAAGGTCGGATGGGACAAGGTCAACGGCACGATCCAGAACGATCTGCTCAAGGAATATATCGCGCGCGGAACGTACATCTATCCGCCGCGTGGCTCGATGCGGATCATCACGGATATTTTCAGCTTCGCGTCGAAGGAAGTTCCGAACTGGAACACGATTTCGATCTCCGGCTACCATATTCGCGAGGCCGGCTCGACCGCCGCGCAGGAGCTGGCGTTCACTCTTGCCGACGCGGTGGCGTACGTCGATGCGGCGGTGAAGGCGGGACTCGAGGTCGATAGCTTCGCGAGCCGGTTGTCGTTCTTTTTCAACGTCCACAACAATTTCTTCGAGGAGATCGCGAAGTACCGCGCGGCGCGCCGGATGTGGGCGAAGATCATGAAGGAGCGCTTTGGCGCCTCCGACGAGCGCTCGATGATGATGCGGTTTCACGCGCAGACTGCCGGCTCGACGCTGACCGCGCAGCAGGTGGACAACAACGTGGTGCGCGTCACGCTGCAGGCTCTCGCTGCGGTGCTGGGCGGGGCGCAGTCGCTGCACACGAATTCGAAGGATGAAGCGCTGGCGCTGCCCACCGAATCGTCGGTGCTGCTCGCGCTGCGCACGCAGCAGTTGATCGCGTACGAATCCGACGTCGCGGACACGATCGACCCGCTCGGCGGGTCGTACTACGTCGAAAAACTGACCTCGGAGCTCGAAACGCGCGCGTTCGAGTACCTATCGAAAATCGATGATCTAGGCGGAGCGGTGGCGGCGATCGAGCGCGGCTATCAGCAGCGCGAAATTCAGAACGCGGCCTATCTTTATCAGCGGGAGATCGAGACCAAAGAGCGTATAATTGTAGGGGTCAACCAGTTCACCGGCGGCGGCGAGCTTCCCAAGGATATCCTGAAGGTCAATCCCGAACTTGAGGACAAGCAGAAGCGCAACCTCGCGCGGGTCCGCGCCGAGCGCGACGCGGCAAAAGCCTCGGCGGCGATCGCACAGGTCGAGCGAGCGGCACGCGACGGCGGCAACCTGATGCCGCCGATTATCGACGCGGTCCGCTCATGGTGCACGCTTGGAGAGATCTCCGACGCGATGCGCCGCGTGTTTGGCGAATATCAGCCGGTGAACACCCTCTAAGGTAGCGCGCAGGGGCGCGATTGTATAAAACGATTGCGATTTTCGTACGTGCGGCGCGTCTTCCTGTAATACCGGCGCGCGCCGCACGAGATCGTTAAACCAATACGCCGCGGGGCGACCGCGGTCTTGTGGAGAATCAGAACCGATGGGGCCGCTTCCAAAGGGCGTGTTTTTGACCAAGGGCGTGGGCAAGCATCGCGAGAAGCTGACCTCGTTTGAAATGTCCCTGCGTTCTGCCGGTATCGCCGAATTCAACCTGGTGCGGGTCAAGTCGATCTTCCCGCCGCGTTGCAAGATGCTCAGCCAGCAGGAAGGGCTCAAGTATTTGAGCTCCGGCCAAATCGTGTTTGCGGTGATGAGCGAGAATGCGACCAACGAGCCGCATCGCCTGATCGCGGCCTCGGTCGGCGTTGCGGTTCCCGCCAACCCCGACCAGTACGGCTATCTCTCGGAGCATCACAGCTTCGGCGAGACCGATCAGAAGGCAGGCGACTATGCCGAAGATCTCGCGGCGCAGATGCTAGCGACGATCCTGGGCGTCGATTTTGATCCCAACGCAAGCTACGACGAACGCAAGGACGTATGGCGCGTGTCCGACAAAATCGTGACGACGCGCAACGTCACCCAATCGGCGATTGGCGACCGCGACGGGCTGTGGTCGTCGGTCGTGGCCGCCGCCGTGTTTGTCGATCTGCCTAACGGCAAATAGCTGGCGAATTGAATTGGCGCGTCGCCGGGCTTACGCTTAAGCCATGGCAACCCAAATCCTTTACTGCTCGGCTTGAGGCTATAAACCGCGCGCGGCCAGTCTGGCCGCCTCGCTCACCGATCGATTCGGCGAAGAGACCGCAATCAAAGCGGGCAAATCGGGTCAGTTCGACGTTATCGTCAACGGACGCCTGATCTTCTCGAAGGCGCAGAGCGGCCGCTTCCCGCTTGACGACGAAGTCGAGGAAACCTTCGAGGCGCTTCGCGACGGACACCGACTCCCGGCTCCAGAAAGCAAACCGCCAGCGGCGGGACTGGTGAATCGCGTCCTCGGCAAGCTGCGCAAATGATTTCCGACGCGCGGGACTCGGACGCATCGCAAACGCGCCTCCGGATCGAGCGAGTCGTTAGCTATGAAATACCATCTCCCTCCGGAGAGCTTTGCATAACCAATCGGAAAAGTGTGCCGATCTGTGAGGGCGAGATTCCTCGCGAGATCTGCCGCGCCAGTTGATACGCACGCCCCCATCTGACTGCCTGCGCGCGCTCGGAATGACAATTTCTCCTGGCCTTGTGTCATTCCGAGCGCGATCAGGCACCCTGTATGGTTTCGGATGCTTCATGTTGCACGGCAGAGGTCGCGAGGAATCTCGCCCTTGCGCACCGGCGCACCCGTCCGATTGGTTACGCAAAGCTCTTCTCCGGGAGAGGGCGGCGCGGCGCGAGGCTTGCGTTTTTTCGCAGGCATCGTGACGCGTGGGTGAGAGTGCTGCTCCGCCACTCGAGCAAGGGAAGGCAGGCGGCTCGCGAGTCGCCACTACGACGAGCGATTCGAGCGAAAATCTCCGCGCAGGCGGCGCTAGGACGAGGACTCTCTTCAGGCCGCTAGAATTTTTCCGATTTCCTCGGGCGTGATCCTGACGCCGACATAGAACGGACCGAACTTCGCGTACGCCGCGCTCGCTTCGTCGAAGCGCATCTCGTACACCAGCTTCTTGAAGACCAGCGGGTCGTCGGCGAACAAATCGACACCCCATTCCCAATCATCGAAACCGATCGATCCCGAGATTATCTGCGTGACCTCGCCCGCGAACCGCCGCCCGACCAGTCCGTGCTCGTGCATGAGGCGGCGCCGATCCTCCATCGCGAGCCGATACCAGTTGTCGGCACCCTCGCGCTTTTTGTCCATCGGATAAAAACACAGATAGCGGCGCGGTGGAATTTTGGGAAACAGGCGTGGCGTGATTTTCTGCCGCTGCGCGGCGATTTCCGCTTCGACCTCGCGGTACCACTCGGGTGTTCGGGGACGGATATTTTGCGCCGCCAGCCGAGCGTGCAGCGCGACCGTCGCTTCGTAGAGCCCGATTTCGATCATCGATACGTACGAGGTCGTCGGCTCGAGATAATCGCTGAGCCTGAGTTTGCCGATAGCGGTTTGCGCTTCGACGAGCTCATCAAAGCGGCGGCGGAAATGCACCAGGAGCAGATCGCCTTTGTGCCCCAGGCCCGCGAACGAGGCCGACTCGCCATCCTCGCGCTCGCCCATCTGGCGCAGCGCGGCCGATGCTTCGTGCGCGATACTGGCGCGCTCTGACGCGGCGAGCGCTCGCCACGGCGCGCGCCGGATCCTGAACATCTGATGAAGGATGCTGAAACCTTCGAGCGTCAACGGAGCGGCGGGCGGGTCCTCGCGATGGCTCGCCGGGCTGGATGGATCATCGGTCTTCATGGATCGAATGTTAGATTCTTTTTGGCCGCGTGTCTTGCGCGGTTAGCGGCTCCTGCGGAAATTTTCGCACGCCGCGACCAGGCTGCGAGCGACTTCCGGATTCGATGCCCAATGCGCATGGACATAACTGGCCAGCACGTTGCGCGAGGTGAAACCCTCGTCGAATGCGCCGCGGCCCCATCGCGGAGTCACCCGGTAGGTGCGGCTCGCGCGAAGGGAACTGCCGGAATTTTCGAGGGTCGAGTAGCGGAACTGATGGCCGCGAAAGCGTGTTCCAGCCGGGCCGAGAATTGTTTCCGCACCCGTCTCGACCTCGACGTATCCAAGAGCCTGCAAGCCCGGTTGCATCACGGCGACGCCCGGCACCAGGGCCGCCATCGGCGATTGCTCTCCATCGAGGGTGCGGATTGCCTCGCACAGGTACATCAGGCCTCCGCACTCCGCGTATATCGGTCCGCCGCGCGCCGCGAACGCGCGAATCTCCGACAGCATCGCGAGGTTCCCCGCGAGCTCGCTCGCGTGTGCTTCGGGATAGCCGCCGCCGAAGTATAGGCCGTCGGCCGTAGGGAGGGCGGAGTCATGGCAGGGCGAAAAGCGAATCAGCTCCGCGCCAAGTTCCTCGAGCCGGCGAAGATTGTCGTCGTAGTAGAAGTGGAACGCTTCGTCGTACGCGATCGCGATTCGGCATCGCGGCCGCGAATGCTCGGGGCGCTCCGAGGAAACGGGAACCGCGAGCGGAGGCGCCGACCGCGCGATCGCGACGATCGCGTCGAGGTCGAGCCAATCGGCCGCAAGCTGCGCCCACGCGGAGAACAGTTCATCGGGCACATCGTTTTCCGTTGCGCTCAAGAGGCCGAGATGGCGCTCAGGGAATGCAAGCTCGGGCTGGTCAGGGAATCCGCCGAGGACGGGAACCTCGGGTCGCGCCTGACGGAGTAAATCGAGATGCCCCTGTCCGCCGACGCGATTGCAGATCAGTCCTGACACGCGGACCGCGGGATCGAAGCGCGAGAACCCCGCCGCGACCGCGCACACCGTGCGCGCGATTCCCGACGCGTCGAGCGCCAGGATCACAGGAGTGTCGAGCCACTTCGCAATCTCGGCGGTGGAACCTTCGTCGCTCGTTGGCGTTGTCCCGTCGAACAGCCCCATCATTCCTTCGATCACCGCGATATCCGCGTCCTGCGCGGCGTGCGCAAGGGTTGTGACAATTGCCTCGCGCCCCATCATCCATGAATCGAGATTTTGCGACGGCTGCCCGAGCACGCGCGCGTGATAAGTCGGATCGAGGTAATCAGGCCCGCACTTGAACGCGCGGACGCGCAGGCCACGCGCGCGCAGCGCAGCGATCAGTCCGACCGTAACGGTGGTCTTTCCGACACCGCTTGCGGTCGCGGCGATCACGATCCGCGGCAAGTTGAATTGAGACGCCATCGCGCGGTCGATCTTACACTAGCGCGCGGCGCGAAAGAGCAGCACTAGAGATCAACACGTGGCAGGACTTCATTCACCAGTCGCTCGTACTGGCCTTCCTGATCCCATCCGGTGATGCGCAGCGTGATCGATTTTGCGCCATCGCTGGCAAGTTCGCGCAGGCTGGCCGCGCACTGCTCGGGCGTGCCGGCGGCGGTCCAGGCTTCGACCATCGGCGGCGCGAACACCGGGCCGTAGTATTCGTCCAGGAAGCGTTTGGATTCCGCCAGCGCGGCATCGCGATCGGAATTTATGTTGATGTTGTGGTAGGCGATGTTTGGGTACGCGGCGGGATCCTTTCCCGCATCCTTCAAGTACTGCGCAAGCTTTGACCAGTTGGCGGCGAAGAGCTTCGGAAAGATGTTCACCGTCATCCATCCGTCGGCGATTTGCGCGACGCGGCGCAGCGGCTTTTCCGCCATCTGCGGCGGCGGATTCGCCGCGATCCAGATCGGACACGGGCGCTGCACCGGTCGCGGGGTTATCGTCACGCCCGAGAACGAGCGATACTTCCCCGCGAAGCTGACATTGTCTTCAGTCCAGAGGCGACGGCAGATTTCGATACTCTCGGCCATCCGATTGCCGCGCTGGCCATCGGTGATTCCCCACACTCCTCCCTCGCGCGCGCTCACGCCGCCGGCGACGATACCCGTGCACACGGCGAGCAGCATCCGTCCCTGCGAAATCAGATCGAGTGTGGACCACTGATAGGCGAACAGAATCGGATCGCGAATCGGGAAGCTCGCCATACATCCGACGCCGAGCTTTGCGCGCCGCGTTGCCGAGGACAGCGCGCCGAGCAGCGCGATCGATTCGGGCCGCGGCTTGGCCATCACGCTGTCGCCCACCCAGATCGAATCGAAGCGCGGATTGCGATCGGCTTCGGCGGCGAGCGCGATCATCTCGGGCCAGGTTGAGATTCCAAAAAATACGCCCCGCTGCGGGATCGTGAAGCCGATGCTCAATTGCTGCTGCGCCATCGTGGTGCGTCCTTCGATTGGATTATTCGACCGTGAGCCGCGCGGAGCGCAGCAGTTCGGTATCGTTGAACTTTCCCGCGCCCGCATCGGCACCCAAGGTCGCCGACCAGAGCGAGGGCCCGCGCACCTTAAGCCACTGCGCGAGTGGGCTTTGCTCGCTGCGCGGCGCCATCAGTTCGACTTCATAAGAACCGATCACGAACGCCACACCCGAGGCATCCAGGTCGAGGCGTCGACGCGGCGCAGCCGGACGTCCCAGCACACGCGCGTAGTATTTGCTGGTCGCGGCGGGATTCTCGACGGCGACGGTAACTCGTGCGATTCCGCGAATTCCGTTGCGATGTGATCGCTCGCGCGGAACCCGCTCATCGCGCGGGGTCTCGTCCCTAATCAGGAAAGGCAACTGCCCGCTGAAGGGAGGCTGCGGAATGGCGAGCACCCAGCTCAGGCGGAAACCGTCGGGGCGGTCGCGCGTCATCGCCGACGGATCGCCAATCGCAGCGCCTGCACGGCGCAACGCTGCGACGTCGGCCTCAAGGTCGTCGGTCCGCATGCAGAAGTCGGTCACGCCGCCTCCGAGCTCGAGAGCCTTGAACCATGGATGGCTGGGAACAGGATTGAGGAATGCGATCAACTCGATGTATGAACCGTCGGTAAATGCGATCAGCGCGTTGTGTGTACCGATATTATGTTTGCCGCCGCGCACGACGCTGAATCCCGCGTGAGCGTAGCTCGCGATGGCGGTCTCGAGATCAGCGACCGCGATAACGACATGATCGATTCCGATGAACATTGACGCCTCCGCGAAGCGTACGCCTCGTGAGGCAGGGAATACTCGCACTCGCGCGCGGCGGCAAGCGCGCGCGATTTGCCTCGCGATCAGGCCGCATATACGAAGAAGAGAGGCGCAGCCGCCGCCGCGTCCGTCTGAAATGAGTACTCCAGAGCAACTCAACACCTGGCAGCCTGAATCATACGACCGCAATGCAAGGTTCGTTAGCGACCTTGGCGAACCGGTGCTTGCGATGCTCCAGCCGCGCGCTGGTGAGCGGATCCTCGACCTCGGATGCGGAGACGGCGTGTTGACGGAAAAGGTCGCGGCGGCAGGCGCGAGCCGTCGTGGGCGTCGATGCGTCCGAGGCGATGGTAGCAGGAGCTCGCGCGCGCGGTCTCGATGCACACGTCGTCAACGGACAGTCGCTGCGGTTCGAGTCCGAATTCGACGCGGTGTTCTCGAATGCGGCGCTGCACTGGATGCGCGAGCCTGACAGCGTGCTGGCCGGAGTGGGGCGCGCGCTGAAGCCGGGCGGAAGATTCGTCGGCGAGTTCGGCGGACACGGATGCGTAGCTGCGATAATCGTCGCGCTCGAAGCGGTGCTTGCGCGCCGCGGCATCAGCGGATCGGCTCAAATTCCGTGGTATTTTCCGACCGCCGACGACTACCGCGAAAGATTGGAGCGCGCCGGCTTTGCCGTCGATTATCTCGCCATCATTCCGCGTCCTACTCCGCTGCCGACCGGGATTGAAGGATGGCTCGATACCTTTGCCGAGAATTTTCTCCGGCCGCTACAACCTGCCGATAGAAAAAAGGCGCTAGCTGAAGCGATCGATCTGTTGCGCCCGGTTCTGTGCGACGAGCGCGGCCGCTGGACCGCCGATTACATCCGCCTGCGTTTCGCCGCGCATCTGATCGACAAAGCGCCACGCTGAAATTTCGTAGCGCGCGATTACGCGCGTTCGATGCGATGACGCCCCGCGCCGAGGCGTGCGGCGCGCAGTGGAGCGTCGTCGAAGCGGACGATCGCATCGACGCCGTCCGGAAGCGTCACTTCGCCGCCGCGATCGCGATCAAGCGCGACCTCGATGATCCCTTTGGGGGTAGGGACCGCGCCCTCGAGATGGCGTAGCGCGCCGAACAGCGGTGCTATTTCCGCCTGAGCGTAGCCCGGCTTTGAGGGACGCACTCCCAGCACGTGCGTGGTCAGGTCGTAGGTCGGAGTTGCCGACCATGCGTGGCAGCGGCTGCCGGTTCCGGAGCGCGCGTTCCAATACTCCTCGAACGCGGTGTTGCCGCGCTCGATCTGCGGCCACCACTTGAGGCATCGCTCGGCGAGCAGATCGCGCCGGCCTGCGCGCACGATCGCGTCGTGAACAACGTGCGAAAAGAAGGGCTGCGCGGCGACGACGTTTCTCTCCGGACTGAACTCGCAGTACTCGGCCGGATCCATCCGCTGCGCAATGTAGGCGGCATGATTGTCGGAGATGGTCGGAGTCACGACCAGGCGCGACTCGTCGAGAACAAAATCGAGGATTCGTTGCCATCGCTCGCGCGGGGCACATCCGCTCGCAATCGCGATCGCGTTGGTCTGCTGGCTCACGCGCCGACGCGGTCCGTTCGCATCGGCGGCATCAACGTACACGCCCCTGCGATCGTCCCAGAGCAGCTCGAATGAGTTGCGAGTGCGAAGCGCGCGGGCGCGAGCGTCGCCGGCCGCGCGTGTATCGCCGAGCGCGGTCTCGGCGAGCACGGCGAAGTCTTCGAGTGCGGCTGCGTAGAGTGCGTCGATCGCGCCGGTGACTTCCGCCCGCTCGGTCATCGCCCAGTCGATGAACATCCATCCGGGCATGCCGCGTATCAGCCCGTCGTCAGCGCGATAGCGCTCGAACGCGGCCAGGGCTCCCAGAGCCACCGGCGCAAGTTCGCGAATCAGATCGGAATCTCCAGAATATTCGAAATATCGCGCCAGCGCCCGAACCCAATGCAGCGAGTAATCGGGAATCGTGGTCGAGGCAGTTGCGAAATCGCCGGCCGCGACCATCGCGAGCAATCCGTCGGTACGCGCCGAATGCGCGCAGATTCGGAGATGACGCCGCACCAGCCGCCAATCGGAATTCGTCACAAAGCTGAGAAGCGCATGAATGTAGGAATCGCCAAGCCATGCACGTTGCTCGCGGCCGGGGCAATCAATAAATGCATCGGACGAGCACAGGTCGAGCGTGCGCGCCCCGACTCGCCAGATTTTGTTCAAGCGCAGATCGTCGCATTCGAAGCGCGCATCGCCGCTGCGCGGGTAGTGCCGCTCGATTGCACCGGCGGATTCGACCGTCGCTCCACCGCGCGTGACGACGGTCAAGTATCGAAAACCAACCGTTTCAAATCCTTCGACGCGTTCCGATTCGCGGCCGCCCAGGATGTAGCGGGTCGCGTAAAATCGAGGTGCGATTTCGGCGCTGCCGTCGGTCCGCAAATCCTCGCCCACGTAAAGGTCGGCGATCGAGCCGGACGGTCCGCGCACCACGAGCCACGGTGTCGCGAGCGTGATCGCGCCCGCGTCATAGGTGATCGCATCCGCGCCGGTACCGAGTTGAGCGTCGACAGCCGGATAGGCGGTCAGCGGATCGTCGCCTGCGAGAGAAGACAGAGCGCGGCGCGCGATCTCGGTGAACCCGATTGGAATCGTTGTGAGCGGCGCTATATCGGCGGCCTCGGGCGCGGAGTAGGGCTCGACGGGAATCCGCAAGCGATTGGGTGCGAAGGTCGCCGCCATCAACTCGGCCGCGTTCTCCCACGACGAATCGTCAAAGTCGGCGCCGGTCCATCCGCGCGGAACCATCGCGCCGTCAAGAATTTCAAGTGGCGGCTGCGGCAGAATCGGCGGTGTAGGAACGTCCTGGCGGTAGGGCGCGTCCGCGGCTTTCCAGTCTCGATCGGAAATCAGATCGATTGAGGGCGCTTCGAAGGCGAACGAACCGAAGCCGAGCGTAAAGCTCGCGGGCGCGGGAATCCACCACGGCGTCGGTGCGCCGTAAAATCTCACCAGCGCCGCGATCGTGTTGCGTCCGCGCATCAGCATCGGAGCGAGATCGAACTCCGTCCATGCCAGGCGCGCCGGAGTCGAGCGGGCGGGACCGCGCGCTGCCTCGATTCCGTTGACGAACAGGATGAAACGCGAGTCGGCGGTTACCCGCGCGGGAACCGAAGCGTGGAACGCTCGCGAGGTCGATCGATTTGCGCAGGTAGCAGAAGCGGTTCCACGTCTCGCGCGGAGGAAGCGGATTCGAGGCGACCGCGGCGACGCGCCGCCGCTTCGACGGCGCCCAAATCCATCGCGCGTTCCACAAGATCGGCCATCGGCGGTTCGCCATCACCGGTTCCTCAGTATGGCCGCGCCGCCTTGCCGATAATCTCTCGCGCCACCAGGAGTTTCATGATCTGCGCGGTGCCGTCGCCGATCTCGAGGCCGATCACGTCGCGCATCCGCTGCTGATGCGGCAGCTCGAGGCTGAAACCCATGTGCCCATGCAAGAGCAGGCACTGATGCAGCACGCGCGCGCAGAGTTCCGGCGCGAGCCACTTGGCGCCAGCCGCGATCCATCCGTGCGGCTGTCCGCGGTCGCGAAGCCATAGCGCTTCGTAGCAGAGCAATCGAGCGGCGCGCAGCTCGACCGCGGCTTCGGCGAGCGGAAACGACACGCCCTCGAACCGCGCGAGGCTTCCGCCGAACGCGTCGCGCCCGGCAACGTACGCGCAAGTCTCCTCGACACTTTGCTCGGCCGCGCCGATACACATGAGGCCGATCAGTGAGCGGCTGAAATCAAAGCCCTGCATCACCTGGACGAAGCCTGCGCCCTCGGCGCCTACGCGCGCCGCGGCCGGCACGCGAACAGCGTCGAAGAAAATCGAACCGCGGCCGATCGCGCGCGAGCCGAGATCGCGAAAGCGCGTGCGCGAGACACCCGAGGAGTTGAGATCGACATAGAACGCGGTGACGCCGTGCGCGCCCTGCTCGAGCGTGCCGGTGCGCGCCATTACCAGAGCGGTCGCGGCGGATGAGGAAAATGAAATCGAAGTTTTCTCGCCGTCGAGGATATAATGGTCGCCGTCGCGGCGCGCTGAAAGCTTCACGTGCGCGGCGTCGGAACCGCCCGAGGGTTCGGTTACGCCGAGCGCGGCGATCACGTCGCCGCGGCAGATCGACGGCAGGTACTCCGACTGTTGGCGCGCATCGCCACTGCGTGCGATGATCGAGCCGACGAGAGCCGCAATCAGCAGAACGTAGGCCGCGTTGAAATCGCCGCGCGCGATTTCCTCGTGCGCGATCCCGAGCGAGACAAAATCCAGAGACGAGCCGCCGTGCGCAGCCGGCACCATCGGCGCGAGCAGGCCCATCGCCCCGAGCTTGCTGACCAGCGCCGGCGGCAGGTCCGCGTCGCGATCGCGCGATTGATATTCGGGCAGCAGCTCGTGCGTCGAGAATTCGCGTAAGGTTGTCTGCAAAAGCTGCTGCTCGGACGATAGTCCAAAATCCATTGGCGTGACCCTCAGTTTGGCACGACTGACGCTGGAGCGGGCGGCGCTGAATTTGTCGGGGCCGCAATCGACGGCAGGTTCTGCAAGCCGGCTCCTCCGGCCGGCACAATCTGCGTCACACCACTGTCGCCCTCCTGCTCGGAACCGGCTTCGTCCTGGTAATGCTGCATCACCCGCTTTTTGATTTCGTCCGGCGAGACCTGCTGCGTGACGCCTTCGCTGCGCGCCCATTTTGCCCGATCCTCGGGCGACATGTTGAGCCAGATCTGGCTGGCCTCGGCTGAATGGCCGTGGTTGAGCGCGTCTAGGTACTCCTGCTGCGGAGTCGGTCCGCTATGGCCGAACGGCCAGCATCCTGCCAGCGCGAAGGCGCACGCGAGCACGGCGATCACATCGAAGACCGCGGCGCATATGTTCGAGCGATTTCGCGCGGCATGCATTGAAGGTTCAGAACGTCACGACGCTGCGAATCGATTTGCCTGCGTGCATCAGATCGAACGCCTCGTTGATTCGCTCGAGCGGCATCGTATGCGTAATCAGGTCGTCAATATTGATGCGGCCTTCCATGTACCAATCGACGATCTTCGGGACGTCGCGGCGGCCGCGCGCACCGCCGAATGCGGTGCCTTTCCAGGTGCGTCCGGTGACTAGCTGGAACGGACGGGTCGAGATTTCCTCGCCCGCGCCGGCGACGCCGATTATCACGCAAGTGCCCCATCCGCGATGACAGCATTCGAGCGCCTGGCGCATCAGTTTGACGTTGCCGACGCACTCGAACGCGTAGTCCGCGCCGCCGCGTGTCAGGTCGATCAGATATGGCACCAACTCGCCCTTTACCTCGGCAGGGTTTACGAAGTCAGTCGCGCCGAACTTGCGCGCGATCGCCTCGCGCGCCGGATTCAGATCGATCGCGACGATCATCCGCGCGCCCGCAAGCCGCGCGCCCTGAATTACGTTGAGTCCGATACCACCGATTCCGAACACTACGACCCGATCGCCCGGAGCGACTTTCGCGGTGTTAATCACCGCGCCAATTCCAGTCGTCACGCCGCATCCGATATAACAGATCTTGTCGAATGGCGCGTCGGCGCGAACTTTCGCCAGAGCGATTTCGGGAACGACGGTGTAGTTCGCGAAGGTCGAGGTGCCCATGTAGTGATGAATCATCCGGCCGCCGCGCGAGAAGCGGCTGGTGCCATCGGGCATGAGGCCTTTGCCCTGGGTCTCGCGAATCGCGACGCACAAATTGGTCTTGCCCGACAGGCACGCCTCGCAGTTGCGGCATTCCGGGATATAGAGCGGGATCACGTGATCGCCGGGCGCCAGCGTGGAGACGCCCGCCCCGATCTCGACGACGACGCCCGCGCCTTCGTGACCCAGAATCGCGGGAAACAATCCTTCGGGGTCTTTGCCTGAGAGCGTGAATGCGTCGGTGTGGCAGACCCCGGTCGCTTTGATCTCGACCAGAACTTCGCCCGCTTTGGGACCCTCGAGATCGACTTGGGTGATTTCGAGCGGCGCGTCCGCCCGCGATGCGACTGCGGCTTTAACTTTCACGATTATCACTTCTATGCATGGGTATCGGGGACTTCCATCGCAGATTTAGTTCGTGCCGAAATCGCCGAGATCCATATTCATAAACGTCTGCCGAATCATCTCGTGAGTGGCGCCTAAAGTCATACTCGCAGGATTTTCGCCCTTCATCTCCATGTGATATTCGCGGCGAGTGAATCTGCTCAGCAAGAATGGCAAGCCCTCTCCTCCAAGGGCCATAGGCGAATCGGAAATCTGGAAATGAAGATGCGGCTCGGTTGAATTGCCGGAGTTTCCCAGAAGCCCGAGCATCTGTCCGTCTTTGACATGATCGCTCGGCTTTACGCGTACAGTGCCGGGAATCATGTGCGCGTAGAGCGCATAGTGGCCGCCGCCAAGATCTTCGATCACCGAGTTTCCCGCGATATTCGCAAGCGTGATCGTCACCGCCATCGTAGGTGAGTTCGGCACGTTTTCTGGAACGCCGTCGAGGACGGAAACGACTCGGCCGTCGCCGACAGCATGAATCTCTGATCGGTAGGCGTAGTAATTGCCGTTTTCTTTAGGATCACCGTGAAACGAGTTGCCGTCGGCCCCGAGCTTCACCCAATCGACGGCGTAGCGCTCCGGAATCACGACCGCCGGGCCGAGCGCGATAATCGTGCGGCGATGGATCGAGTTGTTCGCGGGACCGTTAGGCGTCCACCAGTTATCACCGCGCAGCGGCGACGAGATGACGATCGGCGACGCATGCCTGACCTCGACCACGGCGGAAGCGACTTTCTGTCGCGTGTCGGGCTTGCCGTCAACCTCGACCTCGAGCGTGTTGAAGACTTTGTCACCCGGATCGCGATTGAGGAACACGAACAGCACTCCGCTAGCTGCCGGTTTCAGAACCGGATCCTGCGGGGTCAGCGCGTTGCCCGCGATCAAACTGAACATGTGGCGCAACTCGTCGCCGGAGAAGCTCTGGTCCGAGGCGCCCGTAGCACGCACGGCCTTTTCACTCGGCGAGAGCGTGAGCTCGTCGATCCGCACGGTCTGGCTATTAAAGTTCGAGACGTACAGTTCGTATGCGACGTGCGGCAGGCCATCGCCCTCGAACATTACCGTGGGAACAGGCCGGGCGATCACGGCGATTTTGAGCGGCAACGCCGGGGCGCCATACGCCGCAGTCGCGGCCATTGCGATGATCACAGCCGCAGCAAAGATTCGATGCATGCAGTTGACCATCTACTGATGCGCCTTTACGAATTCGATTACTGCCGCATTGAACTCAGCCGGATACTCGGTGAAGAACAGATGGCCGCCGGGAAGCTCGACCAGTTTCGCACCCGGGATTCGCGCCGCGATCAGCTTCGAGTTTTCGGGCGGCACCAGAATATCGTCGCGCCCCGTCATCACCATCGTAGGCACGTGAATCTCTCCCAGCCGTTTGCTCACGTCATATTTCATGACGGCTTCGATCTGGCGCTGATAGGCGAACGGCGGAATCAGGTACTGCATCCGGATGCGTTCGTGTTTGTCGATAATCTCGCGGCGATTTTCAATCGCGTTATCGGTGAACGCGGAACGCTGCTGGATGCGTCGCTGTTCGGCGTTGGCCTTTTCGCCCGCGAGCAGCGCCTCCATCACCTCCGGAGCAGCGCGCACTGCTTCGGCACCGCCGAAAGTGGTGCATCCCAGGATCAGGCAGGAGAGCTTCGCCTGATGCGCGAGGGCGAACTCCTGCGCGATCATCCCGCCCATCGAGATTCCCAGCAAGGCCGCGCGCTGAATGCCGAGCGCGTCCATCAGGCCGGCTGTCTCGTCGGCCATCTGGCGTAGTGAGTAGGGCGCGTCGGGTTTGTCGGTCCTTCCTGCGCCGCGGTTGTCGAACACCACGACGCGAAAGTGGCGCGCGAATTCAGGAACCTGCTCGTACCACGCGGTCAGATTCGAGCCGAGTCCGCGAATCATCACCAGGGTCTGCGGATCGTCGCCGTGAATCTCGTAGTAGATTTCGATATCGCCGATTCGTTGTCTGGGCATGGCCGCGAATCTAGCGCCACGCGTGGGCGATGCCAACCGCGCGAAGCTGGCGCGAAGAGCTAACGCGTGCGCGTTCGCGCCGGTCTTCGTGTGCGCGAGGGAACAGGGCCATCTTCGAGACCGCGAATGAAGGTCTCCAGCATCCAGTCATAGCTCTCGTCCAGCGTGATCGGGAGCCCGAAGCCGCCTCCCATCTCGAGGGTCACAAATCCATGCGCGAGGCTTCTGAGCGCGCGAATCGCGTGAATCTCCTGGCGAGGGCTGAGCCCATAGCCCGCCAGCGCGGAGACACAGATCGCCACGATTTTGGTGGCGAGCGCGTTGATCTCGGAGTCCTTGGATTCGCCACCCTCATCGGCGCGGACAGTCTCTGCGTATATTCCAGGCCGCCGTTTCACGAACTTACGATAGGCATGCCCTAGCGCTCGAATTGCATCGCCGCGCGAGCGGCCAATCGCCGCGGCGCCCATCGCGTCGGCAAGTTCTCTGAGCGCGAGCAGGCGCAGTTCGCGCCTGAGCGCGTTCATTCCGCTCACGTGGTTGAACAGGGAAGGAGGCTTGATTCGAAGGCGCGCTGCGAGCGCAGACAGGGTGAGAGCATCCGCGCCGTTAAGATCCGCCAACTCCGCCGCGGCGGCGACAACCTTGTCTGTTGTGAGCCCAGCCTTAGTGCGCACTCGAGTGCTCCCCCACGAACGCGGTGATCGCCTGCGCGACGACGGCGGGTTTCTCGACGTGCGGATAGTGGCCGACGTTCGGAACCATCAACACTTGCGCATGCAGATGCGTGCCGATCCAATCGGCCTCGGCGGCGGGCGTGTCGAAATCCGGATCTGCGCCGCCCATGATCACGAGCGCGGGAGTCTTGAGCGCTGGAATTCGCGCTTCGCATGTGGTTTGCGGCGCCCACGCCATCGCGCGCAGCGCTTCGAATCGTCCCTGCTGTTTCAGATTCGCCGTGAGCGCTGAGATGTAGATATCGAGGTCCGCCGGAGGATCTTCCTTGTAGAGCGAGCGATAGTAGCTCGCCCAGATCGCGGGCCCCCACGGACGATGAAGCGCGAAGTCCAGTTCGAGACGTGTGAAGAGTGAGATCTGATGATCGCGGACGAATGGATCGATCAGAACGATACCTGCGATTTGATCGGGAATCTCGGCTGCCGCCCAGACCGCCGCTCCTCCTGCGAATGAATTGCCTACGATATACGCGCGTCCGGCGTTCAGATGCCGGACCATCGCCACGATATCGCCGCCGACTGCCTCGGGTGAATAGTCAGGCCAATCGACACTCGAGTCGCCCATTGCGCGCAGGTCCATCGTGACCACGCGGAAGCCGGCGCGGACCAGCAGCGGAGTCAGGAAGCGATACTGCTCGCGCACGTCGCCCATCCCGGGCACGCAAATGATTAAGGGTCCGGCACCGCCGGTGTCATCGAACGCAAGCGTCCCGCCGGGAACGCTGAGCTTTTGTGCCGGCGTGACGGGATCGGTGGCCTGCGCTGTTACGCACGATAGGGCAGTGAGCGCGAGTATCGCAACGATCGAGAGAGCCGATTTCAGGAGCGAGATTCGTTGACTAATCATCATAGTGAATTGACTAATATAATTAGTTCAATGATGCAAGCCTCTCATCATCCCGGCAAAACAGATCAGCCTACGCCGGTGCGTCCACCGTCAGCGCGGGAGTGCGCGCGGGCGGCAGATTGTCGCGGAGGTCGGCCAGAAGATCGGACTTGATTTTGCGGTAGCCGGCGTCATTCCAGAGATTTTGCCATTGCAGAGGATCGTCGGTCAGATGGTATAGCTCGCCCTCGGTACCTTCGTAGCGGATATCCGGCACCGGGTTCGTTCGACGCAATGCCTGATACAGCAGCGCGAGGTTGAAGCCCGCGTCGCGCGTGGATTTCTCGTACGCGGTCAGGAGCCATCCGTCGCGATAGATCGATCGCAGATGCATCCCGATTTGTGCGAACTGGCTGTCCCATTCGGTGATGACGCGTTGCCGCGCCGATCCCGGTTGGACCGGCAGCGGTGCTCCTTGCATCCAGTCCGCGCGCGGCACGCCAGCGATTTCGCAGAAGGTCGGCGCAAGATCCAGATGTCCTACGGGTTCGTTAATTTCCGCGGGAACTACTCCCGCCGAGGGCGCCGGACGCCAGATGAGCGGCACGCGCATGAGCGCATCGACGTGATACGGCCCCTTGAACATCAGGCCGAAGTCTCCCTGCAGCTCGCCGTGATCCGTGGTGAAGAAGATGTCGGTGTCGCGGGCCCATCCGCGCTCCGTGATGCGCTTGATCACGCGCGCGCATGCTTCATCGATCAACTCGTTCTTGACGTGGATGAGCGCGTTGATTTCGCGCACCTGGTCGTGAGTCATCTCGCACGGCACGAAGGTCATTGCGCCGCCTTCGTCGTTTCCAAAGCGTCCCTGGTACCAGTCGAGCCAGTGGCGCGGTTTCTGGGCGAGAATCTTTTCGATCTTCTCGCGCGAGCCCGGATGCCCCGGCGGCAGATCGAGGTCGCGCCAATTGATGCGCCGCGCTTCGCTGGCCGGCGGATCCCACGGGTGATGCGGATCGGGAAAGCTCATCCAGATGAACCAGTCTTCGTTCTGCGCTAGCTGATCGATATAAGCGACGGTGCGGTCGGCGACCCAGTCAGTGTGATAGTGGCCGCGCGGTATCGGGTTGTAGCCCACTTCCGGAGCGCCGGTGTCGCCGCCGCCCTTGTTGCTCAGCATCGTCACAAAACCGGCAACCTCGGTGGGAAAGTTGTCGCGCAGCCACTTGGTGTAATGCCATCGGCCCATCGGCCCGTGCATCGCGAGCTCCATGTGCTCGAACCCGCGATATGGTCCGAAGCTGCCCTGGTCGGCCATGGTATTCTCGAACCATCTTCCGCTCGGGTCGAACAGCGGCTCGAAATGCGCCTTGCCAATAAGCGCGGTCCGGTACCCTCCCTTGTCATGCAGCCATCGCGCGACGCTCGGAGCGTCGGCGGGAAGTGGTACGCCATTGGAGAACACGCCATGGGTCCGCACGTACTGCCCCGTGATCATCGTCGAGCGCGCGGGCATGCAGACCGTGTTCTGATTGTGCGCGCGGCGATAGTTGATTCCCTGAGCGGCGAGAGCGTCGGCGCAAGGAGTGCGCGCGATCTTTCCGCCGTTGCATCCGAGCGAGTCGTAGCGTTGCTGATCAGTCGTGATAAACAGGATCTTTCGGCCCATGGCACTTGCTCCAGACGATCAGCGCAGTATGTCGGTCGGAGTGCGGCACGCGATGAGCGCGGTGCGCTCGAGTCCCGCCTCGCGATGCGCATGAATCTGCTGGTACTCGGCGCTCGTCACCATCTCGATAAATGCGCGCGGACTCGGATACTGCACAATCGCGACGGCGTCCCACTGGTCGGATGGCTCGCCAACCAGCAGATGCGCCGGCCTGCCCATCCATAGCACGCGGCCCCCTCGCGCTTCGACGAGTTTCGTCGCCGCGTCGCCGTAGCGCCGGTATGCGTCGGCGCCGCTGCCGGTCGCGCCGTCGGCCACAGCCTTGAACTTCAGCAGGTTGAGCATCACGACCGGGCCCTGGTCCGGGTCGGCCATCAACGCCTGAAACGCTTCGGGACTGGGAACGATAGAACTCATATGGCGTGCTGCTCCTTGGAACTGTCAGTGCAGCAACGATTATTACATTCGCAATGCAAATACAATGCGAGCGCGATAGAGCTTTCAGCGGCTTGCTGTCCGCTGGACGAATGCCGGGGGAACCTTGGTACAGTGAGACCGCAAACAAGTTTACAAGGAGAGATTCCAAATGCGTGCGGCAGTAATGCGTAACAAAAAGCTGGTCGTCGCCGATATTCCGGTTCCGGAGCCGGGCCCCGGCGAAGTAATCGTCAAAACCCTCGCGTGCGGAATTTGCGGATCGGATCTCCACGCGTTGAAACATGCAGAGAAGATGGTCGAGAGCTCCAAACGCGCGGGTGCCGCGTTCGTGATGGATTTGAAACGCGACATCGTGATGGGTCACGAGTTCTGCGCCGAGGTTGCGGACTTCGGACCTGGCACGCAAAAGCGCTTCAAGGCCGGGACGCGAGTCTGCTCTTTCCCGGTCCTGATTCGCTCAAGCGGAATCGAGACGGTCGGCTACTCGAACGAGAACCCGGGCGGCTACGGCGAATTCATGCGCCTGACCGAGGCTCTGCTGCTCGAGGTTCCCAACGGACTCTCGACCGAGCGCGCCGCGCTAACCGAGCCGATGGCGGTTGGATTTCACGCGGTGCAGAAGGCGCGCCTGACGCCGGACGACGCGCCGCTGGTTATAGGATGCGGGCCGGTAGGACTCGCGGTAATCGCCGCATTGAAGCTCAAGGGGCAGCATCCGATTGTCGCGGCGGACTTCTCGCCGCGTCGCCGCGAGCTCGCACTCAAGATGGGCGCAGATGTCGTCGTCGATCCGAAAGAGAAATCCGCGTACGAAAGCTGGAAGCAGGTCGCGGCCTACAGCGATCCGTCGAAGGCGCCGCCGGTGCAACCGTGGATGCCAGGGCCCGCGCTGCGTCCATCCGTGGTCTTCGAATGCGTTGGCGTGCCGGGAGTAATTGAGTCGATCATGTCGGGCGCGCAATCGGGCGCGCGGATCGTGGTTGTCGGCGTGTGCATGGAACGCGATTCATTCGAGCCGATGCTCGGCATCAGCAAGGAACTGAATGTGCAGTTCGTGCTCGGATACACTCCGGAGGAATTCGGCGAGACGTTATTCAATATCGCGCAGGGAAAGACCACCGTCGATCCGCTGATCACCGGCAAGGTCGGAGTCGAAGGCGTCGCGCAGGCGTTCGAGGATCTCGGCTCGCCTGAGCATCACGCGAAGATTCTGGTCGAGCCGTGGCGTAGCTAAACAAGGGAGAATCCGCGATGCCCTCATTGGCTGGCAAGAGCACAATTATAACCGGCGGCGGATCAGGAATCGGACGCGCGACTGCGTTGATTGTGGCGCGCGAAGGCGCGCGCGTGATTATCGGCGACGTCTCCGAGCGCGACGGCGCCGAGACGGTGCGGATGGTTCGCGAGCAGAGCGGCGAGGCCGAGTTTGTCCGCTGCGACGTAGCGCGCGCGTCCGACGCTGACGCGCTGGTGGCGGCCGCCGTGAAGAAATTCGGGCGGCTCGATTGCGCGTTCAACAACGCCGGAATCGCCGGTGCGCAGCGCAAGACCGCCGACTACGGCGAAGAAGAATGGGATCAGATAATGGCGGTAAATCTCAAGGGGGTATGGCTCTGCATGCGCGCCGAGATTCGCCAGTTCCTGGCGCAGAAGTCGCCCGGCGCGATCGTGAACACCGCCTCGGCGGCGGGCCTGGTCGCGTCGCACTCAATGCCCGCGTACACGGCGGCCAAACACGGCGTCGTCGGCCTGACAAAATGCGCGGCGATCGAGTACGCCCGCGCCGCGATCCGAATCAACGACGTATGCCCCGGTGTGGTCGATACCCCGCTCGTTGCCGGCATGATCGCCCAGCAGCCCAAGCTCGCAGGAAGGCTCGACCAGGTCGAGCCAGTAGGGCGCAAGGCACGCGCCAGCGAGATCGGCGAAGCGGTAGCGTGGTTGCTCAGCGACGCCGCGTCGTTTGTGACGGGCGCATCGATCTCCGTGGACGGTGGACTGACCGCGGTTTGACCCGCGATGCTTTCGCTCGACCCGTTTATCGAGGCTTCCGAGCTGCGCGATCTGATTCGTAGGGGAGAACTGCGCCCGCGCGAGGTCGCGCAATTTTTCCTCGCGCGAATCGAGCGGCTGAATCCTGATCTTGGCGCCTACATGATTGTCACCGCCGAGCGAGCGCTCGCGGACGCTGCTCGAATTGAAGCTGAGCGCGGCCGAGCGCGCGAGCTGCCGCTGTATGGGGTTCCATATTCGCTGAAGGATCTGACGCCCACCAGGGAATTTCGAACTACGCTCGGATCGAAGAATTTCGCCGATTCAATTCCGCCCGAGGACGCGATTATCGCGATGCGGCTGCGCGAGGCTGGCGGCGTTTTGCTCGGCAAGACTGCGACTCCCGAATTCGGCGGCCGACCCACGACCGAAGGCGGATTGTGCGGAATCGCGCATAATCCCTGGAACACAGAATACAACGCAGGCGGATCAAGCGGCGGTGCGGCGGCGCAAATCGCCGCCGGCCTTGGCCCTCTTGCGGAAGGCAGCGACGGCGGCGGCTCGATTCGCGGCCCCTCGTCGAACTGCGGCGTGGTCGGGATCAAACCCTCGCGCGGGCGGCTCACCTACGCGCCGCATCGCGGCGAGGCTTGGGGCGGATTCGCGACGCGCGGACCGATCGCGCGTTCGGTGCGCGACGCCGCGCTGATGCTCGACGTGCTCGCAGGGCCGGTGGTCGGCGATCCCTATTGGGCCGCGCCGCCCGCGCGTCCGTTCGCCGAGGCGCCGAGCGCCGCGACGCGGAAGCTCCGCCTCGCCGCGATCGCCGAAACCAAACTCGGGCCGGTCGATCCCGATGTCGCTGCCGCGTTCGGCAGCGCGTGCTCTGCGATGCGCGAGCTGGGACATCGCGTAGAGAGGGTCGCGCTCGATCCGGGTGCGATGCTGCTGGATTGCGCACGCTCGCTCATCTGCGTGGGAATCGCCGCGATTCCGATCGCCGATCTCGACCTGGTCGATCCGGTGGTCCGGGAGATGTATCACCATGGAAAAAAATTGTCGGCCGCCGAGTACGTGAATCTGGTTGCGGTGATGCACAACACGGCGCGCGCGATCGTGCAGGAGCTCGATCCATTCGACGCGCTGTTGACGCCGACGATGACGATGCCGCCGATGCGCAACGGGACGTTTCCTTCGCGGCCCGAACTCTACCTCGACGAACTGTGGACCTGGATCGCGTTCGAATATCCGGCCAACGCAACCGGGCAACCCGCGATCACGCTACCGGCGGGATTTTCGCGCGATGGATTGCCAATAGGATTTCAGATCGTCGGCCGGCCTGCCGGCGAGTTCGAATTGATCGCGCTCGCAGCGCAATACGAAACCGCACGACCTTGGGCTCATCTGCGTCCGCGCGCCTTCAGCGAATCCAGTTAGTGAGCCGAGGATACATCGATACGTTCGCGAATCGTCTCCCGGGTATCATCGGAGCGCGCGGTTCCGGTACACTTTCTTCGGTCAGGCCCCCGTCGGGGCTCCGCGTATTCGCTGAATAATGGCAACTGAAAGTTCCGCGTTGAAAATTCCGGCCGAGGCGACGGTTCTGGCGTCCGAACATGTTTCGTGGCGGCTCAAGCTCCTCTATGGAGCGCCGAATTTCGCGGGCGCCGCGCTTGTAATTCCGATCCTCATCAATATGCCCAAGTTCTACGCCGACGTGGTCTTGGTGCCGCTCGGCTATCTTGCGATCGCGATCGCTCTGGCGCGTTCGCTCGACGCGATCAGCGATCCTGTCGTCGGATGGGTCTCGGATCGCACCCGCACGAGGCTCGGACGGCGCCGCCCGTACCTGATCATCGGACCGCCGCTGTGCGGAATCGCATTCTACGCGATGATGAGCCCGCCGGTCGGAATGACTGGCACCCAATCGGCATGGTGGTTTGGCGTCACCTTCATCCTCTATTTCATTTTTCACACGGTCTATGTGCTGCCGCACTATGCGCTCGGGCCGGAGCTCACGCTGGACTACAATGAGCGTTCGAGCCTGTTCGGCGTGCGCGAGTCGTTCACAATCCTCGGGACGATCGTCGCCTCGGCGGCGCCGGGAATCCTGATGCATGTGCTGGGCTGGAATGAGCGGCACGTTTATCACTTTCTTGGAATCGCGTTTGCGCTGCTGCTGACGACGCTCTATTGGATGCTCGCGTATGGAGTGCGCGAGCGGCCCGGCTTCGCCAAGCGCGAATCGAATCCGCTGGTTCCGGGAGTTCGCCGCGCGCTGCGCAATCGCCCGTTCAGGATTCTGCTCGCGAGCTATATCGTCGGCTCGATCACCGGTGCGATACCGGCGACGCTGCTTCCGTTCTTCAACGCGTACGTGATCGAGCCGAAGAACCCAGCGCTTTGGCTGTCGATCGAGCTGCTCGGCTACTTCGGTGTCGGGTTCCTGTGCCTGCCGCTGTGGGTTTCGGCGGCGAAACGATTTGGCAAACTGAACACCTGGCTCGCGAGCTTCGTGATGGGAGTGTCGGGTGGCGCCGCGATGTATTTTCTCGGCAAAGGCGACACGACGATGCTGCTGGTGCTGATTAGCTGGGCGGGAGCGAGTTTCGGCGCGGGATTGTTTCTGGGTCCCTCGATGCAGGCCGACGTGATCGATTACGACGAGTTCTATACTGGCCGGCGTAGCGAGGGCCAGTACACCGCGTTCTGGAGCATCCTGCCAAAATTCGTCGCGATTCCGAGCGCCGCGCTGCCGATCGCGATACTCGCCGAAATCGGATACGTGCCCAATGCAGTGCAGACGCCGGAAGTGATTTTCGCGATCAAAGCGATCTTCGCGCTGGCGCCGGCGCTCTGCGGAGCGCTGTCGTTCCTGATCGCATGGCGATATCCGATTACGGGCGAGATTCATCACGAGATCCTGGCCGGCGTAGAGCTTCACAACCAGGGCCTGCCCGCGACTGATCCTCTGAGCGGTAGAGTCATCTCCCCGCCGAACGCGCGCGGGGTTGATGAGGCGACGGGTTGGTTCCTGGATTATTTTTCGCCGCGCGAACTGCGCCGCTTTTTGAAGGAAGGTGCGCGAGCGCCCATCCGCGACGTTGCGGTCGTTGCTACTTCGGCGCTGGCAGTTTCTGTCGCCGCCGCGATTCTCGCGATCGAGCGAATGGGCGGTGCGTCATCGGATCCGGGAGCGATCACCTCGCTCAGTGTAGTGACTGCCGGCTTCGCTCTGGCGATATTCCTGTTTCACATGCTGCGGTTCGGACCGGCGCGCAAGCTTGCTTCCGGAGCGATCTCGCCGGCGATGGTTCGTGCGCATCTGAACGACGCGCACTGATCATCCTCGCGTATTACTCCGCCGCCGCCGATCAGGGTTCAGTGATAACCCTCCAGTGACGGCCCTCGCGTGCGAGCAGATGATCGGCCTCCTCCGGCCCCCAGCTTCCTGCTGCATAGTTCGGAAATTCGCGCGGTGGCAATGCGTTCCACACATCGAGCACCGGCGTGACGACCCGCCATCCGGCCTCGACCATGTCGTCGCGCTGGAACAGCGTCGGATCGCCGATCATGCAATCGAGCAGCAGGGTTTCGTATCCGGTTGAAGGCGCGGCGCCGAAATAAGTCGTGTACTTGAAGTTCATATCAACTGATCCGATCTTGACCGACGGTCCCGGAATCTTAGCGCTGAAGCGCAGCGAGATGCCCTCGTCGGGCTGGATGTGCATCACCAGTTGATTGGTGGACATTTGCTCGACGCCGGTGTCTTTGAACAGCAGCAAGGGAGCGCGTTTGAAATTGATCGCGAGCTCGGTTACGCGTTCCGCAAGCCGCTTGCCGGTGCGGACGTAGAACGGCACTCCCGCCCAGCGCCAGTTGTCGATATGCAGTTCGAGCGCGGCATAGGTTTCGATGTGCGACTCGGGATTGACCTGGTCCTCCTTGCGATACGCGCGAACCTTCTTGCCCTGCTCGGTTCCGTCGCCGTACTGACCGCGCACCGCCATCGTGATCACGTCCTCGGACGTGAGGATCTGAATTGCGTTCAGCAGTTTCGCCTTTTCGTCACGCACGGCCTCGGCGCCGAATGAAGTTGGCGGCTCCATGCCGATCATCGCGATGAGCTGCATCATGTGGTTGGGCACCATATCGCGCAGCGCCCCCGCGGTTTCGTAGTAGCCGCCGCGTTCCTCGACTCCGACCGTCTCCGCGGCGGTTATCTGCACGGAATCGATATAGCGCCGATTCCAGATCGGCTCGAAAATTCCATTACCGAAGCGGAACACCAGCATGTTCTGCACGGTCTCTTTGCCCAGGTAATGATCGATCCTGTAGATCTGATCTTCCTTGAGTACTTGCTTGATTTCCTTGTTCAGCGCCTGTGCGGACTCGAGGTCGCGGCCGAACGGTTTTTCGATCACCACCCGGCGCCAATTCCCGTCCTTCTCTTCCGCAAGGTCGGCGGCGCCGAGCTGGCGCACGATTTCCCCGAAAAATTGCGGCGCCACCGCAAGATAATAGAGACAGTTCCCCGGAAGGTCCTGCTCCTTCGCGGCCTTCGCCAGAGTATCCCTCAGAGCCGCGTAGAGCTTATGGTCGGTGAAGTTTCCGGAGAGGTAATACACTTTCGATACGAAAGACTTCCACAGTTTCGGATCGACTTTCCCGGTGGCGTATTTTTTGATTTCCCCCGAGAGCTGATTGCGGAAGACCTGGTCGCTGAATTTCTCTATCGACACGCCTACGATCGCAAATTTATCCGGCAGGAATTTGCCATGGAGCAAATTGTAGAGCGCCGGAAACAGCTTGCGTTTGGTCAGGTCGCCGGCGGCTCCGAAAATCACGATCGTGCACGGATCGCCGGGACGCGCCTGGGTGACATTATCGACATTTTCAACTTTTTCCTTCGCCATCGAGATTCCTTTGCCTGGGTGATTCCGGGCGCGGCTCGTTCTTATTTACCGGGCTTTTCGAGATGGCCGCCAAACTCATAGCGCATCGCGGACAAGAGCTTGTCGGCAAAGTCGGCCGCACCGCGTGAACTGAAGCGCTCGAACAGCGCTGAGGTCAGAACATTGGCCGGCACGCCCTCGTCGATCGCCGCGTCGATAGTCCATCGCCCTTCACCCGAGTCCGATACGCGGCCCGCGAACTTCTTGAGCTCCGGATCGCCGAGCAGCGCGGTCGCGGTCAAATCGAGCAGCCACGACGAGATCACGCTGCCGCGCCGCCATAGCTCGGTTATATCGGTGAGGTTCATGTCGTACTGATACAGCTCCGGATTGCGCAGCGGCGTGGTCTCGGCATCGGACGCGCCCTTGGTTTTCCCGATGTTGGCGTGATGCAGAATGTTCAGGCCCTCGGCGTATGCCGCCATGATCCCGTACTCGATTCCGTTATGCACCATCTTGACGAAATGTCCGGCGCCGTTGGCGCCGCAATGCAGGTAACCGTGCTCGGCGGTGCTGTTCTTGACCTTGTCGCGCCCCTCGGTGCGTGGTGCGCTGTCCATCGGCGGCGCCAGCGCAGCGAAAATCGGATCGAGGTGCTTTATCACACCGGCCTCGCCGCCGATCATCTGGCAGTAACCGCGCTCAAAGCCCCACACGCCTCCGCTGGTTCCGGAATCGACGTAGTGGATTCCCTTGGCGGTCAGCGTCTTAGCCCGGCGGATGTCATCGACATAGTACGAGTTACCGCCGTCGACGATTATGTCGCCGCGTTCGAAACGCTTGCTCAGCTCGTCGACGGTGCTCTCCACCACCGCCGCCGGAACCATCATCCATGTCGCGCGCGGTTTGGTCAGTTTGGCGACGAAATCGTCCATCGATGTTGCGCCCGTCGCGCCTTCCTTCACCAGCGCCTTCACCGAGTCCTGGCTCACGTCGAAAACCACGCATTGATGGCCGGCGCGAATCAGCCGTTTGACCATGTTCGCGCCCATTCTGCCTAATCCGATCATTCCCACCTGCATTAAAAATTCTCCCTTCGTCGAGTAATCACGCGTCTTGATTATAGTACGCCCGCGTCCGCGACGACGCCTTTTTATTTGGGCAGTTCGCCGCCGTCCGCGAAAAATGGACGGCTACTTCATTTGAACGTGATTCAGCCGCCGGTATTACCGGCACGATAGCGCTCGATCGCCTGCGCGAGTCCGGAGAACCGTTCGCTACGCCGCGCCACGGCTTGTTCGAGCAGATCCTTGTCGCCAAAGATCACGCATGATCGCCGGCTGCGGCTGACTGCCGTGTAGATCGTCTCGCGCGAGAGCAGCGGCATGTCGCGCTCGGGCAGAATCAGCGCGACGCAATCGAACTCCGAGCCTTGCGCCTTATGCACCGTCATCGCGTAGCACAGATCGATCGCGTCCGACAGCATTTCGATTCGAAACGCGGCAAGGCCCGTCTCTCGCGTGAACACTGCCGCGAGCGAGCGGCGTCCACCGCGCTCGGCAAGGTTCACCAGCACGCCCTGATCGCCGTTGAACAGCATGTGATCGTAGTCGTTGCGCATAACAATCACCGGCTCGCCCGCGATCATCGCGCCGCGCTCGGGCGGAATGCTGCGGCCCGGCGCAGCGCGATGCATCCGCGCGTTGATCGCGTCGGCGCCGCAACGTCCAATCCGTGTCACGCAAAGGATCCTGGCTCGCGCCAGATGCGCGAGCATCCGCGCTATTGTCGCCGCGTCCTCGGCGCTGAACGCACCGTCTTCGAACGTATAATTTTCCTGCGCCATCGCAGCGTACTCATCGGACTCGATTTGTTTCCGCGCGAATAACGACAGAAATTCCGGCAGTGACTCCGACGCGCCGGTGACGAGCTCGACGCCGGAAAACGCGATCTCGGCTGCAGTCGCCCTCCTGACTACCGGACTGTCGGCGGCCGAGATCAGATCCGCGCGCCCCTCGTTGATTTGCCGCGCCGCCATTGCGATCGCCGCTCCGCCCGTGTCCTCGGCCCTCGCGCGATAGTTCTTGCTGAGCGTTGCGCTTACTCCCGCCATAGCGGCGGATGCGGCCGGTTCCGCTGCCGGCATCAGATCGCGCAGCACCGCGCCCGCGGCAACCGACGGCAACTGATCGGCGTCACCGACAATCACCAGGCGCGCCTGCGGCCGAAGCGCCCCGGTCAAATGATCCATCAACGTCAGATCGAGCATCGACGCCTCATCGACGATTACGACCGACGCGTCGAGCGGATTGCCGCGATGATGAATAAAAGATCTTCGTGTGCTCGAAAACCCGAGCAAGCGATGAATCGTGGACGCAGCAGGAATCGCGGCGGCGAGCGTGGAATCTTCTGGAGCCGGATTTTCGATCGATCCGATCGTGCTGCGGATCGACTCACTCATCCGGTAGGCGGCCTTCCCGGTTGGAGCGGCCAGTGCGACGGCCGCGGGATCAATCCCAACGCGCACCAGCACCCGCAGGATCGCCGCGATTATCGAAGTCTTGCCAGTTCCCGGGCCGCCAGAAATTATCGCAAGCCGCGAACTCGCGCCGATTCCGACCGCCCGGCGTTGTTCGTCAGAAAGAACCGCTGCGGTGCCGGCGATCATCGCCGGACGAGCAACCACATCCGCAAGTGACTTTGCGATCGCCGGCATGTTTGGCTCGCCATCGATGTCCACCAACGCCGCCAGGCGTTCGGCAAGTCTTTGCTCGGCGCGGTAGATTCGCTCGTGGTAAAGATACGGCTTCAGATAAAGCAGCGGACGGCGCGAGTCGGGACTTCGTCCGATTACCGCAGGCGCGCTATCAGCGGCGAGAATCTCCGCGATTTTCTGCTCGACCCGCTCGCGCGTGAAATCGTCGAAAGGCGGCGCCATCAGGGCGGAAAGCATCCGCTCCAGCGGTTGTTTCGATTCATCGCCGCTCACGGGAAATCGCGTGTTGCCCTCAGCGACGGCGGCCAGCGACAGGACAATCAGCACAATCAGCGCGAACCGCGCGCTGTCGTCCAGCTCGAAGGCGGGCTCGAGCGCTGCGATTTCCGCCGCCAGATGCACCGTGCCGGGATCGAGATTGAGTTCGGCGACCGACGCGCGAAGACGCGCCATGTCGGTTTCGAACTGCGTAGCGGCGCGCTCCGCACGGGCGCTGCGCTGAGTGGCCGTGTCCATTCCGAGCAGAGAATAAAGGGGCTTCATCGGTTGCCCACCATTTCGAAACGGCCGCATCAGCTCGCCTTCTGCGCGCACCACTTCGGCCCAAGGCGGACGATAAAAGTAGACACCACGATTTCCGCCGCCGCGGGGCGTGATGCCCCGAATAAACAGGTAGAGCAAGCCGCCGAACCCGGCCTCGTACTCCGCCTCGGTGTGAATGCCAAGCAGGCGCGTAACGCCGATGGTGTAGATTTTTGCCTGCAGACTGTAATTATTCCGCGCGTGCTGCGCGACCGAGTCGGGTTCGTACGAGTCGAGCAGGTCGCTCTTCCAGTCGGCGAAGTAGACGCGATCTTCGTGGCGGAAAACGAAATCCACGAATCCAACATACACGCCCCGCTCGATTCGCCATCGCGCGGCGTCATTCGCCCGCGCGGAAGCGAGCAGGCCGTGCCCGGCCTCGGGTATCGGAAACGTGAACTCCATCTCGCGCGAGGACTCGCATCCGGCCAGTGCGGGGATGTTCGTGGCTCCAGCCGCGATTGGCGATCGCAGGGTGTTGAAGACGAGCTCCGGGCCGCGGATCATCCAGCGCTCGCGTTCAGGCACCTGATGACGCCGCAGTGCGGAATCGAACAGCTCGCGAACCTCGTCGAGCGCGCTCCATGAAGCAAGATCGCGTGCGACGGCCAGAGCTTTCAGATCGAGCTTTTCGATCGTCTCGTGCAGAAAGATTCCGGCCGCGGCGCCTCCAGCGGGCTCCGATGCGGTCCCTGGAGCCTCGGCGATAGGTTCCTTGTATTCGCTCAGATCGAGTTCCGGTACGGCGCGGCGATTTAACGACGTGTACGATACTGTCGAAAGCGCGGCGCATCTGTGTGCTAGGGTCGCGAGCTCGCTTTCGAGTTTTACGGCGCTCGGGTCCGCGAGCAGGCTTGCCGGAGGCCGCCATCCGCTGATCGGATTTGCGTTCGCGCTGATCTCGCGTGGCTCCATTTCCAGCGCAACGGTCTCGAACAGAGGCGCTGCAAGCTGTCCGGCCGCGTCCATGGCGCGCAGTCGATCATTCAGCTGCTTGTATCTTCCGGACAGATCAAGTTTTCCGGGTCTGGTTGGAAAATAAGGGAGATAAAGTTTTGCGCGTGCGCGCGTGATCGCTACGTACAGCAGCCGCTGATCCTCTTCGGCCTCGTCTTGCTTGATCGGCCCGCGTTCCATGAGCTGCGCGGCGCTGCCGATAGCGAGGCGGCGAACGCTTTCCTGGTCATGATAAATCTTCACCGGACGCGGACTGTTGTTCGCGAAGAAACCGCCGAAGAGAAAAACGACTCGCGCTTCGAGCCCTTTGGCTTTGTGAATCGTCATGATCTGGACCGCCGCGCGTTCGCTTTCGAGCCGCATGAGATTAGGATCCTCGCCCGACGGCAGCCGATACTCGCCGACGTAAGCGCCGAGACGATCGATAATTTCCGCGATCGACCATCCTTCCCTGAGCGATTCAGTGAGGATCAACTCGAAGAGGTGTTCGTAGTTGGTAAGCTCGCGGAGATTTGGTGCCCCAAACAGTTGGCGCGCCGCCAGGCCGCTCTCTTCGAGCAGCGAGTCGAACAACTCCGCGAGATCTCCCTCCTTCGCGAGCCCGTGCCACTTCGCCAATCGCGCCATCAGTGGATCGGAAGGTGCCGGCTCATCCAACTTTGCGAGCTCGCGCATCGGGATGGCGAAGAACGGCGTCGCCCACGCCTTCAGGCGATGCGATCGATTGTTAGGCGCGGCGACGGCTCGCAGCATGTCGAGAACATCGCGCGCCTCATCGGTCTGGAACAATCCTTCGCGTTTGTAGAATGCATACGGGACGCCTTCGGCGCGGAGATACTCGGCAAGTTTGATTCCTTCGGCGTTAGTGTTGGTCAGAATAAAAATATCTCCGTACGTGACCGCCGGTCCGGACTTCGCGCCGTCAGTGACGGTGATCGCCGAGTCAGGGTCATTCACGATCGCCTTGATCGTCGCGGCGATCCGGCACGCGAGCATCCGCCTCAGGGCCGCCGCCTTATATTTCGCGTCGTGTTTCGCCGTAATCAGCGTGATCGGTGTCAGCTCTTTGCCACCCGCCTTAGCACACAGATCTTCGCGCCCGCAGAAGACCGGGTTCTGATATTTGATCGTGCTGTTGAACAGCGGTGGATTCGCGTTCTGATCCAAAATCGCGTTGACCGCGGCGATCATCGGTGCGGTCGAGCGAAAATTCTCGGTCAGCGCAATCGGATCATTCGGCGGCGCGGCAATTTTGTCGCGCGCCCGCATGTAAGCGTGAACATCGGCGCCCCGAAATGAATAGATTGCCTGCTTGGGATCGCCGATCAGATACAAGGCGCTCTGCGTATCTCCGTCGACAAAGATTTTGCGGAAGATTGCCCACTGGATTTGGTCGGTGTCCTGGAACTCGTCGATCAGAGCGAAGCAGTACCGCGCGCGCAGCGCCGCAGCGAGCCTGCCGTCCGTGTCGTCCTCGAGCGCCTGATGAACACGTTCGAGCATGTCGTCATAGTCGATCACGCCGCGGCGGAACTTTTCCGCGCTCAGCCATTCGCGCATCGGCGGCAGGAACAGGTTGGCCAGCCGAGATTCGATCGACGCCGCCGTTGCGCCATTTTCCGGATCATAATGATTGCTGTTCACCTCGAAGAGCATCTTCTCGAGGTCGTCAACCGGCTTGCCCGAATCCTTAATCCATTTCTCAAGGGGCTCGGAGTATTCGGCGCTAGCTATTCTTTTTTCGCGCAACACCGCGCGGAACGCCTCGTGGAACAAAGCGCGTCCATCGGCGGCCTCGGTCCCGAACCTCGCGCCAGTATCGAATGCGAGTTCAGTCAGGACTCGCTGGCAGAAACTGTGAATCGTGTGAATCGGCGCACGCTCGAAAGAAAACAGCGCCGCCTCGAGCGGCGCAACAAGGTCGATGCCGGGGAACGCCGATTTGATTGCTTTATCGTCTGCATACGCCGCGCGCAGAGCGCGATCGATCGCGGCGCGAACGCGAGCGCGCAGCTCCGCGGTCGCGCGCTGAGTGAAGGTGACGGCCAGGATTTGATCGAGCTTCGCTTCTCCGCGAATCAGCAACTCGACAATCAGATGCTCGAGCGTGAAGGTCTTGCCGGTGCCGGCACTGGCCTCGATCACGCGATGCGTGCCGAGTCCGATTTTGTCGATGACGGAGGGACGGATATATATCGCGCCGTTCATTCGCCCGCGTCCTCATCGTCGAACAGCGACCTGGTCGGCCCGAAGCGGCGATTCACGAGCTCGAAGACTCCTTGCGCGCCAGGCAGTTCGAGTTCGCGCCATCGGCGCACAGGTCCATACGCGGAGCTGGGTAACCCACGGTCACGTTCCTGATCGCGCATTTCTTCGAGCGCCGACACGGCTTCTTCCGCGCCGCTGCCTTTTCGCGACAACTTGTAAACTTCTTCCGCCCCTTCGACTGGAAGGAAATAATCGTGCGGCCCGGAAAGCAGATCACTGACGAGTGTTGTGAGATACTCGACCGTCTGATTCTGTTCTGGCACGCGCAGCGTTCTGATCCACAGAGGCGGCTTTTCGCTCTCGGCCCCGGCGCTCACCAGGATCGCTCTGAACTTTTTTGCAACTGGCTCGCCCGCCGCTTTGAGCACAATCGCGTTCAGGAACAGGGGCAGGAAATGTTTGGCCTTGGCGTCCTTGCGCGTGAGGCATTGCAACGCGGCGTCGAATCCGGGTGAGAAGACTCCGACGCTTCCGTAGAGCCTGACTCGCCGCGTGATAATGTTGCCGGGCGCCGTCCGCACCGGCACTTCGAGTACCAGATAGGGCAGAATCTCTTGCGCCAATGACGCGTGCTCGTCGGCGCGGCCGATACGAAACTCTTTCCACTTCGACAAATTGCCGGCATTCGCTTTCTCAGCGGACTTAGTCCAGCCCCGGATCAAACCCAGGTCCTGATCGCGCAATGTATCGGCGATTGGACCTGCCGGTGCGCGTCCCTTCATCTGCGCGAGCGCGGCCGCGCGCACGTATTCGGATTCGGCGGCGGCCTCGGTCGGCGGCAGCTTCCAAAACAGCTCGCGCAGCAGTATCACCTGGTCGAGCCTGGTCATGTCGACCGGTTCGTCGACGATATCTTCGTCGGCGTCTTCGTCTTCGCTCATGCCCAGCGCATAACGCGCGGCGCCCTGCGCAGGACACTCGAGAAATTTGCGTAACGCAGCGACCGGCAGATACAAGTCGGCGTCGCGCTCCGCGACCTCGGCCGCTCCATCGATCTTCGGAATCCGCAGATCGGGACGCAGAGCCTCGCGCGCTTGGGGCGAGAGCGCTGCCAGCAGCTCGCGCGCGTCCAGACGCGCGGCGTCATCGGTGTAACGGTCCAGATTCTCGCGCAACGCCGTGATTCGCGCGCCTTGGCGCGCAGCGCTATCGACGCTGAGCCCGTTGAGCGACGATACGACGCCGCCAAGGTCTCCGAAGTAGGCGAGATCATAACGGCTGACGGGATGGGTCAGGGTCAGAGCATCGACGGCGTCCTCCTTTAGGTACGAGCGGAGAATGAATTGGAGTTCGCGAATTACCGTCGAGGGCTCAAGCGTGTCTCCAGTATGCGCGTCGCGTGCGACATACGAGAACGCGATCTGCTCGCGCGCGGCGAGAATCGATTCGAGGAACGTGTAGCGATCGCGATCGGTCGGACTCAAGTCGCCGGCGTGGCGCCGGATCCCGCGAAGATCGAGCGGATCGCGAGGATCGCGCGCCGGAAAAAACGACTCGCCGAGACCCATAACGAAGATCGCGCGAAAAGGAATTGAGTGCAGGGTGCCCATCGCGCCTGCCGCTACTCCATGCCCCGCAAAGCGGACCTGGCGCGCGCCGAGCTCTTCAATCAGCACCGAGGCCATCGCTTCCGCCACGGCGTAGGATACCTCAGGGCTTTCGATTTCCTCTGTACGTATCGCGTCAATTGCAGCCAGGCATCGGTCGCGCATCTGCCGATCTTCGGGCTCGTCGGCGATGATGTACCGCTCGATCATCCGCGTGAGCAGTTGCGCCCATCGGCTGAGGCTCATTCGCGCCGACCTGATCGCGTTCGCGTCGGCAAGCAGAGCGCGCGCGGTGCCGACGAACACCTGCGCCGCGGGGATTTCACTTTCGTCGATCTCTAGCGGCATCAAGGCGCCGATTGCGGCTGATTCGAACAAACGATCGTCGCCGCTGCGTTCGCCCGACATGAATGCTCCCAGCGCGAGTCGCTTGAGCGCCTGGTCCCAATTGAAAAGATTGGGCGGAATATAGGTCGCGGCTGGATCGCCCCCATCGGCGCCGAAGAAAACTCCCAGCTCTTCGCACCAGGTATCCCACAGTTCAACGTCGAGCGTAGGGTCTCCGCCACTGAGCGCAGGATGCCTCAGGAGGCGCAGCAGATCCGCGCGCGTAAACCGGCCGAGCGGGAGCTTGAGCAGCAGGCTGATTGCTTCGGCGACGCGGCTTTGGCGCGCAACGCTGCGTCCGCTGATCTCGACCGGGATGCCGTGGATTCGCGCGAAGACTGCCTCAATGTAGGGCGCGTAAGCCTCGCACTCGGTGTCCGGAATCAGCACGCCGATTTCGTGAAAGCGAAGCGGATTCTTTCCGGATGCGCTCTGCTTCAAGAGCCGCCAGATCCCGTTCGCGACAATCTCGACCTCGCGCTGGATTCCGGGACACGCCAGAAAGCTGATGCTTGCCGTCGAAGGAGCGTCCAGCAGTTGAGCACCGCGCGAGCGGTCGAGGATATCTTGCTGAACACGCGAAAGAAGCGACGCGCCTTTGCCATCGGGCTGGTCGATAAAGTTCGATTCGAAATCGCAATCGCTGAGCTCATTGAGCAGACGGATATATTCGCGGCCGGGACGGCCCCAAAGCTCGAGCGCGCGATTGTCGCCGGCGGCGAGGCCGAATGGATCTTCGCTCGTGTCGAGATCAGCGCCAATCCGGCTTCCGCGATGGATCCAATCAGTCCGGGCAGAGCGGCGCGAGGTATCCAGGTCTTCCCAGAATTCCCGGCATGGATTGAGCGCGTATATCGAAAGCGCGCCAAGCTTACCGAGCCGCGCGAAAATCTCCGCATAAGCCTGGCCCGGCGACGCGAGTCCGAACACGTGGAGGAGTCCGTCGCGCATCGCGTCGGCCAGTGCCGCGTCGCCGATTCGCGCGAAAGCGTCCGGCAGCAGCATCCAGTCGTGAGCCGCGTCGCCAGTCCATTCAGGATTCGCGGCGCCGCTCGCGAAGATGATTCGCCATAGAGCCTGTTGCCAATTTTCATTTTCGGCGATTGCAGTGCCGGCTGCAGTCACGCGGCCGCTACTCCACTGCGCGAGCATCGCGCGGCGCGAAATCGAGTATTCTTCGAACAGCTTTGCCACCCGTCCTGACAACTCGAAGGCTCGCAGCTCCGCCTCGGGAGTGCCGCGGCTGCCGCCGGCGTCAATGTAGTTCCAGGCGGGCGAGAGCTCCGAACCGGCGCGATTTTTCTGACTCATCAGAGTGTTGAAGATGACGAGTTGAAGCGCGTTCGCATCGAGCACGCGGAGCCGAGGGTCGGCGCTGTGTACAACATTGGTCAGACGCGCGCGCAAGAACGGAAAACTGAGATTGGCAGCGACTCCCAGACGCTCGGCGACCTGGTACTTCACGAACTGCTCGACGGCTCGGCTCGGTACGACGATCGAGATCTTCCGCAGCGGATCGCGCCGTTGCTGCTCGGTGATCGAGTGTGCGAGCGGCTCGATCAATCCTTCGAGCCGATTCGAGTAGTGAAGTCTAAGCATCCCCCGTTTCTCTCCGTGCCTTAAGGCTGACGATATGGGTTTCGATTTGCCTCGTCCAACACGCTCATTATAACTGCTCCACAAGACAGCGGTTGTCTTAGCGAGCAGCTATAATCCGGATGCCTCTGAAGGAGGCGCCGATGGTGGTCAAATCAAGAAAACCAACCTATGAGTCGGGAATCCGTTACGCGCGAATCGCGATGATGCTGACGGAAGAGCCGCTCGGAGTGCCGCTCCAGAGAATTAAGCGCGAGCTTGGGGTCAGTGGACGCACGGTGGACCGCTACGTGCGCGAGTTCGTGAGGATGCGCGGAAAGCTGGGGCAAATGGTGGTCGAGACGGCGGGCGCCGGTGCGAGCCGCAAGCTGCGATTGGTGGCGCGGCGGGGAGGGCCGAGCTCGAACGTGTATCAGGCGGCAGCGATGTACTCGAGCCTGGCGTTGCTGAAATTTCTCGAGGGCACCGTGCTCAAGTCGGGCGTTGACGATATCTGGGAGCGGGTGCGGACCAACCTGCCGCCAGCGTGGCAGTTCAGGCTGCGCGACTTCAATCGCAAGTTCTACACCGTGCAGTACGTCCCCAAAGATTATCGTCCGTATGAAGAACAGATCGACGTGATTATGCGCGCGCTGCTCGACGAGAAGCGCCTGCGGATCCACTATGCGTCGATGAATCGGACCGATGGCAGCGATCGGAAGCACGACTTCAATCCGTACACCCTGGTTCAATATCGCGGCGGACTATATCTACTGGGCCGCAGTCATCGCGGCTCGGGGATTATCTATTTGGCCGTCGAGCGGATGCGCTCGGTGGAATTCATCAAAGACGATTCCGGCACTGACGAAAGATTCCAGCTGCCCGCGTCATACAATCCCGCGGCATTCGTGCAAGGAACATTCGGGATCGTCAGTGAGGATCGCGAGACGACGGTAGTACTGAAAAGCCTCAGTCCGGAAACGGACGCTCGCCTTGGTGCGCGCACTATTCACCCTTCTCAACAGCTTTCGGTAGCGCGCGACGGCCGGACGCTCTTGCGGCTCAGACTCAAAGGGACAGCGGAGCTTGCCAATTGGATCATGGCGATGAGCCCGTTTATCAAGGTGCTCGAACCCAAAACACTCCGCGACGAAATCAAAGCCCGGATTCGCGATACCTCTCGCATCTATGCGTAAGGGGTAGCGCGGAGGCTGAGTGATTTCTGATAACATCGCGAGCGCATTTGGGGCAGGAAGGGCGGCGCGTGGCGGAGGATTCGGCACGTACGCGGAGCCATTCGGGAGGGAGCGACTTGCACATACGCAATCTTTCGCTTGCATTACTGATTGTAGCGGCAATCGCCGGCGGAGTCGGATGCGGTAATCACCCGAACCCCACCACCGAGCCGCCGATTGCGGTAACCGTGCGCGCGGTCAGAGAGGCTACGCAGGCCCATCGCGGCGCATACACCGCGAACCTTCAGCCCTACCGCCAGGTTGGCTTGACATTTCAGGTCAACGGCTATGTCGAGACGATCAAGCAAGTTGCGGGAGCGGGAGGACGCACCCGCGATATCCAGGGCGGCGATCCCGTAAAAAACGGCGAACTGCTCGCGACGATTCAGACCGGACCCTATCAGCAGCAGGTCAATCAGGCCGCCTCGGTGCTGGTCAATGCGGAGGCGACCTATGCGAAGGCAAAGGCCGACTACAATCGCAATAGCGCCTTGTTCAAGGAAAAGATCATCGCGCAACGCGACTACGACAATGCCGTCCAACAGTACAGGTCTTCCGATGCGCAGGTGAAGCAGTCCGAGGCCTCGCTCAAGCAGGCGCAGATCAATCTCGGTTACTGCAAGCTGACCTCGCCTATGAACGCCGTGATGCTGAGCCGCGGAATCGAAATCGGTTCGCTGGTCGGCCCGAGCGTCGTTGCGTTTCAGATTGCCGACACGACCGAGATGAAGGCGATCTTCGCAGTCTCGGATATAGAAGTGGGGCAGTTGAAACAGGGGCAAGTGCAGACCTTGCGCACCGAGGCGCTGCCAGGCGTGCAGCTCGAAGGGCAGATCACGCGGATTGCGCAGAGCGCCGACCAGAACACACGCACCTTCGACGTCGAGGTCACGATCCCGAACAAGGACGGCCGCTTACGCGTCGGGATGATCGCGTCGCTCAAGCTCGCTAACAACGCGTCCGCGCCAATCGCGACCGCGGCGACGGTTCCAATAAACGCAGTGGTCCGCCCACCCGAGGATCCGAGCGGCTATGCCGTATTCGTCGCCAGCGCAGAGGGCGGCAAAACGATCGCGCGGATGCACAAGGTGCGGCTGGGCGATATTGTCGGCAACGAAATCGCGGTGGACTCCGGAGTTGCGATTGGTGACCGCGTGATCGTGCGCGGCGCGACCATGGTCACCGACGGCCAGCAAATCCGGATTATCCCCTAATGGCACATCGCAGCGACGAAGAAATAATCCGCACGACCCATAACACCGCGCGGTTTTTTGTAGAGAATCGCGCCATCTCGTGGGTGCTGCTGGCCGCAGTGGTTGCGTGGGGCATTTACGGCTACCTCCACATGCCCAAGCGCAAGGATCCGGATATTCCAGTGCGCCAGGCGCTCGCGATATGTCCGTGGCCAGGAGTCAGCGCCGAGAAAATCGAACAGACCGTAACGCGCAAGATGGAGGAGAAGATCGCGACCAACTCCTACATCCATCCCGCCGGCGTCGGGACCGACTACGGAATCCGATCGCTGACGCTCGACGGGCTCGCGATCGTTTATATCCAGCTCACTCAAAACGTCGGCGATACCGAAAAGCAATTCAACGACATCAATCTCAAGCTCGCCAGTATCCGCAATCTGCCTGACGGAGCCGGCCCGATCCAGTTCCAGAGCGATTTCGGCGATACCGCGGCATTGATGCTGACCGTCGCGAGCCCCAAAGTGAACGAGGTCGAGATTGCTCTACGCGCGCGTCAGGTTCGCGCCGCGATCGAGAAAGCGCGCGCGAACGTCGCGCCGGAGTCGAAATCCAATCGCATTTCGCTAGTGACGATCTTCCCGCCGACGATGCCTGCCGAGTCGGTGACGCGGGTGCGCGACGCGCTGTCGCGTTATCTGGCGGAGCATCACGCGGCGACCGATATTCGCCCGCTCGACGGATCAGGTTTTTCGGGCCTCGACGCCGCACAGCCTGCGGGCGCCGACCTGGTGAAAACTGCGACTGCCTATATCAACTCCCAGGTCGGGACCTCGATGTTCGAAGCGTTTCATCCCGACGCGTGGCCGCCGGTCGAGATCAGGGATCCGGCGCAGACCGAGGCGATTCTCGAAGCCTCGGCGGGTGACAAGTACACGTACCGCGAGCTCGAGCGCTACACCGATCTGATCTCGCGTGCTCTGGAAGCGGTTCCCGACGTCGAGAAGGTCTCGCGCACTGGCGTTTTGCCGGAATGGGTCAACCTGGTCTACTCGCAAGAGCGGCTTGCGTCGTACGGGTTTACGCCAAGCAAACTTTCGCAGATTCTGTCGTCGCGAAATATCACGCAGTCGGCCGGGATGATCAACGCGGCCGGCACCGACGTGACGCTGCATCCGAGCGGCGAATTTACCGACGCTCAGGAGATTGGCGACGTGATTCTCGGCAAGTCGGAATCCGGATCGCCGTTCTACCTGCGCGATCTGGCGGATATCTCGCGCGGTTACGAAGCGCCGCCGCGGCTCCTGAATTTCTATACCTGGAAGACCGCCGACGGGCACTGGAACCGCGGCCGGGCGGTAACGATCGCGGTATTCATGCGCTCGGGCGAGCAGATAAGCGCCTTCGGCGCGGCAGTCGACAAGGCGATCGCGGGACTGAAGACCCGCCTGCCCGAGGACCTCGTAGTCGCGCGCACCTCCGATCAGCCGCTCCAGGTTCGCGAAAATGTGCATCTGTTCATCGGTGCGCTGTACGAGGCGATCGCGCTGGTGGTCGTCATTGCGCTGATCGGATTCTGGGATTGGCGCGCGGCGCTGCTGATCGCGCTGTCAATTCCGCTCACGCTCGCGATGACGTTCGGCATGATGTACGTGCTCGGCATCGATCTCCAGCAGGTGTCGATCGCGACCTTGATCATCGCCCTTGGACTGTTGGTGGACGATCCGGTGGTGGCGGGCGACGCGATCAAGCACGATCTGGGTCTCGGGCATCCGGCGGAAGTCGCGTCGTGGCTTGGGCCGACCAAGCTCGAACGTGCAATCCTGTTCTCGACCATCACCAATATCGTTGCCTACCTGCCGTTTCTGTTGCTCTCGGGCGACACCGGGAATTTTCTCTACAGCCTGCCGATCGTGATGACCTGCGCACTGGTCGCGTCGCGGATCATTTCGATGACCTTTATTCCGCAACTCGGTTACTACCTGATGCGGCCCGGAAAACCGCTGCCGCCGATCGAGTATCGGCGCAGCCACGGCGCTACCGGCGTGTACTACCGGATTGGGCACTACGCATTGGAGCATCGCAAGACGTTTGTTGCATGCTCGATGCTGTTTCTGATCGCGGGGTTTCTGATCGCGAAGCAATTGCGCAGCGCCTACTTTCCCGAGGATGTGCAGTACCTGTCGTATATCGACGTATGGCTTCCCAACGGCGCGGCGATTTCTCAAACTGACGCCACCGCGAAAAAAGTCGCGGCAGTGGTGCGCAACGCGGCCGCGGAATATGGCAAGGAACATCCCGAGCATGGTCATCCGCGCACGATCCTGAAATCGATCACCAGCTTCGTCGGCGGCGGTGGGCCGCGCTTCTGGTTTTCGGTGTCACCGGAATCACCACAGGCTAATTACGCGCAGTTGATCCTCGAGATCGAAAATAAGGAAGACATGCCGAAGTTTGTCGGCCCGCTCCAGAATCTCTTGTCGAAGGAAGTTCCCGGCGCATACGTTGACGTGTGCCAACTGCTCACCAATCCGGTGCGCTATCCAATCGAGGTGCATATCTTCGGCCAGGCCGATATCGATCCGGCGCGCGAGCAGGCGGATATCGAGACGCTTCAGAATATCGCCAACCAGGCCGAGGCGGTGCTGCGCTCGGTTCCCGGTGCGCGGCGCATCCGCACTGACTGGATGGCCGAGAGTCCGGTCATCGATCTGCCGATAAATCCCGATCGCGCGAATCTGGCCGGTGTAACCAATCAGGACATCGCCAATTCCGCCGCCGCGGGCCTTTCCGGAGCGCAGGTGGGAACGCTGATCAGCGGTGACCTGCGCATCCCGATCGTCGCGCGCCTTCGCCAGCAGGAGCGCGCCCAGCTTTCAGACCTGGGAAGTCTTTACATCTTTGCGTCGCAAGGAAACGGGCGGGTTCCGATCCAGGCGGTTGCGCCAATCGTGTTTCGCTTGTCGCCCGAGCGGATCGTCCGGCGCGATCACTTTCGCACGATCTCCGTGGTCGCCTATCCGGCTCCCGGCGTGCTTCCGTCGGAAGTCATGAAGATCGCGACCCCGAAGCTCAAAGAGATCGCCAGCCACTTGCCGCCTGGCTACCGCCTCGAGATCGGCGGCGAGCAGGCCAAGCAGAGCGAGGGCTTTGGCCAACTGGCGGTAGTGCTGTTGATTTCTGTGGTGCTGATCTTCGTCGCGCTGGTGGTGCAGTTCAACAATCTCGTAAAGCCGTGGCTGGTGTTCGTGGCGGTGCCGTATGGCGCGGTCGGCGCGGTCGCCGCGCTTTGGATCATGGGTGCGCCGTTCGGCTTCATGGCGTTTTTGGGCATCGCGAGTCTCGTCGGCGTGATCGTCAGTCACGTAATCGTGCTGTTCGAGTTTATCGAAGAGCGCCGTGAGATGGGTGAGGAGCTGATCCAGGGATTGCTCGACGCGGGAATCGAGCGCTTGCGGCCGGTGATGGTGACCGTGGGCGCAACTGTGCTGGCGCTGTTTCCGCTGGCGCTGCACGGCGGCCCGCTCTGGCAGCCGCTGTGCTACGCGCAGATCGGAGGACTCGCACTCGCTACGGTGATCGAGCTGATCCTGGTCAAATCGTTTTACGCGATTTTCGTCGCCGATCTAGGAATCCTGAAATGGGCGCCGCACGCCGCCTCCAGCAAGGAGCCGTGATGGTCTGCCGATAGCTGAGCCGGCTTATCTTCTCGGCGCGGGCAGCGACGCGATCTTTGACGCGATTTCCTGCGCGAGGTCGCCCAAAGCTGTGCTCATCGCGGCTACGACGGCGGTGGTGCTTCGCGAGGCGGCGGTCGCGGTGAAAGTCGAGTCCGTCACGTAGAGCATCTTGCCGAGGTGATCGAGGATCTGCCAATGCGCGGTCAGCGTGACGGTGCCGGAGCCGTCGCTCTCGAAGCGATAAACGTCGAGCTGCACCTGGTAGTCGATCGTCGCGGTTCGGTACCACGGAAAAAATACGATGCGTTGAGTGCCGAGCGTCGCGCCCAGGTCCTGCGCGAACACCTGCGTAAAGTTGCCGTCGAGTCCCTCCGCCCAACGGTCGGTGCCGGACAGAACCATCCGGTTGGGCGCGACGCGGGTCACGATTTCCTGGCGCTCGAGATAATCGGGCAGCTTGATCGGACCGATTCCAATCACCATCGCGCTGCCGCTTGCCGACGATGACGACGGCGAGGCGGCGACCGGGGAGAGCACGAAGAATTTCGAGTCGTCGGGCCGCGGCTGAAGGCCGAGCGAGCAGCCGCTGGCGGCGGCACCCGCGATGGTCAGAATTGCGATCGCGACGAATTGCGCGGCGCGCTTCATTTCAAAACCCCCTTCGATTCCTCCGGTTGCGCGCGTCCGCGTAACAACGAGCTCGGGTTACGTTGCAGGTAGTCGGTCAATTGCTTTAGCGAGCGCGCGGCCTGCGCGGTGTCCTGGAGCGTCTGCGTCAGCTCGTAATTGACCGGCGACCCCGGCCCCACCGACGCCTGCACGGCAGCCAGCGTGTCCTGAGTCTGCCTGAGCGTCTGGCGCGCCTGGTCGGTTGTCGCGACCAGGCTCTTTGAGATCGGATCAATCTTCCGGTTGAGCGTATCGGACAGGCGCTGGATGCTTTGCGCGCTGGCACCGAGGCTGTTGGCGGTGCGATTGAGCGCGTCGATTGAGGCGTTGAGCTTGGGCGAAGTCACTAGATTCGTCACCGCCTCCATGGTTTTGGTCACTTCCTTGACCAATTTGTTGAAATCGATTTGCTCCAGCGCGGTCAGGACCCTGGTGATCGCGATCTGCGCCTGTTCGAAGGTGGTGGGCAGCGTCGGGATTTCGGGATAGGGAGAATTCTTGCCGAGAAAGAACTTGGCCGGATCCTGGGGATGCATATCCAGATCGACATACTGCAGACCGGTCAGGATGCTCTCAGTCGCGAGCTGTCCGCGCAGCCCCATCGCGATCGCCTGCTGCATCTCTTCCGGATCTTCCAGGTTGACCTCCGCACCGTGGCTTATCAGCTTGGCCGAGTCGAGCTGAATCACGACCGGGATCCTGATCTGGGAGCTGTTCTGCGCAAGGCCGCCTTCCATTCCCGGCACGCTCAGCATCACCGCGACCACGGAGCCGATCTCGACGCCGCGAAACTTGACCGGTGCGCCGACGCGCAGGCCATTAACGTCGCTGCTGAAGTACAGCACGAAGCGATGCGAGCGGCGAAAAATATTGCTGCCGCCGATCACGATTATTCCGATAATCACCAGAGCCAGGGCGCCCAGAACGAACACGCCCACCATGGTTGGATTGACTTTCTTGCCCATCGATTATTTTCCCGCCTTGCCGCCCTCCGCCGCTTCAGGTTCGCCTTCGACGCCGCGGGTCAGAAAACGGCGCACGCGAGGATCGGTCGAGTGTTCGAGCAACTCGCGAGGATTGCCGTGGGCAATCGCGGTATGGCTGTCGGCGTCGAGAAAGATGCTGTCGTCGCCGATCGCGAAGATGCTCGCGAGCTCGTGCGTCACCACCACGACCGTGGCGCCGAGCGAGTCGCGGATTTCAAGGATCAACTCGTCGAGCAGCCGCGAGCTGATCGGGTCGAGCCCGGCCGACGGTTCGTCGAAGAACAGGATTTCCGGATCGAGAGCGATCGCGCGCGCCAGGCCCGCGCGCTTCTGCATCCCGCCGCTGATCTGGCTCGGGTAGTAGTCCTCGAAACCTTTTAGTCCGACCAGCGATAATTTTAGCGACGCGACTTGGCGAATTTCTGCGGTCGAAAGGTCCGTGAACTCCTCGAGCGGAAGCCCGATGTTCTCCGCCAGCGTCATCGAGCTCCACAGTGCTCCGCCCTGGTAGAGCACGCCGAAGCGCCGTAGCTGTTGCTCGCGTGCGTCGGGGGCGGCGTGGGTGAAGTTCAGGTCGCCGTAAAGAATCTCTCCTTTGGCCGGCTCTTTGAGGCCCAACAGGTGGCGCAGCAGCGTACTTTTGCCGCATCCGCTGCCGCCCATGATGATGAACACGGCGCTGCGCTTGACGTCGAAATTCAGATTGCGCATCAGGACGAAATCGCCGTACGCCATCGTAAGATTGCGCACGACGATGTCAGTCTCGACGGACTTTGTGCGCGGTCGCGCGGTCTGGATGCTCTGGGTTTCGCTCAAATGTTTATCCACCACTCAGATTCCAAGAATATTGAACAGTACCGCAAACACTCCGCATGCCACGACGACATACACGATTCCGGTCACGACCGCGCTGGTTGCCGCGTCGCCGACCGCCGAGCTGCTGCTGCCGCACTGGAACCCGCGCAGGCATCCCGCGGTTCCGATAATCGCGCCATACACGGTTGCTTTGAAAATTCCGCCGAACACCCCACCCAGCTCGATTGCGGCGACGGTTTCGCGCATGTAGCTGCCGAGCGAGATATTGAGCATCCCGGCTCCCACCGCGGCTCCGCCGAGAATGCCAAGCATGTCCGAGTAAACGCACAAAAGCGGCATCATCAGGATCAGCGCGAGCACGCGCGGCAATACCAGGAACTCCATCGGCGCGAGACCCATCGTCGTCAGCGCGTCGATCTCCTGGGTGACCTTCATCGAGCCGAGCTGCGCGGCGAACGCGGCGCCGGTGCGTCCGGCCATGATGATCGCCGTCATCATCGCGCCCATGTCCCGCACCATCCCGATCGCGACCAGGTCTGCGACGTAGATCGAAGCACCGAACTGCTGCAACTGAACCGCGCCCATGAAGGCCAGAATCACGCCGACCAGGAAACTGATCAGCGTGACGATTCCAAACGCGCGCGCGCCGCAATCCTGGATTTCGATCATCAGATCGACGCGCCGAAATCTCGCTTTGCCGGCGATCAAACGGCCAAACGCGATCGCGAGCGCGCCCAGGAAATTGACGAACTCATCAAGGCCGTCCAGGTAGTTGATCGTCGCTCGCCCGACCCTCTCGACGAATGGGCGAGCTTTGACTTTGGTCTCTGCGTCCTTGTTTTCAGGGACCGCCTCGGCGAGGTCGATCAGCCGCTTAACTCCGGCGGGCAGGCCGGAGACGTCAGTGTCAATTTTGCGCGCTTTGCAGGTGTCGATTGCGTGCGTGACGAAGATCAGCAGGCCGGAATCCCAGTCCCCAAGGTCGCTGGCCTCGAACACGACGCGCTGGATCTCGCCCGAACGCATCAGCTCCCGGTTCAGCAGGTCTCCCGTCGGCAGCCCATGGCGCATCCGCCACGAGCCCGACAGATGAATGGTGAGCGAGGAGTCAGAGCCCCGCTCGAAGGTGACGGAGCCCGCGTCGGCGGCCTTGCGCTCAGCTGGCATAAGGCGGCTCGGTCTGTGAAGGGACGGGTAGTATCACTCCCGCGATGTTAGCGAATATCGCGGGCCGATGCGCCTATGTCTTATGCGCGCGACGGCAGCGAACGGCGTTGACCACCGTTGGCAATCGGCTAGGTTCGGGCGACAGCTCGACTGAGGAATTTGCTTACCGCCGCGTTGAAAGCCTCGGGTTGGTCGATATTGGCGGCATGTCCGGCGCCTGCGAGGACGACCTTTTCGGCGCCCGGGATTTTCGCCGCCATGTAGTCGGCTGAAGGCAAAAACCGCTCGTCCGACGCCCCGACCAGGACCAGTGTCGGCACGCGAATGGCCGGTAGCGACTCGATCGCGCTGCCGTCGCGCTGCGCCAGCATCCCTCGGGCGGCGTGCGCAAGTCCCTGGGCGCTGCGATGCTGCGCTATGCGAGTCTCCGGGCTGCCTGTCGTAGCATCAATTCCGTTGCGCTCGAAATTGCGCGCCGTCGCGTCGGTCATGCGGTTCCATTCCTGGCGCGGGCCGTCCTTCTTGTAGCCGGGGCCGGTGTCGAACAGCATCAGCGCGATAGTCCGTTCCGGATGAGCCAAATGAAACGCGAGCGACATGAATCCGCCCAGCGACAGCCCCCCGATCACCGCACGCTCGGCGCCGCACGCGTCGAGCACGGCCGCCATATCGGCGATAGTCGCCTCATGCGAATACAGCACAGGATCGTCGGGAGAGTCCGAGCGGTCGTGTCCGCGCATATCCCAGGCGATCATATGATAGCGATCCGAGAGCGCCTCCATCTGTCCCCGCCACATCCGCGCACTCGCGCTGTATCCGTGCGAGAGCAGCACCGCAGGTCCGGCGCCGCGCTCTTCGTAGTAGATCTTCACTCCGTGGTCGCGTTCGAGATATGGCATTGAGAGATCGTCCTCGCGTCGTCGGTCGGTGCAGGCAACTTGATTAGTCGGTAGTCGAATCGCGGGGCGCTTGCAACGGTCGATGCGCGGTTAGGAAACCCAGTCGAGACCGACGAGCGCGGCGACGCGGCGCATGTCTAGGTGTGTTTCCAGCATGTCGGCCAGCCGATCGAAAGCCGCGCTGTGATCCGCCGTGGAAGCGGAACGCGCCGACTCCGCCAAAGGCTCGAGTCCTATCGACTTACGAACCATGTCGATAAACGAGCGCCGGAAATCGGGGGCGTCAAAAATTCCGTGGATAGAAGTTCCGATAATTCTGCCTTCAGCCGACTGCGCCCCGTCGAAATCCTGCACAGCGCTGTGGCCGCGGCTGCCAATCCTGAAAAGAGCACTCGCCGCGGTTACGCCCACGATCCGTCCGGAGTGAATTTCATATCCTTCGATTGGAAGGCCAGTCGGCAGGTGAACTGCGGTTACGCGATCCGTGACTTTTTCGGATGCGAAGATCGTTTCGATATCGAGCAGTCCAAGGCCAACGGTCTCAGCGTCGTCGCTCTCGACGTGATCGCGATCAGCGATGCGCCGGCCGAGCATTTGGTAGCCGCCGCAGATTCCGAGCACAAAGCCTCCACGTCGCACGCAGCGGACGAGGTAATCTTCCCATCCGGCGCCGCGCAGCCACTTGAGGTCGGCGACCGTGGTCTTTGATCCGGGCAGAATCAGGACGTCGACCTTCTGAGCAAACACGGGGTCACTCAGATAGTGAACCGCGACGTCCGGCTCGATCTCGAGTGGCGCGAAGTCGGTGTAGTTGGATATTTCCGGCAAGTCGCACCACGCCGATTTTCACTGCCGCTTCGAGCTCGGAGCAGGTGCGCGCGTTTCGAGCGAAGCGGAATCCTCCTGCGGAATCCCGAGGTTCCGCTCGTAAGGGAGGACTCCCAATACGGGGATTCCGGTGCGCCGTTCAAGGAAGCTAGGCCCGGGTTCGAGCAGGACGCGATCGCCGCGAAACTTGTTGATCAGCAGTCCCTTGACGCGCCGCCGCTCGGACGCGCTGAGGAGCTCGACGGTTCCGACGAGCGACGCGAACACGCCGCCCTTGTCGATATCGCCGATGATCAGAACCGCCGCATCGGCGAGGTCCGCGACTTCCCAGTTGGCCAAATCGCGATCGCGTAGATTAATCTCCGCCGCGCCGCCTGCGCCCTCGACGATGATCAGGTCGAAGCTTTCCGCGAGCGAGTTGTAGCTGCGCACGATTTCCGGCCAAGCGTTCTCGCGATATCGATCGTGCTCCTGCCACGCGTTGATGCGCAACCGCGCCCTGCCGCCGATCACCACCTGGCATCCGGAGCTGCTCTCCGGTTTGAGCAGAACCGGATTCATCTCGACCGACGGCTCGAGCCCACAGGCCATCGCCTGTACCCACTGCGCGCGGCCAATCTCACCGCCGCCTGCGCATACCGCGGCGTTGTTCGACATGTTTTGCGATTTGAATGGCGCAACGCGGATGCCGCGGCGCGCGAATGCGCGGCACAAGCCAGTCACGATGACGCTTTTGCCGACGTCAGACGCCGTACCCATCACCATAAGGCTTCGCGCACGCATCGGGGATCACATGCTCGTTGGCCGAGATTGTTCGTACTGCTTGATTCGTTCGAGCAGGCGGACGCCAAAATCCGCGAGCTTCCGCTCGCCCATCCCTCGAATTGCGCGCAACTGTTCGATGGTCGAAGGCCGCGCACGGGCGAGATCACGCAGCGTCGAGTCATGCAGAATCACGAAGGCTGCGACCGAGCGTTCCACCGCAATCTCACGGCGCAATTCGCGCAGGCTCTCGTAAAGAGCTTCATCCACGTCGCGCCAACTGGTTTCCTCGAGGCGAGTCCGCGCGGCCCTTGGCTTCTTCGCCTGAAGCAGCTTGACCGAGCGTTTTCCGCGTAGAACTTCCCACGAGTCAGCGTTGAGTTTGAGGATCGGACGATCGCCGCCGGTGCGCTCGAGCAATGACGCGTCCACGAGCTGATAGATCAGATTGGTGATCGTCTTGCGCGGTAGATCGTTCAACAATCCGTACGTGGAAAGCTGCTCATGATGCCATCGCCGCACGCGCTCGCTGTCGGCGCCAATGAGCACGTCAACCACCTGCTCGACGCCGAAGCGTTGCTCGACCCGCGCGACGCAGGAGAGCACCTTCTGCGCCAGAATAGTCGCGTCGGCCACGCCTTCCACTTCGCCCAGGCATTGGTCGCACGCGCCGCAATTCGGATTCGTGTACTGCTCGCCGAAATAGCCGGACAGCGCGGCATGACGGCATCCGACGACCGTAGCGTAGCGACGTATCTGTTCGAGCAATTGATTTGCGCTTTCGAGCACCTGCGCAGGGACCTCCGCTTCGGCGGCGCTACGCTCGAGCAATCCCTGCCAACGCATCGCGTCCGCCGCGGAGTAGAAGAGGACGCATTCCGCAGGAAGGCCGTCGCGCCCGGCGCGGCCAGTCTCTTGCTGATAGTGCTCGATCGATTTAGGCAACGCCGCGTGGATCACGCAGCGGATATCACTGCGGTCGATCCCCATACCGAAAGCGACTGTTGCCACGACGACGTCGATCTCCTCGGCGGCGAAGCGGTCTTGCGTGCGGCGGCGATCATCGGCTTCCATCCCGGCGTGATAGTGCGCAGCGCGAAAGCCCGCGTCCGCCAAGTAGGCGGCCATCGTCTCGGTATCCTTTCGCGAGATGCAATAAACGATCACCGCTTCGCCGGAGTGGCGGCGCACAACATCCGCGACCTGCGCCTTGACTGAACTTTTCGGGATTACGCGGTAGAGAAGATTAGGACGATCGAAAGAGCCGACCAACACCGCCGGATCCTTGAGTCCCAGTTGCTTGACGATATCGTGGCGCACGCGCTCGGTGGCTGTCGCCGTATAGGCGTGTACGCTCGCACTCGCAAAGCGAGTCTTCAATTCCGCGAGCTGCCGATACTCGGGCCGGAAATCGTGGCCCCACTGGCTGATGCAGTGAGCCTCGTCGATCGCGAAGGTGCTGACGCCGATTCGTTGTGCGAGCTCGCTAAATCGCGGCGTGAGCATCCGCTCCGGCGCGACGAAGATGAGATGCGGACGGCTCGTCGCGATCTCGCGCTCGGCATTGCGGATCTCGCCGAAGTCCATTGCGCTATGCAGCGCGATCGCGGGATAACCGCATGCGCGCAGCGCATCCACCTGATCCTTCATCAAAGCGATGAGCGGCGAGACGACAATATCGGTGCGTCCGGCGACCGCAGGCGGCACTTGGTAGCACAGCGACTTACCGCCGCCCGTCGGCATCACGACCAGCGAATCGCGTCGATCAAGGCCGGCCTTGATCGCTTCTGCCTGCAATGCGCGCAGGCTCTCAAAGCCCCAGAAGCGCAGCACGGTGGCGAGAACCGCGTCGGACACGCGACGCGCCGAAGGCGTAACGTCAAGCGTCACTGAGGCGCCTTCGTCGAAAGGGTGGTCATGGTAGAGATGTTATTTAACTACCGGATGCGTTCGGCGACGATCAAGCCTGCCGATATTTCTTCCAATCTTTTTCAATCGCCCGGGCCATTTTCTTTCCGGCGGTGCGCAGCCAGTCCGGCTTTCTGCGATGCAGAGTCCTTCAAGATATTCTTGCTCTGGCGCCTGCTGCCAAGATGCACATTGGCCGCTTCCGAACCCATCGCATGAAGCAGGATATGTTCGTCGCGCTTTTTCGGCAGGGTGGCGATATCGACAGGATTGGAATCCGGCGAGAGGCGGCGAATCAGCCATTCGCCCACGACTACCTGAAACGGATCGCGCGCGCGAACCGCAGACGCGATCGCCTGCTCGTAGTAGGAATTGTGATCGCCGGTATGGCCGTCCCGCCAGGCGCATCCCGACGGAACCATCGCCTTCGCTTCGCGCGCGATGCATCCGCCTTGCCACTGGGCGATCGCTACGAAGCGCTGCTGTCCGAGACTTCCCATCCCGGCCTGCCTGAGAACAACTTTGTAATCGAGGTTGACGTCTGGGAGCGTTTTCTCCAGCGCCTTTTTGACCTCTTTGGGAAGGGTGCGCACGGCGGGACGCCGGTTCAGTTTTTTCCAGAAATCTTTAGGCGGTTTGATCGCTTCGATTCCCAATTTTTCCAGGATCGTCTCGTGCTCCGCCAGCACCATCGGGCGGCCACCATTTTTCAGCGCCTCCTCGTATCCTTCCAGAATAATTTCGCAGCCATCCTTGACGCCGCTCGTCAGATGGCCCGAGTGGTTAACTATCTTGACGCTTGCCGCCAGCCGGACCAGATCGTTGGTGTAGGGCAACGGATATGCTTCGTCGAAGTCATCGACTCCCCAGGCGAGCCGACCCTCCGAATCGCGCCAGGTGCCAAAACTGTTGACGTGCAGATCGCCGATCGCGATGACTTTGGGCGCGTCACGCAGATCGTCACATACCTTCGGCCATAGCTGGGCCCAGCGATAAAACGTGCCGCGGAAAAACATGAACAGATCATCTCTCATCCGGTCATGTTTCGATCGCAATTCCGACTCGATGATCGTTGTGCAGGCGCGCATCCAGGTCTCATAGCTTTTGGTCGCTTGCTGTATGTTCATCGGCACGTGACTCCAGACACGCTCTCTCAACCAAGCATATCGGTTTTCGGATTCAATCGTCGGACAAAAGGTGCGGCGCCGATCGCCTGATCGAGTACGACAATTGGGTAGCAGCCCATGTAAATCTTTTAGATTTTCCGATCGCCAGTTCGCGAATCGTGAGGACTAGTGGCGAATCGGGCGGGGAATAAATGGCCATCTCTTGCTGGCTTCCCTACCAAATAGGGAAGTATCGAGATCAGCGCCGGCGCCGCGCCTTCGCCGAGCGATCGAGCGTCTCCGTTATCAATTTCGCGGGCGTCGCTTCGCGCTCGATTTGATCGAAGGTGCATTGCTCGGGCGCTTTGTCCGGCCGCCAGCGGATCAGCCGTGTGCCGTGACGAAACCGGTTCGCGGTGACTTGATCGTAGCGAACTTCCACGACCAGCTTGGGGCGCAGCGGCTGCCAATCCCCGCTGCGTTCCGTGCTCCATCGACTCGGGCCGCCCGGGGCGTTTCCCGTGAAACCCGGCTTCGCGACCAACGCCTCGAGCCGGCGGGTCAGCGCCTTTCGTTCAGCGTAGCTGATCGAGGAAGTAAATCCGACGTGATCAAGCTCGCCATCCTTGTTGTAGAGGCCGAGCAACAACGAACCCACCTCGCGTTTTCCCTGCTCATATCGGAAACCGCCGACCACGCAATCCGCGGTGCGCACCCGCTTGAGCTTGAGCATCGCCCGTTCACCGGGCAGGTAACGCCCGTCGATGCGCTTGGCGACTACTCCGTCGAGCACGCCACCAGTGTAATCCAGCCATCGCCGAGCCGTGGAATATTCGCGAGTGTAAGGTGTCAGCTTCAGCGCCGGTTCACGCTTTGTGGAAGCGAAAAATTCTTCGAGCGCGGCGCGTCGGTCCGTTAGCGGCGAGTCCATGAGACTCGCTCCCTCGGTGGACATCAGGCAGTCGAATAAAAGGAAAATTGCCGGCGTCTCTGCCGCCAACTTGCGCACGCGGCTTTCGGCAGGATGTAACCGAGCCTGCAACGCATCGAAAGAGAGAGTTTCGCCGATTGGGATGGCAAGCTCGCCATCGACGACGAACCGTTTGGGCGCAAGCGCGGCGAGCATCGCGACAACCTCTGGGAAGTAGCGTGCCAGAGTTTTGCCCGACTTGGCTCGAAGTTCGATTTCATCACCGGCGCGAAACGCCAGGCATCGAAATCCGTCCCACTTGGGTTCGAATTGCCATCCCGCCTCTCGCGGCAGCTCGCTCACGAGCCGCGCTTCCATCGGACGCGTCGCGAGCGGCACCGGCAGCCCCGCGATTCCTTTGCGGCCCGGCTTTCTGGCTGCTCGCGGCAAAATCACGCCGCCTTGGCTTTGTTCAATCGTTTGATCGCCGGAGAAAGTGGCCGCTCGCCGTCGCTGTAATCTTGCCACGCGGTGCTCCGGACAAGCAGAGCCGGCGCGGTCCGAATCGTGAAGCGTTTCGGATCGAGTCCGGGGCGGACCTGCGTCCATGAAAGCGGCATCGACACTGGAGCCCCGGCGCGAGCGCGCGGAGATAGCGGCGCGACGGCAGTCGCCATGCGATCGTTGCGCAGATAGTCGAGGAAGATTTTCCCAGGGCGATCTTTCTTGGCCATTTTGGTCAGATAACGATCGGGACTATCCGCTGCCATCTGCAAACAGATTTCGCGCGCGAAAGCCTTTGCGGCGGCCCAGTCGATTCGATCTTTTTTGGCTGGCGCAAGCGGCGTCACCACGTGCAAACCCTTGCCGCCGGTGGTCTTGCAGAAGCTTACGAGGCCGACTGCTTCCAGCCGATCGTGAATTTCCCGTGCGCCCGCAACCACGGCCGCGAAGTCAACATCTTCAGCCGGATCGAGATCGAAAACGATGCGTCCGGGCACCTCGGGATCTCCCGGCTGGCAGTTCCACGGATGCAATTCCAGCCCGGCCATCTGTGCAACCTCGGCCAGCGCTTCGACCCGATCTATCTGCAAATACGGCTCGGCGATTCCCGCGACTTTGACCATCGCGAATAACTTCGACGAGCCCGGCATCGCGTGCCGCTGAAAGAATTGTTGGCCGCCCAGCCCGTCCGGTGCCCGTACGATTGAGCACGGACGTCCCTTCAGATGCTCGATCATTTGCGGCCCAGCCGCCTCGTAGTAGCGAGCCAGATCGAGCTTGGTGAACGGTCCGTTATCGCTGTCTGCGGGCCAGAGCACCTTGTCCGGCTTGGAGATCGAAACACCCATTACGAGAGTGTCGCCAGCCGATTGTTTTCGCAATTTGGAGGCCTTCGGTGCGTGGGTTCGTCTTGGCGCGCGGCTCGGTTCGGCCGCGTCGTTATGATTCGAATTCCAGGTATCGTCCGCTTCCGCGATCTTTTTGGTTTTGAGAATGAATGGCTTCGGTCCCCGTCCCTTGCCCGCAGCGATCGCGGCCATCGGGCGGCCTGATGCGACCGATCGGTCGTCGCTCAGCAACGCGTCGCTATCGCCCTCGTGCGCGAATTCGTCGCGATGCTTTATCAGCAGCCAGTTGGTGCGCTTGCCGCCGGTCCGGTCATGCTTCATCCGCACCAGCACCCAGCTTCCATGCAGCCGCTCACCGTCGAGGTTGAACTTCAGGTTGCCGGCTTTGAGCGCGGCCTGTGGAGTCGAGTTTTCTTCCGGTGTCCAATAGCCGCGATCCCACAACTGCACGGAACCCCCGCCGTATTGCCCTTGGGGGATCGTGCCTTCGAAATCGCCGTAATCGAGCGGATGATCCTCAACCTCGACCGCGAGGCGCTTGTCATGCGGATCGATTGAAGGCCCTCGCGTGACGGCCCACGATTTCAGCACGCCATCGAGCTCGAGCCTGAAATCATAGTGCAGCCGCGAGGCCGCGTGTTTCTGAATCACGTAGCGCAGACGGTGCGAAGGCGCGATCGTGGTATCGCCGCTTGGCTCGGCGGTTTTGTTGAAGTCCCGCTTCGCCCGATACTTCGAAAGCTTTTTATTCGCCACGGGACACCTTTGCCCAGCGGAGGAACCGCGCGATCGATCAGGATCGATTATGATTTTGGGCCGCCGAATAGCCGCAGCACGTCTTCCTCTTTCGCGACCGCAGCGCGAATCTGCGCGAGCTGATGCTCGATCGTTTTACGCAGATCAGGCAAGAGATTTTCACTTAATGCCTTCTGATATTCGCCGATGACTTTTTCATCGTCTTCGCGGCACCATTCTATAACCCCAGTATCGCCCTTGCTCATGATGACGCTGAAATCCAGCGCCTCGCGATCCACGAAGCCGGCGACCGATCCCGATTTCTTTTCGTCGATTCCGAGACGGTACCTTTCGGCCTGGAGCGCCGAGGCCGCGTTTTTACGCGAATCCGCTTGGCGATTCAGAAATGCCTCCAGGTTCGCGCGTTCTACGTCTTTGGCTGCGTGGCGATATCGCTTCTCGCTGTCGACGCAGGTGGAAATCAAACTATGTAGTATTTCAGCGGTATCCATATGTGCCTCGCGTGGGACAGCATTGGATGTGCCATCGCCGCGGCTGGATAAAAGGCCTCTCTCAAAGTCTCAATATAGGTATGCGGCAAATTTTACCGACCTGTAAACCATACCGGATGTGATGAAATCATAATCGCAACGGAAACAATTTATCTTGTCGGAGTCGGCCTGTATCTTGCTCCCCCTTGAACCATTCGCGCCGATGGAGATCTGAAATGAAATGTGGTCATCAGCGATGCAGTTGCGAAGCAAAGGCCGGCCAGAAGTATTGCTCGAACGAATGCGCGTCGAGCGAGCGCGATGAAGGCGCGACTGATTGTCACTGCGGCCACGAAGAATGCCGTGCATCGCACCAAAAGGATCGTGATAGCACGCGGGAGTGACTCCAGGGGATTTTTCAGGGGCTATTTTATTATGATCAAGAAAATCGTGCCGTTCGGAATCGGAATTCTACTGTTCGCCTTTGCCGGAGTTGCCTCGGCGCAAGACTTGGGGGTGCTCCTTAACAAAGCCAACCAGATGAACTACGAGGAAGTTGCCACCGCCAAGATCGCCAAAGACAAAGCGGGTGATAACCAGGCGATGATGACTTACGCGGAAACGATCCGCGGCGATCACGAAGCCAACGAGGATGCGGTCTCGGCACTCTCCCGGCAACGCAACGTAAAGCTCGAGGGGACGGACGCCTCGAAGGGCGAAAAGAGCAAGCTCAAGGATCTGAACGGCGGAGATTTCAACGCCGCGTACCTGGATGACCAGATCGCCGGGCATAAGGAAGCCATCAGCACCTTCAAGACCGCCCAGCGCGACTTCAAGGGTGACCCTAACGTCGAACTGTACATACAGCAGACGCTTCCCGTGCTCCAGGCGCATCTGGCGATGGCGCAGAATCTGAAATATCACCTATCGACCGATTCCGATCAGAATCCGGCGAACAACAAAGCCAAGTAAGATCGCCAATTATTGGTCAGAATGAAAATGGCATCCGCCGTCGGGCGGGTGCCTTTCGATTTGTGGAACCTTGAAAGTATTTTCTCGTCTGTAATCAGCTATACTTGACGATGTCAGGCTGAGGTGGACGCGTCATGGTTCACGAGCAATGAAGGCAGCAGAGTCCAAACGAAGACTTGTCGATGAGAGCATACGTCTAATCGACGAGCAGGGTCTCGGCGGCCTGAGCTTTCGCGAGATGTCGCGCCGCGCCGGAGTGAGCCACCAGACCCCGTACCACCACTTCGCCAATCGCGAGGGGATACTTGCTGCGATCGCGCACGACGGCTTTACGCGGCTAAACGCGCGGCTTCTTGAAGTCCGGGCAAGCGACCGTCGCAAGCGTCCTGCGGAGATTCTCCGCAACGTCCTGCGCGCCTATATGATCTTTGCGATTGAGAATCCCGTTCATTACTCGATCATGTTCCGGCCTGAGCTGGTGGACTTCAAACGCCACCCGGAAGCCCGCGAGCAAGCCAATCAGTCGTTCCAGCGGCTGGTGGATACAGTCACAGAATGCCATCCCGGCATCGCGAAAAATGACAAGCGGCTGATGGAGATCGCGAATGCGCTATGGGCCGCTGCGCACGGAGTTGCGACGATCTGGCTCGACGGTCCCCTGAGCGTCAAATCTCCGGATATCTCGATCATGTCCTTTATCGACATGACATCCGAGATGTTCAGCCAGGCAGGCGCGAAGGCGCCGCGACCCGCTCAAAAGAGAAGCGACAAATTTTCCGATGCCAAGACCACGTCGTCGAGAACAACGTAGCGCTCCTGCAAACGAAAATCGTCGCCCGCGGGGACAATCCGATCGCGCCGCTCCGCAGTGAAGAGCACGCGCTGCTCGCCGCGGACCTTTGCCATGAACAGCGTGCTGACCACTGACATGCGGCCGTCCGCGTCGCTGCCCATGATCATCACGTTGCTGACCAGCCGTCGAGCCATCGACGGGGGCGTCTCCGCCCATGCCATCCCGCTCTGGAGGCGTTCGATTCGAGCGCGAAGTCCGGACAAGTCATCGTCGATCAGTGCCAACGCATCGTCTACTTCCAGTTCGCGGTCCACCGACCAGGTCGAGAAATCCTTGACGTGTCCCTGCCTGATGTAAGCACGACTGGGGACGCGGTAGCGGATTCCTTCATCCAGAAGATCGAGCCACAAATCGAAGCGCCGCGAGTCGAGCAGGCGCGCCTCATGATAGAGCCACTGCTGGACCCGCAGGAGCCGAATGAAATCTTCGTTCATGCCGACGCTCCTTCGAACATGTCGCGCATCCATCGCAGATAGAAACCGCGCTGATTGATCTCGCTCGCGGTGAGGCCGAGCTCGCCGGGAACGCGGTCCGAGCGCTCTTCATGCCCGACGCCCATCTGGAGATTGAGACGTTGCTTGCGCGCCTCGGTCCCGCAGCTCGAATGAGTTACCGCGGTCCAGTTCCCGGCGTCGTCCTGCTCAAAACTTCCGGCGGGTCCGAACGTGCGGGCCGACTGGCCTGATATCCACGCCTTCACATCGAGCGGCGCGTCGCGATCGACCAAGCTATACGCCCACATCTCTACCTCGCCAATTCCGCGAGGCTGGATAACGCGCAGAGAATTGACGATCGGCACCATTCCGAAATTCGGCCATACCGCGCCATGGATCAGGCCGATACGCGCGCGTTGTGAACCTAGCCGCTGCACGACCTCGTCCTGGATCCCCAGCAGATATTCCACCACGTGCGGAGGATAGCCGCCGATGGTGAGCCTCAAGTAATCCTGAGGCGACATTTCGTCCGGAAAGATGTTGACGCCGAGACCATGGCCGAGTCCGGGACGAACCTCGCGTGCATAGGGCAACGGCGTGGCGCGATTTGCCCCCAGGTCACGAGGGAGGGCCGAACCGTGCGCGAAGCCGACGTGGTATTCGTCGCCACAATGATTCTCCGCCACGACTTTCCAGTTGCTCGCGATACGCCAGCGCTGCGGCCCAAGCAGCTCGGTGCCACCCGCGCGGCGATCGAGAATGATGTCGAGATACCACGCCATGTCGCCGAGGAATGCCTCTAGCGTCTGCGCATCCGGATCGAAATTGCCAAAGATCAGTCCCTTGTAGGTCTCCACGCGAGCGACCGGCACGAGTCCCCACTGCGCTTTGTCGATCTCCTTATAGTAAATCGACTCTTCGCCGGGCACGATTGCCAGGCTGCCATCGCTGTCATAGGTCCAGCCGTGGTAGCGGCACTGAAAACGCTGGGCGGTTCCGCGATCTTCTTGGCAGAGTTGATAGCCGCGATGCCGACAGGTGTTGAGATGGGCGTGAACCTTGCCGCTGCGGTCTCGGGTCACGAGCACGGACTCCTCGCCCATATAGGTTCGCAGGAACGAGCCGGGCTTCGGCAGTTGCGATACGTGGCCGAGCAGCAGCCAAGACCGACCGAAAACGCGCTGCTTCTCCAGTTCGTAGAGGGCAGGGTCGGAGAAAATTTCCGGCCTAATCCAAGAACCGTCCGGGGCGACGTACTCTGAAGGTTTCATCCTCGGCGCTCCTCTTTGCGGGCCACTTGCCGCTCGAGGATCAGCATAAGCGTGAACACTTGACACTGTCAAGTTCGAGCCGAAACGGCCGGCCCCATAGGACCAATCGATCGCCTCTGAACGCGGGGCTAGTGTGTGCCTTTCCTTTCAAAATCAGGTCGAACGCATTTTGAAAGGAAATAGCCCACATCGCTTATTGAAATATGGAATTTGAGAGGTTCGGATGGCATCGTAGATCGCCGATTTCGGCTAGCGATCGAGGAGAGTGTTAATGCGAAAGCGCCGTGGAAAATCCGCCATCGGTCGCGTCGTCGCGCGAAGGCTTCTCACACAAATGGGTCCGGAGATTCGGCAAGTAACAGTATCGATCGGCGCTCCTCGACAGCGATCGCGCGATCACTGAGAATGCTCCTACTCGATTGAGGGCATAGGCAACTCGCGCGTGCAGCGTGCCGGCGGCGTCGATGCGCTCCAAGCCTTGTTGCTCGCCGTAGAGGGAGCACGGATAGCTCTGGAAAAGGCCGGGAGCCGCTTTTCGTGGCTGGATATTGATCCTGACAAAGCAGGTTCAGGAATCCCCAGGTACATTCCGATTCATTTTGGGCCGCAGTATGAAGCGCGGATCAATATGGCGATCGAGCGAGAGAATAAACGGTATTTCGAAGACAGGTTGAAAACCCGGACCTCGAATATCAAGGCATTTGAAGCGGAAGTTAAGGCGCGGCGAGAGGTGCTCTCTATCCTGGAAGCGGCGCTGGAACGGCGCAAGGCTCGAGCGGCCGAATGGACCACCGAGCTCAAAACGTGGAAGCGCGAGAAGACCCGAGGAATGCTTCTCTGAACGCTATCGTTGCTTCGCTATCGCCAGCACCCGGTGTGCCTGTTTGAGATGCGGCATGTCGAGCATCTTGCCATCGAGCGCCACTGTGCCTGCGCCCGAGCCCGAGGCGAAGGCCTCGATCACCCGCCTGGCGTGCGCGATGTCTTCGTCCGACGGCGTGAATGCCTGATTGATGATCTCCACCTGGTCCGGATGAATCGCAACCTTGCCGGTGAAACCCGCGCGGCGCGCCGCCTGCGCGTTCTTCATGAGACCCGCGCCGTCGCGGAAATCCGTGTACACAGTGTCGAGCGGCTCGACCCCCGCCGCGGTGGCGGCCAGCAGGCACAGCGAGCGCGCAAGCTGATAGGTGAAATCGAGGTTGCCGGAATCGTCGAGGTTGGTTGATGCTCCTACCGCGGCCGGCAAGTCCTCGGCGCCCCATGTCAGGCCGTACAAACGCGGCGTCGATCCCGCGAAGCTCCCGAGCGTGAACATCGCGGCCGGAGTTTCGGTCGCCACCGCTAGAATCTTGATGCTGCCGGCCTCGACTCCTTCGCGCGTCTCGAGCGCGGTCAGGTAATGATCGAGCAAGGTCGCGTCCGCGCCGGAATTGGTTTTCGGAACGACGATACCGTCGGGAGCGCCGCCCACGATCGCAGCGAGGTCGGGCAGCGCGTCGGCGGTCGAGAGCGGATTTATCCGCACCCACAATTGCTGTGCGCGCGCGCCGTCGCGTGAGGATTTCAGATATTCGCTGACGATGCCGCGCGCGAGTGGCAGACGATCCTTGGCGACTGAATCTTCCAGGTCAAGGATCAGCGCGTCGGCCGGACCACCCGCGACCTTGGCGAGCTTGCGCTCGCTGTCGCCCGGCACGAACAGCATCGAGCGGAGACTCATGACGACGGCCGCTTGCGCATCAGCGCCGAGCGTTTGCATCGCGCGACTTCCTCGCCGCGCTGGTTGATGCATCGATGCTCGAAGAGGACGATTCCGGCGTCCTTGCGCGAGCGGCTCTCGCGTTTCTCGAGCACAACGGTTTCGGAATGAAGAGTGTCGCCGTGAAAAACCGGCTTCGGGAACACGACATCGGTCATGCCGAGATTGGCGACTGTGGTGCCCAAGGTAGTGTCTCCGACCGAGACGCCGATCATCAGGCCCAGGGTGAAAATGCTGTTGACGAGCGGGCGTCCAAACTCCGTGGTCTTCGCGAATTCGGCGTCGAGATGGAGCGGCTGCGGATTGTGCGTCAGCGCGGTGAACAGCACATTGTCCATCTCGGTGATCGTCCGGGTGATCGCGTGCTTGAACGTCTGCCCGTCGTGAAAGTCCTCGAAAAAAAGTCCGGCCATAGCGAATCAGCGCGCCTCCGCGCTCCTCTGTGGCATCGGCAACGAAGACGGCTGGGTGAGCAGCGCGTCGGTTTTCATCTTTTTCAATTCAGGCAGCACGTGTTTCGCAAAGCATTTTAGGTTCCGCTCGGCCTCGCCGAATGGCATCCCGGCGTAGCTAAAATTCAGCATCACGCCGTTCGCGTCGATCGTGTCCTTGATGAACTGGATTTTCTCGAGCACCTGGTCCGGTGTCCCCCACGGCATCAGTTTTGCGAAGTCCGCCGCCGCGCTGTCCAACCCATGTTTCGCGATATACTTTCCGACGTTGCTATAGAACTCATAGCTCTTATGAGAGCCGAATTGCTGCGAGGTCATTTCGTAATGGCGCATCGCGGTGTGGTAATAATCCGATATCCACTTCATTGCTATTTCTTCAGCGCGATCCTTGTTTTCGTCAACGAAACAGAATCCTCCGGACAGAGGCTTCGGCGCAGGCGTGCTACCGTTAACCTCGCGCCAGACCTTGTGGTAAATCTCGAAATCCTTTTTGACGGCTTCCCATGGCTTCTGCGGAATAACCAGAAGCCCCACACCGAGCTTCGCCATGATTGGCATCGACTCGGGAGAGACCGCCGCCGCGTAGGTCCGTCCTTTGAATGAGCGCGCGGGGAACGGTCGGATATCGCGGCGCGGCTGCCTGGTATACTTGCCGCCCTCCATGTAGCCGGTTTCGAGCGCGTTCAGCACCAGCTCGGCGTACTCGACGAACAGGTTTCGTCCCTCATTCTGATCGAGACGGAATCCCTCATACTCAATTCGCGCCAGGCCGCGGCCGAGTCCCAGTATGAAGCGGCCATTCGAAACATGATCGAGCACTGAGATCTGCTCGGCGACGCGAACTGGATCGTGCCACGGCAGAACCACAACCATCGAGCCGAGCTGCACTTTGCTGGTCTTGCCGGCCATGTAGGCGAGGAACTGCAATACGTCAGGGCACATCGTGTAGTCGTCGAAGTGATGCTCAACCGACCAGACCGAATCGAAGCCGAGCGGCTCCGCCATCTCGCAGAGTCTCAGTTCGTTGCGATAGACCTCGGCGTCGGAAATTGTGTTGTGCGGATTCTGAAAGGCAACTCCATACCCTACATGCATTGGATTACTCCTTGTTCAGCCCTCCACGGTTTCACTAATACGAGCGTGGAAGGCCAAGAACGTGCTCGCAGATCGAATTGAGCGCCATCTCCTGTGAGACTGGCGCGATTTTCGTCAGGCGGCATTCGCGGAAATACCGCTCGACGTCGTAGTCGCGTATATAACCGTATCCGCCGAGCGTCTGAACCGCGCGATCGCATGCTTCAAATCCAGCGTCGGCCGCGCGAAGCTTGGCGGCGTTAGCCTCGCCGCCACACGGCCTGCCACGATCATACAGAGTCGCCGCGCGGAGCATCATCAATTCCGCGGCCTCGAGTTTGGTGTATGAATCAGCCAGCGGATGCGCGATCGCCTGATTTTTTCCGATTGGACGATCGAAGACGATGCGCTCTTTGGCATAGCGAATCGCTTTCGTGATCGCCACGCGCCCGATACCGATAGATTCCGCGGCGACGAGAATTCGTTCCGGATTGAGACCGTCGAGAAGGCAGTGAAAGCCGCGTCCTTCTTCGCCGATGAGGTCGCTCGTCGGAACTCGCAAGTTGTCGACAAAAAGCATGTTCGTATCGACGGCCGCGCGGCCCAACTTTTCCAGCTCGCGGACCTCGACGGCGGCCGGATCGAGATCAGCGAAGAACAGGCTCATCCCGTCGGTCTTTCGCTTGACCTGCTCGAACGGCGTGGTGCGCGTCAGGATCAGCATCTTGCTCGCCTCGCGCGCCTTGGTTGTGAAAACTTTGCGGCCGTTGAGCACGTAGGAATCGCCGTCGCGGCGCGCGGCGGTCTTTATATGGGTGATGTCGTTGCCGGCGTCGGGTTCCGTCACCGCGAACGCGACGTGGATCTCGCCACGCACAACTTTCGGCAGGTAGCGATGCTTCTGTTCCTCGGTGCCGTGATGCACCAGCGGACTCACACCGAAGATCGAAAGATGGATCGAGCTGGCGGCCGCCATCGCGCCGCCGGAGGCCGCCACTTCGAGCAACACCAACGCGGCCTCGGTAACGCCCAGACCGCTGCCGCCATACTCCTCGGGAATAGCCACTCCCAGATATCCCGCTTCGGCGATCGCCCGGAAAAATTCGTTTGGAAATTCCGCCTTGCGATCCTTTTCCCGCCAATACTCGTCGGGAAAATTGGCGCACAGGGCGCGGACCTGCCGTACGATCTCCTGCTGCTGATCGTTTAAATCAAAATCCATGCTTCAAGGCCTCTTCACGCGTTCGCAATCATGCTCTTGCCGGATCTCGGCCTTCATCGGCGGACGACGAATTTGGTAAGCACACTATTCGGCTGCGGTTTGCGGCAGCGTGACGCCAAATTGTTCGGCGGCATTGCCGCCCAGCATTCTCGCGATCGTCGGTTCTTCGACGCGAGCGTCTGTGAGCGTCGCGATCGCGTCGTGGGCGCTGGTTGTGTCGTGATGCGGATAGCGCGAGCCCCACACGATTTTCTCGGCGAAGTCGTCGGGTAGCTTCTGGATCAGCCGCTCTTCGGCGTCGAAACCGAGCATGATCTTGCCCTCTTTCCACATCTCCTCTGTGTCGGTCCGCACCGGATAGTAGTGCAGCAGCGGAATCGTGCGGGTTGACGCTTCCATCTTCTCCAGCACTTCTTCCATCCACGAGGCCTTGCCGTGCGCGACTACCATCTTCATGTTCGGATAGCGCTGCATCACCGTGAACCCGATCAGCGTCGATGCGACGAACATGTGATTGTCGAGCCATGGCGCAAGGATCTGCGCTATCGGATGACCCAGCGGCGGCGACGCGGTGAAGCCGAAGGTGATGTCAGAGCCACCACCGGCGGCAGGACCGGCTCCTCCCGCGGTTGAGAACGCGCGATGGTTCAGACGAGTCTTTATTTTCTCGAAGAACGGGCCGTGCGAAGTCCATTCCGGATTCCATAGTCCGGTCGCCGGATGCACCGCGACGGTCGTGCTGAGGCTCTCGAGCTCGGCCCAAAGCGGATCGTAAATCGGATGGGTGAAGTAGTGGCCCTCCAAAAACATCGGCCGGATAAACGCCGCGCGAAAACAGGGGATCTTCGCGGTGCGGCGAAGCTCCTCGACGGCGTAGTCCATGTTCTGCAATGGCACCATCGACGCGGCGAACAGTCGGTCCGGCGCGGCTTTACAGAAATCCGCGATCCAGTCGTTGTAGGCTCGCGCGAGCGCGTACGCGATATCGGGATCCTCGACGAGGTGGAAGCCCTCGGCGAACCAGGTCGGGTAGAGCAGCGCCTGATCGACGCCCATCGCATCCATGTCGCGCAGGCGCGCCTCGGCGTTCGACGCACCCGCGGTCGCCGCGTGGCGAATGCCAGGATCGAGCTCGCCGACCTTGTCCCACGTCATCCCGGGCCGCCAGATCGCGTGGCGCGGGATGTTCGAGTTCATCGGATCGCGGAATACCTTGCCGTTGACTTTGAGATACGAGCCGAGCTTGCCGTCTTCACGCCAGAGCGCGATTTTCCCGAGCGTGCGGAATTCCGGATCGAGGTATTTGCTCCACAACTCGGGCGGCTCGACGACGTGCGAGTCGCTGTCGAAAACCGCAAACCGCTTGTTCGCCATGGTCGTCCTTTCCACCGTCGTTAACGCGGCCGTCTGACTGAAGCTTCGGGGTTCAGTGACCGCTTGATTTCTTCCTCGGTCGGCCACCAGTCCGGACGATCGATTTCGGTGACGCGATCGGCGATAAAATTTTTGGGCGCATCGATCCGGTACATCTTGCGTGCATTGCCGCCCAGGAACTTGGCTTGATACGGCTCCGGCAGTTCGCATTTCCGCATCGTATCGATCGCGCGCCACGCGTCGTCGCCGTCGTGATGGTACACGTCGGACGACCACGCCAGGATATTCTCGTAAAATTCCGGCAGGCGTGACGGCGGAGCTTCATCGCCCTCGAAACCTGTCACGCAGCGCTCGAAGAATGTCTCGCTCGGGAGTTTCTTGAGCGGCCGCAGCCGCCGCTCGTTGCGATAGAGCCGGTAGTTCTTGTCGCATTCATCGAGGATAAAGCTGAGCCAGGTCGATGACGCCTCGAACACCGCTGCCCTGAGTTTCGGAAAGCGGTCGAAGAATCCCGACATCAGGACCATCACGACCCACAGCGACGCTTCCGCCTGGAAATCCTGCACGTTGATCAGAAACGAGTGCGGCAAGCCCGACGAGGTTGCAGTCAATGAGATCAGCTCGGCGCCCGAGTGTTGCTCGGTGTAGCCTGGCGGCTTGAGCGAGCCGAAAGCCGGGAACGGATGCATCCCGTACACGACTCCGGTCTCTTCCATCGCGCGCCACACGCGCTCGTATTTGGGCTGAATCGGATAATTGCCCATCGCATCGATCGGCCGCACCAGGCCGACGCGGCATCCCTTGTCCGCGACGCGATATACTTCCTGTTCCGCGAATTTTGGATCCTGCATCGGGAGCATCGCGGCGAAATAGAGCCGCTCGGGATTCTCCTGGCAGTACTCGTGGGCCCAATCGTTGTATGCCTTGCACATCGCCTTGGCGCCGACGGCGCTCAGCAGCCACGGGTAAGTATCGATGTCGGTCGGAATGATCATCACCTGGTCGATACCCTGCACGTCCATGTCGCGCAGGCGCGGCTTGGGCTCGTAGGAACCCTTGTGATCGATATACTCAGCCTGTTCCTTGGTGAGCGCGGTCTTGGGATTCAAATTGCGAACGTTGAGCGCGCGCTGGATATCGTGCTTGAGCCCGGGGCCTGCAAGCGACAGCACGTTGACCATCCCGGCCGCTCCACCGATACGCTGCGAGCCGATTCCCGCGCCGCCCTTGCCATTGACTATTAGCTGATCGGTTTCGGGATCGTACCAGATGGTATTTTTTAGCGCCTCGTATTCGTCTTTGGTCAGCCAGTCTTTCGCGCGCTCCCAGAGCCACGGCGGCTCGGTCACGTGAGCGTCGCAATCGAAGGTCGGGAAATTCTTGGTCATCGGCGCAAATTTCTGAACCGGCATGCTGCACCTCCGCTATTCGCGGCGACTCAGTTCATTAGCAAGTGACTATTCAGTCTCGAGCCAGGTTTCGGGCATCGTGATTGCGCCGTGACGCGCAAAGATCGCGTCGATCTCTTTCATGTCGGCGTCCGAGATGGACCATCCAAGCGCGCCGGCGTTGTCGTCGACCTCGCGCGGATTGCGGCATCCCACGAGCGCCGTGCTGATAACCGGATTCGAGAGCGTCCAGCGCAGCGCAAGCTGCGGAAGCGATTTGTTGTACCGCTTCGCGATTGGCTTCAGATCCTCGACCGCGCGCAGGTTCTTGAGAAAATGCTCGGGGCCGAACAGATGCTGAAACAGGTTGATATTGCCGAGCTTGCCGCGGCGCGAGCGCCAGTCGCCCTTCTCGAACGCCGACTCCTCGCTGAGCGTGCCGGTCAGCATCCCGTAGGCAAGCGAGCCATACGCCATCACGCCGATACCGTTTTCGCGGCAGTACGGGAAGATTTCCTTTTGCATGCGCCGATCGAACATGTTCCAGCAGTACTGGACCACGTCGACGCGACGTGTGCGTGCGCATCGTTCGATCTCGCTGAGCTTGAAGTTGGACAAGCCCACTGCCCTGACCTTGCCCGCCTTGACCAGCTCATCGAGCGCCTGCATCGGCTCCTCGAACGGCGTGACGCGATCGGGCCAGTGGATCAGATAGGCGTCGACGTAGTCGGTGTTAAGCGCCTTGAGGCTCTTGTCGATCGACTCGATGACGCGCTTGCGGGTGCTGTCGCGATAATTCGGCGTGTCGGGGTAGCCGACACCGAACTTGGTCGTGATGACGGCTTCCTTGCGGCGTGAGCCAAGTGCTTTCGCGAGTGATTTTTCCGACGCGCCGAAGCCGTACGCCTCCGCGGTATCGAAGCAGTTGATCCCGAGATCGAGCGCGCGATTGACCGCCTTGATGAACTCGGACTCCTCGATACTGCCGTAGCCGCCGCCGATCTCCCAGCATCCGAAGCCGACGGCGGAGATCTGAATACCGGTCTTGCCAAATGGTCGGAGTTCCATACGCTGCCTCCGGGCGGGATCATCGACGCTCGAAGGCCACGCTAGTTCCGATCTAAATTTTTGTCAAAGCGGATCGAGCTCGAGGCGATCCGTTGTGTGCTCGTATACTTCAAGCACGAATGGTCCGCGGCCGCGCGGCAATCAGCACGGCGATCCGGCGCGAAGGCGTGGATTAAGCCGCGGCCGAAATTCGTCAGCATCATCAGTCCCAGCACGACGCGCGGAACATATCGCATGGCCGCCTTCATCGCTGCGACACGCAGATCAGCAGTTGACCCTCGAGACCGGCCGCGCGATGCACGCCAATCTCGGCGACTTCGGGTGAGGTTGCAATCTTCACGAACGCCGCCGGCGACGGATATTCAACGAGGCCCGCGAGGTCCCAATTAGTTTCGACTTTGCCGACCGGAAGGTACTTCACGTCGCCGACAAAGAGGAATCTTCCACCGCCACGCTCGACGATCTTGCGCATCGCCTCGGCGTATATCGCGTATGCCTGCGCGCCCGTAAGCTCGTTCTTGCGGCCGTCTGGATATTGCGCCGCGACTCGAAATTTAAGCAGGTTGAGCATCACGATCGGTTTGGGCGAGGGATCGTTGCGCAGCGTCTCGATCTGTTGAGCCGTCGGGTAAAGTGCATTTTCGACGTTCATTTCCGTTTTCTCCTACAGCGTTCCGCGGATGAATTCGTCCAGGACTCGTGTCGCCTCTTCCGTATCAGTCTCAAATTGCTCCGGGGAGCAGGGCGCGGAGGCGGTTTGCGAGGTCGGGGGCGGACGACTCGTGCTTGAAGTACGCGAATACGTCGGCGCCGTCATCCGCAAACTCGGCGATGCGTTTGGCCCACTGCGCAAGCCCTGCGTCGTCGTAGTTCTCCATCCGCAGCCGGAGGTAGACGTATGGTGCGGTCCGCACCACCGGCGTCGCGAGCTTTTCGCTCTCCGCTATACAGAGAGCGGCGTTCGCGTCGGAGAGCGTGGCGAGAGTTGAATCGTCGAACCATGATTTGTCGCGGAACTCGAACGCGACCGGCATCCGCCCGCGAAGTTGAGCGAGAAAATCCTTCAGCAGCTCGGTGTCGCGCTTGAAATTCGGCGGAAGCTGAAACAGTGTCGGCGCGATACGCTCGCCAAGCGCGCCGGCGGTCTCGATAAAGTAGTCGAGCACCTCCTCGGTGCCGCGTAGTTTGGCGAAGTGAGTAATGCGCTGCGGAGCCTTGAGCGCGAAGCGGAAATGCGCGGGAGTTTTGGCCGCCCAACCCTCCAGCAGCGTGCGTGTCGGCAGGCGGCGGAAAGTCATGTTGATTTCAACCGTCGGCAAACGCTCGGCGTAGTACTCGAGCATCTTCGTGCCGGGCGTTTTCGCCGGATAGAATCCGCCAACCCATTCCTTGTAGCTGAACCCTGAGGTTCCGATCCGAATCGCGCCAGCCTTCCGCTCGCTCATCGATCTGCGCCCTGCGCCGCCGTAAGAAATCTGTCTCTACATGACACGGTATCGTGCCGATTGCCATTGCTGCTTCGCGGGCGGATACAAACGAAGGTAAATCTACTTCTTACTAACCCTTGATGCTTTCGACTTGTCCTAGAAGATAGATCAACCCCTCGGACATTGTCGGGTGAGCGAAAATCGCATCGCGCAACACGGTGTACGGCAGTCGCCCAACCATCGCGGTTTGAACCGCCGCCATCAGCTCGCTTGCCTCGATACCAAACGCGGTGAAGCCCACGATTTGGTCGGTGTCTTTGCCGATCAGCATCTTCATAAAGCCGCGCGGCTCGGCAATCGTATGGGTGCGGAGCACATTCGCCATCGGCAGTCTCACGACGCGATATTCGATTTTGTCGCGCTTCGCCTCGGTCTCGTTGCGGCCGACGCGGGCCAGCTCCGGATCGGTGAACATGCAGAAGGGCACGATACGATCCTTCGTGGTTCGATTGCCGCCCTTTAAGTTGTCACGCACTACGCGGAAGTCGTGATACGCGACGTGTGTGAATTGCGGACTGCCCGCGCAATCGCCCATCGCCCAAACGTTCGATGCGGTCGTTTCGAGGCGGTCGTTGACCTTGATATAACCGCGCTCGTCGAGCTCGACGCCGGCTTGTTCCAGTCCGATTCCTTTCGTATTCGGCGTCCGACCGACGGAGACGAGAAGATCGCTGCCTTCGACGATCCGTTCACCGGGGCCGTTCTTCGCGTAGACTCGAACCTCCTTCCCTGAATGTCCCTCAACCTTAGAGACCTGAGTGCCGAGCAACACCTCGATTCCTTCGTCGTGAAACAAATCAAGCAGGGCGGCGCCGACGTCAGGATCTTCGCGCTCGGCGAGTTGCGCGCCTCGTTCGATCACGGTCACCTCCGATCCGAACCGCCGGATAGCCTGCGCAAGTTCAAGGCCTATATAGCCGCCGCCAATCACTATGAGATGACGCGGCAGACGACCGAGATCGAGCAACTCGATATGGGTCATTGGATTCGATGCGGCGAGCCCGGGAACATTGGGCATCGTCGAATGCGAACCCAGGTCGAGGAACACACGTTCTCCAACAATCCGCCTGGTGCCGCCGGCATTGAGCGCGACCTCAATCGTTCTTGGCGCGACGAAGCGGCCTTCGCCCATGATCAATTCTATTCCGGCGTCCGCGGTACGTTTGGCGTGGAACTGATGTTCCTCTTCCACCATCTTGCGTTTGCGCTGCTGAACGCCGGCCATACTGATTCGGGGCTGATCCATTTCCAGTCCGAATTCAGCACCGCGCCGCGCGAGCGATGCTACCCGCGCGGAGTAGATCACGTTCTTGCTCGGCAGGCATGCGATATTCGGGCACGAACCACCGAGCCATTTCCGCTCGACCATCGCCGTGCGACGACCCTCATCGGCCATCGTCCAGGCGATCCACTTGCCGGCTTCTCCGCTTCCCAGAACTAGAGTTTCGTATTTTTCTGTGTCCGCCATGGACTCATCTCCTAATTCAGCGAATGCGATCAGCCGCTGATGCCTCGCCGATAGCCTCGCGTATGATATCGACGACCAGGCCCGGCGCAGTGACGATTGACGTGTGGTCTACCGGATGCGACCGAACCCGGGCGTGCATCCGTTCCGCCATAAAGCGCTGTGTGTCGTGGACGATCATGCGGTCCTGCTCTGCGATGAGAAACCAGGTCGGGCGGTCTTTCCAGAGTGGACGACTCACAGGCACGGTGATGCAGGCGGGCGAAATCGGCCGCTGAACCGCGCGGAGCAGCGCCCATTCATCAGCGGAAGCATTCTGCGCGAATGCCGAGGCGAATGCTTCGTCCGGCAGATAGATCAACCCATGGTTGTCCGGCGCCAACTTTGGAGCCAGCGGATGAGGTTTGGCCCGATAGAAGACATCGGCGACGGTCTCGCCGTCGTCAGGAGCAAGGGCGGAGACGTAAACCAGCGCCTTCACCTTCTCACTCCGTGCGGCCGCGATCACGGCCCCGGCGTATGCGTGACCCACAAGAACAACCGGCCCCGAAACTCGCTCCAGCGTGCGCTCGACCGCCGCCGTATCTTCGGCAAACGAGGTCAGGGGCAACGGAGCCGCGAGCACCCTGACGCCTTCGGCGGCAAACGGCGCGATGACTTTTGCCCAGCTCGATCCGTCAGCCCAGGCGCCGTGCACCAGCACGACGCTCACATTCTCACGCGACATTGGTTCTCTCCCGATGCCGCGCGATCAACTGATCGGCGACGTCGTTCAAGTTTGCAGCGACGATTTGCGGCTGCGGGCCGACTCCCAGGACGTCGTTGCCCACCCGTTTGATCAAGGCAGCCTCCCAGCCCGCGGCGACGGCGCCGAGGGTGTCCCATGTATGACAAGCGATAAGACAGAGCTGAGATGGCTCGACTCCGAGTTCTCGCTCGACATAAGCGTAGGCCTGCCGCGAGGGTTTGTGATGCTTAACGCCGTCCACGCTGAAACGCCGCTCGAAGAGATCGGCAATCCCACCGTGTTCGAGCTGACGCGCCTGCACCTCCGGCAAATTGCCCGTCAAGGTAAACAGCCGGAATCCTGCCGCGCGGAGCTTCTGAAGAGCTGCGGGCACCTCCGGATAGGGAGGCATCGTCGAGAATTTTTCAAAGAGTTCCTTCTTATCCGCGTCCTGGATCCTTATGCCGCGCGTGTCGGCTAGCATCTTCATCACAGCCGAACCGATATCCGTAAACGGCACATAGCATCCGGCTACGGTCAGAGCCGCGGAATACATAATGAGGTTAGCGAACCAGAGGCGCATCGCGCCTTTGTCGTGAAAGATACGCTCGAACACAGGCTCCATGGTCGTTAGATCGAGTAGCGTTTCATTCACGTCGAAGACGATTAGAGGAAGAGCATTCATCTGATTACACTCCAATTTGTTTCGCGTCGCCGTCCAGGTCCGCGAACTTCTCGAGAACGACTCCACACACAATGGTTCTCCGACACATCAGTTCCCGACATCTCGTGCGAGAAGTGGGCACACTGAGTCGCGAAACTAACGGACGAGAAACTCGCGGATCGCTGCCGCAATCTCGGCGGCGTGGGTCTCCAGCGCGAAGTGCCCAGTATCGAAGAAGTGCACGGAGGCGCCGCTAATATCCCGTTTGAACGCTTCGGCGCCCGGCGGCAGGAAGAAGGGGTCGTTCTTTCCCCACACCGCCAGCAGTGGCGGCTTGTGGTCCCGGAAATACTTCTGGAAGGTCGGATAGAGCGCGACGTTAGTCTTGTAGTCGCCGAGTAAGTCGAGCTGCGCCTCGTCTGCGCCCGGGCGGGCCAGATAGAAATTGTCGAGCGAGTACCCGTCGGGCGAGACCGCCGTCGCGTCAGAGACGCCGTGTGTATATTGCCAAACGGTCGTCTCGGGCTTGAGGAAAACGCGGAGTGCGTCACGGTTGGCTTGCGACGGGTTCTCCCAATAGGCCCGGATCGGGTTCCAACCGTCGCTCAAACCTTCTTCGTAGGCGTTGCCGTTCTGGGAGACGATCGCGGATATGCGCTCCGGATGCTTTAGGGCAATCCTCAAACCCACGGGAGCGCCGTAGTCGAAGATATAGATCGCGAACCGTTTCAACCCGATCACCTCGGTAAAGCGATCGATTACATCGGCAAGATTCTCGAAGCTGTATTTAAACTTATCGCGCGGCGGCAGGTCTGATTGACCAAAACCTGGCAGGTCAGGCGCTACCAGGTGAAAGCTGTCGGCGAGAAGTGGAATCAAATCGCGGAACATGTGACCGGCGGTCGGAAACCCATGCAACAACAGCAAGTTTGGGGCGTCTGGCCGGCCGGCTTCGCGATAGGAAATCCTGAGGCCACCAATATCGGCGGCGCGGTAGTAAATGCGCGGCATGACAAAACCTCCTATTTAATAACCTAACTGATGGCCTCGATCAGGTTACCGCAGAAAATTGTAACCCGTCAAGTGCCGTGCGAGCAGTTACGATAATAGAGCAGGGGACCTTAGTCTGCTAAACTTGACCAAGAGGAGCAGCATTTAACGCTGGATGACCACGAACGACACTCGCCCCCCTGCGATGTTCATCGCCGGAGATCCAAGCCTCGACTTTCTTAATTCAATCGGCACGCCGGTCGACACGGAGGTCGAATGGCTGGCAGATGGAGAGGACCTTATGGCGTGGCTTGAGCAAGCTGAGCTTTTGCCCGCCGAGGCGGCCGCGACCATACGAGCCAATTGCTTTCCCGGAGAACTCGACGCTGTTGCCGCTCAAGCCCGCGCTCTTAGGGAATGGTTTCGTGCCTTCGTTCTCGCTCACAAGGGGCATTCGCTCGGACCTGAGGCGCTTGAAGAACTTGCCCCGCTGAATCGGATACTCGAGCGCGATGATGCGTATGGCGCGATAGCGGTAAGGCCAGTCGATGCGCCCGGTCAGTTGACCACGTCGGGACTTGAATGGCGCACTCTACGCCGTTGGCGTACACCGGACTCCCTCATCCTGCCGATCGCGCACGCAATCGCGAACCTGCTTACGTCCCAGGATCTTTCTCGCGTAAAGGCATGCGAAGGATCTCCGTGCACGCTTTTCTTCCTGGATAGAACTCGCGGTCAAGCGCGTCGTTGGTGCAGCATGACTCTGTGCGGGAATCGCGCCAAACAAGCTCTTCATCGGGCCCGCTTGAAGCGCCACAAGCGCGCCTCTCATCGTGGCGAAAAGTCCAAATCCTGACCGACTTCGTTCAGGCTTCCGATTTGAGCAAGTCGCGCACGAATATTTTCGCGGTCTATTGACGATTCGACCTCGCAGAGTCAACGTAACCTCTAAATTAACTTAAAACCGGTTACATCGTAGGTCGGTCTACCTGCAACTGTTCTCCGTCGCAGAGAACGCTTGGCTTCTTCGTCGTTAGCTCACGAGGTTCGCAGATACCGGACCACAAGGCGGGTTACATCATCGACAAACCGTCCTGCTTTCTCGTCGCTGAGGATGTCCGGGCGACGCAGGACGGCGGCATGGGTCAGCGCTTCCACTACTGTCACTAAGACAAAGGCCGCGAGATCGAGATCGGCGACATCGATCTCGTCGCGATGCGCCTCCAGATAGCCTCGAACCAGTGCATAACCCTCTCGAACATTCGCCTCGATATTCTCGAGCCGCCCAACATGTGGGATCTGTTCGGCAAGAACGCCATGCAGCTTGGGATTGACGCGGTGAGCGTCGATTGCAACTGAAACGAATTCGCGCGCCGCGGCCTCGATCGGGAGCGCCGCTGCTTTGACCAGCGCGTTGCGCGACACCTCGGAAATTTCTCGCGTATGACGGTCAATAACCGCGACTACCAGCGCCTCCTTGCTCGGGAAGTATTGGTAGAGCGAACCGATACTGACGCCGGCCACCTCGGCAATCCTGTTGGTGCTCGCTTTGTCATAGCCTTCCTTGATCAGAATGCGAGTAGTCGCTTCCAGAAGCGCATCGACAGTTGCACGCGATCGCTCCTGCGAGGCCGATTTTCTGGGAATTGTTTGCACTTTTTGCGCCATCTGCACTAGCTCGGAATGCGAGTTTACAATTGTGAGCGATCACTTATATATTTTATCCATGATGAAAACGCAAGTCACGACAGCGTCCACACAAGCAGGCGGCAGAGTCATGAGCAGACAAGCGCCCGACTATGGTCTCGACGCTCCCGGAGCCATTTACGCGGCGTTCGTCCTCGGCCTCGCGGGAGTGATCATTGGTTTCGTTCTCGTATGGACTTCGAGCCGGCACGTCATCGTGGCTGACGCAGTTCAAATTTTTGGCGTTTGTTTTGTGATCCTCGCAGTTCTCATGTTCGCGAGCAGCCGCTTTGGTAAATTTCGCGCGCGCGACCGCCTCCTCGAGCGCCTGAAGCTCCGCGGGGACGAAACCGTGCTCGATGTCGGTTGTGGTCACGGGCTCCTGCTCATCGCCGCGGCAAAAATGCTGCCGAGAGGTCACGCGGTAGGCATCGATCTCTGGTCGATGGATCAATCCGACAATTCGCGTGAAGCCACGCTAAGGAATGCCGCGCTGGAGGGAGTCGAGCAGAGAGTCAGCGTTCATGACGGAGACATGCGCAGAATGCCCTTCGCTGACCGCAGTTTCGACGCCACCGTCGCCCACTTCGCCATTCACAACGTTCGCAGCCGCGAGGGGCGCCGCGAAGCCATCCACGAAGTCGTGCGCATCCTCAATTGGGGCGGCCAGATCGCGATTTCCGACATATTCAGCATCGATCTCTACGCCGACGAGTTGCGCGAGTCGGACATGATCGATGTGGAAATCTCCGGCCTCAGCTTTTGGACCTTTCCACCCGCCCGCACCGTGACCGCAAGGAAGCGTTCGCAATCAGTCTAATGGAAAAGACCCTCTCGAGTGGACGAGTTTGGTATCACGCGATTAGGAGAAAGAATATGGATCAAGTCAGCACGCTTGAACGGGTCTTCAGCTACAAGGCAACGGCCAACGAAGAGATTCTCACAGCAATGCGGCAATTTGGCGATTCCTCTCCTGCAAAGGAGATCGCCATCAGAGTCCTCAACCACACTTATGCTGTCGACCGGATCTTCGCTGCGAACTTGCGCCGAGCTGAGCACGGATACACCTCGCCCAACCCAGGCCAAGCGCCATCGCTGGAAGAATTATCCGCGGCGATCAAGACCAGCGATCAGTGGTACATCGAGTATGTATCACGTCTGGATAAAGCACAGTTGGCCGAGAGGATCGACTTTACGTTTACCGATGGCTTGCCGGGCCGCATGTCACGCGAAGAAATGCTGACGCACGTGACAGTTCATGGCGAATACCACCGGGGGCAGATCAGTTTGATAATGATGGAAAACTCGATCACGCCGCCGGGCGATGGCTTCACGAGCTTTTTGCATAAGACAGAAGCCTCGACCCGGCGCCGGCCCGGTGCGATGACGTTGTTAACGTTGAAGCGAGATGACTGATGTCGATGGTCGGCGGAAGGAGGTGTCGATGAGCGAAGTGTCGAACGCGAATGCGCCAGCGAGTCGTGCGCTCGATCAGCTAAGACCACTTGTGGGCCGATGGGAGATGGAAATCCGCTGGTCGGAGAAAACGCACAAACTGGTCGGCGGTCCAGCGCTGGTTCACAGTCCAGTAACCTTCACCTGGATCGAAGGAGGGTGCTTCCTTGTTCATCACATGGGCAGCGACGATTCTCCCTCGGCGCGATGGATCATCGGTGCTGACGAAACCTCGGGCACCTTCGCGCTCCTATATGCGGACGCGCGTGGCGTGTCCCGGATTTATCAGATGGCTCTGGATGAAGGCGCGTGGAAAATCTGGCGCGACTCGCCGGGATTTCACCAGCGCTTCACGGGCCGCATAAGTTCCGACCGGGAGACTATTGAGGCCAGTTGGGAAAAATCACTCGATGGTGTCACTTGGGAGCTCGACTTCGGGCTCAGGTATACAAAGTCTCACTAGCCGCAACATACGCTACCACTCCAATGCCAGCGGCTCATGGGCGCGCTGGAGTGTCCCGACTCATCCGGCAAATCGGGGCTCAGGCTTTCCTTTTACGCCGAGTCCCTTGATTGCGAATAGCGCGCCGCCATCGGGGCCCGGTTCCATGTTAAGCGTCTTCATCCCGATCGATGTCGCGTAAAGCACGTCAAGGTTTTCGCCGCCGAACATCGCGCTGGTGATGATCGGGACTGGCACCTCAACCGTGCGCGCGATAGTGCCGTCCGGATTGAAGCAGACGAACTTACCGCCGCCCGCGATAGCCGACCAGAGATGGCCTTCCGCGTCGACGGTCGCGCCGTCGGGCACTCCGCCCATCCCCTTCACTTTCACGAACTCGCGTTTGTTTGAAACCGTTCCGGTGGCGAGATCATAGTCGTAGGCGTAGATGGTCCGCGTCACGCTATCCGATAGATAGAAAGTGCGATTATCTGGGCTGAAGCACGGCCCGTTGGTGCATCCGATCGCCGGCTCGATAACCTTAGGTTTCAGAGCGCCATCGATGCTGAAAACTGACCCGGCCGCGCTCGCGAATTTCGTGTCCAGCGTGCCGGCGACGAATCTTCCGCGCGCATCGGTCTTGCCGTCATTGAAGGTGGTTCCCGGCTTGGCGACGATTCCGTTCGGCACCGGCGTTGTATTGCCGGAATCAAAATCGAGGAAATAAAAGCCATCGCTCAGCGCGCAGATGGCGCCGCCTTTTTCACGGATCGCGAACGAGCCGATCTGCTTCGGCGTCTTCCAGCTCTTTACGCTGTTCGTTTTGGGATCGAGCCGGTAGATCGCCGGCGCATTGCCGTCGATCCAATAGAGCGCCTTTTCAGCGACGTCCCATACTGGACCTTCGCCGAGCTTATTCTTTACGCCCGGGATTTTCTCGATCGAGATTGCCATGATTAAACCCCTATAAGCCGACGCGGTGGACGGACAAAGTTTCAGCCGGCGCGGCGCGGGCGTTGCACATCGGAGGCCTTCACCTTCTCCGCCACCGGCGCGAAGATAAAGGTCGCAACGTTTTTCATATCGATCGCGTCGCTCGGAACGATTTCCGCGGTTCCTCCCCGCGCGCGCAATTCCTTTAACGTACCCGCCAGATCGTCAGTCTCGATTTCATAGAGAGCGAGATATTTATGCGGGCGGATCTGATCACGTCCCATTTGCGCGCCGGCGAGACAGAAGCGTTGTGCCGATACGAATCCGGGGACGTTCAACACATCCGGCACATGATGGATGTTATACCAATCGTTGTATTCCGCCTCTTTGCCCGCAACTGGATTGGTCATGACGATAAAGGTGTATTTCGCCATCGCTGAACTCTCCTGATTATTACCGGGAGCCTCGAACGGTTCCTCGATCGCGCCGATTCTAGAATTTGCCGCACGAGCCTGTCCAACCGACCGCGGAGGTTTCTCCGATGGACAGCCAAATCCGTGCGCGCTTAGAATCCCGAGCGAACAGGAGGATCAAGTCATGGCGACCAGTCTTGAAGATCGGATTGGCAACTTGGAAGCGAAAGTATCGGAACTATACGATCGCGAGGCGATCCGTGATTTGCGCATGCGCTACCACGAATGCATCAACGATGGAAAAGTGGGCGAGATTCCAGACCTGTTCAGTGAGGACGGCGAGCTTGAGTTTGGCCATCTCGGCAACGCGAAGGGACGCGACAAGATCAGAGAGTTCTTCTCGGGGCTCGGCAGCAGGCGTTCCGAGACCGGGCAGCCGCGCCGCGGTCTCTATCGCGTGCGACAGTTCATTCACAATCACGTGATCCATATCCATGGCGATCGCGCCGACGGATTCGCATATCTCGAAGCCAAGCCGGTGTATAACGGCGAGAGCTACGTGGTCGCCGCGCGCTACAACGACGAATACGTGAAGCGCGAAGGCCAGTGGAAATTCAGCAAGATGAGTCTGACGCCGTACTTCATGGTGCCGATGAAAGACGGATGGGCGGGCGATGACCTGCTGAAGATGGGGCATTAGGCGCCCGATAACGGCCCGCCGGGAGCCGGCTCTGTCACCCGAAAGTCGATCTTCGCTAGAATGGGTTTGCAACATCGAGGAACTCAAATGAACGCAGCAGTCCGTATCGACCCCGAGACAGGTTTGAAAGTCTTCAACACGCGCGCGGCCAAGGCTTCCGAAAAGATCGCGGGCAAGGGCTACTCCGTACTCGCCGATCAGAAGCTTAAGCAATTGCCGGAATTGCCACCCGGCGCGACCTTCGATGCGGAAGAGCAGGCCAAGTACCGCGAATTCAAGGAGGCTCGTCGCGGTGCCGCCGACTACATGGCGATGGAGGGCGAGTTCAAGAAGTATCTGGACGACGTATATTCGGAGCCGCCTATCCCGCGCGAAGCGTTGACCGACGAATGCGAGATACTGGTGGTCGGCGCCGGCTTCGGCGGTTTGCTGCTATGGCACAAGCTGAGAGACGCGGGCTTCACCGATGTGCGCTTCTGTGAGAAGGGTGGCGATGTCGGCGGAACATGGTACTGGAATCGCTATCCCGGTATCGCCTGCGACGTTGAATCCTATAGCTATCTCCCGTTGCTCGAGGAGATGGGCTATGTCCCGTCGATGAAGTTCGCGTCGGGCTTCGAGATCCTGGAATATTGCCAAAACATGGCCCAGAAGTTCGGTTTCTATGACCACTGCTTGTTTCATACGACGGTCGCGGCAACTACCTGGGACGAAGAAGCGGGCCGATGGATCGTCGAGACTGACCGGGGCGACAAGATGCGTGCGCGCTTCGTGATCCTTGCCAACGGCATCCTCACGACACCGAAGCTCGCGCGCATCTCAGGCATGGAGAAGTTCAAAGGCGCGTCCTTTCACACCTCGCGCTGGAACTACAATCTCGACCTTCGCGGCAAGACCGTCGGCATCATCGGCACCGGCGCCACCGCGGTGCAGGCGGTGCCGGAGCTCGCGAAGATTGTCGGGCAGCTCTACGTGTTCCAACGCACACCGTCCTCGGTCGACGTGCGCGACCAGCGCGCTACGACCGATGAAGAACGGGCGGCCTGGACCAGAGAGCCCGGATGGGCCCGTGCGAGGCGTGCGCGTTTTTCGAAGATATCGCAGGGCCGCACGGCGATTCAGGCGAACGACGACTACCTGGCGGGCAAGATCAAAGACGTCAGGCCGCTCAAGAAACACGAGCATGAGATATCGCCGGAAGAGCTGCTCCGGAAGCAGCTCGATTCCAACTTCCGCATCATGGAGCAGATCCGCGCTCGCGTAGACGCGTTAGTCGCGGATCCAAAGACCGCGGCGGCATTGAAGCCATACTACCCGTATGGCTGTAAGCGGCCGACCTTCCATGATGAGTATCTGCAGACCTTCAACCTGCCGCACGTCCATCTGGTTGATACCGCTCCGCGCGGCGTCAGCGAGATAAACGAGCGCGGCATCGTCCATCAGGGCGTCGAATATCCGCTCGATGTGCTGATCTACGCGACCGGATTCCAATGGATGGGCACCTCGACCTTCAACATGGTAACTGGCCGCGGCGGACGCACTCTGAGGGATAAGTGGGAAAGGGAAGGGACCAGGACTTTCCTGGGCCTGCATAGCCACGGCTTTCCCAACCTGTTCATTGTCACCGGGCCGCAGGGTGGCGGCGGCAGCTTCAACTTTACTGACGCGATCGATGCGCACGGTGACTATGTCGTGTGGATGCTGCGCACCATGCGCGAACGCGGTGCGCTCATCGTCGATGTCAAAAGGGAACCGGAAGAGCGTTACGTGGAGCATTGCCGCGACGTCGACATCGCGACGGCGCCGCTTCGCGATTGCATCTCCTATTACAACGGTGAAGGCAACGCGAAGCCCGGGAGCCTCGCATATTATGGCGGCGGCAGATGGCATAAGTTCCGAGTCGAAGCACAATCGACGCTGGAACCCTACATCTTCGAAAGCGAAGACCGCTCCGGCAAATGAGTACGCTCGCGGCAAGATAGGTTCCTTATTGGATTGTCTTAAGCCACCCGTCGGGTTGCAAAGCAACTTCATTTTCGCCTGCCCTAGCCGGGCTTTCTTCCAAGCGTGTACCCGAAGCTGAGTTGTTCTGGATAAATTTCGTCGCCTCGACAGGTCGTGAAGGGCCGACGCCAAGTCGTTCTCAAAAGCTTCGAAATCGCCGCCGAGCGCTTTGCGCGAACAAACCGAAGTCGATTGCAGATATCCGATGATCTGCTCAAAGGTCCAACTGTGGGGCTTAGTGAACGAGCGCGTAATCACGTCCAGGAACCCCGCATCGTGCAGGACCTGCTCAGGGTCGAGCTTCGCGCCTGCCTTCGCGACCGCCCAGCCGCGCGGAAAGGCGCGCGCCATCCATCGCCGCGCAACCTCGGCGACGACGATCTGCCACGGTTCGCTGCCATTCAGGATGCTCTGGCTGCCCATCGTGACGAGGCACCCTGAAGGTTCAAGCCACTGATGCGCCTTTTCGCAGATCAAAGTCTGCTCCAGCCGGTGGAATGCCTCGCCGATCGTGATCAGGCTGAACGCGGCGGACGGAGCGTCCAGGGCTTCGGCTCGGCCGACAAGCCATTTCACGTTGCCGATGCCTCGCCGCGCCGCTTCCTGTTTTCCGACAGCGATCATCTCGGGCTCGAGATCGATGGCCCACGCGCTGTCGAAAGAGCCGGCCAAATCGAGTGCGATCCGGCCCGGCCCGCAGGCTAGATCGAGCAACCGGCCCAGGCGCGGCAGCGCGACTTGCGCAAGGAGATCGTCAAGGAGCGCCCGCGGGTAGCGTGGGCGGAATTTCGCGTAAGCTGCAGCAGTGCCGGCGAAGGCGTCGGGCCGAAGGTTCGGAAGTTCGTCGCGCATACTTCAAACCAGGATCCTATGCTACCACGACGTGAAGGTGCTCTACGCGGATCGCCGCGAGGCGTTGGAGCACCTTGGGCGACGCCTCGCCGCTCTTGGAAAGCGGGTTCCGTGAGCGTCGCTTCTCCATAGGATGGTCCTGGACATGAGCTTTCGGTTTGTGGACACGGTGTGGACACGAAAGGCTGATAGTGAAGCCTACCGTCGACCATAGGTAAGAAGTGGTTGATTTTGCTTGATTTCTTTGGAGCCACCCGTCGGATTCGAACCGACGACCTGCTGATTACGAATCAGCTGCTCTACCAACTGAGCTAGGGTGGCCCCACCGCGATTGCGGGCGCGCCGATAGGACTCGGCTGAATGCCGAGATTAGCGGACACTCGCGCGTCGGGAAAGAGAGAGTAGCTCGCGGCGTCTTGAGACTCGGCGGGATCGAGCCGAAGATGAGCCTCGATGGACGGGCTCCCGGGATTTCGCGCTGCGTATCATGAGACCTTCGCGCGCCTCTATGAGCGCAGCGCCGCCCGGCGCTGGAGAATTCCAGAAGCCGATTTCGCGCAGACGATCGAGCGCGCGATCGAGCGCCGATTTGCCGGGGCTATCCCGAATCCTGCCGAAATTGAGATTTTCCTCGATTCCCTTCATGTCGAGGACCTTGCGCTTGCAATGGCATGCCGCGCGGGAAACGCCGAGGCGTGGCGCGAATTCGACGCGCGTTACCACGGCGCGATCGAGAGTTTCGTGCGCGCGATTGCGCGCGATACGAATCGAGCGCGCGAAATCGAAAGCTCCCTCTACGGCGATCTTTTCGACGTCGCGCGAGTAGGTAACCCGCGCCGCTCACCGCTCGATTACTACCATGGCCGAAGCGCGCTCGCCGCGTGGTTGCGCGTCGTGATCGTGCGCCGGGAGGCCGATTGGCTGCGCGAGCGATACCATTCCAACGCCGCTGCAGCAGCCGATGCCCAGCAGATTGAGAGTGGCGATCGCAATCACTCGGCGCCCGCCGATCCGGACCGCGCGCGGTTTATCCCGATGCTCGCGCAAGCGCTCGACGCCGCGCTTGCCGAGCTCGAGCCGCGCGACCGTCTTCGTCTCTCTTATTACTATGTGCAAGGTCTCACGCTTGTGGAAGCCGGCGCGCTGCTCGGCGAGCATGAGTCGTCGGTATCGCGCAACCTTGCGCGCATCCGGCTCGCGATTCGCCGCAGGGTCGCGCGCGAGCTCAAGCGCGAGCATCATCTGAGCGACGAACAAATCAGTCGCTGCTTTGAATTCGGAACCGACGATTGGCCGTTCGATCTCGGACGGGCGCTTTCGCAGGCAAAGTAATGGCTAATCGCATAAACGGCGAAGACCGCGAAAATAGCGAAGTGGGAAATGACGCGCTCGACGTGCTGACCGCGCGCCGCCTGGCCGATGGGCTTGATGCGTCCGGCAGCGATTGTCCGGACGCCGACGTGCTCGCGGCATTCGCTACTCGCTTGCTGGATGCGGACGAATACTCGCGCTGGGAGCATCACGCCGCGCGATGCGTGCTATGCCAACGCAATCTCGCGGCTCTCGCCCGCAGCGGTGCCCTGGATGCTCCCAAGAGGCTCGCGCTGCCAGCTCTCGCGGAAGCCGATTCTGACGACGACTCCGAGCTATCGCCCCACGGCGAGGACGAGGGCATCGTCGCCGCGCTCCGCCGCGGGTTCCGATTCATCGTGGGCCCGTTTCCGCTTTCGGTCGCGATCCACCTGGTGCTGATCATGCTGCTGATCATCACCGTGCACGAGCAGCGTGGACGCGAATTTATCATGGTCAATCTCGAAGCGGGCGGCGGTGGAGGCGGCGGCAACGAGATGCAGGATCTCGACATGCCTGAAGTGCCGATGCCAGACACCGCGCCCCAGCAGATGGACAATCCGCAAGCGATCGATACCTCGCAGGCGGTCGGCATGGCCAACGACTACGTGCGCGCGGCCGGTGGCGGCGGAATCGGAATCGGCCGCGGCGGTGGGATGGGTTCAGGCTACGGCCACGGTATCGGCACGGGCTTCGGCGGATTTATCGGAGAACTCCGACGCAAGGGCTTGGACGTGGTGCTGGTGATCGACGGCACCGGCTCGATGGGTCTGATCATCGATGACGTGAAGGCCAAGATGGGGCAGCTCATCCAGGCGATCCATCGGCTGGTTCCGATCGCGCGCGTCGGCATCATCGTGTTCGGCGGCAAGGGCGAGACGATGGAGATCCAGCCTCTGACGCTGTCGCCGCAGAAGCTGACCGAGTTCCTCGATCACATCACCGCCAAGGGCGGGGGCGAATGGGAAGAAGACACTTTCGGCGCGTGCGAGACCGCGATGGACAAGATGGACTGGAAGCCGTACGCGAAGAAGGTGGTGGTGCTGGTCGGCGACTCGCCGCCACGCAAGGAAGACTTCGCGCCGCTGGTCGCGATGATCCGCAAGTTCAAGACCGAGAACGGAACTTTCAACACCGTCGACGTGGCGGCGGAAGAGCACGAGCGCTTCGAGCGCGAGTTCTGGCTCAAGGTGCATCGCGAGGAGCCGCCGAAAATCACGCCGCTGCCGGAGTTCTATCAGCAGACTCGCGCCGCTTATAAGGTGCTCGCCAATGCGGGCGGCGGTGCGATGCGCTCGCTCACGCACGACTCGCACATCAACCAGCAGGTGCTGATCCTCGCCTTTGGCGAACAGTGGCAGAATCAGGTCTCCGCCTTCGGCCGTGGGATCAATTCCGCAAGCGGCACTCCCTAGCGCGTGGGTTCGTTTGCTCTGAACCCGGCCGCGCAAAGAAATTCTGCAAGAAAAGCTTCCGCGCGCGATCTGATCATCAGGAGCGTTTGTATAGACGCCCCGGACCCGATCAGGAGGTGTCGCGATGAACCCGTACCTGTTCGCATTGATAGCGCTTTGCCTCTCGATAATCGTCGTCGCAATCGCGATCCGGCGGCTCAGGCGCCGCGAGGATGGCGGAGCGGGCGTGATCGCGCGGGCGGTCCGGTTTGTCGGCGGCCCGTTTCCGCTTTCGGTCGCGATTCATGTCGGCGCGCTGCTGTTCCTGATTATCACGGTCCACGAAAGCCGCGGACGCGATTTGATCCTCGTCAATCTCGAAGCGGGCGGCGGCGGCGGTGGTGGCGACGAGATGCAGAAGCTCGACATGCCGGAAGTTCCGATGCCCGACGTCGCGCCGCAGCAAACCGAGTTGCCGCGGACCGACGACATGGCGCAGGCGGTCGCGCTCGCGACCGACTACGTCCGTTCCGCAGCGGGCGGGATCGGGCTCAATCGTGGTGGCGAAGGACTTGGCACCGGGCACGGCCCCGGCTTCGGTGGCGGATGGGGCGGGTTCATCGGCCATCTTCGCCGCAATGGATTGGACGTCGTGCTGGTGATCGACGGGACCGACTCGATGCGGCTGGTGATGGCGGATGTGAAGGCGCGGATGAAGGAGCTCGTGCGCGCGATTCAGCGCCTGGTTCCCACGGCGCGCATTGGAATCGTCGTGTACGGAGGCGAGGGCGAGCCGCTCGACGTGCAGCCGCTCACGCTGTCGCCGGCGAAGCTCGACGCGTTTTTGTCCGCAATCCAGACCAAGGGCGGCGGCGAGTGGGAAGAAAACACCTACGGCGCGATGCAGGCCGCGATCGATCGGATGGACTGGAAGCCTTACGCGCGCAAGGTGATCGTGCTGGCCGGCGACGCGCCGCCAAAGCAGGACAAGTTCGCGGCGATTCTCGAGCTCGAGCGCAAGTTCCGCGCCGAAAACGGCACCGTCAGCGTCGTCGATCCCACCGCGCAGGAGCATCAGCGCTTCGAGCACGAGCTCAACATCCGCGTTCATCGCGAGGCCAACACCGCGGCCGCGCCGATGCCTGCGTTCTATCAGCAGGCGCGCGCCGCGTTCGCGGTGATCGCGCACACTGGAGGCGGCGAGATGCGCAGTCTCGAAGGCGACGAAGCGATCAATCAGCAGGTCCTGATAATGGCCTTCGGAAGCAAGTGGCAGGAGCAGCTCGCGGCGTACGAGAGATAGCCGCTAGCCGGCCTACGGTGCGAAGCGCTCGCGCGTCCAGTTGGCCAGCACTTTCATCAGGCGCGGACGCGGATCGCCGAGGTGCGCTTTCGTGCCACCGACGCGCATGAAGTGATCGGCGCCCTCGATGAACGCGATCGTCTTATCGCTGGCGCCCGATGCCTCGAACTCCGCGCGCACGTCGGAGAGAAAAATATCCTGGTCCGCATTCGCGCCGACAATCAGCGTCGGCGCCGTGACCTTGGGAAGATTCACCGCCGTCTTCGCGTACGACGACAGACCCGACCAGGTCGAGAGCCACGCGTCGGGCGTGACGATTCGCCCAAGCCCGAAGGCCGAGTAGTTCGCGAGGTCCGGACGCGCCGAAATGATCGAGCCGACGGCGCGCTCGGACGGATCGATCGAAAGATCGCAGTAATTCGGATTGGCCTGCGTGCGATAGACGATCATGTACGTCGGCGCCATCGCGCGGCGAGCCGCGAAATTTCTGCGCGCCGGCGCCGTCGCGGCGAAATCCTTGTCGCGCATGATCGCGCGCGAGGAATTCGCTTCATCTATATGCCGCCGCGCGATCGCGTCGATCCGCGCGCATCGCGAGCGCTGCGCCGCGCGATATCTGTCGACGAACTCTTTCGAATAGCTGCTCGCGGCGGGTGGCGTGCGGAACCCGTTCGCCTCGTCATACATGTCGAGCGCCGCATCGGACGCGATCGGATCCGATTCGTCAACCACCGCCGCGTCGAGGCAACTCATCAGGACCATCCCCTGGCCCGGATGCGCCGCCAGCATGATGAAGCCGTCGCATAACGGCAGCTCGAACTTGTTCAGATCAGGAGGACCGCCCCCCGGAGGAGCGGCCACGCGCTGACCTTTCGGCGTGCGCGCCTGAGCGTCGTAATAGGAGAACAGCGAGCCGCCCCCCGAGTTGCCGAGCATCACGATATGCTCGAAGCCTTCTTCCTCGCGCAGAAATTTGATTCCCGCCGCGAGGTCGAGCAGCAGACTCTCGTGCAGCATCATCGCGTCGTTGTTCAGGTAGCGCGTATTGAGCGCGAACGCGGCGAAGCCTGCATCGACCCAGTATGGAATCGAGTAATGGGTCGAGAAGTCGGCGCGCGGATGCGACATGATCACAACCGTGCGCGGCTTTCCCTTTGGCGGCATCCACAGCACGCCGCGGGATTTACCCAGGTCGGCGGCGTAGAGTTGAACGACGCGCTGGCGAACGTCGGGATTGATGTCGCCGAAATCGATCGGGTAACGGACGGGATAATCAGCCGGCGCCTGTGGCATCGCGTTCACCTCGCTCGCTCGGCTTATAGCAGGAAACCGACAGTAGGTCAGTTTGATCGGCCGACGGTTTTAATCGCTTGTCATTACCGGACGTGGCTGGCGTGCGAGCAGTCCAGAACGAAAGGCCACAGCATGAGATGCGGACTGGGAGCACGGCCGTCTCGGGATTCCTCGCCCAGGGCTCGGAATGACGATTGGGGGCTCGGCTGAGACTACGATACTCATCACCAAACCCACATCCGTCATTTCGACCCCTTCGACGCTGCTCAGGGCAGGCTCCGGGGGAAATCCCGGGGCGTTCATGCACGCATCCGCGAGTTGGCTGAAGGCCGAGGGCCTAGCACAGGATTTCCTTCGGCCTTGCTCAGGACAGGCTCTCGCGCGTGGCAGCCACGCGCGCGGGAATGACACACCAGCATTCGGCGCGTCGATTTTAATCCTGGACCGCCGCGAGAAAAACCGGCGCACTTTCGTCCCTCGCGGCGATATGTCAGCCTCGATTGTTTCGAGGGCTGATCATTTTGAAAACCGGAATTATCGGCGCGCGAGGCGCCGGAAAGTCTGCCGTATTCCACGCGCTCACCGGGCTCGCGCCGATTCCCGGCGCCGCCGAAGGCAAAAATCGCGGCCGCCCCGGACAGATCAAAGTCGCCGACCCGCGCCTGGATTTTCTCGAGGCCACCTACGGCTCGAAAAAGAAGGTCCCGGTCGAACTGACGATTCTCGATTTCGCGCCCAATCCAAAGGAACAGAAAGAGGGCGCCGCGCTCGACGCGAGCCTGCTGCCGCTCATCCGCGATCTCGACGCGCTGCTGGTCGTCATCCCGCAGTTCGCCGCGATGCACAAAGACCTGCTGCCCGCGCTCGAAAGTATCGAGGGCGAGCTGGTCTTTGCCGACTTCGATCAGGCCGAGCGCCGCCTCGAGCGCGTCAAAAAAGATCGCAGCGCGACCGAGTTCGAGAAGACCGCGCTCGAAAAAGTCCTCAAATGGCTGGAAGAGGGCAAGCCGCTGCGCCTCATGGAGATGACGGCGCAGGAGCTCGCCGCGTTCTCGAGCTTCGGTTTTCTCTCGCGCAAGCCTGTCCTCGCCGTCGTCAATTGCGAGATGGAAGCCGCCGCCGCCGACATCACCGAGGCTGAGCGCACCGCCGTCCACGCGCGCGGAATCGAGGTCTTCAGGCTCGCGGCCTCGTTCGAATCGGAGTTGTGGGAGCTCGAAGCGGATGGACGCAAGGAGATGCTCGCCGCCGCGGGACTCGACGCGCCCGCGCGCGACCGGCTGATCACGGCACTCTACGCGCATCTGGGGTTGATCGCTTTCTACACCGCCGGCGAGCCGGAGGCGCACGCGTGGTCGCTGCATCGCGGCGACACCGCGCTCGACGCGGCCGGCGTGATTCACAGCGATATCGCGCGCGGGTTCATCCGCGCCGAGGTCGTCAGCTACGAGGATTTTGCCGCGCTCAAGTCCGATGCGAAAGTCAAGGAAGCGGGCAAGCTCCGCCTCGAAGGACGCGACTACATCATGCGCGACGGCGATATCATTCATATCCGCTTCAAGGTCTGATCGCGTATGTCACCGTCATGCGACGGGTTGGCTCGCCTCGATAATTCGCCGGGATTAGCATTGAATTTACTCGTGCGGGTCTGATTTAAGACTGGTACAGAATGCCAGTTCGGGCGTCGTATCCGGCGCCCGCCGGCGAGAGTCCTCCGGAGCCCAAATGAACGAGCAAGTCACCCGCCAGATTCTCTGGAACGTCCCGATCCCATTCATCGTCCTGATGTATTTGCTGCTGGCCGTGCTGATCGCCGCGTACGTGTGGGCGGGTCTCGGATGGTACCGCAGGATTCGGCTGGGCGTCGCCGAAAATCGTCTCGACCAGATTCCGCGCCGCCTGTTCCTCTCGCTGCGCGACGCGCTCGGACAGGGCTACGTCACCCGCGAGTCCTGGGGATGGATGCATTACTCGTTCTACGTCGGCTTCGTCGGGCTGCTGATCGGCACGACGATCGTCGCGATCAATAGCGACGTGCGCGACCTGGTCGAGGTCTTCGGACTCAAGCTCTATTTCTACTACGGCGATTTCTACCTGTTCTTCAAAGCCGCGATGGACACCTTTTTCCTGATCCTGATCGCCGGAATTCTGGCCGAAGGCGCGCGCCGCCGAGTCCGCAAACCGTCGGTGCTGAATCAGCCTCCCGCCGACAAGGTCAACGAAAATTTAGAGAACCGGCTCGGCTACTGGTTCCCGATGACGATGCTGGTGCTGGTCGCGCTGACGGGCCTGATGCTCGAGGGCGCGCGTATCAACGCGACTCATCCGAAGTTCACCGAATGGGCCTACATCGGCCGCACCATCGGCCACCTTGAAGGCGCGCTCGGCGCGGGAGTGACCTATCATCGCTACCTGTGGCTGACGCATCTGATTCTCGTGTACGTGCTGCTCGCGTGTTTCGCGTTCACCAAGCTGCGCCATCTGGTCTTCGGACCGGTGAATCTGTTCTTTCGCAATCTTGGGCCGCGCGGCCGCCTCGCTCCGATCAAGGATTTCGAGACTGCCGAGACTTTCGGCGTCTCGCAGGTCGAGCAATACACCTGGAAGCAGTTGCTCGACATGTCGTCGTGCCTCGAATGCGGGCGATGCACGATCAACTGTCCGACGGTCAACACCGGCAAGACGCTGAATCCGAAATTTCTCGTGATCGAGCAGCGCGAGCATCTGCTGCAGAAGGCTCCCCTCCTGCTCGCCGCCGAAGCCGCGAAAAACAGCGGCGACGGCGCGGAAGTTCCGGTGTGGGACGGCCCCGACATGATCACCCAAGTCGCGACCGAAATCGCGGTCTGGGCATGCACGACCTGCGGATGGTGCGAGGAGGGATGCCCGGTCGGGATCGAGCATATCCAGCGCATCGTCGATATGCGCCGCTACGAAGTCCTGATGGAAAGCAAATTTCCGCAGGAAGCGACCAGCGCATTCAAGGGAATCGAAAACCAGGGTAATCCGTGGGGGCTTGCCGCCGAGAAGCGCGCGGAATGGGCCGCGGGCCTCGGCATCCCGGAGATGGCGGAGGTCGAGGATCCCTCCGATCTCGACGTGCTCTACTGGGTTGGATGCGCGGGTTCGTTCGACGAGCGCAACCAGAAAGTATCGCGTGCGTTCTCGGCGCTGATGCAGCAGGCCGGAGTCAAGTTCGGGATCCTGGGCAAAGAGGAAACCTGCACCGGCGATCCGGCGCGCAGGCTGGGCAATGAGTATTTGTACGCGACCGTCGCGGCGCAGAATGTTGAAACGCTAAATCGCTACAAGCCGCGACGAATAGTCACTCAGTGTCCTCACTGTTTTCACAATCTGAAGAATGAGTATCCAGACTTCGGCGGCAATTACACTGTCCTGCATGAAGCCGAGTTTCTGGCCGAGCTGGTCCGTGCGGGACGCCTAAAACCCAAGGAGATTTTGAAAGCGCGCGTCACCTATCACGATCCCTGCTACATGGCGCGGCACAACCGCGAATGGGACGGCGCGCGCGAGATTCTCCGCGCGATTCCCGGCGCCGAAGTCTCCGACGTCGACCAATCGAAGAACCGGACGTTCTGCTGCGGCGCCGGCGGCGGATGCATGTGGAAGGAAGAGCACGAGGGCACCCGCATCAATCAAAAGCGCCTCGATCAGCTAAGCGAAGCCAAGCCCGAGTGCGTAGCCGTAGGATGCCCCTTCTGCATGACGATGATCGAAGACGCGGTAAAATCGCGCTCGCTCGAAGACACGATGCGCGTGCGCGATCTTTCCGAAATCATGGCAGATGCCACCGGCGCGCTGGAGAAGTGACGCCGATGCGTCGGCGGCGCGCGCAAGCTAGGATGAAACCATGAAGCTGACAGCGATTTTCCGCAAGGTTCCCGAGGGATACATCGGCTTCGTCGAGGAGTTGCCCGGCGCCAACACCCAGGGCCGGACTCTGAGCGAAGCGCGCCGCAACCTCCGCGAAGCCGTCGAGCTGGTTATGCAAACCAATCGAGAGTTGGCGGAAGAATCAGTTAAGGGCAGCACAGTTATCAGGGAAGCTTTTGAACTTGACGCCTGATGAAGCGTCGAGACCTGATCCGCCATTTGCGGCAGCTCGTAGAGAAGGTGGCAGCCACTCCGTCTAATGTGATTCCTCGCCCTGGAAGGGAGAGGTAAGGTGAGGGACCTTATTCAGCGCGTCGCGATAGCGCCGCGCGATTAAGAAGCAGAACAGCACCCTCTGAGGAAAGTCACGGTGGAGATGAGCGCTAATGGACCCGAGCGTGACTGGAGAGTTTGGAGCACGCCGAAAAAAGATCGACCTAACCCCTACCCCTTCCCGCACGGGAAGGGGAACGTACGCCGCAAGCGTTGCAGAGGTCTGGCGATTCCAATGAAGCAGCGGCGATCCTACGTTCCAGGCTTCGGTCTGATTGTCTGAGCCCCTTCCCGTGCGGGAAGGGGTAGGGGTTAGGTCGGTCCTTTTGGCCGTGCTCGGAAGCCAGGTTTACCTTCCGTGCCTCAGGATGAGCGGTAATAGCACTCACCCTTGAGTCGTGGCTTTCTTGAGAGGGTACCGCTCCCCATCTAGCGAAGTGGCCTCACGCAAATCTTGAAGCCGCTGCTTTCCTCAAAATGACCTAGGAACGCGCCCGCCCTCGCGTACCTTCGAACTAACGACGATTCAGGATTGATTGATTTATCGCATCATCCACTCCGTCGGTGAATTGGTCGGTGGCGGAAATATCCGCTTGAGTCTGTTGCTGTCCATATATCTGCATGGCCCACTGCAGGCATTCCGGCCGAGATTCAGTCCCGCCCTTTTCGCACGACGAAGGAAGAGGTTTGACCCCGCCGCATCGCATCCAAAGTTTTTGCCGTTTCCACCATGATTGTTCATAGAGACTTGGCAATTCCGCGTCGCATTGTCGTTGAGCCACCACTTCGGACTGGAGCTCGGCCTGGGACGGCGCGCACCCGCCGAGGATGAGTACAGCACCTAACATCAGGAGAGCGAATTTCACGAGTGCCGCCAAGGTATTCGGAGAGTTTGCGGGCGTTCCTTCGTCATTCGTGTGAGAGCCTTCGGTCAGAATCCTATTCATCAGGCGCGCCGCTATTTCAGGTCGCGCAGGAACTCGAGCATCGCGCGGTTCACTTCGGCCGGCTTTTCCTGCTGCGTCCAATGTCCTGAGCCCTTTATCAGCACGGTCTTGCGCAGGTTCGGCACCCACGTCTTCATCCCTTCGGCCATCTCGGGCCGCAGGACGACGTCGAGCTCCGCCGTGATCATCAGCGCGGGCGCATTGACGCGCTGCTCGAACGCCGCGCTCTCTTCCCAGTTGCGATCGAGGTTGCGGTACCAGTTGAGTCCGCCGCGGAACCCGGTCTTCTTGAATCCGGCGACGAACACCTGGAAGTCCTCATCGGTCAGGAACGATCCGTGCGGACCGTCGGCGAGCCGGTCGAGAATTCCGCCGCCCGCCGGTCCGAACACGCCGGGCACGGTCGCACGCAGCGCGGCCGGATCGATCTTGGGCGGATCCTGGTAGAAGCCGCGCAGCGTGCGCGCGACGTCGCGCTCGAGCTCCGCCTCCGCGACTCCGGGGGTCTGGAAATACAAGATGTAGTGAAAATTGCCCGCCGCCATCGCCGTCATCATCGCGGTCGGCTTCATCGGACCGCGCGGCAGGAACGGAGTGTTGATCCCGATCACGCGCTCGATGCGCGCCGGATGCATCATCGCGGCGTTCCACGCGGTCATCCCGCCCCAGTCGTGGCCGACGATGACGCAGCGCGCAATCTTGAGCGCGTCGAGCATCCCGATTATGTCGCCGACGATCTGCTTCTGCGTGTACGCCTCGATCGCGGCCGGACAATCGGTGTCGCCGTAGCCGCGCTGGTCGGGCGCGATCGCGCGCAAGCCCGCGTCCGCCAAGGCTTTCAGTTGATGCCGCCATGAGTACCACAGCTCCGGGAAGCCGTGGCACATGACCACCGGGAATCCGGCGCCCGCCTCGGCGACGTGCATACGAATGCCGTTGGTGTTTACGAAGTGATGATTGATCTCGGCCATCTTGCTGATCCTCCCGCGTCCGTGCCAATCGCGGCCGCAACCGCGCGCCGCGTAACGTGCGGACATCATGCGAAAATCACGCGCGGCATGGAAGCCGCCGGGCATCGTGGCGATCACCGGTTTGACATCCCCACGCGCGCCGCCCTATGCTCTTTTGTTAATCCACAATATACTTTTTGTAGGCTGGAGGTACTTTCACATGAGCCGTGATTTTGAATTCAAGGCGTTGCTGCGCGCGTACCGCAGCGGAATTATCGGAGAACACACGTTCGAGGCCGAGGTTGCGGCGCTCGAGAAATCCGGAACCGGGATGAACGGTAACGGCTCGGGCGGTTTCCACGCGTTCGGCAAGAGTTACAAGAGCGAGCGCGCCGCCGTGGTGAGCTTTCTCGATAAGGTCCGCGCGGGCGAGGCCAACGGCGGAGAGGCGTTCGCCGCGTGGGCGGAAGTCTGCACCACAGATTGCATCCGCTCCGGAATCCGCATGGTCGCCGAGCGCGAGGCCTATCATTCGCGCGTCTTCGCGCAGCGACTTGCAGAGCTTGGCGGTGAGCAGCGCGCAACCGTCACCGAAGAGGGGCGCAAGTTCACCGCATATCTAGGCGACCGCCGCGTCCCCGATACCGAGAAGCTGCTCAAGTTTGTCGAGCGCGTGGGCAAGCCCGAAGACGCGATCAAGCCGATCTGCGAGTTCGCGGCCCTGCTCAAAGATGACCTGGGAACCAAGGAAGCGCTGCGGCTGTTCGCGGAAGACGAGCTTTCGACGGCGAAATGGCTTTATGAATCCTGCGCCGCGCTCAACGCGCCGGCCCCGGCCAAATCGGACGAGCGCCGCGCTTCGATGTAACCTTCCGAGCTTTGACTGAAATGACGAGCGGGGTCCAAATGGACCCCGCTCTTTGTTTCTCAGCTCGCGCGCGATCGCGGCGGCCTAATGCGCCGCTGAGGGCGCCGCAGCAGGAGCTCCCTTGGGCGCGCCCATCATTCCATGGTCGCCCGGCTTCGGGAGTTCGCGCTTGGTGTATCCGGCTGGAACCGCGAACTGGTCGGCGGATATCTTCTGCACCGCGATTTTGGTCACCACTGTCTGCGTTGTGATTGGCTTGCGGTTCGCCATCATCTGCTGCAGCTTGGCCTGCTGATCCGCGGATAGACCCGGGATGTTGATCTTGTTCATCTTCATGGTCGCGTCCGAGGCCAGCGGGATTCCTTCGGGAACGTCACCCGACGGCTGCGCGCCGGTCGACTTGAACTTCTCCATGTACGCTTTCATGAACGTGTCATATTCCTTGCTGCCGGGCGCGGAGTTCGAATAGCAATCGACCATCGACACGTCGCCGCCCATCGAGGTGGTGGTGGCCGAATAATCCTTGCACTCGTAGCCGGCGATTTTGCGCGAGGTCGATTCCTTCTTGAAGTTCATCGCTCCCGCCGCCCGCGCCATCATCTGCGCCATCGGACCGGTCGGCGGAAACGGCAACTGCACGTAGGTCTTCTGCGTAGGTTCAAGGTAGAACATCTGGCCGTTGTCGAGATCGATGATGATCGCGTGGTCCGAGCCCTCGATCCGTTCCTTGTTACCCTGAACCGAAATCGTCTGCACGCGCTGCTGGGATCCACCCTGCGGCGATCCCTGGCGCGACTCCGATTGCGTGATCACCACGCCTGCGAGCGCGGGAATTGCTGCGGCCATTGTCATTGCGACGCCGGCCACGATGGCGATTGCCTTATTCATAACGTTTGCTCTCCTTGAGCCTTCTGCATCTCGAGAACTTTTGCGCTGCGAGCCGACAGCGCGTGCTCTGCGCCGCTTGCCCCTTCCACGATCAGCCGATGTAGCATCAAACTGACCAGTCCGAACAGCACCCACACCATTTCCTTGATTCTTCTTAGAAACCCGATCGCAAAGCCAACTCCCGCCGGATATCCGATCAGCGCCAATATCAGCGCCTTGCCGCCCTCCTGGCTCACGAGCTTGGCGGGGATCAGAAATGTCGCGCGCTCGATCAGCAACCCTACTCCCTCGACCAGCAGCGCCACCCGCACCGTCGCCACCTGATGCAGCAGCTTCAGCAGGATGAAAATCTCAACCGGCCCCATGCTCCACGCGACGAAGTAGCACAGGCACGAGAGTATCAGGCGTACGCGATGGCGCGCGTAGAACTCGAGCAGGATCGAGTCGGCTTCGTCCGCCGACTCTTTGATGTCGTAGCGGCTCAAGTCCGTGAAATCGAATTTCGCCGCCGCACGCCACAGGTACGAAAACGGCCGCTTGGTCTGCACGTAAAAAAATCCGAGCGCCAGCGCGATCGCGATCGCGAGTCCGCCGACGATGGGCCACACCAGCCGATGCGCCGCCGGGATCATCTGTATCGAGATCAGCAGCGCAGCGCACGACGAACATGATCTGCCCGATCGCCTCGGCCAGCGACGCGACCACTACAGTAGCGAGGCCTAGCGGCATCCGGAGTTTGCGCCGCACCATCAGCGCCATCACGAACTGGCCGCCAAGCTGCGCCGACGGAGTGACGTAGTCGATCGCCTCGCCCGCAATTCGCGCACAGAACAGCTCGCCAAGTCCGAGCGAGCGCGGATACTCGGCAATCGTGACTCGCCATCCGAGCGTGTTCATGATCCGCGAGACCGTTTCCAGCGCGATCGTCAGCGCGAGGCCCCATCCCGCAAGCTTGACGTAGCCGAGCACCTCGCGGGTGCCGAAATGCGACAGGAACCAGACGTAAAACGCAACGGCGAGAACGATCAGGATGGTTTCGACGCGGCGCATCGCAAAAGAATGACAAGCCGCACGGCGCGGCCGAGTTGCTGCATTGTTTCAGCCGAACCCCCAACGCGCAACCGGGGGCGCAACTGTCCTTCCATCGCGCAATGTCGGTCTGTCATTCCCGCGCCCTTCGGCAGGCTCAGGGCAGGCTCCGGCTGCCGCGCGAGAGCCTGTCGTGAGCGAGGCCGAAGGAAATCCCTGGCGAACGTCTTACGGTGTCATTCCCGCGCGTGGCTGCCGCGCGAGGAATCCCGTACGAGAGGGCACTGCACGTGGGCATAGGTCACAGCACGGCCGCCTCGGGATTCCTCGCCTACGGCTCGGAATGACAGTCGAGAGCGCAGAACGCGCGCAACTGTGAAATCCGTAGCCGATCCTTAGCCACCTAACAAGCGTTAGGTTTTTTGCCGGATTGATTCATGGCTGAACTGTTCAGCCTTACCTTCGCGGCCGCTTCGCGCAAAATAAATTAAATGGAACCAAATTCCCGAACTGCCGAACCGACTCCCATCCATGCATCGCTTCAGCGAGCAGTAGCTTAATGATTCGCATTCTGCTAAAGTAAGAGGGTGGGCTCTAAAGAATGCGAAAAACTATATCAAACTCATCATTGATGTGAAATTCTTAAGCGTTTTCAAGGGATTTTTCCGATCGTCAGATCTAAAATCTCTTGAACGAACCCACCGCAAAAACACAGTTTTAATTGACAGATTCGTCCCTCACCGGCGAGAATCCCGCCCGGTGCAATAGCGATGTCATTAGCTGGATTCAGAATTATCGACGCCGACGGACACGTCACCGAGCCCGCCTCGCTCTACACCACGCATATCGATCCGAAGTTCCGTGCCGCCGCCGACGCGATGCTCACGCGCACGGGCGTCGGCAACCTCGGCATCGTGCCCGCTATCCATCCGAAGTGGCGCAGCGCCGAGCGTCCGCTGGGCGAGCGCGACGAGGTTCCGGGACTCGGCAAATTTCCTTCGGGCAAGAATCATCCGCTCGCCTCTCCGACCGGCGGCCTCGATCCCAAAGAACGCATCATCGATATGGACAAGGAGGGAATCGATGTCGCCGTGTGCTTCGCGACCGTCGCGACCTCCGTATGCGGCGTCGCCGACCCCGCGATGGAAGCGGCGCTCGCGCGCGCGTACAACCGATGGATCGGCGAGTACTGCTCCGCCGCGCCAGCGCGCATCAAGGCGGTCGGCATCGTTCCCCAACGCACGATGGAGACCTGCGTAGCCGAGGTCGAGTATCTCGCGCGCGAGCCGTGGGCGGTCGGAATTATGACCTTCGGAAATCTCGACGGGATGCTCGCCGACCATCCGTATTTCGATCCGTTCTATCGCGCCGCCGCCGCCAATGGTCTGCCGCTATGCTTTCACGGCGGCACCGATCGTCCGCCCTTCGCGCCCGGCCGCGAAGACGTCGGCAACAACATGTTCCTGATGCATCTGACCGGCCACGTGTGGCATCAGATGCGCGCGATGGGCGCGGCGATCGGCGGCGGCCTGCTCGAGCGCCATCCGAAGCTGATGCTCGGATTCTTCGAGGGCGGGCTGTCGTGGGTGCCGTGGTGGGCCGAGCGGATGGATGGCCACTACAAACACTTCGCGCGCCACACTCCGCACCTTTCGCGCAAGCCGAGCGAGCACATGCGCGGCCCGCGATGCTTCTACACCTTTGACGCCGACGAGGATTGCTGCCCGAGGCGATGCGGATGATCGGCGTCGAACGCGTGATGTGGGCGTCTGACTATCCGCATTTCGACGCCGAGTTCCCTGACGCCGCCGAGCTGGTAGTCAACAACTCGCGTATCGACGCCGCCGAGAAGCGCGCGATCCTCTGCGACAACGCGCTCAAGTTCTTTTCGAGGATCAAATAGCCTCAGGTGGCTGCCGGCAAAGAAATCTGCGCGATGAATGCGGTGCAGCTCGCTGACGCGGTTCGCGCGCGCAGACTCTCGCCGGTCGAGGTTATCGACGCGATCCTCGAGCGCATGAATCGCGTCGAGCCTCATTTGCACGCCTTCTGCACGCCGACTCCCGAACTCGCGCGTGCGGAAGCGAAACGAATCGAAGCGGAAATTTCGGCGGGCCGCGACGCCGGGCCGCTCGCCGGCGTTCCAGTCCATATCAAGGATTTGATCTTCACTCGCGGTATTCGCACGACTTCCGGTTCGGTCGCGTATCGAAATTTCACTCCCGATGAAGACGATATCGCGGTCGAGCGGCTGCGCGCCGCCGGCGCGATCATTATCGGCAAGACCAACACCGCGGAATTCGGCTACAGCGCGACCGGGCACAATCCGCTCTTCGAGACCACGCGCAATCCGTGGAACCTCGCGATGACGCCCGGCGGCTCGAGCGCGGGCGCAGGCGCGGCGGTCGCCGCGGGCGTTGCCCCTCTCGCGCTCGGCAGCGACGGTGGTGGCTCGGTGCGGATTCCCGCATCCTTCTGCGGACTCTACGGAATCAAGCCGTCCTTCGGGCGTATTCCGCTCTACCCCGGCTCGCGCGACGAGCGCTATCCAGGAGCTTCCGGATGGGAATCGATCGAATGCTACGGACCGCTCGCGCGCACCGTCGCCGACGCGGCGCTGATGCTGTCGGCGATCATCGGACCTGATCCGCGCGACCGGCAGAGCCGTCCTAGCGAGGGTATTGACTGGCGCGGATGCGCCCGCGCTGGAGATTTGCGCGGCAAGCGCGTTGCCTACAGTGCGGACTGGGGCTATGCCGCCGTCGATCCCGAGGTCGCGCAAATCGCGCATGACGCGGCGCGGGTCTTCGAGCGCGATCTCGGATGCTCAGTCGAAGAGGTCAATCCCGGCTGGAGCGATCCTGCGATGGTGTTCGCCGCGACGATGGTCGCCGAGACCGATCTGCGCGGGATGCGCAAGATGATCGCGGAGCACGGCGCGCAGATGTCTTCGCACATGGTCGACCTGATCAATGCGGCCGTGGAGCGCCGAGGAATTGACCGACGCGAACATCGGACGCAAGACCCTCGCCAATCACATGGCGCGCTTCATGGCGAAATACGATCTGCTGCTGACGCCGACGACGTGCGTGCCGCCATTTCCAATTCTGATGCAGGGGCCCGACAAGATTGCCGGGCGTTACGTGCGGCCCGAAAGTTTTCTCGCGTTTACGATTATCGCGAATCTGACAGGTCAGCCCGCTGCGACCGTACCCGCTGGATTTACCAAAGACGGACTGCCGGTCGGCCTGCAGATCATCGGACGTCATCTCGACGACGCGATGGTGCTGCAGGCGTCGGCGGCGTTCGAGGCCGCATGCCCGTGGGCGCATCGATGGCCACCGCTCCTGGAGCGGCTGTGAGCCTAATCGCGAATGGTGCGCCGCTCCTGCTCGACCTCCTCGAACCATCGCGCAAGCGACGCGCTCATCCGCGCGACGCGCTCCGGATCGGAAGCCGCAAGATCATTTTGCTCCATCGGATCGTTTTCGATGTCGAACAGTTGCAGCGGGCGGCGCGGCGCCGCGCTTGCGCTCGGGAATCGGCGAGCGATCGATCTCCGTAAAACTATCGGGCGCGTATTTCGAGCGGACATCGGAACGAAAATCTTCGGAGGTAATCGACATCAATTCGCGGATCGCCGGCCGCACCAGCTTCCACTTTCCGTCGCGCATCGCGGCGTTGCATTCGCCGTCGGGCTCGTAGCGATTCCATTGCCAGAAGCGTTCTTCCGGCACCTTGCCGCGTTCGCCCGCAAGCAGAGGCAGCACGTTTATCCCGTCGAGCTTCAAATCGCGCGGCGCTTCGGTGCCTGCCGCGGCGAGCAACGTCGGCATCCAGTCGGTGAAATGAAACATTGCGTCGAGCGTGCGGCCGCCCGCGATTCCCGCCGGCCATCGCAGCACCATCGGCAGCCGGATTCCGCCCTCATAGACATACAGCTTCGAGCCGGCGAAACCGCAGTTGAAGCGATCGGTGCAATTGTCGCCCTTGCCGCCGAACTGCGGGCCATTGTCGCTGGTGAACATCACGAGCGTGTTGTTCGCAAGGCCGAGCGAGTCGAGCTCCTCGAGCACGCGCGCGACCCCGCGATCCATCGCATGCAGCATCGCGTAGATCGCGCTGACGGCGGTCGTGAATTTTCCGCTCTCGATGAAAGGACGCAGCTCCGCCTCGGGCGCCTCGAACGGGAAGTGCGGCGCGTTGTACGCGAGATGGAGAAAAAACTTTTCGCGGCGATGCCGCCGCAAAAACTCGACCGCCTCGTCCGTGAAGACGTCCGTCAGGTAGCGGCCGTCGGATTGGCTCGTGGAGCCATTGTGATCAATCCGCCATTGCCAGTAGGGATGCCATCCGCCGGAGAATCCGGCGAACTCGGCGAAGCCGCGGCGGTTCGGATGATAGCGTGCGTCGAACGCGCCGTTGTGCCATTTGCCGACCAGCCCGGTGACGTAGCTCGCGCGCGCGAGAAAATCCGCGACGGTGCGCTCGCGCAGCGCCAGCCGATCCAGCCCGCGAATCTCGAGCGTGTCGAGCACTCCGGTGCGATGCGGATAGCGCCCGGTCATCAGCGACGCGCGCGCCGGCGCGCACACGGGAGAGGCGGAGTAATGCTGCGTCAGGCACAATCCCTCGCGCACGAGCTGATCGAGCGTCGGCGTGCGGGAGGCATCGCCGTTGAAGCACGAGAAATCGCCGTAGCCCATATCGTCGGCGACGATCTGAATGATATTCGGCCGCTCGCTCATCGTAGCTCACACGATCATCGGATCACACGATTCGAGTAAACGAGATCGCGATCAGAGTCCAGTTCCTGAGCTTCTCGGGAAACTTGCTCGCCAGTTCGTGCGGGTGATTGGTCTTCAGCATCTCGAGCCGCATGATGCGACGCGTCAGGCCCGGCGTTCGAGGTGGGAAGAATGCTGGCGATGCCGGCAGTTCAGGATTGGGCGCCGGATCTGGGCGCATCAGGATGATCGGTACGCGCGGCGCGGCAAGATCAAATGCCTCGGACAGGCTGTTGACGTTTCGTCGATCGACCTCGGGCGAATATCCGCCGCCGTTGCCAAATTTGTCACTCGAGCAATTTCAGGATGGAAGTGTGATCGAAATTGTAATGACAGCTGTTCCCGGCGGAAACGAATGGCGACGCGATAATTCCCGGCACGCGCAATCCCGAGCTCGAAACGCGGGCCATCGACCATCGACAAGCGGTCTCCAGCGCGAGCGGCTGTCGTGATCCAAAAATCCGCCGTGCTCGTCGTACGGTGACGATCAGCATCGAGCAATTGCGCCAGCGCTGCGTCCGCGCCATCGCCATGTACACGTGTGCATCAGTTGCTGGCCGCCATACACCGACGAGATCGAATGATCGTCCGTGCCTTCACCCTGATTGTGCGGGCGAGTCGTTGTACGTCGGCTCGATGAAGATCACCTGCGGGAGCGTGGCGTCCGCTTCGAGCTGGAAATCCATCGGCGAGGTGCTCGATCCGCTTGAAACTGTCACCAGGCGTCTAAGGAACCCATCTCGGCATCATCGTGAAGAACGGAAACACGCCCTGGTGATACACGCGCCACCGCATATCGTGATTGTCAGCCAGTCGTACACGAGCGTCTGGTCGGGCAGCAGCGGGTGTTGCCATTCGATCAGAGTATACCCGCTCATTGCCATAAGGCGGTTTGGTTGCGTGCTGGCGGGAACGCCGAAAACCATCCGTCACAGATCCGCGAAGTTCTTCGCGAAAAAGTCGAGCATCGGAACCTGGTCGGGCGTCTGATAGTTCATCACGTCCGAGTCGCCGGAGGCGCTGGTGATGAATCCGTCCAGCGCGAAGTTTCCGTGCCCGTCGCGCGCGCCGAGTTGCGTCGCGATATTTGCGCGCTCGTGCGGAGGGTCGGGGATGCTGCGGCTCGCGTCATAGGAACCGGCCAGATACTTCGCGCCGTTCCATTGGATTCGCAACTTTGTCGAGCCACGCCTGATCGTCTCGCAGTCCGTTAATCGTCGGCATTTGCCCGTCGCCATATCGAGCAGGCTCAGATAGCCGAGCATGTGATCGAACGATCGGTTTTCCATCATCAGGATGACGATCGTGTCGATGAGTCCAAGGTCCGTGGGCATCGCAACTACCTCCGCGGCGCAAGATGCGACCGATGGTAGATGCGCAGCGGAGTCGTCGCAATTCGGCTATTGCTCTGCGCCGTCGCTGGAAGCGACTTCGATCCGGCCGTTTTCGATCGTCCATTGCTCGCGAGTCGTGAGCGCCGCGAGAGGGTCGTCATGCGTGACGATCACGAGCGCGCCTGGATACCCCGCGAGAGCTTCTTCGAGCCGTTCGATCGCGGGCATATCGAGATGATTGGTCGGTTCATCGAGGACGCACGCCCAGACCTGCCTGCCGAGGCCGTACGCGAGCGCAAGTTTGCGCGCCTCTCCGGGCGACGGCGATTGCGAACCGAGAATCCGCTCGGGATCGACTCCGAGCGCTGCCGCGAGCGTCAGCACCCGCGCGCGAGCTTCAGCGCTGAGCGTGCGTACCGCCGCGAGCATCGCGGCGCCGTCGGCGTCGGTCAGTTCCTGCGGCAGGAACATCACACGCTCGCGCGGCAGACGCGCCGCACGCAGCATCGCGCCGAGTAGCGTGGTCTTGCCCGCGCCGTTGGGTCCTGCGACGCGGATTTTGCTCGCGCGCCCGACGACAACATGAACCTCTTCGAGCACGCGTTTCGAGCCCGCCATGATTTCGTTTTCGTCGAGCGCGAAGATGCGGCTCATCGGCGCGGGAACGTAATCGACAAACAACGCGCGGCCCTTGTCTTTACGGAACTCGAACTCGCCGAGGCGCTCTTCGACCCGATCGACGCCGCGGCGCAAATTCCCGACATCGCGCGACAGCCGCGCCGACGCCATCTCGGATTTCCCCTTCGCCATCATGCTGGTCGCATCATGGTCGCGCGGCCCGCGCATCCTCTGGCCCGCGCCGGCGCTCCAGTCGGCCGCCGCGGACTGCGCGATTCGCCGCTTGTCGGCGAGGCGGCGCCTCAGCTTATCGCGCTCATGCTTGAGCCGCTCGAACGAGGCGTGATACTCGCGCTCCTCGGCCTCCCACGCGCGCTTCGCGTCACCGTACGCTCCGCGCCAGATTCGCGCGGCGCCGTCGTGCACCCGCACGGTATATGTCGTGAGATGCTCGAGCATCACGCGGTCGTGCGAGACGACAATTCCAATTCCGCGAAAGCGGCGGAGTGCGTCGAGCAGCAGGCCGCGTGCGTCGGCGTCAAGATGGTCGGTCGGCTCATCAAGAATCAGCACTGCCGGTTCCGATGCGAGTGCCGCGCCGACTTGCCAGCGCTTGCGCTCACCCGGCGACAGCGTAGGCCATCTTTCGAGCGCCGCGGGCTCGAGCGCAAGCTCGCCGTGGAGGCGCCGTGCGACGCCGTCACTGGCGCGGGCGAACGCCGCGATCGCGGGCGAGATCTTGAGCGCGGTTTGGGCGCAGACGCGAATTGATTTCGATACCGACGGCGGGTCGATTCGCACATGGCCGCGCGCCGGTTCGAGTTCTCCCGAGATCAAACGGATAAGCGTCGTCTTGCCGGCGCCGTTCGGGCCGACCACGCCGGTCCATCCGGGCGCGAGCTGGATACTCACATCGCGCAGGATAGGAATCGAATCGGAATACGAAAAGGAAACTTCAGCCAAACGCACGAACATCGTAACTGCTCCATTGTTCCACGCGCATGGACGAAGAGTTCGCGCCATCCGCGTAGGGGTTGTCGTTCGGACGACAAATGGAATTCAGTTACTTCCGCACACCTTTGGCCTCTTGTGGTGAGATAAGCTGGAATCTAACGCCCCGCCTCGAGCGATGCAATCAAAGGCGGAAGCTCCTTCTTATTCCCTCGCCCTCCGGGAGAGGGTGCCGCGAAGCGGCGGGTGAGGGTGCTGCTCTGCCCGCGATCAGCGGAAACGTGGCTTCAACGCGACGCGAGCGCCGAGGTTCATGACGAACACGATAACGATGAGCAGCAAAGCTCCGCCCCACGCCTGCTCGTGCCACGATTTGTATGGAGAGATCGCGTAGGTGAAGACCTGCAACGACAATTCCGCCATCGGATTGTTTGGATTGAGTTCCCAGAACTGGCTGCCGAAGGCGGTGAAGAGCAGAGGCGCGGTTTCGCCCGTAACCCTGGCGATAGCCAGTACGATTCCCGTGATTATTCCGGAACGAGCGGACGGAAGGATCACGTGGATGATCGCGTGATGACGCGACACGCCGAGCGCGAGCGCCGCCTCGTAAAGTTCGTGCGATACTCCTTTGATCGCGGACTCAGTAGTGGTGATAATCACGGGCAGCATCAGGATTGCGAAAGCAAAGGAAGCCGAGAAAGCCGAAAAGTGCTTCAGCGGCGCCACCAGTATCGTGTAGGCGAACAGTCCAATCGCGATACTCGGAATTCCGGAGAGAACATCCGAAAGGAAGCGCACCGTGGCTGCGAACGTCCCGCGTCCAAAATAGGTCAAATAGAGACCGGTGAGAGTGCCGATCGGAATAGCCATTACAGCAGCCAGTCCCACGATAATCGCGCTGCCCACGAGTCCATTGCCCACTCCGCCTCCCGGTACGCCAACCGGATGCGGCAGTTCGGTCAGGAAGCTGAGCGAGATTGCGCCAATGCCCTCGCGGATGACGTAGCCGAGGATCAGCAGCAGGATAACTGCGACCCCGCCAGCACAGAAAGCGGCAGCGAAAATTCCCAGTGCGCTGCGCGGATGGCGTAGTGTGATTGGCGTCTGCACTTAGCTCTCCATCGGGCGGAAGATAGTCCAGAGCAGGACGCGCGCGAGCGCATTTACAATCACGCTGATGATAAAGAGCAGCAGTCCGAGCTCGATCAGCGAGCTGAGGTAGACTTGGGTAGTCGCCTCGGTGAACTCATTGGCTATAACGCTCGAAATACTATATCCGGGGGCGAAGAGTGAAGCTGCGATCGCGGGCCGATTGCCTATAACCATCGTGGTGGCGATAGTTTCTCCAAGGGCACGGCCAAGGGCCAGGATACACGCGCCGAAAACGCCCGCGCGCGAGCCCGGCAGCACCACCATCTGAAAACTCTGCCAGCGCGTTGCGCCCAGCGCCCAAATCGCTTCGCGCTGCGTCTGCGGAATGGCGGCCATCACGTCGCGGGAGATAGCGGTGACGGTGGGAACAATCATAATAGCCAGAAGCACTCCCGCGGTGAGCATACCGACGCCGTAGATCGTTCCCGAGAAGATCGGCAAAAAGCCGAGGTAGTGCTGCAGGAACGGCTCGACATAGTCGCGCATGACGGGCGCGAGAATAAACAATCCCCACAAGCCATAAACTACGCTCGGAACCGCGGCGAGCAGCTCGATCACAAAGCTGAGCGGACCTGACAGGCGTAGCGGACAGAATTCCGCCAGAAACGCGCCGGCGAGCACGCCAACGACTCCGGCGAGCAGAATGGCGATTGCGGAGCTGACGACAGTTCCGTAGATGAAAGGCAGCGCGCCGAACTGGTTAGTTACCGGATTCCATTCGCTGGTCCATAGGAACGACAATCCAAAGGTCGAGAGCGACAGCCGCGAGCTCCATAGAAGCTCGATGAAGAGTCCAATCACCAGGGCCAGAAAGGCGAACGTCGCTCCGTAGACGCATAGGTCGAAGCCGGTCCCACGAGGCGCATGCGGCAGCCTCAGGCGGACTGGCTGGGCTCGCGGCTCGACCATAGGATTGAGCGCGGGATTACCGGCGTTCATTCCGGGTGCGAGAGCGAATCCGAAATTGCCGCTGGTATTGTGCTCGTCAGTATCCGCCATTTTGAATCGTTCCGGAGTGGGTACTCACTCATCAATCAGAAATGCATATCCGAGTAAGTAGCTACGCCTGCATCTGCGAGATGACCTTCAGCGCTTGTTTCTGGACGTTATCCGGAAGCGGTACATAGTCAACTGATTTCGCGACTGACTGACCTTTTGTGACTAACCATTCGAGGGTCTGTTTCACGAGCTTCGCGCGCGCGGCGTCTGACGGCTTTTCGTAGAGCATGACCCACGAGTATCCGCTGATCGGATACGAATTGGCGCCGGACGCATCGACGATCGAAAAGTCCGTTGCACTGACTTCCGGTTTGCTGGCCGCGGCATCCGCGACCGTCTCGATAGACGGATAGACAAACGCGCCGGATTTGTTCTCCACCTGCGCATACGTCATTTCGTTTTCGAGCACGTAGGCCAGCTCGATATATCCGATCGCGCCTGGCGTCTGGCGCACCTGTCCCGCCACACCTTCATTGCCTTTGCCGCCAAGGCCCACAGGCCACTGGACGCTCTTGCCGGTCCCAACTTTTTGCTTCCATTCAGGAGACACGCTGCTCAGAAAATCGGTGAAGATATAAGTCGTGCCGGAACCGTCGGAGCGATGGACGACTGTAATCGGCATATCAGGCAGTTTCATGCCCGGGTTCGCCTTCACGATCGCGGAGTCGTTCCACTTGGTTACTTTGCCCAGGAAGATCTCGGCAATCAGTTGGCGCGTCAGGCGGAGACCCTTCGCGATCCCGGGCAAATTGTAGCCCATCGCGGCTCCGCCCAGGGTGACCGGAACCTGCAAAACCGGTCCCTGTGCGAGCTTGAGTTCCTCTGCATTCATCGGCACATCGGAGGCGCCAAAATCAACCGTCTTCGCGATGAACTGCTGGATTCCGCCTCCGCTGCCGATCGACTGGTAATTGACCGTGACATCGGAACGCTGCTGGCTGTATTCGTAAAATGCCTTTGAAAAGAACGGATAGTCGAAGGTCGAACCTGCGCCCGTGAGTTGCGTGGACGCGAACACCGCCGACGCGGCGAGAGTCAACACGGCAGCCGCCGTGAAGACGATGGCTCTGCGAACGTGGGACGAAAGCGACATCGATGCACCTCCAAGTGCGAAGACAATTCAAAGTTTCATCCCTAATGCTAACGACTATACTTTATTAGCCCGGGTCGGTTCTGTTACGGGAATGTTAAATCCGGGCCGGACGCGCAGAGTATTAGGTCCGAGGATGTGCGGGAGACTGGCCAGTTCGGGCTGAAAAGTACCGATCCAAGTCAGTCGAAAGGCTGATGCGGCAAATGCGCAGAGCAGCACCCTCACCCGCGCGTCACGATGCTTGCGAAAAGAACGCAAGCATAGCGCCGCGCCGCCCGCGTGCCAGTGGCACCTCCCGGGGGAGAGGGTATCTTCAAAGTGCTCAGAGGCCCTTGACGAACTCGATCAATAAGTCGTTGATTTCTTTGGGACGCTCCTGCTGGAGCCAGTGACCTGCGCCGGGGATGATCACTTTTTTGCGGCAATTCGGCATCGAGAAATCGACGACTTTCGGCGCATCGGGATACATCGCGAGGACGACGTCGTGCTCGCCGGCCACGAACATCGAGGGCTGCGTGAGCTTCACGCCGTCAAGGAAGCCGGTCATCTCCCAGTTGCGATCGATATTGCGATACCAGTTGATACCGCCGCGGAAGCCCGAGTTGCCGAATTCGGCGGCGTAGAAATCGATATCTTCCTCCGTGAGCCAGCTGGGAAGCCGGCCGGGAATCGTGCCGCTTTCGAGGAATTTGTACGAGCGCGGAAACAGGAACTTCCAACGCTCGGCGGGCGGCGGATCGCCCGACGCCGAGTACAGCATCATCGTAATCGAGCGGCGCGGATCCTCGTCGAGTTCCTTCTCGATCCGTCCCGGCTCCTGAAAGTAATGCTGATAGAACCAGTTGGTCTTGCCCTCGAGCGCCTTCATCCCGTCGGAAGGACGAATCGGGCCGCGCGGCAAAAACGCCACGCTCAAAAGACCGACCGCGTAAAAGATATCAGGCCGCAAGAGCGCGCAGTGCCACGCAACCGGCGCGCCCCAATCGTGTCCGACGACTATCGCCTTCGACTCGCCAAGCGCATGCACCAGTCCAACGATATCGCCGGTGAGATTGAAGATGTTGTAGGCCTCGATCGCCTCGGGCCGATCCGTGCGTCCGTAGCCGCGCTGATCGGGCGCGACAACGCGGAAGCCCGCCGCGGCGAGCGCTGGAATCTGATGCCGCCACGAGTACCACGACTCCGGCCATCCGTGGCACAGGACAACGAGCGGGCCCGTGCCCTGCTCGACGTAGTGCATCTTGATTCCGTTGGTCGTGGCGAATTTATGCTGCAGCTCGGCCATCGTTCGATGCCTCAGTGCGCTTTGACCTTCTTCAGCTCTTCGACCATCTCGGGCACGGCTTTGAATAGATCGGCGACCAGGCCGTAGTCGGCGACGCTGAAGATCGGCGCCTCTTCGTCCTTGTTGATCGCGACGATAATTTTCGAGTCCTTCATTCCGGCCAGATGCTGGATCGCGCCGGAGATTCCGACTGCGACGTAAAGCTCGGGCGCGACGACCTTGCCGGTCTGCCCGACCTGCAAATCATTGGGCACGAAGCCCGCGTCGACGGCCGCGCGCGACGCGCCCATCGCGGCGCCCATTTCATCGACCAGCGGTTCGAGCACGATTTTGAAATTTTCGCCCGACTTTAGTCCGCGTCCTCCTGAAACGACGATCCGCGCCTCGGTGAGTTGCGGGCGGTCGCTCTTGGTCTGGTTGAAGGAGACGAACTCCTGCTTGAGCGCGGCGGCGTCGATCTCGGCGTCAAGCTTTTCGATCGGAGACGCAGCCGCGGCGGGCTTGGCCGCGTCGAACGCGGTGCCGCGCACTGTAATCACCTTGACCGGACCGTCGAGCTCGATCGTGGCCATCGCGTTGCCCGCGTACATCGGACGCACGTAGGTGCCGTCGTCGTTAATCGCGGTGATTTCGGAAGCCATCGGCGCGTTCAACCGCGCGGCCAGCCGCGGCGCGAGGTCCTTGCCGATCGCGGTTGCGGTCGCGAGCACGAATTCCGCCCCGGTTTTCTTGACCAGCGCGGCGAGAGCGGCCGCGTGCGCGTCGGCGAGATAATTCTTCAGCGCAGGATGCGCCAGCGCGATCACTTTGGATGCGCCGTACTTGGCGATCTCCGCGGCGACCGCCTCGGGCGCGTCACCCGCGACGACCGCGATCGCTTTTCCGCCGCGCTTTTGCGCGAGCTCGATCCCCGCGTGAATCGCGGTCAGCGTGGTCTTGGGAAAGTGGCCGCCCAGATGTTCGGCGAAAATAAGAACGTCACCCATTTGCATTCACTCCGCCGCCTGCTCCACGCCGCGCGCGCGGTCGATTGCAGGCGATGAGATATCGTCGTTGAAAATAATCCCTCTGTCCCACGCCGGTTAGATCACCTTGGCTTCGGTATGCAGCACGCCGACCAGCTCCGCGACCGAGCCGACTTTCTTTCCCGCTTGCCGCTTGGGCGGCGCCGTCAGCGATTTGATCTTGAGCTTGGGCGCGAGGTCGAGGCCGAGGCTTTCGGCCGGAATTTCCTTGAGCTCTTTTTTGCGCGCCTTCATGATGCCCGGCAGCGACGCGTAGCGCGGCTCGTTGAGGCGCAAATCGGTGGTCACGACGGCGGGCAGGTTGAACGCGATCGTTTCGAGGCCGCCGTCGACCTCGCGGATCACGGTGACCTTGCTTGTCCGCGAACTCAACCTTGGAAGCAAAGGTCGCCTGCGGCCATCCGAGCATCTCGGCCAGCATCTGGCCGACCTGGTTCGAGTCGTCGTCGATCGCCTGCTTGCCGAGCAGCACGAGGTCCGCCTTTTCGTCGCCCGCGATCTTCGCGAGGATTCGCGCGAGCGCCAGCGGATCGAGGTAGCCGTCGCTCTTCACCAGGATCGCGCGGTCGGCGCCCATCGCAAGCCCGGTGCGAAGCTGCTCCTGCCAGGTCGATTGTCCGATCGTGACCAGCACGACTTCGCTGCCCGCCTGTTTTTCCTTGATCCGCAGGGCTTCTTCGATTGCGATCTCGTCGAACGGGTTGATAACCCACTTGACATTGTCGGTGGCGATACCCGAGCCGTCGGGGAGGACGCGGATCGTGGTGGCGGGGTCGGGAACACGTTTGATTGGAACCAGAATCTTCACAGCGATATCACTCCACGCATGCGCTTATTCGGCGATACATGATCAGAATCGTTCAAATTAACCGGGAATGGAACCGATAAACGAAACGAAACTAACAGCGGATCATTTATCAGTCAAACTACTGTGGATTTCGACCGGTGTCATTCCCGCGCGAGGTCTGCCGCGAGATAGGAGTCCCGAACGAAGGGGCACTGCATGAGATGTGGATGCGGAGCATGGACGCCTCGGGATTTCTCCCGCTGGTCGAAATGACGAATGTGCGCATGTGCACGAGTATCGTAGTCTCAGCCGAGCCTCCAACCGTCATTCCGAGCCTTGGGCGAGGAATCCCGAGGCGTCCATGCTCTGAGTACACGCCTCATGCAGCGGCCTTTCGTCCGGGATTTCCTTCGGCCTTGCTCAGGACAGGCTCTCGCGCGGCAGCCACGCGCGGGAATGACACTCGATGCTGCGCTTCGCCGAGGCAGAAATTCGAAGACGCGTAGAGTATGCTCGCCGCAGCGTCGCCTACTAGCCCGGAGGCGTTTCATGCCCACATCGCTTTGCGATCACTTTCGCGCGATGGCGCGGAACAATGCCTGGTCCAACGCTCGGCTGAATCGGGCGTGCGCCGAGCTCACGGCCGAGGAGTTCGCGGCCGAGCGCGTGAGCTTCTTTCCCTCTCTGCGCCAGACGCTGAACCATATCTTGATCGTCGATCAATTCTATCTCTCCGCTCTCAGGGGCGTCGGCGGTCTTTTCCCTGAAGATGAGATTCCTTTTCCGGATGCCGCCGAGCTTGCCGCCGCCCAAGCCGGAGTGGATCGCGAGCTGATCGCATTCTGCGACAGCGTGAATGAAGCCGACCTGGAGCGTGAGGTCACAATCGATCGCAATGATGGCGTGATCCATAGAGAGACGATCGCCGCCGTCCTCGCGCATCTGTTTGTGCATCAGATACACCATCGCGGCCAGGCGCACGCGATGCTTTCGGGTACACAAGTGCCGCCGCCTCAGCTCGACGAGTTCTTCCTCGCCTCAGATTTGCCGCTGCGCGAAAGCGAACTGCGTCAGCTCGGCCTCGCGCGACGTTAGCGGCAGACCGGCCTGATTGCGCGTCGCTGAATGAGTAGTGATATTTTCGTCGCGATAAGGGTTCCCTCCACGACGATGGTTCTTTAAGACAATCTCCCGCTTCGCTTCGCAACGGAGTCCTCCCACCGGGGAGGTCTCGAGCTGTTCACGTCAAGGAGATTCGTCATGAACCATTTTATCTCGCGCGCCTATTCCGGCGCCGCTGACCTTGATCTGCTGATCGATTTTGCCCGCAAGACTACCGCTGCGCGCTGGCCGCGCTCGACCTATATGAAGGCCGGCGATGTCGTGTGGGGCCTCGGGTCCGGCGAGTGCGCGAACATCTGTCTGTGGTTTGATAACGACGACCTCGCAGCATACGCGTGGTTCGACCCGCCGCTATATTTTGATTTCGACATCGGACCCGACGTGTCGCTGGATGATTCGCTTGCGGGCGAAATCCTTAAATGGGCCGAAGGCCAACGGCGGAGTCTGTTGCACCCTGGCAGTAAAAAAATCCCGAAGGCGTGGGCGATGCTGGGCGAGAATACGCTCTCAACCCATGTGCTCGATAGCGATCCTGAGCGTATCGCACTGCTGAAGCGAAATGGCTACACGCGGGCCGGCCGATTCGACGTCCTCTATTCGCTCAGTCTGGTCGCAGCTCCTATTGCTCAACCGAAACTGGCGGCGGGATTACGTCTAAGACACGCGACCGACGCCGACCTCGAAGCGCGCGTCGACGTCCATCGCGACGCATGGTCGGTCTGGGGTCCGTCAAAGATAACCATCGACGGTTATCGCAAGCTCCGCTCGGCGCCACTCTACGATCCGGAACTTGACGTGGTGCTGGAAGACGCCACCGGCAGATTCCTCAGCTACTGTATCGGATGGCAGGACACTGCCAACCGCATCGGACATTTCGAGCCGGTCGGATGCCGCCCCGATTTCACCGGACGAGGATACGCCCGCGCCGTGACTATCGAGGGCCTGCGCCGGATGCAGTCGCGTGGCCTGCACACCGCTTTGGTCGCTACCGCAAGTGTGAATGATCGCGCGCGCGTGCTGTACCCGTCATGCGGCTTCGTCGAGGTGGACCGGGCGTATTACTATGTAAAGGAACTCGCGCGATGATCTAAGTCGGCGTCGAGCTCGCGCCGAGATGGCGCAACTTTTCGGGGTTCATCGTCAGGTAGATATTCGCGATCCGGCCGTCGCGGAAATCGAATGCCATGGTCAGAATTTCGCCGCCCGCGCGCTCGAAGATGAAGCCCGGCGATCCGTTGATCTGCGTCGCGCTGATCTTTCGAATCGTCGCGAGGCCCTTCCTCGAGAGCCCGGTGACCAGGCGGACGACCTTGTCGCGTCCTGCTATCGGCCTTAGGGCTGAGGTCGCTCTGCCGCCCGCGTCCGAATAATAGATCACGTCATCGGCGAGCAATCCTGCCAGCGCCGCGGCGTCGCCGCTCTGAGCGGCGGCGCCAAAAGCGGTGACGAGCCGTTCGCATTCCTGCTCGGACGGACGAAAGCGCGGGCGCGAGGCGCGCACGCGGGCTCGAGCCCGCGTAGCCAGTTGGCGGCAGGAAGCCGAACTGCGGTCCAGCGTCTCCGCGACCTCGTCAAAATTCATGTCGAACACGTCATGCAGCAAAAACGCCGCGCGCTCGAGCGGCGAGAGCCGCTCCAGCGTCAGCATCAGCGCGACCGAAAGGTCATGCGCATAGTCGCCGGCGCTCTCGGCGGCGAGCGCGGCTTCGTCCAGCACCGGATCCGGAAGCCAGGGCCCGACGTAATGCTCATGCCGCGCGCGCGCCGATTTCAGTTGATCCAGGCATAGCCGCGTCGCGGTCTGCGACAGGAACGCCCGCGCATCGCTGACCTTTGCGCGATCGGCCCGATGCCATCGCAGGTAAGTTTCCTGCACCACATCCTGCGCCTCGGCGATCGAGCCGAGCATCCGGTAGGCGAGCCCGGTCAGATGGCGCCGATGCGCTTCGAAGTCGTCGGCCGCCTTGTTGTCTGATGCGTCCGTCATGCGGCGTGCCGCGCCACCATCGTGTCCGATCCTGCGACCCTGACTTTCATGCACGAGCGGCCGTGGCCGAGCGCATACTTGAGCGTCGGAAACAGCCGCGCCGAAGTAACCGCGAAGGCCAGCGAGACCAATGCACGCTTACCCCATTTTGCCACGATTTCCTCGCGCAAGGTGTCGGCCTCGGGATCATGACGCAGGACCGCCTGCGCAAACCGGAAGCCCAGCGCCGCATCGGGCGGCATCGCGCGCTCGTCGCCTGCCAGGATCGCCTTGATCGTAGCCGGCGCGACGCCTCCACGCTCCGCCATCGTTACCGCGAGCTGGGTGCAGGGTCCGCAATCCTCCGCCACGGTTCCCGCTATTCCGGCAGCGCAGCAGGCGTTTGCCGGAGCATCCTCGCGATAGTTCGAGAAGCTCATGACCCGGGAAAGCGCGACCGCGGCGCGCACGCTGGCATCAAGGATATCGCGCCCATAGCTGAGGTCATAGTCATACTCGCGTTCGAACGCGTCGAGCCGCCGTCGAATCAGCCATTTGATCATCGGATATTTCTCCTTTTGCGCAGTCCGGTTGAGGCCACGCAATCCAAAACGCAAGCGCCGCCGGCAAGTATATCGACGGAACATCAAGCGCCGCGTAACGCAAAGTTTCGCTCGCCATAATAAAGTCGTGCGCGTGCACCAGCGCGTGGAGTGCGAAAAAAGCAAACGCCGCCAGCGCCGCAGGCCGCGCCCTCGAGTCGCGTGCGAACCACACCAGAGCCGCTCCGCTGACGATATAGGCTGCACCGATGTCGCGGACGAAGTGAGGGTTGAACGCTCCGGTCTCCGGTACGCCGGGGATGCTTCCATACCAGAGCGCCGGCGCCAGCATCATAAAAACTCCGTTTGCGGCCGACAGCAATCCAAGGAGCCATGCGAGCTTGGTGCGCATCACGAATCCTGCCTCTCTATAAACCAGACGAGGCGGCCTGCCGAAATGTGACAACGAATTTATGGGAGCATAAATCGCAGAGCAGCACCCTCACCCACGCGTCACGATGCTTGCGAAAAAAACGCAAGCATCGCGCCGCGTCGCCCTCTCCCGTGGGGAGAGGGTGTTCAGGCAATCGTCGTCACGCGACGACGGGCGCATCGCGAGGGGAAGTATGCCCCTCTGGACTACCATTGACGAAACGGCTACACTTTCTCCTGACAGGCCGGATTCTAACTCTGTTTCAGATTTCGACGGTGACGAACGGCGATTATGGCGCAATGGGCGCGGAAGTGTCACCGTTCTGTTCTGCCTTTTGCTTTGCCTTACGGCGGGACAAGCGCTGTTTCTGCGCCCGGTAATGCGGACTGGTTTTCGGTTCGTAGCTCCGACACTTGTAGCAGTAGAAGAACAGAATTTTCTGAGCGTATTTCGCCTTCATCGGTTCTCTTCGTTTTTGTGTTCTAAAAAGGCGGCCACGTTTTGGGTGGGATGGTTAACGCCGACTTCCACGCACACGGCATCCCTGCCTATTCCCGGTCCCGAACATTGGTCAAATCTTTCCAAGGGCACGTACCGGGCAGTCCAAAGATTCAGGTCATTGTTCAGAAACGAAAGGAGGGCGTGGGCAGCATCCCATCCTTTGCGCTCTGGCGTACCGGCGGGAGGACGCTTGAATTTGCTGTGGCCACCTATGACGGCGGCTGAATATATCGTGACATCGTTTGTCCCTACTCCTGCCAAAACCGGGGTTTTCCATAGAATCCGGCATCTCCATCCCAACCAAGGCGCCGCCAGTTCTTCAAAGCTTCCGGCGAAGCTTTGCGCCTCCCACCACTCATCGATCGTCCAACTGCCGAACACGGTGGGTGATGCGATAAAACGAACGACAATTGTCGTCCCGGCAAAGGGCTTCAATTTATATGTCGGATCGTCGCGAGTAATTTCCCGGATTCCGCTTTCAAGTCTTACGAACGCCGTCAGTTCCGCGGTTGAATCAACGCGCATTTGGTCGGCGATGTCGTCAGCCCAATCGCCGAAGACCATCTCCATGCCGATGCCTATGGCAACGACAAATATCACGACCAATATCGCTATGTTTCGTGGGTTCCACCAAGCGCAAAATTTTTCGGCCTTCGTGCGAACGTCCAACGTAATGGCTGGCTGCTTTTCCTTCCAAAACAAATCAAGCAGGCTTTCGGCGAGGACGCCTACTATTAGTGTGTATGTTCCGATGTCTCTCCACATCCGCCAAAATTTGAGGCTCGTTTCTAGCTCAGGTTTCATTCTTGCTTCGAGTTGGACGGCAGATGATTACGAGCGAGCAGACAGTATCATCAAGAAGGTAAACCGCTACATGTATATTGCTCTTTTAGTCGTTCTGGTTATTCGCGTGATTGTGTGGACTCAGAGAGACAAATGAAAATTCCAACTGCTTCACTTCCGCTGGCGTCGTCTCGCGGGATAGCTGAGACGGTCGCCAGTTCCCACGTCTCAGCACCCTGCTATCGCCTTGCCGAAGATGTCCGCCTGCCTCCGGTTGTTGTACCTGAATTGAAACTCGTTCAGGTACAGCGGGAGATACTTGCGGCTGACGTTGTGGTAGGTGCCGATAATTCCGCGTTTGAGCAGCGCCCAAAATCCCTCGATTGAATTGGTATGCACGATGCCGCGAACGTACACGTTATCGCTGTGCCGGATAACCTCGTGCGGACGCCCGCTATCAACTATCGTGTCGTAGCCCTTGTGTTCGTCCGTTACTACCAGATCGACGCCACGCGCTACGGTTTTCTGAACGAACCGCATCATAGTGTCGCGGTCCGCTGTTTCGATCATTTGGCAAACCAAATTCCCTTTGCGCGAGATCGCACCGATCACAACGGCCTTTCCCTTGCCGCCTAGATTCTTGGGGTTACGCTTGCCGAGATGCTTGTTTTTTTCTTTCCCGCCGATGAACGTCTCATCGATCTCCACGATGCCCATGAGATGCCGAAAATCAGGATCGGCCATGCCCGCGCGTAGCCGCATGCACATGTACCAGGCGGTTCGATAAGACCCGAAGCCGAGCATCCGATGGATTTGTAGGGCGCTGATTCCTTTCTTGGATGTAACCATCAGATGCAGCACGCGATACCACGTCAGCAACGGATGCTTGGTTTCCTCGAAAATCGTTCCGGTCTTGAGCGAAAAGCGGTAGGGCGCGCGATTGTTCTTTCCGCATTTCTTGCACTGCCAGTGCCACGGACGCGCCTTGCTGGCGTACACATGATCGTTGTTGCAGCGCGCGCAGCGAACGCCAGCGGGCCAGCGCCGGTGGAGCAGAAATTCGCAACAGGCGGTTTCGTTCGGGAACATTTCCTCGAACTGGTGAACCGTCATCTGGCGGACAAATTTCGGTTCCTTCTGTTCCCATAATTCTGTTTGCTTCATGCAAGGGAGAATAGCGCAGAATCATCCGGTAGTCAAGTGCCGCATACTTCCCATCGCGAGGCGCCCCTACGAATTGAATCCGTGCGAATCAGTCTTCGTAGGGGCGGCTCGCGAGCCGCCCGTCTTTCACGCAGTTTCGATCAATCAGAATGCCTCGATACTCGTCACGCCTGCCACGAATGTATGTGGGGCGATGAGTATCGCAATTTCAGTCAACTCGTTGCAGTCATCCTGAGCCGCAGGCGAAGGATCTCCGCGAAGCGATTAGTGCAACCAGCTATGGCTCTTCGATTTTCGCGCGGACCGAACTCATTGGAAACCGCGCCTGCGGCGCGCCCGTCTCCCTCGGAAGAATCACCGGCTAAAGCCGGTGCCACCTTCAGGACACGGCGACAATCTCTACCGAGACCATGCCTTGATCGACCGTCAGAATACCCGCCGTTTTTTTCTCGGCGAGAGAGGGGCTACCCGGGTTCACGAAGAGCGTGCCGCCGCTCGAGGCGATTGCGGTTCGGTGAGATCCTCCGAAGATGCACACGTCGACGGAATGGCCGAAAACGGTCGCCGCGACTTCGGAGCCCCTGACATGAGGAAAGCGCAGGCCCGGTTCCACCTCCGCTTTGATCGGATCGGAACTCAGCGAGTTCACGATTCCGATCCGCACTTCGCCGATTTCAAGGATCCTGGGTCCGTCAACAAGCTCTGGAGGCGAAGCCGCGGGGTCCGCGCCGCTTCTGACCGCCCAGACCGGCGCGACTTTGGACAGATCGTTGAGCGCCTGTAGCGTGCATAAGTCACCGCAGTGGATGATCCCGTCGACCGGTCCCAACGCGGTCCGAACCTGCTCGAGAATTTCCGGCCACTTCACGAGATTGTCATGAGTGTCGGCCAGCAGGCCGAATCGGCGTCCCTCGATCCTGGTCCGTGGTATGGTCGCCATTCATCACCTCTCCGATATTGATTAGCATTACTAACTATATTACTCTCGCGGACGTGGCAAGCGTTATCGATCAGCAGGCCGAGCGCCTGTATCTGTTCGTCCAGCACTTTGGCCGACGCCTGCGGGACATCGATGTCGAGCTGAATTTGAGCCCCGCGCGGTTTTCGGTGTTAACCAGTCTCGTCTTCCACGGCCGCGCAAATGTCGGAGAACTGGCCGCGTTCGAGCGCGTGCGGCGGCCCTCGATGACCCGCTTGATCCACGATATGGAACGCGCGCGCCTGGTTCGGTGCGCCAAGGATCCCTCGGATGGGCGAGGCGTCTTGGTCGAGGTGACGGCGAAGGGCCGGAACCTCGTCGCGCTGGCACGCGGAAGGAAGATCGCGATCGTCCGGCGCCATCTTCAGGAGCAGGGCCCCGCCGTGCGGCATGCCCTTGCCATTGTGCTCGGCACGCTGGATGCTCTCGCCGAAGACAACGGCAATAAGGACCGGCGGCGGCATCGTTGAGGTATCGGAGAACCGCATGAGCCAACATCAGATACTCGAAAAAGCCGCTTCGGTGATCGAGCGCGGGATCAAGGCGCGGCTGCATCTCGGCGCGCAACTGTACGTTTCGCGCGACGGCGAAGTGCTCGGCGATCTCGCGTTCGGCGAGGCGCGCGAGGGCGTCGCGATGCGCCCCGACACGCTGATGCTGTGGATGTCGTCGATCAAGCCGATCACCGCGGTCGCGATCGCGAAGATGTGGGAGCAGGGCAAGCTCGAGCTCGACGATCCGGTCGCGCGGCACATCCCGGAGTTCGGCGTCAGGGGCAAGGAACGCGTCACGATTCGTCACGTCCTGACTCACACTGGCGGATTCCCGGGCGCGGTCCTGGCGTGGTCCACCGATCCCTGGGAAAAAATTATCGCCGAACTTTGCGCCGCGTCGCTCGCCCCCGGATGGGTGCCCGGCGAGCGGATGGGCTATCACGTCGCGTCGGGATGGTATGCGCTCGCGGAGATCGTGCGGCGTATCGACGGCCGGCCGTATTCGCAATACGTGCGCGAGGAAATTTTCGAGCCGTTAGGGATGAATGACACCTGGCTCGGGATGCCGCCGGAACGCTATCGCGAGTATGCGGCCGATCGTCGAATCGCGCCGATGCACTTCGCGACCGGCCTCTCGAAACCGATGCCGCACACTTATCCGCTCTGGAGCGACAGCGCAGAGGCGCTCGCGGTATGCCGTCCGGGAGGCAGCGCGCGCGGGCCGATTCACGACCTCGGAAAATTCTACGAAGCGATGCTCGCAGGCGGAGGCGGAGTTATCCGGCCGCAGACCGTCGAGGCGATCTCGGCGCGCCATCTGGTCGCAACGCGCGACCATACCTTCGGCTATCCGCTCGACCGGGGACTCGGCGTCGTGATCGATTCGAAACAGTACTGCAATGCGGCCGCGTGGTTCGGTAATCGATGCTCCCGGCGCACGTGGGGCCACAACGGTTACGTCTCGTCGTCGGCCTTTCTTGATCCCGAAAACAAGGTCGTCGTCGCGCTGGTGTTTAATGGGATGCTCGAGTCGCAGGAAAACCGCCACGATGCGCGGATAGTTTCCACGCTAGACGCGATTTACGATGGCCTCGGTCTCGCTTGAACGCGATTCGACCGGTTACGTAAGGGCGAAAAACCGTTACTCGTTAAAACCGAGGCGGCGGGAGATTTCGCCGCCCGCTTCGAGCAGCGTCGGCGCGAGCTCGGCGGCGATTCGTTCGGGCGCCATCCGATAGGCCGGCCCCGCGATCGCGAGCGAGCCCACCACCGAGCGCGTGTAATCGCGAATCGGCACCGCGATCGAGTTCACTTCCTCGACGTACTCGCCCGCGTCGGTCGCATATCCGGTGCTCGACACGCCGGTTAGCTGTTCGAGCAGCGCCGCGCGATCGATTATCGTGCGATCGGTGAAGCGCTTCAGATGCTCCGGCAGCGCCGCGCGAAGCTGCTCCTCCGTGTCGAAGGCCAGATGCGCCTTGCCGACCGCCGTGCAATGCAGCGGCAGCGTGTTGCCGATCGGCGGCGTGATTCGCACCGCGCGATCCTCGGGTTCCGCCGCTTCGAGCGGAACTACGCCGTCGCGGCGCAGAATCGCGACGTAAGTGCTCTCGCGGCATTTGCGCGCAAGCTCGGCCAGAGTAGGCCGCGCCTGCCGCACGAGTCCCATGTGATGAATATAGCGCCGCCCGAGCAGGAGGCATTTGATCCCGAGCCGGTAATTCTCGGTCGATTTATTCTGCTCGATATAGCCGCGAGCTTCGAGCGTCGCGAGCAGGCGGAAGACGTTGTTCTTGTGGAGCTTGAGGCGCTTGGAAAGCTCGGTCACGCCGAGTTCGTCAACGTCGCCGAAAAATTGCTCGAGCACGTCGAGCGAATGCGCAACGGATTGTATAACGTAGTTGGTCTTGTCGCGTCTGACCATCGAAATTCCACGCGCGACGCAGCCGACGGGACCAAGCCGAAGAAGCGCTTTGGAAAAGTGTTTTACTTTAGACGGCGTGCCGAAACCAAGTCAACGCCCTTACGCAAAATACCGCGAAATTAACCTAAATAGCTGATTTTACGGAGTAATTCTCTATATAATCCGAACTGATGACAAAGCTTAAGCTAAGCTGAATTCATTCCCGCCAGAATTTTTCAGCCGATTCGGTGACTCGGACGATGAACCGTTTTACATAGCACCGGCACGAGTCGTGCCCATCGACGACGATCGCTCATGCGGGAGGAAAGTTAGCGCCTGGAGACGGACTGCGAGGGAAGACGCGCGGCGGCTCGCAAATCCTACAAATTGCGATTCGATGATCTGCCCATTTTCGTAGAGGCGCGTCGGGACGCGCCCGTCTCCGCACGCCGCTAATCCGCCGAACTCCTTGTGGCACAGGCTTTATCTTGCGGTTCCACACTTTCTGAAGCCGCCATCCGTCTCCCTAACACTCGTTCGGGTTTTTGCCAGATTTGTTCATGGCTGAACTGTTCAGCCTTATGCCTGAATCCACTTCGTGCAAAAGCTGATCGAGTGGAAGCAACCCGCTCACTACCGCGCACCATTTTGCAGGGAGATGCTTTCGCGACCAGACACAATCATCAATCCAACCACCAAGACACAAAGGCACAAAGAACTGACGCATTTTCGCGCGCCGCGCGCGGAAATGCGTGTTCTTCGTGTCTTAGTGTCTTGGTCTTCCTTGGTGTCTTCGTGTCTAGTTTTTCTTCCCGAAAATCGATGACCGAAAAAGCTGCAGAATCGAACCCAATCGCCCCGGAATCGGCAGCATTTTCAAGGAGTTTATTTTTTTAGCGACTAGAAAAGATACCAAACGAACCCACCGAAAAGTGCCCAATTCAAAAAATCCAAGGCCCCACCTTGCCCAAAATCGGGCAGGAGCGCGCACACAACTAACCGTTCGGATGGACCCGCGCTTGAAAAGGAACTATACATCATAGATATACATCATGAAGAACCAGGCGATGGTGAGAACCCAGATTTATCTGACCCGGCGCGAGCATCAGAGCTTGCGGCGCCTGGCCAAACGCACCGGCCGTCCGCAAAGCGAGATAATCCGCGCCGCGGTGGATCACTGGCTGGAACAGACGACGGCCGCCGGGCGCGCGCAGGTCCTCGAGGCCGTCGCCGGCCTCTGGCGCGGACGCACCGATCTGCCCGACTTCGACGCCCTGCGGCGTGAGGCCGATAGGGTCCGACCTGTCCGCGGCCAAGCCTAGCTCGGATGCCAGCACTATCGGCCCTGCTCATCGATACCGACGTTCTGATCGACTATCTTCGCGGCGAGCCCAAGGCTCTTGCCTACCTGAAGGCCGCGATCGGCGCCGCATCGAGTCTCGTGCCTCACGCTCACCGAGTTGTACGTCGGCGTGCGAGACGACGCCGAGCGCGAAGCGATGGCCCGGCTCGAGGAGCTGCTCGAGCCAGTCGCGGTTGATCGCGACATCGCGGTGCAGGCCGGATTGTTCCGCCGCGAGTATGGCCGAAGTCATGGCACCGGCCTGGTTGACGCAGCGATCGCGGCCAGTGCGGTCGCATCGCAAAGCGCGCTGGTAACTCTCAACGCGCGCCACTTCCCGATGCTGCGCGGAGTGATTGTTCCCTATCGCAAGCCGTGATCAAATCAGGTTTCGGTTCCATCATGCCTAATCCGTTCCCGCCAGAATTTTTTGGACGTATCGACGACTCGGACGATGAGCTGTTTTACACTTCGCCGCGGCGCGTGGTGCATATCGATGACGGCGCGATCGCGAAGGTCGGCGAGATCTACGCGCGGCTTCTTCCGCAAGGCGGCGCGATTCTCGATCTGATGAGCAGTTGGCGATCGCATCTACCCGATAGTCTGCATCCGGCGCGAGTCGTCGGGCTCGGGATGAATCAGGCCGAGATGACGGATAATCCGCAACTGACCGAGATCGTGATCCACAATCTCAATCGCGAGGCGCGGCTTCCTTTCGCCGACGCCGAGTTCGATGGCGCCGTGGTCACGGTCTCGATTCAATACATGGTCGAGCCTGTGCGGACCTTTCGCGAGGTCGCGCGCGTGATACGGCCGGGCGCGCCGTTCGTCGTGACGTTTTCGAATCGGATGTTCCCGACCAAAGCCGTCGCGATCTGGCATCATCTGAACGAGCATGATCGCGTCGGCCTCGTCGCGCGGTACTTTATGGATGCGGGCGGGTTTGAGAATATGGATGCGATCGACAGGAGCGACCCGACCGATCCGCCGAGCGATCCGATTTGGGCCGTCGTCGGTTACCGCAAGCGCGAGGCAACCATTTGATAAAGAATCGCGGGCTGCGCCATCTGGCGCTCAAGGTCAAAGACGTCGAACGCGCCAAAGCGTTTTATCAGCGCGTGTTCGGCATGAAGGTCGTCTGGCAGCCCGATCCGGAGAATGCTTACTTGAGCTCGGGATGCGACAATCTTGCGCTGCATCGCGGCGACAGCGGCGATCCTGCCGCGCAGCGCATGGACCATCTGGGTTTTATCGTCGAGAGTATCGCCGAGGTCGAAGCGGGATGGCGATGGGCGCAGGCTGAGCATTTGGAAATCGTGCATCCGCTCAAACATCATCGCGACGGTTCGGTGTCTTTCTATATCCGCGATCCCGATGGCAACGTGATCCAGGCGCTCTACGAGCCTGCCGCAAGCGCGATCCGGTTCACTTCGTAACGGGCGCACCGGTCTGCGCTGGAGAAAGTCGATGCTTAAAGGCCGCGCAACCGCCCAGGCGTCGGCGGCATACGCCAGCCGATTCGCTAATCTCCCGGGAAACTTCCGCCCGATGATCGGGCTCAGCGTTTCGTCGATCGGGATCGGCACCTATCTTGGCGAGCCCGACGCAGAGACTGACACAGACTACGAAGCCGCGCTGACCGCGGCGCTCGCCGGGGGAATCAACCTGGTCGATACCGCGGTGAACTATCGCTTTCAGCGCAGCGAGCGGACGATCGGCAAGGTCCTTGCCGCGATGACGGCTGCGGGAACGATCAAGCGCGAGGAGATCGTCGTCGCGACCAAGGGCGGCTACATCACGTTTGACGGCGAGGTGCCGCCCGACCCGCGCGGATGGTTCGACGAGCATTACATCCGCAGCGGGATTGTCGCGCAGAGCGATCTGGTCGAGGGCTCGCACTGCATGACGCCCAAGTGGCTCGCGACGATGCTCGAAATGTCGCGCACGAACCTCGGCCTCGAGACGATCGATATCTATTACATCCACAATCCCGAGACTCAGCTCGGCGAGATCTCGCGCGCGGAGTTTCTGAAGCGGATGCGCGCGGCGTTCGAGACGCTCGAAGCGGCCGCCGCGGACGGAAAAATCGGCGTTTATGGGATCGCGACCTGGAACGGCCTCCGCGCCCCGGCGACTGAACGCGGCTTTCTTTCGCTCGACGAGCTCTGGCGACTGGCGCACGAAGTCGCCGGCGAAGCGCATCACTTTCGCGCGCTTCAACTTCCCTACAACCTCGCGATGCCCGAGGCGGTCACGCGCTCGAATCAGACCGTCGGAAATCAGAAGGGCACGACGCTGACTGTCGCAGGCGCGATGGGCCTGGGCGTGTGCGCCAGCGCATCGCTATTGCAGGGTCGCCTCGCGAAAGGGCTGCCGGAAATTCTCGGCGAGACTTTTCCGAATTTTTCTTCCGACGCGCAGCGCTCGATCCAGTTCGTCCGCTCGACGCCGGGAATAAACGTCGCGCTGGTCGGAATGAAAAGCGTCGAGCACGTGAGCGACACGCTCGCCGCAGCCTGCGCGTCCTCCGGCAAGCGTCGATGAATTGATGAAGCTCTTCCGCCCCTCCGACGAAAAGAAGTAGCCGGAAGCGGACTCCTCATCCGCGTCATGCGGCGTGCGCGTGATCGGCGAGGACTTGTTCGATCGCGTGTCGAGCGATCGCGACGCTGCCAGGGTTGGATTCCAGATAGTACGGGATGAAGATCAAACCCCAGGACAGCGCCCATCCGCGACCTCGCGCCCAGGTCGCATCATCGACGGAGAGCGCCGCGCGGAATGCGTCCCGGCTTTCGCCGGAGAAGAGAATCCACGCCGGCATCAAGTCGCACGCGGGATCGCCCACGCCTAAACCGCCAAAGTCGATGACGGCGCGGAGCCGGCCTCGTTCGACCAGCAGGTTTGCGGGCAGAAGGTCTCCGTGAATCCACATGGGTTGGTCTTCCCACCTCGGCGTCTCAAGGGCAGCCTCCCACGCCGCGCTAACTGCGTCGGTATCGAGCATTCCTTTCAGGCTTGCAATCGCGGTCCGCGTCGCGGCGTCTCGCGTTGCCAGCGGCACGCCTCGGCCAAAGTTGTGCCCACCGGGGCGCGGGCCGCCGGTAGGATCGATCCTGTGCAGGGCAGTTATGAATTGCGCCAACGCCGCGGCCGCCTCGCGCAGATCCGCGACGGGCTCGATCGCGGCGTTCCTGCCGCTGAGCCATCGGTAAACCGACCAATGCCAGGGGTAGCCCTCGCCAGGAATCCCTTTCGCGAGCGGGGCGGGGATCGCAAGCGGCAGGTGCGGAGCGAGTCGCGGGAGCCACAGATGCTCCTTATCCAGTTGAATAGTGACCCGATCGGTGCGCGGCAGCCGGACGGCCATGTCGTCGCCGAGCCGATAGATCGCGTTATCTGTCCCGGTAGAGGCGACCGGCTCGATCGGGAGATTTGCCCACTGCGGAAACTGCGCCGCGAGCAGCCGGCCGACGAGAGAGACGTCGGTGTCCACCTCGTCTGCATGCATTCTCCGAGCGCACATCAGCGTCATTTTGACCTACGCCCGCCATGCTGCGAACTCAGCGGCCGACTGTCAACCAGACCGCCTGGGCGGCAGTTGTTCGAGCCGAACACCGCGCCCAGCCCGGAGCGCTTCTCGTGCATCGGCCACCCGCCGCAAAAACTCGCGATCGTGCTCGAGGCGATAATCGAACCAGTCGTCGTCATTTTCGAAACCGATCAAGGACGCCGGCCGCCTTTTGTGACGATCCCGAGGATTTCAACCGTTTCGGCCGTGACGACATAGAAAACTCTCACCTCTCCCACCCGCCATATTAGCGGGTTTCGCGACCCGCTGATGCAGGTGCTAGCGCTCGACCACCTGATCCCTAAGACTGGAAAACAGCGCGACGAGGTCTCTGCTCTCCGGCTCCGCTATCTTGAATTTGACGAGCGCACGCTGGATGTGATCCAGCGACATCGTCCACTCGTCCGCGGAGATCCCCAAACCCGCATGCGCGGTTTTCATATCTCTGCCGAGATAGAAAGTCGGACCTCCAGTCGCCGCACAGAGGTAGTCAAGTGTGAGCTGGCGGTTGCGCTTGCGCGATTCGTAACTCGCCGTGAACCGCGCCATCCGCGGATCGGACGAGAGCGTGCGAAGGAACTCATCCACGACTGCCGCGAGCACATCGTAGCCGCCAATCCTCTTGTAGAGCGTCTTTTCCGATGCCATTCGACCTAACCTCTACGACCGTAACTATTTTGCGTTCTCCGGTGAAGTCGCCCTACGGAGAGCTGCCCGAGCGAGGATGCGCGTCGAGTCGAGGATCGGCAACGGAGAGTCGGCGGCGCTTATGAGCAACGGAATCTCGGTGCAGGCCAGCGCGACCGCATCGCAGCCGCCCTCGCCAAGCTCGCGGATTACATTTTGAAAATACGCGCGCGACTCCGGAAGGAAGCGCGCGTAGACCAACTCATCGTAAATGATCTGATTGATACGCATGCGTTCCTCTATGTTCGGAACGCGGCAGTCGATGCCCGCTGTTGCGAGCTTGGACCGATACACCGGACCTTCCATCAGGAAGCGCGTTCCGAGAATGGCGAGCCGCCTGAAGCCGCGCCGCTGAGCCTCATCGGAGACTTCCTCGGCAATGTGGATCCACGGCGCAGGTGAACGCTCGCGGACAAGATCGAGCCCCTGGTGGACAGTGTTGTCGGGGCAGATCAGCAATTGCGCTCCGGACCCGACGAGTTTCGCGGCCGACTCCAGCATCATCCCACCCACCGCGGCCCAATGATCGTCGTCGATGAGGCGCTGATATCTGCGGAGCGAGAACCCGTGCAGGCTGATCTCCGGATGGTCATGCGGCCCAAGAATCGCCGCGCCTTCGAGACAGATCGTGCGGTAACAAAGCGCTGCTCCTTCGGCGCTAACCGCGACAATGCCGATGTGCTTCACGACAGTTCTGTCACTACCCAGTTCGGCCCCTGCTCCGCCGACCAGCGCGCAAATGCGTTCTTGGCGCCATCATTATCGGCGCCAGCATATGCACGTGACCTCGACGCCTTTGCGGTTGATCGCAGCTTCGAGTTCCAGTGTCAAACCCGCACGCTCGCCGGCACTGCGGACGACGGCGGTTTGTTTGGATGCAACCAGGAATGCAATGCGCCCGCCGCGCCGGATCACCCTTGCCACCTCTGAGATCGAGGCAATGATCTTATCGAGCGCACTTGCGTGGTACGGCGGCTCTGTCGCGACCGCATCAAATGTGCGCGCTTCGAAGGGCAGCGCGGCCGCATCACCCACGATGTGGTGGGCCGAGATTCCACTTAGTCCAAATCGAAGGGCAGGATCGCGGTCCAAACTAACGGTAGCGAACCCTCTCGAATTCGCCTCAAGAATAACGCCCCCCGCACCGGCGAATGGATCGAGCAGGCGGCCACTGCGCAGAGGTGTAACCAGATTTACGAGAAGCCGGGCGTCGGCTACCGGCAGCGCACGATGCTCCAGCGCTCCTCTTCCGCCCCGGTATCCCGCGATGGCGCGAACCACGCCGTCACCGCACTCCAGAAGAAAAGTCCGTTGATCGGGAGCGTTGATCCTGAGGGTCTCGTCTGATTCCTCGTACAGGCGAACCAATGCGAATTCGCGTCCTTTCCATCGCGCGGTTTCTTTCCGGTCGTGCTGGACCGACATTTTTCAGCGGAGCAACCAGATCGATTGACCCGGTGTAGCCCAATGGCCGCAGGCGGCTCACCGCGCTTTTGAGGTTAGCTTCGGGAAGCGCGACCCAGGCGACCCCGGAAACTTCTGACAACGGACCGGACGATGCATGCGCGTCGAGGCCGCGAAGAAGAGCGAGAACCTCGGCGACCGCCGCCTCTCGCGCTTTACTTCGCGAAGGTCTTAGTCGCAGAACCAGCGTCGCGTCGGACGACATGGCCGTCTTGTTTCTTGATCAGCGCGGCGGCGCGGAGGAGAGCATCCGCCATCCGAAGATAAGGCGCTGAGCGCCGGTTACTATTTCCAGCGCGGTCATCGCATAACACAGGATTGGTCCGGCTGGATGGAGAAACCCGATCGACTCGACGCTGGCGAGGATCACGAAGAACGACGAGCGCCTCGGTGCGCTCGAGGATTCCCGGCGGATACTCGATCAGCTTGGGGCCGTGGCGCTCGAGCGCCGCGCCGACCGCGAGGAACACCGTGATATTCACGTACCAGCTTCCGACCAGCGCGAGCGCGGGGAAGTAAAGCTCGGCGTGGCCCCACGCGATGCCGATTATCACGGCGGTCTCGACCACGCGGTCCGAGACCAGATCGAAAACGCCGCCGAGCGCGCTCGGCGCGGCGCACTCGCGCGCGATCGTGCCGTCGATCGCGTCGAGCGCGGCGCTCAGCGCGAGCATCGCGATCCCCCATCCGGCGGAGCCTTTCGCCGAACGCGATTCCCGCCGCGATTCCGGTAATCGCCGCGAGCGCGGTGGCGACGATTCGCGCTGACGCCGACGCGAAACATCGCGCGCGCGAGCACCGATTGTAGCTTCCGGATGTCAGAACTCTCGCCGAGGATCGTGTCGAGCATCGCGGCGTTCTTAACCCACTCCTCGGGTTTCGAGTTGCTCAAGCGTCAACCCGCGCGTCTCCGGCGCGAAACGCCAGACCAGAAGCGCGCCGATCACCGGACCGATCGAGACGATCGCAACCGCGTTGCCGAGTCCGCCGACCGAATTCGAGAGCGCGCCAATCGTAAACGGCGTCAGCAGGCTGGCGATCTGTCCGAAGAGCTGCACGGTCATGCTGTACGAAGTCGCGCGGATTTCGGTCGGGAACAGCTCCGCCGAATAAGTCGCGGTCGCGGTGCGTGCGCACTGAAATGCGAACACGGTGATGACCAGCGCCGTCAGCATCGCGCTGTGGCTCTCGGTCTGAAACAGCGCGAGGATCGCGAATGCGCCGACGACGTAACTGGTTCCGGTCGTGGGCTTGCGCCCGATCCGATCCAGCGCCCATCCGGCGACGATATTGCCGAGCGCGCCGATTACGTACGCCAGCACGACGGCGTGCCCGATCTGTGACGAAGTCCAATGATGATCGCGTTTGGCGTAGAGGCTGAAAAACGTGACCGCCGGCGAGCCGACGATGCCCACGCAATTCCACAGCAGCGCCACCAGCAGCACGCGGCTCCGATAAGGCCCGCGAATCGGCTCGATCGCGGTGCGCAAAGCCGCGCCGATCTCGCTGAGCCAGTTTGCCGTCACAACGCGCGAGGCTTTGAACGCCTCGAAACGCGCGGTTTCCTTCAGTCCGCGGCGCAGAAACGCGACCAACAGCAGCGGAAGGATTCCGATGAAATACATTCCGCGCCAGCCCCATCGCGAATCCGCTACGACGCCGTACAGTTCGCCGCCGGCGACGACGCCGAACAGGCCGACGGTCTGCAGCGCGGCGATTCCGCGTCCGCGCAGGTTGTCGGGGAATTCCTCGCTGACCATGATAATCGCGATACTGAATTCGGCCGACAAAAAGAGCTGCGCGAGGCTTTGGAAGATCGTGAAGCTGCCGAGCCCGGTCGAAAGCGCGGTCAGCAGCGTGAACAGGGTGTAGAACAGAACTGTTCCGGAAACGATCGGTTTGCGTCCGACCCGGTCCGAAGCCATCACCAGCAGAAACGCGGCCATCCCTCCGAGCCTGACCAGCGACGCAAGGGTTCCGATCGCGCGATTGTCGAGATGAAACGAGCGCGCGATATCGGGCGTGCAGAGATGAAAGATGGTGACGTCGTAACCCTCGAAAATGGTCACCGACATCAGCAGCCCGAGCAGCATCCACAGGTAGTTGGCGCTGCGCGGCGCAATGTCGAGCGCGATTGCCGCACGCTCGCCCTGGACGGAAGATTCGGGGTTGTCTTGCGGGGGATTCACACGGAAAATCTCAGAGGCGATCAAGCTCCCAAATTGCCGCGCCCGGAGCAAGCCTTACCCTGCGCGACTATGCGGGCCAGGATGAAACTATTGCGTTCGATCCGGATGCCGGCGACGGCGACGATTCTCCTTCTGGGGGCGCTTACCATATCCCGTTCGCCGGCGGTGGCCGCTCCAGCGAGCACATTGCTGGGATTTTCGTCGGCCGACTTCGAGATTCTGGATCCCGCGAGCCGAAGCGTAATCGGCCACGCGCACTATGCCGTTACGAAGGAGGGCGACGGGCTCGCGCTGCACGGCGACGACCGCTATGCCAGCGGCCAGTATGATTTCGAAACCGATCGGTTCGATAGGCCGGCCGGTGAGCTGCCGGTCCTTGCATCCGCGGATCACTATTTTTTTCTGGCCAACGGCGCGCCGGAGTTTCAGAGCAATTTCGACGTGAAGTCGGGGCTTGCAACCTGCATCGATTTTCGCAGCCAGCCGCCCGAGACCCAGACGATCCAGCTTACCCCGCCAGCAGACATCTGGGCCGGAGCCTCGGTGATGGTTCCGATTCAGGATTATTTGCGCCGCGGTGGCTTCGGCACACTCCAGACGCACGTTTTCAATTGCGCGCCAAGCCCGAAGATCTTTCCGGTTAAGGTATCGATCGCCCAAGCCCAGACTAATTCGCCGATGGATCAGCCAGGGATGGTGGAAGTCGATCTGAAGCCAGACTTTGGATGGCTCAATTTGATCATGGCGCCGTTCGTCCCGCATCTGAATGCGTGGTTCGACCCGCATCACGGCTGGGAGTTTGTCGGCGCGGCGCTCGCGCGATTCTATAAAGGCCCGGACATCCTGCTCGCGCGCACAACGATGCCTGCGGCATCGGAGGATGCTGCCCAGCAGACGCCGCTCAGGTGATACGCGCGGGGTGGCGGTCGGCTTAAAAGTGCGTGATGCCTTCGCCCTCTGGATGCCGTACGGACGAAGGTTTGGGTTTGCGGTATTGAAAAGATAATTGGCAGGTGGTGCAGGTGCCTTCCGGCTGTGGGTTGCCGGATTTGCGGACCAGCTTGACGTAGCGCACGCTTCCGTCGCTGCACAGGTGGCTCGCGACGGGATAGTCGTACACGGTACGGACCGCGGTGGGTCGATCGTTCATTTTTCTTCGGCTAACGCTCCTTCGTTCTCATCAGTTCCACTTTCGTCGCGCCGCGCGGATGCGCGTAACGCCTTTCGCACGATCCAAAATAGTGATTTGCGCGCGTTGATCAATGACTTGCGGGCCTCTGGCGAAAATATTTTTCTTCACTGCGCCGGCTTGCGTCGCGTGACCTCGAACGTGACGATCTCGAACGGCCGGAGTTCGAGCTCAAGCGCGCCGCCGCGCTTGCGGCTCATCCCGGCGTGCTTCACCGCGTTTCCGGCCAGATCGATGACGCGCGCACGCATCGCCTCGTGGAAGCGGAATTGCGCATGCTCGGTCTCGGGCGAATTGCTGAAAACCCTGGCGCAGTAAGAGCCCGGGCGCGGGCCGGGGCGCGCGGTTGAAAACGCGATCCGCGGGTTATCACACGAAATCAAACTCGGCAGTGCCCCGGCGGTGCGCGGTGCGGCGAACATCCTCGGAGGCGCCGCGTATGCCGCGGCGCGCTGAACGATCCCGCCCTCGAGCAGACGGCCGTTCGCGGTGGTGACCGCGAACTCGAAGCGATGCTCACCCAGCTCCTGCGCCCCGGGAGTTTCGAGCTCGGGTCCGGCGCCGCCGCGGCGCGTGGCCAGATCCGATCGCGAGAGCCACCCGACCGCGCGAATCAGCGTGAGCAGAATCGTCGATCCCGCGGCATCCGCACGCACCTCAGCCTCGTAGATGCCGCGGCTAATCATTGCCGCCGAAAAGTCCGCCGACTCGACCGCGGTGAACGTGCGATGCGGTCCCGTGGGATAGAGGTCCTCGGTTCCCTTAGGTTCCGCGTAGGCAAGCTGGCGCCGCAAAATTCCGAAACTCGTATCATGGACCGATTCGGATGCGGCGACCGGCGTCGTCAGAGCAGCGCGCAGACGATGATCGCGCGAGCGGTTATTTACGCGCGCTTCGAGATCGATCCGATCGAGACCGGAGTGAAGCGTCGCGCACAACCCGATTTCGAGCGGTTCAGTCCGAGCGTCGCGCGCGGCGCGGTTTCGAGCTAACGCGGCGGGAATCGCATATTCGAGCGTGACGGCTATTCGCTTGCGGGCCGGACTGTCCTCGATGACGCGTGACGAGATCTTCGCGGGCGCGGTAATCGTCGCAGCTCCGAGGACCGGATCGAAGTTGTACTCGTCGCCGCGGTCGCCGTCGTCCTCGAAGTGCAGCGCGAGCCGCCGCCCGGCGCGCAGGTCTTCGATTTCGATTCCGTTGGACGTGGGACCCAGCCGATAGAATTCGTTTTCGATCCGATCGCGCGGCGTCGCATGCTCCGGCGCCGTCGATGAAGGCTCACGCTCCAGGCGGTAGAACGTAAAACCGGCCTGGGTCAGGTTGTTGGCCACGAAGGAGATGGCGCATCGCGCGACATTCGTCGCGCGAATGTGGATCATCGCGTCGTCAGCAATTTGCGTACGAATCGCGTTGCGAAATTCCTCGAGGTCAAGCTCGCTCGTCGCCGCGCGACTCATCGTCAGCGCGAGCTCGACCCGGCCCGCGCCGGCTTGCTTGAGCTCGTAGCCGTTGACGGTTCGGCTCATCAGGGTCGGATGAACGAGCGCCGCAACCATCGGTTTGAACTCCGAGGCGCGCAGCTCCATTTCGAATGCGCGCGCGGCGCGGGTAACTTCGACTGCGATCGGAATCGCCACTTCGTCCGGCTCGCGGACGAAATATCTCGCGGCCGGATCGGGAAGCTCGAGCTCGCCCGTGACCAGCGCGCGGCGCGCGAAACTCGGATTGAACACCGCGATCGCCGCGCCCAGCCCGCCGTCGCCGTGCTCGAGAACCTCCGCCGCGGCTGCGCGCACCACGTTCTCCGCGATTATTGCGGCCTGATCGAAGCGGTAGCGCATGTCGGTATGCACCTGATCGACCGAGCATCCGCAAATCGAATCGTGCGGATGATTCTGCAGCTCGAGGCGCCAGGCGAGATCGAGAAATTCGCGATGCTTCGAAGTCTCGCCGAGCGCCGACGCGAGCGCCGCGACCGGATCGGCCAGCCGCTCGAGTGCGTAGCAGTTGGCGAAGTCGCGCTGCTTGATCCAGGTTCGTGCCGACGTGACTCCGGGCAGCAGATGCGCGCGCAGGGGCGAGCGCATCTCGCCATGATGATGCGCCAGCCCATTGGGCGCGAGCGCGTCCGCGCGGTTGACGAAGCCTTCGAGTGGGCCGAGCTCGACGCTCAAGTCGGAGACCTCGCGCGCTTCACGAATCCGCGCGGCCAGCCGTGGGTCGGGCTCGGTGTGGTCAGTGCCGGTCATCACCAGAATCGGACCGCCGTCGCGCATACGCGCGCTCGCGCTCGGCGATCTGATTTGCGCGGACAAGAAAACTCTCGACCGACTCGAGCGGAAAATTTGCGCCGTTCGAGTAGCCGAACGGCAGGTACACGACGCTGACCGCCGAGCCGTCGAGCGCTTCCCACGTGAAACGATTTGCGGTGACGTCGGCGCCGACTCCGCGCCATAGCACGGCGGTGCAAAATCCGAACCCGGCCAGAATCTGCGGGAGCTGCGCGATATGTCCGAACTGATCGGGAATATAGCCGACGTCGAGCGGACGGCCGAAGCGGCGCGCCGTTTCGATTCCGATCTCGAGATTGCGAATGAGCGATTCGCCGCTCACGAGGAAGCTATCGGCCAGCACGTACCACGGACCGACCTGGATTTTGCCCGCGCGGATAAGTGCGCGCAGCCGCGGCGCCATCGCGGGCCGCACTTCCAGGTAGTCGTCGAGAACGATCGTCTGTCCGTCGAAGTGGAAGAACGGAATCTCGCCGCTCTCGACCCGCGGGATCATCCGATCCGCCATCGCGACCAGCCGCGCGCGCATCTGTTGGAACGGTTGATACCATTCGCGGTCCCAATGGGTATGAACGACGAAGTAAAGTTGATCCATCGAAATACTATTCGCGCTGCGCGTTCATGCCGGCCGGCGCGGGATCAGCACGCGGCGGCGCAGGATCATCACCTGCTCGCCGTTCTGATTGAGCCCGCGCGTCTCGACGTAGACGATTCCGCGGTCGGCTTTGCTTCGCGAGGGCGTGGTTTCCAGGATCGTGGTCTCGGCGTAAAGCGTGTCGCCGGCGAAAGTCGGGGCGCTATGCCGCGCCGACTCGTATTCGAGATTCGCGATCGCGTTCTCGCTGATATCCTTCACGCTCATTCCGACCACGGTCGAGAGCACCAGCAGTCCGTTGACGAGGCATCGCCCGTGCTGCGACTTGGCCGCGTACGCCGCGTCGAAATGAATGGGGTTGGTGTTCATCGTCATCAGCGTGAACCAGGTGTTGTCGAACTCGGTGATGGTGCGGCCTGGCCAATGTTTGTAGAGCTGGCCCGGAGAGAAATCGTCGAAGTAGTGCGGCATCGTATCGCCGGATTATCTCAGGCGGCCGGCAGTTGCAATCTCGGCGCTGCGCGCTTGAGGCGCGGCGTCTATATGGTACGCTCCGGCTTCGATGGCTCTGCGAAAGCTAAACGTGTTGCTGGTCGCCAACCGCGGCGAGATTGCGCTCCGGATCATCCGCACCGCGCGCGCGATGGGGATCAAAACCGTCGCGGTATATTCCGAGCCCGACGCGAACGGCGCGCACGTTGCGGCGGCGGACGATGCGCGCCTGATCGGTCCGGCTGAAGCTGCGAAGAGCTATCTGAATATCGCGGCGATAATCGCGGCCGCACGCGAGGCCGGCGCCGACGCGATTCATCCGGGCTACGGATTTCTCTCGGAGCGGCCGGATTTCGCGCGCGCCGTCACCGACGCCGGGATTATTTTCGTCGGGCCGCGTGGCGACGTGATGGCGCAGCTTGGCGACAAAGTCGCCGCGCGCAAACTCGCGCTCGCTTCGGGCGTTCCTGTAGTTCCCGGAATCGAAACCGCGGAGCCGGCCGCCGCGCGCGCGTTCGCCGAGCGCGAGGGCTATCCGATCCTGGTCAAGGCGGCGGCGGGCGGTGGAGGGCGTGGGATGCGCGTGGTCGAGGCTGCGCTGGGCCTCGACGCGGCGCTCGAAGCGGCATCGCGCGAGGCGCTGGCCGCGTTCGGCGACGGGCGCGTGTTCATAGAAAAATACCTCGCGCGGCCGCGCCACGTCGAAGTGCAGTTTCTCGGCGACGAGCATGGAACCGTCGTCACGATGGGCGAGCGCGACTGCTCGATCCAGCGGCGGCATCAGAAGGTCATAGAGGAGTCACCCGCGCCCGGACTTGGCGAGGCAACGCGCGACGCGATGCTCGCGGCGGCCACGCGTCTTGCGCAAGCGGCGGGATATACGAATGCGGGCACGGCCGAGTTCCTGGTCGAAGACGGAAAATTTTATTTCCTGGAAGTGAACGCGCGTTTGCAAGTCGAGCATCCGATTACCGAGATTCGTTTCGGATGCGATCTGGTCGCCGAGCAGATCAAAATCGCGCGCGGCGAAAAAATAACCGCGCCCAGCGCGCCGCGCGGCCATGCGATCGAATGCCGCATCAATGCCGAAGATGCCGCCGCGGGTTTTCGTCCCGCCACTGGAACCGTGCTCGAGCTGCGCGTTCCCGCGGGCCCGGGCGTCCGCTTCGATAGTTATCTCGCACGCGGGACAGAGGTCGGCGCATTCTACGACGGCCTGCTCGGCAAGCTGATCACCTATGGCGCCGACCGCAAGCAGGCGCGCACGCGGATGCTCGGAGCGCTCGACGAGCTTGCGATTCTTGGCGTCACCAATACGGCGGGATTCCTGCGCGATGTGATCGCGAGCGAGGCATTCGCTCGCGGCGATCTGTCAACGAGATTTATCGAGGAGCATTTTCCCCGCTGGCCGGCCGAGGATAGTGCCACGACCGACGCGGCACTGATCGCGGCGGCACTCACCTCGACGAGTGCTCCAGGAGCAAGCCTTGGGAATCGCGTGACGGCAAACTCTTCCAACGCGACAGTCGACCGCTCGCCGTGGGCGGCGCTGCGCGGCTTCGAGCTCTGGAGACGCTCGTGAAACTCAAGCTCGGTGCGACAGAGCATGAGGTCGAGATTATTTCGCGCGAAGGACGCGCGATTCGCGCTCGCGTTGACGGTCGCGACGTATCGGCCACGATCGACCAGCTCGGCGACGCGAGCGCGATCCTGTCGATCGGCGAGCGGCGGTTTCGGATTCTCGGCGCGCGCCGAAAAGACGCGATCCTGGTCGCCGTCGGGCCGCGCACATTCGATTTCGTTCCCGCCGAATCTGGCGCGCGCCGCGCGCGTGGCGGACTGGCCGCGTCCGAGGTGACTGCGCCGATGCCCGGTAAGGTGCTCAAGGTGTTGGTCAAGGACGGCGACCGTGTGTCCGCGGGACAGCCGCTGGTCGTGATCGAAGCGATGAAGATGGAGACCGCGCTTGCGGCCGAGAGCGACGCGATGGTCAAGCGGGTGCGCGTCGCGCCAGGCGACAATATCGATCACGGCGCGGTGTTGGTCGAGCTTAGTCCGGTTCCGGGTTCATCAGCGAATCAATCTGAGCGCGAAGCCCACTGACCCAGTCCTCGAAGTCGCCGTCGCGCTCGACCACGATTTCGAGCTTGCCATCCTTCATGATCGAGACGCGGCCGGGATGCTCCGGGCGCAGCGGGATGACGACCGCCTCGCGCGAGATGTTCATCGCGTCGAGGATTTCGAAAATCCGCTCGATTTCCTTCAGGGTGACGGCTTTCAGCATAATTTAATCATCCCGCGCGGCGCGCGATTCCCTTTACATACGGTGACGGCGCCGTAAGCTCAACAATAGCGGCTACCAAAGCATCGTCGGAGGACAACGCAGTGTTTGGCACGATCAAGAAAGTCGTCAAGGACAAGGGGTTTGGATTTATCGAGCCCGACGACGGCGGCGACGAAGTATTTTTCCATCGATCGCGGCTGTCGCCCAAAGTTTATTTCGAGGATCTGCGCGAGGGCGCGGAGGTGCAGTTCGAGGTTCGTCCCGGAGAGAAGGGGCGGCAAGCATTCAATCTGCGCCTGCGCTGAACAAAGCCTCCAGCGCTAGCGGGTCCATGCGAACCATCGCTTGAACAGCTTCGCCGCAAACGGCGTGAGCCGGGTGCGCGCGTACTGATTCGCGACCTTTCGAATCGCCTCGGCCTGGGTCGGATAGGGATGAATCACGTCGCCGAGCTTGCCGAGCCCCACTGCGGCGGTCATCGCAAGCGTGATTTCGGAAATCATCTCGCCCGCGTGCGCTGCGACGATTGTCGCGCCGACGATCTGATCGGTTCCGGCGCGGACGTGAATCTTCACGAAGCCGTGGGTCTGTCCCTCCAGGATCGCGCGATCGACCTCCGCCATCGGCTGCGTGAAGGTGGTGATCTTGATTCCTCGCTCGCGTGCCTCTTCCTCGCCAAGGCCGACGTGTGCGATTTCCGGATCGGTATAGGTGCACCACGGGATCGTGAGCGCGCTCACCTTCTGGCGGCCGCGGAACAGGGCGTTGCGCAAAACGATTCGCGCGTGTGCGTCCGACAGATGCGTGAACTTGAGCGCTGACGCGCAATCTCCGGCGGCGTAGATGCGCGAATTGCTGGTGCGCAGGTAGTCATCGACATGGATTCCCGCGACGCGATCGTACGCGACCCCGGCGGCTTCGAGTCCAAGCCCGTCGACGGCTGGAGCGCGTCCCGCGCCGACGATAATTTGGTCAACCGCGATTTCCGACTGCGCGTGTTCAGATTCGATACGCAGAATCTTGTCATGGCCGCGGCGCTCGACCCGAAGGATCGTGCAGCCGTCGGCGATCGCAACGCCGTCGCGCCGGAGCGCGGCCTCGACTGCTTCGGCGGCGTCGCGATCTTCGCGCGCGAGCACGTGCGGCAGGACTTCCAGCAGTGTGACCTCGGCGCCGAGACGCCGCAGCGCCTGCGCCAGCTCGCATCCGATCGGGCCGCCACCGATTATCGCGAGCCGCGCCGGCAACTCGGTCATCGAGAAAACGGTTTCGTTGGTCAGGTAACCGGTTTCCGCAAGTCCGGGAATCGCCGGAGCGGAGGCGCGCGCTCCGGTTGCGATTGCGGCGCGGCGAAAGGTGAGCCGCGTGCCCTCGACCTCGACCGCGTCGCGAGCGACGAACCGCGCGGCGCCGAAATATACGTCGACTCCGAGATCGCGCAGGCGCGCCGCCGAATCATTGTGCGCAACCGATGCGCGCAGCGCGCGCATCCGCGCGGCGACGGCTGCGAAGTCCGCGCGAACTCCGAGCGGCACTTCGATTCCAAATTCGTGCGCGGCACGCGCCCCCGCGGCCGCCCGCGCCGAGGCGATTAGCGCCTTGGACGGAACGCATCCGAAGTTCAGGCAATCGCCACCCATCAGGTCACGCTCGATGACGGCAACCTTTGCGCCCAGACCCGCTGCACCGACTGCGGAGACCAGCCCCGCGGTGCCGGCTCCGACGACGACCAGGTTGTAACGTCCAGAAGGCGTGGGATTCGTCCATTCGGCGGGATGAACATTTTCCAGCAGGGCGAGGTTATGATCATCAAGCGGGATGATTTCGAGCGACTGCCAATCCATCGGGGATTTCCCTCTCGCGATCCTGCTGCCTCAAGTCCGCTCTTTGAGCGCGCGCGAGCCGATCCGCGTCGCATAGACCGCTACCGCGATTGTCGCCACCAGGCCGACCACATTGAGGATCCATCCCGCAGCGGGACGCGGATGATTCCCCGACGCGGCGCGCGCAAGGTCTCCGCTTATCGAGCCGATATAGACGTACATCACGGTGCCGGGGATCATCCCGGCCCACGATGCGATTACATAGTCGGCAAACGAGACGCGGGTCAGACCGAAAGCATAGTTCAGCAGGTTGAACGGGAAGACCGGTGACAGGCGGGTGAGCGCGACGATTTTCCATCCTTCGCGCGCAACCGCTTCATCGATCGCCTTGAATGACCGGTTGCCCTCGATCCGCCGTGCGACCATCGCGCGCAAAAAATATCGCCCGAGTATAAACGCGGCGCTCGCACCGGCCGTCGCCGCGATCGAGACATAGATCGAACCCCATACGACGCCGAACAACACTCCGGCGCCGATCGTCAGAATCGATCCGGGAATGAACAATACGCAGGCGACGATGTAGATCGCGATAAACGCGATTGGCGCGGCGGGTCCGAGGGTCCGGATCCGGTCGAGCAGGATCGAGAGTTCGCCGCCGAAGCGCCGCCCCAGCAGGATCACGGCGACCAGCGCAAGCGCGACCACTACGAGCCACGGCCATGCGCGGCGTTCGCGTGGTTTGGAGTTGGACTCTTCAGTCATTGCGGCGTCGCGGAGCATAGGAACTCATACAGATCGCGCGCCGCCAACGCGAATGCTATCGACTCTGACAGCGCGGTTGTGCGCAACTGCCGCGGCTATTTGATGAGCACGGCCGTGTGATAGATGCGTGCCGAGTTCATTGAACCGGTGGCCTTGAAGCTGCTCGAACCCGCCGAATTGTAAATCTCCGCAGTGTTCACGATCACGCCAGCCTGGTCGACTCCGCCCGCGATCAGCACCGTGCCATTGTTGAGCAGGGTGGCAGTATGGCCGGCGCGGCTGTCGGTCATCGTCGGTCCCACGGTGGTGAAACTACCGCTCGTTGGATCATAAATCTCGGCGGTGGCGAGAATTTTCGAGGTTCCCACTCCTCCCGCGATAAAGACTCGGCCGCCCTGCAGCAGCGTCGCGGTGTGCTGCGCGCGCGCGTAGTTCATGGATCCCACCGCGGTGAATAACCGGGTGGTAGGGTTGAAAATCTCCGCCGTGCTGAGCGGGACGCCATTGCTATTGTATCCGCCGGTGATCAGAACGTTGCCGTTGTTGAGTAGCGTCGCCGTGTGATCGTACCGGCGATTGACCATGTTGCCGAGGGTGTAATTGAACGTGCCGTTGGCGATATTGAAGATCTCGGCGTTTTGCAGCACCACGGGGCCCGCACCGATTCCGCCGGCAATCAGCACCAGGCCGCCCTTGATCTTCGTCGCGGTGGCGAACTCGCGTTTGGTGCGCAGAGGATTGGCGGCGGCGGTGAAGGTTCCTCCCGCATTATCCTTAAAGTTCTCGGCGACGCCGGTCACCGCGCCGGTATCATCGAGCCCGCCAGCGATAAGCACCTTGCCCGCTTTGGTCAGCGTCGCGGTTTGCCGCGTATGCGGCGAGACCATCATCTCATGCGTGGGTGTCAGCGCCAGGGTTTTGACGGTGAACAGATCGGCGCTCCCCAGCGCCGTTGAGGTCGCGTTCTCGCCACCGGTGATCAGCAGCAGCTTGCCATTGATGCGCGTGCAGGTGTGATACATCCGCGCGTCGCTCATCGTGGTGGTGACGAGGGTGAAGGTCTGAAGATTGGGGTTGTAAAGCTCGGCGGTATCCAGCGCGTCGCCGGGCATATCTTCGCCGCCGGCGATCAGGACCTGATTCTGGATCGGACTGCTCTTGATGTCGGGAACGCTGCCTGCTCGCGCAGTCGCCGCCGCCCCCAGCATCAGCACCGCCACCGCCGCCGATACCTTCATCAACCGCGTCATCATCAGCCGCATCGTCGTCCCCCTCATCGCGCGCCAGGCACTACAACCCGTCGCAGAATCAGCCTTAGAGAGTAGCATACGGGCCGCGCGAGTCATGGGGGTGATGTCAAGACGTAACCGAGCCGGGTGCGCGATTTGTAATTGATGCATATAATCGGGGCGCAAGCGGTTTGGTGAAGAAATGGCATCGCACGAGCATCACGCGCACGGGCGCCGAAATCTCCGGGTCGGAATAATCACCGCCAGCGATACGCGTATCGCCGAGACTGACCGCAGCGGCGCGCTGATCCGCCAGATGCTGGAAGTCGCAGGGCACGTCGTCGCCCACTACGAAGTCATTCCTGACGAGCGCGAGCAGATCGCGGCGGCGATAACCGCGAACCTGCCCAATCTCGACGCGATTATCGTAACCGGCGGGACCGGGGTGGCGCGGCGCGACTCGACGATCGAGGCGGTTGAGCCGATGCTCGAAAAGAAGCTCGACGGATTCGGTGAGATATTCCGGATGCTCTCGTACCAGGAGGTCGGCGCGGCCGCGATGCTCTCGCGGGCGGTCGCCGGAATCGTCCACGGAAAATTCATCGCGGCGCTGCCCGGCTCTACCGCCGCGTGCCGGCTCGCGATGGAAAAACTGATCCTGCCCGAGATCGGGCATATCGCGTATCTGCTCGCGGAGTGACCGCGCGATGAATCGAATCACGCTCAAGCTTTTTGCGACGCTGCGCGAGCGCGCGGGGCAGACAGAACTCTCGCGGGAATTTCCCGACGGCACCACGGTCGCGGAAATCTGGCGTGCGATGGTGCGCGAGTTCCCCGCGCTCGGCGGTCATCGCGATTCCGTCGGCTTCGCGGTCAACCAGGAATACGTCGAGGGTGATTTCAAGCCGCACGCGGGCGACGAGATCGCGTTCATCCCGCCAGTCAGCGGCGGCGCGGATGATTCCTTTATTGGCCCGATAACGATCGGGCGCGCGCCGATCGATATAGCAGCGCTCGAGCGCGCCGTTTCAAGCCCCGCCGCGGGCGCGCTCGTCACGTTCGCCGGAACGACCCGCCAGACCAACGCGGGCCGCCAAGTCACGCGCCTCGAGTACGAAGCCTACGAGCCGATGGCACTGCGCGAGATGCGCAAGCTCGCGCGCGAGGCGGGCAAAAGGTGGCCGATAGTGCGAATCGCGATCGCGCACCGGATCGGCGTCGTCGAGATAGGCGAGACCTCGGTAGCGATTGCGGTTGCCGCGGCGCATCGCGCCGAAGCCTTCGAAGCCTGCCGCTTCGCAATCGATCGTCTAAAAGAAGTGGTGCCAATCTGGAAAAAAGAACACTTCGAAGGCGGCGAAGTCTGGATAGGCTGCCAAACCTCGCACCCGCCGGAGCCGGAACACTCGCATTGACCGAACGGACAGCGTTGGATACATCTCAGATGATGTCATTGGGCGAAACTTCCGTTGAAAAGATCATCCTTGCCGAGCCTCGCGGCTTCTGCGCCGGCGTTGATCGCGCGGTCGAGGCGGTGCGCGGTGCTCTGCGTTCGTTCGGGCGACCGCTCTATGTGCGGCACCAGATCGTGCACAATCGCTTCGTGCTAGAGGCGCTCGAGGCCGAGGGCGCGATCTTCGTCGATAGCCTCGACGCGGTCCCTGCGGGCCAGCGCGTCATCTTCAGCGCGCACGGCGTGGCACCGAGCGAGTGGGATCATGCCAAGGACCGCCGCCTGCGCGTGATCGATGCGACATGCCCCTTGGTGACCAAGGTCCACGACGAAGTCGAGCGCTACGCCAACGAAGGGCGCACCGTCGTGCTGGTCGGGCATCAGGGACACGAGGAAGTGAAGGGCACCCTCGGCGTCGCTCCCGGCAAAGTCGTGCTGGTGGGTTCGGTCGATGAGGCGCGCGCGTGTGAGATTTCCGATCCGTCGCGATGCGCGGCGGTCACCCAGACGACGCTCAGCGTCGACGACACCCGCGAGATCATGGAGACGCTCAGAACGCGCTTTCCCGCGATGCTCACGCCCAAGACCGACGACATCTGCTACGCGACCCAGAATCGGCAGAACGCGGTCAAGGAGCTGGTCGCCGTTTCGGACGCGGTGCTGGTGGTAGGATCGAAACAAAGCTCGAATGCGAACCGCCTGGTCGAGGTTGCCCGCCAGCGCGGCGCACGCGCTTTTCTGGTCGATTCGCTGGCCGACGTCGAGGACCAGATGCTCGCCGGAGTGAAGGCTCTGGGACTGACCGCGAGCGCCTCTTCACCGGAATGGCTGGTCGAGGAGATTATCGGCGCGTTCGCGGATCGCGGCGCCGCCGTCGAGCTGATGAGCGTCGCCAAAGAGCGCGTGCATTTCCCGCTCCCGATGCCCGCGGACTGATCGCGCGGCCATCGCGGCTGCTCCCGCCTTGACAATCCCGTCGCGTTGCCTGAAAACTCATCCCGACCCGTCCGTCGGGTGATAATCCTCGAGAGGAAGAACGTCGATGCGAAGAGCCGTCGCGCGCGCGCTGATCATTCCAATCCTGCTTCTGCTTCCGGTCATCAGCGGATGCCAGACCAAGTCCGAGAAGCTGGTCTTTCAGGCCAACGACACCGCCAAGAAAGCGATGGAATCTTCTCCCGACGATCGCGAGAAGCTGCTCGAACAATCGCGCGACATGCTGCACGAGGCGGTCAAGGACGACCCCAAGAACCTCGACGCGTGGAAGCTGCTGGGCCAGCTCGACGAAGTGCTGGGGCATCAGGATGACGCCGGCAAGGACTTCAACGAAGCCTCTGCCCTTGACCCGACCGATCAGAAGCTGATGCAGAAGGCGCGGATGTACCGCGCGATCCAGGAGATGGTCGATAACGCAAACAAGGCGCTCGACCAGATCAAGTCGGGCGACACCGCGGGCGGGATGGCCGCGCTCAAGGACGCGCTGCTTGCGACGCATAGCCAATCGACCCGCGCCAAGGTTACCGCCGTGGTCGCGCAGGCGGTGCCGATGGTCGTGCAGCAGGGCGACCAGCAGGTCAAAGACAAGAAATACGCGGATGCGGTCACGACCTACGACCAGGCGGTCCGCGGCTATATCATGCTGGCCGAAGCGCAGGGAAAGCATACACTCGACCCCGCATCGGATGCCGTGCTGCATTCAGCCAACGAGGCCGCCAACTCGGCGGGCACGCCGGACGCGACGTTCCGGCTGCTGAATGATGTCCTCACTTTCGATCCCGACAACAAGAGCGCCAATATCGAGCTGGCGCAGGTCTATCTCCGCCGCACTCCGCCCGATTACGATACCGCGGCCGACCTCGAGGAGCGCGGTGGCGCGCCCGACGCCGAGGTCAAGAAGCTGCGTGACGAGGCGAAGAAGCATCGCAAGAAGGGCTGACCCTCGCGCGCGAGACTCGCAGCACGCGGCGCGAAACGCGCAGGGCTGAAACCGCATACCTGATGAAGCGGCGCGGCTATATTGCCGTCGAAGGACCGATCGGCGTCGGCAAAACCAGTCTGGCGCAGATGCTGGCTAAGGAATTGAGCGCGCGGCTGCTGCTCGAAGACGCCGACAACAATCCCTTCCTGCCGCGCTTTTACGCCGAGCCCGAAAAGTACGCCTTTCCCGCGCAGCTTTACTTTCTGCTCACGCGCTACAATCAGCAGCGCGAACTGTTGCAGCGCGATCTCTTCGAACAGGCGACGGTTGCGGATTATCTGTTCGCCAAGGATCGGATTTTCGCCAATCTGAATCTCGCGCCCGACGAGCTCAAACTCTACGAAGGCGTGTACAAGCTGGTGGACGCTCAGATGGCCAAGCCCGACCTGGTGGTCTACGTGCGCGCCCGCGTCGAGGTGCTGGGCGAGCGCCTGCGCAAGCGCAATCGCGACTTCGAGAAGCACATCAGCTACGAATATCTGGATCGCGTCTCGTCGGCATATCGCGACTTCTTTTTCTACTACGATGAAGCCCCGCTGCTCGTAGTGGATTCGTCGGAGATAGATTTCGTCGCCAATCCCGCCGATCTGACGGATCTGATCCGCGAGATCGACGCCGCCGGCCCCGGCACGCAATACTTCGTCCCGCGCAAGGGATGATGCACGGGAAGGCCTCTATTGGCGGTGCTCTGTGGAACATCATACAAACCATTCAAGGGGACGTAGTTCGGCGCGAGCGGACGACTCTTGTGGAGCACTTGCGCTGACCGCTAGTGAACAGCTAGTTAGGTAGGCTGGCTCTGCAGGGTGGGAGAATTGAATCAGACTGAGTTTCTGGCGACGCTGTTCACGGCGTCTTTGGCGTTCGGAGCAATCCTCTTCGGAGTTTTCGGAATCTTTTATTCCGTATACGCGCTCTACATGTCCCAGCCGGAGATAGAGAGACCGCAGATCGCGATCACGCTACGAAAGCTGTGTCGTTTCTTGGCGGTGTTGGGATTTATGAACTGCGCGACAACGCTAACGCCACTTTATCTGCTGACGCCCTCAGGGCGAATAGACGAGACGCTATCGTTGGGGCTTGGCACTTCGGCAATCGGACTAACAATCGTTAGTCTGGGAATGGCCTTTTGGTACATGCACTAAAATGGCGTCGACTCATCAGCCGATTTCGACCCACCAGGATCGAAGTAACCTCCAAAGTCAAAGTCTTTACTCGGACTATCAAAACCACACCAGTGAATTAATTGGAGTAGCGAAAATAGTGTATGCAGCAATTTTCGCTCTTGTGATGTCTCCGCCAACGCTCATCTCTACGCCTCCGCTGCCAAGTGACATTGAGGCATCGTTAACTCTCGCACTGTTTCGCTCCAGCAGATTCAGCAAAATGATTCACAGCAGGCAGCATATCCATCCAAGCCTTCATAGACCTTATGCCGCGGCCTTGGCGCGAGTTTTGCTGGACGATCACTGGTCTATTATATCGAATTAGTGGTAGAAGGAATTCGTCCAATATTCAGGAGCCTTTGAAATTTATGGTACGCGAAATCACAGAGAAATCAGTGATAGCAAGGGTGCAACAAGAGGCCGAAAAAGCCACTGAAAAGCTGGATCAGTTAAATTTTGGCCGCGAAGAGATTCCTCTATTGCTGTCAGACAAAAAGCAGTTTTCTAAGTGGCTTGCATCGGAATTTCTGAGTGTCATAGTTCACCGAGTCACATTAAGATCCTAGCGATAGGCGTCATTTGACCTGAAACGGGCAGCCTCTCGATAGACTGCCCGTTCTTTTTTACGTATTCCGGGGTGTCGTTTCTCATTCGAACCTGCGGAGGTTTGCGAAGAATTAGCGAACTGGTGGTGAGTACCGAGCCAGAAGCGGATCAACGGATGAGGCCCGCGCGACAGCAGGGTCGCCGATCTAGACGATTGCGAGGCGCCGCTTGCATCGGTATCGCGATCTGGATTTGAGTGACGAGCAACAGGGACGAGGAGAAAGGCAGCGTGGCGATCGAGGGGGTGATTTGGGATTTCGGGGGTGTGTTTACGACTTCTCCGTTCGAGGCTTTCAGTCGCTATGAAATCCAGCGCGGGATCCCGCGCGATCATATCCGCAAAGTCAACTCGACCAATCCCGATTCCAACGCGTGGGCGCTGTTCGAACGCGCGGAGATCGACGCGCACGGCTTCGACCGCAAGTACCTCGAGGAATCGACCGCGCTCGGTCATCCCGTGCGCGGCGCGGAAATCCTGCCGCTGCTGTCAGGCGATGTGCGGCCGCGGATGGTCGCGGCGCTGCTGGTGTGCAAGCGCCACTTCAAGCTCGGATGCATCACCAACAACATGCCGCAGGGCCACGGCCCCGGGATGGCGGCGAGCCCGCAGGGCGCCACGCGCGCTCGCGATATCATGCAGTACTTCGACGCGATCATCGAAAGCTCGAAGGCCGGCATCCGCAAGCCCGACCCGAGAATCTACCTGATGATGTGCGAGCTGCTCGCGGTCAAGCCGCAGGCGTGCGTTTATCTCGACGACCTGGGTGTCAACTGCAAGCCCGCGGCGCAACTCGGCATGACGGCGATCAAGGTCGTCACCGAGGCGCAGGCGCTGGACGATCTGGCGAAGGCTACCGGGCTTATCTTTGCCCGAGATTAATCGTTCCGCCGATCCGCGCGAATTATTTTCCGTGCGCGGATTTGTACGCGGCCTCGATATTCGCGGCGAGGCGAAAATCCTTCTCGGTGATACCGCCCTGATCGTGTGTCGAGCAGGTGAAAGTCACGCGCCGATAGTTGATCAGCATGTCGGGATGATGGTCGGCGGCTTCCGCGATCTTGGCGATCTTTTCGACAAAGCGAATCGCGTCCATGAATTCCTTGAATTCGAATTGCTTGGCAATCGCGTCCTGCCGATGCTCCCATCCGGGAAGCGCGGAGAGCTTCGATGAAATCTGTCCGGCGTCGAGCTTTGCCATCCGATGCACCTCCGGCGCGGCGAGCGCCGCGCGTATCTTGATCGTAGCCGCACTAGCCGCGGGCCGCTATGAAGAGTTATCGGCCCGGCCGCAGGCTGTGGTAATAAAAGGGGCAGCCAGTTCGGGAAAAGGAAACAGGTCATGGCGAACAAATACGTTACCGACGAAGTCCGCAAGCAGATCGGCACGACCGGCGAGATTCGCACCTACGAGGTTGAGCGCGGCGCGATTCGCCGCTTCGCCGAGGCGATAGGCGATCCGAACCCGCTCTTCAACGACGAGCGTGAGGCGCGCAAGACCCGCTTCGGCGGGATGATCGCGCCACCGACGTTCTGCCGCTCGATGGGCTCGCCGATTCCGGGAATCGAGCTGCCGGGGATGGGCAAGGAATTTCGCGGACTCGACGGCGGCTCGGACTGGGAATATTTCCATCCGATTAAAGTCGGCGACCGTATCAGCGTGCAGACCCGCCTGGCCGATCTGCGCGAATCGGAAGGGCGGCTCGGCGTGATGGTGTTCATCACGATGGAGACGACTTACACCAACCAGTTCGGCGAAGTGTGCGCGACGCAGCGCTCGACCGGAATTCGCTACTAGGCCGCGGCCGTTACCACGCGAGGTTAACCACGATGACGAAGCAGCACTACATTGAAGATATCGAAGTGGGCGCGGAAATTGGGCCGCTCGAAATACACCCGACCACCCAGCAGCTGGTGAAGTACGCGGGCGCCTCGGGCGATTTCTACCAGATTCATTACGACAAGGATTTTGCGCTCGCCAACAAGTTGCCGGGTGTAATCCTGCACGGCGCGCTGAAGAACGCGTTCCTGGGCCGCCTCGTGACCGATTTCGCGGGCGAGCACGGATGGGTCCGCAAACTCTCGGTGACTTATCGCGGGATGGATCAGCCCGGGACCAAGGTCGTGTGCCGCGGCAAGGTCGCGAAGAAATATTCCGAGCACGGACATCACATGGTCGATTGCGAAATCTGGCTCGAAAATGCGAAGGGCGAAAAGACCACTCCCGGCAGCGCGACCGTGATCCTGCCCTCGAAGAACGGTCACGCGACGTAACAAGGTGCGGCGATGCCGATCCGGCGTGAGTATCCCCCGCGATCGATCGATGCGGCCGCGGTTCTAAGCGGCAGCATCGACAGCCACTACCGCAAGATCCTGGTGCGCCTGCTCTCCGCGCATGCGTTTGCCGAAAAACTGACCGCGCTCGGCTACCAGCAGGCGATCGAGACCATCGACAATCCCGTGCTGCGACCGACGCTCGAAAAGAATTTCCGCGAAGAGAAGAAGCACGCGCGGCTGGTCTATCGCGCGCTGGCCGAGCTGGGCGTGACCGAGCAGCAGGCCGACCGCGCGATGATCACGATCGTCAAGGCGCCTTCGTTCGCGGCCGCAGTGCATTTTGCGCAGCACGCGGCCGACGAGCTCGATCTGCTGATGGCGGCGCTCGCGCTCGACGCGACTGGCCTAATCATGATCGGCGTGAACTACCGCGATTCGAGCTACGCGCCGCATGCGAGCGCGGCCGAGATAATCCTGGAAGAAGAAGCCGATCACGAAGTCTTCGCGAGCCATCAACTGGGCGAGGCGGTGGAGCACTTTGGCGCGGATCGAGTCGGCGCGGCATTGCGCGAATGGCTTCCGCGCGCGGTTAATTTTTTCGGACCGCCGGGGACGGGCTTCACTTACGATTGTATTCGATACGGCCTCAAGACGCGCGACAACCAGGAACTCGCCGACCTGTACCTCGCGATGATTAGCAAGCGCTGCGAGCAGCTCGGAATCGCACTTCCCGCGCTGACTTCCGGCTATCCGCACGCCGCCGCTTGAGCGAGCGTTCGGGCACAGCAGTAGCGGACGCCGCCTCACGGGTCGCCGCGCGAGAAACACCGCCGCGGCTCGCCCGCCGTCGATGGCGGCCTCACAATGACGACTCTCAGGTCTCCAGCGCGCGTAGCGCGAGCCCGCGGGCGACCGAGGTGAATTCGTTGCCCATCCGGATTTTGTCCGCGCCGAAGCGCTCTTCAAATATTCGCCGGACCGCGGGCACGAACGACGAGCCACCGGTCAGAAATACGCTATCGATTGCTTTACGATCGATCGCGACCGTCCGCATCAGCCGATCAACGCATCCCGCGATCTCGGCGAGCAGGCGCGCGATCCAGTCGTTGAGTTCGCCGCGCGCAATCACGCGGCGGATCTCGGTCGGCCCATCGGTAAAGTCGAACTCGGCGGATTCATCGTCCGATAGCGCGAGCTTGGTGCGTTCGATCTCGCGAAATATGTAGTAGCCCAGGTCACTGTCGATCACGTTGATCAGCGCCGCGATCTTCGCCGGCTCGAGCGACTCGCGTTCGAGCTCGCGCAGCCGAAACAGCGTCGCGCGCGTCTTGAGCATCGACAGATGATGCCATCGCTCGAGCCTTGCGTACGGCCAGGTCGGCGCGGGCAACGTCGCACCGTATGGCGAGCGATACTTCGAGCCGCGTCCGAGCGCTGGCGCGACGATGTGATGGATCATCCGCCCGTCAAATGCGTCGCCCGCGATCGCGACGCCGTCGTTGCCAAGAATCTCGAATCGCTCGCGCGGCTCCGCCGAGCCTGCGCGCGGAGCCTTGAGCCGCAGGATCGAGAAGTCGCTGGTGCCTCCGCCGAAGTCCGCGATCATCACCGTCTCGTCGCGACTGATTCGGCTCGCGTAGTCATACGCCGCAGCGACCGGCTCGTACTCGAACACAACTTCGTCCCAGCCCGCGCGCCGGACCGCAACGTCAAGGCGGGCGCGCGCCGCGTCGTCGTCGGCAGAGGTTTGTGCGTCGGAAAAATGCACCGGGCGACCGACGACGATACGCGCTGGCAGCGGTCCGAACTGCGCTTCCGCGCTCTGGCGCAGCTTGATCAGAATCGGCGCGATCAGATCTCCGAGCGAATAGTCTTCGCCCATGATGTCGGTAGATTGGAACGTTCGATCAGCCAGAAACGACTTGAGCGACTGGATGAGCCTGCCGTTGCCGCCCGCGGCAAGGTAGCGGCGGATCGCGTCGTTGCCGACCGACAGCGCCGCCTCAGTGCCGCCGGTTTCTTCGGTCGATTCGAAAAACAGAATCGAGCGAAAGGTTTCGGTCTCGGGCGCGTCCGCGATGTCGGCGGCAAAGCGCGCCAGGCGCACCGCGCCGTCGCCGCCGATGATCGCGATCGCGCTGTTGGTGGTGCCGAAATCCAGCCCGACGGCGTGGATCGGCGCGCTCATGAGGTGAGAACTGCGCGAGGTTGAGTCATCCGTCGAGAATCCGGTTGCGCAGAATCGTTGTCAACGTTGAGCATTTCGTATAAATTCACCAAACCCTAAGGATGACCGAAAAACGCACCGACGGTGCGGAAACGATGGGCCGAGATTTCGGCCCTTTTCTTTTCCGCTATGCGTCGTCTCGTGCAACAAGGAGGATCCGCGTGCGCAAAATCGACGAGCCGCCTTCAGGGATTTCCGCCGCCGAAGTCGCCGATAACTGGAATCGCAACGCCGACCTGTGGGCCGCCGAGGTTCGCGCCGGACACGACGTTTATCGCGAGCACTACAACAATCCGGCGTTCATCGCCTTTATCGGTGATCTGGCCGGTAAGCGCGTCCTCGACGCCGGATGCGGCGAGGGGCACAACACGCGCATCCTGGCGCGGCGCGGCGCAAAGATGATCGGCGCGGACATCTCGAGCAGGATGATCGAGTTGGCGCGCGAGGAGGAGCGCCGCGAGCCGCTTGGGATCCAGTACCAAGTCGCATCATACACCGCGATGCCGCAATTCGCGGCGGATTCGTTCGACGCCGCAGTGTCGTTCATGGCATTGATGGACGGACCCGATTTCCCGTCCGCGATGCGCGAGATCTTTCGCGTGATGCGCCCCGGCGCTCAGCTTTGTTTCAGCATCATTCATCCTTGTTTCATGACTCGCGGGTTCAGATGGATTCATGACGAGAGTGGACGCGAGACCGGATACACCGGGGCCGAGTACTTCAACAATCAACCGTGGATTGAGCGATGGAAGTTCTCGAAAGCACCGGGCGCTCCGCAAGTTGAAGATTTTTCCGTGCCGCGTTTCGATCGTATCCTTTCGGACTACATCAACCCGGTCGTTGCCGCCGGCTTCGCGCTGAAAGAAATTCACGAACCGCGTCCCACCGAAGAAGCCTGCCGCGCGAATCCATGGCTTGTGCGATGGCGCGAGCATATGCCGCTGTTCTTTTACGTGCGCGCGGTCAAGCCGGGCGGATGATCGCCGTTTCGCATTCAGGCACGGCGCGATTAGAATCGCGCGCAGGAGCCGAATCGGAAACGATGAGATCAATCCATTCCAGGAACTTCGGGAAATTCGCCGCGTCGATGATCGCGATCCTTATCTTCGCCGGATGCGAGGTCGAGGGGCCGGCGTTCACGCGGATGGCGCGTCCGAGCACCAAGGCGGTCGTCTATGTCTATCGCCCGTATCAGTTTTTTGGCGCGAGCGACGAACCTGATATAACCTGCGGCAGCGACACGATCGCGATCGGGTCAGGTGGTTATCACGCTTTCGTCGAGGCGCCGGGAACGATCAAATGCTCCGCCGCGAGCGCGGGCACCGCTCCGGTCATCTTTGAGGCGCGGCCCGAGAACGATTACTTCGTGCGCGAAGTTGTTTCGGGCGGACTCGCATCGAGCCAGGTCACGCTCACCAAGGTCGATCGCGCTACCGGCCTCGACGAGATCGGATCAACTCGTACGCCGCAATAGAACCCCGGGATTACAAGATGCATCGAATCGTAACCCTGCTGCCGAGCGCGACCGAGATCGTCTGCGCGCTCGGGTTTGAAAATGATCTGGTTGGCCGCTCGCATGAATGCGACTATCCGTCGAGCATCGCAAAGTTGCCCGCGCTTACTGAACCCAAATTCAAAGTCGAAGGCACCAGCGCCGAGATCGACCAGCGCGTGAAGCAGATCGTCGGCGACGCGCTGTCGGTGTATCGGGTCGATGCGGACCGGCTGCGTGACCTTCGTCCCGAGGTTATCGTCACGCAATCGCAATGCGAGGTTTGCGCGGTCAGCGAGCGCGACGTCGAGGCTGCGGTCGCGCAGTGGCTCGGTATTCTGCCCAGGATCGTGTCGCTCGCGCCCTATGCCCTGGCGGATGTCTTCGCGGACATCAAGCGCGTCGCGAAGGCTCTGGGAGCCACCGAGCGTGGAGACGCGCTGGTAGTGGAAATGCGCAATCGAATGGACGCGATCGCCGCGCGCGCCGGCGTGCTCGCTACGCGCCCGACGTTTGCCTGTATCGAGTGGATCGATCCGATGATGTCGGCGGGCAACTGGATGCCCGAGTTGGCGGCGATGGCAGGCGGCGACAATCTTTTCGGCCGCGCGGGCGAGCATTCGCCGTGGATGAAGTTCGAAGAGCTTGCGGCGGCCGATCCCGAAGTGATCATGATTTCGCCGTGCGGCTTCGATATCGCACGCACGCTCATCGAGCTTCCCGCGCTGACGCGCGATCCGCGATGGAGCAAGCTGCGCGCGGCACGCGAGCGCCGCGTGTTCATTGCGGACGGAAATCAATACTTCAATCGCCCCGGCCCGCGCCTGGTCGAGTCGCTCGAGATCCTGGCCGAGCTGCTTCATCCCGAGGCGTTCAATTTCGGCCACGAAAATATCGGGTGGCGCCGCGCGTAGCGGGAAATTACTTCTTTGCCAGGTACCGCATCCCGACGCGCGCCGGCGTGAGCTGAATTCCGAACTCCGCGACCAGCGGCGCGATATCACAGGCATTGTCCGCGGTGACGAAGGTGACCGCGTCGCGCGACAGCATCGGCTTGGGCAGCTTCTCAGCGATCGCGCCGATCCCGCGCATCAAGCCCTCTGAAATGTGGACGATCGGACGCCGATGCCCGCTCGCCTCCATGATAGTTCGCATCATCTCGTCAAAGGTCATCAACTCGGGACCGCCGACCTCGTAGATGCCATTCTTTCCGCGTCCGGAGATCGCGAGCGCGACGCACGCGGCCAGATCGTCGACCAGGACCGGCTGCACCTTCTGCCGTCCGGTTCCCGGCACCGCGAACACCGGCGCGAATTTCAGCAGCTTGACGAAATTGTTGACGACCGCGTCCTCCGGCCCGTACACCAGCGACGGCCGGAAGATCGTGTAGTCGAGTCCTGATTCGCGAATCGCGCGCTCCGCTTTGCCCTTGGCGCGAAAGCCCGGATGCGCTGAAGTCTCGTTGGCTGACGCGCCACTGATGTAGATGAATTGCCTGACGTCGTTTGCTTTGGCCGCCGCGATCAGCGCGAGCACTCCGCCGAGATCGATTCGCTCGAAGGTCAGCCCGCGGCGCGGATTCTCGACCGGGTAGCCGTCGAACTGGATCGCATCGATTACGGCGGCGGCGCCGTCGAGTGCGGCGCGCACGGATTCCGGCTTGGAGATGTCGGTCTCGACGAACTCCGCGTGAGACTCCCAGAGCTGTGTGCGCGCCTTCTCCGGGTTGCGGCTCAGCACGCGGAGTTTGAGTGAATCAATCGCGGCCAGCCGGCGCACAATCGCGCGGCCGATGAACCCCGAGCCTCCAGCGACGGCAATAGTCTTTTCGTCCATGCACGCGTCCCTCTCAATTAGGCCCCCACGCGCAATAATGAACAAGCGGAAAAATTTGACGGCGAAAACCTACAGGCTTCGCCACGCGGGATTGAAACGTGCGCGCTCGAGGTAGCGCCCGCGTCCGGCGCGGGCGCTGGGTTTGCGATCGATCGCGACCACCTCGCCGCGCGCGATCGTCTCCCGCGGCCATCCCGTAACCTCGAAGCCCTCGAACACGTCGTAGTCCGCTCGCGAGTGCATCTCGGTGCTGCGAATCACGACCTGCCGATTTGGATCGAACACAATCAGATCCGCGTCACTGCCTTCGGCAATCACCCCCTTGCGCGGATACAGCCCGAAGATTCGCGCTGGATTCGTGGCGATCAGATCGACAAAGCGCGCCAGGGGCAGGCGGCGCTTCACGACGCCCTCGGAATACAGCATCGGCACCAGAGTTTCGAGATTCGCCATGCCGGGCGGGATCCGGCTGAAACGATCCGGCGCACTCTTGTGAGCAAGGTTCCAACTGCAATGGTCCGTCGCGAGCACGTCGATAGTGCCGTCGGCGATCCCTTCCCACACGGCCTCGCGATCGCGCTCGGACCGGAGCGGCGGAAATCCAACATACTTCTCGCCGCGCGGTTCGAGGAACCGCTCTTCGGTCAGGTAGAGATATATCGGGCGCGTCTCGGCGAGTACGTCCTGCCCGCGGACGCGTGCACGGCGAATCGCGTTCAGCGCGCCGGCAGTGGACAGATGAACGAAATAGGCGGGCGCATTTGCGCTCGACGCCATCGCGAGCCCCCGCTCGACGGCGGCGGCCTCCGACAGCGGCGGGCGGCTGGCGGGAAAATTCGCCACCTCAAATTTTCCGGCACCCAGCAGCCGCTCGGTGCAGTATCCGATCACGTGCTCGTCTTCGGCATGGATCGCGAGCATCGCACCCGCATCGGCAACAGCCCGAAACGCGCGCATAAAATCGCGGGCGCGAGCTTCGAATCCGCGCATCATGAAAATCTTGAAGCTCGTCACGCCGCGCTCGGCTATGGAAGCGATCTCCGCGATCGTCGCCGGCGACGGATCGAGGATGGCTACATGAAACCCGTAGTCGATTACCGCGCGGCTATCAGCCTTCGCATGCCATTTGGCGATCGCGTCGGTAAGCGTGCCGCCTTCGGGTTGGAATGCGTAGTCGATAATCGAGGTGACGCCGCCAGCCGCCGCCGCGATGGTGCCGGACTCGAAGTCGTCGATCGTGTGAGCGTTGTACATCTCGGCATCGAGATGCGTGTGCGCATCGATCGCGCCCGGCAGCAGCAGCATCCCGCGCGCGTCGATCGTGGTTGTCGCAGCTTCGAGAGTTCCCGGCGCGACGACCTGAACGATTTTGCCCGCGCGCACGCCGACGTCTGTCGCGAGCACGCCGCCGGGCGTCACCGCGGTCGCGCCTGCAATTGCGAGGTCGAGCATCAGGCACCCTTGCCCGTGTAGTTAATGCGTCTTGCGCGGGCGCCGCGGCCGTTTGACGCGAGCCGGTTTGGTTCGGCGGCGCTTTCGGCGGACTACTTCATCGGGCAGCGATTCCGGCGCCGTCTCTGATGCGATCGCGGACTGAAGCGTGGCAGGATCGAGCGGCACCAGGCTGAAGCGGGAGATCTCGGGGCGGCAATTGATTCTGATCCGCAGCCAAAAGGTGCCGAGCCCCCGATTGGTATAAATGAAAAAATCTTCGTAGCGGTTGAGGCCTGAGTAAAACCGCTTGCCGATTCGGAGAATCGATTTGAGCGGCGAGCCGTAATACGGAATTCGTACCACGCCGCCGTGCGTGTGTCCCGACAGCATCACGCCCGGATGCAGATGGCGCGCGTACAGAGCGGTGTCAGGATTATGCGCCAGCACGATCGCGCTTTCGCCGGGCTCGACACCCGCAAACGCCCGCGCGGGTTCCGCGTGCCGCGACCACAAGTCGTCGATTCCGACAACGATCAACTCGCGTCCGCGAATCGCGATGCGACGGTTTTCGTTGCACAGCACGTCGGCGCCTGCGGCGCGAAGCGTGGCGGTGATCTTGTCGGCCGACGACCAGTGATCGTGATTCCCTAGAATGGCGATCACGCCGTGCGCCGGCTTGAGTCCTGACAGCGCCTCGCGAAACGGCGCCAGATAGCGCTGCATCGTATCCGGCCCGGAAAAATAATCTCCGGTCAGAAACACCAGCTCGGGACGTTCGCGATTTATCGCCTCGACCGCGACGTGCAGCCGCGCCAGGTCCTCGTCGCGATCGACGTGGAAATCGCTGATCTGGCACGCGACCACGCCGTGATGCACTTCCGCGAGGCCGCGCATCGGGAGCTCGATTCGCGTGACGTCGAGTTCGTCGATCGTTCGCCGCCACATGCGATGCAGCGGACGCAGCGCGAGCGGCGGCCTGCGCTTGCGCGGCTTTGCGTGCTCGGCATGCTTCGAACGAGGGGGATCGGCGATTAACTCCGCCGTGGACATCAGGACCGCTATACTAGAACAGATCGAGGAGGCCGCGAAAGCTACCCAAGCGCACAATGCGGTCGTCGATATCAAGCTCCTCGTCCTCGAGCTCCCAGGTATGCGGATGCGGGATGAAAACCGCGCGCAGGCCGGCGCGCACCGACGGATTAATGTCCGAGCGAGGGCTATTGCCGATCATCCATGCTCGCTCCGGATGCAACTGCGCGTCGAGGATCAGCCGCCGGTATGCGTCAACGTCCTTTTCGCGCGGCGTCTCGACCCGGCTGAAATATTTTTCCAGGCCGGAGCGAGCGAGCTTGTGCAACTGTTCGTCGCGCTGACCCTTGGTGAAGAGTACCAGGCGATGGCGCCCCGCGAGCGCGGCGACCGTCTCGGCGACGCCGGGCAACAGAGGACACTCCCGGGTGCAGAGACGCTCTCCGATCTCCTCGATCGCAGCGTGAAGTGCCTCTCCGCCGCCGTTGGGCGAGAGTTGATCGGCTGCGTTGTGCAGCGCCAGCACGTACGGACGCCGCCCATAGCCGTGCGTCTCGATCAGCTTGAGTTCGGCGCGCCGCACCGCGTCCGCGGCGGACTTTTCCGCGATTCCCGGATTGCTGCGCGCGGCTGCCGCGGCGAATTGGGCGAAGGCTTCGAGAAAATGGATGTTCGAGTCCCAGAGCGTGTCGTCGGCGTCGAAAATCAGATGCCGCGGCTCGCGGGAATTTGCACTCATCAATTCAAACTTACCGGCACGCGCGCAGCCGGGCAATCTGGCGACGCGCATGGCTAGCGATCAGGCGCGCGGCTGCGGACGGCCGGACGGAAAAATCGCAAGCGCGCCCGTGTTCGGATTGCGTCCGACATAAACCTCGGTTTCGTAAACTTTGGTAAGATTGTCCTCGGTCAATACCTCGATCGGAGTTCCGATCGCCACTGCCGCGCCATCTTTCAGCAGCATCACGCGATCCGCGTAGGTCGCAGCCGCGTTGAGGTCGTGCAGCGTCGCTATTACCGCCAGTCCGCGCTCAGACGCCAGTTCGCGAAACCGTGCGAAGATTCCAGCGACGTGGCGCAGATCAAGGAACGCCGTCGGCTCGTCCAGCATCACGACCCGCGGCTCCTGCGCGAGAGCGCGCGCAAGGAACACGCGCTTGCGCTCGCCACCCGAAAGCTCTTCGACATGGCGATGCGCGAACTCGAGCAGATCGAAGCGCTCGAGCGCGTCGCGTGCGATTTTCAGGTCGGCGCCGCTCTCGAACCGGAACGCGCCCAGATGCGGCGCGCGCCCCATCAGCACGATTTCGAGCACTGTGAATCGAAACGCAACGGTATTTTCCTGCGCGACCGAAGCGATGACTTTCGCAAGCGCCCGACGATCGTAGGACTCGAGCGCGCGGCCGCAAATCTCGACGGCGCCGCCGCGCGGCCGCATCGCGCCCGAGAGCACGCGCAGGATCGTCGACTTGCCGCTGCCGTTGGGACCGACGATCGCGAAGATCCGTCCGGGATCGACCGAGAACGATACGCCGTGCAGCACGTCGTGCGCGTCGTAACCGGCGCGAATACCCGTCGCGCGGACAGCGCCTGTCGCGTCAGTGTTCACAGTGAAAGCGGACGGCGCTCCTGACGCCGCAGCATATAGATAAAAAACGGACCGCCGCATAACGCGGTGATCGCACCTACCGGAATCTCCGCCGGCGAGATCACGACGCGAGCCGCCAGATCGGCAATTACCATGAAGGCCGCCCCGCCGAGCAGCGACGCCGGCAAGAGCAGCCGATGGTCCGAGCCGAACGCGAGCCGCAGCACGTGCGGCACGATCAATCCGACGAACGAGATGATCCCGCTCACCGACACGGCCGCGCCGATCATCACCGAGGTCGCGATGAAGATCGTGCGCCGCAGTGCGTTGACCTCGACCCCAAGCTCGGCCGCCGCGTCGTCGCCCAGGCTTAGCAGATTCAGATCGCGCGCCTTATACATCAGCACGGCGAAACCCGCGGCGCCGAGCACGCCGACGGTCCCGACTTCGCGCCAGGTCGGAGCTTCGAGGCTTCCCATCAGCCAGAACAGGATCGTGTGCGCGTAGTAAAAGTCCACCACACTGTTGACGAGCATGATCGCGGCGCCCCAAAACGCGTTGAAGATCACGCCGACCAGCAGCAGCGTGAACGGTTCGAGCTGGCCGTCCACCAGCGCGATTCGATAGACGGCGAGGGTCGAGAACAGCGCGGCGCCGAAGGCGAATATCGGCACGATGGTTTCGCCGCCGCCAATTCGCGACAGGAATACCAGCGCGATAATCGCGCCGAGCGCGCCGCCGCCCGAGATCCCCAAAATTCCACCCTCCGCGAGAGGATTGCGCACGAGCGCTTGCAGAGCCGCTCCGACACTGGCGAGAACAGCGCCCACCGCGATTCCCATCATTACGCGCGGCAGCCGCGCCGCGAAGAAGATCACGTGGTCGGGACTGGCCGGATCCGCGAGCGCGCGCGCAAGGCTGATATGCACGCTGCCGAAAGCAGTCGCGACGATCGCCGACACCACGGTCAGCGCGCCAAGCCCGCCCAGGATTGCGAGCATCCGCCCGCGCGTCAGGTATGCTCGCGCCAACGGGGTCGGCTCGCTCATTGCGCCGCCTCCGCGGTGAACCGCTCCGGATGAATCATCGCGGCGATCAGCTCGAGCGATTTGCCGACTCTCGGTCCCGGATGCAGCACCGGATTTTGCGGATAGCCGTACACGCGATGATTCCGCACGGCCGGAATGATCGGAAAGCGCTCCCAGAAATGGCTCGGAGCCACGGCGCCGGTGCCCATCTGTCCGTCGAGGATCACGTCGGGACGCGCCGCTATGATGTATTCGATGCTCAACTCGGGCCATTGCTGGCCGGAAGAATCGGCGACGTTTTCGGAATTGGCAATCGTGAGCAGATCGTCGAGGTAGGTTCGCGCGCCGACCGCGTAGATCGGTTCGTGCCCGACCAGCATCAATACCCGCAGTCGCCGCGTACCTGCGACTTTCGCACGCACCGAATCGATCTCGGCGTTGATCGAGGACTGCATCGCACGCGCCGCCTGTGCACGATCGATCCTCGCCCCCACCTCGACGATGCCCTCCTCGATCTCGGCCAGCGAGTCGTCGCTGGTGATCATCACGCCGCATCCGGTCGCGCGCAGCACGTCGAGCTCGCGCGTGTCGGAGGAGAGTCCAAGTCCGATCACCAGGGTCGGGCGAAGGCCGATGATCGCTTCCACGTTCGGGGTCAGAAACGAGCCGACTCGCGGCAGTCGCGTTGCCGCCGGAGGATAGTCGCAGTACTGCGACACGCCGACGACCTCGTCGCCTGCGCCCAGCGCGAACAGAGTCTCGGTCACCGACGGCGCCAACGAGACGATTCGCTGGGCGCGGCTTGCGCTTGCCGCAAGAGCGGGCGCGGCGCAGAAAATCGCGCAAAATATTGCGGCGATCATAGTTGTGCGCGCGCGTGCGGATGCGCCAGTCATCCCGCGAAGGTACCCGATCCCGCAGGCCGCCGTAAGTGGTCGCGCCGCGCGCGATGTTGCATCCGCGCGCACGCGTCGATTAGCTTCAGCGGTAGCCAAGGAGATCGCACTTGCTCAAGATCGCCGTATGCATCAAGCAGATCCCGCTGATTGAAGACGCCAACTTCGACGCCGAGACCAAGACCATCAAGCGCGACGGACCCGCGGTCATCAGCGCCTTCGACCTGCGCGCGATCGCGCTCGCGGTCGAGCTCAAGGCGCGCCACGGCGCTGACACCACGGTCATCACGATGGGGCCGCCGCAGGCGCGCGGCGCGCTGATCGACGCGCTTGCGATGGGGATGGATCGGGCGGTGCACCTGGAAGATCGCGCGTTCGCCGGCTCGGACACGTTGGCGACCGCGCGTGCGCTTGCGACCTGGCTCGCGCGGGAGAGTTTCGATCTGCTGCTGCTCGGAAAATATTCGCTCGACGCGGAGACCGGGCAGGTCGGTCCCGAAATCGCCGAGTTGATCGCCGCCGCGCAAATCACCGGCGTGCGCAAAGTCGAAATCGAGGGCAAGACTGATTCGCGCCGAACGCGAGAGCGACGAGGGCTACGACGAAGTCGAGGCGCGGATGCCGGCGGTGCTGACTTGCGCCGAGCGCGTGGCGCAACCGATCAGGATGAAGCCGGGCGCGCAGGACGAAGCGAAGTCGAAGCCGATCCTCACGGTGCGGGCGGGCGAGCTGAGCGGCGATCCTGCGGCGTTCGGTTTTGCCGGCTCGCCGACCTGGGTGCAGTCGGTGCGCGTCCAGCCGCCGCCGAAAACCGAGTGCCGGATGATCGATGCGTCCGACCCAGAGCGCGCCGCGGCCGCGTTGATCGACGAGCTGGACGCGCTCGGCGCGCTCGAGCCGCGAAAGTACACGCGCCGCGCGGTCTCGGCGAAAATCCGCCCGAGCGTGCGCGGCCGCGACCTGTGGGTCGCCTGCGAAACCGATCTCGAGCAACGGGTGACGCGCGGCTCGCTCGAATTGCTCTCCGAGGCCGACGCGCTGGCCCCGCGCCTCGGCGGCGCCGTGATCGCAGTCGGGTATCCGGCGTCATTCGCCAAGCACGCGGCGATCGTCGCGAGCTACGGCGCCGATCGCGTTCTGGTGCTCGGCAACGCCGGGCTCGACGGTTATTCGCCTGCGCTCCTGGCCGAGGCTGTCGCGCAGCTCGTGCGAGAGCGCTCGCCGTGGGGATTGCTGCTGTCCGCCAGCGAGTGCGGACGCGATTGGGGTCCGCGTTTGGCCGCAAGGCTCGGCCTTGGGCTGACTGGTGACGCGATCGGAATCGAGATCGACGCGGACGACAGGATGGTGGCGCTCAAGCCGGCGTTCGGCGGCAATGTGGTCGCACCGATTCTATCGAAGACCTATCCGCAAATGGCGACGGTGCGCTCGGGCGTGCTCGAGCTGGCGGAGCCGCAAGCGGAAAAGCGCGCGCCGGTCGAAGTGGTTCAGCCGGAGATCGCGCCGGCCCTCATCCGCCTGATTGCGTCGCACTCGCTGCTCGATCCCTCGATCGAGCCGCTTGAAGGCGCGGAGGTGGTGGTTGGCGTCGGGACCGGAATTGGCGGACCCGACGGAGTCGCGCAGGCGACCGCGTTGGTGCGCGTGCTGCACGGCTCGCTCTGCGCCACGCGGCGCGTGACTGACGCGGGATGGGTGCCGCGGCAGTTGCAGGTGGGTCTTACGGGCAAGTCGATCGATCCGCGTCTGTATTTCGCGATCGGCCTTCGCGGTCAGCCGAATCACACGGTCGGCATAAAGCGCGCCGGATGCGTGGTCGCGATCAACAACGACCCCGAGGCGGCAATCTTCGAGCGCGCGAACATCGGACTGGTCGCCGACTGGACCGCGATCCTGCCCACGCTGACGAACGCGCTGCGCAATCGTCTGCGATAGCGCGTGGCGCTGATGGTTGCGATCTTCGCGAAATCGTAGTGACTACGCGCGAAGCTCGTAGAGCGCCGAAAATGGATCCTCGATCGGCAGGCGGCGGAATTGGGTGAAGCCTGCCTCGCGGGTTAGCTCGCGGGCCTTTTCCTCGCCCATGCAGGCGCCGATTCCCGCGCCGCCGCCGCCGAGCGACACGCTCATGCAGTACAGCGTGGACATCGAGTACATCAGCCGGCCCATCGGATTGATATTGTCCTCGACGCGCGATGACACGTTGACCTCGAGCATCAAGTAGGTGCCGCCGGGCTTGAGCGCGGCGCGAATCGAGCGCAGCAGTCCAAGCGGATCGATCGAGTCATGCACCACGTCGAAGGTCGAGATGAAATCGAACGCGGCGGTCGGAAGCCTGGTGCAGTCGCGGACCTCGAACGTGATGCGCTCGCCGAGGCCTGCGGCGCGAGCGTTCGCGCGCGCGCGTTCGAGCGAGCCCGGATGCGCGTCGAAGCCGAAAATCTTGGCGGCGGGAAACGCCTGTGCGAGTGCGATCACCGCGCGCCCGCTGCCGCATCCTACGTCGGCCGCCGAGCCTCCCGCCTCGAGCGCGGCGCCGATTTGCGGCATCGTCGGCAGCCATTTGCGGACGAGCTGATGCCGATACATCGCGCCCGACGCTCGCTCCATCGATTCGAAGGTCTCGGGCGGATACTCGCTCTGCGCGACGCCTTTGCCGGTCTTGAATGCCTCCATCACTTTCGGCGTGACGGAGAGGTTGGCGATAATTCCCTGGATAAATCCACCGCTGAAGAAGGGCGAATCTTCACGCGCCAGAACCATCGCATGCTCCGGCGACATCGCGTAGCGCCGGGTGGCCGGATCGTAGCTCACGTATCCGGCCGCGGTCATCGCGCCCAGCCATTCGCGCAGGTAGCGTTCGTTGAGGCCACTTTTGGCCGCGAGTTCCGCCGAGGTGACCGCGCCGGAATCCGCGAGAGTTTTAAAAATGCCGAGCCGGTCGCCGATATAGCTCATCGCGCCGAGCATCGCGGCTCCGATATCGATCGAGACCTGCTTGGAGAAAGACTTGATGACGTTCCAGTCGAGATTGGATTTGGTGTCGGCCATGGCGCAAACCTCCGCAGTGTTCGAGAACCCTATCAAGAAATCGCAGTGGTGCGGGAGAGCGTTCTGTACTCGTCTGGCGCGAATCTGGACACGCGGATGCCTTCGAATTTTCGATCTCGGCAATTTTCGGTGGGTTCGTTTGGTAAATTTCTTAGTGGCTCAAAAGAAAACAAAACACGAACGATCGTTAGACAAGCGGGGAGCCTGGTCTTTCAGCGCAGCAGTGCGGCGCCATGGCATCCGCCATCCGACGTGTCCGTCAGGACGCACCGGCCCGGTGCCGCGCAACCCGATGAGGAATCCGTCGCCGGGATTCGCCGTGGGAAGCGTGTGAAGAGCGAGCGGCAGGTTGATCTTTGCGGAAACGCGCCCGCCGGCTTCGATTCATTGGGAACCCATCGAGCCGGCGACCACCGCGAACTGCCGGTCAAACCAGTCGAGCGTCGAGTACCGGCGCGCTGGATCGAGCCACAGATGCGGAAAGCGTGAACCCGGCCGATTATTCGGACGGTAATGGCGCGTATAGTGTGCCGGTGGAGCAGAGGTATCCGCGTCGAAATCACAGCTTAGTGAAGCCGTCCGTGCTCCACTGTTCCGAACCAACTCCGTTATGGACGAAAAACAGCCCCTCCGGATCGTATTTCTGTTTAATCTGGGCAAGGCGCGCGTAATTGCTGCCCCAGTACGCTTGCTGCCAATCCCGCTGGAAGTAGTTGCTCTCGCTGACGTAGGCTCCGTTATCGCCGGCCACGGCGCGCAGTTGATTCACACATTGATCGATCCGCGCCGCAGCTTTCCGGCCTTCGGCGACCGACGGCTCATGACCGGGGATTCCCGGATAAGCGGGTCCTTGCAGGCCAGCAACGATCACCAGTGCGAAGGCGGTCAGAACCGCCGGATTCATCGCAGTGTCCTTTGCTCCGGCGATCGCGTCGGGTGGAGCTCCGGCGAGCCCCTTGTTGAACGCCAGTTGGACATCGAAGATCCGCGAACTTGCAAATAGCGCGTCTGCCAGACGAACTTGGGCGTCTGTCTCGAGTAGCGAGTCCGGCAGCCATAGCGACTCGAATCCCCACCAGAAGGCACCGCAATCGATGGTGTCTCCCTTCCACCACGCGTTATTCGCCTGCGCGCCGGGCCGCGGATCGAAATTCAGGGAAGGCTGCCCCATAGCCCGTACGAGGACATCGTCAAGCACCGCGCGTAGTAAGCTGCCATTTCGAGGAAAAACGATCTCGGGCCAATGCTCGTTCCACCATTGCGGATCCCAGTAATGTCGCGCCGGGATGCTCCCTAGATTGGCTCGCCCCTGAATCGAGCATCCATTGGACGACTGCGCCACCCAATCCATAAACGGTTGCCAGGTCTTTTTCACCTGCTCGCCATCCAACCCATGCGAGAGCATGCTGACCTCAAGCGTGTTGTCGGGTTTCAGGTGAACCGTCTCTCCCCAGTGGTCGTTGAAAAGATGCTCTTTGTAGAAGCTTACGAACTCACCTAGCAATCGCCTGTATGCATCGTCCGACGCAGCCTTGACCTTGAAGGTGGCGACGCCGAAGAAGTCGGGGAGATCGTGCGTGCGCAACGTCATCTTGCTGACGACCGCAAAGGTGCCGCCACCCCCGCCCTTGAGCGCCCAGAAGAGATCGGGATTGGTACACGCATTGGCAATTCGGATTTGGCCGTCGGCGGTCACTACCTCGGCTTCGAGCAGGCCTCCCGCGGCGGTTCCATAGTGCTTTGAGCAACTCCCGAATCCTCCGCTTTGAACCAGACCCGCAAGGCCAACAGTGAGGCATCCGCCGCCCTGAACGTATCGGCCGCTCTTGGTGGTCACCGCCTCGTACGCCTGAATCCCGATCGTTCCGGCGCCGACCGTCACCGCCGGTTGCGGCTTCATCGTATGCTCGCATCCTTGTGGCACGAATGCGTCATGCATCTCGATGTCGTGCATGTTGCGCGTCCAGATAAGGAGCGAATCGGGCGCATCGGAGGTGCCCTGGAAGCTATGGCCGCCGCCTTTGATCACCAGACGCAAGTTGTGGTTGCGAGCAAAGTTGACGGCCGCCGCGATGTCCTGCGCATTTCGGGCCGCGACCGCGTAGACGCTAGGGCTGGTCTTCCATGCGTCGATCCATCCGAGGCTCTGCGTCAGCCCAGCCTGCTCGCGCATGTAGTAAGGATTCTTGAGGTTCGCGAGAAGCTCCTTGGCGGCAGCACCGTCCGTGTCGGATTTGAGTACCGAGAGCGGAAAGTCCACCGGAGCCAGGTTGCCGCCCACCGCGTCGTTGAGCTGCTTCCACGCCGACTTCGACGGCCACGACGCATCGGTAGGACGGCACCTGATCCGCTTCGGTGTGGTCGCAGCCGCCCAGAGGCTGCGCGGCAATATCGGCAGGAGCGCCGCCATTCCGATCGTCTTGAGAAATGTCCTTCTTCTGATGCTTCCGCCCTTAACTACGATTTCATCTGACATTGTGATCTCGGTGGCTCAATGCGCATAATTGCTCGCGCGGTGGAACAGGGTCTCTTTCGCGTGCCTCAAAATGGTTTCAGGACCTCGCAATTGGTAGAACGAATATTCTAAAATAGACGTTCGAGTCAAGTATGAGGAACCCGGAGAGAGCGATGGCCTCGAAACGCAACTTGATCGCCACCGCTCGCGGCGAAGTCGGGGTCCGCGGGCATCGTGTTCGCAATGTCGCCAAAGCGGAAGAGCGCCGCCAAGAAATCCTGACCGGCGCCGCGCGCGCCTTCGCGCATGGCGGCTATGACGGAACCAACATGGATCAGATTGCCAGCGAGTGCGGCCTGGCCAAGGGACACATCTATCATTACTTCCGTAGCAAGGAGGAAATCTTCACGGAGATCCGTGTCGACGCAATGAGCCGGATCATCGGACAATTGGACGCTATCGCGCGCGCAGGCGGTGACGATCCGGAACTGGTACTGCGGAAATCCATATCCTGCCTGATCACCAGATTCTCTCATCGGGAAGAACGCTACGAACCGGAGATGGGTAACCCGGTATCGCTCAGCCCGGCGAGTCTGAAGCGCGTTCGAACCCTGTCACGCCAAATCGAGCAGATGTTCATAGGGGTCCTGCGCAGCGGAATGAAGCAGGGAGTGTTCGCGCGGGGCGACCCGAAACTGATGACCTTCGTAATCCTGCGCGCCGCCAATACCGTTACCAACTGGTATCGGGAGGGCGGGAAGTGGAAGCTTGACTGGATTGCCAACGAGATCACGGAGCAGCTGATCAGGAGCGTGCGTCAGCCGGCGGCGCATTGATTGAGCGCCATCTCCCGACCGGTCGCTGGCGATGGCCACGCGGCATCGGACGGGCGGCATCGGCGGAAATTCGCAGTTGCCGCCCAAAGGCGGCGTGGCAAAATCGGCAGGAGCACCGTCGCCGATCCGAGGGTTTTCAAGAATGCTCTTCGGTTCATTGTTCGCGTCGAAATCATAGCTTGGTGAAGCCGTCCGTAGTCCACTGTTCCGAACCAACTCCGTTATGGACGAAGAACAGCCCGTCGGGATCGTATTTTTTCTTGATTTCAGCGAGGCGAGAATAGTTGCTGCCCCAGTACGCCTGCTGCCATCCCTTCTCGAAATAATTACTCTCAGCCCAGTAGGCTCCGGTTTCTCCCGTGACGGCTCGAAGTTGATTGACGCATTGATCAATGCGCTTCGCGGCTTCTCTTCCCTCCGCCACCGACGGCTCATGCCCCGGAATTCCAGGGTAGGCGGGATCCTGACCGTCGGCCACGATCGCGAGCGCGAAGGCGCTCAGCACCGCTGGATTCATTGCGGTGTCTCTGGCCCCGGCGATCGCGTCGGGCGGCGCACCGGCGAGTCCCTTGTTTAAGTGCAGGCTCAATCCAGAAATCCGGGAGCCTGCAAACAACGCGTCGACGAGACGAGCCTGCGCGTCACTCTCGAGCAGCGACGCGGGTATCCAAAGCGACTCGTACCCCCAAATGAACCAGCCGCACTCCCCCGTGTTCCCCTTCCACCATGCGTTCTCAGAGCTCGGGCCGGGCCGAGGGTCGAAGTCCAAAACAGGCTGCGGAATCACTTTTACCAGGACATCGTCAAGCAGCGCGTGCAAGATACTGCCATTTCGAGGAAAAGCGGCTTCCGGCCAATGCTCTTTCCACCACTGCGGGTCCCAGAAGTGCCGGGCCGGTATGCTCGCGAAAGGTGTCCGCCCTTCAAGCGAACATCCGTTGGATGAATGCGCGACCCAGTCGAGAAATGGCTGGAAGATCTGTTTCGGCTGCTCCGCGCTCAATCCTTGAGAGACCATGCTGATTTCGAGCGTATTGTCGGGGCTGAACTGGACCTGCTCTCCCCAATGGTCGTTGAAGAGATGCTCCTTGTAGAAGCTTATGAACTCGCGGATCAGGCTGCGGTAGGCATCATCCGACGGGGCTTTGACTTTGAAGCTGGCGGAGCCGAAGAATTCGGGAAGATCGTGGGTGCGTACCGTCAACTTGCTCACCACGCCGAAGCTGCCGCCCCCGCCGCCTTTCAGCGCCCAGAACAGATCCGGATTTGTGCATGCATTCGCGATGCGTATCTGGCCGTCGGCCGTGACTACTTCGGCTTCGAGCAGGTTTCCCGAGGCCGAACCATAGTGCTTCGAGAAACTACCGAACCCGCCACCTTGAACCAGGCCCGCCAGCCCTACGGTCAGGCAGCCTCCTCCTTGGACGTATCTCCCGCCCTTGGTCGTAACCGCTTCGTAGGCCTGGATGTCGATGGTTCCCGCGCCGAGCGTCACAGCCGGTTGCGGCTGCATGGTTTGCTCGCATCCCTGCGGGACGAATGCCGGATGCATCTCGATATCGTTCATATGCCGGGTCCAGATCAGAAGTGAATCGGGCGCATTCGAGGTGCCCTGGTAGCTATGGCCTCCTCCCTTGACCACCAGGCGCAAATTATTGTCGCGGGCAAAGTTCACCGCTGCTGCGATGTCGTTGGCATTTCTTGCCGCGACGGCATAGGCGCTTGGTTTGGTGGCCCATGCGTCAACCCACCCCAAGGTCTCGGTGAGGCCCGGCTGATCGCCGATATAATATGGATTCTTCAGATCCTTCGAGCTAAGCGCGGCCGCGGAGGCCGTCGGATCAGATGCCGAAAGCGGAAAGTTTACTGGAATCAGATTTCCGCCGACCGCATCACTCAGTTGCTTCCACGCCGCCTGCGACGGCCACGCGGCATCGGAAGGACGGCGCCGGCTGAAATTCGTAGTAGCCGCCCAAAGGCGGCGTGGCAAAATCGGCAGAAGCACCGCCGCCGATCCGATTGTTTTCAAGAACGCTCTTCTGTTCATTGATTAAAGATCCTCATCTTCATCTGAATTCCTTGGGTTGACCGTCATCTCGAAAGCTGGGGACGAAGCCGCAACGCTCCCACAATCGCCAGCGCTGCGGAAAATAGTAAGAGGACTGCTACGTCCGGCATGATTGCGCGAGCAGAGGCGTGGCCGAAGATCAGTGCCAGATACGCATCCATCGCCCACGCGGCAGGCGAGAGAAATGCAAGGGTCTTCATGATGGGTGGGACAACCTCCAGCGGCCACATGCACCCGCCAAGCATGCCGAGGAACACACCGAGCCACGGCCCCAACGAAGCGGGCTGCTGGGAGTTTCGGAAAATGGTTCCCATGAACAGGACCAGCGACACGCCCAAACAGATCAATGCGGCGGTCAGGATAAAGACTCCGAGCGGATCGCCCCAGTGGACTCCGAAAAATAGCCACGCCATGAGGATCAAGAAAACCGCTTGCCCGACCATCTGTTGAAACGGCCCGACCGTGAGCATCGCGAACAGCTCCCACGTTCGCGCCGGGGTGGCGAGTAGTCGCTGCGAAAGCCCGCTGCGGCGAAGTTCAATGATGGCGAGTGCGGAGATGAATCCATTGATGATCACGAACAGCACCAGATTCGCAGGTGCGGTGTACTGAAAGCCGAGCCGGGGAGCCTCTGCGCGTCCGCCGCCCGGGTAAACGACTGCTACGTCGGGCGGTTTTGTCCCGCGAGCGAGACGGCTCAGGTCGGCATTGATCATTGCCTCGAGCACAGGCGCCTCAGCGTTGGCGGGCGATAGGTAAACTTCGAGGTCGTCGGTGACTCGCCACCCAGACGGAATGATGACCCCCGCGTCCAGCCGGCCGCGGAACACGGCGAGGCGCAATTTCGCCTGATCGGTGTACGTGCGGATGCGCATCTGCTGATCGGCCGCGAATGGCTGCCGATAGCGAGCCGCTCGCGCTTGTGCCCGCGCGATCGAGAACGCCTACGACCATGGACGGGTCGCTGTAACCGCCCATCGCAATTCCGATGATCGCCATCACGGCGGCAGGCACCAGGAACAGCGCTGCAAGCCTGCGCTGGTTGCGCCTGGTGCTGGCACCGTTGGCAGCGGAGGCTGCCGCGATAACATTTAGTCCGGTTCGCATATTCTCAAGTCATGCTCTGCAATGCCGAGCGCGCTCTGTACGCGGCGAACGCGATCCCTGCCACCCCAACGAGTCCGGTAACCAACAAGGGTTGTGCGATAGTCCCAAGGCTGCCGTGGCTCCCGGCGGCGGACAGATCGATAAAGCCATAAAATGCCTGTCCGTTCGGCGTCAGACGAGTAAGCGTCTCGAACACGTCTGGAAGACCGTGCGGCGGAAGGAATTGGCCGCCCACCACCGACAGCAACGCGATCACGAGCGCCGCTATCCCTGTCCCTTGATCAGCGTTCTTTGCCAGGCTCATCAGGAACGCGGTGAGCCCGATTGCCATCAGCACGCTGGTTAAGACCAGTGCCGCCACCAGAAACGGGTTGCCCCATTTGGTCCCGAACAGCACAGACGTCGCCGCGATCATTACAATCATTTGGGTAAGTCCGAGCACCAGGAGTGCGCCGAACTTCCCGGCGAGTATCGCGGCCGGCTCGGCGGGCGAGGCCATCAGCCGCAAAATTGTCCGGTCGTCTACCTCCGCTCGCATTGCCTGCACGCCGGAGAGCACAGCGAAAGTCAGGAACAGAACCGTCATCGAGGCCGCGAAGAAATCAACGACTCTGAGCAGGCCGCCAGGAGAACGCGGTATTACCGAGGCAATCCTGACTCCGTCGGACTGGGCGGCGACGCGGTTCAGGAAATCACGGAGCCGTGCGTCGGTCATCATCATCGCGAAGTGCTCGTTGCCGGCGGCAAGGATCTCGACCGATCCGGAATTGCCGGCTCGGGCCGCTTGCGCGAAACCCGGAGCCAATACCACTCCGGATTCAACCTCGTGTGCTTTGATGGCGGCTTCGGCCGCCGAGCGCGAGTTCATAGGGAGCACAACAATTTCCTCGCGCAGTGGCGGACGGGGCGGCCGCTTTACGAAATCGACGAAGCTGCGAGAGAGCTGAGTGTGGTCGAGGTTCGCGATCGCAAGGCGCATGCGAATGCTGCTCGATCCGCCTAGAGCCAGACCGATTAGCCCGGTCAGCGCCAGCGGGGCGATCACAGCGACAATCAGAAGGGTGCGATCGCGAAATCGCTGGCGGAGATCCTTCAAACAGATTTGCCATGCGTAATGCATACGAGTCAGTCACGCAGCGCGCGGCCCGTCATCGACAGAAAGACATCTTCCAGATTCGGCTCGACGACCCTGATGCTTTCCGCGACCAGGCCTTTGCTTAGGAGCGCCGATAAGAGCGCGGGTAACCGGTACGCCCCGCGGTCGGCAGACACGCTCAGGCGTTCATCAATCACTTGCGCGGAGCGCACCCCTTCGAGCGCGGTGATCACCGGTATCGCGCCTTCGAGTCTCTCGCCACGACCCAAACCGATCTCGATCCGCGCATCGTGGCCGAGCTTGGCGACCAACTCCGAGCGAGTGCCTTCCGCGATAAGCTTGCCCGCGTCGATAATGCCGATCCGGGTACATAGGCGCTCGGCTTCTTCCATGTAGTGAGTGGTATAGAGGATCGCCGTTCCCTCATCGCGCAGGCGTTCGACCAGATCGAAGATTGCGCTGCGGCTCTGCGGATCAACTCCGACCGTCGGCTCATCGAGTATCAAGAGCTTGGGCTGATGCAGAATGCCGCAAGCCAGGTTCAAGCGGCGCTGCATGCCGCCCGAGAACGTGCTCGAAATATCGTCGGCGCGCGGGGTCAAGCCGACAGCGCCCAGTGCAGCGTCCACCGCAATTTTGAGCCGGTCGCCGCTCAGATCGTACATTCGTCCCCAGAAGTTCAGGTTCTCGCGCGCGGTCAGGTCCGGATAAATCGTGATCGACTGCGGGACGATACCGATCCGGGCGCGCGCCGGCGGACCGGCGTCGATGCCGATGCCGTCGATAGTTATTTCGCCGCCGTCGCGCGCCAGGATTCCGGCGATCATCGAAATCGACGTGGTTTTGCCCGCACCATTGGGTCCGAGCATTCCGTAAACTTCACCCGCATCGATCGCGAAGCTGACTCGATCGACGGCGATTCGCTCGCCGAAGGATTTTCTGAGTTCGCGCACCGTGAGCGTAGCTGATGCCATGATCGATTCGCTCTTCTCCGAAAGCTATTTTTCCCTCACGAGGATCCGCGCCCCGGTTCAACAGTCGCGGATCACAGGATCTGCGCCGATGCGGCTACGCTCTCGGCGCCGGGCGCGCTCCCCTTAGCGATAGCGTCTGAATCAAACTCAACCGCGCTTTCCAGCCGCTCGACATTTTGCTGATGCCTGGAGCGATCGATGTTGTAAAACAGCAGGACCGCGATCGCGATCGCGCTGAACGTCGTCACCAGCACCACGAAGATCAAGCCGAAGTGGCGCAAAATCGCCGGGTCCACGCCGCCTTGCACCGCATGCTGCGGAAAGTTGACCCAGGCGAGAATAAGTCCGGAAAGGAAGATGCCAACGCCGGTGACGCATTTCGAGATGAGACCGTTGGCCGCAAACAGCAGCCCCTCCGAACGCTGTCCGGTCGACACCGCCGCATCTTCGACCACGTCTGACATCATCGAGGCCACGATGATGAATCCGGCAATTCCGAGGGTGCTGGCGATGAACTCGAAGACGATCACGAGCGCCAGCAATCCGCCGGTGCGGTTGGGGGGCGCCAAGTCGAGCAGACGCAGCGTGATCGGTATGATTGACGCGAATAGCGAGGCGAAAAAGAGGCCGATCATCGTCGGCTTCTTCCCGAACCGCTTTGAGATTGCCGGCGCGAACGCAACTCCGGCAAACGCGGCCAAAAGCCCGACCATCGCAAGGTACGAAAGTTGGGCGGGCGTCAGCTCAAAGAAATAATTTGCGATGTAGATGCTGAGCCCCTGCCTGAGGCCGCCTGAAATGGCCGAGATTACTCCCGCGATCATCAACGCGAGAAATGATCGATTGGTCAACGTGCCGCTGACTTCGTGGAACTTCTCGCGCCATGAGCCCCGTATGACCGGAGTATGGACCAGGGCCTCGATGAAGCGATGAGTGCCCAGACATGAGATCATGATCGAGAGGAAAATCGCGATGCTCGCGACCAGCGCGTATTCGCTGTAGCCCGCGCGGTTGAGCAAGCCCAGCGGATGCGTCGCGTCCTTGCGCAGGAAGACCTGGAACGCGAGGATCGACATCCCCGCGCCGCCGATGGCTCCGAAAAAAAATCGCGAACTCATCAGGCCGGTGCGCTGGTCGTAGTCGAGGGTGAGTTCCGGTCCCAGCGCAGAGCTGGGGATTTCATACAGGCTCAGCAGCACCCGCACGATCACCAGCATCGCGACCACGTACACGAACAGGTAGCTTTTGGGCCATCCGAGCGGAGGATCGAACAGGAAATAGAACGCGACTGCGGCCGGGACCGCGGAAGCGTACATGAAAGGATGCCGCCGGCCCCATCGCGAGCGCGTGTGATCCGACCATTCCCCGATCAACGGATCACAGATCGCATCGAACATCAGGGTGATCATCAGCGCCGTGCCCACCCATGCCGCCGGCAGTCCCACGACCTGGTTGAAGAACAGCAACAAAAGCGAGAGTGCGGTCGTGTGCACCCCAAACGCGACCGATCCGACGCCGTACAAGACATTGGTCGAAAATGTCAGCGGCGGGCGCCCTGAATTTGAATCAACGCTCACCAGGCACGCTCTCCGCGCGCCAGACACTCAGCGCCACCATCCACAAAGAGGATTTGTCCCGTCATCAGCGAATTTTCCGGGCTCACGCACCAGCCCAGGATCGCGGCCATCTGCTCTGGACGCGCTGGATAGACCCCGCGCATCGGCACCATCCGCTCCATCGCCGCGCTCCGGTCTGGATCTGACAGGATGTATGAAGCCGCTGGCGTGTCGATAAATCCTGGAGCAACCACGTTCAGCGGAATCCCGGCGCCAGCCCACTCTGGTTTCACCGCGACTCTTCGACACCAGCAGTTCAAGGAATGCTTGGCAGCGCCATACAGATCCAAACCGATCTTTATCGCCTGGGCCGTGGTCAGCTTGTCCAGGGGCGCAGTTTTCGCGGCGAACTCCCACCCGGCCGCATTTGCTGCGTGTTCGTCCATACTCAGACAAGCTGCGACCAGTCCTGGATCCGCAGGACCAAACGAGGCGATTGACGACACCGCGACGGCGCGAGGCGCAGAACTGGCCTTAAGCAGTGGGCGCAAGCCCTCGAGCGTGGCCACCGCGCCGAAGAAATTCAGCGAAAGGCTGGTCTGTGGCGGCCCGCCACCGGCATTGGCGACGATCCCGTCAATCCTGCCTCCCGACAGGCGCGTGACACCTTCGAACAACTCGGCACGTCCTGCGGTGGTCGTCAAATCTGCGACGACATCTGCATTGCGGAGATCGCAGACGATGACCCGGTCTCCTCGCTCCCGAAGATAAAGCGCTGTCGCGGCTCCGATGCCCGACGCGGCGCCTGTGACCACATAGGTTCGCTCCATGGCTAACGCTCACCTTTAGCCTTGCGGCCCTTTGCGTCGTCGCGAATCAGTTCGGCTCCGGACGGCTCGACCGGGTAGCCATACTTGCTTCTCGCGTTGGCGTGTCCGACGTGATGAAGCGAGAACGCCGCCTGGATCGCTGTCCACTGCCCTTGGGCGTCGAGGCTTTGATTGACGGCCATCTTCGCCAGTCTAAGTCCAATCGCCGGACGCTTGGCGATACGCTCGGCCAGTTCGAGGGTGGCGGACTCCAGATCCGACCGAGGGACCACCAGATTGACCATTCCGAGTTGGTGGCACTCTTGAGCGCTCAAGGCGGCGCCCGTGAACAGCATCTCTTTAGCCTTGCGGGCGCCGAGCTCCCAGGTGTGAACGAAAAACTCGTGGCCATTCACGCCGAAGGCAACCACGGGGTCAGAGAAGGTCGCATCCTCGCTCGCGACTACGATATCGAACGGCCACACCAGCATCAGGCCGCCGGCGATAACTTTTCCATGGACTTGCGCGATCGTCGGTTTGGGCAGATTGCGCCATCGCCAGCAAAACCCGAGGTAGATCTCTTCTTCGCCGTTCATCATGCCGGCCTGACCCTCTTCATCGAATCCGCCCCACAGACTCACGGTGTCGAAGTCGTTCAGGTCGGCGCGATCGTTCAGATCATGTCCGGATGAGTAGTGCGGGCCGTCGGCGGATATGATGATCACCTTGATGTCGTCATCGGCAACCGCGATCCGAAAAGCGCGGTCGATCTCGTAGAGCATCTTGCGGTCCTGCGCGTTGCGCTGCTCGGGCCGGGCCAGCACCACGCGAGCAATATGCGGCGCGGGATTTTCGTAACGGATTCTTTCAAACGTCGAACTGATGTTCGCCTGCTTTCCTTTTCGAGCCATCGAGACCTCTGCGGCTTGCGCCTTGACGGATGTTACTTGAGCGCTGGTTTGACGAGTCCCAGCTCGATCATCGTGCGGCCGGTTTACCGTGGCGGATCACCTCGCCTGCGCGGGCTCCTGTGTGTTGACCGTCGAGCACGTTTATCTTGCCGTTTACGATGGTCGCCTTGTAGCCGATCGAGCGCTGAGTCCATCGCGGCGCGCCGCCTGGGAAATCGTTCACCAACTCGGGCTGCAACTCCGCGACTTTGTCCGCATCAAACACGTTCACGTCAGCGCGCATGCCTACCGCGAGCGTCCCGCGATCTTTCAGCCCGATCACTCGCGCGGGACCCGAGGTCATGCGGCGAATCGCTTCCGCGATCGAATAAAGGCCGGTTTTGCGCACCCAATAAGAGAGCACGAAACTCGCCCATCCCGCGTCGATCATTTGCGAGACGTGCGCGCCGGCATCGCCCAAGCCCGGGAAGCAGTGCTCGCTCTTGATCACCTCGCTCAGCGCCTTGAGGTTGCGGTTGTGCATGATGAAATTGAAGAGCGCTTTGCCCTTGGTCTCGCGCGAGAGCCGCAGGAAAGTTTCCGACCAGTGCTCGCCGGCCGCGGCGGCAATCGCGAGCAGATTGTTTTCCGGCGCATCTCTGTAATCAGGCGAGGTGCCCGCGCCCAGATAGTAGACCCACTTCATCTCGGCCGGGGTGGGATTCTGGCGGCGGCCTTCTTCAATCAGCTTGGCGCACAAGTCGGGATCATTCAGCGCGGACACGCGTTCGGGGAATCCCATCTTCTGCAAGCGTTTCCAAGTTTCACCCAATTGCGGCAGCTGCGGGGATTGCAGCCCAAACATACCGCCCGAGCCGCGCACCTGAGTGATCGCCGTGATGTCGCGCCCGGCGCATAGCCGGTCAAGGACCTCGCGCCGTTGCGTGCCGGAACTCTCGTCCTCGCCCGCGCCATAGCTGAACAGGAAGCGGCCCCTGCCGCTTTTCACGATCGCCATGAGGGCTTTGGGGTCGTCACCAACGAACTGAACCAGGCCGTCGCGCGACCAGACTTGGCCGGCGATATCGACGAGCTCGATCGGATCAGCGAAGGTTCCAGGAATCGACCGCCCGTCGGGGAGCTTGTGCGGCGGATGACGATTGGTCGAGAACCCGACCGCGCCGCGATCGATGGACTCGCCTACGATTTCGGCCATCCTGCGCCGCTCAGCTTCGGTCGCCTGTTCCTCGACCGCGCGCTCACCCATTACGTAAAAGCGCACCGCGCAATGGCCGACCATCCCGGCCACGTTGATCCCGGGCCTGAGCTTCTCGATCGAATCGAGATACCCGCCGTAGTCTTCCCACGTCCAGGGCAGACCGGTGAGGATCGCGTTGCGTGGGATATCCTCGACCGTCTCCATCATCCCGGCGAGCAACTCCCGATCAGTGGGTTTGCACGGCGCGAAAGTGACGCCGCAGTTACCCATCAATGCAGTGGTAACGCCGTGCCAGCTCACCGGCGTGAGATATGGATCCCATCCGATCTGAGCATCGAGATGAGTATGGATATCAACAAATCCCGGCGAGACGACCATTCCCGCGGCGTCGATCACCTGCCGTCCGCTGCCGATCTTTGCGCCAATTTCGGTGATTCGGCCGTCGTCGATTGCCAGGTCGCCCGCGAATGGCTCCACGCCGGTTCCATCGACAATAGTGCCGCCTCTAATTACAATCTCATGTGACATTGTGGTCTCCTTGGTCCGATGCCGGACGTGGCACCATCTTGTTGCTGCGGGGGAACGCGAGTGGTTTCGGGGGCCTCGCGAGACTCGGCCGGCTGCGTGTTGCGACCAGCGAGTTCACGATAAAATCAACGGTCGTTTCTTCGGCGGCCTCATCGTCGATGTGCGACGCGCGATCGCCGCGGCGGTTTCGGGCGAACCATGCAATAGTCTCGACAACAAGCCGTGCGGCGACGGCGGGATGCGGAACCGGCCGGTACTGACCCGCCTCGACGCGCGATTCGATAAGGTGGGTGAGTGCGGCGACGACCCCGCCAACCATCCTGCCAAAATAGAGCTCCGCGAGTTCGGGCAGGTCGAGCGCGGAACGATCGAGCATCGCGGTCACATGCGCGGTGCGATACATGTTCGAATAAAGCTCGCGCACGATACTTTCAAGTTCGATAGATGGGTTCTCGGCGCGTATGCGCTTGAGCGCGGCCAAGAGTGTAGGAGCCCCGGCTTCTTGCCGGAAGCGTTCGGCAATCAGTTTGACGAGCGCGCCGGGCGCAGGAGTGCGCACGGGAAAGGTCGGTGGCTCCCCGGAAGGCCGGCGGCTGAAACCGCGATCGATAACGAGGTAGAAAAGCGCCTCTTTGCTCTCGACGTAGTTGTAGAGCAAACCTGGGGACACGCCCATCGCGCGCGCGATGTCGGCCATCTGCGCGCGCCTAAAGCCCTTCGTCGCGAACACGCGGATCGCGGCGTTGATGAGGCTCGGGATGCGATCGGCGGGTTTGGTTCTGGCCATGTTTTCTTCTCACGGCCAAATCTATAACTGAATGATTCATTCAGTCAATAGTCATCGAGCTTGGAATAACGATCGGGAGCCCGGATAAGGCAACGATAGTCATGCACCAAGCCAACATTCGTCATTTCGACCGAAGGGAGAAATCCCGAGGCGTCCATGCGCAGCGTCCGCGCGTCATGCAGTGCCCCTTCGTCCGGGCCTCGCGCGCAGCAGCCACCCGCGCGCGAATGACACTCATTAAGCATCGAGAGCCGTCAAATCTCGAACTAACCCGCAAGCGCGATTCGCTACTCGACGGAATCCTGATCGGGGGATTTGGCGGGCGTCGCGAAGAGTTCTTGCTGGCCGGATTCTTGTTCCGGTTCCGGTACGAACAGGCCTGGCCGTTCGATAAACGGACGAAATTTTTCGTACAGGTCGGCGAGTTTGGATTGATAGTAGGCGACGTTTTCGTCGGGATTGGCGGGGTCGTATTCCGACGCCATCTTGGCGGCCTCTGCGACCCTGACCCGATCGGTGCGGCCGACAACGTAATAGGAAATCTGGTCGCCGCTCTGATAGGGCCGTTCGGCTTTGAGTGCGAGCTCGTATGCGGCCGAAAGATTTCTGCGGCTCCCCGAAATCTTCTGGCGATAGTTGTCGAGCGAGTCCTGCAGCGTCTCGGTCTTCATGAAATCCGCGATGCCGACTTCGTGACGTGCGAAGCGCCCGTACCAATCCTCGAACAGTTTCGGAATTTCCGCTCGCCGATCGCTCATCAGGAGCACGAAAATCTTCTTCCATGAAGCGGCGCTGAAAGCGTTCGAGCCCTCGCGACTTGAGTCCCGAGCCGCGCACCGTAATCGCGCCTGCGTGGTCCATCAAGACGTAGTTCTTCATCTTGTAGGAGAACATCGCGGCATAGCGTCCGTCGATTTCGAGCTTGATCCCTGCGGGAATCTCGAGGTTCGCGACTATCGCCTCAACCTCGCTATCGCTCGCGGCCGATACCGGCGGCACGAAATAGATCCCGTCGGTATCGACTTCGATCACCTGCGCCCCCTGCGCTTCGAGCTGCGCGACGGCGCTTTGGATTAGATCGCGGCCGCGGCGGGTGACGTTGCCCGCCTGCTCGAAGTCGTTGAAATGGCCGAGCCCGAAACCGAGGTATCCATAAAACGAGTTGATCAGAATCTTGAAGGTCTGCTGCAGCGCCTCGAGGTTGCGCCGCTCGGCGCCTTCGAGCTCGCGCGCGAGGCTCTTGGCCTTCACCCGAAACGTGCGCAAGTCGCCGAGCAGTTTCAGGAACACGCCCAGCCGGTCCGAGCCGGGCGCGAGACCATTTTGAAGCATCAGCGAGGGATACAGCGAGGTCACGTCGCAGTGCGCAACTCCGCGTGCGACGCCGCATCGGCGCATCTCGGTGTATCCGCCGGCGACGGCCGCGGAATTCTGCGGCTCGGGAATCGAGTGGCCCGCGGCCAGATACGAGCGTATCAGAAGCGCGTTGATTCGGGTCGCGTTCCCGCGCAGGACGACGTTCTGGTACGAGTAGGGAAAAATCTTGGCCTGCACGAAGTAGCTTGGCGACAGCACCTCGGCCAGCGCGCGAGTCTCGCGCACGTCGTCGAGTGCGTACTCGAACAGGCGCTCGGGATCGCGATCGAAAATCTCGCTGACGCGCGAGGCGTCGAGATAAACCCGCTCCTTGCGCGCGAGACCGAAATGAATCGCGAGCTGCTTAAGTCCGAAGCCTTCGAGCTCGCGGCTGGCGATATCGTAATGCTGCGCGAGGATCCAGGTGTCGATAATGTTGCGGCCGGGGATGTCGTAGCGCCGGTACGCGATCGATCGTTCCGCGATCTGGAGCCGCGACGGTCGCGCGCGCAACACACCTCCGCCGCGCCCGAGCGCGAGCTTCACGCGATGACGCCGCGCGCGGGTCTCGAGATATTCGAGGTCGAAGCGGAACAGGTTGTGTCCCTCGATCACGTCGGGGTCGCGCTCGGCCACGACGCGCACCAGCTCTTCGAGCATCGCGCGCTCGTCCATCTCGTTGCCGCGCAGCAGGCGCTCGAAGCCGGTCGAGTCGGAGATCGAGATTGCGACGACGCGGTCGCCCTCGCGCGCGGCGGAGGGAAACTCGAAGCCCTTCGAGATGTAGGTCTCGATATCGATCTGCATCCGCACCAGGTCGCCGAGCTCGAGCCCCATAAAGCAGGTCGATCCGGTGAGCATCAGATGCTGTTCGACCGGATCGGCGAAGACCAGGTAGGGCGCGCCGGGCGCGTTCGCCGCGATGCCGGTGGTATCGCGCAGATGCCACTTCAACGCTTCGAGCGTGTCGCCCGAGTTGAACCTCACGAGATGCCGGTAGCGGAAATCTCCGGCGAGCTCGCGCGTATCGACCGCGGGTTTGAAGCCGTTCAAAAGCGCGAGATCATCGAGCAGGACAAACAATTCGAGCGGGCGGCGCTCCTGGACAATCTTGCCTCCGATCCGTTTGAAGACTTCGATTTCAGTCGGCGACGCGATTTCGAGCGCGACGATCCCGGCGTCGGCGGGATCGCCGAACAGAAGCCGGTTCTCGTAAAACTGGCGCGAGATTTCCTGGTATTGGTTCATCGCAGCGGAAAGGTCCTGACAGCATCAAGCTAACACAGATCGCGCGGTTCGGCCGCTACAGCACTCCGAGCCATGCCAGCCCGCCCAGGAAGATCGCGTACGCCGCTCCGCCGATCATCAGCGTTGGCGTGCCGAGTTCTGAGTCGCGCAGGTTGATGAACAGGATCACGACCGACGCGAGCGCGATCGTCGCGGCCAGCAACTCCGGCGCGGACAGCATCCATGGCGTGAAGGCGAGGCCGAGCGCGACCGGGATGCACGATTGAAAGACCATCGCACCGGTAATATTCGCGAGCGCCAGATGGTCCTTGCCCTGGCGAATCCAGACGACCGAGTTGTATTTCTCGGGCAGCTCGGTCGCGAGCGGACTCAAGATCAGCGACAACACGCCGGGGTTAATCCCCGCGTGCTGCGAGAACAGGATCACCTGATCGACGAACTCAACCGCGCCGAGCAGGATCGCTCCGACGCCGAACAGCACCTGCACCGCCATAACGAACCCACGGGGATTCTCGCCGACGCCGCGGAAGATCGATTCGAAATATAGTCCATGCTCGATTTCCACGCCCTCCGCGCGCGTCAGCCGCAGCATCACGACGCAATAGCCCGCGTACACGATCAGCAGGGCGGCGGCGGCCGAATGGCGCGCAATAACACCCAGATGCAGCGTGCCCAGAATCACTACGGCAAAAAAAACTGGAAAGAAAAACGACAGGTCGCGGCGTCCGTCCTCGCGCGCGACTCGCAGGGCGATTCGTTCGCGCCGGCGCCTAAATCCGAGCGCCGCGCAGCCCATCACGAACAGCGCGACCGTCGAGAGCATCAGCGGCGCGCCGATAATCGCGCCGACTCCGACCGCGTCGTGGGCAGCCGCCGAGTTGCGGCCGGTCAGCAGCGCGACCGCAGGAATGAACGTCTCGGGCAGCGCGGTGCCGACGGCGGCGAGCAGGCTGCCGACCGCGGCCTCTGCGATATCGAGCCGCTTGCCCATCCATTCGACGCCGTTGGTGAAGAGCTCCGAGCCAAGCAGGATGATCGCGAAGCTGAGCGCCAGGATTATCGCATGACCAGCCATTTGCGGAGCGAGAATAAGGTGCACAACCGATCATTTCCAGCGCCGCGCGAGATTTGGCGACCGTATGTGGGGATCACGCTGAGGTCGGTGTTAATCCGAAAGGCCGTTCTCGCGGATTCGATCGAGTTCTTGCTCATTCAGGCATCCGGCTTTGTACAAGTTCAGGAACTCGTGCGAGACACTCTGACCGAACATCGCCATGTCATCGGTGTTGACGGTCACTCGGACTCCCGCGTCAAAGAGCTTTCGGATCGGATGTGAGGCAAGCGTCTCGATCCTGCCGAGCATCAGGTTGGAAGTCGGGCAGAGGTTGAGCCGGATGTGATTCTCGGCGAGGAATCGCATCACCGATGGAGAGCCGGCTGCCGCGATCCCATGCTGCACTTCGTCGAGCTCGAGCGTTTCGACCGCCCGCCACACCGAATCCGCGTCACCCCACTCGCCGACATGGGCCTTGAGACGCAGCCCATTGTTCTTCGCGAGCCGATAAAGCGGCTTGAAATTCTCGATCGGCTGCGCGAACTCGTCGCCAGAAAGGTCGAGAGTTCGGTAGAAGCGAAGCGCCAGAAATGGTTCCATCCAGCGGCGAATATCCTCGATACGACAATGCCGCGACATCCCGAGCTGCGGAATCCATTCGACGCCGGGCGCGCCGCGTTCGTGTGCGCGCTTGAGCATGCCGGTCACATTTTCCGCGGAACCATCAAGCGTGGTCGCCCAAACATCGTCGCCGAGTTCGTAACGCACGAGCCCGTCTTTAGCCGCTCGAACAAACGCCGCCTCGAACAACGCGGGTCTGAGCTTCGGATCGGGATTTCCGAAATGCTCGCCAGCCCATGCGTGCATCTGGTCCATCGAGGTGAGCTTATGATCCAGCGGAGCACATTTCCTCCCGAGGATCACCGCGACCGCGGCGGGCTCGGCACCGGCCCATCCATGATTGTGCAGATCGCTCTTGGGGCACTTGCGGATCGCGTCCAAATTTTCGGATTTGAAGGCCTGTTGAAACGCGTCGTTCATGATGGTCCTCGAAACCAGCGGCTATAAGCTCAATGCTCTTTGGTCCCGGCGTTCGCAACGAGACTCCGGTCGCTGGCGTATTGTATGAGGCCCGACGCCGAATTGTCATTCCCGCGCGCCTGGCTGCCGCGCGCGAGGAATCCCGAACGGAGGTCCACTGCACGTGAACACAGCTCGGAGCACGGACGTCCCGGGATTCCTCGCCTATGGCTCGGAATGACGAATGTGGGCTTGGCGCATGAGTATCGTAATCCCAGCCGACTCCTCAATCGTCATTTTCGAGCCAAAGGCGAGAAATCCCGAGGCGTCCATGCTCAACGCCAACACCATATGCAGTCTCCCCCCGGTACGGTCTCGCGCGGCAGCCACGCGCGGGAATGACAACCGTAGAATGCGCGCGTGGCCGGCCGCAAAAGGCGAAGCTTCGGCGAGGATCGCGGTGCAGCGCGGGGCGGGAATCATGCGTATAATTAATCAGAAGGGCTGCCGCCCGGCGATTCCGCATGGAAGATCGCGAGTCGTGATGATTCAGGACGAAATTTGACTCGATTTCCGATGCCGCGTAAGGTAGTTAATTCGGTAACTTTGCCTTGCCTAATCGAGCTAGCCTGTACTATTGAGTCAGTTCCATCCCCGGCCAATCTTCACAAAATAGGCCGGCGAAAGCGCATGGGCCGGGTCGCGTCACCCGCTCTGAACGGATGTTAAAAAGCATGAAGCAGAAGTACGAAGGCAAAGACTTGCAGGGATTGGTGGACCTCGGCCGCGAGCAGGGCTACCTGACCTTCGAGCAGGTCAATGACTTTCTGCCGCAGGATGTCGCCTCGCCGACCGACTTACGCGCGGCCCTCGACAGCTTCGAGGATCTTGATATCAAGGTGCTCGAAGAAGTCCCCGCCGAGGGCGCCGACGGCGATATCGAAGTCGAAGCCAAGGAAGAGCCCGAAGAGGCTGCCGAGCAGCCCGACGCGCTCGGCGAATCGTCCGATCCGGTCCGGCTCTATCTCAAGGAGATGGGCAATTTCCAACTCCTCTCGCGCGAGCAGGAAGTTGAGATCGCCAAGCGAATCGAAGCCGGCGAGAACGAAGTCGAAGAAGAAGTGCTGGGCTCTCCGGTCACGCTCAAGCACGTGTACGAACTCGGCGAAGCGATCCTGATCGGCGAAGCCGATATCCGCGACATCTTCGAAGATACCGACGACGCGAATTCCGACCCCGATGAAGAACGCGGCCCCGAAGCCGACGAGCGCCAGCTAAAGCGACTCGCGGTCCATATCAAGAGGCTCAAGGAGATCAAGTCCAAGCTTGAGCAGGCCGAGAAGCGGCTCTCGCTGCGCAAGCCCGCCGTGCGCAAAAAAACCGGCGCAGTGCACAAGCCGACCGTCTCCGAAAAGAACTTCCTGAAGCAGCGCGAGCGCGTGATCAAGGAATTCCGCTCGATGCAGCTTTCGCGGCGCCTGGTCGACAATATTATCGAGCACATGCGCAGCATGCTGCGCTCGTATCAGGAGGCTCTGCACACGCTCGAGCGCTACGAAGAGGCGACGGGACGCTCGCCGAGCGCGCTGCTCAAAGAGGCCGCGGAGGCTGAAGACCGCCGTCACGTCCTCAAGATCGGAGAGTCGCGCGAGAACCTGCTCGATATCGGAACCCGAATCCGCGCCTCGCAGGCGCAAATTCGCAAGGTCGAGAGCGAGGTCAAAGCCTCGGGCGAGGATTTCGCGCGCTCGATCGAGACGATAGCCGCCGGGCAAGACAAGAGCCGCCGCGCGAAAAAAGAACTGACCGAAGCCAACCTGCGCCTGGTCGTCAGCCTCGCCAAGCGGTACACCAACCGCGGACTGGGCTTCCTGGATCTGATCCAGGAAGGAAATATCGGCCTGATGCGCGCGGTGGACAAGTTCGAATATCAGCGCGGCTACAAATTCTCGACCTACGCGACCTGGTGGATTCGCCAGTCAATGTCGCGCGCGATCGCCGATCAGGGCCGCACCATCCGAATCCCGGTGCACATGGTCGAGACGATCAACAAGCTCCTGCGTGTCACGCGGCTGCTGGTGCAGCGGCTCGGCCGCGAGCCGGGACCGGAAGAGATCGCCGAGCAGATGGAGATGCCGCTCGATAAGGTGCAGAAGGTCCTCAAGATCGTCAAAGAGCCGATCTCGCTGGAAACCCCGATCGGCGACGAAGAGGAAAGCTCGCTCGGCGATTTCGTCGAGGACGAGCTTGCGCCGTCTCCGGTCGAGGCCGCGATCCAGGGCAACCTGGGCGAGCAGACGCGCAAGGTGCTGGCGACGCTGACTCCGCGCGAGGAGCAGATTCTGCGGATGCGCTTTGGAATCGGGCAGAAGACCGACTACACGCTCGAGGAAGTCGGCAAGCAGTTCGCGGTCACGCGCGAACGAATCCGGCAAATCGAAGCCAAGGCGCTGCGCAAGCTGCGCCAGACCGGCCGCTCGCGCAATCTCGAAGGCTTCCAAGAACGCGAGTAAGCGAGAAGACGACCGCGTCTTAAGATTCGCGGCGATGACTTTCATTCCGGGGTTGCTGCTGTGCGAGATGTTTTTTCGCGAGGCGGTCGCCCCGATTCTCATTTCCGCCTTTCCTGATCTGCGATACTCGGCGGCGCGAATCGGCCCCGGCTCGGACGTGCTCGGTTACGACTCGGAGCGTTCGACCGATCACGGATGGGGTCCCGGCGTGACTTTGTTCCTCTCCGCCGGCGATCGCGATCGGCTCGGCGCGCGAATCATCTCTGAGCTCTCCACGCATCTGCCCGCGACCTTTCGCGGATATTCCACCGGCTACGATAATCCCGCCCGGCACGGCACGCGGACACTTCGACCCGCGAAGCCCGGCCGCGTCAATCACGACGTGCAGACCGCGACGCTGCACGAATTCATTCGCGCGATGCTCGGAATCGATCTCGGCCCAGCTCTTAGCGCCGCCGATTGGCTGCTGATGCCGCAGCAGGCGCTGCTCGAAGTCACTGCAGGAGGCGTTTTCCACGACGGACTGGGCGAGCTGATCCCGATTCGCGAGAAGCTCGCGTGGTATCCGCACGACGTATGGCTCTACCTGCTCGCGTCGCAGTGGATGCGGATTGCGCAGGAGGAGCCGTTCATCGGCAGATGCGCGGAGGCAGGCGACGAGCTTGGGTCGCGGATCGTAGCGGGACGGATGGTCCGCGATCTGATGCGCCTGTGCTTTCTAATCGAGCGCCGCTACGCGCCCTACAGCAAGTGGCTCGGGACCGCATTCGCGCATCTCGATTGTGCGAGCGAGCTCGCGCCTATCCTGCGCTCGGCGATGGACGCCGCGAGCTTCTCGCAGCGCGAGTCGCACCTCAGCGCCGCGTATGAAGCCATCGCGCGGATGCACAATCATCTCGCAGTCACGGCGCCGCTCGATCCCAGCGTCCGCCATTTTCACGACCGGCCATATCTCGTGCTCGACGCCGAGCGATTCGCGATCGCGCTCACGGGCGCGATGATCGATCCGGAGATGAAGCGAATCCATGGTGCCGCCGGACCGATTGGCGGGATCGATCAATTTGCCGATAGCACCAATCTCCTCGGCCGCACCGATTTGCGCGCGTATCTGCAAGGACTCTTCATCGCCGCTCTGCCGCTTAACGATCGGTAATTCCCCCTTTCCTGCAGCGGCACGACTGATGCTGAAACCCTAAGGTGGATGCCGCGTCTAACCATCGGTAGGTGCGCACTCGGCCTGGACGCCGGGGGTTGGATGGATTGCGAATGACCACCGGGTCATAATGGACAACTTAACATGAAGCTCTTCTCATCAAGGATCGCGCGGATCAGCCTCGGCGCGGTCGTCGTCATCCTGATCGCGTGGTATTTCATGCACGGAAGGGGCGACGGGACCCGATTCGTGACGGCGCCGGTGACCTCGGGCTCGATCGTCCGCTCGGTAGCTGCGACCGGAACCGTCAATCCGGTCACGACGGTGCAGGTCGGCACATACGTGTCCGGACCGATCACGCAGATCTCTGCCGACTTCAATTCGCCGGTGAAACAGGGGCAGATAATCGCCAAGATCGATCCGCGTCCGTACGCCGCGACGGTCGCGCTTTCCACCGCCGCGGTTGCCAACGCCAAGGCGCAGCTCTTGAAGGACCAGGCGAACCTCGCCTATCAGAAGGTCACCTACGAGCGCGATAAGAAACTGCTCGCGGAGGAAGTCGATTCCCAGGACCAGATCGACAGCCAGTTCAGCACCTACAACCAGGCGGTCGCGCAGATCGCGCTGGACAAAGCCGCTATCCAGCAGCAGGAAGCCACGCTCAAACAGGCGCAGCTCAACTTGAACTACACTGATATCAGGTCGCCGGTGGACGGCACCGTGGTCGCGCGCAACGTCGATGTCGGACAGACGGTCGCGGCGAGCTTTCAGACTCCGGTGCTGTTTCTGGTCGCGCAGGACCTGACCAAGATGCAGGTCGATGCGAGCGTAAGTGAATCCGATATCGGCTACGTGAAGAAGGGCGAGCCGGCCGACTTCAAAGTGGATGCGTTCCCGGATCGGATGTTTCAGGGAACCGTCGGACAGGTGCGCCAGGCTCCGATCACGGTGCAGAACGTCGTGACTTACGACGTGGTCGTGAATGTCGATAACCCCGAGTTGCTGCTCAAGCCGGGGATGACCGCCAACGTGACGATCACCACCGCGCGGCGCGACCAGGTGGTGCGGCTGCCGCTCGACGCTTTGCGCTTCAAGCCGCGCGGTTCGCAAAAATCGTGGCGTCCGCCGCCGATCCGGTGTCGGGCAACGACGCGCTCGTCGACCCGCAACACGCAGGTATGGATTCCGTCGGGCGGCGGGATCGAGCCGGTCACCGTCAGCGGTCGGCCTCGACGACGGCGTAAACGCCGAGGTGCTGAGCGGAGCGCTGAAAGCCCGGCGATCTGGTGGTGACCGACGAATCCAGATGCCCAGAGCGCCAAGCGCACCGTGCCCTGCATTTCCCGCATTAGTCTCGCAGGAACAATGACGATGCCAGTCATCGAATTGGTTGATCTCTGGAAAACCTACGTGCTGGGCGAGGTCGAGGTTAACGCACTGCGCGGAGTGTCGCTTACTATCGATCGGGGCGAGTTCGTGGCGGTGATGGGTGCGTCGGGGTCGGGGAAATCGACCCTGATGAATATCCTCGGATGCCTGGATCGGCCCACGCGAGGGCGCTACCTGCTCGAAGGTGAGGACGTGGCCGCCCTGGCCGAAGAAGATCTCGCGGCGATCCGGAGCCGGCAGAATCGGATTCGTGTTTCAGAGCTTCAACCTGCTCGCACGCACCAGTGCGCTCGAAAACGTCGAACTGCCGCTGTTCTATTCCGCATGGAACCATCACAGGGAGCATCGCGCCGAAGAACTGCTCAAGCTGGTGGGGCTGACCGGGCGCGCGCAGAACCATCCCAACCAGCTCTCGGGCGGACAACAGCAACGGGTCGCGATCGCGCGGGCGCTAATCAATCAGCCGTCGATCGTGCTGGCCGACGAGCCGACTGGAAACCTCGATTCGACCAGCTCCACCGAAATCATGGAGATCATCACGCGGCTCAACCGCGAGCAGGGCATCACGATAATCCTGGTGACGCACGATCCCGATGTCGGCGCATACGCAGATCGCACGATAAGCTTTCGCGACGGGCAGGTAGTCTCGGACGTGCGCAAACCCGGCGCGCCGCATGCCGATCATCGGGACAGCCGCGCCCGGCGCTCGCACGTGGACGACACCCGGCAACATCACCTCTTCCGCCGATGAGGCGCTGACCTTTGCCGCGATGGCGGTGATCTGCGGCGGCCACGTGCGCTGCGCCGCAACAAGATGCGCGCGGCGCTGACGATGCTCGGCATCTTTATTGGTGTGGCGGCGGTGATCGCGATGGTCGCGGTCGGAGACGGGGCGCGCGCCTCGGTGCAGGCGCAACTCCAGAGCCTCGGCACCAATTTGATCGTGGTACTGCCCGGCGCGACGACTTCCAACGGCGTCCGCGCGCGGCTTCGGCTCGACTTCGACCCTCAACGACCGGACGACGCGCTCGCGATCCGCAAGGAAGTGCGCGCGATCCTCACGCGTAAGCTATATGGACCGGCAAATCGCGCAGATCGTCAACGGAAACCGAACTGGAGTACCAGTATCGAAGGAATCACCGCCGAATATCAGAATATCCGTGAATGGCCGGTGACCTCGGGCCGCGCGATGACCGATGAGGACGACCAGACCGCCGCACCGGTCTGCTGCTCGGCCAGACGGTGGTCGAACAATCTTTTTGGCGAACAGCAAAATCCGGTCGGGGCGATGGTGCGGGTCAAGAATTTTCCGCTGCGGGTAATCGGCGTGCTCTCGGTCAAAGGCCAGTCGCAATGGGGGCAGGATCAGGACGATATCGTGCTGATCCCGTTCGAGACTGCGGAGCGCAAAGTGCTTGGAGTGTCGGCGCCCTCTACTTCGGTCGCGGTCGCCACCGCCACCCCGACGGTCGAGAATCCTTACACGGCCTGCCGACCGCCAATTCGATCTACAGCTCGCCACCGCCGAGGTCAGCCCATTCGGAGCGCCGCCGAAAATCACCGGGGTCGTCAACCTGATCTATGTGCAGGCCAAGAGCGCGGCCGAGGTCGATGCAGCGATGAGCGAGATCACGCAAATCGCTGCATCGGCATCATCATATCCAGCCCGGCCAGGATGACGATTTCACGGTGCGCAGCCTGAATGAAATCGCGCAGGCGTCGGAAAAGCAGAGCGGCGTGATGACGATCCTGCTGGCCGCGGTCGCGTCGATTTCGCTGCTGGTCGGCGGAATCGGAATCATGAATATCATGCTGGTTTCGGTGACCGAGCGCACGCGCGAGATCGGAATCCGGATGGCGATCGGCGCGCGGCGGATACATATCCTGCTGCAATTTTTGGTCGAAGCGGTGCTGCTGAGCGCGCTCGGCGGAATCGCGGGCGCGATCCTTGGGATCGTGGCGTCGAAACTGATTTCAGCGCTGGCAGGATGGCCGACGCTGGTATCCCCCACGTCGATCGCCGGCGGCTTCATCTTCGCGGCGGCAGTCGGCGTCTTCTTCGGCTACTACCCAGCCCGCAAAGCCTCGCTGCTCCATCCAATCGACGCGCTCCGGTATGAATAGAGCGTGAAGAATCACAGGCTGAAGCCTGTGCCACCTGAAATCTCACTACGGGAGCGAAGGAAATCGTCCGCGACGAACCAGGCGATCGCGATGGCGTTCCTTCTGCAGGGAAAATTCTGCCAGTGGCGGCCGACGGCCCGTCGGCCCACGCGAAGCGTCGTCTCTATCCGCGAATCTGCGAGTGGCGGAAGCAGGTTTGGGCGTGGTCGTTGACCATACCTACTGCCTGCATGAAGGCGTAGCAGATCGTTGAGCCGACGAAGGTGAAGCCGCGGCGCTTCAGCTCTTTGCTCATCGCGTCTGATTCCGCAGTGCTGGCGGGCGCCTTCTTTCCGGGGTTGCGGCGCGGGCGGCCGTCGACGAAGCGCCAGACGAAGGCGTCGAAGCTCCCAAACTCTTCCTGAACTTTCAGGAATGCTTTCGCGTTGCGGACGGACGCATCGATCTTGAGCCGATTGCGCACGATTCCGGGATCGAGCATCAGGCGCGCGAGTTTTTTGCGGTCGAACCGCGCGACTTTTGCGGGATCGAAGGCGGCAAACGCGGCGCGGTAGTTCTCGCGCTTGCGCAGAATTGTTGCCCAACTGAGACCGGCCTGCGCGCCTTCGAGGATCAGGAACTCGAAGAGCTTGCGGTCGTCATGCTCCGGAACCCCCCATTCGCGGTCGTGGTAGAGGATGTCGAGGTCGCCTTTCGCCCACGCGCATCGGACACGATCCGTATCTTTTTTGGCCATAGCGGCGATGGTTTTAGCATCTGGGTGTGTCGCGCGCACGTATTGCCAACGCCCCCACGGCAGCTCGCACAATGGACGTGTCAGCGATTGAGTTTCGCCGGTAATGCTATCGCAGAGCTACTTCCGTGCGAGGATTAGCGGCGACACCGCCGATGGTGTGCGAATCGTTTTGATTGTTCGAAAGCCGGCGCGTTTCAGCCATTCGCGATAATCCTTCATCGTGAACACATCGCCAACCGGCGTATGCAACAGCATGTTGAGGCCGAACAACATCGCGATTGGCGGCCCGGTACGATCGTCATTTGGAATGAACTCCCCAATCAGCAGCATCCCGCGCTCCGCAAGTGCGCGAAAGCATCGCGCAATCAATTTTACTCCGTCCTCGCGCCCTTCGGTGTGAATCACGTGACCAAGCGTGATCAGATCGTAGCCGCCGCCAAGATCGACCTGATGAAGGTCGCCATCCATATACTCGAATCGATCCGCGACGCCGAATTTTGCGGCGTATTCGCGAGCGACTGGGGTGACTTGCGGCAAATCCAACACCTTGGCGCGCGCTCCTGCAATCGCCTGCACGAAAGGAATCGACCACGCGGCCGCGCCTCCCGCAATATCCAGGATCTTGCGGATTCGTGCGCGCGTAGCGCGATCGAGCGAATTCATCGCAGCAGTCGCCGCCGCATAGCCCGGCGGGAAGATACATCGCACGAGCATCGAGAAAAACTGCCCGCGGGCTGCCGGCTCGTCCGTGACAACCGGTGCGCCCGTCCTCACGGCCTGGGCCAAGTCGTTCCATCCCATGAGATGCCCGCCTGCGAACTTTCCTGCGCCTTCCATGTAAAGCTCGCTGGTCCTCACCAGGAAGGTCGCGGCCGCGGGCGTCAGTCGGTAGCGATCTTTGTTGCGCGTCAGATACTTGAGTGCGACCATCGCGTCGAGCAGCCGCCGGGTAGACGGTTCGTGGGTGTTGGCTTCGGCGGCGATCTCCGCCGCGGTGGTTTTGCCGCGATGGATTATCGTGAACAGATCGAGCTCCACCGCCGCGCCGGCGGCTAGCGCGCTCCATCCGCCCCACAAAATGTCCCGCGCGATCGGCATCGGAGAAGGGAGTTTTTTCGCGATGGGCATCGGGGTCACCTCGACTTTTGAATCCCAAAATAAGGGCAGCGCCATCGAATTGCCAGCCGATCTTCGACAGGTGGAGAGCTGAAGGTAGAGCGTGCCGGCGAGCTTTGGGGGCTTTGGGCGCTGCAAAATCGCCCACCCCGCGGGGTCTGCCTTGAGCGGCAGAGGCTCGCGGCAGAGCGGGTGTGGCACATGTCAATCGTGGGCATCAGGCCTGCTGCGCTACGGGTGTCTTTTTTTCTCCTTGCCCCCTCTTGATACAAGTTGTGCAGATTGATACGTCAATTTGTAGGATTTAGTCTGAATGAGCCAAAGAGGGAAAAACAAACTATCTCTCCGAAGGCAGGGCAGGGCAGGGAGGTCATGAAATGTTAAAGCGTAGATGGGGACAGACGCTTTGTACGGTCGCATCCTGTCTCGCTTCACTGATGATTGCGTCGGCGGGGGCACGGGCCGCGGTGAAGCCGGGGGAAGTGATCGGGGCGCAAAACGCAACTCAGGTCAGGCAGCTCGTATCGCCCGGCGTTTATTACGCCGTCACGCACGGGATGCGCATGAATATCGTCGCGCCGGACGTGATCGAATGGCCGCCGCCATACCGCGAGGCGACCGAGAAATACTCGGGCCAGGTGCGGCTCAGCGAAGACCATCGCACGGTGGTCGGTTACGTGGCAGGGCAGCCGTTTCCGTTGATCGACGCGAATGATCCCGACATCGCGATCAAGCTCGTGTGGAACAACGTGTTTCGCCCAATCTCGACCGACGACTACGATCTGCGCTTCTATGATTGCCAGACCGAGTACATCAAGCCGGGACAGGAGCAGCGGATTATCGACGATATCGAGATCGGGCACTACGCCGGTTACGATCTGGTCGGGCGCACGGAAGTTGATCCGCTCCCGATCGATCCGGACTACCGGACCACGGGGCGGATGTGGCTGTTCGCGCTCTATCCGATTCTTTCGCCGGAAGAGTCGCGCGGGCAGGGGCTCATCCGGTGGCGCTATGCCGATCCCGACAAGGGCGACGACAGTTGGGATTGGCAGCCTGGAACGCGCCGCGTGCGCCGTCTCAACGAAGCGATGATGAGCTCGGCGACCGGCACGCAGACCTATGACCCGGATCACTATTCCGGCTTCAACCCGAAGACCGAACAGTACACCTACCGGTTCCTCGGGCAGCGCGAGCTGCTGGCCAGCGTTCATGCGGCACACTCGCCCGAAATGACCTGCCCCTATGACGGCGGCGGGACGGCATGCCCGGAGGACTGGGAGATGCGGCGGATGTATATCGTCGACGCGATCCCTCGCCGCGACCGCAAGGGTGCGCCAACCGCGCTGGATCGCGACACGGTGATCTACCTCGACGCCGAAGCGTGGTTCGAGCCGTACATCGACACCTACGACCAGAAGGGGCAGCTGTGGCGCGCGCACATCTACTGGCTGACCTATCGCGATCGGCCGGTGCCGGACGCGCGCGTGGCGGTCTATCCGTTCAAGCGCGAGTTCGTGGTGGGAGCGGCGTCGATCGACGTGCAGGGCAACGTCTCGACGATGTGTTATCTGCCGGGACAGCATACGCCGGAGCGCGAATGCTGGTATATCAACATGGGTGCGGTGTCCAAGGATTTCTGCACGGTGAAGGCGATGGTCGCGGCGGCTCCGTGACGACAGCCTGATCGTAAAATTGCTGATAACCGACGGCGCGGAGGAGACAATCCTTCGCGCCGTTTCCTTTTTGAGCGCAAAACAACGCAACAGCTGCGGCGAGGACAACCTGCGCTAATCCGAGCATTAGATTTTTTCGGAAGCAATTACGGCTCAATAGATCAACACTAATCTAAACAGATACTTTGTCTTATGGAGGTTTCTCGGATGCTCAACCGGGTGCTGACCAGAGGTATTCTTACTGGAGCGTTAGCGATGTTTCTCATCGTCGCCGGATCGCTATGCTCCCAGGCGGCTGTGAAACCGGGAGAAGTAATCACTCCCGCCAACGCCACATCGGTCAAGGATGTCGTCACTCCCGGTGTCTATTACATGGTCACGCACGGGATGCAGATGGATATCGTACCGACCCAACGGATCGATTGGCCGCCACCGTACAAAGACGCGACCGAGAAGTACTCATCGCAGGTCCGCCTGACCACCGACCATCGATCGCTCATCGGATACGTGGCCGGGCAGCCATTTCCGCTCATCGACGCGAACGATCCTTTCGTCGCGAGCAAGGTGATGTGGAACAACGTGTTCCGTCCGATCCAGAGCGACGACTATGACCTGCGCTTCTTCGACTGCCAGATTCAGTACATCCGCCCCGGCAAGTCGCATAACATCATCAACGAGATCTGGGTGGGGCACTACGCAGGTTATTCGGAGGTTGGACGTACCGAGGTCGAACCGATGCCGACTGATCCTGACTTCAAGATCACTAACCGGATGTGGCTGTTCGCTTTATATCCGATTCTCGCTCCGGCGGACGCTTATGGCACCGGCCTGATTCGCTACCGCTACGAGGATCCCAAGCGTGGCGACGACTCGTGGACCTGGACTCCGGGAACCCGTCGCGTGCGCCGGCTCAACGAATCGATCCTGAGCTCGGCGACCGGAACGCAGCAGTTCGATCCGGATCACTACTCTGGGTTCAACGCCAAGACGGAGTTCTATGACTACAAATTTCTGGGCGACAAGGAGATGCTGATGAGCGTGCACGCGAAGCATTCTCCCGAGGTCACTTGTCCGACTGACGGCGGCGCGTCGGCGTGTCCGGAAGACTGGGAGATGCGTCACGTGTACGTGGTCCAGGCGACGCCGCGGCGCGACCTGGGCGCAGCAGGCGGAGCGTTGGACAAGGAATCCATCATCTACATCGACAGCGAAGTCTGGTTCGACCCGATGGTTGATACCTACGATCGGCAGGGACAGCTCTGGCGCTCGAATATCTACTGGCTGGCGTATCGGGACCGGCCGGTGCCAGACGCGCGCGTGGCGATCTATCCGTTCAAGCGCGAATTCGTGGTGGGCGCCGATCGGGTGGACATGGAGGGCGGAATCTCGACGATGTGCTATTTGCCCGGCCAGAACACGCCGGAGCGCGAGTGCTGGTACATCAATATGGGCGCGGTCGATAAAGACTTCTGCACGGTGAAGGCGATGGTTTCCGCGGCGCCGTGAAGTAAATTCTGATTTCAGTTTTGTGCGCACACCAGCGGCGCGGGGCAAAAAAGGCTCCGCGCCGCCTGCTTTTTTGCTGATTCCGCCTGACATTCAATCCGATCCGCCTCGGCAATCGTACCTAATGCGTGTAAGGAAGATTTTTCGTGCGCATTCTAACGTGCGGCGGGTAAGTCTTGTGGGCTTCACATGATAGGATTGCCGAAAGCATGATTTTTCTTTGCTCGAGGAGGTTTCTTGGATGCTCAAGCGGGTGTTAGCCAGAGTCTCGCTCGCTGGCGCGGTCGCGATCCTCGCGGTCTTCGCGGCTACGTCCGCTCGCGTCAGCCACAGTCAAACCGGGGGATGTAATCACCCCGCAGAACGCGACACAGGTCAAGGATGTCGTCGGCCCCGGCGTTTATTACATGGTCACGCACGGGATGCAGATGGACATCGTGCCGACTCAGCGGATCGATTGGCCGCCGCCGTACAAGGACGCGACCGAAAAGTATTCCGCGCAGGTGCGCCTGACCAGCGACCATCGTTCGCTCATCGGATACGTCGCGGGACAGCCGTTTCCGCTGATCGATTCGAACGATCCTTACGTCGCCAACAAGGTGATGTGGAATAACGTGTTCCGTCCGATTCAGACCGACGACTACGATCTGCGCTTCTACGATTGCCAGATTCAGTACGTACGCCCCGGCCAGTCCCAGCATATCATCAACGACATCTGGGTCGGCCATTACGCGGGCTATTCGCTGGTCGGACGCACCGAGGTCGAGCCGCTGCCGACGGACCCGGACTTCAAGATCACGGGCCGGATGTGGCTGTTTGCGCTGTATCCGATTCTCGCGCCGGCGGATGCGTACGGAGAGGGACTAATCCGTTATCGGTACATGGATCCCAAGCGCGGCGACGACTCGTGGGACTGGAACCCCGGCACCCGGCGCGTGCGCCGGTTGAACGAGGCGATCCTGAGCTCGGCGACCGGGACGCAGCAGTTTGATCCGGATCACTATTCCGGCTTCAACGCCAAGACCGAGTTCTATGACTACAAATTCCTGGGCGACAAGGAGATGCTGATGAGCGTGCATGCCAAGCATTCTCCGGAGGTCACCTGCCCGACCGACGGTGGCGCCTCGGCGTGCCCGGAAGATTGGGAGATGCGCCACGTCTACGTCATCAACGCGACCCCGCGCCGCGATCTTGGCCAGGCGGGCGGCGCGCTGGACAAGAACTCGATCATCTACATCGACAGCGAAGTGTGGTTTGATCCCTTGGTCGATACCTACGATCGACAGGGTCAACTCTGGCGCTCGAATATCTATTGGCTGGCCTATCGCGACCGGCCGGTGCCGGACGCTCGCGTGGCGATCTATCCGTTCAAGCGCGAGTTCGTAGTCGGCGCCAGCCGAGTCGACATGGAGGGCGGAATCTCGACGATGTGCTATCTGCCCGGCCAGAACACGCCCGAGCGCGAATGCTGGTACATCAACATGGGCGCGGTGGACAAGGACTTCTGCACGGTAAAGGCGATGGTCGCCGCGGCGCCGTAATGACGGCCTGAAACCGCAATCGGTAAACAAAAATCGGCGCGGAGCCCACAAGCTCCGCGCCGATTTCTTTTCCAGCTACTCGACCGTCACCGATTTCGCGAGGTTGCGCGGCTGGTCGATATCGGTGCCGCGCTCCGCCGCCACATGGTAGGCGAGCAGTTGCAGCGGAATAGTCATCAGCACCGGCGTGAGCATCCGGTTGGTCGCCGGAAGCTCGAGTACCTCGGTTGCGACTGAGCGCAGCTCGTCGGTGGCGCGGTCGGTCACGGCGATAATCTTTCCGCCGCGCGATTCAACCTCGCGCAGGTTCGAGAGCATCTTGTCGAACAGGTCATCGTTGGGAATCAGCACCACGACCGGAACCGACTCGTCGATCAGCGCGATCGGGCCGTGCTTCATGAAACCCGCGGGAAAGCCCTCGGCGTGGATGTAAGAGATCTCCTTCAGCTTGAGCGCGCCTTCGAGCGCGACCGGATGATTGATCCCGCGGCCGATATAGATGAAATCGCGCGCGGACGCGTAGGTGCGCGCGATCCGCTCGATCTCGGGCTCGAGCGCGAAGATCGCTTTCATCTGCGCGGGAATCGCGAACGCCGGTGCCAGCAGCGCCTCGGCCTCGGCGGCGTTAAGGCGCCCCATCCGGGCAGCGAGATGAATCGCGAACAGATAGAAAGCCTCGACCTGGGTGATGAAGCACTTGGTCGTAGTCACGCTGATCTCGAGACCGCATCGCGTGTACAGCCGCGCGTGCGCGCGCCGCGCGATCGACGAATCGAGAGTATTAGTCAGCGCGATCACGTGCGCGCCACGCCGGATGCCTTCCTCCATCGCGGCCAGAGTGTCGGCAGTCTCGCCCGACTGAGAGATCGCGATCATCATGGTGCGCGAATCTATCGGCGCGCGGCGGTAGCGGAACTCCGAGGCGAAGTCGGCCTCGACCGGAATTCCGGTCAGCTCCTCGATCATGTATTTCCCGATATTCGCCGTGATCCACGACGCCCCTTCGCTCACCATCACGATTCGCCCGATCGAGTCCGGGGCCGCCGGCGGGCAGAAGCTCCTCGTCGAAGCGGACCTCTGATGATCCAGCGATCGCGCGATCGGCCAGCGTGTCGATCCATGCTTGCGGCTGCTCGCTTATCTCCTTGCGCAGGTAGTGTTTGAAACCGCCCTTGGTTGCGGCGACGGCGTCCCATTCGATATGGCGCGGCGTCCGCGTGACGGGCGTGCCGTCGAACTTCATGATTCGAACACTATGCGCGGTGATTTCCGCCAGCTCGCCGTCGTCGAGCACGATCGCCCTGCGCGTGTGGTTCAGGATCGCGGGAATATCGGACGCGACGAAATTCTCGCCCTCGCCAAGTCCAAGAACCAGCGGAGTCGCGGTCTTCGCCGCGACCAGCTTGCCGGGCTCGGTCTCCGACAAGACCACGATCGAGAATGAGCCGCGCAGATCGCCGACCGAGCGTCTGACCGCCTCAGTCAGCCCGAGTCCCGCCTTGATCCGTTCCTCGATCAGATGAGAAATCAGCTCGGTGTCGGTTTGCGAGCGAAGCTGATGGCCGCGCGCGAGCAGCGCGGCGCGCAGCTCAAGATAGTTCTCGACGATTCCGTTGTGAATCACTGCGACCGGGCCGGCCTTGTGCGGATGTGCATTCTCCTCGGACGGGCGGCCGTGGGTGGCCCAGCGCGTGTGTCCGATTCCGATCCGGCCGCCAAGCGGAGCGTCGGCGAGACGCGTGCGCAGATTGGCCAGCTTGCCGGCCGCGCGGCGAATCTCGAGCTTGCCGTTCTGCACGATTGTCGCGACGCCGGCCGAGTCGTAGCCGCGGTATTCGAGGCGAGCCAACCCTTCAATCAGGATGGGATAGGCCTCATCCGCTCCGACGTATCCGATGATTCCACACATAATGATTCCCCCTCCGCATCAGTTGCAGAGATAGCGTTGCGCCGCACTTTTGCGCGGCAGTTTCGGGAATCACGAGAGCCACGAGCCGCGCTCGTCGCGTCCGTGCGATCCGGAATCGAAGGGGATGATCAAAGCGGGAGAGTTTAATCTTCGTCAGGGCATCTTGCCCTGCCACTCAAGGCGGCTTTTGTCACGCGGTCACCCGCGTGGTTTGTTCGCCTTTTTCGGCCGTGGAACCGGGAAGCCATCCGCCGAATCTTTCGATGAAGCTTCCACCTCGTCAACTCGGATTGCGAATACAATCCGAGTCCTGGCGCTACTCTCGTCCTATGCGTTGAATCAGCTCGACCATCACCTCGATAGAAATTCGGGCTTCGTTTCCCTTACCAAAGATTATCCCCGCCCGCGCAGGATGGTACAAGCGCGGCATTTTGGGTGGCGTTGGATGGACTATATCCAAGGAGCGCCGAGAACTCGCCGAGTGACAGATGGCCTCAAACCGTCAGCGCGAGTTGGCCGACCTCTGCCAGGATCGCATTCCGCTCGTCATCCGATGCGCGAGCGCCAGCATAGTAGGCCGTCACGATTATTGGTGCGCGCGCTGGCGGCCATGCGACGGCGATGTCGTTCGTTACATTGTTCGGCCCGGAGCCGGTCTTGTCTCCGACGCGCCAACCTTTTGGCATGCCTGCGCGCAAGCGCTTGTCGCCGGTCTTACTTGCGACGATCCACGCGGTCAGTTGCTCGCGAGAGGAGGCCGATAGCGCGGTACCGAGGATGATCTTGTGCAGGATTTCCAGCATCGCGATCGGAGTAGTGGTGTCGCGCGGATCGCCGGGGATGGCTGTGTTCAGCTCCGGTTCACGCCGGTCGAGCCGAGTGACCCTGTCTCCAAGCGAGCGGAGGTAGGCCGTCAATGCCGCCGGCCCGCCGAAGGTGTCCAGGAGCAGGTTCTCTGCCGTGTTGTCGCTGAGGGTCAGTGCCGCTCCGCAGATTTCGCCGACGGTCAGTCCGTCGCCGCCGACGTGCTTCTCGGTGACCGGGGAATACGGAACCAGGTAATCCTTCGAATAGACGATCCGGCGGCCCAGGCTCTCCTGCTTGTGATCAACCCGCGCCATGACGAATGCGGCGGTTGGAAACTTGGACGTGCTGCACATGGGAAAGCGCTCGTCACCACGATGTGCGATCAGCTTCATCCTCGCGGTATCGAGAACCGCGACGCCAAGCCGGCCACCGTGCCTCCGTTCGAGATCGGCAACTCTGCGTCGCAACTCTGCGTCCTGATCATCGGCAGCAGCCCGAAAACTCAACAGAGCCGGCCCGGCGAGCAACGAGGCGATCAGCAGCTTTCGGCGAGAAATCTGCCGCACCGGTTCATCCCGCGACTTTCCGTTGCGTCATTTGCCGGAGGGCTTGGATGCGTGACTCGTCGAGCCAGTGCCGTTGTCGCCGTGGCGTTTGCGCCAGGTTGCGGTCCAGCCGGGTTTTTCGCGTTGCGGATGATTCGACATCACCAGCGCGCCATCGGAAACCTCGCGGATAATTGTCGTGCCCGAGGCGACGTACGCGTCGTTGCCGACCTTGATTGGCGCGACTAGCTGGGTGTCGCATCCGATCATGCAGCGGTCGCCGATCTGGGTGGCGTGCTTTTCGTAGCCGTCATAGTTGACGGTGATCACGCCGCATCCGACGTTGGTGTCGCGGCCGATCGTCACGTCGCCCAGGTAACTCAGATGGCTGGCCTTGGTGCCGTGTCCGATTTTTGCCTTTTTGGTTTCGACGAAATTGCCGATGCGATTGTGCCCCTCGAGGTCAGTCCCAGCGCGCAGATTCGCGAATGGTCCGATCTCCGAGTCCGCGCCGATCCGGCACTCCTCGGCGCGAACGCCCAGCTTGATATGGCATCGCTCGCCGATCTCGACGTCCTTCAGCCACGCGGTGCCCTCGATTCTGGTCTCCGCGCCAACGCGGCATCGCCCGAGAATCTGCACATTGGGTCCGATGATCACGTCGGCGGCGATCTCCGCCTGGTCGGAAATATACGCCGAAGCGGGATCGACGAACGTCACTCCCGCCGCCATCAGCCGCCGGTTCACCTGGTCACGAAGTACGGTTTCCATCGATGCCAACTCCTCGCGCGTGTTCACGCCCGCGAATTCCGCCGCGTCCCGCGCCCGCCACGCCTGGACCGCGAGTCCGCGCTTGCGCGCCGACGCGACAATATCGGTCAGATAAAATTCATGCTGCGCGTTCTTTGGTTGGAGGCCGGCAAGCGCCGCGCGCAGAAAGCCTGCGTGTGCAATATAGATTCCGGTGTTGATTTCACGGACCGCGAGTTCCGCCGGCGACGCGTCGCGCGCCTCAACGATCGCGAGCGCCGCTCCGTCAGCGTCGCGGAGCACTCGCCCGTACGCGCCGCCGTTATCGAGGACCACGCTGATGAACGACAGCGCCGCGCCGCTTTCGTAATGCGCACGGATGAACGCAGAAAGCGTCGCCGCGGTCAGCATCGGCATGTCGCCGTATGCGATCAGTACGTCACCGGCGTAGTCCGGCGGAGTCGCGCCAATGCCTGAGCGCGCGGCGTCGCCGGTGCCGCGCGGCTCGGCCTGAATCGCGATTGCAATCTGCGCACTAGCGGCGGCATTGCGCACAGCGGCCTCAACGTCGCGCGCCTGATAGCCGGCGACGGCGACGATCGGCGCGGCGCCCGCCGCCTCGAGCGCGCGGATGACTCGCGTGACCATCGCGCTGCCGCCGATCTCGTGCAGAACCTTGGCCCGCGCCGAGCGCATCCGGGTGCCGAGTCCGGCAGCGAGCACGATCGCGGCGAGGCCGCCTTTCCCTATGCGCGAATCTTGCGCCATCGATTAGTCGTACTCGCTAGTCGTACTCGTTGAAGTCGGAGACCTTCCAGGTCTCGCCTTCCTTGCGCGCGGAGATCATCCAATTCTTCTTGAACGAGCCGCCTTCGGGTACGTCGATCGTCGCGAGGAACACATACTGGATATGGTCGGGAGCGTCGCGCTCCGCCTTGAGCTTGTAGTGGATGACAGGCTTGCGCGTGGTTTCGTCGATCGCCTGACCCTGGGTCAGTTTCATTTCCTGATGCAGCTTGTCGAGCGCCAGCCCGGTGCATAGCGGCTCGGCGGCTTTCAGATCGATCGCCATGTAGTGCGCGGTGATGAAGCGATCGACCACGCCGCGCGGGCTGTTGAACTTGGTGCAGGAGGATGCGGCGAGAACGACGACCGCAAGCGCGAGCATCAAAGAGCCCAACCCTGCGCGGCGATTCTTAGCTCGTGACCGTGGCATCATTTCTTCTTGAACAACTCGTCCAGTGCTTTGCGCGTCGAGACCGGTTTCGCGACGGCGCGGTTTTTCGTCGGAGTGAAGTACTCGCAAAAGTTCGAGCGTTCCTTATCGACCACCCGATCCGCCATCGGCTCCCGGCACTGATTATTGTACGCCGGATCGTAAAATCCGCAGTTTCGGCACGCATGCTGTGCACGGCCGCATCCGGGACAGACCTCGCGAAAGCTCACGCGCTCGCGAACCTCGATTTCACCGCCACAGAAGAAACAGTTCATCGCGCGCCCCGCGATGCGTCCCGGCCCCGGTCCGGAAAACCGCGCTTTTTCAAGCACTTCGCCACTGATAGCATAGCCGCTGTGGCACCCGCGCGCGAGACAATGCTGGACGCGATCGAGGCGTTTGCCGCCGCGCTCGCGCACGCGGCACGCGCCTCGGCGCATACCGTTGATAATTACCGGCGCGACCTGATGGCGCTGCGCAGCTTCATGCTCGAGCGCGCGGCGGTGCTCGGGCGAAAGGAAGATGAAGTCGATCCCGCGTCGATCACGGCCGACCACATTCGCGCATGGCTGTCGAATATGATCAATACAAAGAAATATCAGCGCGCGACGGTGCAGCGGCGGCTCAGCGCTGCCAAGGCGTTTTTCCGCTACCGCGAGAACGCCGGCGCTGCCGACAACCCCACGCGCACGATGCGCTCGCCGCGCTCGGAGCGGCATCTACCTCTGGTCCTGGGGCAGGAAGACGTAGGGAAATTGATCGACCTCGACGCCGACCTGCATACGGCCGCCGCGCTTCGCGATCGCGCGATAATCGAGACGCTCTACTCGACCGGGATCCGCGTGAGCGAGCTGGTAGGCCTCAACTGGCGTGATATCGACGAAGAAATCGGGATGCTGACGGTGCGTTCGGGCAAAGGCAACAAGGATCGCGTGGTGCCGATCGGAGATCCCGCGCTCGACGCGCTAATCGCGTGGCGGCGCGTGATGCCGATCGCGTGGGAGGCGGATGGTCCCGTGATCGTAAACTTGCGCGGCGCGCGGCTGACGACCCGCAGCGTCGAAAATATCGTGCGCGATCGAATCACCCGCGCGGGCGTACCGATCGCGCTGACCCCGCACGGGCTGCGTCATTCGTTCGCAACGCATATGCTGGGTAATGGCGCCGACCTGCGCTCGATCCAGGAGATGCTCGGGCACGCGAGTCTCGCGACCACGCAGCGCTACACGCATGTCAGCATAAACCATCTCAAGAAGGTTTACCGGAGCTCGCATCCGCGCGCATAAGAAACGCGCGAGCGACGCCTGAAGGAAAAATGAAAATCCGCAGCACAACGATTCTGAGCGTCCGCCACGAAGGCAAGGTCGTGATGGGCGGGGACGGCCAAGTCAGCGCCGGACCGACTATCATGAAGAGCGGGGCGCGCAAGGTGCGTCGTCTTCACGGAGACCGCGTGCTGGCGGGCTTCGCCGGCTCGACCGCTGATGGACTTACGCTGTTCGATAAATTCGAGAGCAAGCTCCAGGAGTACAACGGCGTGCTGAGGCGCGCCGCGGTCGAGCTGGCCAAGGATTGGCGCACCGATAGGGTTCTACGTCGGCTCGAGGCGATGCTGATCGTTGCCGACGCCGAAAGCTCGCTACTCCTGTCGGGGGTGGGTGACGTGATCGAGCCCGACGACGGCATTTTGGCGATCGGATCGGGCGGGAACTTCGCGCTTTCGGCGGCGCGCGCGCTTTTGCGGCACAACACGGGCCTGTCGGCCCGGCAGATCGCGGAAGCGTCGCTCAAGATCGCGTCCGAACTCTGCGTCTACACCAACGACCAATTTATTATCGAAGAGTTATAGGCACGCGGCCAAATCGCGATTAGTCTTTAAGGCGCGGAGCGCAAAGGCCGCCCACGCGGATTTATTCGCAAACCATACGATGGCAGTTCCACAGGTAATGACCCCGCGCGAGATTGTCTCCGAACTCGATCGGTATATCGTCGGTCAGCATGACGCCAAACGCGCGGTCGCGATCGCGCTGCGCAACCGATGGCGGCGGCAGAACGTCGCGCCCGATCTGCGCGACGAAATCGCTCCCAAGAACATCCTGATGATTGGCCCGACCGGCGTCGGCAAGACGGAGATCGCGCGCCGCCTGGCAAAGCTCGCGCAGGCGCCGTTCGTCAAGGTGGAAGCCTCGCGTTACACCGAAGTCGGGTACGTCGGACGCGATGTCGAGTCGATGATCCGCGACCTCGCGGAAATCTCGGTCAAGATGGTGCGGGAGGAAGAGCGCAGCCGCGTCAAAGTGAAGGCGCGCGAGAATGCTGAAGAACGGCTGCTCGACCTGCTGTTTCCGCCGCCGACGAAAGCGCGCCGCCCGGCAAGTATCACTCCCGACGGCCATCTCGAAGCGGCCGAAAGCGATTCGCATCGCGACACGCGCGAGAAGTTGCGCAAGCTGCTCGCGCAGGGGCATCTCAATGAACGCGAGGTCGAGATCGAGGTCTCGGCCAACGCGACTCCGATGGTCGAGGTGTTTACACCGCAGGGCATGGAAGAGATGGGCTTCAACATGAAGGACCTGATGAGCCAGATCATGCCCAAGAAGACGCATCATCGGAAGGTGAAAATTCCCGAAGCGCTCGAGATTCTGACCCAGGAAGAAGCCGCGCGGCTCGTAGATATGGAGGCGGTCGCGCACGAGGCGATCAATCGCGCCGAGCAGTCGGGCATTGTATTTATCGACGAGATCGACAAAATCGCGGGACGCGAGGCGGGCCGCGGACCCGACGTTTCGCGCGAGGGCGTGCAACGCGACCTGCTGCCGATCGTCGAGGGTTCGACCGTCAACACCAAGTACGGCGCGATTCGCACCGACCATATCCTGTTCGTCGCGTCGGGCGCGTTTCATACCAGTAAGCCCTCCGACCTGATTCCCGAGTTCCAGGGTCGCTTTCCGATTCGCGTTGAGCTGAAGGCGCTCGCGCGCGAGGACTTTATCCGCATCCTGACCGAGCCTGAAAATTCGCTGACACGGCAATACGTGGCGCTGATGGCGACCGAGGGGCTGCGGCTCACTTTCACCGATGATTCGGTGGCCGCGCTGGCGGAGATCGCCGCACAGGTCAACGACCGGACTGAAAATATCGGCGCACGGCGCCTGCACACCGTCCTCGAGCGGCTGCTCGAAGAGATCTCCTTCAACGCGCCCGAGCTGGGCGATCGCGATCTGACTATCGACGCGGGCTACGTCCACGCCCACCTGGACCCGATCCTCAAGGACGAGGACCTCTCGCGCTACATCCTGTAATGTCGAAGCGCTATAGCTGCCCGGCGCGCGTTCGGGCCGTGGCTCAGCGGGAAGTCGGTCAGGGCGATGGGCTGGCAATTGCGCCGCGCCCGCAAGCCTGTTTTGATTGCGACTCAGGGCGCGGTTATCGCCGTGACCGGATGGAGTGGGCGGAGACTACGTGAACAAAGATCTCATCGCGCGAGCCGAAGTTCTGATCGAGGCGCTGCCCTTTATCCGGCGCTTTCGTGGGCAGACGTTTGTAATCAAGTACGGCGGCCATGCGATGCAATCCGACGAACTGCGCTCGGGCTTCGCCGAGGACGTGGTGCTGCTCGATCTGGTCGGCATCAACCCGGTCGTGGTGCACGGCGGCGGTCCGCAGATAAGCGAGCTTATCGGAAAGCTTGGGCTCAAGTCTCATTTCGTGCGTGGGATGCGCGTGACCGACGCGGCCACGATGGAAGCGGCTGAGATGGTCTTGCAGAGGATCAACAAGGATATCGTCGCGATGCTCTCGCGCCACGGCGGCCGCGCGGTCGGACTGTCCGGCAAGGACGGCGATCTGATCGTCTCGCGCAAGATGCAGATGGTCGTCAAGGATGAGGCCGGGCGCAAGAGCGAGGTTGATATCGGACTTGTGGGTGAAGTCGATCAGATTAACCCCGAAATTATCAGAACGCTGGACGCGGCGAATTTTATCCCTGTGATCGCGCCAACCGGAGTGGGCCGCGACGGTCAGACTTACAATATCAACGCCGACGTGGCGGCGGGCGAGATTGCCGCCGCGCTCAAAGCTGAGAAGCTGATTTTGCTGAGCGACGTCGAGGGCGTGAAGGATCGCGACGGCAAACTCATTTCGACGCTCGACGCGGCCGAGGCGCGCCGCATGATCGCACGCGGAGTGATCCAGGAAGGGATGATACCCAAGGTCGAATGCTGTATCGACGCTCTGGGCAAGGGCGTCGGCAAGACCCACATCCTCGACGGGCGGGTCCGCCACGCCGTGCTGCTCGAAATTTTCACACGCATGGGAGTCGGCACCGAAGTGGTGCAGCGGCGCGCCCGGGTCGCGGACCTTGCGCGCAGCGCGAAGAAGAACGCCTGAGGACTCGGATGGCTACATCACGATGAACAATGCGGAAATCGTCGAACTGGCGCATCGCAACATGGTGGACATCTACGGATGCCTGCCGATCGCGTTCGTACGCGGACACGGCGCGTACCTCTTCGATGCGGACGGAAACCGCTACCTCGATTTTTTCTGCGGGCTTGCAGTAACCAGCCTCGGCCATGGACATCCGCGGGTCGTCCGCGCGATCAAGGAGCAGGCCGAAAAACTAACCCACGTCTCGAACGTATTTCATACCGAACCCACCGCGCGGCTGGCCGAGCGCTTGGCTACTCGATTCGGCGGCGCGAAAGTATTCTTCGGAAATTCGGGCGCAGAGGCCAATGAAGCGGCGATCAAGCTCGCGCGCCGATGGGGTCACAAGGACGGCGGCGGACGCTACGAAATTATAGCGACGTTGGGTTCGTTTCACGGCCGCACGCTCGCGACGCTCAGCGCGACCGGCCAGGAGAAATACCATCAGGGGTTCCAGCCGCTGGTGCCGGGCTTTCGACTTGCTCCGTTCGACGATATCGCGGCGATCGAGCATGCGATTCACGACGAAACCGTCGGCGTAATGGTCGAGCCCATCCAGGGCGAGGGCGGCGTCGTCATGCCGCATCCCGACTACCTGAGCCGCCTGCGAGATTTCTGCGATCGCCGCGGCATCCTGATGATCCTCGACGAAATTCAAACCGGGGTCGGCCGCACGGGAAAATTTTTCGCCTTCGAGCACGCGCGCATCAAGCCGGACATCGTGACGCTGGCCAAGGCGCTGGCGGGCGGGATTCCGATCGGAGCGATGATCGCGAAAAACGAAATTGCGTCCGCGTTCACGCCCAGCAGCCACGGCACCACCTTCGGCGGAAACCCGGTCGCGTGCAGCGCGGGCCTCGCGGTTCTGGACGCGATCGATCAGGAAGGAATTCTCGACAACGCAACCACCGTTGGCGCATACATGCTCGAACGTCTGCGCGAGATCGGAAAGAGCTGCGAAGGCGTGGTCGAGGTCCGCGGCCTCGGCATGATCATCGGCGTGGTGCTGAAGGGCGATCCGCGTCCGGTCGTCGATGCGTGCCTGAAAGAAAAGCTCCTCGTCAATGGGACCGCGGGCCACATCCTGCGCCTTCTCCCGCCGCTTAACCTTACTCGCGAGGAAGCGGACATCGGGCTCAAGATAATCGAGAAGGCGCTCAAGAGCGCGCAGGTGGCGCCGTGAGTGCCGCGGTTCAGAAGGGACGAATCGCGCCGCAGCCGGAGATTCGCGCCAAGCGCGACTTTCTGGACATGTCGTCGGTGACCACGGATGAGCTGAATGGCCTGCTCGCCCTCGCGGCACGGCTGAAGGCCGAGCTCAAGTCAGGCATCGAGCATCCTTATCTGCGCGGGCGCACTCTCGCGATGATTTTTCAGAAGCCCTCGCTGCGTACGAGGATCACCTTCGAGACGGGGATGGCGCAGCTTGGCGGTCACGCGATCTATCTTGCGCCCAACGATATCGGAATCGGCGAGCGCGAGACGGTCAAGGACGTGGCGCGCAATCTCTCGCGGGTTGTCGATCTGATTATGATTCGGACTTTCGCGCACTCGAACTGCGTCGAACTCGCGCGCGAGGCGTCGGTGCCGGTCATCAATGGGCTTAGCGATTTGCTGCATCCGTGCCAGGTGCTGGCGGACCTGCAAACCCTGCAGGAGCATTTCGGCCGCGATATTTCGAAGCTCAAGATCGCGTGGGTTGGCGACGGATTCAACATGGCGCAGAGCTGGATCGAAGCGGCCGCGCTATTGAAGTTCGAGCTGCGCGTGGCGGTGCCTCGCGGCTACGAGCCGGAAAAGAGTTTCCTCGATCGGATGCGGCGCGAGGAGATCGGAGTCGTAACCAACGATCCGGTCAAAGCTGTGACCGGCGCCGACGTGATCTATACCGACACATGGACTTCGATGGGCCGGGAGAAGGAAGCGCCGCAGCGCCGGCGCGACTTCAAGGATTTCCAGGTAAATGGCGCGCTGGTTCCTCACGCGTCAAAGGAAGCATTGGTGATGCACTGCCTGCCGGCGCATCGCGGCGAGGAAATCACCGACGATGTGCTCGACGGCCCGCGCTCGGTCGTGCTCGACCAGGCCGAGAATCGGCTCCACGCGCAGAAGGCCGTGATGGTTTGGCTGCTGCGTCCGGAGGTTCTGGCGCATGCGGCGTCCGTACGCGATGCGTGATTTAATCGAATAGAAAAGATGGCCACGGAAAAAATCAGAAAGCTGGTGCTCGCGTACTCTGGCGGGCTCGATACGTCAGTGATCCTTCGCTGGATTAAGGATCAATTCGGATGCGAGGTGATCGCATACTGCGCCGACGTCGGACAGGCCGAGGAAACTGAAGGGCTCGAGAAAAAAGCGCTAGCTACCGGCGCGAGCAAGTTCATCCTCGCCGACCTGCGTGAGGAATTCGCGCGCGATTTTGTGTTTCCGATGATGCGCGCGAACGCGGTGTACGAGGGCTACTATCTGCTCGGCACGTCGATCGCGCGTCCTGTCATCGCGAAGCGGCAAGTCGAAATCGCGCTTGCCGAAGGCGCCGACGCGGTCGCCCACGGCGCCACCGGAAAGGGCAACGACCAGGTTCGCTACGAGCTGACGATCGCGCGGCTTGCGCCGGAGCTCAAGATAATCGCTCCATGGCGTCGCGCCGACTGGACCTTCAAGGGCCGCGCCGACATGATCGCCTACGCGAATGAAAAGAAGATTCCCATTTCGGTCACGGCCGAAAAGCCCTATTCGATGGATCGCAACCTGGTGCATATCAGCTACGAGGGCGGGATCCTCGAAGACCCGTGGCGCGAGCCCTACAACGACATGTTCCGGCTAACGGTCGCGCCCGAGAATGCACCCGACCAGCCGGAGTATGTCGAGATCGAATACGCGGCGGGAAATCCGATCGCGATCAATGGCGATAAACTTTCTCCCGCAAGAATAATCGAGCGCGCCAACGAAATCGCCGGACGCCACGGCGTCGGCCGCGTCGATTTGGTCGAGAACCGTTACGTCGGGATCAAATCGCGCGGCGTGTACGAAACCCCGGGCGTCACGATGCTTACGCATGGGCATCGCGGCGTCGAGCAGTTGACGCTCGATCGCGAGGTGATGCATCTGCGCGATTCGCTCGTCTCGCGCTACGCGGAGATGGTGTACTACGGCTACTGGTTTGCTCCCGAGCGCGAGGCGCTGCAGACGCTCGTCGATTCCACGCAGCGCGAAGTAAACGGAGTCGCGCGAGTGAAGCTGTACAAAGGCGCGGCGACAATTGCGGGGCGCAAATCGGAAAATTCGCTCTACGATCCGGCGATCGCGAGTTTTGAAGAAGCCGGCGGTTACAATCAATCCGACGCCGAGGGCTTCATCCGGATCGCGGGCACGCGGTTGCGCGCACTTGCGCGCGTTCGCGGCGAGAGCGCAAAGGGCCGCGCGGAGAAGTGAGATTTGGGCAAGGTCATCCAGTTCCGGCCGCCGAAGACGCAGCCGAAGTTGGTGCCACGAATCCGCTCGGGGCATTGCCCCAAATGCCTGCACAAAATGGACGTTCATATCGTTCACCCCGACGGCACCATGAGCTGCTCGGCGCGCGGATGCTTATGCCGCACCCGCCGTTCCGAATGATCCGGCTTGCGCAGCGCCTCGCCGCAAAGGCATCCTCGCGACGGTGAAGAAAATCCGAATCAAGCCGCCGGCGCGCGCCGCGTCCAATCTGATCCGCGGAAGGTTTGCGCGCGGGCGGTTGCCCGAGGTCGAGGCGTTCACCGCGTCGCTGCCGTTTGATCGGCGGCTTTTCCGGCACGATATTCGCGGATCGATCGCGCACGCGCGGATGCTCGCAAAGGTGCGCCTGATACGCGCTTCAGAAGCGCGCGCGATCGAGCGCGGACTGAAGGAAATCGAGCGCGAGATCGATGCCGGACGCTTTCGATTCGATATCGGCGACGAGGATATTCATCTCGCGATCGAGCGGCGCCTGATCGCGAAGATCGGCGACGCGGGGCGCAAGCTGCATACCGCGCGCTCGCGCAACGATCAGGTGGCACTCGACTTCCGGCTTTATCTGCGCGACGAATTGCGCCAGGTGATCGCGATCGTCGGCGAATTGCGCACTGCGCTCATCCGCCTCGCGCGACGCCACGTTGAAACCGTCATGCCGGGCTACACGCATTTGCAGCGCGCGCAGCCGGTCTCGCTCGCGCATCATCTGCTAGCCTACGTCGAGATGCTGACGCGTGACGGAGAGCGCTTTGCGCAGGCTCTCGCGCGCACTGACGTGATGCCGCTGGGCGCGGGCGCGTTGGCCGCGACCACGCTGCCAATCGACCGGGCGATGGTCGCGCGCGAGCTCGGGTTCGGCGCGGATCACTGCCAACAGTATCGACGCGGTTTCGGATCGGGACTTCGCGGTCGATTTCCTGTCCGCCGCCGCGCTGCTGGCGGTGCATCTGTCGCGGATGAGCGAGGAGCTGATCCTGTGGACCTCGAGCGAGTTCGGATTCGCCTCGATTCCCGACGAGTTCTCGACCGGCAGCTCGATGATGCCGCAGAAAAAGAATCCTGACCTGGCCGAGCTGATCCGCGGCAAGACCGGCCGAGTGATCGGCGATCTGGTCGCGATGCTCACGATCCTGAAGGGACTTCCGCTCGCGTACAATTCCGACTTGCAGGAAGACAAGGAGCGCGTCTTCGATGCGCTCGATACGATCAAGCCCGCCACGCGGCTGATGGCGAAGCTTTGGCCGGCTCTGCGATTCGACCGCGACGCGATGCGCGCGGCGGCGGGAGGGTTCGCGCTCGCGACCGACCTGGCGGAATACCTGGTCGAGAAGGGCGTTGCGTTTCGCGAGGCGCACGAGATCGTCGGCCGGATCGTTCGCGAAACCGCGGCGGCCGGCGCGACCCTCGAGGATTTGAAGCACAGCGATCTGCGGCGCTACTCGCCGGCCTTCAAAGCTGACGCCGCGGAAATCCTGCGCGCGGAAAATTCACTGGCGCGGCGCTCGGTTGCCGGTGGACCCGCGCCGAGCACCGTCAGGCGGCGGCTCAAAGAGTTGAAACGATGAGCAATCGGATGCGCGCGTATATCATCGTAAGCATCGTCGCATTCGCGGCGGCGGCAGGATGGGCAGGATGTGGCGTGAAGTCGCCGCCGATCCCTCGCGAGATGGCGCGCCCGCAAAGAATTCTCGATCTCCGCGCGGAATCCGAAAAAGGTGCAATCAAGCTTACCTGGGGGCGACCTGATACCTATGCGGGCGGCGCCACGATGCGCGATCTTGAGGCGTTTCTGGTTATGCGAACCCAGGGCCAGAGTGCTTACAAGGAAATCGGGCGGGTCGAAGTGACTGACAACGGGCGTTTTCAGAAGCAGGAAACGTTCACCTATCGCGACTCCGATACGAAGCTTGGCCAGAGCTATAGTTATGAGATCGTTTCGATCACGAGCAAAGGCTTCAAGAGCCAGCCGTCGAACGAGATCACGTTGGTGCGCTCAATTCCGCCGCCGCCACCGAACCCGGAGAATTTTGTCGTTCCAACTCCAGCGCCACTTCCATGATGGTGCATGGTTAGGAGGCCAGCCTGCGCCACCCGGCCAGGCGTTTATTCGCCGCGTCCGGCTGTGGTAAAACCGACCTTCACTGTCATAGCTTCGGCCGCGGCCGTCAACTTCCGTACAACACCATGAATTACTTTGAATACAAAAACGATCAACTATTCGCCGAGGAGGTTGCGCTTGCCGATCTGGCGAAGCGGGTCGGAACTCCATTTTACGTTTACAGTGCCCGGACCCTGCGGCGGCACTACCGCGTTTTCGACGAAGCATTTTCCGGCACCGATCATCTGATCTGCTACGCGATGAAAGCGCTGTCGAACTTGAGCATCCTGAAGCTTTTCGCCTCGATGGGTTCGGGGTTCGACATCGTGTCCGCGGGCGAGTTGATGCGATGCATTCGCGCGGGCGCCGATCCTCGCACGATCGTGTACTCGGGAGTCGGCAAGACTGATGCGGAGATCGCTGCCGCGCTCGACGCGGGCATCCTGATGCTCAATGTCGAGTCGCGTCCCGAGCTGCACCGCATTGCGGAGGTGGCAGGACGCATGCAGCGGCGAGCGCCGGTCAGTTTGCGCGTCAACCCCGATCTGGATCCCGGGACGCATCCGCATATCTCGACCGGGCATCGCGATTCCAAGTTCGGCGTGCCGCTTTCGCAAGTGCGCGAGTACTACGCGGAGGCGCGCGGACTCAAGAACCTCGAGATCGTCGGGCTTAGCACGCATATCGGATCGCAAATCACCGACACCGCTCCGTTCGCCGAAGCCGCCGGCAAGGTCAAGAGCATCGTGACCGACCTGCGCGCGTCGGGCGTAGAGCTCAAGTATCTCGATATCGGCGGTGGACTAGGAATTCCGTACCAGGAAAACCCTCCTCCGCCCTCGGAGTATGCGGCCGCGATGCTCGGCCCCATCCGCGGACTCGGGCTCAAAATAATCAGCGAGCCGGGACGCGTGCTGGTGGGCAATGCGGGCGTGCTGGTCACGCGCGTATTGTATATGAAGGAAACCGACGTGAAGCGCTTCGTGATTGTGGACGGCGCCATGAACGATCTGATTCGTCCGGTCCTTTACGAGGCGTATCATGCGATCATTCAGGTCGATCGGCGCAAGGTCGGCAAGCTGATCGTCGCCGACGTGGTTGGGCCGGTATGCGAGAGCGGAGATTTCTTCGCGCGCGAACGCGAGATGCCGCAGCCGAACGCGGGCGACCTTCTGGCGGTGATGAGCGCGGGCGCTTACGGATTCGTGATGGCGTCGAACTACAACAGCCGTCCGCGCGCGCCCGAGATCCTGGTCGACGGAGCGCAGGCGCACGTGATTCGCGAACGCGAGAGTTATGAAGATCTCATTCGCGGTGAGAAGATCGTCGAACTGAAGGCGTAAGCGATGGCGACGCTTGAATTTACCAAGATGCACGGATGCGGCAACGACTATATTTACGTCGTTGCGCTGAACGCGCGCCCCGCGGATCCGGCGGCGCTCGCGGTGCGCGTTGCGGACCGGCATTTTGGAATCGGCGGCGACGGCCTGATCATGCTTGCGCCGTCGCGAAGCGCCGACGTGCGGATGGAGATGTACAACGCCGACGGCAGCCGCGGCGACATGTGCGGCAACGGAATTCGCTGCGTTGCGCGGCTTGCTTATGAACGCGGTATCGCTCGCAAAAATCCGATGGTCGTCGAGACCGATTCGGGGCTGAAGACGATTGAACTGCGGTTCGAGGCCGGAGCCGTCGTAGGTGCGACCGTGGACATGGGCGAGCCGATTCTCGAAGGACGTGAGATTCCCGTCGCTGCCGACGGCAGAATCATCGACTATCCGCTCGAAGTCGCCGGCCGGCGCGAGGCGATCACCGCTGTCTCGATGGGAAATCCGCACTGCGTGCTCTTCGTGAACAACGACGCGATCCACAAAATGGACGTGTGGGAGTTTGCGCGGCTCGGACGTCAGTTCGAGACGCATCCATTTTTTCCGCGGCGCGTCAATACGGAATTTATCCTGCCGGTCTCGCGCACGCATCTGAAAATGCGCGTATGGGAGCGCGGTTCGGGCGAGACTCTCGCGTGCGGCACGGGTGCGTGTGCTGCAATGGTCGCCGCCGTGCTGACTGGGCGCGCCGAGCGCAAAGCGATGGTCGAGGTGCGCGGTGGTAACCTCGAGATCGAGTGGGGCGAAAAGGGTGCCGGAGCGAATCACGTCTTCATGACCGGCAACGCGGTCGAGGTTTTCAGAGGTGAGATCGAACTCGGGTCCGCCGAGATGGTACCGGCCAAGTATTAGCCGCGGAGGGATTGGCAGATGTTCAACGGAGCGCTCAGCGCACTCATCACTCCGTTTCGCGACGGCGCGGTGGACGAACCCGCGCTGCGTGATCTGATCGAATGGCAGATTCAAAGCGGCATCGACGGATTGGTGCCGTGCGGCTCGACCGGAGAGTCGGCGACGCTGACGCACGAAGAGCATGAGCGCGTGGTCAAGATTACGATCGAGCAGGCGCGCAAGCGCGTTCCGGTCATCGCAGGGACCGGCTCGAACGCGACCGCGGAGGCGATTCGCCTGACCGCGTCGGCGCGTGCGATGGGAGCAGACGGCGCGCTCCTGATCTCGCCCTATTACAACAAGCCCACCCAGGAAGGGATATTCAAGCATTACAAACTGATCGCGGCGAGCGTCGATTTGCCGCTGGTGGTTTACAATATTCCGGGCCGCACCGCATCGAATATCGCGCCCGAGACATTCGCGCGGCTGTCAGAGATCAAAAATATAGTCGGTGTTAAAGAAGCCTCCGGCTCGATGGACCAAGTCTCGGACATCCTTCGGCTCTGCGGCGACCGTCTGGCGGTCCTCTCGGGCGACGACGCGCTAACGCTGCCGATCATGGCGCTTGGCGGAAAGGGCGTGATCTCGACGGCCTCGAACGTGATGCCTCGCGAAATGCATGCGCTTGCGGCCGCGGCGCTCAGCGGCGATTTTCAGCAGGCCCGCGTGGCGCACTATCGGATGCTGCCGCTACTCCGTGCGCTATTCATCGAGACCAATCCTATTCCGCTAAAGTGTGCGCTCGCGCTGATGGGGAAATGCGCGAATGAACTTCGTTTGCCGCTGGTTCCGATGACCGCGTCGGCGAGTGAGAAACTGAAGGCGGCGATGAAAGAGCTGAGGCTCGTCTAGCCGCGCGGCTCCATCAGCTCGATCCGATTGCCGAAGGGATCATCGACATAGATCCTGTCGTAGCCTTCGAGCGGCTCGTCGTCGACGACGCGGCATCCCGCGCGACTGAGCGCGTCCGCGAGCGCGGGTAGACCCTCGACGATAAGGGCGGGATGCGCTTTGCGCGCCGGTGCGAATTCCTTTTCGACGCCGAGATGGATTTTGAGCGCGCCGCGCTCGAACCAGCATCCGCCTCGCGCAGCCAGATGGGGAGGCTTGGGCTGTTCGGGAATTTCGAGCAAGCCGGTGTAGAAGGCGCGTGCCTCGGCTTCGCGTCCCATAGGCATCGCCAACTGCACGTGGTCGATTGCGCGGATCTTCATAAGCGAAAATTGAGCGCGCGCGCGCACTCAGTCAAGTCGGCGCATGCGAAGGAAAAGCCGGCAGGTAACCCTGCCGGCTTTTGATAATCAGTCGATTCGAGCGGTGCGCTATTCGAACATCAGCACCGTGCGCGCGACTTCGCCCGCCTTCATCGCGCGGAACGCCTCGTTGACGTCCTCGAGCTTGCCGCGGCGTGTGATCATGTCGTCGAGGTCGATTCGTCCCTGACGATAGAGATCAATGATGCGTGGCATGTCGATCCGAAAGCGGTTCGAGCCCATGAAGCATCCCTGGATGCGCTTCTCGTACAGCAGCGAGAAGCCGTCGACGTCGACCTTCTGCCCGAGCGGCACCATCCCGACGATCGTCGCGATTCCGCCGGGACGGATCGATTCGTAGGCCTGCTCGGCCGCGACCTTGAGGCCGATCGCCTCGAACGAGTAATCGACGCCGTCGCCGGTGAGCGCGCGAATCTGCTCGACAGGATTGCCCGCCGACGCATCGACCATGTGCGTCGCGCCGAGCTTCTTGGCCAGTTCGAGCTTGGTCTTGAACTTATCCACCGCAATGATCATCCGCGCGCCCGCGATGCGCGCGCCCTGGATGATCGCGAGGCCGACGCCGCCCGCGCCGAACACCGCGACCTGCGAGCCCGGCGAGACCTTCGCCGTGTGCAGCGCCGCGCCGACTCCGGTCATGACGCCGCATCCGATAAGCGCGGCGCGGTCGAGCGGCACGTCGTTGTCGATCTTCACCAGCGCGTTCTCATGCACCAGCATCTGCTCGGCGTATCCCGAGAGATCGGCGAACTGATTGACCAGCTTGCCCTTCTGCGACAGGCGCGGCTTGTCGCTTTGTCCGCGCTGGGTTGCGGCCTTGTTCGAGCACAGGTTGGGATGGCCCGACATGCATTCCTCGCAGTAGCCGCAGAAGACGCTCAGGCACGCGATCACGTGATCGCCGGGCGCGAGATAGGTGACCTGCGAGCCGACTTTTTCGACTACGCCTGCCGCCTCGTGGCCGAGGATCGCCGGCGTCGGCCACATGTAGAGTCCATCGACGAAGTGCAGGTCGCTGTGGCACACGCCGCTGGCGACGGTGCGGACCAGAACTTCGCGTTCCTTCGGATTGTCGATATCGACCTGCTCGATCGTGAGCGCCTGGCCGGGACCGTGATATATCGCTGCTTTCATTTTGATCGTGCTCCTCGTGTCGTAGTCGTCGCGCGCGTTACTCGAACATCAGGACGGTGCGCGCGACTTCGCCGGCCTTCATCGCGCGGAACGCTTCGTTTACATCCTCCAGCTTGCCGCGGCGGCTGATCATTTCGTCGAGCTTGAGGCGTCCCTGCAGATAGAAATCCAGATAGCGCGGCATGTCGATCCGAAAGCGGTTCGAGCCCATGTTGCTGCCCTGCAGTTTGCGCTCGGTCAGGAACATATAGCCGTCGAGCTCGACCTTCTGCCCGACCGGGATCATTCCGATCACGGTCGCGGTGCCGCCGGGCCTGAGCGCATTGAATGCCTGCTCGGCGGCCTTCTTGAGTCCGATCGCCTCGAAGGCGTAATCAACGCCGCCGCCGGTAAGCTTTTTGATCTCGTCGATCGGATCGCTCGACGACGCGTCGACAGTGTCGGTCGCGCCGAGCCGCTTTGCCATCGCGAGCTTGCCCTCGAACATATCGACCGCGATGATCTTGCGTGCACCGGCGATCCGCGCGCCCTGAATCGCCGCGAGTCCCACGCCGCCGCATCCGAACACCGCGACCGTCGAGCCCGGCTCGACCTTGGCGGTATTGAGCACAGCGCCGACGCCGGTGGTGACGCCGCATCCGACCAGCGCGGCTCGATCAAGCGGGATGTCGTCGCTGATCTTCACGATCGCGTTCTCGTGCAACAGCATCCGCTCGCAATACGACGATACGTCCAGGAACTGGTTGATTAGCTTGCCCTTCTGCGACAGGCGCGGCTTGTCTTTCGGATCGCGCTGCGTCGCCGCCTTGTTCGTGCATCGGTTCGGATGGCCCGACATGCACTGCTCGCAGCCGCCGCAGTAAACGCTAAGGCACGCGATCACGTGATCGCCGGGCTTGACGTAGGTGACCTGGCGGCCGACCTCTTCGACGATCCCGGCGGCTTCGTGTCCGAGCACCGCGGGCGCCGCGTAGGGGTATAGACCATCGACGAAATGCAGATCGCTATGGCACACGCCGCTGGCGACGGTGCGAATCTTGACTTCGCGGTCCTGGGGCTTATCGACCTCGATATCCTCGATACTGAGCGGTTGTTTGGGGCCATGAAACACAGCGGCTTTCATTCGGGCTCTCCTTATCTCTGCAAATTAACCCGCAAATTCAGCGCGGCCTGCGCCACGCATCGGGCGCGGGGAACACGCCTCGAACCCTCTTAGTACCACATTGACGGCTCTTTTCCACAGGCGCGAAGGAGTCAGCACCGCGCGCGCTTTTGCATCGTCGATGACGCGCCCGCTAGCCTTTGGTATGCGCCGGATTTCGCTCATCGGGATGGCGACGATCGCTCTTGCACTCGTTTGCGCGCCGGCACCTCCGGTGCGCGCCGAGATTGCCGCCGCGACGCGCGCGCGTATCGACGAGATCGCATCAGCGCCTGTCGCCCATGGTGAAGCACCGGCGATCATGCTCGGCGTCATCTCCGGCAACGATCGAATGATCCGCTCCTTCGGTGAGACCGCGCTCGGCTCCGGCGTGCGGCCGACGGCCACGACCGAGTGGGAGATCGGATCGATCACCAAGACGTTCACCGCGATGCTGCTGGCGCTGAATGTTCAGCGCGGCGTGGTGCGGTACGACGATCCGCTGCAGAAGTATGTGCCCGACAGCGTATCCGTGCCGAGCTATCACGGGCGCCCGATAACTCTGCTCGACCTCGCCACACACACCTCCGGACTTCCGAAAGATCCGGACCTAAGCGGCGTTCGGCATCTGGATACGGCCACGATGTACCAGCGGCTAGAGGCCTATCAGCTCACTCGCGCGCCGGGGCGGGAATTCGAGTACTCGAACTGGGGGTTCGCGCTGTTGGCGCATGCACTGATGCGTGCAACCGGCGACGACTATCAGAACCTCGTCGAGCGCGAGATATGCGGACCGCTCGCGATGGTCGACACGCGCATCGATCTCACACCGCAGGAGGTCGCGCGGCAGGCGCAGGGCTACAGTCCGGAAGGTTTTCCGCGGCCACACGACAACGTGACCTGGCCCGCTTTCAATGGCGCGGGCGCGCTGCGCTCGACCATGGACGATATGATGCGCTATCTCGCGTACAACATGGGCCAGACGAAAACGCCTCTCGACACGCTCCTCCCAGACTTGCAGAAACGATGGCATCGCGCCGGACGCGGGGGAACCGCGGCCGGTCTGGCTTGGCAGATGGTTCCGATCCGCGGCACGAACAATACGGTCATTTGGAAGAACGGCGCCGTCTCCGGCTTCTTCAGCTACATCGGCTTTGTCAAACAAACCGGCACCGGCGTGATAGTCCTTGCCAATCGTAAGGTTTCCGTGGGGCGCATCGGGATGCAGATCCTGCGGACACTCAATGGCGCCGGAAGCGTTATCGAGGAGGCACCGCAGGAGATGGACCAGGACCAATAGGACATCGATGCTAAGGTTCACCACGACCGCTCAAGGAAACGTGGTCGGCGGATTAACTCCTTCAACTGGCTCACCAGCAATCTTCGTGGCGGCGGAGCCGGCAGGCGCGTAGAGAAGAGCATCGCAGTCTCGGTAGATCAGCTTCCATTGCGGGTTGCGCGCGATTACTCGATTAGCAAGATCGTCCGGCGGCAGCATTACATAGTCATGTGGCCATTGCGCCAGGATCGCGTCTGCGCCGGGCCGGTCGAAATGAAATAACATGAATGCGTGCAGGACGTTTTGCGGATAGACAGTATCATAGCGCCCGTCGATGAAAACCTTTGATCCAGGTGCCGTGTGCCAGATTAGGTATTCTCCCCAAAGGAAATTGTCGAGTATATTTCCGTGCAAGTCATGAGATTGCATGAACGCGACAGCGCTCGCCGGATAGTGCTCGTGCGCGATTAGCCGATTCGAGAAAAATCCTGTCTCTATAAGAATCGCGAGCGCAATCAGGACCGGCAGGATCTGGTTCCTTGAGCGCGCGGCCGATGTCGACGCTGTCTCTTCCGGTAGTCCCGCCTTCGTCAACCGTTCGATGGCGATTGTGCCGTGGTGCGCGAGCGGGCTAGCGATCGCGATTATCGCGATCGGTTCATTGCGTATCGCAAGGATTGCCGCTAGACCCATCACAGCGGAAATCGCGAGCATCGGTAGATCGTCGAGGTCGCGCGAAATAGCCACTGCGATAGCCAGTGCCGTCATCAGGCCGAGCGGCAGAGCATCATACAGCGCTAATGCGATACTTTGCTGGCCAGCCGCGGCAAGTGAGCGGAATAGCGGTTGCCAGTCCGCGATCGCAATTCGCGTGTCTGGATTGTGCAGAGCGTGACCAACGGCAATCCACGTTCCAAATCCGTAGGGTGTTATCAACGTCGCCGCTGCCGCTGCGACGGCGATCGCTCCGAGTACGGCTGCGCGTCGGATTCCGTCGCCGTGCATCCAGTCACACGCGGCCGAGGCGCAGGCATAAGTTCCTAGCGCCGCCAATCCCATGATAAATCCGCCGTGCAGGTTGGCCCAAAGAACCAGCATGGGAATTGCGATCCACAACCCTCCACTGCGGCAGTAGGTGTCGCGTGCGAGAATATAGATCAGGATCGCGAATAGCGCGAAGGTGAATATCTGCGGTCGGAACTGCATACTCGGTGCGATCGCCACCGCACTCAGAACCAGCACTGACAACTGCGCCAGCTCGGACGCATCCGATTCACTCTCGGCCAGCGCCACGAATACGATCGTGATCGCCGCGGCACAGAACTTCATCGCCTTAAGACCGAATACTCCGAGCGAATCAAATGCCAGAGCGTCGAGTAACTCGGATAGCCATTCATGATTGAGCCACAGATGACCGGCCGCCGAGTAGGAATAGGGATCGTGCAGAATCAGATGTCCGTGCTCAAGGACCGCTCGTCCAAAAATGATATGGCCCCATAGGTCCGGATCTGCAAAGCGCAAGGAGTCGGCGATCGCGACCGCGATCAGAACGAATCCTGGCATTTGGCGAATGAGTGATACGATGCCTGGGCGCTGATAGGCTCCCGCCCGGGCGGCGGATACTTGAGAATCCATTTAAGGAAAGACCGACGTCAACGGTGCAGCGTGGATCGGAACGCCAACAATCCCGGCAGCGTACGAGCCTCGGCGTGCATAGAGGGTCGAATCGCCATCGCTGTATATGGGAATCCATTGTGTGGCATCCGCCATTACATCGGCCGCGAGGGTTTTTGGATTGATCAAGACGAAATCGTTCGGAAAGTCGGCCAACGTCTGCGCCGCGCCAGTGCGGTTGGACGCGAAGGCGAGGTAGGCCTCAATGATTCGTCTGGGGTAGATCATCTCGAACCGGCTGTCCAAAAATACCTTGTCCCGCGGCGATTCGTGGAAGATTACGTAGTCGTTCCATGAGTAATCGCACAGCATATTGCCGGAAAGATCGTGCGCGCGCATGAACGCCAGCGCGCCCGCGGGGTAGGGCTCCGTCACTCCAAGCGCGCTGGAAAACAATCCGGTCTCCGCCGCGAGCGCGAGCGCCGCGATCGCGATAACGATCTCGCCTCCGAGGCTAATTTCCCGGTGTGATACCGGAGTATCGAAAGAGCGCCGCGCTCGCAGCGCGATTGTCGCGTGCCGCGCGAGCGGAATCATCGCAGCCATCATTCCGAGCGGGACGTTGCGCACTTGGACGAATGCCGATGCGATTAGTACGGCCGCAATCGCGACCATCGGCAGATCATCGGTACTTGGTGCGACTGCGACGGCGCTCAAAGTCGCGAAAAAAATGCCGAATACCGAGAGATCGTAAAGAAGCGGCACGTGCGCGACATGATATTCCGCGATCGTCGCGCTGATTAGGGGCTGCCATTCATTGATAGCGGCCAGCATCGTCGGGTTCCCGATCGTATGCAAAACGCTCAGCCAGCTTCCGGCGCCGAACGGGGTAAGCAGCGTCGCCACAATGCACGCTGAGGTTATGGCAGCCAGGTGAAAGAAGCGTGCTGATCCACGGCCCGCTGCAATCTCCTGTCCGCCACGGACAACTGCGTACAATCCCATGACTCCCAGCCCGATTACGAAACCGCCATGCAGGTTTGCCCACAACGCAAACATCGGCACCGTGATCCACAATCTCGCCGAGCCACGGAAATTGTCGCGCGCCAGCAACATCAGGATCGTCGCCAACAGCAAATAGGTAAACATCTGAGGCCGAAACTGCATCTGCGCCGAGAGCCGGATACTGGCCAGAAGCATGATGGAAATTTGCGTCACGGCTGAGGCTCCGGTTTCGCGCATCGCCTCCAACAGGAGCACGACGATTGCCGCGGTACATCCGAGTTTCATCAGCTTCAGTCCGACCACACCCAGGTGAAAATAGAACCATGCGATCAGTACGTCAGATAGCCATTCGTGGCTGATCCATCGCAGACGCACGACGGAATACGAATAGGTATCGACGCGTGGAACGTGCGCCGAAACTAAAATCTGCTGGCCGAAGCGAAGATGCCCATACAGGTCCGGATCCGCGACCCGGACGGAGTCGGCGATCATGACGGCCATCAACACCAGCGCGGGAGAGTAGCGAATCATCACTTCGGTCCATCGCGCGGGCCCAGCTCCGACGCTATTTTGCAAATGGTTATTCAACTGCCCCCCCTCGGGCTTATGGAAACCTCGAACGCAGTGCGGCCGCCTGGAGATCGATGTGGGCGGTGCTAGTGCCGCATGCGATCACGACTAGAATCGCGATCGTAGGTGGCAAATAGCGAAGCAGCGAAGGCGCTGTCGCGATACGAGAGTTGTTCATCGCGCTCGGCCTGATTGCGCGAGGAGAGTGAGTCCCGCGTAGAGGACGCGGCTTCATCAGGCGCGCGCGGAAAAACAGATCGTCTCGTTGGAAAGGCGCACGCGGCCGTCGGAGCCCTGAAATTTTTTCGCCGCGTCGCCGATCGCGGCCTGCACGCGGGCGCGCGTCGCAGGATCGAGTCTTGCCATCATTGCTTGCGCGCGGCCGACCTCGCTGCGAAACCCAATAAATTCGGCCATCGTCACGAATTCGAAGGTCACGGCCATCGGCTCGATCACGATCGAGCTGAACCCCGCCTGCTCGAGCGCGGTTTTTAGAATCGAGGTATCGGCCAGCCGCGTCGGTTCGAGCGCGCCGGGCGATGGCGGTTTCAGTCCCGCGATCTGACGCACTGCGTCGGCAGCGAGCGTGATCATCGGCACCTTGTCGCCCGAGTTCCACACCGCGGTTGCGAAACCCGCGCCGGGTTTCAGCGCGCGATGAAGAGTCCGCAACACCGCGGACAGATCTGGCATGAACATCAGGCCCCATCGGCATACGCAGGCGTCGAAGCTCGCCGCGGGCAGCGCTATCGCCTCGGCGTCTGACTCGACGAATTCAAGGTTTTTGAGCCCGAGGCTCTTCGCGCGCTCGCGCGCAATCGCCAGCATCCCGGGCGATTGATCAACCCCGGTCACATGGCCCGACGCTCCTGCGAGTCGCGCCGCCGTCACCGCTGGCTCGCCGTTGCCGGTTGCGATATCAAGCACGCGCGCACCCGCGCGAACGCCCGCCAGCGCGACGAGTCGGTCGCTGACTTTCTGCGCGGCGCGCTCGAAGGTCGGCCACCATTTGTTCCATCCAGCGGCGCTGTCGTCCCACATCACTCGCTGGTCGCGCTTGAGCGAATTCGGGTTGGGTGCGGATTCAGCCATCTTGTTACTCCTTCGAGCCTGTCCGATTTATATCATTGCTTGAGGACCATCACACCGCGCAGTCGTGCGATTGTCACGGGAAAATCCCGACGCAAGCCCGAGTGCTGCCTGGCGCTGCCAGAACGATCCTCGAGCAGCACGACCGCGGGATTACCTTTTCGCTGTGCGCGTTCGCGCTCTGACGGTGGCAGGTAGTAGCGCACGACCTCGACCGCATACGCGGGCCGCGCGCTTATCGTGGCGCCAGGCGCGAGACTCTTGAGCGCGATCGCGGTTGCCTCGCGCCACTGGATGTCGTGCGGCTTGCTCGCGTAGCTCCAGACGTGTCCGAGCGACAGCGCGACTACTGCGGCAATCACGGCGCCGCGCGCGACGCCGGTGCGGAGTTCACAGACGCCGATCGCAGCGAGAAAGAATAGCGGCACGAAACACGACAGCACGTAACGTTCAACCAGCACGGGGGCCACGGCGTACGACGCGATCATCATCAGGACAACAGGCGCCCACATCCACACCAGCGCGAAGGCGACGGCGTCGCGCGCGGTCCTCCATCCGCGAATCGCGCCGTAGGCCGCCAGCACGGCGAGGAGTGGGAACGTGAAGCTGCCCGCGGCCTTGTTGAACAGCGAGATTGGCTCCCACAACGCAGGCCGTCCGATCCATTGGAGCATCCCGCGATCTACCGCCGCGCCACCGTTGCGCAACTCCAAAAGCGTCAGCGGCGCGAAGACCCCGCCCGCGATCGCCAGCGCGATCGCGATTGCCCACGCGCGCCGCGACTCGGCGGCTACAGGCCTGAAGCCAGAGCGCGCCAGCAGATACACGAGCCAAATCGCCTCGGACGCAGGGATCAGGATCGCGAAAAAGTTGACGGTCACCGCCGCGCCGGCAAAGGCTCCAGCGCCGATATAGTTGCCGATCCCGCCCCGGCGCGACGCGCGAATGAAGAAGCCCAATTGCGCGAGCAGGATCGCCAGCATCATCGAGTACATCCGCAGCTCCCGCGAATATTTGAGCATCACCAGGCTGACCGCGAATATCAGCGCGGCAATCGCCGCAGCCAGGTATGCCTCGGCATCAGGCAAACCGGGTGCGGCGCTGTGGAGAGGGGATGCGATCAGCAACTCGCGCGCAACCCAGAACACCAGCAGGATCGCGAGAGTGCCGAAAAGCGCGGACAGCGCACGCAACGCGACGATTCCGTCGCCGAACATCGCGATCCAGCCATGCAACAGAACCTCGTGCGCGGCGATCTTTCCAGGATTGAGCTGCTCGCCGAGCGCGATGACTTGCGACACGCTCGGTGCCGCCGCGGCCGCCCAAGTCGCGGCCTCGTCAGCGGACATCTCGTTGCCGCCCAGATTGGCGAAGCGCAAAACCGCTCCTGCGGCCAGCGCGAGAATCAGAATCACCAGCCAGAGCCTGGGCATGTCAAGAATTTGAGCGCGAACAAATCGGTCCGGGCGGATTCGCCGATCTGGTCAGAGCCCTTTTTTCAGTTGTGGTGCGGCGCGGAAACCGACCGTGCGCATCGCGGGAATCGTCATTGCGGATTTGGTGCGCGGATTGTATCCCGTGCGCGAGCGATGACGCCGAACCGTGAAGGTGCCGAAGCCCGGCACCCAGAAGCGTTTATCGCGCCGGATCGACCGCGCAATCTGCTCGAACGCAAGGTCGATCGTCGTCTCGACGGATTTTCGTGGCTGGCGCGATACCCGCGCCACGGAATCGATCAACTCCGCCTTGGTCATCGCCGGTTCCTCCCGCGTGATCACTATGGCAGAACCCGCCCAGGGGCAAACATTGCGTGCGGCCAAAACCTGGGCAGCGCTCAGCCCCCCGTGCGTATCCGCTCGGCCTCCCGCCAGACGAGACCCCAGCGCACGCCCTGGTCGCTGACGATTACCTCGCTTGCGCCGAAGCGATTCATCAGGCGCAGCAAGATCATCGCGCCCGCGTAAATCACGTCGGCGCGACCCTCGAGCAGGCCCGGCAGTTTGCGCCGTTCGGCGAGCGGACGCGATCGAAACAACTCGACCACGCGCTCGACCTCGGCGCGCGCAAGCACGTGGCCATGCACAACTGTTGCGTCGTACTCCTTCATCGCGAGCGCGACGGCGCAAATCGTAGTGACGGTGCCCGCGATCCCGACCATCTTCGCCGGGTGGAAATTCCACTTCTCCGCGTCGATCGCGGAGTCGATCGCGCCGATGAGCGCGCGCACATCCTCGGCGGACGGCGGATCGCTGTGGATGTAGCGTTCGGTCATCCTGACCGAGCCGATTTGCAGGCTCACCATTTCGAGCGGATGTCCGGGCTCGGCGCGAATCAACTCGGTCGAGCCGCCGCCGATGTCGACGATCAGGATCGGAAGCGCGGGATCGATCGCGAGCCCGTGAGTTACCGCCAGATGCGACAGGCTCGCTTCTTCAAGGCCGGAGATTGTTTGGAGCTCGACGCCCGCGCGCTCTCGCACTCGCGCGATAAACGCGGGACCGTCGGTCGCGTCGCGCAAAGAGGCGGTGCCGGCGGCGACAAAGCGCTCGACGCCGAGTGCACGTCCGCGCGCGGCGAATTCCTCGATCGCGGCCAAAGTGAGCGCGGCGGAGGCGGGATCGAGATGGCCGCTCTTGTCCAACCCGCGGCCGAGCCGGGTGATTCGCGAACACTCCAGGAGCGCTCGCGGCGGCGCCGAGCCGTCGATCTCGACCGCCAGCATCAAGACCGTATTGGTGCCTACGTCGAATGCGCCGAGCTTCATAGCACACTCGCCGCGGGTTCATGGTCGCGTGGCTCCAGCGCGTGCGCCGCGATCCATTGGTCGATTGCCGTAAGCGCGCGCTCGCCCATCGCAATTTTTTTCTCGCGGGCGCGCGCGCGGAAACTCAGCTCGGGCATCAGTCCGTAGTTGGCGTTCATCGGCTGAAAATCGATGCGCGAAGCGTCGGTCACGTATGCGACCAGCGAGCCGAGCGCGGTCTCGCGCGGCGGCACGACGAGCGGACGATTCGCGACCAGCCGCGCCGCGTTAATTGCGGCGAGAAGTCCGGCCGCGGCGGATTCCACGTAGCCTTCGACGCCGATCATCTGTCCCGCAAGAAACAAATCCCCGCGCGCGCGCAGTTGCAGCGTCGGATACAGCAGGCGCGGCGAATCGATAAAGGTGTTGCGATGCAGCGAGCCCAGGCGCACGAACTCGGCGCGCGCGAGCCCCGGAATCATCCGCAATACGCGGCGCTGCTCTGGGTAGGTCATCTTGGTTTGAAAGCCTACGATATTGTAGATGCGTCCCGCGTGATCGTCCTGGCGCAGTTGCACCACCGCGAACGGCCGCGCTCCGGTGCGAGGATCGGAAAGTCCCACCGGGCGCATCGGCCCGAACGCCAGCGTCATCGGCCCGCGCCGCGCCATCTCCTCGATCGGCATGCAGCCCTCGAAGTAAACCGGCTTCTCGAACGGATGCAACGTAATCTTTTCCGCTGCGACGACCGCGTCGATAAACGCGTGGTACTCGTTCTCGGTCATGGGGCAGTTGATGTAATCGTCGCCGCCGCGTCCGTAGCGAGAGGCGCGGAACGCGACACTCATGTCAATCGAATCGGCAGCGACAATCGGCGCGATCGCGTCGTAAAAGTACAGATTGCGCGGCCCGATGATCGCGCTCAGTGCGTCGCCGAGTGCGTCGCTGGTGAGAGGACCGCTCGCGACGATTGCGGGTCCTGCCGGAATCGCCGCGGCCTCGGCGCGCACGATCTCGATCAGCGGATGCGCGCAAAGTGTCGCGGTGATGAAGCCCGAGAAATCTTCGCGGTCGACCGCCAGCGCCGATCCCGCGGGAACGCGCGCCCGATCCGCCGCCGCGATAATGATCGACCCGAGCCGGCGCATCTCTTCCTTGAGCACCCCGACCGCCGTCTCGAGTCCCGCGTTGCGCAATGAGTTCGAGCACACCAGCTCGGCGAAGTTTGCCGTCTGATGCGCTTCGGTCATCTTGACCGGGCGCATCTCGACCAGCCGCACGCGGCATCCGCGCCGCGCGAGTTGCCATGCGGCTTCGCTGCCGGCGAGCCCCGCGCCAATTACGGTTACAACTTGATCTGACATTGCAGGCATCGCGATCGTGCCCCGTTTGTGCGCGGCTGTAAACCATCGCCACAGCGGTGGACTGCGCCGTCGCCATTGCCCTTGATGTGCGAGGACACTAGCATCCGTTTTCGCATGATTCTTTGCTGCGCCGATGAGACCGGGCAGGAGGTATCGAGATGAAGCGCAAGCCCGCTGGACGCATCGCGACAAAGTCGCCAGTTGCTCGTGCTCGACGCGTGCGTGCGCGTGCGAAGAATCGCGCGGCGGCCGGCAGGACACTTCTGATGGTTGGCACGCGCAAGGGTGCGTGGCTCTTTCATTCCGATCCGCAGCGGCGCAAATGGACCATCGACGGGCCGCATTTCCTGGGTCATATCGTTAATCATTTGATGCTCGATCCAAGGGACGGCGCGACGATGCTCATGGCGTCGAAGACCGGGCATCTGGGCCCCACGATTTTCCGCTCGACCGATATGGGCCGAACCTGGACCGAGGCGTCCCGCCCTCCCGCGTTTCCCAAAGCGCCTGAGGGCGCCCGCGCGCTCGCGGTGGACTACACATTCTCGCTCGCGCCCGCGCATCCGAGCGAACCCAACGCATGGTACGCGACCACCTGCCCGCCGGGCCTGTTCCGCAGTGAAGACGCGGGCGTGACCTGGACGCCGATCGCAGGATGGAATGAGCATCCGATGTACTGGCAGTGGAACAATCCTGACGCGGGCACGCCCGACGGATCGATCCTGCAATGGGTCACGATCGATCCGCGCGACGCGGCGCACATGTATGTCGTCACGTCCGAGGGCGGAGTGTTTGAATCGCACGACCATGCGGCGTCGTGGCGTCCGCTCAACAAAAACGTCGAGGCGCTCTTTCTGCCCAACTCCAATCCCGAGTTTGGGCAGGATACTCACTGTCTGCAGATGCATCCGCTCGCGCCCGATCGTCTCTACCAACAGAGCCACTGCGGGATCTACCGGCTCGACCGTCCGGGCGACGAATGGGTTCGGATCGGACGCAACATGCCGGAGGAGATCGGCGATATCGGATTCCCGATCGTGCTGCATCCCCGCGATCCCGAACGCGCGTGGGTTTTTCCGATGGACGGCACCACCGTATGGCCGCGCACCAGCCCGGGAGGACGTCCGGCGGTTTATCTCACACGCGACGCGGGTGAGTCTTGGGAGCGACAAGACCGCGGGCTCCCGCGCGCGCAAGGATGGATGACGGTGAAGCGGCAGGGCTTTTGCGCCGACGATCGCGATCCTCTGGGGCTTTACTTTGGAACCACCTGCGGCGAGCTATGGGCCAGTATCGACGAAGGCCGCCGATGGCGTCAGCTCGCGGCGCATCTGCCGGAGATCTACTCCGTTGCCGCCGCAACGGTTGCGTGATGCGCGTGCTGATTCCAAGCCAGCTTCGCTCTTACACGCACGCGGCGGAGGTTGAGGGCGCGGGGCGCACGCTCGAGGAGCTGACGCAAAACCTCGACGCGCAATTTCCAGGAATCCGCTTTCGGATTATCGACGAGCAGGATCGCGTTCGACGCCATATCCGGATTTTCGTAAACGGCGAGGCCGTGAACACGCTCGCGACCACGCTGGCGCCGACTGATGAAGTGCAGATCGTCGGCGCGCTGACCGGCGGATGATTCGCTGCCGCGCGCGATGCATTTGTCGCCACCGCGCGTCCGCGCTATAGAAGTAGTTGCAATTCGCAACCTTCTGGAGGTACCCACGATGACCACCCTCTATGGCACTTCGCAATCGCGTGCCCCGCGATCCCTTTGGGCGCTCGAAGAACTCGGCGTCAAATATGATCACGTCCCAACCGCCGTCCCGGAAACCCGCACCCCCGAACATCTAAAGCGCAATCCCAACGGCCACATCCCCGTCCTCGAGGACGGCGGCCATTATTTCTGGGAATCGATGGCAATAAATCTCTATCTCGCCGAGAAGTACGGAAAAACGCCGTTTTGGCCCGCGTCGGTTGCCGATCGCGGACACACCTTCCAGTGGAGCTTCTGGGCGATGACCGAGCTCGAACCACCTTTGATCACGATCCTGGGGCAAAAGCTGTTTCTGCCCGCCGAGCAGCGCAGCGCAAAAGCGCTCGCGGACGCCGCGGGTGCGCTCGGCGCGCCGATGGCCGTGCTTGACGCGCATCTGAAGCGCCACGCGTATCTGCTCGGCAATGACTTCACGATCGCCGACCTTAATGCGGCTTCAGTGCTGAGCATGGCGGCGTTTGCGCAGCACGATCTTTCCAGCACCTCGACCGCCAAGGCGTGGCTCGATACCTGCCTTGCACGGCCATCCTTTCAGAAAGCGAGCGCGATGAAATAGCCGGCTAACGCATCATTGATCGTAAGCGAGCGGCCGCCGCGAAAACTTCGCGGCGGCCGTTTCGCAATTTTCGCGCGACCCCGCGAATTATAGTGCGGGGGCAGGCGTCGGTGTCGCTGTGGGCGTTGCAGTGGGGGTCGCGGCGATCGCCTTGATTCCCGTCCAATACGGACTGCGCGCGAGTTGCGCGCGAAACTCCGCGAGAAAACGATCCTCGCCGTGAATCCGCGCCGGCCATGCCAGATCGGCAAACTTCGATGCCAGATCCGGATGCCCCGTATAGATCAGGGTCAGCATGTGGCCCCATAGCTCGCTCGGGATTTTCGCATCGGGCCAGATCCGAAACGGATCGTTGTAATTCGCCGCCATCGCGTCGACGCGCGTGTTGTTGGCGCTGCTCTCGAGCTGCGGCGCACTTGGCGCGGGCTGGCGCATCAGGTCGGCAGCGACCCGCCATCTGCCGTCACGATACCCGAGGATCACGAGCGGCGCCGGAGAGGCGGCGAAGTCGGTGTGCCATCCGCCAAAAGTCCAGTCGTGCAACACGATCTGCACGCCGTCGTTTCCCAGCCGCACGAAGTGCGGGCTTTGCGGGTCGTCGTTACGCAACTGGACTTTTCCCAGCGCGCGGAATTTCGGTTCCAGTTCGAACATATAGAACGTCAGGCAGCAGCTTGCGCCCGGCGTGTATCCCGTGACGACCAGGTCGGGACGGCCGTCGCCGGTCAGGTCGTGCCCGGGCGCAAGGAAACGTTCATCGGGGTCGTCAGGCGCGAGCGCGCCCACTCGCAGGGCTGCGTCGCACAGCGGACGGCTGGTGTATTCGAGATGATATCCGCGCTTGATCTCGAAGTACGCACCGCCGCATCCGTGCTCGTCGCGATAGATCGACACGTCGTACGCAAGGACCTGGGTTTCGGATTCGAGCACCGGACCCGTGGGCCGCGCCGTCGCAGTAGGACGTGGCTTGTGGCGTATCCGGCCGTGCGCAGGCGCCGGCGCGAATATCAGTGCGGCACCGATACTCACTGTGCCGAGCAGAATCGATACGCGAGCGATCGCGCGCGCAATACGGATGAAGACTCGGTTGGATTCGGACATGGAGAACGGATCAGCCGTTGGAGTCGCCGTCGCCGGACGGGATCGGCACGGCGACCCGCCTCAGCCGCGTAACGGTATTGTCGCACGCGTCCGTAACCCAGAGATTGCCCTTGGAATCGATCGCCATGTTTTCAGGACAAGCGCCGACTCTGTAACGCGCCAGCAGGCTGCCCGACTTATCGAGCTTGTACACATCGTTGGTTCGCTGATTGGCGACAAACACGTCGCCCACGTTGTCGATCGTAACTCCGCGCGGGGCGATGCCGACCGGCGGATTGGCAATCTGATTGAACCCGGGCGCAGCGGCGAACTGCACCACCTGGTTGACACTTTGAACGGATTGCCACAGGTTTTGGTCCAGATCGATAGCGTTGCCGCTCGGCTGATAACCAACTCCGTCGATCGTCGTGACGACGCCTCCGCTCGCGTCGAGCACGGTGATATTGCCGCTCGAGTAGTTGCCAATCCAGAAATTGCCGTCCGAGTCGCGAGCGATTGCGTGCGGGTTCTGACCGACGTTCACCTGCTGGACGATCGCGCCGGACGCGTCGAGCTCGGCGACCGTGTTGCTACCCTGGTTGGTCACCCAGATATTTCCGCCGGGATCGAATTGGGCATGCTGCGGTTCGGTGCCCCCGGTTGAGAAGGTTCCGATCACCGATCCGTCCGGCGTGAGCGCGGTGACATCGTTGCTCGCGGTATTCTGCACCCAGATGTTCTCGGTGTTGCCGCGATCGATTTTGAGTCCGTGCGGGCGAGCGCCGACTGCTACGGTGTTCAGGATCTCGCCGTCGCTGCTCAGTTCGACGACATTGTTGCTGTATCGGTTCGCGATCCAGACGTGGTCGGTGGCGTCAATCCCGATTCCCTCTGGATAAATTCCGCCTGTTTTGAAGCGCCGATTGGCTAAGGGCGACGGCGCGGACGACGACGATCCGCTGCCGCATCCAGCGTTGGCAAAGATCAACGCAGCCAACATGAGCATCAGCCATAGCGAGATATATCTTGCCTGGTTCATAACCCCCCGTCGCTGCGCGGATTCATTTCCGCCACGCCGACGCGGAGCATTATGACTGCTCGCAACAAAAATCTGAATGCTCCGGGCGCGCACCCTGTCAAAAGAGCGGCATCAGGTATGGGTGCCGAAATCCTGTAGCTAGAGTGGCTGGCGCGCCATGCTGAATAGAGAACTCGGAGCCAGGGGAGGGATGGCGGCCCGGACCTATGCGATGTGCGGAGCGGATGCTGGCGGCGAGGCGTTGGGCGTCTCGGGCGATGCCGCCGGAGCGGGAGCTTTGTAGCCGCACTCTGCGTTGGCGCACTTCCAGACCGTGCCCTCGCGCTTGGTGGTCTTCTCGACCAGGTAGTTCGCCCCGCATGAAGGGCAGGGATGAGGCAGGACTTTATCCCACGCCGCAAACTTGCACTTCGGATAGCGGCCGCATCCGAAGAACAGCTTGCCGCGGCGGCTGCGGCGCTCCAGGATCTCGCCTTCTTTGCATTCCGGGCAGGCGACTCCGGTTTTCACCGGCGGCGATTGCAGCCGCTTGATTCCATCGCAGTCCGGATAGCCGCTGCATCCCAGGAACTCGCCGAAGCGCGAGCGTTTGCGCACCATCGGCTTGCCGCACTTGTCGCAGACCTCGTCGGTCGCGGCCAGCGGCGTTGATTCGCGCTCGTGGATTCCGCCCTGTTCGTCACGCGAGAATTCTTTTGTATTCTTGCACGCTGGATAGTTCGAGCAGGCAAGGAACTCGCCGTTGCGCCCCCATTTGATAACCATGTCGCCGCCATCGAGCTCGCACTTGAGTCCGGTCGGAAGACCCTTGCGCTTGACCTCGGGCATCGTCTTTTTGGCTTCGCCCAGGCGTTTTTTGAATGGGACGTAGAACCGCTTGAGCGTCTTGACCCAGTTCTCCTTGCCCTCTTCGACCTTGTCCAGGTCTTCTTCCATCGCGGCCGTGAATCCGACCTCGATGATATCCGGGAAGGCCGCCACCAGCAGGTCAGCCACCGTGCGGCCGAGACTGGTCGGACGAAGGCGCTTGCTCTCGTCTTCTTCGACGTAGGTCTGGTTGAGCAGGCTGGTCATGATCGTCGCGTAGGTTGACGGACGCCCGATGCCCTTTTCTTCGAGCTCCTTGATGATAGTCGCCTGGGTGAAACGCGGCGGAGGCTGCGTGAAATGCTGCTCCGGCTCGAGGCCCTGGAGCGCCAGCCGCTCGCCCTCGGTCATCGCGGGCAGAGTCGCCGCGGCTTCATCGTCCTCGCTGGGTTCGTCCTGGCCCTCGAGGTACACGCGCATGAAGCCGTCGAACTTCATCACCTGGCCTGTAGCTCGGAACACGGCGGCGGCCGCGTCGATATCGACGCTGGTGCGATCGTAAACCGCGGGATTCATCTGGCTCGAAACGAAGCGATCGTAGATCAGCTTGTAAAGATCGTAGGCCGGTTTCTCCAGGTACGGACGCACGGACTCCGGATCGCGCTCGACCGCGGTCGGGCGGATCGCCTCGTGGGCGTCCTGCGCGGCCTTGCTGGTGCGATAATGAATCGCGCGGTCGGGCAGATATTCCTTGCCGTAACGCCCCGCGATATGGCCGCGCACGGAATCGAGCGCCACTTCGGAGACGCGCACCGAATCGGTACGCATGTAGGTGATAAGCCCGATCGCGCCGTCTGCGCCAAGCTCGATACCTTCGTAGAGACGCTGCGCGATCTGCATCGTCCGCTTGGGCGAGAAATACAGCTTGCGCGAAGCCTCTTGCTGCAGGCGAGAGGTGATAAACGGCGGAGCGGGACTGCGGCGGACCTCCTTGCGCTCGATCGTGCGGATGATAAACGGCGCGTCGGTGACCGCCGCGATAATCTCGTCAGCCTGAACCTTTGGAAGCTTGTAGGCTTTGTTGTCGATACGCTGGTCTTTCCAGCTATAGAGCCGCGCCTTGAATGGAGGCGGATTCGCCGCGGCCAGGCGCGCGTCGAGGGTCCAGTATTCTTCGGCGCGAAAGGCCTCGCGCTCGCGTTCGCGCTCGACGATTATCCTGAGCGCTGGAGACTGCACCCGCCCCGCGCTGATTCCACGTTTGACCTTGTCCCACAGGAGCGGACTTATCAGGTAGCCGACCAGACGGTCGAGCACGCGGCGCGCCTGCTGCGCGTCGTAGAGGTTTTCGTCCAGGTCGCCACAGTTCGCGATCGCGGCCTTGACCGCGTCGGACGTGATTTCATGCAACAGCACGCGATGAATCTTGCTCGCCGCCGCTTTGCCGAGCCGCTCCTTCAGATGCCACGCGATCGCTTCCCCTTCGCGGTCGGGGTCCGAGGCCAGGTAGATATTTTCCTTGCCTTGCGCGGATTTCTTGATTCCCTCGATAACTTTGGCCTTGCCCGGAATCACGTGGTACTCGGGCTTGAAGTCATGCTCCAAATCGACGCCGAGGGTGCTTTTGGGCAGATCGACGACGTGTCCCACCGACGATGTGACTTCATAGGCCGAGCCCAAATAGCGCTTGATTGTTTTGGCTTTGGCCGGAGATTCTACGATAACAAGGTTTTTTGCCACGATTCGGCTGTCTCCCAACCCACCCGCGGCCCAGCTAGGGCCTCCGCATCATCCTGCACGACTCAGGCTAGCGAGAAAAGCTTGCCCGGATGCTGCGCGACTATGCCCTTTAGCTCGAGCTCAAGCAACAATCTAAGCACAGTCTGGGCGTCGAGTCCGGAAGCTTCTATGAGCGCGTCAATATGGAGTTTCGTATCATCTTTAAGCTCTAATATAATCGCTTTAGCTGCTTTTACAGTAGTATCGCCCGATTCCAGGATGCGCTCGACCGATTTTATGCCCGTCGATACTGTAGTTTTTGCTGATTTCTGCGCCGTCGACCCCGATCTTCCCGACGTTCTGCGAGTATCGCTGGATGCCGAAGCCGCGCGCTCGACAAGTTGAGGCGCCAGTTCCTCCAACACGTCCTCGACGCAATCGACCAGCACAGCTCCCTGCTTGATCAGCCGGTTGCTGCCGCTTGCCTTCCCGCCCAGCGGGCTGCCGGGAACCGCGAACACCTGCCGATTCTGCTCCAGCGCCATCCGGGCCGTGATCAGCGAACCGCTCTTCTCGGCCGCTTCAACGATCACGACACCGAGCGACAGCCCCGAGATGATCCGGTTGCGAGTCGGGAAGTTCTCGGGCAGCGGCTGGGATCCGACCGGTAGCTCGCTGAAGATAGCGCCCGCGCTTGCGATAATCGCGTCGGCGAGTTGGCGATGCTCGGCAGGATAGATGACGTCAACGCCGCATCCTAAAATCGCGATGGTCTTTCCGCCCGCGTCGAGCGCGCCCTGATGCGCTTCGGCGTCGATTCCGCGCGCGAGGCCGCTGACCACGGTGAAACCCTTGGCGGCGAGCTCGAAACCGATGCGCCGCGCCATCCGGCGGCCGGCGTCCGAAGCGGCACGCGCTCCGACCACGGCGACGCATCGGGTATCAGCAGGAGGAGTCTGGCCGCGGACAAAGAGATAGGGCGGCGGGTCCGCGATCTCGCGCAACCTTGCTGGATAATCCGCGTCGGTCCACCTGACCAGGTGCGCGCCGATTCGCGGGAGCTCGCACAGTTCGCGCTCGATCGGCTCGAAGTCGCGAAAATCGGCGACCGCGCGCGCGACTTTGTTTTGGACTCCGGCGGCGGCGATTTCGTCAGCCTTGAGCGCGAAGATTTTTTCGGGTGCGCCAAACTTCTCGAGCAGCAGATGCGCGGTGCGCGGTCCGACCCCCGGCACACGTCTGAGAGCGAGCCACAATGAATCAATCGAAGCAGGCATCGTCGTCGTGCCGCGGCGTCGAAAGCCGTGTCCCCCTTTTCAACCAGATTCGTCGCGACAAATTCGCGCGTCGCGGTAGTTTTACAATAAGCTGCGCTTAACGCCAAATGATCGAAACTATTGGGAAACTGTGGCCGATTTCTTGACCAGCCGGTCCGATTGAAATACTGTTCACGCAACCGCTTTGCGCGCCGACTTGATCGATCTATGGCGCGGACAAACCCTATATTCTTATCCCCGGTGGCTGTTTAAGGGCGGAGGAGCAGGAGAACTGATGGATTTCAGTAGCATGTCGGCCAACGAGAAGCAGATTCTTATCTTCAGCTTCTATCGCGATGCCGAACTTCGAGGCGCCCGCCTCCTTTTCAATCTCATAACTCATCTCAAAGACGGCGATTCGCAGCTAAAGATGTCGGCGCATCTGGCCGACGAAACTCGCCACGCGTGGCTGTGGACCAAGCGGATTGCCGATTTGGGCGGCGCTCCGGTGATGGTCGATGATGGATATCAGCGGCGGCTCGGTCTGCGCACCGGCGTCCCCAAGACGATAATCGATCTGCTCGCCCTGACTGTAGTGGTCGAAGAGCGCGCGCAGAGCCGCTACAACGCGCATGCTGCGCTGCCCAACGTCGACGCGGAGACGCTCGAGGTCCTGGCCGCGGTCACCAAGGACGAGACCTGGCATCTGTCGTGGATCGAAAAGAAGATGCGCGAGATCGCGAAAGAGCAGGGCTCCGAAGAGCAGGCCGACGCCTCGCTCGATCGCTATCGCAAGATCGATCGCGAGGTTTACGCGACTCTCGCCGCCGACGAAGCAGAGCTGATGCGCTCGTAACGGCGTACTCAGACCCCAGCGGCAAGACTAATCTGATCGCTCGCCCTTTCAGGGCGAGGGATCAGAGTCGGGCGTGCGTCGCTGCGAGGGTGGCGTTGAGGTCCGCGCGCATCGCGGCGGCGGCGATGGAGGCGGCTTCGGCGGGGGATTTTCCTTCCGATTTTTTGAACGCATACATCAGGCTGCGGCTCGCGTTCACGATAATGCCGGTGCCGTCGGGGCGGGCGGCCGCGATCGCATCGGTCGCGCTTGCGCCTTGCGCGCCGTAGCCGGGGACCAGGATGAACGCGTTGGGCATCAGCTTGCGCGCGCGGCGGGCTTCATCGGGAAAGGTAGCGCCCAGAACAGCGCCGACCGGACTCAATCCTGATTCGCCGAGATAGTCGCTGCCCCATCCGTGGACCCGCGCGGCGACGTGCTCCCACATCGCACGGCCGTCGGCGGCGATATCCTGAAATTCCCCCGACGACGGATTCGAAGTCCTGACCAGCACGAACACGCCGCGGCCGGCCGGAACTCTCGCGATAAACGGCATCGTCGAGTCGGCGCCCTGATAAGGATTGACGGTGACGGCGTCGCATCCGAAATCGCCATCGCCCAGAAACGCCTGCGCGTATGCGGCCGAGGTCGATCCGATATCGCCGCGCTTGGCGTCCGCGATCACGATTAGGCCGAGCCGCCGCGCGGTGCGCACCACCTCGACGAACGCGCGCATCCCGTCGATCCCGCGCGCTTCATAGAAAGCGAGTTGCGGCTTGACCGCGCAGATATGCGATGCGCAGGCCTCGACGATTTCGCAGCAGAAGCGCGCGAGCGTGTGCGATTTCGGCACGCCGGAAGAGTCTTTGGTATCGAGCTGTGGATCGACGCCCAGGATCGCGCAGGAATTTTTCTGGCGCACGGCGTTGGCCAGGCGATCGGCGAAATTCATCGCGGCGATCATTGCACGAACGCGCGCCGGACGCATCATATCGGGCGGGCGTTGCATTTGGCTGCGCCGCACGCGCATCTTTGTTTGCACGCAACCTTCTGAGAACGGTACTGACGATGGCCCGAATTACGATCATCACCAAGCTCCGATTCGTCGCGGTAATCGCGCCGATAATCCTGCTCATCGCGACTCCGATCCTGGCACTGGGCTTCTATGGATTCGGCGCGATGCCGGCGTTGATGCACGAAAACCAATACACGGCGCTCGAGGCCGCGCGTGGGATGGAAAACGCACTGTACAAGATGGATTGGGCGCGCACGCAGCCCGAAGCATCGCAGATTGTTCGGGATCAACAGCGCGGATTCGTCGGTTGGGTCGAGGTGGCGCGCTCGCGTGCGAGCACCGAGGCGCAGCACGACGCGATCGAGAAGATCGCGGAGACGGCGAATCCGATTTTCGACGCGATGCGCGCCGCGCCGTCGGGTGACGACAGCTTCGAGCCGCGTCTGCGTGACTTGCAGGGCTTGGTCTCCGACCTGATCTCCGCCGACGACGCCGCGATGCTCTCGATCGCCGATCGATCCGAGGCGCGCGCGCGCACGATGATTATCGTGACCGTTGTCGCGGCGGTGGTTATTCCGTGGCTATGCTTTATCGCGATTGTGCAGATGACGGCGGGCGAGAGCGCCGCGCTGCGCGAGATTCGCCGCAGCATCGAGAATGTAGCGGAGCACGCATCATCCTCGCGCGACACGACGATGAGCAAAGACCTCGAGGTGATCGACGCGAAGCTCGCGGAGCTAGGCTATCCAAAGCCCAATCCGATGCTCGCTGAATAGCATGCGGCTTCCTCGCCCGCCGTCTGTCCTCGCCCTGAAAGGGAGCGGTCAGGTGAGGGACATTATTCAGCGCGGCGCGAAGCGACGCGCGATTATAAAGACGCAGAGCAGCACCCTCACCCGCGTGTCACGATGCTTGCGAAAAAAGAATCGCAAGCATCGCGCTGCGCCGCCCTCTCCGGGGGGAGAGGGTATTTCAGACGAATCCTTCAGCCGAATACTAATGATGATCTTATCGCCGATACTTTGGCATTACCTCTTTGGCGAATAGTTCGGCGCCTTCCGGGGCCATGAACTGGCAGACGAAATAGGTCATCCGGAATTTTTCTATCCGGAAATCCAGTTCCCGTTTGATTTCGTCCACGGTGCCGACCAGCACCTGCGGCGAGGTTCGCGCGAGCTCCGGGTCGGCGATACCCATCGCTTGCGCGGTCGCTTTGATCATCGCGTCCGCGACGCTCTTTTCTTTCGCGATCAGCACGAAAGTCTGCCCCGACATCTCGATCGCGTCGGCTTTGCGGCCCGCGGCGCGCGCGAAATCGTCGAGGATACCGATGCGGCGCTGAACCTCGGCGCGATCGAACTTCATCGCGTCGCCGATATCGACCACGCCCTTGGTGATGGGCGGATTGAGGTTCAGGATGTCAGCCTCTTCGGCGGCGATTTTGAGAATCTTCTTGCCGCCGCCGCCAATCATGATCGGCGGATAAGGTTTCTGGATCGGGCGTGGAAAGCAGTAGGCCTTTTCGACCGAATGAAAGCGGCCGTGATAGCTCGGCTCGTCCTCGGTCCACATCGACTTCAGAACCTTGATCCCGTCGGCGAACTGCTCGATCCGCTCGGCGTTGGACGGGTAGGGATAGTTGTAGGCGATGTATTCCTCTTTGAACCATCCTGCCCCGAGGCCCGCGATAAAGCGGCCGCCCGAGATATTGTCGAGCGTCGCGATCATCTTCGCCAGCAGCGCCGGGTTGCGGTACGACATCGAGGTGACCATCGGCGCGAGCTTGACGGTTTTGGTCACGGCGGCGACCGCGGCCAGCGCCGTGTAGCATTCGAGATGGGGAGCGTTGGGCTCGGACATCAGACCGCGCATGAAGAAGTGATCGTCGATCGAGACTGAGAAGAAACCGAGCTCCTCGGCCCGGCGCGCCATCGCGGTCATCGCCGCGAAGTCGGTGGTCGGCAGTCCGCAATTGAATTTCACAGGTCGCATGATGAAGGCCTCCGGCGCGGGATTGTAGCATCCTGCCGTGCGTCTGCCCTGCTGAATAGTAGGACCAGCGTCCCGACGGTCATTGCTAAACGCGGCTAGACGCGGCCGGCGGCGTGCAGGACGTAAAGCGCGTCGGCTGTAACCCATTCGTTCATTCGGCGCTTTCCGACACCGCCCCAATCGACCAGCGAGTCGGATCCGAACCCCTCGCTGGTGTCGAGCTTTGGCGTCACCTTGTAATGCCGTCCTTCGGCGGCCCAACCGCCGGCGGGCAACTCCTTTCGCTCGAGGATATCCAACGCTTCTCCGCAGCGCGGATCATTGATGAGTCCGATTTCCGCCATCGCCTTGAGCGCACCCAGGACTTCGTAATGCCAGAACAACGGGTAATGCTGCATCAGAAAATTCGGGCGGATGATTTTTCCATCGGAGCGCCTTCTGAACAGCCGCCGCGACAGGAAAACCTCGGACGCTTTCAATGCCGCCGCGCGCGCCGCATCGTCGCCGCTCGCGTCCGCGTAGGCCGTGAGCGCGCGCATCGGGAGCAAGCTCTCCATGAACGACGAAGTATCGGCGGACGGATTCCGATCGCAGTTCCATCCGCCGTCAGGCCATTGCCAATGCAGCAGACGCTCGGCCAGGCGCTCGCTTCGGCCGTCGCCAATTCCCAGCCTGGTAACGGAAAGCAACGCGTTGCCTTGCTGGGAGGCGCATCGCCGATAGCGGCCCTGGATCTTTGGAACGCCTTCGGCGCTTCTGGATTTCGGAACGCTGCTCTTGGACTCGAACTCAAGGTAGAAAGGTTTGCCGAGCCAGTGATTAAGGACCTGATCCCGCATCGGCAGCAGCGACTCATCGCCCTCCGGATATCCGATATCCGCCAGCGCTGCCAGCGTCCAATGCGACCCTTGATATTTGGAATATACTTTAGCCTCGCGCACGAAGTTCTGGTCGCGGCCGGCGAGCAATGCCTTCACTCGCGGCGAGTTGCGAATCTCCTGCCGGAGGTCTCTGATTTTCCGCGACTCAGGATGTTCGCCGAGCACGCCGACCATCACCTTCCAGCGAATCGACGGCTCGTCGCTACTCAGTAGTCTCTCGATTACCTGAGCTCGATTTGGGTTCATGACAAAATGAATTCGCGTAGCGTATTCATGAAGCGCGCGCGGTCGTCGGTGACGATTCCGTGGCCCGCCCTGGCGAAGCGCACCAGGCGCGCGAGTTCGGGCGGCAGCGTGGCGGCGATATCCTCGGAGTCGGCGGGCGGAGTGACGGGATCCTCGTCGCCCGCCAGCACCAGCGTCGGGCATTTGACGCGTGGCAGATCCGGCAAGAGATTAAACGAGGTCTCGATCACGCGCAGGTAATGCTCATTCAGCTCCATGTTCCCGGCCATCCGCGCGAACATCTCCATCAGGTGCGGATCGGGATGGTAGCTATAGAGCGGCATGCAGAGCCGGAGATAGTCGGGCGAATTTTTCACCGACGGATCCCGGAAGAATCGCAGAGCCGCCTCCGCCGCCTCGCGTCCTCCCCGGCGCTCGAAGGCGGCGAAGACGCGCGCTAGATCGACCCGCGCTGCCGTGCTGCACAGGATGAGCTTGGCGGGATGATCTGGATGGCGCGTCGCATAGGCCATCGCGACCATCCCGCCGAACGACGTGCCCATCACGATTGGCCGCTTGATTTCTAGCGCCTCGCAGAAGGCGTAAACGTCGTCGCCCCAGTGATCGAGCGTCCAGCGATCGCGACCGGTGCGGTCGCTGCGGCCGGCGCTGCGATGATCCAGGTAGATCACCTGAGCAATATCGGCCAGCGGCGAGAAGTCGGGCTTGAAGACCGAGTGGTCGGCGCCGGGACCGCCGTGGAGCATCAGGAGGGTCGGACGCTCGCGCATCCGCGGACCGTCGGGGACCAGCGATGCGCCCTCGACGTCGAAGAACAACCTGCCGTCGCCAACTTGAACGCGCATGCCGATCGATTACTAAATTTCGCGCGGCAGTGTCGACCGTCACGGCTTTGATGGCAAGTCAGTTTGATCGTACGCGAGCTCTAGCGGTGCTGGCGCGGCGCGGGCTTTCTATCCACAGTGCCGGGCGTTTTGATCTCGAGGCTTTTCCACAGGTACCATGCGGCCGCGGTCCGGTAGGGGCTCCATCGCTGTCCGAAGACGCGCAACTCTTTCGGCGTCGGCGGCTTGCGCATCGAGTACGCGCGTCCGACGGCGTTGCGCACGCCCAGGTCGTCTACAGGCAGAACATCGGGGCGCGCGAGATTGAACATCAGGAACATCTCGGCGGTCCATCGCCCGATCCCTTTTACGCGCGTCAGGTCGGCGATGACTTCCTCATCGGTCATGCGCGCGAAGCGATGAAAGTTGAGAATCTTTTTTTCGACGTGCGTCGCGAGGTCCTTGATGTAGAGCGCCTTCTTGGCCGAGAGTCCAGCCTTGCGCAGAATCGCGTCGGGAGTGGCGAGAATCTGGGTAGGATGCGGAAACGCGCGGCCCGGATAGAGTCCAACCACCCGGCCGTAGATCGCGGTGGCGGCGGCTCCGGCGAGTTGTTGAAAAATGATCGCGCGGGCGAGCGCCCGAAAGCGCTCGCGGCGCTGCACGATCTGGCACGCGCCGACCTTGGCGATAATCGCCGCCATCACCGGATCGACGCGCGCGAGATGCATCCGCGCGGCGCGCGCATATGGTACGGTTGAATACGGCATCGGAGTGCGCAGAATCTGCCATGACCGCGTTCCGGGATCAAATCAGAGGATCAACAAGATGAGCGCAGACGACGGCGAAGCCCGGCTCGAGATGCGCGCGGAGAACGTCCGCGAAGGGATGCGGCTCGGTCCGATCTTCTACATCGTCTCGGCCGAGCAGATCGGCGCGTTCACACGCGCGATCGGCAGCAGGAATCTGCTGCATGCCGGAGAGAACGCGATCGCTCCGCCAACGATGCGCCTGCTCGATTACGCGCTACTCATCACGAAACATTTCAAGGGCGGCAAAGGGGGAGTGCACGCGAAACATTGGTGCGAGTATCATGCGCCGATGCGCGCGGGGCAGGCGGTGCGCGTCGATGGCGTGATCACCGACGCGGCGCACAAGCGCGGCAAGTTTTATTTCACCCTCGAATACGAAACCCGCGACGCCGCCACCGGCGAGCTGCTGACGCGGCAAGCGATAACCTCGGTGCTGCTCAACGAAAAAGGACGGATGGCATGAGCGAAGAACATCGGCATCCAAGCGAAGGCGAGGTGATTGCCGCCGCGCCGTACCTGCTCGACGACGCAGCCGCCGAGGCCTACGGCGCGAGCGTCAAGGAGCCTGCGCGCAGGCGCACCAAGAATATCCATAGCGATCCGCAGGCGGCAGCCGCGGCGGGATTCGCTAAGCCGATTGCTGCGGGCGAGCAGACGATCGCGGTGATGATGCAATTGATCGCCGATCGCTTCGGCGAGGATTTCTACCGCGGCGGCCGCTTCGAGGCTGCACTCATCAAGCCGGTGCTCTACGGCGACACGCTGGCGGCGCGCGCGAAGATCGAGCGGATCGCGAACGGATTCGCGGAGCTATCGATGCGGGTCGAAAATCAACGCGGTGAGGCGGTTCTGACCGGCACCGCGCGGGCGCCGCTCATCTCGCGATGACCGCGCCCGGCGCATCGCAGCGTCGCGAGCAGCCGGCAGCGAAAGCGGGCGCGCCGCTGTGGCGCAAGGCGATTCCCTACGCCGGCACGGTCATCATCTTCGTGCTGATCTTCTGGCGAATCTCGGCGTCAAAGGTCGCCGCCGATTTGCGCCAGGTCCCGATTGCGAAGTTCGTCGCGATTTTTCTGCCCTACTCGATCTTCTACTGCATCATCGATTCCTATTGCCTCGCGTGGGTGGTGCGGCGGTTCAACGCGCCGATGCGCTGGCGCGATATCCTGCCGATTCGCGCGAGCATGTACGTGCTCGCGATGCTGAACACCGGCCTCGCGCAGGGCGGGGTCGCGTACTACCTGCATCGCAAGGGCGGCTTTTCCTTTCTTTCCGCGCTCAGCTCGATCCTGTTCATCGCGATGCTCGAGATCTACCAATTGTTCCTGTTCTCGACGGTCGGAGTGTTGTTCTATACGCCAGTCGGAGCGACGCAGGCGCGGATCATCGGAATCCTGCGCATCGTCTATCTGCTCGCGTGGACGCTGCTCTTTGGCGTGATGATTTTTTTTGCGATTGTGCGGCGCAGCCCGCGTATTCGCGATTGGGTCGAGCAAGGACGCGCCGGCGCGATCGCGCAGACGTTCATCGCGGCGCGTCCGCTCGATTATGCGGCGGTGCTCGCGATCAAGGCGCCGACGTTTCTTGCGTCAGCGGTCGCGCACTACTTCGCGCTGGCGATCTATGGCGTATCGATTCCGGTTCTGCGGCTGATTCTATTTCTGCCGCTGGTGTTCCTGGCGGGCGCGCTGCCGATCTCGGTCGCGCATCTGGGAACCAGCCAGGCGGCGTGGCTATTGTTCTTCGCAGGCAGCGCGTCGCCGGCAAAGCTGGTCGCATACAGCCTAGTGGCTCAGTTCACCTACATGTTCTGCAATGCGGTGATCGGATTGTTCTTCGTGCCGCGCGCGTCGCGAGAGCTGACCGCGATTCGCCAAAGCGATCCTACGGCAGAGCCGGCCTAGCCGGTCGGCGGCGCAGAAAACCTCCTGCGCAGTTTGCGCATTCTCAAGCGACGCTTCGCAGCGGACAAAGTCGAGCGAAAAACCTTTGCGGTTATTCCACCGTGACTTCGTCGGGAAACAGAAAAGTGGTGGCTCCGTCGTCGAACTGCACTAGGTACATGTGCCGGTCCAGGTTGTTTACCTCGCGCAGGATAAGGGGTCTCTCACCGAAACGATTGCGACCTTCATGATCGCGAACTGGTCTCAGTAATCGGCAATTTCGCCCCACCGCCGCCTCGATACTTGTGCTGGCCATCATTGTCTTGTCCTCTTTGCGCCAGTCCGGTCGTCAGTTTTCCTCATCCACCGATTTTTATTCTAGCAAGCTTCGGGCCTAATATTTAGACGTTATTAATGAGCGTCCGATTCGTTTTCCCCAGCTTGTGGAAATCTTTATATTCCCAATATTCCTAACGATGCTTGGGTTTCGCGAATTCAAACGCTGATTGCGAAGGTAGAAAGATGTAGCAGGCTTGCTTCGATGGCTCTTTCGGGGCAGGTCTTTAACCGAACGCGTAGCGCGATCGCATCCCGCGAAGACCTGAAGATGCACAAATGTCCACATACTGGTGAGGTTTCACGATGCCTACATTGTATCCGCTCGTGATGGGCCGCCAGGCCGTTGTTGCAACGCAGCACTATCTGTCGGCTTCGGCGGGAGCGCGAATCTTCGCCCGAGGCGGAAACGCTATCGACGCCGCGGTCGCCGCGACGTTCGTCGAGGGCGTGGTTAATCCGCATATGCATACGATCGGCGGCGAAGCGCCGATGCTCATCTACTCGGCTGATGCCCGCCGCGTAGTCGCGATCAACGGCAACATGATCGCGCCGGCGCGTGCGACGATCGCCAAATTCCGCGCTCTGGGAAAAGAGCTGATTCCGCCCTCCGGCCTGCTCGCCGCTGGAGTTCCCGCCGCGCTCGGCGCGCTTGTCACCGCGCTGTCTGAGTTCGGAACGATGTCGCTGGCGCAGGTTCTGGAGCCCGCGCTCGAGCTGGCCGAGGACGGATTTCCGATGCATGTCGGATTGTGCGGCGAGCCGGCTGAATCGGGCGAGCAGTATCAGGCGGGAGCGGGCGCGTCGATTCGCGCCAACGCTGAAAGATTTCGCACGCGATGGCCGTCGTCGGCGCGCGTCTATCTTCCGGGCGGCGAGGTTCCGAAGCCGGGCGCGATTATCAAGAACCCCGCGCTGGCAGGATTCTACCGCCGTCTGCTCGATTCCGAATCCTCCGCGAAGCAGCAGGGCCGCAAGCCTGCGCTGGAAGCGGCGCGCGAGCGCTTCTACCGCGGCGATATCGCGCGCGACATCGCGGCGTGGTCGGATGAGCAAGGTGGCTTGCTCGACGCATCCGACCTCGCGGGTTTCACTACTCGAATCGAGCAGCCTTTGAGCGTCGATTACCGCGGCGTCAGCGTCTTCAAATGCGGTCCGTGGTCACAGGGTCCCGTGTTCTTGCAGCAGCTCCGCGTCCTGGAAGGCTTCGACCTGCGCGCGATGCGCCACAACTCGGCGGAGTATATCCACACCGTGATCGAATCGGCCAAGCTCGCGTTTGCCGATCGCGAGGCCTACTACGCCGATCCCGAATTTACCCGCGTGCCGATCGACGGCCTGCTCGCGCCGCGCTACGCGGAGCTGCGACGAGGACTTATCGATCCGCGCCGCGCGTCGATGGAGCAGCGCCCCGGCGATCCGATTGCGATGCAGGCGTTGCGCGCCGGTGGCGCCGCTCCCGCCCGTCCGTGGGGCGAGGGAACGATTCACGTCGCCGCCTGCGACCGCGCGGGCAATATGATCGCGGTGACGGCGAGCGGCGGATGGATTCCGAGCTCGCCGGTGATCGAGGCACTCGGGTTCCCGCTCGGAAGCCGGATGCAGACCTTTTACCTCGACGAGAATCATCCCAACGCGCTGGTGCCGGGCAAGCGCCCGCGCACAACATTGTCGCCGTCGCTTGCGATGCGCGCGGGCGAGCCGTACATGGCATTCGGCACGCCCGGCGGAGATCAGCAGGATCAGTGGACGTTCCAGTTTTTTCTCAACGCAGTCGATTTCGGAATGGATCTGCAAGAGGCGATCGAGGCGCCCAAATTCTCGACCCCGCACTTTCCGTCCACCTTTTACCCGCACAACACGATGCCGGGCGTGCTGCGCCTCGAAGATCGAATCGATCCGCGTGTGCGCGCCGAGCTCGCCGAGCGCGGCCACAAAATCGAGGTGCGGCCGCCATGGTCCGAGGGCCACGTCATAGCGGTTTCGATCGATCGCGCGCCGGGATTGCTCAGCGGGGCGTGCGACCCTCGCGGACAGGCGCAACCGGTCATGCCTACGCAGGTAATCGGATGGTGATGGGATGATGACGGCGGGCGCGAGTTGATAGATTCCGCAAAGATTATCGACCTGACCTACACCTTCGACAGCACGACTATCGGTTGGCCGGGCGAGGGGCGTTTCGAGCATAAGTTCGAAGCTCAGAACGGGACGTCCGAAAATTATTTCTACTCGGCGGCCACTTATGCCGCGCCCGAACATTTCGGAACCCACGCCGACGCGCCGATTCACTATAGCCGCGATGGCCTGACGCTCGACCAGGTGCCGCTCGCGAGCTGCGTCGGTCCCGCGGCGGTCGTAGATTTTTCTGATCGCGCGGCGAAAGATCGCAACGCGACGTTGAGCGTCGCAGACCTCGAGCGTTACGAAACCACCTACGGCCGTATTCCCGACGGCGCGATCGTCGTTGCGCGTTCCGGATGGGGCAAATATTGGCCCGACACGAAAGCCTACATGGGCACCGACAAACCGGGCGACGTGGCCGGGCTGCGCTTTCCCGGCTTCTCGGCCGAGGCCGTCAACTGGATGCTCAAGAACCGCAATGTCGCCGCGATCGCGATTGATACGGCAAGCATGGACCCCGGCATCTCGAAGGACTACCCGGTGCATCGCGCGTGGCTCGGAGCCGGCAAGCCGGGGTTCGAGAACCTTGCCAATGCGGATAAATTGCCCCCTAAGGGTGCGACGATTTTCTGTATTCCGATGAAGATCGGCAAGGGCACGGGAGGGCCGACGCGATGCTTCGCCGTCCTGCCGTGAAGCGCTCCGATGGATGCACGATTCCAATCATGCTTAATTATTGTTCAGGAAAGTGGTCGGCTTGCTTGATCGTGCCTCGATAAGATACGAAACTTCGGGTTCTGCCACCCGGGGTTTGCAGTTCGAGCTGGGCAAAGCGGCGTCGAAACTACCCGGCTAATGATGGAGGAGGGCCGTGCTGCAATTCGCAACTAAAACCTTAACCGTGATTCTAATGGCAATTGCGCTCGGAGTAATGACCGGGTGCAGTGGACAGCCACTCTCAACCCGTGAAAAAGGCACCCTGATTGGCGGAGGCCTTGGCGCGGCGACCGGCGCGATTATCGGTGCGGCGGTGGGAGCTCCCGGCGCCGGCGCGGCAATCGGCGGCGCGCTTGGAGGCGTGACCGGGTTTGCGGTCGGAAACTCGATGCAGAATCAGGAGAATGCCAACGCGCAGACGCAATCCCAGATTCAGTCGCAGCAGCAGCAGCTCGAACAGCAGCGCCAACAAATTCAACAGCTCAAGCAACAGAATGAAACGGAATAGCTCCCTGCCGAGTCTAATCAGTCAGGGAGATCGATCATGCGCAAGCCAGCAATTGTGACAGGAACCCTCGCGTTGGCTGTTCTTTTTCTGGTGGCGGGATGCTCCGGTGACCCGCTTTCCACTCGTGAAGAAGGTACCTTGGGCGGCGCGGGAATCGGCGCCGCCGGCGGCGCGCTGGTCGGGGCTGCGGTCGGGCATCCGGCTGCAGGTGCTCTGATCGGCGGCGGACTTGGCGGAGTGACCGGCTACGCCGTCGGCAACTCGATGCAGAATCAGCAAAACGCCAACGCACAGACCGAAACGCAAATTCAATCTCAGCAGCAGGAGATCGAGCAGCAACGCGAGCAGCTCCAGCAGTTGAAACAATCACAGGAAACGGAATAACCAGGCCTACGAGGTAAAGGGTAGGCAAGGAGGCCATCATGCGGTCGCGCTCGGGCCTTATCGCAGGAATCACGCTCGCAGCGGCGCTGTTCATTGCAGGATGCGCTGGCAGCCAGCCGCTCTCGACTCGAGAAGAAGGGACGCTGGGCGGTGCGGGAATCGGCGCCGTCGGCGGCGCACTGGTAGGGGCAGCGGTCGGACATCCGGCAGCCGGCGCTCTTATCGGTGGCGGACTTGGTGGAGTGACCGGCTATGCGGTCGGCAACTCGATGCAGAACAACGAGAACGCCAACGCCCAGACCAGTCAGCAAGTGCAGCAGCAACAGCAGGAAATCGAACAGCAGCGCCAGCAGTTGCAGCAACTTCAACAGCAGAACGAAACCGAATAGATCATCTCGGTTAACATTTCAGATTCGCACGAAAGACGCCGCCCCTAGCGGCGTCTTTCTTCTTTTCTGATTCCTCGCCCTGAAAGGGAGAGCTTTGCATAACCTACCGGAAAAGTGTGCCCAGTGCGCAGGGCGAGATTCCTCGCAATTGCTGCCATTCGGTACTCTGCACCTCACCATCCGCATCGCCTGTACGGGCTCGGAATGACACAAAACCAGCAAACGTTGTCATTCCGAGCGCGAATCCAGCGCCAGCTTTGCGGCGTGCAGATCGGCTCGCGCTGCGCGCATCGCGAGGAATCTCGCCAGCCGCATGACCCGTTCAATGGAATCGATTACGCAAAGCTCTCCTGAAAGGGAGAGGTTAGGTGAGGGTCATTTTTCAGCGCGGCGCGCATGCCGCGCGATTAAATGAGCAGAGCAGCACCCTCACCCACGCGTTACGGCGATTGCAAAAAAAAGCAATCGCCGCGCCGCGTTGCCCTCTCCCGGAGGAGGCTCTCGATAAATGCCGAATTCTTGTCCGTCATCCTGAACGAAGGCTGCCCCCTTTCGGCGTTGCTCAGGACGGGCTCTGTGAAGGATCTCCGCGAAGCGATTAGTGCGAATCGCCCAGAAGAGTTGCACTAATCGCTTCGCGGAGATCCTTCGCCTACGGCTCAGGATGACATCCTGGGGGCATTCGCGAGAAAATCGACATCATCCGGAGGGAGAGGGTATCCGGCAGAGGACTGCGAAGACGGGCGCGTCGCGATGCGCCTCTATGAATTGATTCTGCTCTGTGCCCGGGGTGAGCAGCACAGGCTGAAGCCTGTGCCACGAATCCTCAATCCTGTTTCTTAGGAGGATCGGCGTCACCGGTCATTTCTGATCGCGCTTCGCCGACTATCGATGGGCTCTTCTCGCGGGGAGAGGCGGACGAGCCGTCCGCCACCACTGGCAGATTGTTTCCTTCTGCCATAGGCGGTTGATGGCTGATTGGCCGGCTGGTCGAGCGATGCGTGCTGCTCAATCCCAACTCAGCCGGGCTTGCATAGCTTGCAGGCGCGCAGGCCTGCGGCGCGCGCGTGGCGGGCGTCGGCGAAGATCAATGAGCGGCGCGGGTCGGCGCGCTTCGCCGCGCTGCAATCCGGCCGGCAGTAGATATGCGTATGCCGATGCCCCATCACCGCCGACGCCGGCATCCTGAGGTTCGACGGCATCCGCGCACTCGGGCCGAGCGCGAATCCTTCGTTGCGCAACAGCGTGATCTTGTTCTTGACCCCGCCGCCGTAATTCCCGATGGTTCCGTCGGAGCGAATTACGCGATGGCACGGGATGAAGATCGGGATCGGATTCGACGCCATCGTGTTGCCGATCGCGCGCTGCGCGTCGGGCTCTCCAACCGCCGTGGCCAATCCCTGGTAGGTGATCACCGAGCCGATCGGAACCTCGCGCAGCCGCATCAGCGCGCGGCGCTGAAACTCGCTTTCGACCATCACCAGATCGACCTCGTGAGCGAGCACCGAGAAGTCGCCGCCGAAATATCGCCCGAGCTCGCGGACGGTATCCGCGCGCCAGGTTTCATTCTCGAGCAGATCGAATTTACGCCGCAGCTTTTCAAGCGGACGCTCGGCGTCGCTGGACGAGAGAAAATGGATCGTCGCAAAACCGTGCGGACCCTCGGCCACCAGCAGTTGTCCGACCGGCGACGCAACGATTCCGATCCGCGCCTCGGGACGCCGCAGAATCTTCATCGCGCGGCGGATTCCCGGATGCGCGGCGCGCACCAGCGCCTCGACGTCGCGATCGTCAAATTCTTTCGATGCTTCCATCTGCTTGTTCTGATTGGTGGTTTTCATTGCGATGCCTTCAACTTCTTGAGCGCCTGGTACACGCTGGCCCGCGCGCTCTCCTGGGAACATTTGAGCGCCGTCGCGATTTCCGCGTATTCCATCCCGCCGAACTTGCGCATCATCAGCGCTTTGCCCTGCTTGCCCGGAAGCGCAGCGAGCGCGCGGCGAAGTCCGATCACGCCGTCGGGAGAACTCTCGGCGTGCGGAAAGAACCGTTCGGCCTCCGCGTCCGGGTCGCGGCCGTCGTTCACGATCACGCGCGCCCGGCGCATCCGATCGCGCGCGCGATTGCGGCACAGATTGGCCGCGATACTGAATACCCACGGCCGCAGCCCATTGTGCGAGCGCAGGGACGGATACGCGCGGTATGCGCGCAGCCACGTCTCCTGAAACAGGTCCAGGCTGTCCTCGCGGTCACGCGTGCTGCGCAGGATGAAGCGCATGATCTCGCTCTCGAGCGATTTCATCGCGTCCTCGAACGGCGGCGGAAGGGAGAGCTTTTCCAGCGTGGGCATCTCAGTATCTATAACCCCGCAGAAGCGATTCCGTGAATCGGCGCAAATTGACAAAAGACCGATCGTCATTTCGAGCCTTGGGCGAGAAATCCCGAGGCGTCCATGCTCCGGAACCAACGCCACATGCGGTGGTCCTTCGCTCGGGATTTCTCCCTTAGGTCGAAATGACGACTGAGGTCTCGGCGCCTAAGTTGTCCGAGCCCCTGCATGACCTCGACCTGGCACTACTTCGCCGCCGCCGTTAATCGGAAGAGGCGGGTTGCGTTGGTGGCGGTCAGCTCCGCGAGAGTGTCAACGTCGGCGCCGCGCACTTCCGCGAGCACCTCGAGCGTGCGGCGGACGAAGGCGGGCTCGTTGCGTTTGCCGCGATACGGTTCGGGCGCGAGGTAGGGCGCGTCGGTTTCGACCATCACGCGATCGTCCGGAACGATGCGCGCGGCTTCGCGCACCGCGGCGGCATTCTTGAACGTCACGATTCCCGAGAACGAAATATGAAATCCGAGCTCGAGAAATCGCGCGGCGGCGGCGGCGTTGCCGGTGAAACAATGAATCACGCCGCCGGCCCGCGGGATCGCGGTTTCGCGCACGATCGCGGCGAGCCGATCCTCGGCGTCGCGGCAGTGGATAACGATTGGTTTTCCAAGCTCGGAAGCGAGTTTCAGATGACGCCGCAGCGCCGCTTCCTGAGCCTCGGCAGGCGAGTGCATGTAGTGAAAATCCAGGCCGCTCTCGCCGATCGCGACCACCCGCGGCGATCGCGCGAGCTCGCGCAACTGCGCGATCCGCGCGGGAGTGCAATCTTTCGCGTCGTGCGGATGCACTCCGATCGCGGCGAAAATATGTTCGTGGCGCTCCGCGATTTCGACCGTGCGGCGATCGCATTCGACAGATCCGATCGCGCCGACTGAAACGATCCGCGCGATTCCTGCGATGCGGGCGCGTTCGAGAACGGCCTCGAGATCCTGGTCGAGTTTGGGATCGGCCAGATGGCAATGCGTGTCGATGATCGGCGTCATCATCGGAGCCCCGCGCTAGGCTTTCTTTTTTTCGATTCGCGGAAACAGAGGAGTCGCCGCCTTCACACGATGCCCCGGCCTCAAGCCCTCGCCGAACGGCGCGTGCGCTGTTGAGTCATCGACGTTCAGGAGATCGAGGATTTTCCGCGAGGTCGCCGGCATGAACGGCTCGAGCGTGTCGGCGACGACGCGCAGGCCCTCGCACAAGTTCGCCAGAATCTCCGCGACACGCGGCAGCTTCGCGGGATCCTTTGCGAGCCTGAACGGAGAAGTCGCGACGATGTATTTGTTCGCGGCGTCGAGCGATTGCCAGATCGCTTCGAGCGCTCGATTGAATGCAAGCTCTTCGATCTGAGCGGCGCTCCGCGCGGCGACCGTGGCGAACGAATCGCACAGCGCACGATCCTCAGCGTTCGCTCCTGGGGCCATCGTGAGCTCGCCGCCGAAATATCGCGCCGCCATCGCGAGCACGCGGCTGGTGAGATTGCCGAGGTCGTTGGCGAGGTCGGCGTTGTAGCGCTCGGTGAGCCGCTCCTCGGTGAAGTCTCCGTCGAGTCCGTATACGAACTCGCGCAAGACGAAATGGCGCAACACGTCAGGGCCGAGCCGTTCGGCGAGTTCGAGCGGATCGATCATGTTGCCCGAGCTTTTCGACATCCGCGAGCCTTCAAGGTTGAGGAACCCGTGAACGTTGAGGCGCGCGTAGAGCGGCAGCCCGACCGCCAGCAGCATCGCGGGCCAGTACACCGCATGAGTCTTCAGGATGTCCTTGCCGATGAAGTGCTCGGTCGCGGGCAGCAGCGCCGCCAGCGCGGCATCGCTCGTGTCGGGCAGCTCGCTCAGATACGCCCAGAACGCGTCGTACCAGACATAGGTGACGTAGGTGGGATCGAACGGCAGCTCGATTCCCCAATCCAGGCGCGCCTTCGGGCGCGAGATGCACAGATCAGCGAGGGGCTCATCGAACATCCTGAGCGCTTCGTTGCGGTAGCGCTCAGGACGGATGAAGCCGGGGTTGGCCTTGATATGCGCGCGGATCGCCTCGCGATATTTTTCGAGCTTGAGAAAATAATTCGATTCCTTGAGGAGCTCGACCGGCGTGTTATGTTCCGGGCAGATATTTCCCGGTAGCAACTCCTTCTCGGTGTAGAAGCGCTCGCATCCGACGCAGTAGAGACCCTCGTAATCGCGGAAGTAGATATCGCCACGCTCGTAGGTTCGCGCGAGCATCTTCTGCACGAACGCCTCGTGCACCGGATCGGTGGTGCGGACAAAATTGGTGTAGCTGATTTCGAGCCGATCGAAGGTGGTCCGGAACAGCGCGCTGATTTTATCCGCGAACGCTTTTGGATCGAGGTTGACCTTCGCCGCGGCGTCGCGGTTTTTCTGCCCGTGCTCGTCGGTGCCGGTGACGAAGGTCAGGTTTGCGCCGCCGATTTTGCGCCGCAGATGGCGCGCGTAGGCGTCGGCGGCAATATCCTCGTAAGCGTGGCCGAGATGCGGCGGTCCGTTGCTGTAGTGGATCGCCGTGGTGATATGGATTCGCTGCGTCATCGAACTACCGAGAATAACCGCCCGAGAATTGCGACGCGACTAACGCGGGCGCCGCAGAAAAAGCTAGACGTATGCGAACGGAAACGTCGTTTCAACGGTGGGTTCGTTTGGGCGGATTTCATGTCGGCATTCCGGGATATTCCTTAGATCTGCTTGATAATTTGGTATCTGAAGGGAGTTCGTTCCGGCTTTCGCATTGTGCGAAGCGATCGGTTGCAGCCTCGAAATTTGAGCATCGCGACGGAGTATCGGCTTGCGAAATTTCGGTGGTCAGTGACGAGACATGAATTGGAGGAATCTTCACGCACTCTATTCTACACAGAACGGCGGCGAAGATAAGGCTGAACAGTTCAGCCATGAACAAATCTGGCAAAAAACTAACGAGTGTTAGGTGAATATATTGTGTTGGAGCACCGGCTTCAGCCAGTGCGGGACACAGGCTGAAGCCTGTGCCACGAACCGGAAAGGACCCGGCGAGACGCCGGCTCTACCGGCTCGCTTCTGCCAGTGGCGGCCGACGGCCCGTCGGCCACGCGAAGCGTCATCTGTATGTGTGCGGAGAAATCGCGGCGCTCGCGGTATTCAGGAAGCGGCAGCAGCACCCTTACCCGCGCGTCACGATGCTTGCGAAAAAAACGCAAGCATCGCGCCGCGCCGCCCTCTCCCGGAGGGAGAGGGTATCCAGCAAAGACGAGCGCGTCGCGCGATTTTGAAACGAAAGCTCAGCGGAAGGCCGCCCTCACCCGCGCGTCACGGCGATTGCTAAAAAGAGCAATCGCCGCGCCGCGTCGCCCTCTCCCGGTGGGAGAGGGCATCCGAGCACCAGCAGTGCGGAGACGGGCGCGTCGCGACGCGCCCCCTACGAATCCATTCGTTGCCGCCTTCGCGGTCTGCTTGCTTGCACAATCGAGTCGCGACAGGCAGGAATTTGTTTTCGTCGGGAGCCGCCCGCCCCTCGGTTCATCGCGAACTGGCTAGTTCTGGCGCGAGGTTACGAGGTCTTCGAGCGTTGCTTCGACGACGGGGCCTTCGTTGTCCAGCGCGATCATTACCGTCTGCTTGAGGATGTTCTGGCGGACGACCTTGCCGTCGCCTTTTACCGATTGCACACGGCGGCCGAGATTCGGCAGCGACTTCTTTAGTTCGAGATAGGTGCCGTATTCGTACTTGAGGCAGCACTTGAGGCGCCCGCACATCCCGGCCAGGCGCGAAGGATTCAGCGCGAGGCCCTGCTCGCGCGCCATCTTGACCGTGACCGCGTCGAAGTCGCGCAGGAAAGAGGAGCAGCAGAGCTCGCGTCCGCAGGGGCCAACGCCGCCGGTGACTTTGGTTTCGTCGCGCGCGCCGATCTGTTTCATCTCGACGCGGACGCGCAGCGTGTTGGCGAGGTCGCGCACCAGGTCGCGGAAGTCGATTCGCCCTTCGGCGATAAAATAGAAAACCACCTTGCGGCCGTCGAAGCTGTACTCGGCGCTGACCAGCTTCATCAGCAGGTTGCGCTCGCGCAGGCGCTGGAGGCATAGATGGCGCGCGCGCTCCTCGCGCAAAATATTTTCGTGCTCGACGTCGAAGTCAGTATCCGACGCCAGGCGCATCACCGGTTTCATCGCGGCGAGATTGAGCGTATGCGCGGGCTCGTGAGGCTCGATCTCGACAGTGCCGACGCGGGTGCCGTTCTCGGTGTCGATCAGTACGCGGTCGCCGCGCGTCAGGCGAAGATCGCCGGCCAGATAGTTGTACAGATGCCCGGTGGTCTGCAGGCTTATCGCGACGATTTTGGGAAGCTCGGCGCCGCCCTCGAAGGGATCAATCTCACCGGGCATATTTCACTCCGCTTTCACTCGGATCTTTCGCGAATCGCCTCGGCGGCGGTCATCCAGAATTGCTCGGCCTGCATCCGCGGATTCGCCATCGCGTCGACGGCGGTGCGCGCCTTCACCGCGGCCGCGAGACAATCGACGATCGCGCGAGTCTCCAGAACGCCGGCGAGCTGTTTTATCAATTTCGCTTCTTCGTCCTTCGATTCCGGTATTTCATCCGCCCCGAGCAGCTTGAGACATAGTATTTCTTCGAGCATCCGCGCAATCAACTCGAAGTGGCCGGCCGCCTCGTCGCGAGTCTTGAAGTACTCCTGCGCGATCTGCTGGGCGCCGGCAAAGTCGAGCGAGCGGGCGCGCCCGATCGCGGCGAGCAGGTCTTTCATCGGCGGTGCGTCGCCGTCCAGAAGGGCGATCGCGCGGGCCGCGCTGCCCCGCGCCAGGCGCGCCGCGGCGGCACGGTTGGCGGAAGCGCCGGCACCGCGGGCGGATAAAATCGCCTCGATATCGGCGGGCGCCAGAGCGCCGAACCGCACCGCGCGCATCCGCGAGCGCACGGTATCGAGCAGCGCGCGTTCCGACGAGGTGATCATGAAGATGATCGCGTGGCCGGGCGGCTCCTCGAGAGTCTTGAGCAGCGCGTTTTGCGCGGGCAGGTTGAGGGTCTCGGCGTCGTCGATAATCGCGATCCGCGCGCCGGCGCGTGAAGGCTTGACGCCGAGCTGCGCGATCAGCGTGCGCACCTGCTCGATCAGCACGTCGCTGCGCCCGGCGGCGCGGCCGATCCGGATGAAATCCGGATGCGTCCCCGACGCGACTTGCACGCACGCCGCGCAGCAGTCGCATCGCGGTGCGGCAGCGGCGGAACGCGGACGCACGGCGGTCGCGGGCGCCATCCGCACCGCGCATCGCTCGGCGATGCAGCAGAAATTCGCGCCGGGCGCGCGCTCGCATAGCATCGCATGCGCAAGCGCGGTCGTGACGAGGCTCTTGCCCGTGCCGGCCGGGCCGGAGAACAGGTAGGCGTGCGAGGGTCGCGACGTAAGCTCCGCGAGCAGGCGCTCGGCCAGCTCGCGATGCGCTCGCAGGCCGGTCAGAGGCATCGGCGTTTGACGAGCGCGGTTGCCGCGGCGAGGATATCGGCGCTGACGGCTTCGAGCGGGCGCGCCGCGTCGATTATCACGACGCGGTCGGGTTCCGCCCGTGCGATCGCCTGAAACCCTTCGCGCACGCGGCGATGGAAGTCGGTCACCTCACCCTCGAAGCGGTCGGGCCCGCTGATCGCTCCTTTGGCGCGGGCGCGGGTACGCTCGAGGCCGGTCTCGACCGGAAGGTCGAGGACGATAGTCAGCTCGGGCTTCATCCCGTCGCTTGCGAGCCGGTTCAGATCGGAGAGCAGCTTGAGATCGTAACCGCGCCCGTAACCTTGATACGCAGTTGTGGAATCGGAATAGCGATCCGAGATTACGATTGAGCCGGCGGCGACGGCGGGGCGCAATTTCTCGCGCACGTGCTGCGCGCGATCGGCCAGCACCAGCAGCAACTCCGCCGCGACGTCGAGCGAGACGGCGGGATCGAGAAAGATCGAGCGGATCGCCTCGCCGGCGCGAGTGCCGCCCGGTTCGTGCGTGACCACTATGTGGCGGCCGGCGGCGTGCAGCGAGTCCGCGAGTATCGCAGCCTGGGTGGTCTTGCCGGAGCCTTCGACGCCTTCGAGCGTGATGAAAATTCCTTGTGCCATTACCCGCCAAGATACCAGCGCGTGAGTTGCGGCTGAAAGAGCGCGAAGGCGCCCGCGGCAAGCGCCAGAAAGGGTCCGAAAGGAACGGTGGTCTGCAGGATCGACGCGTCGGCCTCGACCTGGTCGCCGGCGGGGTCGGCGACCGGCGCGGCGGTCTGGCCGCCGGTCATCGCGAAGACGATCCCGCCGACCGCGCCCAGCATCGAGCCGAAGAACAGCGTGAAGATCACCCCGGGCCATCCGAGAAATCCTCCGACCATCCCGAGCAGCCAGACGTCGCCCATCCCGACGCCCTCGCGTCCGCGGACCAGCTCGTAGACGAAGCCGGTCAGGAACAGGACTCCGCCGCCCGCGAGAATTCCGATGAGCGAGCTTTTCCATCCGACCTCGGGAACGAACAGCGTGACCAGAACGAAGCCAACCAACATCCCGGGAAAGGTGATCAGATTCGGAATCAGGCGCCAGTCGTAATCGATCAGCGCAACGATGAACAAGGCGGTGCACAGGATGAAGCGCGCGATCGCGTCGCCGAGCGGAAAGGTCAGATAGAGATACATCGCGATAATCGGCAGCGCGAGCTCGGTCATGAAGTGGCGAAACGGAATCGCCGCGCCGCACATCAGGCATCGCCCGCGCAGGCCGAGATAGCCGAGAATCGGGATATTCGCCCAGAACGGGATCGCGCGCTCGCAGCTCTCGCAGAACGAGCGCGGCGCGACGATTGATATATCGCGCGGCATCCGGTACGCCACCGAATTCGCGAAGCTACCGATTACGGCTCCGAGTATGAACGCCAGCGCTACGCCAACTCCGCTCGGCAGGTCCATCCTTGCTCCCCCTCATCGCCGGTTTGACCGGCCAACATCATTATTCCAGTACCAGATATTACGGACGCGAGCGGGCGAGCGCCATCGGAGTTTGGCGGCGTGCCGGTTGTTCCTCTTCTGTCATTCCCGCGCGTCGCTGCCGCGCGAGGAATCCCGAGTTTGGATCGTGCTCAACCTGGGCAGAGCAGCACCCTCACCCGCCGCTTCGCGGCACCCTCTCCCGAAGGGAGAGGGATCAAAAAAAACCGCGAATGATGCCTTCTCCCTTCGGGAGAAGGTGGCGCGGAGCGCCGGATGAGGGTGCTGCTCTGCGTGCCTTTGGCGTCAAGCTCCGGACTTGAGTTGGTTCGCCGCATCCACCGTTAGGTCGGCGCGGCGCGCGACCCTCATGACCGAGTCGCTCCTGGAGCCAGCGCGGGGCTATTTGCGGGCGGCGCAGAGATCGATCGCGAGATCGTAAGTCGCCTTGATTCCGCGGTTCAGATTCTCGACCGAGAGCCGCTCGTCAACGCCATGAAAGCGCCGCTCCTCACTGGGCGGTAGCACGATCGGGATAAAGCCGTAAGCCGGGACTCCCTTTTCCCGCAGAAAGCGCGAGTCAGTTCCGCCCGAGGTCATCCACGGCACGACGTAGGTGCCGGGAAAATCGGCGGCGACCACGCGGCCGATCGCGTCCCACATCTCGCCGCTGGTTGGCGACGGCGGCGGCGAATCGGGCGCTTGAAAAGTATCGATCGTGATGCGGTCGTCGTTCAGCAGCGCGCGCATCCGAGCCATGAAATCTTTCGCATCGGTGCCGGGAAGCAGGCGGCAATCGAGCCCGGCCTCGGCGGTCGATGGAATCACATTTATCTTGAGGCTGCCGCGGAGCATCGTCGGCGAGATCGTGTCGCGCAGAAGCGCCCTGATGTCGTCGGTACGGAGCGGACCGCGCAGCGCGTATCCGAGCACGAGGGGCCACCCCAGATGGTCCAGCTCGAACGAGGCGGGAAATCTTTCGTGCGGCGAGATCTCGTCGAAGGCATTGGCCATCAGCGAGATCACGCGGATCTCGGGCTGACGCCGGAGCAGCCGCGCGAGCGCCTGGATTAGTATCAGGGTAGGATTATCGGCGGTCGGCACCGAGCCGTGTCCGGACTGTCCGTGCGCGGTCAGCCGCAGCCACATCACGCGCTTCTCCGCGATCGCGACTTTGAAGATCGGCGCGGAGCCGCCGAAAGGATCGATACCCGCCGAGCCGCCTTCATTCACCGCAAACGCGGGATCGATCGCGTCCCAATGATTTTTCACCATCCACTCGGCGCCGTCCTCGCCGCCGGCCTCTTCGTCGGGATTGATCATCATCTCGACTCCGCGCCGCAGCGCGACATGATTGCGCTTGAGCGCTAGCAGAGTTGCGAGAGCCATGATGCCGTGCGCTTTGTTGTCGATCGCGCCGCGCGCCCACACGAATCCGTCGTCGAGGTCGGCGGAAAAAGGAGGATGCGACCAGTCGGCGGCGACTGCGGGTACCACGTCGGCATGCGACATCAGCAGAAGCGGCTTCACGTCCGCCGGACCGGGCAGGCGCGCGACGAGCGACATCGCGCCGCCGGTGCTGACGAAAGTCTGGTTGTCGATTTGTTCCTTGTCGAGAATCGATTTCAGATAGGTGATGGCGGCGACGGTGTTGTCGGGCGGATTAGTCGTGTCGAAACGGAGGTAGGTCTGATAGTAGCCGAGCGCCTCGGTGTCGAGCGCTTTCCAGTCGGGGGCGGGATTATCCGCCGCACGCGCGGCGGAGCAGAACGCGCAGAGTACCAGGATCGCGAAAATCGAAATTGCTTTTGGCATCGACCGGCCTCCGCGTCGCGGGCGCTACTTCTGGCATTTGGGGCAATAGAAGCTCGCGCGTTGTCCGACCACAACGTTGCGTATCGGAGTGGAGCAGACGTAGCAGCGTTTGCCCTCGCGTCCGTACACCTGTAGGCGCGCGGCGAAGCGTCCCGGGCGTCCTTTCGAATCGCGATAGCTGCGAAACGTGGTGCCACGGCTGCCGATCGCGGCACGCAGGACCTCGCGCGTGAAGTCGGCGATTTTTTCCATCTCGGTGGCGGTCACTTTGCCCGCGCGGCGCGTTGGCCGAACGCGCGCATGGAAAAGAATTTCGGAAGCATAGATATTTCCAACGCCCGCGACGATTCGTTGATCCATGATCAGGTTCTTGATCGCGGCGCGGCGCCCGCGCGCCTTGTCTGCCAGGTACTTCGCGTTGAAGGCTTTGGAAAAAGGCTCGGGGCCGATCGCGCGCAGCTCCGCGCTCGAGGCCATCGCGTCGCGCGCCATCAACTTGACGATTCCGAATCGGCGCGGGTCGTTGAACACCAGGCGGGTTCCGTCGTCGAGAAAAAATTCGATGTGGTCGTGGCGCGGGTCGAAGTCGGCGCCGTCGAAGCCGGGGCGGCGATGCGTCAAGCTGCCGCTCATTCCTGAGATGCACGAGGATCACGTTGTCGCCGTCGAGATCGACGACTAGATATTTCGCGCGGCGCGCGATTTCGCGGATTTTGCGGCCGGTGATTTGCGCGGCAAACTCGCCGGGCGGCTTGCGCCTGAGCGCGATCTGGCTGATTCGCGCGCCGGTGATCACGCGGCCAACCGCACTGCGGCGCAGGATTCGCCGGAGCGATTCGACTTCCGGAAGTTCAGGCATCGGCTATCTTCAGATCGGCGCCGAGCTCGCGCGCAAGGCTCAGCAGGTCGTCCGCGGACAAAGTTTCGGCCCGGACTCCGGGATCGATCGCGGCGCGGCGCACGGCGGCTTCGATTTTCGCGGAATCGATTCCGAGCGCGTGGCCCAGCGCGTTGCGCAGTGTCTTGCGGGGCGCCGAAAACGCGGCGCGGACGGTGCGCAGGACCGTCGCTTCGTCGCCGAGTGGAAATCGCGGCTTGCGATACGGGCGCATCACCAGCACTTCCGCATCGACCTTGGGCCGCGGATGAAAATTTCCCGCTCCGACCCGGAAGTGCGATTCGATCTCGAAGTAGAGTTGGGTGAATACGCTGAGCGCGCTGTAGGCGGACTCTCCGGGCTGGGCGCGGATACGCTCGGCGACCTCGCGCTGAAACATCAAGACCATCGAATCGATCGCGCGTGAGTCGCCGCACAGGCGGCGCAAAATCGCGGCGGCGGCGTTGAACGGAAGATTCCCAATCACTTTGATCGGACGGCGATCGAACACGCCGGACAGGTCAACCTCAAGGAAATCTCCGACGACGACTCGTGCGCGGCGATCGCCGACGAAGCGCTCCTGGAGCCGGGCGGCGAGGCGCGGATCGATCTCGACCATCGTAATCCGCGCGATAGGCCGCGCCGCGATTCGCTCGCTCAGGATTCCGAGGCCGGGACCGATTTCGAGGACGTCGTCGCCTGCCGTGAGCGCCGCGGTATCGACGATACGGTTCGCGATCGCGGCCTGGACGAGAAAATTCTGCCCGCGCGATTTGGACGGGCGGACGCCGACTGCCGCCAGGGCGGGCACTGCGCGCGTCGGCGCGGAAGGCTCGATACTCGCGCGGTGCGATTTTGGTGCGGAGCGCATGAAAGGCTAGAGCCTCAGATTCGCTTCCGCGTCGATCGAAAGATCGTCGCGCTCGCCGCGCAGCAGACGCCAGCTTCCCGCGATCGCGATCATCGCGGCGTTGTCGGTGCAGTACTTGAGAGAAGGCGCAACGACGCGAAAGCCTTCGGCGGCGCCGGCGTCGGCCAGGCGCGCGCGCAGGCGTGAGTTCGCGGCGACGCCGCCCGTCAGCGCGATCGTGCCGGCGCCAAGCTCGCGCGCGGCCGCGATCGTCGGGCCGACCAGCATATCGACGACGGCTTCCTGAAAGCTCGCCGCCAGATCATGCTGCGCCGTGGCGCGTCCCGGCGCGCCGGCAAGAAAAGTTGCGACGGCAGTCTTGACGCCGGAGAAGCTGAAATCGAGCGGCGCCCCGCGTACCTTGGCGCGCGGAAATTTCACCTGCTTCGAATTTCCTTGCCGCGCCAGGTCGTCGATCACTTTCCCGCCCGGATAGCCGAGGCCCATCAACTTCGCGACCTTGTCGAACGCCTCGCCGGCGGCGTCGTCGCGAGTCGAGCCGAGGCGGCGGTAGCGCCCGAAATCCTCGACGGCGAACAGCGCAGTGTGGCCTCCCGAGACCACCAGCGCCAGATACGGCATCGCGATTTCGTTTTCCAGCATCGGCGCGAGCAGATGTCCCTCGATATGATTCACGCCCACCATCGGAGTGCCGCTCGCCTGCGCGATCCCCTTCGCGCACATCAGGCCGACCAGCAGCGAGCCGACCAGACCGGGTCCGCGCGTCACCGCGATACCCTCGATCTGCGCGAGCGTCACGCCGGCGCCGGCGAGCGCGCGGCTGATCACTGGCAGGATCGTGATGACGTGATTGCGCGACGCGAGCTCGGGGACGATACCGCCGTATGCGCGATGGATATCGTCCTGATTGGCGACCGCGCTCGCGCGGACCGTCGCGATGCCGGCGCGCGTAGTTTCCAGGATCGCGGCGGCGGCATCGTCGCACGAAGATTCGATTCCAAGAATTAACATGATTTGGATCGTGCCCGCCCAGATGAGAATAGTCCGCGCGAGCGCGCTCGAAAAGAATCAGTCGGTCGCCGGAGCGTCTTCATCGCTGGGCGGACCGGGCGGCGGCGGCGCGGCCGGAGGCGGCTGCGCCGCGTCGCCCGCAGGGGGCGCGGTAATGCCCGATTCGGCAGGCGCACCTTCGGGTGCGGCGGGAGCGACTGGGGTTACATCCGGCGAAACTCGAGTGTAGCCGACCCGCGCCATCAGGTTGCCGGGATCGGCGGCGATTGCCTGCTGATACGCGGCCGCGGCGGCATTGATGCGAGACGATTCCTCGTAGGTGAGGCCCTCGAAAGCGAGCGTCTCGCTGAGCCATACGGCGTTGTTCGATCCGAAACCGATCTCGGCGCGTTTGAAGAAGCTCAGCGCCTGCTCGTCGTCTTTTTTCGCGACGTACGCGCGGCCGAGATAAAAGTATGCGTACGGATTTGCCGGATCGATTCCTATCGCGCTTCCTAGCGTGCGAATGGCTTCGTCCGGATGATTGGCGATGAGCTGCTGGCGTGCTTTATCGGTTGCGCGCAGCGACGCGGCGCGCGCTGGCGAGGGCTCGGCGGCGATCACGGCGTTCAGCGGAGCGTCGCTGACTCGCAGCGTCGGGGTGATGGCGCCGATGTCGAGCGGAGGCGCCTCGTCGCTCGAGGTCGGCATCGCAGTCGGCTCGGCGAAGATGGGAGCTTCCGTCGGCGTGGCCGACGGCGTGGAAGAAGGAGTCGGCGGCAGGTTCCCATTCGCGTCGGGAGTTGGAGTGACCGTCGGAGTCGGCGTGAGGTCCGCCCCGCCGATCGATTCTTCTTCCAGCGCTACGACAACCGGCGCGCCGGATGCGCGTCGGACGGCAAGCAGCGGCGCGACAGATATTCCGATCGCGGCGGCGATCGCCAAAGCACGTCCGCGCCGCGCGATGTAATCGCGGTGCATCAGTCGTTGGGATCGGTGGCAGGATTCGACAGTTCAGGCATCGCGCGTACCGAGGCGGGAACCGTGCCGGTGGCTTTGGCGGGGCAAGGATCAGCCGGTTCCATCGACTTTGGAAATACTCCCTCGATTGAAACCGGGTTACCCGGCGCGGCCTTGCATCCGGTCAGCGGATCGACTCGTTCGATCACCATATCCGGCGGCGGAGTGAAATCAAGTGCGGGGCGCGACGCCGTCGCCTTCTTCATAAAGTTGGTCCACGCCGGCAACGAGGCTTGCGCGCCGGTCAGCCCGAGCGTGTCTTTCTGATCGAATCCGGTCCACACGACGGTCAGCAGATTGGGCGTGAAGCCGGCGAACCACGCGTCCTTCGAGTCGTTGGTAGTCCCGGTCTTTCCAGCAGCGGGCCGCATGAAGCCGGCCTGGCGCGCGCCGTAACCGGTACCGTGATTAATCACCTGCTCCATCATGAACTGCATCATGAATGCGAGCTCGGGCGAGACGACTTGGTGGGCTTCGAGCTCGTGGCCCTCGATCACCTTGCCGTTTTCATCGACCACGGAGGTGACCGCGTAGGGCTCGACCTCCTGGCCGTAGTTGGCGATTATCGCGTAGGCGTGAGCGAGCTGGATCGGCGAGACCTCGATTCCGCCGAGCACGATCGATGGATATTCCGGCAGGTCGCCGAAGCCGAGCTTCTTCGCCATCGCGACCACGCGGTCCAGGCCGATCGTATACGCGACGCGCGAGGTGGCGGCGTTGAGCGATTCCTCGAGCGCGAACTCGAGCGTGACGTTTCCGAAGAAGCGGTCCTTGTAATTGCGCGGCGACCAACTCATGTTGTCGGCGTACTGCCAGGTCCAAGGGCTGTCATCGACGTAACTGGTCGGCAGGAATTTTACCGGACCGCCTTCGAGCGTTTCCTGGAACGCGGCCATGTAGGTCACCGGCTTGAACGCGGAGCCCGGCTGGCGCTTGGATTGAATCACCCGATTGAACTGGCTCGATTGATAATTGCGTCCGCCGACCATCGCGCGAATTTTGCCGGTTTGCGGCTCCAGCGAAATCAGGCACGACTCGAGCTTCTGGTCTTTTTCCTTGCGCAGGAGCTTGGGATGCTTGGTCTCGAGGTCGGTCAGGTTCTGGGTAATCGACGCTTCGGCGAGCTTCTGCATATGCACGTCGAGCGAGGTGAAGATTCTAAGGCCCTCGTCGTTGAGCACTTCGGGCGGGTAGCGCTCGGCCAGCTCCTTCTTCACGTACTCGACGAAGTAGGGCGCGTCGTTGCCCTCGGCATAGACCTCGCGCGCGTGCAGCGGCTCGACGACCGCGCCGTCGTAGGCGGCCTTCGAGATGTAGCCAAACTGGAGCATCGAGGCGAGAACCTCATTGCGCCGCTTCTGGGAGTCCTCGGGATGGCGCAGCGGGTTCAGGCGGTTGGGCGAGCTGATCATTCCGGCGATAGTCGCCATTTCCGCAATAGTCAGATCGCGCGGGTCTTTCGAAAAATAGTATTCGGAAGCTTCCCAGACGCCGTAGATACCTTCCTGTCCGCGCCTGCCGAGATAAATATCATTTATATAGTTCTCGAGGATCTCATCTTTGGAGTACTTGCGTTCCGCTATATACGCCATCAGCGCTTCAGTGAGTTTTCGCTTGTAGCTGCGCTGATTAGTCAGAAAGAAATTCTTCATCAACTGCTGAGTCAGTGTCGAGGCGCCCTGCTGGATATGGTGCGAAGTCAGATCGACTATAGCCGCCTTGATGATTCGCACCGGATCGATGCCGTGATGCTCGTAGAAGCGATGATCCTCGGCGGCGAGAATCGCGTCCACCATCAGCGGCGGAATCTGGTTGAGGCGCACCAACCGGCGCTGATCCCAACTACCCTCGAAGATGCCGCTAATCAATTCGGGCTCGAGCTCGATCGAGAACACCGGCTTTTTGGTCACCGGATCGCTCATCGATTCGATGGTGTCGTCCTTCGAGAGCGCTATCGAGACCAGCTGTCCGCCGAAGTTGCCGTATGGATATGCGAAACTGTGCAGGAAGATAACCAGGTCGCCGCGCTTCGCATCGAAGCTGTACTCGCCGCGGGTCGTTACGTGGCCCGGATCGGTACGATGATAATTAAGCCGGGCCAGGCGTTCGAAGAACCCGAGATCGTCCAGGTTCTGGCCGGCATAGACGATTGTAGTATCGGAATAGATCCGCGACGGTATATTCCATCGCTTGCCGGAAAAACGAGTTACCACTTCCTGCTCGAGCGCGCGGTAATAGATACTGAAGTAGTAAAGCGCCGGCGGAATGCAGAACAGAGCCAGAATCGCCACACTCAGCAGGACGATCTTGAGAATGCGTCGTAAGGACATCGCGGTCTGCGGATTATGCTGCTTCGACTTGCGCCTAGCCCTGCGGCTTGATCGCGAAGAAAAGTGTTCCCTCGGCGCGCTTGACCAGCAGCAGCACCACCTTGCCGGACGCTCCCGCCTTGATCGCGGCCTGGTAGGCGTCGACGTTGCTGACGGGCGCGCGATTTACCTCCAGCACGACGTCGCGCGCACGCAACCCGGCCTGATCGGCGGAGCTGCCCGGCTCGACCGAGGCGATGACCACGCCGTGATTCGCGTCGAGGCCGAGCTCCTTCGCGAGCTCGCTATTCAGATCCTTGACCCTCAACCCGAATTCCGACGGCGTTCCCTCGGGCCCGGTCTTTTGCGGATTCTCGGCAGCCACGAGCTGCGCTTCCTGCGATTCAGTAATCGTCGCGGAGAGATCTTTCGTCTGCCGGTCGCGGACGATCGTGATCGTGACCGTCTTGCGGAGCGGCGTGCGCGAGACCAACAGCGGCAGCTCGCGCGAATCCAGCACCGGTTTGCCGTCATACTGCGTGATTACGTCGCCGCGCAAAACACCGGCCGCCAGCGCAGGCCCGTGCGGCAGCACCTGCGCGACCAGAGCGCCTTGCGCGTCTTTCAGTCCGAGCGACTGCGCGAGTTCGGGAGTGACAGCCTGGATGTACACGCCCAGCCATCCGCGCGTCACTTTGCCCTTGTCGCGCAGTTGCGGAAGCTCTTCCTTGACCAGGTTGATCGGAATTGCGAAGCCGATTCCCATGCTGCTGCCGGTCTGCGTGTAGATGGCGGAGTTGACGCCCACGACGGCGCCGCGCAGATCGATCAGCGGGCCGCCGGAGTTGCCCGGATTGATCGACGCATCGGTCTGCAGGAACTGATCGAAATTGTCCGGGATAAAGCGGCCCTTGGCGCTCACGATTCCCGCCGTCACCGAATGGTCAAAGCCAAACGGGTTGCCGATCGCCATCACCCATTCGCCCACGCGCACCTGATCCGAATCTCCCAGTGGCGCGACCGGCAAATCGTGTCCCGCGTCGATCTTGATCAGCGCGATGTCGGTTTTCTTGTCCCTGCCGACAACTTTGGCCGGATAGATGTGCCCGTTCTGCAGCGTGACCGTGACCTTGGTCGGGTTATCGACCGCATGATCGTTGGTCAGGATGTAGCCGTCCTTCGAGATGATGAAGCCCGACGCGAGGCTCTTGGAATGCTGATGCCCGAAGGGGCCGGAGAACTCGCCGCGATGCCTGCCCGGGTCGTCGCCTTCGCCTTCGGAGTTGTCGGACTCTTCGGTCGAGACATTGACGACCGCCGGCGAGAGCTTGGCGGCGAGATCGACGAAATCAGGAAGCGTTTGCGCCTTGGCGATATGACCGCCGGCATCGTCGGGCAGGTCGGTCCAGAAACGCGTCGGAGAGGCGGAGGCTGCGGCGGCCGCGCCCGTCAGTACAAGAATCGCGGCGGCAGTTATCGCGGTGGCGCAAAGCGCGGCTCGAATTGATTTGTGGGGCATTGGTAATGAGCGAGGCCGCCGATTAACGCACGGGCGCCTTCGCAAGTTCAACGTATTTCATCCTGAGGTCGAAGAGAATCGCCTCGATCAGGCTTTGTTCGTTCGCGTCCAGGTTGCCGCGCGTCTTCTCGCCGAGCATTGCGATGATATCAATCAACTGTTGCGCGGCGCGCAGATCGCGCGAATGCTTTCCGGTCGCGGGATCGGGCATCTCGCCTAGCGCCGCCAGCGCCTCGGTCGACAGCCCTACCACGAAGGTCACGAAATTGATTTCGGGCTCGGCAGCGTGCGCGCTGGCCGACGGACGCGCGGATGCCTCGGCGGTTTGACTTGCGTTTGGCTTGGTTTCGGCCGCGGCGGGAGCGGCCTCGGTCTCCTCGTCCGGTTTGGCTTCCCCTTCGGGCGAGAAGCGGCGCCGATCCTGAACCTTGAAGCCTTTGTCTTTTTCTTCTTCGTCGCGCATCGCCGCCTCCCTAGTCGGAGCGTCCGGCCGCCATGTTCTCGAGCCGCCGGATCCGTTCCTCGATCGGAGGATGAGTTGAAAACAGGCGCGTGACTCCCCCAGCGCTGAGAGGGTTGACGATAAACAGATGCGCGGTCGCCGGTCCCGCGGATTCGAGCGGCATCCGTTCGTTGGCGTTCTCGAGCTTGCGCAGCGCGCTCGCGAGCAAGAGCGGATTGTGCGTAAGCTCGGCACCGCTCTTGTCGGCCTGGTACTCGCGCGTGCGCGAGATCGCAAGCTGGATCATCGTGGCCGCGAACGGCGCGAGGATGCTTATCGCGAGCAATCCGATAATTCCGCCGCGCTCGTCGTCGTCGCGTCCGCCGAACCCTCCGAGCAGCGCACCCCATCGCGCTCCGTACGCCAGCATCATGATCGCGCCGGCGAGCGTCGCCGCGATCGAGCTGGTCAGGATGTCGCGGTTGATCACGTGCGAGAGCTCGTGCCCGATCACTCCCTTCAGCTCCTCGCGATCGCAGATGCGCATGATTCCGCGCGTGACCGCGACCGCCGCATGCGTCGGATTTCGTCCGGTCGCAAACGCGTTGGGCGTGTCATCATCGATCATGAACAGGCGCGGCATCGGGATACCCGCCGAATGCGCCAGCTCGTTGACGATCGAGTACAGCTCGGGCGCACTGGTCGCGTCCAGCGGTTGCGCGTGGTACGCCGCGAGCACCATCCGATCCGAGAACCAGTAACTCGCGAAGTTAAGTATAGCGGCGAACACGAACGCGATGACGACTCCGCCGCGTCCTCCGATAAGTCCGCCGATCAGCATCAGCAGCCCGGTCATCGCGCCGAGCAGAAAGGTGGTTTTGAGAAAGCTTCTCATGTGGATTTCAGGCGGACTCGCGAACGCACGTCATCAAGGTGCCCGGTGATTCCAAGCGCGGAAGAGATAGGAAAAACATGGGTGAATTATCCGCACGAAAGCGCATCTTGAAGCTACGCCACGCCATTTTCACAGTCAATGTAAGCATCGCGGCGGACCCGCGCACGCGGCTTGAAGTGCATTTGTGACGGTCGTGACCTGAAGCTCTTTGAGTTCCGGCGAGGGCAGGACGGTAACGCGTCCGAGCGGACGCCATCGCGCTGGATCGGTCGGCCCGAAGATCACGACGCCCAACGCTCCTGCCGCCGCCGCCAAATGCGAGACTCCAGAATCGTTGCCGACAAAGCCAGCGGCGAAGCCCGCGAGCGACGCGACGGTCGCCAGCGACAGCATCGAAACCGTCGGGATTCCGAAGTCGTGGAACACCGGCCCCAGATCCTCTTCCGCCGGCCCGAGCACCGTGAGCGGACGTATCCGCATCAGGTCCTCGATTTCGAGCGCCAGCCGCGCGAAGTTTTTCTCCGGCCAGTTTTTCTTTTCGCTGCCGCTGCCGGGAAAGAGCATCACGAACTCATCGGGAATCAGGTTGAGTCTCCCGATCACTTGAGCAGCGGCTTCGTGATCCTCCAGCGTCAGATCGATTCGCGATTCGATTGGTTCGTTCCCGGCTCCGATCGATTTCAAATAAAGCTCCGCGATATGTCCCTCGCCGTTCGGGCCGAAACTGATGAAACGCTACAGTGCCGCCGGATGCGAGGCTGAGGTTGCGGCGATAGACCGGATCGTCAAACGCAAAGAACGAATAGATCTTATCGAACTGCCCGAAGAATTTCCGCGCGACCGGATCGCTCGCGCCGTCCTCGCGAAACATCGCGCTCATCTCGCGCCGATCGATCGAATGCCCCGCCACGACGCCGAGGCGTCCGGCCGCGAACTCCGCCAACTCCCCACGCGCCATCAGCTCGACCGCCGCGCCCGGATTCATCCGCCCGAGCGCGCGAATCGCCGGCCCGAGGCAAATCAGGTCGCCAAGCGCCCCGGGAAAGATGATCAACACGCGTCCACCCATGCGCAATAAAGTAGCATCGCAGCGACAGCGGCACCGAACTGTTCTTAAAGTCTTCCACCCAAAAATTCTTCTTTGTGCCTTTGTGTCTTAGTGGCCGCCTGGTGCCTTGGTGTTTTCTTACCGGTTCCCACGGTGTCGCATGAGGACGCGATTTACGGCTAGAATTGCGACCATGCCCGTGAGCGTCGCACATTCGCCACTTGATCTTATCGGCCATACGCCGGTCGTCCGCCTAAATCGCCTGCCCGGCAAGGATGAAGCCGAAATCTGGGCCAAGCTCGAGAACTACAATCCGGGCGGCAGCGTCAAGGATCGCATCTGCCTTGCGATGATCGAAGCGGCGGAGAAATCCGGCCGCATCAAGCCCGGCGACACGATCGTCGAGCCTACTTCCGGCAACACCGGTATCGGATTGGCGCTGGTCGCGGCGGTCAAGGGCTACAAGCTGATTCTCACGATGCCCGACACGATGAGCGAGGAGCGCCGCTCGCTCTTGGCCGCGTACGGCGCCAAGCTGGTGCTGACTCCCGACACTCGCGGGATGCACGGCGCGATCGCGAAGGCCGAAGAACTTGCCAGGGACAATCCCGGCTACTTCATGCCGCAGCAGTTCAGTAATCCGGCCAATCCTGATATCCACTATCACACGACCGGTCCTGAGCTCGTCGAGCAGATGCCGCGCATCGACGCGTTCATCTCGGGCGTCGGCACCGGTGGCACGATCACGGGCACGGGCCGCTACCTGCACGAGCATTGCCAGAACAAGGTGCTGGTGGTCGCGGTCGAGCCGAAAAATTCTCCGGTGCTGTCGGGCGGAGAACCGGGCTTTCACAAGATCCAGGGAATCGGCGCGGGCTTCATTCCGAAAAATCTCGACACCAAATCCTATGACGAGATAATCACCGTCAGCGACGAAGACGCGACGCTCTACACGCGCCGTCTCGCGCGCGAAGAGGGAATCCTGGTCGGGATCTCGTCGGGCGCCAACTGCTGCGCGGCGCTAAAAATCGCAAAGCGGCTCGGCCCCGGCAAGATCGTGGTGGTGGTCTTCTGCGACACCGGCGAGCGCTACCTGACGACCGATCTGTTCCAGGCCGAGGGGATTTGAGGCGCAATCGTGGATTTGCAACTCGCACCTGAACTGGCCGCCAAGCTCGAGAAGCTGCGCGCGATCTTCGCGCCGATGCGCTCGGTGATCGTTGCGTTCTCGGGCGGGGTCGATTCGACTTTCGTGCTCAAGGCTGCGCACGACACGATCGGAGATCGGGTGCTTGCGCTCACCACCACTTCGCCCACGATGCCCGAGCAGGATCGCGATACCGCGCTCAAGATGGCGGCGCAGATCGGCGCGCGGCACCTGGTCGTCGAATCCAACGAGCTCGAGATTCCCGGCTACGCGCGCAATCCTCTCGATCGATGCTACCTGTGCAAGTCGAACCTGTTCACGGTGTGCGAAGCCAAGGCGGCCGAGCTTGGAATCGACGAAATTGCCGACGGGCTCAATCTCGACGATTTGCACGACTATCGGCCGGGAATGAAAGCCGCGGCGGAAAAGCGCGTGCGCCATCCGCTGGTCGAGGCCGAGCTCAGCAAGGCCGAGATTCGCGAACTATCGCGCGCGATGGAGCTCGAGACGTGGGATCGTCCGGCGTCTCCGTGCCTGTCGTCGCGCTTTCCGTACGGAACCGAAATCACTCCCGAGGGTTTGCGCAAAGTGGCTGCTGGCGAGGATCTTCTGCGCGCGCTCGGGTTTCGCGTTGCGCGGGTTCGCTATCACGGCGATGTGGCGCGCCTGGAACTCGAGCAGGCCGAGATCGCGCGAATTTTCGAACCGCAGATTCGTGAGATGGTCGATCGCGAGTTCAAGAAGATCGGATTTCGTTTCGTCGCGATCGATCTGCGCGGCTTTCGCTCCGGCTCGCTCAACGAAGGTCTCGCCGTGCCTGCGGCGCGTTCCTGAAGCGTGGCCGGAGACGCATCTGACGGCCCTCTTGTGGCGCAATCTTAGGAGCGGAGGGGGTTCTGGAAGACGGGTTCCGAGATAATCGCCCGCAATCGGAGCGGGACTTTCGCGCGGCCGAATTCAGGTCGGCCGCCAACCTGCGCCCATGGGATAACTATTCCACCGCGGTAATCGCAGTCGCGGTGACCGTGATGCTTTACGCGGTCGCCGGTGCGGAGATCAGGTTATGGCCGGTTGCGATTCTGGCCCCGCTACCGGTTCTGGCGGCGGCACCCGAGATGTCCGATTGGTTCGCCGCGCGATGCGCATTCGTCGCCTACTTCCTTGGCAACATGGCGCTCTGGCCGGCCGAGAGTTTCGCGATTCCGCTGGTGAAACTGGCTGCGCTACACGCCTGCGGAGCGCTGCTGTTCGCGCTGCTGGTGGTGCTGCACTGCCAAGCTGCCCGCCGATGGGTCGGCCTGCTTGCAGCGCTGGTCTATCCAATCCTGACCACGGCCACATGGCACGGAATCGCAACGCTATCCTCGCAGGGAAGCTGGGGCGTGCCGGCGTATTGGGTCTCGTCGTTTCTGCCGATAATGCAGATCGCTTCGGTAACCGGACTTGCCGGAGTTACCTTTCTGATGGCGTGGGTGCCTGCGGGATTGGCGGTTGCGTGGTATCGGCGCCGATGGCGCATGCAGTGGGAGATTATGGCGGCGGTTCCGCTGGTCGTGTTCGTGCTGATTTCGGCGATCGGCGCGGTCCGGCTAAGCGGCAAGGACGCGGGAGCGCCGATCACCGTCGGCCTGGCTGCGACCGATCATATGCTCGGGGCATTCGACTCGATTGAAGCAGCCGACGCCGCTCCGGTGCTCGATCTTTACGCGCCTATGGTGCAGAAGCTGGCGGCTCAGGGCGCGCAGGTGATCGTGCTGCCCGAGAAGCTCATCGGCGTGCGGCCGAAATACGAGCAGGACATGCTTTCCGGCTTCACACAGATGGCGTCTGCCAATCACGTCTGGCTAATCGCCGGACTGAACGAGGTCGAACCCGAACCCAAGCGCAATCTCGCGATCGTCATCTCGCCGGCGGGCGATATCGTTGCGCGCTATTACAAGCATCATCCGAGTCCGGGCCTCGAGCAGGGTTATGCGCCGGGAACCGATCTGACGATCTTCGATCTGCCGCAAGGCAAAGCCGCGGTCGCGATCAGCAAGGACCTGGATTTTCCCGCGCTGGGACGCCAGATCGCTGACGCCGGCGCGCGCTTCCTGTTCGTGCCCGCGTGGGATTGGCCAGGCTCGGACGAGATTCATGCCCGGATGGCGATTGTGTTCGGAATCGAGTCGGGACTCTCGGTCGCACGCTCGGCGCGCCAGGGATTGGTGACGGTCAGCGACTCGCGCGGACTGCTACTCCAACACGAATCGACCTTCGACAAGGATCCCGCAATGATCGTGTTCGCGATGCCGCCGGGGAGCGGTGCGACATTCTACGCGCGCCACGGCAATTGGTTCGCTGACCTGATGCTCCTGCTGGCAGCCGCGATGATCGCGCTGCTGGCTGTGAGCGTGCGTCACACCTCGCGAGATCGCAGGTAACATTGGTCCGTCATCCTGAGCCGGTAGGCCTCTGAAGGTGGCACCGGCTTTAGCCGGTGATTCTCCGTGGGAGACTGGCGCGCCGCAGGCGCGCCCCGCCAATGAATGAGCGAGGTTCCGGACCTGTTACTACCGCGTGATCGACCGCTTCGCATCAAGTTGTCATGATAAAATCCGCGATAGGGATTTCGAAATAGAAAATTCATCCAATCGGCGAGCGTCGTTCACACTTTCGCGATAGACTCGACGACGATGAGACGAATCATCATTCCAAGCGGCGGCGATCTGTCGAATTCGTTCCGGACCGCGCTGAACATCCTCGCCGACGCGGGAATTCAGATGCTACCCGGCACAAAACTGCTCACTAGATATGCCGTGATCGAGGTTGATCAAGCCGCGCTTGACGACGCTGTCGCACAACTAGAAAAGGCGGGAATCAAGGTGCAGAAGGACCCCTCCTGAGGGGAGGTCCAGCTCTGTGCGATTCACGCGCGCGCGGCGAGAATCGCTTCTGCCATCGAGAGATCCGCCGCAGTCGTGATCTTGAGATTGGGCGCGGCGCTCTCGACCACTTCGACCGTCGCGCCGATACGCTCGGCCAGGTCGGCGTCGTCGGTCGCGGCGGTCTTTTCGCTGGCCGCACGCTCGTGCGCCGCGATCAGAATCGAGCGGCGAAATGCCTGCGGCGTCTGCGCCTGCCATAGCCCGGCCCGTGCGATCGTCGCGGTGATCGCGCCTTCGGCGACGCGCTTAAGCGTGTCGGCCACCGGTATCGCCGCGATCGCGCCGCCCGCGCGCTCGGCGGCGGCAAGGCACGCCGCGAACAACTCCGGACGCGCCAGAGGACGTGCGGCGTCGTGCACGATCACGAGATCGCTTTCGGCACTGACCAGCGCGAGAGCGATCCGCACCGAATCCTGCCGCTCGGCGCCGCCCGGGGTTATCTTGATCGGTAGATGCGCCGCGCCTGCGGCGACTCCGCACGCGCGCGCCCCAGCTTCCATCCCGGCCGGAACGGTAACGATGATTTCAGCAATTCCGGTGACGCGCGCGGCCGCGGCGAGCGAATAGTAAAGCATCGGATGGCCGCCCAGCGGCACGAACGCCTTGGGCTCCGCCCGTCCCAGGCGCGACCCGCTTCCAGCCGCGACAATGATCGCCGACGCCCGCATCGCTGACAGTTATAGCCCGCCCGCTTCCGCGCTTCGACCGTCCATCGGTAAGGTACGGCTCGCCTCTGTCAAAGCGTGCTCGCCAACAAAAACAGTTTGATACTCGTTAAATGAAACGAACCGTTACGTCATCGCCCGATGAAACAGGACGATCGCGGCGACCAGGTAGAGCACCACGAGAGTCCATCGGGTTCGGAATCGCCAGAGCGTCGTCATGGTGATGCGCGCGTCCAAAAGAAAAAGGGCCGAACGATGTCGGCCCTTTTCGAGATCTTATTGGCACCTGCCGTTCAGTTGGCGAAGATCGTTCGCAACTCTTCCATGATCTGCTCTTCTGGATGAGCCTTGGCAATCGACAGCTCTTTGACGAGCAAACTTCGCGCCGTGTCGAGCATCTTGCGCTCGCCGAACGACAATTCCTTATCGCTCTTGAGCACCAACAGGTCACGCAAAACTTTGGCGATCTCGAGCGGTGACCCCGTTTTGATTTTTTCGGTGTATTCCCGGTAGCGCCGGTTCCAGGTCTGAGTGTCGACCTCGACTTTGCGCTGGCGCAGGATTCTATAAATCTTATCGACCATGTCCTTGCCGATTACGCGGCGCAACCCGACCTGCTCGACGTTCTCGGTCGGGATCATGATCGTCATTTTCTCGGCTCCGAGAATCCGCAGCATGTAAAATCTACGCTCGGTGCCGGAAATCACGCGCATCTGGATGTCGTCGATAACGGCAACGCCGTGGGCGGGATAAACTACCTTCTCACCTTTCTTGAACGGCAAACTCATTTCGGCCTTGGCGCTGCGCGCGGGCGCGCGAACGGCGGACTTGGATTTCAGCGCGGTTGACGACGGCGTGTTCATCACCTTCTGATTTCGCCTGGGCAGCATACGCCATTATGCCACATTTGAACGCGATTTGTAACCCCGTAGTTTTCAATAGAAATCGGGCATCTATGAAATCGAACATCGTTAGATTTTGGACGCCAAAAATCATTGGCCGAGGCGCAGTTCCATCACGATCGCGTCCTCGCCGGGTCCGTAATAGTGCTTCCTCAAACGCCGTTCCTCAAATTCATACTTCCGATATAGGCATCGCGCAGGCAGGTTGGAGCGGCGGACTTCCAGCGTAACTACCGATGCTTTTTTGGTTCTCGCGTCCGCGATCGCGACGTTCAAGAGTTTGGCGCCAATTCCCGCGCGCCGGGAGTCAGGATGGACGGCGATATTGAGCACGTGGCATTCGTCGGCGACGATCCATCGGCACAAGAAGCCCGATATCGGCGCAGATTCAATGTCACCTGACGCCGCTACGGTCAGGCGCGAAAACGGAAGCGTAAGTTCGCGCTCAAATGAATTCAGGCTCCAAGGTGTTGGGAAGGCGACGCGTTCGATCTCGACGATCCTTGGAAGATCGCGATGCGTTGCGTCGCGAATCTGGGGCGTCATCGCAAACCACCTGCCTGCCTAAGCATAGCTCCGGCGGCTGCCGCCGAAAAGCCGAAACTGCTTGTGGCGAGCTTAAGCGGCGCTGCGAAGTTGGTCGGATTCGCCTTTCATCACGATCACGTCGAGGATCTTGTTCTGCATCCGATGCTTGAACGTGGCGACTGGCGTGCCGAACTCAATCCGGGTCAGGAAATCCGCCGGAAACGCCGACGACACGTACGACAGCTTGCGGATCGCCTCGCCGCGGACGCTCGCGCTTATCGCCAGCACGCTGTCGCCGAGAACCATGTTGTAATCGTAGTCGGGCATCTCGTCGGGCAGGTTCCAAATCCGCTTGAGCGACGACGCCGGCATCTTGCGGGGCATCTCGAGCCGCACGATGTATGCGTTCGCAAACTCGCGCACGGTATAAACCGTGCCGTAGCGGCGGTCGCGTTCGGTCTTGTCGTCGTGGATATCGGTTTCGAAGCCGTCGAAGGCGACTTTGCGCTCGGTTTTGCGTTTGCCGCCTCGAGTGAGCAGGCTGCCGATGGGAGCGAGCGCCAGACCGTACCAGCATCCGCGATAGGTCAGTTCCGACGCGGGCTTTGCATGCACGACGCCCTCGCGCAGGCGCCAAGCGGCTTCGGCCGCCGCGATCAGGACGCCGAGCAGAATCCATCCCCGGGTGTGGAGCGAAAACAGCGGGTCGCCGATCAGGAGGACCGAGATCGCAATGAAGATTGCGGGATAAAGAATCAGGTTGAAGATCATGTTGAGCGCGGTCGAGCGTGCGCGCGAGAAGGCCGCCGTCGTTCCGACCGCCTCTTCGAGCGACGCCTTGACGCCGTCGGGCATCGCGCCGAGGATCGGCTCGCCGAGCCTGAGTGCGATTCGTACCGGAAGCGGAGCGCGAAGGACCGGCGCGGTATCGACCCATCCCAAGACGGTGTCGAAATCTTCTTCGAGTTCGCCGGAGAAGTGCTTCTCGCCGAGCGGACCGGGCAGCGCGCCGATATCCTTCGGCAGATTCACCATCGCAATCGGCGCTGCAATTGCGGGCGCCATCGCGGCCGCAGGCGCCGGGGCCGCTTTGGCAGGTGCCGGCGCTGCCGCAGGCTTAGGTGCCGCCGCCGCGCCATTTGCCGATGCGCCCGCACCGTCCGTTGACGCCGCGGCAGGTGCCGCTGCGGGCGCCGCCGCGCCGCCGCCTTCTTTGCGAAAGCGCGAAGGCGCGTCGTCGGGAAAAGTCTCTTCAGGATGAAGCTCGCGTGCGCGGGCCAGCAACACAGCCTCAGTCTCAGGATTGGCCGGGTCAGGCACGCAGCAATCTACGGGGCATACGGCGGCGCAGGCTTCATGATCGTGAAAGCCCACGCATTCGGTGCATTTGGACGGCACAATATAGAAAATATCCTGCGCGATCGCGGGGCTTACCGCACCGTTGAGCTCCCATTCGACTCCGCCCGCGTAGATCGCGGTATTAGGGCATTCGGGCTCGCAGGCGCCGCAATTGATGCATTCGCTGGTGATAGTCGTTGACATCCGCTGGACCCCAACCTCAATCTCTCAATTTCGATGAAATCACTGTGAAGGTTTACCGAAGTCTCGAAGCCATTAAGGCTCACCAATCGAACGATAACTGTAGCAGGTTTTGTCTGTCAACCGCTGTTGAAACAGGTTGGCTAATCCGGCGGCATTTGTCCCCCAGGGATCTTTCAGTCTTGCGTTGGTCAAAACGATTTGTAACTATTTCAGGGTGTGTTTGATGGACCCTAGGATTTTTCCAACGCGTTCGACAGCGGAATAAAACCGGGACTGGCGGTTGGACTGGAACTGGTAGGAGGATTTCTGAATGAAAAGGTTGGCAACTGTGCTCGGAGTTCTGGCAGCCGTGGCGTTCTTGAGCGCTTGCGGACCGGACATGAAGACCATCAACGCGGCCAGTGACAAGGCTGAAGCGGACGCGACCCAATCAGAAGCAGCGGCCAACTCGGCTGAGGCTTCGGCGGCTCAGGCCGACGCCGCCGCCAAGAAGGCTGAGGACGCGGCCAGCGGCGCCGAGGATTCGGTGCGCCGGGCCAATGACGCGGTGTCGCGGCTCGAAGCGGCTTTCTCGACCTCGGTCACCAAGTAGTTTTAGATCGTTTGAGTGCGAAGTGGCGGAAGGATAGTCCTTCCGCCACTTCACTTTGCGCGACTTCACTCTGATCGATCCGACGCCGCGCGCGCCGGCGGCGATCCGGGGATCAAGGCTCGGTAGTCTTGCTGGTGCTGTTTCTGAGCGCCTTGCGAACTCGCGCGCGCAACGCGTCGTCGCGCTCGATCTTGCCTTCGAGCGTGCGGAACTGCGAAACCGTTAGCCCCTGCTGGGTGGCGGCCTGCTCGACCGTCAGGCTGTGATTGGCTTGCGTCGCTTTATAGATCGCGATGTATTTCTCAACCTGCTCGGGCGGAACTTCGGACTGATCTGCGGATGAGGAATCGTCCTGCGCCAGGCGGAGATGGAGTTGCGGAGTGAACTGGGCTGCGGACGCGGCATGCGCCGAGACCATCGCCGCGGCGCCCAGACCGCCGCATAAACAGATTGCGAGCATCGCGCTGCGGCGAGGAAATTTCAGACGTCTTGCTGATACTTTTGCCAACACCATGACCCTCCAACAGTCATCCTTGCATGCCCGGCGGAGCACATAAAGGGAACATACACGCAGAACTACCCTTGCAATGCGCCGGAGGCTGCTTAATTTTGTGATGGCCGCGTACCCGCTGCATAGGGACAAATCGGGTCCGCGTTCAAACTTGCTACATGATGCATTATTCGATGGAGAATAAATCCGATGCCAGCCAAAACGGTTGAGCTGCACGAACGCGCCCGCGCCGGAATCGTCGCCGGCGCAAATATTGTCGCCGACGCCGCGCGCGTCACCCTTGGACCCAAAGGCCGCAATGTGATGATCCAGCGCAGCTTCGGCGCGCCGGTTGTCACCAAGGACGGCGTCACGGTGGTCAAGGAAATCGAACTCGAAGATCATTTCGAGAACATGGGCGCGAAGCTGATCCGCGAAGTCGCGCAGAAAACTTCCGACGTGGCCGGCGACGGCACCACGACCGCCACCGTCCTCGCGCGAGCAATGGTGCGCGAAGGCGTCGCGCTGCTTGCGGCGGGCTTTGCGCCGATCGATCTGAAGCGCGGGATGGAAGCGGCCGCGGCCAAAGCGGTCGAGGCGATTGCGGCCAGCGCGCGGCCGGTCAAGGATCACGCGACGATGCAGCAGGTCGCGGTGGTTTCCGCCAACGGCGACGAAGAGCTCGGCAAGATCGTTGCCGATGCGATGGACAAAGTCGGCAAGGAAGGCGTCATCACCGTGGAAGAATCGCGCGGGCTCGAGACCGTCCTTGAACATTCCGAAGGAATGCGTTTCGACCGCGGATACCTGTCGCCTTATTTCATCACCAATCCGGAGCGACAGACCTGCGAGATCGAAGAGCCGCTTATCCTGCTGCATGACAAGAAGCTCTCGAACCTGCGCGAGATGCTGCCGCTGCTCGAAAGTATCGTGCAGGGCGGACGTCCGCTGCTGATCATCGCCGAGGATGTCGAGAGCGAAGCGCTTGCGACGCTGGTGGTGAACAAGCTGCGCGGCACGCTCAAAGTCGCGGCGGTCAAGGCGCCCGGCTTCGGCGATCGACGCAAAGAGATGCTCGAGGATATCGCGATTCTGACCGGCGGCACGGTTATCGCCGAAGAGCTGGGCATGAAGATCGAGAATGTGGACTCGAAGCTCCTGGGGCGATGCCGCCGCGTGATAATCGACAAGGACAACACGACGATCATCAGCGGCACTGGCAAGAAGTCCGACATCGACGCGCGCGTCGCGCAGATTCGCCGCCAGATCGAGGACACGACCTCGGACTACGACAAGGAAAAACTCCAAGAGCGATTGGCGAAGCTCTCCGGTGGCGTCGCCGTGATCAAGGTCGGCGCCGCGACCGAGGTCGAGCTCAAGGAGCGCAAGGCGCGCGTCGATGATGCAGTGCATGCGTTGCGCGCCGCCGTCGAAGAAGGAATAGTCGCCGGCGGCGGTGTCGCGCTGGTACGCGCGATCAGCGCGGTCGAATCATTGCGTCTGCCCGAGGAGCGCAAGCAGGGCGCGAAGTTGGTCGCAGCCGCGATGAGCGATCCTCTCCGCCAGATCGCGCGCAACGCCGGTCACGAGCCCAGCGTCGTGCTCAACAAGGTCAAGGAAGGCAAAGGCGACTTCGGATTCAACGCGCGCACCGAGGAGTATGAGAACCTGGTTGCGAGCGGCGTTATCGATCCGGCCAAAGTGGTCCGCAGCGCGCTCGAGAACGCGGTGAGCGCCGCCTCGCTGATGCTGACGACCGAAGTGGCAATCGCCGACGCCCCCGCGAAACCGGCGCGCGCTGCCGCGATGCCCGGCGCAATGGGAGGCATGGGCGGGATGGGTGGAATGGGAGGCATGGGTGGAATGGGAGGTATGGGAGGTATGGGTGGAATGGGCGGAATGGACGATTTCGGCGGCGGCGATGACTTCTAGACGCAAACCATAATTGGGGGTTTACCGCCGAACGGCGATCGTTAATAATAAATCTGCGAGGAAATGTGGGGTTCTTTAGGGCACTTATCAAAGGAATGTCGTTGCAGTGGCGGCAGTCCTTAGTGTAAAGTTACCCAGAAGCTCCGGTTGGGTGAGAGAAATCAAAGGTCGTACGGCGGTTGTCTGATCCTGTGGACTTCGGGACGCCGCGCAATTTCCCAGGAGGAAAAAATGGAAGGGTTAATGAGAAAATCTTCGAAACTGGTTGCTCTGGCCGGGGCTGCATTGGCCCTTGCGTTGGTGGCGGGCTGCTCGAACCAGCCGGATCCGGCGCAGCGCGCAGTCAACGCGGCGAACCGCGCTGACCAGGCCGCGTCACGCGCAGAAGCGGCGAGCCAGAAGGCTCAGCAGGCGTCGGCTTCGGCCCAGGCTGCTGCAAGCCGCGTCGAGCAGGCGGCCAGCGATGCCAAGGCGGCTGCGGATCGCGCAGAGGCAATCGCGGCAAAGACGATGTCCTCGGCACCGCATCATGTAGTGCGCCATTATCATCATCACCACCACGCGGCCGCAGCGTCCGACTCGGGTGCGGCAGCAGGCGGTGCGGACGCAGGCGCAGCAGCTCCTCCGGCAGCTCCAGACGCAGGCGCTTCGCCAGCCACTCCGTAATTTAGTTTAAAACGGTTTGAAGCAAAGGGCGGATGCGAAAGCATCCGCCCTTTTTCTATTCCCGCGAAACCTATTCGTCGAAGGTTACAATCACCTTGAGCGACTCGGGCTTCTGCGCGGCGGCGAATGCCTGCGTGATTTGTGCGAGCGCGAACCGATGCGTCACCAGTTCTGCGGCGTTGATAACCCCGCGCTCGACCAGCTTTAGCGCCGCGCGGGTTTCATCCGGCCCGCAGGAGTAACTCGGCACCAGCCGGGTCTCGTTAAAATACAAATCGTGCGGGCGCACCAGCAGCTCGTCTTCCGGCGGGGTCGCGGTGAACTGCACCACGGTCGCGCCCTTGCCCGCGCACGCGATTCCGGTCGCGATCGCCCTGCTGGTGCCGGGTCCGACGATCACCACGTCAGCCATCGCGCCGTTGGTTACCTCGCGCACCTGCTCGGCCAGGTTGTCGCCCACGACCACGATCGCGGCGTCAGCGCCGAGCTCGCGCGCACGCGCGGCGCGGCGCTCGAACAGGTCGGCGCCGATGATAAATCCCGCACCGAGGTCGCGCGCGATCTTCACGTGCATCATGCCCATGATCCCGAGCCCGATTATCAGGATCGATTCGCCGCGTTTCAGCCCCGAGCGCCCAAGCGATTTCACCACACATGCAGCGGGCTCGATCAGCACGCCGTTCGCGTCGTCGATCTGGTCGGGAAGCTTGAGTGTGTCGCGCAGATTGGGCGCCTCGACCAGGAAATATTCCGCCATCCCGCCCGGACGCAGATTCGATGCGCGCCAGGTCGCGCATTGCACGTACTCGCCGCGCCGGCATGCGGCGCATTGGAAGCAGGGCGCATGATGATGCGCGAAGACGCGGTCGCCGGGTTTGAAACCGCGCACCGACGCACCCGCCGCCTCGACGACGCCGACCGGCTCGTGTCCGAGGACCAGTGGCGCCTTGCGCCTGATGTACCAGGGCATGATATCGCCCGAGCAGATGCCGCAGGCGGTGGCGCGCACCACGATCTCCTCGGGACCGGGCTCGGGCCGCGCCGCTTCCTCGACCCGGATATCGCCGAAATCGTAAAGACGTGCAACTCGCATGATGGAATCGAACTTTGTGTGGCGCACGGATACTTGTCAACCGCTCGAAGCGGTCCCGCGCTCTGATCCCTCGCCCTGAAATGGCGCCGGATCAGACACTCTCGTCGCGCGGCGGCTCACGATGCTTGCTAGAAAACGCAAGCATCGCGCCGCGCGGCGGTCTCGGCAGAATTCAGCAGGGCGGGTTTAACCCGCCGTCTGGATCGCGCCCTCAGATCACTTCTTCACCTTCGGGGCTTTGCCGGTCCCCGATAGAGCTACGTGCTGTGGCGAACCGGCCGCGTTATCGGTGATGGTCAGCTCGCCGGTTTCGGCCGTGGTGCCGGTCGGCTTGAACGTTACTGCTATTTTGCAGCTCTTACCCGGCGCGAGAGTCGCGGGCGAGCACTGCTCGGTAACCACGAATACCGAATTGTTGCTGGTCGCGGATCCGATCGTGGCGCTCGCGCCGCCCTTTTTCGGGCTCGCGTTTTTAACCGTCGCGTCTTTGGGCTTGCTGGTCGCACCGACGATCGTGGTTTTGCCGAAGTTGATCGCGGCGGTAACGGTCAGCTTTGCCATTCCCGGTGTGGGCGTGGCCGTCGGAGTTGCAGTCCGGGTGGGAGTGCCGCTCGGCGTCGGGGTCGGCACCGGTTGTCCGAGATACGCCGGCACGAAGGTAGCGATGTCGGGAGTTCCCCATCCGGATGCAAGGTCGAATCCGGTCACCGCGCTGTATCCGGTCACGCCATTGAAATCGTTGTTGCCCGAGGTGACATCGCGGATTCCGGTCGCCGCCGTGTTGTGCTCATTTCCAAGCTTGTAGAGCTGCGTGTTGAGAGTACCAACCCGCGTGTCGCTGTTGCTTTGCACCAACAGCTCGGTGATTCCCGCCCATATGGGAGCGCCGAGGCTGGTTCCGCAGGCGCAGCAAGAGACGGCGGTGCCGCTGCTCTGGGTGGGAAATACGGAGAAAACCCCGGGAGTATGGCACGCCGCTTCCATCGAGATGTCGGGAACGTCGCGTGCGCCGTCGTCCGGTGTGCCGGTATTCTGAAAATCGGGCTTGTCAAACACCACGCTTTTGCCGCCACCACCGGAGCCAATGTCGCCACCATCGGTAGTACCTTCATTCCAGACCGATTCGGGAACAAAGCCGACATCATTGCCGTTTTTGTACTTAGGCGTGAACTGGGTCCCTCCGATCGCTGTCACCAAAGGATCCGAGGCAAGTTCATTGACGTTCTGGGTAGTCCCGACTACGCAAGTGTTGGTGTCTGTATCGACGTCATATTCCGCGGCACCCTGATCCCCTTCCGCGATAATTACCGTTTGTCCCTGGGTAGCGGCTTGCATGTAGGTCGTATGAAGCGCCCCGGTGTAGTATGTCGGTGGAAACCCGCACGACTCGATACTGATGCTCAAGGCGCTGCAGGAGTTATCGTTGACCGCGGTGTTGAGCGCATCGACGGTGCCTTCGATTACGTCGCCACCGAATGTGGCGGGATTCGAAATATAGACGTGTATAGGAGCATCGGGCGCCATCGCGTGCGAGTACTCGATATCCAGCATCGTCTCGCCGGCGCGGCTGTCCGTCAGTCCCGGGTTGGTGCTGTCGGAAGCGACTATGTCGGTGATGTTGGCGGCAGGAAGGCTGAACGCGTTATCGAAGTTAGTCATGCCGGTTGGGGAATAATCCGAAATCTCGATCACTCCGATACATCCTGTGCCGGTGCCGTTGATGTTCTTATTCAATAGCGGCGTCTCGTCATAGAACGTATAGAGATCAGACGGCGCGAATCCGGTCAGATCACCGCGCGTCACCTGTGGCTGCCCCACGCTGGATCCCTTTGGCGAAGCGAATGGACTCGCTTGCGCTAGCGCGGCTGGAGAACCCGGCGACGTGTGAAGAGGAGTGTTGGAGCCGCGCAAGTTGTCGAGTCCGTCGATAAATCCGATCGCGTCGGCGAATTGCGACGGGATCGACGGATCGCCCAGGTTGCCGTAATGCCTGCCCTCGTCAGACGAATAGATCGCCACTCCGAACGCATCCTGCGCCTGGCTGATAGTGCCTTGAAACCTGATCACGCGATGGTCGCTGGCCGGAGCGGCGAGCTTGAATCCCTTTTGCTCGAGCCACTGTGTGATCGCGGCGCGCACGGCCGGATCAGGACCGAAGCGGCTATCGAATTCACCGGTCTTGAGCCATCGATGATAGTCGGGCGATGTTGGGTCCTGCTGGGCCGCGATCAGGCGGTCGAGTTCCGCACGATTGGTCGGATTCAAATTGATGCCCATCGTAAGGATCGTATTGCCGGGCGCCGGCTTGGGCGCGATCAGCTTGTCAACCGTGGGGGAATGGTTGCCGGCGATCGGAACCATTTGGTCCTCGGCACATGCTATCGATACGGGAAGCGAGATTGAGAGAGCTATGACGGTTAAAAGGCCGGCGATCCAGTGTTGACGTAGAGTCTCAAGCATTCGCATCCGATGACACCTGCGTTCAGTCAGTTTTTGAAGTTAGCGCGTGACGTTACTTGTTTAGCCAAGTAATCGCAAACACCTTACAGCATTGGTATGCGCTCGCTAGAAAACACGAGCGCAGTACCATTTTTTTGGAATGCGTGATATCGGCCGAGGTGATAAATTCCGGTTATGCCGCGTCCGCAGTGCCCGCCAATCGCCGCCGACGTGATCGCCGAAATAGGCGACAAGATCGTTCTGATCGAGCGGCGCAATTTCCCGCTCGGATGGGCGATTCCGGGCGGCTTTGTGGATTTTGGCGAAACGGTTGAACAGGCTGCGGTGCGTGAGGCGCGCGAGGAGATCTCGCTCGAGGTCGAGATTCGCGCGCTGCTGGGCGTCTATTCGCGGCCCGAACGCGATCCGCGTGGTCAGACAATCACGGTTGTGTACGTCGCGCGCGCAAGCGGCACGCCGCGCGGCGACGACGACGCGAAAAATGCCACGCTATGCGACCCGCGCAATCCGCCGACGCCGCTCGCGTTCGATCATGCGGAGATTCTGGCCGATTACATACGCTTCCTCGAGCGCGGCGAATATCCAGCGCCGTGGCGCAAATAGCGCAACGCGCCGAGCGCTCAGGGACGCGCTTCCATCACCAGATTGAACGGGGTTTCGGTGGCGCGCCGAACACGCGAGAATCCTCCGCTCGAGATCACTTCCCGTAATCTGGTTTCACCGGCTTGGGCGCCGAGAGCCAGACCGACTTCCTGCGACAATGACGCTGGCACGCAAATCTGCATCGATGCCGAATAAAATATGCGGCCGATCGGACCCAGATTGTCCGCGATTCGATCGCCGGCGAAAGGCTCGACGATCATCCAGGTTCCGCCAGGTTTCAAAGTTGATTTGACGTGCTGAGCCACGCCGACAGGATCGCCCATGTCGTGCAGGCAATCGAAGAATGCAACCAAATCGTAGGAGCCGGAAAATTCCTTTGCCGACGCGCGCTGGAAGGTCACGCGGTCGGCGACGCCGCCCTCTCGCGCCAGCTCGCGCGCACGCACGAGCGACGGTTCGTGATAGTCGAAGCCGGTAAACTTTGACTTTGGAAACGCCTTGGCCAGTAAAATGGTCGATGCGCCATGACCGCATCCGACATCGGCGACCTGCGCGCCGCGTTCGACCTTTTCTTTGACGCCCTCCAATGCGGGAATCCACTCCGCCACGAGATGTATCGCGTAGCCCGGGCGGAAAAATCTCTCGGTGCCGCGGAACAGGCAGGCGTCGTGCTCATGCCATCCAACTCCGCCACCGGTTTTGAACGCCGCTTCGAGCTTGGGAAGATCACGCGCGGCCGCGGCGGCAATCTCGAACATCGCGGGGAAAAACGCGGGACCGTTCTCGTCGGCAAGGAGCAGCGCCTGCTCGGATGAGATCGAATATCGCTCCTTCGCCGCGTCGAAGTTGATAAAGCCGCCCGCCGCCTGCGCCGCCGCCCACTCGCGCACGTAACGCGGCGCAGTGCCAGTGCGCGCCGCGAGCTCGTCGGAGGTCAAGGGACCGGCGGCCGCCAGCGCCTTGTACAATCCGAACTTGTCGCCCAGCATGACCAGTCCGATCGCCATCGCGGCGCCGACCTCGCCGAGCATCTTCCCGAGCAATTCGTTTAGCTTCGCCTCGTCGACCGCCATCGCATATCTCCTTCAACATTTATTTCGGCTGAAATTCTTGTCCGACTGCTCGATAGTGGCAACCAGCGTCAACTCTTCGATCGGTCTCACGATCGTGGAACTCGCGGCAGAGTGGCGTTATCTGCCCTTGAACTTTGGGTCGCGGCGCTCGGCCAGCGCGCGGGCGCCCTCGCGGAAATCCTCGGTCGTTAAGAGGGAGCTTTGCGCGAGGACTTCGAGTTCCATGAAGGTCTGCTTGTCGAGGCTGTGGCCGCGATCGATGATTCGTTTGGCCAGACCAACCGCGACCGGTGCGTTGCGAGCAATTTCTCTCGCGAGTTCCTCGGCGGCGGCGAGATGCTTTCCCGGCTCGACGACCCGATTCACCAGCCCGATGCGCAGCGCTTCATCGGCGTCGATCAGCCTTGCCGTCATGATCAGTTCCTTTGCGAGCGCGTAGCCGACGGTGCGGGTCAGCCGCGTAGTGCCGCCCACGTCGGGGACAAGACCGATGCGCGTTTCCGGCATTCCGAGGCGCGTGCCCTTGGCCGCTATTCGCGCGTCGCAGGCGAGCGCGATTTCCAGTCCGAGTCCGCCGGCGTAGCCGTGCAGCGCGCCGATAACTGGCTTCTCGATCGATTCCATCCGCGACAGCGCGGCCTGCGACTCGCCGACGAAATGGCGAAAGCGCGCAAGGTCGGGACCTCCGCCCGAGCCGCCGCTTGCGCCGGTGTCGTTTGAAAGCGACATGAAATCGATTCCGGCGGAGAAGACCTGACCCTCGCCATAGAGGATGATCGCGCGGACCTCGGGCCGATTGACCTCTTGCAGCGCGCGCGGCAACGCCTCGAGCATCGCTCCGCTGACCGCGTTGCGCTTGTCGGGGCGGTTGAGTCCGAGATATGCGATTTCACCTTCGACTTTTATCTTGATGAGTTCGTCCGCCATTGTGATTCCTCTCGTTTGGATGTGATTCGAGATCGCGATTGGCGCGCTACGGCTTGATCAATATTTTGATCGCGCCTTCGGCGCGCGCGTCGAAAATCTGGTAGCCTCGCGGAGTCTCTTCGAGCTTGAGCGTGTGGCTGATGATCGGGCGCGGATCGATCCGATGGTGCTCGATCAGCGTCGCGAGCTGCGGAATGTGCGCGCGGATATTGGCAAGGCCGACGCGGAAGGTCAGATCGCGCTGGAACGCGAGCATCATCGGGAAGTTATAGGTCGGCTGGCCGAGCACGCCGATCATTGAGACGGTGCCTCCGCCGCGCACGTTTTCGAACGACGCGTCGAGCGCGCCTTGGTTGCCGACCGCCTCGATCGTGACGTCGGCGCCGCGGCCGTCGGTGCGGTCGAGGATCTTCTGCTTCGCTTCGGCCAGAGTGACGGGAGTCGCGCCGAGTTTGCGAGCGAGCTCGAGCCGGTAGGGCACGCTATCGACCGCGATCACCTCTGCGGGGCCGAACAGATGCGCCGCGAGGATCGCGCACAGGCCGACGGGGCCGCATCCGAAGATCGCAACCGTGTCACCGGGGCGAATCTCGCCGTTTAACGCGCCGAAGAACGCGGTCGGCAGGATATCGGCCAGGAACACCGCCGCATCGTCGTCAACTCCTTCCGGAAGCGGATAGCAGGTGTAATCGGCCAGCGGAACCTGGATTGCTTCGGATTGCTCGCCGCCCAGGTTGCCGAGCTTGCCGGCCGCGTTTTTGCCATAGCCGAAAACCGCGGAGCCGGCGATAGAGCACTGCGAGGGCTGGCCGCGCCGACAATAGAAACAGTTGCCGCAGGCGACCAGTCCCGAGACTACGACGCGCTGGCCTTTGTGAAGCTGCGTTACGCCCTTGCCAACTTCCTCGACGATGCCGACGCCTTCATGTCCGAGCACGAAACCAGGCTCGACCGGCATCTGGCCGTGGTAGAAGTGCAGGTCGGAGCCGCAGATCGCGGCGCGGGTGATGCGCACGATCGCGTCGGAGGGCGAGGTGATTTCAGGATCGGCGACGCGCTCGACGCGCACGTCGCGGGGGCCGTGGAAGATGGTTGCCTTCATCAGCGGTGACTCCATGCCGCGCGGTTGGCGCGGGTTCTGGTGCCGCGATGATTGCACACAAGCGCAAGGGTTTGCAGCCCGCGCGAAAGCCGTGATAATTGCAAGGGTTCCGGAGGCAGCGATGATTCAAAATGTAAAGAAGGTGCTGGCACCGATCGACTTTTCGGAGAACTCGAGGGAAGCGATGCTCTCGGCGTGGGAACTCTCGAGCGAGCTCGGCGCCGAGATGCATATCGTGAACGTGGTGGCGGTGCATCACAGTTTCCTCGAGCAGAAATCCACCGAAATGGCCCGTGAGGCTTCGATTGCAGAGGGGACCGAAGAGGAGCTCTTGCGGATCAAGAAGGTCGACTTTGCCAACTCGCCCAAGATCGTCACAGCGGTGCTTACCGGACCGCCAGTGGTCAGGCTGTGCGAGTACGCGCAGCAGAACCAGATCGATCTGATCATGCTGGCGACGCACGGCCATACCGGCTCCGAGTTTCTAACGATCGGGTCGGTCGCCGAGAAGATCGCGCGCAACGCCCCATGCTCGGTACTGGTGTATCGCAAGGCGCAGCGCTAGGCGTCAGATCGCATCAATACAGTTGGAGGCCGCCGATGGATTCCGCAGGACAGAAAGAACGCGCACTGATGTTTCTCAAGGGGTTCGAGAGGCCTGATCCGAAGGTCTATGAAGATCTGCTTACCGACGATTTCGAGTTCGAGATGATGGCGCGGCTACCGGGCTTCAGCGCGATTCGCGGCAAGGCCGCGTTCTTGAAGGCGATGCCGTCGACGCTCAAGGCGATGTTTCCCAACGGGCTCAATATGAAATTCCACACCACCATCTCCGAAGGACCGCACGTGGCGATCCAGGCGGAGTCGGACACGATCGCGGCCAACGGGAAGAAATATCAGAATCGGTACCATTTCTATTTCCGTTTCGACGGCGACCGGATTGCGCTGGCGCGCGAGTACAACGATACCAATCACGTGCGCGAGGTTTTCATGAGCTGAAGACCGTTGGGGAACGCGCGCGATGAACGATCGTTTGGAAAAGTCGAACGACCGTTCAGAGCATTTGAAGCTCAGAAAAAATTGAAATCCGGCGCGAGATCGAAACCACGCGCCGGATTTGTTCTTCAAGAAATAGGGCCAGACGAATTGCTCCGCCTGACCCGTAGCCAACCGGGAAAAGGGGGGCAAACCCCGGCCAGCAGCCACATTCTACGCGACTGCTACACTGTTGCAATCGAAAATGATGGCGGCGTGGCAAGCGCAAGCTATAACTTAGTTAGTCCTGACAGTGCTTATTGGCAGCTTGAGTGCATCGTGACCGGATCCGGTTCGCGCTCTGCATCGATCTTGGCCGCGTCGTACTTCCTAGAACGCCCTGCGTTCGAGGATCACGCGCCTCCGCCGAGCGCCGGCAGAAAATGCACCTCGCTGTTTTCGCCGACCGGCTCGAGCACTCCGCCGGGCACGACTTCGCCATCAATCGAAATTGCAATCGAGGGTTTGATCTCGCCGGCGTCGAGCAGTTGATCGGCGAGACCGGGAAATTGGCGCTCGAGGTCGGCGACTATTGCGCGCACGGTGCGGCCTTTTACCGCGACGCGTTCGCGGCCGGCGGTGAGCTTGCGGAGCAGCGCGGGAATTATTGCGGTGGGCATCGGAAAAAAACGGAGCCGGACCGAATCGGCCCGGCCCCGTTGGACAGCATCAGTCAGTTTCGATCGCTCAGTCAGCGGCCGCGGATTGCGCATTTTCGGCGGCGCGCTTTTTCAGAATTTCCTTCATCAGCTTCGGCGGCGACATCGGCGTCTCCGTCATCCTGACGCCCACCGCGTCGAAGATCGCGTTGGCGACCGCGGCCGGCGGCGGGACGATCGATACCTCGCCGACTCCGCGCACGCCCAGCGGATGGCCGGGGTTGGGAACCTCAACGATTATCGTTTCGATCATCGGTAGATCGAGGCAAGTCGGCATCCGGTAGTCGAGCAGGCCGGTGTTCCTGAGCGTGCCCTTTTCGTCGTAAAAATATTCTTCGTTGAGCGCCCATCCGAGCCCCTGCGCGGTGCCGCCCTGCATCTGGCCTTCGACGTAGCTCGGATGAATCGCGCGCCCGGCGTCCTGCGCGACAGTGCATCGCAGCAACTTGACCTTGGCGGTATCTGGATCGACTTCCACATCGACGCACAACGCGGCGAACGCCGGTCCTACGCCGCGCGCGTTGACGCTCGCGCGCCCCGTGATCGGTCCGCCCGTGCGCGCCAGGCGCTTGGCGAGTTCCTTGATTGCCATGGGAGGTTTGTCGCCGGTCTTGGCGTGGAATGCGCCATCGCGAAATTCGATCTGGTCGGGTTTGATTTCCCAGACCTTCGCCGCGCGTTCCGTGAGCTGCTTGATCGCGTCCTGCGCGGCCTCGTACACCGCCATCCCGGTTGCGAACGTCACCCGGCTGCCGCCGGTCACGTCGGTATGTCCGATCGAATCGGTATCGGCGACGAGAGGGCGCACGTCGGTGATCGGCAGCGCCAGAACCTCCGCGGCGATCATCGCCATCGAAGCGCGCGAGCCGCCGATATCGACCGAGCCGGTGACGACGCTGGCGGTGCCGTCAGTATGGATATTCACCGTCGCCGAGGATTGCATCCCGGCGTTGAACCAGAAGCCGGTGGCGACGCCGCGTCCGCGGTTCTTGCCGGTCAGCTTTGACTTGTAGTGCTCGCTGTTCTTGATCGCTTCGCAAGTCTCGACAAATCCGATCCGCTTGAATGGAGGGCCGACTACTTGCGGCGAACCTTCCTTGACTCCGTTTTTGATCCGGAAATCGATCGGGTCCATCCCGCACTTGTCGGCCAGCTCGTCGATGATCGTTTCCGACGCGAACGCGGCGTTGGTCGCGCCGGGTGCGCGATAGGCCGCGGTCTTGGGCCGGTTAACGACGACGTCGTAGCCGTCGATCTGGAGATTTTCGATCGCGTACGGCGCGATCACGCACATCGCGCCGGCGCCGACCGGCGAACCTGGATATGCGCCCGCTTCATAGGCCATCCAGACCTGAGCGGCGACGATCGTGCCGTCCTTGGTCGCGCCCATCTTCACTTTGATCTTCGAGCCCGAGGTCGGTCCGGTCGCGCGCAGCACTTCGCCGCGCGTCATCACCAGTTTGACCGGCGCGCCGGTCTTCTTCGAGAGGAGCACCGAGAGCGGCTCGAGATAGATGGTGGTCTTGCCGCCAAAGCCGCCGCCGATTTCCGCCGGTACGACCTTGATCTTGCCGACCTCGATACCGAGCACTTGGGCGCTGAGCGATCGCACATCGAAGGCGCCCTGGGTCGAGCAATAGATGGTGGCCTGACCGTCAGTATTGTAGATGCCGACGGCGTTGTGCGGCTCGATATACCCCTGATGCACCATCGCGGTGTTGAACTCGCGCTCGATAATAAAATCGGCGGCCTTGAAGCCTGCTTCGATATCGCCGCGCTTGAACAGGTGATGCTGGGCGACGTTGGTTTCCTTGTTACCTTCTTCCTTGTTGCGCAGGTCGTGCAGCAGGATCGGCGCGCCTGGTTTCATCGCGGCGTCAACCGTCATCACCGGCGGCAGCACTTCATACTCGACCTCGATCAGGCGCACCGCTTCTTCGGCGATATGCGGGCTGGTCGCGGCGACCGCGGCGATCGCATGGCCGTCGTAGAGCACCTTGTCGTGCGCGAGGATGTTCATCGACAGGTAGTACGGATTGACCGTCATCTCTCCGGATTGCTCGAGTTTGTTCGCAGCCTTGGGGAGATCCTTGCCGGTGACGATCGCCTTGACGCCGGGCAGCGCGAGCGCCTTGGTGAGATTGATCGATTTGATCCGGGCGTGCGCGTGCGGGCTGCGCAAGAGCTTGCCATGCAGCATCCCGGGGAAAGCGTAGTCGGCGCCGTACTTGGCGCGGCCCATCACTTTGTCAATTCCGTCGTGGCGGATCGGACGCGTGCCAATCACCTTGAAATGTCCGTTACTCGTTGCTGCTGCCATCGTTCAATTACCTCGTCGGTAAGCAGTTCCGTTAGTAATTCTAGCTCCGCGCCGCGGCGCGGTCATGTCCGCCTTCGCGCAGGGTTTTGGCCGCGTCGGTCACCGCGCGCACGATCTTGTCGTACCCGGTGCATCGGCAGAGATTCCCCGCCAGCGCGTATCGAATCTCGGGCTCGGTCGGATTTGGATTGCGCTCGAGCAGAGCCTTGGCCGACATCAGGAATCCCGGCGTGCAGATTCCGCATTGCAGACTCGCGTGCTCGAGGAATTGCTGCTGCAGCTCGTGGAGCCTGGTCGCGTCGGCAAGACCCTCGACCGTCGTGATCCGCTTGCCTTGCGGCCTCGGGGCCGAGCACCAGGCATGAGCATACCGCGCGACCATCGATCATGACGGTGCAGGCGCCGCAATCGCCGGTGAGGCATCCTTCCTTGCTGCCGGTCAGCTCGAGGACGTCGCGCAGGCATTCGAGCAGGCTCTGGCGCGGCTCGCACAGGAACTCGGTCGGCTCGCCGTTTATGATCGCGTCAACCAATGTCTTTCTGGACATGTTCTTCTCTCGATTCCTTTGCGCGGTTTCAGATTTTCGCTGCGCGCTCGGCTGCGATCGTGAGTGCGCGCGTGGTCAGCACGCCGGTGATGTGACGGCGATACTCGGCGGTGCCGCGCATATCGTCAATAGGCGACCCGGCCTCCGACGCGAGGCGTCCCGCAAGTGCGAGCGCCGCGTCGTCGAGCTTTTTGCCGATGAGCGATTCGGCGGCTTTGACGGCGACCAGCGGGGTCGCGGCAATCGCGCCCAGACCGATACGCGCGGCCGTGATCTTGCCGGCATCGAGCGTAATCGACGCGCCCACGCCGACCACCGCGATATCCATCTCGTTGCGCGGAATGAAGCGCAGATAGGCGTCGCTAGAGTGGGGCGCCGGAGCAGCGATCAGTAGCTGGACCAACAACTCGCCCGGCTCGAGGACGGTGCGGCCCGGGGAGAGCACGAACTTATCGACCGGGACCTCGCGCTCGCCCTTGGGACCGGCAATTCGCGCGCGTGCGCCGAGCGCGATCAGCGCGGGAGTTGAGTCGGCGGCGGGCGATCCATTGCACAGGTTTCCGCCGACCGACGCGCGATTCTGAATCTGCAGCGACCCGATAAGATGCGCGGCTTCGGTGAGTCCAGGGTAATGCTTGCGCATCAGAGGATTCTCGTGAATCTCGATGCACGAAACCGCGGCGCCCAGGCGCAGGCCGCTTTTCGGGTCGAACTTGAGCTCGCGCAGCTCCTTGATTTGCTTGATATCGACAACATGCTCGGGACGGCGTACTCCCGCACGCATCTGGATAATCAGGTCGGTGCCGCCGCATAGCGGACGCGCCTTCTCTCCATGCGCTGCAAGAACCTTAAGCGCGTCATCGAGGCTGGTAGGTGAGTCAAAGTTAAATGCCTGCAAGCGTGGAAGTCCTCCGCAATTGCTTTCGGCGGGGTTGTGACACTCGCCTACCCTGTAGATAGCCTACTTCCGGATTTCCTGAAAGGGAGCGCCCGGGCGTCACGGAGTCGGGGTATCAGGCTCGAAATCCCATTCGCGAGGCGACCCTGGCCGATGCGATTGCAAGAGCCGGGGCGTGGGTGCCCATCGCGGCGAAGCGGGGGTCGGTGGTCTGGCCGCGCACGTAGCGGACGTAGATCTGCTCGACCACCGTGGCGTTCTTCCAATGCGCCCATGCCCAGTAGTAGGCGATGCGGCTCAGATCGCGCCCCGTCCGTTTGGCGTAGCGGTCGATCAGCTCATCGCGGGTCATGAAGCCTTTGCGCAGCGTGTGAACTTCGCCCTGGCTTGTGTCCAGCAGCTCGGGCGGGTCGGTGTTGTCGCGCCAGTAGTTGAGCGCGATCCCCACATCGACCAGCGGATCGCCGAGCGTGGACATCTCCCAGTCGAAGACACCGACGATTTTTCCCGGGTCGTGCGAGTCGATCATCACGTTGTGGAGGTAGAAATCGTTATGGATAATCGCGGGCGGTTGCGCGGGCGGCAGATTCTCGACGAACCACGCGCCGAGCTTTTCCATCAGCGGCACTTCGCGGGTCTTTGCGGCCTCCCACCTTTTCATCCATCCGTTGGTCTGGCGGACCAGGAACCCTTCCGGCTTGCCGAGCGTCTCGAGCCCGATCTTGCGGTAATCGACGCCGTGCAGGTCGGCGGCGGTATCGATAAATCCCGCCGAGAGCTTGCGCAGCGACGTCAGGATCCTGCGGCAGCTCGTCGGGGAGCGGCTGGCGATTTTTGATCACGATTCCGTTGCGCCGCTCCATCACGAAAAACGGCGCGCCGATAATCGACACGTCGTCGCAGAACAGCATCGCGCGCGGCGCCGGTTCGAACGCCTGCCACAGCCGCGAGAGCACCTTGTACTCGCGCGCCATGTCGTGTCCGCCAACGGGCAGCGGACCAAACGGCGGCCGCCTCATGACCCATTCTTGCGTCTGCGCGCCGTCACCGAAGCGCAGCAGGTAGGTGAGATTGGAATGTCCGCCGCGAAACTGTTTGACGGTGAGCTCGCGGTCCGCGCCGGGCAGCTTGTCCGTTCAGGAAGGCTTGGAGCTTGGCCCAGTCGAGTTGTTCCTCGTCGCGGACTTCGCCGTACTCGGGCAGGATTTCTATCGCTTCCGCCATGATGGGTCAGTCTCAGTTGCCGCCAAATTCATTACTCAGATGCAAAGCAACGGGCGCCCGCCCCCGAGGAACGAGCGCCCAGTATAGTAGCTGGCTAATTGACTACTTCCATTTGCGCAGCTCGCGGCGCGCGATCGTCTGGCGATGCACTTCGTCGGGACCGTCGGCGATCCTTAGCGCGCGGCCCTCGCGCCACATCCGCGCCAGAGGATAATCGTCGCTCACCCCGGCCGCGCCGTAGAGCTGGATCGCGCGGTCGAGCACGCGCATCACCATGTTCGCGCACTGCACTTTGATCATCGAGATCTGCTGGCGCGCTTCTTTCTTGCCGAGAGTGTCCATCTGCCACGCCGCGTTCATCACCATCAGTCGCGCGGAGTCGACCTCGATTCGCGAGTCGGCGATCCATTCCTGGATATTCGCCTTGTCGGCGAGCAGGCTGCCGTGGGTAAAGCGTACATTGGCGCGCTTGCACATCAGCTCGATCGCGCGCTCGGCGGTTCCGATCGTGCGCATACAATGATGGATTCGGCCCGGTCCGAGACGGGCCTGCGAAATCGCAAAGCCGTCGCCCTCGCGCCCGAGCACGTTGGTGATCGGCACGCGGCAATCCTTATAGATGATCTCGCAATGTCCGCCGCCCCCGGTATGGCCCATCACCGGCACCGGACGAACCATATTGAATCCGGGAGTATCGGTCGGGACGATAATCTGGCTCGCACGGCGATGCGATTCCGCCTCGGGGTCGGTCACCACCATCGCGATCGCGAAGGCCGAGCCGATCGCGTTCGAGGTGAACCACTTGTGGCCGTTGATCACGTAGTAGTCGCCGTCGCGCACGGCGCGGGTCTTGAGCAGAGTCGGATCGGAGCCCGCGGTGTCGGGCTCGGTCATCGAAAAGCAGGTGCGCATCTCGCCTTCGAGCAGAGGCTTAAGCCACTTCTGCTTCTGCTCGTCGGTGCCGAACTCGGTCAGGATTTCCATGTTGCCGGTGTCGGGCGCCATGCAGTTAAACGCACGCGCGCCGAGCGGGCTGCGGCCCATGACCTCGCACAGCGGGGCGTATTCGTAGTTCTTGAGGCCGGCGCCCCACTTCTCGTCGGGCAGGAAAAGGTTCCAGAGCTTTTCAGCCTTGGCCTTCTTCCTGATGTCTTTCATTACCGGATGTTCTTCGTGGGAATCGGCGCGCTCCTGCGTAATCACGACCTTCTCGGCCGGATAGACGTACTGGTCCATGAAGGCGGAAACGCGTTTGCGCAAATCTTCGGTCTTCGGGCTAAGCGAAAAGTCCATCTCTCATCCTCGCGGGTATGGTGATTGATCAGGCTAGACATAACCCAGATAGGAAAAAAATAGAAGCGCGCGCAGAAACCGAATGGATTGACGGTATTGCGCAAGATCGCCGCGCGCCTTAGCCTAGGTGCGATGCTCCGGCGTGCAGCCATGTTCCTGCTTGCGTTTGCGATGCTCGCCTCTAGCGGCGGGATCGCGACGGCAGGGCTGAACGCCTCCGCGGCGCGCACCTGCTGCTCGACTTCCTGTCCGGCGCCTGCGCCGAATAGCCGCGACGCCACGCGGTGCTGCCGCGTCGCGCCGCACGATGCTACCGTCGCGTCTGCCAAGTCGTCGGTTCAAGAGCCGAGTGCGCATCGCCACGTGCCCGCGTCCTGGTTCGCCGTCCTGACTCCCCTAAGGGACATCGCGGTGACGATCCTCGCGCGGATGAATCTCCGCCCGTGGAATCGCCTTCGCCGGTGCGGCTCTGCTCGTTCCAGATCTGATTTCGCCAAATTGTTAATGACTCTTTGAGCGCGATCACTCGCGCCGATGCGCCCCTGCGCGCACCGAGCCGCGAATCGCAGTTGAGGAATCTCGCTCGCGCACGATCGTGCGTGGCGAATCAGACTTACGCGATGGGTGAATCGAGATGGAGCCGAAACATAAGGCGCGGCGAAAAAGGGTTTCCGCACAGCTTGCGCTTGCAGTCGTGATCGGGATCGGACTTTCCGCAGGGCGCGGATCGGCGGATCAAAGCGACGCACCAGTTACCGTCGACGCGCTGGTGAGCGAGGCGATGCGCGCGAGCCCGGAGATCGCCGCCGCGCAAAGCCATTGGCAGGCAACCACGCGCGTGCCGGTCCAGGCCGCGACCCTGCCCGACCCGGAAATCTCGCTCCAGCATTTTACGGTCGGCAGTCCACAGCCGTTTTCCGGCTATGAATCGAGCAATTTCTACTACACCGGATTCGGCTTCTCGCAGGAAATTCCCGGACCCGGAAAGTTGAGGCTCCGCGCGGAGCAGGCGAAGAAAGACGCCGAGACCGCCGGCGAGAGCGTCGTCGCCGCAGAGCGCAACGTCGCCGAGAAGGTCCGCGACGACGCGTTCAATCTCTTCCTTCTGACGCGCTCGCGCAGCCTGCTCGAACAGACGCGCGTCGATCTCGCGTCGATCGCCGGCGCTACCGCGGCACAATATCGCACCGGCAGCGCGCAGCAGCAGGACGTGCTCAAGGCGCAGCTCGCGGCGACCGCGATACTCAAGCAGCTCGAGCTGAATCACGACGATACCCAGGTGGCCGAGGCGAATCTCAAGGCGATGCTCGGGCGCGAGCAGGATTCGCGCAATATCGAGATCGGCGACATCACACCGACCACGCTCAAGCTCGGCGAAACGGAAATCGTGGCCGCCGCGGACGCCGATTCTCCGGAGCTGAAGATGGCGCAAACCGCGGTCGCGCGCAGCGAAAATGCGCTCGAGCTGGCGCGTCACGATTACTGGCCCGACTTTGACGTCGGCTACACGTACGAGAAGACCGGGCCGGGCTTCGCCGACTACTACATGTTCTCGATCGGCGCGAAGATTCCACTTTACTTCTGGCGCAAGCAGACTCCCGCGGTCGAGCAGGCCGCGCTTGAAAAGCACTCTGCCCAAAGTGCGCTGCGCGCGGCGCGCTTGGCGACGCTATCCGACCTGCAGGCGAGCCTCGTTTCGATTCGCACCCAGACCCGGATTATCGCGATGTACCGCGACGGGCTGATTCCGCAATCCGAGGCGACGATGAACTCGGCGCGCGCCGCGTATCGCACCGGCAAAGTCGATTTCCAGACGATGCTCTCGGCGGTGACCGCGGTACTCGAATTGCGCGAGGGCTACCTGCGTGCGATCGCGGACCACGAGATTGCGGTCGCGCATGTCGAGCGGATCATCGGAGCAAATTCATGAAGCGCACAATATTTGCCTTCGCGATTCTGTGGATCGCGCTCGTCACGCCGCCACGCCACCCGCGCGCGCAAGGCGCGGGAGCCCCGCACCTGGTCCCGATCGAAGTGCCGCCCGAGCGACGCCAGATGATTGGTCTCAAATTCGCGACCGTGGAGGAGCGCGCACTTACCGACCGGATCGATGCAACCGGCACCGTCGAGGCCGACGAGCAGCGCGAAAGCTATGTCCAGACGCGGTTTCCGGGATGGATCCGCAGCGTTTTCGCCAATCAGAACTGGCAGCTCGTGCGTCGCGGCCAGGCGCTCTTCACGATCTACAGTCCCGACCTCGTAAACGCCGAGAACGAATATCTGATCGCACTTGGCGAGCGAGCCGGCGTGAAGGACAGCACCGTCGAGGGCGTAGCGGGAGGAGCCAACACGATGGTCGCGGCGTCGCTCGATCGGCTGCGCCTGTTCGGCGTTCCCGAACGCGAGATTCGCCGCCTCGAACGCGAGCGCACTGTCCATAGCGAAATCGAAATCGATTCGCCTGCGACCGGCTATATCACCGATCGCGCCGCGCTGCCGAATATGTACGCCGATCCTTCGACGCGTCTTTACACGATCGCAAATCTCGACACGATTTGGGTCTACGCCGCGGTCTTTCAAGATCGTCTGGGCGAGATCAAAATCGGTGACCCGGCTGCGATCACCGTCGATTCGTATCCGGGCAGAATCTTCAGCGGCAAGGTCGATTCCATCTGGCCCTCGATCGATCCGGTCACGCGCACCGCGCGGGTGCGCACCGTGCTCAATAACCCCGATGCCGCGCTGAAGCTTGGGATGTTTGTGCAGGTCGCGCTCACGCCGAGGCTAGGACGCGCGTTGGTGATTCCCGCCGCCGGAGTGCTGCAGACCGGGACGCACAATATCGTGTTCGTCGATCAGGGCGACGGCTATCTGACTCCGGTCGAGGTCGAGCTGCGCGCGCGCGTCGGCGACAACTTTGTCGTGCGCAAAGGTCTGCGCGCGCGCGATCGCGTCGTGAGCTCGGCGAATTTCCTGATCGATTCCGAAAGCCAGCTCCAGGCCGCGATTGGCGGCTACACTCCGCCTCCGCCTGGTTCGACTCAACAGGCGGTCGCAAACGCTGGTCAAAGCGCCACGCCCCCAGCGATGCTCGCTATCACCACCGATCCGTCCCCGCCAGCGAAAGGTAAGAACGCGGTGCGGGTAACGCTCTCGAATCCGAGCGGCGCTCCGATCACCGGCGCGAAGGTGCAGGTGGTCTTCTTCATGCCGGCAATGCCCTCGATGGGGATGGCGGCGATCCGCGCCGAGTCCGCTCTTGCCGATCAGGGCAGCGGCAAATACGGCGCAGAGATAACGCTCGCCAGCGGAGGGACCTTTACCGTCACGGTGTCCGCGGAAAAAGCCGGCCGCACGATCGCGACCAGACGGATGAGCATCACGGTCAGCGGACCGATGGCGATGTAACCGGGAGCGACGCAAATGATCGAACATATAATCGATTCGTGCAATCGCAACCGCTTTCTGGTCGGTCTCGCCGTCCTGGTGATCGTGCTCGGGGGCGGATGGTCGATCGAGCATGCTCCGCTCGACGCGCTGCCCGATATCTCCGACGTGCAGGTGATCATCCACACGCAATGGATGGGACAGCCGCCGCAGTTGATCGAGGACCAGGTGACCTATCCGATCGTTACCGCAATGCTGGCGGCGCCGAAGGTCAAGGCGGTTCGCGCGCAGACAATGGCCAACGATTCGTACGTGTACGTCGTGTTCCAGGACGGCACCGATCTCTACTGGGCGCGCTCGCGCGTGCTGGAATATATGCAGCAACTCGCCGGGCGCCTCCCAGCCGGGGTCTCGCCGACGCTTGGCCCCGACGCGACCGGCGCCGGATGGGTTTACGAATACGTGCTGGTCGATCGCGGGCACAGCCAGAGCCTGGCGGATTTGCGTGCGCTGCAAGACTGGAAGATCCGCTACGCGCTCGAAACCGTGCCCGGCGTCGCCGAGGTCGCCACGATCGGCGGATTCGTGCGCCAGTACCAGGTCAAACTCGATCCGAACCGGATGCTGGCGCTAAAGGTGCCGCTCCAGACCGTGATCGACAAAATCCGCGCGAGCAACAACGAGGTCGGCGGCCGCGTGCTCGAGATGTCGGGCGCCGACTACCAGATTCGCGGGCTCGGCTATATCAAGTCGCTCGCCGATCTCGAAAATATTCCGGTCGCCGATCATGGCGGCACTCCGGTCCTGATCCGCGACCTTGGCGTCGTGAGCTTCGGTCCCGACCTGCGCGAAGGCGCGGCGGATTATGACGGCCAGGGCGAAGTGGTCGGCGGGATCGTCGTGATGCGCGACGGCGAAAACGCGCTCCGCGTTATCGACGGCATCAAGCAGCGCATCACAGAGGTTCAGAAGACGCTCCCGCCGGGCGTCGAGATCGTCGCGGGCTACGATCGCGCGGGCCTGATCAGCGATTCGATCCAGACCCTGCGCCGCGCCCTGGTCGAGGAAGCGATCATCGTGAGCCTGGTGATCATCGTGTTCTTGTGGCACTTCCGCTCGGCGCTGATCCCGATCGCCTCGATCCCGCTCGCGCTGCTCGCGTCGTTCATCCCGATGTACTTCCTGCACGTGAGCTCGAACATCATGTCGCTCGGCGGATTCGCACTCGCGATCGGGGTGCTGGTCGATGCGTCGATCGTGATGGTGGAAAACGGGCATCGCCATCTGGGCGACTGGATTGCAAACCACGGCCGCGACAGCATGACGGCTCCCCAAGCGGGCGAGCGCGATCGCGTGCTGCTCGGCGCGGCGAAGCAGGTCGGCCGCCCACTGTTCTACTCGCTCCTGATAATCGTGGTCTCGTTTCTGCCCGTGTTCATGCTTGAGGCGCAGGAGGGGCGGATGTTCCGGCCGCTGGCCTGGACCAAGACGCTGGCGATTTCGTCGTCGTCGATCCTGGCGGTGACGATCGTTCCGATCCTGATGCTGTGGCTGATTCGCGGGCGGATTCGTCCCGAGAATGAAAATCCGCTCTCGCGATTTTTTCAGGCGCTCTACCGGCCTGTGATCAAGTGGTGCCTGCGGCATCGCGCGATAACGATCGTCGCCAACCTGGCCTTCCTCGCGCTGACCTTGCCGCTGGTGCTCAAGATCGGAAGCCAGTTCATGCCGCCGTTGTTCGAGGGCTCGATGCTCTATATGCCTACTGCTCTGCCCGGCCTCTCGATCACGTCGGCGACGGCGCTGTTGCAGCAGCAGGACCGGATTATCCGCGCGTTCCCGGAAGTCGAAAGCGTGTTCGGCACCGTGGGTCGCTCCGACAGCGCGACCGACAACGCGCCGATGGACATGTTCGATACGACGGTGATGCTGAAGCCGCGCAACCAGTGGCCTGCCGGTATGACTTACGATCGCCTGGTCGCAGCGATGGACGCGAAGCTTCATTTCCCGGGGCTCGCGAACACCTGGACGATGCCGGTCGGGAATCGTCTCGACATGGAGCTTACCGGAATCAAAACTCCGGTCGGGCTGAAAATCCAGGGTCCAAACCTAGAAGAGATTCAGCGAATCGGCCTCGCGATGGAGGAGATTCTGGGCAGTATGCCGGGCACGCGCGGAGTATTCGCCGAGCGCGTGTCGCAGGGCTTCTATATCAACGTCACGCCGAACCGCGCGGTTGCGGCGCGTTACGGATTGACGGTCGACGACATCCAGACGGCGGTCAGGTCGGCGATCGGTGGCGACAATATCTCGACCGTTATCAACGGACGCGAGCGGTTTCCGATCAGCGTGCGCTACCTGAGTGACTATCGCTCGAATCCTGAGGCGCTCGGTGCGGTGCTGCTCGCGACCCCGTCTGGCGCGCAGGTTCCACTGAGCGAGGTCGCGTCGATCGCGGTCGCTCCCGGACCCACGATGATCCGCGACGAGGACGGCGAGCTGACCGGCTACGTGTACGTCGATCTCTCGACCAGCGACTACGGCGGCTACGTCGATCACGCCCAGCGCCTGCTCGATCAGCACCTCAAGATGCCGCCCGGTTACTCGTTCAAATGGTCGGGCGAGTACGAGTTCGAGTTGCGTGCGCGCCGAAGCCTGACGCTCATTCTGCCGATAGTGTTCGCGGCGATTTTCGTGCTGCTCTACATGCTGTTCGGCTCTGTGGCGGAGACGCTGGTCCTGTTGTTTCCATGCGTGTACGCGCTGACGGGCGGACTCTTGCTGCAATGGTTCCTCGGCTACGACTTCAGCGTCGCGGTCGCGATCGGCTATATCGATCTGTTCGGAATCGCGGTCGAGACTGGAGTCGTGATGGTGATCTATCTGGACGAAGCGCTCGACCGTCGGCTTGCCGCGGGCACCGTCGATCACGCCGCGATCGAAGAGGCCGCGATCGACGGCGCGGTGCATCGCCTGCGCCCGAAGCTGATGACGGTCGCGGTGGTGATGCTGAGCCTGGCGCCGATACTGTGGGAGTCGGGAATCGGCGCCGACGTGATGAAGCCGATCGCGGCGCCGATCGTTGGCGGGATGGTCACGTCAACGATTCACGTGCTGATCCTGGTGCCGGTATTCTTCGCGATGATGAAGGAACGCGCGCTGAGGCGTGGCACCCTACGGCCGCATCGCGCGTGAGGACGGCGCGTCATGCGATGGCGCCGCGGCGGCGCGATATGGTAGCGGAGATAATCTATGGAACTGGCCAAACGATTCGTCGATGTGGGCTTCTTTACCAACCGGGTAGAAGAGCTGCGCGCGTTTTACACCGAGCGATTGCGGCTGCCGTTCGAGGAGATCCTGCCGCTCGGTGGCGGCATGCGGCAGCATCGCATGGGCCTGCATGGCTCGGTGCTGAAGCTGAACGAATCGCGCGAGGCGCTGCCCGCGCGCGTCGCGGGTGGATACTCGCGCGTCACGATCGCGGATTCGCGCACGCCGATTCCGATGCGCATGGCTGATCCCGACGGCAACGAGATCGAGCTGGTGCCGACCGGTCAGCGCGGCATCAATCAGATCGAGATCCATATCGCGGTGACCGATGAAGCCGCGTTCGCGCGCTTTTACGGCGAAGCGCTGGGCGGCGAAAAGATCGATGCGCGTCACTACAAGATCGGCGAAACCATGATCAGCTTTGCGCACGACTCCGCCGCGCGCCGCGCCGAAGATGCGCCCTCGGCTCCAGCCGCGCAGGTGATCGCCGGGATGCGCGCGATCGGCTTCCGGTACATCACGATCCAGGTGCGCGACTGCGACGCGGAGCATCGGCGATTCCTGTCGATGGGCGTGCGGGAGGGCGCTGCGCCGGTGACGCTCGGCACAGTTGCGCGGATTTCGTTTATCCGCGATCCCGACGGCAACTGGATCGAGATTTCGCAGCGTGCGTCGCTGGTCGGTGCGATTCCGAAAGATTGAGCGGCGATTTCGAGGGCAAAAAATAAGCGTGGCGCGCATTATGCGCGCCGCGCTCTTGTCTGTCAGTCAGGTTTTTCAGGCCCAGCGTGAACGTGTGCGATTGCGCGGCGAACGATTGCGTCCCGCTCCCGCCGATCGGAACAGCTTGACCGGTTTGGCCGGCGCGATTTCGAGTCGGTTGAAACCCTCGACGTGCTCGCGATCGAGCTCGCCGCCGAGCGTGCGCTCCAGGCGCGCCAGCGTGACCCGCTCTTCGGGCGTGACCAGCGAGATCGCCTCGCCCGCTTTGCCCATCCGGGCGGTGCGGCCGATGCGATGGATATAATTCTCACTCTCGTCGGGAAGATCGAAATTAATCACGTGCGAGACGTCGGGAATATCGAGTCCGCGCGCCGCAACGTCGGTCGCGACCATCACGCGGTAGCGGCGCGCTTTGAATCCCGCCAGCGCGGCGTTGCGCTGGCTCTGCGAGCGGTCGCCATGAATCTGGACCGCGCGGATGTCGTTGCGCTGGAGGAGCTTGGCGACCCGATCGGCGCGGCTCTTGGTGCGAGTAAAGACGATCGCGCTTTCGATCTCGGGCCGTTTCAGGATTTCCAGCAGCATCTTGGATTTGTCTTCGAGCGCGACCGGATAGATCGCCTGCCGGATACTCGCGGGTGGCGCGGGCTTGGAGCCGATCGTCACGCGCGTAGGCTCGTGCAGGAATTCGCGCGCGATCATCTCGGGTCCCGAGGCCATCGTCGCCGAGAACATCAAGGTCTGCCGCTGCTTCGGCACCATCTTCATGATCCGGCGCAACTGAGGCAGAAAACCCATGTCGAGCAGGCGGTCGGCCTCGTCGATGATCACGATCTCGACCCGGTCGAGCTTCACGATGTGGCGCTCGAGATAGTCGATCAGGCGGCCCGGGCACGCGATCAGAACATGGGCGCCCTTGCGGATTTCGTCGATCTGACGTTTTTCGGATTCCCCGCCGACCACGACTGCCGCGCGCAGTTTCAGATGGCGCGCGAGTAACTGGAATTCGCGGCCGACCTGCGCGGCAAGCTCGCGTGTCGGAGTAATAACGATCGCGGCCAGATGATTGGTGTGCTTGCGATGCAACCGGTCGAGCGTCGGCGCCAAAAAGGCGCAAGTCTTTCCGCTGCCGGTCTCGGCAGTGGCGACGATATCGCGTCCTTCGAGGGCGGCTGGAATTGCGCCGTCTTGGATCGGGGTCGGGTCATGATGCCCGCGGTCGGCGAGCGCGCGAAGAATTTCGGGTGAAAGGTTAAAATCGGAAAAGGACAAAAGAGTACCTCAGGTGCAAAACCCCCGGATTCGAGTCTGGCGCGAAGGCCAGAATACTGGGTCGAGCGATTGGAGTGTGGCGTCGCGGAATCCGACGCGCGTGAGAGCCGTCATTGGCTTCAGGCGAAGATGCTACAGGTGATCGCCAAGCGAAACAAGTAGGTGGATGATACGCTCTCCCGTCTCTGCGGTTGTCATTCCCGCGCGTGGCTGCCGCGCGAGGAATCCCGATCGAAGAGTCGCAGCACGTGATGTTCGCGTCGAGCATGGCCGCCTCGGGATTTCTCCGCAGCGCTCGAAATGACGGCCGGAGGGCTTGGCTCAGATTACGATACTCATCGCTCCACCGACTTTCATGGCAGGATGACGGACAGGGTTGACCGATGTTGATCGAGGCCATGCGAGCGGGCGGCTCGAGAGCCGCCCCTATTAAAACAGATTCAATTCGTAGGGGCGCGTCGCGACGCGCCCGTCTTCGCATGCCGATGACCGTGCGGGTGAGAAGCCGCTCTGCGATTTCTCTCGTACCCAGATGACGCTTCGCGTCGGCCGACGAGCCGTCGGCCACCACTGGAAATCCACCGTCTGTCAATGTAGAGTGCCCCCTAGAATTTTCCGTGGCGGCCGGCGCCGGCGGCGAAGCGGGCGGCGCCCTCGCGCGTTTCGCCCGAGCTAATGGTCGCGATTCCGTGACGATATTCGTTCGCGAGCGCGCCTTCGAGCGGCAGCGTCCATGCCTCGTACGCCGACATCCGGTCCGAGCGCAGGCATCGCTGCGGAAACGCTGCGAGCTGTGATGCGAGCTCGCGGGCGGCCGCGAGCGCGCCGCCCTTTTCGACGATTCGATTCGCAAGCCCCATCCTGAGCGCCTCTTCGCCCGCAACACCGCGTCCGGTCAGAATCATGTCCATCGCATTGCTCATCCCGATAAGACGCGGCAGCCGGATCGTGCCGCCATCGACCAGCGGCACGCCCCATCTGCGGCAATAGACGCCGAACACCGCATCGCGAGCCGCGACGCGCAGGTCGCACCACAGCGCGAGCTCGAGACCGCCCGCCACCGCGAAGCCCTCGACCGCGGCGATTACAGGCTTGCCGAGCAGCATCCGTGAGCATCCGAGAGGCCCGTCGCCGTCGGCGCTGACGCGATTTCCGCGCTCGGTCGCGACCGCCTTCAAATCCGCGCCCGCGCAGAAGAATCCTCCCGCGCCGGTCAGGATCGCGACTGCGAGCGAGGCGTCGGCGTCGAAGCGGCGAAACGCCTCGGCCAGCGCGGCGGCGGTCGGACGATCGACGGCATTGCGCGCGGCGGGACGGTTGATCGTGACGATCGCGATCGCTCCATCGGTCTCGAAACTGACATTGCTCATGGTGAAATTCTCCTCGTACGCGGGCGCGAATTATTTCCGCGGCTTCTCGCGATCCGCGTGGGCCGCGATCGATTCTTGAGTTTCGGCGATCGGCATCACCAGGTGAACGACGCCAGAGTCGGACGTGCGATGAGCCTTAAAGCCGCTCTGCTCGACGACGCCCAGCATCTGGCGATTCTCGGCGAGCACGTCGGCCTCGAACATTTCGACGCCCTGTGCGCGCGCGATCTTTGCCAGATGCTCGAGCAGGATCGTACCGACGCCGTGGCCTTGATAATCATCGCGGACCGCGAAGGCGACCTCGGCGCGTTTGAGATCGGGTTCGCGAACGTAGCGGCCGACACCGATGAAGCGTTCGCCATCTCCTTCACCGGTTGTGACGACAACGGCCACCTGAATCTGAAAGTCGAGCTCCGTCAGCTTCGCGAGGTCGGCGTCGCTCAAGTTCCGTCGCATGGAAAAGAACCGGCTATGGATCGACGCCGGGCTCAGCGCATGGAAGTGTTCGAGCAGGCGCGCCTTGTCATCGGGGCGGATAGCGCGCACGAGAATCCTTTCGCCGTCGCGCAAAGTTTCATGCGCGGTATAGGCGCGGAGCTCGGCGGGAATGTCTTCGGATCGCATCTCGATAAAAGAATTACTACAGCGCCATCGCAATCGCATCCGCTTGAGGCAGACGCGGGCGCGGTTGTGATCCGAGCCGCGCCTGCGCTACAGCGAAGGAGCAGCGGGCAGGTGCGATGAGCGAAACTAAAATCGAAAATACGATTAAGGACAAGGTTGCGATCGTCGGACTCGGCGAGACCGCGTACTACAAGCGCGGGCAAGCGCCGGTGAGCGAGTTCCGCCTCGCGCTCGAAGCGATAATCCGCGCGTGCGACGACGCGGGTATCCGGCCGACCGAGATCGACGGAATCGCGTCGTACAGCAACGATCGCAACGATTCGGTTCGCGTCGCGACCGCGCTGGGACTGCCCGAGCTGCGCTTCTCGAACATGTTCTGGGGCGGAGGTGGCGGCGGAGGCTCGGGCGCGATCGGCAACGCGGCAGCGGCGATCGTCGCCGGGTTCGCCAACACGGTGATCGTGTATCGCGCGCTGGCGCAGGGACAGTTCGGGCGCTTCGGCCAGACGCCGGCAGTCAATACGATCTCCGGACCGATCGCCTACACGTGGCCGTACGGGATGTCCACGCCGGCGCAATGGATCGCGCTGCGCACGCGCCGCTTCATGCATGAGCATCACGTGACTCAGGACGCGCTCGCGGCGATCGCGATGGCTTGCTATCACCACGCGCAATCCAATCCGCGCGCGATCATGTATGGGCATCCGCTGACCCGCGCGATGTACGACCAGTCGCGATGGATCGTCGAGCCGTTTCATCTGTTCGATTGCTGCCTCGAGAACGACGGCGCCGCCGCGGTGATCCTCACCAGCCGCGAGCGCGCGCGCGACTTGAAGCAGCGGCCCGCGTGGGTGATGGCGTCGGCGCAGGGTTCGGACTATCGGCAGGGCGCGGGCGCGGAGAATCTGCCCGACTATGAGACCTCGAACTTCAAGACCCTCGCGCCGCGGCTCTACGCGATGGCGGGGATCGAGCCGAAGGACGTCGACGTCGCGCAGGTGTACGAAAATTTCACCGGCGCCGTGATGACCAGTATCGTCGAGCACGGCTTCTGTCATCCCGATGAAGTGATGAAGTTCTGCACCTTCGAGAATCTCACGACCCCTAACGGACGCTTGCCGATCAACACCAGCGGCGGAAATCTGGCCGAGTGCTACATGCACGGACTCGAACTGATCATCGAGGCGGCGCGGCAGGTGCGCGGAACCTCGACCTGCCAGGTGAAGGACGCCGAGATCGCGCTGGTCGCGTCGGGTCCGATGGTCGCGCCGGTCAGCGATCTGCTGCTGCATCGATAATGGAGAAGAAGGAATCGGCGATGGACGAACAGAGCGGCGCGAAATCGAAAACCTACTTGCCTGAGGGGATGCCGGCGCCGGCGGCCGCGCGCGACGGACTCGATCACGAATTCTACGAAGCGGCAAAGCGCCACGAGATCGTCGTCCAGCGATGCGCGCGATGCGCGGCGTTCCAGTTTCCCGCCGAATGGATTTGCCACAAGTGCCATACGTTCGACCCGCAGTGGCATCGCGTGTCGGGACGCGGCCGGATTTATAGCTGGGAGCGCGTCTGGCATCCGGCGCATCCCGCGCTAAAGGGCGCGTGCCCGTACCTCGTAGTCGTGGTGGAGCTGGAGGAGGCAGGCGGCGTCCGGATGGTCGGTAATCTGCTCGGCGATCCGATGCAGGAAGTCCGTTTCGACGCGAAAGTCGAAGCGGTGTTCGAGGACCATCCCGCCGGCCACACCCTGATTCAGTGGCGCCTCGTGGGTTAGCGCTAAGCCTTCTCGCCGTTGGGCTTTACGAATTTTAGCGAGGCCGAGTTCATGCAATAGCGCAGGCCCGTCGGCTTGGGGCCGTCGTTGAAGACGTGGCCCAGGTGCGCGTCGCATCGCGCGCAGGTGACTTCAGTGCGGGTCATGAAAAACGATTTGTCGGTGTTGTTGCGGACGTTCTCGGGCGCGATCGGTTCCCAGAAACTCGGCCATCCTGTTCCTGACTCGAACTTCGTATCCGAGCTGAAGAGCGCCGTGCCGCAGCAGATGCATCGGTAGAGTCCCTTGTCGTGTGATTCGGCGTAGCGGCCGGTGAAGGCGCGCTCGGTGCCTTTCTGCCGCGTGACCTCGTATTCCTCGGGCGTGAGAATCTTGCGCCACTCGGCGTCGGTCTTAATCACTTTGTCCACGGACACGACGCCCTTGCGCTGGCCGTCGTCATCGAACTCGACGATTTCTACTTTCGGAACCGGTGCGATAGCCGTGCGCAGAATGCCGCCGGTTGAATTGCCGTCGGCGGCGCGCCCGACCGCGAGCCGCATCGCGACGATCGCGGGCGTCGCTATCGCGATCGCGACGAAGCTGCGGCGGCTGAACGATCCGATGCGATCGAGGTTGGTCTGTGATTTGAGATTCATCAACGTTCGCCTCGCGCGGTATCAGTATATCTGAAGAGCTGCCGCGACGCCGCAAAGGTGCCGATCGCGGCAGCTCCTTCCGCACTAGATACGCAAGCGACACGCTCGCGGATTACCGCGCCTCCGCGCGCGCGCCTAATGCATTTTGGCGGCGACCCCCGCGTATTTGTCCAGAAGCGGCAGCACGGTCTCGCGCGGAGCCGCGGGCAGCGAAAAGATCAGCCGGTCGAAGCCCAGGTCGGCGAAGCGTTTGATCTCGTCTTCCTTTGCGGACGACCCGAACAGCGAGATGCCGAGTTTCTTTCGGCCTGCCGCCTTCTCGGCGTCGCGAAGTTGTTTGACGCTGCCCGCGAAATCGGCGCGCGGAAAGTTAATCGGCATCCATCCGTCGCAGTACTCCGCCACTCGCTCGAACGAGCGCTTGGATTGCGAGCCGAGCAGAATCGGCGGGCCGCCGGCCTGAACCGGCTTGGGGAACGACCAGATCGGATCGAAATTGACGAACTCGCCGTGAAACTCGGCGGCTTCCTTGGTCCAGATTTGGCGGATGGCGAGGATTTTCTCGCGCACGATCTTCCAGCGCTTCTTGAACTGCGCGCCGTGATTCTCCATCTCCTCGACGTTCCATCCCGCGCCGATTCCAAGCTCGACGCGTCCGCCGGAGATCATGTCGAGTGAAGCGACTTCCTTGGCGAGCACGATAGGATCGCGCTCGATCACCAGGCACACGCCCGTGCCGAGCCGGAGCTTCTTCGTCGCCGCCGCAGCGGCGCCGAGCGCCACGAACGGATCGTGCGTATGCCAATATTCCTTGGGCAGTTCGGTGCCGCCCGGAAACGGAGTCTTGCGCGAGGTCGGGATATGGGTGTGCTCGGGAAACCAGAGCGACTCGAAGTTGCGCGCCTCTGCGGCCTGCGCCAACTCGATCGGCTGAATTGCGTAATCGGTCGGGAACATCGAGACTCCGAACTTTACCATCGCGCTTTCTCCTTGGAGGAATGGTGACGTTGCGAACCTATCAGAGATCGGAGCATAGCGATGGGTCAAGCGCGCGGCGCGCGGAAATGGATTGTTTCTTTGTGCCTTGGTGTCTCGGTGGTTGGATTGATGGCGATTGCCCAATGCCGTCTTGGCTGGTTCGATTTATGCCGCTGCGCTAGTCTCGGAGCCGTGTTCAGCGCCAGATGAGTTAGCCAGGAGATGCCATGAAGGTTGTCATCGATTTGAAGCTTTGCGAAGGGAATCAGCGCTGCCAGGAATCTGCGCCCGAGGTGTTTGAAGTCCGCGATGACGACAAGGCGCACCTACTGATCGAAAAGCCGCCCGAGTCGCTGCGCGAGAAGGTGAAGCTCGCAATCAAGATGTGCCCGCGACAGGCGATCACCTTGGAAGACTAGATTTGATCTATCGGCGCACCGGCGCCGCGCAATTCAACTACGCGGCATTTCCGCCGAGGCAAAACAATCCATGGAACAGCAGCAACATTCGCTCGAGAACCTCAACATCATCGGCCCGGATCATTACGCCAAAAACGGATACCCGCACGCCGAGTGGACCTGGCTGCGCAAGCACGATCCGGTGCATTGGACCGAATATCCGCACACCGATCCGTTCTGGGCGCTGACCAAATACGCGGATATCGTTCAGGTCGCCAAGCAGCCCAAGCTGTTTTCGATCGTCAAGCGGCTGCTGGTGTTCGTGCCCGACGGCCCGGCCGATCCCGATCCGGTCCCGCCGTTTCGGCATCTGCTCAACATGGATCCGCCCGAGCACGGCGAGTACCGCTCGATCATCAGCCGGCGCTTCACGCCGCGCGCGGTGCGCGACCTGCAGCCCGAGATCGAACGGATCGCGCGCGAGGTCCTGGACGGCGTGACCGGCAAGAGCGAGTGCGATTTCGTGACCGACGTTTCCTCGCGCGTTCCGCTGGCCGTAATCGCCGAGCTGCTCGGAGTGCCGCGCAAGGATTGGGATCAGCTCTTTCGCTGGACCAACGAAACGATCGGCGGTGGCGACCCCGAATTTCAGGACGGCGCCAGCTCGGATGAGACCTTCGAGCGCGCGCGGCTGGGACTGTTCCAGTACTTCACCGACCTGGTCAACGAGCGCACCAAGCATCCGACCAACGACATCACCAGTATCGTCGCGTCGGCGAAACTCAACGGCACCTTGATGCCGCAGTTCGAGATGCTTTCGTATTTTCTGCTGCTGGTGGTCGCCGGCAACGAGACCACGCGCAACGCGACGACCGGCGGCCTGATGGCGCTGATCGAGCATCGCGATCAATGGGACCGGCTCAAGAAAAATCCCGCACTGATCAAGCCGGCGGTCGAGGAGATCGTGCGCTGGACCACGCCGGTCATCCAGTTCACGCGCACGGCGACCGAGGACACGGAGATTCGCGGCCAGAAGATCAAGGCTGGCGAATCGGTGTGCCTGTTCTATCCCTCGGCGAACCGCGACGAAGAAGTGTTCGACCAGCCGTTCAAGTTCGACATCGGGCGCGATCCGAATCCGCACATCGCGTTCGGGATCGGCGAGCATTTCTGTCTCGGCGCGAATCTGGCGCGCCTCGAGCTGGAAGTGATCTTCCGCCAGTTGATGGAGCGGATGGAGTTCGCGGAGATGGCGGGACCGATCGAGCGGCTGCGCTCGAGCTTCGTCGGCGGAATCAAGCACATGCCGATCAAGATGAAGCTGAATTCGGCCCGCGCGTAGCGTTTTACGGGCGCGGGATAGGCGTGGCGCCGCTTGCGCTCGAGGCGTAGCAGGCCTCGACCAGCGCCATCGTGTGGATCGCGTCCTCGACACCGGAGACGAGCGCGGTGTCCTCGCCGGCGGCGAAGCGTTGGACGTTTGCCATCGGTCCCTCGAATGCCTCCAGAAACCATGAGCCGCGAAGCGGGACTGATCGCCATGGTTCTCCGTCGGCAGCGATTTCGAGCGCATCGGGCTCGCCGTGCGGATAGTTCAGGTTCACGCCCATCTTGGCGATCGCCGCGCCACGGGTTCCTTCGAGCTTGATTTCGGAGACGGCATGCTTGGAGCCGAAGCGATGCGCGTGATTCATCGTGAGGCTCGCGCGAATCGCGTCGCCGTAATCCAGGATGATCGAGGTGCGGGCGTCCGCGTAGCCGGGCGTCGCCGGATGCCGCGCGCCTTTGCAATAGACGCCGCGCGGCTCGCCCGCAATCGAACGGATCAGGTCCAGGTAGTGGATCGAGTGCATCAACACTTCGAGCCGCGGTTCTCCGCGCAGAAACGCCCAATACTCCCAGGGGGTATGCAGAACGATGCGCACCTCGATGTCGGTGATGTCGCCGAGGACGCGGCGCGCGATCGCGTCCTTCAGTGCGAGCATGTTCGGCGCGAAGCGAAGCTGGAAATTCACCGCAGCGGCAAGCTCGCGATTGCGGCAGAGCGCCAGGATCGCGCGCGCCTCTTCCAGGTTGCGGCCCATCGGCTTCTGCATCAGGACGGCAGCACGCGGAGGTAGCTTTGCGAGGATCGCCGCGATCGCGCCGGGAGGAACCGCGAGGTCGAACACCGCGCCGGGGACCGCGGCCGCCTGCTCGAGAGAATCGAACACGCGCGGAAGCTTGAATTGTTCGGCGCGCTCGCGCGCCGCGTCGCGACTGAGATCGAAAATCCCGGCAACGGGAAAATTGAGCCGCGCGTAAATCGGCAGATGCGCATCGCGCACGATACTGCCTGCTCCAATAACGACGATCGGACGCGGCGCGCGCGGCAGCGGCCAACGCTGGCGCAGATCGTCGAGCGGTGCGGATTCGGTTGCCATCGCGCGTCGCGAGGATGCTACCATGCCGCGCGGAGGCATCGACAATGGCCCGCAGGATCATCGAACTCGTCGCCCGCGACATCCGTACGCCAACCTCGCGCACGCTTGCCGGCTCCGACGCGGTTCACAAAGATCCCGACTATTCGGCGGCCTACGTCGTGCTCAGGACCGACGCGGACGACGGACTCGAGGGCCACGGCCTCACCTTCACGATCGGGCGCGGCACCGAAGTGGTGCTGAAGGCGGTCGAGGCTCTGCGCCATCTGATCGTCGGGTTGACGCTCGAAGAGATCACCGCCGACTTCAACGGCTTCTGGCGCAGTCTCACCAACGAGAGCCAGCTCCGATGGCTCGGTCCTGAAAAGGGCGTGCTGCATCTCGCCACCGCCGCGATCGTCAACGCGGTTTGGGATCTCTACGCGAAGAGCGAAGGCAAGCCGGTGTGGAAGCTGGTCGCTGATATGACGCCGGAGCAATTCGTCGCGTGCGTCGACTTCCGCTACCTCTCCGACGCGCTCACGCGCGAGCAGGCGCTCGAAATCCTGCGCCGCAATCTTGCGGGCCGTGCCGCGCGCGAGGCCGAGATGCGCCGCGACGGTTATCCTGCATACATCACGTCGGCGGGATGGCTGGGTTATCCCGACGATAAGGTGCGCGCGCTCTGCCGCGAGGCGCTCGATCAGGGATGGACGCGGTTCAAAATGAAGGTCGGGCTGAATCGCGAGGAGAATATCCATCGCGCCAAGCTGATGCGCGAGGAGATTGGCGCCGGGGCGACGCTGATGGCCGACGCCAACCAGGTCTGGGATGTCGGCGAGGCGATCGAGCATATCCAGGCTCTGCGGCCGTTCAATCTTCTGTGGATCGAGGAGCCGACCAGTCCGGACGATATCCTCGGCCACGCGGCGATTCGCCGCGCGATCAAGCCGATCGGCGTCGCGACCGGCGAGCATTGCGCCAACCGCGTACTGTTCAAGCAACTGATGCAGGCGGGCGCGATCGACTTTTGCCAGCTCGACTCGTGCAGGCTCGGCGGACTGAACGAAGTCATGGCGGTGCTGCTGCTCGCGGCGCGGTTCGGAGTGCCGGTCTGTCCGCATGCGGGCGGAATCGGGCTGTGCGAGTACGTGCAGCACATCTCGCTGATTGACTATATCTGCGTGAGTGCGAGTCTCGAAAATCGCATGACCGAGTTCGCCGATCACGGGCACGAGTACTTCAAGCATCCGGTGAAGGCGCGCCGTGGACGCTACCTGCTGCCGACCGACGCAGGCTACAGCGCCGAGATATTCCCGCATTCGCTGGATCAGCTCGAGTTTCCCGGCGGCTCGGTATGGCGCGCATGAGACGGTTTATCGGACGCTGTTCTCGGGATTGCACAAGCGCTATGAGTGAGATAAGAAAATCAGCGCGTGACTTGACTTCCGAATAAGCCGCACTGATAGAAGCAGGAGAAAGGCAGGAGCCCTGACATGGCATCGTCGAGTGCGGCAAGCGAGCGCGCCGCGAAAAACCTCCAGATGGCCGAACGCCCTGCGGTGTTTGGATCGAATCCGCTGACGCTGCTGTGGCGCACGGTCATCGGCAAGAAAGTCGTGATGGCGGTCACGGGCGTGATCATGGTGTTGTTCGTGATCGCGCACATGCTGGGAAATCTGAAGATTTTCGCCGGTCCCGACGAAATTAATACTTACTCGCGGTTTCTGCGCACGGTCGGGATGCCGGAGCTCGGCTATGGCGACGCGCTCTGGATCGTCAGGATTGTGCTGCTAGTCAGCGCGACGTTGCACATTATCGCAGCGATACAGCTCACGCGCATGAACTGGCAGGCGCGTCCGATCGGCTACCGGGAGCGCAAGGATGTCGAGACCTCGTTTGCGGCGCGATCGATGCGCTGGGGCGGCCTGCTGCTCGCGATCTTCATCGTGTTCCACATCGCGCATTTCACGTTCGGCGCGGTCGGCTTCGCGCCGGGCCAGTACCGGGACCTGCACGTTTACTCGAACGTGATCATCGGATTCTCGGTCTGGCCGGTTTCGGTGTTTTACATCATCGCGATGATCGCGCTGTTCTTTCATCTCGACCACGGTATGTGGAGCATGCTGCAGACGCTCGGCTGGAACACGGCGCGCCACCAGGTGAAGCTGCGCCTTGCGTCGCGGGTGATCGCGGCGGTGATTTTTCTTGGGTTCGTTTCGGTACCGGTCGCGGTAATGGCGGGTTGGATTCACTAAGGATACGAAAAGATGCTCGATGCAAGAATTCCCTCCGGTCCGATCGAACAGGCATGGGACACGTGCAAGTTCGAAATGAAGCTGGTGAATCCGGCCAATCGGCGCAAATACACGATCATCGTGGTCGGCTCCGGACTGGCCGGCGCCGCCGCGGCCGCCTCGCTCGGGCAGCAGGGTTACAACGTCGAATGTTTCTCATTCCACGATAGCCCCCGGCGCGCGCATTCGATCGCGGCGCAGGGCGGGATCAACGCCGCAAAGAACTACCGCAACGACGGCGACAGCATCTACCGCCTGTTCTATGACACGGTGAAGGGCGGAGACTTCCGCTCGCGCGAGGCCAATGTTTACCGGCTCGCGCAGCTCAGCGTGAATATCATCGACCAATGCGTGGCGCAGGGTGTGCCGTTCGCGCGCGAATACGGCGGCCTGCTCGACACGCGCTCGTTCGGCGGGGTGCAGGTCTCGCGCACCTTTTACGCTCGCGGACAGACCGGACAGCAGTTGCTGCTCGGCGCGTACCAGGCGCTCGAGGAGCAGATCGCAGCCGGCACGGTGCGGATGCATCCGCGGCGCGAGATGCTCGACCTGGTCGTGATCGACGGCAAGGCTCGCGGCATCGTCACGCGCAACCTTGTCACCGGAGCGATCGAGTGCCACGCCGCCGAGGTGGTGGTGCTCGCGACCGGCGGTTACTCGAATGTCTTCTATCTCTCGACCAACGCGAAAGCCTCGAACTGCACTGCGATCTGGCGGGCGTACCGGCGCGGCGCGATGTTCGCAAATCCGTGCTTCACGCAGATTCATCCGACCTGCATTCCGCTCACCAACGAGCATCAGTCCAAGCTCACGCTGATGTCGGAATCGCTGCGCAACGACGGCAGGGTGTGGGTGCCAAAGCAAAAGGGCGACACGCGCCCGCCCAATCAAATTCCCGACGACGAGCGCGACTACTATCTGGAGCGGCGCTACCCGAGCTTCGGCAACCTGGTGCCGCGCGACGTCGCCTCGCGCAACGCCAAGGAAGTCTGCGACGACGGCCGCGGCGTCGGTCCGTCGGGGCAGGGCGTCTATCTCGATTTTCGCGACGCGATTCAGCGCATGGGCGTCGATCAGGTGCGCGAGAAATACGGCAACCTGTTCGAGATCTACGAACAGATTACCGGCGAGGACGCTTATCGCGTGCCGATGCGCATCTACCCGGCGCTGCACTACACGATGGGCGGCCTGTGGGTCGATTACCATCTGATGTCAACCATCGACGGATTGTTCGTCGGCGGCGAGGCGAACTTCTCCGACCACGGCGCCAACCGGCTCGGCGCCAGCGCTCTGATGCAGGGTCTTGCGGACGGTTACTTCGTGCTGCCATCGACGGTGCCGAACTATCTGGCGGCCAACACACCCGCCAAGCTCGACACTTCTCATCCCGCGTTCGCGGAGGCCAGAAGCGAAGTCGAAAAGCGGGTCGCGAAGCTGCTCTCGATCGGCGGCACGCGCAGCGCCGCATCGTTCCATCGGCAGCTCGGCCGGATGCTGTGGGACGACTGCGGGATGGCGCGTTCCGACGCGAGCCTGCGTCACGCGCTGGGCGAGGTTGGCAAGCTGCGCGAGGAATTCTGGCAGAACCTGCGCATCGTCGGCACCGGCGAGGAGCTGAACCAGTCACTGGAAGTGGCGGGGCGGGTCGCGGACTTCTTCGAGCTGGCTGAGCTGATGTGTACCGACGCGCTGGCGCGGACCGAATCCTGTGGATGCCATTTCCGCGTCGAGAGTCAGACTCCCGACGGTGAAGCGAAGCGCGATGACGAGCACTTCTCATACAGCGCGGCGTGGGAATGGAAAGGTGACGGCCAGCCTCCGGTCATGCACCAGGAGCCGCTGACCTTCGATTACGTGCATCTCACTCAACGGAGTTACAAATAGGGCGACGGAGTAGCGATGAATCTCAAGCTCAAGATCTGGCGGCAGGCGAACGCCAGCGCCAAAGGCGAGTTCAAGGACTACCAGGTCAGCGGGATCACACCGGACATGTCGTTTCTCGAGATGCTCGACGTGCTGAACGAAGATCTGACCGCGCGCGGCGAGGCGCCGGTCGCCTTCGAGCACGACTGCCGCGAGGGAATTTGCGGCTCGTGCGGCTTTCTGGTCAATGGCGTTGCGCACGGCGGACGCCCGGGCACGACCGTGTGCCAGCTCTCGATGCGGTTCTTCAAAGACGGAGATTCGGTTGCGCTGGAGCCGTGGCGCGCGCGGGCGTTTCCGATCCTGCGCGATTTGATCGTCGATCGCTCGCCTTTCGATCGCATCATCCAGGCGGGCGGGTTCATCAGCGCCTCGACCGGCAGCGCGCCCGAGGCGAACGCGACTCTCGTTCCCAAGAGTTCCTCCGACACCGCGTTCGACGCTGCCGCGTGTATCGGATGCGGCGCGTGCGTGGCCGCGTGCCCCAACGCCTCGGCGATGCTGTTCACGTCGGCAAAGATCACGCATCTCAATTCTCTGCCGCAAGGCCAGCCGCAGCGCGATCAGCGGACGCTGAACATGGTCGAGGCGATGTCGCGGGAGCTGTTCGGAAGCTGCACCAATCACGGCGAATGCGAGGCGGTCTGTCCCAAGGAAATTCCGATCGAGTTCATCGGCAATATGAATCACGACCTGGTGCGCGCCACGTTTCGGCGCCGCCGCGAGCCGATCGCTGTCGTCGGAGCAACGCGCGAGTAGGTCTAGTCGCGGCGGTCGCCGAGCGCGTACACCAGCTCCATCCGCGCCCACCATTGTCCGGCGGGAGCGTCGGCGACCGGCTCCTGCATCGCGGCCATCGTATCCTGCCATTGCTTGATTCGCGGATGGCTTTGCTCGTAGCGCGGGAAATCACGATCAGGATCGAAGCCGTCTTCGGTTTCCATCATCATGAAAAGCTGGCGGCCGAGCTTCCAGATGAGCATCCTTCTGATTCCGATAGATTTGAGTCCGCGCTCGACCTCCGGGAACGCCGCCCGATGCATCGCGACGTAGCGGCGCTCGATCTCGGCGCCGGGTTTGAGATTGATCGTCTGGCCGTAAATCTTCATCGCCGCTTCCGCGCGCGCTTTCAGAACACCAGCACTCCGCCGTCGATCGGATAGGCCTGTCCGGTTATGAACGACGCCTCGTCCGAGCACAGGTAGAGTGCGAGCGCAGCGACTTCCTCGGGCGTGCCCATCCTGCCGATCGGTTGATAGGCGGAGAGCTGCGCGAACATCTCGGCCTCGCGTCCGGGATAGCTGGCCTTGAGGAATCCATCGACGAACGGTGTGTGCACGCGCGCCGGACACACGCAGTTGCATCGGATTCCGTCGCGGATGTAATCCACCGCGATCGAGCGGGTCATCGTCAGCACCGCGCCCTTGCTCATCGAGTAGGCGAAGCGGTCGGTGAGACCGATGAGCGAGGCGATCGACGCGAGGTTCAGGATCACACCGGCGTGCGCCTTGCGCATTCGCGTGACCGCCGCTTGCGCGCACAGATAGACCCCTTTGACGTTGACCGCGTACACGCGATCGAGGTCGGCCTCCGCGGTATTTTCGACATTGCCGACGTGCGCGATGCCGGCATTGTTTATCAGGATATCGAGCCGTGGCGCCTCGCGATCGACGCTCGCGAATGCGGCCGCGACCGAGGCGGCGCTGGTGACGTCGCATTCGATCGGCACTGCGGCGCCGCCCGCCGCGGCAATTTCCGCCGCGACCGCCGCTGCGCTGTCGCGTTCGCGTTCGAGAATAAATACGCGCGCGCCCTGCGCAGCAAAAGTGATCGCGATCGCGCGTCCGATTCCAGAGCCCGCGCCGGTTACGATTGCGGTTTTTCCATCGAGTCGAAACACGCGGCAACAGTAGGACACCGCATCGTCCGATGACAACTGGTTGTGCAGCCGCGGATCAGGCGATCAATCGCCTGCCGGGTGTTCGCGGCGCAGCGCGCGATTCACCCGCGAGGTCATCTCGCCCGAGATGAAGGGTTTGGTGATGTAATCGTCGGCGCCGAGCGCGAATCCCTTGACGATGTCGTCCTCGTTGTTGCGGCCGGTGACCACGATTATCGGCAGCTTGCAGATTGCCGGATCGTTGCGCACCGCGCTCAGCACCGCGAATCCGTCCATCTCCGGCAGGCCAACGTCGAGCAGAAGAAGATCGGGAACCGACTCGCGCGCGAGTTTCAGCGCGCTCCGGCCGTCGCGCGCGAACTCGCAGATAAAACCCGCGTGGCGCAGCACGGTCGAGATCAGGATCGTCGCCGCCTGATCGTCGTCGGCGACCAGCACCCGCCTGCCGGCGGAGCGCTGCGTCGGACGGACCACGTCGTTTTCGGTGCCGGCATTGCGCACGATCCGGAACACGCGCAGCAGCAACTCCTCGGTTTCATACGGCCGCACCAGGAAGTCGTGGCGGTTGTCGGCGACCGCGAGCGCATGCTTCATCATCTGCTCGCCGCTGCCGATTAGCAGCGCGGGTTTATGGATTCTCGCGATGGTTTCTTCGGGCGCGGTGGAGTTGTTCGCGCCCACGCCCGCGTCGATGATGCAGCCGTCAAAACGCGCGAAAGGATTGAGGCCGGGGATCGTCGCGCCTCCCGTAACCGGCTGCCCGAATGCGTGCATCGCGGCCAAAACCGACACTATAGTGCCACTTTCTTCCGCATCGAACCCGATCAGCGCGAACCGTTTGCCGCTGAGCACGGCTCCGAGATTGTTGATCACGTGCGCCTCGCTTTGCGCGCGATCCGAGGGAGAAAGCTGCGCCACCACTTCCAAACGCAACAGGCGTGCCGCGCGATCGATGGCATCAGCAGAAAATCAAAAGTTGCCGAGGCAAGGTAAAGACCACGATTGCCTCAGACCGTGCGGCGCAAAGATGTGTCACAAAATTGGCATTGCTCGCTACTGAAACTGCGACAATCTGATCGATAGCGATCGCGATCCGGATGTGCGAATTCGGGACCTGCGGTTGGCGCAGCGGGATCCTCATTTGGGCACGGAAAGTGCTGCCTAAAGGGGTGTTATGCCGAGTGACGTTATGCAGATTAGTGACGACGGTCTCGATCACGAAGTAATCGAAGATCTGAAGGACATCAGCGCCGATCCGACCGACGACGTAATTCCGGTTCTGTTGGAAATGTTCTTCAAAGAATTACCCGCGCGGATTGTCGCGCTGCGCGCGTTCGCGCAAGTGCCGGATTTCAGCGAACTCGCGCGCGCCGCGCATCGGATGAAGGGATCTTCGGCGCTTATCGGCGCGAGCCGCCTCGCCGGAATTTGCGGCGAACTCGAGTCGATCGGAGATCGGGCGGCGGCGCCGGAAGCGATGGAGGATCTGCTGTCGGCGCTCGAAAGCGAAGCCAAACGCGTCCGGCTGATTCTGCCGCAGGCGCTGGGTCAGGCCGAAGCGGTCAGCCGCCAACGGGACTCAGGTTTGCGCTGAACCGGCGACCGCGGCTTTTCTGATCGTCTCCAGATCGTAGTTGAGCAGGTCGCCGATCCGCGCGATCGTAATATCGGGCGCGGGATATTTCGCGACCTCCGCCGCGTCGGCGGCGTAATGGCCCTGGCGCGGGAATACAGTCGTCACCTTCGATCCCCACGCCTTCTTCAATGCGGCCAGAATCCGTACCTTGTCATCGATTATCACGTAATGCGCGGCGGGCAGGCGCGCCGTGATGTCGTCGAGCTCCTGTTCTTTGTGAATATAGATCAGCACCTCGCCGTCGACAGCGTCGTGGAGTCCCGAGCGCTGAATCTTGTGCGGCTGAAACACGACGTCGCCGTCGGACAGAACCACGGTGCGGCCGAATTGTTTCACGTGCTCGATCACGTCGAGCGAGTTAGGAAACAACCGGTTGGCGAACGGGTAGTCAACCAGGAACAGCGAGACTGAAAAAATCCGGAAATCGCGTGGATAGTGAATCCGGTAGAGCTGCAGCGCGCCCAGGTAGTCGGCGTATCCGAGCTCCGTGCGGAGCTGCTCGAAGTAGGTCCAGTAACGCTTCTGCTGCTCGGGGCCGACGTCTTTCTCCAGATGGCGCATCAGGTCCGCGACCACCCCATCGTTATCGAGCAGCGTGTTGTCGACATCGAGCAAAAACACCACCTGATCTGAAGCCACGTCCTGTTCTCCCTTGGGTTCGTTTCGCGAACGCATCGCATCCGCGCTTCGAGACTACCCGACCGCGCGCGATAAACGAAAACCCGCGGCCATGATTGGCGAGAGCGGACGCGCCTGGTGGAAGAATGTCGAGTAGCTCCTCCGGGACAGGAGAGTGTGCCAATGCGCAAGGGCGAGATTCCTCGCGACTTCTGCCGCTCCAGGTATTACGCACGCCGCCATACGCATTACCCGTGCGCGCTCGGAATGACAATTTTCTCCGGCTTCGTGTCATTCCGAGCGCGAGCAGGCAGCGCGTACGATTCGTGTGCGCAATGTGCCCGGCAGATGCCGCGAGGAATCTCGCCCTCGCGCACGGGCACACTCCTCCGATTGGTTATGCGAAGCTCTCCTGCTAGGAGAAGGCGGGTGAGAATTCCCGGCGACGAGATTTCAAACCCAAGCGCGATCACGGAAGCCGCGGCCGCGCTCGAGGCTGCCGCGCTCGCGAAGGTCAGGCGCCGGCTGCTGCCGTTTCTGTTCGTGCTCTACATCGTTGCCTACCTGGATCGAATCAACGTCGGGTTCGCGGCGCTGCAGATGAATCGCGCGCTCGGACTGAGCGATGCGGTCTTCGGCTTTGGCGCGGGCTTATTCTTCGCCGGATATTTCATCTTTGAAATTCCGAGCAACCTGATTCTTGAGAGAGTCGGCGCGCGGCGATGGATCGCGCGGATCATGCTCACCTGGGGCGCAGTCGCGATTGCGATGACGGCGGTGCGCGGCCCCGCGAGCTTCTGCGCCTTGCGCTTCACGCTCGGCGCGGCGGAAGCCGGATTTTTTCCCGGCGTGATTCTGTACCTGACGCGATGGTTCCCCGCGGGGCAGCGGGCGCGTGCGGTGGCTTTGTTTATGACCGCCGCCGCTGTGGCGGGGATCGTTGCCGGTCCGGTGTCTGGAGCACTGCTGATGATGCACGACACGCTCGGCATCGCAGGATGGCAATGGCTGTTCCTGCTTGAAGGCGCGCCTGCGATCGTGCTCGGAATCGCGGTGGCATTCCGGCTGCCCGACGGACCGGAGGACGCCGACTGGCTTTCCGAAGACGAACGCAATGCGCTGCTGGAGATGAATGCGCGCGAGCAGAGCGTCGCAGCGCGATCCGAGTATCGTCTCGCCGACGGATTGAAGGATGCGCGAGTGTGGCTGCTGGCGTTGATCTATTTCGGAATTGTGTTCGGACTTTACGGCGTGAGTTTCTGGCTGCCGCAAATCGTGCAGGGGTTTCGCGCCAGCAGCGATTTCGTGATCGGACTAATCACGGCGATTCCCTTTATCGTCGCCGCGTTTGCGATGGTTTGGGTCGCAGCGATCTCCGACGCAATTTCGAGCCGCGGCGGAGATCGCCGGCGCGTGCTGGCGATATGCGCGTTCGCGGGCGCATGCGGATTTATTCTCTCGGCAATCACGCGCGTGCCTGCCGTTGAGCTCGCGGCGATCGCGCTTGGCGCCGCTGGAATCTTCAGCGCGTGCGGTCCCTTCTGGGCAATACCGCCCGAGTTCCTGGGCGGCACTGCGGCGGCAGGAGCAATCGCGCTAATCAACTCGCTAGGAAACCTGGGTGGCTTCTTCGGCCCGTACGTGGTCGGCCTGATGAAAGGTTCGACGCACAGTTTCAAGAGCGGCCTCGCGGTGTTGGCGCTCTCGGTGGGAATTGCGGGCGCGCTCGCCTTGACGCTGCCGTCGCGGTCAGCTCGATCGCAAGGGTGAGTCGCCTACGATCCCGAGCATCGATGGTACCACTTCACGCGGATAAACCGCGACGCGGCGATGCTGAGGTGCGAACCATAGCCTTTTTCGGACCATCATAAATTTTTCATCCGTTCCCCACATAACCGTGCTCTAGAGAACCGATACGGCCCTCTCGGCCGTATGCACTATCGCCAGCCGGAGAGATACTAAGGCTCGCCTGGCAGATGCGTTAGTTCGATTTTCGGGATTGATGACCGTGTAGAATTTTCTCTCTCAAGATCGCCTGCGTGCCACGAAGATGAAGGACTTTACGTTGGTATCAACTTTGCGTTGTAACCCGAACCCAACGTAACCAAACACCGGAGTACCAAGAGCATGAAGGCAGCACTTAATCCCTCAGACGAATCGCCAAGCGTTTTCTCCGGAGCTTCGATTCTGCCCGAGCAGTTCCATAGCGCTCGCCGTGACCATCGGTTTGAAGGCGAGCGCAACCTCCTGTTCGCGATCCTCGAGGACGCGGTCCGGTGCTACCTGGATAATTGCAACGACCGGACGGCGCTCAAGCGAATCCAGTACGTTGAGGCTCACGACTGGATCTTTTCGGTAAAAGATCGCGGTCCATTCAGCTTCGTCAGCGTGTGCGAGAACCTGGATATCGAGCCCGACTCATTGCGCGTCGGCCTGAGGCGCCAGCATGGGCGAATCCGTTCGGCGCACAGAGCAGCATCTTCAGCGCGCATCACTCCCGCGATGCGCGGTGAGAGCGTAGCGTAAGCTTGAGGATTGTCGCGCGCCGGCTGGCTTCAGGGCCCAGGTTCGGCGCGCGTTAAGGCCCCATTAGCTGTATTTTCGGGGCGGCGACCAGGGAAAATACGACGGCATGTCCTTCGAGACTTTCTCCGGAAATTTGGCCGGTCGCTTCTCGAGAAACGAAGCCACACCTTCTCTGACATCGGCGGACGCGCCGCGCACGAAGATTCCCTTGCTATCGACCTTGTGCGCCTCCATCGGATGGTCCGCGCCCAGCATCTTCCACATCATGTGACGAATCAGTGCGACCGAGACCTGCGAGGTGTTGTCGGCGATCTCGCGGGCGAGGGCGCGCGCGGCCGGAACAAGTTCGCTCGGCGGGTAGATTTTGCTGACCAAGCCGCCCCTCGAGCGCCTCTTTTGCGGAAAAGACCCGGCCAGAAAATGCCCATTCCAGCGCCTGCGAAATTCCGACGATCCGCGGCAGAAACCAGCTCGAGCAGGCCTCGGGAACTATTCCGCGGCGCGAGAAAACGAACCCAAAGCGCGCGTTTTCCGACGCGATCCGCACGTCCATCGCCAGTTGCATCGTAACGCCGACACCGACCGCCGGTCCGTTGACGGCCGCGATGACTGGTTTCAGGCATTCGAAGATTCGTAGTGTCAGACGTCCGCCACCGTCGCGAGTCGCGTCATTGGTCCAATCGATCGAGCCGTCGGCGCGGATTGCGCTCTTGCGCTCGGGGCGATCAGAGCGCGAAGAGTTGAAGGTATCTGGACCCGATGAAAGATCGGCGCCGGCGCAAAACGCGCGTCCGGCGCCGGTCACGATAATCGCGCGAATCTCGTCATCCTTGTCGGCGCGATCGAACGCGTCGATCATTTCGGTCATCATCACGCCGGTAAACGCGTTCAACTTCTCGGGCCGGTTCAGTGTGATCGTCAGGATATTGTCCTTGACGTCGTAGAGAATCTGTTCGTAAGCCACTGGCATCTCCCGTGCTGATTTATCGCGCGCCCGCTATCATGACTGGGCGCGAACCTCGTGTTCGATACGGTCCGCGTACTTTTTGATCGCGGCTTCGCGCAGCTTCGGAATATGCTGGCTCGGGAAAAGTCCGGTGGTGGCTTTGTATTCGCGCAGCACCTGGCGCGCGACCGTCACCTTGTGGACCTCGGTCGGTCCATCGGCGAGACCCATGTGGAAGCTCTGGATGACCTGCTCGACGAACGGCATCTCGCCGGTCGCGCCGAGCGAGCCGTGCAGATGCAGCGCGCGGGCGGCGACATCGTGAAAAACTTTCGGCATCAGGGCTTTCACGGCGGCGATATCCTTGCGCACCTTCAGATAATCTTTGTAGCGATCGATCTTCCACGCGGTGCGCAGCACCAATAGCCGGAACTGCTCGATCTCCATCCACGAGTCGGCAATTTTTTCCTGCACCATCTGCTTGTCGGCCAGCCGCGAGCCTTGCGTGGTGCGCGAAAGCACCCGCTCGCACATCATGTCGAACGCCTTGCGCACCTGCCCGATCGTGCGCATCGCATGATGAATCCTGCCGCCGCCCAGACGAGTCTGCGCGACGACGAACGCGCCGCCGCGGGGTCCGAGCATGTGATCCTTGGGAACGGTCACGTCTTCATAGCGGATATAGGCGTGGCTGCCCTCGGCCTCGTGCATGCCGACGCCCATGTTTCGCAGAATTTTCACTCCGGCCGTCTCTTTCGGCACGATGAACATCGACATCCGGTTGTATTCTTTGGCGTCGGGGTCCGTCACCGCCATCACGATCAGAAACGAAGCCAGATGCGCGTTCGACGAGAACCACTTCTCACCGTTGATCACCCAGTTGTCGCCGCGCAGCTCGGCCTTGGTGGTGAAGACCTTGGGATCGGCGCCGCCCTGCGGCTCGGTCATCGAGAATGCAGAAACAATTTCATTGTCGAGCAGCGGCTGGAGAAAACGCTTCTTCTGATCGGGGGTGCCGTAATGCGCGAGAATCTCGGCGTTGCCGGAGTCGGGCGCCTGGCATCCGAACACGATCGGAGCGAAGCGTGAGCGGCCGAGAATCTCGTTCATCAGCGCGAGCTTGATTTGGCCGTAACCCGGTCCGCCGAGGTCGGGGCCCAGATGGCAGGCCCAGAGCTTGCGCTTGCGGACCTCGGCCTGGAGCGGGCGCACGAGAGCGTTGCGCTTTGGGTCTTTCACGTCATACGGATGGCCCAGCACGTAGTCGAGCGGCTCGACTTCTTCGCGCACGAATTTATCGATCCAGTCGAGTTCCTTTTGGAACTCCGGTTCCGTTTCAAAATCCCAGCTCATGAAAATTCCTCCTGTTGATGCCGTAGTTCAGCGCCCAGTCCGCGCAGGCTGATGACGGCCAATTGTCTCTTAAGGCAGAGCGTGGCAACTATTCAAGCGGCGCGATCGTTCCGCGATTCATCTTCCGTTCGCTTTGCCCGGCAGCGGAGAAATCGCGGACAAGACCGACGGCGCGTCCGGGTGACCGTCCGCGCTTTTCGTCATCCCCATCGATTCGAGAATCTCGGGGCGGATATTTTCCGAACCCTTTTCTGAAATGTGCTGGGCGATGCGAGAAGCGACGGCGGCGGTCGCGGCGCCGATGAAGCTCTCGCGATTTTGTTTCGCCCAGTTGAGCGAAGTCTCGCGATTGAGGTTCAAATCCTGGAACTTCGGCATCACGTAGCGCGCGATCAATTCGTAGGAGTGTTTGGTCGCTTCCCAGTTCGCCCAGTTGTGCGCGAGCTGAAGAAAGCAGCCGAAGCCTCCCGACTGCTTCTGGAGCCGCTCGATCTGCGCGATACAATCGTCGGGCGTTCCGACGACAGCGAGCCCCGAAGCGATCAACGCATCGACCGGATCGGAACCATCGTCAGGCGCGACCGGAAGCGCGGCGACCTCGCGGAAATAGAACAGCCACTTCTCGAGTCCGAAGCGGACGTTGGCGCGTGCCTGCTCGCGCGTCTCAGCGACATGCACCGGTCCCACGAGACGCCATCGCGCGCGATCCATCACGGTCCCGTTGTCGCGCGCCATTTCTTCGGCGATGGCCCAGTTGGACGAGAGCGCGTTGAACCCGCCCGCCGAAGTTGCGCCGAGCGAGAGAAGTCCGACGCCATGTTTGCCTGCAGCGCGCGATCCGGTCGGTGAGACCTGGCTTGCGACGGCGACCTCGACCGAGGGGCGCGAGTATGGCGTCATCTGGAGGCGCGCGTCTTTCAGCGTGAACCAGTCGGTTTTCTTCGTGACGGTTTCGCCGCGCAGCAATGGCACCAGCACCTCGAGCGCCTGGTCCATCATGTCGCGCTGCTTGGCGACCTCGATTCCCATCATCGCGGCGTCAGATGGCAACGCGCCCGGTCCGACTCCGAACATCGCGCGTCCGCGGGTAATATGATCGAGCTGGTTAATCCGGTCCGCGAGCATCAGCGGATGATGATACGGCAGCGACGACACGCCGGTGCCGAGGCGGATATTGCGGGTGCGCTCGGCGGCGGTTGCGATGAAAATTTCGGGGCTCGCGATCAGCTCGTAGCCGGCGGAGTGATGCTCGCCGATCCAGGCTTCGTCGTAGGACAGCCGGTCCATCCACTGCACGAGCTCCAAATCGCGCTCGATCGCGAGCGTGGGGTTTTCGTTAAGGGGATGGAAGGGCGCGATAAACGCGCCGAAGCGAAGCTTGGTTGCGGCCATATGTCGTCCTCGACCTGTCTCCGGATGGAATTTGCCAACGGCTGCGGGAGGGTCAACCTGATTAAACGATCGTTTAGTACCTGACGCAATCCCAAGCGCCTCGGGCCTGCAACTGATCTTCGCGTTACGCTATCGATATCGAGATTGACTAGGATTGCGGAGCGGCCCGTCACGATGATTGAAGCGAGCGAGGAAATAGATGGCTCTTAATGTCTATGCGTTCACGTGCGGATGGCTGACTCTGCCGATGGGACTTTTGCTCCAGGGCGAGAAGGGGAAGCTGAAGGTGCCGGTTCCCTCCTATCTGATCGAGCATCCGAAAGGCCGCGTGATTTTCGATACCGGACTTCATGTAGAGACGCAGACCGAACCGGATCGGCGTCTGGGACGTTTGGCTTCGATTCACACAGTCGGATTCAAACCCGGCGAGGAGATTGCCGGGCGGCTGGGGGCGCTCGGGCGCAAACCGGAGGATATCGATCTGATTATCAACTCGCATCTGCACTTCGATCACTGTGGCGGCAATCAGCAGCTACCGAACGCGACGCTGCTGATTCAGCGCCGCGAATGGGAAGCTGCTCATGACGCCGACCTGATCGAGAGCGTCTATTACAACCCGAATGACTACGACCACGGGCATCGGGTGCGGACGATTGACGGCGAGCACGACGTCTTCGGCGACGGCTCGGTGGTATGCATTCCGACGCACGGGCATACGCCGGGGCATCAGTCGCTGCGGCTGCAGATCGGCTCCGGCCACGTCGTCCTGACGGGAGACGCGTGTTATTTGCGCCGTACGCTGGACACGATGCATCTGCCGACCGCGATGTACAATCGCGAGCAGATGCTCGAGTCGCTTAGACGGCTGCGTGCGATGCGCGACGCGGGGATGATGATCGTCACGGGGCACGATCCCGAGCTGTGGCAAACAATCCCGCAGGCACCCGCGCCGCTTGGGTTCGTGGCCGGCTGATCATCGCGTATCCGTCAATTCAGCGGCGCAAGGATGGATTAAGTGGACAAGACCGGCTGGCGTCCGGACCACGGGGCCGCATCCTCGATCTGGGCAGCCAGGCGCAGGAGCAAATCTTCGCGGCCGTACGCGGCGACCAGTTGAACGCCGACCGGCATGCCGTCAGGTGTCGTGTGCAGCGGCAGCGAGATGGCAGGATTGCCGGCGACGTTCCACGGAATCGTGAACGGGCTGATGTAAGCCATCCGCCGGCCAATATCGGCAGGATGCTCGTTGGGACGTAGCTGAAAAATTCCAATCGGCGGCGCTGCGGTCGCGAGCGTCGGAGTTACGAGAATATCGAACCCATCGGTCCACCACTTCGCGGTGGTGCGGGTGAACTCGTTGACCCACTCGGTCGCACGGAGCAAATCGAGGGCGGAGAATCGGCGGCCTCGTTCGATAAGAAACCAGGTCCACGGATCGAAATCTTCGGCACTTAAAGGGCGGCCGAGAATTTGTTCGGCCTCAACCGCGGCGAGCGCTTCGCTGGTGGCGACCAGCACGCCGATCGGGTCGCCAACACGGTTGTCGTCGAGCGCGGCAGGATGGGTTTGTTCCATCGAGTGCCCGAGCGAACCCAGCAGCTTCGCACAGGCTCGAACTGCGGCGGCGCACTCGGGTTCGATTCCGGGATGAAATGAGGGGGCGCGGTCCATGAACCCAATCCGAAGCCGTCCAGGAGACTGGCCGACCTCGGCGCGAAAAGAGCGCCGCGGAGCGGGCGCGGTATAAGGATCACCGGACTCGTAACCAGCCACGACGTCGAGCGCCGCAGCCGCGTCGCGAATGGAGCGGACGAGAGCGCCTTCCTCGCCGAGTCCGTGCCAGATATTCGCGTGGAGGGGTCCGATCGAAGTACGGCCGCGCGAAGGTTTGAGGCCGACGATTCCGCAGAACGACGCGGGAATCCGAATCGAGCCGCCGGCGTCGTTGCCATGGGCGATTGCGACCATCCGCGAGGCTACTGCCGCACCGGCGCCGCCGCTTGAGCCGCCGACGCCGCGCTCGAGGTTCCACGGATTGCGCGTCGCGCCCCAGGCGCGCGTCTCAGTCGCGATCGAGGGACCCCATTCGGGGACGGTAGTCCGTCCGAGTACGATCAATCCGGCGGCGTGAAACCTGGCGGCGACGTTTGCCGTCGATCGCGCACGGAGCTGCGCGTCCTTCAGCGGCTTCCATCCCCAGCTCATCGGCTCGCCCGCGACCGTCTCGGACAAATCTTTCAACAGAAAAGGCACGCCGCGAAAAATTCCGCGCGCCGGATGGTCTCGTAACTTGGCAGCCTCGTCGCGCGCCTGGTCGAAGCGCGGATAGACGACGCAATTGATTTGCGGGTTGAGACGTTCGATTCGCTGAATAGCTGCTTCGACCAGTTCGGACGCCGTCGCCTGGCCGGTGGCGACGAGTTCGGCCTGTGCCGTGGCGTCCATCTCAGCAAGTTGGGTTAATTCGATTGCCATCAGGGTTTCGCTCCGCCGCAGGGTCAACTTGCAGCCTTAGGCCAAGCTAACGGTCTTTTCAACAGCGCGGACGCTGGTCGAACATCGCGCTGAGACTCAGGCGATTCGGAGGCGCGCGAACAGCCAGAGCTTCATCACGTCCGCCGCGAGTCCGTATAGGACTGCACCAGCGAGCACGCCTGCCACGACGTAAATGGGTAGCGGGGCCATCGCGATTCCGCCGACGGCGAGCGTACCAATTATCAGCAGATCGCCGACCGAGGACAGAATAAGCCAGGTACTCGGCCGCGACCACAGGCGGTGGCGGATGCGAATCGCATATAAGGCCGCTTCACTGGCGAACATCAGTACCACGAAGGAGAGAGTTTGCAGCGTTTGCGTACTCATTTCCATCCGGAATTTTCCGATCGCCAGAACGGCGGAGCAAAATATAAGCTCGCTGATAGCCAGTACAGCGCCGGCAATAGTCAGTCGGCCGATTCGCCATATGTTGGGCGTCGGCGAGGGCACCACGTTATCCGTGGTCAACGACATAGTCAGAAAGTCTCCGGTGATCATGATGATGACCATAAGCATCGGAGTGAGTATTGCACGTCCAGTCATCACAAGCCCGACTGCCAGAAACAGCACCTGAACCAGCTTTTTGATTACCGAGTTCAAGGTATAGGTCAGAACACGCTGAAAGGTGGTGCGGCCTTCCTTGACCGCGGCGACTATACCGGCCAGTCCAGGCTCGGTCAGTACGATGCCGGCCGCTGATTTGGCGACGTCGGTGGCGGTGGATACCGCTATTCCCATGTGCGCTTGGCGCAGGGCAGGCGCGTCGTTTGCGCCGTCACCGCACATGCCGACGGTGTGCCCTCCGGCCTGAAACGCCTTGACGAGCTGATATTTGCCTTCGGGCAAGACTCCCGCAAAGACCGCGAACTGGTCGGGCCGCGCCGTTGGCGAAATCGCGCCGGGAGGGCATACGGGGCCATCAAGACCCACCGCACGCGCGACGATCGCAGCGGTGGCAGGCGCGTCGCCGGTTAACATTACGGTACGCACGCCGGAGGCGAGCAGCGCCGCGATAAGCGTCGCGGAATCATCGCGCGGCGGATCGCTGAGGGCGACCAACCCGCATATTGAGAGTTTTCCCTGCGCAGGTCCTACTGCGACGCCCAGAACGCGGAAACCTTTCCCTTCGAGCTCCCGCGCCGCCTGCGCCGCCTCCGCGGACGCCGGTGCAAGGATGCCGACGGCGGCGAATGCGCCTTTGACGACTCGCAACGTAACTCCTTTCGCATCCATCGCGGTCGCCTCCGATTGCTTGGTCGAAGGATCAAACGGGATAAAACTGACGGCCTTGAGTGGAGCGGACACCGGAGTGAGGACTGCCGCGGCTCGAATCGCCGCATCGACGGGATCCTGTCCGCCTTCGTCGCTGGCCAGCGCCGCCATCGCGAGCACCTGTGGTTCGTCGAAGCCGGGCATCGGCCGGATCGCGGTAACCTTCAGCTCGTTGCGGGTCAGCGTGCCGGTTTTGTCCGAGCACAGGACATCCATGGTCGCGGCTTCGTCCACCGCGGAGAGCCGCGTCGGCAAGACGCCCAAGTGAGCCAGGGCGCGTGCGCCGAGAGCCTCGGCGAGAGTGAAGGTGGCGGGAAGGGCGACCGGGATAGTCGCCAGAATGGCGGTCAGCACCAGCGGTATGATTTCGGCAATCGGCATCGCGATCGCGTAGGCATACGCCACCAGCATCATGATGATCACGCTGTTGAATATCGCGAGGTTGCGCACCACGCGCAGCACGGCCTTTTGCTGAGAGCTGGCCACGTGCGCGACACGAACGAGCTCGGCGGTGCGCCCGAACTTCGTGCGCGATCCGGTGGCGGTAACTTCGGCGAGCGCCTCGCCGCGGCGCACCAGCGCTCCGGCCCAGGTTTGGGTTCCAGCGCCAGCTTCGATCGGGACTGACTCGCCGGTGAGCGTCGATTGATCGAGAAGGACCGATCCGCCGAGCAGCCGAACATCAGCGGCAACCACCGATCCGAGCGAGAGCTTGACGATATCGCCCGGCACGAGCGTGGCGGCGGGTACGACAATCCAGGCACCTCCGCGGTGCACGGAGGCATTGAGCGCCAGACGCGACTTCAGCGCCTCGAGAGTCGCCTGCGCGCGCGACTCCTGGAAAAGTCCGAGAGCGGCGTTGAACAGGAGAAGGAACCCGATGATCGCTGCTTCGACAAATTTTCCGAGCATGAGTTCGAGCAGGATCGCGGCCTCGAGCATCCACGGCACCGGCGCCCAGAACTTGCCTATCGCCAACCACAATGCACTGACGGAGGTGTCGGTTACCGAGTTGGGTCCGAACTGAACCAGACGCCGGGCGGCCTCGTCAACGGCAAGGCCGGGCGAGTTGGCGCCCTGATCACTACTCAGTGAGCCTTCGGACGGAATTGCCACTACCGACATAGTATTGGATCGGCAACCGTGAGTAAGGCGTGTTGATAGTAGGGATTCATAGTGACCGAGCGTTCTGATTAATCGCTAATTCTGATTCGAGGCTTGTTCAAAAACGCGTTGGATGATCGCTTGGGCTTCCTTCTGGATTTGCTTTAGATGGTCGGCGTCGCGGAAGCTCTCGGCGTAAATTTTATACACCTCCTCAGTGCCGGAGGGGCGCGCAGCGAACCATCCGTGCTCGGTGGCGACCTTGAGTCCGCCGATCGGGGCGTTGTTGCCGGGCGCGTTGGTCAGCATCGCGGCAATCTTTTCGCCTGCCAAATCCTTCGCGTGTATCTGATTGGGCGTCAGCTTCTTCAGGATATCTTTTTGCGCGACCGTCGCTGGCGCGTCGATTCTTTCGTAAACCGGCGCGCCATATTCGCGGGTCAGCGCCTCGTAGTGCTTTCCCGGATCGCGACCAGTCGCGGCGGTAACCTCCGCGGCGAGAAGGCCCAGGATTATGCCGTCCTTGTCGGTGGTCCAGACGCTGCCGTCGATCCGCAGCATCGAGGCTCCGGCACTCTCTTCGCCGCCGAAGCCGAGGCTTCCGTCCAGGAGACCGGACACGAACCATTTGAAACCGACGGGCACCTCGAACAGACGCCGCCCGAGTCCGGTGGCAACGCGATCGAGAAGCGAACTGCTCACGACGGTCTTGCCGACCGCGGCATTTTTCGGCCAGCGCTCGCGATGCTTGAACAAGTACGATATCGCGACCGCCAGATAGTGATTCGGATTCATCAAGCCGGCAGGAGTGACTATTCCATGGCGGTCGGCGTCGGTGTCATTGCCGAATGCGACGTCGAATCGATCGCGCATCGCCACTACCGGCACCATCGCGTAGGGCGACGAGCAGTCCATCCGGATCTTGCCGTCCCAATCCACGGTCATGAAGCGAAAGGTTGGATCGATCGCGTTGTTGACGACGGTCGCGGCGATTTTGTAACGATCGATAATCGGCTCCCAGTAGTGAACGGCCGCGCCGCCCAGGGGATCGACGCCGATCCTGACGCCAGCCGAGCGGATTGTCTCCATATTCACGACGTTTCCGAGATCGCTCACGTAGGCGTTGATGTAGTCATGTCGATGGGTGGTGGTGGCGCGCATCGCGCGCTCGTATGGGATGCGCTCGATCGCGCGAAGGCCGTCGGCCAGGAGCGAGTTGGCAGTCTGCTCGATCCAGTTGGTGACATCGGTGTCGGCGGGACCGCCGTTGGGTGGATTGTATTTGAAGCCGCCATCGGCGGGCGGATTGTGCGACGGCGTGATGACGATCCCGTCTGCGTGGCCACTGGTGCGGCCGCGGTTGTAGGTGAGAATCGCGTGCGAGATGACCGGCGTCGGCGTGTAGCCGGACACACTGTCGATCATCACCTCGACACCATTGGCGGCCAGCACCTCGAGCGCGCTGGCAAGCGCCGGCTCTGAGAGCGCATGAGTATCCATTCCGAGAAAGAGCGGACCATCTATCTGATGCTTCTTGCGATAGAGGCAGATTGCCTGGCTGATCGCGAGGATGTGGGCCTCGTTGAAGCTGCGCTCGAGCGCGCTACCGCGATGCCCCGAGGTTCCGAACGAGACGCGCTCGGCCGCGAGCTTCGGATCGGGATGCTCTGCGAAATACGCGGTCACCAGCCTCGGGACGTTCACGAGCATCGAAGCGGGAGCCGGCTTTCCCGCGAGTTCGCTAACTTTCATAATTCAGCTTTGACCTCTTTGGGGGCATGCGGATCGATATGATCCAATAATGACGCAGAGCCGCTGGGTTATGCCACGACAAAAAGTCCGGCCGGTCTCATTTCTTCAAACTATACGCCTGCGCGGACGCGTTTACCGGATCGATCTTGATCAAACTGAATGAAGTCCGCGAGGACGCACGTCAGCGGCAGGCGCAGGCTGACGCTGACCGCGATCGCCAATACCTAAAGCGAATCGAGCCGCTGCTCAAAGAGGTGCGCGGCGGCGAACTTGCTGCGCGGCCGCCACCTGATCTAGCGTCGAACTCTCGGCCAACACCCGCGAGATGTATTCGCGCTCGCGGTCAGATAAATCACGGAGATGCTTCTATATCTTTTCGGGCGCAAGTAAGGAGGCGCAGCACAGGCCGAGGCTCTGAAGTCCGAGCAGGAATGTTGGAAATAAACGGACTATTTGATTCGTCGTTCTTCCTCACCGATCTAAGGTGGACGACGTAGACCGTGATGGGCTTGCTCGATCGGAGTACTTCAAGCCCGGGACACGGCCCTTCGTCGAACGTATCGAAACGCTCCGCGCCCTTGGTTCCAGCTAGAGGCTGGCCGTGTTCGTCGAGAACGATTACCTGCCGCTCACAGACCAGAAAGCTCCATTTGCAGCGAATGCAGTAGTATAGCCTGGCCTTTCGCTGAAACATCGGGCTCTCGCGAGGCGGACCGATGACAAACTCATGTCTTAGGGTTCTGCGAGCGGGCGAAGGAGACGGAGAACGCTTTTTCCAGAGGTTCACGATCGGGATCCAAGGCAATTCCCGGACCAACCAGAACCTTTGTCAGATCAAGGCTGAATCATTTCTCATTCCCGAGGCTGCGAAATGAGTCGCGCTGCAAAATCAAATGTCGGATTGCAATTTGAAATCCGCTGAATACCTAACGCGCAGGCTCGACGGAACAAGAAGTTCCGTAGATGCGAGGTCGCCGGTCGGCGGCCGTGCTCTTTTCGATAACGGCATCACCGTCGCGAGGGTGGCGCTCTGGCGGACACCAGCTGGGCAATTACTTTGAGGCGGTTATCAACTCTTCGACGTCGCGCAGGCGGTCCTTTCCGAAAAAGATCTCGTCGCCGACAAAGAACGTCGGTGACCCAAAGGTGCCGCGCTCGACGGAGCGCCGAGTGTTCTCGAGCAATCTGTCCTTAACGTTCTGAGCTTGCGCCAATTCGAGAATTTTGTCCGTCGGCAAGCTCGACTCGCTGAACGCGGCACGCAGTATCGCGGGATCGTCCATTTTCTTGGGTTCGGCCCACATGTGTCTATACACTTCGTCAACGTATCGCTCGAATATACCGAGTGATTGAGCCGCGATCGCTCCACGCATCAACACTAATGTATTTACAGGAAAAAACGGATTGGAGGTGAAGCGCTTTATGCCGTGACGACGGATGAAGCGCGCGGTTTCGAGACGCTCATAATCGGGCTTGTTCTTGATTCCCGCCAGGCTCTCGGCTGGTGAACGATTGTTGGTCATCTTGAAGACGCCGCCCAGCAGAACCGGCACGTACTCGAACTTTACGCCGGTCCGCTTCTCGATCTCAGGAATAACCAGATGACTGAGGTATGCATTGGGGCTGCCAAAATCGAAATGGAATTCTACCTTGATCATGAGTTCACCACTTCTCTCCGAACGGACGAATTTCCTGCTCGAAAGTCCAGGCATCGCGCGGTTGTTGGTATAGCTGCCAGTATGCTTCCGCGACCGCAGCCGGCCGCATCAGACGACCTGGATCAAGATTGTTGACAGCGGCGTCGCCTTCTCGCTCTTTGATTCGGTCCCGTACCCATGCGGTATCTACTCCCGCATCGATGATGAGATGGGCGACGTGGATATTCCTGGGTCCGAGTTCGCGGGCGATACTCTGTGCCACCGCGCGCAGGCCAAATTTCGCACTGGCGAATGCCGAATAGCCGATTCCTCCGCGAATGCTCGCGGTGGCGCCGGTAAAGAAGATGCATCCGCGTCCGCGCGGAAGCATCAACCGCGCAGCTTCGCGACCAGCCAAAAAGCCCGAATAGCAGGCCATCTCCCAAACCTTGCGAAAGACGCGATCGGTCGTCTCGAGGATTGGAAAATTGACGTTGGCCCCGACATTGAAGATGCAGACCTCTAGCGGAGCGTGAGCGTCGGCGTCTTTTAGAAAAGCAGTTATCTCATCTTCCTTGCGCGCATCGAGGGCTCGCGCGACAACGCGTCCGTGCGCGGCCTCGATCTCCGCAACCAGCGGCGCCAGCTTATCCGCGGTTCGGCGCCCAGCGAAGACCGTAAAACCCTCGGCCGCAAATCGTTTGGCAATAGCGCCGCCGATATAGTCTCCGGCGCCAATCACGGCGACAGTGGCATTCCTTGGTTCCAAAGACGATCCTCCGTGCGCAGGGTTCACCTGATGTTTCGGCGCGATCGTTTTCGCGCTTGGGCGAGATCCGCAGTGCGAGCTGCCGCAGCATTCAATATTTGCCCTGACAGCTCATTGTCACTCACTGCGCGCGCAAGAATCAGTGCGCCGACCATCGTCGAAAATGCGGCCGCAGCGCTCTCGAATCTCCGCGAGGAACTCTTACTCGGCATTTGATGAGCCAGAAATTCAAGCGTGTTTCTTAGCTCTCTCGTAAACGCCTTGCGCACCGCCTTCGGTTGCCGGGCAACGTCCGTAGCAAGAGACGCGATCACGCAGCCATGGCCCGGAGCATCGCGATGCGCCGGCGCGAGGTAGGTCTCTATGATCGAGGGCAAGATTCGCGCGCCGGTGCTACGCTCGGCGGCGCGCTGCCATCGCCGTTCCGATCGCGCGGCCGCATAGTGGATCGCCTCGGCGGCGATCGCTTGTTTTGATCCGAACTGGCTGTAGAGGCCGCCGTGAGTGAGTCCGGCCGCTTTGGTTATCGAGTCGACCCCGGTCGCCGTGATGCCCTGTTCGCGAAACATGCGAGCGGCGGCTGCCAGGATCTGTTCGCGGTTGTGCGCGGCGGTTTCTTTCGATACCCGCATCAGCTCTTTCGTGGCCCTCCGACCTTTGAACTCTCTTGACACATTTGATTACGATCGTCATGAATATACCAAACATGACGAGCGTCATCAATAGCCGCAATATCTCTGACGTAACCGCATTGGAGAACTCATGAGTGATTCCGCCGTAAGTCCTTCGGACAAAGTGTGCGTCGTGGTCGGTGTCGGAGAGGGCCTTGGCGCTGGCCTTGCCCGCCGCTTTGCCGCTGGTTACAAAGTCGCGCTCGTGGCCAGAAGCTCGAGCGTGATTGAGAAGACGGCCAGTGAGATCAACTCGGCCGGCGGTATCGCGTTGCCGATCCAGAGCGATGCCACTATCGAGACGCAAATCGCCGCCGCGCATGAGCGAATCACCCGCGAACTCGGTCCAATCGAGATTCTCGTTTACAATGGAGGACGGCGTCCGATGGGCCGCCTACTCGAGACGACGCCGCAGGTTTTCGAAGACACCTGGCGACTGCATACCTTTGGCGCATTTCTGTGGGCGCGCCAGGCAGTGCCGGAGATGCTTTCGCGCGGTAGCGGATCGATTCTAATCACGGGCGCGACGGCTGGCGTGCGGCCGTGGCCCAACTCGGCGGGATTCGCTCCGGCGAAATTCGCTGTCAGAGGTCTTGCCCAGGTGATGGCCCGCGATCTTCATCCGCAAGGAATCCACGTCGCGTACGTCAATGTGGATGGCGGTATCGATATGCCGCTCTTGAGGAAACTTCGTCCACAAGCGAAAGATCAGGACTTGCTGAAGCCGTCGGCGATCGCCGATGCATTCTGGTACCTTGCACATCAGGATCGAAGCGCGTGGACTCACGAAATGGACGTCAGGCCGTTTACGGAAACATTCTAGTTGAAAGGAACGAGATGCTGACGTGGCACACGATCTGACTCTTTGGGGCGCGGGCACCAGCCGCACGATGCGGGCGCATTGGATGTTGCTGGAGCTGGAGCTGCAATATGAATTTGAACCGATAGGTTCGCGAACCGGCGAGACTCAAACCAGCGAATTCAAACTGCTCAATCCACGGCACAAGATTCCGGTGCTTCGCCATGGGCAATTTGTCTTGACCGAAAGCGCGGCGATTATTCAGTACCTGAGCGAGACCTTTGCCAATCCGGCGAGGATGTATGTTCCCGGCGACGCCAGGGATCGCGCGAGATTGAATGAGTGGTGTTATTTCGTGATTTCCGAGCTGGACGCAGGTTCATTGTATATTATGCGGCGGCATGAGGGCCTGAAGGTAACTTACGGTGAAGCGCCGGTAGCGGTCGAGGCGGCGAAAAACTACTTCATCCACAATCTCGAAGCGATGGCGTCGCGGGTTGGCGCGAGCGGCGAATACCTATTTGGCAACCGGTTGAGCGCCGCCGATATTCTGTTGATGACCTGCCTTGATTGGGCCGTGTCCGCTGAGATTCCTCTCTCGGAAACATTCTCGAGCTATAGACAGCGAGTCGCGTCAGCGTCATGCCTACCACGCAGCGCTCGAGCGAAACTTTGCACGATAGTCGGCTCGCAAGGAGCTTAAACAAATGACCGGACCGCTGGAAGGTATTCGAGTCCTGGACTTCACGAGCATGGTTGCGGGGCCGGTAGCAACCATGATGCTGGCCGACCAGGGCGCGGAGGTGATCAAGATCGAGCCTCCGAACGGAGAGCTGATGCGTCATCTCGCGCATGGCCGCAACGGAATGTCAGCGCCGTTTCTCTCTTGCAATCGCAACAAACGCTCGCTGGCGATCGATCTGAAATCAGCGCAGGGACTTGAGATAATAGGCAAGCTCATTGCGTCGGCGGCAGTCGTCGTGCACAACTTCCGCCCGGGCGTCGCTGAGCGCATGGGTCTGGGTGAAGACGCCGTGCGCGCGAGTCGTCCGGACATTATCTATGTGTCTATAACCGGCTTTGGAGAGAGCGGACCCTATGCGGGCCAGCGCGCTTACGATCCGGTGATACAGGCGCTCTCGGGTCTTGCGGAAATCCAGCGCGATCGCGACACGGGGCGTCCCAGGATGGTTCGCACGATCATAGCAGACTACACGACGGCATTGACCGCGTCGCAAGCGATCACCGCGGCGCTGTTCGCCAGAGAGCGATCCGGACAAGGCCAGCACGTCAGAATCGCGATGCTGGACGCGATGATCGCCTATCTGTGGCCGGAAGCGATGCCGAGCCTGACCTTCGTCGGAGAAGAACAAGATCCTTCCGACGGCGAGGTCGGTCCTGACCTCGTATTTGCAACGCAGGATCGCTACATCACCGCGGGAGCTCTGTCAGACGACGAATGGGCCGGGATGTGCCGGGCATTCAATCGCGAGGATCTGATCGACGATCCTCGTTTCAAGACAGCGCGCTCGCGATCCAAAAATGCGGTCGAGCGCCGCGAGATCGCGACCGCAGAACTCGAGAAGTGGACGGCGAGTGAGATTTTGCCGCGGCTTCTCGCCAATGATGTTCCTTCGGCGCCGGTGCTCAGCCGTTTCGAGCTTCTGAAGGAACCGCAGGTGCGCGAAAACAAAATCCTCCAGGAGCATGAGAGCCCGACGTTCGGCAAAGTAAGAATGCCGCGCCCCGCGGCGCTCTTCGACCGCACTCCCGCGAGCATTCGCCAACTTGCGCCGATCCTCGGAGCGGATAGCGCGGCGATTCTTCGCGACCTGGGCTACAGCATCGAAGATATCGCGCGTCTCGAGGAAACTCGTGTCGTGAGACATGCAGAGAGCAACAGCAGCGGAGGTCGCAATGAGTAATACTAAGCCTGTCGCAGTTGTAACCGGCGTAGGTCCGGGAACCGGCGCGGCTATTGCGCGACGATTCGCGCACGGAGGATTTGCGGTTGCGATGCTTGCGCGCAATCGGGAACGCCTGTCTCGGCTCGAGAGCGAGATTGTGGGCACTCGCGCGTTTCCATGTGATGTGACCGACGAATCACAAATCGACGCCGCACTCGGTGCGATACACGCCGAACTCGGCGCGCCCAAGATACTGGTGCATAACGCGGTCGGCGGCGCGTTTGGCAACTTCATGGAAATCGATCCGAAAGTTCTGAACCAGAACTTTCAGGTAAACACGATGGCGTTGCTGCTTCTTGCGCGCCGGCTTGCTCCGGCGATGATCGCCGCTGGAGACGGTGCGATCGTCGCCAGCGGCAACACTTCTGCGCTTCGCGGCAAAGCTAATTTCGCGGGGTTTGCGCCGACCAAAGCAGCGCAACGAATTCTCGCCGAATCGATCGCGCGCGAGCTCGGACCCAAAGGCGTGCATGTTGCCTACGTGCTGATCGACGCGGTGATCGATCTGGAATGGACGCGCAAGCGATTCCCACAGGCTCCCGACGCGTTCTTCATCAAGCCTTCCGCCATCGCCGAGGAAGTTTGGCATGTCGCGCATCAGGATCGCAGCGCATGGTCCTTCAACGTCGAGGTCAGGCCGTTCGGCGAAACCTGGTAGGTGATCACAGGACGCGGACGCAGACGCGAACCCACTCGGATTAAGCAGCGACCATGATTCAGCTCAGGATTTTTTCCTATCTGCCGAACCCGCGCATTTGGAAGGCGACGATCGCGGCGCGTCTTTGCGGAATCGAAATCGACGTTAGGGGGAGCGCGCCAAAAGATCTCCAATCCTGGCTCTGGGACTTCGATGCGCGGCCTCTTTCGAACGACGAGCGAGCCCATTCGAGCAGGGGAGCCGCCGGAAAAATCGGTTTCACGGGAACGTTGCACAAGACGAGCGCCTTCATCGCTGCGCATCCATTCGGCACCGTTCCAGCCGCGTTCAGTCCCGACGGTAAGATCGGCATTTTTGAATCCAACAGCATCATGCGTGCGGTCGCCCGGCTGGGAGAGAATAGATTTCCTCTGTACGGAAGTAGTCCATATGAGGCGGCGCGCGTCGATAGCTTTCTGGACGTGAGTCTTGTGTTCGCGCGCGACGCGCAAATCTATCTTCTTTCCTTGCTCGACGGCACGGTCTCGCCGGAGATTCACGCAAGAGCGCGCGACGGATTCGCAATCTACGCCGGCGGAATCGATCAGGCTCTTGCGCCTGATCGCGAGTACCTGGTCGGTGATCGCCTGACTCTGGCGGATATCTGTTTCGTTGCCGAGATGAGCTTGTTCTTCAACGAGCGGAGAAGCTTCGAGCAGCTAGAGCGCAAAAGCCTTGAGCCGATATTGCATGCGAAGATCGATGAAGTTTTTCCGCGAGCATTCGCGCACCTCGCCCTGCTGCGCAGGCATCCGGCGTTTGCGCCCGACGTCGAGCCATACCTCGCGAAATTTGAACCCAAATCGAAGTGAGTTGATTCAAGACTATCGGGCAAAGGCTATGCGTGGAGGTCAGTGCCCCGACCCTATTCTTTGTCGACGCACACAATCAGTTGCCGGCCCTGGCGAATAACCAGATGCTCGCGCTCCAATTGAGCCAGATGCTCGGTCACCCTTGGCCGGGAAGCTCCGACCAGATCCGCGATGTCCTGATGACTGAACGAGGCTCTCAGGAGCGAACCGCGGGATTCCTTGATGCCAAAATCGGAAGCTAGTTCGAGCAGTGTAATGGTGATGCGTTCACGAAGGCTGAGGTTGAGAAAACTCGAGCTTCGCAGAAGTAGCCGGTACCACTGACGCAAATCGTTTTGATGAAATCTCTTGAAGGCCGATTCCGAGCTATGAATGGTGATGCCGTCGAAATCATTCCAGCCCACGCTGCCGACTCTGCAATCGTTGTACGCCTCGCACTGAAAATCGAGCAGGCTCTTAGGTTCGGAAGGAAACTCGGGAATCGGGCCCGGTGGAAGCAGAGCGATCGTCACCCGCTCACCGTGGGCGTTCTGGCACGTGATGCGCGCGATGCCTCTTAACAAGATGTGCGCATCGGAGGCGAAAGCGGCTTCGCGAAACATTATCTGCGATCGTTTGTAGTCGGTAAGCGCGAGGGCTCCGGCGAGCATCCCGAGCTCGGAAGTGGAAAGCCAGGACAGGGTCTTAAGCCGGCTCAGTCTGTCGAAATCACTACCTGAAGAATTGCGGGGTTCATTCAAAATCACACCTCTAGGAGCATGTGATGAGCCTATGCCACGCGCACGCTTCAATCAACCAAAATGTTATTCAGAGAACATTATGGTTGCAGCGCAACGACTTTTCGCAGGCAATTATGGTCTCCAGAGAGCCAAGATTACGGATGGCGGCTATCGTCAGAGCGAATTATCTGAACCGTTACGGCTTGCAGAGGCATGTTTTTGCGCGAGAAACTTCTGCAGCCGATCGCGTCTGACAATCAACTGACGCCCGTCGCGAACGATCATGTGGTCGCGCTCAAACGCGGCGAGATATTCGGTTACTCGCGGTCTGGAGGCTCCTACCAGTTCCGCAAAGTCCCGATGCCGCGCAGGCACGGTTAGTCGCACTCCTTGCCGATCTTGAACGCCAAAATTCTCACTCAACTCCAGCAGAATCAGGGCCACCCGCTCCTCGAGCGTGCAGCTCATGAAGTTCGCGCAGCGCAATTGCACCAGATCCCATCGCCCGGAGTAGCTTGCAGCCATTCGCTTGAAATCCGCCGAAGCAATCCCTAGCGCGATTTCGATGAAAGTGTCCAACTCGACGGCACCGACCTGGCAGTCGGTAACCGCCTCGCAACGGAAGTTGTACCTGATTCCGGAAACCGGCGGCGGAAAGCCCGGAATCATTCCCGGCGCAACCATGATCACGAGTGTGCGATCGCCTTTACGGTTCCGGCACGTGATTCGCGCGACTCCCTCCAGCAGCACAAACGCGGATTCCGGGGATTGGTGTTCATCGAAAATGATCCCGTGCACTTTGACTCGTCTCAGAGTCAGCGCTGCGGCGAGTCTGTTCACTTGGCGCGATGTGAGCCAAGAAATGTTCTTGAGGCCACGGAGTCTTCGGATTTCAGATACGGGCGCTGCGCGCATAGCGGTAGTTTAACAGCAAGACCCGCTGCCATCTTTCGGCTTCGGCACCCTTGGTGCTTCAGATAACAAAAGGCATCCTGAGGCGATAGCCCGAATATCCCTGTCGCGATACTATTGAAGTTCAACAGAGGACATCAGAAGCGACGAAGAGCCGCAGCTCTCCAAGATGGCATTTATTTCTGCCGCTCTGATTCTTAGCAGTGAAGCGCTCAGTTTCGCTGAGCGTCTTGCCAGGCACGCGTCCTGAGGGAGTAAACTTTTCGTGGATATCAGGATAGCTCAGGAAACGATCTCTCACGATCGCATCGAACGAACCGAAGCGCGCCAGGATCTCCGGGATACACTAAAAGAAGTCAGCGTCAGGTTCGAGCGCGCTGAAAGTGATTTGCGTCCTGATCATATTATTGAAGCCCATGCGGTGGGTGCATCCATAGCCGCCTGCGCCTTGGGGTTCTTTCTTGGTTCGAGAACAGATAGTTGGCTTGCCGGTCCCGTTATTGCCGCGGCGTTGTTGAGTTTTACCGCTCGTAAGGCGTTCCTCCGCAGAAACCTTAGAAGAAGCGTTAATAAGTAGACCAAGTATTCTTATTGCATTGACCTTTACGGAACGCTGGCGGAAACTAGAATGGTCGGCTCAATATAGTGTTGGATCCCGACTGCGATCCTGCCCGATTGTGGTTCTTCCTCTCGCCTTTGACCACTCTCCGCTCGACCCATCGCCAAGCGTTAAGCATTGAAGGCTTGAGGAGGCTCGCATGAGACCACCTCGTTTCCATGTTTCCATCAAAATAATGGTGTTGTCAGGGCTCGGCGCAATCCTGGCCGTTTGGTTGGTTGCCGTGCCGGCCAACGCGGACTTTACGATGCCCGAGGTGCCGGGGTTTTCGAACAACTACCCTTGGTTCAACAACGTCTCTCAGAGCCCAGGAAACCAGAGTTTTCAGTATTTTCTCGCGTATCATCCAAATATTGCGCAAGCGCTCGCCCGGAATCCCAGCCTGCTTTATGATGCCCGTTGGCGATACCAGTTCCCCGCGTTGGAACAATACTTGGAGAATCACCCTTACGAATGGCGGGCACTGAGTGGACAGGACTGGGCGGAAGGACTGCCCGAGACGCCGTGGGGCGGCTACGACCAACAGCATCAATGGCGCGACGCCTATTGGTGGCACGCGAACAATCCGAACTGGTTCTACGACAATCATCAATCATGGGCCTCGCTCGATTCGCGATGGCTCAGTCAGGATGGTGCTTACGACGCACAACATCAGTGGCATTATGGCGAATGGTGGTACAACCAGAATCCGGTTTGGGTAACGGCTAATCATCCCAACTGGCTGGCGGAACATCGCAACTGGGAATCCGCCTCTGAGCGGCAGAGTTATCGCAAACAGCATGCGATGCCCGCGCAAACTCAGCAGGACCAGCGTTCCACTACTGCGAAACGCCAGGCGACCAACGAACGATCGAATGAAAAAAACACATTCCAGCGCGCGCCAGAGGTCAATGAACCTCGAGCGAACCAGCAGCGCGCCAGCGAGCATCGTCAAGCAAATTCACATCAACAAGAAAACGTCCGCCAGGTGAAGGAGACCCAGCGTCAAGCCAAACGGCCCGAGAATCCGCATCAGCCGCAGCAGGCCAAACGCGAGCGGTCGCCGGAAACGAGACGCCAGCCTGAACCCGCGGTTCGCAAAAGCGACAACCGGCGGGAGGAGAAGGCTACGCATTAGTAGGAGGAACACTTCAACAGAATGAGGAATAGACACGAACTCATAAGCTCGCGTCGATAAATGCTGGCACCCGCGCCACCGGGCAGCATATACTAGGTAGTGCAGTGACAGATCAAGCGCGCAAAGGACCAGATAGCCGGAGCTAAAGCCGCTCGGAGTGAACCTATGACATTAGTGAGTATAGTGATTGTTCTGGTTGTGATCGGATTAATAATGTGGCTGATAAATACCTACATTCCGATGGCGGCCGGCATCAAGAGCTTGCTCAACATAGTAGTGTTTATTGTGGTGGTAATCTGGCTCTTGCAGGCCTTCGGGCTGATCGGAAATATCCCCGGTGTACGGATCCCACCTCTGCGATAGTGTCCGATACTCCGTGGAACGCGAGGAAATACCCCGTCAGCCGGGCGATTGCGAGTTTACCAGGTCAGCTTGCTATTCACGCTTCTGACGCCCTGCACCGCGGATGCTATTTGAACAGCCTGGTGCGCGGCGGATGCCGACGCTACAGCTCCTGCGAGCGTTACCGTCCCATGGTCGCAGTCCACTACCACAGCTTGATTCTTGGTAACCCCCGACTTCGAGAGCGCCGATTTGACTTCCGTTATCAGCATCGCGTCGTTCGCACGAGCGGCCTCGGACGAATAGCTGTGTGTGGTCGCCGAGTGAACATGCTCCTCTTGCAAACTGTCGCTTTTTAACGTGGCGGCTGGTGTGTCCGCCGCTGCCGACGGCATTGACTGCTGAGCACTTGCGGTCGTCGGCGCGGCTATCAGGCACGCGGCCGTTGCCGCTATCGCGACAATACCTGTAGCGATTCGCCTAAGTGCGTTGTCCTGAGTTCTCATATGATTCACTTCACCTTTGCTTTGTAATGGAAGTAGTCAGAGCGGGAAGGCCAAGAGCCTTCCCGCTCACGAACTGTTGAATCTCCGAGTGCCTCAGACGGGAGACATCGAAGTATGAAGAGCCACTCGAATGCTATTGTGGACCGGTTGTTGAAGTTTCGCTGTGATACATCGAGGTGGAATCACCGGTATTGCCCATTGGCGTCATTTCCGTGGTATTTGACTGGCTGCGCTTCTCAACTGTGGTCGAAGAAGTCGTTACCGGGGGAGAAGCCACGACGACCGGTGCGGGATTGACAACTAGCGGAGCAGGAGCCTCGGGAACATAAGTAGTCGTGTGAGTGGTCTCTTCCTTCGTCGAGCCGCAAGCGGTTACGAATGATACGGCAACCAAGCTCAGCGCTGAAATTGCAAGACATTGCATAATCTTTTTCATATTCTGTAAAACCTCCGGTTGAGGTAGGAGCACAGCCCATGCCACCGACAGGGCTTGAGCGCGTAAGGTTTATCGCACGTGGATGTGTCCGATCGGTAAAAATAACCTACTCGGCTCCGCGTGTTCGTAATATTTTCGCGACAGATCCAGGCTTTCTCCCGATCATGATAATCACTTGCGATGCCGGTTCGAGCGGTCGGAAATGGTAATCACCGTAAACTGCTTCGACCTCAAAATCTGTGTGCAGAAACAGGAGCTGGAGCTCACGAGGGAAATAGACGTGGCTCGCGAAATCATCGATGTATCTTTCCACGCTTACGGTTTTCTCAAATCTTTCATACACGAAACGAATTGAAGCTTTCTGCTCACTGCTGACATACGAAGTACTCTTATGGCGAAGCAAGCGTGACTTGGTCTGCGGGTCGGTCACATCCAGATCGACTTCGGTCGCCACCCGCGGCGGAGAGGTGAATGAGTCCGCAAACGCCGCAAGGTTCGGCATCTGTACTTCGACAACGAAATGGCCGCCCGCAGCCAGGTTGTCGAAGACCGTGCGCCACAACTCGAGTTGATCGTCAAGGCTCAATACATGGCTGATTGAGGAACAAGGCACGATTATAAGCTCGGCAGGCGAGCCGACACGCCAGGATCGCATGTCGCTTTCGACGAATTTCACCCGCTGCCGAACTTCGAATGGCGCTTTGGCCAGATGCTGGCGGGCCTTGTCCAGCATTTCCGATCCTGAATCCAGCCCGATAATATTGAAATTGTCCCGCACCGCGACCCGCGCCAGCGGGACTGTGATTCGTCCCGTCCCGCAGCCGAGCTCGATGATGGTGGACGGCGCCAATCTGTGAGCTAGCGCGCAATAGAAGCCGATGTCATCATCATCTGCGCGATGTTCGAGATCGTAATCGTCCGGATGATCGTAAATCTGATTCAAGCTCACCTGGCGAGAAATGAATTCAGGAACTGTCGCCCCGATGAGTTTTAGCAAGCAAACAGTCTGCCAAGGTTGGCCGGTACGAATTGACTGCGGTTTTGATCAGAGCATGATTCGCCGAACCATGAAAAATCCTCATCCTCCACAATCATGACGCGCGCCAGCGCAGAGGCAGCTCTGTGGTTTCCAAGATAAATGCTCATATTGCCCGTGGCGTATTGTTTGCCGGATCAGGGGCGCGTCTGGGAGCGTCTGGATTGTGACGCTATTATCGCGTAGCAAATCTTTCGGTTGCGCGAATCAGTTCATCCGTGATGCCTTTGGCGGACGCGTCGTGCCCGGCATCGTCGACGATCACGTACTCGGCAGACGGCCACGCGCGCTTTAGGTCCCACGCCCAGCCGATGGGAGCTTGGAAATCAAAGCGTCCATTCACCATGATCCCTGGGATGTCTCCTAGAGCATCGGCGCCGCGAAGCAGGCTCTCGTCTGCGAGCCACGAGTTGTGACGGACATAGTGGGTCACGATACGCGCGTATGCCAGCGCGAACGCGGGATCAGCGAAACGCCGCGAGAGTCCTGGGGCGGGAGGCCAAGCTGGCGTTGCGGACTCCCATGTGCACCACGCGGTGGCAGCTCGCTCGCGAATCGTGGGATTGGGATCATTGAGTAGTTGATAGTACGCCTCGACGACATCGCGATCCTGCTTGACCGCCGGTACTGCAGCGCGGAGTCGCTCCCACTGCTCCGGAAACAGGATCGCTAGACCGCCGCGGAATAGCCAATCGAATTCCTTGTGCCTGCCGGTCGCGACGCCCCACAAGATCATTTGCGTGACGTGATCCGCGTGCGTTTCGGCGTATGCCAGCGCCAGGATACTGCCCCAAGATCCGCCCGCCACCAGCCATCGGTCGATGTGCAAGTGTTGTCGCAGTAATTCAAGATCCGCGATCAGGTTTGCGGTGTTGTTGCTCGTGAGGACCGTATCGGGCGCACTCGCGTGCGGCGTACTTCGCCCGCAGTTGCGTTGGTCGAGCAACACGGCACGGTACGCGGCCGGATCGAAGAGCCTGCGATGCCACGGCGTACATCCCGACCCAGGTCCGCCGTGCAAGACGACGGCCGGCTTTCCGCGCGGGTTACCACAAACCTCAAAGTACACGAGGTTGCCGTCTCCAACCTCCAGCGCGCCATGTTCGTATGGTGTGATCTGTGGATATAGCCCGCTCATGACAGATAGCTTGCCTTTCTTGCAGACTCGCTGAAAGCGGGACGGTGCTGCGCCCCGGGATGACCGTCAACGGTTGCCAGTCTTGCGATGCTGCTGTATGGTTTCGCGTCGTCGGTCTCCTTCGCATGTCCTTGGCCCTGGGGCTGATGAATCTGATCGCGCGCCGGCGCATGCGCCATCTGACCGAGGGCTGGGGCATGAGATGGGTATTGTGGGTGCACGGGTTGGATAGTCCACTCGCATACATGCGCCTCACGCAGAAATATAGTCTCGAGAGCCGCGCCGAACAGACCTCCTGTCCGACGCTGATCTGCTCAGCCGAGAACGACGAGATCGGCATTACCGCGAGCACACTCTATCACGCACTGACCTGCAAGAAGGCCTTCATCGCCTTCACCGCGAGAGAGGGAGCCGGCAATCATTGCGAGGCCAGCGCGCGGTCCGTATTGAATCAGCGGGCTTTCGACTGGCTGGACCAGGTTTTCGAATGAGGTTTGCGGCTGCGAAGGCTCCGGAATCCGAATACCCTAGAGACCCCAAACCATATCGGTATACAACTCGCTCGCCGCCTGGGTCATCAACTGCTGTCTCGCGGTCGCTTGCTGGGTAGCGGCAACCTGAAGGTCAGGCATGTTGACCAGATCTCCCCCGCGCAGGTTCTGGCGCAGGAACTGAGGCGTGGTCGGAATGATCGCCTGGCTGACGACAGGTGCCGTCGTGCTGCTGCTTATTGAGTTACTGCTCCAGAGTATTTTTCCCGAATCGTTGCTGACCAGCTTCGCTTCGACCGACATGGTGTCTGCGTAGTCCAGAGGTTCTGCGACCGAATTGGAAGTTCTCGAGGACATGCCGAAATAGAGCACCCGGCCGCTCAAGACCAGATCGGCTCCTGAACGATCGTCGATGATGACCAGGCGATGGTGCGACGAGATCTCCTGCTTCAGGGCGATCATATATTTGTCATTTACCCCGGGCACCCGCGTGGCATTGGCGAACTTGTCGATATAAATCGTCTTTGCGGAGTCTGGTAGCGTACCGTTGGCGGCAAATCGGAAGCTGCAGCTCTGTAGGGTTATTGCCGCGAACAAAGCCAATAACAGCGACGATCCGAAAACGAACCGAGCTTGAGAATTCGCGAATCATGGGGATGTCGATTCCGGCCGCATGGGAGGTATCTGCGGAAACCTGCCGCCTTGCTGCGGCAACAATCCGGCACTCTGAAACGGATTCAGGCCGAATGGTGCTTCGCCGATCGAGCCGAGCCCTCCCAGCGTGACCTGTAACATGACCGACGTGTTATTCGGATTGTAAGTCTGATCGAACCCAACGTCGATAAACCAGCAATCGCAAGCTGATTTCAAACGTACCCCGATAACGTCAGTCAGCAATCGGCTCGCGGCGAGATCATAATCCGGAGCGAAATATAGTCCCATGTAATCGCCCACGTTCAGATAAGCTCGCAAGGTTGCCATCGAGATGGCGTTGGTTGACGAACTCGGCGATTGCAAAACCGCGTTGGGAGCGGCGTAAGCATACGACACCTGGACGTAGGTCCCGATCGATTCCTTGCCGCTATAGACACTCGGCAGCTTTTGTCCCGGAGGCTGGAATTGAACTCCAAAGCTGGCGCTGTCCAGCCGCTGTTGCGCGCGCGGGCTCCAGTCCACCGAAGTGACTCCCGATATGACCCGGTTAGGAAATACGGTTCCGGCGAAGGCCACATCCGAGAGGCGTGAACCGTCCGGCGCGATTGCGTTGCTGGTGTCATAGGCCTGCTGAACACTCAGGCGCAAAACCTCTTCGGTAAATCCACTGGCGGTACTGAAGCTGGGGCCAACCTTTCCGCGGGCGATATTGTAGCCATAGTTGCCCGCGTTGGGATTCACATTTCCCATTTGTAGAAAGAGCCGCGATGAAAAACCGTAGAAGATCAAGCTGCGGGGGTTTATGCGATCGGTTTCATCGAATAGCGGAAAACGGTTCTGGTTCACCGTCGGGATGTAACTGTATTCGAGAGTTGGAACAATCAAGTCGGTCGCCTGCCCCAGCCCGATCCAGCTCAAATCCGATTTTCCAAGTAGCGTTGTTCGGATGCCGAGGTCGACGTCCGGCACGATACGGTGCATCAGCCCTTCCTGTTCGGATGCACCCAGCGTCAGGTTGTTGTTGTATATCCGCCCCTTGGTGCCGACCGGGATCACATTTACCTGCCGGCCTGAGACATCGTAGGCCGCGTAGTCGAAACCTGCCGTCATCCACCCGTTCAGGTAACGGCTCCACAACCATGGAATCGTGAATTGCGGATTAACATCGAATCGGGATCCATCGATGCCGGATTGGCGCCAGTAGTTCACCCCGGAAGCGTTGTAGGTGAGATATCCGAACCCGTTGCCTACGCCCTGATACCCGCTCCACGTAAGACTCGGCAAAGTCTGCAGGGCATATCGCTGTGGTTGAATGAGGTCCTGGTTCCAGGTGCCGTTGAGTTGAACGAAACTGTCCTCGAATTCCTGCAGCAGCCCCAGATCTGAATCCGCGTTGCGGCTTGCCTGCCAATTTCCGCCGTTCAAACCGTACCTTCCGGACAACACCACGGTGCTCATCTCGCGGAAGAAGAGGCTGTCGCTGGCTGAGGTTGCAGTTCCGTATGCGAACAGGGTGGGTGTTAGATGCTTCTCCATCAAACCCACGATACCCCAGCGATTGACCGGAATGTTGGTATCGGCGATTTGATCGTCTACCGTGTCGCTCAGCCGGTTTGCATTGGTGCGAAAGCTCTCATTGTAGTAGCTCATGGTGAACTGCATGAAATCTTCGTCGCTGTCCACCCGGCGATACTCAGCCAGACCTCCGACGCGCGCCGAGCTTTCGAAGTCGCCCGCGAAAGTCACGTCCTGATTGGGTGCGAGATCAAGAAAATAAGGTTGCAAAAGATAGAAGCCTCGCAGACTCGAGTAACCTATCTGTGGGCTCAGGAAGCCGCTGTGGCGCTCGGGATCGGTATTATATTGCAGATAGGGTAATGGCATGACTGGATGACCCAGAATGTCGAAATAGCCCTTCTGCGCCTTCATCTCGCCGTTCAGCGCGAGATCGATATGTTTCGCATTAAACGCCCAGTCAGGAGAATCGCTGTTGCAGGTACAGGTGGTCAACGTGGCGTCTTCCGCGTGATAGTTCTGCCCGGAAGTCTTGTTCAAGGTACTACCGGTCAGGTAGTAACTCTGATCGAGGGCGTGCACTTTCGCGTTTGTCAGCGTCGCTTCCTCGGTCGTCAAATCCAGCGTTCCCGTATCCGCAAAGATGTTGGAATCGGGATCGGTCAGATGCACGTTTCCCGTCGCGTGGATGAGCGTGCGGTTCTTCAATGTGATCACGTCGGCCTTGAGCGTGGTCGGCCCCTCGGTCACTTTCGCGTCGCCGGTGATCGTCAGGAGGTTTTGCTTGCTGTCGTATGACAGGTCACGGCCGCTCAGAAAAATCGGTTCGCGGGACTTAAGGCTCGACTCCAACGGCTTGAGCTTCTCGCGAACGGTTTCGGCGGCCGTCGGCAGGCGCGACCGGCCGCTCGACCCCGACGGTGCCGCATCCGCCTTCGATCCGACGAGCGCCGCGAGCACAGCCGCAAGAACCACCGCGAGCAGTATCGCGGTCGTTCCCCTGGCCAATGCGTACCTGGCATTTTGCCGGGAATATTGCGCGGATGCGTGGCCGGGCGCCAATTGATCACGCCGAGCCCACGACTGTTGCGCCGCACTGGCCATTGCGGTTGTGCACGGGTCGGTATCCACGTTTAGCCGCCTAAAGCCTGCGCAAAATCGCGCAACTCGCTCCCGTTTTTCGATAGATTAAGCCGCCTCGAACTCGCGTCTGACACGCGCGGTCAAAAGCGCGGCCCGATACTACTCGATCTTCTTTCGATTGGAAACAAACCCAACCGCCGGACGCGAGCGTTCTTCAACAATCGGGCGCACGGCTGTGCGTTTCGGCCGCCACGCGAACGATCGCGGTCTGCCGGTTCGAGAATTTCTGCGGCGCCTACTGCTTGATCGCGCTAAGGATTTTCTCGGCCTTGTCGTGCATTCGTTTTGAGAACGATTGCTTCTTCTTTTTGTTCCTGGTTTGGGCAGCATGTTGACGCTTAGGATGCGCGGCTGCCGCCGTCCCGTCTTTGCTCCCGGAGTTGGAGGCGTTCACCGCCGTGGTGCTGTGCGCGGAATCTGCCGGAGAGGGATTGTTCTGGGCCATTACCGGCATAGCCATTGCGCTCGCGAGCAGCGCCGCGCTAAACACTGCCGCCACACGTTTCATATTCATCGTTATTCTCCGAATCTGTAGGACGAACCAAAGGTGCCGCGGTTTCGGTAATCCCGCCGCACGCGATCGGGCTAATCGAGAGAGAGGAATCGAGTCGGTTCGATGATTAAGACCGGAAAAGCGCCCAATTCTCCAACGAAATCAGAGAACTCATCGGCCCTCTGCGCGGCGCGATGTGGTGTACCAGGAACCCGGGCTTTCAGCTCAGAGTTGCTTGGAGGAATTTCGAATTTTGCCGACCAGACCGCGCAGCACGTCAGGTTGGACCGGTTTCACCAGATGGCCGTCACAGCCAGCTTCGTGGGACCTGCGGCGATGTTCCTCCTCGCCGTAGCCACTCAAGGCGATGATCACCAGATCCTCTCTGAGCGTCTTCGAGCGCATGAGGCGAGCCACCTGGTAGCCGTCTATTCCCGGTAGCCCCAAGTCCAGGAGTACAACGTCGGGCTCGAAGGTGTGCAGCGTTTCCATCGCAACAGTGCCGTTGTTTGCGGTGCTGACGGTGTGGCCGTCCATTGCGAGCAGCGCGCTCATACTTTCCGCGACGTCTTCATCATCTTCGACCAGAAGAACACGATAGACCCCGCGCGGACCCGCCGATTCGATGGGTTTGTTTACCTCATCGCGCGACGATCGCTTTGAAAAGATCGGCAGTCGAAGAGTGAAGACGCTGCCCTGGCCCGGTCCCGCACTGGCTACCTCAACGCCGCCCCCGTGTAACTCCGCCAGATTGCGAACCAGGGACAGACCCATGCCGAGACCCCGCGACGTGGTCGTTTGGGAAGTATCCAACTGAGTGAACAAATCAAAGATATTGTTGATCTGATCGTGCGGGATTCCGATTCCGGTGTCACGAACGCTGATGAAGACCTGATTGTCCACAAGATCCGCCGTAATCGAAATTTCACCGCCGTCAGGCGTGTATTTCGCGGCGTTGTCCAGCAGGTTCGCCAGCATCTGGGACAGCCGGACCGGATCCGCATCGAGCACAACCGGAGCGTCCGAAATGTTGGAAATATTGATTGATAGCCGCTGCTTCCGGCTCTCGATCTGGGCGCGGGTTGAATTCACTGCCTGATCGAGAGCCGCTTTGAGTTCCACCGGCTCTTTCTGGAGCTTGAGCTTACCGTGCGAGATTCGGGTTTGATCGATCAGATCATCAACCATCCTGCCGAGATGCCGCGATTGCCGCGCCACGACTTCCATCGCTTTCACGGCTCTGGGGTCGTTGATACCGATGGTTTGCATTACGTCGTTGGCGCTCAGGATTGCGGCCAGCGGGTTCCTCAGCTCGTGTCCCAGCATCGCCAGGAACCGGTCCTTGCTGCGACTCGATTCCGCCTCGGTCTTGTACGCCTTCCACAATTGCCATCCGGCCGAAGCGAACCGAGACAGAGTTCGTACGATGCGCTCGTCTTCTCGGTCAAATTTCCGTTGTTCGGTATGCGCCACAATCCATACCGTGCCGACCGGCTTATCGTTGTGTTGAAATGGAACCAGCAGCGCTTCCACGAATCGCGGCTCGGCCGCGAGCGCTGGAAAACAGCGATCGGCTAAATACATTAACTGGGTGGTGTTCTGATCGACGCATACGCCGCAGGGGCTCGCGTCTCGGGGCATCGTGCTATTTCGGCGCGCCGCGAACACTCCGGCCAGCGACTCCCATCGAAAGACATCGCCTTCCAATATGCTGATCCCGGCGGTATCTGCCTGACACAGTTCCACCGCGATCTCGACGACCTTCTGAAGCATGTTGCGCGGGTTCTCGGCCATCTCGGTAGCGAGCATGGCCAAAGCTCGATGCTCCGCTTCGTAATTCGGTGGACGGACAGGTCGAGACTGCAGCTCGCGACGGAAGTCGACTTCTTCAAAGGTCACATTGACTGCGGGGAATCCTGAGTTCGAGTTGTTATCCCCGGCGGATCTTTGCAGAGAAGAATTGGCCTGCATTCGAGAGTTCTCCCCCCGCTAACCTTGTCAGGCGATACCGAAACGAGTGTTCGAAGACGCAATTAGAGAAGTACAGTCTGACCGAAAGAACAAATCGTAGCCAACGAAATCCGTTCTCCAGGGAACAGTCCCTAGCAAGCTCCCAGTACCACTCCGGCTTCTTATCCTTACTGGTACTGGCCAATCACTTGAAGCAGTTCAGTAACTTCTACCGGCTTCCGGAAGAAACCTTCGATTCCTTCGGCCGCCTCTTTCGGTGGAGGAGAGCCGGAAATTACGAGAACCGGAATGTCTTTCAGGATCGGATCCTCGGCTCGCACCCGAAGAAATGTGGGGCCGTCCATGGTCGGCATTGCCATATCGAGTAGCACCACAGACGGTAGCCGCTCCGTTTCCTTCAGGACTTCCATAGCTTCCAGGCCGTTTCCTGCCTGGAGCACAAGAAAACCTTTGGTCATGAGCAGTTCGGACATCATCTCGCGGACGTCTTCTTCGTCGTCAACCAACATTACAATCTGGCTCGGTATCTCGTCGAAGGTAGCCATTCTACAACCTCAAAGAGTTCAAGGAAGAGAATCAGCAATAGTCATGCCTTAGCAGCCGGAACACTCGTCGATTTCGGGGTGCCGGCTCAGTGCTCACGCCGATTAGGAGGACGCCGCGCCGTTGCCAATCAGTACTTTGAAATTCATTTCTGCGAACCCTTTGCCTCGAAAATCTCACGCACGATGGCTTCGTTCCTCGCATTTTCGCGGATGGCTCGTCTTGTCCGCAGACGGCTAACAATTACCGTTTTCCGAATCGTGCGTTCGGAGTAACGAAGCGATCCGAAATCAAGAAACGGGTTTTCTCCAGATAGAGCAATATCCAACGCACTTTGTTTGCCGCGTAAGTTTTCTGCTGAGACCGCGTTCATATGGCATGACCGTTGCAGTTTTTAATCTGGCGCACGAGTCCACAATTCAATTACAAAAATTCGCGCACGCCACGCGACCAAAAGAGAGGTACTTCAAATGGAAAAGAACGACGCTATCGCGTTGCTCAAGGCTGATCACGCAGCGGTCAAAAAGCTATTCGGACAGGAAGAAAAGCTGACCAAGCACGACGGTCAGAAGAGACAGGGAATTTTCGATCAGATAAAAGCCGCGCTGGAGGTGCACGCCACTATCGAGGAAGAAATCTTTTATCCTGCGGTCAAGAAGGCCCGGTCGGAAAACGTCAAAGACGAAGTGCGTGAGGGATACGAAGAGCACAAGCAGATAAAAGATCTGCTCGCCGAGACCTCGGAGGTCACGCCGGTCGACGAGACTTGGGATATGAAGATCAAAGTCCTGAAAGAGGACGTTGAGCATCACGTCAAGGAAGAGGAAGGCGAGATGTTTCCCGACGCCAAGAAGTTTCTGGGTGAAAAGCGCCTGATGGAACTGGGCGACCAGCTCAAAGCACGCAAACAACAGCTCACGAAGAATCCTTCGTCGAAGCCGGCATCGGACCACCAACACGCGGCGCACGCCGCGAAGTAACAATCGGAGCCAGAGGTAAATGGTATGCTGAAATATGGAATCGCATGGCTACTTGGAGTCCCAGTGACCGTTCTCGTCATCTGGTTCGTAGTCAGTCACGTACTCTAAAGATAATTAGAGGTATAGTCTTTGAAACGACTCGCATTAACTCTGATATTGTCCTCGGCACTGCTGGGCTTTGGCACCGTCACAATGGCGCAAGATGCGCCGCCCACCGCCACCGGTGCGATGACCGCAGGCCAGCAATCAAACTCCAAAACCGACGTAGCCCTCACCCGTAAAATCCGCAGGGCCGTAGTCAAAGATCAGTCACTCTCGAGCCTTGCGCACAATGTGAAGATTGTCAGCGTAAACGGCAGCGTCACCCTGCTCGGGCCGGTCAAGACCGAAGAAGAAAAAGACGCTATCGCGAGCAAAGCGCAGGCGATCGCAGGCGCGGACAAAGTCGACAATCAAATCCAAGTCAAAAATCAATAGTCAGAGGACAACATGGCAAAGAAATCTGTAATAGGTATTGCAAAAACTCAGTCTGAGGCGATCGTGATCGCCGATAACCTGAAAGCGGCAGGCTTCACCCAGAATGACGTGTCGGTGCTTTTTCCTGACAAACAGGGCACCAAGGACTTCGCCCATGAGCAACACACAAAAGCTCCAGAGGGTGCGGCGACGGGCGCAGGAAGCGGCGCAATCCTGGGAGGCGCGCTCGGTTGGATGGTCGGTATCGGAGCGCTTGCAATTCCAGGACTCGGAGTATTCATCGCCGCCGGTCCGATCATGGCAGCACTGGCAGGCGCGGCCGGCGTCGCGGCAGTCGGAGGATTGACCGGCGCGCTTATAGGCCTCGGTATTCCTGAGTATGAGGCGAGACGCTACGAAGGAAAGGTCAAGGATGGGAACATCCTTCTGTCCGTTCATACGGAAGACGGCAAGGAGCGCGATCGGGCCAAGAAAATCCTCGAGGAAGGTGGCGCGACAGATATTTCGTACACCGGAGAAACCTCAGTTCCCAAGGATCAAAGAGCACCTGAGATGCGCTAGCAACCGGATTTGGAGGTGGGCCCTCCCACCTCCAAAATTCCGTACCCGAAACCCTGCCAGAGAAAGGAAACGTCAAGTTGATACTAATTATAATCCTGCTCCTCATCTTCGGCGGCGGCGGTGGCTACTACGGGTACAACAGTTATGGTCCGGCCGGCGGAATCGCGCCTATCATCGTCGTTATCCTGGTCGTTTGGCTGCTGCTGGGCCACGTCTGACGCGTCACATCAAGAGAGTGCCGCCTGACTAGGGTACGATTACCCGATGGAGATCGAGTACGGGCGTTTCGACTCCCGCTTGCGAAAGCATGTTGTGGATCCGGCCCCGATGGTGAGTTTGATGGTTGAAGAAGTGCGCGAATAGGACGGGCATCGGGTCGGAGTACCGCTTACCCTGGTTGTTCACGTGAGTGATCGATCCCTCGAAAAATTTGGCGCTTAGTCCCAAGGCGAAACGGTCGATCCGCGAGTCCTCGACGCCGCGCGCCGCCCTCAGTTCGGCAAAATCATCACAGAGAATCGCATCCAGTCCGGTGGAGGGCGCTTCACCGCCCTCGAATCGGGTCATCCAGATCCGATCGCCGACCATGATGTGGTTAAGAGTACCGTGGATGCTTCCGAAGAAGGCCCTACGCTCCATATCGGAGAGCCGCCCACAGACACCATATAACAGTGCGTTCGCAAGCCGATTGTATTTTGCCATCATCTGAAAATGAGTGATTAGTGAGTCGATCAGCTGCCTGTCACGGTTGATTTCCTGCCCGGCGATTATACTCGCATCCCAGCGGTCGTTTCGGTAGGTGTTCAACCATGGGCAAGGAGGCCTAGTGGCAATGCGGCGATTTGATCGATTTGCTTCCTGGTTAGGCGTCAAGCACGCGATCATTCTGGCGCCGATGGCCGGTGGAACGAGCACTCCGGCGCTCGTAGCGGCGGTGTCGAATGCGGGAGGATTGGGTTCGATGGGAGCGGGTTACATGACGCCCGAGGAGATCGCGCGCACGATCGTCGAGATTCGGTCACTGACCAATCGGCCGTTCGCGGTTAACCTGTTCGCCGGCGGTCCCGACGGCACCGGCTCGCACGATTCGGCGGAGATGCTGAAAGTGATGGCTTCGTTTCACGCAAAGCTCGGCCTGCCCGCCCCTACGAACCCAAGCAGCTCGCTCCCGCCATTTGCACAGCAGGTGAAGGCGGTTCTGGAGGCGCAGGCTCCGATCTTCAGTTTCACCTTCGGCGTCCCGGAGGCGGATGTTCTGGCGCGGATGAAAGCGCGCGGCATCAAGCTCATCGGAACGGCCACGACCGTTGCTGAAGCGCGAGCGTTGCACGCCGCGGGCGTCGACGCGATCGTCGCCCAAGGAAGCGAGGCCGGTGCGCATCGCGGAACTTTCCTGGCTTCGTGCGAAGACAGTCTCGTCGGGACGATGGCGCTGGTTGCGCAGATCGCCGACGCGGTTCCGCTTCCCGTGATCGCGTCGGGAGGAATCATGGACGGGCGCGGCATCGTCGCCGCAGCGGCGCTCGGCGCGAGCGCAGTTCAGATGGGAACCGCGTTTCTCCTATGCCCGGAGAGCGGAGCGTCTGAGGCCTACAGAGCCGCGATCCGTGCGGCGCGCGACGACGCCACGATCCTCACGCGGGCGTTCAGCGGCCGGCTCGCGCGCGGAATCCCGAATTCATTCGCCGTCAGCATGAAAGAGCACGAGCGCTCGATCCTGCCGTATCCCGCGCAGAACAATCTGACCCGTCCGATGCGCACCGCGGCGGCGAAGAAAGGCGACGCGAGCTATCTCTCGCTGTGGGCAGGCCAGGGCGCATCGCTCGCTCGCGCAATGCCGGCGGCAGATCTGGTCGAGCAACTCGTTAAAGAGAGCGCGGAGATTGCGGCGTCGCTATGAGCCTCTCATGCGATGCGCGCCGCCGTCTCAAGCCGATCGCGCGGGAGCCGGATGTAAAGCATCCCGCCGCGTAGCTCGACCGGGTAACTGCCGACGGCGAAATCGTTGTCGAGGCCGCGTCCGTCCGTCAGCGAGAACTTGTAGCCGTGGAAGGGGCAGACCACCGTGTTGTGGCCGACCACTCCGTCGGCGAGCGGGCCGTCGCGATGCGGACAAACCGCGTCGAGTGCGTAGACCTCGCCGTTGCGCAATCGGAAGATCGCGATCTTGCGCGTGCCGACGAGGAAGCATCGCCCCTGCCCGAGCGCGACCTGACCCACGCCTGCCACGAACACCCAATCCTTAGTCGGCATCATCGATGAGCTTGCGGAGAGCATCAGAATGCCGCTCCTGCCGCTTCATTTTCACTCTGGATCGGCGCGGCGTCCGCGAACTGGGTTGGCTCGTGCGGATGGCGCCCCTCAGTCCATGGATCGCGATAAGCGGCGACCGCGGCTTCGATTTCGCGATCGAGCCGCGCGGCTTCTCCTTCGCTGTCGTCGATTAGAATCGATTTGAGACGCTCGATTCCGACTCGCGCGACGAAGCCGTAGCTTCGTTCACCGTAGCGCGCGTTCTCGCGGTAGTACTGGATGAACCGGCCCATCAGGGTCAGGACCTCGTCGTGAGTTTTCACGGTTGCGAGCAGATCGGCGGCGCGCACCGTGGCGCCTGCCGCGCCGCCGACATAGATCTGCCATCCATTCTCGACGGCCACCGCGCCGAGATCCTTGACGGTCGCTTCGGCGCAGTTGCGCGGGCATCCGCTCGCCGCGAGCTTCATCTTGTGCGGCGATTCGATCCCCTGAAATCGCTTTTCGATCTTGATGCCGAGCGTGGTCGAATCTCCGACGCCGTAACGGCAGAACTCGGTGCCGACGCAGGTCTTGCAGGTACGAAAAGCCTTGGTGTACGCGTGGCCGCTCGGCATCCCAAGGTCGCTCCAGATGGCGGGCAGATCGCTTTTCTTGAGGCCGAGCAGATCGATTCGCTGGCCGCCGGTGATCTTCACCATCCGCGCCTGATATTTCTCGGCCACATCGGCGATTCGCCGGAGCTCAGCGGCCGAGGTCACGCCGCCGTAGATGCGCGGGATAACGGAGAAGGTGCCGTCGTTCTGGATATTGGCGTGGACGCGATCGTTGACGAATCTCGCGTCGCGTTCGTCTTCGTACTCGTCGCTCCAGATTGTTCGCAGCAGCGATGCGAGCCCGGGCTTGCTCGCGGGATCGTCTTTGCCGTCCGCGAGCGCGTCAAAGACGGCGGAAACCGATCTGAGATTTTGCTCGCGGATGGCTTCGACCAGATCAGGCTTCGCAAGCGGGATTGCGGGCACATAATAATGCATCGAAGGGTCTTCCTCGACCTGCCCGTTGCAGGACCATTCGACCAGCTCGCCGACGATCGCCTTGCAGGAGCCGCATCCCGTCCCCGCGCGCGTCGTCTCCGTCACGGACTTAAGGCTCCGCTTTCCGCTGGCGACGCACCGCATGATCGCGCCCTTGCTGACGCCGTTGCAGTTGCAAATCTGGACGTTGTCGGGCATCTCGTCGAAGGTCACCCGAGCGCTCGGCGCTCCAGTATCGAACAGCAGCGAGAGCCGCTCTTCCGGCAGGCGGATTCCGCGATCGAACGCCTGCATCAGGTAGGCGGCCTTGCTGATATCGCCCATCAGGATTCCGCCGACCAGGCGGCCGTCGCGGATGATGAGTTTTTTGTAGACGCCGCGCTTGGGCTCCAGGAACTGGACGACGTCCTCGTGCTCGCCGTCTTCCGCGATCACGCCCATCGAGGCGAGCTCGACGCCCATCACCTTGAGCTTGGTTGCGATCTTCGAGCCCTCGTACGCCGCGTCGCAATCCGCGCCGGTGATATGGTCCGCGAGAACTTTCGCCTGTTCCCATAGCGGCGCCACCAGGCCGTAAACGCGGCCGCGATGCTGCGCGCACTCGCCGACGGCGTAGATGTCCGGATCGGAGGTGCGCAACTGATCATCGACGACGATTCCCCGCTCCGTCGTAAGGCCCCATCGCGAGCCCATTTCGGAGTTGGGCGTGATGCCGGTTGCGATCACGATCATGTCGCACTCGAGGGTCGAGCCGTCTTCGAACGCGAGTCCGGTGACTTCGTTGTCGCCGAGCGCGGCCTTGGTGAGCTTCTTCAGATGGACGTTGATGTCCATCGCCTCGATAGTGTGTTTCAGGATTGCGCCCGCTTGCGGATCGAGCTGCTGCTCCATCAGATGACCCAGGAGATGGATCACGTGGACCTCGACGCCGTGATTGATCAGGCCGCGCGCGGCTTCGAGGCCGAGCAGACCTCCGCCGATAACCGCCGCGCGGCGGCATTTTGCGGCGTACTCGGCGATCTTGCGGCAATCGTCGAGCGTGCGGAACACGAAGACGCCGGGCCGAAATTCGCCGTTGGGTTTTCTTAACGCCGCGATCGGCGGAATCGACGGGCGGCTGCCGGTCGCGATGAGAAGCTTGTCGTACGGGTACCAGTTGCCGTCGTCGCAGTGGATCGCCTTATGCGGGCGCGCGATCACGTCCACCCGAACGCCGGCGCGTAGCGTGATTCCATTCTCCTGGTACCAGCCAAGGCCGTTCAGGAAGATTTCCGAAGAATCCTGCGATCCGTTGAGCACGTTCGACAGCAGGATGCGGTTGTAGTTGCCGTACGGCTCGTCGCCAAAGACCGTGATCTCGAACTGCTCGGCGCCGCCGCGAGCGAGAATCTCCTCGACCGTGCGCGCGCCCGCCATCCCGTTGCCGATTACGATCAGCTTCTTTTTGATCGATTCAGGTGATCCCATTTCTGAAAACGTCTCCTCTCAATTGCCAATGATGGGTATTTCCAGCTCCGCCGCGGAGCGATCCTCGATGACCTTGTCGATACGAACTGCGCAGACCTTGAATTCGGGCATCTTCGAAACCGGATCGAGCGCGGGATTAGTCAGAAGATTGACCCGTCCGGCGCCGCCCCAATGAAACGGCGCGAACAGCGTGTCCATCCTGATCGCGGAGCTCAGCCGCGCCTTCATCACCGCGCTTCCACGGCGCGTCGTCAGCCGTACGGCGTCGTTTTCCGCGATGCCGAAATTTTTCGCCATCGCCGGATGGATCTCGACGAACGCTTCGGGTTGAGCCTTGCGCAGCGCCGCGACGCGCCGGGTTTGCGTGCCGGACTGGTAATGCGCCATCACGCGGCCCGTGGTCAGATACATCGGATAGTCGTCGTCGGGCTGCTCGGCGGGTCCGCGATACTCGACCGGATGAAACCGCGCGCGGCCGTCGGGAGTTGCGAAGGAATCGAGAAACATCCGGGGCGTGCCCGGATGATCAATGTCGGTGCATGGCCAGAACACGCCGTTTTCGCGCGCGATCTTTTCATAGATGATGCCGGAGTAATCCGCGACGCCTCCGGCGCTCGCGCGGCGCAGCTCGTCGAAAACGGCGCGCGGCTCGCTCGGGAACGCATTCTTGTATCCGAGTCGCTCGGCGAGGCCCGCGAGAATTTCGAGATCGGAGCGAGCCCCGGCGGGCGGCTCGACCGCGCGGCGGCGCAAGAGAACGCGCCCCTCGAGATTCGTCATCGTGCCTTCTTCTTCCGCCCATTGCGTCGTCGGCAAAACCACGTCGGCCAGCTTCGCGGTGTCGGAGAGGAAGAAATCGGCCACCGCCAGGAAGTCGAGCGCCGCGAGTTTTTTCTCGATGTGTCCCGCGTTCGGCGCTGACACCACGATATTCGAGCCCATCACGAGCAGCGCGCGCACGCCGTCGTCCGCGCCGAGCGTGTCGAGCATCTCATAGGCGGAACGGCCCGCACCGGGCAGCGTCTCGGGCGCGACGTTCCATACCTGCGCGATATACGCGCGGTCGGCGGGATCATCGATACGCCGATAGCCGGGAAGTTGATCGGACTTCTGCCCGTGCTCGCGTCCGCCCTGTCCATTTCCTTGCCCGGTCAGGCATCCGTAACCGCAGAAGGGTTTGCCCGACTTGCCGAGAGCGAGCGCCAGGTTGATGAACGCCAGCAGGTTATCGACTGACGTGCTTTGCTGTTCCGCGCCGCGAGCAGTCAGAATCATCGCGGTGCCGGCGCGTCCGAGCATGCACGCAGCCTCGTGCAGTCGAGCCACCGGCACTCCTGTCAACCGTTCGACGCGTTCCGGCCAGTAGGATGCGGCAACTCTTCGCACCGTTTCGTAGCCCGCCGTCCGATCCGCGATAAAATCGGAATCGAGCAGACCCTGCGTCGTCGCGATATGGAGCAATCCGTTGGCGAGGGCCGCGTCGGAACCTGGCGTCAATTGCAGATGCAGCGTCGCCGCGCGCGCGGTCTGCGTTGCGCGCGGATCGGCGACGATAAGGCGGCCACCGCGGCGGCGTTGCTCCTCGAAGTACTGCATGATCGGCGGCATCGTCTCCGCGACGTTCGCGCCCACCAGCAAAATCACTTCGGCTCGCGGAATATCTTCGAGCGGGAAGGGCAGCCCGCGATCGATTCCGAAAGCTTTTCGTCCAGCCACCGCCGCCGACGACATGCAGAAGCGGCCGTTGTAATCGATATTGCTGGTTCTGAGCGCGACTCTGGCGAACTTGCCGAGGAGGTACGCTTTCTCGTTGGTAAGCGCGCCTCCGCCGAACACGCCGATCGCGTCGCGCCCGTATCGCTGCTGTCCACGCGTCAATTGCGTCGCGATTCGATCGAGCGCCTCGTTCCACGACCCGGGCCGCAGCTTCTCCGTGCGTCGATCCCGCAGCATCGGAGAGGTCAGCCGCTCCGGATTCGACAGCAGCTCGGCCGAGGTCCATCCCTTCTGGCACAGGCCGCCCTTGTTGGTCGGGAACTCGCGCGGTGAAACCGAAACGGCGCCGTGGTCGTTCGTCAGATTCATGCCGCACTGCAAAGCGCAATATGGACAATGAGTCGCGGTAGGCTGCTGCGTCACTTGATGCTCGCTTCGATAATCACGGCCGCTAATCGCTTTCATTCGCGCGGACGCATCGATCTGGCCGCGCTTTTGCAGAGTGATCACGGCAAGCCCTATGCCACCGCGAGGATTTCATCGATTACGGGCGGCATTCAGGCGAATGCGATCCGCATAGGGATTTTGACGAGAGCGCGTGTGCCGCTTCCGACAGCACAAGCGCCTAAGTTTTGATCAGCAACGGAGAAGCGCGCGCGCTATCGTCCGATGCAATCGAGAAGATTTGTGCAGCCGATGGAACTGGATATTCGTTTGCTGAGAACGCTGCGCGCGGTCGCCGATATGCGGAGTTTCACCGGCGCGGCGAAAAAACTCGGACTGACTCAATCCTCGGTGAGCCAGCAGGTGAGCGTGCTGGAACGCGGCCTCGGCGTGCAGCTCCTGAAGCGCTCCAACAAATTTGTCGGCCTGACGACCGCCGGCGAAATCTTTCTGCAATGCGCCCGTCAAGTGCTCGACAACCTCGATCGGGTTCGCGCGATGCTGGCCGAGCGATCGAACAGCGCCGCGGGGCATCTTTCAATCGGAGCGCCCGCGCTGTTTTGCCACTCGTTGCTTCCGGAAGTGCTGGGCGCATTTCATCTCCGCTTTCCCGCGATCGCGTTGTCGGTCGTGACCGCGGATCCTGATTCGATGGTGGCGCGGCTGGCTCATCGCGAGCTCGATCTCGCGCTGCTTCCATTTCCCATACGGCAGCAGTCGCTTGGAATGGTGCAGTTGGGACGCGACGAGCTGCTCGCAATCGTCGCTCCGCAACATGATCTCGCGCGGCGCGAGCGACTCTCCGCGAAGGACCTGCAAGGACAACCGCTGATTGTCCCGAATCCCGGCAATCAACTGTGGGCGGCGTGGGACGCTTTTTTGATCGAAGCAGGAGTCTTTCCCGAAATCACGGTCGAGACCGACGATCTCGATCTGGCCAAACGATTGGCGATTGGCGGCCACGGCATCACGGTGGCGCCGCGATGGTCGGTGCGCGGAGAAATCGAGCGTGGCGAGCTGTGCGCGGTCCCGCTTGGACCGGCGGGCGTCTTTCGCCAGTGGTGCATGGCGTATCATCACGGCGCCGAGCTGACCGGCATGCGCCGCAACTTCCTCAGAACCTGCCAGGAAGAGATGCCGCGCCTGCTGGGGACCACCGCGCTCAAGCGCCGCCCGCCACGAGAGCAATCTCCGGAAGTCGGAGCATCCGATATTTCCGAAGATGATACTGAGACTCGAACTGCCAGTATCATCACGCGCTAGACGCGAGGCTGCGAAAGTTCGAATCGTAGTCGCACGATATTCGCTTCAGTAACTTCCCTTGCCGATTTTTGATAAATCTCGTAGGTACGATACGAGCATTTTAAGGCGGATTGCAGTATGCGACGTGATCGAACCAGAAATTCCGCCGTAGCCACGGAGTTTGCACGATGAGTGACGCTGAAAAGATTTCTTCCTCTCACAATGAAACCGATGGGCTCGATTTCGATCCCGATGCGCTTCGCGAGCGGTACCGGCAGGAGCGCGACAAACGCCTGCGCCCCGACGGCAATGATCAATACGTCGAAGTGAAGGGCGACTTCAGCCGCTACATCGACGACCCATATGTCGATCCGGGCTTTACCCGGGAACCGCTGACCGACGCGGTCGAGGTCGTGATCATCGGCGGAGGCTTCGGCGGACTGCTCGCGGGCGCGCGGCTGCATGAGGCGGGCGTGCGCGATATCCGCATCATCGAGAAGGGCGGAGACTTCGGCGGCACCTGGTACTGGAACCGCTATCCGGGCGCGCAGTGCGATATCGAGTCATATATATATCTGCCGCTGCTCGAGGAGACTGGCTATATCCCGAAAGAGAAGTACTCCTTCGCGCCGGAGATCCTCGCGCATGCGCGCCGTATCGGCGAGAAATTTGATCTCTATCGCAAGGCCTGCTTCCAGACGCAGATCAGAGCAATCACCTGGAGCGAGGAAGAGTGCCGATGGATCGTCACCACTGATCGCGATGACCGGATGAGCGCGCGCTTCGTCGTCATGTCCAACGGTCCGCTCAACCGGCCGAAGCTGCCGGGCATCCCGGGTATCGACAGCTACAAGGGACACACCTTCCACACCAGCCGCTGGGACTATAACTACACCGGCGGCGACACCACCGGAAATCTGCACAAGCTCGGCGACAAGCGCATCGCGGTGATTGGAACCGGCGCAACCGCGGTCCAGTGCGTGCCGCACCTCGCCAGGTACGCGCGGCATCTGTACGTCTTTCAGCGCACTCCGTCATCAGTAGATGTGCGCGGGAATCTTCCGACCGATCCGGAATGGGTGAAAACGCTCACCCCCGGATGGCAGAAGCGGCGGATGGAGAATTTTAACGTTCTGGTAAGCGGAGGCATGGAGGAGGTCGACCTCGTCCACGACGGATGGACCGATATTATCCGCAATCTGCTTCCGGCCAGACGCGATTCCGATGCGCCGAAATCTCCGATGTCGCCGGAAGAGATGGGGCGGATGCTCGAGATGGCGGATTTCAGGAAGATGAACCAGATCCGCGCGCGCGTGGACTCGATCGTGAAGGACAAAAAGACCGCCGAGGCGCTGAAGCCGTGGTATCGGCAGTTCTGCAAGCGTCCCACCTTCAACGATGAATATCTGCCGGCATTTAACCGCCCGAACGTGACGCTGGTGGACACGATGGGCCGCGGCGTCGATCGTATCACTGAGAAAGGCCTCGTGTTCGACGGGGTCGAGTACGAAGCGGACTGCATAATCTTCGCAACCGGTTTCGAAGTGGGGACTGCGTATACCCGGCGCGCGGGTTTCGAAGTCTACGGCCGCGGCGGCAAGTCTCTTACTGAGTATTGGGCCGGCGGCATGAAAACGCTACACGGCTTTTACAGCTCCGGTTTTCCGAACTGCTTCCACATGGGCATCACGCAAAATGCATTGACCGCGAACTTCCCGCACATGCTTGAAGAGCAGGCGCAACATATCGCGGCGCTGATTCAGCATACGAAATCACAAGAGGCGCGATGCATCGAACCTACCGCCGAGGCGGAAGCCGAGTGGATCGCAACGATCAAAGAGAAAGCTTTCATCAATCTCGGGTTTCAGCAGGAGTGCACGCCCGGCTATTACAACAACGAAGGACACCCGGATCCGAAGAAGGGGCTCTTTGGCGAACAATACGGCGGCGGGCCGGTTGAATTCCACGAGCTCATTCGCAAATGGCGCGCAGAGGGAAAGCTCAGGGGAGTCAAGCTCACCTGACGGTTTGCGCAATCGGGTCCGAAACATCGCTAGCGCTTCCGGCTTTGTCTTCAGGCCGCGCGCAGATTGCGCGCGGCCTGATTTCTGAGCCACGCTTCTAAATCAATATTACAGATCATTAAGGATCGCACGGTCGGCGTAACGATCTAATCAGTACATCTCATCTCAATCCGGGTACACGCGCACCTGCGCGGGGCGATCTGCCCGCAATTCATGGGCAATTCTGCTGGCACTCCCTATGCACCCTTAGAGAGCTGTGAGGTGAATGATCATGAAAAGGAGAATATTAGCGCTGATTCAAGCTGCTGCGATCCTATTCGCGATGACGGCCGCCGCAGGATGCTTCATGGGACCTTCCCCATACTGGTATCATCATCATCAGGACTGGCATTATCGCCGCTAACACCAACTCTGGCCGATTTATAGCAATTGGCTATTTCGAAGACAGTTTCGCAAATAGCCAATTGCGTTTTTGTTCTAATTCCGCTGCCGTAAAGTAACCTGCCGGCATCAGTTGGTCTGCTCCGAAACTGTGACCGAAAGTGCGGGCGCTCCGAACACTGAGCCGAGCGCTTGAATTGCTTTGGCGGGGCGCATTAGTCTTTCGTCCGCGCATCCCGTGAATGCCTGGACGTGTCCCTAAGGGATTCGCGCCGCGCCCGAATCGACCAACGCGATCCGCAGAGGAGATAAACTGTGAAACAATACTACTGGGAAATCGTTCAGGCGATGCCGGCCGCAGAAATGACCGACCTGATGCGACGGTTCGAGGACCTGGGAATCTATGGAGTATGGGCTCCCCAACTTCATAGCCCGCCCTTCGCAACTCTGGCCGCGGCTGCGATGGCGAGCAGCCGTCTGAAGATTGGCACTGGAATCGCGCTGGCCTTCTCGCGCAGTCCGATGGAGACGGCGCTCAACGCACTCGATCTCGATCGAATCAGCGGCGGGAGGATGGTGCTCGGACTTGGCACCAGCGTTCGCTTGTTCAATGAGCGGATGCACGGCGTGGTCTATGGAAAGCCAGTCGAGCATCTGCGCGAAGTCGTCGTGACTGTTCGCGCGATTATCGAAGGTGGACATCAAGGCAATCTCGGCCGGGTCGATGGAACCTACCACCAGCTCGACCTCGCGGGATTCAATACCGGACGCCGGCCGGTGCGAGCGACGATACCCATTTACCTTCCTGCCTTGTTTCAACCCACGGTCGTCCTCGCCGCAAAAATTGCGGACGGATTGCTCGGCCATCCTGTGTGGTCGCTCAAGTGGATCGCCGAGCAGACGAAGACGCTTCACACGGAGCTTGAGATTGCAGGGCGAGCGCGCGAGAAGTTCCATGTGAATCTATGGAACTATGTGGCGGTCGCAAACGATCGCAAACAGGCAATCGATGACATGCGCGGCACCGTCGCATTCTATTCAAGTATCGCGCAGTACGAGAAGTATTTCGCTGCGCATGGCTTCGGCGCGCAGGCTCGTGCAGTAGTCGAGGCGGCTGCGCAAAAGGACTTGCCTGCGATGCTGCGAGCGGTACCCGACGAAATGGTTACTACCTTCGCGATTGCCGGCACACCCGACGAGGCGCGCGAACGCGTCGCTCAGTTGTGGCAGCACGCCGACTCAATGACCCTTTCCGCACCGCAGAATTTTCTGCCTGCAAAGCGAATCGCCGAGTACCGCGACGCGATTTCAAATACGTTCTATAAGACCTGAAACCAAGTACAATCAATGACCATCTCAAACCGGTATCGCGCGCTACCGCCAATCATATCCTCGCAAAACTTCACGACGGGGTTAATTCACTGTTGATCGCGCCTCGAGAGCGAAAGAAAACAGCACTGAAACCAGCGAGACTATCTTGCGCACGGGAACAGACTGCAATATAAAGCTGTTCCATGCCTGAAGCAGTATTTGAGAGAGTCAATCATCACAACGTGCTACGTAATGGATTTTCCAGAATCTCTGCAAGTCTAGGTATTCTTTCGCTCTTGCTTTTGATTGGTGGCTGCGGTGGTGGCTCGGGGAACTCCAACTCCGGCGCCAATTCCGCATGCAGCCAGGACTACTGGGTTTCCACCAGCGGCAGCGACAGCGCAAGCGGTGGCATCGGGGATCCATTTCTGACCCTCGACCATGCTCGACAAGTGGTGCAGCAGGACAAACGCAGAGGCAAATGCACGATCAATGTTAACATAGAGTCAGGTACCTACGCATTGACGGCGCCACTGGTGTTCGATTCTTCCGACTCCGGCGCTCCACACGCTCAAGTAGTATACCGCGCCGCAGCCGGTAACAGCTCCCCGGCGATTATTTCCGGCGGCGTTCCTGTGACTGATTTCACCTGCACCGGCGCCGACATCTGTACCAGCGGGGTGACCGGCCTGCCGGCCGGAGAGATGCCTCGCCAGTTCTATGTAAACGGCCAGCGCGCGATTCGTGCGCGCTCGAATTATGGCACGGCGGTCAATCTCAATTACACTCGCGTACCGACTGGCTATACGCAAATAACGCCTGAGTCTTTTACCCATCCTGAGCTGATGGAGGCGGTTACGACCACGCAATGGAAAATGATGCGATGCCCTGTCGCGAGTCTGACCGGAACCACGCTCGTCATGCAAACTCCATGTTGGACCAACGCCAATACGTACGCGAGTCCGGTGAACTTTCAGCTTCTGAGCTGGCTGGAAAACGCCCCGGAATTCGTGACCGTACCCAACATGTGGTATCTCGATCCTTACAGTCAGCAGTTAACTTATTACAATACCAGCAATGGCAATCCCGAGAACGCGGTCTTGCCAGTATTGGAGAATCTGGTCGAAGTGGAGGGAACGCCGGGCAGCCCAGTATCGAACATAACCTTTCAGGGTCTGCAATTCTCTTATGCCACGTGGCTGGAGCCTAATACCAACAACGGCTATGTAACCGATCAGAGCAGCTACATATTGATGGGTGACGGTTATCTGCCAAATACTATCGGCCATCAGCAGATTACTTATAAGACGCTGGGCAACGTAACCCTTCAATACGCGCACAATATTACGTTTACCGGAAATACTTTCAGCCATTTGGGCGGAGTGGCTCTCGATTTGGATACCGGCAGCCAGGATAATAAGATAATCAACAACACTTTCACCGACATATCCTCGACGGCGCTCCAGGTCGGAGGACTCTCTCCAATAGATGCGCGACCGAACAGCGAACAAAAGACCAGTAACAACCTGGTCCAGAACAATACTGTGTCCTACACCGGCCAGGATTACTACGACTCCGCGGGAATATTTATCGCTTTTACTACCGGCACGCTGGTTACGCATAACACGGTCATGCACACTCCGTGGAGCAGCCTCGCGATCGGCTGGGGATGGGGATTACTCGACGATCCAAGTTTTCCGGGAGTACCGACCGCCGTCCCGGGAATGTGGGGCGAATACGATACTCCGACGATCGTCAGCAACAACGAAATCAGCAGTAACAAGTTCGAGTATTTCGCCGAACAACTATGGGATTGTGGCGCAATCTATACCAACGGTTCGCAGGGACCGGATTTTGCCGATGGCTTGTTGATCAAGTTGAACGTCGCCGAAAATAAACGGCCGCTCGGAGGTAGCAACATATATTACACTGATGGCGGCAGCCAATACGTGACCCTTCAGCAGAATGTGTCACTCAATGATCCGGTGGGCATAGCTGATTTCGGTCCCTGCTTTACCGGGTCCTCGATTCCTCTGTATTGCGCCTTGACCGGCGTTCCGTACGGTTCGGACTTTGGCGGATGCCTTCCCGTAGGGAATCTGACTTATACTGGAAACTACTTCCTCGATCCGATCGATTTCTTCGGTCCGCAGATTTGCCAAAACAGTTACATCCCGGCATACCCCGTCAATCTGACTATAGAAAATAACGGCCCAGTCACATCGCCGTCTCAGGTCCCGAGCTGGATACTCTCGCAGGCCGGCGTTCAGTGATGGAAACTGACGCCGAACGCCCCGGCGAGCTTCACGACTTCGCGCCGAAGCGCTGCGCGTCTGCACCCGCGTAGCTCGCCATCGCGCGGTCGAGCCTTGCCGCCGCCTCGATAGCCAGCGAGACTTGACGTTGTCGAGTCTGGAATGAGTCAGGCCCGGCTGTCGTATTTGCTCCAGCCTTCGAAGGATCAGGCGCCGGGTTTTTCGGCGTCGTGAGCGTGGCCGATTGCGCGGCGCAGGCGCGCGTCGAGCTTCGCGCAGCTCAGGACGACTTTCTCCGAATGCACCGCTTCAACCGCGGCGAGCGGAACCGTGAAGTCGCCGGCATTCTCGACGAAGATCACCAGCTCGGGCCGCCCATTGGGCGAGACCGCGCGCACCGCGCCGAACTCCTCGCCTCCATCGGAGACGAACACCTGGAATCCGATCTCAATTTTTTCCTGCATGGTTGATTCCTCATCATCGCGCCAGAGTGCCGGTTCTAAAATAGGCCGCCTACGATCGTTGACGAGCGCGTCGAGCACCGCTCGAGGCCGGAGAGAAAACGGGGGCAGGACGAAATCCTCGCCCCATCGCTCAGTGTATGATAGACGCTAAGAACTACAAGCCCTGTCCGCTACGACTGGGTATTTTTAACCAGGGAGCATGCTATGGACCGGCTCAATTCCACCGAGAATCACACTGCGGGTGCTACGCCGAATGGTTCGGCCGTCTATGTGCCTCCCCTTCAACTCACGAAAGGGCAGCCACCACCGATCGCCGCGAACGGCGGCTTATCCTACATGTCGTTCGATCGAGACGGCGATGCGGGAACGGCTGCTGCGACGGCGGCGGCGCTGCGCCAGCTTGCCGGGGGGCAAGGGCAGGAGGTCACCGACTGGCTCGACCACGCTCCTCCCGGGCCGATCGAGACCAAGTGGGGCGCCGGGTTTCGTAGCTACTCAGAGTGCCTGGAATATATTCGAGCGAACAAGATCGAAGCCCCTGAGGGCGGCGTAGCGCTTCCGCTGCGCTACAGCGTGTACGAGCAGCCGTCCTACTCGATCGTCTCGTCCAACGCGCTCTGGCGCGACCCGGCGCGCGCCGCCGAGGCCAAAGCGTTGCGCAAGGAAGAGCACGATGTCGCGCGCCGATGCCTCTATTTTCCGCACGTCCTGCGCGACGCGCGCCGAATGGAGGAGTACTACCCGGGCCTCTCGCCCAGCAGCGCCGAATGCATGGACAAGCTTGGCGTTGCGCTCGCGCATTGCGAGTCCAGGTGCAAGAACTTTTACGACGCCGCGGAAGTCGAGCGCGTGTTCTACCTCGAGATGGAGAAGCTCCTGCTGGAGTTTTTCCCGGACGCGACGGACGCGCTCGTGTATAACCACGACGTGTTTGACAAGGACTACAAGGGCGACCGCACCGAAGATCAGGCCAACAAGAACCCCGGTGTGAACGCCAACTACGCTTACATCGTGCACAACGACCTGAACGACAACAGCGGGCGCGTGCGCTGCCGCGAGCTGCTTACGAAGAACCTGCGGAACTTCGGGCGCGAGCAGCACTACACGGCCGCGCAGGCCGACGCCAAGATGTCGCGGCGGTTCATGTCGATCAACCTGGCCAAGCCGATGGAGACCATACGCCAGAACCCATTCGTGCTCTGCGCCTGGCCCTCTTTCGCCCGCCAGCCGTACATCACCAACTACCGCATCTACGACGACCGCGTCGGCGAGACCACCCGCTACACCTACCGTCCCGATCACGAGTGGTACTGGTTTCCCCAGCAGAAGCCGACCGAGGTCTCGATGCTCAAGTGCTACGACTCAGTCACCGACGGTTCCGTGTCGCGCTGGTCTTTCCACAGCGCCTGCGTCGACCCGACCGCGCCCGCCGACGCTCCCTGCCGTAGGAACGTCGTGGTCCGGGCGTTTGTCTTCTTCTAAGAAGAAACCTGCGCCGGGTCGGGCCGGCCGGTGTGAGCGAGTTCGCCGGCGCTATCAGATGGCAACGCTGGTGGTGCTGGTTGCCGCCCGCGGCTGTATTGGCGCGGCGAACAGCCCATCGCCCTTTTGAAGGCTGTGCTGAAGGCGCTCTCGGATTTGTAGCCGAGCGACCAAGCGATCTCTGAAATCGAATCGCGCGAATTCGTCAGCCTGTCCCCGGCCAATGGATCGCACTCGCTCAATCACTCAATCACTATGTTGAGGTCTGCGGGACCGCGACCGGGAGAAATGAGTTAAAGGAGAAACCGCGATGCGTGTATTCGTCACAGGTGCTTCAGGTTTTATCGGCACTCCCATCGTTCGTGAGCTGATTGACGCGGGCCATCAGGTGCTTGGTCTGGCCCGGTCGGAGGCGTCCGCCGCGTCGATTGCCGCGGCAGGCGCGCGCGCCCATCGCGGCGATCTCGAAGACCTCGAGAGCCTGCGCAGTGGAGCGTCGATGGCCGACGGTGTGATTCACCTGGCTTTTATCCACGACTTCTCGAAGTACGTGGAGAACTGCGAGATCGATCGGCATGCGATCGAGGCGATCGGCGGCGTGCTCGCCGGCTCCAATCGCCCGCTGATCGTCACCTCGGGAACCGCGATGCTCACGCCGGGGCGCAGCGGCACCGAGGATGACGCGCCGGTTCCCAGCTCCGCCGGCGTTCCGCGCAGCGCGTCGGAGGAGGCGGCCGCTGCTGTCGCCGCACGCGGCGTGCGCGCATCCGTCGTGCGCCTTCCGCCGTCGGTCCACGATCGTGACAAGCTTGGACTGGTTTCGCAGTTGATCACGCTCGCTCATGAAAAGGGCGTGTCCGCGTTCGTCGGCGAGGGCATCAACCGATGGCCCGCGGTCCATCGCCTCGACGCCGCCCGTCTCTACTCGCTCGTGCTTGAAAAGAACGCCCCCGGCGCCCGCTATCATGCAGTCGCTGAAGAAGGCGTGCCGCTTAAAGAAATCGCCGAGGTGATCGGCCGCCGATTGAATATCCCGGTGGTATCAAAGTCACCGGCGGAAGCGTTCGATCACTTCGGATGGCTCGGGCCGTTCATGGGAATTGATTTGCCGGTTTCGAGTGCGAAAACGCAGGCTAGCCTGGGATGGCGGCCAGTTCAACCTGGTTTGATTTCTGATCTCGAACGGGCACGTGATCTCGAAACCTGAAAGAACCCTCCGACCGCGACTCAGGTGTCAGTCCAGCGCGGCAAATGCGTCGAGAAGGGTGCCCCCGACAGTGCCGCCCGGAGCTCGCTGACGAATTCTCGCGCTGCTTGTCGCCCGTTGGGGAATTGGTCGTTTCGATCCCAGCGCCATGCTGCGACCATCGCGAGCATCAGGACCCGGCATTCGCGGAGCAGTTGTTGATCGGTACTCCGGTAGAGCACGCTCACCTCTTCGGGCACGTAGGCGAGATCGAACTCGACCGGCCCGCGGCAACAGGTCTCGAGGTCTATGAACAGCAGGCCCTTCTTCGTCCTGAGCACGTTGCCCGGGTGTGGCTCGCCGTGCAGGAGCTGTTCGGGGCGCCCGCGGGCGATGATCGCCTGCCGCAGACTTCGTAACGTGTTGCCGAGAAGCTCACGGTCCGCGTCACCGAGCTCTGGAGTCTGGTCGCGGTTTCCGATAAGCAGTTGGGCGTCGGTGATTCGATCCGTGAAGTGCGGTGTAGGGAAGTCGATCTGCCGCATGCAGTCATGCAGCCGTTCGAGCGCGTGCGCGTAGTCGCCTGGCGCGAACTCTCGGGACGGCACAGGTTCGTGGTAGGTCCACAGTGTGACCACAAAGCCGTCACGCGCGTAGACGCCCGGCGCGACCCGAGGCTCAAGCGCTGCTACAGGGCTCCCGGTTTCCGCGAGCCGTAAAGCAAGCTCGACTTCGAACTCCGCCCAGCGCTTGATACGCTCCTCCGCGACCCGAGCAAGAACGTCGCACGGCAGCAGGCGCACAGCGAGCTTGTTCGACTCCTGGAGCACGATCGCATCATCGACGGTCAGGCCAAGCGCCGCAGCAGCGCCCATCGCCGCGGCGATCGCACGGTTACGAGTGCTCGTCATCGACAAGGATTTGAGGGTGAGAGAGGATCATGGGAAAATGCCCCTCAAGACGGCGCACTACTGTTCTCGGTCTGAGATGCCGCCCGGGCACCAAATTTCTCCAACCATTTGCGCGCCACACCCTCGAACGTATCGGCCCCGCGCTTCGCCTTTTCGATTTTACGATGGGCGGAAGGATTGATCCCTGCCTCGTCAGCTCGCGCGCCGCGTCACGTTTCTCGTGGGCTTGAGGCTGGTAGCGGTATAAGTGCCGAGGGGCCGAAATTACCCGTATTTCGGGGTAACTGTCAAAGGATTTGGTTGGACGGAAATGGAAAAGGGAAATGCAGAAACCGATGTCTGGCATAAGCTTTCTGCACGCGGTGAGGCCGGATTTCGAGATGGTGGAGGCGGGGGGAATTGAACCCCCGTCCGAAGACACTCCAGCGACGGCCACTACACGCTTAGTCCGCGATTTAATCTCGTCTCAAGGACGCCCGCGGACGGGCTTCCTTAAGACCAGCCGCTTGAAGTTTCGGGCAACCGTCCAACCGGCGTACGGCGGCGTCCTAGCCCACTAAATGACGCCCCGACCCGCTGCCATGGGCGAGCAGCGGCGGGACGCTAGCGGCCCTTAGGCCGCCAGAGCGTAACCGTTATTGTCTGCGGGTAAATTTCGCAGTCCGCTTGTTTTACGGGCCAGCGGTGCCCGGCGTGCGACCATGGCCCTTGTGACTCCGTCGAATCCTGTTCGCCCCCATCGGGATAAATTGGCGAATGACCGTGAGCAAGGCCAGTCGGTACGGTTACTGTCTTAAGTGTAAGGCTGATACCGATCGCTCGCAACCACTTCCCGAATCGCGGCACGTCTGTGCATGTAGTGTTGGCGTCGAGCATGGCCGTTTCGGGATTTCTCGCGCAGCGCTCGAAATGACAGGCGGGGCCTGGCGCTGAGAATACGATGCTCATCGGCCCCTCAGGGTTTGCGAGAAAATCGAGAGTCTCAGTAGCCGAGCGCTTCGTCCGGGATTCCTCGCGCGGCAGCCACGCGCGGGAATGACAAGCGCTCCTGACTTCGTAGGGGGCGCGTCGCGACGCACCCGTCTTGGCACTTTCGTGGCAGGATGACGGACAAGAACTCGCAATTTATCGACCGCCCCTTATATCGGAGCGCGGGCGCGGATAGACTTTCACGCGCGATGGCGCACGAAAACGGAAAGCCTAAGACCGGCGCAATCGAGCTCGTGGTTGAGAACCGCAAGGCTCGCCATGACTTCTTTATTGAAGACGCGGTCGAAGCCGGGATGATCCTGACCGGCACGGAGGTCAAATCGCTGCGCGCGCACAAGGCGAATCTTCGCGACAGCTATATCCGGGTCAAGAACGGCGAGGCGTTTCTGAGCGGCGTGCATATCGGCGCGTATGCGCCGGCCGGACAGTTCAGCCACGTGGAAACGCGCTCGAGAAAATTGCTGCTGCATCGCCGCGAGATCAACCGGCTATGGGGCCGCGTGCGCGAGAAGGGCTACTCGATCGTGCCGCTCAAGATCTATTTCAAAGACGGCCGCGCGAAAGTCGAGATCGCGCTTGCCAAGGGCAAGCATGCGTACGACAAGCGCGACGCGATCGCGCGCAAAACCTCGCAGCGCGAAATCCAGCGCGCGCTCAAGAGCCGGAATCGATAAGCGCGATTCCTTCGCGCGCCGCGAGCGTCCGAAATCGCCCGCATAGCGATTTCATCGCGCGGGCGCTGCGAGCGAGCTCCTTCGGCGTGCGGCCAGGATTCGCCAGAACGCGCGCGATCGTAACTTCGGCCGCGCGCGGCAGAAGCCGCATCGTGCGAAATCCTCTGAGCGCACCCTTCTCGTTGATCAGCCATCGCCGATTCATCGCGTACGCTACGAGCGTCATGAAGCTCGCCGCGCGGAACAGGCATCCGGCCACATACATCACGTCGCCGCGCAGCGCGGGCTTGTCCGTGATCGCGAGCTCGAAGGCGGCATCGAACAGATGCTTTCGCGCGATCGCGTGACGCAGCTTTTCCGGATAGCGCGCGACCATCCGCTTAAGCCGCGCAATCTTCCCGCCGCGATCGAAAAGTATTCGGCAACAGTTAATCTCGCCCGCATAGATCTGGTTGTGAAACCCGTACGGATGCCCGAGCTGATAGATGGTCTTCGGATCGCCGGCGCGGCATTCGCCGATCGCGGTGCGCACGGCGACGAGATCGCGATAGAGAAAGTCCACATGATAGCCGTCGATCCGCAGCCATCCGCCGCCGTTGACTCCCGGTCCCCACGCACCCAGCGCAGTCACTAGTCCGGACGCGCCGCGATCGTCGAGCGAGCGCGCCGCGCGATCGAGCTCCGCGATCCGGAACGGCCGCCGCGAATCATAGTACAGCCCGAGATCGATATCCGAATGCGCATCCGCAGTTCCGCGCGCCCGCGATCCTCCGAGCACGATTGCTTCGATTCCGCCTACGCGCGCGAGCCTCGCGGTGACTCGGTTCAGGATTGTCTCGAGATGGTGATCGGGGCGCATCGCGCGAAATTAACTTGAGCCGGTCCGCCGCGCAACGCGCATGCTCCTCGCTTGACTTGGCTTGACTTGTTTCATCCGTCGCTGCGATCGTCGCGCTGTGCACGACGAAGCTGTCGCGATGGAGTGGCGAAACGCCGACGCCCAGGCGCATCACCTCTACCTATGGCCGCACATCCGCGCGTTCCTCGAGCGGGTTCCGCCGGGGCGCGCGGCTGATCTCGGGTCGGGTAGCGGCTGGATAGCCGCCCAAATCGCCGCCATGGGACACGAGGTTATTGGGATCGATATTTCCGCTTCGGGTATAGCGGTGGCCCAAAACGCCTTTCCCAAGGTTCGCTTCAGACAAGGATCCGTCTACGAGGATTTAGGAGAGCAGTTCGATATTGTCGTTTCCTCTGAGGTGATCGAACACCTCTACGAACCGCGCCGATTCATCGCCAATATCTATCGGAGCCTTCGCGCCGGGCGGTGTCGCGATACTCACGACGCCATATCATGGCTACTTGAAGAACCTCGCCATCTCGATTTTTAACGGATGGGATTTTCATTTCTCGGTCAGTCAGGAGGGCGGTCATATCAAGTTCTTCTCACCCCGGAGCCTCGAAGCACTGCTCCGCGAGGCTGGGTTCCGAGATGTACAATTCCGCTACGCGGGCCGCATTCCCGCCCTTGCCCGTTCCATGGTTCTACGGGCTTATCGCTGACCTTCTACTTCTGCCGCGCTGGCGCCGGCCATGGCGCGCAGGCGCTCGATTCGCTTGGCGAGGGGAGGATGCGTCGAGAGCAGGTTGTCGAAGAAGCCCTCGTCGTCGTCTCTCAATCCCTCGCGCGGGTTGACGATAAACAGATGCGCAGTGCCCGCCGTGCCCTCTTTGAGCGGCGACTCGACCTGCGCGATCTTCTCGAGCGCGCGCAGCAGCGCGTGCGGATTGCGCGTGAACTCGACCGAAGACGCGTCGGCAAGATATTCGCGCTGCCGCGACACCGCCATCGCGACCAGTTGCGAGATGATCGGCGCGACCGCGGCGAGCACGATCACCGCGACGGCAATCAGCGCACCGCCGCCGCCGCCGTTGCCGTCTGAATTTCCGCGCGAGCCGCGGCCGCCGCGACCACCGGTGAAGAACATGATGCGGAACATGAAATCGCTCAGCATCGCGATTCCCCCGACCATCACCGCGACCATCGTCATCGTGCGGATGTCGTAATCGGCGATATGCGACATCTCGTGCCCGATCACGCCCTGCAGCTCCTCGCGATCCATCTGGTCGATCAATCCCTGCGTGACGCAGAGCACTGAGTGATGCGGGTCGCGCCCGGTCGCGAAGGCATTTGGAGAAGGATCGTCGATCACGTAGGCGGCGGGCACCGGCAATCGCGACGCGATCGCCATCTCGCTGATTACGTCGAGCACAGTCTTATGCTCGATCGAGTCGGGCGCGAGCGGACGCGCATGCACCGACATCAGCACCAGCGAGGCGCCGCCGTAGTATGAAGTGAGCGCCTCGACCGCGCCGAATACGAGCGCCGCGACCGTCAGCACCGGGAATCCGACAATCTGGCCGTTGACGATCGCGATGCTGCCCGCCCACACGTCGAGCCCGAAGCCGAGCACGACGAGCAGCCCCATAATCACGATCACGAGGATCGCCGTCTCGCGGCGATTCGTGGTTTCGAGCGCGCGAAAGTCAGTTGAGGCCGGCGCCATCGTGGACGATCCGTTATTCCGAACGCCGGATCGTCAGGCGCTTGGCGCGCTTGGTGCGCCCGGAGTGCTCGGCGCGCTCGGGCTGCTCATCGACAGATCGACTTTCGGCACCGCCTGATCCTCGGGAGCGCCTTTGAAATATTCGGCGGCGTGGAATCCGAAATTATTGGCGATCAGGTTCGAGGGAAAAGTTTCGACCCGCGTGTTGAGCCTCAGCACGACGTCGTTGTACGCCTGGCGCGCGAACGAGATCTGATTTTCCGTGGTGGTCAACTCCTCCTGGAGCTTGAGCACATTCTCGTCGGCCTTGAGCTGCGGATAATTTTCCATCACCGCGAGCAGTTTGCCGAGCCCGGTAGTGAGCTGCGTTTCCGCCGCCATCCGCGATGACTGGTCCGGCGCGCTGACCGCCTTGGCTCGCGCCTCGACCACCTGGGTCAGGGTGCCGCGCTCGAACTGCATGTAGCCCTTCACCGCTTCGACCAGGTTGGGGATCAAATCGTGCCGGCGCTTGAGCTGCACATCGATCTGCCGCCACGCGTTATCGACCTGGTTACGCAGGCTCACCAGCGAGTTGTACGCCGACGCGATCCATCCGACGATCGCGAGGATGATTAGCAGGATTATCACCGAGGTCATTCCCGTCTGCTCCCTTGAGGGCGACAGCCCCGGTGGTGCTGGCTTCGCCGGCTCGCGCGTCGATCTCAGCCGGCGCAAGCTAAGTCAGCCTGCGCCGGCCGATGTAGTGACGCGGTACGCGGCGGCGCGGACATCGCGCCGCCGTGAGTGATTAGTTCTCGAACTCGATTTTCACCTTGACCGGTTTGCTCTCCGGACGTTTAGGAACGGTCACCGAAAGGACCCCGTCCTTGTACGCGGCGCGGATTCCTTCGTGCGCCGCGTCGTCGGGCAGCTCGAATGCACGATGCAGTTTACCGTATGCGCGCTCCGAGACGCGAACCGTCGCCTCTTTGGACCACTCGGGGCTCTTGCGCTCCGCTTCGACGATAAGCGTGTCGTCCTCGATCCTGACATCGGCGGAATCAGCCTTGAGACCGGGCATCTCGAAGTGGAAATGATAGCCGTCGGCGTCTTCGACCACGTCAGCGCGGGGCGAGAGTCCACGCTCGGCGCCGCGGTCGAGCTCGTTCAACAGATGATTCCATCCGCCGAACAGCAATCCATTGGGAGCAAATCCGTTAGTCATCCTGACTTCCATGCGAAACCTCCTGCCGGCAATCGATGCCGGGAATATGTATTTTTCGGGCGCGAGGCTCTGCGGGAAAGTTACTCCAAGCCGACCGAACTCACGTTGCCGCTTACCGCGCCTCTCACGATCAGAAAGGTAAGTACGAAGTCGCGTTCGTCAAGATGCAGTGCCGGTGCTGCGCGGAAAATCCGCCTATTTGGCGGATGAACCGCCCGAACGGGCGGACTCGATTTCGGCCGCGAAACGCCGCGCCATCTGAGGGTCGCCCAGCTTCTCGGCCAGCGCGCGGCCTTCCTTCAGTGCCTCGACGGCGCGCGCTATGTTGCCCTTGCCGAGAAAGGTTCCGGCTTTTCGAAACGCGCGGGCGTAGCGCTGACCCTTTTCGGCGGCAGTCATGGCAAGAGTATCGGCGAAAGTATCAGACGGCGAAACCACGGACGCAATCCTGGGCGGCGCAATTCGCCTGGCGCAACCGCGGCGTGGCTACCGATTTTCCGTCGAGTCGATTCTGCTTGCGCGCTTCGCAACCGCGAAGCCGCGCGACCGCGTGCTCGACCTCGGCGCGGGATGCGGCGTCGTTGCGATCACGCTCGCGAAGCTTGCTGGCATCAAGCAGGTCGCCGCGCTCGAAATTCAGCCCGCGATGGCGGCGCTCGCGGAGCGCAACGCAGCGCTGAACAGTCTCTCGAACCTGCGCGTGATTTGCGCAGACCTGCGCAGTCCTCGAATCACGCGGCCTCGCGCCCGCGAGCTTCGACCTGGTCGTCGCCAATCCTCCCTTTCATGCGATCCGCACCGGACGCGACAGTCCCGACGCCTCGCGCCGCATCGCGCGCGGAGAGGGTGCCGCATCGATCGCGGATTTTGCCAAAGCGGCGCGGCGCTACGTGCGCAACGGCGGCCGCGTCGCGATCGTGTTCGCGGCCTCGCGCTCGGCGGAACTTATCGCGACGATGCGCTCGAATCATCTCGAGCCCAAGCGCATCCGCTTCGTGCATCCGCGCCTCGAGCTCGCGGCGTCGGCGGTGCTGGTCGAGGCGCGCGCGGGCGGAGGCGCCGAGGTGATCGTCGAGTCGCCGCTCGTGCTTCACGATCGCGCGGGTCGCTATACTGACGAGGCTCGCGCGATACTCGAAGCGCCCTGAACGCCGCGCGCGGGTATCAACCTCAAGGAGTCTTTCACGATGCCGACGCAGCAGACGATCGCCGCAATCCTGTTTCCCGGTTTTGAATTGCTCGACGTGTTCGGTCCGCTCGAAGCATTCGGCATGCTCGCGGAAGAGGGGCAATGCAAAGTCCTGACGGTGGCCGAAAGCGCGGGAGCGGTCGCGAGCCGGCAGGGTCCGAAGACGCTCGTGGATTTCAGCTTCGACGATTGTCCTCGCGCTCGACTTGTTTCTGGTTCCAGGCGGGATGGGCACGCGCAAGGAAATCACCAACGAGCGGATGCTCGGATGGCTGCGCGAGCGCGCGGCGTCCACGGCGCTCGTGACCTCGGTATGCACCGGAGCGGCGCTGCTGGCGCGCGCGGGACTGCTCGACGGGCGTCGCGCGACGACCAACAAGTTCGCGTTCAAGTGGGTCGCCCAGCAGGGGCCGCGGGTCGAGTGGGTGAAGGAAGCGCGATGGGTCGAGGACGGAAAATTCCTGACCTCGTCGGGCGTGTCGGCGGGTATCGACATGGCGCTCGCGATTATCGCAAAGCGATGGGACCTCGCTACGGCGGAGCGAATCGCGACGCGGATGGAATACGAATGGCATCGGGACGCCGGATGGGATCCGTTCGCGAAGATTCACGGTCTGGTGTGACGCGCTCGGACTGACAGATTTTGGGCAAGGTGGTGCCTTGGATTTTTTGATCTCGGGCAAATTCGGTGGGTTCGTTTGGTATCTTTTTTAGTGGCTCAAAAAATAAACTCCTTGTAGATGCTGCTGAATTCGAGTCGATGGGTTCGTTATAGCAGCTTTTTTGGTCATCGAATTTTGGGCGCTTCCGGCGCGGCCAAAGTCGGCTTCCGCCGATGGCGGACGAGCCGTCCGCCGCCACTGTCGAAGAGAGGTTTGCGCGCTCAATCGAGAGAGCGTGCGAGTGCCGAGGGCGAGATTCCTCGCGAGCCGCGCTGCCCGAGGTGGCACGCACGACGCGATACGCTGCGCCTGCATGCGCTCGGAATGACACGAAGCGGTGACTGGGTGTCATTTCGAGCGCGTACTTGCTGCCGGTTGGGTGGCATGCGCAGGGCCTGGCGCGGCGCGGATCGCGAGAAATCTCGCCCGTCGCGGGAGCATTGCGGCGGCCTGAAGCAGGCAAAGTGAATCGCGGTCGTGTGCGGGTTGCTTCCACGGAACCATCGTTGCACGAAGAGGAATCGGGCATAAGGCTGAACAGTTCAGCCATGAACAAATCTGGCAAAAACCCGAACGATCGTTAGGGAAGCGGCGGAGCGGGCAAATCGCTCGAAATGCCTGTGTCCCAAGGGTTTTGTGACTTCTGAAGATCGACCTGGGCGGTGACCCGTTCCCAAAAGGACGCGTCGATTTTCCTACAAAAACATGGATGGAGTCATCCTGAGCCGCAGGCGAAGGATCTCCGCGAAGCGATTAGCGAAAGACGGGCGGCTCGCGAGCCGGCCCCCTACCAAGACAGGTGCGGGTGTCATTCCCGCGCGTGGCTGCCGCGCGAGGAATCCCGGGCGAGGGGCCGCCGGATGTGGTGTTGGCGTTGAGCATGGACGCCTCGGGATTTCTCGCGCAGCGCTCGAAATGACGGCCACAAGCCGCTGCATGAGCCGGGCTACTTTTCCGACAGGAAGTCCACCGCTATCCGGGCGACGAGGTCCGGCTTTTCCATCGGCAGGAGATGGCCGGCGTCGGGAATCTTCACGACGCGGCCCTGCTTGAGATTGGCCGCGATCTTTTCCGCCAGAGGAAGCCCCAGCGAGTCGCCGATGCGCTCGCCGAACAGGATCAGCATGGGAATGTCGGCGCGCAAAATCCGTCCGAGTCCGTCGAAGTCGCGCGAGGAGCTATAGATCTGCGCTTCGATTTCCGGCGCGCATTTTAGCTCGCGCTTTCCATCCTTCCCAACCCGAGTGCCGAACTCGCAGTAGTCGCGCAGCACATCACGGCGCCAGGTGTCGTAGGGCGGCTTGTGCTCGAAGTTCGCGTACATCGCATCGACGCTGTCGAACACGCGGCGGCGTTTGAGCGTCCTCTCCAGGAATGGATTGCGCCATCCGAGTTCCGGCGCGGTCGGCGACTCGAACACGACCGGCTCGGCCAGGACCGCGCGCGCGACGAGCCCGGGCCGCTCGCACGCGAGCGAGCCGATCGCGGTAGCGCCCGAGGAATGGCCGAACGCGCGGATCGCTTTCCAGCCCATCGCGGTGATGAATGCTCCGAGATCATTCATCGTGTGCGTCCAGTCGTGATCGCTGACGTTCGGAGCCGCGTCGCTGTCGCCGTGGCCGCGCTGATCGAGCGTGTACGGATGCCCGATCGCGCGCAGAGCTTCGGCGATCGGACGATACAAGCGGCCGAAGAAGCCGGTCGCGTGAAGAATTACGATTGGATTTCCGTCGCCGCCCCAGTCCAGATAGTGGTGTCGGACGCCGTTCAAGTTGATGAAGCCGTCGCGCGGCTCGGCGATATTCATATCGCGAGCGATCATATTCGAGCAGGCGGAAACTTGAAAACGCGCCGGCGCGCGCTACTGGCGCTGCAGTTCGATCGACGCCGGCGCCGGCGCGGCGTCCGGGGATGCCGGCGGACGCATCAGATCGGCAAGCGTCATGGTCTCGAGGACCTGCCGCTGCGCGCTCGCGAGCCGCTGCATCACGGCGGCGACGCGCGCGTCGGCGATGTTCGAGTTGTCGGCGAGAGTCGCCGATGCGAGCGCGTCAGCGAGTTTGATCGATTCGGGCGCGCGCACCAGGTGCAGCTCCGCGCCCGCTTTCGAGCCTTTCGAGGAAGGCACTTCGACCACGAAGCCGCCGGACTTGAGCCCCTCGACGACAGGCTCCAGAGTCGCAGGCGCGAGTCCCAAAGGAATCGCCAGATCCTGGAATTGCAGCGGAGGTTGGTCGCTGGACTGCTGATCGGCCAGGCGCACGAGCGTGTACAGCACGGCGGCACATGGAAAATCGAGCGACTCAGGATTCATCGGAGAGAAGTCGGCGCCGCGTTGCACCGCGGCGGTGACTTCCGCGCCGAACAGAATTATCGCCCACGCCAAATAGGTCCACACCAGGAAGATTGGCACGGTCGCGAGCGCGCCGTAGATCGCCTTGTAGTTTGCGGCGCCGACCTGGAACCGGACATAACCCCATTGCGCAAACTGGAACAGGATCGCGGCGACGAGCGATCCGAGAAGCGCCGGACCAAGTTTGACTCGGGTGTACGGAAAGAACGTGTACAGAAAAAAGAACGCGCCCCAGACGAAAAAATATGGAGCGAGGGTAGTGAGTATCGGCAGCGCCGACACGCGCACCGACACCACCGCAGTCACGGCCAGGGCGGCCGCGATCATCAGCGGCACGGTGAACAGCACGCTCAGATAGTCTGAGAACTTGCGCAGGTAGCTGCGGCTCTTCGCGACCCGGAAGATCTCATTGAAGGCCTGCTCGATAGTGCTGAGCGTCGAGATGACGGTTACGATCAGGAACGCGGCGCCGGCGGTGCCCAGCGCCGCGGCGTTGACGTTTTGCACATAGCTCATCAACTGCTGGCCGGTGCCGCTGGAGCCGAGCGCAAGATATTTGTCGATCAGCGGACGCATCTGGTCCGCGGCGCCCAAGCCCTTGAGCGCGGAAAATCCCAGCGCGAGGATCGGGACAATTGACAGCGCGACCGTGTAGGTCAGCGCGGCGGCGCGCAGCAGATCGTTGTTGCCGAGAAAATTCTCGACCGCCGCGTTGACCAGTCGCCACGCGCGCAGAGCATATGCGTGCCGTTCCGCGCGCGCCTGCACCTGCGCGGCGGCAATCTCGAACCAGCGCTCGGCGCTCACGCGAGGAAGGCTCGGCGGACGCGGGATTTTCGGTACACGCGAAGATTGTCGCGGCGCGGCTGGCGTTCAGTCAAGCAGGATTTTTCGCTACTCGCGTGACGGCATGCCCGCGCCAGGCGCCGCGTTGCGCGAGATCGACGATTGCGATTAGCTCATCGGTCATGGCTCGGCTGACAGGGCGCGGGAAATATCTGTTCGACGGCGAGCGCAAATTTTTCGCGCGCGGAGTCTCCTACGGTCCGTTCGCGCCCAACTTAAGCGGCGAGCGCTATCCGGAGCCGGATCGCGTGCGCGCGGATTTCGCGCTGATGCGCGAGCTCGGCGCGAATCTCCTGCGCTGCTACGTGCCGCCGCCCGAATGGATGATCGAAGAGGCGGCGCGCGCGGAGCTGCGCCTGATGGTCGGGATTCCGTGGCCGTTCCACATGGCGTTTCTCGACTCGCCCCAGATGATGCGCGAAATCCGCGAGACGATTCGCAAGGGCGTGCTGGCGATGCGCAAACACGGCGACACGATCGCGGCCTACAGCCTGGGCAACGAGGTGCGCTCGGATATCGTGCGATGGCACGGGCCGGCCGCGGTCAGCCGCTTCCTCGCGGAGCTTTATGATATCGGCAAGCAGAGCGACCCCGAGGGTCTCTTTACCTACTCGAATTATCCGTCGGCGGAATACCTCGATCTGAGTTTTCTGGATATAGTTTCGTTCAATGTATATTTACATAAAGAAACTGACTATCGCCGCTACCTGACTCACTTGCTATCGAGTACCGGCGACCGGCCGCTCATCCTGAGCGAAACCGGGATGGATACGATCCGCGAGGGCGAAGCGCATCAGGCCGAGATCCTGTCATGGCAGGCGCGCGCTGCGTTCGAGCTCGGACTGTCGGGCTTTATCGTCTTCGCATTCACCGACGAATGGCACACCGGAGGAGCGGAAATTACCAACTGGGCGTTCGGACTGGTCACGCGCGAGCGCACGCCCAAGCAGGCGTTCGCGGCGCTCGGCCAAGTTTTCAAGAGCGATCTCCCGCCGGCGCTGGCAGCGACCCCACGCGTTTCGGTTGTGGTGGCGGCATACAACGCCGCCGGGACGCTTGGCGATTGCCTCGCGTCGCTGCGCGTCCAGAACTATCCCGACTATGAAACGATCGTCGTCGATGACGGCTCGACCGACGTGACCGCTCAGATCGCCGAGCAGGGCGGCGCGCGCGTCGTACGCGTGGACCATCGCGGGCTCGGCGGCGCGCGCAATGCTGGAATCGACGCAGCTACCGGCGAGATTGTCGCGTTCCTCGACGCCGACGCTCGCGCCGATCGCGACTGGCTATATCATCTTGTTGAGTGCATCACGCGTCGGGGCGCCGCGGCGGCGGGCGGTCCGAACCTCGCGCCCGCGCTTAAGAAGACGAAGGCAGCCGCGATGGCCGCCGCTCCCGGATTGCCTTGCGAGGTTCGCGCCGGAGACGATCGGCTGGCGCAATTGTGCGGCTGCAATATGGCGATTACCCGGGCCGCGCTGCGCTCGGTCGGCGGATTTGATCCGGCCTTCATGGCAGCCGGTGATGACGTCGATCTCTCGTGGCGGCTCGCCGAGCGCGGCGAGATTCTCGCGTCGGCTCCTGGAGCGACCGTGATCCACGAGCGTCGCCCGACGCTCAGTTCCTACCTGGCGCAGCAGCGCGGCTATGGCAGCGGCGAAGGATTGCTTTACCGCCATTATCCATTGCGCGCGGGAGCGGGCGACGCGATATACGCGCGCGGGTCTGGGCTCGGCGCGAGCTTCGGCGGGATCTTCGGCGGCGCGCGAGTTTATTACGGCGCGTTCGGCCGCGGCCTTTTTCAGACGGTCTATCCGAACGCCAGCTTGCAACCGGCGGCCGATCTGGCGTTGTCGATCCAGTGGGTCGCCGTCGCGATCGTTTTGATCATTTTGGGCATATTCAGCCGTCCGCTCGGCGTGCTGGGCGCCGCCGGTATCGTGATATCGATGATCGTCGCCGCACTCGGAGCGGCACGCGCGCCGTTGCCGCCGCGCTTTCGCGGACCGATCGCTCGCGTCCGGCTGTGGGTGCTCAACCTGCTCGGTCCGCTCCAGAGAAGCATCGCGCGCGAGCAGGTGAAATGGAGCATCGAAGAAATCGCCAACGACGATCTGGCAGCGCCCGGCATGAGCGGCACTATCGGTTTTGCTCCGGCAAACGAGGACTCGGCGCCGCCGGTCGAATCGGCGGCAGTGCTGATCGAGATGCGCCGTGCGCTGATTCGGCGCGGGTTCGCCGTCGCGGTGACCGACGGCTTTCAGTCATATGATCTGGAAGCGATTGTTCCGCCGATGATTCGCGCGCCGCTCAACGCGATCACGCGGGAGCAAGGGCGCGTCGCGCTGAAGTGGCGGATGCGCGCCGACCCGCGCCGCGCGCTGGTCGTCGCCGGATGCGTATTCGTGGTGCTGATGGCGGCGGGACTCTCGCTCGACGAATCTCTGGTGGCAGTGTTCCTGTCGGCGCTGGCGATCGGCGGATTCGCACTCTTGCGCGCGCGCCGCCTGGCCGCCTCGATCGTCGCGTCCGCCGCCGAGGCCGCGAAGGCGCTCGGCGTGTCACTTGGCGAACCGTCGGGATCGGGAGACGGCGCCTGATGGGGTCGCTCGCGCTCTATGGGCAGGTGCTGCGCCGGATGCGCCCGTACCTCGGGCGGCTGCTGGTCGCGGTGGCGGGCGTGATGCTCGCGTCGTCGGCCGAGGTGCTGAAGCCGTGGCCGCTCAAGATCGTTATCGACAACGTGCTCGGCGGCGGGCCGGTCGCGAACCGCTGGATTCCCGCGATGACGCGCGGCGAGCTGCTGCTCGCGGCATGCGCGGCGCTGGTCGCGATCTACGCGATTTTGGGAATCATCAACGTGGTCAACAACTACCTGACGATCTCGATCGGGCAGCGGATGGTAAACGATCTACGCGGGCGCCTGTTCGATCACTTGCAGCGCCTGTCGCTCGCGTTTCATCGCCGCCGCGAAATCGGCGACCTGATGGTGCGCATCACGTACGACACGTTCTCGGTCCAGACGATCGCGATGAACGGGTTTTTCCCGGTGCTCGCGTCGTTCGTGCTGCTCGGCGGGATGTTCGCGGTGATGATCAGGATCGACGCGACGCTGACGATAGTCGCGCTCGCGGTCGTGCCGCTGCTGTTCGTTCTGATCACGTCGATCAGCGGACGGATCGATCGGCTCGCGAGCGCGTCGCGCGTGAAAGAGAGCACGATGTACACCGTTGCGCATCGTGCGCTCTCCGCGATTCACGTGGTGCAGGCGTTCACGCGCGAAGAAAGCTCGTACCGCGAATTCGTCGGCGCCAGCAACGAGAGCCTGGGCGAGAATCTTCGCCTCTACACTTTTCAGACGCTCTACTCGGGCGGGGTAGGCGTGATGATCGCGATCGGCACCGCGTGCGTGATCTATCTCGGCGCGCGCCACGTGCTGGAGGCGCGGCTCTCGATCGGCGACCTGATCGTGTTCACGACCTACCTCGCGTCGCTCTACGCGCCGGTCAACCAGATTTTTCAAACCTATGGCCAGGTCGAGGGCGCGAAGGCGGGGCTGCGCCGATGCCTCGAACTGCTGGCGATCGATCCCGAAATCAAAGACGCGCCGGGAGCGCGGGAGTTGGGCCGCGTGCGCGGCGAGATCGAGTTCGACCGGGTCGTGTTCGGCTACGAACCGGGGCATCCGGTTCTGTCTGGGATCAGTTTCAGCGCGCGGCCCGGACAGAAGATCGCGATCGTCGGTCCGAGCGGAGCTGGGAAGACCACGATGGCGTCGCTGATGGCGCGCTTCTATGACCCACAATCCGGCGCGATTCGAATCGACGGAGTGGACGTGCGCGAGGCGACGCTTGCGTCGCTACGGCGGAATATCGCGATGGTGATGCAGCCGCCGCTGGTGCTCGGCGGAACTCTCGAGCTCAATATCGCGTTCGGAAATCCGGAGGTCGCCGAGGCCGCGGTCGCGCGCGCCGCCGCGATGGCGCGCCTGGAGCCGGTAATCGCAAAGTTGCCGAACGGACTTGACGAAAACGTCGGCGCGGGCGGACACACTCTGTCCGAAGGCGAAGCGCAGCGCGTCACGATTGCGCGCGCGCTCGTGAAGGACGCGCCGATTCTGATCATGGACGAGCCGACCAGCGCGCTCGACACCGAAACCGAGGCGCTGGTGCTGGCAGCGGTGGAAGAAGCGATGCGTGGGCGGACCACGCTGGTGATCGCGCATCGGCTTTCGACGATACAGAACGCCGACCGGATCCTGGTTTTGCGCGACGGCGTGATCGAGGAGTCGGGCACGTTTGCGGAGTTGCGCGCGCGCGGCGGGTTTTTCAATCACCTATACGATATGCAAGCGTGGAGTGGAGCCGCCGCGGGCGGCTCGCGTGCGTGAACCTGAGTGGACGAGAGGAATCGAGATGCTGACAATCGGACTGACGGGCGGAATCGGATCGGGCAAGAGCACGGTCGCGAAAATATTGTCGGAGCTTGGTGCGCCGAGCCTCGACGCGGATAAGGTTGCGCATTCGACCTACGTTCCCGGCGGACCGGCGTACGCCAAAGTCGTGGAGGCGTTCGGCCGCGAGATTCTCGATGCTGACGGCGAGATCGATCGCAAAAAACTCGGCCCGATCGTTTTTGCGCAGCCTGAAAAGTTGAAGGCGTTGACCGATATCGTATGGCCCGCCACTCTCGACGCGTTGCGCAAGTCGGTCGGCGAAATCCGCGCGCGTGGCGAGACGCGGCCGATCGTGGTCGAAGCGGCGATCCTGATCGAAGCTAACTGGATGCCGATGTGCGACGAGATTTGGCTGGTGACCGCCGCGCGCGAGCGCGTGATCGAGCGCGTCGAGCGCGACCGCGGGATGGCGCGCGAGCAGACCGAGGCGCGCATCCGCGCGCAGCTCTCCGACGCGGAGCGGATGCGGCATGCGAGTCTCGTGATCAAAAACGACGGCACGCTCGAAGAGTTGCGCGCCGAGGTTGAGTGGGTCTGGCGTGGCGCACTGGAGCGCAACCGCTAGCGCACCAGCGCGGCGACGGTTGCGAGGACGGCCAGCTCCGCGATCGCGCTCGCGCCGCCGAGCGTGTATCCGGCCACGCCGCCAAGCCTGCGGCTGAACACCAGGCGCATCAGCAGGACCGCGATCGCGAACGCGACCACCACGATCAAGCCGACATTCTGGTAGAGGACCGTGGTCAGGCCGAGCGCGATCACGCTGGCGACGCCGAACTCGCGAAAGGTTACGGCGACTTCGTAAGGCAGGCCGAGACCCCATCGCTCGAGCGGCCGCAGCCCGTAGGCGACCGGAACGATCGCGAATCGCCCGAGCATCTGGGACATCACGATCGCACTCGCGCGTCCTGCCGGAGAAACGATTTGTGCGAGCACGATGGCTTCCAGAGCGAACGCCGCGATCGCGACCGCCGCGCCAAGAGGACCGATTCGTGACAGTCCTGTGGGTCCGACTCGCGCGCCCTGGCGCAGCGCCTCGGCGGTGTCGGCGATTCCGCGCGACGGCAGCCCCAGCATCGCGGCGAACGCGATCGCGAGCACAGCAATCGATCGCATGCCGGGAGACAGCAGCGGGACAAGCGCGCGATCGATCACGGCGAGCACGACGCCAATCGCGAGCCCGATAACCGGCGCGAGCTCGAGCGCGCGCATCCGATCGTCGGGAGTGCCGCGCGCGTCATCCTTCAGGATTGGCCACAGCGTCAGCGTCGCCGCGCACAGCACCATTTCCCTACCGATCGCGCGCGGCGAAAGTTCGGAGGGTTGACGCTCGCCGTCCACTTCAGATTCGCACGGCAAGTAACCGCGCGCGGATCCGCTCAGCGCTTTTCGAACTGCTTGTTGCCGAAGAGATTATTCCACGATTCCTGGTCGTGCGGTTTCTGCCGCTCCTGCGCCGCCGCGCGCATCTTCTCGACCGTGTCGGCCATCACCGCGAAGCCGCGCTGCGTAGCGGGACGGTTGCGAATCGCCTCGTACCATCGCTTGAGATTGGGATAGGTGTCGAGTTCCTGGCCCTGCATTTTGTGCGGCACCAGCCACGGATAAACCGCCATGTCGGCGATCGAGTAGTCGCCGGCCAGGTACTCGCCCTCCGCGAGCCGCCGATCGATCACGTTGTAGATGCGCGAGGCCTCGTTGGTATAGCGATCGATCGCGTACTTGATCTGTTCGGGAGCATAGCGGCGGAAGTGATGCGCCTGCCCGAGCATCGGGCCGACCGTGCCCATCTGGAACATCAGCCACTGCAGCACGTTGTATCTGCCGCGCGGCTCGGTGGGCATGAACTTGCCGTGCTTTTCGGCGAGATAAATCATGATCGCGCCGGATTCGAAGATTGAGATCGGCTTGCCGCCGGGACCCTCGGAATCCGTCAGCGCGGGCATCTTGTTGTTGGGGCTGATTTTCAGAAATTCCGGCTCGAACTGATCGCCCTTGCCGATATTGACCGGCACGACGACGTAGGGGAGCGCGAGCTCCTCGAGCAGCATCGTGATTTTGTAGCCGTTGGGCGTGGGCCAGAAGTAGAGATCGAGCATGGGGATTATCCTCCAGGAATCGGCCGCGCCGGAGCGAGCGCGTCGTCAGTTTCGTAATGCAACTTTGCGCGCGCCGCGCCGCGAACGCAACTGCTGTCTAACTCGGCTCGGCGGCGGCGTCGCCCTTGCGCACGCCCATCAGGTACGCCTCGATAAATGGATCGATCGCGCCGTCGAGGACCGCGTCGGTGTTGCCGATCTCGACGCCCGTGCGATGGTCTTTGACGATACGGTAGGGCTGCAGGACGTAGGAACGGATCTGGCTGCCCCACGCGATCTCTTTTTTGTCCTTGCTGAACTTCTCGAGCTCCTCGCGCTTCTTGCGCTCTTCGAGCTCGAACAGCCGCGCGCGCAGAATCTTCATCGCCATCGCGCGGTTCTTGTGCTGCGAGCGCTCGTTCTGGCAGGTCACGACGATCCCGCTCGGGATATGCGTCATCCGCACCGCCGAGTCGGTCTTGTTGACGTGCTGGCCGCCGGCGCCCGAGGCGCGATAGGTGTCGATGCGCAAGTCGGCGGGATTGATCGTCACCTCGATCTTGTCGTCGATCGCGGGGAACACGAACACCGAGGCGAACGAGGTATGCCGTCGCGCGTTCGCGTCGTACGGCGAGATGCGGACCAGGCGATGAATTCCGGCCTCGGCGCGCAGGTAGCCGTAGGCGAAGTCGCCCTCGACCTCGAAGGTGGCGTTCTTGATTCCGGCGCCGTCGCCGGGCTGGAGGTCTGCGATCTCGGTCTTGAAGCCGCGCCGCTCGGCCCATCGCAGATAGAGGCGCAAGAGCATCTCGGCCCAGTCCTGCGCTTCCATTCCGCCGGCGCCGGGATGAATCGAGACGATCGCGCCCAGACGATCGAACTCGCCTCCGAGCATCACCTCGAACTCGCGCTGCTTGAGCTCCTCGCGCGCGGAGTCGAGCGCGGCGGCCGCCTCGCGCGCGGCTTCGCTGTCTTCTTTGCCGTCCTTGCCGCTTTCGGCGGGAGCTTCCTCGGCCGCCATCTCGAGGAACAGACGCGCTTCTTCGAGCCGCTTCTTCAGGCGCTCGAAGCCGGAGAGGCGCTCGCGAATCTGGTCCTGTTCGCGCAACGCGGCCTGCGCGGCGTCGGGACGATCCCAGAAATCGGGTTTGCTGGATTGTTCGAGAAGCTGGTTCTGGCGGGCGTTCAGTCCGGGGACGTCAAAGACGCCTCCCGAGCTTATCGGCGCGATCCTCGAAGTCGGCGAGCTCTTGTCGCATGTCGCTGATCATGGGTCAACTATGCCTCAAACGGTGACTGGGCTTCAAAGCCAGCTCGCTAAACATATTGCCACATCAGGGTACATAAATTAATGACCTCTCGCGACAATCACTCACGGTGGAAAAACGTTGATAACTTGGATTCTCGTCCGCCACCGACTCAGTAGATAGGCGACGAAATCGCCGGTTATCTCACTCGGGTCTCCCGCGAGGCGCGTCACGATCCGGCATGAAAGTGTTTTCGTCTTCCCATCCCACTCTGCATTGACCGCGCCGTCGGCGTTTGACGTGCTCTTAAGCTTCGACCATCCATAACGTCGCCCGTGTTTCTTCTGGCGGACCACCTGCAACGCAAATTTGCTTAGAGGTTTTGTGTCATTTCCGATATTTGCCCTCAGCGATCCTCTTCCAGAACAATGCACTTGCACAAGGGTCTGCATTTTCCTTTTCCTTTCGGTTACGCATCTCGTTCTGCGGCATAAGATACTGCAGAAGAACGGATCGCGGGACGATTAGTTGCAACTGTGTGTGGGATACCTTTGTTGCTAATCGGCTGCGCCCTGCACTAGGTCCAATGCGTCTCGGTAAAGAAACGGAACCCAATATCGCGGCTCCTCTTTGGTGCCTCGCGCTTGGAAGAAACCTATCTCAACCATTCGGCTAGCCAACCGCGCTGCTTCGTCTTCAGTAACGCGCCATATCTTGGCTAGACTCTCGGGCGTTTGCTCGCTCTTTTCACCCTCGAGTTGCTGCATGCGTGGACGTAGCTCGGGAAACTCCGCGCAAAGCGTTTGCTCAAACCGGACCCGCGAAACCTCCGGTAATGCGTCCTTGAGTGTCGAGCGAGAGAATAGGTTCTCACCGTCAGTTTCCTCGGATCCAAGCTCGAACTTTTTCATCTGCTCTTTTCTCGCCGTGGTGAGCAGGTGGATTAGTTCGCGCGGCGCGGTTTGCCCGGTCGCATCGCAGGTTCGGTCGAGCATCCACCGAAATGTATCGGGGCGACGTGAGCCTCGGTCCACCTGATCTGGGAAGATTCGGTAGAAAAGCTCTTCCTGCTTCGTCGCGTCTCCGAGAATCTCCGACTCCGCGATTCCGAAATATGTTCGAAGCGCTTCGTTGTGAAGTGCCCGTCGAATTACCAGATTCAAGAGGGACTGCTCATCCCACGAAATGGTTTCCTGCCGCGCAGCTATATGGCTGGCCTCCCTGAAACCTTCGTCAAGAATTCGGCGCCAAAGATCTGTTCGTAGGAAGATCTTAAGGGAAATCCCTTCGAACGCGCGTAGATCTGAATATACGCGGAAAAGTGCGCGCAAGGCGTTCCTCTCTAGGTCAGGGACTTCAGCGAAGGCCACGTCCAAGCGATCTAGCAGCAACCAGACATGGTATCCGGATTCAGCGAGGGCTTGATTGAGAATTTGCAAAAGGTCATCGACAGAGATGATTCCGGAGCGCCGCTCTTCTACGCTCGGCTCTCTGAAGGTGATCCTCGGCGTCACCTCAACAGGGAGACCGGTCACCGGGTCTATCCTTATGCCAGTCTCGAGGCTCTTGGGAGCCGTGATCAGACTTCGAACATAGTCAAGTGCGGACCTTACGAGTCCGCTGAGGGAATAGTTTCTTTCGAGTAGGCCCGAGGCTTCCAAGCGTACAATCACGTCTTTGGAAATCTTCGGTGATATATCGAATTCTCGGACGTTTTGAGCTAGCAATATCAAGAAGTAAAGCTTCCAAAGATTCCGAAATTCGACCTCGGATGTGGGAGGGTCTTCGACCAAATCTTTAAATGCGGGCGCCCCTTGTGGTTGTTCAGCGGCAACCACAATTATACCACGGTCAAATAGCTCATTGGCCCGACTCAATAACAGGGAGTAAATCGCACTCTTGCCCGAACCCTTGGCGCCGTATACCACATCCACCTCACCTGCGAGGATCCGCCGCCACTGGTCGGTCTCCACGAAGTAGGCACTGAGCTCCGTACGTTCGTATTCGGCGATCGTTGAGCCAAAGGAAGTCTGCTTAAGAACGTCCCGTTTTGTCATCGCACCCCAATCCCAATTATCTCACAAGAGCCATCGGCAATAGTAGTAATGGCCACAATCTGTTTACTCTAATGGGTGGCGCGGGAGTGGCCGTTTTGGGTGGCGAGGGTTTCGGCTAGTGCGGCGAGCGGTTTTAGCTTGCGCGGGTAGAGCCAGGCGGCGAGGAGGGCGAGCGCGGTCAGGAGGAAGCAGAGTTCGGCGAAGAGGTCGCCGACGATTGTGTAGAAGGTGCGGACCGGGCGCCACTCGACGAGGCCGATTTCGGTGCCGCGCTCGAAGATCGGAGTGCGCTCGGTGATCTCGCCGCTTGGCTTGATTACCGCCGTGATCCCCGTGTTCGCCGCGCGAATCATCGGCACCTTGGTCTCCGCCGAGCGCATCGCGGCCATCGCGAGCGTCTGGTAGGGCGCGGAGCTTTTTCCGTACCACGCGTCGTTGGTGATATTGACCAGCACGTCGGCGCCGGCTTTGACTTCGCGCCGGGTCAGATCGGGAAAGATACTCTCGTAGCAAATCAATACGCCGAGCTTCGCGTTGCCGAGCGGGAACAGCGTCTGCTCGGTTCCGGCGAACATCGAATCGAGCCCGGGGACGACGCGGCGGACGATAAATCCGAGGATCGGACGAAACGGCACGTACTCGCCGAACGGCACGAGCTGCATCTTGTCATAATGCGCGACGACCTCGCCTTTGGCAGAAACCAGGTAGGCGCGATTGTAAAATCCCAGGCGCCCATCGCGCTCGGCCAGCGCCGGTGCGCCGAACAGAATCGGAACGCCGATCGAGCGCGCCAGACCGAGCAGCGCGGTGCGATACGCGTCGTCAGAGGCGAACTCGGGTGGATAGCGATCGTCGGGTTGAAAGTAGAATGCGGCGGCCGCCTCGGGCCACACGATCAGATCGGCGCCGCGTTTTGCGATCGCCGTGGTTTCATCCTGATAGATCTTGAAACTCTGCGGGAGAAAATTCGGATCCCACTTTAGCGACTGCGGAATATCCGCCTGGACCATCGCGGCGCGGATCGTTCCTGCGGGTTGCTCATGGCGAAGATCGGCAAGCCGCCACGCGCCGAAGCCGAGGACCACGATCATCAGCCCGGTCAGCACGGATAAGCTCACCGCCTGTGCGCGCGCGCCGCCGCGCCGCAGCAGCACGAGATAGACGACGGCATTGAAGAACACGATCAACGCCGAGATGCCGTACACGCCGGTAAACTCGGCAAACTGGATCAACTCGAGATGCTGATAGGCGGTGTAGCCGAGCAGGTTCCACGGAAAGCCGATCGGAAAATAGGTGCGCAGCAATTCGACCGCGGCCCACGCTATCGGCATCGTGACGGCGATCGAGATCCTCAGGCGGCGCGCGGTCGCCGCACCGATCCAGATCGCAAAGCCGCTGAACAGCGCCATCACCGCCGCAAGCAGCAGCATCGGCAGCAGCGCGAACTCGATTCGCACGGCGGCGAAGTCGTGCAGCGGCACCACGATCCAGTACATCGAGGTTGCGAAGCTCGCGAAGCCGGCGAGGAACGCCCATCCGAAGACGCGGCCGAGCGTCTCGCCCTCGATCGCGTAGAACAGTGGCACGAAGGCTACCCACGCGAGCAGCGCGAAATCGAATTTCGGAAACGCCATGCCCAGCGCGAGACCGCTTGCGACGCACAGAGCGAATCGATTGAGGAAGTTCGATGACATCATGAGCCAAACAATTCGCTGAGCGGTATCACTCCGGCGCACGGCGGACGGCCGCCGAAGTGGTCGTAGATCGTATCCACGTCGTGCCAGTTTTCAACCAGCGCCGCCGAGGTTCGCGGGTCCAGCGGCAGGTCACCGGGCACGCGCCATTCGCGCTCGTGAGTCCAATCGACCGGAGGATTGCCGTCGAGCTCGATACTCACGACGCGCCAATACTCTCGCGGCGCGACGATCTCTTTTGCTTCGCGCCATGGCAGATAGATGACAGGCCGCGCGCCGTGGGCGAAGGCGTAGCCGCGATCGATCGCGATTCCGTACGGCTCGTAGCGCCGCCGATTCTTGCGCACGAGTAGCGCGCGCAGATCGGACAGCGCGGCGTCGAACAGGCATACCGCGGACGCGCCGCCGCGCACCATCCGCCGCCCGCCGCGAATCATCCGATGCTCGAGGATCGCGATCAGATTATCAATCGCGGCACTAGCCTTCGACGCGCGAGTGAAATGCGTCAGCATCGCGGCCGTTTTCAGATCGCGCGCGCCGCGCTTCATCGCCGGGCGCTCCGACGGCGCGAGGCCGCGAGCGCCGCCGCGATCTCGCGCTCGCGCGCGAACATCCGCCGCGCGTCGCTCGGTGAGCGCTCGTGGTCGTAGCCGATAAGATGCAGCACGCCGTGGATCAGCAGGGTGCGCAGGCGCTCGCGCGCGGTGACGCCCTGAGTACGGGCCTGCGACAGCGCAGTATCGAGCGAGATCACGACGTCGCCGAGGATCGTCGCCGGATCGTCGATCAGCGCGGCCGGATCGGGCGGCGGCGCGCCCGGCTCTTCGAGCTGCGAAAACGAGAGCACGTCGGTCGGCCGGTCTTTGCCGCGGTACTCGCGGTTGAGCGCGCGGATCGCGTCGTTATCGACGATCGCGACTGACAGCTCGCAGCGCGAAAGTCCCATCGCGCGCAAGGTCCGCGCCGCATCGGATCGGATCGCACTCGCATAACGGCCGGCGCGCGCCGTATCGGCTCGGAACCCGACCGTCACTTAAGCTCTAGCTCCGCGATCGATCGTCGCCCGGATGAGATGTCGAGCCGTCGGCGTTGAAGGATTCGTAGGCGAGGATCACGGCGGAGACCAGGCGATGGCGCACCACGTCGCGGTCGGTGAAGTGCACAAACTTGATTCCCGGGGTGTCGGCCAGCACGGTGCGCGCTTCCTTTAGTCCCGAGAGCTTGCCGCTCGGCAGATCGATCTGCGTCACGTCGCCGGTGATCACCGCCTTGGAGTTGTAGCCCATCCGGGTCAGGAACATCTTCATCTGCTCGGAGGTGGTGTTCTGCGCTTCGTCGAGGATGATGAACGAATCGTTGAGCGTGCGTCCGCGCATGAAGGCCAGCGGCGCGACTTCGATCGTGCCGCGCTCGAGCATCCGGCGCGCGCGGTCGAAATCGACCATGTCGTGCAGCGCGTCGTAGAGCGGGCGCAGGTAGGGATTAACTTTCTCGGCCAGGTCGCCGGGCAGGAAGCCGAGCTTCTCTCCGGCTTCGACCGCGGGCCGGCACAGCACCATCCGCGTGACCTGATTTTTCATCAGCGCCGCCAGCGCCATCGCCATCGCGAGGTAAGTCTTGCCGGTACCGGCGGGGCCGATTCCGAACACGATATCGTGCGCGCGAATCGCGTCGATATACGCTTTCTGGTTGAGCGACTTGGGCGAGATGACGCGCTTGTGCGCCGAGACGTAGATCGTGTCGAGGAAGATATCCTTCAACTCGGCGTTGCGGTCGCCGCGCAGGATTCGCAGGGCGTACTCGACGTCGCTCGGATAGATCGGGTAGCCGCGTTTGAGCAGATCGTAGAGCTCGCCCAGGACTTTGCCCGCGAGCGCCTGTTCGGCATGCGGGCCGGAAATCTTGAGCGCGGTTCCGGCGCCGCTGATTCTCACGCCGAGCGCGGACTCGAGCGTGCGCAGATGCGCATCGTGCTGGCCGAGCAGATCGGTGAACAGGCGCGGGTCGTCGAAGTGGAGTTCGAGCGAATCGAGTGAATCGTGGGGAGCGTGCGAATCGCGATTAATTGCTTCTGAAATTGCCAAGCCTCTAGCGCCGCAATTGCGGCAGTTGATTGATCCTAGTCGATCGCGGCGCCGATGTGAATCGGCCGAGAGCGGGTGGCGATGCTCCGATGCACGGAGCCGCGCTGCGTACAGCGGTCCGCCATCCGGGATTTCTCCCTGCGGTCGAAATGACGAGTGAGGTCTCAGTGCTTGATTATCGCAGACTCCGGACGGCCTTAACGCGTTGTAACATGAGCAGAATCCTCATTCGTCATTTCGAGCCATAGGCGAGAAATCCCGGGCATCCATGCTCCGAGCGGAGCCACATGCAGTGGCCCTTCGTTCGGGATTCCTCGCGCGGCAGCCACGCGCGGGAATGACAAAAGGTGATGCGCAAGAAGTTCATGGGTTATCGAATCAGGTCGGCGACCTTTGCCAGGGCTTCGTCGAGCTTGGTTGCGTCGCGGCCGCCGGCCTGCGCCAGGTCGGGGCGACCGCCGCCGGTGCCGCCGATGATCGGCGCGATTTGCTTGATGATATCGCCGGCTTTCACTCGCGCGGTCAGGTCCTGCGTCACCGCGACCAGCAGCGCGACCTTGCCGTCTCCCGTGTCCGAGCCGAGCGCGATTACCGACGACGGATATTTCTGGCGCATCCGATCCGCCATCTCGCGCAGCGCGCGCGGATCGACGCCATCGGCGCGGCGGGTGACGATTTTGATGCCGCCGGCCTCGCGCACGGTTTCCTCTGCGGAGGCTGCGCCGCCAGCGCCGGAGGCGAGCTTCTGTTCGAGCGCGCGGAGCTTTTTTTCGAGCTCTTTTTCGCGCGCGAGAATTTTTTCCAGGCGATCGAGCGCGGCGGAATCGCGCGCACCGAGCTTGCCCGCGATCTCGTCGAGAATTTTTTCCTGGCGCCGAATCGATTCGAGCGCGCCCTGTCCCGTCACCGCCTCGACGCGGCGCACTCCCGCCGCGACTCCCGACTCGGCTTCGAGCTTGAAGAAGCCGACGTCGCCGGTGCGCGAGACGTGGGTGCCGCCGCATAGCTCGACCGAGAAATCGCCCATCCGCACCACGCGGACGACGTCGCCGTACTTGTCGCCGAAGAACGCGAGCGCTCCCGCCTTGATCGCATCGTCGTAGGCCATCTCTTCGACCGTGACGGCGGCGTTCTCGCGGATACGCGCGTTGATCTCCTCTTCGATCGTCAGCAGGCGCTCGTCGCCGACCGGCCCCTGATGCGCGAAATCGAAACGCAGCCGTTCCGGCGAGACCAACGAGCCCGCCTGATGCACACCAGTGCCGAGAATATCGCGCGAGAGCCCGCCTGATGCACTCCCGCGCCGAGAATATCGCGCAGCGCGTAGTGCAGGATGTGCGTCGCGGAATGATTGAGCATCGCGGCGTCGCGCCGTCCGCGATCGACCTTGAGCGTGACGTGCGCCCCGCGCTGGAATTCGCGCGCGTCGCCGCGCAGCAGGCGTCCGGTGTGGACGATCGAGCCTTCGGCCTTGCGCGTGTCGATAATTTCGGCGAGCGCGCCGGATGCGGTTTCGATCACGCCGCGGTCGCCGGTCTGCCCGCCGCCTTCTGGATAGAAAGGGGTCTCGGCAACGACGATCGCGATGCTTTCGCCGCCGTTTGCACTCGCGGCAAGAATCTCGGAATCGGCGTCGTAGCGATCATGTCCGACGAAGCGCGACGCGGTGCCTTTCGCGATCGAAAGCTCGGGTGCGCCGCCGTCTTCCTTGCGCGCGGCGCGGGCGCGTTCGCGCTGCTCGTCCATCAGGCGGTCGAAGGTGTTGGTATCGACGCCGATACCGTCGGGGCGGAGAACGTCTTCGGTCAGATCGAGCGGGAAGCCGTAAGTGTCGTAGAGCTTGAACGCGACTTCGCCTGAAAGCGTCTTGCCTCCCGATCTCGCCAGCCGCGCGCGCTCCTGCTCGATCAGTTCGAGGCCGCGATCGAGCGTTTCACCGAAGCGCGCTTCTTCCTGCGTGATCGCGTCGGCGATCTTTGCGCTGTTCTCCCGAAGCTCGGGATACGCGGCGCCCATCGCCTCGACCACGCCCTGGTGCACCCCCGCGAGGAACGGGCGATGAATCCCGAGGTAGCGGCCGTGGCGCGCGGCGCGGCGGATAATCCGGCGCAGAACGTACTCGCGATCGCTATTGCCGGGCATCACGCCCTCGGCGATCAGAAAGGTCATCGTGCGCGCATGATCGGCGATCGCGCGGAACGAGATGTCGCTCTCGGCATTCTCGCCGTAGCGTGCTCCAGAGCCCAGCTCGGACGCCGCGGTGCTGACCTTCGAGATGATCGTCTGGAACAGATCGATATCGTAGTTGCCGAGGACGCGGCCGGTTTCGAGGCTTTGCAGCGCGGCGGCGACGCGCTCGAGGCCGGTGCCCGTATCGACGCATTTCATCGGCAACGGGGTCAATTTTTTCGACGCGTCGCGGTTGTACTGGATGAAGACGAGATTGCCGAGCTCGATAAACCGCTCGCATCCGTCGACGTTGACCCCGCACGCGACTCCCGGATGCCCGGCGCCGTCGCAGGCGGGCGCGCCGCGATCGATATCGATCTCGGAGCATGGGCCGCACGGGCCGGTCTCGCCCATCTCCCAGAAATTTTCCTTGTCGCCGAAAGTCAGGATACGCTCGGGCGGCAGCACGCCCATCTTGAGCCAGATGCCGCGGGCCTCGTCGTCGTCCTTGTGCACCGTCGCGTAGAGCAGCCTCGGATCGACGCCCCAGACCTTGGTGATCAGCTCCCAGTGCCAGGCGATCGCCTCGGTCTTGTAGTAGTCGCCGAACGACCAGTTGCCGAGCATCTCGAAGAAGGTGTGATGATAAGTATCGCGGCCCACGGCTTCGAGGTCGTTGTGCTTGCCGCTGATCCGAAGGCATTTCTGCACGTCGACGACGCGGCGATGCGCAGGAGTGCGCACGCCCAGGAAATAATCTTTGAACGGAACCATCCCGGCGTTGACGAACAGCAGGGTCGGGTCGCCCTTGGGCACCAGCGAGAACGAGGGCACGACGGTATGGCCGCGATCCTTGAAGAAATCGAGGAACGACTGACGGATATTGGCGGTAGTCCAGCGCATGAGAAGTTTATCTTAGCCAAGCGAGCCGCGCCTGCCCACTGGCAGGATAGGAATACGTTAGGTGGGTTCGTTGGCAGACTTTCCGGAATTAGTGGCACAGGCTTCAGCCTGTGGCCCGCACCGGCTAAAGCCGGTGCCACCTTTCAGGAACTCGGAGATTGTGCGGGCACGACGCGCGTCTTCACGATGGCGTCGGGATGACTCCGCAAGGTTACGTTGGGCGGCGCGCTCGGCGCCTCGACGCGCGGCGGAACAACGACACCAATCAAATAACTGCTGCCAAGAGTATCGCTAACCCTTTGCAGAGCCTGAGCGAACGATGCGCCCTGATCTTTTGTAACCGCTTGGGCCTCGATGAATTGGCCATTCGCGGCGGCCGACAGATCGCTCATACTTTTTGCGCCCAACCTCACGAGGTCAGACTGTGACCCGACCAGAAATGGACCGATTGCGATCGGCGCCGAATTTACGCCGATGGACGGATCTCCCACTCCGATGACAAAGAGCTCGACTCGCGAGCGTCGCAAGCTAGCGGTCAATTGGTCCTTTTTCGTGGTACTGGTGTTGTCGATTCCGTCGGTGATTACGATCAGAGCGCGTTGGTGATAGTGCGCCCCTTCCGCCGTCTTCAAGCCCATATCGATCGCGTCGTAAAGCGAAGTCTCGCCTTGCGGCGTGTAGGCGTAAATATCGCTTAACAGGAGCCCGTGGTCGGTCGTGAACGGCTGAAGGACGCGGACCTTGTTCGTTTCTGATTGGTTGCCAGTCAGGAGAGCGCCCGATGCCATCACGATCGCGAACTCGTCGCATCGGTTCAGCGTTCCGACCACACCCGAAATTTTGCCACGGATCGCCGGGAGCATATCGTTCGGCGCGACCAGCTTTCCATGCATGCTTCCCGATTCGTCGATCACGATCACGAGCGAAGTTGGCGCGGTGTGCTCCTCGCTGGCGAAATAGACGATCGGCAGATGCTGTCCAGGAAGGTCCACGCTGAAATCGGATTGGCGCAGGCCCGGGAGCGGCTTTCCAGAAGCGTCGGTAACCGATATCGCAAGCTGCGTGTATCCAGGCTGATTCGCCACCGATGTTGGCGCGTCCGATTGGCTCTCGGTGGGTTCGGGGCAGAGGTCAAGCGGCGCCGGCGCGGCGGCCGTCGCGATTGCGACGGGAGCGCTAGTGGATCGATTGGTGGCGCATCCGGCGCAGACCAGAACTGCCGCAATCAAAATCAGTCCGCAGATGCCGCGTAATTGCACCGATGCGCTCCTTTTGCTGATGACGCAGCGTGGAATGCAATACCACACTCTGACTAGCGCACGGTAGCAATGTTTTGACTGCATCAGGGCGGCTTGATTAGCGCGCCGGTCGGGCCACAATCTTAAGCATGGATAGTGCTCAAGTTATGGTCGCACGGCGCGCGCCCGCGACCTGGAACGAGTTCCTCTTCTCGCGCAAGGGCGATCTGACGCTTGCCCTCTCGGCGGTCGGCTATATCGCCGGCTGGATCATCCTTCGCTTCACCACGCTTACGATCGCGGGCGAGGTCGTGCGCGCGATGGGCGAGGCGGCTCTGATCGGCGGGCTATGCGACTATATCGCGCTCAAGATGATCTTCGAGCGGCGATGGTATCTGCCCAACTCGGGCGTGCTGCCGCGAAACCGGGTCAAGCTGATCGACGGAATCGCGGTGACGATCGAAAAGGAATGGCTCACGCCCGAGATGATCGGGCGCAAGCTCGGCGAGATGGATCTAGTTGCGCGCGCGGGCGCGTATCTGACGGAAGTCAAAATCGACGAGGTGCTCGGCAGTGAGGCGGTCGGGCACGTGATGGATCGCGTGACGGCGGCGCTCGAATCCGAGCAGGCGCTGGACCGGCTCGACGCGATTTTGCGCAAGGTGCTGCCGAAGACCTTCACCCGGATTTACGCCGCACTCAATCGGGTGGGCGTGCGCTCGCTGAGCTCGCGGATCGTCGCGAACCTGCGGCATCGATTGCCCGAGCTGCGCGACGATCCCGAGCCTGATGAGCACGCTCGAGGGCGCGGTTCACGAGCTCGCGCGCCGAGCTGCAAAAGCCCGCCAGCTTCGCGCACGAGAAAGCCAGCGCGATGATGGCGGCGATGGTGCGGCGGGCGGTCGAGGCGAGTCGCGGGCAGATCACGCAGATGGTCAAGGACAACCTGGCGCGTCTGACCGACGATCAGATTAGGTTTCAGATCGAGACCAAGACGCGGACGCATCTGGACTGGATTCGCGTCAACGGCGGAATCTTCGGCGCCCTGTTCGGCCTATGCTTCGAGCTCTCGCGCCTGCTCGCGCTCCACGGCCCGGCGCTCCTCGCCGCGCTGCAAGCGGGAATGTAGAAAACCCGGGAGCGCCAATCTCCCGATTGGCGTGCGTGGGCACAATCCGCCAATCAGGAGATTGGCGTTCCCGGGCATCCCCCCGTTCTTTTTCTAGCCCTTCTTTTTGCCTTGGGGTGCCGGGGCGGGCGCTTCTTCCGGCGGCTCTTCTTCCTCGGCGGCGGCTTCGGGCAGAACTACCGGCTTGACCGCGAGCTTCTCGCGAATCTTCGCCTCGATCTCGTCGGCCAGACGGGGATTCGCCTTGAGCAGATCGCGCGCGTTCTCGCGCCCCTGTCCGATTCGCTCGCCGTTGTAGGAATACCACGCGCCGAGTTTTTCGATCACGTTCATGTCGGCGCCGATATCCACCAGCTCGCCTTCTTTGGAAATTCCCGAACCGTACAGGATGTCGAACTCGGCTTCGCGAAACGGCGGCGCGACCTTGTTCTTCACCACCTTGGTCTTGGTGCGCGAGCCGATCACCTCGGTCGCCGACTTGATCGTGCCGATGCGCCGGATGTCGATTCGCACCGAGGAGTAGAACTTGAGCGCGTTGCCGCCGGTGGTCGTCTCCGGATTCCCGAACATCACGCCGATCTTCATCCGGATCTGGTTGATGAACACCACGATGGTGCGCGAGCGCGAGATGATCGAGGTGAGCTTGCGCAGCGCCTGCGACATCAGGCGCGCCTGCAAGCCCATCTGCGGCTCACCCATCTCGCCTTCGATCTCGGCGCGCGGAACGAGTGCCGCGACCGAGTCGATCACGAGCACGTCGATCGCGCCGGACTGCACCAGAGTCTCGCAGATTTCGAGCGCCTGCTCGCCGTTGTCGGGCTGCGAGATGAGCAGGTCTTCGACTTTGACTCCGAGCTTGCGCGCGTAGGCGGCGTCGAGCGCGTGCTCGGCGTCGATAAACGCGCAGGTGCCGCCGCGTTTCTGCGCCTCGGCGATACATTCGAGCGCGAGCGTAGTCTTGCCCGAGGACTCGGGGCCGTAGATCTCGACCACGCGCCCGCGCGGCAATCCGCCTACGCCGAGAGCGATATCGAGTCCGAGCGAGCCGGTAGGCACGACCGCGATATCCTGCGCGATCGCCTGCTCGCCGAGCTTCATGATCGAGCCCTTGCCGAACTGTTTTTCAATCTGGCTCAGCGCCAAATCGAGCGCCTTGCTTTTGATCTCCTGCGCCATCGATAGGTCCCCGTATGTTTCCGGATGAAAAAATTTTGCTCGTGCGAATCTTGCCACAAACGCGCGCCAATAGCGCTAGGCGCGAATTTGGGACAATCCACAGACTGTGTGCGGCCGCTAATTTCCCGCGCGGCCCCACGCTTCGATCAGGCGCTCGAAGGCGCGCTTCAACTCGGGATCGCGAATCGGCGGAAGCTCGAACGCGTAGCGCGTCGGACGCGGCACGGTGCGCAGCTTCGGTGGATTTCTGCGCGACAGGCGTCCGGCGATAAAGCGGATGTCGCGCACGATATCGTCGCCGACGGTCTCGCGCACACGCGCAAGGATCTGCGCCTTCATCAGGTTCAATTCCTGAATCCACATCGCGCCTGAAACTTTAATCACAGCGGTGTGGAATTTGAGCGACACCACCTCGGTGCGCCGCGCGATCGTCTCGCCCGCGATCTCCGGCCATGCGCGAATCAGGCGGCCGAGTCCGAACTCGCCTTCGATATCCAGGCGATCGAGAATCGGCTGTAGGGCCGATGCGATCGTGACCAGCGGACGCGAACGTTTCGATGCCATCGCGGGTTTACGATAGCGCGGATCAATCCAGCCTGAAATGACGCGGTAAAATGCGCCTATCCGATCTGCTCGGAGAGTGTCTTCCGGGCCTCGTCAATGAATTAGGTACTCTAATTTTCAACCTCTCGAATGAAAAGCGGAACTACGTGGGCGAAGGGTTTACGAAATATTATCCACAGCCTAATATATAGGTTGTGCACAAGGTCTTCCACACTACAGGTTGCGCTTTTGGACTTGACATTCAGCTATGCGAGAGCGCATATTTCCGCCCACGCCGCTGAATGGCTCAGCCCTATATGTGGTGGTCCCAAGGGCAATCAGCGGCGATTTAGCCCAACGGGCTGGGGGCAGTTTTTAACAGGCACGCAAAGAGGCGGAGGTGGGGGCCGATGGCGGGTGGAGCGGTCGATTTGGATAAGATGGCAAGCAAGTCTACAGAGCGCAATCAACAGCCTAAAGAGCGCAATCCGTTAGCGCTCGAGCGCTTCTTTACCCGGCCCGGCGTCGACCCGATGAGCGAAGTCGAGTGGGAACTGCGCAGCGCCGTGATCTCCGGCGAAGATGGCCGCGTCGTGTTCGAGCAGCGCGAGGTCGAAGTGCCGCGCTTCTGGTCGCAGACCGCCACCAACGTCGTCGTGTCGAAATATTTCCGCGGCCCGCTCGACGGGAAGCCGCAGCCCGGAGTGCTCCGACGCGAGAATAGCGTCCGCCAACTGATCAATCGCGTGGTCGATACGATGAGCCTGTGGGGCGACCGCCAGGGCTACTTCGCTTCGACCGACGTGCGCGACACGTTCAAGGCCGAGCTGACCCATCTGTTGCTCAACCAGATGGCTTCGTTCAACAGCCCGGTCTATTTCAACGTCGGTATCGAACCCAAACCGCAATGCTCGGCCTGCTTTATTTTGAAGGTCGATGACAACATGGATTCGATCCTCGGCTGGTACCGCAACGAAGGAATGATCTTCAAGGGCGGCTCGGGCTCGGGCGTGAATCTCTCGGCGCTGCGCGGCTCGCACGAGAAGCTCTCGTCGGGCGGGACGGCATCGGGCCCGCTGTCTTTCATGAAGGCCGCCGACGCGTCCGCCGGCGTGATCAAGTCGGGCGGCAAGACCCGGCGCGCGGCCAAGATGGTGGTGCTCAACGTCGACCATCCGGACGTCGAGGACTTCATCAAGTGTAAAGTCGAAGAGGAAAAGAAGGCGTGGGCGCTGATCGACGCGGGCTATGACGGCTCGCTCGACGGACCCGCATACGGCTCGGTGTTTTTCCAGAACGCGAACAACTCGGTGCGCGTGACCGACGACTTCATGCGCGCCGTGGCCGACGATTCCAAGTGGCAGACGAAGTTCGTGCGCAGCGGAGAGGTCGCCAGCGAATACCGCGCGCGCGACCTGCTGAAGATGATCGCGGAGGCCGCGCACGCCTGCGGCGACCCCGGGATGCAGTTCGACACCACGATCAACACCTGGCACACCTGCCCGGCCTCGGGACGAATCAACGCCTCGAATCCGTGCAGCGAGTACATGCATCTGGACAACTCGGCGTGCAATCTTTCGTCGCTCAACCTGATGAAGTTTATCGACGAGCGCGGCGAGTTCGACGTGCGCGCGTTCCGCCACGCGGTGGACGTGATGATCACGGCGCAGGACATTATCGTCGATAACTCGTCGTACCCGACCGAAGAGATCGGCGCCAACGCGCACGCCTATCGCGAGCTCGGACTCGGCTACGCCAATCTCGGCGCGCTCTTGATGGCGCTCGGGATGCCGTACGATTCCGACCAGGGGCGCAGCTATGCCGCCGCGATTACGGCGCTGATGACGGGCGAGGCTTACCTGCAGTCAGCGCGGCTGGCGGGGCAGATTGGTCCGTTCCAAGGCTACGCGCCGAATCGCGATGCGATGCTCAAGGTTATCGAGCGGCATCGGAGCTGCGCCTACAAGCTCGAGCCGTCCTACGTGCCTCTCGATCTGCTGGGAGCAGCGCGCGAGGCATGGGACGAGGCGCTGACTGCGGGCCAGAGCGCGGGATATCGCAACTCGCAGGCCACGGTTATCGCGCCGACCGGAACGATCGCCTTCATGATGGATTGCGACACCACCGGAATCGAGCCGGATATCGCTCTGGTCAAGTACAAGAAGCTGGTCGGCGGCGGGATGCTCAAGATCGTCAACGGCACTGTGCCGCGCGCGCTCAAGCGGCTGGGCTACGACTCGAAGGAAGTGCAGGAGATCGTCGAGTACCTGGACGAGCAGGAAACGATCGAGGGCGCACCCGCTCTGGCCGACGCGCATCTGCCGGTGTTCGATTGCGCGTTCAAGCCGCGTTCGGGCTCGCGCACGATCCACTACAACGGACACATCAAGATGATGGGCGCGGTGCAGCCGTTCATCTCGGGCGCGATCTCGAAGACGATCAACATGCCGGCCGACGCCTCGATCGATGAAGTCGGCGAGGCCTACATGACCGCGTGGAAGCTGGGGCTGAAGGCGGTCGCGATCTATCGCGACGGCTCGAAGCGGATCCAGCCGCTCAACACCGGCAAGAAGGAAGAGCGCGCCGCCGACGCGGTTGCGCAGATTACCGCGGCCGCGCACGGCGACGAGTTCCATACCCGGCGCCGCAAGCTCAACGACGAGCGCCGCTCGATCACGCACAAGTTCGATATCGCGGGCCACGAGGGCTATATCACCGTGGGCCTGTTCGAGGACGGCACGCCGGGCGAGATCTTCGTGATCATGTCGAAGCAGGGCTCGACGATTTCGGGCCTGATGGATTCGTTCGCGACTGCGATTTCATACGCGCTGCAATACGGGATGCCGCTGCAGTTCCTGGTGGACAAGTTCGCGCATATCCGTTTCGAGCCGTCGGGCTTCACCAAGAATCCGCAGATTCCGTACGCGAAGTCGATCGTCGATTACCTGTTCCGGTGGATGGCGTCGAAGTTCCTCGATGAGGAAGCCAAGCGCGAAGTTGGAATCGTGGTCGATGAATCGAAGACAGTCGATACACATGACGCGCGCGACAACGCGCCGGTTCTTGCTGCAGCTCCGACGGTCGCGAGCCTGCGCGACGGCAAGGACGCCGGGATGCGCCAGGCGTTCATCAATCAGGCGGACGCGCCGCCGTGTCCCGATTGCGGCTCGATCATGGTGCGCAACGGCGCTTGCTACAAGTGCATGAATTGCGGCGCGACCAGCGGATGCAGTTGAGGAGGTGCGGTGATGAGCGGTGGAAGCAAGGAGATTTTCGAGTCGCAGGCGTTCGGCGCGATCGCGCGGAGTCATCGCGCGGAAGGACTGCATCTGATCGCGAGGGTTGACGGCGACGAGTGCGAGCCGAGCCGCGCGTGGATCGAATGCGATGAATGCACGGCGGTGTTCGAGCTCGAGGGCCGCGATGAGTGGGAGATAGTCGAGACGGAAGAAACGGTATCAACGATTGGCCCTGAATGCGCGCGGCATCCTGCCGCCGCACAGGCCTGACGAATTTGGGGCCCCGGAGGTTGTGGGGAGTGAGGGCGCTGGAGGAATCGGACGGCGGGGATGGGGGCGGACGAAAACTTTAATCCGGTTTCCGGCGCGGTCGGGGAGAATCATCGGACGATTTTCGGGGAGACTTTGGTAATCGCGGAATCGGCTTGGTGATTCCTCCGGGGCCCACCCAAAACGCAGCGCGCGTGGCGCGCCGAAAAGTGTGTGGTGGGGTGGCGGATGTGGTGACGGGGAAGGGCGGTGGCAACACCGCCCTTCCGATTTATATTCTGGATTTCCTGCAAGATACCCTCTCCCCACGGGAGAGGGCGACGCGGCGCGGCGATTGCTTCTTTTCAGCAATCGCCGTGACGCGTGGGTGAGGGTGCTGCTCTGCGCCTTTTCTCATGAAGCGCACACATACGCATAAGCCACTACTCTCGGCGAAGGCGCTCACAAACTCGCGCAAACTGCGCCGCGAAATGACCGACGCGGAGCGTACGATCTGGAAACATCTACGCGGACGGCGTTTCGCTGACCTGAAATTCCGCCGCCAATTCCCGATCGGTCCTTATATCGCCGACTTCTGCTGCGTTGAAAGAAAGCTGGTGGTCGAGCTCGATGGCGGACAGCATGTCGAGCAGCAGGTTTACGACGATGAGCGCGAGGAGTTCCTCGAGACGCAAGGCTATCGCGTAGTCAGGTTCGGGAACGATGTGGTCTTACGCGAAACGGATACCGTCATCAAGCAAATTCTTGCGGTGCTGGAGGAGTAAGAGCAGCACCCTCACCCGCGCGTCACGATGCTTGCGAAAAAGAATCGCAAGCATCGCGCCGCGCCGCCCTCTCCCGGAGGGAGAGGGTATCTGCAGGCGATCCGCCCGTTCGAAACGAAGCGAAACAAATCTGTCTTCGTAGGGGCGGCTTGCGAACCGGCCGTCTCCCGCGTGATCTTCGCTTAAGCCTGTGTCAGTGGCGACGCGCGGACTACCCGGTCAGTCCCCGCTCCGGTAAGCTCGAATCGTGGTGGATGTCCGATGAAGATCGTCTCGTTCGGTGATGTGCATATGGCTACGCGCAATCTTGAGCGGATGGGCTCCGTCATGCGCGATTGCGATCTTGTTATCCTGTCGGGAGATTTGACCAACTTTGGCGGACCGGACGAGATGCGCGTGGTCCTCGATGACGTTCGCCGCGCATGTCCCAATATCCTCGCGCTGCCGGGCAACCTCGATCGGCGCGAGACGATTCCGTTTCTTGAGGCCGAGGGAATCGCGCTTCATGGAACGGGCCGAATCGTTAACGGGATCGGGATCTTCGGATGCGGCGGTTCGAATATCACGCCGTTCCACACTCCGACCGAGTTGACCGAAGATGAAATCTACGCCGCGCTATGCGCGGGCTACGCGCAGATTTCCGGCATCCGTCCCGCGCTGATGATCTGTCATCCGCCGCCGATCGATACCAAATGCGATCGGATATCGTCGGGTAAATCGGTCGGCAGCACCGCCGCGCGGCGGTTTATCGAGGAGTTCAAGCCCGACATCTGCATCTCGGGCCATATCCATGAGTCCGCGGGCGAGGACATGATCGGCCCTACGCGCATCTTCAACGCCGGACCGTTCAAGGGCGGCGGCTATATCGTCGTGACGGGCGGCGAGTCGGGACTGAGCGCCCGGCTCGAGTTTCTTTGACGTGCCGACACTTTCGCGCGCGGGACAATCGCTCGGCGTGTACGCGAGCAAGCTTCACAACGGATGGCCGATGGTCTGGCGGAGCACGTTTCGGTTGCTGGCGCGTCACCGGCCGCGTGTTTTTTCGCGCCGATGAAACGGGGCGGGAACTCGACCGGCGGCGCTAAACATGATTCTCTAGGCTCTCGAACCATGGCTGTTTCCGGCGCGTTCGCGCCGCGAAATCCTTGGAATCATAATCGCTATCCCGCGGGCGAAAATCTCATGGCACGCGGCGCGGGCGGGCGCGGACAACCGCATCGGATACGCGGATTTCGACGCCCGGAAAGGAGATCGGTTCACGATGGCAGCGGCAACAGAGGTGCGGATGCGTTTCGATCATGTGTCGATCGCGGTTAAATCAATCGATCGCGCGGCCGAGTTCTTCACGCGCTATTTTCCCGCGATCCAGCGCAGCCCCAAGACGCGCGACGATCAGGTGAGCGGCGCTTTCTACTGGCAGGATTTTCATCTCGGCGGATTCGTCGTCGAGCTGATCGAGGATCTGCCGGGCCAGCCCGGCTTCGTGACCAAGTTCATCCAGAAGCACGGCGAGGGGATGCATCATCTGTCGATCGAGGTGGACCATCTCGATCCGGTCGTCGCGAGGCTACGCGCGGGTGGAGTGCGGGTGGTCGATGAGCAGAAATATCCATCCGGTTCCGCAACCGCGTTCATCTCGCCGCGCTCGGCATTCGGCGCGCTGGTGCAGTTCTGGCAAGTCCCCGACTTCGACGCCGACCATAAGCAGAATCCGCCGCGCGACGACCGCGCGAAGTTCGATCACGTGTCGTTGGCGGTACGCGATATCAACCAGGCTTACGACTTCTTCACGAAATATTTTACCCCGACCTCGATCGATCACGATCAGCATCTGGTCGACGACGGCAGTTTTGCGCTTGGCCATATGCAGGTCGCGGGTTTGAAGGTCGAGTTTATCCAGAGCCCGCCGGGTGGGTCGAAAAACGATTTCGTCGCCAAATTTATCGACCGTTACGGCGAGGGGATGCATCACATCACGCTGGTGCTGAAGGACTTCGACGAGACCGTGGCGAAGCTCAAGGCGGGCGGCGTGCGCGTGGTCGATGAATCGATCAACTGGCGCGGCGAGAAAGAGGCCTACGTGTCGCCGCGCGACGCGTTTGGCGTGCTGATCCAGCTCTGGAGCGCGGAGCAGGAAGAGTAGGCCACGCCGCGAATCATGCTGAAGGCGATTTTCTTCGACGCGGCCGGGACCCTGTTCGAGGCGCGCGAGCCTGTCGGACGCACCTACGCGCGAATCGCGCGCGAGCACGGTCTCGACGCGCCCGAGGCGGCGGTGATCGAGGGCTTCAGGCGCGCGTTCGCGGCCGCACCGGTAATCGCGTTCGGCCGTGGCCATCGAGCCGATGAGCTCCGCGCGCTTGAGCGCGGATGGTGGCGCGCGGTAGTCGCAGAGAGCTTCGCGGGATTGGGCGCATTCGATCTGGATGGATGCTTCGAGGCATTATTTGCATACTTCGCCGAGCCTGCGCATTGGGAAGCGGATCCCGCGGCGGTATCGACGCTGCGTGGTCTGAAGCGGGCCGGGTTCGAGCTGGGCGTCATCTCGAACTTCGATTTTCGGCTCTACGGACTGCTCGAAGGGCTTGGGCTCGCCGCGTACTTCGACTCGATTACCATTTCTTCGGAAGCAGGCTACGCGAAGCCGCGGCGCGAGATTTTCGACGCCGCCCTCGCGCGGCATCGGATAGGCGCCGCTGAGGCGATGCACGTAGGCGATTCGACGCATCATGACTTCGAGCCTGCGCGCGAGCTCGGGTTTTTCGCGGTTCTGCTCGATCCAAAGCTGCCTGCGGATCAGCTATGCGAGGCTCGCGCGGCTCGAATCAACGCGCTTGCCAATCTCGGCATGGTTACGCAAAGATTGAAGATCGCTTGACGATCTATGGGGATTATCCTTATTTAGGGCGAGCCTTTTCCAGGCCAGACCACGTGGGGCGTATAAAAATGAAGTCACTTTCGATGGTTCACCGCGCGTCGGTGACAATTGCGGTTGTCGGCGCGTTGGTGTTCGCCACCAGCGCCGTACGTGCGCAGAGCCTGGGCGACATCCAGTCCCAGCTCTCCAGTATCCAGGGCAAGATGTCTGCGGCCAGGACCGATCCGACCACGGCGGGCGAGGTAATCAGCGATCTCGACCGGCTCGAGGCGCAGTTCGCCAAAGTTTCTTCGAGCGGCAAGGTTGATCGGTCGGCCCTTGGACCGACGTACAATCAGCTCGATGACGCGCTCAGCACGATGTACAGCACGTGGAAGAAAAAGAAGGACGACTGTATCGAGCAGATGGATAACGGCGGCCAGTGCGACTACACCGAGCCTGAGAAGCTCTCGCTGCAGGCGCTGTATCCGCTTTCATGGCTGCGGTTCCAGGGCGCGACCACGGTTTATTCCGGCGACTCGACGATGTCCAAGAAACTGCTCAACGAGGCGATCGACGGCTTCACCGAGAGCACACTGGTGATCTTCGAGCCCAACCTGGTGCGCGAGAACCTGCTCGGCCGAGCGTACGCCGAACGCGAGCTCGGCAAGTTCGACAAGTCGGAGTACGACAAGGCGATCGCCGATTTCAAGCAGATCATGGAAGGCGGCGCCGAGACCGCGCAGTACAATCCCGCCCATCAGGGGTTGTGCACGACCTATATGCAGATGGGCAACAGCGAAGAGGGCGCCAAGTGCATGGGCGCGCAGGCAACCAACACTGGTGGCGGCGAGATGCTGCAGCTGCAGGCGCTGTTCACTGCGGAAAACGCCACCCATGACTCCGCGAAGAAGGCTGCTTACCACCAGCAGATCGTCGCTAAGCTCAAGACCATGGAAGGCGACAAGGAGAAATGGGCGATCGCGGTTGCCGCAGTGGCCAAGTACTCGCAGAGCGTGACCCAGGAATTCGGCAGCTCGAACGATCCGTTTGAAAAGTGGCTGACGGCCAACGTGCTGCTTGCGCGCAAGGATCAGGCAGGCGCGGCCAAGTATTACGTCGACGCGGCGCGCGGCAGCTCGAAGTATGCCAAGGGCTATCGCTACGCGGCCGATATCTACTTCAATGAAAAGCGCTTCGACCAGGTCGAGCAGCTCCTGACCGACGTCGAGCGCGCCGGCGGCGCCGATGCGCAGTGGGCCGCTTACATGAAGTACAAGCTCCCGCGGGGCCAGTGGGAGTCGAGCGGGATGAAGAACACTCAGCTCGAGGACCAGTGGGTCAAGGCCGCGACCGATTATGTCTCGAAATACTCAGGCGGCGAGTACGCGCCCGAAATGCGCTTCCGCCTGGCCGAGCGCATGCAGCGCCAGGGCAACTTCCTCGAAGCCTCCAAGATGTATCAGCAGGTGACCGGCAACAACGAGTACAGCTTCACCGCGAAGTACAATTCGGCCGAGTGCGACTACCAGGCGCTCGCCGCCGCAGGCAATAAGAACGAAAAGAACGCGCCGCCGGTTAACATGGATCAGCTCCGCGCGCAGACGGTCAAGGACCTGCAGGATACTATCCGGATGGAGCCCGAGGCCGAGCGCACCGCCGGCAGCGCTGCGCAGAAGAAGTTCATCCACGAGACCAAGGGCCGCGCTATCTATATGCTCGCCGGTTTGATCCAGGGCCAGAAGAACGCCGATCCCAAGCAAATCGCCGATCTGCTGATGAACTACGAACAGCAGTATCCAGCGATGAGCGACAAGTTCAGCGATGTGCAGGAATGGCGCATCACGGCGCTCGATCATCTCGGCCGCTACGACGACGTGGAGAAAGATGTGCAGTCCGTGGTGGCAAGATACAAGACGATGAAAAACCCCAACACCGACTTCGTCAAGGAGTTGGGGTTGGACTTCTGGCACGCTGCGCAGGAGGCGCAGGCCAAGGGCGACCAGAAGGCCTATGTCGCCAACGCCAAGCTGACCCAGACCGCGTACGATTTCTTCGAGGATCAGGTTATGTCGGGCAAGACTCCGGCCAAGAACCTGACCGGTACGCTGTCGATCCTTGGTCAGGCGTATATCGCGCAGAACAACGTCGACAAGGCCAAGACCATCTTCGACCAAGTCGTGAAGGCCGATGCCGCGTCGCCCGATGCAAACGCCGGTCTGGCGCGTATCGCGCAGGCCAAGGGCGATCTCAAAGACGCGGTCACTTTGTGGACCAACGTCGAAAGCACGGCGGCCGAGTCCGACCCGCTGTGGTATGAGGCCAAGTATCAGATCGCGGAGATTTATTCGAAACAGGGCAATATCGCCGGCGCGTGCAACAAGCTCGCGTCGACCCGCGCCGAGCATCCGACCCTTGGTTCGCCCGAGATGCTCTCGCGATGGGATCTGTTGCAGAAGAAGATTTGTCTGAAGAAGTAGGCAAGCGGGTGCGATGCTCAAGCGGATTCATCATGTAGGCGTGGTCGTGCCAAGCCTGGATGCGGGACTCAAGTTCTGGCGCGACACTCTGGGGCTCCGCTTGACCAAAAGCGCCACGATCGAAGAGCAGGGCGTGCGCGCCGCCCTGCTCAAAGTCGGCGAGAGCGAGATCGAGCTGCTCGAGCCGATCAATCCCGACGGCGGCGTCGCCAAGTTCCTCGCCCGCCGCGGCGGCGGACTGCATCACGTGTGTTTCGAGACCGACGACGTCGAGCGCGAGCTCGACGGAGCGAAGGCCAAGGGCATTCAGTTGATCGATCAGAAGCCGCGCGCGGGACTGGCCGGGATGATCTGTTTTTTGCATCCCAAGGCGACGCGCGGCGTGCTGGTCGAGTACGCGCAGCCACCCGAATCCGCGGAGCCAATCTAAGGAATAATTATCGTGCCGATCTACGAATACCGATGCACCGATTGCGACCGCTCGTTCGAGAGCTTCGCGCGGCCGGGCCGCGGCGACGACGGCGCACAGTGCCCGCGATGCGGCGGCGCGCACCTGGCACGCGAGATGTCCACCTTTGCGTCGCGCGGCTCTAGCGCCGACGCTGCGGCGGCCGGCGTGCAGGCGATAGCGTCGAGCAACGCGGGCCGCTTCACGGGCGGTGGCGGATGCTGCGGCGGCGGATGCGCCTGCCACTAGGCGGCGCGTGATCCTGCACATCGCCAGGCGCGCCGAATGGGAGAGCGCGCGGGATGCTTACCGGCCTTCCAGCTTCGAGCGCGATGGTTTCATCCACTGCTCGACCCTCGCGCAAGCTATCGAGACTGCCAACCGATTTTTTCACGGCCAACGCGATTTGGTTCTGCTCTACATCGATGAGCGCAAACTCACCGCGCCGCTGCGTTATGAACCCGCCGCACTGCCGACAGGCTGGGCGGACGGCGAGCCTCGCGCGGGACTGTTCCCGCATTTGTACGGTGAATTGAATCTCGACGCGGTGACGGAAGTGCTCGAATTCCCCTGCGCCGCCGACGGATCGTTTGAGCTTCCGGCGCGGCTGCGAGTGTAAGAAGGCGGACGGGCCGTCCGCCACCACTGACAGAAAAAAATATTTGGTTGGACGGCGATTTAGCTGTACCTCGCCGTGAAATTTCCTTTAGTCAGTGGTAGCCGACGGCCCGTCGGCTGGCGCGAAGCGCCCCGACCCGTGCGTGACCGCTCCTGCCGTCTCAGGTCTCTTTGTTTGCAGAGAATTCCGCTTTGGCCGCGGCCAGAAGCTCGGGCTCGGCGAGTAGATCGTACGCGGTCATCGCAAGCGCCTTCGCTACCCGGATCATCGCGTCGTAGCCGCGAGGAGAATCCGCGTGGCGGACGAATGCGTCTTCGTGGCAGGTGCCTTCGCCGGGGGTCGAAATCGCGAAGACTGGATGAATCGCGACCATGCGATGGCTGATATCGCCCATGTCGGTGCTGCCGGTCGGCAGGCCGTGCGGCGGATCGGGCGTTGGCGTTCCAAGCGCCTGCGAATGCGCGGCATAACGATGCGCGAGGGTCAGGTTCGAGACCATGTTCTTGTAGCCGCTGAAATTCGTCTCCTCGACTTGCGTACCTACCGCCATCGCGGCGCCGCGCGCGCACTGGATCACTCGTTGCGCCATCTCTTCGGCGTACTTGCTGGTGTATGCGCGCGTGGTGAACTGGCACTCGGTCATCTCGGGGATGATATTCGCGGCCTGTCCGCCATTGGTGATGATTCCGTGGACGCGCGAGCCGTCGCGAAAATGCAGCCGCGCCATATCGACCGCGTGAAACGTCAAGAGCATCGCGGCGAGCGCGCTCGACCCGTCCCACGGAGCGATTGCCGCGTGCGAGGCTTTGCCGCGAAACTTCAGGCGGACGCCGTGCGTCGCGAGCGCAGGCATCGTGGACCATTCGCCGTCCATCGGATGCGCCATCATCGCGGCGTCGACGCCCTTGAGCGCGCCGCGATTCATCAGGATGACTTTTCCGCCGCCGCCTTCTTCGGCCGGCGTTCCCATGAAAACGATCTTGCCCTTCAACTGAGGGGCGATCGCATGCAATCCCGCGACGGCGGCTAGCGCGGCGCCGGCGATCAGGTTGTGCCCGCAGGAATGGCCGTTGGGCAGCGCGTCGTACTCGGCGAAAATCGCGACGGTTGGACCGTGTCCACCGAACTCGGCGCGAAACGCGGTCTTGAGCCCGGCGATTCCGCGCTCGACATGCAACCCAAGCGCATCGGCGGCGCCGCTCAATTGCTCGGCGGCGAAAACTTCTTCAAATCTGGGCTCGGGACGATCATGAATCGAGCGGCTGGTTGCGACCGCGGTTTCGCGGTACGCGTCGATTGCGCGGCAAATCTCCTGATGCGGATCCATCGAGGCCTCCAGCGGTTTGAGTAGCATCGGCGATAGCTCGCCGTCCAATCGCTAGGCGCCACCGTTGGTCTGCTGGGGCGGTACCACTACGGCGACGGCGCAGCGGGCTTTTTGGACAATCTCGCTGACCTTGCGACCGAAGAACAGCCGCTCGTCGGAGGAGCGAAACAGCACGCCCATCACCAGCAGTCCGACGTCGTCTTTTGCGACAGTGGAGAGAATCACATTTTCGATTTTGCGGCCCGAGCCAAGGCGGGCCTCGACGTTGACGCCGAGTTCCTGTCCGAGTTTGGAAATCTCCTCGACGAATTCGCGCCCCTCGTCGGCGTCGGGAGACTTGCTTGCGCCAAAGATCGGCAGCGGGATCATCGAGGCCTCGCGCACATAGAGCGCCGTCACCTGCGCGCCGAACACCCGCGCGTAGTGCATCGCGACGGTCGCGCCCAGGCGCGCGAACGCCGCTCCGGTCGTGGGCGTCAGCACGCGCATGAACGGCACCGAGGTGTCGCCTCCGCGCACGATAACCACCGGCGCACGCGCGGTGCTGACGAGGCTGCGCAGAACGTCGCCACCCAGGTTGTCATAGCCGCCGAGGTGCGATGCGCCCGCGAAGATCGCGTCGTAGCCGCGCGCGGCCTCGCCGGTGATCGCTTCGGCGACCGAGTCCGCGCTGGCGACGCGCTGGTGGACGTTTTTCGCCCCGGCCTGTTCGGCGATCGCCTTTAGACGCGTGAACTGCGCGTCGAACTCGGCCGACTTCGCCGGCGTTCCGGGAGTCACCGCGCGGAACACGGTGATGCTCGCAGTCCTTGTCGTTGGCGAGCGCGGCTGCCAGATGCGCGGCGAGATCAGCGTGCGGACCGCCGCCACTCAGCACCAGGAGCTTGGTGCCCTCGTGCGAGAACGGCAGCCGCGCAAGCAGTTTTTCCCGCTCGATACGATCGGCTTCGCTCGGTTGCTGCGTGGTTTCGCCGATCGCCCAACTGAGCAGTGGCGGCGTCATCAGCGACGTGACCATCGCGAACAACAGCAGCACGGTGTACATCGAGGGCGTTAGAACGCCGAGCGTCAGTCCGACCAGCGCGACGATAATTCCCATTCCTCCGCGCGCGTTCATCCCAATCGCGACGGCCAGCGCCTCGCGCCATTTAAGTCCGCCGAGCTTGCCGCCGACGCCGCAGCCGAAAAGCTTGGTGGTGCATCCGATGGCCAGGATGAGGATCGCGACGCCGGGAGTTTTGAGCGCCGAGAGGTCCGCGCGCAGGCCCGAGTATGCGAAGAAAATCGGTGCGAGGAATCCGGTCGCGATTCCCTCGATCTCGCCGATGTCGGCGGGTTTTACGCGCGCCGATTGCGTCATCATCAGACCGGCGATAAATGCGCCGAACACTGCATGCAGTCCGATTGCCTGCGCGATCACCGCGCATAACATAGCGATCACCAGCATCGCGCTCAGCTTCGCATGCTCGACGTAGGTCCGATCATCAACCCAGCGTAAGAACCGCCGCGCGAGCGGAGTGCCGATGAAATAGCAGAAACCCAGAAACGCGGCGGTCTCGGACGCCAGTTTCGAGACCGAGATCACGTCAATCACTCCGCGCTCGGCCAGTCCCGCGACAATCGAGAGCAAGAGCCATCCGATCGAATCGTCAAAGATTCCGGCGGCCAGGATCAGCATCCCGAGGTCGCGGCGCATCAGACCGAGATCGAGCAGGATTTTCGCGATTACCGGAACCGCGGAGATCGAAATCGCGACGCCAAGAAACAGCGCGAAGATAATTCGATGCTCGGGCGCGACCAGGTTATCGGCCGGAATCAGCAGGCCAAGGATCACTCCGCTCACGAGCGGAATCGAGATCCCGAAGCCCGAGACCAACGTAACCGCGCGTCCCTTTCCGCGCAGCAGGCTCAGGTCGGTCTCCAGTCCGATGAACAGCAGAAGAGTCACTGCGCCGACCCACGCGATTCCCTCGAGCAGATGCATCGCGACCAGGCTCTCCGGAAAGATGAGCGCGTAAGGCCCGGGCGCGAGCTGTCCCAAAAGCGACGGGCCGAGCAGGATTCCGGCCAGGAGCTCGCCAATCACGGCGGCTTGGCCGATGCGCTTCATCAGGTCGGCAAGGATACGGCTGACGGCGAGCAGAAGGCCGATCTGGAACAGGAATCGAATGATTTCGATTTCGGTTAGCTGCTGCATCGCGGACTGCCCACGCGGATCGTGCTCGACGCCGCGCTAGCGCAGCTCCCGCGCAGCCGCGAGCGTAACATGCGTATGCGACGAGAGGCGAGAGAAAATCTTTCAGGGGCGAATTTTGAGGACGCGAGAAAATGAAGCAGGCGCGGAGACTCGAGGAGCCCCGGCGGAGAGCCGTTGTTCGGCGAGAGTACGCAGATGATCTTCGAGCAGCGCGAGCAGCGTGGCCTTCTTGATCGGCTTGGTCAGATGGCCGTCGCAGCCGGCGGCGCGCGTCTTTTCGGCGTCATCGCGAAAAGCAAACGCGGTCAGCGCATAGATCGGGACGCGCGGCCTGCCAGTCTCATGCTCGAGGTCGCGAATCGCGCGCGCCGCGCTGTGCCCGTCCATCACCGGCATCTGCACGTCCATCAGGACCAAGTCGTACTTGCCGGTGCGATATTTCTCGACCGCCGCGGCGCCGTCTTCAGCGGTGTCGAGCACGTGGCGAGTCTTCGCCAGATAGGCGCGAATCAGCGCGCGATTATCCTCGGCATCCTCGGCCAGCAGAATTCTGAGCGCTCGCCATTGGGTCGCTCCAGCCGCGGAGCGTGCAAGCGCAGCCGTTTCCGGCGCGGCGGCGTGCGCGGCGACGGGCGCGACGACGGGAACGAGCGGGACTACGAAATGAAACGTGCTGCCGCGGCCGAGTTCGCTCTCGACCTCGATTGTTCCGCCCATCAGGTGAACGAGGCGGTTTGCGATTGCCAGGCCCAGGCCGGTGCCGCCGTATTTTCGGGTGGTCGAGGAATCGACTTGCGTGAACTCTTCAAAAATCTGCTGAATCCGGTCGGGAGGGATTCCGATTCCAGAATCGCTAACCGCAAAACGGATTGCGCGCGTGCCATCGGCGGCAACGGCCGGAGTAACCCGCACCGCGACGGTGCCGCGTTCGGTAAACTTGATCGCGTTGCCAACTATATTGAACAGGATCTGGCGCAGGCGCAGGGCGTCGCCGGTTGCGACTGCCGGCACGTCGGGATCGATCTCGCAGGTCAGCGCGAGGCCTTTTCCGCGCGAGCGAATCTCCAGCGCCTCGATGGTGTTGGCGATACTCTCGCGCAGATCGAAATCGGCGGATTCCAATGTCAGGCGTCCGGCTTCTACCTTGGAGAGATCCAGGATGTCGTCGATCAGCTTCAGCATCGAGTTGCCGGTGGTGCGGAGGATCCGTACGTACTCGCGCTGCTCGGGGCCGAGCCGCGATTCCCACAGCAGATCGGCCATCCCTAGCATGGCGTTCATCGGAGTGCGGATTTCGTGGCTCATTCCGGCCAGAAATTCCGACTTGGCGCGGGTCGCCGCTTGCGCGGCAACGCTTGCGGCGACGATTTGCGCCTCCGCCTGCTTGAGCGCGGAGATATCGCGCATGATTACGAGTACGCAGTCAAAGCCGCCGAGCTCGAGGATCGAAGCCGAAACCAGAGTCGGCGAAGTCTCGCCGTCGCGCTTGCGGAACCGCACTTCGACATTGTGGGCTTTGCCGTGTTTGGCAAGGGCGACGCCTACCCGCGACAATTCTTCGTTCGACGCGATCATGTTGAGTTCAAACGGGTCGTGGCCGAGCACTTCCTCGCGCGAATACCCCGATGCGCGCAGGAAGGCGTTGTTCACGTCGATGAATTTGAGATCGGCCAGGTTCTGAATCAAGATCGGATCGAGACTGTGACGGAAGACGCTTTCGAACTTTGCCGCGTTTTCACGTAGCGCGCGTTCGAAGCTGCGCCGCTCACGCCGCATCCGTTCGGCAAACACCGTGGTGGCTTGCGCGACGGCGATCGCGCCAATCAAGACCGCCCAGAACGGTGAGTTGATATTGCCCCGCGACGCCGCAAGTTGCGCGATCGCGAAGGTTGCGGTGCAGACCGCATTCATTGCGCCTTGCCACCATCCGTTCCACGGCAGCAGGGCGGCGCTTCCCACTGCGATGACAATCACCGCGAAGAGCTGATTGAGCGGCGAGTGGAGAATCAGGCCCGAGTACGCGCCGTTGAACGCGATAAAGCTGCATCCCGCGAGTGCGACTTGCCGCCAGTAAGGGACCAGCCGCGGATGCAACATCGCGCAGGCGCACAGCGCCATCACGAGGACGTTGGCGAGATGACGCAGCACGAATGATTCTCTCAGACCGTGCGCCAGCCCCATGTCGCCGTGGATATAAACGAACTGAACCGCCAAAAAGATCAGCGCGCCCGCGGTGACGCGCAGCGCTCCCTCACGATTGTCAGGAGCGGTGGCCGCGCGAGACGTTTCCTGCACGCGCGCATTCTGTCGCGTGCGTGCAACTTCCAGCGCCGAGTTCGCTGAGAAGATCGAAGGAGCAGCCGCGTTTGCGGAGTTTTCGGGTGCTGTAGGCATAGGAAATTTGATCAGTCTGATCCCCAGAGCAACAGCCATGCCATCAGGAGGAGGCGCCGATCAACACGGGAGGCGTTTGGCGTTGATTCCCGGAATCTTTTTGTACCCGATGCCCCCGGTTATTGCCATTGCTCAGGGGCGCACGCTCTCAGTCGCGCTCGATATAGGTTGGAAACAGGTGCGCGCTTCCGTTTTCTTGCGAGCCAATCGTTATTGCCAATGGAAACTCGCGGCCATCACGATGCAGCATCACCAGTTCCAGCTTGCGATCAAGCAGCGCGCCGCGTCCCTTTGACAGCATGAAGTGCTTAAGTCCGGCCTCGTGCGCGGTGCGATGGCGCTCAGGGATAATCAGTTCGGAGAGCTTGCGGCCAATCGCTTCGCTCCGCGACCATCCGAACTGCTGCTCAGCCTCGCTACTCCAATCGACCACGATACCCGCGCCGTCCATCACGAACGCCGGCCTCCGCATACCTGGGACAGAGGGTTGCGCAGACTCTGAATTCTTGTTCATCTTCGCTGCCGGACGCGCCGGGTCGCTCGAAGATCATGCCGCGAAATCGGTTCGCGGGCAATCGGGCGCGGGCAATCGGCACGGTCATTCAATCTCCGCCGCGCGATTGCGCCAATTTTCATGGCGTAGCGGACTCTGCCTGAAGCGTCCCGCCGGACGGTACGTCTAACAGATCACGTCATCACGCACGGCGACCTGTTGTGTGACGCGGCTTGTCATAGGAAGATCGATCGCAAGGCAATGGAGACCACCACCTACACTCGAACGGGCATTGGTGCGCATCGTATAGCTATTGCGCTCAACATAATGCTGCTGACGGCCTGCGTGTGGGCACCAGTTGCGTCGGCGCAGGCGACACAGCAGATGGTAATTCCGCAGAGCCAGGGCGGCGCTGCCGGATCGACGCTCGAACTGCCTACGACGCCACAACAGCCCAGCGCGTCGCTGAATATCCCGCCGCAGCTTCAGCAGCCGCAGCAAGGGCAGGAACTCGAATTGCCGACCCGCGAGTTGCGCGAACAGCCGGGCTACGCGCAGGTCACGGTTACGGTGACCGACCCTCGCGGGAGCTATCTTACCGGGCTCAAGAAGGACGACTTCAAGCTCCAACTCGACGGTCATATGCAACCGATCCAGTTCTTTCGGCAGGACACGAACACCCCGGTCTCGGTCGGAATCGTGGTGGATACTTCAGGCAGCATGCAGCCCAAGATTCCACAGGCGCGAATCGCGATTGCACAATTTCTGCGTGATTTGAATGATCGCGACGACGTTTTTCTGTTCGCATTTTCCGACCGACCCTATCTGTTGCAGCCGTTCACGATGAATCACTCGCTGGTGATGGCGAAGCTCGGGCTGTTGCGCGCCAACGGCGAGACCGCACTGTTCGATACGATCATGCGCGGCTTGGAGATGGTCGAGCATGGACGCTACGACAAGAAGGCGCTGCTGGTCGTGACCGACGGGATGGACAATCAGAGCCGCGAGACGGTGGAAGGTGTCGTCGGCGAGGCGCGCCGGCTGGGTGTGCTGGTTTACTCGATCGGAATCGGAGATCCGAACGCGTCTGAGTTCTCGCCGAGCCTGGCAATCGGCCCGTTCGTGCTGGGCGGTAGCGGAATCGAGCGCGTCGATGCGGCCACGTTGACCACATTGTCGAAAGAGACCGGAGCGCGCACCTACATCATCCACCAGGTTGGAGACGGCGCGCAGTTGCGCGCGGCGTGCGAGCAGATCAGCCTGGAACTTCGCGAGCAGTACACTATTGGGTTTGTCGCTCCGGACGCGTCGGCCGGCGGCTATCGCAGCGTTCACGTTGACGTTCCGACGCATGCGGATGCCGCGGTGCGCGTGCGCAAGGGTGTGGAAGTAGGCGGAGCGCGCGCCTACGCATCAGGGCCCGATGCTCCCTGACTGCGGCGTTCAGCGCTGCGGCTCTTCGGCGGTGCGGACCAGTTGTCCGTCGCGTGCGACCTGACCGAGATTGATCGCGACCATCTCGTTTCCGGTCAGACCTTCCACCACTTCGCTTTTGATCCCGTCGTCGAGGCCGAGTTTCACTTTGACCAGATGCACATGGTTGTTCGCGACGACGGGTACGAAGATGTTGCCGCCGTTGAACACCAGCGCGTCGTCGGCGACCATCGGCGCTCCTGAATTTCCGTTGAGCGAGATATCGACATGCGCGTACATGCCGGGCAGCAGCGACTTGTCGTTGTTGGGTAGATCCACCTCGACCAGCATCGTGCGCGAGGCGGTAAGCAGCGCCTCGGGATGGCGCGTGACGGTGCCGGAAAACGCGCGATTCGGATACTGCGTAACGGTGACGCGTGCGGCGTCGCCGTCGCGCATGAAGACCGCGTCATCCTGCGGCATGTTGATATAAACGCGGACCGGCTTGAGCGTCGCCATAGTGAAAATCGGCACCGCGCCGGCCTGAGCCGTCGCCATCGCAACCAGCGCTCCCGGGTCGAGGTTGCGGCCGGTGACTACTCCGTCGAACGGAGCGGTCACACGCTCGTATCCCTGCTGGGCGCGCAGCGAATCCCACTGCGCCTTGTCCGCGAGCATCGTTGCGTGCGACTCGTCGGCGGTCTGCTGCGGCACCACCTGCTGCCGGACCAGCCGCTGAAAGCGGTCGTCGGTGAGCTTGGCGATCCGATAGGTAGCCAGCGCATTGGCGACCTGCTGATCGAGCTCGGGCGAGACGATCACCGCGAGCAGTTGGCCCTGCTTCACGCGCATTCCCTTGTCGACCAGCATCGACTTCACGTAACCGGCGACCTTTGGATAGATCGCGCTTTCGAAAAAGCCGTGGACATAGCCGGGGTAGCTGATCGTGCGTTTCATCGGCGCGCGTTCGACCGGCGCCACCATCACCAGCGGCCCGAGATCCTCCTGATGCTGCAGCTCGCCGGTCTGCTGAGAGATTTGCAGATCGCGCGCGAGCACCAGCCCCCCGAGCGCGATGAGCACGATCACCACCGCACCGATCCATCCCAGGTAGAGCAGGGTGCCCGTCTTCTTCGGCGCGTTGTCCCTGGTATCAGCCATGATGATGCTCCATTTTCATTGCGAGGCGCTCTCAGCTCAATCTTTCTCTGCCTGCTCGACCAATCGCCCGATCTGCGCGTCACGCTGGCGCTTGCCGATACGCTCATGCGTGAACATCGAGTATACGACCGGCACCACTACCAGGGTCATAAAGGTCGCGGCGATCAGTCCGCCGATAACCGCGCGGCCGAGCGGTGCATTCTGCTCGCCGCCTTCTCCCATTGCGAGCGACATCGGCAGCATCCCGAGAATCATCGCAAGCGCGGTCATGATGACCGGGCGCATCCGCACCTCGGCCGCCTTGATCGCGGCGCTGACCGCGTCGAGCCCCTGCTCGCGCAGGTCGTTGGCGAAGGTGATGAGCAGGTTGCCGTTGGCGACGCCCACCCCGACGGCCATGATCGTGCCCATCATCGATTCGACGTTCACCGTCGTGTGCGTGAACATCAGCATCCACAGCACACCGGCCAGCGCGCCCGGCACCGCCATCATGATGATCAGAGGGTCGAGCCACGACTGGAAATTGGTCGCCATCAGCAGATAGACGAGGATGATCGCGAGGATCAGCCCCGACGCCATGCTGTTGAACGACTGATGCATCGCGGCGCTTTCGCCGGCGATTGCGATCCTGGTTCCTCGCGGCACGTCCTTGAGCGCGTTGATCTTCCTCTGCACCGCGTCGGTCACGCTGCCGAGGTCGCGATCCTCGACGCCCAAATTCAAATCGACTACGCGCTGCACGGTGTAATGGTTGATGCCCTGCGCCTGGATTTCATGGCTGACGCCGGACAGGTTGGAAAGAAATTGCGGATCACCGGGCTGCGTGTTGGGTAGCGTGCCGGTTATCGGCGTGCGGCCTATCGCCTGGATCGAATCGACTTCATGCTGCGGCGTCTGCACCGCAACGCTGTAGCTGACGCCGTTTTTCGTGTCGAGCCACTGGTTGGGCGAAGTCACCACGCTCGAGCTGAGCGAGGTCAGGATGCTGCTGGTGACGTCGAGCTGTGAGATGCCGAGCTGGACGGCCTTGTCGCGATCGACCTTGACCCGCAGCGTCGGATAATTGAGCACCTGCGCGATCCGCACGTCAGCGGCGCCGGGGATTGTTTCGACCTGAGACTTCAGCTCCTCGGCGATTTTGAAATCGCTCGAGAGATCTTTTCCTACGATCTGCACGTCGATCGGCGCCGACAACCCGAAGCTCAGCACCTGGCTGATGATGTCGGCGGCTTGCGGATAGATCGTAACGTCGGGGAAATTGCGATGGACCGCGCTGCGAATCGCCTTGATATAGCCGTCAGTCGGATGATGATTTTCCGTGAGCTGAATCTGCAGGTCTGCGTCCTGCGGGCCGATCGAATCGGTCTGGTAAAACAGCAGTGCCCAATAGACCGGCAGCCCGATATGATCGGTCATCAGCGCGAGTTCGTTTTGCGGAATCACCGATCGAATCGTGCGCTCGACTCCGTTCATGATTCGCGCGCTCTCCTCGATCCGGGTGCCGACCGGAACCCGCACGTGCAGGCGGATCATCCCGGTGTCGACCTTCGGAAAGAAATCCTCGCCCACCAGCGGCATCAGCAGCATCGAGGCGACGACGATCACACTGATGCATCCGAGCACTAGCCCGCGATGCCGCATCACACTGGTGAGGCCGCGCTCGTAGCGCGAACGCTGGCGCTCGAACCAATGCTCGAAACCGACCGTGATGACGCCGAGCCATCCGCTTGCATGATGCTCCTCCGGCTCCTCCGCGAGCAGATGCAGCGCCATGCTCGTCACGAGAGTGCGCGAGAGCAGGTACGACGCCAGCATCGCGTACACCACCGCCAGCGCGAGCGGCATGAACAGAAAGCGCGCGACTCCGGAAAGTCCGATGACGGGCGAGAACACGATACAGATCGCAAGCGTGCCGACGAACGTGGGGACCGCTATCTGACGCGCTCCGTCAAGAATCGCGACGCCGAGCGGCTTGCCCATCGAGTGGTTGCGATGGATGTTCTCGATCTCGACGGTGGCGTCGTCCACCAGCATCCCGACCGCGAGTGCGAGTCCGCCGAGCGTCATGATGTTGATCGTCTGTCCGGAAAGTTTGAGCCCGACGATCGAAGTGAAGATCGCAAGCGGGATCGACAGAATGACGATCAGCGTCGAGCGCCATGAGCCGAGGAACAGCAGCACCATCACTCCGACCAAAGCGGCGGCGAGCACGCCCTCCTGCAGCACGTCGTCGAGTGCGCGCCGGACGAACACCGATTGATCGAACGCGAGGCTGATATCCAGCCCCTTGGGCGCGATCGCGCGCATCTGCGGCATCACCTTCTTGACCGCATCAACTACGCTGAGGGTCGAAGCCGCTGGATGCTTCAGAATCAGCATGTAGGTCGCGGGGTTGCCGTCGACCGTCACTACGTCGGTCTGCACCGCGTGGCTGTCGCTGACCTTCGCGACGTCGCCGATATACACCGGGGCGCCGTCCACGTACTTGATCGGCAGGCGGTTGAGCGCGGCGACGGTGACCGGGCTGCCGTTCATCACCACGTCATACTCGGTGTTGCCGATCTTTGCGGTGCCGCCCGGGATGATCACGTTCTGCCGCTGGAGCGCATTGACCACGTCGGCAGGCGACACGCCGCGCGAGTACATCTGCGACGGATCGATATTAACCATCACCTGGCGCTGAGCGCCGCCGAACGGCGCGGGCGTCGACAGGCCGGGAATCGTGAACAGGAACAGGCGTCCGAAATTCGCGCCAAAGTCGTAAATCCGGCTCTGGGATAGGATCTCGCTTGAATAGACGATGTACACGACCGGCACATTGGTCGCGTTGTAATCGATCACGCTGGGCGGGTTGATCCCGGGCGGCAGAATATTTTTGATCGCCTCGGAAACGGAAGTAAGCTGCGCGATCGCGAGCGCGGTGTCGGCGCCGGGCTGAAAGTAGAATTTCAAAAGCCCGATGCCGTTGAGCGATACCGACTCGATATGATCAACGCCGTTGACGGTGGTCGAGGACGCGCGCTCGCTGATATTGACGACGCGCTGCTCCATCTCTTCGGCGGAGAGTCCCGGATAATTCCAGACCAGATCGACCACTGGCACATCGATCGCCGGAAAGATGTCGAAGTTCATGGTGCTGAGCGAGACGATCCCGAGCAGCAGCATCAACGCCGCCATCACCGCGATGGTGACCGGCCTTCTAAGGGCGAGTTGTACGATCCACATCTTACGCGTCCCCTGATGCTTGCAGCTTTCGGCGCCGCGCGGCGGGCGCGGGCTTCAACTGGCGCATGATGATGCGCAGGAAATCGTTCCACTCGGATTGGAAACGGCGGCTCTCCGGTCCGACGCCGGTGACCAGCCGGGTCAATTGCGGAAACGCGATCGGAAAACCGGTCAGCGCCATGTTGAGCAACAGCGCGTATCGCGGATCGATCTTGCTGGTCAAATCGCCGCGGGCGATAAACTGGCGGAACTGCATGACCGCGCGCTTATAGGCGCGGCTGCGTTCGGTGCGGCAGATGGTCGCGCGCGCCTGCGCGTCGAGCGCTTCCCATCCCATCAGCCGCATCCAGACCGGGTCCTCGCATCCGAAGCGCCACCAGAAAGCGGCGGCGCCTTCCGGGTCGCCGTAGGGCGAGCGCTCGATTTGCGCGGCGCGCAGCGCGAAGCGCCGGCGCATCGTCTCGCGGTAGAGCGCGTTCTTGTCGCCGAAATAGCAGTACAGCATCCGCTTGTTGATTCGCGCACGCCGCGCGATTCGGTCGACCCGCGCTCCGGCGAAGCCGTGCTCGGAGAACTCGGCCAGCGCCGCGGCGAGAATCCGCTCCTGGCTGCGCTGGGAGTCGCGGGCAGGCACGCTCGAGCGGGGCGTGCGCGATATGGCTGGCGCTCTTCGGCGAATGACAGCGCGCCGTCCGGATGGAAGCCGAGGTGCCATGTAACTGGTTAGTTACTAGATCAGCTTTGCAACTGAGTCAAAGCCCGCGAGTATGGCAGACCAATAGCATGCGGAAGGAAATTCCGATGGGTTCGTTTGGTAAATTTTCCTTGCATTCCGGAAAAATATTTCCGGAAATGCTGGAAAGTTCCATCGGAACAATGGGTTTGGTGCTCCTGGGCCCCTGGCCTCAAGCGGACTTGGGGGTGAACGGAGCGATGAAGGCGCGGCCGGGTCGGGCAGGAGGTTAAGGAACTTGATTTCGGCGAAATCGCCCGCGAGCTGAAATCCCGAGAAGGTCGCATTGTCGATTCGGAGGCGGCGGAATTGCGAGAGCTCCAAGCCCATGAAGCGGGTCAGCACGGTGCGGATTATATCGCCGTGCGAGACGAACAGGATTCGCTTTCCGGGGTTCGCCCCGATCGCGCGGGTGATGGCCTCGACCCCGCGGGTCTGCACGTGCAGAATCGTCTCGCCGCCGGGCGTCGGGTGATCCAGCGGATGCTCGCGGTAGCGCACGTACTCGGGATCCTTGATCAGATCATCGAAGACCATTCCTTCCCATCGGCCGTATTGCACTTCGGAAAGCTCCGGGTCCTCACTTATCGAAGCGCTGCCGATTCCCGCTGCAATAATCTCCGCCGATTGGCGCGCCCGCGGCAGGGGACTCGCGACGATCAGGTCGATCGCGAGCTCGCGCGCGAAGGGAACAGCGCGCTCGACCTGCGCGCGGCCTTCCGCGTCGAGCTCGATCGGATTTCGGCCCATCACGCGTCCGGAGCGGTTCCACGCGGTCTCGCCGTGGCGCATCATGAGCGCGACGCCCCTTAGCCCGGCTGTTTGTGTAAGCTTTTGAGCCACGTAGAACGGTCCGAGAGCCATCACTAGACCCCAGAAGAAAGCGCGCGCCCTCAAGATAGGCGGCCCTTCGAAAAAAAGCGACCCCAAAAAAAGCGGGCGCCCTCAGGCGCCCGCTTTGGGCTTTGCTATGTACGCGAAATCAGCGAGCCGCGGCGCTCGCAGCCTGCGCCGGCGCGGCGTGCGCGTCCGACGACGCGCCATTGTCCGCGCTAGGTCCGAGTCCGCAGAATGCCTCGTAGTCGATAAGGCCGGTCTGGGTCGGATGCTCGCTGCAGACCGGGCAGGAAGGATCCTTCCGAATCTTCAGAATGCGCACGTAGTCACGATCCGACAGCGTGTCGAAGTAGACCATCTTGCCAATAAGCGGATGCCCTGCGCCGAGCAGAAGCTTGATCGCTTCGAGCGCCTCGATCGATCCGATAAGGCCCGGCAGCGCGCCCAGCACTCCGGCTTCCGCGCACGACGGCGCCATGTCGGGGGGAGCGGGCTCCGGATAAAGGCATCGATAGCAGGGACCGCCCTTGTCGGCATAGAAAACGGTCGCGTTGCCCTCAAAGCGGAAGATTGCGCCGTCGACCAGCGGCTTTTTCGCGAACACGCAGGCGTCGTTGATCAGGTAGCGGGTCGGGAAATTGTCGCCGCAATTCACGATCACGTCGTACGGCGCGATAATCTCCATCACGTTCTCAGAGGTGAGCCGCACGTCGTGGCGAATCACCTTGATGCCGGGGTTCATCGCCGCGATCTGTTTTTGCGCCGACTCGGTTTTGGGAGTTCCGATACGATCGACAGTGTGGATGATCTGGCGCTGCAGGTTCGAGAGATCGACCACGTCGAAGTCAACCAGCCCGAGCGTGCCGACTCCCGCCGCCGCGAGGTACAACGCAACCGGTGAGCCGAGCGCGCCGGCGCCGAGCAGCAGCACCTTCGAGTCGAGCAGCTTCGCCTGTCCCTTCTCGCCGACTTCGGGAATCACAAAATGGCGCGAGTAGCGGGTGAGCTCGTCCTGCGTGAACTGGCGGTCGGCTTCCCATGGCAGCCCGCGATCTTTCCACGCGTTGAAGCCGCCGGTCAGGTTGTACACGTTCTCGTACCCGAGCTCGCGCATCGCGCGCGAAGCGTAGGCCGAGCGGGTGCCAGAGGCGCACTGCATGATCACCGGGGTCTTGCGGTCGGGCACTTTCTCTTCGACGCGAATCTCCAGGAATCCGCGTGGGATTCCGATCGCCTGCGGGATATGCCCTTGGCGCCATTCGTCGCTCTCGCGCACGTCGATAATCTTGGCGCCCTTGTCGAGCAGCCGGCGCGCTTCGTCGATATCGATTTGCTTAATTTCTTTGCGCGCTTCGTCGAGAATATTTTTCGAAGTCTTGGCCATACGCTTTCTCGCTCCGTTCGGGGCGGATTCTCATTCCTCTATATAGCTATAACCATCGCGAAGCACGCGCGCCGCTCGGTTGAGCGGCAGACGGCCGCTCAGCCGCCCAGCATCCGATGCGATTCGACCAGAGTGCGCACGAAATTCAGGATCGCGGCGGCGTGCCCGCGCGGCGTCACGTCGTGAAACGCACGGCGCAGGTGAAGGTCGTGATCGAGCACAAAAGTTGAGCGCGCTGCACGGCCTCCGGCCAGAACCCCGAACGCTTGGGCGAGCTGCCCGTCGGGATCCGAGAGCAGCATGAATGGAAACGCGTGCTTGTCGGAGAAAGCGCGATGACGCTGCACGGAATCGGTGCTGGCGCCGATTATCACCGTGTCGAGCGCGGCGAACTGATCGAAGAGATCGCGGAACTCCTTGCCCTCGACGGTGCATCCGGGCGTATCGTCCATCGGATAGAAATACAGCACGACGTTGTGCCCACGATAATCCGAAAGACGGCGCGCTTCGCTACGATCGTCGCGCAGCTCGAGCGCGAGCCCGGCGGCGAGATTTGGTTCAGGCTTTCCGTTGCGATCTTCAGGCATGCGGCTGAGCCTCTGGCATGAGCTTCGGGATGAGTCTCGGCGATCGCGCGGCGCTGGGTGAACTTGATCGCGGCGTTGTCGATATTGATCGAGCACAGCGATCCGCACATCGAGCAGACGTTGGAGCCGGACGCCTCGCTTTCCTCTTTGTAGCGTCGCGCCTTGTCGGGGTCCATCGCCATCGCGTACATCCCTTCCCAGTTGAGCGACTTGCGGTAGCGCGACATCTGGTCGTTCCAGACCTTGGCCGCGCGCACGCCCTTTACCAGGTCACCGGAATGCGCGGCGATTCGGGTCGCGATCACGCCCTCGCGCACGTCGTCGATATCGGGCAGCCGCAGATGCTCGGCGGGAGTTACGTAGCAAAGGAAATCGGTTCCGGCGGCGGACGCGATCGCGCCGCCGATTGCGCCGGTGATGTGATCGTAACCCGGCGCGACATCGCAGGTCAGCGGTCCCAGCACATAGAACGGAGCGCCGCCGCATACGCGCTTTTCGAGCTTCACGTTCGCCTCGATCTGATCGAGCGGAACATGCCCCGGACCTTCGATCATCACCTGCACGCCTTGAGCACGCGCGCGTTCGGTCAACTCGCCCAGCACCAGCAGCTCCGCAAGCTGGCCGCGGTCTGTCGCGTCTCCGGTCGCGCCGGGACGCAGTCCGTCGCCGAGAGAGATCGTCACGTCATGCTCGCGCAGGATCGCGCAGACCTCGTCGTAATGCTCGTAGAGCGGATTCTCGTTGCCGGTTCGCTCCATCCACGCGGCCAGCAGTGCGCCGCCGCGCGACACGATTCCTTCGATCCGCTGATGCCGCCGCAGCATCTGCACAGACTCACGCGTGACGCCGCAATGCAGCGTCATGTAATCGACGCCCTGGCGCGCCTGCCGCTCGATCACCTCGAGAAAATACTCGGCGTCGAGATCCATGATCGAATGCTCCGACGCGACCTGGTAGATCGGTACGGTGCCGAGGATTATCGGGCATCGCGAGAGCAACTCGCCGCGAATCTTGTCGAGGTCGGTGCCGGTCGAAAGATCCATCACCGAGTCGGAGCCGTAGCGCACCGCGGTGTAGAGCTTCTCGACTTCCTCTTCGAGCAGTTGATGGAAATTCGAGGCGCCGATATTGGCGTTGACCTTGGTCCGCAGCCGTTTGCCGATTCCGATTGCGCGGAACTGATGATGCTGGTTATGCGGAATCACCACCTCGCCGGAAGCGACCAGCGCGCGGATTTCTTCGGGCGTAAGCCCTTCGTCCTCGGCGACTTCGCCGATTTCGCGGGTGATAATTCCTTTGCGCGCGGATTCAATCTGGGTCATCTCGACACCTCGGCGGACGAAACGCGCCGTCCGCGATCACAACCTATTCTAGTCCTCGCCGTAGGCGATGCCATTTTTTTCACACAGCGTGCGCAGCTCGCGAATCATCCGCTCGGAGCGCGCCAGATGCGCGATCGCGATAAAATTCGCCAGCGCGACGAAAAACATCGCGGCCGTAGCCCAGTACATGTGCGAGAGCACGCTGCCGCCGTGAATCACGTGCACGCCGTACCCATACGCGACGAACAAAATTGCGAGTCCGATGAGAGTCAGCAGGATCGTGACGCGAGTCATCTGTCTTACTTAACGCTGGCCGCCGATTGCGGGGCTATTCGCGGCCGTGGACGTTATGCCGATCGATCACCGGCAGATTTACCTGCTCCGCAGGTTCTTCGTAATCTTTTTGATCTTCCGGCAGCCCGCGCTCGGTGTACTTGCGCAGCTCCGGCCGCAGCGGATCGAAAACCTGCGCATCCTGCTCGCGGTACCACGCCAGCATCTCGTTCATATTGCCGTCGCGTCCGTCTTTGGCGATCACGCGCGAGCGATGCATCAGCATCTCCTTGGTCTCGACGAAATCCTTGCGGTCGAAACCCCAGATGCGCGGATGCACGTAGGTATCCATCCGGATCGCATCGCACGGACACGCCTCGACGCACAGCCCGCAGTAGATGCATCGGAGTGTGTCGATTTCGTAGCGCACTGGGAACTTCTCGACATGCGGATCGGCGGCCTCGCCCGCCTCGATATAGATGCATTGAGCGGGGCATGCGGTCGCGCACAGGAAGCACGCGGTGCATCGCACGGAGTTGTCCTCGCGGATCGTCAGGCGATGGCTGCCGCGAAAGTTGTCGGAGTACCGTTTGCGCTCTTCCGGATACTGGACCGTGGCCGAGGCGCGGCGCGATTTTGCCAGGCCGAACAGGTGCGCGAAGTTGAGCGCGAAATTGCGCATGAAATGGAAATTGGTAATCGCGAGACCCCGCAGGATTTCGGGCAGATAGATCCGCTCCGAAAAGGTCATTTCCTCGCGTCGTTTCATTTTACAACCAGCACAAATTCCCGTGTCAGGATTGAGGTTTCTGAAGCTCGCGCACCGGCCACGGCACGCATCGAACTCGCACCGCAACTATAAGGGCCGCAAGCTTTTGCAGTCAAGGTGAACCACCGCTTCGGGCGTTAGCAGGAGATAGTGGGGCGGTCGTCTGGCCCACCAGTGTCGTCGCCGCCAGCGGATGCCCCATCCCCTCTCCCTCCGGGAGAGGGCGACGCGGCGCGGCGATTGCTTCTTTTTGCAATCGCCGTGACGCGTGGGTGAGGGTGCTGCGCTGCCGCACGCTAAGCGAATCAGACGCGCAACACTCGGAACAGCTGCTACGCCAGGCGCGTGTACAACCGCGCCGGATTTTCGTGCAGGATCTTGCGGCGCACGTCCGGCGAGAATTCTTTGCGGCCCGCCGTGAACTTTACCGTGTCGGGAAAGCGGCCGTCGAAGTGCGGATAGTCCGACGCGTACAGAATCCTATCCGCGCCGACGTGCTCGACGACATACGGGAGCGTCTCCTCGTCGGGATCGCAGGAGATGAAAAAATTCTCCGAGCGGATAACCTCCGACGGCTTGCGCTTCAGGTTCGGCACGTACTCGGGCATCAGCTCGTAATGCTCGTCCAGCCGCTCCATCCAGAACGGCAGCCATCCGACGCCCGCCTCAAGAAACGCGCAGCGGAGCTTCGGAAACAGATCGAGCACGCCGCCGCCGACGAACGCCGCGATCCCGCGCATCACCTCGAATGGATTGGTCGCTGAGTGCTGAATGAAAAGATTGTTGCCCATCTCGAAAGTGCCGAGGCCATAGGGCGGCCGTGCGGTGCCGCCGTGGAAGCAGGCCGGCAGGTCGGTCTCTTCACAGGCCCGCCAGATCGGATGAAATGCAGGATGGTCGAGCAGCTTGTCTTCCATATGCGCGGACAGGTAGATGCCGACGCACCACGGCTCTTTGGCGACGCGGCGGATCTCCTCGGCGGCGCGCTCGGGATCGCGCATCGGCACGATCGCGACGCCGGTCAGCCGCGCGGGATACGCGGAGCAGTAATCGGCGAGCCATCGATGGTACGCGCGGATCATCGCGATCTCGAAATCCACCGACTTGAGCGCGCAAAAACTCGACACCACCGTTGCGAAGATCACGGCGACATCAATTCCCTCGCGCTCCATGTCCTTGATCCGGATGTGCGGGTCGTGGCCGCCGCGCATGTCGGGAATCTCGCCCGAGGGTTTGCGTCCCGAGCGCACCAGCGGCTTATCGATTTGCGCCACGCCGAGCGGGCGGCCGGTATCGAGCTGATGAAAGAAGCCGAAGAAGAATTTCGAGGTGCGGGTCTCCGCGACTTTCTTGAGCTCGTCCAGGTCGGCGCGGAACTTCGGATCGATATACTGATCGTAGAGCTCGTTGGGCTCCATCACGTGGCCATCGGCGTCGATAACTTTGCTTCCGTTGTACATGGCTTATGACTCCCGCGAGAGAATCGGAATCGCGCGATTCGATATATCGCGCAGGCGGGCAGTGAAACTCAAGCCGCGCGGATCACGACGCCGCGACGGCGCGCTCGACCGCCTTGGGCGATTGCTCGATCACACGAAGCAAAATCCGCGCTGGACGATCCGGGATCGCACGGCCCTGCTCCCATTCCTGGACGGTGCGAACGCTAAAGCCGAATCGTTTCGCAAACTGTCCCTGCGAGATGCCGAGTTTGCGCCGAATAGCGCGGACATCGGGCAGACGAGGAACTCTTACTTTACGCCAGTCGCGGTCTTTGGACATGTCCGGCGCGGTGTCCGGATCCTCCGCGGTCATCCGTGCGATGTCTTTATCGGTGGTTGCACGGATTTTCGCGAGATCCGCTCGCGGTTTTGACTTCAGAATCTCATTCAGGGATCGACGTACGGTAGGCATCACGTTCTCTCCGATTTGCGCGGCGTGCAGAAATAATGCGTCGCCGACCAGCGCGCCAGGTATATACGACCACGAATATATTGCCGCCGAATTCGCCCGTGGCTATGGTTCGGGGTTCACCGTAGTCTCTGCGGCGATCTTCTTCCTCGATCACGTCTCCGGCGAAGATCTGCGCAGCATAGTCAAATCCAAATCCGCGGTCGCGCAGGTTTCGCTCGCTCTTGACCTCGTCCCATTCGAACCGCAGTGCTTCAGCCATTATACGGGATTCCCGTACTGAACGCTATCAGCATCGAAAGCCGCGGACCAGTGCGCTTCTAGCGAGCGTCGGCGCGGCGGAGGAAGTCGCGCACTACCGAGAGGTAACGGGCGGGCTCTTCGAGCTGAGGCATGTGCGAGCTGTGCTCGAAGATCGCAAGCTCGGAGTTTGGCACCAGGCTTTGGTACCACGCGGTCGCTTCGGGAGTGGTTTCGTCGAAACGTCCGGCCAGGAACAATGCTGGAATCTCGATTTTGTTCAGCCCCGCGGTGCTGTTGTATTCGCGCAGATTACCGGTGCAGGTGAACTCGTTCGCTCCCCACATCGTCTGGTAAGGCTGCGCTCCGGTCCCCGCGACAGAGCGATTCAGAGCGTCGGGCCAGGTCTGGAGCCTGCACACGTGGCGCCGGTAAAACGCGAACGTCGCTATCTGATACTCAGGCGTATCCTCGCCGCCGTGCACATCGGCGTGAGCGATCGCCTCGCGCGCCCCGAGCGGCAAGTCGGCGCATAGCCGCTTCATGTCTTCAAGGTAGCGCGGGACCGACAGGCACGGATTCGCCATGACGACGCTTGCCACTCCCGCCGGTCTGCCGAGAAGATATTCGGCGGCGAGAATCGTTCCCCAGGATTGTCCGAGAATATGCACGCGGCGCAGCCCCAGCGCCGCGCGCACCTGCGCCGCCTCGGCGACGAACCGCTCCAGGCGCCACAGGCTCGGGTCGTCGGGCTGGTCCGAGCGGCCGCATCCGAGCTGATCGTAGAACACGACCGGTCGTTCGTCGCCAAGCGCCTCGAGCGGCTCGAGGTAGTCGTGCGGAACTCCGGGGCCACCATGCATCAGCAGGAGCGGGATTCCCGAGCCCTCGCCGGTGATCCGGTACCATACGCGGCCGCCGGTCACGGCGATAAAGCCCTCTCGATCCCGCGACAATGCTTGCTGATTTTCCTGCATGAGGCCTCGCGACTTCCAGACAATGTTCTAATATATTCCTTGCCCGATGCGCGGCGCGAGTAATTTTATTTGAACCGTCTCGCAAAACGGAAAAGGAGATTGCACATTACGATGATCACTCGACGCGAGATGATGAAATCAGCGGGCATCGGCTCAGCGTTGTTCGCTGTGGGATTGCTGGGCGCGCTTGCGGATTCGCCGGCAGTGCGCGCCGCGGATAAAAACGCTTCCGGCAAATCCGACGCCGGCGTGACCGTGACCAAGGTCTATGACTATCCAATCGAAGAGCTTCCCGGTTCCAACGGTATCGTCGTGCGGGTCGATTACGCGCCGGGAGCCGCGTCGTCGCCGCATCATCATCCGGGGTCGGCATTCGTCTATGTGCTCGACGGAGCGATCGAGAGCCAGGTCGCGCCCGGTCCGATCGTCAAGTACGAAAAAGGCCAGATGTGGTACGAGGAGCCCAAGGCGTTCCACAAGGTTTCGCGCAACGCCAGCAAGACCGAGCCGGCGAGCATTCTCGCGTTCCTGATCGTTCCGCACGGCGCGGCGCTGGTGATACCAGGCAAGTGACGCGGCTGTTTTTCGCGCGTGCGTTCCAATAAAGATTGCACGCGATGAATCCGGACGGTGCGAGAACTCCCGCGGCCGAGCCGCGCGCGCTCACGCGCAGCGAAGCGGCGCATACGCTCGTCGCGAGCTTCCTCGGATGGACGCTCGACGCGTTCGATTTCTTCATCCTGGTCTTTGTCCTGCCGACGATCGCAAAGGAATTCCATCGCTCGGTCGCCGACGTTGCCTTCACGATCACCGCGACGCTTGCGATGCGTCCGGTTGGCGCGGTGTTGTTCGGATGGATCGCGGATCGCTACGGACGCCGCGTTCCTCTAATGATCGATATCGTTTTCTACTCGATCATCGAAGTCGCCAGCGGCTTCGCGCCCAACTACACCGTGTTCCTGATCCTGCGCGCGCTGTATGGAATCGGGATGGGTGGCGAGTGGGGTGTGGGCGCGTCGCTTGCGATGGAAGCGGTCGGGAACCGCCAGCGCGGATTCTTCTCGGGTCTGCTTCAGGAAGGTTACGCGGTCGGATACCTGCTGGCGGCGGGTGCGTTCTTTTTCGTGTTTCCGTACTTCGGATGGCGCGCGATGTTTTTCGTCGGTGGATTGCCGGCGCTGCTGACGATCTACATCCGCAGCAAAGTGCCCGAGTCGGAATCGTGGGAACGCACCCGCCCGGATCGTCACGCGATCGCAGGCGCGATTCGCCGCGACCTGAAGCCGTTCATCTATCTGATCGTGCTGATGACGGCGATGAATTTTGTATCGCACGGAACCCAGGACCTGTATCCGACCTTCTTGCAAAAGGCGCGCGGACTCGACGCGCGTACCGTCGCGACGATTGCGGTGGTGTACAACGTGGGCGCGATTCTGGGCGGCCTGTTCTTCGGCTACTGGTCGGACCGGATCGGACGGCGCTACACGATGGCGGCGTCGGTGATCATGGCGGGCCTGGTGATTCCGCTTTGGATCTACCCGCAATCGCTCATCTGGCTCGCGTTCGGCGCATTCCTGATGCAGTTCATGGTGCAGGGCGCGTGGGGCGTTGTGCCGGCGCATCTGGCGGAGATGTCGCCGCCGGAAGCGCGCGGGCTATTCTCCGGCGTTGCGTATCAGCTCGGCGTGCTGTTCGCGTCCTACGCCGCGTTCGGCGAAGCGCTGATCGCCCAGACCTTCGGCTATCAAACCGCGCTCGCCGGCGTCGCCGCGATCGTGATGCTAACGGCGGCGGTCGTGATTCTGCTGGGCCGCGAACGTATGGGCGTCGACCTGCATACGCGTTGAGATCGCGGACGTTTTGACCATGGTCATCGACTATGGTCAAATGAGCGCATGGCAACGCAATCGATATCGGTGTCGAAGTTTAAGGCGACCTGCCTGAAGATTATCGATCGCGTCCACCGAACAGGAAAGCCAGTTGTGATCACGAAATTCGGAAAACCCGTCGCTCAAATTTCTCCGCTCGAGGAGAAACCCGCTGCCAGACAATGGCTTGGCTCGATGGCAGGTACCGCGCGCATCATCGGCGACATAATTGAGCCCGTCGTTCCCATCGAAGACTACGACGCGTTCAAATATCCCTACGCGTTCAAAGACGATTGAGGCTCCTGCTCGACACGCACATTTGGCTCTGGGGCATGTTCGAAACCGAGCGGCTCTCGGCGAATCTGACTCGCGTCCTCGCGGACTCCGCCAATGAAAAATGGCTCTCACCTCTGAGCATTCTCGAGTTCTACAATCTGGTCGCGAAGCGCAGAATTGCGATCGAGAAGGAATTTGGTGTTTGGGTCTCCGAGAGTATCGGGATCGCCGGTTTTCACGAAGCTACTCTAACCAACCAGGTCGCGCTCGAAGCGGCGCGGTTTATCCTTCCGCATGGCGACCCGATCGATCGACTGCTTGTCGCGACGGCGCGCGCCTACGAGCTCACGCTCGTAACCGCTGACCGGAATCTGATCACCGCCGGCGCGGTTGATACGCTCGCGAACCGCTGACTGTCCTGTTGCGCGCAGGACTTCCGCTTGGCGCAGGATTGCGCTAAACGGTCGGTATGGATGGAGCGCCATCCGCCGGAGGTGAATCCATGAAATTCGGTCTCTTCTATGAAATTTCCGTGCCGCGTCCATGGGGTCCTGACACGGAAAAAACCGTCTATGATCGCTGTCTGGAACAGGTGAAGCTCGCCGACGAACTCGGCTTCGATAATGTCTGGGCCGTCGAGCATCACTTCCTCGAAGAGTATTCGCATTGTCCCGCGCCGGAGTTGTTTCTGACCGCGTGCGCGATGATTACCAAGCGAATCCGGGTCGGCCACGGAATCGTCGTCTGCGTGCCCGAGTTCAATCATCCGATCAAAATTGCCGAGCGCACCGCTGTGCTCGATATCCTTTCCGGCGGACGCCTCGAGGTCGGCACCGGACGTTCCGCCACCTGGACCGAGTTGGGCGGTTTCCGCGCCAATCCCGACGAGACCAAAAAGACCTGGGACGAGTTCGTCCACTGCCTGCCCAAGATGTGGACCCAGGAACGCTATTCGTACGAGGGCCGCTCGTGGTCGATGCCGCAGCGGACCATCGTGCCCAAACCGTTCCAGAAGCCGCATCCGCCGATGTGGGTCGCCGTCACCAGTCCGGGTACTGAAATCGACGCCGCCGAGCGCGGGATGGGCAGCCTTGGTCTGACCTTCGGCGGATTCGCCGAGCAGGACGAAAAGGTCAAGCGCTATCGCAAGATCATCAAGAACTGCACGCCGGTCGGTTCATTCGTCAACGAGGCGGTGTCGACCGTCAATTTCCTCTATTGTCACGAGGACGATGCCGAGGGCGTGAAGATCGGCAAGCGGATGACGGGATCGTTCAACTACCTTGCCGCGCAGTTGCTGGCCGCGCGCGAGGCCTATCCGACCAAGTCGTATCCTTCGCTCGGACTGCTGCCGTCGCTCAGGCGCGACGTGGCGGGACCCGGCGACGAATCCGGCGCGCCCGAAGGAATCGCGATCGGCAATCCCGCGCGAATCACTCGCGAGCTCAAGAAATGGGAAGCGTGCGGCGTCGATCGCGTCAACTTCCTGCTGAACGCGCTCGAGACTATCCCGCAGGAAAAAGTCCTCGCGAGCTTGCGCCTCTTCGCCAAAGAAGTGATGCCGCAGTTTCAGACCAAGGGCGACGCCGCCGCCGCTGCCGCAGGAGGCCGCTGATGCCGCCGCGTTTGGGAAACCTGGATTTGAATTCGTTCGCCAAGTTCGCTTCCGCGATCAATGGCTACAAGACCGATCAGCTCGTGCTCAAGGGCGTGCAGATTCTCGAGCTTCACAACGAGATCGACGACGATCCCGCCGACGCGCTGATCCCGCATACGATGCATCCCGCGATTCCTGCGTACGCGATCCTGAACCTGATGCATGCGCCCGCGAGTCCGTGGGGCCCGTTTACGATTGGAGAGGTTCGAGTCGCCGGACGCACCGGCGTGCGCCCGCGCGGCTTCGTTCTGCGCAGCTACTGCGATAACGACGCTGCGCGCAAGGAGTTGGCGGCCAGATGGGGCTACCCGGTTGCGCCGGGGACGGTCAGTATCGCGCTGCGCCACGATCGAATCGTCGGCAAGATCGTGGTCGGCGGCAAGACCGCTCTCGAGGTCGAGTTGTTGGATCGCGACGCCATATCCGGCGCCGACATCCAGTACATCGCCTCGATGCATCTGGCGCGTAACAGCGACGACGGCAAGCTGGTGCTGGTCCAGGTCGATCCCGAATATACTTTCTCAAAGGCCGAGCGCGGCAAGCCACGCGTGGTCACGATCGATCCGGCCGCCTTTGGCGCCACTGCCTCAAGCCTGCGCCTAATGAATCCGATCATGGCCTGTTTCGCGACCGCCGACATGACGCTCCCGCATATCCGCTATATCTGCAATCCAGAACTACCCGCGATGCAGGGGACGACCAAAGTCGCGGCTTAGCGGGCATCCTGACAGTCGTTCGATTCAGAGCCGCGCCGGGCATCCCGCGCGGCTTTTTTCGGCCTTCCGGGACATCCTCGACTTCCATCAGCGTTGCCAAAAAACGCCCTTGGCGGAATTACATCGCGAGGCGCGTTACATCACGATTAGCAGCGTCTTATCATTTAAGCCGACCGTCATTTTCCTACATTCCGTAGCATTAATGCTACTCATCGTAGTGCTGTGAAGCTGCATCACTAGCCTTAGCACGCTTTTCCCACCTCCAACGGGGTTTTTCCTACATTATGTTGCGTTCCAGCAACCAAAAGTTGCACGGCCGCCTGCATTGGCCGTACTTCAGGTACGGAAACCCTACAATTCGCGAGGCCTTGGTTCTGGCACAAGAGATGCTCCATCCGATGACGCGATTAGGTCGCTAAAACACGCTCCCGCCCAGTTCGGTATGCCTGGACGGGAATTTGGTGACGGTGGCTTGTCGGTATTACGGGGGAGGAAGACGCGTCCGCATGTGGCGCGAGCTTGCGCGAAGGGGTGGGAAGGAAGAGTGGGGGTTTCGGCGCCGGTACGATTACCAAGTTTAATACTACTTGGTAATCGGTACCGAGCCAAATTTAACGATCGGGGACAATGGCCAATTTCGGCCAGGAAAAACCAGACCCAGGAGGACATGGTATGCGCAACTTTTTAACGAAGATGTATGTGAAGGCTCGCGAGGTTTCGCGCGGTCAGACGATGACTGAGTACGCGTTGATCCTCTCAGCAGTCGCGGTGGTCGTATTCGTCGGCTACCAAACGATGGGCACTGATATCAAATCACTGCTCACCAGCGTTGACGGCCAGCTGTAAAGCAAAACCGCGGGCGGCCGGAAATCTCCGGCCGTCCGCGCTACCGCACCTAACACCAGGAGATCGGGATGAACTGGCTCGCTAAAGTGTACGTGAAGGCTCGGGAGGCTTCGCGCGGTCAGACGATGACTGAGTATGCGTTGATCCTCTCGGCAGTCGCGGTGGTCGTGTTCGTCGGCTACCAGACCATGGGTACCGACATCTCGAGCCTGTTGACCGGTGTCGACGGCCAGCTCTAGGGGATAGCCGCACGCCTGGCTTCAGCCGGTTTTATTGAAGAGGGCTCGATTAGGGCCCTCTTCAATAAATTCGACCCATAGCCAATTTCCCTGGGAGGGGACGTGATGAGCAAGAACTCTTCGATATCCAGCATGAGCCGAGCGAGCCGTGGCCAGACCATGACCGAGTACGCCCTGATCCTAGCAACCGTCGCGGCCGTGTTGGTCTCCTTGTACACGAGCGCGGGCACCGTTCTGACGACGCTCGTCAACAAGGTGGGTCCTCTCCTTTAGTCAGCGACAATTCATCCCGACAGTTCCTGTTTGATCGAGGGGCACGACGCTTAAGCTTCGGGGTGCATTGGTCCGTCCAGTGCTCGGGACGGCCGTGGAACTAAAACTGGGTATAATGCAAATAGCCAGAAAATAGACAGTGGTGGCACTTAACTTGCGTACTAACTTCAATGCTCACGGCCGCCGGGAGGGCGGAGTGACTAATTGACGGAGAATAGACTGGCGACCGGCGCGCGCTAGCGCCGCCGGCGGGGAGGGGTGAAATGAGACGACCGATAGTATTCGTCGTGCTCGCGGGGTTGGCGGCGATGCTGGCTGCGGTGGTGGTCTACTCGGCGCTCAAACGGCGCGAGGCCGAGGTCCAGCAGGCGCTTGCCAAGAATGTCGAGATCGTGGTGGCGGCCTACGACTTGCCGCTCGGCACCAAGATCGAAGCGAGTGAGCTCAAGCTGGCCAAGTGGTCCAGCGACGCGATTCCCGAGGGCGCGTACACCGACATGCATCAGGCAATTGGCAGCTACGTCAAGAGCCAGTTCGTGTCCAACGAGCCGATCGTGGCCAACAAGCTGTTCCTGGGCCAGAAGACGGCGGGCGTGATGCCGCTCTTGATCCCGTTCGGGATGCGCGCGGTATCGGTGCCGGTTGACGAAGTCAGCGACATCGCCGGTTTCGTTCTGCCGCATACCCGTGTCGACGTGCTGGTCGCGCTCACCGGTTCGGACGCGAACAGCAAGCCGCTGGCGAAGATCGTTCTCCAGAATGTCGAGGTTCTTGCGGTTGCGCAGGAAATCGAGATGAAGAAGGACGCGCCCGAGGTGGTTAAGGTCGTGACCCTGCTGGTATCGCCGCAGGAGGCCGAACGCCTTGCGCTGGCTAGCCGTGAAGGGTCGCTGCGTTTGGCGATGCGTAATTACAACGATAACAAGATTGTGCTCACCAGCGGCTCTGACGTTGCGCAAATGCTACGCGCCTACAGCCTTGAGCCCGACGTTCCGGTGATGTCTCCGCAGCCCGCACCGCGCCGCGCCTACGCGCCGGCGGCTCCGCGGCGGCAGCCGTTCCAGGTCGAGATCTATCGCAACGGCAAGAGCTCCGAGTCCATGTCCTTTATCAACGAGGCCGCCAGCGAACAGCCGCATCGGCATCGGAAGACCGCGTCCACCGCCGATACCGAAGCTGCGGCGCCGGACAAGACCGCATCGGCCGCGTCTGACGATCATGATGAGGCGAGCGGCGCCGAGAAGGTCTCCGAGAACGATTCCAGCCCGGCCAAGGACGCCGCGGTATCCACCGCCGCGCCACTGCCCGCTCCGCACGGAGTCGCGGTAACCGCTGGCGACGCCTCGATGACAGGCTCGATGCCCTCATATACGCCGTCGCCAAAAACTATCGATGTCCCATGACGCAGGTGGAAGAAGGTTGAGGAGATGACAATGAAACCAAAACGAGGATGTGGAATCCTTCCGTGGCTGGCGGCCGCCATTAGCCTGCTCCTGTTTCGGCCGGGCCTGTCCTTTGCGGCTGCCGACGGCGGCTCGCAGATCTCGGTGTCGCTCAATGCGGGCGAAACCTACGTAATCGACAATGTCGCTCCAGGCGCCACGCCGGGAGTGCGTGTGATCAATAATCCTCACGCGCTGGTCGTGCACAACGAAGACCCGGGCAAAGTAGTGCTGCTCGGCGCCGAGTCGGGCGAATGGGCGGTGACGCTCAAGACCGCGAGCGGCGATACCGTGTACGACGTAACCGTCAATGCAGTCGCCAACAGCGGCGATATCAACAAGCCCGGCGACGCGCCGCCGGCGATCGCGGGCACCGGACTTAAATCCGGCTCCGCGGCTCCAGTGATCGCAAGGGCGGATCCGGGCACCGGTCCGGTCACCAGCACCAGCGACAGTCCGCCGGTAACGGCGGCCGATGTTCCGGGTGCGTCTGCTCCGGCGGTGAGCGCTCCTTCTGATACCGCGGCGTCGGCGGCGGCTTCCGCTGCTGCTTCCGCGAGCGCGGCTGCGGCGGTGGCTTCACCGTCGGCCAGCTCTGATACGAGCGCGTCAGCACCAGCAGCCGAGACCTCGCCGGCGGCGATTGCGGCGTCGGCTCCGACGGCGGCTCCGTCCAGCTCGTCGACTATCGAACCGATCACCGACATCGCTCCGGCGCCGAGCGCGCCTGCGGCAAGTGCGACGGCTGACGTGTCGGCCGCTGCTGCCGCAAGCCCCTCAGCGCCGATTGCGGCGGCAGCTCCGATATCGGCTCCTTCTGTCTCCGCTCCTATGGCTGCGGCGGCCACGCTGCCTCCCGCACTGGGTGCGGGCGCGCAGCCGATCAACCCGGTAATTCCGAGCCAGGCGGCGGCGGAGAATTCGACGGAGAAGTTTCGCACCGATCCGTCGATCGCGATGTCCGGCGGCGATTATCCGACCACCGCGGTTTCGGGCGGAACTCATCCGCTGCCCGAAGACACGATCGACATGATGACCGGCACCTCGCAGATCATCGACTTTCCCGCGCGGATTCGGCGCGTCTCGATCGCCGATACCAATATCGCGGATATCCAGGTGATCAATCCGTTCCAGATCAATCTGATCGGACACAAGCCCGGATTCACCACGCTGGCGGTCTGGAACAACCAGGGGCGCTATGACGAGCGCCAGGTCCGGATCGACGCGAGCGGAAAAGAGCAGGTGTTGCTCAATTGCGTGGTCGCCGAGCTGGATCGCAGCAATATCGAAAATCAGGGCGTGAACCTTTCGCTCGCGCTCTCGAACTATGGCGTGTCGATGTTCGGGATGCCGGGTGCGGTGGCGACGCCGTTCAGCCCGCAGAGCTCGCTGACTGAGGTGCTGCCCAATGGAACGACGGTTTCGGGCGGCTCCGCTACCTTGCCTCCTGGCGGCTCGCTGATTCCGCTCCTGCTGTCGCAGAACATGACCTACGGACTTGCGGCTGGAAACTCGAACGTGCAGACCCAGAGCTTTTTCCAGTTCCTCGAGACCCACAACCTGGCCAAGATCCTCGCCCAGCCGCATCTGCTGGCCAATTCGGGCGAGGAAGCCAAGTTCCTGTCCGGCGGCGAGATTCCGATCGTCATCGCGCAGGCGCTCAACACCTCGATCGTGTTCAAGCAGTTCGGAACCTCGGTGCAGTTCGTGCCGACCGTGGTCGGACGCAACAATATCGAGCTGCTGGTCAAACCCGAAGTCTCGCAGCCCGACTATGCTCACGGCGTGAGCATGTTCGGTTTCACCATCCCGGCGTTCGTGACCCGGCGCGCGGAAACCATGGTCCGGCTCAAGGACAATCAGACGCTGATCATCGCGGGCCTGATTCTGCACAATCCGATTTCGGTGGTGAACAAGGTTCCGTACCTTGGCGATGTGCCGTATCTCGGCGGACTGTTCCGCACGACCTCGCACTCGATGCAGGAAACCGATCTGGTGATGAGCGTGACGCCGCAAATCGTACATCCGCTGCCCGAAGGAGCGCAGACTTACAATCCGACGGACGTGGGTCCGCTAACTCCGGAGTCGATCAAGACTCAGCAGCTGCCGACGTATGACGCTTCGCGTCCCCGGTTCTAACCGGTCCGTCAGGCACTGAAACTGCCAACAGGGAGAGGAAGCAGTGTCAGTACTGAAGCAAAACAACGGGAGCCGGCGAGGAGCTCTAAAGGTCCACCTCGTGTGCGCTGCGCAGCAGCAGCGCACCGAGGTGCGAACCGAGCTCGCCGCGCTCGGCGATCCGCCGCTCGATATCGCGGAATTCGAACCCGACACCGATACCACCGATCTGGTGCCGGCCGACGTAACCATGGTGGTGTTTAACGGAGATGAAGATACGGCGCTGGGTTGCCTGCAGCGCGAAACCCAGCTCAGTCCGGCGCCGCTGGTGTTCGCGCTGCTCGAGGAGCGCTCGCCGGAGTTGATGAAACGGGTGCTGCGGGCCGGCGCCGACGAACTGTTGTTTCTGCCGCTCGATCCCGGCGACGTGACCCGGGCATTGCTCAAGATCAGCGAGGCGCGCCGCCGCGAAGAGCATCACGAGGGCGGACAGATCGTTTCGATCGTGAGCCTGGTCGGCGGCACCGGTGTGACCAGCCTGTCGGGTAACTTGGCGCTCGCACTGCGCTACGTGATGGACAAGAGGGTCGGGGTGGTCGATCTCGATCTGCAGACCAGCGGGCTCTCGGTCTTTTTGAATCTCGAACCCGAACGCACGATCATGGCGCTTACCGAAGGCGGAAAGAAACTCGATTCGATTCAGCTCGAAGGCGCGCTTTCCAAGCACGCCTCGGGCGTGTACCTGATGGCCGCGCCCAAGCGGATCGAGGATAGCGAGATGGTGACCGACGCCGCGGTCGGCGGCGTGCTGGACCTGATGCGCCAGCTATTCGACTACGTGATCGTCGATTGCGGAACCCATATCGACGCGAATTCGGTCGCCGCATGGGAGCGCTCCAAGCATCTCTTCTATGTGCTCGATCAGTCAATCGGCGCCGCGCGCTGCGCGTGGCGATTCGTCGATCTGGTGCAGCGCCTGGGTCTGCGCAATGTCGAGCCGACCTTCGTGCTGAGCCGTCATGTGATGAATCATCCAATCGGCGAGGATCAGCTAAGCCATACTCTGGCGCAGCCAATCTTCGCCAAGGTGCCGCGCGACGAAAAGATTCTCGAGCGGATTCAGTTAAGCGCGCAGGATTTGTGGCAGGTGGCGCCGAACTCTCCGCTGGCAAAAAGCGTCGAGGAAATCGCGCGCCGTATCACCAGCAGCAACACCAGCTTCGCCAGCGACGGCGCCCCAGACGGATCAAAATTCGTTTCGAAACTGCTCAACGTGATCGGTGCGCGCACCTGAGGTCGCCATGAAGCTGGTCGATAGAATCTCGCAGCAAAACAGCCAGGCTCCCGCGCAGTTCCAGCGCTCGCTGATTGGCGCCGGCCCCAAGAAGGCCAAGGACCCGCAGTCCGAGGGGTTTTCGCAACTCAAGCTCGCGGTTCACAACCGCCTGTTCGAGACGCTTGACGTCTCGCGCCTTGAGAGCCTGGAGCCCACTCTGGCCTCGGCCAAAGTCACCAGCGCGATCACGGACATCCTGAACGAGGACGGCCGCCTTTTAACCGACACCGACAAGACCCGGCTGGTCGAGGAGATCAAGAACGAGCTCCTGGGCCTGGGACCGCTCGAGCCGCTGCTCTGGGACGACGACATCACCGATATCCTGGTCAATGGACATGGCCAGGTTTACGTGGAAAAACACGGCCGCCTGCATCCGACCGAGGTCAAGTTCCAGGACGACGCGCATCTGATGCTGATCATCGACCGGATCGTCTCGCAGGTCGGACGCCGGGTCGACGAATCGTCGCCGATGGTCGATGCGCGCCTGCCCGACGGCTCGCGTATCAACGCGATCATTCCGCCGCTTGCGCTCGACGGGCCGTCGCTCTCGATCCGGCGTTTCGGAAAGCGCCGCTACGCGGTGCAGGACCTGGTCGACAAGGGATCGGTGGTGCCCGAGATCGTCGAGTTTCTCGAAACTATCGTCAAGGCGCGTCTGAACATCATCATCTGCGGCGGCACCGGCTCGGGGAAAACCACGATGCTCAATTGCCTGTCGGCGTTCGTGCCGGCCGACGAGCGGATCGTGACGATCGAAGACTCGGCCGAACTTTCGCTGCAGCAGCCGCACGTTGTCCGCCTGGAAACCCGGCCCGCCAACGTCGAGGGCAAGGGCGAAGTCAGCCAGCGCGACCTGGTGAAGAACACCCTGCGTATGCGGCCGGACCGGATAATCGTCGGCGAAGTCCGCGGCGCCGAAGTGTTCGACATGCTCCAGGCGATGTCGACCGGCCATGACGGCTCGCTCGGAACGATCCACGCCAACACACCGCGCGACGCGATGGGCCGGCTCGAGATGATGATGCTCCTGTCGGGGATCAGCATCCCGCAGCGCGCGATGCGCCAGCAGATCGCGTCGGCGCTCAACATGATCGTCCACGTCTCGCGCCTGTCTGACGGTACCCGCAAAGTAATGAAGATTTCCGAGATCAGCGGAATGGAGGGGGAGATGGTGATGATGCAGGATCTGTTCGAGTTCAAACGCACCGGAGTGGGGTCCGACGGCGAGGTAAAAGGAAATTTCGTCTCGACCGGCATCCGCTCGACTTATTCGCAGCGTCTGGAAGCGGCGGGCATGAAGCTCGACGCGCGGCTGTTCCGGGCCAACGCAGTGGTGGGATGAAACGATGGATTTTTTAATCGCATCCGCAATTTTCGCGATCATCTTTGTCTTCGCACTGGTGTTTATCACCGGGACCAAGACCGAGACCGAACAGAAGAGCGAAATCTCGCGCCGCCTGACCCGCCCGGCTGACGACATCGACCTCGGGATCATGCGCAAACGCCGGCCCGACGAAGGCAAGCTGCTCGGCGTCGTGTACGAGTTGAACCTGCTGCGCCGCCTCGAGGAAATGATGTGGCAGGCCGGTATGTACACCCGAGTCGGCGACGTGCTGCTGATCATCGTGATGCTGTTCGGCGGGGGACTGTTCCTGGGTGACGCGATGTTCGGCGACATGCTGTTCGGCCTCGGCTCCGCGATCATCTTCGCCGCGATGCCGCTGGTGTACATCCAGTTCAAAAAGAAACGCCGCCTGAAAGCCTTTAGCAGCCAGCTTCCATTTGCGCTCGACCTGATCAAGTCGTCGCTCGAAGCGGGGCACTCGCTCCAGCGCGCGCTGCAGGTCGTGGTCGGCGAATTCTCCGATCCGCTGGGAGTCGAGTTTCGCACCGTGCTCGAGCAGAGCCGCATCGGTCTGCCGTTGCCGCGCGCGCTCGACGATATGTTGAAGCGCGTGCCCGAAGACGATCTGCGGCTCCTGACGGTGGCGGTAAAAGTGCAGAGCGAGGTCGGATCGTCGCTGGCGCAGATTGTCGGACGGCTGTCCGAGATAGTCCGCATCCGCCAGCGTCTGCGCCTCCAAATCCGCGCGCTGACCGCGCAGGCAAGGATGGGCGGATGGGTGGTCGGCATCCTGCCGGTGCTGGTGCTGGGCGCGTTTACGCTGATCCAGCCGGGCTACACCAAAGAGCTGTTTTACGATCCCACCGGACAGAAGATTCTGAAGTTCGCGATGGGGATGGACCTCGCGGCAATCCTGACCATCCGGCGATTGCTGCGCGTGAGCTACTGATATGAGCGCACTTTTCATCAGTATCGCTTTCTTCTTCCTGATCGGCGCGGCAGCCCTGGCGCTGTACGTCGGAGTGTTTGCCGGCCATCGCCCGGTTGACGATCGTTTTGCCGACCTGGCGGTCAAGATGCGGGTGACGCAGGGCGCACTCGAGAACGCCGGCGAATATGATCCCAACCTGCTGCGGATGATCTTCAGATGGGCGTCCAAAAAAGTTCCGGTTCCCGACCTTGATACTCCGCAGGGCGAGAAACTCGCACAGACGCTCGCGCAAGCCGGCTTTCTCAAGGGCGGCGCACCGCACTTCTATCAGGTCGTGCGCGTGCTGCTGGCGGTAGGATGCGGCGCGCTCGGATTGTTGATCGGGGTGGTGCTGCATGATTCGGTGGCGCAGCCGTTCCTGTTCGGGTTGGGCGGCGCCGCAGTCGGAATCTTCGTCCCGAGCTACTACATCGGCCGCCGCGCCCGTATCCGCCAAGGCAATATCGCGCGCCAGCTCTCCGACGTGCTCGATTTGCTGGTGGTCTGCGTGGAGGCAGGACTCGGGCTGTATGAGGCAATCCGGATCGTCGGCACCGAATGCGAGCGGCAGGGCCAGGAGATCGGCACCGAGCTCAGCCTGGTCGCGAGCGACATTTCCGCCGGCGCATCGCTGGGCGGAGCGCTGCGCAGCCTTGCCGAGCGGACCGCGGTCGACGATATCAAGCCGCTGGCCGCGACCCTTATCCAGAGTGAGCAATTGGGCGCACAGATCGGACCTGCGCTTCATGCCAGTTCCGACGCGTTGCGCACTCGCCGCCGTCTGCACGCCGAGGAGCAGGCGCAGAAGGCCTCGATCAAGATTCTGTTTCCATTGGTGCTCTTCATCCTGCCCGCGATGATCGCGGTGATCGTTGGACCGGCGATGATCCAGGTCATCCGGACGATCGGCGGCGTCTGATAGGCCGTCACCACGGCGTTCGCGGGGCAGAGCTGAACAAGTCCTCTCCCAGGCGCCTCGGACCCGATGCGGAAACGCTCGGGTCCGGGGCCCTCCCCTAAATAGAAACATGATTGATTCTGGGCAAGGTAGTGCCTCGGATTTTTTGATCTCGGGCAAATTCGGTGGGTTCGTTTGGTATCTTTTTTATTGGCTCAAAAAATAAACTACTTGTAGATGCTGCGGAATTCGGGGCATTGGGTTCGTTTTAGCAGCTTTTTTGGTCATCGATTTTTGGACGCTCGGGCGCGGCGATCCATTCTTATAGTTCCAACTCTTGAAGCTGAGTCGCCGCTGGCAGAGCAGCACCCTCATCCGCCGTTCGGGCACCTTCTCCTGGAGAGAGAAGGCATTCGGGCATGTTCTGATCCTTCTCCCTCCGTGAGAAGAGCCTGCCCTGAGCCTGTCGAAGGGTGGCGCGCAGCGCCGGATGAGGGTGCTGCTCTGCTTGCGAAGGAACGCGGCCCAGAGCGAAGCGGTACTGTGTGCCGGATGCTTCCACGCGATCACTTTTGCACGAAGTGGAATTGGGCATAAGGCTGAACAGTTCAGCCATGAACAAATCTGGCAAAAACCCGAACGATCGTTAGGGAAACGGCGAGGCGTCAAAATGGCATGAAAAGCCTGTGCGCCAAGGGTTTTGTTACTTCTGAAGATCGACTTGACCGCCCGCCCCCTCCAAAATGGACGCGTCGATAAATCGCGAGTTCGAGGCCTGTTTGCAGAGCTCCATCGCCGGATCGCCACGAATTAGAGTCGTTCGCTTCGCCAGATTGTGACGATACCGGTGCCGTGGTACTCGGCACTCGTGCATTGGGGTGGCGGCAAATCGGCGACGCTTCCATCCGGGCCCGGGCCCGTCGCGACGTTCGGTTTCGTGCGCAACCCGTATCGTTTTCTCGACCAGTGCGCGCGCCGCTACGGCGACTGGTTCACGATTCGCGTTCCCGGCGTCAGCCCGTTCGTCTTCACCAGCGAACCGGCCGCGATCCGCGAAATCTTTCTCGGCAATCCCGAGCTGCTTCACGCAGGCAAAGCAAATCGTCCGCTAGGCGTCTTCATGGGCGAGCGTTCCGTGCTGTTCCTCGATGGCGAGGCGCATCTGCACGACCGCCGGCTCATTCTGCCGGCGTTTGGGGGCGAGAGGATGCGCGCGTATGGGCCGGTGATGCGATCGATCGCGCGCGCCGCTATAGCGAAGTGGCCGGTTGGCGAGGCCTTCGCGGTTTATCCGTCGATGCGATCGATTACGTTCGACGTCATCATGCGCGCGGCTTTCGGCCTGGACGAATCCGCGGAATCGGCACACCTGAAGGACCTCATCGCGCGGTTGTTCGCGCTCTATTCGGGCCGCTTCGCGAGCCTGTTCCCGGTATCCGCATTCCGCCTCGACCTTGGTCCATGGAGTCCATGGGGGCGTGTGGTTCGGCTGAACCGCGAGATGGAAAGTGCGCTGTTCGCCGAATTTGCGAAGCGACGGGCGTCACCCGATCGTAACCGCGAAGATATCCTTTCGATTCTGCTCGCCGCACACGACGAAAACGGTCGTCCGATAAGCGACATGGTCCTGCGGGACGAGATGATGACGCTCCTGCTCGCCGGCCATGAAACCACGGCCGCGTCGCTCGCATGGGCGATGCATCAGTTGGCGCTGCATCCTGACGTCACACGCGCCGCGCGCGAGGAGTTGGCGCGGATGCCCGAAGACGCCGACCCGGCGTCGATGCATTACCTCGATGCCGTGGTTAACGAGACGATGCGGCTCTGTCCGGTGGTTCCCAACATCGGACGCGAGCTGCAGGCTCCGATGGAAATAGCGGGGTGCGCGTTGCCGAAGGGCGTCGTGGTGGCGCTTTGTATATACCTCGTGCAACGGCGTCCGGACCTTTGGTCCGATCCGGAAAAATTCGATCCCTCCCGCTTCATCGATTCGCGTCCGAGTCCCTACCATTTCTTTCCGTTCGGCGGCGGCACGCGCAGATGCCTGGGCGCGGCATTCGCGACCTACCAGATGAAGATCGTGCTGGCCGAAGTGATCCGGCGTTTCGATATTGCGCCAGTGCGCAGTCACACTGCGCGGCCGGTGCGGGTCAGCATAGCGATCGGGCCGTCGGACGGGATGCCGGTGATTCTAAAAGCTCGGGCCGGATGAGTTGTCGTTCTCTTTGCCTGAGAGCAAGGAACGGGCTTCAAAAAAATCCTGATTCAGCGCGCCGCGCCGTGCTTGAAGAGCAGAGCAGCACCCTCACCCACGCGTCACGGCGATTGCTAAAAAAAGCAATCGCCGCGCCGCGTCGCCCTCTCCCGGAGGGAGAGGGTATCGCGCAAAGACGGGCGCCTCACGACGCGCCAATACAAATTGATTCTGCTCCGTAGCCGACGGGGGAACACAGGCTAAAGCCTGTGCCACCAGTCCTCAATCAGGTTTCTTAGTATGACTCGTGCTCGATTCATGTCACCCATTCTGGCGCATACCGCGATCGGCGATTATGCTGCGAAACAATATTTCGTGGTGGCCAGATCCGATGGATCACAATACCCTTTCGGCGGACGAACAAGCGGTCAGAGAACTGGACCGGTCATGGAACGAGGTTTATCTGCGTAATGATCGTTCGGCCTTCGCCGAAATCCTGGCTGACGATTTTCGCGTTAATCTTTCTGACGGCCGAACGGGCGGCAAAATCGACATGATGCGGCCGACACCCGAGGGAGCGCAGGTGTTCTTCAGTGAAGCGGGTATGCAGATGTTCACGCCCACTGCGGCAACGTGGGGCCGGGTCCGCATTCAGCATCCCGATCGCGTGGTCGATCAACGTTACCTGCGCGTGTACTCGAAGCGTGAAAACCGCTGGCAGGCGGTGTTCGTGACTGTCTTTCCGATTGGCGCTGTCTGATCCCGCGCCCTGAAAGGAAGGTGCCACTGGCGCGCGGTTAGGTGAGGGACCGATTTCAGCGCCGCGATTAAAAGAGCAGAGCAAGCACCCTCACCCACGCGTCACGGCGATTGCTAAAAAGAGCAATCGCCGCGCCGCGTCGCCCTCTCCCGGAGGGAGAGGGTATCCGGCAAGACTGGCGCCTGGCGGCGCGCCCTGTCTGATTCCTCGCCCTGAAAGGGCGAGGGATCAGACTGCGTTACAGGCCGAGGCGCTTCATCAGGCGATAGAGGGTCGTGCGATCGACCCCTAATGCGGCGGCGGCTTCGACGCGGTTGCCGTCAACCGCGGCTAGCGCGGATTTGATCCGCTCGCTGGCCGCGCGATCGAGGCAATCCTGAAGCGTTCCCGTCTCAGCGTTCGAGATCGATTCAGCGGACGCCTGCGCGGTGAATCCGCCCGCATCGGGCGCTGCGCTCGAGGCGGCCTGAGCGGAGCCCGCTGCCGCAGAGCCCATATTTTTCCCGGCATCTCTGCCGAAGTCCTTTTCGGTTTCGTCGAGCGACGAGCCCATCGGAAATTCGTCGAGTGCGAACGCGTCCGGCTCGAGCACCTCCGCTCCGCTCATCACGACCGCGCGCTCGATTACGTTTTCGAGCTCGCGGACGTTGCCGGGCCACGGGTAGGCGGCCAGAGTCGCGGCCGCGTCGGGCGACAGCGTGATTGGGCGGCCGGCGTCGGCCGAGTGGCGGATCAGGAAGTGATTGGCCAGCGCCAGGATATCCTCGCGGCGCTCGCGCAGCGGCGCGATAATCAGCGGAATAACATTCAAGCGGAAGTACAGGTCGGCGCGGAAGCCGCCTGATTCGACTTCCCGTCGCAGCACGCGGTTGGTGGCCGCGACGATTCGCACGTCGACCTTGCGCGCCTTCGATGCGCCGACTCGCATCACCTCTCCGTCTTCGAGCACGCGCAGAAGCTTGGCCTGGAAGTCGGGGCCGGCCTCGCCGATTTCGTCGAGGAACAGGGTGCCACCCGAGGCGCGTTCGAAGCATCCAGCGCGATCACGAATCGCGCCGGTGAACGAGCCTTTCTCGTGGCCGAACAATTCGCTTTCGACCACGCCGTCGGCGAACGCCTTGCAGTTGATGGCGACGAAGGGTCCGTCGGCGCGGCCGCTCCAGAAATGCAGCATCCGGGCGACCAGCTCTTTGCCGGTGCCGGTCTCGCCCTGGATCAGGCTGGTCGCGCGCGAGGGCGCCACGCGGCGGATAGTGGCGACGAGCGCGCGGCTTTGGCGGCTCTCGGCGATAAACTCGGCCGTGGTCGCCGCGACCTCGAGCTGGTCGCGCAGACGCTTGTTCTCGCGCTGGAGCGAACTCATCTCGACCGCGCGCGCGATGACGGAGTTCAGCTCGTCGCCATTGAAGGGCTTGGCGACGGAATCGAATGCTCCCGCGCGCAGCGCTTCGGCGGTCGAGTCAGTGCTTGGAGTTGCGGCCGAAACGACTACAGCTACATCCGGCCGTTTAGCTTGAACGTTCCTCAGCAGTTCCATCCCATCCACCCCCGGCATCGTCAGGTCGGTAAGAATAACGTCGGCTCCGTGTAGCTCTAGCGCTATCATCGCAGCCTCGACGGTCGGGCAGGTCTCGCACTCGTAACCGGCGGTGCGAAGCAGACCTGCAGCCATCCGCGCGAGGCTCAGCTCGTCGTCGACGATGAGAACGCGAGCTTTGTGCTCAGTGTTGCGTTCTTGCACTTCGACGGCTTCCATTCTTTTGCGCCCGTGAGGGACAAAACGGGCGGAGGCGTATTGTGTTACCGGCCAAGAGCATAGTCAATACGGGGGTGTTGCAAGCAGCATCCGCCTAAAGACGGTAGTGATGCAAATCCGCAGCGTCACGTAACACAGCAAGAGATGTGCTAACCCGTTAAAAAGATTTGTGAATTTCGTACATTTGCGCCCGGACGCAAGGTCGAAAATCATTTGCCTGTCGTAGCAATAATAGCGCGGGAATCTGGCCTCTCGGAAGACGTTGCGCGCTTGCAGCGTCATGTTTGGACCCGATTCCCGCAGTGTCGTTCTGAGGGAAGACACAGGCTGAAGCTTGTGCCACGCGTCATGCGCTCGATTATCGGCGCGCGCAAGACGGGCGCGTCGCGACGCGCCCCTACGAATTCCAATCGGGCTCCCAGGGACGGCTCGGGACAGGAGTTGCGACACGTCACGAGGGCTTTGTGTTGCCGGGACGCCAACAGGCGTGGAAGCCGACGGGCACGCGATGGTCCAGATGCGCACGTGCAACGGGGCCTCGCTCGATATCCTCGGCGTCGAAGATTGCGAGATGACTCGCGTTACGTTGTTCATCAAAAATATTGGTCAGCAGATACCCTTCGCCTTCTTGCGCATCGCGGTTTTTGGCGACGAACACGGGCTCGGCCACGGCGCATCTGGGACCGGTGGAATAGGTCCTCATCCGGCGGGTGAGGTGATCGAAGTGCGCGATTCCGCGATGGAACGGATCGCCGCTTCCGGGACCGCCTTCGCACGCGAGGTAACCATGCCGATAATTCCGGCCCGTGCGCCGCTCGTCGATTCGCGGGTATTCGCATCGAACGTCGCTCAGTCGCTCCATTTCGAACCCACCGGCTTTCGACCAATCGAAGGTCCAGCGGGTGAGGTACTGCGAGGTCTTGCGCTGGTCCGGCATTGACCCGTTGGCGAGAGGAAATGCAGCGGCAGCCTGCTGGCAGACATCGACGGTGATTCTGTCTCCATCGTTGAAGGCGTTCATTGAATGCCATGCCATGCACGGAGCGCCGCTGAACCATCGCAGATCTTCGACCCCGCCGGAGCGAGGGATGATCGCCACGTGGGTTCCTTTTTCCGGCTCCCACGTGATAAGCGGAGCGCCCGCCTTCGCGCGCTCGATCGATAGGGTCACGGGACAGATCGGGAAAATGAGAAAGTCCTGGGTAATCGCGAAATCATGCACCAGGGACGGGAACGGTCCTTTGAACAGCCCGGAATGGTCAAGGATGCCGGCCCGGTTGGCGGCGTAGAATGCGATCTCGCCGTTCAGGCGGCCTTTCGGAAGATTCGCAAAGAACAACATTTCGCCCGACTCCGAATCGATCTTCGGATGCGCGGTCATGTTACGCGGCAACCGATCGTCGAAGCGCCAGGGGCCGATGGTCTCGAGCGACAAGGGATCGAGCTCGATCGGCGCGTGGCCTTCCTCGAGCACGAGCAGCCGGTTCGCGTGCCATACGAGATTGGTGTTCGCGACGCCATCGGTGGCGATGCCCGCCACGTTCGGGTCGGAGAGGGCGGGGAAGCCGGGAGGTCCGAACAGCGCTCGGCCGGCCTCGCGCTCGAGCTTCCACTGAAGCGTCCGGACCCACCGGTTGCAGTACGAGACTCGTCCATCGCGCAGATGGAAGGCGTGCGCCATGCCGTCGCCGAGGAGCGGGTTGTAGGGGCAACGCGGAGCGAACTGGGGATTGGGTCCGACGCGATAAAATGAGCCATCGAGATCGGCGGGAACCTCGCCTTCCACAATCAGATCCGCGTAGTCACACTCCATCCGGATCGGCTCAAAACCTCCGCTCAGATAAGGATCGCCAGGAAACGGTTCCGCCATGCTGATTTCCTCCGCGGCGCGCGCCGTGCGGCCGAATCGACAGGGTTCGAGACGCTAACAACGGCCTGCAGCATCGACAACGATCGAGGGGACTTGCACGGAGATTATTTTTCATCCGCGAAGAGATTTGTCGTCGCGGAGCATAAAAAATTTCGTGTCAAGGGAGAGAAAGCGGCACCGGTGGCGCAGGCTAGAGCCTGTGCCACCGGGAAAGGAATTGGATGCTTATCTACTATCTTGAGAGTCGCAGAAGGATCTTGGAAGCGATCGTCTGGAACACCTGGTCCAGATCGGAAGAATTAGAGGCAAACACGGCTTCTCCGATTGGCAGGTTGGGGTTGTAGGTAGAAGCGGAGGGATCGTTGGCGATCTCGCGCAGGAATTCCTGTGCGGCAGGCTGGCTGGTGATCGCGGAGCCCATGCCGATGGCGTAAACATAGACCCCTTGGGACAGGAGGCCGGTGGAGGAGTTGGTGGACACTTGGACCGCGCGATACATCGCATCGCTGGCCAGGGTTTGGCCGGAGGCGGGAGTCTGGCCGCCGCAATACTCGATATTGAAATTGGAGCCGACGACCAGCGGTTCGGTCGAATTGGTCTGCTGATCAGGGAAATTCTGGGGGAGTTGTGCAGTGGTGCTGCTTGAGCCGCATCCGCTGGTGGGTTTGCTACAGCTATTGTTGGATGTGCTGCAGGTGGAGGGTGCAAAGAATACGCCGCCGGAGGACTGGCACAAATTCAGCGACTCATCCCCGGGATCGCAACCGCAATACAGGAGATTGGCGGTGGTTGTTGACCCGCCCTTGGTAGCAGCCGGACAGGTCAGAGTGTCCTGTTGTATATTTGGCCAGCCGTCGGTGAAAAAGACCAGCACTTTGATAACGTTCTCACCCGAGGGCACATTTGCGGCCTGATCGGCGATTTGAGTCTGTCCGTCCAACAGCCCTGCTTGTGAATTGGTGTAGTTGATAATTCCGTTTGCCCAGAATTTCTGGCTGACCGCGGTGTCGATTGCGTTCTTGAAGGGTTGCGTATTTTGAACATCGACCACCGCGGAGGTTCCAAACGTCACCATCGAGGCGTAGTCGATCGTGTCGTTATTGTTCGGATCGAAGTCAGCGATAAAGTCTTCCACCGCGGGCGCAAGCGCAGTCGATCCGCCATTGTTTTCCATGGAATACGAGATATCGAGCACCAGCGACATGATCATTGGGTTGCGTTGAGCGGTCGCGGAGGCGCTGACGCTCAAAGTATTGTAGTTGGTGCTGATGCCGGGAATGATGGAAATCGCACGGAGGAAGTAAGTATTGATCGTGGCCGTGGCGCTGACGTTGACAATCGTATTGTTGTTGGAGTCGGTAGTGAAGCAGATGCTGGGTGTCGGAGGCGCACCAAGCCCGGGTACTGATTGATAATTGACGTTGAAGGTTTCCAGGCCGACGGCTGCCGCTGCGCTGGTTAGACTGCAATTGGGAAGACTCCCGGTCCCCAAGTTGATGTTTTTCATCGCGGTAAGCGCGGCAGCATCAACTGACTTCGAGAGCGTGGACTTCGTGACATAGGCTATACCGAGGTCAAGTCCGAAGCCGGCGAGAACGATCAGGACAGGTACCAGGATAGCGAGCAGGAGAAAAATCTGCCCGCGCTGGGGTTTTATAATTTTAGCCCGCAAGAGCCTCACCTCAACCTGGGGTTAGAAATACGCGATGTCATAAAGCACCGACGGCATGTTGACGGCGCTGTTGGTTAGTTTTCCGATCGGAGTGGCGGCCGTGAAGCTGTAGTAAATCTCCGCAACGTATAGATACTGTCCCGTCTGGAGCCCTGGCGCTCCGGGTATATTCACGTTCGCACCGACCGTCGACCCTAGTTTACTTGATTCCGTAATGCCTCCCGACGACACGTCTTGTTCAGCAATCTTATAAGGACCGCCGGAGGGACCGACAGTTTCGTTTCCGGTTAAGGTTTCGGTGAGTGACGTAATGATTACTTTGCCGTTACTCGACAGGTTCAGGCCGGAACTCCCCGACAACAGGGAGGACACGGCGGTGCACAAATTATCGCAGCTTGAGGTGCCTTCCCCGCGTAGGGCCAGATTCGCGCCTTGCCGGGTCAGCTCGGTCACCACCTGCATGGTGTGCAGGGCACGGCCGAAATCGATCGCTGCGCACATGAGAAGGAGGAGCAGGGTCACAACGAAAGCAGTCTCGACCACTGCCTGGCCAGATTCGTTGGCGATAAGCTTTGCGCGGGCCGAGCGATAGGAGAGTGACATGTTCTTCTATTCCCTAGTTGGTCGTGGACGGGTCAAAGGGCTCGTTCATGAAGGTGGTGCTCGAGGTGAAAGTGTAGCCGGCCGCCGGAAAGAACTGACCAATTAGAGGGGTCATCAGCGGCAAGGTGGTGGTGAGGGTCAAGGTCTCGGTGTACTCGGGTCCGCCCGCCGCGCCGGTGTTGCCGTTATCGGCCCCCGAGTTCCAGCACAATGAAGTCCCTCCACCGGGCGGAACGCTACAAATTGTCATGTTCGACGCGCTCACCCCGGGGACGCTTATTTCGCTCTGGACCTTGGCGATGATCGAGGTTATGCGGGTTCCGGTGCCGCCGGATTCCTGTCCGGTGGAGGCGTACCGACCGCCATCATCGATGGCCTGTTGAATGTTCGATTGCGCGAACATCAGCCAGGCGTAGTCCATCACCCCGAAGATGAGTAATAGGAACAGCGGCGCAACCATCGCGAATTCGACCATGGTCTGGCCTTTGGTCGATCGGGCGCGGGATGTTCGAAACGAAAGGGGCATAGCGGCCCGTCCTCTGCAACAACCTCGGCGAAAAGCCATAGCTCGAAAACCTCTGGCACCGCCGTGCCCCAGAGGAGGCGCCGTGTTGACCTGGAGCTACTCAAATCGTCCGTAGAGTCGCGATCCTGCTACAGCTCGTAGCATTTTTGGCGACCATTCGACCGATTTGGCGGCTTTTCTGTTCCTGGCCACAAGAAAAGCAATTTCGATGCCGAGTAAGCGCCGGATGGAGGAGATAAGATACCTGAGAGGACCAAAGATAATCTTTCCGAAGGGTTGGCATTTTGATCGGATGTCACTAAAGTAGTGATGTCACTACCTAGGTGGTGGGACTAAATTATGCGCATTGGACTGCGTGAAGCCAATCAACATTTCTCACGCCTGATGAAAACCGTTCGCGGCGGTGCGGAGGTGATCCTGACCGAACGAGGCCGCCCGGTGGCGAGGCTCACTCCGATAAGTGAATCCGATGACGCCGAAGGCGACTCCGTCGGCCGTGAGGTTCGGCGACTCGAGGGACAGGGAGTATTGCGGGCCGCAACCAAGAACGGGCGTCTTCCGCGATGGAGCCCGCGCAAAATCGTCGGCGTCCCAGTGGCCGAGACCATCGAAGCTGAACGCGAACAGCGCTAACCATCGCGGCTCGGCAGGGCGAGCATGATGGCCGAGTGGGCATACTTCGACACCAGCGTAATCATAAAGCGCTACGTACAGGAGATCGATTCACCCCGCGCGCGCCGGATGCTCGGCCGCTACCGGATTGTCACCTCGGCGATTGCTCCGGTGGAAGCTGTTTCAGCGCTGTGCCGTCGCCGCAGCCTGGCCGAGTTGGCGCAAGAAGACTTCGACGCGATCATCGTGAGGATTCGCGCCGACCGCGACTACTGGGAACTGGTCGAACTTGGCTCCAGCGTTGTTGCGCGTGCCGAAGACTTGCTGCACCACGCGCCGGTGAGAACACTCGACGCGTTGCATCTTGCCTCGGCTCTTCTGTTCCAAAAGGAGGCCGGGATAGCGCTGCCGTTTGTCACCGCCGATCGAAAGCAGGGCGCCGCTGCGTCGAGCCTCGGCCTGCATATCGTGCAGATTGGACACTGAATCCGGCAAGGGGCAGATGCCACGTGCGACCAGGATGCTCCGGCCGAGCTGCGAGCTGCGGATCGGGTACGTTTGCAAAACGGATTTCGTGATTATGTTTACTCCCCAGGAGTATCCATGATGCGTTCATCGTTGAAGATGGTTCTGGATAACGGCGCTCCTATCAGCGGACTCTCTCACGATTCGTCTGACGATCATCTGTTCGACGCATATTCGCGGGCCGTGATGGGCGCGGCCGAGTCCGTCAGCCCGGCGGTGGTGAATATCGAGGTCGCGCAGGCGGCGGGACCGCAGGCGGGTGGTTCGCAGAATGTGCCGTCAGGGAGCGGCTCGGGCTTTATCATCGCGCCCGACGGATACATCATTACCAATAGCCACGTCGTTCACCGAGCATCGCGAATCTCGGTCACGCTTTCCGACGGGCGCAAATCGGCGGCGGAGCTGATTGGCGACGATCCCGATACCGACCTGGCCGTGATTCGGATGACCGGCTCGAACCTGACCGCGGTCGCGCTGGGCGATTCGCAGGCGATTCACGTGGGCCAGATCGCGATCGCGATCGGGAATCCGTACGGCTTCCAATGCACGGTCACGGCAGGCGTCGTGAGTGCGCTTGGCCGATCGCTCAGGACCGGATCGGGCCGGCTGGTCGACAATGTTATCCAAACCGACGCGGCGCTCAATCCGGGCAATTCCGGCGGACCGCTGGTGAACTCGCGCGGCGAGGTGATCGGAGTCAACACGGCGATTATCCTGCCGGCGCAGGGAATCTGCTTCGCGATTGCGATCAACAGCGCCAAGCTGGTTGCGGGCCTTCTGATCAAGGACGGCAAGATCAGCAGGAGCTATCTGGGAATCGCGGGCCACAATGTGGAGCTGCCGCGCCGGTTCGTGCGCTTCTATCGGCTGTCGGCGGAGACCGCGGTCCGGGTCGCGTCGGTTGAGGCGAACAGCCCGGCGGCGCTCGGCGGAATCAAAGAGGGCGACCTGCTGATCCGGCTCGGTGACACTGCGATCGCCGGTATCGACGACCTGCAGCGCCAGCTTACGATGAGCCTGGTGGGAGTGCGCACGCCGGTCACCGTGATTCGCGGCACCGAGCGGCTGACGCTCGAGATACTCATGACCGAAGCCGCGCATCGGTCGCGCGAGTAGGCCGGGGCATTCCCTTCGGAGCATGGTAGGAGATGGCGCGCGACTTGTGCGTCCGCTCAGCCGGGCGGTGGCTTGTTGACCGCCAATTGCGCCTCGAACGCACGCTTGTAGGCGGGCCGCGCTTCGCCGCGAGCCACATAGGCGGCGAGGTTCGGGTATTCGTCCAGCATACCCGATGATTTCAACCTGAGAAGCACCGACACCATCATCAGGTCACCCGCGCTGAACGCACCGTCGAGCCAGTCGGCATCGCCAAGACGACTGGAAAGTTGGCCCAGCCGGTTACGGATGCGATCCTCGACCGCAGGCATGCGCTGCGCGGACCAGGGCTTGTCACCTTCAAGGAGCCTGGCGTTTTCGCGTTCAAGGATCGGCGGCTCTATCGTGCTGAGCGCGGCAAACATCCATGTGATCGCGCGTGCCCGAGCATTTGCATCGTCTGGCAGCAGGCCCGCATGGCGCTGCGCGATGTGGAACACGATCGCCCCCGTCTCGAACAGGGCGAGGTCACCTTCTTCATAGGTCGGAATCTGACCGAAAGGATGAAGCGCCAGATGCGCGGGTTCCTTCATCGCTTTGAACGAGACAAGCCGAACCTTGTAAGGCTGGCGCACTTCTTCCAGCGCCCAGCGAACGCGCGTGTCGCGCGCGAGCCCCTTGCCGCCATCGGGCGACCGTTCAAAGGCGGTAATGGTGGGGGTCATCGGAAGGCATCTGTTATGTGCCAGAAAATGATTGGCTCCCCGGGCCGGATTCGAACCAGCGACCCGACGGTTAACAGGCGTTGAAGACAGGTTTTAACCGGTATTGCTCGGTATCACCAGATACGCATGTAGTCATTGTGCGCGAAGGGTTCTCTCCTATTTCGAAAGGGACGACTGCTGCCACCGAGCGATATCAAATGTGACCGAGGGTCCCCACAAAATCCCCCACAGTCAGATTCCAACCTCATCTTTCCCAAAGTACCTCGACGGGAGTCGCGGAGCTATGAACTCGAGGCGCGGCGTAGTGGTTTCGACCGTATTCGCCGTCAAAATGTGCCGTCGATTTCGGTCCCTTCTAATCGGGGATTGGTATGAAGCGCGGGATTTGAGCCAAGAAACGATGAGGCGAAACCTAAATCATCTCGATCCGAATGTGACTGGATATGGGCCGATATAGCCCAGTCTGAACGCCGGCGTTCAAAACCGGGCTGTTTGACTAATCAGCCAAAAGAGCCAATAAAACCTTAGGTTCCTCCCGGCCCTGTCGCCTCCCGGATTGGCCGCTCGAGGCCAATTCTGGTCACAAAAACGTATACGGTGCGCGTGCCGCTGCGATGCCGTTAGAGCTCGGAGAAAACCTTGCTGACGGCGCGCAGGCTATCGCTACGTTTTCTTACAAGCCGAGGGTCGCAGGTTTGAAACCTGCACCGCCGACCAAATTCTCATTTAAGTGGAATGAATCAGCGGATTCGGAGGATGCCTCATGGCAGATGCATCGAAAGTCCCGTTGTGGAAACGAGCCGAAGAATTTGAAAAAACCCTCCACGTCTTTGACATACTCTTTGTTCGGTCTAAGGGACTGATTGCGAAGCTCACTCTTGCCGCGCAAGGGTCTGAGCGTACGGAAGTACCTGCGCACAGTCGAATGTTTTCGATCGCTAAATGGCTCGTCACGCTTTTGGCAGTGCTCGCCGGTCGCCGCACGTGGGATTCATCGCTGTCGCTGTTCTTCGACAGGATTGGTCGCGGGCATCACACGAACGCGCCGTTCGTTTATCGCGGCGAGCGTTTCACGCAAGGTGTCGAAAATGTGATCGGAGCCGATGACGTCGGCTAGCCGGTGGCGGTGCAGATCCGCCCGCAGCGACGATTCCGTGTGAACCAGCACCAGCGCTATGCGGCGGCGGATTAGATCCTGTTGCAGATTCGCCAATATTCGCGCGGCCGAATAATCGATGCTGGTGATCGCGCCCGCATCGACTACCAGCCATTTCACCGGCGGATCCGCTCCTTCAACGAGGCCACGCACCTCCGCCGCAAACCGGCCGACATTGGCATAGAAGAGGTCTGCCCCGAATTGAAAGATCACGAGGCCGGGCCCGCTGAGCGCACCCGGAACTGCCGGCGTCGGCCGCCATTGTCCGCTGTGCTCGACGAGCACGGCGGTGTGCGGTTGATAGCTGTGGCGCACGTGCCAGAGCAGCGACAGCCCTATCGCCAGCAGGATGCCCTGTTCGACGCCGATCACCACCACCGTCGCGGCGGTGATCAGCGCCAGCCAGAACTCACCAAGGCTCTCGCGCCGGATGTCACGCAAACCGCGCACATCGACGAGTCCGACAGCGATGGTAAAAACGATGGCACCGAGCACACACCGGGGCAAATAGTGCAGCGGACCGGTCAGGAAGAGGAGCACGATGGCCACGACGGCGGCCGTGGCGAGCTGGGCTATCTGGCTGTGGCCGCCGGAGCGTTCGACCATCGCCGTCTGCGTCGGGCTGCCATTTACGACGAAGGTGCCGCTGAGCGCGGCGACCGCGTTGGCCGCTGACAGACCGACGAGGTCGGTGTTCTCGTCATGTTTTTGGCTGTCGCGGAACGCGTAAGCGCGCGCCGTGGCGGCGCTCTGCGTGACGATCATCAGGAAGCAAGAGACCGAGACGGGGAGCAACTGCGGAATTTCCCGCCAGCTCACATCTGGAAGGCCAATCGGCGGCAGACCTCCGGTGACTCTTTGGATGACGCTGATGCCGTGCCCGGGGAAGTCGAACGCGGCGCTCGCTGCAATAGCCCCAACGACCGCGAAGAGCGACGCGGGAAAGCTCGGCGCAAACCTGTTGAGGACGAAGACGATCGCCAACACCGCCACCGCGACGCACAGTGTCGGAACATTCAAGTGAGGCAAACCGCGGACAATCTGCGCGAGCTGCTCAACCGTCCGATTGGAGGTGATCGGCACTCCAAGCATCTCGCCAAGCATCGCAATGCCGACTTGGAAGCCGACACCGGTGAGAAAGCCCACCAGCAGCGTCTGCGAAAGGAAGTCAGCCAGGAAGCCGAGTTTGAACAACCGCGCCAGCAGCAAGCATCCTGCCGTCAACAGTGCTACCAAGCCGGCCAGCGCTACATAATGCTCGCTGGCGACAGGCGCAATCTGTGACAGTCTGCCCGCTAGGATGGCCGCCGTGGCTGAATCCGCCGCCACCACCAGGTAACGCGAAGAGCCGAGCCCTGCGAAGGCTACCAGCGGTAGCAGTAGAGTGTAGAGCCCGGTGACGACCGGCATTCCGGCGATTCGCGCATAGCCCAGCGCCTGCGGCACGTTCATCGCGGCGAGAGTGATGCCAGCCAGCGCGTCGCGCACCGCTCCCGCACGGGTGACGGGCCGGATGCCGCCGAAAAGCCACGGCCACCGCTCGCTATCCCGCAGCTTTCCGTGTGTCACGTTCACTAGCTCGCTGGGTTGAGGCGTGCCTACTTCTTGTGCGACGCCTTCGGCGGCTTGTTGCCGCGCCGCGCCTGCCGCGCCGCCGCAGTGTGATACTTGCGACGAATTTCCGCAATGTCCACCCGTGCCGGCGGCAGCTTCAAGCTCCATGTCCTCCAGCGTGTCGGCCAGGATCTCGGAGATGGCCAGGTTGCGGAACCACTTGTGGTTGGACGGGATCACGTACCATGGGGCGTGCTTGGTGCTCGTCCTTTCCATGGCGTCCTCGTACGCCTCGATATAGTCCGGCCACAGCTTGCGCTCCGAGTAGTCGGCCTCGCTGATTTTCCAGTGCCGCATCGGGTCATCGAGCCGCTGCTTAAAGCGCTTGAGCTGCTCCTCCGGGCTGATGTGGAGATAGAACTTGAGAATGCGCGTGCCGTTTTCGTGGAGCATCTTCTCGAAGTCATTGATCAGCTCGTAACGCTTCGACCACACCGACTTCGGCACCAGCTTGTGCACGCGCACCACCAGCACGTCCTCATAGTGCGACCGGTTGAAGATCACGACTTCCCCTTTGTCCGGCGTGCGCCGGTGGGCGCGCCAGAGGAAGTCGTGCGCGGCTTCGAACTTACTCGGCTGTTTGAAACTAAGGCCGACGTCCCCTGCGGGTTCATGGCGGCGAACACGTGGCGCACCACGCCGTCCTTGCCGCCGGCGTCGAGCGCCTGCAGCACGAGCAGCAAGGACTGGTTGCCGTCGGCGTACAGCAGATACTGCAGCTTGGCCATGCGCTCGACGTGCTTCTGGATCTCCGGCATCGCCCGGTCCTGCGATTCGTGCTTGTCTTTGAATTCCGGGTCAATCTTGCCGAGCCTCACCTTGGCGCCGGGCTCGACGACGAATCTCTTGCGGTAGTTCATAATTTCCCTCGTTCAAAGTGACGTAGCCGCTCTTTCACTCTGTGCGGAACACTCTCCTCGGACAAAATACTATTGTCTTTGACATCGTGGTGGAGAACCGACTGAGATACCGCAACGTAGCCATTGGACTACTTCCTATACTTCTCAAATGGTGATCGCACGGCTGCCAGTCCAGCATTTATTCTGTTGGCTGGCCGAGAGACTGTCCAAGCTTCTTTACCTCCGCGCCGAGTGCCGCCCAATCACCACGCCGCAGCGCCTGCAATGCGAGATTATAGTGAGCGGCAGCGGCCCGTAGGGCCGGGGCAGTATTGGCAGAAAAAGCAGATGGAGGTGCTGATGACTTCATAGCAGCCGCTGCCTCCTGGTTTGGATTCGTGAATAGCGCGGCGAGGGTCGAGTCGAGGTTGGTGTCCATCACGGTATATCCATGATACGAGGCCAACACACGCTGAAGTTGAGGCAGTTGCCCGTTCGCCGCGCGTATATACAGCGGTTCGACATAAAGCAACGCATCTTCTACTGGTATGACCAGAAGATTACCGAGGATCACCTTCGATTTCATCTGATTCCAGTAGGAATACTTTTGCGAAATTTCCGCATTTTCTTTTATCCATGAAACCAGTGGATTTGATAATACCTGAGATAGGTTTTTCCTTCGAAATCGCAAAACGAACACGGCCATAGTCGGTCGCTATCACAGCGAGCCGCCAGCCACGGTATCTTACGTTGTCACGCCCCTTCGGACGCATCGGAAGCATCAGGATGTACTCGGTGTTTTTCTGTCCCGGGAAAGGAGGCGCATGATGACATAATAAGGTGTTTATAGCGATGCTCTGGTCCGCGCAGCTTCTCTCGTGGCATAGCCAACATTCTTCGCGGTTGTGTAGGGTACATTTCTGGGTCCGTCATATGGTAGGTGCTGGTCATTTCCGCTTGAATTAGAAAGAAATCCTGAGGGTAACGAATACGGACACGAAAAACTGATGGATTGTCATTGATTTGAACACTCCCGTAAATTTGCTCCCATGTCCGAATGACCATGCATTTTTCCGGTCAGCGACCGAAAACGCAGTTGTACTGGTGTAAACGTTAACTACAGCTTTAAAATGAGTTTTGGACTGGAATGGTTGTTCGAGGTCTTTTTCTTTCTGTGACTCTGGAAAGTGATCGCCGTCGTATAGCAGTCAAATATTGAGCAATACCCTTCATTATGCACGACCATATACGGGTTGGTCTGTGGCGATGGTGCTATTGCCAGAGCTACGCGTGGGCGGGATCCCGCCAGCGGTGGGAGGGACAACGCCATTTGTGTGCCGGGCTGGACGATCCTTAAGTTTGCGGGTGACAGGATGAGAGGGGAATCGGTTACCGAGGTCGCGATAGGCTACAAGCCGGAGGCAACAGGGTTCCCGTTCTGCGCCAGGAAGCTGGCCACGCAAATGACCGCCACTCGCCCTTGTTTAAGCCGAAAACATTGTCGCTGCCTGTGTGGATAATCGAGTTCGGGTGTGCGCGCCTTGACCAGCGCGTAAATGTCTGGTTCCTGGCCGAAGTAGATACCAGGCTTGATGATCCTCGAGATTGAGTGAAGATTGAGGAGGAATATCTTGATATAAAGGACCGGCAAGCCTTGCTGGTCTTTGGCGTTGACCGGATTCATTACCAATCCGTAGCCGTGGGTAAACTTGAAGATGGCGGTCGATTGAGGTCTGTGCTTCGGAGGGTAGCAGGCTGACGTTGAGTTCCCGTGCCGACAACATAACCTCGTTCTCGTTGCTATCCCACCAATAGCGGTCGATATCGAGGCTTGTGAAATCATCGTAGAGACTGATATTTGTACTTGGCGGTATGTGGTGAGGTACGGGCGAGGTCCGACAACCGAATGTTCTTGATGGTCGTGGAATCCTCTGTAAGAGAGGCCGGCGTGAGGTCCCCGAGCCCTCGATGGGCTTCACATCGAATGTGTCCAACTGGTACGCCCGCCGGGTCATCCCGATATTGCGTATCAGGTAGGGTGTTTCGACACGGAGCTGATCGGGCCTTACCCACAACTGTTCGATGATCGGTTGCATCAGATTGAGGATGATCGCCGGTCCGAATACAACGACGGCGGCGGCGATCGGAAGTCTCAGGCCACGTTCGCGCAGATTCAATACACAGATTCCGGCAGCGACGATCGATAGTGCAACCAGCAGCCATAAACCCGGTTGCCACAGAATATGGTCAAACATAGCGCAGACCGAAAACCACGCCATTGCCATGAAGGGTGAGCTCGTAGCGCTCCAGAAAGTAGCTGAATCCGCGCTGAAGAAAGTAACTGCGACCAGCAACACGGGAGAGGTGGGCCGCGCAACGAGAGGAAATCCGCGGCGGCGATTCACGAAAGTTGAATGTATCGCGTGCCCAATACATCGCCACGGTCAGCAGACCTGTCAGTACCAAAATCGAAAGAAACAGATCGCGCAACTCTTCCAGTAACGGGAGCCGGAAAACCAAGAAGGATACTTGAGGCCGAAAGCCGAATCTTTTAGAGCAAATGGCACTCCATAGATCCCCTTTAAGTAAACTTGCCAATCCGATGACTCAGTTGCGGCCACGAACAGCGCGAGCAAGCGCCCGCACAAGAATGAGTAATCTCCACGGCACGCGGTCGCCCAACCGGCGGATCATTCGCGGCAGATCGACCTGCGCCGGTTCGCCGCTCCGGTGGATAGCCTTAAGTGGTCCGCGCTCGCGGCGAAATCGTAGCGCGAGGATCCCGCTTATCGAAATCCCAAGGAAGCGACTACCGAGAGATGATTAAGATCGCGATCCAGCCCCGAGCGTGGCGGTAAACACCCCTCGGTAACCAAGCACTGTAAACCAGAGCAGGTCGACGAGCAAACTGTCCGTGAGGCCCACAAGACCTAGAGCGCCAATTAAAATCGCCCCGAAACCAAATACAAGTGTTCGCGCGCGCATTCATCCTGCTCCCTTCAGGCGTCGGGACGAAGTTGCGTCCGATACGTGGATGAGCGCGCCCAAAAGCTGGTCGGACCTTTCTGAGATGGGCCGGTTGATAATCACAACCTTCTGCCGCTGAGCGTCAGGCTCGTGAAGGAAGTGTACGTCGTTATGCACGCTCTCTTCCTGGACGGAATAATTCGGAAAGCCGCGGTTGATGGCCGAGCAGAAGCCGGCGAAGTGCAAGACCGATACCCCTTAGCGTGACCAGAAGGAATGGGCGGCGGCGGGGGGATGAGACACCAGCAGCAGCGCCGCGAACTTGCAGTGGCTCAATCCCCGCTCGTCGAGAATGGCCTCGAGATCGTATCTTTTTTGCCCCCTGAATTACTTTCAAACCAATGACCCGGCTTCCACGGGGCACGGAACACGACTCATCGCACGTGGCGGAGCTCAGGATCAGGCGTCTATCAGCGTCTTTCATTGGGGTGTTCTGTCACCTTCCCGACACTCAGACCTCAAAATGCTCGGTACTGGCGCAAGGGGCGAATCAGAGATTTCATCGTAGCAGACTCTGTGTTCGGCTCATTTCGCCAGTTGAAACGCCAGAGTCCTCATACGCTCAGGACCGGGATCAGCATGACTTCCGAATGATCCCATAGCCATTGCCGTTATCACCCAGATGACTGCGCCCAGGAATGTGTCCAATGACAAGGACGTCAGCCTTCGTTTGCTCTGCTGCTCGGTTCAACAAGTCTGGAACCTTGCCGCTATCGATGATGACTTCGGCCTTCGTGCCCACCTCCTGCTGAAGCTTGGCGATATCTTCGGCGGCGAAGCCGACGATCTTCTCCTTCCACGCCGGGTCCTCGTGGGAGCCGCCGGGGCCCCGAGACCTCCGCACTGGCCGTGATGTGGACGAGCGTAAGGGTCGCATCAACGGCGGCGGCCATCTCGGCGGCCAGCGACACGGTGTGGCGGCAGTGTGGGCTCAAATCCACCGAGCAGAGGACGTGGCGAATCGAGAACTCGTGCGCCGGGGCTTCCTCCAGCTGACCGCCGGTCCAGACCGGGCAATGAATTTCGTGCAGTACCTTCGCCGTCACTGAGCCCATCAGAAAGCGGTAAAACGGCCCTTGGCCACGAGTCGACATCGCAACCAGGTCCACATTGCGGTCGCGAGCCGTCTTCACAATTTCCTGGGCAGGGTCGCCTCTGAGCAGTAGACGCGCGACCGCAATCCCATCAAGCTCCGGCCGCAGCGCCTCATCCAGATCTTTCTGGGCCCGTTGGACGATTTGCGCGTGGAAGTCCCGCGCGGTAATCTCGTGCCCACGCTCAAGCACCCCCGCGGGATAGCTGAGAGGAGTTACCACGTGCAGAAGGATCATCTCCGCGTGAAGGCGCCGCGCTAACCACGCGGCCTGCTGCACGACGTGGCGCGAACTGTCCGCGAACACAACCGGAACAAGAATTTTCCGAATACTGAGCATCACGCCATCCTGGTCAGTTCGACGAAGTTGATTCGGGCATGGTCGGCACCGAGCTGGCCTTGGAACCGCGGCGCAGCAGGACCGCCGATAGCACCGCGATCGCGATTGCGATCAGGAGCAGCACCACGGCGAACCAGAGATAAGTTTCGATCTCGGTGCCAATCACCGCCGCAAGCGCGAGAAATACACTGACCCAGTAGAAGCTGCGGTCGAAATGAACGCCGGCGAGAAAACAGGTCACCGCAAGCAGCAGGATGACCATTAGAGCTACCGCGTCGGTCGCCATCTGGCCGCGTGCATGCTGCATAAACAGGATTTTCACCGCAACTATCGGTCCGACCCAATGAAGCGCCTGGCGCATCAGGATTCGCCACAGAGCGACCTGATATACGCGCCCTGCCGCCAGTTCATGTGCGAGGCAGGCTACGCCGAAGATGGGAAACATCGCGCACCAGTAAAAGAGGGCCTTTCCGCTGGAATAGTTCGACAGAAAAAGCCCGATCATCACTAGTATGCCGAGTACTCCGACCACCACCAGGCGGCGGACGAACATCGATTCGAGCCCCCTCGCCCACGTTTCGCCCCGCATCGACGGCGACGCTGACTTGGGAGGCTGCGCCGAGGCAGGCGCGTGAGGCGGAAGCTGCGCGGTTGAAGCTTCCGGGATGATGCAGTTCGTTCGTCGAGACTCACGGTTAATTCGATCCTTGCGCAGTTGCTGAGTTTCGGAAGTAACTGCTGCCCTTAAGCGGTCGCTCGCCGGCTTGCCTTGTGCGGCCGGATGAAGGTTGGCGTTGACTCTTGCCAGATGGCGCTGATGGCTTGCGGTCCCCAGATGCAGCATTTTGTAAACTTGAACCTTCGCCATGTCGTTGATGAAAAACCATACGAGCGCATAGCCCCATACGAGCAGCGCATACTTCCATCCCAGTGGCGTCATGCCCCACCCGTAAACTGCGGCTAATGTTCCTATGATCTGGGTTGTTTCGCAGGCAGCCACCAGCCGCCAATTGGGCCATGGTCGCCTCCAGAAAGTTCCAGCGCTTCTCGTGATGTAGATGGTCAGGTGTCCGGCGACCAGGAGCTTCAGGAACATGAGGCTCTGAACCATGGGCCGGGGCATGTGTAAATATTTCTCCGCGATCCAGAAGAGGATGAATACGGCGATCACTCCCAAGACGCCAAGCACCGAGCTGACCGTCAGCACGCGTTCCATGTCCCAGCGCACCGGGCGCGGAGCGACGATCGTGTTGTCGTAGGCGATCATCATGATCGGAAAGTCGTTGAGCACCGCGATGATCACGATCATGACCGCGGTTACCGGGTAGAAGTTGAACACCACAATTGCGAGCGTCATGAAGAGCAGGACGCGGATAGTTTCGGCGATCCGGTAGATTGCGTAGCTGTTCATGCGCTCGAAGATCTTGCGCGCTTCTGAAATGGCAGCGGTGATGACGGAAAGGCCTTTCGCCGTGAGCACCAGGTCTGCGGCTGCACGAGCGGCGTCGGTCGCGCCGCTGACCGCAACGCCGCAATCGGCCTGCTTGAGCGCCGGAGCGTCGTTAACGCCGTCGCCGGTCATTCCGACGATATGGCCACCGGCCTGAAGGGCCTTGACGATTTTGAATTTATGCTCGGGGAAAACCTCTGCGTAACCGTCGGCCGCGTCTATCTTGTCGGTATTATCCGCTTTGCCGTCAGGAAAAAGCTGGCTGGCGACTGCGATGTTCGGCCCCAGTTTGAGCTCGCGCGATACCTGCTGAGCAATCGCAAGGTTGTCGCCGGTAACCATGCGCACCTGCAGTCCCATTTTACGCGCGTCCGCGATAGTCGAGGCCGAATCGTCGCGGAGCGTATCGGACAGAGACAGCAGTCCAAGTAATTCCCACTTTCCCTGGGCATCGGTACGCGCCACGCCAAGCGTACGGAAGCCTTTTTTGGCCAGATCGTTGACCTGCTTTTCAGCTCTTTTACGCATCTCCGCGTCTGGATGGACCAGAGCCAGAATTACTTGCGGCGCCCCCTTCGAAACTTTGAAAGTGCCGTTGCCGTGTTTGACCTCGGCTTCGGTTCGCTTACTGACCGGATCGAACGGGGTGAAATGAGTGATTTGATAGGCCTTTAGCGCCGACTGATCGGTGAGACCCTTGACTACGGCATCGTCGATCCCATCCCGGCCGTTCGCTGGCGAGGCCAAACACGCGGCCAGAACCAGGTCCTGTTCGTTGCTTGCCTTGTAAACAACCGGGCTGCCCAATTCGAGCTCGTCCTTAGTGAGGGTGCCGGTCTTATCCGAGCAGAGAATATCCATGCCGGCCATCTCTTCGATCGAGGCCAGGCGAGAGACGATAGCCTTCATTCTAGCGAGCACGGACGCGCCGACGGCCATCGTCACGGACAGAACGGCCGGCAAGGCGACCGGTATTGCGGCTACGGTAAGAATCAGGGCAAAGAGTATGGTTTGAACCAATGGGTCGCCGCGAAATAGCGAGACGTTAAGGATCAATGCGACGAGGCCAATGGTAATCAGAATCAGGAAATTGCCGATCCTGAGGACTGCCTTCTGAAAGTGGGAAACAGTCTTAACGCTCTCAGTCAGCTTTGCGGCGCGGCCGAAGAGCGTGTTCATTCCGGTGGCGGTGACGAGCCCATTCATTTGGCCCATTTTCACGATTGATCCTGAATACGCGACGTCGTTTTTCTTCTTTTCAACCGGCAGTGACTCGCCCGTCAGCGCCGACTGATCGATGCTGAGGTAGTCACCATCGACCAGCTTCATGTCGGCGGGGACGACATTGCCGAGTTTGATCATGACGATGTCGCCGGTCACCAGGGTCTTGGCCGGGACCTCGCTCCACTTGCCGCCGCGCAGGACTTGGGAATGCATTGCCAGATGCTTTTTCAGCGCTTCGATCTCGTTGTCGGCCTTGTATTCCTCCCAGAAGCCGACCACTGCATTCAGCGCCAGCATGAAAAAGATCATGATAAAGTCTTCCCAATGCCGAACCACTGCGGAGAGTACCGCCGCAATCTCGATCATCCACGCAACAGGTCCCCACAGGAACTTCAAGAACCGCATGATCGGGTTGATGTGCACTTCCTTGATGGCGTTGGGACCATCCTTCTTCAGCCGGGCCGCCGCCTCTTCCTGGGTCAGCCCATCCTTGATACTGGACTTGAACTTGGTGACCGCCTCCTCGATCGTTCCGGTATCAATCGGTACCTTCACAGCACCTTTAGAAGCGTCTGCCTTTGCCCCATCTGCCTTAGGCGCATCCGCCTTGGACGCATCAGCTTTGGAGCTGTCGGCCTTGGAGCTGTCGGCCTTGGCCGCTTCTTTGTCCCGTTAGCTTTGGGAGCATCGGCCTTCGACCCGTCTGCCTTGGAGGTGTCAGCCTTAGCCGTATCGGGTTCGGATCCATTCGCCTTGGACGCGTCGGATTGAGGGCCTTCAGCCTTGTCGGCCTCGGGCTTGGCTCGTCCTTGTTGGACGCTTCGGCGGTAACCGAGGACTCGGCCTTTTGCCAGTCCTGGAGCGCACTGCCGCCCTGGCGAGCCTTGAACACTTCGAAGGCGCGCTTGCGAATCTCGTCCTCGTCGGGCTTCGAACCGGTGGACTTAGCGACACCTACCTTGGACGGATCAGGCTTTGGTACATCAGGTTTGGATGCATCAGCCTTGACCTCATCTGTCAGGGCGAGTCGGGCTTGGCCGCATGGAGCCGTGGGCGCGTCCGGTTTCGCCGCATCAGCCTTTACCGCATCCGCGTAAAGGGGCTGCCTCCGCCTTTTGCAAGTCTTCGCGCGCCTTGAATATTTCGTATGCGCGCCTGCGAAGCTCGTCCACGCTGGGCTTCGACCCATTGGGTTTCACGGCATTTTCCTTGGACCTGTTTTGCGCGGAGTCTTTTGAGTCGTTAAAGTCTTGGTATCTGCTGAGGACTTTCTCAGTAGCCATCTTTTGACTCCTGCAAATTCCTCTCACACAGCGAAGACTGACTCAGGTTGCGAGCTAACGAGAGATCTTGTCGAATTGATTGTGGTCTTCGAGCATTGCTCGACGCGAGCTCAGCGGTTCACGGTTCTCGCAGCGAAGGTTTGAGACTTGAAACTTAGCAAATTCGATGTTCGGCGCGGTCTGCGATCGGCATCATTCGTTCTGTAGATAACCTCGCCGTTCTCTTATTCGATTCCCCTGAACGCATGCTCGGCACGCGTCGCTCGCTGATCTACGACCGCCGTTCCAGGAGATGCCGGCGATGGCGAGACTAAGAGTTGTGCGAGTCGCAAATGGGGAACCGGATGAGACGCGTGATCTCCCGAGTGGAACGAACGGATCACGACAGACACCTTCCGAACTCATTTCGCGTCATAGCCTTGGGTCGAGCATTCTGAGGTTCGGTGTAACTGCCGGAGCCGCATCACTCGATTGGGTCGTGAATGCTAGCAGACCGGCCGTTAGCCTTAGTCCGCGATTAATCATTTGTTCTTTAGATTGGACGACCTCCCAATATCGTCGCGGCCACATCGGCCACAATCGAAGCCAACACGACATCAGCGTAGTTAAAGTTGCCGGCCATCTCGATAACGAGGGCGAGACTCGTAAGAGGCGCGCGCACGGTGGCGGTCAGAAGCGCTGCCATCCCTGTTACGGCGAACTTTGGGTTTGAAGCAAAACCAGGAACCAGCAGTTCGATGCATCCTTGCTAAGAGAAGCCCTCGTAGCGCACCAAAAGCGACCAGTGGTGTGAAATTTGCGCCAGGTGTGCCGCTGGAGTAGCGAGTGTTTGTTGAAGACCAGGGTGCGCATAACAATGAAAATGTTAGCAGCTAGTTCAATTGTTTGCGGCGCCCGTAGAGCCGAATCCGTAAGTTCTTCGTCTTCTCCTGTTGCGTCCACAAAGCACCAAACCAACGTGCTCATTTCGCCACCTGATAGTGACCGCCAGGGTCACCCATCCGAACTTAAGCTTCAGTGTGTGAACGATATTCAGAGTCTTTACCAGCGCCGCGTTCCAAGGAAAACCCCGTATATGCCCGCAATCATTGCGAAAGCCAACGAAATGATCACTAGTTCGACGAGTGTTGGCGGATCTGATAGATTAGCTTTTGGCAGGATCTGCACGTGGCCAGTAATCAGAGTCGCCGACGATGATCACCGTCACCGTAGTAAGTGTGACGCACTGCGTAGATCTCAGGTCCAGCGGGGAACTCCCGGCGCATTTCTTTCAGGACAAACAGGATGCCGCGATGGGCGCGTTGAACGCGACGGCCAGCCCAGCGGCTAGACCCCGCAGCTCATCGAGGCTCTTGGCCTCGTTGAAACCGGTCTTTTGTGTCAGCGGGCCGTAGGGCTGCGAGCGCTGCGCCCACGCACTCACCGATTGCACCTGTCGGTCCTTCGCGCCCGAGCACGAGGCCTGACGACATCGGCAGAAGTACACCTCCAGAGAACCTGGCCGTTTTTTACTATCAGGACGCGAGCCGACCGAATCCGCGGGCGAACATCAGCCAGCCGAGCCGCTCCATCTCCTGAATCCTCGTCTCTCTCCCAGCAGTCCTTCCGGGGCAAATCTCTGCGTAACGAATGTGGCGCCAGTCACCATCGCGGCACCGCTGATGGCAGCGAGGCCGGGGGGGGGGGGGGGGGGGGGGGGGGGGGGGGGGCCCCCCCCCCTCTGGTTCGTCCGGTACCGAGACACGGTCGACCTAGATCCTCCCTCCGCACTTCGCTTTCTGAGTCGATCGTGATCTTCGATCGCCGAATTTCAGATCAGCGACTTGCTTGCTTCCTTCCTGTCCCGCCGCTTCGTCGGCATGGTGAACGCCGTTGCCAGCGAGCCGTCGACAAAGGCCGCACAGATGATCAGAGACCACGTCGGCCGCCGCCTCAACAATGATCCGTCAATAGATTCACGCTTACCCGCACCCGCTAATTTGGGCGACGGGTCGGAGTCATTGCTCCACCTGGATGCACGCAAATCTCCGCATGCGCTCAGGAACGCTGCCGCTACTGTAAGAATCGTCTCGCCGCATCGACTTCTGTCAGGATGGGCGTCCGTTCGAGCGGCCTTCTTCTGGCCACGGCTGCTCGCCGGATTCGCCGGCGGACTTTCTTGCTCGACGGGCGTTCCCGCATATCCGCTGCCCACCGACCGTACCGTGTTTTATCTCCCTGTGGAAAATAGCAGTGCAGCCGCATTTTCGGTTCAAGTAAGCATGGGAGTCCGGCCCCACGATTGAAGTAGTACGGCTCGCGCAGCGATTGGCTCGAGCTGAATTGCGCGGACGCGACTGCGGTTGGGCGTCCGGATCAGTCGCGGAACCGTGGCAGCCGGTCTTTGTCCGGCGTGGGTGGCTGTGGAAGAGCTCCGTCGGCTCCCTCGACTGGCGTGTTCGATCCGACATATAACATTCCGCGCGTTTGAGTTTCGTTCCCTTGATTGCGGCGTTCTGAGTTGATGGACGGGAGCCGATCGCGTCATGCAGGCCGTTGATTGTTACGTCCGTCTCTCTTCGCTGCGACCGCCTTGATCAGGTTTCGGCAGTTAGACGATGAGCGGTTGACGTTCTGGCGCTAGCTCGTCGCTGTTGGTCTCTGTCGATCGCGTTGGATGACTGCCCACGATCGCTGGGTTACTACGGAACTGCTTTTTTTTTTTTTTTTTACACTACAACGCTAATCCATTGTTGCGGATTTCACCTCGTCTACTTCGACGCAGACGTTGGGGTTAGCTTGCATCCATTGAATCTTTTGCCCGACGGTGGAGAAGCTATATAGGTAATCGTTGTCGTAGGCGAAATAGATCGGCACGATGTATGGTTGAGTCTCGTGGGCGCACGCCAGTCTTCCCAGACGCGATCGGGTCATCAGTTCCAGACACTCATGCCTGGTCAGTTCCCTGATTAGCACGTTTGAGACCCTCCTAGCGGCTCGTGGCTCCAATTTCGGTCCGACCGTAGTTATTGTTGCGAGTCTTAAAAAATCCACGCGACGGAAATTGTTCGTCGATCCATTCTTCGCCTTCTGATTCATCAGGCGTGCCGAAAAAAAGAACCACTGACGGCGAATTTGAGTTCGAAGTCGACCAGGAACGGAATCGAGATCGGCTTGCAGCAGGTCACGACCGTCCGAGCCATTGCATCTCAACAGATAATTCGTGCAGGAGCTTGCCTTGCATGTAGGCGGCCATACAGATGCTTAACCAGCAAAAAACCTATCATCATTGCGCCGGCGAACAGCGGGCACCGTCCACAGTCTTCCCGATGCTGGCTGGCTATTGATCCTCAGGATCGCAGGCTAGCCTTAATTTTCTCCGAATCGATGATGAGACAGCGGCGTTCCCGCATCACGACGCCTTCGGCAACGAGCTTCTTGAGGCACTCGCTCGCTTTCGGCCGCGAGCATTCCACCAGGTCCGCGATGTCCTGAACACCTAGGCCGAGATTTATGATCATCCCGCGATCGTCTTGTTGACCGAGCTTGCGGCCGAGGTCGAGCAAGGCGATCGCAATTCTCTCTCGAACGGTTTGGCTGAGAAAATTTGAATGGCGCTCCAGAAGCGTCCACCAGCGGCCGACCGTCAAATTGAGGGCCTCGCTGAACTCCCGGAATGGAATCCCTATGACGCCCTCCACCAGCTCGCTTGGGCTTATCAGCCCAATTTGACAATCGGTGAACGTCTCGCAGGAGAGTCTGTGATGAATATCGGGCAACAACGATGGAATCTCGATCACATCGCCGGGTCCCAGCACCTCGAGCAGGTTGCGTTCCCGCTTTCGATTGCGATAGATAAGGCGGGCGATGCCCGAGAGCAGGACGTACACGCCGCTTCCTGATTCTTCTTCATAGATGATCGAGTGTCTGGAAAACTGACGAATTCTCATCCTTGCGCGTAACGCTTCCAATTTGCGTAACGAAAGGCCGGCCAGCCCTTGCAATTTACCCAAATCTTGAGCGCTCATTGCGCGAGGTTTGGGGAAGGTGAGGCCGAACTCTGCCTGATTGATGAGTCGCGTGAGGAGTGTGGTGGCATGATTACGAAGATTGAATAAGATCTCGCTGCGCTTTAGGTCTATATCAGCTTTTCAAATCGCCGGAGTCGAGTGCGGTCGCCCGGATGTAATGACATTCCCTGCGAGAAAACAACCGGATGTTCGTTCCCGATGTAACAAAATCGGCCTTGAACATAACTTTTTTATTAACAGAACATGGCCCGTAGATCACGTGACGGAGGAGATGAATTTAGTGACGGCGCACTATCAGAGGTCGTGCGCGCTCTTTCGCACTATTTAAAGGATCTGGCGCGGAAGGCGTTTGCTCACAAGTCATCTGTGCGTCTACAGAAACTTACGCATCGGATAGGAGATGGAGACCAGATCGGCAGAGAAAAAAGAGGACAATCAACAACCGGTCGTGGGAAAGAAGGCGGGGCCAACGGAAGACGAGATTCGTAAGCGCGCCTACGAAATATATCTGCCGTAATGAGGGACCGGGCAACGAGCTTGACGATTGGCTGAAGGCGGAAAATGAGTTCAAAGAATTGCGCGCGACGACTGGGTAGTCATCCCAAGCTGACTCTCTTTGATCCTCGGGGTCTGGAACTTGACGGGGGGAAAAAGAGCAGAGTCACTTCTGCGCGCGAGCGCGCTCGGCACGTGCGTCACCTTCGGGGGGATACCTGCGGCGGGTCTTAATCCGAGCGGCGCGGTTTCGGTCAGCCGTGCGGCACTGGGGATCCAGCATCTGATCAATATGTCCGGCATGCCTGATGAATGCCGAGAACATCACAGCGCTGCTGGCCTATTTCATGACCGATGAAGCAGTGGCCGCTCCCAGATGGCCGCCGGCGTCCGCTCTTAGCCTCCCGGAGAGATCATCCACGACAACTGGGAACGGCCGCTGCGCCAGGCGAGTCGGGATGAGGGACGCGGGCAACGGGTTAAGAAGTCATGCTCCGTCCGGAATCGCGCCAGCTTGGCTGGCCAACCTATGCTCAACGTAAAGTGTGCCGCGATAGGAAGGTAGCTCCAAGGGACTGCGCAGTGGCGAAACCTGCGCGATTCGCAGAAGAAGGTCTGCGAAGACCCATGATCATCCTACTCAACGGATCGCGCCTTCGAATACTGGTCTGGGCGGCTGCGCTGGCGCTGGCGATCCTTTACCGCGGGACCGCAACCGCGGCTGACTCATCGCAGCCATCTGCAGCATCGTCGGCGGCGCCCTCGATGGCCGAGTCTTCTCAATCGCAGGTTCCCGGAGCAAGCGCAGTAACTGCAAATTATGTCGGCAGCAGGGCTTGCGAGGGATGCCATCAAGCCGCCACGCATGCGTTCAGCGACACGATGATGGGCAACATCCTGATCAAGCATCCGCGGGATTCCGCCGAGCAGCACGGATGCGAATCGTGCCATGGGCCGGGTAGCCTGTACGTTCCCGAAATGGCGGCGGCAATGGGCAAGGGCGCGACCCCTGAACAAGCGATGCATGGGCCGCCGGCGGAAGCGACGCTGATCACATTCCGGCCCGACTCAGGTGAATCGCAAGCGCGCGAGAATAGCGCCTGCCTCACTTGTCACCAGAAGGGCGACCAGGCCTTCTGGCAAGCCAGTATGCACGCTTTCCGAGGCGTCAAGTGCGTGGACTGCCACGTGGTCATGCACAAGACCTCTGATTATCAGCTGGCCGCCGAGTTCCGCGCCAACCCGTTCATGTACACGCGGCCCGAAACTCAAGTCTGTCTCAGGTGCCACCTCGACAAGCAGAATCAGATGAACATGCCGTCGCACATGCCGCTGCGCGAGGGGCTGATGGTCTGCACGGACTGTCACAACCCTCATGGCGGTCCCTATCAGCATCAACTGGTACAGCCGACAGTTAACGAAGTCTGTTACACCTGTCATGCCGAGAAGCGCGGGCCGTTTTTGTGGGCCCATCCGCCGGTCTTGCAGAACTGCGACAACTGCCACGACCCTCACGGCTCGACCAACATGTTCCTGCTGAAAGTCTCGCCGCCGCGGCTGTGCCAGCAGTGCCACGTCGGCACCTATCATCCCGGGACACCTGCCGGCGCGGGTACGGTTTTTGTGTTCGGACATGCGTGCACCAACTGTCACGCGAACATCCATGGCTCGAACTCACCGGGAGGCCTGTTCTTCACCCGATAGAGGCGACGGAAGTGAACTCGAGGTAGGCACAATGAGAGACTTGATGAATCACGCGCTCGTCGTATCAGTCGTGCTCCCAGTTTTGCTTGTGTCAGTGTTAGCGGCTTCGCGCGACGCAGGCGCGCAGACGACCTTGGGAGCGGTTACCATGCAAGGCTCCGCGGAGGTAGGCGCCTATCCACAGCCGGTTCCCGATACCAATGTCGCGAAGTATCGCGAGTATAGTGACATGGCACAGCAGGTCATCGCTCCCGAACTACACCTGCTCCTTGGCGTTAAGAGCGACGACCGGATCTTCGCCAATTTTCGTTCCTACAACCTGGGACAGACTAACCAGATGTACAATCTACACGCAGGAGTTTATGGCCTGCTCGATATCCAGGTGCAGTATCTCGACATGCCGCATTATCTTAGCGACGAATCGGTTCGACGGCGTATAGTCAGAAGGGCAGTAATTTCAGTCTGGGTTCGCATCCGCCGCCTCCGACGGCCGGCGAGCCGCCGGGAAAGAACATCGGCACCTGGGTAAATGAGGTCGCGAATCCGACGGCGATGAGCCTGCTTGACGGCGTCGCGAATCTGAACGTTCGCTATACGCCTGATCCGCACTGGACCTATACCGCCCAGTTCAACTTCCAGAATCCGAGCGGCAGTGATCACGCGTTCGGTACGATGTTCGGCCCCAGCCCCGGAAGCTACAACATTTCGCAGGTATCCCAGCCCGTCAACTATGATATCTACAACTATGGAGTCGGGGTCGAGTACGCGGCCGATTGGTGGACGCTTGGTGCGAAATACAATGGGTCGTTCTTTAAGAATCAGGACTCCGTTCTGACCTGGTCGAATCCGGATGTGTGGGGCGAGCTTTCGCCGACCGGCGCCTGCACCAGCTCCGCCACTTATTCGCCATCCGGTGGAACCGGACCATGCACGGGCCGAATGCAGCTCTACCCGGACAACCAAGCGCATACCTTCACGGTCGATGGCGGCGTGACCTTGCCTCTCAACACGCGCGCGATGGGCAGTGTGTCATACGGCTGGTGGCTGCAGAATCAGAGCTTCATTCCGTACACCGCAAACTCGGTACTGCCGTCCCAGAGGCTGCCGCAGAGCAGTCTCGGTGGCGACGTGCAGCCATTCTTTGCCAACGCAACGCTGGTCAGCAATCCGACTGAACCACTGGAACTGAGGGGTACCTACAGTTATTACGACTACAACAACCAGGATCCGAAGATCACGTTCAAGGACATCACCTCGCTGAATGACGTCCCGGCACTTTCACGGCGACTGCGTTCCCATTCTCATTCTCAGACCAGAACATCGACCTGAGCGCGAGTTATCGGATTACTCCGACCCTCGCGGCACGCTTGGTGGGTAGGATCGACACTGCTACAATAGCGGGCTGATGGTGCTGCAACAGAACACCACTTCCTACGGTCCGTTGCTCGATTGGACGCCCTCCGACTGGCTCGAATTCCACAGTAGTTACCAGTACGCGAACCGCGACTCGCCAGGTTACAACAATAACCGAACTTCGCTGGTCGAGCAGGATAGCGGAAGTACCGAGCTCGCCGATCTGCGCCGATTCGATGAAGCATCCGTTCATGTGAACCAATTTAATCTATCCGGCTCGTTTCATCCGTTTCACAGTTCAGAGAACCCCAAGCTGAACAGTATCAGCGTTAGTGCGGCGATGGATTATGACGACTACCGCTATCCGTCGTCAGAAATCGGCCTGCAACACTCGTCGGATTACACTCCATCGGTCGGAGTTACGTATCAGCCGAGCGATGATTTCAATCTCTTCGTCAATTATAGTTGGCAAGCTACGGACTGGAATATGGCGGGAATGCAGCGCGAGCCTACGCAGCCAATCCGATCGAGCCTGCCTGCCCGGCCGCGGCACCGGATTCCCAGACTCCCAAAACTGTCCGGCACAGGTGTGGACCAGCTATGGCCGTGATCAAGGCAGCTCAGTCGATCTCGGAATCGAGACCACGTTGCCACCGTTACTGGTCGAAGGCGCGCAGCTCCTGAAAAACAAGTCCAAGCTAAGTGTCAAGTTCACCTACGCCGTTAGCACCGATCTAACTCACGCCAACGGTGACGCGGCGCTTGGGCCGGCGACTCGTTTCCAAACATTGGAACTACGTTTGAGGAACTCATCCTCCAATACCAGTACCCGCTCAAAAAAAATATGAGCCTCAATTTGGGCTACTACTTTAACCACTTCGGCGAGAATGACTTCGCCTGGGACAATCTGAAGTCGTGGATGGGAAGCGCGTCGCCCTATTCGACCTTTGTTGGCGCACCTCCTGGACACCATACACCGGCAACGCCGGATATATAGCCCTGAAGTATCGTTTTTAAGAATGTTGGTCACGCACGGAAAAATATCCGCATAATCAACAAGCATGGGGAGATCATTGATTGCGAACAAACTTTCTCCCGGTTTCTATCGATGACACTTGCGGCATTTGTAGTGACCCTGCTCGTGGCTCCACAGTCGGACGCTCAAACGGCGGCTGCGCTATATACCAGCATTGCGCTGGCTGTCATGGAACCAGCGGCAAAGGTGACGGTCCCGCTGGCAAATATTTGAAGCCGGCGCCTGCGGACTTCGCCGTGTCGTTAAAAGGCAAATCCGACGCCTGGATTGCGAAATCGATAAAGAGGGCGGCAAAGCGGTAAGCGAGTCGCCGGTAATGCCGGCATTTCCCGATCTCAGCGACGACCAAGTGAAGGATCTGGTCGCCTACTTGAAGCACTTCGGTTCCTGAGCGGGCGACCCGGCGTCGTCATCCGGTGGATACACGAGAAAAACTATTGCTACTGATTGTTCTTGGAGTCGCCCCGGCCCTGGTTGGACTCGCCACTTTTGCGCTCTCCTTCCAGCGGGCTGCACACGTAACCTTTTGTGCTGATTGCCATACTATGACGCCCTGGATGGCCGATCTGCACAATCCGAAGAGCAAGTCCTTAGCCGCGATGCATTTCCGCAATCGCTGGATCCTTAATGATCAATGCTATACCTGCCATGCCGATTACGGCTTCATGGGCCGATTAAACCAAGCTTTAAGTATGGGGCACGTGGCGACTTATTATGGTTTCATAGAAATGCCGAAACAAATTAAGCTCTACAAGCCTTTCCCGAACGCAAACTGCCTCCAATGCCACGGTCCGGCGGAAAACTTCAGAACCAATCCTGCGCACGCGGCGGTGATGAAGCCGCTTCTGGCTAATCAACTTAGCTGCGTTACGTGCCACCAGCCGATTCACACACCACAGGTATAAGCATATGCCAACGCTGATAGAATCCGCCCTGATTTCTACTGGCCTTGGGTTTTTGCTCGCGGTCCCGTGCATTGTCGAGACCACACCGATCACGATGTGCCTGTTTTTCTTTTTTGGCGTTCCTTTGTTCGGCCTCGGGTTTCTGCTCTATGCATATTCTGTTTTTAAGGATTTGCGGGCACACGGAATCTTTTTAAGCCCGGTCAGACAGGATGTGCGCCGGCCACAGAGGTGACCATCGTCGGTGCGCATCCCGAGCCATTCATAAGGTTGCCGGCTGGCGGCCTTCCGAGAACCTTACAATGATAACGCGGGAGGTAATTTCCGCGTGGTGGCAGGGGACAGCGCGGTACTCACTTGTTCGCCTCGCCGGTGGTTGCGGTTCTGGATTCGAGTGGCTTCGATTCCGGCGAGTCCTCCTGACGCAGAAAGATTGTGAGCACGACATAGAGCGTGATCACCAGATATTCCGCCTGCCAGGTTTCCAGGGTTGTCGACCAGAATTTAGCCGAGCGCAAAAACGCCGCGATCGAGATCGGCGATTGGCCCGCGAGCGCACGTTGCTCGTTGTAAGCTTTAGTGCCGAAAACTATATGCAGAGCGAGCGCGAGCACAAACAGCAGAAAAAACGCTACCAACAGCGAATTGCGGTACAACCAACTGAAGCGAAGGGCTTCGCGTCGGGTGTGTTTACGTTTCGCTTTGCCCGGATCGCGGGAATGCGGCGCGCCGCGCTGATATAAGAAGCTGCTGAATATGATCAGCGAGCCAAGCTGCAGGACGGCCGCCTGCCAATTAGAAGCGAGCCCCTCCAGGAACGCCCCGGTTGCAAGAAAATGCCAATAGCCGATCAACGCCTGCGCGTGCGCCACAAGCGTCTCGTTTTGCAGCCGCCAGCCAACAACACTTTGCACGGAAATGCATATCGCGAAGAGCCCGAACAGCACAATCGAGAGAGAATTATCTTTGATCGGGTGATTCAATCTTCGCAACCGGCACCTCCTGTCGCGGTCCGCCGGAGAAACCTCGAAATGCGACGCGAGGGTGCTAGGCCATGCGGCTTACGCATCTCGCGGTCGCGGAGGAAGGCCGTTATATCAATATGTACAGGTTTCACAACCAACCCCCGGCAAAACCAGCTCGCCGCAATCCGACAGCGATGTAAGGGCAGTCGCGCGTCAATCGCCACAATAAGCCGGTACGATAGTTTTCGATCATTAAGACGATCGGTCCTTGATTAAGACCATAATGCCATGGTGATACCCAGCCACAGGAATTGCTGGATTTTACCGGATAGGTCGGGTTGAAAGTCGCCTTGAAGCCGTAAGGGTTGTGCGCGGTTAATTTAATTTGGTTGATATAATAGTCGATTGTGGGCAGCACGATCTCGGGCGCGAATGGCAGCGATGTTACTACCGCCCACGGCGCGATGGTACCGTCGTCGGGCCCATACGGCACGCCTCGTCCCAGGTAATCGAAGAATTGGCGCTCGATGCCGCGCACCTTGATCGTCTCGCCGCCGGGGCCGTCGCTCGCAGTAATTCCCCAGCAATGGCGGCTATAGCCGGTGAACTTGAGTGGGTTGTCTATCGCGTACTGTTGTTGGACGTAGGTCGCACGACGGCTGTTCTCGAAATAATCGATGCCTTTGACGCGCATGAACGCATCCTGAATGCCGCGAAAGTCAATCCAGACGTGGGAGAGTTGATGGGTGAACAAAGGCCCGGCGTAAAGATATTCGTATCCGTAACATTGTCGCCATCGGTAAGTCGAAACCCATGCCGCGTAGGAGCTCTCGGGCAGCGGATGGGTGGGCGAGCCCATTGCCAGGACATACAGCACCATCGCTTCGTCGTAACCTGCCCAGCGGTATTCGAGAAATCCGCTCTCGGGCTTCCAACCGTGGGTAAGCGTTGCGCCTTGGTTTTGCGCCCATTGCCAATCCGCGCGGCGATAGAGCTGGTCAGCGAGCGTGCGGATTTCGTGCTCGTCGGAGGTGTCCGCGTCGAAATAGACTCCCGCCGTCAACGCCCCGCCAGCAGAAAGCGCTATCTATTGTTGATAGTTCACATTGCCAGGCGCGCCGGCCGGTTCGCATGTCGAGAAAATGATAGTAAAGGCCTTGGTACCCGGTCGCATCGGGCTCGGGGCCCTGTGGGCTGTTCCAGAAAAAACGCAGCGTGGCTAGCGTTCGTTCCACCGCGGCGGCACGCGGCATCAATCCGCGCTCGACAGCCACTGGATAAGCCGCAAACGCGAAGCCGGTAGCGGCAATGCTGGCAGGCCAATTCGCCGCGGTCTTATCGATTACCAGCCCGTTGTCCGGATTCGTCTCATGCAGAAAGTAACTGAACGATTGCGCTGAAGCCTTTCCAGCTCAGCGTCGCCGATTGATTTCGCGCCGGCCATTCGTTCACTTGGAGGTCAGTTTGAGAAGCTGCTCGGGTGCGACCATCGCATAGAGCGCGCGAAAGATCATCATACGCGCGACATTGCCCGTCACCCCGAAGAGCACTAGCGCGTTTGAACGAGACACGTACATTAGTCGCTTCCTCGGTGGCGAGTAGTCCTTTTCTTGACGGCCTCCGATTTTGCAAACAAAGGCCGAAAGCACTTCCTCGGCGATGGCGGTCTCACCGCGCGACCTGAAGCACGCGTTCAACGCTGCATTTACTGCGACCAATTCGGGGTCCGAATGGTGCGCGCAATTCGGACGAATCTGTGGCCTTCGCAAACAAATCCATTGATCGCAACCCTGGCCGACATTTTGTTCCCCGTCCTGCGGCGTCCAACTCAGCATCTGCGAAGAACCGCAAAGAGGGATATGTTTAACGTTCTACTAGAAATTCCCGAGTTTCGGAGATTCGTATAGTGGACGCTATGTCGTTTGATCCTAACAGATTCGCTGGTCCGCCCAGCCCCGAGATCGGCGTGGTCTGTTCTCCAGATAACCGGTCGTGCTCTCAGCTTGATGCGCCCTTATGCTCGCTCAGGTTAAAATACGCGGTGGAAGCCTTTTGGCTGTGGCGTCGGATGACACTCGCCACACACTCTTCAGTGGAATAGGTCATCGGTCAATGAAAGCAAAACTGTCTAAACTTCTCAGTTCTTCGCCGGTCGGGGCCGATTGGGGAAAGACCTTTCAACCTATAGCAACTACTGCATTTGTGGTGCGCCTAAGCGAGAGGTTGCGAGCGAAGGCGGTCAAAGATCGTTGAGGAATGAGACCCGCCTGCGAGATGCGACAATAGGGCGAGAATAGATACCTGATCGAATCAACCGGATACGAGTAGGAAACGCTCTAAATTTGTCGTGCGGTTTAATGGCATTGTTGATCCTCTCTTTTGAGGCTACAAAAGTACGTGAGCGTTTTTGGCACTCAGAGAGAAGTCCTTAGGAAATAGCTAGTCTGGTCCTCACACTTCGACGTGGAGAGCCGTTTCTCAACAAATAGAGTCGGGCCGGTTGAGTACTGAACGCCGACAACACACAACAAATAGTCACTCATCCTGGTACTATAGGGAGCAGCCTAAGTCATGACGAAAACAAACTCAGTTGTAGCTATCTACGACACACACTCTCAAGCAGAAGATGCGGTGAAGAGTCTTCAGAAGTCCGGATTTGACATGAGAAAACTGTCAATCGTCGGAAAGGATTATCACTCCGAAGAAGACGTTACCGGTTACTACAACACCGGCAATCGCATGAAGTACTGGGGCAAAGTCGGAGCTTTTTGGGGAGGCTTCTGGGGATTTTTATTCGGAGCCGCGTTCTTCGCTATTCCGGGAATCGGGCCGGTGTTGGTGGCTGGTCCTCTCGTTGCGTGGATTGTCGGCGCTCTTGAAGGCGCGGTGGTGGTGGGCGGCTTAACTGCGGTCGGCGCGGGGCTATACAGCATCGGTATCCCTCGAGACAGTGTCCTGAAATACGAGTCGGCGCTCAAGGCTGACAAGTTTATTGTCCTAGCCCATGGCACCGCAGCCGAAGTCGCCAAGGCCAAGGACATCATACAGACTACGCACCCCACGGAGCTGGCATTGCACGGGACCAAAAGCGAAGAACGTTCCGAGCTTCCGGCTAAATAGCCTTAAGGCCTTCGGCCCAGGACTCAGCCACGTAGCAGTAACTCACCAGTTAAGAACTCAGCGCTACCAGAACGCGGATCTGAAATAAGAACCGTGCCTCAAGAAAGAATTATCGGGCCGATGCGTTAAAGGTGCCGGAACAGGTAGGGCCGCGGGTTACAGATATTATTTTGCTCCTGCCAAACAGGGTTGGTTCACAAATATCGAAGCTTCAGAGAATGCAAGGACCGACGTTCACCCGCGCTGCGAAAAAAGCTCCTCGCGGCTAACTCGAAGATGCACCTGAGGCCGCCGGAGGCGTGGGCCCTTATTACCGCAGTCCGCGACGATATCGAACGCGACGCAAATTGGTTGCTGCGTGACCGCGAGGTAATGATCGCGCCGCCGGCGAACCTCATTTCCGCGGTTGCTGAAGCGCTCAAGGGTTCGCCGATCAAGCTTGGCGCGCAGAATATGTATTACGAAGAGAAGGGCGCGTTCACCGGTGAGATTTCTCCGTTGATGCTTAAGTCGTTCGGCGTAACGCACGTAATCGTTGGGCACTCCGAGCGCAGGCATATCTTCGGTGAAAACGACGACTTGATTAAGAAGAAGGTACGCGCGGCGCTGTTGCATGGGCTCGTCCCGATCCTGTGCATAGGCGAAACCAAGCAGGAGCACGACGCCGGTCGCGTGTTGGAAATCATCTTGCGCCAGATGGAAGGCGCCCTTGGAGAGTTAACGGCCGAGCAGGTGAGAGGGGTAGTGATGGCTTACGAGCCGTTATGGGCGATCGGAACCGGCAGCACGGCGACGCCGGAAGAGGCCGAATCGATTCACGGCGCCGTCCGCGCCGCTTTCAGCCAACGTTTCGGCCGCGATGATGCGCAAAGGGTCAGGATTTTGTACGGCGGAAGCGTCAACGACGAAAATGTTGACTCCCTAATCTCGAAGCCCGACATTGACGGTGCTCTGGTCGGTGGGGCGTCCCTAAAGGCTGATTCGTTCGCACTCATCCTTCGGGCGCAAACGAGTTAATTTGTAAATCAGTACGCCAATCTGTCGCAACGTGCTCTCAATTCGACACTTTGAGCACGGCGCAATGAGAGTCCCATGACAAACCGGCCTTGTCGTTGAGAATGACCGAATCAAAATAGCTTTCGGAGGAACGCGCATCATCGCGGTTGCGAGAAAATCCGACATTCAGTTCGCGCCGCTGAGCACAATCATGACCATCGCCGCCAGGAAGGGACCTCTTTGTCATTTGTGCGCCGACTCGCGGCGGTAGTATGCCGGATAGAGCACGGTCAATAAGAAGCCCAGAACCAGCTCGCGACCGGTACGATCACGACCAGCAGCAATCGGTGTCCGATACCAGTGCGATAGCTGCCAAAATGGTATCGACTGTGAAGATAACCGCCCATGCGACACTGAGACGAAAATGAACCCTGCGAAACAATGGCTTGTCCCACAACTCATGAGGCGCTCTCTCTTGAGCGTACTGAAGCCTGAAGGGAACTCCTATAATCATTGTTACCCATGCGGCTACCGCGAATAAGCCCCATCCGAAGATGGTCTGGTAGCGAATGAAATACCCTTCACGAATGGTGGTGAGCTCGACAATCGCAAGGAGGAAAAAGGCGAGCGAAGTGCAATCGATTATCTTGACGCTTCGGGTACGAATCTCTAGCGCAACGATCGCCAGCATGATCACCAACCCTGCGCCGGCTGCCGTTCTCCAATCTCCGCTGCGCCCAAAACGCCATAGGCAACCCACGCGGCGAATCCCAGATAGGAGACTACATGATGCTTGGGTTTCCCGGTCATCGGGTTCGCTCAGGACTCGCAAAGGACGCGAGTAAGTCTGTCTTTTGCTATGCCGTGGGTCTCGCGAGTTGCGGGATACTTGCCGTGCGCGAATGTCCTTGTCCATTGCCGAGCTGTATTCGCCACGGCGCGCAGCCCGGTCGCAACTGGCTCGATGATACAGAGCTTGCTGTGCCGCAATTATCTGGACCTCCTTGCCTTGCCAAATCTTAAGGCCGATTGCTGGATGGCGCGGGCAAACGAAAACGCCAACGCCCACGGAAGTCGCGACTTGAATCGAACGTTCATGGCATTCAAACGCGCCGAAGCCAGCTCACCGGATTGCCCGCCCGACAAGAACGCAATCCCTGGCACAGCGGCGGGAACGAGCGCAGGAGACACTTCACGGTGGCGTCGGCCACCTCATCCACCGCTTCTTGCCTCGGGCAGTCCAATCCCGGAAGCACCATGTTGGGTTTGAGGATCATACCTTCCAGAATCACGCGTTGAGCATTCAGTTGGTTGAAAACCGTTCGCAGGACGTCCTCCGTCACCCCTCGGCATCGGTCCAAAATTGTTCACCGGCCATGAGCACTTCCGGCTCGACGGCAGGGACCAGTCCGGTTTCTTTTTACATTCGTCGCATAACAAGCCCAAGAGCATATACGTTTGGCATAAATGCGGCCCAAACTCGGGATTCCCATCGCCAATGGTAATCACTTGCGCGCCATTTGACGAACCAAACGACGATGCGAAAGTATTCAGCCAAGCAGTCACGCCACCATCCAAACCATTCGGTCATTTTCTCGCCTGAATGTCCTGCCAAGGGCTTTGCGCCGGTGTCAACTTTGATTCCCGGAATGATTCCCGCATCGGTGAGGACTTGGACAAACGGAGTGCCATCTTTCTTCCGCTGGCGGATCGTCTCGTCGTATAGGATCGCGCCACTAATAGACTCGCCGAGACCCGGTGTGGTCACTAGCAATTCTCGGAAGGCGCGCCTGGCCTCTTCGGTCTGGGGAATTTCCACCCTGGCAAATCGTTTGTTGCAGGTTGGATTACTTTCATCCATCGCCAGCAAACCTTTGTCGCCGGCGACCAACGCTTGCGCGGTGTCGATAAGCACTTGCGTATTCATTTCCGATGGTTCCTTTGATTGCGTAAGCCGCCGGGACATCACTATCTCGTCCTGCCTGTGTTTGTCGGGGGACTGCGTGTGCTTGATGGCCCGGTTTGAAGCGGCTACGCTTCTCCCAACCACTTCCGCGCCTCAATGGCGTCGGCATGATCGAAGTATTGGGTCGTCGCTTTCGTAAATGGTTTGAAGAATGTTGCCATGCCGTGCTGCCACTTCTTATCCCCGACGACTGCGATCCGTTCGATATCGGCAAAGTGTTTAATGTCGAACTTGATTTCGTCCCACAGAGCGCCAGCTTCCCAGCCGTGGAAACCGGTCAGATCGAACAGCACGCGTAATTTTCCGTGTTGCCGGATGAGCCGCTCGAACTCGGGCACACAGTACTCGTAATCCGCCTTTACCAGCTTCCCGCTGACGCGAACGGCGAGAATCTTTCCGCCGTTTTCTTCATTGAGTTGATCGGGCATTTCGGCCTCCTTTGGGTTCGTTTCAGGACAAGTTGTGCTCGATGTTCGCTTCCGCTTTTCCGTCCGTTCCTGCCAGCAGTTTCTCTTTCTGGGTTTTTTTTTTTTTTTTTTTTTTTTTTTTTTTTTTTTTTTTTTTTTTTTTTTTTTTTTTTTTTTTTTTTTTTTTTTTTTTTTTTTTTTTTTTTTTTTTTTTTTTTTTTTTTTTTTTTTTTTTTTTTTTTTTTTTTTTTTTTTTTTTTTTTTTTTTTTTTTTTTTTTTTTTTTTTTTTTTTTTTTTTTTTTTTTTTTTTTTTTTTTTTTTTTTTTTTTTTTTTTTTTTTTTTTTTTTTTTTTTTTTTTTTTTTTTTTTTTTTTTTTTTTTTTTTTTTTTTTTTTTTTTTTTTTTTTTTTTTTTTTTTTTTTTTTTTTTTTTTTTTTTTTTTTTTTTTTTTTTTTTTTTTTTTTTTTTTTTTTTTTTTTTTTTTTTTTTTTTTTTTTTTTTTTTTTTTTTTTTTTTTTTTTTTTTTTTTTTTTTTTTTTTTTTTTTTTTTTTTTTTTTTTTTTTTTTTTTTTTTTTTTTTTTTTTTTTTTTTTTTTTTTTTTTTTTTTTTTTTTTTTTTTTTTTTTTTTTTTTTTTTTTTTTTTTTTTTTTTTTTTTTTTTTTTTTTTTTTTTTTTTTTTTTTTTTTTTTTTTTTTTTTTTTTTTTTTTTTTTTTTTTTTTTTTTTTTTTTTTTTTTTTTTTTTTTTTTTTTTTTTTTTTTTTTTTTTTTTTTTTTTTTTTTTTTTTTTTTTTTTTTTTTTTTTTTTTTTTTTTTTTTTTTTTTTTTTTTTTTTTTTTTTTTTTTTTTTTTTTTTTTTTTTTTTTTTTTTTTTTTTTTTTTTTTTTTTTTTTTTTTTTTTTTTTTTTTTTTTTTTTTTTTTTTTTTTTTTTTTTTTTTTTTTTTTTTTTTTTTTTTTTTTTTTTTTTTTTTTTTTTTTTTTTTTTTTTTTTTTTTTTTTTTTTTTTTTTTTTTTTTTTTTTTTTTTTTTTTTTTTTTTTTTTTTTTTTTTTTTTTTTTTTTTTTTTTTTTTTTTTTTTTCCCCCCCCCCCCCCCCCCCCCCCCCCCCCCCCCCCCCCCCCCCCCCCCCCCCCCCCCCCCCCCCCCCCCCCCCCCCCCCCCCCCCCCCCCCCCCCCCCCCCCCCCCCCCCCCCCCCCCCCCCCCCCCCCCCCCCCCCCCCCCCCCCCCCCCCCCCCCCCCCCCCCCCCCCCCCCCCCCCCCCCCCCCCCCCCCCCCCCCCCCCCCCCCCCCCCCCCCCCCCCCCCCCCCCCCCCCCCCCCCCTTTTTGTTTCGCCGCGACCCCATTTCCAGTTACGAATCTCCGGCAGATCCTGACCGTACTGGTCAATGTAATGCTTGTGCTCGATGAGCTTCTCCTGCATCATCTGCTTCAGGTATCTTCCCTTGGCGCCCAAATGCGGTAGCCGATCCACCACATCCTGCACCAGGTGAAATCGATCAAGGTCATTCTGGACCCTCATGTCGAAGGCCGTCGTAATCGTGCCCTCTTCCTTGTAGCCCCGGACGTGAAGGTTGCGGTTGGTACTGCGGTAGGTCAGGCGATGGACCAGCCATGGGTATCCATGGAAGCCAAAGATGATGTGCTTGTCCCTGGTGAAGAGTGAGTCGTAATCTCTCTCGTTCAGACCGTGAGGGTGCTCTGCGGCGGGCTGCAGCTTCATGAGATCGACCACATTTATCACCCGGATTTTCAGTTCAGGCAGATGTTTGCGAAGGATAGAAACAGCGGCCAGGATCTCCAGCGTGGGCGTATCGCCACAACAGGCCATTACCACGTCCGGCTCGGAGCCCTGATCGTTGCTGGCCCATTGCCAGATGCCAATTCCTTCGGTGCAATGCACGACCGCCTCATCCATGGTCAACCATTGGGGAAGCGCGTGCTTGCCGGCCACCACTACGTTGACGTAATCCCGGCTGCGCAGGCAGTGATCGAAAACCGATAGCAGACAGTTCGCGTCGGGTGGTAAATAGACGCGCACGATATCGGCCTTCTTGTTGATCACGTGGTCGAGGAAACCTGGGTCTTGGTGCGTGAAGCCATTGTGATCCTGCTGCCATACGTGAGAGGCGAGCAGATAGTTCAGCGACGAGATCTTCCGCCGCCAGGGCAGTTCCAGCGTCACCTTGAGCCACTTGGCGTGCTGGCTGAACATCGAGTCGATGATGCGAATGAAGGCTTCATAGCTGTTGAAGAGCCCATGCCTTCCGGTCAGTAGATATCCTTCCAACCAACCCTCGCACTGATGCTCGCTGAGCATTGAGTCCAGCACGCGTCCAGCGGGCGCGAGGAATTCGTCATTGTTAACTTTGCGAGCGTCCCACTGACGGTCGGTGACTTCGAACACCGCACCCAACAAATTCGACAGTGTCTCATCGGGGCCGAAGACACGGAAATTGCGCTTATCCTGATTCAGCTTGGCCACATCGCGCAGAAAACTGCCAAGCACGAGCGTATCCTGGCCGCTGACGGCGCCGGGCGAAGGCACGTGCACCGCATGCTCGTGGAAATCCGGCATACGCAGGTCGTGCAGCAGAATGCCGCCGTTGGCGTGCGGGTTGGCGCCCATCCGCCGCTCTCCCTTAGGCGCCAGCTCGGCCAATTCAGGCATGAGACGGCCACGCTCGTCGAACAACTCCTCGGCCCGGTAGCTTTTCATCCAGCTTTCAAGCAGCTTGACATGGTCGGGATGCTCGGGATCCACCAGCAGGGGCACCTGGTGGGAGCGGAAGGTACCCTCGATTTGCAAGCCGTCGACGAATTTCGGACCGGTCCAGCCTTTAGGTGACTTAAGGACGATCATTGGCCAACGTCGCCGAGTGGTGTCGTTCTTCTTGCGCGCGTCGCTTTGGATTTGTCGGATATCTTCGATGGCCTTTTCCATGGTGGCGGCCATGAGTTGATGCATCTTTTCCGGCTCGTCACCTTCCACAAAGTAGGGCGTCCAGCCACAGCCGCGTAGAAATTGCTCTAACTCTTCGTGCTCGATGCGGGCGAGCACGGTCGGGTTGCTGATCTTGTAGCCATTGAGATGCAGGATCGGCAGCACAGCTCCGTCGGTTATTGGGTCGAGAAACTTGTTGGACTGCCATGAGGTCGCGAGCGGACCGGTTTCCGCCTCACCGTCACCGATTATGCAGGCGACGATCAGATCAGGATTGTCGAACGCGGCGCCAAAAGCATGGCTGAGCGAATATCCCAACTCGCCACCTTCGTGAATCGAGCCCGGCGTCGTCGGCGCAACGTGGCTGGAGATCCCGCCTGGAAACGAAAATTGCTTGAACAGCTCTTTCATCCCGGCCTCGTCCTGAGTGACGTTCGGATAGATCTCGCTCCAGGTGCCCTCGAGATAGACGTTCCCCACCAATGCCGCGCCACCGTGGCCCGGGCCCGCGACGTAGAACATATTCAGGTCATATTTCTTGATGACCCGGTTCAGATGCACGTAGATGAAATTCTGGCCTGGCACGGTGCCCCAATGTCCGACCACCAGCGGCTTCACGTGCGACAGTTTGAGTGGCTCCTTCAACAACGGATTGTCGTAGAGATAAATCTGACCGACCGAGATATAGTTGGCGGCGCGCCAGTAAGCATCGATCTTGTGCAATAGTTCCGGGGAAAGAGTTTCGGTATTCACGTTTCAATTCTCCTTTTCAGCTGAGGCCAAGAACGCTGCAAACGGTCTTGGCGATCATGAGGTCTTCATTCGTATGAATGACCCGGACGCCGTAGCGGCTCGCCAACTTCAAACAAGGCGAATTTGATGCTCGATGAGCCGCCATTGATCGTTAGAATGTGTGAGCTAGCCGGCTTCATGGATGACTCCTTCGCCAGCATGTAATCCGAACGAAGCCAGTCTCGCGCACGTCGACGTGTAATCCGTGTGAAGGATGCTTCGAATCCCCAGACTTCCCGCGATCTGGACGAACATTGGAGTGTCTTCGATATAGACGACCTGCCGGGCTGGTAATTGGGCGACGTCCAACGCAAGCCTAAAAATGTCCGCGTCAGGCTTGCGGACGTGCACGAAGCAGGAGGAAATAAAAAAATCCACAAACCCCTCCAATTTGAACTTTCGAATTCGATAGGCATTCAGTTCGCGCGCTTCGTTGCTAACCACGCCGATCTTGAGCCGATGCCTTACCTTGAGCCGAGCGACCAACTCGATCATCTCGGGATAAGGTTTCGATTGCGCGAACATGAAGCGCTGAAACTGAGCCCGGGTGAATGGTCGCCTTTGGTAAAAGACCACCCGACCCAAATATTCTTCCAGCGTGAGCTTTCCCTCTTCGTAGGAGGCGAAGGTTAGGTGATGCCGATCCTCCATCTCGGACCACTCGAGTTTGAAGTTCGTCGCCGCTCGTTTGCGCGCATGATGGTCCCATCCGTTGGTGAGCAAGACACCGCCGATATCCAGAAACACGCAAGTGATGGCGGCCGCTTTCTTCATAGACTTTGCTTCATTCGATCGGCTCATCGCTGAGATAGGATTCGTGTGCGTTGGCGTCATTCTTCATAGGTCGCTGTCCAATCAGCAGACGCAGGCACATCCGCTCGCAAAGAGACGACAGGGACGGTGAAGTCCTTGCCTTCCCAATGATCAGCGTCCGGCCAGTAGAACGTGAATTTGACCTGCTTGCCTTCGGAAAGCGCTTCGGTCGTTAGATCGGCGAAGTGAATGCCCAACTCGACATCGTGCGTCGTTGCCTCGTGGACGGTGTTCCAATTATTGGAACTCCAATGAATGATGGCAGGCGCCATCGTCTCAATGCGCAATATTTTCCCGGCAGGCATAGACCGAATCTTGTGGTTAAACCGCCACACCATCCGCGGGGATATGGTTTTCTCTACGAGATAGCGTTGTACCGTTTGCGGCGGCTGGTCGAAAAGCTGGCCGTCGCGCAGCGACCGTCGCAGCTTGAGATACTCCGCATGTGCCCACACCAGCGGCATGGCTGAACCGGAAGGCCGGCCGAAATGAAGTCCGCGTTCTGGTATGTCGGGAGAGTCCCAGACTTGCTCTGAGATTAAGCCGCCTTCGTTGGCGAAGGATTCCATTGCGGTCAGAAGTCGTTCGGCATTTTCGATTCGGCCTGCCGCCAGTTCGAAGTGTGCCCTCTCGCCGGTGAGCAGGGGCCACCCGCGGCCAATCCCGCTTCCGTCAAAAGGCGCGCCATCTTCATGCTCGCCATAGCCGTCGTCGTTGTAGCGAAGCCAGGTGCAGCCGAACGGCGTTTCCACCTTGAGCAATGCGTCAATGATTTTCGCGGTGTCCTGAATGCGCGGGTCGTTGGCAGCGCGCAAGCCGAAACGCACCAACGCAAGAGTATCGGGACTGACCAGATGACTCGCAATTCGGGTGTCCTCGGCGGCCGCAACATTCTTGACGTGAACACTCTTTTGGAAACTCGACCCGCCTGTCCCCGTCTCGTTCGAAGCGATCCGGACGTAATAGCCTTTAACGTAGAACTTCCGGCACCAATCCGTGCGGGATGCATACATCCAGCGTTCGATGGAGGTGTTCCAGACGTCGGCGATTTCGCGGAGATAGGTTGCAATAGCGGCTTCGTGATTCGCGTCGGCCATATCCGCCGCCGCCAAGAGCGCGGCGATTTCTGCCCCGACCGTGAACGGCGAATAGACGGGATCATCCTCCCAGCGATCCTGCGGACTCACCGGACCATTACGGACCAAATATCCGGCAGCGTTCCGCACCATCTCCCAAAACCGGGCCACATCGGTCTCCGCCACCAATGCCTTCTCGCGATAGGCAAAATCCACCAGAAGAATGGGCAAAGCGGTCTCGTCCATTTGGATCCCATTCCAATAGGGCGAGCCATCCAGCCACATATTTTGAGACCAGTGACCGTTTGGCTGCTGGGTTTTCTGCAAAAATGAGAGCACTCGGCGTACGTCCTCGTGCGCACCGATAGCGAGCAAACCGCCCGCCGTCTCCACCATGTCGCGCGACCAGACGAGGTGGTAACCACCCTGATCATCATCGCCTTTGCTAAATCCCCAAGGAATGGCGAGGCTGGCAATCAGTGCGCCCGGCGCATACTTGGATTCATGGACGCGCACGACGGCGAGACTTTTTCGGGCAAGATCGCCTGGAGTGCCTTCACTCTCCTTCAACGATGCGTGCGTCTTCATCCAATCCTGCCAGCCGGAAATATAGTCTTGCTTCGCCTTGTCAAAACCATCGCGCAAGCTGGCGATGGCATTCTTTGCTGCTCCGTTCGGATCCTCTCCAAAACCGAGGGCCAAGACGAAGTTTCCTTGCGATTTCGAAAGATCAATCTCGGCCGCCAGAGCCACATTGCCGTTTTCCGCCCACATATATTCCCAAGTCAGCTGGGTGTGCGCTTTCAGGTCTTGCCAGCCGTCTGATGAACCCACATAGCCGGCCGACCGCTTGGTCCATGGAACAGAACAGGCCAGCGCTAATGCGCAGTCCTTGCGCTGGGCGAACAGCAGCGGCGTTCCTTCAAATTTGCCCACCCAACCGGTATCTCCATCGCCGTGGTTTCCCAGGTGCAGCACGAGCCAGGATATTAAGGTGATAATCGGACAGTGCGCCTTGCTGCGCGATACACTGCAAGACCGTGTCCCCCCGTGGATCGGTCACAATCTGCTTTTCGATGCGATAGGGGCCCTCACCGCAGGTGTTAATCAGGCAGAACGCGGGCACGCCGTCGGCCAGCCATTCCACCCCTAAGTATTTGTAGTCGCCTCTCTCCTCGGAGAAGAAATCCTTTCCAGCCGTGACTATCAGCCCCATGTCGCGGTCGCAGGCTTGGTCGATGCGAGGGTAATATTTCTCGTTGAAGATTCCGTGGCTGAGCGTAAACCAGACACGGCTCTTGTTGCTGAGGGCCGTGCCGACGGCGACCTTGGCACTGGAAGTCCAACGCGCCGGAATTCCAGGCCAGTCAGGTGCGGACCTCCCGATACGCACATGTGATCTCCTTCGCCCAGACGGTCGCCGGTTTCGGTTACTTGGACGCTGGCCACCGTATTGTAAAGCAGCCTGAAAACCCATGCGGCCCGTGCAGCTAAAGCCGTTGATCGCGAACCTGGCTGACACTTAGTTACCTCTGCTTGGATTCAAGAACTGGCAGAGCACCGGTTGTGGACCTGAGTTGGACGAGGTTCCCCCCCGGCACCCTTAAGCTAGAGAATGCTTCGTCCAGATACGAAGAGCGCCCTATAAGCTCAACCTAGCAGATTAGGCCTGCGGCTCACCGCCCATCGACACTATTTTGTTCTTCAGATTACAAAACTCTGCTTTACATCTGAGCGAAGTTGCGCGGATGCTTCTTGCAAAGAAATTGAAGTCAGATGCGGTCGCGATTTTTTTCCCCCAGTAGATTGATTCGATCGGAATTTGGGCGGTTCAAAGCAGGCCCAGCCTTAAGGAAGCATCTGATGCGGTCGTACAATGAGAATCGCAACCTCTGGGCAATCATCTTGGCGGGCGGAGAGGGGGAAGCGATTATCTCCGCTAACGCGACGGATTGCGGATGATTCCAGGCCGAAACAGTTTCGCTCTGTGCTCGGCGACTCATCGCTGATCGAGCAAACGCGCCATCGCGTTTCCCTGTCGGTCGCAGACGACCAAGTCTTGATCGCGGTGACTCGTGCGCATGAGCGTTACTACGAACCGCTGCTTGGAGCTGTGCGGCAGCAAAATCTCGTGATCTCAGCCCGACAATCGTGGCACCGCCGCAGCGATCCTCTATTCGCTCCTCCGATTGTCGAAATTGGAGTCCACCGCATACGTAGCACTGTTTCCGTCGGATCACTTCGTGAGCGACGAACGCCACTTCATGCGCCACGTTGATCTGGCCTTCCACGCCGTCAGACTCCGCCCCGAGTTGACGGTACTCCTGGGTATCGCCGCGGACAGTGGTGAAACCGCCTACGGCTGGATCGAACCGGGGCCGGCTGTAGGTGCGGATTATACCGGCATTCGCGATGTGAAACCGTCGCCGAAGTTGGCCAAAACACTTCTGGAGCGCGCGTGCCTCTGGAATAGCTTCGTGATGGTGGCTGGTTTGTCCACGCTCTTGGGACTTATCATGGTATCGGCGCCGGAACTCTACCGCTCCTTCGCACGCGTAAGTCGAGCACTCCTGACCAGCTCGGAGGAGCGATTCGTCGAGATCCTGTACGCTTCCTATGACACGGACTTTTCACGGGACGTTTTGGCGAGGCGTCCGACGAATCTTGCGGTCCTTCCGGTTCACGGATGCGAATGGAGCGATCTCGGCGAACCAGTGCGCGTGATCGACGTCTTGAACAGTCAGGAAATCCAATGTCGATGGAACCTGGCCTGATATATGGGGGGGGGGGGGAGCCGATATTGTGCGAAATTCTCTGCGCGAGCGGCTTCAACGAAACTCGATGACCGATCGGCCAGCTTGTTCAGCAATGGGATACGCGCTGCTGCCACAATTGATGCACGTCGGGTCGTCCGACGCGCGACGGGGTCCGGCCAACCTTCCATACCTCAATGTTTAGACGCAACGTGACAAGCACCGGATCGGGGAGATCTCCGGGGGGGAGAGGGGGGGGGAGGGGGTGAGGGGGGGAGAGGGGGGAGGGGGAGAAAAGAAAGAAGAGGAAAAAGAAGAATTAGGTTTTGAGACAAAGCGGAGCGGAGACTGTTTAAAAGTCGAATAGTTGTGTCACACTTACGGCAAGAGGATGATGTGAGCAGCATATCTTCCTAATCACATTCCATTATGCTACATAGCTATTAATGCAGACACTCGGACAGTTCATCGTTGAGCGGCGCAAGGAGCTGGGGTTGGCGGGACGCGAGGTGGTGGCGGAGGTGCGCAACTCCGATGGCAAGCCGATCTCGATTCCGTTCCTGGTTGACCTCGAACACGACCGGCGCAAGCCTTCCGACGAAGTCCTTGAACAACTCGCCAAGGTTCTCAAGGTCGATTCGGATGTGCTCTACTTTCTGGCAGGGCGGTTTCCAGCCGACCTCAGCGCGACGACCGTCAACAGTGCGCAGGAACTCGCCGCAGGCTGGAAGGCGTTCCGGCGGGAAGTAAAGCGCAGGAAGAAGCCGTGAAGATGATACCGGACAGGACCGGGCGCTTTCCGGAGCGTCCGCACTGGGAGATCGGCGAGCTTGAGCAGATGTGCGAGGAGACGATCACCTCCTTTCTGCGCCAGCACTTCGGATTTGAACGCATCCCGGTGCCGACCGAGGCGGTCACGATGCTGATCGAGCGTGACGCCGCCGACCTCGACTTGGCGACGGATCTTTCCGATGACATTCACGAGGTCTTTGGTTTCACCCAGTTCGAGCGCGGCCGAAAGCCGCGGGTCACAATCGCGCGGGAACTGTGGGAGCAACGGCATCGTAACAACCGGTTGCGCACGACCCTGACCCACGAATATGGCCACGTGATGCTCCACGCTTGGCTGTACGACAAGTACGGCGCTGCCCGCAGTCCGCACCGCTGTTACTGGCAGAGCCTGCTTCCGACCGAGCGCGGTCGTTGACTGGTTTGAATGGCAGGCGGGCTATGCCTCGGGTGCCTTGCTGATGCCGGAGAGCTTCGCGCGGCGCGCGGTCGAGGCTTATTTCCAGAATCGCTCTGAGCGCCCGCCGGTGGCCAAGGGATCGCCTGAAGCGTCAGCGCTCTGCCAGCGTATTTCGCTTGCGTTCGATGTATCCGTCGAAGCCGCCACCGTGCGGCTCTCCCAGCTCGGCTATCTGACCGAGTAGCCCGCCAACAAGCTCCCGACCGTTTCGCGCTGATCGATCTTCACGCTTGACACTCGTCCGATATCTCGCTACATAGCGAGCTAGTCACGTAGCCACGCAAAAGTACTCCCCATGATCCCAGTCGCAGTAAAGCAAGCGCCGAAATCGAACGTCAGATGGCTCATCGCCGCCTGTGCCGCCGCGCTGTTCGCGCTTCGAGCCGAGCCATCGTGGGCCGCACAATACGCCGGTGCCATGCCATGGGACCAGACGCTCGGCGCGATTCAAGGCATCCTGGTCGGCCCCGTGGCTCACGCCGCGATAGCGCTGAACTTCGCGCTGTCGGCGATCTTGTACGCGATCGGCAGCTACCCGCGAGCAGGGCGCCTGCTGGCTGGCGGAGTAGCAGCTTGGGCCGCGCTGATTGCGGTCCATTTGCTGACTTACCTCGCGCCCTTCTGAGCAGTCCTTTCCGAGTAACCATTAATGGAGGTCCGATATGAAACTCGCACGCATCGCAAAGCCGCTTCGTTCCCTACAGGTGCGCGTGACGCTGGCCGGCGACCTGAATGCCGCGCTCGAGGGCTACGCGCGCTACTACGAGCACGTTCACGGCGACGCCGTGGATTCGAAGGCGCTGATTCCGGAGATTCTCAGTGCCTTCCTGCAAGCTGACCGTGAGTTCCAGACCTGGTCACGTTCCAGCGGCGGCGGCAGTCATCATCGCCGCCCCAGTTCCTCTTTGTCCAACGGCGACGCCAAGTCACAAGGCTGACTCGCAGCAGTACCAAATGCGCAGACGCGCTTTGCGCGTGTGAGTTGATGACACGTCACTCATTCGCGAATGAAGCCTGCTTGCAGCAACGAGTACGGAGATGGAGAAAAGCCCGCGATCTTTCAGCGTAAACGCGTGCTTCGCGACGTGTACACAGACGTGGAAGCGAATCAGCGAACCGTCGGAAACCCTTGATTTTCCATTGCAAACAGATGCTTGCAGCGCGGAGGTCCAGTCAGATGAGCCAGGAGAGCAAGAGAACCTACACGATCAGGCTGCCTGAGACGCTCGCCGCGCGAGTCGAAAAGCAGGCGGCAAGTTCAGGCTTATCGCCGACCACGCTGATTCAGTCGCTGGTCGTCGATACGTACATGCACCTCGCCGAAACAGCAGTTGGCGGCTCCGCCGCACTCAGCAAAGCCTGCGAACGGCTCGAACAGAACGCTCGGAGAGATTCACGCGGCTGTTATTCGAGGTGGTGAAGACTCGCTCGGCGTTCCTGCACGCGCTCGACCAGAGCCTGAGCGAGTCTGCGGTGGACGAGATCATCGAGGCGTCGGAGAAGGCCGCGCGCGACTACATCGACCGCCTCGGAGGCGACGGAGGTATTAGGCAATGAACGCATATGTTGATCGGGCGGTCAGACGACGCGCCGACCTCGCATCGCTGCATGTCTGGGCGCAAACGGCGCTCCGCGCGGTGCTCCTCATCGCGCTTCTGTGGGCGCTTTTGACGGTTGCGCTGGTCTGGTACTGGACTGGCCACTACGGCGGGACCGCGGCGCACCGGTACTTCGTGAGATGGTTCCTGGCGTGGTTTCTAACCCAGGAGATTCTACTAACGTTCGCGTCACTGCCGTACCGCGGCCAGCGCTACACCATCGCCAGCATGTACGACTTCCTCAACCGCAGGTACTACCTCGGCGGCTCGTTCGCGGGCTGGTTCTGGCATTATGCACCTTGGGGCGCGGTCATCACCGCTCTGATAGTCGGAGCCTGCCTCCTGATCATCTTTCCGCCCCGTGGCGCAGGAGATGAAGACGAGTACGTGCGCGGGACCGATGTAATCCCGAGCCGGCGGTTGCGCCGGGACTTAAGCGGCGACGGCGTCGAACTCGGCGGCGTCTTGATTCCCCGCGCGCTGGAGTCGCAACACTTTCTGTTGGTCGGCGCGCCCGGCTCGGGCAAGTCCACCGCGATCCGGCGGATGCTCCGGCAGATCGAAGCACGCGGAGAGAGTGCGGTCGTGCTCGATCCCGAGTGCGAGTACCTGCCTGAGTTCTTCCGGCCCGAGCGCGGCGATCTGATCCTCAACCCGCTCGATACCCGCTGCCCGGCGTGGACACCATGGTCGGAGCTCAGACCCGGAAGCGAGGCGATGGACGCCGAAGCGCTCGCGGCGGCGCTGGTTCCCGACCCGGCGAATACCTTCGGTCAGGGCGGCGCCGACTTCTTCTTCCGGCAGTCGGCCCGCACGCTCATCGTCGGCCTGCTCGACGCGGCCAAGTCCAGGGAACCGGGCGAGCTTCCGAAGCTGCTCGCGCTGCCCCGCGCCAAGCTGAAGGAAGCGCTCCGAGGGACTCCCGCCGAGGTCCTCATCGATCCAGGCGCGCACGAGCAGGGCGCCGGAATCGTCGCGACGGCGTTCAACGCGACCAGTTCGTTTCGGCATCTTCCGCGATCCGCCGTCCACGCCTGGAGCGCGCTCGAATGGGCGCGAACCCGTGAGGGGTGGCTGTTTCTCAGCTCAACCGAGGACTCGCGCGAGGCGGCGCTGCCGCTCCAGAGCGTCTGGCTAGATTGCATCGTGCGACGTCTGATGACCGACGACGGATCACGCGGCAAAGTCTGGATCATCGCCGACGAGCTGCCCGTGCTCCGCCGTCAGGCCGAGCTCGAAACGCTGGTGGTGCGCGGACGCAAGCGCGGGCTCTGCGCGGTGCTGGGCCTTCAAGCCATCACCCAGCTTCGCGCCATCTACGGGCACGACCAGACCGCAACTCTGGCCGCCGCGCCCGCCACCAAGCTGATCCTGCGTACCGGCGAGGCCGAGACCGCGCGGTGGTCGAGTGCGCAGATCGGTGAGCGCGAAGTCAGCCGAGGTCTCGTCGGTCAGAGCACCCGGCTGGGCGACTCCCGCGACGGCTTTACTATCCACCCGCATCGGCAGGTGGAGAGCGTCGCGCTCGCGAGTGAGGTTCAGATGCTGCGCCCGTTCGAGGGTTATCTCTGCATCACCGGCTACCGTCGAGCGAAAGTCACGATTCCGTATCTCGCGCCGCTCCGGCGTCATCCGGGGTTCATCTGCCGGACTGAACCCGCTGACTTGCCGCCGGACTCGCCAAACGACAGCAGCGGGCCGCTCCTTGTGCCGCCGGGAAGCGGCGGCCCGCGACCGCCACGTCCTCCCCGCAGATTGAGGGCATGAGTCATGCTGGTCATGTCGAGCGGGGCGCTCAGCGCCGGTCAGGCCGAGACCTACTACGAAGAGAAGTACTCGCAGGACGATTACTACACCGAAGAACATCGAGTCGTCGGTCAATGGTTCGGGCAGGGCGCCGACGCACTCGGGCTCTCTGACGAAGTCGCTCCCGAAGATTTTCGCGCGATACTTCGCGGCCAACAGCCGGGCACTGCCGAAGTTCTCGTCCGCAACGCCAATGGACGAACCGAACGCCGCGCGGGATGGGACGCGACCTTCAACGCGCCCAAGTCGGTCAGCATTCAGGCGCTGGCGGGTGGAGACGCCGGATTGACCGATGCGCATCGCCGCGCGGTCAGCACCGCGCTGACGGAGCTGGAGCATTACGCGCTGTCGCGTCAGAAGGGCGGCAGCGAATGGGTACTCACCCGGAACATCGTCGCCGCGCGTTTCGACCATATCGCGGCGCGTCCAGCCAAAGGTGCAGATGACGGCTACGGTCCCGATCCGCATCTCCACACCCACGTCGTCATCGCCAACATGACTCGCCGGCCCGACGGCGCATGGCGTGGGCTCGACCCGGTCGAGATCTATCGCTCACAGAGCTTCGCCAGCGCGGTTTATCGCTCCGAGCTGGCTCGCGAAGTACGTTCACTTGGCTACGGCATCACGGTTACCGGCGGCGATGGACGCTGGGAGCTCGAAGGTTATAGCCGAGAACAGGTGATGGCGTTCTCGCGCCGCCGCCGGGACATCGAGCAGACGCTCGCGCGAAACGGCCTCAGCGGAGCGGCCGCGGCGCAGAATATCGCTCATCAGAGCCGGCTCTCAAAGCAGCAGCGCGACGAGGGCGAGCTTCGCGAGGAGTGGCGCATGCGCGCGCGAGATTACGGAATCCGCTTCGAGGGCCATTCCCACACCCAGGCCGCCGTTCGGGTCTCCACCCAGGCAAGGATCGAGGAGGCGCTTCGCTTCGCCGTGGCGCACAGCACCGAGCGCGAGGCGGTGATCGACCGTCGCGCGCTCGAAGCAACCGCCCTCCAGCACGCGATGGGAGTAATTGATCTCGACCAGTTGCGCCGCGAGGGCATGGCTTGGGAACAACGCCGCGCGCTGATCGTCCTGGACGCTTCCATCGCCTCACCGGGCGGCACCTTCACCACTTCCGAGATGCTCGCCCTTGAGCGCGATAACCTCGACCTGATGCGCGCGGGCCAAGGCCAAATTCTGCCCATCGCGAATGACACAGAGATTCGCCGATGGGCAACGGACCGAGGATTGTTCGCCGATCAAATCGAAGTCGCGCAACTTATCCTCACGACGCCCGACTGGCTCACCTCGATCGAAGGCCGCGCCGGCAGCGCGAAGACCACCACGGTCGGAGCGATCCGCGAGTTCGCCGAAGAGCACGGCTACGCCGTGCGCGGCTTTGCTCCGACCACGCGCGCGGTCAAGGCGCTATCCGAAGCCGGAGTCGAGTCCCGAACCGTGGCAAGTCTGATCGAAAATAAAATCTCCGCTTCTGGCCGTCAGGAATTATGGATCGTCGATGAGTCGAGTTTGCTCGCGACGCGCCAGGTCAACCGCCTCCTTCATCAGGCCCGCGACGCAGGCGTGGAACGGATCGTGTTCGTCGGCGACCAGCATCAGCACCATGCGATCGAGGCGGGACGACCCGATCCACCAGATGCAGCAGGCCGGGATGCGGTGGCGCGGCTGGACACGATTCGCCGCCAGCGGGACCCTATCCTTCGCGAAGCAGTGGAGCTTGCGGCCAAAGGAGAGATCGATCGCGCGCTCGCGCTGCTCGAGCAGCATGACCGCATCCGCGAGATCGACAATCCTGATGCGCGATATAAATCCATCGCACAGGAATACGTCACCGCGCACGAGGCCGGAGAGCGCGTATTGGTCGTCAGTCCTGCCAACGACGAGCGCCGGCAACTCAACTCCGCCATTCGCGAACTCCTGAAGCAGCGCTCCCATGTCGGCGCCGAAGGGAAAGAGCAGATCATCCTCGTCAACCGCAACCTAACCACCGCACAGCGCCAGCGCGCTCAGAGTTACGAAGTTGGCGACGTGATTCGCTACCGCCGTGGCAGCCGCCATCTTGGGCTCGGCAAGGACACGTACGCACGAGTCGAGAGTACAGACTCGGATCTCAACCGGATCACCGTGCGCACCGAAGACGGTCGAGCAGTTGAATACAACCCAGCGCGGCTCACCGGCGTCGATCTGTTCCGCGAGGAGCGCAGAGTCATCGCCAAGGGCGACCGCATCCAGTTCCGCGCACCCGACCGCGCGCTCGGCGTCGCGAACGGAGATTTTGCGACGGTCGTTGCAATCGACGACCGAAAGGCCGCGCTGCGGATGGACGACGGGCGCGAAGTCAAAGCCGCGGCCAGTCGGCTCCGCCACATCGACTACGGTTACGCCTCGACTTCGCATTCCAGCCAGGGCGCGACGGTCGACCGCGTCATCGTCAACATCGATACCGCTCGCTCGGCTGAACTCGTGAACCGCAAACAGTTTTACGTCTCGATCAGCCGCGCGCGCCACGGGGTCACCGTCTACACCGACGACAGTTCCGCCCTCCGGCACGCGGTCGGCCGCAACCGCGAAAAGTCGATCGCCCTGGAACGGCTCAACCTAAACCTGGGCGCGAGACCTCAAGATGGTTCCAGAACCGCCGCGCCAGAGCATCACCCCTGCCCACGGCATCAGAAGGTGACTGGTCTTGCCGAACGCTGTCGTCGAATCATTTTTTCATCGGCGCTTCGCTATGAGCGCGGACGCTCGGGCTCCGCAAGCTTCGCCGCTCGGACACGGCGTGCATCGCACGCCTCGCGCTCCGCTTCGCGCCGCTGTAAAGGTGGCGCGCGCTCCGCGGGCAACCGCGCCGCCGGCACCCGCGCCGGACGCTGCGCTCGGCACGGTTGCTACGCTCCGCCACACGCGTCTCAGAATCCTGCGCCGCCCTCCAGACTCGGTTGAGAGGGCGGCGCTTTCAAAATGCTGCGCACCCAAGCAGGTATCGGAGCGCCCTTCCCTTCGGGACGCGGGCGCGGACAGTCGCGTGCCGTTCCCTGCCATCGCGGTTCGCACGCGCGACCTGGTGCAGCGGGGCTTGACATAATGCGTGGATATAGCTATGTAGCTAGTAACTCCACTGAAACGCTCTTTCCGTCCGGTGAAAGCAATCTCCGAGGTTTTTTGTCATCATGTTTGTTCATACCAATTCTCCAATCCCATCCAATTCCGACGCCGCCCGGCACGTTGCTCCGAAACTGGGGTGGACCCTCAACGATCTGGCTCAGAGCCTGAGCGTCTCGGTTCCCTTCCTGCGTCTTGAGATCAAGCGCGGCCACCTGCGAGCCGCCCATTTTGGCCGTCGAGTCGTCGTGCTAGATCCCGAAGTCCGCCGTTACGTCGCTGAGGCAAGCAGCGTGCATTAACCGAAATGCTTTAACCCGATGCTCTCCGAGAATCATTTCCTTCATCCTAAAATCCCGTGACCTCAGGGCGGAGCGATCCACCCGGATCGCGAAAAACAGGTGACGCCATGCTCTACAAGCGAGGAAATATTTGGTGGTTCGAGTTTGAATTCGACGGCGCTCGAATTCGAGAGAGCACACGCACCGACTCGAAGACAATTGCCCGTCAGGCGGAGCTTGCCCGCCGACGCGATCTCGAACTCGGCGTTAACGGTCTGACGAAACGGGAAAGACCGCTCTTCTCGGCGGCAGCGCGCCAATGGTTTCAATCCAAGACCGGCCTCTCACCTCTGGGGGAACGTTATTACCGGCAATACATCGCGAAGCTTTCACGCCAGTTTGGGAGCCGGCTGGTTACCGACTTTTCGGCTGATGATGTTGCGGACCTTCAGCGCAAACGCCAAGCTGAGGGGCTTTCCGGGCGCCAGATCAATGCCGAAGTCGGCACGCTTCGCGCGATACTTCGCCACTTCGGTATTTGGTCCCACATCTCTGGTCGCGTCAGGATGTTACGTCAGCGATCGGATGTGGGCCAGGCACTTAGCCGAGAAGATGAGCAGCGGCTGCTTGATGCGATCAGGCAAAGCCGCTCGGCTTCGCTATATCCCTTCTTCGTTCTTTCGATCGACGCCGGCCTGCGGCCGTCCGAGACTCGCGCGCTGCGCCGCTCGAGTCTTCTGCTTGAATGGCGCGATGCCGTGATCGCCAAGGGTGAAATCGTAGTTGGACGCTCGAAGACGGAGGCGGGAACCGGTCGCATGATCCCACTGACCCAACGAGCCTGCGCCGCGCTGACGCTCTGGCTGTCGCATTTTCCGGACGCCAATCCAGAATCGTTTGTGTTCCCGTTCCATCATGTCGCAATCGCAGGAAACGACCGCATCCCGCACATCTATGGCGTTAATGCCGACCGGCCCATGAGTTATTCGAGCTATCGGACGGCGTTCGATACCGCTCGCGCGAAGGCGGGCGTCAACATCCGTTTTTACGACGCCCGCCATACGTTCGTTACCCGGCTCGCGGAGAATCCGACCGTCTCGGAGGAAACGATTCGTCAACTGGCTGGGCACGTCAGTCCGCGAATGCTCGGTCGGTATGCGCACATTCGCGTGCAGGCGCGCCGCGATGCGATCGCAACGCTTGAACCGGACGTAACGGTGGATCATTCCGGTCCAAGGAGCGGGTCCCCACAAAAGTCCACACAGTCGCCTGCTAACGGATCTACTGCTTTGTCCCAGAGCGATAACAAAAGCTTGGAATATCAATCACTTAGGATTGGCTCCCCGGGCCGGATTCGAACCAGCGACCCGACGGTTAACAGCCGTCTGCTCTACCGACTGAGCTACCGGGGAGCACTCAGATAACAACCGGAACCTTCTTTGCTATCCAGCTTGGCGAACCAAATCAAGTGGCGCGCCCCGTGGCGCGATAAAACCGCGCGCGGCTCTACTTCTTCTTCTGCAGGCCTTTCTCCTGCGCCTCCGCCATCGCCATCACCGTCTCCGCGACGTAACTCGCCGGCAGCACTCCGGAGAGTCCCTCGAACACCGGCGAATCGCTGGCTGAGTTGGACGATTCCAGGATTCCCCACAGCACGAAGCGCAGGCCAGCCTGCACGAACACCGGCGCGCCGCTCGAAAAGCCGGGCGTGATGCCGCCGTCCATGAAGCATAGCTGCTGCGTTCCGGCGCCCGGAACCTCGGCGTCGACGGGACGCGAGACCGACACGCGCCCGAACCTCGCCAGCGCTTCGAACCGCGGATGCGCGATCCCGGCGCTCGCGGCAGTCAGGTAGTAGGCCTGCGCGCCGGTGTCGGCGAGAGCGTTCATCTCGGCGCTCGATACCATGATCGAATCGAGCGAGATCGGCGCGATTCGGGCGCCCGCGGGATTCAGCGGAGTCGCCGCGACGTCGGAATTCTGCGTCACCGGATCAAGGACCCATCGTGATTCCGGCGGCAGCGCCTCTTCGCGCATCGCGCCGGTGCCAGAATCCTCGAGCGTGAGGAACAGTCCGGCGGCGGGCTGGCCGGCGGAATCGAGCAGGTTGTGATGCGCGGTCACGACGTAAACAAACGAGCGACCCTCGAATACTCTGCTCGGTACCGAGACGAAAAATGCTGTGCCGATCGGAACCGAATGGCCATTGCGATGCGCCACGATTCCGGCGACATTGCGCAGCGTCTGCGAGGGCACGCTGTCGTCGGCGGACGCGGACGGCGCGGCCGCGAGCGAAAGCATCAGCGCCGAGGACGCAATCAGCAGCGCGAATACCGCGAGGCGGTTCGTGCGAGGGCAGAAAATGCCGGGAAACGAGCGGTAATAGCGATGGTTCGGTTTTTGCACGCCCTGCACGATACCAAAGCGCCATCCGCGAGTAATCAGCCGCGAGTTGCGATCGAACCTATCAAATCGCAGATGCGCGGCTATCAGGAATATGGAAACCGGCAGAAATTTCCGGGCTCGGCCCGGCCCGAAAAGAAATAAGCAGAGCGATGCAATGACGGCGACAGCATCACGATGAGTTCGTCACCGCAATCACCTCCAACGCGCGCCGCGCGCTGGATCGTCGCTGTCGTCGTCCTGGTGGTCGCGATTTTTGCGGCGTCGTACCTGATCGATCCATTTCTGCGCGGACGGATGGAAAGCGCGATGAATGCGAAGCTGACCGGCTACCACACGACCCTCGGCCACGCGCATCTGCAATTGCTCGGCGGAGCGCTCACCTTGTCCAATCTGATTGTGCGCCAGGACGCGCATCCGCATCCCGCGGTCGCCGATCTTCCGATTCTCTACGTGCATATCCAGTGGAGCGAACTGGTTTCGCTGCACGTGGTGGCCGACGTGACGCTCACGCGGCCGAAGGTACATATCGATTTGCCGCAGCTCCAAGAGCAGGCGTCGGCCAAAGTTTCGCTATCAAAGGTCGGATGGCAGGACGCGCTGCAAGCGGTATATCCATTCAAGATCAATCGTATGAGTATCGTTGATGGCGATTTAGTCTACGTCGATACCGATCCGCATCACGCGCTGCATGTGACGGAGCTCGAGCTTAATGCCGACAATATCCGCAACGTCCACGCGGCGTCGGACGCCTACCCGTCGCCGATCCATGCGACGATGGTTGCGTTCGGAACCGGCAGGATGCGGCTTGACGGCCACGCGAATTTTCTCGAGAAGCCGTTCGCGTCAGTCAAAGCAAACTACTCGATGCGCCAGGTTCCGCTCGCGGAGTTCGAGCCGGAGATCAAGCGCGCCAATTTTTCGATTCGCGGCGGAACTCTCGCCAGCGACGGCAAGTTCGAGTACGGACCCAAGGTCCAGCGCGCCCGCGTGAAATACGCCTTTCTCGACGGAGTCGATATCGACTACACGCACTCGCCGAAAACTGAAGCCGGCGAGCAGCGCCGAATCGACGAGGTCAAGCAAAGTGCGAAAAAAGTCGCCAAGTCGCAGACCATGGAGCTCGCGGTTGACGAATTTGATATCGGACGAAGCTCGCTCGCCTACATCGACCAGACCAAGGATCCCAATTACAAGATTTTCGTCACCAGCCTGAATGTGAAGGCGACCTCGATCTCGAATCGCAGCGAGCCGCAGCCTACGCACTTCGATCTCACCGGAAAACTCATGGGGACCGGCGCGACCACGATTTCCGGAGATTTCCGTTCGGTAAAGAGCGGGCCTGATTTCGATATCGACGCGCGCGCGGAAAATGTGAACCTGGTATCGCTCAACGACGTGCTGCGCGCGTATGAAAAAATCGACGTCGCCTCGGGAACGCTCTCGCTGTATACGCAGATGGGTGTGCGCGAGGGCGAGATTCACGGCTACGTGAAGCCGCTGTTCAGCAACCTGCAGGTTTACAGTTGGGAACAGGATAAACGAAAGCCGCTTACGACCCAGGCATACAAATTGTTAATTGGTGGGGCGGCTCACCTATTCAAGAATCGCTCGACCGGCAACGTCGCCACCGAAGTGCAGCTGTCCGGAAAAGTCGATCAGCCCGACGTCAGCACCTGGGAAGCAATCGTAGAGCTGGTGCGCAACGCGTTCGTGCAGGCAATCACGCCAGGCTTCGATCAGGAGATGCAGCGCTCGGGAGCCGCGCCGAAGATCTGACGCGTGCTAAGGCATTCGTGACGCGCGGCGCATCGAGACGCGATCCCACAGGTTGATCATGTAGCCGTCGGGATCGAGGAGCTCCGCGCCGTAGCCCCAGAACAATCGGCGCGGAGTATTGACGAATTTAACGCCTCTGCGCTCGAGCTCGCGCGATTTCTGGTCCACGTCTTTGACCTGAATCGTCAGCGTGCACTTGGCGCCCGTAAGCCGCTTGGCCGCCTTGGTCAGGAAGATCGTGAAGCCGGCGCTATCCTGAATCGCGATCACATCGGCGTGTCCGAACTCGACCGTGAAGCCCAGATTCTTGACGTACCAGTCGCGCGAGCGCCGCAGATTCGTGACCGGCAGACCCATGTGGTCGAACTTCGCCATCACCTTTTCCATCGTCAGTACCTCACAGAGAGCATTTACCTGGACGCGAGCAGCGGTTTGAGAAACTCGCGCATGTAGGCGCTCACCAGCTCGGGCTCTTCCTGCTGCACCCAGTGGCCCGCGCTCGGGATATAGTCGATCTCGAAGGGTCCGGTGAACAGCGGCTCCATGTTGTAGGTGAGCTCCTTGCCGAGCGCGAAATCCTGCTCGCCCCAGATGAGCATCGTCGGCGCCGCGATCTTGCGATCGATCCAGTCGTCGCTTCCGGTCCGCGCCATGAACCCGGAGCGGAAGTTGGCGCGATAGTAATTGATCGCGGCGGTCATCGAGTAAGGATTGCGAAACGCTTCGTGGAAGTAGCGCAGGTCGTTGTCGGTGATCGCGTCCTTGCGGATCGAGTTGCCCTTAAGCGCGCGGTCGAGTGCGCGAAAATTCCCTGCACGGAACATCGCCTCCGGCAGCCACGGAAGCTGGAAGAACGCCATGTACCAGCTCCGCATCATCTGGCGCGGGTTGTGCCGGAGCTCCTCGGACATCCGCTTCAGATGCGGGCAGTTCAGCACGATTAGCCGCTCGACGACCTCGGGCCGCTTGAGCGCGGTCGCCCACGCGACGCCTCCGCCCCAATCGTGTCCGACGATCACGGCACGCTCGCGCCCGAGCGCGTGCACCAGATCGGCAACGTCGCCAACCAGCTTGTCGAGGGTGTAATTCGCAACTCCGTGCGGCGCGTCGGTCTCGCCATAGCCGCGCATCTCCGGAACCACGCAATCGAACGAGCTCGACAGTGCGCGTAGCTGATGCCGCCACGAGTACCAGCACTCCGGAAATCCGTGCAGCATCACAACCATCGGCGCTCCGACGGCGCCCGCACGCGCGATCCGCATGTTCAGTCCGGAGGCGAGGACGAGCTTCTCAAAATGCCACGGCTCGCTGTCAGTAGTGTCCGCGATCCCCATGACGCGCGAGCATAGCGGATTCCCGCAGGGTTGATCCAAAGTGAATCGCGAGAGGCTCAGGCGGTGCGCGGCTCGAGCTCGACGATGTCGCCGATCTGCGTGCCGCTCGCGGCCGCGGCGCCCGCTTCGATTTCGAGCGCCTGGCGCGCGCCAAAGACCATCGCGGATACTCGCCACGGCTTAAGCACGTGGCTGATCTTGAGCACCCGTCCGCCGCGGCCGAGAAATACGATGTCGATCGCGAACTTCATGAAGAACATGTGCATCCACATGAACGGCGTGAAGCGGCCATTGTTGAACAGCAACCCGTGGCCCGGATCGAGGCGCTCGCGCCCGAGCAGCCCGCGGCTCTGTCCGCTCAGGCCGCCCGCGTCCTCCAGGAATTCGCACACGACGGTGCTCCGAGTGCGATTAATCGCGCGCAGCGGATGCTCCATGATGGCTGTGTAACCCGCCAGATTGTCGGCGCGCGCGGCAGGGTCGTCAATACGGGCATTGCGGCGGGACTGTCTAGGATTTACCGCCTGTACTAGAATCAGCCTGATTCGATGGGCTATCTGCCGATATTTCTCGCGATGGAACGGCGCCGATGCGTGGTGGTCGGCGGCGGCGATATTGCCGCGCGCAAGGTCACGCAACTGCTCGCGGCGGGAGCGCAGGTCACCGTCATCAGCCCGCGGCTGGTGCGGGAGTTGGCGATCCTGGCCGAATCGGCGGCGATCACTTATCACGCGCGCAAATGGAAGCGCGGCGACCTGCGCGGATTCGACCTCGCATTCGCCGCTACTGATGATCCGGGAGTGCATCGCGAGATCTCGGCTGAAGCGCGCGAGCTTGGCGTCATGCTCAACGTCGCGGACGAGCCCGAGCTGTGCGACTTTATCGCGCCCGCGGTCGTGCGGCGCGGCGATTTGCAAATAGCAGTGTCGACCTCGGGCGCGAGTCCCGCCACGGCGGCGCGAATCCGGCGCGAGCTCGAGGATCAGTTCGGATGGGAATACGCAGTGGCGCTCAAGCTGTTGCGCGTCGCGCGCGAGTTTCTGTTGGCGAACGACGACGATATTTCTTCGCGCGGAAGAAAGCTCGCGGCGCTGGCGGCGTCGGATCTCACCGGCCAGTTGCGCGCCGGCGATCGCGCGGCTGTCGAGCGGATTCTGATGGCACATCTTGGCGTAGGGCTTGATACGCTCGCGAAGGGCACGGGCGAGGACGCGCGCGAGTGGTTCCGCTTCGCGCCGCATGAGGCCTCGAGCGGCGGCTGATCGCCGCTGAGTGCCGTCTGATTATTATGGAAACGTTGTGGCTCGCACCGGCGCTGGTTTGTTACGCGCTCGCGGCGGCGATTTTTATCGTTGGCCGGGTCGCGCGAGTCTCGCGCGCGTCCGGATGGGCCACCTTGCTGCTTGGTGCGGGCGCGGTTTTTCACGCGTTCGATCTGGCGACGCGCGGACTCCAGGCCGGCAATATCCCGGTCGCGAACTTTCCGCAGGCGTTGTCGTTTCTGGCGTGGCTGACTGCTCTGGCCGGATTGATTTTGATCGTCAGGCTGCAGATGGCCGCGATCGGCGCGTACACGGCCGCGGCAGTGGCGCTCGCCCTGGGTGCGTCGACAATCATTATGAAAGGCGGCAGGATCGTGCTGCCCGCGACCCTGCAAAGCGTGTGGCTGCCGATCCACGTCACGCTCGCGATTTTGGGCTACTCGATGTTCGTGCTGGCAGCCAGCGTGAGCTTGGTGTATCTGGCGTATGAATCGCGGCTCAAGGCCAAGCGCCCGCTCGGTCCGCCGTCAGAGCGGCTGCCGAGCCTCGAGAAGCTTGACCGGATCAACTATTCGCTGCTCGGATGGGGTTTCGCGCTGCTGAGCCTCGCGATCGTGACCGGCGCGATTTGGGCGGATGCGACCTGGGGCCATTTCTGGTCATGGGAGCCGGTCGAGTCGTGGTCGCTCGCGATCTGGATCCTCTACGCCGGCCTGCTCGAATCGCGGCTGACGGTAGGATGGCGCGGGCGGCGCGCCGCTGCGCTGACAATCGTCGTTTTCGTGGTACTGGTGGGTTCGTTCGTGGGCGTGTCGCTGATTTATCCGGGCAAGCACGGAGGCAGTTTCGGTTAGGCGATGGAGCAGAATCTCTTCATACTCGGGCTGAACCATCGCACTGCCGCGGTCGCGGTGCGCGAGCGGCTGGCGTACGCGGACGGCGATATCGCGCCGGCGCTCGTGCGCCTGAGGGAGCGCGTGGCGTCGATCAGCGAAGCGGCAATCCTCTCGACCTGCAATCGGGTTGAGATTGTCGGCGTCGCCGCGGATTGCGAGCGCGCACTGGCGGACGCGGCTGAATTTATCGCGACTGATCGCGCAGTCGCGCTCGAGGCGTTCGCCCCCGCGCTCTATCGCCTGACGGGGCGCGAGGCCGCGCGGCATCTGTTTCGCGTCGGCGCGAGCCTGGACTCGATGATGGTCGGAGAGCCGCAGATTTTGGGCCAGGTGAAGCTCGCGTACGCGAACGCGGCGGAGGCGGGCACCGTCGGGCTGGTGCTGCATCGCGCATTCCACAAGGGCTTCACGGTCGCCAAGAGAATTCGCAAGGCAACTCTCATCGGGCACGGCTCGGTCTCGGTGAGCGCGGCTGCGGTGGCGCTGGCCGGACAGATTTTCGACTCGCTCAAAGACAAGACCGTGATGCTGATGGGGGCGGGAAAGATGGCGGAGCTGACCGCGCGGCAATTGCGCGCGATCGGAATCGAATCGCTCATCATCACCTCGCGCACTTTCGATCACGCGGTCGCGCTCGCGCGCGAGCTTGGCGGCACCGCGGTCCCGTTCGACAACTACAGGCCCTATCTCAAGATTGCCGACGTCGTGATCGGTTCGGTCGCGGTGACGCGTCCGGTAATCGCACTCGATGAATTCGAAACGATCATAAAGGAGCGGCGCTACAAGCCGATCTTCCTGATCGATCTCGGCGTGCCGCGCAACTTCGACGAGCGGATGAACTCGCTCGAAAACGTTTACCTCTACGATATCGACGATCTCGCGCAGGTGGTGCACAAATCGCGCGCCGAACGCGAACGCGAAGCCGCGAAGGCCGAGGAGATCGTCGAACTCGAACTCGAAGCGTTCTGGCGCTGGATGAACGGGCTCGATCTCGTGCCGACGATCAAGGATATCCGCTACAGTATCGACCGTCTGCGCGACCTCGAAATGGGGCGGCATCGCGGATGGCTCTCGGCGCTCGAACCTGCCGAGCGCGAGCGGGTCGAGGTGCTGACCCGCGGCCTCACCAACAAGCTGCTGCATCGGATTTTGCAGGGCCTGCGTACCAGCGGCGCAAACGCCGCCGAGGGCGCATACGCGGCCGAAGTCGCGCGCAAGCTTCTGTGCGGCGAGATCTCCGCCGCCAGCGCTGAGCTGGAAGCATTAGGCGCCGACGATCAGGATGATCAGGACGACCAGGACGATGAGTTCTAGTCCGGGCGCGCGCGCGTCAAAACTTGCCACAATCAGAATCGGGACGCGTCCGAGCGCGCTCGCGACAGCACAAGCCGAGTACGTCAAGTCGCGCCTGGCGGCGGTTATGCCGGGCAAAGCGATCGAGATCACTCCGATTCGCACCAGTGGCGACAAAATGAAGGACGCGTCGCTCGCACGCGTGGGAGGCAAGGGGCTTTTCATCCGCGAGCTCGAGCAGGCGCTCGCCGACGGGAAGATCGATCTCGCGGTGCATTCGATGAAGGATCTACCCGCGGTGCTTCCCGACGGTTTCCGAATTGCGGCGGTGCCGGAGCGCGAGGACGTGTGCGATATCCTGGTGTCGGCGGCGGGTGGCGATTTTGCCGCATTGCCGGCGGGCGCGCGGGTTGGAACCTCCTCAATGCGGCGGCGATTTCAGGCGCTGCGAAAAAATCCCGCGCTCGAAATCGTTGCGCTGCGCGGCAATGTCGATACGCGGCTCAAAAAAGTGGCTGAGGGCACCTTCGATGCGATCATAATCGCGGCTGCGGGACTCAATCGCCTCGGGCGGGCGGCCGAGATCAAATTCACGATCCTCGATGAGCGCGATTTCATACCGGCCGGAGGGCAAGGCGCCCTTGCGATCGAAATCCGTTCCAGCGGAATTTCGGCAGAGCTTGGCGGCGCGCTCGAAGCTCTCGACGATTCGCGTGCGCATTACGAGACTGCGGCCGAGCGTGCGTTTCTGGCAAAGCTTGGAGCTTCATGCACCACGCCGCTCGGAGTGCGCGCGATCGCCGACGACGAGAAGCTCTCGATTCGCGCGATCCTCTTCAGCCCGGACGGCAAGCAGTCGATCGCCGACGATCTGGAAGCGCCGGTAGAGTTCAATCTGTCGCCACCGATCGCGGCTGGCGCCGGACGGGCGCTGGCCGAGCGGATGCTCGCGCGCGGCGCGAAGGCGTTGATCGCCGATGAGTGAGCGCGGGAGCGCGCGCGCCGGCACAGTATATCTGGTTGGCGCCGGACCCGGCGCGCCGGACCTGATAACCGTTCGCGGCGCGCAGTGCCTCGGGCGCGCCGAGGTGGTTCTGTACGACAATCTGGTGAATCCCGAATTGCTCGAACTCGCGCCCTCCGGCGCGGAATTGATTTACGCCGGAAAGAAGAGCGGTGGCGGAGAAATTGTCGAGCAGGCCGAAATCAACCGGATGCTTATCGAGCGTGCGCGCAAGGGACATCAGGTCGTGCGGCTCAAAGGCGGCGATCCGTTTATCTTCGGCCGCGGCGGTGAAGAGGCGCAGGCGCTTGCGAAAGCCGGAGTGAAATTCGAGATCGTTCCCGGAATCACGTCCGCGATTGCCGCGCCCGCATTCGCGGGTATCCCGCTGACGCATCGCCGGTTAGGTTCGTTCGTCGCGTTCGTCACGGGACACGAGGACGAGTCGAAGACGGCGCGCGGCTCGATACCGTGGACCGATCTGGCGCGCGCGGCGAAAAATCGCGGGACGATCGTTATCCTGATGGCCACCTCGCGGATGCGCTCAGTGCTTGCACGCCTCTCAGCCGCAGGCCTTCCCGACGCGACACCCGCCGCCGCCGTCCAGTGGGGCACGACCGCCGCGCAGGCGACGGTACTGGCGACTCTCAAGACGCTGGCGGCTGAATGCGAACGCGCAAAGCTCGGCGCACCGGCCGTCCTGGTTGTGGGCGAATGCGCCGCGCTGCGCGGCGAGCTCGGATGGTTCGAGAAGATGCCGCTGTTCGGTCGGCGGATCGTTGTGACGCGGTCGCGCGCCCACGGCGGCGCATTCGCGATGGAGTTGCGCGCCCTCGGAGCTGACGCGATCGAGTTTCCCACTATCGCCACTGCGGAACCGTCAAGCTACTCCGCGCTGGACCGCGCGATCGCCAAGATCGAGAAATTCGACTGGGTGATCTTCACCAGTGCGACCGGGGTCGATGGCTTCGTCGCGCGCCTGCGCGCGCTCGGCCACGATCTGCGCGGCCTCGGACGTGCGCGCCTGTGCGCGATCGGTCCCGCGACGGCGCGCGCGCTCGAGCATTACGCGCTGCGCGTCGCGGCGGTGCCGTCCGAGTACCGCGCCGAGGCGATTATCCCGGCGATCGGCGCGCGCCGGATTCGCGGTGCGAGTATCCTGATTCCGCGCGCGCAGGTAGCGCGTGAGATTCTGCCGAAAATTCTGCTCGAGCAGGGCGCGCGCATGGTAGAAGTTGCGCCAGTCTATCGCACAGTCAAACCATCGGGCGCGCAGTCCGCGAGGATCCGCGCGATGGTGGCGGCCGGAGAGATCGATCTCGTCGCATTCACAAGCTCGAGCACGGTCGAGAATTTTTGCGACCTGGTCGGCGCCTCTGCTCGCGGACTCAACGCTGCGGTGATCGGTCCAATCACGGCGGCGACCGCGGTCGCGCGCGGGTTCAAAGTTGTGGTGCAGCCCTCGGAATACACGGTTCCGGCGTTGATCGGGGCGATTCGCGAACACTACGAAACCGCGGCCAGGCCGCGAGCCCGCGGGGCTTTTTAAGACTCGCGCGCGCGATATAATCCGTCCGCTGGGTTCGCAAGCGGGGTCAGTTCAAAAATGGCATTTCCGATAAATCGCCCAAGGCGCCTGCGGCGCACCGAAACGCTGCGCAGGATGACGCGGGAGACGCGGCTCGCCGCCGACAACCTGATCCAGCCGCTCTTCGTATGCCCCGGCCGCGGAATCAAGCGGCCGATCCCCTCGATGCCGGGAGTCGCGCAGATGTCGGTGGACAATATTGTCGCCGAGGCGCGCGAGCTTCACGCGGCCGGCGTGCCCGCGCTGATCCTGTTCGGAATCCCGGAGCGTAAAGATGCGATCGGCAGCGAGGCGTGGAACGACGACGGCGAAGTGCAGCGCGCGATTCGCGAAGTCAAGGAACGCGTCCCCGCACTCGCGGTTATCACCGACGTATGCATGTGCGAATACACCGACCACGGGCATTGCGGCGCGGTCAAAGGCGGCGACGTCGATAACGACGCGACCCTCGAGCTGCTCGTGCGCGAAGCGCTTTCGCACGCGCGCGCCGGCGCCGATATCGTCGCGCCGTCGGATATGATGGACGGGCGCGTCGGCGCGATTCGCCGCGCGCTGGATGAAAACGGCTTCGCGCATGTCGCGATAATGGCGTACTCAGCGAAGTTCGCATCGGCTTTCTATGGTCCGTTTCGTGATGCGGCCGATTCGGCCCCGCAGTTCGGTGATCGCCGCTCATACCAGATGGATCCGCCAAACGGCGATGAGGCGCTGCGCGAGGTCGCGCTCGATCTCGAGGAGGGCGCCGATATCGTGATGGTCAAGCCGGCTCTGCCGTATCTCGATCTGATCTGGCGGGTGAAGCAGAAATTCAATGTTCCGGTTGCGGCGTACAACGTCTCGGGGGAGTACTCGATGATCAAAGCGGCGGGAATCAACGGTTGGATCGACGAAGAGCGCGCGACAATGGAAGTGCTGACCAGCATCCGCCGCGCCGGCGCGGATTTGATCCTGACCTACTTCGCGAAGGAAGTGGCGCGCAAGCTCGGGCGGTAAAAAACAAGACGAAGACCGGGCGGCCACTAAGACACAAAGACACGAAGGCGAATCGTGCTAACGCACGATTCGTTTAATTCCTTCTTTGATTATACCGACATTGAAATTGATCAGGAGACCGAGCCTGAGTCCCGATAGCTTTAGATAGGTCAGCAGTTGCGCTTTATATAGGGGCAACATTCTCTCGGTCGCCTTCAGTTCGACGACGAGAGAATCCGCCACCAAAAGATCCAATCTGAGCGCACTTTCCAATTTCAGGTCTTTGTATTGAATCGGAAGCGAGACCTGCGTTTGAAACGGAATGTGTCTGAGAAAGAGCTCGTGCGCCAGGCATGCCTCATAGATCGATTCCAACAATCCCGGTCCAAGTGAGCGGTGAACGGCAAAGGCAGCGTCGATCACGATGGCAGCAGCCTCTTCGGTCGCGGCAGGAATCGGATCAAACCCTTTCATCTTCGTGTCTTGGTGTCTTTGTGGCCGGTTGGGTTTTGTTTTACTTCGGCTTCACGTTCTTCTCGTACCACGGGCGCATCGCGCGCAGGGCGCGCGCTTGATGATGGGCGAGTTCGTCGTCGGGATAGCGATGCTCGGGGCCGAGCACGCATCCCGCGCGCGCGTGGCATCGCGGCGCGCAGTCGGGTTCGTCTTCGACGCGATGCGTTAGGCATCTGGGGATGTCCCATCCGGTTGGAAACGCGACCGCGCCAACCGGGCAGGCGGGAATGCAACTGCGCACGGTGCACGAGGGGCAGGGATCGAACGCGACCGCGGCACCCGGCGCGTCGATCGATTGATCGATCAGGATTGCCGCGCGAAACGCGATCCACGGTCCGTATACCGGATGCACGACGACGCCAAGGATGCTCGGCCCGGCAAGGCCTGCGGCTTTTCCGAGCTCGATAAAATTAAGCGTCGCGGCGTTGTTCATGAATGGATAAACGATGCGCACGTTTGCGCCGCCGGCGCGTGCGGCGGGTGCGATCTCGTGCTCGACTATCTCGTGCGTGAAGTCGTCGAGCGGATTGGCGCGCTGCCACCATCCGGGATGGCTGTCGGCGTGGCGCTTCAGCGCGGCCCATAATTCACCGCCGCCATTGGCGACCACGATGATCGTGCGCGCGTCTGGAGCGATTGCGCGCGCGCGATAGGGTTCTGTTACCGCGGCGTCATAGCGCTCGACCGCGGCGGTCGCGACAAGGTTGAGTCCGTAGGGCGCGCCGGCGCGGCGGATCTTCTCGATAATTATCGCAGCGGGCATTGTCACCCTAGCTGATTTTGTAGGTCACGAGCGCGTCGGCAATCAGCGCGTCCGTGCTGTCGCGAATTTCGACCGCGATACTCGCGATACGTCTGCCCGCGCGTTTCACTGTCGCGCGCGCGATGAGATCGCTCTGGATCGCGGGGCCGGTGAAATTTATCGACATCGCGATTGTTGCGCTGCGCACCGTCTGCTCGAGCGTCCAGGCCGCAGCGCACGCCGCAAAATCAGCGAGTGTCGCGATCGCGCCGCCATGAACGGGTGCCGACGGGCCGCCGGGATTCAGAATCGCCGGACGAAACGGCATCCGCGCGACTACCACGCCGTCCTCGGACGATTCGATCCGCAGCGCGAGTATCGCGGCGAAGGGCGCGCGCTCGATCGACTCGAAAGAGGCTTTGCGATCTTTTGCGGACATCGCGATTTCAGCGCCGCGTCAGCATCCGAGTCGCTCCGGCAGCTCGGTCAGGTCGCCGATTTCAATTTCGGGCACACCGATTCCTTCTGGAAACGGTTTGCCATGCTTGTTGATCCACGCGACATGGATTCCCATCCGCTTGGCCCCGAGAACGTCTTCGTGCGGCGTGTCGCCGACGAACAGGATCTCGCTGGGCTTCAGCCCCAGCGCGTCGAGCGTGTGGCGAAAGATATCGCGATGCGGTTTGCGCAGGCCCAGCTCGGCCGAGATGACGACGACGTCGAACAGCTCGCGAATTCCGGTGTCGTGCATGATTTCGTGGCCGGTCGCGGCGTCGTCGAAGTTCGAGAGCAGGCCGAGCCGGTAATGCTTGTGCAGCCTGCGCACCGCTTCCAGTCGCGCGGCGGGCGCGGCGGTGACTTCGCGCACGCGCGCCATATGCGTGCGGCGCAGGCGCTCGGCAAGAGGAGCGGCGAGAGCAGGCTCGACGCCGGTTCGCACGAGCGTGCGCGTAAAGCGATCCAGGCACGAGATTTCGATCTCGTCGCGCGAGCGTGCGTCGAAAATCTCCTCGTACACTTTGCTGTGCGCGTCCATGAACGCCTCGCGGTCAAAGCGCGCACCGAGCGAATCTTCGAGGATCGGATACAACAGAGGGGTGGTGCTGCGGAACTCACGTCCGCGCCAATTCACCATCGGCAGCAACGCGGGGTTCCACGTGACGAGCGTATCGAACAGGTCCAGGACGATAGCCTTGAAGCGCGGGTCAGCCACGGCGAGTCAGCGCCTCTGCTGTCGCAACCAGCGCGGCGAGATTGAGCAGCAGCACCGCGCCGTTCAGGTAAACCGACAGGTGATGCAGATGATCGAACTCCGCCTTGCGCGTGGGATCGGGGTTCTGCTCTTCGGCGACGCCGCGGATCGCGTCAACTCGCGGCCGCACGACCGCGCCCGCATAGAACGTGAGTCCCAGCGCAAGCACGAGCGCCACGACGCTTAAGCCCCACCATAGCCGTGAATCGCGAACCGCCGTGAAGTAGATTGCCAGCGCCAGCGCGATCGTCCCCGCGACGTAACCCAGCGCGTAGTAGCGCGGAAAGATCGTGTGCACGACCTTGCCGGCCTCCGCGATCGGGAGCTGGGTGAAGATGACCGGTGCCGTGAAGAACGAAAAGAACACAATTCCGCCAAGCCAGCATGCGATCGCGACCAGATAGACGAAGAGTGCAATCATGATTGATATTTCCGCCCGCGCATTTCGCCGCGCGGAGCATCGAGACTTAGCTACCGACTTAGTTGAGCCACGGCTTGGGCGCGCCCGGCAGCGGACGCCGGCCCTCGAAGCCGCCTTCGATCGGATGCCATGCGATCACGCTCTGCTCACCGAACTGCCAGCACAGGAAGACCACTTCCTCGCCGTTGTCGAACGGGAAATCGACCAGGCCCTGATCGATATCCTTGAGAAAGCACCCGAGCTCCTCGATCTGCTCCACCGCCTGCGCCATCCGCGTGCTCGGCTCGTCGAGGTCGGGATGAAGCTCGACGATCTCCGGCAGCGTATGGTTGAGCAGGTCGGGATCCTCGGTTGCAAGCTCGTTGATACGTGCGCGGACGAAATTCGCCATGAGCTGGAGGTCGCGCATGATGATCTCGAGCCGCGGGATGAGATGGTTCGCTTCGTCGGGGCTGAAAAGCTTTTCGAACCGGGATTTGGACAAGATCACCTCGCCAGTGGCGCCGGAATAAACCGTGGTTACCTTCAAATAAAGAGAGGCTACCTTGTCTGCCCGGCATCCATATACTACGGTAAAATGTGGATTGGGTGGAAGCGACGGGCGGCGGCGTCCCCTCCTGAATGAGGTTTCAATCGTCCTATGGCGGATAAACCCAAAGGGGAAAAAGGTTTCGATATCGAGGAAGATCTCAGCAAGGTTGAGATCCCCGATGTCCTGGCGGTACTGCCGCTGCGCGGTATCGTAATCTTTCCTAACCAGATTCATCCGTTTTTGGTCTCTCGCGCGTCTTCGCTCAAGTTGATCGAGGATGTCGGACAGACGCAAAAGATTATCGCGCTCGCGGCGCAGAAGAATCCCGAAGAGGAATCTCCTCACGCCGACGGGCTGTTCCAATACGGCACCGCGGTGCAGATTCTCAAGATGCTGCGCTACCCGGATCAGAGCGTTCGGGTGCTGGTGCAGGGAATCGCGCGGATCGAGCTGACCAACTATATCCAGGCCGAGCCATATTTTATCGCGCGCGCGACCCGCGTGGTCGATCAATCCGCACCCGACAAGGAAATCGAAGCGCTGCACGCGCATCTGGTGAGCCAATTCTCGAAGTTCGTTTCGCTCGTGCCGTACCTGCCTGACGAATTGCAGGTGCAGGCGATGAAGGTTCGCGAGCCGGGGCGGCTGGCCGACATGGTCGCGTCGTATCTGAAGATCGCGGTCGAGGAATCGCAGGATCTGCTCGGCACGGTTGACGTACGCGCGCGCCTGGAAAAGCTGATCGCTATCCTGGGCCGCGAAATCGAGCTGCTCGAGCTTGGCCACAAAATCCAGTCGCAGGTCCAGACCGAGCTCAACAAGAATCAGCGCGAGTACTATCTGCGCCAGCAGCTCAAGGCGATCCAGAAAGAACTCGGCGAAGGCGATGCGCGCACCAGCGAGATCGACGAGCTGGAGAAGAAAATCGAAGAGGCCAAGATGCCCCCCGAGGCGCGCAAGGCCGCCGACAAGGAACTCGAACGCCTGCGCATGATCCCGCCCGAATCGGCGGAGCATACCGTCGTCCGCACGTATATCGATTGGCTGGTGAGCCTGCCGTGGAGCGTCTCGACCGAGGACAACCTCGATATCGCCAACGCGCGCAAGGTGCTCGACGAGGATCATTACGACCTCGACAAGATTAAGGAGCGCATCCTCGAATTCCTCGCGGTGCGCAAGCTCAAGAAAGACACCAAGGGTCCGATCCTATGCTTCGTCGGCCCCCCGGGAACCGGCAAAACTTCGCTGGGCAAATCGATCGCGCGCGCGCTCGGACGCAAGTTCGTGCGCCTGTCGCTCGGCGGTATCCGCGACGAAGCCGAGATCCGCGGCCATCGCCGCACTTACATCGGCTCGCTGCCCGGCAGGATTATCCAAGGGCTGCGCAACGCGGGCTCGAACAATCCGCTCTTCATCCTTGACGAGGTCGACAAGCTCGGGATGGATTTCCGAGGCGATCCCGCCTCGGCGCTGCTCGAAGTGCTCGATCCCGAGCAGAACAATTCGTTCTCCGACCACTATCTCGATGTGCCGTTCGATCTCTCGAAGGTTCTGTTCCTGACCACGGCCAATATGCTCGATCCGATTCCGCCGGCGCTGCGGGACAGAATGGAAGTGCTCGAGCTGCCGGGTTACACCGAGGAAGAGAAAGCTGCAAATCGCCGAGCGCCACCTGATTCGCAAGCAGCTTGAAGAAAACGGACTCGGCGAGTCGAAGATCGAGTTCACCGCCGGCGCGATCGCCGAGATTATCCGCAGCTACACGCGCGAGTCGGGGCTGCGCAACCTCGAGCGCGAGATCGCGCGCGTATGCCGCAAAATCGCACGCGCCACCTCCGAAGGCGGTGCGATGCCGACGCAGGTCACGGCGGAAGACGTCTCGCGCTATCTCGGGCTGCCGCGGTTTTTCTCCGAAGTCGCCGAACGCACCAACGAAACCGGTGTCGCAACCGGGCTTGCATGGACGCCCAACGGCGGCGAGATCATGTTTATCGAAGCCACCCGGATGGCGGGGCAAAAGGGTCTTATGCTGACCGGGTCGCTGGGCGACGTGATGAAGGAATCGGCGCAGGCCGCGATGTCCTACGTGCGCTCGCGCGCCGAGCGACTTGGAATCCCGGCCGACTTTTTCGAAAAGTCGGACATCCACATTCACGTTCCCGCCGGCGCGATTCCCAAGGACGGTCCCTCCGCTGGTGTGACGCTCGCGGCTTCGCTCGCGTCGCTCCTGAGCGGCCGTCCGATCAGGGCGGAAGTCGCGATGACTGGCGAGATCACGCTGCGGGGCAAGGTGATGCCGGTCGGCGGAGTCAAAGAAAAAGTGCTCGCGGCACGTCGCGCAGGAATCAAGACGATCATTCTGCCTCGTCGAAACGAGCGCGACCTCGAGGACATACCCGCAGAGGTCCGTGGCGAGCTGAAAATGATCTTCGTCGACACCGTCGATGAAGTCCTGGCCGCCGCGCTGGTCAATGGCGACGCCGCGCAAGCCGCCGCGCCTGCGCCAGAAAAGCCTGCGACAGGCCCGCGCACGGAACGCACGATTCTGAACTGAGGAAACTCGCGGCGGGACTCGCCGCGAGTTTCTTTTGTCAACCTCGATTTTCCCCGACCACCATTCCGAGGGTCGCCCATCCGCCGGCGTCGGCGTTGATCAGCGCGCGCTCGGCTTCGGAAACACGCTCGCTGTACTCACGCCACCATTTGGCGGCTTCCGGAAAATATCGGCGCTCGATCACGCTGAGACCGGCCTGCTCGAAAAGCTCCGCATTCCAATCCACCGAGCGGAAGTGAAACTCGAATCCCCGGCCGTCGGGGAACCGTACGCGATCGAGCTCGCGGACAGCCTCCGGAATCGGCGCTGGCAGGCACATCGGCTCCGCGATTCCGATTCGCGCGCCCGGTTTCGCGACTCGGACCATCTGCGCGAGCGCGGCGGCGCGATCCTCCGCGATCATCTCGAACGAGCCGATGCTGATAACCGCGTCGAACGTCGCGTCGGCGAAGCGCAGATTCTGCGCACGAGTCTTGAGTGCGATCACGCGGTCGAAAACGCCCGCGGCTTGCGCCCGCGCCTGGATCTGCTCACCACCGAACCACGGCTCGAGCGTGAAAACGGTGACGTTCCAATGCTTGGCGAGCGTGACGGCGATTTGTCCCGAGCCTCCACCGACTTCGAGCACGCGCATCCCGCCGGCGATTCCCACATCCTCGACCAGCGGCAACGCCATCTCAAAGGATCCAGGCCCCCACGGTTCGCGATCTTTCAATTCAAGAAAAGGATTGCTCATTTCTCTGCACCATTCGTGATCATCGGTCGTTTCTCTTGCGCGGAGCGGTTGCGCATTGATGCGAAACCGCGTACCGCGGACGCAGCGGGGCCTGCGCGAAACGCTCAGCCGATCTTCGAATGGCGCGAAATGGTCAGCGGCAACGAGGCGGCAGATGCGCTTCGCGGAATTCGGGCGCAAGTTCTTTATGTTCAAGGACCATCAAACGCACCTCCCTCAATGGAATGGCGTATTCGTAGCACTTGCAGACTTCGCTTACAATTGCGCGGCAGCCCCGCGTAGGAATGACGCATCAGCAGCAACGACGATGCGCTTGGCCTCTGCGCGTTCAGCGGCTCTGGAAGCGGCCGGGGCGGCGCTCGGAGACAGCCTTGACGCCTTCGCGATGGTCCTCGGTACGCATCAGCCAGCTCTGTTCGCGGAACTCGATATCGGTCTGCGCCTTGACCGCGTCGGCGAGGCCCGCGCACATCGTCGCGCGCGTCGAGAGGACGGCAAGCGGCGCGTTCTCCGCGATTTCGGCGGCGAGTGCACGAGCGGTCTCGCGGAGCTTTTCTGGCGCGACGATCGAATCAGCGAGTCCCCACGCAAGCGCTTCTTCGCCGTTGATCCTGCGCCCGGTGTAGAACATCAGATTCGCTTTCTGGATACCGATAATCCGCGGCAGCGTATAGGTCAGTCCGAAGCCCGGATGGATTCCGAGCTTGACGAAGTTCGCTGCGAAGCGCGCGTCGGCAGTGACGACGCGAAAGTCGGCGGCCATTGCAAGGCCGAAGCCTCCGCCGATCGCGGCACCCTGGATCGCCGCGACTATCAGGCTTCTTGCATCGAAAGAGCCGCACCGCTTCCGAGTAGAGCGGATTCCCGGTCGCGGGCGTGGCGCCGGCCGCGGGCGTCTGACGCTTGCTGAAGTCCGCGCCTGCGCAAAATGATTTCCCCTCCGCTGCGAGCAAGATCGCGCGGCATCCGGCGTCGGTGTCGAGGGCTTCGAACGCGTCGGCGAGATCCTTGATCAATTGATGATCGAAAAAGTTGTGCGGCGGCCGATGAATCTCGGCGAGTGCGACATGGTCGGTTTCATTCACGGCGATCGATACGTCGCCATAGTGCGGGGCTGTCATTGATCTATTCCTCAACCTGCATCTATAGCGCAGACGCGGCGCGGTGCGGCGACCCTCGACGCGGTTTCCGATGCTCAGGTAGAGTCGAATTTTGCGGGAGGAATCGCCATGGCAGGACTCGTGCTCCGAGAAGACAAGGACGGGCTCGCGACGCTCACGCTGAACCGCCCCGAGAAACTCAACTCGCTCAACGTGCCGATGTTCGTAGAGCTGCGCGAGCATGTCGATGCGATCGCGGGCGAGACCGATCGCGTCGGGCTGGTCGTCGTGCGCGGCGCGGGCAAGTGTTTCTCGGCGGGTCACGATCTGGCCGATATCGCGGCTGGTGAGCGGCCTCCGCGCCCGAACTTTCAGGCCGACACGATCGAGCGTCTGGCTAATCTTCCGCAACCGGTCATTTCGGCGGTGCATGGGCATTGCTACACCGGCGCGCTCGAGCTTGCGCTGGCCGGCGATATTATTTTCGCCGCCGAGTCCGCGAAGTTCGCCGACACGCATGCGCGCTGGGCGCTAACTCCCGCGTGGGGGATGAGCCAGCGGCTGCCGCGTCGCGTCGGTCCGTCGAAGGCGCGCGAGATGATGTTCACGTGCCGCACATATCCCGGCGCCGAGGCGCTTGCGATCGGCCTTGCGAACTTTTGCGTCGCCGACGACGCATTCGATCGCGAGCTCGCTGGACTCGCGAAGATGATCCTCGCCAACTCGTGGCATAGTCATCGCGCGAACAAGCGCCTGCTAATCGAGACCGACGCGCTCCCGCTCGAAGCGGGCCTCGCGCACGAAGTCTATCGCAGCGCCGGAGTGGGCCCCGACATGCGCGAGCGCATAGCAGCATTCACCTCGAAGTCCCGCAAATCGTGATCTCTGATTCCTCGCCCTGAAAGGGAGAGGCCAGGTGAGGGACCTTATTCAGCGCGGCGTGCCAGCGCCGCGCGATTAAAAGGTGCCTTGAAAACGCGGGCTATCGTTCTCGGAGTTGACGCGGCGCCGAGACTCTGGAAGAAATGATCTCTGAAATCGAGCGGGCTTCATAATTCCCGCTAGATTGTAAAATAAATATCTGCGCCTGTTCCGCGGTATCGAAGCAGGCCTGAACACGGGGATGCCCCGTGTTTGCCCATCCAGATCAAAAATGGGCAAGCACGGGGCGTTTTCGTTGGAGCGGATGTAAATAATCAAAAGTGAGGTGCTCAATGCTTACGACTGAACAGCGGCAGGAATTCGATCGAAGCGGAATTGTCCGAATGCGCGGCGCCGTCGCCGAATCTGCCGCCGAGGATATGCTGCGGACGATCTGGAACTGCCTTCGCGACCGACACTACATCCACCGCGACGCACCGAATACCTGGCCGGAACCCAAGGCTGGAAGCACTCGGATGGAGCAGACTCGCGCAACTCATGGGTTCCTTGGCACTCGTCACCTGCCCAAGTCGGTGACGTTCGAACAAGTCGGTAACGCTGTTGTCTGTGGCGCGATTGATGAACTTCTGGGCTCGGGACAGTGGCAACGACCGAAGCGATGGGGATCGCTTCTCGTCACGTTTCCGGAATCCACGGGCCAGTGGGACGTTCCGAGCAGCGCCTGGCACCTGGATCTTCCCGCATCGCATTCTTCATTGGGACTCACGGCGGTGCGGATCTTCACATGCCTGGCGAAATTGTCGCCGATGATGGGCGGGACTCTCTTCGTGGCCGGCTCGCATCGGCTCGTCCAAAAGCTCGTGCGCGAGGACGAACGTCTCTCTTCTCATGATGCTCGCAAGCGTCTGATCAGCGCACATCCTTGGGTGAAGAAGCTGTGCTCGATGGACGAGGCAGGGAATCGGGTTCAGAGGTTTATGAGTGAGGGAACGGTGATTGACGGAGTCGAGGTGCGGGTGGTTGAGATGACCGGCGAACCCGGCGACGTAATCCTCGTGCATCCGATGATCCTGCATGCGCCCGCATTGAACTGCTCATCGTCGCCGCGCTTCGCGTTGTCTACCACAGCATTTCGCTCGGATGTGGAGTCGGTAAAGCTCTATCCCTGATTCGAAGGAGAGGGTTTCAGAAAGAGCCGCGCCTCATATGATTCTCTGGCGCGCGATGGCTTCTGATGTTTTACTGATCATGTAGTGAAGATCGCGATCGTCGCAGCAGAAATTTCTCCGTGGGCGAAAGTCGGCGGACTCGCCGATGTCATCGGTGCGCTGCCGGCCGCATTGAAAGATTCGGGCGCCGAGGCTGCCGTTATCGTTCCCGGTTACAAGTCAATCACCTCGAAGCTCAAGGCGGAGCCGGTCGGCCCCGCGATGACGGCGCATCTCGGCGCTGAGGCGCATCGGTTCCGCGTGCTGCGCGCCGAGGATTCCCACGGCGTGCCGATCTTTATGATCGACCATCCGGAGTTCTTCGCGCGCGACGGAGTATACGGCGACAAGGAAGGCGACTTTCCCGACAATCTGCGCCGCTTCGCCTTCTTCGGAAAAGCCGCTGCGATGGCGGCCGCCGAAATTATCAGGCCCGACGTTTTGCATGCGCATGACTGGCATGCCGCGGTCGCGCCGATCGTTGCGCGCGCCGACGCGGCGATACGCGAACGTTTTGCGCGCGCCACGACCGCCTTTACGATTCACAATCTTGCCTTCCAGGGAATCTACGACGCCGCGAAATTTCCGCTGCTCGGAATCGATCCCGCGTACTTCGGAATCGACGGGCTCGAATTCTTCGGCCGCATGAATCTGATGAAGGGCGCAATCATCCTCGCCGATGGTGTCTCGACCGTCAGCCCGAGCTACGCGCGCGAAGTCACCGCCGATCCTGATCTCGGTTTTGGCCTCGAAGGCGTGCTGCGGAACAAGGGCGAGCGCTTTGTGGGAATCTTGAACGGTGCGGACTATCGCGAATGGAACCCCGCGCACGACGATCTGATCGCCGCGCAATATACGCCGGCGATGCCCGACGGCAAGCGCGTATGCGCGCGCGACCTGCGCGACTCGCTCGAACTGCCGGGATGGGACGATCGCGCGCTTATCGGGATGGTCACGCGGCTTACCACGCAAAAGGGCTGCGACCTGTTGCGCGACGCGCTCGACGAGGTGATGGCGCTCGGGGTGCAGCTCGTGATGCTGGCGAGTGGCGACAAGGCGCTCGAGGAATTTTTCAGCGCCGCGCGCAAACGCTTCCCGGACCAGTTCCGCGTGATTCTGGAATTCGACAACCCGATGGCGCATCGCATCCAGGCTGGCTGCGACGCGTTCCTGATGCCGTCGCGGTTCGAGCCGTGCGGGCTGACCCAGATGTACGCGCTCAAGTACGGCACCGCGCCGATCGTCCGCGCGACCGGAGGCTTGCGCGACACCGTCACCGAATTTGATCCCGCGACCGGACGCGGAACCGGTTTTGTGTTCGAGAAATATGACCGCCGACGAGTTGGTCGCCGCGATCACGCGGATGACCGCCGCATTCGCGAAGCCGCCGGCGTGGCGCAAGCTCGTGACGAACTGCTTCGCGCAGGATTTTTCCTGGGCGCAATCCGCACGCCGCTATCTCGATTGGTTCGACGCCTTAACTCGTACGCGGGGCGCAGCGTAGAATCTCACGATGCCCTCTCGCGATGCCTATCTCGCGTACGCCGACGGCGCGTGCCATGGAAATCCCGGGCGCGGCGGATGGGGCGTCGTGATTATTGCGCCCGACGGATCGCGCCGCGAGATCAACGGCCACGGCGGCCATACCACCAACAACCAGATGGAGCTGACCGCGGCGATTCAGGCCTTGCGCGCGATCCAGCCTGGCGCGCGCGTGATCCTGCGCAGCGACAGCCAGTACGTCGTCAACACGATGACGCGCGCATGGAAACGCAAAGCGAACCTGGAGCTGTGGAGCCAGCTCGACGCCGAAGCTGCGCAGCGCAAGGTCGAATTCGAATGGGTGCGCGGCCACGCCGGCGACGATCTCAACGAACGCGCCGACGCTCTGGCAACTCTCGGCGCGCACGGCGAATCGACCGAGAGCATGACCGCCGCGGTGGCGCAATCCGCGCCCCCGCCGCAGCTCGCGGCGGGAGAATCGATCGTGAAGTGTGCGCGATGTGGCAGCGAATTCATCGCCGCGCGCGCCGACGAGAAGTTTTGCAATCAAGTCCGCTGCCAGCGCCGCGCCCGCACCGCATAATCACGTATCGCGAATTGGTTTTTGCCAAGCTCACCAGATGCTCGGGATGAGCGCGTCCGTCGTGTGACAGTATTCCTCGAACTCTTTGCCAAAGCGCGCGGCCAGAATCGCTTCGTCGGCGCGAATTTGACGCCGCGCGATAGTGAGTCCCACGGCCAGCGTCGCGATCGCGACGATCGGCGCCGCAAACACGAGCGGCCACGCGAGCATCACCAGCAGCACGCCGGCGTAAACCGGATGGCGCACGTAGCGGAAAAATCCGGTCTTTACGAGGATCATCCGTTCGCGTCCGCTTTTGTCGGACGAAAAAAAATGCAACTGGATACGCGCTCCCAGCGCGAGCCACAGGCCGCCAAGCTCGAGCAACAGTCCAAGTGCGCCAACCCATTTCTCCGGGTCGCCGCCGTATAGATAGGTCCGCTCGAACGGAGCGGCCGCAAACAATATCAGCACCGCGATCTGGGTCTGGATGCGCTGCGCGTGCGCCTGGGCAGCCTCGGCCGGATGCCGCGGATCCTCGCCGACCATCAGTTCCGCAAAACGAAATCCGATGTACGCGATCAGATAGGCCGAGATGTACCGGTGGTCGCGAAAGTAGTCGGTGATACCGAGCCCGAGCGCCACCGCGCCGACGACCGCCGTGACGAAAATGATTTGCTCGCCGAAGCGCACAATCGACTCGCGGGTCAATGCGGTCCGGTGGTCGCTCTGGGGCGCGTCGGATGCGATTGCGGTCGGAGCAATTAGCTCGCCGGTCGTGCGAGGCGAAGGAGCAGGTGGCGTGTCGTCCATGATGAAGGCACTGTCGCAGATTGTGATGACGGTTAAAAGACTCCGTGAAGGAGGGTCTAATGCAATCAGTTTACTGCATTGGATTGCTTGCAGTGTTTCGCAAAAACCGAAAATTCACGCGAATGTCGAAAACAAGAAATTTGCGTATCGCAAAACGCGATTCCAGAAAAATCCTTACAAATCCTTAACTATTTGGCTTTTGACTGAGATTATGCACAGGCTGCGAAAGCAAAATCCTTCTGAAATCGAGAGTTTTTCCAATGGCACAGGTCCTGCTTTACCTCCCGAAGTCAAGTTTCGGAGGAACTTAAAATGAACGCGACGACGACCAATGAGGCAAGGCTGGCTGGGTATGAGGAAGTGGCAGAAGCCGCGGCGTCGACCGATGCCGTTCGGCTGGCGCAGTACAGCTGGCTCGACGAAGTGCCGGGACTCGTGTTTGGGCTGCTCACGCTGGCGTACATCGTGACTTCCCTGCTGGCCTTGGCATAACAACCGAAACAATCGAAGGGAGAAGACGACCATGAATGCGACGACCACCAACCGTACCGAGATTGCAGGATTGACTCACGCGACTGAGACGGCGGCGCCGATCGACTACATCCGTTACGCCCAGAACAGCTTCCTGACGGAGCTTCCGGGCCTGGCGTTCGGAATTATCACGCTGGCGTACATCGCGATGTCCCTGCTGGCATTGGCATAACACGAAAAGATAACTCACGGGAGAATTACGACCATGAATGCGACGACCACCAACCGTACCCGGTTTGCAGGACTGACGCCCGCGACTGAGACGGCGGCGCCGACTGACTACATCCGTTACGCGCAGAATAGCTTCCTTACCGAGCTTCCCGGCGTGGCGTTTGGGCTCATCACGCTCGCCTATCTCGTCTGCTCGTTCCTCGCGCTCGCCTGAGCGATCTGGCAAGGGTCGCCTGCGACGCGCGCGCCGCCTAACCGGCTGGAACCTGCGGCCGGGTAAAGTCCAAATCCAATGCGGCGCGCGCGGAGATGCGCGACTCAGTAGTCGCCTCATCCGCCGCGCGCCGCACAATAGTCAGCGACACGAGTACCACCGCGGCAGTCAGTACGATCGTTACCCAGATCATCGCGCGAATCCGCTTCAGCATCGAGTTCAACTGCTCGACCGTGAACGCAGGTCCGTCGCCGTGTGCGGCAACCTCTTCCTGCCGGCCGATTCTGAATGATAAGCCGAACGTGATGTAGGTCTGGATGAAGATCAGCAGAAACGCGAGCCCTAGCTTTATCGCGAGCGGCTCTCCGATTCGCGCAAAGTAATCGAACTTCATCTCCGCCTTGAGATCGGTCAGCCGCATCGCGCCCGTGATCACGACGATCCCCAGCATCCCGATCGAAAACGGATTGTAAAATTTGAAGCCGGTTATCAAGCTCGCGCGGCGGTGCGCCTCGTCGGGCGCGCCCTCGGCCGCGGGCATCAGCATATAGATGACCGCGAACTGAGCGCCGAAGTAGGCGGCCCAGGCGAGCACGTGGATCCAGACCAGGATTTCCGCGCCGTTCATTGCGGGCGTCATTGCGCGCCCGGGTCGCGATCGAGCGCGTTGTTACGCGCGATCTGCCCGTACCATCGCCCGCTGTCCTTGACGGTCCGGGCAAGAGTATCGAAGTCGCAGTAGACGATTCCGAAGCGCTGCGCGAAGCCTTCCGCCCATTCGAAATTGTCCGTCAACGTCCAATGGAAGTAGCCGCGCACGTCGGCGCCTTTCTCGATCGCGCGCCATAGCTCCGCCAGATAGCGCCGGGTGAAATCGATCCGCCGCGTGTCATGCACCCGTCCGTCGGCGCCCGGCGCGTCACCGTAAGAGCATCCGTTTTCGGTGATATAGATCGGCAGGCCGGGATAGTCGGCGGCGATCGTCTTCGTCATGTCCGAAAGCGCGCGCGGCGAAATCTCCCATCCGAAATCGGTCAGCTCCTTGGTTTCCGGATGAATCTGCCGCACGTTGAGTGTCGCGGCGTTGTTGTCGTGCGCGACAATGCTCCGGAAGTAGAGATTGATTCCGATAAAATCGAGCGGCGCCTTGATCGTCTCCATATCACCGGGCCGCATATCGACCCGGTCGGCGACGTCGCCGGTGTCGTAGATCCTCGGATATTCACCCTTCATCACCGTGTCGAGGAACCACAGGTTATTGAATCTATGCCATCGTTCGGCGGCGCTTTTATCTTCGGGCGAATTGGTGTTGGGCTCGACCGACGACATGCTGAACGCGGTTCCGACCGCCGCCGGCTTGTGACGCGACTCGCGCAGCGCGCGCACCCCGAGTCCCTGCGCCAGGTTGACGACGTGCGTCGCCCGGATCGCCTGCGCGCCGTCACGCCGGCCGGGCGCATGATTACCGAGTAGGTAGCCGAAGATGGTAAAAATCCACGGCTCGTTGAAGACCATCCAATGCTTGACCCGATCACCGAGCGCGTCGGCGCACGCGGCGGCATAGTCGCCGAAGTAGCCCGCGAGATCGCGATTGGTCCATCCGCCGAGCTCCTCGAGCGCCTGCGGCAGATCCCAATGATAGAGCGTGACCCAAGGCTGGATCTTGCGTGCGAGCAATTCGTCGGCGACGCGTTTGTAGAAGTCGATTCCCTTCTGGTTGATGCGCCCCTTGCCTTCGGGCATGATGCGCGGCCACGAAAGCGAGATGCGCGAGGCATTCAGCCCGAGTTCGGCCTCAAGCGCGATATCGTCCTTGAAGCGATGGTAGAAATCGCACGCGACGTCGCCGGTCCACGAGTTTTTGATCCGGCCGGGTGTGTGTGAAAAGCGGTCCCAGATCGATTCGCCCTTGCCGTCGTGGTCCCACGCTCCTTCGATCTGGTAAGAGGCGCTCGCGGTGCCCCACAAAAATCCCTCAGGAAATTTCATCGACGCCATACGCGGCTTGTTAGCACACCGCCGCCGCGCCGCGCGAGGCACCCGCGGCAGTTGCCGGACGCGTCGCGCGCGGGTTAGGAGTGAATCGTGCAGGGAGGAACCATACCGCGATGAAAATCGATCGCGCGGAAGTTTTGCGCCGGGTCGCGGAGATTGCGCCCGCGCTCGAGCGCAATGCGCGCGCGTCCGACGAGGCGCGGATGCTCGCGCCCGAGAGCATGCGCATCCTGCGCGACGCGGGAATGTTCCGGATCCCGATTCCCGCGCGCGCCGGCGGCTACGAGCTTACGCTCCGCACCCTTGCCGACGCCGTCACGACGATCTCGATGGCGTGTCCGTCGAGCGGATGGGTGCTGATGGTGATGGGGGCGCATCATTGGTGCATGGGCTCGTTTCCCGAAGCTGCGCAGGATGACGTCTTCACGGGCGGCAGCGACGGTCTGGTCGCGGGTACGCTCTCGTGGCAGGGGACGGCGAGCGACGTCGATGGCGGCTACCGTATCGATGGGCGATGGCAATTCGGCAGCGGGATCGACCATGCCGACTGGGTGATGCTCGGATGCGCCGATTCGCAGACGCGCGGACCCAAAGTTCACGTCGTGATCCCGCGCGATGTGATCGAGGTCGACGATACCTGGCGCGTGCTCGGGTTGCGCGGCTCGGGCAGCAAGGATTTGGTCGCGCACGGAGTCTTTGTGCCGACGTATCGCGCGATCGACACGCGCGTGCTGTTCGGCGGATCGAGTCCGCACGCGCGCAATCACGCGAGCAATCTCTACCGGCTGTCGGCCGAGGCGATGCTCTCGAATTCGGTCGCGACCGCGGTGCTGGGCTCGGCGAAATTCGCGCTCGACAAATTTATCGAGCGAACGCGCGAGCGCCGCGTGATCCTGACCGGCGCGAGCAAGGCCGAGCACGCCCCGACCCAGATACGCCTGGCTGAGGCGGCGGCGGAAATCCGCAGTGCGGAGCTGCTCGAGGGCGACACGCAAAACGAGTTCGAGCGTTTGATGGAAATAGGCGCGGGCATGAACTTCGCGGAGCGTGCGCGGGTGAAGTGGAACGCTGCATATTCAGCCGAGCTATGCCGTCGCGCCGTCGCGCGGCTCTATTCCGGATCGGGAGCGCATTCAGTGTACGAGTCGAGTCCACTCCAGGCCGCGTTCCGCAACATCAACGTAGGCGCGCAGCACGCCAGTATCGATTTCGATTCGTCCGCCGAAACCTACGCCCGCGTCCGCCTTGGCATCGGCAGGTAGCTTTGCTGCCCAGTGAGACTCGATTCGTCATTTCGACCGAAGGGAGAAAGCCCGGACTCTGCGAACGCCGCAAGTCTTCAACCGGCGGCGTGTCTGCCGTAATCGCAAGAGATCCGGGACTCCTCGCACGCGGCAGCAACGCGCGCGGGAATGACACATCAGAGTCGCTATCCCAGTAGGAGTGCACTTGTCTCATCTGGTAAGTTTAGGGCGAACGATGCGTAATCGCGCTCTGCCCATATGCCGACCGACGCACAACTCAATTTGACGCTGCCGCCCGCGGCTCCCGCGCCGCGCAAGGCGCTCGGCGTCACCGAGCTGGTGCGGCTCATCAGCGGCACCCTCGAAGCCAGCCTCGATGAATTCTGGGTGACCGGCGAGGTCTCGAACACGCGCATCCCCGGCTCCGGGCATCTCTATTTCACGCTCAAGGATGACCGCAGCTCGATCAGCGTCGTGATGTTCAAGAGCGCGTACGCGAGGACCAAATTCCGCGTCGCTGACGGGATGGCGATCCTGGTGCGAGGGCGCGCAAACCTGTTCGAGGCGCGCGGCCAGTTGCAGGTTATCGCCGACGCGGTCGAGCCGCGCGGCGCGGGCGCACTGCAGCTCGCCTTCGAGCAGCTCAAGAAGCGGCTCGAAGCTGAGGGCCTGTTCGCCGCCGAACGCAAACGCCCGATTCCGTTTTTGCCGACGGTGATCGGAATCGTCACCGCGCGCTCGGGCGCCGGTTTGCGCGATATCCTGCGCGTGCTCGGTGATCGTTATCCCGACCGTCATCTGATTTTCCGCCCCGCGATCGTGCAGGGCGAATTCGCGGCGAGTGACATCGCCGAGGCGATCGACGATCTCAACCGCGACGGCCGCGCCCATGTGCTGATCGTCGGCCGCGGCGGCGGCTCGCTCGAAGATTTGTGGGCGTTTAACGAAGAGATCGTCGCGCGCGCGATAGCTCGTTCCGTAATTCCGATCATCTCGGCCGTCGGCCACGAGATCGACTACACGATTGCCGATTTCGTGGCCGACGTTCGCGCGCCCACGCCGACCGCCGCCGCGCAGATGGTGATCGCGGCCAAGGCCGAACTCGCCGAACGCGTCGCCGCCGCGGCTGAGTCGCTGTCGGTTGCGATGGAGCGGACGCTCGACGGCCTACGCGAGACGCTCGACGATCTCACGGTCAGGCTGCGGCATCCGGGTGCGATGCTCATCGAGGCGCGCGAGAATCTCGCGCGCGCCGTGCTCTCGCTGGCGCGTGCGATGCGCACGCGGGCGCGTGAAGATGAACTCGCCGCAAATGCCCTCGCACAAAGGCTCGCGGCGGCAGGCGCGAAAACGATCGCGGCGGGGCGATCTCGGGTAGCAGAGCTCGCCGGCCGGATGGATTCGATGTCGCCGCTCAAGGTGCTCGAGCGCGGATACGCCGTCGTCACCGATCTGCGCACCGCGAAAGTGGTTGTCGATTCGGCAGCGGTCGAGCTGGGCGACGAACTGGACATAAGGCTGATGCACGGCAGCCTCACGGCGCGCGTAACTGCGCGAAGAAATTAACGAGATCTTCGGGAGACTCTCGATGGTTGCGAAGACGAACAAATTCGAAGACGAATTGAAAGACCTCGAGACGATTGTCAACCAGATCGATTCCGGAGAGCTCTCGCTCGACGAATCGATCGGCGCATTCGAGCGCGGCGTCGCGCTGGTCAAGTCGCTCAGCCAGAAACTCGACGAGGTCGAACGCAAAGTCGAAGTACTGACCCGCGACGCCGAGGGCAAGCTCGCAACCGGCCTGCTCGACGACGGCGAACCCGCCCCGCGCCGGGCCCCTGTTGACGACGACGATATTCCGTTCTGAATAGCGCAGCTTCTATCGCGATTTCGTGCGCGCGCCGAGGCTTCCGACGATGACGCGTGAGCGGCTGGACTCGGCGATGGCGCGGCGCGGACTTGCGCCCAGCCGCGAGGCTGCGCAGCGGCTCATCATGGCGGGGCGCGTGCGCGTGAACTCGCGTCCCGCCGGTAAACCCGATCAGCGCGTCACCGCGGAGGCCGAGATCGTCGTGTTGGCCGGGCCGCCCGAGTGGGCGAGCCGCGGCGCGCACAAACTTATCGCGGCACTCGATCATTTTGCGGTGCCGGTTGAGGGCCGCCGGGCGCTCGATGTCGGCGCATCGACGGGAGGCTTCACCGACGTGCTGCTCAAGCGCGGCGCGGCGCACGTGATCGCACTCGACGTCGGCTACGGGCAGATTCTCGAACGCCTGCGCGTCGATCCGCGCGTGACCGTCCTCGACCGGACGAATATTCGGCGCGTCAATCCCGGCGAGCTTCCGTATGCGCCGGAACTCGTGACGATCGACGCGAGCTTCATCTCGCTGAAACTCGTGATTCCGGCGGTGCTTGCACTTGCCGCCCCAAAGGCCGAAGTTATCGCGCTTATCAAGCCGCAGTTCGAAGTCGGCAAGGGAAAAGTCGGCAAGGGCGGAATCGTGCGCGACGATACGGTGCGGATCGCAGCGGTCGCGGGGATCATCGAATTCGCTCGCGGTCTCGGACTTGCGGTTGACGGCCCGCTCGAATCGCCGATCGAGGGCGCGAAGGGGAATCGCGAGTACCTGGCGGTGATGCGGCGATAACCGCACGGATCGAACGATGAAAATCCCGCGGCGCTGGAGCGGCGTGGTGAGAAGAGGAGCTATGCCTGCGCGCTACGTGATCGGACTCGACATGGGCGGAACCAATATCCGCTGCGCCGCAGTATCGCACGACGGCCGCGTGCTGTTCATGCGGCGCGCGCCGTCGCAGGCGGACTCGAATGGACCTGCGGTCGCGTCGAATATCGCGCGGCAGGTTCGCGCGCTCGAAGCCGACGCGAGACGGCGCGGGATGGGCGCGCCGGGCGCGATCGGAGTCGCCGTTCCCGGTCCGCTCGACGTCTACCAGGGCATCGTGATGGCGGCGCCGCACGTCAAGGCGTGGCGCGCATTTCCACTCAGAGCGAAGCTCGAAGCGGAACTCGGCAGGCGCGTCGTGGTCGAGAACGACGCCAACGCGTGGGCGCTCGGCGAGTTCTGGCGCGGCGCCGCGCGGGGTCATCGCGACGTTGTGTTGCTGACGCTCGGCACCGGAATCGGCGGCGGGCTGATCGTCGGCGGAAAGATCTTTCACGGACGCAGCGGGATGGCGGGCGAGATGGGCCATATCACGGTCGAGCCGGACGGGATGCCGTGCGATTGCGGATCGCGCGGATGCGTCGAGGCGTACGCGTCGTCGAGCGGGATACGCGGGCTGGTCGCGCGGCGGATCGGCGCGCGCAGGAGAATTCCGGCGAAGTATCTCGATGCCGACGGAAATTTTAGCGTGCGCGCGATGACGGTTTGTGCACGCGCGCACGATCGGCTCGCACTCGAGACGTTTGCGGCGTCGGGACGCTACCTGGGGATCGCGATCGCGTCGCTGCTGAACGTCTTCAATCCCGACCTGGTTGTGATCGGCGGAGGAGTCGCGGGAGCGCTTCCCTACATGCGCAAAACGATGACCGCCGAGGTTCGCCTGCGCGCCTTCACCGCGATCGCCGCTCAGGCGCGAATCGTCCGCGCAGCGCTAGGCCCGATCGGCGGCGTAGTAGGCGCCGCCTACGCGGCGATGAACCCCGCGCATCGATGACCACGCCTCCGGCACGCGCATCCGCCGTCTGATTCCTCGCCCAGTATGGGAGAGGTTAGGTGAGGGACCTTATTCAGCGCGGCGCGCAGCGCCGCGCGATTATAAAAGTGAAGAGCGGAGCAGCACCCTCACCCACGCGTCACGATGCTTGCGAAAAAGAATCGCAAGCATCGCGCCGCGTCGCCCTCTCCCGGTGGGAGAGGGTATCGGCAGGCGCGCCGCTTGCGTGCCAATGGCACTTTCGGCGGCGCCATCCGATAGTTACGCCCCGATGAACTGGCGCAAAATTAACCCATTTGCTTAGCTGCGCGCTTATAATAGCCTGTTTGTCAAGCCCCCCGGTGGCGCTTTATGCCCGCGCTACGGATAATCGATAAAACCTCGCGAATCTGCCTCGCGGCGATTCTTGCCTTCGCTATAGCTGCGCCCGCGTTCGCGCAGAGCGGCAGCTTCTCCGACGAAGATATTCCGGCGTCGAGCGCTCCTGCCGCACCAGCCGCCGCGGCCGACACCGCGCCAAAACCGCCGCCGCATCCGCGCGCGATCATTCCGTACACGATTCGTCCGGGCGACACGCTCGGAACCGTCGCGGCGATGTTCGGGCTCACGGCCGAGCAATTGGCGCATACAAATCGGATCAGTCCCGACGAGGAACTAATTGCCGGCGACGAGTTGAAAGTGCCCAATCCGTACGAAGCGCAGGCGAAATCGATGCAAAAGCAGATCGATTCGCTTGCCGCCGAGGCGCAGACCGCCGAGCAGAAGGCCGAAACCGAGCAGCACGATCTGAACGCGCTGCAGGAAAAGAATCAGGAGCTGGGCGAAGACAACCAATCCCTGACCTCGAGCCTGCGAATAATGCCGTGGTGGCGCGCGACTGCGGTTTCAACCACCGTCGCGGCGGTGCTGATGTTCGGGGTGATGATCGTCACACTGTTCGAATGGTGGCGGATGCGCCGGCGCTATGTGGCGCTCGCGAATCTGTCCGAAGATCTGAGCCGGCTTGATTACAAGTACAAGGCGATGCTGGCGAAGGCGGAGTTGCGGCTCCAGCAGCTCTATGGACGGCGGCGCGGAGGCCTGACCGAGGGACAACCACGTCCCAAGATGCCCGAGGAAGTCGAGATCGAGCGCCTGGCCGAGGATCTGAAAGAGGTCCTCGAGCATCATTTGGTGAAGCTCGGCGCGCGTCCGCGCAGTGCCGGCAAGCGCGCGCGATGGCGCGAGATGATCGGCGAAGTCGATCCGCGGGTCGAAGCGCCCTCGGCGCGCCGTTAAAGAGCGCAATCTTCTCTCTTGGCGGGAAGGCCCCATTTCCGCAATAATCGACGAGTTACCCGCATCCGAGTTCCGCTTTGAGTTTGAGGCGCCTTTGCGGGCGTTGTCGCGACAAACAAGTAGCTGGGCAAGTAACCTGGGAGGACTCTCATGAAACGATTTCTTATTGCTGGTCTGGGCTTGATACTGTCAGTCGGCCTCGCGTCGGTAGCGATGGCGGCGGAGACCGGAACCTCTAAGTCGGTAACCGGCACGCTCGAGGACAGCTTCTGCTACGGCACGATGGGCGCGCACGGCGCGAGCCATCAGAAGTGCGCGATCGGATGCGCCAAGGCGGGAATCCCGGTTTCGCTGGTCGAATCGGACACCAAGAAGATCTACATCCTGCTCCCGGCCAAGAACGCGCAGTCACTGCCCGACGACGTCATCAGCAAGATGGAAGACACGGTCACCGTGTCGGGCAAGGAATACAGCAAGGGCGGCGTGAATTTCCTGACCGTCGATTCCGTGAAGTAAGGGTTTGCTCGAACGGGTCTTTCCCGGAGCGTCGCATCTACAGAACTTTCACCCGATCGTAGTTCATTTTCCGATCGCGTTTCTGTGTGGTGCGGCGCTCCTGTACTTTCTTGCCGCAGCTATCGGCAGCGAGTCGCTCAAGTGGGCGGCGTTCTGGTCGCTGATACTCGGCGCGGTGGGCGGCGCCGTGGCGATCGCAACCGGCCTAGAAGCGGGCGAAGGCGTGATGATCGCCGAGTCGGTGCGCACCGCGCTGCTCGAGCATCATGAGCATCTGATGATCGCAACCGGCGTGATCGCCGCCGCGTTGACAATCTGGGCGCTCGCGGCGCGCCCGATGCCCTCGCGGTTTCGGTGGGCATTCCTTGTAGGCCTGCTGGTGATGTGCGCAGTACTCGCGCGCGGCGCCGACTATGGCGGCCGGATGGTCTACGACTACAACGCCGGCGGCAACGCCTGCGGCCAGCCAATCGAATTCACCAAGTAGTTTTAGGGGAAACCGCTCAGCGCGACGGGTGGAGCAGCGACACCACGATGATCACGCAGAATCCGATACCCCACAAAACCAGGAAATAGTTGAAAGCAACGACTGCTCGCGATCCAAAGAATTTTTTGATCGCGGAGTGCGAATAGAAGTACCAAGCTTTGACAGGAGGGTCGCATAGCCCTCGCCATCGCCGATAGGTGCCATACCAGAGCACGGCGGAAAATGCGGCGACCGCGAAAAGAAGTACTATAGACAGGAAGTTTTGCGTCACCGTCGCACCCTCTCTCGTCGATGCGGCAGAAAGCTGTTCACCCCGCCGCCTAGAAACAGCACGATCAGAAGGAATATTGAACCTGACACAACAAAGTTTTCTGTCGATATGTCGCCCGTGAATCTGTTGTACGTAAGCCACCCCAACACCGCCAGGAAGAAACCCAACGAGCACTTGTCGGTGACCTGCCGAAGCTGGCGCCATTGAGACCGGAAGCTGCCGTGCCAATCTGCCGGTCGCTGGTTCAACGCTAAGATCGCGGCGATCCCATGGGCGGTCGCAAGGCTTAGAATAACGACCGAGACGGCCATCCAACCCCCGCGACTAGTGGGGGGAAATCCCCACAGCACCGCTCCAATTCGGCTGGCCGGTGAAAACCCCACCAGTCCCCCCACCGCGCCAACCAGAAAGCCGATCGCCTGTGCCGTTTGTATTTTCAACTTGGCTTCAGCACCGAGGATTCTTGCGGTGAGATGATCGTCGGTTGCGTGCTCCGCATCCTGCAAATCCGTTCGAATGCGATTGTAGTGGCGTACTAACGGGATGTCATCAGAAGGGCGCGTCTCGGCGCGGTCCTACGAAGAGGCGGTGGATCTGAGATCGTGTGAAGCAGTTCGCGTGTCATTCCCGCGCGTGGCTGGCGCGCGAGGAATCCCGGACGCTGCGGCTTTTCGAGCGCCGCCGATGCGCGGTATAAGCGGGACAGGGCGGGCGCGATCATATTGGAGGCTAGTGCGATGGCTCAGACAGCAATTCTCGTCGACATCAAGCAGAGCGTGGCAACGATCACGCTCAACCGGCCGGAGAAGCTTAATGCGTTCAACGCCGCGATGGGTGGCGAACTCTACCAGGCGTTCGCCGATCTTGATGGCGACGACAGCGTGCGCGTGATCGTCGTGACTGGCGCGGGCCGCGCGTTTTCCGCCGGCGCCGATCTTTCGGGTGGCGGCGGCGACACTTTCAACGCCGATAAACGCGCCGAACGTGGCGAGACGCCGCGGCGTCCGGCGGTGCGTCCCTGGAATATGAAGAAGCCGATCATCGCGGCGATCAACGGTCCAGCGGTCGGAATGGGAATCACGCTGCCGATGCAGTGGGATATTCGTGTCGCGGCCGAGAGCGCGCGAATTGGGTTCGTTTTCGTGCGCCGCGGAATTATCCCGGAGGCGCTGAGCCTGTGGACCGTCGCGCGGCAGATCGGGCTTGCGAAAACCAACGAGCTGCTGCTGACCGGGAAGATTATCAACGCCAAAGAGGCGCTCGAGTTCGGAATCGTCAGCCACGTATGGCCCGACGCGGAGTTCATGGGCAAGGTGCGCGAGATGGCGCTCGATATCGCCGAGAATACCGCGCCGGTTTCCGTCGCGATGACCAAGCGGCTCACGTGGGGCCTGCTCGCCGAGGACAGTATCGAGAAGGCGCAGGCGGTCGATTCGAACGCCTTCTGGTGGGTCGGCAAGCAGCCGGACTCGCATGAGGGCGTCACTGCGTTCCTGCAAAAACGCAAGCCAGCATGGAAGATGAAGCCGTCGAAAGATTTCCCGGATTTTCTGCCGCCGATCAAATAGGCGCGCGCGAACGGAGAACAGATCCTCGCCCCGAAGAATCTAATCCCATACGGTGGCTCACGGGCGCGCGCCTCTTATTTGTTCAGGATTTTCAGGCCGGTTGTTTGCGGCCGGCCAGGACCGTGCCCCAAATCCCTATTTCGTGAATCGATTTGACGTCGCAGGTGAACGGATCATCATCAAGGATCGTGAAGTCAGCGAGCTTGCCGGCTTCGAGGCTCCCGAGCTCGCGTTCGAGCCCCAGCACATAGGCCGCATCGATCGTGATCGCGCGAAATGCCCGCTCCACTCCGATACGTTCGCCCGGCGCCTGGACCGTCGTTCCATCAGCGGCGATTCGATTTACCGCGATCCAGACGGCCGTCAATGGATGTATCGGCGCCACCACGAGCGAGAAGTCGGAATGCAGCGCGAAGATAACCCCCTCGCGTTCGAGCGAGCCCAGGCGCGCGGTCGCCTCGGAGCGGTCGGGCCCAAATCCGTGCTCGCTATGAAGTTGGCTTCGATAGTGGACGAAATATGGATTGACGCTGGCGAGGCCGCCGAGCGCTTTCAGCCGTCTGGCCTGGTCGGGGGAGCTGATGCAGTAATGCTCGATGGTGAAGCGATGGTCGAAGCGCGGATGGATTGATTGCAGGCGCGCAAGTGCGTCGAGCACTGCCTCGATCGCTTCGTCGCCGTTGGCGTGAGCATGAATTTGCACGCCCGCTTTCCAGAACGGCAACATCCGCTGCGCGAGCTGATCCCATGGGATGTCGGCGCGCAGTCCATTGCCGCCGTCGAGATAACCCGGGTACTTCAGCCGCAGCGACATCGAAGGATACGATCCGTCGCTGAAAAACTTGACCCCGTGAAAGCGAAGCTTCTCACTCGCGCGTGATTCGAGGTCGGACATGAATGAGCCTGGGTCTGCGGCGAACTTTTCTCGAATCGGCGCCTCCCACGGCACCAGCAGCATCCGCAGCGGAAACGACTCGTTGCCAACGACCTCTTGATGAGTCCGCCACTCGGATTCGAAATTTCTCATCCCGAACAGCATATCGGCGGTGGTGGTGACGCCCGCGGCTTTGGCGACGTCAGCCAGCCGCCGAAGTCCCTGCCGCGCCTGCTCGGGCCGCAGAATTTTTCCGTGAAATGGCGCCAGTGCATATCCGATTGCCTCGATCTCGGTGAAGACACCATTGAGTCGCCCGTCATCGGTTCGTCCGACGCCGTGAATCTTGAGTTCCGGCGTCGCCCCCAATAGCCGCAGCATCGCGCTGTTCGTGTACACAAAGTGCGGTGCGTACGAGAGCACCGAGACCGGACGTTCGCTCGAGATCGTGTCGAGCGCGCCGCGATCCAGATGACCACCCTGCATCGCGGCGTCGTAGCCCCAGGCGAACAGCGGCTCGTCCGGATCCTTCAACTCCAAATCCAGCTCGCGCAGCCGATTGCACACCGCCTCGCGAGTCGGGAGCGCGGGATTTATTCCTTCGGCTCCCGGAGACGGTATCGGACCGACGTAGTTGAGCAGCATGTAACCGCCTGATTGGCTCAAGTGAGTATGCGGATCGATGAAACCCGGCACGATGATCCGGTCGGCGAAAGAGTCGTCGAATACGTGTTCATAACGCCGCAACCACGGTCCGATCGAGTCGCGCGTGCCAACCGACACGATTCGGCCGTCTCTGACCGCGATAGAGTCCGCGGCCGGGCGGCCCGGATCCATCGTGATGATCTTGCGTGCCTGAAAAACCGTGATTGCGCTCATGCTGTGACTCGGTGTTGCCTGGCGGCCGATCGCTAACTTTTGGCGGCCCGTGTAAATCGATTCAATCTCAGGAAACCGATCTCGTGCCGCGTGGTTCCGTCACCAGTTGCGAGGTCGGCGATTATCTCGCCGATGACGCTGCAGAACTTATACCCGTGCCCCGAGCATGGCGACGCGATGATCACCTGCGGAAATTGCGGATGACGATCGAGCACAAAGTGCTCGTCAGGCGTGTTGGTAAAAATGCAGGTCCGCAGTGCCATCGTCGAGCCGCTGGCCGCGGGGAAATAGCGTTCGGTGAACTGGCGCAGGATGCGTTCGTCTTCCGCGTCGATCTCGCGCCGGATCTCGTCAGCAGGGGAGGTTTCCTCGCGGTGATGGTAGCGGCCCACCTTGAATCCCGGGACCTGGAAGATCGGCAATCCGTAAAAACGCCCTTCCTCGACCGATAGATTGAAGACTGGAAACCGATCGGGCTGATACAACTCGGTCCGAAGAGGCTGGAACCACGCGAGAACCTGGCGCTCGGGAATCGCAAGGCGTCCGAGCGGACTGGCAAGCTCGCTCATCCACGCGCCCGCGGCGAGAATCAGATGCGCGCAGTCATAGCGGCCCTTGTCGGTAGTCACTCGCACCCCGCCGCTACTGGCATCCCAGCCGAGCACGCGCTCGCGCGCATGAATCTCGGCGCCGGCGGATTGTGCGGCGCACACATGCGCGACGATCGCACGCTCGCTCGCAACAAACCCACCGTCGCGCTGAAACACCGCGCGATGACGCGGCGGCAGACGATAGCCTGGGAAACGTTGGTTCACTTCCGCGCCGGTCAGCACCTCGTGCGGGAGCTTATGCTGGCGCGCGGAGGCAAGCGCGCCTGCAAACAGCGCGTCGTCCTCCAGGCTGGAATCAATCGAGCCGGTCACGAACAGAAGAGGCTCACCCGCGCGAGTCTCGATTTCGCGCCATAGCTGAAACGCCCGGCGCAGCAGGGGGACATAGGCCGGGTCCTCGTAGTACGGCAGCCGGAAGATGCGCGTGACGCCGTGGGAGGAACCCATCGCGTTAGGGATGTCGAAGCGCTCAAGTCCAAGCACGCGTTGTCCGCGGTGCGCCAAATGATAGGCGGCTGCGCTGCCCATCCCGCCGACGCCCACCACTATCGAGTCGAATTGCATTGTAGGTCCAGTATGGCGCTGCTTTCGCTGGTGCGAGCTCACGTGCCAACGGATTGATGTTGTTTACCGCCGCTCGCGAACAGTCTCAAGCCGACTCTCACGCGATCGATTTTTCGGCGGATGCTTCTTCGCCGGGCGCGCCTCGTGCGGCCAGCCGATCGCGCATCGCGCGATGGCCGTACCCTATTCCGCTGCCAGCATCGTGAGCGGGACGCTCGGTCTCGCGCTCAACCACGCATTCGAGGCGGCGTGTTTATATTGCGGGCGCGACTTCGATGCAGCCGTTAGGGCGCGAAGCCATTAATTGACCAGACTATCAACAGGAACAATGTTCGCAAAATGTAAATGAAACACACAAACCCGAGCTGCTATAATTAGCAGACGAACGCTCCTCCGAAATGAGCCGGCCAACCTGAGAGCGCGAATTGCTAGAAATACGAAAGGAATTGATAGCAGAACGTTCAAGGCGATTGGATCCCACGCCAAGCCTCTGAACATGTAGGGCAGCTTCTGGAGGAACGAATACTCTAACCCAATATGATAAAACCAAAAGGGCAATAGCGCCGCCAACGCCGCTAGAAACGCATTAAATACTAACATTTGCTTATCGTCAGCGGCCCCCACAGTCAGCCCCCTCCTTCCGTTCGATTGATAGATCACCACACCCCATGCTGGAATATATAGATTGCGCCTTCTCTATACTCATGTGCGCCAATGTCTCCCGGATCGTCACTTGGATCCGGCGGGAAAGGCCAGTTGTGCGGATCGTCACGCAAACCTTCAAGACAGCTAACCAAGGCCTTGTTGTAGCTGGTCGCGAGGCTGCCTGCCGAGTTTGCCAATGCGAGTGTGCTGCCGAGCGCATCTGTGAGATAACTGCTCGCACCCGAGGCGTCGGTACGCTGAAAGTATTCGTCGATCCCCAGTCCCGTAAACATGTTTGCACTCGGCGTTCCAGCTTGAAGCTCTTGCACGGGATTTAGGCCGTCGTAGAGGAAACTCGTCGCCGCTCCTCCAATCGTCTTGCTCATCCGCCGCCCGAACGGGTCATAGACGAAGCTCGCGGTATTTGCGCCCGTGATCGCGCTCAGATGATTGCGCGTGTCCCAGGCGTAGGTGTTGCTCCCATCGTTGAGCAGGTTGCCGTTCGGATCGTAGCTCAACGCGGTACCGTTGAACGCCGTCATCTCGTTGTCCGCATTGAAGGCGTTTCCAGTCACCGGCTGCGGCAGATTGGTCGCCGCCATGCTCCCCGTCTTCTCGATCACGCGTCCGTCCGGATCGTAATCGTACTCGAGGTCTCCAATCTGGTTGCCAGCCAACGTCCAGGTCATCGCGCTTACCCGCGAATCTTTATCATAACTATACGCCACCACAATTCCGTTGGGCAGCGTCAGCGTTGTCCTTCGGCTCGCGCTGTCATAATTGAACGCAACCGAAGCGCTCCCTTGGGTAATTCCGGTCAGCCGGTTCGCGTTGTCCCACGCGTATGATGCCGCCGCAGGTTGCCCCACAACAGTCATCGACGTCCGCCGCCTCGCGTTGTCATACCCGTAGCTGACCTCGCCCGGCGGCGTCTGCTCGTCGGTCAGGTCGTCGAGCCCGTCATAGGTCCGCGCGATCGTTCCCGCAATTGAATCGACCACCTGCGTCAGACGGTCACCCCCGTCCCAGGTGTAGCCGATCGTGCTCTGATAGCCGCTCCCGTTGTAGCCGAATGCAACTGTGAGTTTGTAAGGAATATTTTCTAACCCGTTCTGGAAGACCGTCGAACCCTAGCATTATTCGCCGGAACATGTTTCGCTAGCCAGGGTGCTTCTCGAGCGCACCACGACTGCTACGAGTTCCTTCTCAGAGCGGATCGCCTGGACGGTATCTCCAACTTCGAATGATATCGCTGGGTCTCACGAGAGCAACCAGAGAAAACGCCGCGAGAAAACGGATCGCGAAGAGAAAGCCAAATCCCCGCGAACGATTCGTCTTGCGGTCATAGATGATCTGCGAACTCAGGACTTTACCAACCTCAGAGAACATCTCGACGAGATCGTAACCGTTCACCGTCCGCCCTAGGCTTCTAACGTATAGTGTGATCGCCAGTCGCGTACGCGCACCGGTCGAACCTTCTCGCTTGCTTTGTCAACGCACTGGAGGATGATCACTCCGTTCCCCCGCCGATCTCATGGAGTCTCGCTTTCATCATGAACAGGAATTTCATTGCCAGGCCTTTTCCGTCTCCTGCTAATCCAGCGACCAAGCGCTGTCGCCAAAACAGCGATCGGTGCTAGAAACACGCAAAGGCTTAGGGATTCGAATAGCCACGCAATTCTCGAGGCCTTGCTGTGGAACACTAGAGTATCGATAGATACGCCGATGATCACGCCCGGGAAAAAGTATGTCAGATTCAACCATGGCGTGTCATCGGAATAGAGCGTGAGCACGAGCATTACCGCAAATAGCAGAGAAATGGCTGGCAAGTAGACACTAAGCCAGCCTTCTCCAGCCGCTATATATGGAATTCGATACCAGATAATCGCGTACACTACACCAATGAAAAGTGCTACATGCTTGCCGACATATTTCTTCTCACCCCGCATTTCAATGCCTATAAGCTACGTTTACAACCACTAATACTTACGAGATCTATTCTCATAAACAACTTAGCACTTGATAGTTGCTAATCACTCGTGCCCATCTATGGGAAACGGCAAGCCACCTCTTAGTAATACTGCTTTCGTGTGATAGCCATGGATAGCGTCTGCTGGTAGGAGCCTATACTCAATCAGTCATTACCCCGGAGGCTGCAGGGAAACTCAATCTCGCATACTACCGCCCCTGTAATGACACAGCCAACGTGACAAACAAATACCGGCTGGGGATTCTCGAATTCGTTGCACTGGTCACATGTGCCCTCCCATCCTATTTCACAGGCTAGGTGCTTTTGGCATGTTGTTGGTGCCTGGGTTGGATCCACGGGAATCGGCGTTGGACAACTGGTCGGCGTGGGCGTCGTCGAGGGTGTACCGCCCAATCCCAACAAATCGAAAGAGTTTACAGGGTTATTTCCGACATAGCCATAAAGATTCATCCCGCCTCGGACTCCTATGGGATCCTGACTCAGGAATCGCTGCAACGCTGGGTTGTAGTAACGGGCACGCAAATAATAAAGACCGTTGAGGTCATTTTCTCGGCCGGTGAACTGGAAGGGATTTGTACCCGAACCCGACACCGCAGTGGTCCCAAACGGATCATACGTATAGCTGGTCGCTAAGCCGCCCGCCGGGTTTGCGAGCGCCAGCGTGCTGCCCAGCGCATCTGTCAGGTAGCTGCTCGCACCCGAGGCATCGCTGCGCTGGAAGTATTCGTCGATCCCGAGCCCCGTCAGCATGTTCGCGCTCGGCGCGCCCGATTGAAGTTCCTGTACTGGGTTGAGCCCATCGTACAGGAAGCTCGTCGTCGTACTCCCGATAGTCTTGCTGATCCGCCGCCCCAACGGGTCATAGACGAAACTGGCTGCATTCGCACCGCTGATCGCGCTCAGATGATTGCGCGCATCCCAAGCGTAGGCGTTGCTCCCATCGTTGAGCAGGTTGCCGTTTGCGTCGTAAGTCATCGGAGTGCCGTTGAACGCCGTCATCTCGTTATCGGCATTGAAGGTATTTCCGGTCACCGGCTGCGGCAGGTTGGTCTGCGCGAGGCTCCCCGTCTTCTCGACCACGCGCCCATCCGCATCGTAATCGTACTCGAGGTCTCCGATCTGGTTGCCGGCCAACGTCCAGGTCATCCCGCTTATCCGCGAGTTGTTGTCGTAACTATACCCCACCTCGATCCCGTTGGGCAGCGTCAGCGTAGTCCTTCGGCTCGCGCTGTCATAATTGAACGCAACCGACGCGCTCCCCTGGGTAATTCCGGTCAATCGGTTGGCGTTGTCCCACGCGTAGGAGGCCGCCGCAGGCTGCCCCACCACCGTCATCGACGTCCGCCTCCTCGCGTTGTCATACGCGTAGCTGACCTCGCCCGTCGGCGTCTGCTCGTCGGTCAGGTCGTCGAGCCCGTCGTAAGTCCGCGAGATGGTTCCCGCAATTGAATCCACCACCTGCGTCAGGCGGTCGCCCCCGTCCCACGTATAGTTAATCGTGCTCTGATACCCGCTGCCGTTGTATCCAAAACCCGCAAACGTCCTGCGGTTCAGCCCGTCGTAGCTGTAGCTGGTTACGTTCCCATTGCGATCCGTGTGGCTGGTAAGGTTACTCATTCCGTCGTAGGCGTAGCTCTCCACGGCGCCCAGCGCATCGGTCCTTGATGCGCGGCGATCCATCGGATCGTAAGTGTAGGTGGTCACGTTGCCGTTGGCGCAGTAGGGCGGTGCCTGCGTTTGTGCGGGCTCATGTGCTGGCGGATTGACGTTGTTTACCGCCGCTGGCGAACAGGCTCAAGCAGACCTTTCACGCGATCGATTTTTCGGCGGGTGCTTCTTCGCCGGGAGCGCCGCGGGCGGCCAGGCGATCGCGCATCGCGCGATGGCTGGCGCGGGTGATTGGATAGCGCGCAAACACGATCGCGCTCAGCACATAAATTATCGCCGGCGCGACCGCGAACAGCGTGCGCAGATTTTCGGCCGCCGCGCGCGGCAGCTCGGCCATCCCGGGCCGGTAGCCGATCCATCCCATCACCGGACCGACCAGGACCAGTGAGAGCGCGGTCGCGATTTTTATTCCCATCGAGGTGATTCCGCCGTACGCGCCTTCCTGCCGGCGTCCGGTCCGCTCTTCGTCCCATTCGATCACGTCGGCGGCGGCGGACATCTGCGTCACCCAGATTCCGATCGCGGAAAATCCGCTGAGCACCATCAGCACCAGCATCCACAGCGTGTTGCGCGGAGTGAGCAGCATGAACATCAGCGAGCAACTCGCATTGGCGAGCATCGCGACGACGTACGCGGGCTTTTTCTCGAACCGCACCGTGATCCGAAACCAGAACGGATACGAAACCATCGAGCCCGCGAAGTACGCGATAAGCCACCGTGCGGCCGCGTTTTCGTCATGCACCCAATACTTCGCCAGGAAGCGGATCAGGACGGTCGGGATATTGATCGCCATGATCGCGAGCGTGGTCGCGAGCATCAGGATGATAAACGGGCGGTTCGCGAGCGCGCTCTTCATCGACTCGCGCAGGTTGAAGCGTTCGCGGTCGGCGAAGCCCGGTCGCTCGCGCAGATTGACGTAGGCGAACAGAGCACCGCCCGCGACGATCACCGCGCAGACGCCGCCGGTGATCTGGAAATCGAGTCCCTTCGCGAAAATCCAGGCGGCGGCGAACGGCAGCAGCGCTCCGCTGATATCGCCCGCCGTACCGAACAGTTGCCGATAGGTAGAAAGGCGGGTGCGCTCGTCGTAGTCGAGCGTCAACTCGGGCATCAGCGCGCCGTACGCGGTCTCGTAAAACTTCCGCGAGGTCAGTTGCAGGAAGTAGAAAACCAGGAACCACGCGAACAGTCCCTTGTTCAACGCCGGCGGCGAGAGCAGCAGGTAGTAGCAGATACCCATCGGGATCGCGGTCAGAAAAAACGGCCGCCGGCGTCCCGACTTGAAGCGCGCACTGTCCGAAATATTGCCGACCAGCGGGTCGGTCAGAGCGTCGAGCACCAGCGCGATAAAAAATGCGAGTCCGGCCAGCGCCGGCGACAATCCGCGCCGATCGCTGTAGAAATACAGCAGATGCATCGCGGAAAGCGTCGCGCACAGGTTGAGGCCGGTCTGTCCCTGTGCGTAGATTAGAAGAGGCCGGAGCCCGATCTTTTCGCTTTTATCCCCGATGTCCACCCGGCCGCAGAGACTAGCCGATCGGTATGCTGATGCATAATGAACTGCGCGCCAGTGCACGACGGCGCCTATGGGCCAGCGCGATCGCCGCCATTCTGATGGTTGCGCTCATGGTCGCGGGCTGCTCGACAACCAACAACGACGACACCGACGACACCGCCGACGCCGGACCGGGCGAGCCGATGCCGCCGCCGAAGGCCACCGTCGAAATCACCTATCACAAGAGCGGCGACACGCTTGTGCGCGCGACGGTGACGAAATTCTTCGGCGCCGAGATTATCGCGAACGCGGCGGGAAGCGGCGGCAAGGTCGCCTCGGTGGTCCGCTTCGACGGCGGTGTGCCCATCTGGGATATAAAATCTGACCGCGGCATCACCGAGGAGATTTCTGCATTCGGAAAGGCAGACTACGCGCCGAAGAACCTCGAGTACGGAAAACTCCCCTCGCACTACCAGCAGATGATTCCGGACGAAGGGCCGCCGGAACCACTCGACCGCGGCTCATTCTATGTCTTCACGATCGAACGCGCGTCGGGTTCGACCAGCTACCAGGCGGTAAAGGTCCTTGCCGATGGATCGCTCGAGGCCTACGCCGCTCAGCCGCGCGCGGGTTCGAGTTACGTGATGTGCTGCAACCTGGCGGCCGATTTCACCGAGCCGGTAATCGTCCCGGAAGAAGTCACACCCGACGAAAGCTCGCCTGACAGTCCGGGTACCTCGGACCAGCCGCCCGACGAGCCTCCCGGCGGCAATTAGCCTACTCCCGATCGATTGGGCCTAAGCCTAGACAACGGTTCTACTACGCGGAACTTTTGCCGAGTCTCAGCTCATAACTGAATAATATTTCATAATTGAAGTCGCGGTCGTGTTTGACTCAAGATTCATAATCGAGTACATATTCAGTTAATGGCGGAAGTTGCACGTAAGGCGAGTGAGCAGGCACCGACCCGGTTTGATCGACGTCGTGAGAAGACGCGGGTTGATCTCTTGGAGGCTGCCGAACGTGTAATCGCGCGCAAGGGCTACCACGACACGCGGATCGCCGATATCGCGACCGACGCCGACGTGGGTCTCGGCACCTTCTATCTTCACTTCAAGACCAAAAACGAAATCTTCATCGAGCTCACCGCGAACGGCGCGCAGTCGCTGCGCGAGAAATTGGCCGAAGCAAAAAAGGGGTTCGACAGCCCGGCGGACATGCTGCGCATCACGATCAGCACGATTCTCGACGCCGCCGCCGAGAATCCAGAGGGCTTCCGGATCGTATTTGGGCATAGCCCGGCATTCCTGGACCTGATGGTTCGGGTGCATGAGACTTTTATCAACGACTTACGCGACGAACTCGCGCCGGCGATCGGCGCGCGCGCGGAAGTGGTTGCTAATCTGACGATCGGGATGCTGTCGCAAGCGATCTCGTGGCTTTTGGAACGCGGCGATCTGCCGCTCGACGAACTCAAGGACGCGACCGTTAACTTCGCATTAGGCGGACTCGAACGAGCTGTTCGTCTCGAGAACCGTTAATTACTGGAGGATTTTTTATGGCTCACGAACGGACTGACGTACACACCCCGCTCGACAGCGTGTTCGATTGGAACTACGAAGTGCGGTTTCCGCAGATGGACCGCCTGTACGAGAACGCCAAGCGCGATCAGTGGAACGTCTCGACCACGATCAACTGGGACCGGCCGATCGAGAAGGAAGTTCTCGACATGACGATCATGCCGATGTTCCAGACGGAGCTTTATCGCTCGCTGTCCGAGGAGAAGAAGCTTCAGCTCAACCGCAAATTCGCGGCATGGCGGCTGTCGCAGTTTCTGCACGGAGAGCAGGGCGCGTTGCTGGTATGCGGACAGCTCGTCGATGCGGTTCCCGACCTGGACGCGAAGATGAACGCCGCGGCGCAGGTCTTCGATGAAGCCCGCCACGTCGAGGGCTTCCGCAAGTACATCACCAAGCTCGATCGCATCTATCCGATCGATCCGACGCTGGAAAAGCTGCTTACTGCGATCATGAAGAACGAGCGATGGGAGCCGAAGTACGTCGGGATGCAGATTGTCGCCGAGGGGCTGGCGATTGCGGCGTTCCGTTTCATGCAGCGCGAGACCAAGGACGATCTGCTCAAGGAGCTGCTCGAGTACATCATGAAGGACGAGTCGCGCCACGTGGGCTTCGGGATGCTCGCGCTGCGCGACGCGGTCCGCAAGCTTCACGGCAAGGAAAAGAAGGAGCTCGAGGAATTTTCCTTCACCGCGTGCGATCTGATGGTGACCAAGGTCGAAGACGGCGTGCCGCGCGACGGCTTCCTGTCGGGCAGCTCAGTGTTTGAAGAGGTCGGTATCTCGATGAAAGATATCGAGGACGAGATGCATCGTAATCCGGCGTGGGCCGAGGCCGAGAGCCAGCTCGATCGCCAGTTCAACTCGTTCCTGTTCGTCGACACGATCATCCCGTGCCTGCGCCAGCTTGATCTGATCAACGATCGCACCGAGTCCTGGTATAAGCAGCTCGGCGTGATGGAGATGGCCTCAGCGGCGTAAGCGCGAAGTTCGCGAAATGTCAGGAAAAGGGCCGGCGATCAAATCGCCGGCCCTTTTATTTTTTCTGCTGCGGATCGCTGCTGGGTACGCTCCCCCGGCAGAGGGCGGCGTGGCGCGATGCTTGCGATTCTTTTCGCAAGCATCGTGACGCGTGGGTGAGGGCGGCCTTGCTCAGAGCTTTCTTTATAATCGCGCGGCGCTCGAGCGCCGCGCTGAATAAGGTCCCTCACCTAACCTCTCCCATACTGGGCGAGGAATCAGACAGAGGGCGAGGCTCAGCGGCGGAAGGCGTCGAGGGCTGCGCCGCGCAGGATGTAGTTTGGTTCGCCGAACTCGTTATCTACTGCGCCGGTTGGCTCGAAGCCGAGGCTCTTGTACAGCGCCGCTGCGTTGAGGTTGTCGCGGAAACAGGTGAGCTGGACGGCGCGGCATCGCGGATAGCGCGCCGCGATCATCGCGATCGTATCGCGCATCGCGGCGCGTCCGTAGCCTTTTCTCTGATGCACGGCGTCGATCATGATGTCGTCGATCCAGTACTCTTCCTCGCTTGCCGCATCGCACACGGTGGTACAGTAGCCGACGACTTTACCCTCCGCGCGGATGAGATGCGGCAGATGCTCGAAGTTGTCGCCGAACATCCGCACGTAGCATCGCGCGAGGGTCCATCGCGGCGGAGTGACGAAGTTCTCCTGCTCTGGCCGCAGTTGCATCCTGAACAGCGCGCGATAGTTCCCGCGATCGATAGGCTCGAGCACGATTTTCGATTCGGTCGATTTCATGATTGCACGTGCAGAAAGATGTCGCGGGTGGCGGAGTCGCTTAGCGTTTTTACCGACGTGATCCGGTCGGCGAATTGCCGCAGCGACGACATCTCCGACGATCCGACATCGACGAGCACGCCGAAGATCGAAAATTGCAAAGCTTCCTTGCGCTCTTTCAGATGCGCGAGCCACTCGGGCGCGACTTGCGATTCTCCGTCGGTGATTATCACGATATCGCCGCGCTTCAGCTTGCGCTCTTCGAGCAGCGCCACGGCAGCGTCGAGCGGCTGCTGAAAATCGGTGCCGCCGCCCGGAAAATATTCGGCCATCTCGATCACCTTCGCGAGCTCGGGTTGATAGCGCCGCTCGCGATTCAGATCGAGCACCTTGAGGCTCGTGTCGCCCGAGGAAAACATCACGGCGCGAAAAAGGCGCCGCCCGCGCCGCGCGATATCCATCAGCGTCAGCCCCACCGCCTTCGCCCACAGCTCCTTGTCCCCCTGCATCGAGGAGCTGACGTCGATACAAACGATCATCGGGCCCTTGCCCTTCTGCTCGTCGTCGCGCAGCCGGTATTGGAGAAGATCGGATTCGAGCAGACGGCGACGGAAATCGATCGCGAGAATTGGATGATGCATCGCGACCAGCTCCGACGGGATCATCCTGCCGAGGTCGGCGCCGCGCTCGATATCGTAGGCTTCGGCGACGCCGCGCTCGAGCGTCTTGTGGCGAATCGCGCGCGCGTCCTGTTTCATGCGGCCGACCATCCGCGCCAGCTCGCCGAGCTTGCGGCTTTTCGCCAGATGGCGTCCCAGCTCGAGCCGCTCGCCAGCGTTCATCCGTCCGCCTTGCCCGAACTCGCGGCTGAAATCGTGGCTGTCCTCGGCGGCGCGATCGATCTCGGCGGCGAGTTCTCCGGCTTTGAGCTGCATCCGGCGCAGTTCGGTGTGATCGCTATTCTTGAGATCGCTCTCGACCTGCCGTGATTTCTGATTGAGCCGCGCCTCGGAGACCTGCGCGGCGCGCGCCGCCGTTTCGAGCATCGCAGCCATCTTCTTTTTTGCGTCGTCGCTCGCCTTGGGATTGCCGCCGGCGCCTTCCTCTTCGGGCTTCTCGGTCATCTCCTGGATCGTCTTGAGCGCGTCGGCGCGCGCGGCGAGGTCCTGTTCCTGATGCTCGAGATCCCACAGATCGACCATCTCGCGCCGATTCAGGAAGCGTTCGCTGCGAATCATTTCGAGCGCCCGCTCGCCGAGCACAATCGCCGCGATCGCGGCCTTGTCTTCTTCGAGCAGAGTGCGGTTTTTCAGCGCCTCGAAAGCGGGCGAAGGCAAAATTTCATCCAGGATTGTGCGGTTGAGGGCAGCCGCGCGGCGCACGGCGCCGGGCTTGTGCCATACGAGGTTGAACTTGAACAGCGCGAGGAAAAAATCCGCGAGCAGCGCGTCGAAGTGCGGGACCAGCGCGCCGCCCGCCTCGGTCAGGTCCTTGAACGCAGGAGTGCCGGACAGAATCTCGCTCCAGGCGCGGCGGTCGTAGCTGTCGCTTTCGATCCAAGTCGCGCCTTGTGGAACCACCGGAACGAAAATCTTCCGCGGCTTGGCTGTCTTTCGCGCTTTCGCCATCGTCCTTGACGCATCCCCTCCTGTGGAAGATTAGCCGACCTTCCGGTGCGATTGCACCCCACAGCGCTTGATAACCACCACTATGAGGGGTCAGAATTGAAGCAGTTAGACTGCGGCTTGCCGGCGTTTACATCTTGTGAAAACTCAAGCCGCAATCAGATGACCCAGGAAATCGAAACCAAAGCGCTCTCCGCACGGCGACAGGCGCTGCTGCTCGCGACGGTGCAGGAATTTATCGCGACCGCGGAGCCTGTGGGCTCGCAGCAAATCGTCGCACGGCATCCTCTCGGGGTGCGCTCCGCGATGGTGCGCAACATGATGGCGGAGCTTGAGGACGGGGGCTACCTGCGACAGCCGCATACCTCGGCGGGACGGGTTCCGACCGACAAGGGTTATCGCTATTACGTCGACAGCCTGGTCTCGCGGATCGGATTCGAGGATCGCGCGCAGATTGAGCTGCATTATTCGACCCGCACGCGTGATTTGGACGATATCATGCGCGACACGCCCAAGCTGCTGGCGCTCCTTACCGGGCAGGCCGCGCTGGTGATGGGCCCGCGGCTGGAATCGATGATGCTCGAGCGGGTTAACTTTGTGCGCCTGCGCGAGCGGCAGGTGCTCGCGATGTTTGTCGCGGCGGCGGGACAGGTGCAGAACCATATCGTCGAGACTGATCGCGACCATTCGCAGGACGAGCTCGATCGGATGGCGCGGTATCTGAACGAGTCGCTGGCCGGACGCACGCTGGATGAAGCGCGGCGCTGGATCGAAGAGCGCCTGCACGAGGAGCGCGCGGTGTACGACCGTTTCGTGCGCGACGCGCTGGCTCTGGGCGGCGCGGTCGCCGAACATGCGAGCCGCACGGAGCTTTACGTCGATGGCAGCCTGCAGGCTATCGAGCAGCCGGAGTTTTCCGATCCCGAGCGGATGCGCGAGCTGCTACGCGCGCTCGACGACAAGACCGCGCTGCTCGATCTGCTAGAGCGCAGTCTCGCCCGGCGCGGGCTTACGGTATCGATCGGTTCGGAAAACGACGACGCGCGCCTGGCGGGCCTCAGCGTTATCGCGGCTTCATATGCCACTGGAGCAACGCCGGTTGGCAGCCTCGCTATTGTGGGTCCAGTGCGAATGGACTACGACCGTGTGATCCCGCTGGTAGAGTACACCGCCAAAGCCCTCTCGAAGCTGCTCGAGCATTAGCGGCACGGCCGCCTATTCCCTCTCCCAATCTCATTGGAAGAGAGCAGATCAGTTCGCACCGTGCTGCGCGCTAAGGCTTCTCCGAGTACACCCCGATACATCCGCCTGCGCAGTCGAGATGCTTTGCCGGATCGGTGTCGAAGCTCGTTTGATTCGGGCCCATCGGGACGAAGACCCGGTTATTCGAGGGATCGGCGGAGACTGAGTGGGCGGGATAGGCGGTGGCGAGATTTTCGACCCAGGTGTTGGTCTTCGCATCGATAATTCCGAGCACCGGACCCGCCGGATCCCGCACCGCAGCCAGGTAGTAACGGCCGTCGCCGGAGTTGTACCAGACCTCGTCGGAGCCGGAGACTTTTGGTGTCTCAGCGACGACTTTGCCCGTCATCGCGTCCATCACGACGGACTGTTTTCGGGTGCATCCGATGAGGAGCTTGCCGTCGGGACCGAGGGTCAGGCCGGCGCCGTGACATTCGCGGACCACAAATTTGCGAGTGACTTTCATGGTCTTGGGATCGATCTCGGCGATCGCGCCATCGCCGTGCTTGAGCTCGGGCACCACCTGATAGAAAAGGTCGCGGCTCGGATCCCAGACCGATTGCTCCAGGCCGTCGGTCGCGTCGGGAAAGTCGATCTTGCCAATGACCTTGTTTGACTTGGTTGAGATGAACGAAACGAACGGCGGCTTCTCGCCCGGATTCGCAACCATCGCGAGGCCGTCGGCCGCGTCATAAGAAAGCTCGTCAGCGCGCTCCGTGCCTCCCGTGGGAATCGTGGCGGCGATTTTAGGCGGCTTGGCGTCGAGGTCTATCATCTTGACCGTACTGTCGCCGTCACCGGCGATCGCCTCATGTGGCGAGTCGATTACGACGACGCCGTTGGGTCCGCCGTGATCGTAGCCGCCCGGCCCATTGCCTACGAACCCGCCGATTCGCGCGATGAACTTGAGGGTGCGCGTATCGAAGATGTCAATCGAGTTGTTGGATCGATCGGAGAGATAGAGCTGATGGGTTTTAGGATCGACCCACGAAATATCGAAGCCGGTCAGCGGCTTGCCCGGCACCGCGATGGTTTCCTGAAGCGCAAAGGGTTTCGCGTTGGCGGCACGCGCGGGCGCGCAGAGTGCGCAGGTCAGCACAACCATTGCGCCGGAGAGCAACCAAAGTGACGGACGGATGGATGGGGCTGTGCGCATTGCGAATCCTCGAAATCGATCGCCGGGGCGGAGCTTCTGCGGAGGTATTTTCGGCCTGAGCCGTTGCCGCACGCAAGATACTACAGATTCGCGGCGGCAAATTAAGCTTCGCGACGACTGGCGCGCGGGGAAATCGTGCTTATCTTCTATGTGGTTAGCCCTGTATTGGGGGGCCAAACATCGTAATGAACAAGCATCATAAAGACGACAGCGATAGCCACGCGGGAGCGCATCCCGGGCATCATCAAGGACATGACCACGAGCATCGCGCGCAGCACGAAGATGCGGCCGACGGCGCCGCTCCTCAGGGCGACGGCGCGCCCGATCTTCAGGCTGCGCTCGAGGCCAAGGAGCAGGAGCTGGCCGAGCTCAAGGACAAGTACCTGCGAGCACTCGCAGACAATGAAAATGCGCGCAAACGGATTCGTCAGCAGAGCGAGGAATCTGTGCGGATCCAGCGCGAGGCAATCCTGCGCGATCTGCTGCCGATAATCGACAATCTCGAACGCGCAGTGGAAGCAGCGCGCGCCGGTGACGCCGGCTCAAAGACGATTATCGACGGCGTCGAGATGGTTCTGCGCTCGATGATGGACCTGCTGCGCGCGCAAGGCGTGACCTCGCTCGAATCGGTCGGGCAGCCGTTCGATCCGAGTCGGCACGAGGCGGTCGATCATGTCGTGAGCGAGGTTCACGCACCGAATCAGATCGTGCAGGAGTTCCATCGCGGCTACCAGATTGGCGATCGGGTGATAAGGCCCGCGCGCGTCTCGGTCTCAAAGGGACCTGGCGGGCAAAGCGAAGGCGAAACTGACGCATCAGACGTTGAAAACAATTAGGCAGTGGTTACGTTTTATTTGAGCGAACAAGTTTTTCGGGGACGTGTATAAATCATGGCAAAAGTAATCGGTATCGACCTTGGGACCACCAATAGTTGCGTTGCAATCATGGAGGGCGGCGATCCAGTCGTGATCGCCAACTCAGAGGGCAGCCGCACGACTCCTTCGGTCGTGGCATTCACGGATTCAGGCGAACGGCTGGTCGGGCAAATCGCTCGGCGGCAGGCGATCACGAATCCGACCAACACGGTTTTCGCGATCAAGCGCCTGATGGGCCGGCGTTACGACGACCCCGAAGTCGAGAAAGCCAAGAAGGTTCTTCCCTACTCGGTGGTCAAGAACGACGACGGCGCCGCATGGGTCGAGATCCGCGGCAAGAAATACAGTCCGCCCGAGATCTCGGCGTTCATCCTTCAGAAGATGAAGCAGACCGCCGAAGACTATCTTGGCGAGAAGGTCACCGAGGCCGTCATCACCGTGCCCGCGTACTTCAATGACGGACAGCGCCAGGCGACCAAAGACGCCGGACGAATCGCGGGTCTGAACGTGCTGCGCATTATCAACGAGCCGACTGCGGCGTCGCTCGCATACGGACTCGACAAGAAGAAGGACGAAAAGATCGCAGTGTTCGATCTTGGCGGTGGCACCTTCGACGTTTCGATTCTCGAGCTGGGCGAAGGCGTGTTCGAGGTGAAAGCGACCAACGGCGACACCTTCCTGGGCGGCGAGGATTTCGATCAACGCATCATCGACTACCTGGCCGACGAGTTCAAAAAGGATCAGGGAATCGATCTGCGTAAAGATCGGATGGCGTTGCAGCGCCTTAAGGAAGCGGCCGAGAAAGCCAAGTGCGAACTTTCGACCGTGATGGAAACCGACATCAATCTGCCGTTCGTCACGGCGGACCAGTCGGGGCCGAAGCATCTGAATATCAAGCTCACCCGCGCGAAGCTCGAAGCGCTATGCGCCGAGTTGCTCGATCGCCTGGACGCGCCGTGCATCACCGCGCTGCGCGACGCGGGCCTGAAGGCCAGCGAAGTCAACGAGATCGTGCTGGTCGGCGGGATGACGCGGATGCCGTCAGTCCAGGAGCGGGTCAAGAAGATTTTCGGCAAGGAAGGACACAAGGGCGTCAACCCGGACGAAGTCGTCGCGATTGGCGCGGCGATCCAGGGCGGAGTGCTCAAGGGCGAAGTCAAAGACGTGCTGTTGCTCGACGTGACTCCGCTGTCGCTCGGAATCGAAACGCTGGGCGGCGTGTTCACCAAGCTTATCGAGAAGAACACAACTATCCCGACGCGCAAGAGCCAGACGTTCTCGACCGCGCAGGACAATCAGACCGCGGTTACGATTCGCGTGTTCCAGGGCGAGCGCGAGATGGCGTCGGACAACAAGCTGCTCGGCCAGTTCGACCTGATTGGAATTCCGCCCGCTCCCCGCGGGATGCCGCAAGTCGAAGTGACTTTCGATATCGACGCGAACGGAATCGTGAACGTCCATGCGAAGGACCTTGGCACCAACAAGGAGCAGTCGATCAAGATCACCGCGTCCTCGGGACTCAACGAGGAGGAGATCAAGAAGATGGTGCGCGAGGCCGAGTCGCACGCGGCCGACGATCATAGCCGGCGCTTGCAGGCCGAGGCGCGCAACAAGCTCGACAACCTGGTCTATACCACCGAGAAGACGCTCAAGGAGCATGGCTCGCAGCTCGACGACGCGGCGCGCAAGTCCGTCGAGGACGCGCTCGCGGAGGCTAAGACCAAGCTCGAATCCAAGGATGCGGACGAGCTGAACAAGGCTGCCGAGACGCTCTCGACCGCCTCGCACAAGCTGGCCGAGGCAATGTACGCCAAGACTCGTGCGCAGGGCGCTCAGCCGGGCGCGGACGCAGGAGCGCAAGGCGGACCGCATCACGACGGCGGCGCTGGCGCATCCGGTGACGGCGCCGCAGGCGGCGACGGAGCGGCGCCAAAGGAAGATGTCGTCGACGCCGATTTCAAAGAAGTGAAGTAAATGGAATTGAAGCAAAGCATTGTCCCCGTGAGCGTGCGCCAACACCTCACGGGGACAATGGCTTTGGAAGCCGCGATGGTTTAGACTCATTCGGCAATGCCCTCTGCCACCAAACGGGATTATTACGAGGTCCTTTCCTTAAGCCGCGGCGCCTCTGACGAGGAGCTGAAGAAGGCTTATCGGCGGCTCGCAATCCAGTTTCATCCGGATCGCAATCCCGGCAACAGGGAAGCAGAAGAGCGTTTCAAAGAACTGAACGAAGCATACCAGGTGCTTTCCGACCCCGAGCGCCGCGCGCAGTACGATCGCTTCGGCCACGCGGCGTTCCAGGGTGCGTCGGGGCAGGGTCCGTTCGGCGGGTTCGATTTCACTCAAGGCTTCGAGGAAGTCTTCTCCGACATCTTTGGCGATTTCTTCGGGACAGGACGCGGCCGCGCTCGCTCGCGCACCCGTCGCGGCGACGATCTCCGCTACGATCTCGAAGTCGAATTCGAAGAGGCCGCGCGTGGTACCGAGAAGACCGTAAAATTCCAGCGCCTGACCAAATGCGACTCATGCAATGGATCGCGCTCGCGCGCAGGCGCCACCGCCGCCAGCCCGTGCCCGAATTGCCGCGGTACGGGACAGGTCCGCACGCAGCAGGGCTTCTTTTCGATCTCGACCACCTGCGGCCAATGCCGCGGCGAAGGGATGATCATCTCCGACCCGTGTCCGAAGTGCCAGGGACAGGGACGTATCCGCAAGAGCGAATCGCTCTCGGTCAAAATTCCCGCCGGAGTCGACAACGGCTCGCGCCTGAAGCTGCGCGGTGAGGGCGAGGCCGGCTACGGCAGCGGTCCGGCAGGCGATCTCTACGTCGTGATCCACGTCAAAGAGCACGACCTGTTCGTGCGCCAGGACAACGACATCGTGATCGAAGTGCCGATCAGTTTTCCGCAGGCGTCGCTCGGATGCGAGATCGAAGTGCCGACGCTCGAGGGCAAGGTCAAGGCGAAGATCATCGCCGGCACGCAGTCGGGCAAGGTGCTGCGGCTGAAGGGCAAGGGCATCGTCGATCTGCACGGCTACGGACGCGGCGACCAGTTGATCCGCGTCGTAGTCGAGACTCCGCACAGCCTGACCCCGCGCCAGCGCGAGCTGCTCGAAGAATTCGCCAAGCTCGACGGCAAGGCGGTCAATCATCCGCTGTCCAAGGGCTTTGTCGATAAGCTCAAAGAGATGTTTGGCTAAGCGATGAAACGAAAATCAGGAAAGTCCGCGAAATCGTCGAAGTCCGCCAAGCCCGGGAAACGCGCCAAGGCAGTCGCGCGGCCGAAGATGACGCGCCCGGCTACCGTTGCGCGCGCGGCGTCAAAGCGATCGGCAAAACCGAAAGCCTCGGCGCAGAATCTTGCGCGCGATCGGGATCAGATTCTCGCCGTATCGAAGATGTGGTGGGACGCGAATCGCACCTTCAGCATCCCGATGATGTGTGAGGCGTTTGTCGGCGGCGAAAAGTTCCACGGCTTCAATCTCAATGGCCACACCTATTACGCAATCAACGAATGGGTGCAGCTTTGGGAATATCTCGGGCACGTGATGGGGCCGGCTAGCGGGTCGGCCGCGATGAGCGAGCCGCGTGATGTTCGCCTGGTGATTCGCGGCGACATGGCATTTCTGACCGCCGAATCAACCTTCACCGTGAACGTTCTTCCGACCTCGGACGCACAATCGGCGGCCCTGCCGCCCGCAGGACAAGTCGCCAGGATTCCGTTTCGCGCGACCGAAGTCTTCGTGCGCGAAGATCACGAGGGCAACCCCGTGTGGAAGATGTGGCATTTTCACTGCTCGCCGCACGCTCCCGAAGGCGAGCGCCGCATGGGCTTCTGAACGAAGGATTTGCGTTCCATTCCCATCCTATCGATCAGGCGAGCGGGCCGACGAGCCGTCGGCCCCCACTGACAGAAAGTGACAATATGCCAGTGGGGGCGGACGGCCCGTCCGCCCATCTTGCGAAGAGCGGTGCCACTTCGGAGGCATCTAGAGTGGGTCGCGATCAGCGCGGGATGTGCACCGCTTCGAGCTTCAGGCCGTCCGGGTCGGTGAAGAACACCGCGTAGTATCCGGGCACGTAGTCATACTCGCGCGGAGCGTCGGTTATCTTGCCGCCGTGCTTTTCGATCTCTTTCGCGAGCGCGTCAACCTGCTCGCGATCGTCGGCGCGAAATGCAATTTCGCATAAGCCGATACGATGCCGATGGAACGAGTCGGCGCGATACACCGGCGCGGCCTCCTGCACCCACACCGAGCCGCTGTTGCCCCACCATCCGATTCCGCGCTTGGGCCCGTCGTCGGGAAAGGTCATCGAGTTGGTATAGCCGAGCGCCGGCATCAGCCACGAATAGAAGCGCCGTGCGTCGTCGAAGCGATTCACGTTGATCATGAGATGATCGATTGTTCCGCCCATGATGGGAACCTCTGGACAGATTGATACTCCCGCGCCCGAGTTATGTCAGCGGCCGAGGTGGTCGCGCAGTGCGGCGCCCATCACGCCGCGCGGCGGCGCGACGCCATTGAAAAGCTCAAAGGCGAGTTCGCCCTGTCCGACGAGCATCCCGGCGCCGTCGGCTGTCGGACGTCCGCGGCCGAGTGCGGGTTTCAGGAACGCAGTGGCCTGTGCGGCGTAAATCAGATCGTAGAAAAGACACTGGGACGGGGTCGCGGCGTAGTCTAGCGGTGCGAAGCGGCGCGTCGTAAGGCCCATGGAAGTCGCATTGATCACGCACGCGGCGTCGGCGAGCAGCGCCGCGTCCTCAAGCGCGTCGAGGCCGTGCACCTCGATCTGCGCGCGCCGCCGCAGGATCGGCGCGAACCGGTGCTTGATGCTCGCAGCTCGCGACACGGTGCGATTTGCGATCGCGATCCGCGCCGCGCGCATCCGGAGCGCGCACAGCACAGCGGAGGCCGCCGCGCCGCCCGCACCGATCACGATCACCAGCCGCCCCGCGAGATCGACCTTGCGCGAGCGCAAGTCGCGCTCGAGTCCGCGCGCGTCGGTGTTGTCGCCAACGAGTTTGCCGCGCCGGTTCACGATGCAATTCACCGCGCCGAGGATACGCGCCTCCGGGCTGAGCTCGCCAATCATCCGTGCTGCGCGTTCCTTGTGGGGGACGGTCAGGTTCACGCCGAGAATTCCGAGCGCCGGAATCGCGCGCATCGCCGCGGCCAGATGCTCCCGCTTTACGTGAAACGCCACGTAACGCCGATCAAGACCGAGTGCCGCGTACGCGGCGTTGTGCATCGCGGGCGACATGGAATGTTCGACCGGATCGCCGAAAATCGCGGTGAGAGAAGTAGTTCCGGTGATTTCGCGCACGCGATCCAAGAAGGTCGCGGTCAGCCGCGTGCCCGCGCCGCGGCGCGAATCTCGGCGCCGGTGAGAATCCAATTGTAGGTGAGTCCCGCGCGAGCGAAAGCCTCGGCCGCGCCTTCACCGCGCTCGACCAGGCTCAACGCGGCGCTCACCATCGCGCCGGCTCCGCGGATCGCGACCACTGCCTCGAGCGTCGAGCCGCCGGTGGTGTTGGTATCTTCCACCACTGCGGTTTTGAGGTTTGGTTGAAACGCGCCTTCGACTAGCTGCTGGAGCCCGTGCGCCTTGGTTTCCTTGCGCACGAAAAATCCGCGCAGATTCACGTTGTGGCGATACGCCGCCGCGACTATCGCGTCGGTCACGGGAATTGCGCCGACCGCCATCCCGCCGACCTGTTCGACTCCCGCAGCGACCACGAGCTCGAGCATCAGCTCGCCCGCAAGAAACGCGGCGCGCGGCAGAAAAATCGCGCGGCGGCAATCGAGGTAGTAGTCCGATTTCTTGCCCGACGAGAGTGTGACCTCGCGCTCGACGTAGGCTTCGCGCACGAGGATCTCGAGCAACTCGTTACGATATTGCTGGTTCATCGCTGCGCGCGATTTTATCCGATGCGCGTGCCGGTACAAGAGCGGGGAAGTATTGTCGGTATACCGGCGGTTCGAAGACGGGCGCGTCTCGACGCGCCCTACGAAAAAAGAAACGAAGAGGCAGCCATGAAGGCTGCCTCAACGTGATTATCGATCGTACCGACGGTGAGCTTGATCAGTCCGAGCTATCTTTCATTCCGGGCAGCGCATGCTGGAATGAAGAGCCATTGACCGGGGTCACGAAATTTCCGGGGTTGTTCTGAATGTCCTCACGCGCGTTGGGGTACTGGCTCAGGAACTGCTGGAACGCGGGATGCTTGCTGACGAACGAATCGTTGGCGACGATTTGCGGGTTGCGCGCGATCTTGCTGGCGAGTGCGGGGTCGTCGTTCGCGATCTTTCCGAACGCTTTGAGCTCGTCCATATTCAGCCCGTCGTTCGAGCGCTCGAAAACGATCGTCGTGTTACCCTTCTGAACGACTCCAGTTACAGCCGGAGCCGCTTCCTGGGCGAACGCAGGAAGAGCAAGCGCTCCGACGATTACGGCGCCTGTCAATAGAGAATAAATTCTGTTCATAGAAATATGCCTCCTGATCACAGGTATGTCGTTTATCTGAGCGAAACCCGTGCCAGACGACGCCATTGAGATTGCTCGCGAATCCGGCCCAACGATCCCAAGGTCCGAGCAAAAATTACCGGTAACTTGCGAATTGCGCCACAGGAATGCCTGTCGGATCACCCGATATGATGCTTCGCGCGTGCTTGATATTGTCGCGCGGTGATCTTCGCCCCTTTTGTATTCATCTACGCAGTTATCTTTCTCCTGGGCCTCGCGTTTTTGTTTATTCTGATCGAGATCCACGTCATCAACTATGTCTTCGTCGCGCTCGGTTTGTCTCCGCACCTGGCGTTCATCGCATTGCTGGTTAGCTTCGCCGGCAGCTATCTTAATATCCCGATCACGCAGGTCGAAGGCGGCCCTGCACATCCGGAGCCGATGGTGCGGCAGTTCGGCGTTCGCTACCGGGTGCCGATACGCTACGCCAGCGGCACAACGACGGTTGCGATCAATGTTGGCGGCGCGATTGTGCCGATGGCGATATGCGCGTACGTGCTGATTCATTTCCCAGCGATTCTCACACCAGCGATTCTCGGCACCGCGATCGTTACATTCGTGGTGCATCGCTTCGCGCGCCCGGTTCCCGGGATGGGAATCGCGACGCCGATGCTTATACCGCCGATCGTCGCCGCGATCGTTGGAGGATTGCTCGGCACAGCTACGCATCATGCGGACGCGGTCGCATACGTCAGCGGCGTGATGGGCACGCTCGTCGGGGCGGACCTTCTGAACCTCCGCCGCCTGCGCGAGTTGGGTGCGCCGGTCGCATCGATCGGCGGCGCAGGCACCTTTGACGGAATTTTTCTTACCGGGATCGTTGCGGTCCTGTTGGCATGAGCGCGAGCGATGAAACATCGCCGAAATCTCGCGCAGTTGCAACTAGCGATTGAACGGGCGCGCACCCAGAGCGCGCGCGCATCGGCGTATTACCTGCTCGCTCTTTTTCACGATAACAACGCACGCGAAGCCGAAGCGATTCCGAACTATGAAGAGGCTCTGCGGCTGGGACTCTCCGGCGAAACTCGCGCGCAAGCATTCGCGTGGCTCGCGAGCAGTTTGCACAAGACCGGTCATCCGCGCCGCGCGATTCGATCGCTCGCGCAGGCTCGCGCCGCAACCCGCGATGCGGCGCTGAAAAAATTCCTGGACGGCCTCGAGCGGAGAATCAGGCGGGCTTGAATTTCACCAGCGTGTTCTCGGGTGTCACGTCGTCGAAGTGAACGACCACCTTCTGATCGACGCGGACGCTCTCCGGCGCAGCGACGATATTGGTCGTCATCCGCGGACCCTCTTCGAGCTCGACGATCGCGAGCACGTAGGGATCGGCGAACGAGCGATGCGACGCGCGGCGCACGATCGTGTAGCTGTAAACCTTGCCGCGTCCGCTGACTTGCTGCCATTCGAGCTTGTCGCCGAAGCAATAGGGGCATCGCGGGCGCGGATAGTAGATGAACTTGCCGCACGCGGCGCATCGCTGCAGCTTGAGCTCGTGGCGGCGCGCGGCGTCCCAGAACGGGCGGCTGGTCGGAGAAGGTTTCGGAAGTGGTTTGAGATATTCGCTCATGATCTGCGCTCCAGCACCAGGCCGACTTGCTCGCTCATGATTCCGCCGTTGCCGTTGACGTAGCCGAGCCGCGCGTTTTTCACTTGCCGCTCTCCGCCACGGCCCATCAGTTGGCGAATCGCTTCGGTCACGTGGCTCATCCCGCCCGCCAGTCCCGGCTGTCCGAACGACAACTGGCCGCCGTGCGTGTTGCAGGGGAAGTCGCCCTTGTAGGTGAGATCGTGTTCCTCGACGAAGCGGCCGCCATGTCCTTTCTTGCAGAAGCCTGCGTCCTCGAGCGTGACGATCACGGTGATCGTGTAGCAATCGTAAGGGCAGACGAAGTTCATGTCCTTGCGCTCGAGTCCCGACATCTTGAATGCGGCGTCGGCGGCGATCTTGATCGGAGATTCGGTCAACGACGGCGCATATGTAATCGTCGCGTGATTCGCGTACTCGCCGGCGCCGAGCAGCCACACGGGCGGATGCTTCGCGCGTTTGGCGATTTCCGGCGACGCGACGATCACGGCGGCGCCACCGGTCACCGGGCTGACGATCTCGAAGATATGGAGCGGATCGACGATCATCCGCGAGGATAAGACTTCCTTGATCGTGAGCGGCTTGTCGTTGAAGGTCGCAAGCGGATTTTTGAGCGCGTTGGTCCGCTGATCAACCGCGACCTTCGCCATCTGCTCGGGCGTGGTGCCGTACTCGAACATGTGGCGATTCGCGATCATCGCGTAGCCGCAATTCGCGCCGATATTGCCGTAGGGCGATTCGAATTCGCGCTGGACCGAGATAGTCGGCGGACGCTGGTCGCCGGCGCGATTCATGTCGGCGACGATGCATAGCACGGCGTTGCACATCCCGGCGTCGATCGCGGCGGCCGCGCGCCAGATCATCCCGGCAGGACTCGCTCCTCCAATATCGACGACGTTCAGCATCTTGACGTGCAGCCCCATCACCTCGGCGGCGCTCGCGGGATAGATGAAGCCGGGGTCGGAGAACGGCATCCCGACCAGGAAGCCGTCGATATCTTTCTTCTCGAGGCCCGCGTCCGCGATCGCCTCGGCGGCGACCGTGGCCATCAGGCCGAGTGCGGTGGTGGTCGGGCCGGGCTCTTTGATCGGCTTGAGTTCGCCGATACCGATCGCTGCGGCTTTTCCTTTGAGGCTCATCGTGAACGCTCCTTAGTCATGTGCGTCGCCCTGACGCTTACCACAATTGCGCGCGCATAGGTGAAGGGCGTGGATCACAAAATGTATCTCGTCCCAGACGCGAGTTGAGTTTGCCTGCGCAAGACTAGGAAACGCTCACCGTCAATTTGCCCAGCCTTCGCGCCGTGCGGCTTTTTCCCTGATGAATCCGGATGTTCACGTCGCAGCCGAAGGCACGTAGATAGTTGAAGAGTTTCTCCATCGAGAATTTCTCGAGATGCCCGCGAATCAGAGCAGAGATGCGTGGCTGATCGACGCCGAGAATTGATGCCGCCTGACGCTGGCTGAGGCCGCGCCGCCGAATTATGCGGCCGATCTCAATGGCGAGATTGGCCTTGATGTTGAGTTCCTTATCCATACGATGGGTCTGAGCTTTTCTCCGGCCACATCAACATATATGGCAGATTTGCCATATATGTCAAAAGGTGTATATGGATTTCCGCTTGAACCTCTGATCTCCAGCCGCTTAATATTCGCCGGGATAATGACACGTCCAGCGCTCTCGGATAGACTGCACGGGTTCGAAGGAGCGTTCTTACATGGCATTCATCATCTGCGACGATCACAACCTGGACGTCGAGGCCGAGGGAATCGACGGCGCGGTTGCGAAACAACTGATGCTGACCGACTCGAAGCCGGACGCGAATCCGGCCGAAAAGGAAGTTATCGAGTTCGGCAAGATTCATCGCCATTGCAACATCCGAATCCTCGCGGGCTGAGCCGCGCGGCGGGAGCGGAAGCGCCGGGCGCGACGTCAGGTTTTGCAGACGGTCCCGAAGCTGATCGTAATCAATCCCGGCTGGACGATATGGTAGTCGCGGCCACGACGCCGGTAGTCGTTTTTCATCTCGCGTCGTAGCTCGCGAGCGGCCTCGTCTTGGGCGGCTCCGCGCGCTGTTAGCGCCGCGAGCGCGTCCTCAAAACTCTTTTCATCGAGGGGAGCCGCGCCGAGGCCGTCATCGCAGATTGCTTTGAACACGCGTTGCTTTTCGGAAGTGTCCAGCGGAGGAAATGACAAGCGGACCGCGTCGCTGATTCGCGCCTGGACGTTTTGCAGACCGGCGCGATCCATCAGCACCGGCATCTTCATGCCGATGTTGTAGTCAACGCCGGTGCGACGCCTGATCTCCGCGTTCATCGCCTGAAAGAATGAGAGCGGGATATGCTCCTGCTCCTCAGTTTCATGCACGTGCATCAGAGCGTTGATCGCGTTGCGGCTCGCGTCGCAGGTGATCACCAAACCGCTGTTGCGCGTCACGCGGATCATCTCGGCCAGCGCTTTGCCCGGCTGCGGCAGATGCATCATCACGGTGTGAGCGATCGCGACGTCGAACTGGTTGTCCTTGAACGAGGCTCGGTTAGCATCGCATTGAACGAACTTCGCGTTGTACGGCAGCGCAGCGAATAGCGCGCGCGCTTTTTCAATCAGCGCGTCGGACAGATCGATTCCGCTGTATTCGCTTCCGGCGGCAAGCATCGGCATCAGGAAGAGTCCGGCCCATCCGAAGCCGCAGCCGAAATCGACGATGCGCAACGGACGCTGGTCGATTCGCCATACGTCACGGACCAGGAACTGCCAGTAGTCCTGGTTGTGGTAAAGCCCGCGGCTGGCGTTCAGATAGTCGAACTTGTCGTCCCACTTCTCAGCCATCGAGGATGCTCCCGTCGAATCTGGATCGTAGGAAGATAAACTGAGAACTTTGTCATCGCTACCTCCGGCTTGACGGCGCGGCGCGCGCTCAATAGATTCGCAGCGCAGCGGCGTCGAAGATGACACGGGGGAACGATAGCAATGCGAAAACTACCGATTTGCGCCATCGCGATCGCGTTCGTGGCGATTTCTGTTTCGATCACCAGCGCGGCCGAATCAGATCCGGCAAGCGTCGCCGCGATAAAAGCGCTCGAAGCAAACTTCGTCGCCGGGGTGAACGCGAAAGACTCGGCGAAAATCATGGCGAACTACGAGCACAGTTCAAGCCTGGTTGTGTTCGATCTGCTCCCACCGCGCCAATACACCGGATGGGACGCATACAAGAAAGATTGGGAGGGCGTGCTCGCCGGATGCAAGAGCGCGCCGAAGATGGAGATGACCGATCTCGCGATCGACGCGGGCGCGGATTTTGGTTTCGGCCACAACATCCAGCATTTCAGCTGCGCCGGCGCGAGCGGCGCGCCGATGGACCTGACCTTTCGCGTCACCGACGGATACAAAAAGATTCACGGCAAGTGGCTGATCGCGCATGAGCACGTGTCGGTGCCGGTGGATCTCGAGACTGGAAAAGCAGATCTGAATTCGAAGCCCTAACTTCGCACGCGAGATCTTCCGCGATCGTGTTGACCCGCTTCCGCTGCGCCCAATACAATGCGCAGGCGGGGTGGAGCAGTCTGGTAGCTCGCCGGGCTCATAACCCGGAGGTCGAAGGTTCAAATCCTTCCCCCGCAACCATTAAATCCCAATTCGGACCGGTACTTACGAGAAGCGCGTAAGCGCAGACAGTCGCTGCCGCTATCGCCGGTGCCGGTTCTGGTGCCGGTTCCAAATCAGCGAATGTCGCATCTGCGAAATATATGGCCGGTAGCAGCCATCGCATAATTGAATCTTGATGACAGTCCAGAGCCGATTGCCCGCGTGATCGATCTTGCGAATGCTGCTCGGCTTGCCGTATCGGGCATTTATGTGGCGCTTTTCTCGTTCGCGGTGGCCTCAAGCAATTCCTCGACTGACCGTAGCCCCGATTCGCCACGCCAGCGGCCATAGCGGCGCACAGGCGTTGAGGGCAGGTTTTTATGGGTATTGCTCCGTATCACCTGATACGCATGTAGTCATTGTGCGCGAAGAGGTTTGCCGTATTTTGAAAAGGACGATTGCTGCCACCGAGTGATATCAAATGTGACCGAGGGTCCTCACAAAATCCCCCACAGTCGGGTTCCGACCACATGCCCCTAAGTTTGTAGGAGGAGTGGATCGCGAGGACACCCTTGAGCGCCAAGCCTCCTGCACAAACAGAGTCGTTCGGTACTTACTAATCCTCGGCAGTCCTCGATGACTGTTGAATGATGGTGCCCTCGACGGGAGTCGCGACACTGTGAACTCCGGGCACGGCTAGGTTTCTCGATCATGGTGGTTTTTGAGCGTATTCACCGAAAAATGTGACCGCACGATTCAGCCCCGTCTCATCGAGATCGGTGTGAACACGGGATCTGAACCACTGGAGATCAGAAAACACCTCAAATGATTTTGCCCAGAGTGGAAATAGCCCATTCGGGTCAGTTTGAACACCGGTGTTCAAACTCAAACCTGGTCTCTAACGGCAATCTAGGCCGGAGCTATGGGTACACTTCACGGAATTTGAATTAGAGAGCACTTCAGGGACTGCTGTCTACGCACGTTGCCAATTCGCTGTCTGGACTGAAGCATGCGCTGAAGCCGTCTTCGGTCGAGTTCGGAGAGGACACATTTGAGGTCTGGCCGTGAGGATTCTTCATCACAATACTATCGCCGCTGGATAGATCAACGCCGGCCGCATCCGCGGTGGCTTGGCTGAAGGTTACCTTGCCAAAATCCGCCAGCGGCAGAATGCCACCGCCTCCGGTTGGGGCCTCTTCAATCCACTCCACCGAAAGTTTCGAGGACTTGTAGGTGACAACTTGGCTCCAGCTATTGCCTGTGGTCTCATCCGTCATCGAGAGTGTCCACGACTGCTTTTTCTTGCATTTCCCGGCGCAACTCAAGGATGCGGTTACGACGTCGCCCGGATTCACTTCGAGCGTGGTATGAATTTCAGCTCCCGGCAACATTTCATACCAGGCGTAATATTGCGTCTCCGAATCGCTCAGGGCGTCCTGCTCGGTGCCGAGCTGAATCAGGGTCTCGTCGACCTGCTTGCATTTTTCGTTTTTGCAGAATCCGCCGATTCCGATCCAGCTCAACGACGCCGATTCTACACCGTCAAAGAAAACCTCGGGCAAAATCCAGGTCGCCTGCGCGACCGTGTAATGCTTCTCCTTGGTCTGAAAAGTGGGCAGCACATAACCAGACCAGTTCATGCTGGTTAGCTGTCTAGTAGCGACCGATGGCAGAGGGTTGCCGCGTTCGTCACGAAGAAGCTCGATCGGACCGTGCTTCGTACCCTCTCTTGCTTGTCCGGCGATTGCGGATGACGACGAAGTAACAATCGCGACAGCGAGTGCGCAGATCACCAATGCAGGTACTATTGACGCTTTATTGAAGTCGTTCACGGTGCAATACGTAGCATCGCCAATCTCCTGCTGAATGCTTTGGTGGTCAGAACGTGGTAGTCAGTCGAATCGATAGCATATGTAGTTCGCCGTGTATCGTGTATTGAGAATACGGTTACTTGGCACCGTGATTATCCGCAGTTTCCAGCGGGGCTGCGAACCTTAGAGATACCGCCGTGTAAACGCTTGCAGGTTGGCGCCTTTGTGTCAGAGCCCTCCGCGGTGGAGCCCCTAGTCGCTTGTACTGTAACTACGGTGCCGGCCTTCGAGCAGGTTGCTTGACCAAAACTGCCGGAGCCAATTGCGGTTGCACGCACTTGACATTCCACTGTCGCCATCGCCACCGCTTGCGCGCCTTCGCTTGCGACGGCGTTTGCAGTGCCGCCAGCCGTCACCTTGGCAATCGCCTTGGCTTTGAGCCCATTCGCGGTCGCGCTGGTTTTACCCGCACTCGCCTCGGAAGTTGCTTGGCCACCATCGGTCGCTCTCGCAGTGGCTGTTCCGCCGGCTTTCGCCAGACTGCCCGCCAAGGCGGACCCCGAAGCATGGGAGATCGCCTTATTCCGTCCGCCGCCAATAACTTGAGCCTGGCATTCGGTGCCCTTGTCACCCTTGTGTGTAACGACCGAAGCAGCGATCGCTGCGCATGATGCATCCGATTTGGCATTCGCGCGACCAATGGACAGAGTGAGCAACACGGCTGAGGCCACAGCGATAGTGGTCATTCTTGCTGTCATCATCCGCAAATCTCCGTTATCGGCAATCCCGAGCGAGGATAGGCAACCGCGCTTTCATCTACTAGTTCCCGGTGAACGGGATACAGACATCGCCAAGAGTAACTTCACCATTTCCAATAAAAGGGGGGTTCGTAAGTACAACAGCGAGGCCGACTATCTGACCCCAATCGTTGATTCCATTAGGCGCCGCCATTTGCGGGCAGCCGACAGGTTCACCATTGCCTGCAGGACCTGTTGCCGTGTCAGCGTCCTGGATGACGACAATGTTATCGTTCCCGTCAACAGCCACCGCTTCATTATTGTTATTGATTCCTACGACATTAACCTGCATCGAAACCGAGCTAGGAGAATTGTTGCCGTTGTAGTCGAAAACCCAAGGCAGTCCCGAATCATCGGTATATACCATTTGTCCGAAACCATTGATGCCGCCTGCGAAACTTCCTGATGGAGGACTGACAGTCGTAGTCCCAGCAATGAGGGATGCTGAGGTGTTACCATTCGCATCAGGAACGGTCTGGGCGGCAATCCAGCCAATATCGTTGATTCCCGCATATTCATATTGCGCATTCGCGGATGGGCAGCCCGATGAATCGCTTCCACTTGGCATCTCGCAGCCAGCGTATGAAGTGTTTTGGTTGTACTGACCAACAATGGTGTTTAGATTGTTGATGCTCGCGGCAAGCGTTGAACCCAAATTCGGACCCTCCCAAGCAAAGCATGCGGCTGGCGGGTCGGGAAGAAAAGCGGGAGGTGGCGAAGGCCCACTTTGTAAATAGCTGGTCGCAAAACCCCAGCTGAATGAGACGGGATTCCCGGTGAAAGGATCAATATTTTCTGTGCACGGGTACGTGTTCGCGCTTTCGTCTGCAAGCCCCGCCAGACCTCGCACGTCGTTGGAAGGCTGAAAGATACCGCCGCCGGGGAACTCAGAGATTTCGCCGACGATATCGCCAATAATCTGGTTCGGTGTCGAATTTAGCTGCGGGTTATTGATTCCATACGCGACCACATTGCAAGGTAATCCCGGTATTACCGCGCTCAGTGCCGTACAGTCCGCAAAAACACTGAACGGATATTCTCCATAGACCTGAATAGGCTTCGTGCCGCCGCCGCCTACCACGGGCGCATCTTCTATATCTAGGTCGATTTGTTGCGGGGCCTCACGGGAGCCATTGACCATGAATTGTCCACCCCACTTTACGTTCGGGATGCCAAGGCAAGGAGGGCAATCGCCGTCATTGTATTGATGAATTCTCTGGTGGTTTGGAAACTGCGAGTCATGCAAGTTTTTATAGATCTGCCAGATGCTAGCTCGTGCAGAACCGCTTGTTTTCCCTGCTACCGCCACGTAGACCGCGTCCGGATTCGCCCGTGCCAAGATGTCCGCGTTGCTGCCACTCACGTATACGCCAGCCTTGAATCCATCGTTGTGTATTCTACCGATCCAAAGCTTAAGATAGTCAACTACAGATGAATTACAGCCAGCGGAATCGTTGTATCCTTCCATATCGTAGTAAATTATATTTCCTTCCCCAATTCCGGCCGTCGTAGCAGAGGATTCCGCAGAAACTGCTTCGGTATCTGCTTGCTCAACACGTAGTTTGCGGTTCTGGGAAATACGAGATACATGAAGCTTATTACATCCGGCAGGGGCCTGCAGGCCGACCCAAATTGGCATCAAGCCCCAACCCATCGCCGTCACAGTGTTGACCCATGCGTCGTTGTCGAGATTGGGGTCATCTTGCGGTATATGGTTATCGGATCCGCTCAGGTAGATGCCCACGTCGTGATATGGGCTGTAATTCCACCAAGCTTGCATGACTGCGGTGGTGCCGGTTGCAACAGTATCGAAGCCGAGATGCTTGCTGGTATTGTAAATTGGGCCAACTGGACCACCCGTCTCCAGAGTATTCTCAGGAGTCGGGGCGGCGGAACGTTCGAACGATTCACGCTGAATAAAGCTGCCGTGCGGCTCAGTCACATGCGGCTGCGGACCGGGCGTAAGAGTGGTCCAAGTGTTGCCGCCATCCGCGGTTGAAACCAATTCGCCGTCGCCTACTATCGCCCAACCCTGCGCTGGAGTGGCAAAGCTCAATTGACCGACCGCGCTGTGACGCACGACATCCGATACAGTATCCGCGCTGATATCGATTAGCGTACCCTTGCTGATCACGGTGAGCTTAGGGCCAGAATCCCGCATTCTGACCCACACCCAAGCGGAGTCCACCACTGTAGCGCTGCCGTATCCTTGAGAATTGTACTTACTTTTCACCATCCGGTCGAGATTCCAAGTTCGGCCTCCATCGCCCGTAGAGAACAGCACCTCCGCCGGGTTTACACCAACTCCTCCGGTGTAGCTCACTTCCAGAAGGCCATGCTTGCTGTCTTCGAAAATCGGAAGCCAAGAATACGTTGCCAATTTTGCCGGCAATACCTCTTTCGGCGTTTCGACCAGCACCTGGTGCCAGCTTTTCGTTCCATCGTGGGTGACAAAAAGTTCTTTGCCACCGAGTTGGCTAGCGCCAATCATCCAACCATCGCTAGGTGTAACAAGAAGCATATCGGCATCGGCCAAGGTGGGAGCGCTTGGCACCTGGCTCCAAGTCCGGCCGCCATCTGAGGTCGCCAGAAAGCACGAAAAAAAGGTGTTCATTCCTTGTTTCGCCAGAGTGATGTTCATCCAGCCATGCATCGAATCCAGGAAGGCGATGGTCCCGCCCCAACCTCTGAGAGGCGCCCGTTCGGGATTCCCGTAGTCTGCCGGGGACGGAAGCGTCGACTGCATTCTCGTCCAAGTTGCTCCCGCGTCGTTAGTTGAGGCCAGATCGATTTCCGGTTCTTTGTATTTGTCTTCGTCGCTTTCGTCTTTGTTGAAATGACCGAAGAGCGCCCAACCCCTTTGGCTATCGAGAAAATAGAAGTCAGAGATGTGCTCCTCAAGGCCAGAACTGCTGGGCGGCGTGATATCTTTCCAATTCGCGCCATTATCCGTGGTCCAATAGAAGCGCCCACCCCTCTCCGCCCAGCCGACCCCGGGAGCGAGTAGTTTAATTTTGGTAACCAGTCCGCCCCAACCCGGCGGCGCCTTCCCGTACCACAAAACATTCCCTCCTTGAGCTGGGGAGGCGGCCGCAGTCGGTGCTGGTGAACTCCCCGAACTATCCTGAGCCTGCGCTCCCAAGCCCAGAGACGGTAGCAACAACAAAGCGACAACCAATAACCTGCGCGTCGTTCTCATCATGGCCTACTCCAACTCATGGTGATCCTCCTCCAGTCGGACCGATCGCGATTCCTTGCGGGGCGCCGAGTCCAGTGCTGAATCCAGCGATGGTGGCGACGGGCGCCACGTTGCCGCTGCTTCCGGTCGAATAGACAGTGATACTGTCGGTTCCGCCGGCCGAGCTTCCGTCGTTCGTTACATAAATGTTCGCGTTTGGATCGAGCGCTATGCCGCTGGGGTTATCGAAACCGGTGACATCATCGCCGATGTTGCTCCCGCTGATCGTGACGCTGGGCGTCTCGTTAAGTATGCCGGTGCCGTTCCCAACCGGTGCATAGACTGTGACGCTGCCGAGGCCGTCGGGTCCGCCTGCGGAATTCACTACATAGATATTTCCGCTGGGATCAAGCGCGACGCCGTAGGGCAGACTGAGTCCGGTATTGTCGCAAGGAGCGCAGCTCGGGTCGTCACTTATAGTGGCGATCGGAGTAATGTTTCCGCTGGTACGTGGAGCATAGATCGTGATGCTGCCGACGCCGTCAGGCCCGCCATTAACGTTAGCCACATAAAGATTCCCGTTTGCATCCAGTGCGATGCCACTTGGAAAATTAAAGCCGGTATTGTCACTGCTGCTTCCGCCGCTGATTGCGGCGCTTGGCGCGACGTTGCCGTTGCTGCCGGCTGGATAGACCGTGATGCTCCCCAAACCGTCAGGGCCGCCAGCGGAGTTTGCCACATAAAGATTGCCGCTCAAATCCATAGCTATTCCAGAAGGTAGCGCCAGGGCCGTGTCAGTACCAACTATGGAAGCGCTGGGAGCCAAATTGGCGTAGCTTTCCGGCGCGTAGACGGTGACGCTGTCCAGGGTTCCGGAAATGCTCCCTTGGTTTGTCACGTAAATGTTGCCACTGGGATCAACCGTAATCCCGGAAGGTTCATCAAGCCCGGTGTCAGGACCTATGGTTGCGCTCGGCAATGTATTGCCGGGCGGATAGATCGTGATCGTGCCGACGTCTCCGTCGGTGCTGCCGTCGTTTGCCACATAGAGGTTTCCGCTAGGATCGACAGTTATGCCGAAGGGTGTATCGAGGCCGAGGGCAAACAGAGTGGTGCTTGGTACGGCGTTGCCATTGCTGCCGGGAGCATAGACGGTGACGCTATCTGCACCTCCGTAGGTACTGCCGTCGTTCGTCACGTAGAGGTTTCCACCAGCGTCGATCGCGATGCCTCCGGGCGAATCGAGCCCGGTGCTGGACCCCGAGATAGTGCTATTAGGCGCAACATTGCCGCTGCTGCCGGGAGCATAGACGGTGACGCTATCGCTAACTCCAATCGTGCTGCCGTCGTTCGCAACGTATATGTTCCCATTGGAATCCAAAGCGATACCGTAAGGCACGGCGAGCCCGGTGCTGGTGCCGGAAATGGTGGCGCTAGGCTGGGCGTTGCCATTACTGGCAGCGGGATAGACCGTTATGCTGTCCACGCCACCAATCTGGCTGGCGCCGTTCGCCACATAAATATTACCGCTGGAGTCGAGTGTAATGGCCGTGGGGTAAGCAAGTCCTGTGGTGGCGCCCGTTATAATGGCAATCGGCGTGACATTGCCGTTACTGCCGGCGGCGTAAACGGTAACGCTGTCGGGGTTGCCGTTAACGCTGCCCGCATTTGCCACGTAAATGTTACCGTGTGGATCCAGTGTGATTCCGGTGGGATTGTCCAGACCGGTGTTGGTTCCGCCAATGGTGGCAATTGGGATGGAGTTGCCGTTCGCGCTCGACGCGTCAACGGTCACCGAATTGAAGCCCCCATTGGCCACAAAGAGATTGCCGCTTGAGTCGCGGGCAATGCCAAAGGGCTCGGAGAGTCCGGTTCCTGAGACAAGTGGGGCAATGCTCCCGCTACTGCCCAGCGGATAGGATGTCACATCGTTCGTGGCAAGATTCGTAACGAAGAGTGCGAGGGGCGATGACGGGGTGGGCGTTGCAGACGGCATAGTTGTCGGCGCCGGGGTTGCGGTCGAGGTCGAAGTTGCAGTCGCAGTCAGCGTGGCCGTCGCAGTCGCGCTGGCAGTAGGAGTTGCGGTCGGGGTTGGCGTTGGGGTCTGACCGGCCGGAGCTGGTTCTAGGGCAATTTGGCTGCCTACCATCGCGACGGCGGTGCCGTTCTGGGTGCAGGTCTGGCCCGCTGGCGCTGCATTCGATCTTGCAGTGCCTCCGTATCCGATTACGTTGATAGAAGAGCCCGAAACTACGCCTGAACCGTCGCTCCCGGCTCCGACCAGTTGAGAATAGGGCGAACCCGGCCCGGACCAAGGATTCGCGCCTGTTCCTGCACTGGCTACGCAGTTTAGGATCAGTGTTTCGTAGTTTTGCGCCAGATTCGAAAGCCCTGGAACGGAAAGGCTGGTTGCACTGGCGCTGCTGGCGCCGGCACCGGTTGAATTGTTCGGATCAATAGGTGTTTCCGTGTTGACGCGACTGAAGCACTGAATCCATCCCGCATAGGTAGTGTTCGTTGAACCGCTGAGAGTCCAAGTAGTAAACGCGGGGTCGCTGCCGCCGCCTAGGGACTGGTACCAATACAGATAGTCAACCGCGCCGTTGGTGCCGCCGCTGTTGTCCTGCCGAATAGCTGTCCAGCCGCTGGGAGCTGTGCTGACCGAGAGAGACGTCGCGCTATATGAAAACGCGGCGATGCAAATATCGTAGGCAGCCACTCCAGAAGGAAAGTTCAGAGTGACGTTGGCGGTCGCGGCTGAATTATAGATTGAACTCGCCGCCCGCTGGTCCGGGACCGGGGAAGGTGATCCAAGAGCGTACAGGTAACCGTTTTCGTTGCCGACGTAAATGGTACCGTCTGCACCGATCGCCGGCGAGGAGTCCAGAGGAGCACCGCCGCCGGTTGCGAACCACTTTTGAGTGGCTGAAGTACCGCCATCAGTTAATGCGACTACATCGCCGAAGAAATCGCCGACATAAATGGTGCCCTCGGCGCCAATCGCAGGAGAAGAATAAGAGGCACTCCCAATCAATGTAAACTGCCAGTTCTCTGTACCGCCGGCATTTATCGCGTAAACAACGTTATTGTTCCAGGAGCTGAAGTAAATAGTACCGTTGGCGGCGACCGCCGGAGAGGAATACAGGCCAGCGCCAGCTGCGAATGCCCACTTCTCTGCGACAGTGCCGAGCCCGCCGTCAGTTAGTGCGTAGAGATTGCCGTCATCCGAGCCGACGTAAATAGTCCCGTCGGCTCCGATCGCTGGCGATGACTGTACCTCACCGCCGGTTAGGAACGCCCACTTCTCCGTGACGGTGCCCTGACCGCCGTCAGTTATCGCATATAGATTGTCGTCATCAGAGCCGACGTAGATTGTGCCATCCGCGCCAATCGCTGGCGAGGACTCCACCTCGTTGCTGGTTGCAAACGCCCATTTCTCGATAACACTGGTGCCATTGTCAGTTAACGCATAGAGATTGTCGTCATCGGAACCAACGTAAATGGTCCCGTCGGACCCAATCACCGGCGATGAATCGACCTTACCGCCGGTTGCGAATGCCCACTTCTCGGTTACAGTTCCTTGACCGCCATCAGTTAACGCGTAGAGGTTGTCGTCATCAGAGCCGACGTAAATGGTCCCGTCGGACCCGATTGCTGGCGAGGAATAAACTGCGTTGCCGGTGGTGAACACCCACTTCTGGCTGCCGTCTGGGTTTATTGCGTAGAGATGGTCATCATTGGAGCCAACGTAAATTGTCCGGTCGGCGCCGATCGCTGGTGACGAATTCGCCGGGGAGGAGAACGCAAAAACGTCGCCGGTCGAGAGTTGCCATTTCGCAGTCGCATTGCTGGCGCTGGTATTGACGGTGCTCTGACCGGTGTGCGTCAGATCGTGGAGGAACATTGGCCACACCGGCGTTGCCGTTACAGTGGGCGTCGCGGTTGCGGTAGCCGTTGGTGTCGATGTGGGAGTTGCGGTCGGTGTCGCGGTTGGGGTCGCAGTCTGGGTAGTTGTCTGCGTGGCCGTCACGGTTGGAGTAGGAGTCGCTGTGGCTGTCACGGTCGACGTCGGGGTCGCCGTAATCGTCGCAGTCTGAGTAGCGGTTGCTGTCGCTGTCGGACTTGCCGTGACGGTCTTCGTCGGGGTCGAGGTCGTTGTCTTGGTTGGAGTTGGCGTCTTGGTTGGAGTTGCTGTCTTGGTTGGAGTCGCCGTCTTGGTCTTGGTTGGAGTTGCTGTCTTGGTTGGAGTTGCTGTCTTGGTTGCGGTCGCGGTCGGTGTCTTGGTCGGAGTTGGCGTCTTAGCCGCTGCCGAGGTCGAACTTCCCGCCAACGCGGACAGAATCAGCACCCCGCCCGCGACAAACAGAGTCTGGAAATGTCGGAGGAAATTGCTGGACGGGAATGACTTATCCAGCTTGGCGCCTTTTCCGAAGCGCTTTCTGGCAACTTCCCCAAAGTTGTCGATCATCGCCTCCCCCCGGCCGAGATCGCGCATCGAGCGTCTCGCGACGTGAACAGCGCCTACGATGCACCGTGGCTAATCAATATGTAGAGCTATGTCAACACTTGGCTGTGAATACTCGGAAGATGCTCTTCGGCTCGAAGCGGGACGCAGCTCGCAGAATATCGATAAGCTGTGCAAACTTGCGACATTCCGGTCACGCACTCCGACGTTGAGATGAAGAGAAACGACGGTTCGATTTCTTTCTCGTAACTGTGCCAAGTGCAATCATGAAATAGTTTTGTTTGAACTCGCCTACCTTCGGCCCGAGATTTGAAAAACTCCCAGTCAGCCGACCGCTGCTGCACAGCAACACAGGCATCAGCCCTCGCCTCTCTTTAAACGCCCGGGGGAAATGAATGGGTCTTTGGCAATCGGCCCGACAGTATTGGAGCCGTCGTAGGGTTCTATATTATTGCCTATCATGCTACATAGCTCCTCATGCAGACACTGGGGCAGTTCATCGTTGGGCGACGCAAGGAGCTGGGGCTGGCGGGGCGCGAGGTGGTGGCGGAGGTGCGCAACTCCGATGGCAAGCCGATCTCGATTCCGTTCCTGGTTGACCTTGAACACGATCGGCGCAAGCCTTCCGACGAAGTCCTTGTACAACTGGCCAAGGTTCTCAAGGTCGACTCGGATGTGCTCTACTTTCTGGCAGGGCGGTTTCCAGCCGACCTCAGCGCGACCACCGTCAACAGTGCGCAGGAGCTCGCCGCGGGCTGGAAGGCGTTCCGGCGAGAAGTAAAGCGAAGGAAGAAGCGGTGAAGAACAAGCCGTGAAGATGATACCGGACAGGACCGGGCGCTTCCCGGAGCGTCCGCACTGGGAGATCGGCGAGCTTGAGCAGATGTGCGAGGAAACGATGACCTCGTTTCTGCGCCAGCGCTTCGGGTTTGAACGCATCCCGGTCCCGACCGAGGCGGTCACAATGTTAATCGAGCGTGACGCCGCCGATCTCGACCTGGCGGCGAATCTTTCCGATGACATTCACGAGGTCTTTGGTTTCACTCAATTCGAGCGCGGCCAAAAGCCGGTGGTGACAATTGCTCGGGAACTGTGGGAGCAACGGCATCGCAACAATCGGTTGCGCACGACTTTGACCCACGAATATGGCCACGTAATGCTCCACACCTGGCTGTACGACAAGTACGGCGCTGCCCGCGGTCCCGACCGCTGTTACTGGCAGAGTCTGCTTCCGACCAGCGCGGTCGTGGACTGGTTCGAATGGCAGGCGGGTTACGCCTCCGGGGCGTTGCTGATGCCGGAGAGCTTCGCGCTGCGCACGGTCGAAGCGTATTTCCAGAATCGCTCCGAGCGTCCGCCGGTTGCCAAGGACTCGTCCGAAGCGTCAGCGCTCGGCCAACGTATTTCGCTTGCGTTCGATGTATCGGTCGAGGCCGCCACCGTGCGGCTCAAGCAGCTCGGCTATCTGACAGAGTAGCCCGCCCACAAGCCCCCGACCGTTTCGCGCAGACCGATCTTCACGCTTGACACTCGTCCGGTAACTCGCTACATAGCGAATTAGTCACCTAGCCACGAGAGGGGCAGTTATCCATGATCCCAACCGCAATAACGCAAGTGCCGGAATTGAACCTCAGATGGCTCATCGTCGCCTGCGCCGCCGCGCTGTTTGCGCTTCTAGCCGAGCCATCGTGGGCTTCGCAATACGCCGGCGCCATGCCGTGGGATCAGACGCTTGGCGCGATTCAGGACATCTTGGTCGGTCCCGTGGCTCACGCCGTAATAATGCTGAACTTCGCCTTGTCGGCGATTCTGTACGCGATCGGCAGCTACCCGCGAGCAGGGCGCCTGCTGGCTGGTGGACTCGTAGCTTTCGCTGCGCTGATTGCTGTCCAGTTCATGACCTTCCTCTTTCCGTTCTGAGCAGTCGCTTCCAAGTAACCATTAACGGAGGTCCGATATGAAACTCGCACGCATCGCAAAGCCGCTTCGGTCCCTGCAGGTACGCGTGACGCTGGCGGGCGACCTGAATGCCGCCATCGAAAGTTACGCGCGCTACTACGAGCACGTTCACGGCGACGCGGTGGAGTCGAAGGCGCTCATTCCGGAGATTCTCGCCGCTTTTCTGCAAGCTGACCGTGAGTTTCAAGCTTGGTCACGTTCCAGCGTCGGCAATCATCAGCGCCGCCCCGCTTCGCCTTCGTCCAACGGCAACGCTAAGTCACAAGGCTGACTCGTCAGCGGTGGCTAGGTCGCAGACGTGCTTCGCACGTGTTGGGGATTGACACGTCACTCATTCGCGAATGAAGCCTGCTTGCAGCAACGAGTACGGCAATTGAGATAAGCCCTCAATCTTTCAGCGCAAACGCGTGCTTCGCGACGTGTACAAGAAACGGGAGCGAATCAGCGGATCACCCAAACCCTTGATTTTCCACTGTAAACACGTGCTTGCAGTGCAGAGGTCCAGTCAGATGAGCCACGAGAGCAAGAGAACCTACACGATCAGGCTTCCGGAGACGGTAGCCGCACGAATCGAAAAGCAGGCGGCGAGTTCAAACATCTCGCCGACCACGCTGATTCAGTCGCTGGTCGTCGATACGTACATGCACATCGCCGAAACAGCAGTTTGCGGCTCCGCCGCACTCAGCAAAGCCTGCGAGCGGCTCGAACAGAACGCGGTGGAGAGATATACGCGGCTGTTATTCGAGGTGGTGAAGACTCGCTCGGCGTTCCTGCATGCGCTCGACCAGAGCCTGAGCGAGCAAGCGGTGGACGAGATCATCGAAGCGTCGGAGAAGACCGCACGCGACTACATCGATCGTCTCGGAGGCGACGGAGGTGCCAGGCAATGAACGCATACGTGGATCGGGCGGTCAGACGGCGCGCCGACTTCGCATCGCTGCACGTCTGGGCGCAAACGGCGCTCCGCGCGGTGCTCCTCATCGTGCTTCTTTGGGTGCTTTTGACGGTTGCGCTGGTCTGGTACTGGACCGGCCACTACGGCGGGACCGCGGCGCACCAGTACTTCGTGAGATGGTTCCTGGCGTGGTTTCTAACCCAGGAGATTCCACTGACGTTCGCGTCACTGCCGTACCATGGCCAGCGCTACACCATCGCCAGCATTTACGACTTCCTCAACCGCAGGTACTACCTCGGAGCCTCGTTCGCGGGCTGGTTCTGGCATTACGCACTTTGGGGAGCGGTCATCACCGCTCTGATAATCGGAGCCTGCCTCCTGATCATCTTCCCGCCTCGTGGCGGAGGAGATGAGGACGAGCACGTGCGCGGGACCGACGTGATCCCGAGCCGGCGGTTGCGCCGGGACTTAAGCGGCGACGGCCTCGAACTCGGCGGTGTCTTGATCCCCCGCGGACTGGAGTCGCAACACTTTCTGTTGGTCGGCGCGCCCGGCTCGGGCAAGTCCACTGCCATCCGGCGAATGCTCCGGCAGATCGAAGCGCGCGGCGAGTCCGCGGTCGTGCTCGATCCCGAATGCGAGTATCTGCCCGAGTTCTTCCGGCCCGAGCGCGGCGATATGATCCTCAACCCGCTCGATACCCGCTGCCCGGCGTGGACGCCGTGGTCGGAGTTGAGACCCGGAAGTGAGGCGATGGACGCCGAGGCGCTAGCCTCGGCGCTGGTCCCTGACCCGGCAAACACCTTCAGTCAGGGCGGCGCCGACTTCTTCTTCCGGCAGTCGGCGCGCACGCTCATCGTCGGCCTGCTGGACGCGGCTCAGTTCAAAGAGCCGCGCGAGCTTCCGAAGCTCCTCGCGCTACCGCGCGCCAAGCTGAAGCAAGCGCTCCGAGGGACTCCCGCCGAGGTCCTCATTGATCCGGGCGCGCACGAGCAGGGCGCCGGAATCGTCGCGACGGCGTTCAACGCGACCAGTTCGTTTCGCCATCTTCCGCGATCCGCCGCGCAGGCCTGGAGCGCTCTCGAATGGGCGCGAACCCGTGAGGGCTGGCTGTTTCTCAGCTCGACCGAGGACTCGCGCGATGCGGCGCTGCCGCTCCAGAGCGTTTGGCTCGATTGCATCGTGCGCCGCCTGATGGCCGACGACGGAAAACGCGGTAAAGTCTGGATCATCGCCGACGAGCTGCCCGTACTCCGCCGCCAGGCTGAACTCGAGACGCTGGTGGTGCGCGGACGCAAGCGCGGGTTTTGCGCAGTGCTTGGCCTTCAGGCGATCACCCAGCTTCGCGCCATCTACGGCCACGACCAGACCGCAACTCTGGCAGCCGCTCCCGCCACCAAGCTGATCCTGCGCACCGGCGAAGCCGAGACCGCGCGCTGGTCAAGTGCGCAGATCGGCGAGCGTGAAGTCAGCCGAAGTCTGGTCGGTCAGAGCACCCGGATGGGCGAGTCTCGCGACGGCTTCACCATCCATCCGCATCGGCAGGTCGAGAGCGTCGCGCTCGCAAGCGAGATCCAGATGCTGCGTCCGTTCGAGGGTTATCTCTGCATCACCGGCTACCGTCGCGCGAAGGTCATGATTCCATATCTCGCGCCGCTGAGGCGTCATCCGGGGTTCATCTGTCGCACGGAACCCGCCGGCTTGCCGCCGGACTCGCCAAACATCAGCAGCGAGCCGGCCCTTGTCCCGCCGGGAAGCGGCGACATATTACCGCCGCGTTCTCCGCGCAGATTGAGGGCATGAGCCATGCTGGTCATGTCGAGAGGGGCGCTCAGCGCCGGTCAGGCCGAGACCTATTACGAAGAGAAATACTCCCAGGACGATTACTATACCGAAGTGCATCGAGTCGCCGGGCAATGGTTCGGGCAGGGCGCCGACGCGCTGGGGCTCTCCGGTGAAGTCGCTCCCGAGGATTTTCGCGCGATACTTCGCAGCCAACGGCCGGGCACCACTGAAGTTCTCGTCCGCAACGCCAACGGACGAACTGAACGTCGCGCAGCATGGGACGCGACTTTCAACGCGCCCAAATCGGTCAGCATTCAGGCGCTGGCGGGTGGAAACGCCGAGTTGACCGATGCGCATCGCCGCGCGGTCAGCACCGCGCTGACGGAGCTGGAGCATTACGCGTTGTCGCGTCAGAAGGGTGGCAGCGAATGGGTGCTTACTCGGAACATCGTTGCCGCGCGTTTCGACCATATCGCGGCACGCCCCGCCAAAGGCGCAGATGACGGCACCGGCCCCGATCCGCATCTCCACACCCACGTCGTCATCGCCAACATGACCCGCCGGCCGGACGGCGCATGGCGTGGGCTCGACCCGGTCGAGATCTATCGCTCACAGAGCTTCGCCAGTGCGGTGTATCGCTCCGAGCTGGCGCGCGAAGTACGTTCGCTTGGCTACGGCATTACCGTTACCGGCGCCGACGGACGCTGGGAGCTCGAGGGCTACACCCGCGAGCAGGTGATGGCATTCTCGCGCCGTCGCCGGGATATCGAGCAGGCGCTCGCCCAAAACGGCCTTAGCGGGGCGGCCGCAGCGCAGAATATCGCGCATCAGAGCCGGCTCTCAAAGCAACGGCGCAATGAGACTGAGCTTCGCGAGGAGTGGTGCGTGCGCGCGAGAGACTACGGCATCCGCTTCGAGGACCACTACCGCACCCAAGCTGAAGTTCAGGTCCCCACGCAGGCAAGGATCGAGGAAGCGCTTCGCCTCGCCGTGGCTCACAGCACCGAGCGTGAGGCCGTTATCGACCGCCGCGCGCTCGAAGCAACCGCCCTCCAGCACGCGATGGGAGCCATCGATCTGGACCAGTTGCGACGCGAGAGCACCGCTTGGGAAGAACGCCGCGCGTTGATCGTCCTGGACGCTTCCATCGCTTCACCCAACGGCACCTTCACGACGCCCGAGATGGTAGTCCTCGAGCGCGATAACCTCGACCTCATGCGTGCAGGGCGAGGCCAAAACCCGCCGGTCGCGAACGCCGCAGAGATTCGCCGATGGGCGACGGACCGAGGATTACTCGCCGATCAAATCGAAGTGGCGCAGCTTATCCTCACGACGCGCGACTGGCTCACCTCCATCGAAGGCCGCGCCGGCAGTGCGAAGACCACCACGGTTGGAGCGATCCGCGAGTTCGCCAACGAACATGGCTACGCCGTACGCGGTTTTGCTCCGACCACGCGCGCGGTCAAGGCGTTATCCGAAGCCGGAGTCGAGTCCCGGACAGTGGCAAGTCTGATTGAAAATAAAATCTCCTCTGGCCGTCAGGTACTATGGATCGTCGATGAGTCGAGCCTGCTCGCGACGCGCCAGGTCAACCGCCTCCTCCATCAGGCCCGCGAGGCGGGCGTGGAGCGGATCGTCTTCGTCGGCGACCAGCATCAGCACCATGCGATCGAGGCGGGACGGCCCATCCACCAGATGCAGCAGGCCGGTATGCCGGTAGCGCGGCTGGACACGATTCGCCGCCAGCGCGATCCTATCCTTCGCGAAGCAGTTGAGCTTGCGGCCAAAGGAGAGATCGATCGCGCGCTCGCGCTTATCGAGCAGCATGACCGCATCCGCCAGATCGACAATCCTGATGCGCGATATAAATCCATCGCACAGGAATATGTGGCCGCGCACGAGGCCCGGGAGCGGGTATTGGTCGTTAGTCCGGCCAACGACGAGCGCCGGCAACTCAACTCAGCGATTCGCGAGCTCCTGAAGCAGCGCTCCCATGTCGCTGCCGAAGGGAAAGAGCAGCTCATCTTCGTCAACCGCAACCTCACCGCCGCGCAGCGACTGCGCGCTCAGAGTTACGAAGTTGGCAACGTGATTAGCTACCGCCGTGGCAGCCGTCGTCTTGGGCTCGCCAAGGGCACTTACGCACGAGTCGAGAGGACAGACTCGGATCCTAACCGTCTCACGGTGCGCACCGAAGACGGTCGAGCAGTTG